>NZ_FMAG01000018.1 GCF_900094585.1 Martinezella multihospitum
AACTTCGAGCTCGACGAGTTCGAGAAGTTCGGCGTCGTCAACCTGGTCGACCTTGTTCAGGAACACGACGATCGCCGGAACGCCAACCTGGCGAGCAAGCAGGATGTGCTCGCGGGTCTGCGGCATCGGGCCGTCAGCAGCCGAGCAAACCAGGATCGCGCCGTCCATCTGGGCAGCACCGGTGATCATGTTCTTGACGTAGTCGGCGTGGCCGGGGCAGTCAACGTGCGCATAGTGACGATTCGGCGTCTCGTATTCAACGTGGGCCGTCGAGATCGTGATACCACGAGCCTTCTCTTCCGGAGCCGCGTCGATTTGGTCATACGCCTTGAACTCACCGAAGTACTTCGTGATCGCTGCCGTCAAGGACGTCTTGCCGTGGTCAACGTGACCGATCGTACCGATGTTAACGTGCGGCTTATTGCGCTCAAACTTACTCTTTGCCATTTTCGGCTCTCCGTTTTCCTGTCCCCTGGGGGATCAATTCTTGTTATCGGTCAATTGGTATTCCGGTCACTTCTGACCGGAATACTTTGCCTGGATTTCCTGTGCGACGTTCGACGGAACCGGCGCGTAATGATCGAAGGTCATCGTGTACTGTGCACGGCCCTGAGACATCGAACGCAGGTTATCGACGTACTTGAACATGTTCGCCAGCGGGACGTTCGCGTTGATGACAACAGCGATACCGCGGCTTTCCTGGCCCTGGATCTGGCCACGACGCGAGTTCAGGTCGCCGATGACGTCGCCGACGTAATCTTCCGGCGTTACGACTTCGACCTTCATCATCGGCTCGAGGAGCTGGGCACCAGCTTCGCGGGCTGCTTCACGGAAGCAAGCGCGGGAAGCGATTTCGAAGGCCAGAACCGACGAGTCGACATCGTGGAAGGCACCGTCAATGAGCGTCGCCTTGACGCCGAGCATCGGGAAGCCAGCCAGCGGGCCGGAAGACAGAACGCTTTCGATACCCTTCTGAACGCCCGGTACGAATTCCTTCGGAACTGCACCGCCGACGATCTTGGACTCGAACTTGAAGTCGTCGCCGTCCGGGTTCGGTTCGAACACGATCTTGACGCGTGCGAACTGACCGGTGCCGCCGGACTGCTTCTTGTGCGTGTAGTCCTTTTCGGTCTGACGCGTGATGGTTTCGCGGTAAGCAACCTGCGGCGCGCCGACGGTAGCTTCAACCTTGAATTCGCGACGCATACGGTCGACGATGATGTCGAGATGCAGTTCGCCCATGCCGGCGATGATCGTCTGACCCGATTCCTGGTCCGTCTTCACGCGGAAGGACGGATCTTCAGCAGCCAGGCGGTTGAGCGCGAGGCCCATCTTTTCCTGGTCGCCCTTGGTCTTCGGCTCGATCGCGATCTGGATGACCGGCTCGGGGAATTCCATGCGCTCGAGAACAACCGGCTTCAGCGGATCGCAGAGCGTGTCGCCCGTGGTGGTTTCCTTGAGGCCGGCGAGAGCAACGATGTCACCTGCAAAGGCTTCTTCGATGTCTTCGCGGGAGTTCGAGTGCATCTGCAGCATACGGCCGACGCGCTCGCGCTTGTCCTTGACCGTGTTCATGACCGATGCGCCCTTTTCCAGCTTGCCGGAATAGATGCGGGCGAAGGTGAGCGAACCGACGAAGGGGTCGTTCATGATCTTGAATGCCAGCATGGACAACGGCTCGCTGTCGTCAGCGTGACGTTCAATCTCGGCTTCGGTCTTAAAATCGATGCCCTTGATCGCCGGGATGTCGAGCGGCGACGGCAGGTAGTCGACAACGGCGTCGAGCAGCGGCTGAACGCCCTTGTTCTTGAAGGCGGTGCCGCAGAACATCGGATGGAACTTGACGTCGATCGTGCCGCGACGGACGAGCGCACGGATCTGATCGTTGTCAGGCAGGTTGCCTTCGAGATAAGCTTCGGTCGCGGCTTCGTCGATCTCGACAACGGTCTCGATCAGCTTTTCGCGGTATTCGGCAGCCTTTGCCTTCATGTCTTCCGGGATTTCGACGACGTCCCACTGAGCGCCGAGCGATTCGTCGCGCCAGATGAGAGCGTTCATCTCGATCAGGTCGACAACGCCCTTGAAATCGCTTTCAGCGCCGATCGGCAGCTGCATGACAACAGCCGTCGCGCCGAGGCGGGTCTTGATCATCTCGACCGAGCGATAGAAATCGGCGCCGGTCTTGTCCATCTTGTTGCAGAAGATCATGCGCGGAACATGATACTTCTCAGCCTGACGCCAGACGGTTTCCGTCTGCGGCTCAACGCCGGCATTGGCGTCGAGCAGCGCAATCGCACCATCGAGAACACGCAGCGAACGCTCGACTTCGATGGTGAAGTCGACGTGGCCGGGGGTGTCGATGATGTTGAAGCGGCGGGTCTTGCCGTCGCGGCCCTTCCAGAAGGTGGTCGTGGCAGCGGAGGTGATCGTGATGCCACGCTCCTGCTCCTGCTCCATCCAGTCCATGGTGGCTGCGCCGTCGTGCACTTCGCCGATCTTGTGCGACTTGCCGGTGTAGTAAAGAATACGCTCGGTGGTCGTGGTCTTGCCGGCGTCGATATGCGCCATGATACCGAAATTGCGGTAGTCTTCGATTTTATATTCGCGAGCCATTGTGGACTGCCTTTCCGAAACCGTTCGGGATTACCAGCGATAATGCGAGAACGCACGGTTGGCGTCAGCCATCTTGTGCGTGTCTTCGCGCTTCTTGACGGCAGCGCCGCGGTTGTTGGAGGCATCGAGAAGTTCGCCGCAAAGACGGTCAACCATCGTCGTCTCGTTACGCTTGCGAGCGGCAGTGATCAGCCAGCGGATGGCCAGAGCCTGGCGGCGCTCAGGGCGCACATCGACCGGAACCTGGTACGTAGCACCACCAACGCGGCGCGAACGGACTTCAACGTGCGGAGCGATGTTATCCAAAGCCTGATGGAACACGCCGAGCGGCTCCTGCTTTGCCTTGCCCTGCACGGCGTCAAACGCGCCGTATACGATGCTTTCAGCTACGGACTTCTTGCCGTCGAGCATGATGGCATTCATGAACTTGGTGACGATCAGATCGCCGAACTTCGGGTCCGGGTTGATCTCACGCTTTTCTGCTCTGTGACGTCTGGACATATACTTCTCGTCTCTCAACCGTTAGCGGCGCTTCACCACGCGGAGAACCTCGCGCAGCGCCGGATTATCTAAAAATCCGAATTACTTCGGACGCTTCGCACCGTACTTCGAACGGCGCTGCTTGCGGTTCTTGACACCCTGGGTATCGAGAACGCCGCGGATGATGTGGTAGCGAACACCCGGAAGGTCCTTAACGCGGCCGCCACGGATCATGACGACAGAGTGTTCCTGAAGGTTGTGGCCTTCACCCGGGATGTAACCAATGACTTCGAAGCCGTTGGTCAGGCGGATCTTTGCGACCTTACGCAGAGCCGAGTTCGGCTTCTTCGGCGTCGTGGTGTAGACGCGGGTGCAAACGCCGCGCTTCTGCGGGTTCTCCTGGAGAGCGGGAACCTTATTACGCTTTACCTGTGCCTGACGAGGCTTGCGGATCAGCTGGTTTACGGTAGGCATTCAACCATCCCTTGTAAATCTATCTCGACACCCTTGCGGGCTTCACTTGCGCCGTCACCGGCAACGACACACGTTCGTCTCAATGCGCAAAACGTGGCCCGATCCGCTTTCGCAGATGGACCACAGAAAAGCAGAGGACACCGAAAATGGCGTCATGCGTGCAGCATTCGTGTCTTCAACGTGCGTTTAGAACCTTGTTTGAGGTGAACTTCAGGGCGCGTCGCCCCGAATAGCCATGCCTCACATGGGTTCCGATGGCGGCGGTACTACTGGTTTCCCGCCGGTTCGTCAAGGCCGGTTAAGAAATTATCTTTGTCATAAAGCCCGGAAAGGCCGGGCAAACCAGCCATTTGGCGCATTGGATACGGAAATGCCGCCCCTTCGGCAAGATGGACTTTGGTATTTCATCAAAATCCCTATAAGGAATCACGGAAGAACATTTCCATCCGACGGACCCGCGCGGCAAAAAGGAATCGCCGGGTCGATTCGATACTCCCGAAGGAAGACCCATGATTACAGCGCCAGACAATGACAACAATTCCGACGGCCCCATGGTCTTCATCATCATCGGCAAGGGTTATGAGACCGATGGCGGCGAAGGCATCGACCTGCACGTCATGCTGAAAGCGCCCGACGATGATACCGCCGTGCGCGAGGCGCTGAACGCTCTTGCCGAAGAGGGCTTCATCGAGGCCGACCTCGATCAGATCGGCCTGTTGACGGACATTCCGGACGAAGAGCCGCATGCCTCCGCCTATCAAGGCGCGCTCGAAGGCGAAGTCGCGATCATCCGCTTCCGCTGACGGATCTGCCTCCCTTGCGGAGGCAACCTCCCCTCTCCCGCCTAATTTCATCGCTGAATAAAAAGAAACCGCCCGGATCGCTCCGGGCGGTTTTGATTTTTGCCTATCCCTTTGCCGATTACTCGGCCGGGGTGTTCTCGCTGGCGAGATCCTGCAGCATCGGCGTTGCGACGCCGGCGCCCGTGCCCTTGCGGCGCTCTTCGAGGATGAGCTCGTCGCGGGCCGTAGCGATGCGGCGGATCTGCGTCATGGTACCGCCGGTACCGGCCGGGATGAGACGGCCGACGATGACGTTTTCCTTCAGACCCTGCAGGCCGTCGGTCTTGCCAGCGATTGCAGCTTCGGTCAGCACCTTCGTCGTTTCCTGGAAGGATGCGGCCGAGATGAAAGACGGCGTCTGCAGCGATGCCTTGGTGATACCGAGCAGAACCGGATCGCCATAAGCGGGCTTCTTGCCTTCTTCGATCAGACGATCGTTGGCGTCGTCCAGTTCGATACGGTCGACGTTGTCGCCGACGATGTACTGGCTGTCGCCCGCATCGGTGATTTCCACCTTCTGCAGCATCTGACGGACAATCACTTCGATGTGCTTGTCGTTGATGACAACGCCCTGCAAGCGGTAGACTTCCTGGATTTCGTTGACCAGGTAGGAAGCCAGAGCCTCCACGCCCTTGATCGCCAGGATGTCGTGCGGAGCCGGGTTACCGTCGAGGATGTAGTCACCCTTTTCGATATAGTCGCCTTCCTGAAGGTGGAAGGGCTTGCCCTTCGGGATCAGGTATTCGACCGGCTCGACACCGTCTTCCGCCGGCTCGATGATGACACGGCGCTTGTTCTTGTAGTCGCGGCCCAGACGGATCGTACCATCGATCTCTGCGATGATGGCGTGGTCCTTCGGACGACGAGCTTCGAACAGTTCGGCAACGCGCGGCAGACCACCGGTGATGTCCTTGGTCTTGGCGCTTTCCAGCGGCGAACGGGCGAGAACGTCACCCTGCGACACCTTCGTGCCCGGCTCGACCGACAGGATCGCGTCAACCGAGAGCAGGAAGCGGGCTTCGCCACCACGCGACAGCTTGGCAACGGCGCCGCTGGCGTCCTTGATGACGATCGCCGGCTTCAGATCGGAGCCGCGCGGCGTCGAGCGCCAGTCGATGACCTGACGCTTGGTGATGCCGGTGGATTCGTCTGTCGCTTCGAGAACCGAGAGACCGTCGACGACGTCTTCGAAGTGAACCGTACCGGCCACTTCCGTCATCATCGGACGGGTATAGGGGTCCCACTCCGCCAGACGCTGACCGCGCTTCACCTTGTCGCCGTCGTCGACATACAGCTTGGAGCCGTAGGCAACGCGCTGCGAGGAGCGCTCGACGCCACGTTCGTCCAGGATCTGGACCGTCATGTTGCGGCCCATGGCAACGAGGTTGCCGTCGGAGTTACGCAGCATGTTGCGGTTCTTGATCTGAACCGTGCCCTCGTAGGAGGCTTCCAGGAACGACTGGTCGACCACGGTCGCCGTGCCGCCCAGGTGGAAGGTACGCATGGTCAGCTGGGTGCCCGGCTCACCGATCGACTGCGCGGCGATGACGCCGACAGCTTCACCGATGTTGACAGGCGTACCGCGAGCAAGGTCACGGCCGTAGCAGACCGAGCACACACCCGTCTGGATTTCGCAGGTCAGTGCCGAACGGATACGGATCGACTGGATACCAGCCTTCTCGATCTCGATGACATCCGGTTCCAGGATCATCTTGCCGGCGTCGACGATGCGCTCACCCGTGACCGGATGATCGATGTCGTCCAGGGCCGTACGGCCGAGGATGCGGGCGCCGAGCGAGGCGACGACCTGGCCGGCATCGACGATGGCGGTCATGGTGAGGCCGTTTTCGGTACCGCAATCGACGTGCGTGACGATGCAATCCTGCGCGACGTCGACGAGACGGCGGGTCAGGTAACCGGAGTTCGCGGTCTTCAAGGCGGTGTCTGCCAGACCCTTACGGGCACCGTGCGTCGAGTTGAAGTACTCGTTAACGGTCAGGCCTTCCTTGAAGTTCGAGATGATCGGCGTCTCGATGATTTCGCCCGACGGCTTGGCCATGAGACCGCGCATGCCGCCCAGCTGGCGCATCTGGTTCGGAGAACCACGAGCACCCGAGTGGCTCATCATGTAGATCGAGTTCATCGGCTTCTGACGACCAGTCTTTTCGTCGAATTCGACAGCCTTAATGCGGGCCATCATTTCTTCGGCGACCTTTTCCGTGGCCTTGCCCCAGGCGTCGACAACCTTGTTGTACTTTTCGCCCTGGGTGATCAGACCATCATTGTACTGCTGCTCGTATTCCTTCACGAGCGCTTCAGTATCGCCGACGATCTTAACCTTGGTGTCCGGAATGACCATGTCGTCCTTGCCGAACGAGATGCCGGCGCGGCAAGCATGGGCAAAGCCGAGCTGCATGATGCGGTCGCAGAAAATGACCGTGTCCTTCTGACCGCAATGGCGGTAGACCGTGTCGATCATCTTGGAGATGTTCTTCTTGGTCATTTCCTGGTTGCAGATGTCGAAGGTCACCTTGCCGTGCTTCGGCAAGAGTTCGCCGATCAACAGGCGACCGGGGGTCGTTTCATAGATCTTCGAATAGGGCTTGCCATCTTCGCCGACCGACTTGAAGCGGCCGCGGATCTTCGAATGCAGCGTCACGACCTTGTTTTCAAGCGCGTGATGCAGCTCGCCGAGGTCGGAGAAGGCCATGCCTTCGCCCGGCTCGTTCTGGTTCAGGATCGACAGATAGTACAGGCCGAGAACCATGTCCTGCGAGGGAACGATGATCGGCGCGCCGTTTGCCGGATGCAGGATGTTGTTGGTCGACATCATCAGCACGCGGGCTTCAAGCTGGGCTTCCAGCGAGAGCGGCACGTGCACAGCCATCTGGTCACCGTCGAAGTCGGCGTTGAAGGCCGTGCAGACGAGCGGATGCAGCTGGATAGCCTTGCCTTCGACCAGCGTGGGTTCGAAGGCCTGGATGCCCAGGCGGTGCAGCGTCGGTGCGCGGTTCAAAAGAACCGGATGCTCGCGAATGACCTCGTCGAGGATATCCCAGACTTCCGGCTTTTCCTTCTCGACCAGCTTCTTGGCCTGCTTGACGGTCGAGGAGTAACCCTTCGCGTCGAGGCGAGCGTAGATGAACGGCTTGAACAGCTCGAGCGCCATCTTCTTCGGCAGGCCGCACTGGTGCAGCTTCAGTTCCGGACCGGTCACGATGACCGAACGGCCGGAATAGTCGACGCGCTTGCCGAGCAGGTTCTGACGGAAGCGGCCCTGCTTGCCCTTGAGCATGTCGGACAGCGACTTCAGCGGGCGCTTGTTGGCGCCGGTGATGACGCGGCCACGGCGGCCGTTGTCGAACAGCGCATCGACAGATTCCTGCAGCATGCGCTTTTCGTTGCGGATGATGATGCCCGGAGCGCGCAGTTCGATCAGGCGCTTCAGACGATTGTTACGGTTGATGACGCGGCGGTACAGATCGTTCAGATCCGAGGTCGCGAAGCGGCCGCCATCGAGCGGAACCAGCGGACGCAGGTCCGGCGGGATGACCGGGACAACCTTCATGATCATCCATTCCGGACGGTTGCCGGATTCCATGAAGTTCTCGACGATCTTCAGGCGCTTCATCAGCTTCTTCTGCTTGAGATCCGACGTGGTGTCGGCAAGCTCGGAGCGCAGATCGCCAGCGATCTTTTCAAGGTTCATGCTGGCCAGCATCTCGTAGATCGCTTCAGCGCCGATCATGGCGGTGAACTGGTCTTCGCCATATTCGTCGACGGCGAGCATGTACTCTTCTTCCGTCAGAAGCTGATGCTCCTTGAGCGCGGTAAGGCCTGGCTCGGTGACGATATAGTTTTCGAAGTAGAGAACGCGCTCCACATCCTTCAGCGTCATGTCGAGCAGCGTCGAAATGCGCGAAGGCAGCGACTTCAGGAACCAAATGTGGGCAACGGGAGCGGCGAGCTCGATATGGCCCATACGCTCACGGCGAACGCGCGACAGCGTGACTTCGACGCCGCACTTTTCGCAGATGATGCCCTTGTACTTCATGCGCTTGTACTTGCCGCACAAGCATTCGTAGTCCTTGATCGGTCCGAAGATTCGTGCGCAGAAAAGACCATCGCGTTCCGGCTTGAACGTACGATAGTTGATCGTTTCCGGCTTCTTGATCTCGCCATAAGACCAGGAAAGAATCTTCTCCGGCGACGCGATCGAAATCCGGATGGAATCGAAATTCTGCGCAGGCACCTGCGGATTGAAAAGATTCATGACCTCTTGGTTCATGCCTATCTCCTTTAGGGGCGAAACGCCCTCGAATTGCGAACAGGGCCGGCAAATCCCGGGAGCCGACCTGACGCTTTAAAACCGCCTTGCGGCGCCATGCATCCAAAGGGACGTCGACGGCGCTGCAATATTCCAACGGTGCGCGCTGACCGACAGCGCGCACCCTTTGAGGCTATTACTCGGCTGCGTCCGAAAGCTGGCCAGCTGCCTGCAGATCGTCGACCTTGGAGTTTTCCAATTCGACGCTGAGACCCAGCGAGCGCATTTCCTTGACGAGAACGTTGAAGCTTTCCGGAATGCCCGCTTCGAAGGTGTCGTCGCCACGAACGATGGCTTCGTAGACCTTGGTACGACCGGCCACGTCGTCCGACTTGACCGTGAGCATTTCCTGCAGCGTGTAGGCTGCACCGTAAGCTTCGAGCGCCCAGACTTCCATTTCGCCGAAGCGCTGGCCGCCGAACTGCGCCTTGCCGCCCAACGGCTGCTGGGTGACGAGCGAGTACGGACCGATCGAACGGGCGTGGATCTTGTCGTCGACAAGGTGGTTCAGCTTCAGCATGTAGATGTAGCCAACCGTGACCTGACGGTCGAACTGCTCGCCGGTACGACCGTCGTACAGTGTCGACTGGCCGGTCTGCTTGAGACCTGCCATTGCCAGCATGTGGTTGACGTCCGCTTCGCCTGCACCGTCGAAGACCGGGGTCGCGATGGACACGCCACGCTTCCACTGGTCGGCCAGACGCAGAACCGACGCATCGTCATACTCGTGAACGTCGTCGCTCTTCGGGCCATCGCCGACGACCAGATCGATCGTCTTGCGCAGCGGCTCGATGTTGCCGCTGGCCTTGTAGGCTTCGATCAGTTCGCCGATCTGGCGACCCATGCCGGCGCAAGCCCAGCCCAGGTGCGTTTCGAGAATCTGACCGACGTTCATGCGCGAGGGCACGCCGAGCGGGTTCAGCACGATGTCGACATGCGTGCCGTCTTCGAGGAACGGCATGTCTTCGACCGGAACAATGCGCGAGACCACGCCCTTGTTCCCGTGACGGCCTGCCATCTTGTCGCCCGGTTGGATCTTGCGCTTCACAGCGACGAAGACCTTGACCATCTTCATGACGCCCGGAGGCATTTCATCGCCACGCTGGACCTTCTCGACCTTGTCCATGAAGCGCTGTTCGAGGCGCGACTTGGATTCGTCGTACTGGCCACGCAGGGCTTCCAGCTCGCTCTGGACCTTTTCGTCCTCGACAGCGAACATCCACCACTGCGAACGCGGATACTCCGAAACGACGGCGTTCGACAGTTCCGTGCCCTTCTTGAAGCCCTTCGGACCAGCAAGAGCAACCTGACCGCGCAGCATCTCGACCAGACGGCCATAGACGTTACGGTCGAGGATCGCCTGCTCGTCGTCGCGGTCCTTCGCAAGACGCTCGATCTCTTCGCGCTCGATCGCCATGGCACGTTCGTCCTTTTCGACGCCGTGACGGTTGAAGACGCGAACTTCGACCACCGTACCGTAGGTGCCGGGCGGCATGCGCATGGAGGTATCGCGAACGTCGGATGCCTTTTCACCGAAGATGGCGCGCAGGAGCTTTTCTTCCGGCGTCATCGGGCTTTCGCCCTTCGGCGTGATCTTGCCGACGAGGATATCGCCCGGCTGAACTTCGGCGCCGATGTAAACGATGCCGGCTTCGTCCAGGTTCTTCAGCGCTTCTTCCGAAACGTTCGGAATATCGCGGGTGATTTCTTCCGGACCGAGCTTGGTGTCGCGCGCCATCACTTCGAATTCTTCGATGTGGATGGAGGTGAACACGTCGTCGGCAACGATACGCTCGGAGAGCAGGATCGAGTCTTCGTAGTTGTAGCCGTTCCACGGCATGAACGCGACGAGCACGTTCCGGCCGAGAGCCAGATCGCCGAGATCGGTCGACGGACCGTCAGCCAGGATGTCGCCCTTGTTGACCACGTCACCGACGGTGACCAGCGGACGCTGGTTGACACAGGTGTTCTGGTTCGAACGCTGGAACTTCATCAGGCGGTAGATATCGACGCCGGACTTCGACGGATCGAGGTCCTCGGTGGCGCGGATAACGATACGCGTTGCGTCGACCTGGTCGACCACGCCGCCGCGGCGGGCGCCGATAGCGGCACCGGAGTCACGCGCGACGACCGGCTCCATGCCGGTGCCGACGAACGGGGCTTCGGCACGCAGAAGCGGCACGGCCTGACGCTGCATGTTCGAGCCCATGAGAGCGCGGTTGGCGTCGTCGTTTTCCAGGAACGGGATCAGAGCGGCAGCGACCGAAACCAGCTGCTTCGGCGAGACGTCCATCAGGTTGATGTTGTCGCGCGGAGCGAGCATGACTTCGCCGGCATGACGGCAGACGACGAATTCCTCGATGAAGGAGCCGTCGGCGTCGAGTTCGGCATTGGCCTGAGCAACGTAGTACTTCGCCTCTTCCATGGCGGAGAGGTAGAGCACGTCGTTGGTCACCTTACCGTCGATGATGCGGCGATAAGGGCTTTCGATGAAGCCGTACTTGTTGACGCGGGCAAAGGTCGCCAGCGAGTTGATGAGGCCGATGTTCGGACCTTCCGGCGTTTCGATCGGGCAAATACGACCGTAGTGCGTCGGATGAACGTCGCGCACTTCGAAGCCGGCGCGCTCGCGGGTCAGACCACCCGGGCCAAGAGCCGAGAGACGACGCTTGTGGGTGATTTCCGAAAGCGGGTTCACCTGGTCCATGAACTGCGACAGCTGCGAGGAGCCGAAGAATTCGCGGACGGCAGCAGCTGCCGGCTTGGCGTTGATCAGATCCTGCGGCATGACCGTGTCGATTTCGATCGAGGACATGCGTTCCTTGATCGCACGCTCCATGCGCAGCAGGCCCAGACGATACTGATTTTCCATCAGCTCGCCGACCGAACGTACGCGGCGGTTGCCGAGGTTGTCGATGTCGTCGATTTCGCCCTTGCCGTCGCGCAGTTCGACCAGCATCTTGACCACGGCTAGGATGTCGTCCTTGCGCAGGATGCGGACGGTGTCTTCGACGTCGAGGTCGAGGCGCATGTTCATCTTCACGCGGCCGACGGCGGAGAGATCGTAACGCTCCGCATCGAAGAACAGCGAGTTGAACATGGCTTCAGCCGATTCCATGGTCGGCGGTTCACCCGGACGCATGACGCGGTAGATGTCGAACAGAGCGTCCTGGCGGTTCTCGTTCTTGTCGGCCGACAGCGTATTGCGGATGTAGGCGCCGACATTGATGTGGTCGATGCCGAGAACCGGGATCTCGTCGAAGCCGGCGTTCAGGATGACCGGAAGGGTCTTCTCGTCGATTTCGTCGCCGGCTTCGAGATAGATCTCGCCGGTCTGGAAGTTGACGATGTCTTCTGCCAGGAACAGGCCGTAGAGTTCTTCGTCCGTCGCCTTCAGGGCCTTCAGGCCCTTGTCCTGCAGCTGACGCAGCAGGCGCGGCGTGAGCTTCTTGCCGCCTTCGACCACGACTTCGCCGGTGTCGGCGTCGATCATGTCGGAAACGGTCTTGGCACCCTTCAGGGTTTCCGGCTTGAAGGGAATGCGCCAGCCATCGCCGTCGCGCTGGTAGAGCGACTTCGTATAGAAGGTCGACAGGATCTCTTCGCCGTCCATGCCGAGCGCCATCAGCAGCGACGTCACCGGAATCTTGCGGCGGCGGTCGATACGGGCGTAGACGATGTCCTTGGCGTCGAATTCGATATCGAGCCAGGAGCCGCGATACGGAATGACGCGAGCGGCAAAGAGCAGCTTGCCGGAAGAATGGCTCTTGCCCTTGTCGTGATCGAAGAAGACGCCCGGCGAACGGTGCATCTGCGACACGATCACGCGCTCGGTGCCGTTCACGATGAACGTACCGTTGTTCGTCATGAGCGGCATGTCGCCCATGTAGACGCTCTGTTCCTTGATGTCCTTGATGGACTTCGCGCCCGTATCCTCGTCGATATCGAACACGATCAGACGGAGGGTCACCTTCAGCGGCGCGGCATAGGTCAGGTCGCGCTGGCGGCACTCATCGACGTCGAACTTCGGCGGTTCGAACTCATAGGAAACGAACTCCAGCATGGAAGCGCCGGAGAAATCGGTGATCGGGAAAACCGACTTGAAGACAGCCTGAAGACCTTCGTCCGGGCGGCCGCCCTTGGGTTCTTCGACCATGAGAAACTGATCGTAGGACGCCTTTTGAACCTCGATGAGGTTCGGCATCTCTGCGACTTCGGGAATCTTACCAAAAAACTTGCGTACGCGCCTGCGACCGTTGAACGAAAGGGTCTGAGCCATCGTCGCTCCTTTAAAATCCTGCACCCGGGCCTGCAACGGATGGGAAACGCTGGCCAGGCGACCCCATCAATCAATGAGTAGTTCAATCTCGTCTATCTAACCGAAAACCGCTCAGCCGGATTGCGTCGCGGTTCGGTTTGAGACCATCCTCTTGAAGAACCCATTACCCAAAAGCCGTTTTGCCCGCGGCTTTTGGGTAATTCGTTCAGAAAAACGGCAAATGGGAGGCGACAAAAAGCCACCTCCCAAAGCAGTTTCAAGCTTACTTAACGTCGACCTTAGCGCCGGCGTCTTCGAGCTTCTTCTTGATGTCAGCAGCTTCAGCCTTGGAAACAGCTTCCTTGACAGCCTTCGGAGCGGCTTCAACGAGGTCCTTGGCTTCCTTGAGGCCCAGGCCGGTGATGGCGCGGACTTCCTTGATGACGTTGATCTTGTTCGCGCCGGCATCAGCGAGGATGACGTCGAACTCGGTCTTTTCTTCTTCAGCAGCAGCAGCACCGCCGCCAGCGCCACCGGCAACGGCAGCAACAGCTACCGGAGCAGCAGCGGAAACGCCCCACTTTTCTTCGAGAAGCTTCGACAGTTCTGCGGCTTCGAGAACGGTCAGCGAGGAGAGGTCGTCTACGATCTTTGCGAGATCAGCCATTTTGATAGTTCCTTTTGTTCGGTTCGAACTGGTTGGTTATAAACAGCGAAAAACCGCCTTACGCGGCTTCGTCCTTCTTGGCGTAGGCCGAGAACACGCGAGCAAGCTGACTTGCCGGCGCTGCAACAACACCTGCGATGCGGGTAGCCGGAGTCTGGATCATGCCCAGCAGCTTCGCGCGCAGCTCGTCCAGCGAAGGCAGGGTCGCGAGCGACTTGACACCTTCGGCGTTGAGCGTTGTTGTTCCCATGGCGCCGCCCAAAACAACGATCTTGTCGTTGCCCTTGGCGAAATCCACGACGACCTTCGGAGCGGTAATCGGATCAGTGCTGTATGCGATCAGCGTCTGACCGGTGAAGAGATTGGAAATCCCTTCCGCATCCGTGCCCTGAAGAGCAATTTTGGCCAGGCGGTTCTTCGCGACTTTGACGGTGCCGCCAGCAGCGCGCATCTTGGAACGGAAATCGTTCATCTGAGCGACTGTAGCACCAGCATAGTGGGCCACGACAACCGAGCCCGAAGCCTTGAAGACTTCGTTCAGTTCCGTGACGAATTCGCGTTTTTCCGCTCTTTCCACTGCTTTTCTCCAGTTGACAGGACCGGGTTAACGGGCCTGCCGGGTTGCCTTTTGCCTCCTGGGATCAAGAGAGATCCCAAGCGACGCTTGAGGATCCTGTCCCCTCGCGCTCGAGCCTGACGGCTCCAAGGCACAAGGCATCCAAGGCTCGAACCGAGTTCATCGAAGCGAAGCTTCTTCAAAATTCGGGTCTTACCCGTCTCATGCAGGCTTAAGTGATTAAGGGATAACCACCTGCAATCTCGGACAGGAATTCCGGATTTCTCCGGAAATCCCGGCCCCGAAAGGCCGGGAATTCTTAAATGCCGGGCTTGGAGCCCGGCAGAACCAATCAGGCGCTCGGCGCCGTAACCGTCGACGGCTCGATCTTGACGCCCGGACCCATGGTCGAGGAGATCGCTACGCGCTTGACGTAGTTGCCCTTGGCGCCAGCCGGCTTCGCCTTGATGACGGCGTCGGCGAAGGCGCGGATGTTTTCTTCCAGAGCCTTGGCGTCGAAGGAAGCCTTGCCGATGCCGGCATGGACGATACCAGCCTTCTCGACACGGAACTCGACGGCGCCGCCCTTGGAGGCCTCAACAGCCGACTTGACGTCCATCGTAACGGTGCCGACCTTCGGGTTCGGCATCATGCCGCGCGGGCCGAGAACCTTACCGAGACGGCCGACCAGCGGCATCATGTCCGGGGTGGCGATGCAGCGATCGAAGTCGATCTTGCCGCCCTGAACGATTTCGACCAGGTCTTCTGCGCCGACGATGTCAGCACCGGCAGCCTTGGCTTCGTCAGCCTTGGCGCCGCGAGCGAAGACGGCAACACGAACCGTACGGCCGGTGCCGTTCGGCAGGTTGACGACGCCGCGAACCATCTGGTCGGCGTGACGCGGGTCAACGCCGAGGTTCATCGAGATTTCGACGGTTTCGTCGAACTTGGCGACGGCACGTTCCTTGACCATGTTGATGGCCAGATCCAGAGCATAGAGCTTGGTCGGATCAACGCCTTCACGAATCTTCTGAATACGCTTTGCTACCATGGTCTTAACCTACCACTTCCAGGCCCATGGCGCGGGCAGAGCCCTCGATCATGGCCATTGCGCCTTCGATATCGGCGGCGTTCAGATCCTTCATCTTGGCTTCGGCAATTGCCTTGACCTGAGCCTTGGTCAGGGTGCCAGCCTTGGCGCCCTTGCCCGGGGTCTTCGAGCCGGACTGGATCTTCGCTTCCTTCTTCAGGAAGTAGCTGACCGGCGGCTGCTTCATGACGAAAGTGAAGGACTTGTCCTGGTAGTAGGTGATGACGACCGGGATCGGCATACCCTTTTCCATTTCCTGCGTGGCGGCATTGAACGCCTTGCAGAATTCCATGATGTTAATGCCACGCTGACCAAGCGCAGGACCGATCGGCGGCGACGGATTCGCCGAGCCGGCCTTTACCTGCAGCTTGAGCTGGCCTGCAACTTTCTTAGCCATTTCTCTCTGCCTTTCTACATGACCGGTTGCCCGGCCTACTAAGCCGGATCGCTCCGGCGGCTGCGGTTGCGTGGTGCGGATTAACAGGTCCGGCTAAGACCCTACCCTTCCACGCGGATTGCGGCTTGGCCGCGAGATATAAGTAAGCATTTACTTATATCCAAACTCGAACGAAAGGCCAGCCGCCAGGCCAACCTTTCGTAGAAATCATAATCAGACCTTCTCGACCTGGCTGTATTCCAGTTCGACCGGCGTAGCGCGGCCGAAAATCGATACTTCCACCTTCAGGCGCGAACGCTCTTCGTCCACATCCTGAACCGTGCCGTTGAACGATGCGAACGGACCGTCGGATACACGAACCTGCTCGCCGATCTCGAAGGATACGGAAGCCTTCGGCCGCTCGACGCCTTCCTGGACCTGACCGAGAATGCGCTCGGCTTCATAATCCGGAATCGGAACGGGCTTATTGTCAGAGCCGAGGAAGCCAGTGACCTTCGGCGTATTCTTGATCAGGTGGTAGGCTTCATCCGTCAGGTTGGCGCGAACGAGCACGTAACCCGGGAAGAACTTGCGCTCGCTGTCGACCTTGCGGCCACGGCGAACTTCAACAACCTTCTCGGTCGGCACAAGGATCTTTTCGAACAGATGCTCGAGACCCTTCTGCCTGGCCTTCTCCTCAATGGATTCAGCCACTTTCTTTTCGAAATTAGAATAAGCGTGGACGATGTACCAACGTGCCGCCATGTTCATCTCCACCCGATATTAATTGCCGGTATTCAGCACGTAGCCGAGAATCCAGCCGATGAGCTGGTCAGCAGCAAAGAAAAACAGCGAGGCGAACACGACCATGACGAGCACCATTACCGTCGAGATCATGGTCTCGCGGCGCGAGGGCCAAGTGATTTTCGACGTCTCGGAGCGCACCTGCCGCAGAAACGCTAGTGGATTCGTTTTGGATGCCATTGACTGCCCACGCAATTACGGCGCGTAAAGCTGAAACTATCAGCCCCACGCACCGCGTGTCTGTTAAACCCTACATAAACACCGATTCCCGATTTAACAAGAGGCAATACGGTGTTTTCTAAAATTTGCCGGCAATCCGGCATCACCCTAATCCAAGAAGCTGCGAAACGACGCGCCAGTCAAATCAAGGAGAATGGCAGGGGCAGCAGGGCTCGAACCTACGACCTGCGGTTTTGGAGACCGCCGCTCTACCAACTGAGCTATACCCCTTCTTCCTTCGAACATTCGCTTCAAGCGGTGGACCGCTTAAGCAGTTCGAAGACATGGCGCTCCCTTTAAGGCGGGACGAAACGATTGGCAAGAGCGTTTTTTTCTTTTTCCCAATCGAACCCGCAGCTTCACATGGAACATGCCCGGGCGGACAGATCTACCGGACGGGCAAAGCCGCCGCGAATGCTACGGAAGGGATACCCTTCGCCCTCGTTACTCTCCAGGAGAACCTTTCGGCTTGCGCTTGAGAAATTTCGGCCTGAGGCGACGCATAAAATTGTCCGCGGAGCGAATCACATTGGTCAGGGAGATCAGCTTGTCTATTTCGGCATCGGTATTGCCCAGCCGCTCCGACAAAACCTCGGTTGCGGCCAAAGCAATCTCGGCCGGAGGCACCTCCGTGAAGCGCTGGGCAAGGCTGATATAGGGGTTCAATGCGACCCCACCATGGATGGTGATCTTTCCCAGCCGGGCAAACAGGCGCAGGAAGGTCTGCTCGAAACTCCAATCGTGGGCGGAAACCACCCTCCACTTCTGACTGCGTCTGGCCGAAAAGCCGGCAAGCACGATCGCGCCGGGCAATTTCAGATCGCTGAGCCAAAGCGCCATTGCAAAACCGCTCGTCGGCGTCTTGCCTTCAGTATAGAAATCGGAGCAGAAGCCCACGAGATCGAGGTGGCCGGTCGGCGCGCCCTGAAAGTCGGCGGCGGGATTGAGCTTCTCTTCCAGGCCGAGGCGTATGTTCATGATGCCAAGGAAATATTCCTTCGGAAAGAATTTGACCACCTCACCCACTTCGCCGCGATAGACGATGTTGGCACCGCGCGGCTGACCACGGGAAATCAGCAGCGAATGCCCATGGAACGGGCGATCCAGAACCTTGTAGACCTTGTTGAAGAAGACGAAGAGCGCCGTCTGCGGAAACTGCGCCTGCAGGCTTGCGATATCGACCGCATCGCTATTAGCGACCAGGACGATATGGGAAAAGCCCATCAATACGGTTCGCCATTCGTCGGCACCGTTCAAACCGGCCGCGGAACCCGCAGCCGGCATGCCGCCATCGATGTTTCCCGCCGTCTTGCGATCCAAATCGCTCACTTCTGCTGGACGTGCAGCATGCGGTCGCGCATGGCGAACCATTCTTCGGCGTAGTCGTCGTTACGATATTCGTCGAAATACGGGCCGCCGTCGGTGAAGTGCACGAGCTTGGCATCTTCACGATAGTCATATTCGTTGACGAGATAGTTCCAGGTCACCGGCACCTCGCCGATCTGATCGTCATTCTCCAGCCACTTGAACTGATGAAGCTGAAGGCCCGTCGCCGTATTGACGAAATCCTTCGTCAACGCCGTGCATTTGGCATTGTTGAACAGGATCATGCTCGACCAGTTCTTCTTTTCATACTTCGTCTGCGTCTGGCCGAGGAACTTGGTTTCGATCTTCGGCTGATAGTCGTGCTTGACGCACATGGCGGCATAACGGTCGTCGCGCAGCGCCCAGAGCTCCGCGATATCGGTGCGGGCGAGCATGTCGCAATCCATGAAGATGCTCCAGCCCTGGTAATCGCTGAGGTAAGGCACCAGGAAGCGCGAGAAGGAAAATTCAGTCGACTGTAGCGGGTTGCGCTCGCGCGTGAAGATGCCCTCGAGATTGTTGAGCACGATCGGCGAGAACACCACCGGAATAGACGAGCGCTCGATGATGCTCTGGGTCAGGACGTGATAGGCCACGACCTCCTTGGAATCGAACCCAACGAAAATACGTGCAACATTATCCTTCATGATACCTCCGAAACGGCTGAGCGCTTGCAGGCCAGCCGGCTATTATCTTTCGTCGCGACGCAAATCGCACGCTGCTCACCCCTGAGCCCCATTGGCGGGAGGGCGCTGGTTCGAAACACGGGCGCGGATATACCGGGCCATGCGCTGCAATCTCTAGGAGATGCTTCGCGAACGCAACCCTACTTAAATAAACGGTGTTATTTGTCGAGTGTTTGGGGAAGCATTTTTGGTTTTGCTGCGTAACAAATGGAGAGGCACCCTCACCCGGATCGATGCCCTTGCCGGGCGCCAACACAAAACGCCCGGCCGATTGCAAGGTCCGCGTCCCCTCAGACCTTCACATATTTGCGCCAGTCATGCTCTTCCTTGAAACCCAGGACCTCGCGGATCTTGCGGTTGGAAAGCAGGCCCTCGTATTCACCGATCTCGCGCGTGAAAGGAACCTTCGGATAGTGCTTGGCAGCAAGTTCGCGCGATGGCGTGTTGGCCGAAACCGTATCGTTGGCGGCATTGAACACCTGGAAGCCGAGGCCATTCTTCTCGACGCAGAGATGGACGATCTGGCCGAGATCGCGGGCGTCGATATAGCTCCAGGCAATGCGCTTGCGGATTTCGCTGTTGGCGAAAAACTCGGGGAAACGCTCATATTCGTGCGGCTCGATGACGTTGCCGATGCGCAGCGCGTAGATGTCTATACCGAAGCGTTCGGCAAAAGCGCGGGCGGTCTTCTCGTTCACGACCTTGGACAGACCATAGGAATCCATCGGATTGACATCGTAATCTTCTTCCAGCGGGAACTGATGGAAGTCGCGATGGCCTTCGGCGAAGCAGACACCATAGGTCGTCTCGCTGGAGGCGACGATGATCTTCTTCACGCCGAGCTTCGCCGCCGCTTCGATGACATTGTAGGTGCTCATCGTATTGATGCGGAAGGTCTCGTTATCGGGCTTGATCAGGATGCGCGGGATGGCGGCGAAATGCACGACGGCGTCGAAAGGCTGCACACCCTTGCCTTGATCGAGGTCTGGAAAATCGCGGTGCATGCTGAGGACATTAAAGACCTGTCCCGCATCGGTGACATCGGCCTGCAGATTGGTGACGCCAGGGCTATTCAGCGGTACGAGATCGACATTGTGGACCTCATAGCCGGCATTGACCAGCCAAGGAACCGTGTGACGCCCAGCCTTGCCACTGCCGCCAGTGAACAAAATACGTTTCTTCATGAAATCTCCTCCAGATAAAATCGAGCGATAAATAGGCCCTTGTATTCGTTTCGCAAGACACGGCTTGGTGACCTCACACTTTCCCGGCAAAATAATCGGGTCGACTCGGTAACGCATATACCGCGCGGCGAAAACGACGAAAGGAGATGAGTGGGATGCGGCCGATTACACTCGTCGAATATGATCCGCAATGGCCCCTTCTCTTTGAAAACAGAAGCAAGGCAATTGGTCTGCTGCTTGGCCATCCCGCCACATTCCATCATATCGGCAGCACTGCCATCGCCGGATTATGTGCCAAACCCAAACTCGATATCGATGCAGTCCTCTTCTCGGAAGAGCGCAGGCTCGAGGCGACGGAGCGCCTGAAGGAGGACGGATATCGCTTTCACGGCGATCCGCATGACGCCGGCCGCTGGACCTTCACCAAGGATGAGACGCCTTACGGCACGCGACTTTATCTTTGCTTGCCCGACAATGAGGCTCATCGGGAGCGCCTTCTCTTTCGCGATTATCTGCGCGCCCATCCCGAACATGCGGCGAATTATGCGACCTTGAAACGGCGCCTGGCCGAAGAGGCCAGTGGCGATTGGGACCACTATACCGGCGGCAAGAGCGATTTCGTTGCGGATGTCGTGCGCCGTGCGAAGATAGAGTTCTCATCGATCAAAAATATCACCGGCTGGTGATAATGTCCTTGGATCAATCGAGCAGGTGCCTCAGTACATTATCCACGCTCTGCTTGAGCGAAAGGTGGCTCGTGTCGAGAATCTCAAAGCCGGATGCTTGGGCCTCACGGCGCAGATAGGCGGCCCAGTTCATCATGTTCGCATCGGCAAGTTCCGGCTGGCCTCGCTCAGCGGACAAGCGATGTGCCCTCGTTGCATCATCGCAATCGATCAATATGAGGCTATAGTCATCGATCCTGGCAGCCATAGCGGCTTCGACGACGAAAGATGGCCGCATCTGCCCCTCGAAGAGAACGGCCCTGCCCTTCTGCGCTTGCGGCACAAGCCGTGCCAGCCATTCGATGGTCTTGTCGCGCTGCCAGGCCTCCGGCGAACCATGCTCCCTGACCATGGCGTCCAGTGACGGTATGCCGATGCTGTCGAAATGATAGACGGCTAACCTTCGAGCGTGGTCCCTGGCTATTGCTTCCGCGATAGCAGTCTTTCCCGAACCAGAGGCGCCGGTCAGAATGATCAAGCTCATGCAAACCTCCGAATGCAAAAAGGCCCCGCTGTTTCCAGCGGGGCCTTTTTATAAAGGAATAATCCTGGGATTACTCGACGATGGAAGCCACGATGCCAGCGCCGACGGTACGGCCGCCTTCGCGGATTGCGAAGCGAAGCTTTTCTTCCATCGCGATCGGAACGATCAGCTCAACGGCAACCGTCACGTTGTCGCCAGGCATAACCATTTCCGTGCCTTCCGGAAGCGTCACGATGCCGGTCACGTCCGTCGTACGGAAGTAGAACTGCGGACGGTAGTTCGTGAAGAACGGCGTATGACGGCCGCCTTCTTCCTTCGTCAGGATGTAGGCTTCGGCCATGAACTTCTTGTGCGGCTTCACGGAGCCCGGCTTGCACAGGATCTGACCACGCTCGACGCCGTCACGGTTCACACCGCGGATCAGCGCGCCGATGTTGTCGCCAGCCTGGCCCTGATCGAGCAGCTTGCGGAACATTTCAACGCCGGTAACCGTCGTCTTCGACGTCGGACGAATGCCGACGATTTCGACTTCTTCACCAACCTTGACGATACCACGCTCGACGCGGCCCG
>NZ_FMAG01000017.1 GCF_900094585.1 Martinezella multihospitum
GCAACCATGCGAAAACTGATCACCATCCTCAACGCCATCATTCGAGACAATAAGCCATGGCAAAACGCTTGACTGATAAGACAGTCGCTCTCCCCTCGGGGAGAAGGGGACGGCAGGCGGATGAGGGGGTACCTGCCAAAAGCACGAAAATCCATGAATTCAAATCGGCCGTCCCTCATCCGACCCTTCGGGCTACCTGCTCCCCAAAGGGAGAAGGAGCTTACGGGTGCTCATCCGCCCCATACGCGATAGCCCTGCCGCAGGCGGGGTAAGGGTGAGGGTGAAGGGCCTCTACCTGCACGAGCTTACGCCGGTCACATTCAGGCCCGCCAAAACGAAGAAAGACCCGGCGGGAAAACCGGGTCTTTCCGTTTTCTGATCGGAGGTCAATACGGACGAATGCCGACTGGAGTTAGGGTCGGTACCCGACCGGCATCGGATCAGAACTTGCACTCGAAGCTGAGCAGGTCCGTCCAGTTGTCAGTGCCGTCCCATGAGCCGGGCCGCCGCGCGCTCGGCAACGGCGGGGAGATCGACAGTCCGAACCGCGCAGGCACGCGGCGCGGCAGACGCCTTCAGTGACGCTTTCCGAAATGCGCAGGCATCGCGACCGGTGCCACGGGCGCCTTCGCCGCGCGCTGGCCGGCAAGCTCAAGCCGCTTGTGCTCGAGGTGATAAGCATAGAGGAACTGCGCGGCGATGCCGAAGACGACATAGATGGCGCCGACAACGGAGCTCTTATTGGTCACGTAGAGAAGGACCTGACCGGCCATGGCGAGGATGGTGCCGGCAACGAAGATGTTCAGCGAATGCCGCCCGAGGATCGTCAGCGGGTGGTTGGCCGAGCGGCGCAGAAACGCCGAAATGGCGGGGATGCTGACGATCAGATAGGCAAGCGCCAGAACATGTAGCAGCCGCGGCAGCGACAGGAAGGTCTTGTCGAAGCCGGTGACGACGGTCGGCAGGCCAAGCATGGCAAGGTAGTCGCCAAGGATCCAGAGCTTGTCCGTCACCCAGATGAAGGACACGAGCACATAGGCGCAGGCCAGTGCGATCAGAACTGGATGGGCAGGGATTTGCCCGCCGCGCTTGATATGCATGCTGGCGACGAAACCGATGACGAAAAGCAGCTGCCAGGATAGCGGATTGAGGAACCAGAAGCCGTCAAGCAGTGTCGTATGCGGCGCGATGTAATAGATGCCGGACACCAGCCAGACGCCGACCGAAATTGCGAGCAGAAGCAGGGGATTCCTTGCCTCCAGCAGCATTATCAGTGGCAGCATGAGGAACAGGGCGCCGTACATGGGCAGAATGTTGTTGTAGCCGATCTGATGCCCGAGCGTCAGCAGCGCGGGAATGCCGCGCGCCGGGTCCATCAATAGGGCAAGGATATTCACTTCGCAGAGCAAGCCCTTCTGATGGAAAATCCACGCGCCGGAGATGAAGAGCACCAGCGTCACGAAGGTCGTGATCATATGCGCCGTATAGAGCGTGAAGGCGCGCCTGATCGCCTTCCATGCCATTTTCAGCCGATTGCCCGGAAGAAACCTCGTTCCGTAGGCAAGGCCGACGGAGATGCCGGAGATCAGTACGAAAGCCTCGGCGCCGTCGGAGAAGCCGAAATTCTTGGAGGTCAAATCCTCGAAAATCTGCCCCGGCACATGGTTGATAAAGATCATGATCAGAGCCAAGGCTCTGAGAACATCCAGTCGGGTATCCCTCTGAGAGACCGGCTTCGGCAAACTCACTTGTTGTGCCGGCACCGGGCTCATATTCGCCCTTGAATTCATAAAACTCTCCTGTTCCGACAATCAAATGCAATCGGGGCCAAAGAGTTCCCCCTTTGGCCCCGATCGTCGAAGCGAAACAGTGCAGAAACGCTACTGTCCGACCGGATAGCCCTCTTCGGGATGGGCGACCGCCCTATCATTGATCGTGACCGAGTATGTCGCTGCATCGGGCGCTTTTGAGACGGAAATGCGGTAATTTCCGCTCGGCAGTTCGATATCCGCCGCAAAGCCGTCCCAGTTCGAAGGCAAGGCCGGCTTGACGAAAAGTCGTCCGTTTTTCACGCGGATACCGAGAATGCCTTCGACAGCGACGCGATACAGCCAGCCAGCGGATCCCGTGTACCAGGTCCAGCCGCCTCGGCCGGTCAATTGTCCTTCACCGTAAATATCAGCAGCGACCACATAGGGCTCTACACGATAGACATCAGCCTGATCACGATCGCGTGCATGGTTGACCGGATTCAACATATCGAAGCAATGCCAGGCGTCATCGCCGCGGTTCATTTCCGCCAAGGCCATGACGACCCAGGTGGCGGCATGGGTATACTGGCCGCCGTTTTCACGGACACCCGGCGGGTAGGACTTGATGTAGCCTGGATCACGCGCCGACTTGGCAAAGGGTGGCGTGAACAGCCGGATGATGCGGTTTTCATCGTCCACCAGGTTCTCGAGAACGGCATTCATCGCCTTCTCGCCGCGCGCCTTGTCGCCTTCGCCGGAGAGAATGTTCCAGGACTGCGCGATCGAATCGATCCGGCACTCGAAATTCTCGCTGGAGCCGAGCGGGCTGCCATCGTCGAAATAGCCGCGGCGATAATGGCCGCCGTCCCAGCCCGCCGTCTCCAGCGCCTTGCGCAGTTCCGGCAGGTGATCCGACCAGCGCTTGACGCGCTCCTTGTCGCCACGCGCTTCGGCATAGGGCAGGAAGGCCGTGAGCATGCCGGCCAGGAACCAGCCGAGCCAGACGCTTTCGCCGCGACCCTGAATGCCGACGCGGTTCATGCCGTCGTTCCAGTCGCCGCCAAGGATCAGCGGCAGGCCGTTGCCGCCCTTGCGCTTGATCGCGAGATCGAGGGCGAGCGCCGCATGTTCGTAGACGCTGACCTTATCTTCCGACACCTTCGGCTGATAAAAGACGTCATGCGTGCCGGGCATCAGGGCGGCACCCTCGACGAAGGCAAGCTCCTCGTCGAGAAGCGACTTGTCGCCGGTGACCGTGCAGTATTGGTCGACGGCATAGGCCAGCCAGACGACATCGTCCGAAATATGCGTGCGCACGCCCGCACCGCTGCCCGGCAGCCACCAATGCTGTACGTCGCCTTCGCGGAACTGGCGCTGGGCGGCGTTGAGGATCTGGTTGCGGGCAAGCTCTGGCCTATGCACCAGGAATGCCAGCGTATCCTGCAGCTGGTCGCGGAAGCCGAAGGCGCCCGACGACTGATAGAAGGCGGTGCGCGCCATGATGCGGCAGCCAAGGCTCTGATAGGGGAGCCAGGCATTGATCATGTTGTTCATCGCCTTGTCCGGCGTCGAGATCTTCACATGGCCGGTGAAGCCGTTCCAGAACGCCTTGTTTTCCGACAGCACGGCCTCGAAATCAGCCTTGCGGATTTCCGAAACCAGGGCGCGGGCTTCCTCGACGGTCGCCGTGTCGCCCATGTAGAAGCAGATCTCCTTCTGCTCGCCGGCTGCGATCGTCACATCGAAGGCCAGAGCGCCGCAGGGGTCGCCGTCGAGATCGGTCGAGTTCGAAAGTGCGGCACCGGTAACGACGGCTTCCGGCATCTGGATCGTGCCGTGGCGGCCGATGAACTCGCGGCGGCTGGCCGAGAAGCTCGAATGCGCCTCGCTCGCCACCATGAAGGCGGTGCGCTTGAAGTAATCGATGCTGTAGGGGTTGTTGGCAAAGAGAGCACCCGTCTCCTCATCCAGCGTCGACAGGATGAAGGGCCTGGTCTTGTTCTGATTGATGCCAAGCACCCATTCCGCATAATTGTAGATCCGCAGCCGCCGGCTGCCGGCGCCATTGTTGCTCAGCCGCAGGCGGAAGAGCTTCACCGGACGCTCGCGATCGACGGTCTGCGTCAGTTCCAGCGCCACGCCGTCCTCTTCGCTCGAGAAGACGGAATAGCCGAGGCCATGACGCGCCTCGAAGCGAACCTTGGCATTGCGCGATAGGCCGGCATAGGGCGTCATCACCTTGTTGCCGTCGAGATCGGCGACATAGAGCGCCTCGCCCGGACGATTGATGACCATATCGTTGGTCCAGGGCGTCAGCTGGTAGTCGCGCGAATTGTGGCTCCAGGTGAAACCGCCGCCTTCGGCGGGCACATGGAAACCGAAACGCTCGTTGGCGATGACGTTGATCCACGGATGCGGCGTCGACTGGCCGCCGGACAGACGCACGACATATTCGCGGCCATCCTTGGAGAAGCCGCCATAGCCGTTCCAGAAATCGAGATCGTCCTGCGCCTCGAGAGGCTCGGCCACAAAGACCGATTCCGGCAGTGCGGCTGGCACGGTGAGACGATTGGCCGGTGCCGGCTCGTCGGACGGCGCAGCGGCGAAAAGTGTTGCCGCACGCGCGATCTGATCGACGAGCTTACCGTTGCGCGCATGGAAGATCACCCGCGATGCGGCAAGGATCTCCTGGTAGGTCTCGTTTTCGATCTGGTCCTTGCGAACCGAGAAGATGTTCTGTCGCAGGCCATCGCCCTGGTTGTGACGCACATGCTCGACGAGCTTGTCCAGCTCGCGCTGCATGTCCTGGGCCTGCTCGACAGCGCGCTCATTGACGATCACCAGATCGGCGCTGATGCCGCGTGAACGCAGATATTCCGCTGCCATCAGCGCTTCCCGGGCGATTTCGAGATCGATATCGTCGTTGATGCGCAGGGTGAAGATCGGGAAATCGCCCGAAATCGTCACCGGCCAGAGTGCGGACTGCGAATGCAGGCCGGCCTGCACCGTGGCGCCATCGGCGCGCAGGTGCATGTCTGGATAGACGAGATAGCGTGCGAGCTTCTGGAAGGCGGCCGCCTGCTGCGAGGTGACGCCGACATGGCGCATCTGCATCTGCGTGCGGGTCCAGGCCTGCGTGAGCTCGATGCCGAAGGTATCGGGATTGCGGTAACGCTCGACGGCCTTGTCCACTTCCTCGCGGTTCGGCGCTGCGATGGTCCAGAAGATCACGCTGACCTTCTTGCCGGCGGGCACGCGCACGACGCGGCGCAACGACAGGCAGGCATCCATGGTGAAGCCGTCCGTGCCGGAAAGCGTCGCGCCGGGATCGAAGGCGGCAGCTTCCGCAAGCGTGCGGCCACGGCCGAGGAACTTACGGCGATCCGTTTCGAATTCGGTCGGGCGTTCCGATCCGGCATTGTCGACGACCAGATGGGCGACCGACATGTCAGGCTCGTTATAATCGCGCTTGTTGCGCTCGGCGCGGATCACGTCGCCGCTCTTGCCGATCTCGGTGCGCACGAACATGCGCGTGAACACCGGGTGACCGGAATCGACATCGTCGCTGGCAAGTGCGGGTTCGAGGTAGGAGGTCACTTCGATGAAGCGGTCCTCCGTGCCCATATTGAGCAGCGTCACGCGGCGACCTTCGGCATCGTGCTCGGTCGCGACGATGCATTCGACATCGCTGGTGAGATCGCCGACGGTCTTGCTGTATTCGGCCTTCTCATCACTGAAGGAAACCTTGGCCTTCTCGCCCTCGATGCTGCGCGGCTCGGCCGTTGCCGACCACCACTGGCCGGAGGCGGTGTCGCGCAGGAAGATGAAGGTGCCCCAGCGGTCTTCGGTCGGGTCGGCGCGCCAGCGCGAGACCGTCAGGCCGTTCCAGCGCGAGTAGCCGGCACCCGTTGCCGTCAGCATGACGGAATAATGGCCGTTGGAGAGGAAAGCGAGTTCGCGATCCTGCGTTGCCGGATCGGCAATCTTGCGGATTTCCGGACGCAGCATGTCTTCCTGGATATTGGCCGGCTGGTCGCTCTCGTGCTTGGCGGCCATCACCGGAATATCGCGCGGCGCCTTTTCCTGCAGCAGCAGTTCAGCCGCTTCGATCACCGGATCGGCGTGGAAGAGCTCGCGCAGGCGGCCATTGAAGGCGACGTTGGCGATTGCGGCGATCGACATGCCATGATGGTGGGCATAGTAGTTGTAGACGACGGCGCACTTCTTGCCTTCCGGCACGCGGGTCGGCGTGAAATCGACGGCATCGTGGAAGCCGTAGATGCCGAGCGCGCCCACCTTGCGCAGCTTCTGCAGGTTTTCGAGCGCAGCCGCCGGGCGATACTGGCTGGCCAGGATCGAGGCATAGGGCGCGATGACGGCGTTCTGGCCGAGGCCGCGCTTCAGGCCGAGCGAGGGCACGCCGAAGTTGGTGTACTGGTAGTGCATATAGTGGTCGCGGGCATTGAAGGCCGCTTCCGAAATGCCCCAGGGAATGTCGGAGCCGAGACGCTTGGCGTAGTTCATCTGCTCCTGGACAACCAGATTGTTCGTCTGGTTGAGGATGCCGCCCTGACGCTCCTGCATGACGAGCGGCGGCATCAGATATTCGAACATCGAGCCGGACCAGGAGACCAGCGCGCCGCGCGAGCCGACGGGCACGACCTGGCGGCCGAGGCGATACCAATGCTCGGTCGGCAGATCGCCCTTGGCGATGGCGAAAAGGCTGGTCAGGCGGGCTTCGGAGGCCAAGAGGTCGTAGCAGGCGGCGTCCAGCTCGTTGGTCTCGACGCGGAAGCCGATGGAAAGCAGACGACGCTCCGGACGATAGAGGAACGCGTATTCCATGCCGAAGGCAAGCTCGCGCATCTGGTCGCGCAGCTTCGCCAGACGCTGGCGTAGCGAATCCACATTGGCGAGATCGAAGATGCTGTCGGCGATGTGGCCTTCACAAACCTTGACCAGCGATTGCGACCAGGTGAGCACTTCGCCGCTCTGCGTCGACTTCACTTCATGGTCGAGGTTTGCCGCGAGCTTCTGGATATCCTGCGCCAGCACCGAAAGGTTGATGACGCGGATGGAGGCGAACTCGTGCTCGCGCTTGACCGCGGCAAGCGCATTCTGGAAGCCGACAATGCGCTCTTCCAGACGGCGGCGCAGCGGCCGCACCGTCTTGCGGTCATCGGGAAGCTCGGCAAGGGTTTCTGCGAGGATGCCGGCAACGTCGCCGATACCGTCAAGGTTGCCCTGCATATGCGCCGATGGCGCTTCCGCCCAGATGCGGCAGGCCGACGAAACCGCGATCAGGTGGCCGGCGAAGTTGCCGCTATCGACAGCCGAGATGTAGCGTGCGCCCATCGGCTTCAGCGTATCGGTGTGATACCAGTTGCAAAGGTGCCCGCGGAATTTTTCGAGCTTCGCCACGGTCGCCATGGTCTTTTCCATGCGATCGATGGTTTCCTCGAAGGACGTCCAGCCGAAATGACGGGCCGAGATGACCGACAGCAGGTAGACGCCGATATTGGTCGGCGACGTGCGCGAGGCGACGACGGCATTCGGGGTCTGCTGCACGTTATCAGGCGGCAGATGGTTCTGCTGTTCGACGACGAAGGTCTCGAAATAGCGCCAGGTGCGGCGGGCGATCTTGCGCAGTTCGAACGACACGCTTTCCGGCACTTCCAGCCGGTCTTCGGTCTCGGCCGACTGGCTGACATACCAGGCGATCGCCGGCGACAGGACCCAGAGCAGCGCAAAGGGAATGCCGACGAAGAAGGCGTTGTCGCCGGAGAGCGAGGCGAAGGCCAGAGCCAAGAGCGCCAGCACGGGCGCATGCCACATGACGCGGTAGTGGCCGAGGATCGTCGTCTGGGCCGCTGCCTGGGCGCTGGCGGCGGTGCGCCATTGCAACATCAGTTTACGGCTGACGAAGGCGCGGTAGAGCGAGCGGCCGATGGCGTCGGCCATGATGCAGGCGCCGTCGGCAATGAAGACGATGCGCAGCGCGACTTGCGCATTGGCGGCACGGATGTCCGACCAGACGGTGTAGAGATGGGCGCGGGCGACGATATCGCTGCTGCGCGGAATGATGCCGTTGATGAGCGACAGCGTCGGCGCGACGAACAGGCAGAAGATCAGAAGAATCTGCCAGATGAGCGCCGCCAGCGGCTCCATGAAATACCAGCCGAGCACAGAGGCGAAGAACCAGGCGATCGGCGTCAGCGAACGACGCAGATTGTCCATCATCTTCCAGCGGCCGAGACCGGTGACGCCGCGCTTCGGATTGAAGAGATAGGGAAGCAGCTGCCAGTCGCCGCGCGCCCAGCGGTGCTGGCGCGAGACTTCCACTTCGTAGCGGATCGGGAAGTCTTCGACGAGTTCGCAGTCGGTGACGAGCGCGCAGCGCGCCATCGAGCCTTCAAGCAGGTCGTGGCTGAGAACGGCGTTTTCGTCGATCTTGCCCTTCAGCGAGGCTTCGAAGGCGTCCACATGATAGAGGCCCTTGCCGGTAAAGGTGCCTTCTTCGACCAGATCCTGATAAACGTCGGAAACGGCGAAGACGTAAGGGTCGAGACCGCGATTGACTGAGAAGACGCGCTGGAAGACCGACGCATCCTTGCCTGTCGTCAGCGACGGCGTGACGCGCGGCTGCAGCACGCCATAGCCACGTACGACGCGCTTGCTCTCGGGGTCGAAGACCGGGCGGTTGATCGGGTGATGCAGCTTGCCAACGAGCTTGGTGACCGTATCGCGCACCAGGCGCGTATCGGAATCGAGCGTCATGACATACTGCACGTCCTTCGGCACGATATTGGCGCCGGGCAGGAAGGTGGTGTCGCGGTCGCCGCGCAGCAGCATGTTCAGCTCGTGCAGCTTGCCGCGCTTGCGCTCCCAGCCCATCCAGGCGCCTTCGGATGGATTGTAGAGACGGCGGCGATGCAGCAGGTAGAAGCGCTGGATGCCGTCTTCATCGTAGCGGGCAGCCAGATTGGCCACTTCGCGGCGGGCGTAATCGAGGATTTCCAGATCGCGCTCGCTCTCTTCCTCCTGGCTGTCGGGCCAGTCGCTGAGCAGCGCGTAATAGATCTCGCCGCCCGGATTGGCGAGGTAGTGGACTTCGAGATTGCGCACGAGTTCGTCGACGCTGTCGCGGTTGCCGATCAGCGTCGGCACGACGACCAGCGTGCGGGCTTCTTCCGGAATGCCGTCCTTGAATTCGTAGCCGACCAGACGCGCCGGCGTCAGGTACATGGTGACGAAGAAATTGAAGAGGCCGGTGGCGCCTTCCGAAGCCGGCAGCGAGAACATCAGCAGCAGCAGGATGGTCTCGGCCCAGCCCATGCCGGCATGCCGCATGAAATAGCCGACGACGCCGAGCGCCACGACGGTCAGGAACAGCACCGGGGCTGCGATCGACAGCCAGTTGAGCTTGCGCCAATGGCGCACGAAGCTCACCGAAATCGGTGCACGGTAGCCGATCGCCTTTTCCAGCCTCTGGGTCTGCTGACCCATGATGAAATCGCCGATATTCGGCTCACGCGGCTGCCCTTCGCCCGATGCCTTGGCGGCCTCGGTCATCGCCATGGCGACCTGGGCGATCTCCATTTCGGTCTTGTCGGAACGGCGGGCAAGCTTTTCGATGCGACGGCGGTAGCTGTTGCGCGAGCCCGGATCGAGCTTGGCATAGTCGGTTTCGTCCCAGAGCAGCTTGTCGACGGCGCTGACCTCTTCGACCCAGACGGACCAGTCGGTATCGTCAATGAGACGCAGGCTCTTGATGATGTTGCCCATCGTCACATTGCCTGATGACAAGCGATTGTGCTCGGCCATCATGACGCTTTCTGCGTCGGTGCCAGCCTCGGCAAGCCGCTTCTCAAGCCAGGTGACGGCGAGGCCCGACGTGTGCGAACCGTCTCGCAGGCGATAAAGGAACTGCGTGGCGAAGGTATTGTCCGAGGTCAGGGGCTCGAGCGTCTTCAGGAATTCTTCGACCTTGGCGTCGTCGTTGAGACGGATCAGCTCGTCGACGGCGGCGTTGGCCTTCTTGCGCGTCATGCGGCTCTGCTCGACGCGGCTCGAAATACGGCGCAGGTTTTCGACAAGGATATAGCGCACCAGCGAGGGAACGGCCCAAAGCTCGCCGATCTTCAGCATCTCCACCGACTGGAAGCCTTCGACGAGCGCCAGCAGGCCCTGATTGGATACCGTGCTATGCGTGTGGGCGACGTAGAGCCAGGCTAGCGCCATGGTGCGCGGCATCACCATGCCGTCGATGGTCAGCGTCTGCAGCTGGTCATAAAACTTCTTCGGAAAATCGCGGCGGACTTCCTGGATGGCTTCTTCGATGATGTAGTGGTTATCGAGCAGCCATTCGGCGGCCGGCGTGATCGATTCGCCGGCATCGACATCGGCATTGGCCGAGCGATAGACGCGCAGAATCTCTTTCTCGTTCTCCTTGTGACGCGCGAAGAAATCGAAGGGCGCAAAGCCTGGCAGCTTGGTTTTCGCGCCGTTGCGGGCAAAAGTCGCGCCGCATTCCTTTATCTGCTCGTTGGAGAAATAGGCGGCGCGGATCGCATCGTTATGATCGATCTGCTTGGCTTCAGAATCGCGCGGCGTAACGGTGGAGAGATTTTGAGATGTCATGGATTCGGGTTCTGGGTCCAAACAGAGTGAGTGGCATTGTCGCCTTTATCGTCTTTGCCCTGCCCGACACAAGAATTCACGCATTTGGACCCTTTTGCTTCGCTTCCCGGCGGGCGAAGGGGGTGAATTCGAAGTGACGGCTTAGAACAATCAAACAGAGGCGAAGATTTTCACGGGGCCGTTGTTAAGGATCGTGGCGCTTTGCCATTATCCCGGTTGGGTGCCCGTGAAACTGGATACGCGGCCAAATGGTTCCGGCAGCGATCCGCACACGTCAACGACAATCGATCAAGGTCATGAGGCATTCTCCTTCGGCTGATGGATCCGCTTTCGGAAATTCAGCATGGTTCGGCATATTGAACCCTCAATATCCCGCAGAAGATGAACTTAAACTGAACCCCCTCAAAAGATTCGCAAATTCCTGTCGGGCGCATCGTTTTTACGGCAGCGCATGGTTGGTCTGAAGCCAACACGCCCAGGGAGAAGGCCGATCAACATGGCCCAGTCCCATGCCCGACACAAAAAAGACAGTCCCTTTCCCGATCCGGTAAAGCTCAATGCAAAAGATCGCTTGGCCCCTCCGCGCCACAAAGGCCTGGCTGCACCGATCGCCTTCGTGGATCTCTTTATATTTTGAGATGAAGTTTACTGTTTTCACACGGCATATTCCATCGGCCGGGCAAATTTTCTTTGCCCGGCGAAACTCTGCCAGTGAAACGAGATCGGAAGCTGCGCAACGAGAAAAGCGGCCAGTCTTGATCAACCGGACCCGCAAACCTCCTGATTTTCAAGAGATGGGCCGCGTCGGCCTCTCATCAGCGGCAGAACGAAACCGCCGCCCGGCAAAACGTTGCCTTAGACGACGATGCCGCAAACAATGGCCGCAACGAACAGGAATGCAGCCGAAAACAGGACGACATGAATCGCCGTTTGAATCTTTTGCCGCGTCTTGACGGCGCGCTTGGAACCATCGAACTGATTCACATGCGTATTCGAAATACCCAAATTCGCCATGTGTTGCCTCCGTTCGTTTTTTATATGTCTCGCGGGTCAAGCCCAGAAGACGGACATTCATACATTTCCTATCAATTAGGTAGAGATGAATTTCCGTCCAGAATGCGGCCTGAGAAAAATTAAACCATTGGATGTTGAGGACCCGAAAGATCGGCAACGCCTAATCAGCAGAGAATGCGGCGGGCCCAAATCAAGCTGCGCTCGATGGCGCTGGTATCGGCCGCCTGCTCTTCGGCAAGTCCGGCCTGGCGGCGGCAGTTTTCATCAGAAAGAGTAGCGGACCGTGCACCTTCCCGTTTCGCCGGGACCGGCGGATGAAGATAGCCCATGGTCATGCCACCCATGAAAAACATGCCTGCCTCCACTTAACGTCTGACCCCTTGATCAGGATCACGAAAGTTAACTGCCATTAACGAGATCATGACAGAATTGCGGCAGGTGTCAATAGTCTATACGATTGGTCGTGTTTAAGCGGCCCGTTCGTTAACGCGCCGCTGGGGCAAAAAGCCGTCCAATCAGACGCGGACAAACCCCTTGCTGGCGGTCATAAGATTGCGCGTATAGTCTTCCTTTACCTCGCCGGCTGCCAGCTCCTTCGCCGTCAGCCTCTCGACAACCGCGCCGTTGCGCATGACGGCCAGACGCTCGCACATATGGGTGATGACGCCGAGATCGTGGCTGACCATCACGAAGGTCAGTTGGCGGTCCTTGCGCACCTGTTCGAGCAGGTTGAGCACCTCGGCCTGCACCGAAGCATCGAGTGCCGAGGTCGGCTCGTCGAGCAGCAGGATCGACGGTTCGACGATCAGCGCACGGGCAATGGCGACGCGCTGGCGCTGTCCGCCGGAGAGCTGGTGCGGATAGCGAAAGCGGAAGCCCTTTCCGAGACCGACTTCGTCCAGCGCCCTGGCGATACGGGTCTCCGTGTCGCCGATCCCATGAATCGACAAAGGCTCCAGCAGCAGCCGGTCGATCGTCTGACGCGGATGCAGGGAGCCGTAAGGATCCTGAAACACCATCTGCACCTGGCGATAGAAGGTCTTGCTGCGCCTGGCACCCTTCAGCTGTTCGCCGCCGACCTGGATCTTGCCGTCGGTGACGGGCGCAAGGCCTGCAACGGCGCGCAGCAGCGTCGATTTGCCGGAACCGGACTCGCCGACCAGACCGAAGGATTCGCCCTTGTTGACATCGATGCCGACGGCATCGAGCGCATAGTAGCCATCATAGACGACGCTGAGGCCATCAACTGCGAGTGCTGTCGTCATGCCGCCCACTCCGGCTTGCGGTCGAGCACCGGCAGCGGATGCCTGTTTTCGCCGATGACGGGCATGCAGTTCAGCAGGCCGCGCGTATAGGGATGCTGGGCATTGTTCAATTCGGAAGCCTTGAGTTCTTCCACCACCTTGCCGGCATACATGACGATCACGCGATCGCAGAAGGACGACACGAGACGCAGATCGTGCGACACGAAGATCAGCCCCATGCCGCGCTCGGAGACGAGCTTGTCCATAATCTCAAGCACATCGAGCTGCACCGTGACGTCGAGCGCCGAGGTCGGCTCGTCGGCAATCAGCAACTCCGGCCCGGCGATCAGCATCATGGCGATCATGACGCGCTGGCCCATGCCGCCCGAAACCTCGTGCGGATGCAGGTCGTAGACACGGCCGGGATCACGGATCTGCACGGCTTCGAGCATGGCCAGCGCGCGGTCCCGCGCCTCCGCTTTGCTCACCTTCTCATGCGTTCGCAGCGTCTCGGTGATCTGCTTGCCGATGGTCATGACGGGATCGAGCGAATATTTCGGATCCTGCAGCACCATGGCGATGCGCTTGCCGCGCAGCGACCGGCGTTCTCTCGCCGAAATCGACAGGAGGTCGATACCGCTGAAGTTCAGCTTATCGGCAGTGACGATGCCGTGCGGCGGCGTCAGCCCCATGATGGCGCGGCCGGTCTGCGACTTGCCGGAGCCGCTCTCGCCGACGATGCCCAGCCGCTCGCGGCCAAGCGTGAAGGACACACCGCGCACGGCGTCGATGACTCCCGTGCGCGTCGGATAGCGAACCCTGAGGTTCTCCACGGTCAGAAGCGTCGTCATTGCCCGCTCTCCTTCGGATCAAGCGCATCGCGCAGGCCGTCGCCGAGCAGGTTGAAGCCGAGGCTGACGATGAGGATCGCAATGCCCGGCATGGCCGCCACCCACCATTGATCGAGATAGTATTTGAAGCCGCTCGCAATCATGACGCCCCATTCGGGCAGCGGCGGCTGCGCACCAAGCCCGAGGAAGCCGAGACCGGCAGCCGTCAGGATCACGCCCGCCATGTCGAGCGTCACACGGACGATCACCGAGGAGATACAGAGCGGCATGACATGGCGAAAGATGATACGCAGGGGCGAGGCGCCCATGAGCTGCACGGCGGCGATATAGTCCGATCGCCGCACCGTCATTGTCTCCGCCCGCGCCAGACGTGCATAGGGCGGCCACGAGGTGATGGCGATCGCGATGACCGCGTTCTCGATGCCCGCACCGAGCGCGCCGGCGAAGGCAAGCGCCAGCACCAGCTTCGGAAAGGCGAGGAAGATATCAGTGATGCGCATCAGGATCACATCGACCCAGCCGCCCATATAGCCAGACACCATGCCGATGATCAGCCCGATCGGCGCCGAAATGATCGCGACCAGGATGACGATGTAGAGCGTCCAGCGAGAGCCGTAGATGAGACGCGAAAGGATATCGCGGCCGAGATCGTCGGTGCCGAGAAGATAGCCCGGCGTGCCGGGGGGCTTCAGATAGGCGTTTGTCAGATCGCCAATGACCGGCGAATGCGGAGCGATGACATCGGCAAGCGCCGCCACGAGCACGAGCGCGATGATGATTGCAAGCCCGATCACGGCAAGGCGATTGGCGGAGAACTGTCGCCAGGTGACGTAGGCACGTCCCAATCTCGCCTGCCGGCGCGACTGCGGCCGATCGGAGAGCAGCCAGTCCCTCAAGCTGGGTTGGATGGTCTCGACAGTCATTTACGTCGGGTCCTTGGATCGAGCGTCCGATACAGAAGATCGGAAATCAGGTTGATGCCGATGAAGACAGTTCCGACAACGATCGTGCCACCGAGAACGGCGTTCATGTCGGCATTGCGCAGCGAACTGGTGATGTAGAAGCCGATGCCCGGCCAGGAGAACACGATCTCCGTCAATACGGAGCCCTCGAGCAGCCCGGCATAGGAAAGCGCGATCACCGTGATCAACGGCACGGCGGCGCTGCGAAGGGCATGGCCCCATATCACCCGCGTTTCGGAAAGACCCTTGGCACGGGCCGCAACGATATATTCCTGACCTAGCTCGTTCAGCATGAAGCTGCGCGTCATGCGGCTGATATAGGCGAGCGAGAAATAACCGAGCAGCGATGCCGGCAGGATGATGTGGCGGAACACGTCCCAGAAGACGTCCCATTGTCCCTGCAGGGCGCTATCGAGCAGGAAGAAGCCCGTGATCGGCGTGAAAGTATATTCATAGGCGATGTCGATGCGGCCGGGATAGGCGACCCAGTTCAGCTTCGCATAGAAAATGACGAGCGAGACCATGGCCAGCCAAAAAACCGGCACGGAATAGCCGACAAGGCCGATCACGCGGACGATCTGGTCGATGATGCTGTTGCGGCGCACGGCGGCAAGCACGCCGAAGGGAACCCCGAACACGGCGCCGATGATCGTGCCGACGGTCGCAAGCTCCATCGTCGCGGGGAAGACGCGCTTGATGTCGTCCATGACCGGATTGGTCGTCAGCACGGACGTGCCGAAATCGCCGCTGAGCGCGCTCAGCAGATAGTAATAGAACTGCAGATAAAGCGGCTCGTCGAGATGCATCTCGCGCCGCAGGCGCTCAAGCACCTGCTGCGGCGCGTGATCGCCGGCGATCGCCAGCGCCGGATCGATCGGTATGACGCGTCCGATGAAAAAGGTGACGGCGAGAAGGCCGAGATAGGTGGTGACGGCCACGACGAGGAATCGCAGCAGCCCCATGAAAAAGGGAGCGGCACGGCCCTTTTTGGGCCGCACCTGCATTTTCCGTTCGACAGTGCTCAAAGAACTAATCCTGCCGGATCATCACTTGGAGATCGGCCAGACGAAGTTGTTGTCGAAGCTCGGACCAAGCTTGAAGTCCTTCACGTCCTTGCGGTAACCGGCGACTTCCGTCTGCTGATAGAGGATGATGAAGGGGCTCGCTTCCAGGAATTTCTTCTGGATGTCCTGATACATGGCACCGCGCTTGGCCGCATCGCCTTCGAAGAGCGCAGCCTTGGCTTCCTTCTCCAGTTCGGGAGAGGTCCAGGTGTTGCGCCAGACGAGCGTCTTGTTGCTGCTGGTATCGGAATTGTCGTCGTTGGTGGTGAAGGTATCGGCGTTGGAATGGGGGTCCCAATAATCCGGGCCCCAGTTGCCGAAGTAGATATCATGATTGCGGGCACGATACTTGGTCAGCTTCTGCTTGCCGTCGCCGGGGATGATCTCCACCTTGATGCCGGCCTGGCCGAGCGTCTGCTGGATCGCGGTTGCGATGCCAGTATCGGGCTCGATGCTGCGCACGTCCATCGTGATCGAGAATCCATCCGGCAGGCCTGCCTTGGCCAGCAATTCCTTGGCCTTGGCGACGTCGAGCTTGAACGGATTCTCATCCAGCGAGCCGAGCATGCCCTTCGGCTCGAAGGTCTGGTGGATCTCGCCGATACCCTTGATCAGCGTCTTGCCGATGGCATCGTAGTCGACCAGATACTTGAACGCCTGCTGCACTTCCGGCTTCGCCAGATTGGCGTTTTTCTGGTTGAGGCTCATATAATAGATGGTGCCCTTCGGCGCGCTGGTCGAAGCGAGCTGTGCATTCTTCTCGACAGCCTGGAGATCGGTCGGCGAGAGGTTGCGGGCGATGTCGATATCGCCATTCTCAAGCGCCAGGCGCTGCGCAGAGCTTTCCTTCATAAAGCGGTAGATGACGCGGTTCAGCTTCGCCTTTTCGCCATAGTAGTTGTCGTTGCGCTCCAGCACGACGGCCTCGTTGGCACGCCATTCGCGCAGCTTGAACGGGCCGGAACCGGCAAAGCCTGTTTTCAGCCAGCTGTTGCCGAAATCGTTGTCATATTTGTAATCGGCGGTCGGCGTTGCCGGCTTCACATGCTGCAGGACCAGCTTCTTGTCGACCACTTCGGCAACGGTTGCCGTCAGGCAGTTCAGCACGAAGCTCGGCGCATAGGGCTTGTCGACTGTGAAGGTGAAGGTGTTCGCATCGGTTGCCTTGGCCTTCTCCGTCACATTGTCGCCGGTCAGGCCGAACTGGGTGAGAATGAAGGCCGGGCTCTTGTTGAGCTTGACGACGCGCTCGAAGGACCAAGCGACGTCCTCGGCCGTGATCGGGTTGCCGGAAGCAAACTTCAGGCCCGGCTTCAGCTTGAACGTATAGGTCAGGTGATCGTCGGAAACCGACCAGCTCTCGGCGAGGTCACCCTTGATCTTCGACGTGTCATTGATGTCGAGACGGACGAGCAGGCTATAGGTATTGCCGGTGATTTCGGCAGCCGACAGTTCATAGGCTTCGGCCGGGTCCATGCTCAGAATGTCGTCGAAGGCAAACCCCTCGACCAGCGTATCCTTGGGCGTCGCAGCATATGCATTCGGCGCCGCCATCAGCAGAAGCGAGAGAGCCACGCCGGCAGAAAGTGCGCGGAAACCGCGGTTCATCTTAGTAATCATCATTGTTTTCATTCCCCTTTTTAAAACTCTACACGATATCGGCACGCACTTTACCGGCTGCCTTCCTTCCAGGCGGACGCCAGGACGCGAAGCCAGTTCTCCCTGCACAGCTTTACAAGATCGGCCTCACCATAACCAGCGTTCCGAAGGGCTTCAATCAGCTTTTGATTGCCTGCTGCATCGCTGATTTCAGCCGGAATCGTCGCACCGTCGAAGTCCGATCCGAGGCCGACGCAGTCGATGCCGACATGTCCCACGAGATGATCGACATGCCGAACCATCGCCTCGATCGGCGTATCGGCATCCGAGCGCGCATCGTCGCGCAGCATCGCCGTCGCATAGTTGAGGCCGACAATGCCGCGGCTCTCCTTGATGGCATCGAGCTGCTTGTCGGTGAGGTTGCGCGCGACCGGCGTCAGCGCATGGGCATTGGAATGGCTGGCGACCAGCGGCTGGTCCGAAGTCTTTGCGACATCCCAGAAGCCCTTTTCGGTGATGTGGGCGAGATCGATGAGGATGCCGAGCTGATTGCAGGCGCGCACCAGCGCGAAGCCGGCTTCGGTGAGGCCAGGTCCGGTATCCGGCGAACTCGGATAGGCGAAAGGCACGCCATGGGCAAAGACATTGTTCCGGCTCCAGACGGGGCCAAGCGAGCGCAGGCCGGCGGCATAGAAGGTTTCGAGTGCTACGAGATCGGCATCGATCGCTTCGCAGCCTTCCATATGCATCACGGCAGCAAAAACGCCCTTCTCCATGCAATCGCGGATTTCCGCGGTGGAGCGGCAGAGCTTCCAGGCGCCGGCGCGGTCGAGCCGCAGCGCGATCGCAGCCATGTCCAGCGCGATGTCGAGAGACGGCGCCCGCTCCAGCGGAGCCGCGAGCGGCGTGGCATAATGGCCGTTGCTATCGGGATCGGCAAAGACGAGATCTCCCGACGGAATGTAGATGGCGCAGAGCCCCCCGGCCAGGCCGCCGGCCTTGGCCCGCGGCGCATCGATATGACCGCTCGAGGTCCCGTCCCGGAATTCGGCGATCGGGTCGGCGCCGTCGCGCGCGTGATGCCAGAGCCTCAGGAGAACGTCGTTGTGACCATCGAATACGGATTGCATTGTCTATCCCGGATGAAGCGCTCGGGTGAGCGAATGGAAAGCGGCCAGAATAGAAAAGCTGACAGGATTCGCCATACCCAAATGAAAAAAATTTGCATTTGCATGGAATGGCATCGTCAAATGGAAAAGGCGGGGTAAAAACCCCGCCTTGAGAGCATGTTAGAACGCTGATGATGTGTCGGGCATTTCAGCGCTTGGCCCGCTTCTTCTGGCGGTAGACGTCGATGGCAACGGCCGCGACGATGATGAAGCCCTTGGCGATTTCCTGGTAATAGGCATCGACGTTGAGGAAGGTGAAGCCGGAGATCATGACGCCGAGAATGACCGTGCCGATCACCGTGCCGGCGATGCGCCCGACGCCACCCGTCAGCGACGTGCCGCCGATGACCGCAGCCGCAATCGCATCCAGCTCATAGTTGACGCCCATGCCGGCCTGCGCCGTCTGCACGCGGGCAGCCGTGATGATGCCGGCAAGGCCTGCCAGAAGCCCGGCAATTGCATAGACCTTGACCAGATGCGCCTCGACATTGATACCCGATACGCGCGCCGCCTGCACATTGGCGCCGATCGCATAGGTGAACTTGCCGTAGCGTGTGTAGCGCAGCACGACATGGAAGAGGACCGCGATGATGAGGAAGACGACGACCGGCCAGATTCCCGACCCGATGAAATTGAACTGGTCGGTCAGGCCCGAGATCGGCTGGCCTTTCGTATAGAGCTTCGACAGGCCGCGGGCCGAGACCATCATGCCGAGGGTCGCGATGAAGGGCGGGATCTTCGTTTTCGTGATCAGCTGGCCATTGATGTAACCGGCAAGGAGGCCGATCAGCAGGCCGATGCCGATCGGCACGAAGAAGGGCATGTCGGTCAACGCCGGATAAACAGCCCTTGCCCATGTCGACGACTGGGCGAAGCTCGCGGCGACCATGGCCGTCAGGCCGACGACCGAGCCGGATGACAGATCGATGCCGCCTGTTATGATGACCTGCGTCACGCCGACCGAGATGATGCCGATGACCGAGACCTGCAGGATCATGATCTTCAGGCGCTGGAGATTGAGCAGGAAGCTCTGGCCCACGAAGATCCAGCCGAGGATCTCGCAGAGAAGCGCGATGCCGATCAGCACCAGGAAGATGCCGAGTTCGGGCGGCACGCGGCGACGTCTTGGCCGTGTGACCGCCGGAGCGGTCGCCTCTGCAACTTTGCTAACCATGGTTCAATCCTCCCTTGCGATGATTGGCGGCGTCACTGCGCGGCCAGCTCCATCACCTTCACTTGAGTTGCGTCCGCACGATCGAGGAATCCGGTGACCCGTCCTTCATGCATGACCATGATGCGGTCGCTCATACCGAGCACCTCGGGCATTTCCGACGAGATCATGATGACGGCGACGCCGTTGCGCGCCATCTCGGTAACGAGACGATGGATCTCGGCCTTGGCGCCGACATCGATGCCGCGCGTCGGCTCGTCCAGGATCAGAATGCGGGGATTGGTGAGCATCCACCGGCCGATCAGCGCCTTCTGCTGATTGCCGCCGGAGAGATTTTCGATGCGTTCGTCGAGGTTAGGCGTCTTGACGCGCAACTTCCTCGCCATTTCCTCGCAGGCCTCTTCGATCGCCCCCTCCTGCACGAAGCCACCGCGCACGAACTTGTCGTGCAGCACGGCCACCTGCATGTTCTCGAGTACGCTGAGGATGAGAAGACAGCCCGTATCCTTGCGGTCCTCGGTCAGGAACGCCATGCCGTGCCGGATCGCGGCTGCCGGCGAGGAGACCTCGGTCTTCTTGCCGAAGAGCTCGATCGTACCGGACGAGGCGGGCGTGACGCCGAAAATGGTCTCGGCAACATTCGACCGACCCGATCCCACAAGCCCGGCAACGCCGAGAATCTCGCCGGCCCTGACATCGAAGGAGACATTGGAAAAGACGCCGTCGAGGCTGAGATCCTTGACCGACAGAACGGTGTCGCCGATCGGCACCTCCTCTTTCGGAAACATCTGCGTGATCTCGCGGCCGACCATCATGCGGATGATGTCGTCGCGGGTCACATCGGTCGACGCGTGCGTTCCAATATATTTGCCGTCACGAAAAACCGAAAACTCGTCGGCAATCTCGAACAGCTCGTTCATCTTGTGGGTGATGTAGACGATGCCAATGCCCTGGGCGCGCAGGTCACGGATGATCTGGAAGAGGTGCGCCACCTCGCGCTCGGTCAACGCCGAAGTCGGCTCATCCATGATCAGCACGTCGGAATTATAGGAGACCGCCTTGGCAATCTCGACCATTTGTCGGCTCGCGACCGAAAGCTCGCGCACCTGGATCTCAGGATCGATGGAAATATTGAGGCGCTGGAAGAGCTCCTCGGTCTTGCGGCTCATCTCCGCATGGTCGACGAGGCCAAAACGGTTCTTGGGCTCGCGGCGGATCCAGATATTCTCCGAAACGGTCATGAAGGGCATCAGGTTCAGTTCCTGATGGATCATGGCGATGCCGTTTTCCAGCGCGTCGAGCGGTGACTTCAGCCGGATTTCGACACCCTTGAGGCGTACCTCACCCTGGTCAGGAATATAGATGCCGGCAAGGATCTTCATCAGCGTCGACTTGCCGGCGCCGTTTTCACCCATCAGCGCATGCACCGTTCCACGCTTCAGGCGGAAGGAAACGTCGTCGAGGGCGACCACGCCGGGAAATTCCTTGCGGATGCCTTCGGCGCTCAGCAGATAGGCGGCATTGGGGACAACGCCGCTGGCGCGCACCGCCGCCATGGTGGATGGGCTGACAACCATTTTTCCCTCCCGGGCAGATCGGATTTCAAAGGATGCGGGCTTTCAAGCCCGCATCCGTCGATCATTTTCGTCCTCAGTTCTTCTTGACGAAGTCCTTGACGTTGGCCGGCGTGACGAGCTGGAAGGGAATGTAGACCTTCTTCTCGATCTTATCGCCCTTGGCGAGCTTGAGTGCGGCATCGACTGCACCCTTGCCCTGGCCGGCAGCATCCTGGAATACGGTAACCTTCAGGTCGCCGGCCTGCATGGCGGCAAGCGCATCCTGCGTGGCGTCGACGCCGGCAACGACGATCTTGTCCAGCGGCTTGCCGGCAGCCTTCAGCGCCTGGATGGCGCCGATTGCCATTTCGTCGTTATTGGAGATGACGGCATCGAATTCGAGACCGCTGGAGAGCCAGTTGGTCATCAGGTCGGCGCCCTGGGTACGCTGCCAGTTGGCGGTCTGCTCCTGAACGATCTTGATGCCCTTGCACTCGTCGGTCGCGACGACATCGTGGACGTCCTTGGTGCGCATGCGGGCAGCCTGGTTGGAAAGCTCACCCATCATAATGACGGCCTTGCCCTTGCCACCCAGCAAGCGGCAGACTTCCTTGGCTTCCAGCGTACCGGATTCCTGCTCATTGGAAGCAACGAAGGCCTGCTGGTCCGGAAGGCTGTCGACGTTTGCCGGCTCGCGGTTGACGTAAACGAGCGGGATCTTGGCATCGGCGGCGAGCTTGGAGATGGCAGCCGTTGCGTCGGTATCGACCGGGTTCACGATGATGGCATCGACCTTACTAGCGATGAAGTTCTGGATCTGGCTCTGCTGCTTGGCAATGTCGTTCTGGGCGTCTTCGACCTGCAGCGTCACGCCCTTGTCCTTGGCGTAGTCCTGCATGCCGTTGCGCAGAACGGTCAGAAAGTTGTCGTCGAAGAGAGCCATCGAAACGCCGATGGTTTGGGCGTGGGCAGCGGTCGACAGCAGGAGAGCCATCGCAGAGCCAAGGATAAATTTCTTCATGTTTTCCTCCCAGATAAGGTGCCCGGCCACACCCCTCCTAAATGCCGGAGCCCCCAGTCTCGACTGCGGGGCCTCTATTCAATTCAGCCGCCACTCCCATGGCGGCCACATCGAAAACGGAACAAACAAACCGTAAAATTCATTATGCGGAATATTCATTCCATTTTTCAGGACAAAGGTCAACAGCAAAATCTGGGCGGGTCGCCGGACCGGCAAAGACCGGTTTTCTCGTCGCGGCCGCTGCAAGATTGGATGACCAAACCTACATACGGGCACCCGGCACCATGGAACGGTTATTCCATTGACACGGGAACGGAATAGAATGCAGACGACCAACCGGCCGCGCCCGCGGCCCGCAATGGAGAACACACATGCCCTCGATGTACAGTTTCTCGGTCCCCGTCTTCCAACGCGGCCTCCAAAACCTCTCCGCCTATCTCGACAAGATCGAAGCCCATGCCGCGGAAAAAGGCATTGCAGCGGAGGAATTGGTTTCCGCGCGCCTGATCGACGACATGCTGCCGCTCTCCGGCCAATATCAGCGCGCCTCCGATACGGCGAAACTCGCCATTTCCCGTCTCGCCGGCATCGATGCGCCGCGCTTCGAAGATAACGAGACGACCGTCGCCGATCTGCGCGAGCGCCTGAAGAAAACGCAGGATTTCCTCGCGACGATCACACCGGCGACGATGGAAGGCACCGACACACGCGAAGTGACGATCACGCCTGGAGGCAACAAGATCGTTTTCAAGGGCGAGGATTATCTGGCAAAATTCGCGCTGCCGAATTTCTTCTTCCACGTCACCACGGCCCACGACATCCTGCGCAGCCGTGGACTGTCCGTCGGCAAGATGAACTATCTCGGCTCGTTCGGCTAAAGAGCAATACCGGGAAAAGTGCGTAGCGGTTTTCCCGGTATTGCGTAAAAACAAATGACAGAAGCGGATCAGGGCCGGCGCGAAACCGGCCCTTTTTCTGTCAGCACCGTATAGGCAAGTGTCTGGTCCAGATGCTCGGCACGCAGGGAGAGAAGCTTTTCGGCATAGGCAAGCCTGATCGCCGTGTAGGCGCCGTCCTCGGCGACATTGGAAAGCTCGGCCGGATCCTTCTCAAGATCGAAGAGCAGCGGCGGAAGCCCGGCGCAATGGACGTATTTGAAGCGCTCGTCGCGCATAACAGCCAGATTGCAGGCATTGGACCGTAAACCGAAATGCCGCTCGGGGACACCCTCGGCGATATCGCGGAAATCGAACTCCCAGAAAGCCGCGTCGCGCCAGTTTTCCGGCTCGGACCCTGCGAGGAACGGCAGCAGGCTTTCGCCATCGACATGATTTGCCGGTTCGATACCAAGCCGGTCACAGAGACTAGGGAAAATATCCGCCGCACTCGTGAAACGCTCCATCTGCCGGCCATGCGTGGCGGGCTGGCGGGGATCGCGAATGACGAGCGGAACATGATAGCTGCCGTCGAAGAAGCCACCCTTGCCGAGCATCCAATGGTCGCCCATCATCTCGGCATGATCGGAAGTGAAGACGATGAGGGTATCGTCCCAGGCGCCGGCATCCTTCAATGCCTGCCAGATCCGGCCAAGCTGCGCGTCGACCTCGGCAATCATGCCGTAGTAGATCGCGCGGATCGCCGCAAAATCCTCAGATGTCCAGTCGCTGATGGAGCCTTTGCCGCCATACATGAAGCCGCCCTTGCCGATCAGCGGCAGGCCGAAGGCGAGCAGCGGATGCGCTGCCATTTCCGTCTCGCGATCGGCGGCACGCGCAAAGGCCGGACCGTCACCGGCAGAAAACATGCGGTTGTAGGGCTCCGGCACAGAGAAGGGCGGGTGCGGCCTCAGGAAGGAAACATGCGCGAACCAGGGCTGATCCGGCTCGCCGAGCCAACGGATGAACTCGCCCGCCAGAAAGGCCGTCTGCGTCTCGTCCTTGGAATAGGCAGGCGCATTGTTGGAAATCTCGCCGGGCTCGGCGCCCACCGGAATATGAATATCGCGGCTGACGGCATCGGCGTGGCCGCGCGACCGCAACCAGGAGAGCCACTGCTTCTCGTGCTCGGGCAAAAGCTGCCGCGGCGTGAAGCCGGGCAGCACGCCCTCATAGGTCGTCAGATGCGGATCATGGGGATCACGGCTGCGTGGGTCCGGCGCCGTATCCGTATAGCCGAACAGCGTCGGATCGTAGCCGGCCCGGCGCGCGGCAAGCGCGACATTGTCGAAACGGGCATCCAGCGGCGACCCATTGCGGCAAACGCGATGGTTCATCTGATAAAGGCCGGTATAAAGCGTCGCCCGCGCCGGCGAACAGGGAGCCGCACCCGCATAATGCCGCCGGAACAGCACGCCCTCCTGGGCGAGCGCATCGACATTCGGCGTCTTCACGCATTCATGGCCGACGGCGGAGAGGCAATCTCCCCGCCATTGATCGGCCGAAATCAGCAGAACGTTCGGGCGCTTGCCCGAATTGCCGGAGGCGCGCTCAGTGCTGGTTGGACTTGGCATGCCAGTTCCATGCGGATTGGATGATCTTCGTCAGATCATATTGCGGCGACCAGCCGAGGATATCGCGCGCCTTGTCGTTGTTGGCGACGAGCGTCGTCGAATCGCCCTCGCGGCGGCCGACATATTCGACCGGGAACGGCCGGTTCGACACGGTCTCGATGGTTCCGAGCAGTTCCTTCACCGTTGTACCCGTGCCCGTGCCGAGGTTAAGCGCGACGGAATCGCCGCCATCAAGCAGATATTCCACGGCGCGGACATGGGCATCCGCCAGATCGAGCACATGGATGTAATCGCGGACGCAGGTGCCGTCGCGCGTATCGTAGTCGCTGCCGAAGACCTTGAAGCCTTGGCGGCGGCCGAGCGCCGCATCGATCGCAAGCGGGATCGCGTGGGTTTCCGGCGTATGCCACTCGCCGATGCGCCCCTCGAAATCGGCGCCGGCGGCGTTGAAATAGCGCAGCACCACGGAGCGCAAGCCCTTATACTGATCGTAATCGGCCAGCGCCTGCTCGACGATATATTTCGTGCGGCCGTAAGGGTTGATCGGCACCTGCCGATGGCTCTCGTCGAGCGGCACGCTCTGCGGCAGGCCATAGGTCGCGCAGGTCGAGGAAAAGACGAAGGCCTTCACGCCGGCCGCCTGGGCTGCCGAAAGCAGCGTCAGCGTGCCGATGACATTGTTTTCGTAGAAGGCGACCGGATCCTTGACCGACTCGCCGACCTCGATCAGCGCGGCGAAATGCAGGATGGCGGCAGGCTTGTGCTTGGCCAGCACCTCGTCGAGGCGCGCCCGATCGCGAATATCGCCTTCCTCGCCCGGACCCCATTTGACGAATTCGCGATGACCGTTGGAGAAATTATCGTAGACGACGGGCTTGAACCCCTTATTCGCCAGATCCAGACATGTGTGCGAACCGATATATCCGGCTCCGCCGACCACAAGCACCGTTTCTCCTGCCATGACCACCCCTTCTTAACTCACAAGGATTTGCCGCCCAAACGCGGCGGACCGGTTCGATCCGACGCGTACACTTAGAGAGCTGTAGCCGACTTGCAAGGCGGGAGAAAGAAGCAAGATTGGTAGTCTCAAGAATGGACGCAGGTGAAAAAGCTAAGCCGGCTTCGCCTCGGCCTTGCCGGCATGCACGAGAATTCCGGTAAGCGCCAGAACCGGCGGCAGCAGGAAACAAGCCATGCCGACAAGCAGGAAAAGCGCCGCCGCCAGCGCACAACCGAAAGCAAAGCCGCCGACGGCAACGCCCATGCGACCAAGCCGCGCCTTCATTGCCGTTTTTTCCTCCTGCTTGGCGCCGCGCAGCAGATCGGCAATGTCGATCATGATCTGCGTCGTCGTGCCCGTCATCATCGTCGTCGGCGGCGTCGAACCGAGATGGATGCGGTGCGCCGTCGTCTGAATGGCCATCGCGGCGACGAGCGTCATCCCGGTCAGAAGCGGCTTCCAGCCATCCCCATCGCCAAACGGGCCGAAGCACATGGCGAGGATCGCCGCAAACACAAGTAGCAGCAATTTCAGCGTAAGGATGATCTGCAGCGTCGGCAGATTGCGCCGCGAGAGATCGCCGCCAATGAGACGGGCGAAGATGACGACGACGCAGAAAACCGGCAGCGCCAGAAGCTTGGCCAGCGCGCCCGAGGTTCCGAGCGCCAAGGAAGCGCCGAGCGTGACGAAATTGCCCGTGACGTGCGCTGTAAACAGCCCATGCAGGGCAAGAAATCCGGCAGTGTCGACATAGCCGCCATTGATACTCAGAAGGGTGGACAGGCTCGGCTTCATCGCTTTCTCGCTGGCTTCGATCGTCTCCGACCTTATCGCGCCGAACAGCCGCCGATGTCGAGCCGGCATGGCTCATCTTCTCATATTTGGAGGCGACGGAAGGATCGCTGGCGCTTCAACCTATCCGGATAGGTTGAAAAGCTGCAGCTTGCGCGCCTCATTCGCCGCGCTCCGCCTCGAGAGCGGCAATTTCATCAGACAGTTCCGCAATGCGTTGCCGGAGCTCTGCTTCCGTGCCGTCGTCCACTTCTTCGTCGCCGAAACAATAGCGGGCTATATGCAGCTCGAGCTTGGCTTCAAGCTGCTCGCGATGGGCGCGTAGATGTTTGAGATAGCTGTTTCGCATTGCGAACCACGCTTTCCGAGAAAAGAAAATAGGTCTCACCCAAATAAATGGGGTCGAAACCAGAAAGTTTCGATAGGCATCCTATGCATCTGCGCCGAAGCCGAGGGTCGACATGCGACAAGGCCGCATTTACAGGCCATTGCAAAGCGGCTGACCGGTCATCACATTCATGCGACCCGCACCTGAAATGATCCTGAAGGCAAATATTAGGCGCTGACATCCGTTTCGGATTTGGGCTAATTCAGGTGGAGTGTTCGAGGTATGTTGTGTTGAACGAAAAAATTGCCGTCATCGGCCTGGGTTATGTGGGCCTGCCCGTCGCGATCGCGCTTGCCGAAAAATTCCGCGACGTGGTCGGTTTAGACATCAAAGCCTCCCGTGTCGCCGCGCTGAAGGCGGGCGAGGACGACACCCGGGAGGTTTCCGTCGAACGGCTGAAGGCAAGCGGGCTGCGCATCACGAGCGAGATCGAGGACCTGCAGGATCGCGATTTCTTCATCGTCGCGGTGCCGACGCCGATCGACCGCAATCGCCAGCCGGATCTGCGGCCGATGATTTCGGCCTCCCGCACGATCGGCAAGGTTTTGCGAAAAGGCTCTATCATCGTCTATGAATCCACCGTCTATCCCGGCGTTACCGAAGAGGTTTGCGGCCCGGTGCTGGCGGAAGTTTCCGGGCTGCGCCAGGGCGAGGATTTTCACGTCGGCTATTCGCCGGAACGCATCAACCCCGGTGACAAGGAGCACACCTTCGAGCGCATCGTGAAGGTCGTCGCCGGCGACGATGCGGAAACGCTGGAAAGGATTGCCGCCGTCTATGGCGCTGTAGTCGAAGCCGGCATCCACCGCGCCCCCAGTATCAAGGTGGCCGAGGCCGCCAAGGTGATCGAAAACACCCAGCGCGACGTCAACATCGCACTGATGAACGAGCTTTCAATCATTTTCGAGAAAATGAATATCCGCACGGCCGACGTGCTGAAGGCAGCACGGACGAAATGGAACTTCCTGCCCTTCACTCCCGGGCTGGTTGGCGGCCACTGCATCGGCGTCGATCCCTATTACCTGACGGCCAAGGCGGAAGAGCTCGGCTATCACCCCGAGGTCATCCTCTCCGGCCGCCGCATCAATGACGGCATGGGCGCTTTCATCGCCCAGAAGCTCATCAAGATGCTGGTCTCGGCAAAGAAGCCGATCAATGGCGCGCGGATCGGCATATTTGGCCTGACCTTCAAGGAGAATGTCCCCGACCTGCGCAACAGCCGCGTGCCCGACATTATAAGCGAACTGCACCAGTTCGGCCTGGAGCCGCTGGTGCACGACCCGATGGCGAGCCAGCGGGAGGCCGAAGAGGAATATGGCATCCGCCTGATGGAGCTGAAGGATTTCGGCAAGCTCGACGCCCTCGTCCTTGCCGTACCCCACAAATCCTATCTGACCGAAGGTGCAGCCGGTATCCTCGACCTCTTGAGCGAGAACGGCGTCATCGTCGACGTAAAGGCGGCGCTCGATCGAGCCAATCCTCTGCTGGACGGTCATTCGATCTGGAGCCTATAGAGCGGTTCAGCTTTTCACGGAATCTCCGAACCGCTCTATCTCTTTGTTTTCACGCAATTCCGAACGGAAAACCGCTACGCACTTTTCCTGGAATTGCTCTAAGGCGGATCGGCCAGCTCAGCGAGCCTTCACCCCCGCGCCGGCGACCGCTGCCGCCACCCCCTCTTCGACCGAATAGGGCGGCGACCAGCCGGTAACCGCCCTCGTCTCGCCGATATCGACCTGAAGCGAGCCAAGCAACCGCTGCCCGGCAGCTCGACGCCCCAGAAGCGCGGCGAGCCCTTCCAGCAACGCCGGCGGCACCGGCAGCAGCCAAGCCTTTCTTCCCATGGCCAGGGATAGTTTGGCGACCAACTGGCCGATCGACAGATCTTCGCCGTCACTGACCAGAAATACACGATTTCCGGCGGCCGGATGGCTGGCGCCAAGCAGCATGAAATCGACGAGATTGCCGACGAAGACGAGCGACCTGCGGTTTCGGACCGCACCAAACGGCCAGGGAAACGGCCGGGCAGCCCATTTCATCAGGCTCGCGAAATTCGCCTTCACGCCGGGACCATAGACGAGCGGCGGCCGGATGATGACGACCTCCATGCCCGTTTCCGCTGATATCGCAAGCAAGGCTTCCTCGGCCTCCAGCTTCGAGCGGCCATAGGCATCTTCCGGATGCGGCGCATCCGAAGCCTTGAAAGGCTTCCCATCCGCCGTCTCCTCGCCATTGACCTTGATCGAGCTCAGGAAGACGAAGCGTTTGACGCCGGCACTTGCGGCCTGCCGCGCCAGATTGGCTGTCGCCTCGACGTTGGCGGCGCGAAATGCGGCCAGCGGATCGGCAGCACTCTCGTTCATGACATGGACACGGGCCGCCAGATGCATGACGACATCGACGCCGGCAAGCGCATCGGACCAATCCGTGCGGCTATCCATCGCCCCGATGGCGACGAAGCCGGAAAGGGAGCTGCGGCTGACCGGGCGATAATCCATCTGCCGTCGCAAAAGCTCGGCACACAAGGCCTGCCCGACAAAACCCGTCGCACCCGTCACCAGGATCATGCCTGCACTGCCTCCGCTTTTCCGCATCACTATTGGCGCAGACATGCTTTGCACGGGATATCCGCTCGGAACAAGGGCTGGGAATCTTGCGGTGGATGGTTGTGCTTAAATTCGCGATATGAGATGCACAGGGCAATGACGACTTTCATCGCCCCAAACCGGCGACGATGCAACTACAAGAGACGATGCTTTATACGATCGCCAAGCGCCTTTTCGACTTTCTCGCCGCTCTTGCCGCGACCATCGTCTTTTTCATTCCGATCCTGATCGTCGCCCTCGCCGTGCGGCTGACGTCGCGCGGCCCGATCCTCTATTGGTCGGATCGGGTCGGCCGCAAAAACAAGATCTTCCGCATGCCGAAATTTCGCAGCATGCGCACCGACACGCCGGCGGTCGCGACCCATCTGCTGAAGGACCCCAAGATCTATCTGACGCCGATCGGCTCCTTCCTGCGCAAATCCAGCCTCGACGAACTGCCGCAGCTCTGGTGCATCCTCAAAGGGGAGATGAGCATCGTCGGCCCGCGCCCTGCCCTTTTCAATCAGCACGACCTCATAGCCCTGCGCATAGAGCGCGGCGTCGACGCTTTGCTGCCGGGTTTGACCGGCTGGGCACAGGTCAACGGCCGCGACGAACTGCCGATCCCAGAGAAGGTTGCCTTGGACGAAGACTATCTGCGCCAGCGCTCGTTTCTTTTCGATCTCAGGATCATTTTCCTGACGGCCTTGAAAGTGGTCCGGCGCGACGGAGTTGCCCATTAACAAGCATCCGGCGAAATCGACATCATTGACGCACCAGCATGGGAAAATTGCCGTATTCCTGCCCCTTTGCGACCATAGGGGCCGTCATGGGGGCGAGAAATGCCGGATGATGAACCGACTCTAGACGAAGGCGGACGACATTGGACGACTCGCGCATGAACAAACCGTATGCTGATCTCGCAGCTGAACCGATCGGCGTCACAAAGGCTGCCAGCAGCATGACAAAACCGGTCGCTATCATCGGCGGCCTGCTCTGGCTGCTCGTCGCCTCCCCGACTGTGGTCGAAAGCGACGCCTATCGCTATGCCACCGCGCTACTGTCCCTCATCGCTCTCTATTATTATATAAAGGCCCCCATACGGCCGCGAACGGACTGGATCGGCTGGCTCTGCATGGGCTGGGCCTTCTATGTCATGGCTCGTTTCTTCATCACCTTCTGGCTGACGCCGCAGCACGATATCGGCGCCTCGGACTGGCTTTATGCCTTCCCCTTCTTCTTCCCCATCATGGGTGTCGCCCTCCTGCTCTATGAAGAGCTGATGGAGAAGATCGTCGCGGCCTATTTCGCCATGGTCCTCATCATGCTGGTGGCCACGCAGCATCTGCGCGAGGTCTTTGCCGGCGAGACCATCCGCCCGCTGATCATGAACAACCAGATCCACGGCGCCGTCGCCTGCGGCATGATCGTGATCTTCACCCTGTTCTGGCTCTTGCATTACCTGACGAACAAATCGAGCGACCGCCGGATCGCGCGCTTCGCCTATATCGTCTCGCCCTTCATCTTCGCGCTCTGTTTCATCGCCATCTACGGCGCCAAATCGAAAGGCGTCTGGCTGGCGCTCGGCATCACCCTGCCGCTGCTGGCACTCATTACACTGACTTACCTGCGCCTGAAGAGCGGCGTGATCATCATCATCGCCGTCGCAGCCCTGTTGATCGCCGGTATCTATGGCGTCCGGCACAATCTCGACAAGACGGCCGGCCCGACAGTGGCGGCAGCCGTTTCCATGGTGGAAAATGTGGCTAATGGCCATGAGATGGAGGGCGTGGTCTCAAACGCCATCAGCTCGACCAATACGCCGGTCTCGATGGACGAACGCCTGCAGCTCTGGTCAAACAGCTGGGAGGTCTTCTCCTCGGCGCCGATCTTCGGCTGGGGCAACAGATGGCTCGAGCGCTGGGCCGAGACCCGCTACTCGCATGTCCAGTACACGCTGCTGCACAACGGCTATCTGGAAATCCTGGTGCGCTACGGCCTGTTCGGCGCTGCAATCATGTCCCTCATGCTCGGCGTCTTCATCCGCGCCGTCTGGCGCGCCCGCAAGGCCGGCATCATCCCCCGAGCCGCGTGGCACGCCTATATCGTCTGCCTTTTCTTTTTCTCGCTGACCCTGCTCAGCAACTCCAACAACCGCCTGGCTATCGGCGAAGGCCTGGCCTTCGCCTCCTCCGCCTTCGCCTGCTGGTGTCATATGCGGCTGAAGGGGGAATATTTGACGATGTCGAGGGTGGAAAGGAAGGAAGCAGCCGTGAGAGCATGATCATGATAGTTGCACGACCGCCTCGACAGCAACACAGAGCACTCCACGATCGAAGCTAGGATGGTTTGTCCTTCCGGAAGCATTGATTGTGATGTTCGTTGTTTCGAAGGGTGAGTGCGACTGAAGTTTCATGTCCTTTTCACCTATTTTCCGTTTACAAGGAACCTCGGTTGAAGCGAACAAAGTAAAGCGCAGGGGCTAATCATCGCTCGATCACGGCTCGAAATAGATCTCGTTCACCCGAAACCGCCGGTCGATCCGCTTGCACTGGACAATAATATCGATCGCGACCTTGAGCAAACTACGAACATCGCCGCGCTCAAGGTCACGACCTCCTTCCGACTCTTTCACGAGTAACGTCAGTTGCTCAATTGCCAGCGCGCAGTAGGTGGCAAGTTTTAGCGGTCGGCATGCCAGCACGGATCACCTATTGGTTCTTGCGAGCGGCTCCTCTTCCCAATCTGCTTCCCGGACCTATCACCTCGCTTCTGGCCGTTTCGGCATTGCCGCAGCATCGCCGTCGGCCGATCGCTTTTGCGAGCCTTCTTTGCTTTTTGTGCGTGGCAGGCTTTTACACCCTGCGGGAATACGCCCGTTTGGTTCCATGGGTGGAGAATCGTCATATGGAACGAGGCGCTCACTTATCTCGACGCCTTCGCGGTTGCCGGGATCATTCTCGGATTTGGTATTGTGGCAATCTCCGCGCGCATTTCGATCGTCGTTTCCGATCCGATCAGGCGCGCCAAGCGCGGCATTTTCGGCGATGCCGATTGGCTGCCCATCCCGGAAGTGGCTAAGCTCTTCCCCCCCGGACGGCGAGATCGTCATCGGCGAACGCTACCGCGTCGACCGTGACCGCGTGCATAAGTTGCCTTTTGATCCGAACGATCACGGGACTTGGGGGCAAGGTGGCAAGGCGCCACTCATGACCTTCAATCAGAATTTCGATTCCACCCATATGTTGTTCTTTGCAGGCTCCGGCGGCTTCAAGACGACCAGCAATGTCATTCCAACAGCGCTGCGCTACAAGGGGCCGCCGATCTGTCGCGATCCATCGACTGAGGTCGCGCCGATAGTTCTCGAACATCGTGCCCATGTGCTCGGCCGCGAAGTCATGGTACTCGACCCCATTTAATCCAGTCAGGGGCTTCAACGTTCATGATGGGATCGAGCGATCGACGCATAAGGAAGAAGACATCGTTGGTATCGCCCATATGCTTTTGTCAGAGAGCTTACGCTTCGACACATCGACTGGTTCCTATTTCCAGAACCAGGCGCACAATCTGTTAACTGGGCTTCTGGCGCATGTGATGCCATCGCCCGATTATGCCGCACTGGTCTGCGGTAATGCGTTCAAATCGAGCGACATCGCTTCCGGACGGAAGGACGTCTTCCTCAACATCCCTGCGTCAATCCTGCGCTACTATCCCGGCATTGGCCGAGTGATCAGCGGCGCGCTGATCAATGCCATGGTCCGGGCCGATGGCGACTTCCGCCAAAGGGCGCTCTTCATGCTCGACGAGGTCGATCTACTGGGTTACATGCGTATTCTTGAAGAAGCGCACGATCACGGGCGCAAGTATGGCATCACATTGATGCTGATGTACCAATCCGTCGGCCAGCTCGAGCGTCATTTCGGCAAGGACGGAGCAAACTCCTGGATTGAAGGCTACGCCTTCACGTCCTACGCCGCAATCAAGACGCTCGATACAGCACGCAATGTCTCCGCCCAATGCGGAGAGATGACCGTCGAAGTCCAGGGACGTTCGCACAATGTCGGCTAGAGCAATTCCAAAAGCGGCGCCCGCAAATCTGAAAGCATCAGTTTCCAACGCCGACCGCTGATAATGCCGCACAAAATCACCCAGTCGATGCGCAAGGGCGAGCGATCTATTTCCGTCACAGGGAGATGGATGAGGCGGCAAAAGTCAATCGTTTTGCGGAGTTCTAGGCTTTGGCGACAAAGCTGAAGCCTATGACGAATTCTGGCAAAGTGGGAAAAGTCGACGGCCGGTATTTGAGATTGACGGGCCAATCTGGCAGCGACTGGTAGTCGCAAAACATGATGAAGCTTGCCGACGGCTTACGACGGTATGCACTCTTAACTTAAATCATAAACGGTATAAAGTGCGCCTGATGTTGATGACGCAATCTCATAGCAATAAGTGAATTGCTCTAGAACTTCAGCCGGACTAAACGCGCACCCCACGGGAGTTGCCAAAGAGACTTACATTGCGAAAACTCATTATCCAGATACCGTGCTTGAACGAAGAAGGGACTTTGCCGCTTACGCTCGCCGATCTCCCGCGTCACGTCGAGGGTTTCGACACGGTGGAGTGGCTCGTCATTGATGATGGCTCGACCGACGGGACGGTGCGGGTTGCGGCCGAAAACGGCGTCGATCACATTATTTCGTTGTCACACAATCAGGGCTTAGCTAAAGCCTTCGTGACTGGAATCGAAACAGCGCTGAAACTCGGGGCCGACGTCATCGTCAACACCGACGCTGACAATCAATATGATGCGTCTTGCATTCCCGACTTGGTCCGCCCCATATTGGAAAAGCGTGCGCAGATCGTAGTAGGCGCCAGACCGATCAGCGAGATAGAACACTTCTCGCCCATCAAGAAAATACTGCAGAGGTTTGGTAGCTGGACCGTGAAGCTGGCAAGCGATACGACCGTCACCGATGCTCCCAGCGGCTTTCGCGCCATCCATCGCGACGCGGCAGTGCAATTGAACGTCTTCAACCGATACACCTACACACTGGAAACGATTATCCAGGCGGGGCGCAAGAATATTCCGATCACCTCCGTGCCGATCCGGGTAAATGGCGATCTGCGACCGTCAAGGCTCGTCAAGAGTGTAGCAAGCTACGTCCGTCGCTCGTTGATCACGATTGTTAGAATATTCATCGTCTACAGCCCACTGCGTTTCTTCACCGCCTGCGCGGCGGTTGTCGCAATACCAGGAGCGTTGATGGTCTTGCGCTTCCTTTATAACTATATGGCCGGCCGTGGTAGCGGCAACATCCAGTCGCTCGTCCTCTCGAGTGCGCTGCTTGCGCTCGCGGGTATTCTTGCCATGAGCGGAATTCTCGCCGAACTCATCGCTGTCAACCGGCAATTGCTCGAAGAGGTCAGGATTCGGCAGTTGCAGCAAGAACTGCGCAACCTCTCGCAGGCTGGTATCGATGGTCAGCCAGCCGAGACGTCCGGCGAACCGAAAAAGAAAGCAAAGGCGCGTGGGTGATCCAATCGCCCGCGTATGACAATTCCACAAAGGGCACGAGGCCGGGGCTTCTGGCTCAAGTTGATAAAATATAAGTAATTCTCTCTGGCACCGTTCGGCTCTTTGTGGTGGAAATCGAAGGCAGATGGGGCCTCAGGCCTATCGCCGCGTCGTGAGCAGGAAGAAATAAAATGACGGAAACGCCGCCAATATACGACAATGTCCCTGGCAACTATTATGACAAGTACAATACGCGGAATCCTATCGCCCGCTATTTGATGAATGGCTTCCTGGACAGTTTCGATGAGCTTACGGTAAAGACCGGAGCCCGCAAAGTGTACGAGGTTGGATGCGGCGAAGGTAATTTGTCGATGCGTCTTCACGACCGCGGTTGGGACGTCCGTGGAAGCGATCTCGAGATATCGAGTGTCGCGGAATCCAATCAGCAGTGCGCAAAGCGTGGCATCGCGCCGAGATTTGAAGCCCGCTCACTCTTCGATCTGACACGGAAGGAAGCGTCCGCCGAACTGGTGATCTGTTGTGAAGTGCTGGAGCATGTTCCCCAAACCCAGCGTGCGTTGGCCGTTTTGAAATCGCTGGCAAATCCATATCTCCTCCTCAGCGTACCGAGGGAGCCCATCTGGCGCATACTCAATCTGGCTCGGGGTAAATACATCACGGACCTGGGCAATACGCCCGGTCACATCCAGCATTGGTCCTCCGCCAATTTTATTGATATGCTGGGAAAAACGATGAAAGTCGTTGAGGTTCGAACGCCGCTTCCTTGGACGATGGTTCTTTGCCGCTGTGATTGAGACGACGCCGGAAAGCCTGGCAGCGCAGGCAAACCGAATGAAGCCTGTCGTCCGCATCGTCGGTGTCATTGTTAGCTTAGCCGCATTTGCCTTCGTTGGTCGGGCTATCTACCGTTCGCTGGACAGCCTGCAACAGCAGCTTGTTTCTCCATTATTTCTGTTTGCCGTTGCTGGCTCCATTTTCGCGTATGCGATGATCCTCCAACTTTGTGGACTGGCGTGGTATCGGCTACTGACTGCCATCGATGATCCCTCGTTCGGTATCGGACGTGCGCTCGCAATTTATGGAAAAACGCAAATCTACAAATACCTGCCTAGCAACGTACTTCACATGGTCGGGCGCTATCGTCTCGCCAGAAGCGCGGGAGCATCGAACAAGGCCCTTGCTTTTGCTCAAATAGCGGAATTGCTCACCATCCTCCTGGCAGCGGCAGGCATCTCGGCACTGTTAGCAAGAGCGGTTTTAGTCCATGCACTCGAGGAACGTGGCATCGATGATCCAACTTTGGTCAACGTATTGGTTGTAGGCGGTATTGCCGTCCTGGCCGTTGGCGCGACGACGATTGTTCGCCAGAGGATGGCAGAAACCCGGCGGAAAGCATTTGTCGCAGCTGCCGTAGCCTTCGCCATTTACGCACTGTTTTTCATTGGAAGCGGATTGCTGCTAGCCGCGCTCTGCAAAAGCCTTTCTACTGCTAGTGGGGTGTCCGAACTGATCGGCATCGGAGCTGCGGCATGGCTCGTCGGATTCGTCGTTCCGGGTGCACCTGGAGGGCTTGGCGTCCGCGAGACTATCCTTATTGCCGGCCTCTCCGCAGCGGGCTTGCCTGCGGCCGAAGCGACAGCAGTCGCACTCGGATATCGTTTCGTAACGACTGTTGGAGACGCCCTTGTTGCCACGGTCATCATGCTTCTTGAGTTCAAAAAATAAACCAACGCATGCTTTGGAATTGTCGGAGCAAACATGTCGGAAGTCGATAACTGGACCGCTCGCGAAAAGGCCTTCGCAATCTTAGCGGTTAGCCTAATGCTTTTTTTCCATGGCGCCGTCCCGTTCTTGATGACGCCCACGCTGGGGCAGGCAGTCTGGACATCGGGTTTTGCAAAATCATTCGCCAACGGACCTTTGTATAGCATATACGCGCATAACTTTGGACTTCCGAAACCCGCTGCGATTGCGTTTGGCTTGGCCGGCGCTCTGCCCGAAAGCTGGTTGATCCGACTGGGGCTGCGCCCTTCCGACGCTTACGCCGGAATGGTTGCCCTCTGGTTGATGCTGGCATTCTGTTCAGCCTATCTCATTTCCCGCACGTTTGGAGCAAGCCGTTCAGTTTCCATCCTTGGTGCTATGACGTGGATGAGCATGCCCACCATCTGGGCGCATGCTGGCTATTCCATGCTTTCGCTGGGGATCGCCCTGTTACCATTTTACTTCCTGGCAACGTTAAATTTGTTCCAGCAGCAGTCAAAATCCGGCCTGATATTGGCAACTATATTTTACATGATAGCAACTATTATATCCGTATTCATGGATGGATATACTTTTGTCATGTTCGCAATTGGATCAAGTATACTTCTATTGATCAATATTCTTGTTGATGTCGCAAAGCGTCGAAGCCTACTGGCAACAGTCTTTCCTATCCATATAGTTAGCTTCTTTCTAGCTTACATAGCATACATTATCTACATTGGTAAGGATAGCTTTGAAGAAATTCCATTAAATTTTTTTCGCGGGTGGGGACTTGATTTATCTTTTATTGTTATTCCGACAAAGGGCCTATTTTGGTTTTTGGATACTCTTGACATTAGTATCCGCCGTACTGACGAAATTTACTTTGGGGATTCCTCCGTTTGGAAAACAACATTTTCTCTTCCGATAATTATAGCTGGACTGTTTTCTTGGTGGCAGGTTAGGCGGCGACGAAACCTAGCGACAGGCTTGTTGGTTGTCGCCGTAGTTGCTTTTTTCATGGCGCTTGGACCGTCCCTGAAGATAAATTCCGTTAAACCCGAAGATATGCAGGCAAATCATCCCAGGCAGCAGAGCGCTATGATGTCTGCTGAGTACGGTCTCGGTCCAACGGGCACTGGCTGGATTTCAGAAACCTTACCAGGTTTCAAAGCTATGAGGGCATCTTACCGCTGGTCCGCCCTTGGGATATTCGCATTATGGGCATCTGTCGTTGTTTGGACGGGATCATTTCGAAAAGGAAGCCTGTTTCCCGTTGCTACGCTGGCGTTAATTACCTTCTTAAACATTCCAAATCTTCCCCAGCGATTTCGCTCGCTTATGGATAACAGAGCACAATTCCTCCAGATTGACAGAGATCTAGTGGAGAAGCTTCGCTATAAAGTTAAGCAGAATGAAGTAGTTGCCTTCGTTCCGTGGGGCAATGATTTCATCGCAAACTATTTAGCACCGACTGCCCACTTCCGCACTTTCAATATAGGCGGCGATAAAAACCTCCTCACAGCGCTCTCGAACTGGCCTTCAGCCATGGTGGCTTTAGGTGGAGACCTCGATGAAAGTAAGATTGCCGATATCATTAGGCTACTTTGGGGAAAAAAAGCTGATGCGGTAGTGATACCTTACTTCCACATGCTGTCATCTTCTTACCTTTGGCCCTGTGTCAGCCAGACACAAGCCACGCTCACAGAGATTGACAAGGAGGATTGGAATGGAATCCCGGGATTCTACTGTCCGGATCAACGGAAAATTGCTCTTCAGCCCGTTATTCAAGAGATCGAGCGGCTACCATACATTGAGGTGGCAGACGGCGATCTGTTTGCAACGATAAGGCTACAGCCGCAGTTCGCCGCGGAAACTGGGCGACAAACTCTGATGAATGCTCTCTTTGGGGAAGTCCACTACCCAATCGAGTTTGGTTCAGCGCTAAAGGACAGCTCATTTATCTTGCCGCAGGGATGGTATGCTTTGGAAGAGCGCCAAGTCTGGTCACAGCATTCTTCCAAACTTGTGCTCCCAGTTCCGCGCGACTGCAAGATCAAGGAATGCTTTGCCGTTCTTCATTTCAATGTCTTTGGCGCCAGCGGGCAACGGCCGGTAGCGGTCGAGTTTGAAAGTCCAATGAATGGCGGCGATTGGAATGAAAGAATAGTTTTCTCAACTCAAGATAACAACAAGATTTCGATGCCCTTGGACACGAGTAAAACCTACCAAGAGATAAGGATAAAAGTTCCTGACGCAACTTCCCCACATGCTCTGACAGGCTCATTCGACGAACGCATATTGGGCATCGGAATTATCCGCGCCGATCTAGGTCTCCGTCCTAGATAGCTCGTGTAACCCCACGGTGGGGGCCGTCTTGCCGGCGAGCCTACGAAACCTCGTGCTCCATGTTCTCAAAAATGCCAAACACGAACATTAACTTAACATCTCTAAACGTGAGCTAAAGGATTGACCTCAACTTGGAGTATTATTGCGGGACGTTAGGAAGTCCTCGGACTGCGATAGTAATATGGGATCTGGGTAAGACATCGCCTAACGCGGAGGCTGGGCTATTCAAATAGCCCACGAGCGTCGATCAGCAAGTGCATCAAGAATAATGCCGGTGCTGTTTTAAGATGCTTGAGGACGCCTAAGCAATGCTCCCCTTTTGTCGATGTCGGAAACCGGTGAATTTCTGCGCGTGCCTTTCAAGAAGGCTGAGCAGATGTTTGATAGTGTAAGAGGTTGTGCATCTATATGCCCAATGTTTAGGCGCTCGTCAGCTGCTGAAGATTTCTGCGGGTCTCCAAGTCGCTCAGAAGAATCTGGTTATTTTTAACTTTTGTGCGCTGTGCCGGCGTAACATTTGAATTCCGCCGTTAGGTTTGGTTAAGGATGGGATCATAGAATGATATGTCGTTGTTGCCGTAGCATGACGTAAGCCGTACGGCATCTTTCAGATGCATCGATCACCACGCGGCTTATTGTGTTCTAAGGGATTGGTTCGAGCGACAGTCCGCACGTCAATTGTTGAAGTAAGTTGGGGCGAGGCTGAAATATATCAGTGACCAGAGAGGGCACGTATCCTTTATGTTCAAGGACGCGAATAACTTATTTTTATTAGACCGTTTGGCGGCAGCAATTTTTCGGTCGGGCAGCTTACGTTCTCCCGGCAACAGCGTGCGGGGAATTTAGACGTGTTCGATAACGCAATTAAGCCGCGATCATTTCTGATGGCGGTGCTATCGTCACTGAAGATGGCTTTCCTGGGGATCGGAGCGACCAGCGCGCTTGTCAATATCCTTGCGCTAACCGGCTCGTTTTTCATGTTGCAGGTCTACGACCGGGTGATCCCGGCGCGAAGTCTGCCGACTCTCGTCGGCCTTGGTATCATTGCGGTGACGCTCTATGCCTTCCAAGGATTTCTAGAGGTGGTCCGCTCAATGCTCTTGGTGCGTTTAGGACTCTCAGTCGATGAGCGGTTTGGAACAACAGTCTACGATTCTCTTGTCCTGTTTCCCGCGCGCATGCAGGTGCAGGGAGATGGTCTCCAGCCTGTACGGGATCTTGACGTTGTACGCTCTTTTCTTTCCGGGCCGGGGCCAACTGCTCTATTTGATATTCCCTGGATGCCTTTTTATCTTGGTTTGTGTTTCCTTTTTCATATCTGGATCGGAGTCACGGCGCTTGCCGGCGCGTTGATACTTGTCGGACTTACAATCTTGACCGAACGGATGTCTCGCGAACCGGCAAAAGAGGCAGCCAAGATCATTTCGGAGCGTATGGCGCTGGCGGAAGCAACACGTAGAAACTCCGAAGCTGTGCTTGCAATGGGCTTCGGCCATATGCTTGGCACGAAGTGGGATGAGATCAATAGCCGCTATCTGGGCAATCATTTACGCTTGTCAAACGTAACCGTTACCCTCGGGACAATTTCGAAGATTTTGCGGATGATGCTGCAATCAGCCGTGCTTGCCGTTGGCGCCGTCCTCGTCATTCGTCAGGAAGCTTCGGGCGGCATCATGATTGCGAGTTCCATTCTCCTCAGCCGAGCATTGGCTCCGGTCGAATTGGCAATCAGCCAGTGGAAGAGCTTTGTCGCCGCCAGAGATAGTTGGTCGCGTCTGATTAGGCTCGCCGACTTGATATCCGTCGATGGGCGAGAGGTCGCTTTGCCCAAGCCGGAGAAAACCTTGAAAGTGGAAAATTTGCATCTTGCGGCCCCGGCGTCCAAGAACTCGATCGTACGAAACATATCCATAGAGCTCCAGGCGGGGGATTCTGTTGGTGTGATTGGCCCCAGCGCATCCGGCAAATCCACACTCGCGCGGGGACTCGTCGGCCTTTGGCCACCGGTTGCAGGAGCGGTTCGCTTGGATGGAGCAGCACTGTCGCAATGGGATCCGCATGCACTTGGCAAGCATATTGGGTATCTGCCGCAGGATGTCGCATTGTTTGGCGGATCCATCGCCGAAAACATTGCCCGGTTTGACCCGGATGCGACATCGGACAAGATCATTGCTGCTGCGAAGACCGCGGGCGTATACGACATGATCCTGCAATTTCCCCAAGGCTTTGAAACGAAGATTGGCGAGCAAGGGTCCGCGTTGTCGGGCGGGCAGCGGCAGCGTATTGCGCTGGCCCGCGCGCTCTATGGCGAGCCGTTCCTGATCATTCTCGACGAGCCGAATTCGAATCTCGACGCTGATGGAGAGCTAGCGCTATCGCGAGCGATCTTGAGCGTGAAGGCCCGTGGAGGCATTGTCGTCGTCGTTGCGCATCGTCCCAGCGCGCTTGCTGCGATCGACAAGGTTCTCGTGTTGACGAATGGCCAAATGCAGGCTTTCGGACCGAAAGATGAGGTTCTCAGGAGGACAACGCAGCCCGGCCCTCCGGGGCCTCAACCCGTCCGGCTGATTATCGGCGGTGAGGAGATGGCACAATGAACGGCGCTCTTACGCCGCTTGCTGAACGTGCCGTCCGCCGCCTGACGCTGGTTGCGCTCGCCGCGATGATCCTTCTCGTTGGCGTTTTGGGAGGGTTGGCTGCCACTATTCGTCTTCAGGGTGCCGTTATCGCCACTGGCACGTTGGTTGTTGATAGCTATGTCAAGCCCGTCCAGCACCAAAAGGGCGGTACTGTTGGCCAGGTATTCGTCAAAAATGGCGATCTCGTTGCAGCTGGCCAAATACTCGTGCATCTCGATGACACGCAGGCCCGTGCCAATCGGGCCATCATCTCGAAGCGCCTGAAGGAGCTTTCGGCGCGCGTAGCTCGGCTCTCGGCAGAACGAGATGCGAAAGAGGCAATCACTTTTCCAGAGGATCTTCTAAGCGAACAAGAGATAGCCGAAGTAGCGGCGATACTTGATGGAGAGCGACGGCTGTTTGAAGATCGGCGCTCATCCAGAATAGGCCGCAAAGCGCAATTGGCCGAACGGGTCCGTCAGCTTTCGAAGGAGGCGGAGGGGCTGGGCGCTCAGCAGGAAGGCAAACGACAGGCGATCGATATCATAAATACCGAACTCGCCAGTCTTCAGCCACTGCTTGAGCAGGGTATCATTCCCGCGACGCGGGTCTATAGCTTACGGCGTGATGCTGCTGATCTCACCGGCCAGCTTGGAAGTCTGATCGCCTCCGCAGCTCAAACCAATGGAAAAATTGCCGAAACCCAGCTGCAGATTATTCAAGTCGATGACGATCAAAGAACCGAGATATCGGACCAATTGCGCCAGGCCGAAAGTGATATCGGCGAATATTCTGAGCGGCTTGTTGCTGCCGAAGATGAGCTGAAGCATATTGATATTCGCGCACCCCAGGAGGGGATCGTTCATCAGCTTGTCGTTCATACGGCCGGAACGGTCGTCAAGCCTGGTGAGGCGATCATGCAGATCGTGCCCGACAAGGATGCGCTGACGCCGGAACTTAAGCTATCACCACGGGATATCGATCAAGTGGCTGTCGGGCAGGATGTGATGGTTCGGTTTTCGGCTTTCAATCAACGCACCACGCCGGGACTAGCAGGCCGCATAACGAGCATCGGGGCCGACCTGACAACCGATCAGCGCACTGGGCAAAGCTACTATGATATCAGAGTTGCTATACCTGCGGTCGAATGGGCCCGATTGGGTAATATGGTACCAATAGCAGGCATGCCGGTGGAGGCATTCGTCCAGACGGATCAGCGTACGATGTTAGCCTATTTGGCAAAACCGTTGTCCGATCAGGTGGTTCGCGCGTTCAAAGAACAGTAACGATGTGGAATGGATGACCCTCGGAAATCAAGGATTGTGCCAAAGATGATGCCACCCCTACTTGCAGACTTCCCTTTCCTTGTTTATTCAGCTCAGTGAAAAAGGGCCTTTAAAGTCGCTATGCTCCGGGAGATTTGATGAATGCTAACTATCACCTATCCCGTCTCGGTTTTTGGCGATGATGCCGATGACTTGATCTACGGGCAGTATTGGGCGCAAACCTCACTCGATTTTTCGTTTCCGACGAGTGGCGCGCAGTATGGCAGCTATAGCACCGGGGAACAGCTGACGTTTCAGCCACTCAATGTCACCATGCAGACTGCGGTGAATTCCGCGTTGGCACAATATGCCTCCGTCTCGAATCTTTCCTTCAACGAAAAAGCCGATGCGGGAAGTGCCACAATTCGGTTTGGCATGTCGGATGAAGCGCAAGATACCGCCTATACGTATTTTCCGTCGAGTTCTGATCTTGGTGGCGACGTCTGGTTTGGTACGCAGACTGGCACGAGTGCGATGACCGATCCGATCAAAGGCAATTATGCCTGGATCTCCACTCTGCACGAAATCGGACATGCACTTGGCCTCAAGCATTCTTTTGAGCCTTCACTTTATAATTCCTCGACGATGAGTATCTGGCATGACAGCATGGAATTCACTGTCATGAGCTACCGCTCTTATTTTGCGGCATCGACCAGCTTTGGTTATACGAACGAAGATTTCGGCTTCGCTCAGTCGTTAATGATGTATGACATCGCAGCCATTCAGAAGTTGTACGGGGCTAATTTCACGACGCATTCCGGAGATACGACTTACACCTTTTCACCCACCACCGGCGAAATGTTCATTGATGGTGTCGGGCAGGGAAAGCCTGGTGACAATCGCATTTTTCTCACCGTTTGGGATGGTGGTGGCAACGATACCTATGATTTCTCAAACTACACCACAAATCAGTCTATAAATTTGCAACCGGGCAGCTGGTCATTGATGTCCGCTGCACAAAGCGCCTACCTCGGGGATGGCAATTTCGCACACGGCAATGTCTACAATGCCCTCCAGTACAATGGCGACAGCCGCTCATTGATCGAAAACGCAATTGGTGGCTCCGGCAACGATACGATTATCGGCAATGCCGCAAACAATACGCTAAAGGGTGGCGCCGGTAACGATTGGCTGAATGGCGGGACGGGCAACGACTGGTTAGATGGCGGTGCTGGTTTTGACACAGCCGTCCTCAACTTCAGGCTGGCAGACGCGACGGTCGATTACGGCTATCGCGCAATGGTGGTCAAGGGCGGCGGAGCGGTGGAAAGCCTGGTTTCGATCGAGAAACTGCAGTTCTCTGATAGGGCCGTTGTTCAGGGTGACAGTCTGGTCGACGATATGTTCTATTACACTCATAATCGTGACGTTCTTAACGCGGGCGCCGACGCGGATCAGCATTACTTGAATTACGGATGGCGCGAAGGCCGCGATCCAAATAAATTCTTCGATACCTCGGAATATTTGGCTAAGTATCATGACGTTGCAGCTGCTGGAATCAACCCGCTGCTGCATTATGATCAGTTTGGGTGGAAGGAGGGACGCGACCCGTCCGACGCTTTCCATACGTTGGAATATCTGCGGATCAATCCGGACGTCGCCGCAGCAAAGATTGATCCGCTTCAACATTATTTAAACTTCGGTTTCTATGAGGGCCGCCCTCTTAATGCGGCCGAGCTGTTGATCAACGGTATATTCTATTTCCAGAGCAATCCGGATGTGGCAGCGGCCCATATGGATCCGGTGCAGCACTATAATCAATATGGCTGGCATGAGGGGCGCGATCCAAACGCGTTTTTTGACACCTCAGCGTATTTGGCAAAGTATAAGGATGTGGCCGCTGCCGGCGTTAATCCGTTCACGCATTATTTGCAGTATGGTTGGCATGAAGGAAGAGATCCGTCCGCCAATTTTGATACCGCAGGCTACCTGAAGCTTTATCCTGATGTCGCTGCTGCCGGTATCAATCCTCTTGTACACTATTTGGAGTTCGGCATCTTTGAGGGCCGGACCTACGTGAATGACGGTGTGCTTGCATAGGTAGGATCTTAAGGTCAGCTGCGGTTTTTCCTAAATCTCGATGTCCGCCGTTCAACTAACGCAAAAGTTGTCGTTAACTTGGATAACTAGGCAGATCACGAAGCCTGCGTCCGCAGCGCTCGCAAGGAAGCTCTAACCGTATCGTGAGTGTCCGGTGAGCGGATTTTGGTTAGGTGCGGGATTGGCGCAAGTTACGACGCAGATGATTTATTTTTGATGTAACAGGTATGAATGGCCAAGGTTGAGATCCTGACGGGCGCCGAGTGACAACGTGCGCTTCCTGGCGATGGCCAGCCACTATATGTTCGAGCCGGAGTTCTGCAATCCTGCGTCCGGCTGGGAGAAGGGACAGGTCGAAAAGAACGTTCAGGATGCACGTCATCGCTTCTTTCAACTGATCCCACGCTTTCCATCGCTGGAAGCCCTGAATGACTGGCTTGAGCTTCAGTGCAAGGAGTTCTGGGCAAAGACCCCACACGGCCAGATGCGTGGCACCATTGCCGACATCTGGGCTGAGGAGGCTCTGGCTTAATGCCGGTCTCCCGGCCGTTCGACGGGTTCGTCGAATATACAAAGCGTGTCACGCCGACCTGCCTAGTCCATCTCGAACGCAATCGCTACAGCGTCCCCGCATCCTTCGCCAATCGCCCGGTAAGCCTTCGGGTCTATCCGGATCGTGTCGTTGTCGCTGCGGAAGGTCAGATCGTCTGCGAGCATCACCGCGTCATCGATCGCTCCCACGACCGACGGGGGCAGACGATTTACGACTGGCGGCATTATCTGGCTGTCGTACAGCGCAAGCCCGGCGCTCTTCGCAATGCTGCGCCGTTCGTTGAGCTACCGGACGCGTTCCGGACCTTGCAGCAGTACCTGCTCAAGAAGCCGGGTGGCGACCGCAAGATGGTTGACATCCTGGCGCTCGTCCTGCAGCACGATGAACAGGCCGTGCTGTCGGCTGTGGACATGGCGCTGAAGCCGGGCGTTCCAACAAGACTCATGTGCTGAACCTGCTTCATCGCCTTGTCGACGGCAAATCCTTCACGCCACCCACTATCGATGCACCACAGGCCCTGACGCTTACCAATGAGCCGAAAGCCAATGTCGAACGCTGCGATACCTTGAGAAAGACGGAGGCCCGTCATGCGTCATGACCCTGCAAGCGGCGCTGTCGTCATCATGTTGCGACAATTGAAGATGCACGGCATGGCCCAGGCCGTCGGTGAGCTGACCGAGCAAGGCGCGCCGGCGTTCGAGGCGATCATTCCTGTCCTCTCACAACTGCTCAAAGCCGAGACAACAGTGCTCAAAGCCGAGACAACAGAACGGGAAGTAAAGGCGATAGCCTATCAGTTGAGGTCTGCAGCCTTCCCGGCCTATCGGGACCTGAGCGGTTTTGATTTTACAAACTGCGAGATCAACGAGGCACTCGTGCGTCAGTTGCACCGCTGTGACTTCCTCACCGAGGCCAACAACATAGTGCTGATCGGCGGCCCTGGCACTGGTAAGACGCATATTGCCACGGCGATCGGCGTCCAGGCTGTCGAGCATCACCATAAGCGGGTCCGCTTCTTCTCGACGGTCGAGCTGGTCAATGCCCTGGAGCAGGAAAAGGCGCAGGGACATTCAGGAAAAATCGCCAAGCGTCTCTTCCGATGTGATCTCGTCATCCTGGACGAACTTGGCTATCTGCCGTTCAGTGCTTCAGGTGGCGCACTGCTATTCCATCTGCTGAGCAAGCTCTGCGAGCACACAAGCGTCATCATCACGACCAACCTGAGCTTCAGCGAATGGGCCAGTGTCTTCGGCGATGCCAAGATGACGACCGCCTTGCTCGACCGGCTCACCCATCACTGCCACATCCTTGAAACAGGAAACGACAGCGGGTCAGCTCTCAGCGCAAATCAACAACGCAGGACGTGCGACTGGTCAGACGCGGCGAAGAAGCGGTTGAAACCTGACTTCAACCGTTTTCCAACCACCTCGCTCATTTGACTATCAGACGGTAATCTGAAAAAACACGGCCATTTTCCAAGCGCCAGAGGACAAAATGTCGAATTATAAGCCAGCACCGGAAATAAACACCACTCCTGACAATGCTTCCGGGAGCCAGGCTTTCAATCCGTTGGCGGCTTTACTAGCACATTCTATAGATCCCGTTTTTCGCACAAACTTGTTAGCGGAGGAGGCAAGCGGGTGGCACGGTCATGTACCTTTTGCGCACTGGCTTGTGGCCGCATTGAAACCTTCATGTATCGTCGAATTGGGCACCCATAATGGTGTTTCGTATTCGGCCTTTTGTGAAGAGGTAAAGCAGTCGGAGCTTAGCGCTCAGACTACTTGTTACGCGATCGACACTTGGCAAGGCGATGAGCATGCAGGATTTTATGGCCATGAGGTTTTTGAAAAGGTTAAACAACTTAATGACGTCCGTTATAGCGAGTTTTCCACCCTTCTGAAAATGACGTTTGCGGAGGCTTCGGGTCGATTCGCCGACGGTTCCGTCGAACTACTGCACATAGATGGCCTACATACATATGAGGCAGTGCGCCAAGATTTTGAAAACTGGCTTCCAAAGGTTTCCCGCCAGCGTGGCATTGTTCTGTTCCATGATATAGCAGTACGATCGATGGGTTTCGGCGTTCATCAGCTATGGGCGGATTTGCTAGAGCACTACCCAAGTTTCAGTTTTCATCATTCCGCAGGGCTGGGTGTGTTGCTAATCGGCAGTGATTTGCCTGCCGCTATCGTTGATTTGGCGCATCTAGGGAACAGTGAAGCGGAGCGCTTCAGAAATCGCTTCGCAGTTCTTGGTCAGGCAGCGACAGAAGCGTGGACAAAGTTCGCGTCCCAACAGACTGCAAACGATGCTCTGGAGGACTTAAGATCCCAGGCGGAGGCGGAGCAAATTCGCCTTGCCCAGGTTGGCGAGCGTTGGGCGGCGGAGGCTGACGCGCTGAAAAAAAATACTAGTGTGCTTGAGGAAGATAATCATCGGCTCATTAAGAAATCCAAACAGGAAGCGAAGTTAAAAGAAGGGCTAAGATCAAATGCGCTAATTCTTAGGCAAGAGCTGGATGCGCTGCGCGCCGAATTGTATCATGCTCAAGTACTCGTTCGTCATCGTGATCAACTCATAGGCGATCTCTATGCTTCCACTTCCTGGAGAATTACCGCACCGCTTCGGCGGGCAAGGCTTCCGCTAAAAACGCAAGCGCAGCGAATTCGGCTTTTGTTGAACGCTGCGGCAGGTAGGAACAATGCGCGCGATGTTCTCAGAAATTCCATTAGGCGTCGTCTTAAGCTCAAATCGCTACAGCCGGCATCTGCTATCACTGATAAGGTATCCAATAGCGCCGAATATGATGTTTGGATCGATAAATTCGACACCTTATCGGCAGACGATGAGAGGCAAATTCGTCGGCATATTGCGTCGGGCGAATTGCCTGAGATTTCGGTGTTGGTAATTGTAAATGGAGCATGGGCTGAAACAAAAAAATCACTTGAATATCAATTACTTAAGGCAAAAAATATTGTGTACTGGGAACCATCGTCGAAAGCCGATGGATCGACATCTAAGAAGGGGCACTCTGACGAGGATAGCTTCGTCAGAGGCGGGGCGGACAATGTTCTGGATGCCCTCGATACATCTTCTGTCACGCTCATAGTTGACGGTGGAACACTTCTTTCAGCTCATTGTCTATACGGGATCGCCGCTGGCGCTGCGGCGTCAACAAATTACTGCTTGATCTATGCGGACGACGATCGGCGCGCGATCGACGGAAAGCGGGAGCAGCCATTCTTTAAACCAGATTTCTCACCTGAGCTATTGCGTTGGCTGAACTATATCGGGAGTGCGGCCGCGATCAAAGGCGCAGATCGTTTGCAGCAAATTGTGGAGAAAATTGCTGCAGGAGGCGACGTAGAGGACGCACTGGCGTCATGTGCCAGCGCGCTAGCTCGCAGCGAAGTCTTGCATGTTCCGTCGATCCTATTTCATTTGGCAAAGAAGGATATACCAAAGGTTCATAAAGCACCTGAATTAAGCGATCCAGATCCGCTCCCCTCCGTCAGCATAATCATACCAACGCGCGATTCGGTAGATATCCTGCGGGCCTGTGTCGACAGTATTCTGTCACAGTCTGACTATCCACGACACGCAATTGAAATTGTTATTGTCGACAATCAGTCAATGCTGCCTGAAACATTAATCTATTTTAGGAAAATAGAGCGCGAGAACTCTATTCGAATTGTTCCGTATCCGCACGCGTTCAATTTTGCGCAGATTTGTAATACTGCTGCAGCGGCGTGTAATAATTCTATTTTTATATTTCTCAACAATGATACGACGGTTAACGATCCGTTGTGGATTCGAAAGCTTGTTCGTTATCTCGCCCAATCGGATGTGGGATCGGTCGGGGCAAAGCTGCTCTATCCCGATGGTACTGTTCAGCACGGCGGGACTGTCGTCGGCATCCAAGGCGTGGCAGCGCATACGCTCGTAGGGAAGCGGCCTGATGAGGGTGGATACGCCGAACTTGGGAATGCAACGCGGGAGATGTCGGCAGTTACAGGAGCTTGCCTGGCAATTCGGAAAGAAGTCTTTACTAAAGTCGGTGGGTTTGATCCAGCCCTTGCCGTCGCGTTTAACGATGTAAAGTTGAATATCGAACTGGTTCAAGCCGGCTATCGGGTAATCGGGATTAGCGATCCGCTCCTAATTCATCATGAATCTAAAACCAGGGGGCAAGATGATACGCCCGCAAAACAAGCACTCTTTCGGAAAGAGGCGAACTATACGCTTTCTAAAGGACGCAGCTTCTTTAAAAATGATCCTTATTATAGCCCGAATTTGAGCCTGATCGAAACGTATAAGCTGGCAAATCCGCCGCGAACTGTATGGCCATGGCGCCAACATGCCTTGCAAAATGGTGAGCCGATTAGAGTCTTGATGCTCAGTGTCACCCATCAGATCGGTCACGGTGTTGCAGTCGTGGTCGACCTGCAGGCGCAATATCTTTTGAAATGCGGATTCGAGGTTTTTATCGGTGGGCATAAGAATGCCAACGAGTTTAGTTATCCGGGCTGCCGCAGAATTGTGATTGAAGATCCGGCCGAAGCTGCAAGGGTCGCTTTTGAGCTCAAGATTGATTGTGTCATTGTTCACACCCCTCCATTTTTTTCAACTCTTCGATGGATAGGTGGTTCGATCCGTTCAATCGTGATTGATTACGGGGAGCCAAATCCGGAGTTTTTCAATGACGCTGATTTGCGTCGGATGATTAACGCCGAGAAACAGTTTTGCGTTCCTATGGCTGATAGAATTATCGGAATCTCTGAGGCTGTGAAGGCCGAATCCGGTATGGCTTCGATGGAGGTGGTTCGGCTCGGCAATTCGCATCTTGCGGTCTGGCAAGGTCAATCAGATATCCGCGTTCAAGCGAGACAAAGACTTGGTTTGGAAGGACGTTTTGTAGTACTGAACGTGTGTAGATTTCACCATGCCGAGCGGAACTACAAGGGCGTGGATCAGTACGAGCTGTTTGTGGAAGAGTTTAAACTCGCATATCCGGAATTGGCATCGACTACTGTCTTCGTTTTATGCGGGAAGGCAGGACCCGGGGATATTGACGAAATGGCGCGTCGCGGCTTTATGGTCAAAGCTAATGTAACTGATGAAGAGATGATCGAGCTTTACATTGCAGCAGATTGCTATGCGAATTTTTCCAAATGGGAGGGTTATAATTTGGGGATTGGGCAAGCGCAGGCAATGGGATTACCAGTTTTTGCTTCAGATATACCTGCTCACTGGGAATTTAGGGATATTTCAGTTGGAACGCCAGAATCGTTAAGTCACGATCTGGCCCGGTTTATAAGAGAGCAAGCTCATGATGAGGGGGCAAGTGGGCGCGCGCCGATTATTGAAGGATGGGAGCGGCCCTTGCGGCGCCTTGAAGCAATAATCAGAGAAACCGTTTTCTCCTGAGAGCTTTTGGGAGATCGCGAAGATCGATGCGAGAAGCCAGCTGACTGAACATAGCTAAGTCAAAGTGCACTCCTGATGCTCGATGGCAACGTAGAACGCAGGCGCAAGTGGATGGCGTTCACGGATAGAGTTGTAACCACGAAGTCCACCGCTGGCCTCGTGGTTGAGATGAGTCAGCCCCTGACTCGGTGCCGATCATGGTTGGTTATGAAGGTTGAAGTACCCAGATTCTTAGGGTAGGTCTTGTGACGAAGCGTTGATTTAATGGCTTTGCGGCCGTCGTATCCTTGCGAATAGTACCTCTGAATGTCGCGATCTTCAGCCTAACGCAAAGCAGAAATGGAACTTCGATGACAATGCTGGTTTCCGGTGGTGCCGGCTTTATTGGCGGAAACTTCGTTCTTGATTGGCTTGAACGTCACGATGAGACGGTCGTTAACCTCGACAAGCTGACTTATGCCGGTAATCTGGATACGCTGAAGGAGCTGAAGAGCGACAGTCGCCATGTGTTCGTGCATGGCGATATCGGCGATCGGGAGCTGGTGAGCGATTTGCTCTCGATTCATAAGCCGCGTGCGGTCATCAATTTCGCGGCTGAAAGTCATGTCGATCGCTCTATCCACGGCCCAGGAGATTTCATCCAGACGAATATCGTCGGGACCTTCAATCTGCTGGAAGCCGTGCGCGGCCATTGGGATGGCTTGCCGGACGGGGAGAAGCAAGGCTTCCGTTTTCTTCATGTCTCGACGGACGAGGTCTACGGCACCTTGTCGAAGGACGATGCGCCGTTCAGCGAGCTCAACCGCTATGAGCCGAACAGTCCCTATTCCGCCAGCAAGGCTGCTTCTGACCATCTGGTGCGTGCTTGGCATCATACCTATGGTCTGCCTGTCTTAACGACCAACTGCAGCAACAATTACGGACCTTATCATTTTCCGGAAAAATTGATCCCGCTGGTGATCCTGAACGCGCTTTCGGGAAAGAGCCTGCCGATTTATGGCGATGGCCAGCAGATCCGTGATTGGCTGTACGTCCGGGACCACTGCAGCGCCATTCGCCGTGTGCTGGAAGCCGGCACGGTTGGCGAGACCTATAATGTCGGTGGTTGGAACGAAAAGCCCAATCTTGATGTCGTACATACCATCTGTGCGATCCTCGATGAGCTTCGGCCCAAGGCCGACGGCAGTCGCTATAGCGATCAGATCACCTTTGTGAAGGATAGGCCGGGTCACGATCGTCGCTATGCGATCGATGCCCGCAAGCTCGAACGCGAACTCGGCTGGAAGCCTGAAGAGACGTTCGAGACCGGCATTCGCAAGACGATCGAATGGTATCTGCAAAACCAGGACTGGGTTCGCAACGTCATCAGCGGCGCCTATCGTGAATGGGTCGGCAAGCAGTACGAGGTTGAGTTGTGAGCGCCATTCTGGTCACCGGCGCCAACGGCCAAGTCGGTTTCGAGCTGCAACATTCGCTCGGCGTCGTGGGGAATGTCATTGCCCTGACGCGCGCGGACATGGATCTGGCCAGCGAAAGAAGCATCCTTGCCGCTCTCGACGAGCATAAACCCGGCATCATCGTCAATCCGGCTGCTTATACGGCGGTGGACCGGGCCGAGAGCGATAAAGAGCAGGCGATGGCGGTCAATGCCACCGCTCCGGGGATATTGGCGCAGTGGGCGGCCGATAACGGCGCCTTGCTCATCCATTACTCGACGGACTACGTCTTCGACGGCACGAAGGCCGATCCCTATGTGGAGAGCGATCCGGTCAATCCGCAGTCCGTCTATGGTGAAAGCAAGTGGCTGGGCGAGGAGGCAGTGCGCGCCTCCGGCGTACAGCATGCCATTTTGCGCACCAGCTGGGTCTATGGTCATCATGGCAGCAATTTCCTGAAGACCATTCTTCGACTGGCCGGCGAAAGAAGCGCATTGAACATTGTTGCCGACCAGGTGGGCGCACCGACGTCGGCGTTCCTGATCGCGGATGTCACACGCACGGTGATCGAGCGCATGACGGCTTCGCGAGCCGCCGACGATCTCTCGGGAACCTATCACCTCACCGCACAGGGCAGCACCTCCTGGTATGGGTACGCCGCGCATATCGTTCGTGAGGCATTGGCAGCAAACGTCAAGCTTGCGTTGTCTCTCGATGCGCTGAAGCCGATATCGACGGCAGAATATCCGACCCCTGCCAAGCGGCCGGCCAATTCGCGGCTGGATTGTCGAAAGCTGATGGATCGCTTTGATATTGCTCTTCCTCTCTGGCAGGAGGGCGTCGATGACGTCCTGGCGAGATTGCGGGCTGCAGGGAATTGAAAACTGTAATGTTGCCGATGATTTCCGGCCGTGCCCTCCCGCCGGTGAAATAGAGGCAGATGTACTAAGGACGAGACGCAGGAACATGACGAAGGCACGCAAAGGAATCATACTCGCCGGCGGATCGGGAACACGCCTCTATCCGCTGACACTTGCGGTCAGCAAGCAGCTCCTGCCGATCTACGATAAACCGATGATCTACTATCCGCTGACGACGCTGATGCTGGCGGGTATCCGCGAGATCCTCATCATCTCGACGCCGCAGGACACGCCCCGCTTCGAACAACTGCTCGGCGACGGCAGCCAATGGGGCATCAAGCTTGACTATGCCGTTCAGCCCAGCCCCGACGGTCTTGCCCAGGCCTTCCTGATCGGCGAAGCGTTTCTGGATGGCGCGCCGTCTGCCCTGGTTCTGGGAGACAACATTTTTTACGGACATGATTTTACCCGATTGCTGCACGAGGCGAGCGCCAAGGAAACGGGTGCGACCGTCTTTGCCTATCACGTGCAGGATCCGCATCGCTATGGCGTGGTCGAGTTCGATCAGAGCGGCCGGGCGATCAGCCTGGAGGAAAAGCCGAAGATGCCGAAAAGCAATTATGCGGTTACCGGCCTCTATTTCTACGATGAAAGCGTCGTCGACGTCGCGAAATCCACCCGTCCGTCGCCGCGCGGCGAGCTGGAGATCACCGATGTCAATGTTCACTATCTGCAGGCCGGCCGGCTGGACGTCCAGACGATGGGCCGCGGCTATGCCTGGCTCGATACCGGTACGCATGAATCGATGCTGGAGGCCAGCCATTACATTGCGACGATCGAGAACCGGCAGGGCCTGAAGGTGGCTTGCCCCGAAGAGATCGCCTATCGCAGCGGCTGGATCAGTGCGTCTGATGTCGAGGTGCTTGCCGATCCCCTGAAGAAGAATGCCTATGGGCAATATCTCCTTGGCATCTTGCGCGAGCAAATATTCTAATCGCTAAGGCGCGCTTTATGCCGCCGCATCTCCCTTGCAAACAATCCGAACAGGACGACGAATGAAAGCCATCGATACCGCTATCCCCGATGTCAAGATCATCGAACCGACGGTGTTTGCAGACGATCGCGGCTTCTTCTTCGAGAGCTTCAGCAAGGCGAAGTTCGACGCAGCGATCGGCCGAAGCGCCGATTTCGTGCAGGACAATCACAGCCGGTCGGGCAGCGGTGTCCTGCGTGGTTTGCACTATCAGCTGCCGCCGCATGCGCAGGCGAAGCTGGTGCGAGTGGTAGTTGGCGAAGTCTACGACGTTGCCGTCGACATCCGGAAATCCTCACCGACATTCGGGCAATGGGTCGGCGTTCATCTCTCTGCAGAAAATAAGCGTCAGTTGTGGATACCCGAAGGGTTTGCTCATGGCTTCCTGACACTGAGCGACCATGTGGAATTCCTCTACAAGACCACGAATTATTATGCTCCACAGAGCGATCGTGGCATCCGCTGGGACGATCCGCAGATCGCCATCGACTGGAAAACTCTGGATGCGCTCACGCTTTCCGCCAAGGATCAGCAGCAACCGCTGCTCGCGGATGCCGA
>NZ_FMAG01000015.1 GCF_900094585.1 Martinezella multihospitum
GGGCGCGAACAGCGCGGAGGGATGGACGAAGTGCCCTTCCTGGAAGTGTTCGACGAGCGCCGCGCGCGTGTCCTTGACCCGCTGGCGCGGCAGGACCGGCGTATCCTTGCACGAGCCCTCGAGCGCAGGGCGCGACAGGCAAGATAGAAAATCCTCCGTGCCCATGTTCGGCAGGAAGGCGTCGGCACCGACCATGTCGCCAGCGATCCGCGCGACGATTCCGCTATTGGTCGCATTCTCGCGGCACGAGAAAACGTCGATGAGCATGGAGCGCGCCGCGACGCGCAGCGTGTCCATGTCGAAGGCAAGTTTGCCGTCGGCGTCGAAGAGAACCGCTGCATTCTTTGCCAGCCGGCTGTGGCCGTAGTAAACGCCGGTCGTCACCGAGACATTCTGGCCGGCGAATGCGAGGACCAACAGGGCCATCAACGTGTCATCCTCGATCGGCGCGCGGCCGAGCGCTTCGCGAAGCGCGTCGGTGCGATACTCGCCGATCATTTCGACACCCTTGCGGGTCACGTCCGGACGTGGCCTCGCGATCTCGCCGACATCGTCAGCCACAGTCCCTGGAGAGCTCGCGCTCTTGCCGCCCTTTGCAGTCTTGGCCTCGGGCATCCGATAATGCACGCTCTGCACGCGACCCTCGCGATCGAGATACATTGCGGTGCAATCGGACTTGGTCGGCTTGCCGTAGACGCGCTCGGCTTTGGGCGGCAACTTAACTTCACCCCAGGTCGTGGTTTCGGCGATGACGCCCTTCTTCGGCAGATTCGCCGTCATCCACTCCTGCTGAGCGCCAAGAAAGCCTTCGACGTTCGTGGTGTAGCGGCTGTCCTCGTCAGCCGGCGCAAACAGGTCCTCAACCCACTGGATGCCATAGGCCTGCGCGAGATCGTCGCCGAAGCTGGCATGGCGCGCGTACATGCGCGTCTTCTGCAGCCCCTGTGCGACGCTCCACCAGGAGACCTGCGGATCGCCTTTCGACGGCTTGTGCTTCTTCCACACCTCCTTCTGCTCATCGAGCGAGGCCGCCGCGATCGTGCGAAGCTGCTGCTCGTTCGGCATGTCGCCCTTGGCCATGTGATCGAGCATCGCCGGCAAGACGTTGGCGAGCAGACGCAGCTTACGGATCTGGCGAACCGGGAGCGCGAGCGCAACGCCGATTGCTTCCTCGGTCCAGCCGAGCGCGACCAGACGTTCGATCGCACGCCACTGGTCGACCGGGTTCAACGCGTCGCGTGCGATGTTCTCGATCATCGAGCGCATGGCGCCGTTGTCGTTGGCGACCTCGTCGACGAGCACGTCGATTTCCTCGAGACCGGCGGCGATCGCCTGCTTTACACGGCGATGGCCGGCATTGATGACGTAGCCGTTGCCGCCGCCGGCTTCCGGCATGATGACGGGTGGCTGGACGATTCCGACCGCCTTGATCGTCGCAAGCAGCAGTGCGTCGGCCTGCGGTGACGACTTCGTCTGACGCGTGCGATCTGGATTCTCATTCAGCGCGCGCGGATCGATCTTGATGAGATACATGGGAACGCTCCTTTTGGGTTACGGACCGGCCTTGCCGATCCTTCCTCGTCTTCTTGGCGAAGACACCCTCCGGCCCGCGGAGCGGACGGGCCGACGCAACTGCGGGCGAGCATCCCTGACCGGCTGGACCAGCAGGGCCGAAGCCCTGCGCAGGACGAAGGGCCGGGATTGCGAGAGGCCGCGGTTGAGCGCCAGCGTCGACGGACCGCCCGATCTGCGAGCGGGCTTCTCCCTCCTTGTTTATTTTGTTCTTCCCACTCCAGATGATCCGAGCGAAACGGCGGCGCTTCCTGCCGACTGAACCAAAGACAGTGGCCTGCGTTAGATCACTCGAGGAGTATCGACGTGAAATACAGCCGCTTCGCATGGATGATACTGGTGTCGACCGTTGTTATGTTCGGTCTGATGTACCTCAACACTTATGCATTCGATCACATCGAATACAGTCAGACGCGAACGTGGATGGCAGTTCTGATGGGAGCGGTGATGGCTCTTATCATGATCGGATTCATGTGGCCGATGTACCCAAACCCCCGCGTCAATCTCGGGATTGCAGCTGGCAGCATCATCATTGCCGGGTTGGCGCTCTGGCTAGTTCGAAGCCAGCAGACCGTTGGCGACGTGGCCTACATGAAAGCGATGATACCGCACCATTCGATTGCGATCATGACGAGTGAGCGCGCTCATATCCGCGACCCGGAGGTGCGCAAGCTTGCTGACGGCATCATCGATGCGCAGGTCCGTGAGATCGAAGAGATGAAACGATTGGTCGCGCAACTGGAAAAGCAACCGCCCCTGGCAGACGCGCCTGAACTACCGTCATATCGTGAGAAGGGCGTACCACCGCCGCCGCCGGAAACCGATGCAAGCACCGGCATCGATACACTGAAACAGCCGCGCGTTGGTTACTGATACGCGGCCGTTTTGCACTCGCGACCTCCAGCCTCGGGTTGGAGGGATAATTATGCTGCAATCCTCCCGACGCCGTCTTGGCCCGCATCGCTCGCCAATGCACTTTCAAGCTCGTTCAGCGCTAATCGCTTATTGTTCAGCTCTTGCGTGAAGGCGAATTCACCGCCGTCGCGAGATGCATAGTTCGCAAGCCGCCGCCGGGCATCTGCGAGACGTTGGCGATAGCGGTCGCGCTCGCCCTCAAAGTCGCCGAGCGCGTGCTCGAGACGAGCGATCGCGCCGAGCGGCGTCACCGTCACCGGCAGCTCGATCTCGTATTCGGCGCCAGTGCGTAGCAGCACCGTCGTATAGCGGTAACCGTCGCGTCCGAAACGCTCGCCGCTATACTCGACATCGAAGCCGCCGATTGAGGCGATGACGATGTCACCCGCATGCTGGAGCTGAACCAGCGTCAGGATTTCCTTCATGAGCGCGCGGCCAGCGAGCTTGCGTTCGGTGTAGGATTCGCTCGTCACCGTCATCGTGAAGCCGTCGCCGGAGGTCGAGGTCCGTCGCTCGATGTCCTGGCCGATCTCACCAATGCGTCGGCTCGAAAATTCGATATCGCGCTCGGCGTCGCGGACCTGCCGCCGGACAGCGTGCTGATCGTCGATATGCGCGGCGCGTAAGCGTTCGAGCCGCGCGATGTCGGCCTCGAGACCTGCTTTCTGCATGAGACGCGGGTCACCCGAGGCAATCGCCTTGGCCATCGCGAATTGGTTGGCCTGGCTCTCACCCATGTCTTCGAGCCGGCGGATCGACGTGTCGCCCGAGAGCGCTGCGGCGATGAAGCGCGCCTTCCGCTCGTTATTCTGCCACATCTGCGCGTCGAGGCTGCCCTCGGTCGCGTAGGCATAAATATCCACCTCGTCGTGCTGATTGCCCTGGCGCACGATGCGGCCCTCGCGCTGCTCGATCTGCGACGGCAGCCACGGCACGTCGAGGTGATGCAGCGCTTTGAGACGCAGCTGCGCATTCACGCCGGTTCCCATTGTGTCCGAACTTCCGATCAGGAAGCGCACCTTGCCGGCGCGCACATCGGCGAAGAGGCGCTGCTTGGCCTCCGACTTCTTGAAATCCTGCATGAAGGCGATTTCGGATGCCGGGACACCCCTGCGGACGAGCTCGTCGCGGATCCAGCGATAGGCGGAGAAGCCGCGCGACTTCTCGACGCTGATCGTGCCGAGATCGGAGAAAATCATCTGCGCGGCACCGGGCAGTTCGAACGGCTTGCCGTCCGCGCGGATGTAGGTGTTCTCCGTGGTTTCGTTCCAGATGCGGAAGGCGTTGCCGACGAGCTGGTTCAGCTTGTTGTCGGCCTCGTTATCGTTGTCCGACTCGACCAGGCGCAGGTCGATCGCAGCATGGCGGCCATCCGTGATGACGGACAACAGAATGTCGTCGCCGGGTTCGGGGGCACGGTCACGCTCCTCGATCGCCTTGATGCGTTCACCGAGCAGCGTCTGGTAGCGCTTGAAGGCCGCGGACGGCTTCGCGGTGAGAATCTGCCGCTTACCAGTCGAGATCATCGGCACCTTCACGTATTGGCGCAGATCTTCTGGCATGACGACGTCCGCGAAGGAGCGGAACATCGCGATGAGCTCTGGGACATTGACGAAGGTCGCGAACCGCGTGACCGGCTTGTATTTGCCGGACGGCTGCAATTCGAGCTCGGTCGTAACGTCGCCGAAGGTCGATGCCCAGGCATCGAATTCGTGCAGGCCGCGCTGTGCGAGCGCCTGGTAGCCGAGATAGCGCTGCACCGAGAACATTTCGCCGAGGGTATTGGTGATCGGCGTGCCGGAGGCGAGCACGAGCGCGCGGCCCGGGTTCCTTGTCTCCACGAAGCGCGACTTCACATAGAGATCCCAAGCGCGCTGCGAACCGTTCGGGTCGACACCCTTCAATGTCGACATGTTGGTCGCGAAGGAAAGCTTCCTGAACTCCTGCGCTTCGTCGACGATAATCTGGTCGATGCCGATTTCGGAGATGGTCAGGAGATCGTCCTTCCGAGTCGACAATGCCTCCAGCCGCTCTTTCAGGCCTTCCTTGAGCCTTTCGAGCCGCTTGCGCGAGACGCGATCGTCGCTCTCGACCTTGGTCAGCAGCGTCTCGTAGAGCTCGAGCTCGTCCTGGATCATTTCGCTCTCGAATGCGGACGGCACGCTGATGAAACGGAAGGCGGAGTGCGTGATGACGATCGCGTCCCAGGTCGCGGTCGCCGCGCGCGAGAGGAAGCGGTGCCGCTTGTCTTTGGTGAAATTGGTCTCGTCGGCGACGAGGATCCGCGCGTTCGGATAGAGCGCGAGGAATTCGCGCGCCGCCTGCGCGAGGCAATGGCCGGGAACGACGAGCATCGCCTTGGCGATCAGTCCAAGCCGGCGCTGCTCCATGATGGCGGCGGCCATCGTCATCGTCTTGCCGGCGCCGACAGCATGCGCGAGATAGGTCGAGCCGGCCGAGATAACCCGCCAGATGCCGCGCTTCTGGTGCCCATAAAGAACAAAGGCGCCAGAGGCGCCCGGAAGCTTCAGGTGCGAGCCGTCGAAGGCCCGTGGCGCGATGTTGTTGAAGCGGTCGTTGTAGACGCGCGCCAGACGGTCGGTGCGATCGGGATCGGACCAGATCCAGCGCTGGAACGCGTCCTTGATCTTTTGCAGCTTGGTCTTCGCCGCCTCGGTGTCGACGACGTTGAGAACGCGTCGCTCGCTCATCTCCTCCTTCACCGTGTCGAAGATCTGGGGCACGCGACTGTTCAACGCATCGGCGAGCAGCTCGCCGGCGTGCCGGCGGTCGGTACCCCATTCGGAGGTCCCTGCCGCCATCCAGCCAAGCTGGCGCGCCTCGACGGTCCACGAGGCGAGCTCGGGCATGTGATGGATCTTGATGTCGGCGCCCATCGTCTCCTTGACGAAGGCCACGATGTCGGACGCCGGAATCCATGGCGCGCCGAGCCGCGCCGTGATGTCCGAAGGGTTGAGATCAGCGGGTTGGACGGCAAGCAGCGCGGCGACATTGCGCTCGTACTCAGCGTCAAGCGCGGCCGCCGCCTCGGCCGTTTTGTGCTTGTCGCGCACAGGACCCGACAGATAAGCATCCGCTGTCTGCCAGGAACCGTCAACCGGATCGCGGAAGATGGCGCTGCCGAGCTCTGCAACGACGTCCTCGCATTCGCGATGCAGCAGTTCGGCGATATGCTCGAGATCGACGCGGCCACGCTCGTTCAACACCACGGCGAGCGCGTCCGCCGCGCTGGTGATCACCGGCGGTGCCGGCGGCGCGATCACGCGCTCGGTGAAGATCGGCCCGGGTTTGGCGGTGTTGGTCTCGAGGTCGTAGTCCTCGATCGAGGCGACCAGCCAGCAATCCGGATCGTCGAGGAACGGCTGCAGGTTCGGTCGGCGATGTGTTTCACGGACCTCGCCGGTTTCATCGTCCTCGGTCATCGAGACGGTCGTGAAATTGATCGGGCCGAAGTCGCGCACGAAACTCGACCAGGCGATACGCAGGCGGACCTGCGCGTCCTTCCACGGCCGATCGGTTTCCTGGCACTTGAGAACCTCGCGCACCGCGTCGCGGACCGGGATGAGCTTGGCGATAATCCGGATATGCTTCTCAGGGATGCCGTCAGCGCTGCGGCCCTTACGGACCTTCACCGCGACGGGCCTGCCATCGAGGACCTGCATGACGCCGTGGGCCTTGTCGGCGATGTAGCTGCCTTCGCGCACATGACGTTCGGACGGCAGGCCGATCTCGGCGAGCTCGTCGCCTAGATCGAGATCAGGATCTACCACGTCAGGTTGGCCGTCGTAGATCGCCTCGGGGAGACGATCGATCGCAGCGGCAAGAAGAGCCTCCAGAGCCTCGCCCGCACGGGGCAGGCAGGTATAGGTTTCGCCGAACGGGCCGGACGTCAGCGCGTGCGTCCCGAGAACGAAGGCGGGATGTTGCGCGAACCAGCGGTTGACGCGGATCGCGCCCTCATCGTCGATTGCGGGCCGCACCTCCTCCGTGTCGAGCCAGGATTGATCGCCGACGCTTTCGCCGGGCTTCCGCTTCCGAAATAAGAGGAAGTCGACAATGACGTTGGTGCCGGCGCCGGCGTGGAAGCTGCCTTCGGGGGGACGAATGGCTGCGATGAGATCAGCCGATCCGGCGATGTGCTCACGCGCGGAAGAATCCGCCTTGTCCATCGTCCCATGCGACGTGACGAAGGCAGCGAGGGCCCCTGGTTTCAAAAGGTCGATCGACCGCGCGATAAAGTAGTCGTGCAGCCGAAAGCCCTTCGAACGATACGCCCGATCCGATCGCACGGTTCGGTCGGAGAAAGGCGGATTGCCGATCGCGAGGTCGAAGGTGGCGGGCAGCTCGGTGCGTGCGAAATCGCCAGTGAGGATCCGCGCCCGCGGCTGCAGCAGGCGGGCGATGCGTGCGGTGACCGGATCGAGTTCGACCCCGGTCATATGCGAGGCATGGCGCAGCGCGTCCGGCATCAACGCCGGGAATAGCCCGGTGCCAATGCCGGGCTCGAGCACACGGCCGCCGCGCCAGCCGAGACGCAATAACGCGGTCCAGATCGCCCGGACGATCGGCTCGGGCGTGAAATGAGCGTACTGCGTGCACCGGGCGAGCGACGCATAGTCGAGCTCATCGACGGCATCCTCGAGCGCGGTGCCGATCTCCTGCCAGCCTTGGCGGAAATCGAGCTCGCCGGGTCGGCGAAAGACGCCGTTGGCAAGATCGGAAGCACCGAATCCGGTGAACCGGATGAGCCGCTCCTGCTCTTCGCGCGTCGCCGGGCGATGATCGGTCTCGATCTCGGCGGCAAGCCGGATGGCGGCGATATTGTCGAGCGCCCGATCCTTCCAGGACCTCGCGAGTTGGCGATCGTCGACGAGGTGGAAGTTGGAGCCGCGCGCCGAATGATGCGGATCGGGCAATCGCGCCGCGGTCCCAACTGGGAGCGCGGGAGGGGGCGTCGTGGGATCGGGCTCGTCGTCATCGGGGGCAAACGTACCGCCGAAAGCGGTCACGCCGAGGCCGAGGCCCGACGAGAGCGCGGTGTTGCCGAAAAGGTCGAGGGTAAAGGGATCGTCATGCGCCATCGTGGTGTCTCCTTGTGATGAAGGCGCGCGCCATCGCTTCCGCCGGTGGCGCCGGCGGGGAGCGATGGTCGCGAAGGGTTACGGAAAGCGAGGGCCGTGTGGCCCAGGGTGTCAGCGGCGGATTGGCGTGATCGACATACTGTCGTCGGTCATCGCGATCGTGAGGTGCGTGCAGTCAGGCAAGGCCGCGATCAGCCGCACGAGCATTTCGGCGTCGAGGAAGTCGATGCCGTCATCGCCGCCGAAATATTGGCGCTTGTAATGCCAGTGGTCGGGATTGGTCCTCGGATCGCATTCCTCGGCATAGACGACTAACGAACGCTGTTGGTGATCGGCAAGCTTGCCGTTCGACATCATGTAGACGCCTTCGTCGCCGACGAGCCAGGCGCCGGGCTTCTCGTCCCTTCCGGGAGCAAGCCCGTAGTGTGGGTTGCGAAAGCCGCCATTCAGAAAGGCGTCGATGCGCCCGCGCATGATCACGGCGCGCACCGCCGTCACCGAAAACGTGAACATGGCGGCACCTATGCGGCGATCGCGTCGGGCAGATGGCGCAAATGCACCGGCAACTTCATGGCGATCTGCGCCTCGGTCAGCTGGTCGAGCACCTGGAAGTCCTTGCGTTGGTCCGAGCCGTACACGATGACGGTGCGCTTACCGCGATCGGCGCGGACAAAGCGCCAGTCGGCGTAGCCGCGATAGGGGTCGTGCGTGCTGGACCAGATGTGCTCGAGCCTCTCCTCACGCGTCGTGGCGCGAACAGGCCGGCATTCGCGTTCCACGATCGCGGCGCGCATCCGTTCCGGCGATCGCCGGTCGGCGAGATCGCAATAGCCGTGGAAGTAGCGCACCCGCTCATCGATCTTTAGTTCGAAGAAGACGCTCGTGATGCTGCCGGCGAGAAATTCGCGCATCGCGAACATGTCGCCGCGCATCCAGAGCGGCGGGAGTACCTCGAACATGTAGTCGTGCTCGGCCTGGCCAATCTCGAACCATTCGCCGCAATAGAGTTGCGTCGCGTCGGTGTCGGCACGGTTCGGCCGTTGAGCGTGGCGATCGAACATGCGGAACATCTGCCGGCGGTCGGCGGCACCTTGATAGACCTTGCGGATTGAGGACGGGGTCATGATGGGCTCCTTTCAGCCTCGTCGGGCCGGAGCGCGGCTCAACCTTCCGGTTCGCCATCCTCTTCAACCCTTCTGACCCCTCCTTTGCGGCCGCCTCTCCGGTCCGGTGGGTCAAGGGCCGCGGCACGCGGGCGAAGCCTCCCTTGACGCGCCGGCCGGGCATGCGGCACGTCTTTCATCCTCTCCTCGTTTCCTTCCTCCGTTTCTTCCTCCGTTCCTTTCAAGCCGGCGGGCTGCTTGGCAGCGTGCATGCGTGCAATAGAACCGCAGCAAGGGGCAGCAATGCCGCGACAAGGCCTGAAACCGCCGCGCGAGCCCGGACCGCCTTTTCGAAAGGGCAAGCTTCTCAACCCATCGGGAGCCGGGTTTCAGAAGCGGTGCGCCCGCGCAGTGACTTGCGGATGGAGCGTCTTCGTGACGCAAATTCGACGCAGAAAGCCTGCGAAACAGGTCATCGCTAGCGGTTGTCGTTGTAACAAACGGGCGTTCGTCAACGAATAGCGCCTGAGTGACGCGGCCAAGCCACTTCTCGGCAGATGGCAACCCAGGAACCCGCAGCTCAATACTTAGAATCTCGCCAACGTATTAGAGGAAAATGCATTGCAGAAGACAGCTAGTGTGACAGCAGGGCAGATTACTGTCAGGACGTTGGGAGGCCTCGAGCGCGCTTTTTTCTCGCACAGCCTCCGCGCGCCGATCGACTTTTCGGTGGTCGCTGAAATTTCCGGCGCGACCGACGAACAAACAGTGGTCAAGGCCTTTGCCGCCTTACGCGACCGGCATCCCTATCTCCGCGTCGAAGTCGTCGAGCACCCGTCGGACGGATTATCGTTCGCATGGAGCGACAATGAGCCATTGGTCGTTGTGCGGCATGTGGCCCAGGCAACCTCGTGGCTTGAGGTCGTCCGCGATGATCTCCAGCGATGGGAAGACATCTCGGGCTCTCCCTTGATGAAGGCAAGCGTGCTTCTTGCGCCCGATTCCTTCGCCATTTGCCTGACATTCAACCACACGATCACTGATGGACGTGGCGCTTTGGCGATTTTGCACGACTTCATCCGTCTCATTGGTGGTGAACGCCTTCAGGCGCTGTCCGGGCTGCCGGGTTTGAACGACTTCGCAGCGGGGTACGCGGCGGCTGAGCTGCCGCCACCTCCACCGGAAAGCGAAGTGAAGCCGGAAATCAGGATCAGGCAGGTCACCGATGACCCGTTGCAGCTTTCAATTCTCGAATTCGACCGCGAACTGACACGTCATCTCGTCGCAAAATGCCGCGAAGAATCGACAACGGTTCATGGAGCGATCTGTGCGGCAGCCGCGATTGCGACGAAGCCAGGAAGGACCGGGCCGATCGGCATATCCAGCCCTGTGGACCTTCGAGCAACAGCCGGAAAGGACGCCGACTGCCCAGGACTTTTCATGGGGCTGTCGCCGGCATTTCTACAGGTGACAGACGAAGACACTTTATGGACGGTCGCACGGCGCTCGACCGATGGCATTGCGGCCATCCGATCGCCGGAAACAGTTGCTGGCCTTACCCGTTTTCTCGAAACTATCGTCCCCAAGGTCGCCGACCCGGGCTTCGCCTTTGCCGTTCTGCCCCCGCAGGTTCTGGACTTGATGATTTCGAACCTCGGCAGGCTGTCGATCGAAACGCAAATCAATTCGCTCAAAGTCAGAGCCATATGGGGACCGATACTCAACACCCAAATATCGCAGAGCAACATGATCGGAATCAACACGTTGAATGGCGTTCTGAGGATGGTCCACGTTTCGTCCGGCGGCAACCCATCTCTCCTGACTGACGTTCTCGTTGCCATCGAGAAAGCCGTAAGCGCCGATGAAGGTGTAGCGCTACGGACTTAGAACGGCGCCGCTTTCGGTCGCCCGGCCGCGCGCCTGCATGTAATAGCCCCACAGCAAGAGCGCGGCGATGCCGCGATAAGGTTTCCAGGTCTCGGCGCGAGTGTAGAGCACCTTCTCGCTCGGGCGCGCGTCCCACCCAACAAGGAGCCGATAACCCTCCTGCAGCGCAATGTCGCCCGCGGGGAAGAAGTCGAGGCGTCCCTCGGAAAACATCAGGTAGGTTTCGGCGGTCCATCGGCCGACACCTTTGATGGCGACGAGCGCCGCGATCGCCTCCTCGTCCGACATCGAATCGAGTCGCTCGAAGAGCTCGGCGGCCTCGGCGATCGCGCGCACGTAGCGGATTTTCTGACCCGACAGTCCGTAGCCCCGCAGCTGAACGTCGTCTGCGGCAAGGATCGTTTCGGGCGTCAGCATGCCGAGACCGTCGATCATTTTCCGCCGGATCGAATCGGCGGCCGCGACCGAAACCTGCTGGCCGATGATCTGGCGCACGAGGCCCTTAAATCCGCGCTCGCGAACGACCCAGGTGCTGGGCCGAACCTCGGCGTGAGCTTTCGCCATCAAGGGATCGAGGCGGGCGAGGGCGAGGCGGCCTGCTTCAAGTTCAGCGTCGGTTGGGATCATGGTGTTGTAGACCTTCAGGTGTTGATTTCATTGAACTCCATCCTCGTCGAAAGGGATGTGTCGGATCGCGATAGTCTGGTCGCGCGTCAGCCCGCGAAACCGCCGCTATCGAGGAAGGCTTGCTCCTCCGGGGTCGTGTCGCGGCCCAACACGGGATTTCGGTGCGGGAACCGCCCGAAGCGCGCGATGATATCGTGGTGCATGCGCGCGTATAAGATGGCTCCCGCACCCAATGAGGCCTCGCAGAACCGAAGCGCGCGGACCTGATCCCGTAGATCCTCGGAATGGATGAGCGGGAGATAGAAGAATACGCGCAGGTCTTGTTTCACCCCTGCGTCGTGCCCGCGGTCGATCGCCATTCGCGCAAAGTGCCGCGCAAGCGGATCGGTGGCGAACATGTGCGCGGTGCGATAGCTGTTGCGCGGGAATTGGTCGAGCAGGACCATGAGCGCCAGTGCACCGTCGACGGTGTCGACCCAATGGTCGAGTTGGCGAGCAGCCGCCGTGAAATGCAACGCTTCGAAGCGGACATGAAAATCGGCGTCAAAGTACGGCTCTTTCGTCAACCACCTGTCGAGGCCGGAGCGACGCCAGAAGGCGTTGACGGCTTCGATGCGCAGATCGACGTCGGGAGCGTGCCGTACGCTTTTGAGGGAATCCGGGATCATCTCGGTCATAACGGTTCGGCGCCTTTACGCCTTCAGGACGGGCTGTTTGCGGCGGTCCGGATCAGTCGCCAGGTCGCCAGGCTTGAAAGGACGGCGACGAACGCCGCGGCAAAAAGAGCCGCGCCGAACCCGGCGCCGACGCTCGCATGCAAGGAGCCCGCAAGAACGTTCTGGATCGGCGCCGGCAGCGCGGCCAATGCGCCCTCGACGTCACCGCCGACGATGCGAAGACTGAGATCGTGCCAGTCGATCGCGCGGTCAGGCACCAGAGGTGTGCCGAGCCTGCGCAGGCGGGATTCGGTGACGGCGGCGAGCACCGCGCCGAGACCTGCGACGCCGGCGATGATGCCGATGAAGCGCGTCGTGCTGGCGAGGCCCGAGGCCATCCCGGCGCGCTCGGGCGGGACCGAGCTGACCTGCGCCTTGGCGGTCTCGCTGTTGAGAAGGCCGGCGCCCGAACCGGTGGCGAACATGCCGATGGCGGCCGTCCAATAGGCAAAGCCGGCGAGAACCGCGCCCGCGGCCATGGCGTTGCCGATGGCGACAAGGCTGAGGCCGAAGCAGAGAATGGCGCGGCTCGACAGGCGCGCCGCAAGTTTGCCGCCAATGCTCGGCCCGATCAGCAGCGGAAATGCGAACGGCGTCATCGCGATGCCAGCCGTCGCCGGCGACAGAGCGAACGCATCCTGCAGATAGAGCGGCAGGATCGTCATCATCACCTGCGCGGAGGCGGCATAGCCGAGCATGGCGATCGCGGCGCCGACGACGGTCGGATCGCTGAAGATCGAGAGGTCGATCATCGGACGCGGTTGGCGGCGTTCGGCGAAGACGAACGCGACGAGCAGGACCGCGCCGACAACGAGGCGCAGGATCGTGCGAGGGCTTTCCCAGCCGACCGCATTGGCGTCGATGAGCGCCCAGACGACACTGAACAGCCCGGCGCCGAAGAGCGCGATGCCCCGATAGTCGAGACCGGCGGCCTTTGGATCGCGCGATTCATTCACCGATGAGAGGGCGAGCACGATCAGCCCCGCGCCGAGCGGCAGGTTGATGTAGAACGCCCATCGCCACCCGAAGTAAGACGTGACGAGACCGCCGACGATCGGCCCGAGCGAGGGTGCAATCCCCATCACGGTGCCCCAGATGGCGTAAACGCGGGCACGCTCGTGCGCCTCGAAACCATGCGCGATCACCGCGAGCGACGAGGTCAGCTGCAGGGCGGCGCCCACCGCCTGCAAGGCGCGCGCGGCGTTGAGCGTCAGAAGATCGGGCGCCGCACCGCACAGGACCGATGCCAAAGTGAAGATCGCGAGACCGAGCAGCAGCATGCGCCGTCGCCCGAGCCGATCGGCGAGCGCGCCGGCGGGCATCAGGAGTGCCGCAAAGGGGAGGATGTAGGCGCTGACGACCCACTCGACGTCGGTGAAACTCCCCTTGAGATCACGCGCGATCGACGGCAGCGAGACGGCGACGATGTTGGTGTCGAGCATGATGAGGAATGGCGCGCCAGCGCAGCACAACAGCATGCGCAGCTTGCGTCCCGAAAGCGCCACGTCCGCCCGTGTCGGTTCAATGTTGTCGCGTCGCGCGGGCGTCACCGCGTCGACGCCATTGCCTGCTCCTGAAGACACGTTGCGTCCAATCTCATCTATCTATCGATAGGTTCATGTGAAGTAAGCACGTCGGCTGGTTCAGTCAAGGAAAAGCCGACGTCAATATTCGGATTGAACTTGCACGCTCACGCGAAGGCAACGAGCTCGGGACGGGAAAGTCTGGTCATCAGAACCTTCAGATCTTCGTTCCAGTCGTCGCCGCGTGGCCGCGACCGGACATAGCTGGCTCCGCTCTCGGCGGCGATCGCCTGGATGCGCTCGGCATAGATGTCGCCTTGACGGTTGTTGTCGGTGGCAGCGACGAGACTGACGTTGCCTGCCATAGCGACGTGGCGAAGCGCCTCGTCGGTCGCGGGCGACCAGCCGCCGCCGGTGCTGACATAGAGCGTGTCGCGGCGCAGCACCTCGATTGCGGCAAGGCTCATGGCGTCAATCGCGGCCTCGGTGACGCAGATCCGATCGGCATCTCGAGCGCCAAAGCGGAAGAGCACCTTGGCCCCTTCCGTCGCGAAGCCGCGCCAGGCCGGCCCGCGCTCCTCCCATCCGGTGGGTTCGCCCGGCGCCGAACGATGGACCGCCCACATACTGCCGTGCGGTCCTTCCCGCAGGCAATCCTGGGCGATCGCGGTTTGGACGACATCGTGGGGCAGCGCGCGCTCTGACGTCAGGTAGCGCCATGTCGCCGAACCCGGCCGCGGTTTGAACCGCCGCTGCCACCGCTCGGCGATCGCGACGGCCGGCGACGGGCGGGCCGGTCGCGTCCAGACCGGCTCGCTCGAAACGACGCCGACCAGCGAGGCGAGGTGCTCGCACGCGGCGACGAAGCCGTCGGCGCCGAGATGCTCGGCGAGATCGAAGATGTCGCCTTTCTTCGTCGACAAGGGATCGAACCAGCCGCGTCCTTCATGGATCACAATGATGATTTCGCCGTCGCCGCGCCTGAACTTCAAGGCGCGGCGGGTGCTCTCCTTCAAATCGACCTTCCAGCCCGCGGCTTCGAGGACGATCGCGCAGGTCACCTTCTCGCGCAGATTCTCGATTTCATGCTTCTCCATCCGTTCACTCGAGCCGCGCCTTCAGGGCGCGCTCGTCCTTTCCTCGGTTGATCATCCTTATCCCGCACCTTGCGGAACACAACCGGCACGCCGCGTAGCCTGCCTGATGCAAGGGCGCGCTGACAAGAAATCGAGGATCGACGGTGGTCGGCGCGGCGAAGCCTCCCTTGCGTCCGGCAAGGCGCCAGCGGCACCCACCTTTTGCGCCGCGCGCGCGTCAGGGATGGCTGCCCGGAAGGGGGAAGACCGTGCCGCGGACTTCAGCTCAGCTGCCAGCCCGGCCCCGTCAGGGGCGACGCCTGGCCTTTGCCCACAAAAACATCGGAAAGAGGGTCTGGCATCGTTCGAGCTTTATAAAGCATCTAGAACACAAACGATCGAGCGGTTATGAGTCGTGCGGGGCAGTACGCGCTGCCCTGGGGCTTGGAAAACCCCTGTTAGCGGTTGGCGCCGGCCGATACGGCGCCGCACTCCTTGACCTTATGGTCGGGGAGCCTGTGGCGTATGCAACAGGTTCTCCGAACTAAAGGCCACAGGGCCGTCTAACAGCGGTTTTCCAACTCCCCGATCACCAAGAGTCAGAGAGGGTTCGTTTGCGGGGGCGTACCGCAGGCTTGTACCCGGTGAGGGGGATCGATTGGTCAGGGCCAGGGAGCGAAATCCAAAATCGCTTGAACGGGAGACGGTCGCGGCTCACCGCGCCTATGTCGACGCTCTGGCCGCCTGGGACCATATCTTTCACCTCGCGTCCTGTCCGATTTGCCGCCCTGAAGGGCTGAGCGACGAGGAGCACGGCATCCGTTGCGCGTCGGCCGAGATGGAGAAAGAGCGCCGCCGGGTCGTTTTCCGCGACCTTTGTGACCAGCTTGGATACGTGCCGTCGGGACACGGCGTGAAACTGTCACCTACGCAAAAGTGCTGTCCCCGTCGAAGCGCTGAATCCTGCTAACCGCACCATTGACGGTTACCCCGGCGATCGTAACGTTGAGACGCCCCGCCGGTCGACCGGCAGGGCGAGCATGGTCAAGCCGCGGGAAGCGCGTCGGATTGGGACGCGTCATAGAACGGATAGTCGGTATAGCCGTGTTCGTCGAAAGCGTAGAACGTGCTACGATCGTAGGGATTGAGCGGCCATCCGTTCTCGATCCGCTTCGGCAGGTCGGGATTGGCGACGAAATGCCGGCCGAAGGCGACCAGGTCGGCGACGCCGTTCGACACGGCAGCCTTGGCCGTCTCCGGATTGAAGCCGCCCGCTGCAATGACGGGGCCCCGGAAAAGCTTGCCGAGCTCCTGTGCCGCGATCGGCGGCTGGCTTTCCGCGATCGTATCGGCGCCTTTGACCCGCGGCTCGATGAGGTGAACGTAGGCGATGCCGAGAGCATCCAGCTGCTGGATGACATAGCCGAACAGAGCGTGCGGGTCGCTATCGCCCATGCCGTTGAAGCTGTTGCTGGGCGAGAGCCGCACGCCGACACGATCGGCGCGCCAGACCTCGACAAGTACGCCGACGACCTCCAGGAGGAGACGCGCCCTGTTTTCGATCGAGCCGCCATAACGGTCGGTACGCTTGTTCACGTTGTCCTGGAGGAACTGGTCGATTAGGTGGCCATTGGCGGCCATCAGCTCGACGCCGTCGAAACCGGCACGCTTGGCGTTCTGGGCGGCTTGGCGATACTGTTCGACGATCGTCGATATCTCGTCGGTGTCGAGCGCGCGGTGCGGAGATACCGGCTTGAACCCGTCGGGAGCATCAATCACGTTGTTCGCATCGGCCCAATAGGCGGGATCGACCGACGCAGTCACCGGCTGCGATCCTGTGATCTCAATGTGGGATGTTCGACCGGCGTGCCAGAGCTGCGTGAAGAAGGTGCCGCCCCTGTCGTGGACGGCGTCGGTGATGCGCTTCCATCCAGCGATCTGTTCTTCCGAATAAAGGCCGGGCGCGTGGTAGTAGCCGCGCGCAGAGGATGCGATCGCTGTTGCCTCGGTGATGATCAGTCCGCCTTCCGATGCGCGCTGGGTGTAATATTCAAGCTGCAGATCGCTGGGGATACCGGTCCCCGGCTGAGCGCGCAAACGGCTCAGCGGCGGCAGGACGATCCGGTGTTGCAATATATAGGGACCGATATGAACGGGCGTGAAGAGCGTTCTGGCGGTGGACTCGGCGGACTGTTGCAGGCTCATGTCGTCTCCTTAATCTATCTATCGATAGGTCGTTAGGCGGCCGACAATATTCGCTGGCATTCCTCCTCGTCAAGGACTATCTATCGATAGAGAGACGCGAACCGATAATTTTTCGAATGGACGCGTCCGCGGACGATCGAGCGCCGGACAGACTCGAGAGGGCAGACGACGATGAAAATGTCTGAAAAACCCCAGTTGACCGCCGAGGCGGCGACCGAACTGCACAACCGCGTCGCAAAGCGCGTCGTTGCGGAAATCATCGAGGAGACGCGCGCGGCGGGCGGTTCCTATTCGGACTTGCTCGTCATCACCGAGAGCGTGCTCGTCGGTGTCGTCGTGGAATGTTTCAGGCTCGGCCATGACAGCAAGGTGATCGACCTCGTTTTCACCGCGGCGAAGGCACGCCTCGCCAAGATCCGGCTCAAGGACGTGCGGGCGGAGGGAACCGGTTGACCGTCTCGTCTCTGCGTCTCGCCCAGTCTAGTTTTCAGGACCTCAGCCCAGGGCACTGCTTGGGATGGCGGCATCGAGCTCGTCGCGAGATGGTCCTCCCGGGAGCTTGCGATGGCCCCTAAGAGCATGCCAACAGCGCCGGATGAGGGCCGTAATGGGCATCGGTCGGTCCGAGGACGATCATCACGGTCGAATGAGACGGGCAGGTTTGAACCTTATCATCGTGAGAGTGTCGATGACGGGTGGTCGGTCGCGGATGTCGACGAGACGGAGCGGGTCGATACCACCCTGACTGCCGAAAAAGCGAAGTCGATCATCTCCCGGAACGCGAGCCCGGATATCGGTTTTGATCGCTCGGTTAATCCCTATCGAGGCTGCGAGCATGGATGCATCTACTGCTTCGCCCGGCCGTCGCACGCTTATCTCGGTTTGTCGCCGGGGCTCGATTTCGAGACGAAGCTATTTTTCAAGCCGCAGGCGGCGACATTACTGAGGAGCGAGCTCTCCAAGGCGGGTTATGTCCCAGATCGCGTGCAACTCGGGGCGAACACGGACTGCTACCAGCCGGTTGAGAAGCGTCTACGCATCACGCGCAGCGTCATCGAAGTGCTCGCCGAGTTCCAGCATCCTCTCGGCATCACCACAAAAAATCACCTCGTAACGCGCGACATCGACTTGCTCGCTCCGATGGCCGAGCGGAATTTGAGCGTCGTCGTGATTTCGATCACGACGCTCGACCGTCAGCTCGCCCGGGCGATGGAAGCGAGGGCATCGACGCCGTCGCGACGACTCGATGCCATTCGCGCGCTCAGCGACGCCGGCATACCGGTCATCGTCAGCGTGGCGCCGATCATTCCAGGCCTCACCGATCATGAGATCGAGGCGATCCTCGAGGCTTCGGCCGACGCTGGTGCGCGGTACGCACACTATTCGATGCTGCGACTGCCACATGAACTGAAGGATCTCTTCAAGGAATGGCTCGCGGCGGAACGTCCCGACCGCGCTGAGCGCGTCATGTCGCTGGTTCGCCAGATGCGCGGTGGCAAGGAAAACGACGCGCGCTTCGGCTACCGCATTGCGGGCGAGGGGCCCGTCGCGCAGATCCTTGTTGACCGTTTTCGGCTGGCGCGCCGGCGCTTCGCGCTCGATCGGAAAATCTCGCCGCTTCGAACCGATCTCTTCCGAATCCCGCCGAGGCTTGGCGACCAGCTCACGCTGCTATGAGCGACGCTAAGTCGTCGCAGGCCGAAATTCTCGAACCGAATGTCCACTAACGCCACAGGAGAATATGAATGCCGGAAATCATCGTCCGCCCGCTCGCATCAACTGACCATGCCGAATGGCAAAGGCTGTGGACTGCTTATCTGACCTTCTATGAGGCCAGCCTGCCCGACGAAGTGTTCGAGACGACGTGGCGTCGCCTTTTCACCGAAGGCGAGTTCGAACCAAAGGGTTTCCTCGCCACGATCGAGAACAAGCCCGTCGGCCTCGTCCACTACCTCTATCACCGTAGCTGCTGGTCGCTGAAGAACAACTGCTACCTTCAAGATCTCTTCGCCGATCCCGATGTCCGCGGCAAAGGCGTGGGCGCGGCGCTGATCCAGGCCGTCCAGACGGAAGCGCTCAAGATCGGCGTGACCAACGTTTATTGGATGACGCGCGAGACGAACGCAACGGCTCGCCGCCTCTATGATCGTGTCGCTCGGCGCACCGGCTTCATCGAGTACGATCTCCAATAACCGACGCCAGCAGCACGCGTATGATCCCGTGCGTTCTCGGAGCCGAATGACCAAATTGCATTCGGCGCCGAGGCGAAACATTGAAGGGTCAGCTCTTATCGCAGCACGCCAAGGCGAGCTGGTCGGCGGCTCGTACTGATAAATTCGTCACGAACGCTTCGTCGCATACGCTAACGTAGGTTTGACCTCGCCGTACGCCTGTCTCGGGCGGGTAGTTGCGATCGTTTTGCCGCCGGTCTCCAGACATTTGGCATTGCGCGCCTATGGCGGTCATCTAGATCGGTTACGGCATTTCGCGAAGCCCATATTCAGAGCCAAATGACGACTACCATCGGGCTTCGCGGGAGGCGACCCGCGAGCGCGACGTGGTCGAGCAGACTGGCTGAGAGAACGACATCCTCGATCAAGAATTGGCCGGCCGCCTACACGACCGGTTCCGTATTCTCTTCGAACCAGAGGAAGGTCCTCACTTCGCAGATCGCGAGCAGCAGGATGAGCGAATATTCCTCGTTGTCGTAATTCAGATTCATCCCGTGCAGCACCGGGTTGCGGTTGAAGCCGTCGTCCTTTTGCCCCTCGTACAGTTTCGATATGAACGAGTTGAAAGCTTCCACGGCGTCTTCCATCGCAAACAGGAGGCGGTTGCCCCAAATGTTCCTTTTGATGGTCGGCTTGATGTTGTCCTTGGAAGTCAAAGCTCCGATCTGGCGCAGGATGCCTTCAAGCTGCGCAAAAAGCACTGGCACGGACAATGTATATTTTCCCGTGAAGTGCGCTTCGACCGCATCCAGCAAAAACTTTTCGCGATCCGCGAAGCTGCTAAACTTCGCACAAGCGTCCTTGACATATCCCTCGAGCACGTGCCGGTGCGAGCGCTTGATAAGGGCGTCCAGCAGTTCCTGTTTGGTAAGCGTGCCAGCCACCAGCTTGTTGTAGGCTGTTTCCATATCGCCGACGGTCAGTGTCGATCCAAACAAGTAAAAATCGTTGTCCCGACAGAAGCGATGTAGCGGGCCATCGAAGGGCGCCATGATGTTTGCGAAGTCATCTTTGTAGTTGAGTTGCGCCGGAGTGCCGGGCGGATGTACTGCGGGATTTATGGTAACGATCCGGTCGCGGTCCGAGTTGTAATGACAGTATTTGTACTTCCTCCCGGAGTTGCACCAGCAGGGCGCGTTGCGGCCAGGCTTAACCTCGCTCTTGGCTCTCGATGCCGCTCCGCTTCCCACGACCAACCTTGCCTCCTATCGCGCTAGACAACTATCGACGTTCTTATCGGCGCGGAAGTCCTCTAGCGATATAGCGCGACATCGGGCTCTCGAACAACGTCACCGTCGCTCTCAATAGATTCTTTCGAAGCCTCGTTGGCCCTGCTCGCCCGCAGCGGGAAATCAAGCTGCACCTGGCGGACCTTCTGAACTTTAGAAACGGATCAAAGCCGCGTCGCCGACCAGGACGAGCGACGTCGGCTTATCATCGCAAACTGACGACTACGAATACACGTTAGTTTCGCGCCGCGATCGAGAGGGCTTCCGCCAGACGGCTGACGTCTTGATGCTCGGTGCGCCACGATGACAGACTGATCCGAAGCGCAGGCCGCCCCTGCCAGACGGTCATTCCAAACCAGCCGGCGCCGGTGTCGATGACACTTTGGCGGATTTGCGCGGTCTGCTCATCAGTGCCGTATCGCACCACCAGCTGATTGAGAACGACGCGATTGAGAACGTCGAATCCGCGTTCACGGAGCCGATCGGCGAGCCATGCGGCTTCGTTGCAATGACGGTCGACGAGCTGCGCGACACCCGCGCGGCCGAGCGTCCGGAGCGCAGCCCATATAGGAATGCCGCGAGCGCGCCGCGAGAACTCGAGCGTCAGGTTCTTTTGCGCGTCGGCGGACGCTGTTGCGTAAACGGCGTCGGAATTCATGGCCTGGGCCAGTGCCTCCGCGTCGCGGCAGATGGCGACCGCTCCGTCGTACGGCGTGTTCAGCCATTTGTGTCCGTCTGTGGTCCAGCTATCGGCACCCTCGATCCCCTCGGTAAGTGCTCGCCTCGACGAGGTACGCGCCCACAAACCGAATGCACCGTCGACATGGACCCAGGCCTTCGCCTTTGTCGCCGCGTCGATCAGGACAGCGAAAGGATCGAACTCACCCGTGTTCACCTCTCCGGCTTGTAGGCAAAGGATCGTCTTCTCATCGAGCGGCGGTAAGCGATCTGGATCGATCCGCCCATATGCGTCCACGGGCGCCGTGACCAGGTGCACGGATCCGAAGCCGAGTAACCGCAGAGCCTTCCGCACGGTGATATGGACGGTCTCGGACACGACAACCCGGATCTCAGGGGCGCCGAACAGCCCGTCCCTATCGATATTCCACCCTTGACGCGACAGCAGCGATCGCCGAGCTGCTGAAAGGCAACTCAGCGCACAGGCGGTCGCGCTCGTACCAAATCCGACAGCAGATTCCCGTGGCAGGTCGAGTGCGTCGAGAAGCCACCGACCGGCGATTTTCTCGATCGTCGCCGCGATCGGTGACGTGTCGTACGTGGCGGCGCACTGGTCCCAGGCCAGCATCAATCGCTCGGCGGCGGCCGCTGCTGGCAAAGACGCGCCGATCACGAAGCCAAAATAGCGCGGCCCGTTAGAGGCCGTCGTCGCGGGCGAGCCATGGATGTCGAGCATTTGAAGCGTTTCGACCGCGCCGCGCCCTTCATAGGGAAGTGGTTCCGAAAAAATGCTAAGGCCGGCACGTGCGGCCTGATCGGGAAACGGTAAGCGCTGCTCGATCCCTTCCAGGTAACTTTTTGCGCGACGATCCGCCTCCGCCATCAATTCCAGTTCTGACATGTAGCTCCCTCTTTCCGGTCCGCCGATGATTGGGTGACCGCTTTCCCGTGTCGCGCCGCCGCATCCGCGACGCGGACCGCACACTCGACGAATCAACTATCTATCTTTCGATAGATAGTTAAAGCAGGCGTTAAGGCTTGGCGTCACGGTATGTCAACGTATATCGGACAGCACCCAACCTTTCCCGATAGACACGACCTGACCACTCAAGCTGAACTGCACTTGAGAAACACTTGCGCTGATACAGAACGCGATTGGGCAAACCGACCTCATCGTCTCGGTTGGGTGAACCATGCGACCACCGCGGCTAAGAAGCAAAGCGCCGCGCAGATGCAGGCGACCCATTGGAAGGCACTCGTCGTGGCAGCGACACGAGCGGTTTCGGCGATCGCGTCGAGCGGCGGGGCCGGACGTACGCCAAACTCGCCGTTCGAGCCGGCGTCAGCAAACGAATGGACGTAGACGGCGGATACGACAGCGCCGAACGCGGCGATTGCAATGAGGCCGCCGGCGCGTGCAACTGCGTTGTTGATGCCGGAGGCCTGTCCGGAATCTTCGTCCGGCGCGGCCGCCATCACCGCCGTGGAAAGCGGCGAGACGAGCGCCGCCATCCCAAGCCCCATCACCGTCAGGAGGGGGAGGGTAAGAGCCCAGAATTGGCCGAAGGGTAGCGTGGCGGCTATGCCGACGAAGGCGATACCGACGATGGCGGCGCCGGCTGTCATCGGCCAACGCGCACCGATCCGGTCCGCGAGGCGCCCCGCCACGCTGGATAGGGCACCAATCGCGAGCGCCAATGGGAGAAACAAGAGGCTCGCCTGCCATTCCGGTATGCCCCATGCGGAGATGACGGTCATCGGCAGGAAGAAGAGCAGCGCGTTGAGAGCGACGAAGACGAGCAACGTGTAGACGTTCGCCCCGGCGAACGCGCGCGAGGCGAACAGCCCGAGCTTTACCAGGGGCGCTTTTGCCCGTCGTTCCCACAGAAGGAAGAGGCCAAATATCACCGCCGCGCCGACAAGCGCGATCGATGCGAGGCGCCCCGCGCCACCGGAAGACCCGATCGCGGTCAGTCCCCAGGCGAGCAAACCGAGTGAAGCCGTCGCTAGAACCGCGCCGACCAGGTCGAGCCGCCCTCGATCGCGCCGCACATCGTCAGGCACGCGCTTGAGCAGGATGATCAGTGCCAGCGCGCCGATCGGGAGATTCAACGCGAAGATCGATCGCCACGCCCAGCTCGTATCGAGCGATAGAACAAGGCCACCGAGAAGCGGTCCGGCAGCCGTGGTCAGCGACGAGACCGAGGCCCAAAGGCCGATCGCCGCGCCGCGTTGCTCCGCCGGGTAAGCCTTGGCGATAACAGCCAGGCTGCCCGGGACCATGAAGGCGGCGCCGAAGCCCTGCGCACCGCGCGTCAGGATGAGCCAGGGTGCGTCGGGAGACAGCGCGCAGGCGATCGAGGCGACCACGAAAACCGCAATGCCGAAGGCGAATGCGTTGCGTGTGCCGAAGATGTCGCCGGCCGCACCGCCAAGCAGCACCAGCGAAGAGAGGAGAAGCATGTAGCTGTTCGAGATCCACTGCGCATCGACGAGCGATGCGCCAAGGTCGACACGGATCGCCGGCGTCGCGAGCGACACGACGGTCATATCGATAAAGCCCATCGTCGATGCCAGGATCGCGGCGACGAGAACGAGCCACCGGCTCTCAGGCGCGCGGAATTGGTTCTGCTCGGAAATGGCGATGGCGGGGCCGACCACGGCGCGCCCGCCGGTCATGTGCGGCCGAAACGATTTGCCGGCCTTTTCAGCCCGAGGCGGTCTCGCAACGTCGCTCCGTTATAATCGGTCTGCGCGAGACCGCGCCGCTGCAGCTCGGGAACCACCTCGGTGCAAAATTGCGTAAGATCTTCTGGAAGCAGCGGGAACATCAGATTGAAACCGTCTGCGGCGCCCGCGGTGAACCATTCCTCGAGCTGGTCTGCGACATCGGCCGGCGTGCCGATCACCGATGGAACCGCTCCAGCATTGATAAGGCGATGAGCGACCTCGCGGATGCTCAAGCCTTGCTCGGCAAAGGCCTTCATCCTTTCGAGATTGGAGCGTTGACCGTCATAGCTCTCAAGATCGGGGAGTGAGGGCAGGGGGCCATCGATCGGAAACGCTGATACATCGACCCCGCACCAACTCGAGACGAGATCGACCCCGATCCGCTCGGGAACGAGCGTCTGAAGGAACTCTTCCTTCTCGCGGGCTTCGCTGCGCGATGCGGCGACGACCGGGTGGATCCCCGGCAGGATCTTGAGATCGCCGGAAGCGCGACCTGCTGCCGCCAGCCGGACGTCGAAGTCGGCGCGGTATTTCAGGCCCTCCTCGATCGACCGTATGACGGCGAAATGTATATCGGCGTGGCGTGCGGCCAAGGTCTTGCCGTCGTCCGAGGATCCGGCCTGGACGATCACGGGGTGGCCTTGGGGCGGGCGCGGAACATTCAGCGGACCGCGAACCTTCAGATATTTACCCACGTGATTGATCCGGCGAATTCGCGTCACGTCGGCGAACAGGCCCGAGTCGCGATCGAGAAGGATCGCGTCATCGTCGATGCTGTCCCACAGGGCCTTGACGACATCGAGATATTCGCCGGCGCGCTCGTAGCGGTTGGCATGGTCGATGTTGCCGTCGTGGCCAAAATTCATGGCCTCTTCGGGCATCGACGACGTAACGACGTTCCAGCCGGCGCGCCCATGACTGAGGTGGTCGAGCGACGCGAACATGCGGGCAAGATTGTACGGCTCGGTATAGGAAGCCGATGCCGTGGCGAGAAGCCCGACCTGCGAGGTCACCGCCGCAAGCGCCGAGAGCAGCGTGATCGGTTCGAGGCGCGGATTGGCGTAGTGCGCGATGTTGCTTTCGAAGGTGTCCCACATGCCGACGTGATCGGCGACGAAAATCGCGTCGAGCTTGGCTGCCTCGCTGGCCGCCGCCAGGGATTGAAAATAGGGAAGATCGTAGACCTCGCGCGAAGGGGCGCGGGGATGCCGCCAGGAAATTCGGTGATCGCCCTGAGGATTGAAAAAGAAGGCACTCAAAATCATGCGTTTCATGCGGCCGCCGATCCTTTCCAAGCGGCCGGCCGGCCGCCTTCTTCGAACTCTTTGTCTACCTCTCGATAGATAGCCCTTGCATTTTGTTAAAGCTCGGCGGTATCGTCTGTCAATATCTATCGGAAGATAGGCGCGCCTCAATGACACTGCTCGAACCAGAGGGAGTTAGACGATGCTTGCGATGAAACCTGGATGCGAATGTTGCGATCGTGACCTCTCGCTGGAAAACGGCGAGGCATTGATTTGCACGTTCGAGTGCACGTTCTGCCGCGATTGTGCGGACAACAAGCTGAACGGCATATGCCCGAATTGCGGCGGGAATCTCGTTGAACGGCCGGTGCGTCCGGCGAAGATGTTGGAGAAATACCCGGCGGCCACGGAGAGGACGTTCAAACCCGGTGGCTGTGTGGCGGCCTGACCTCGTCGCCGAGATCCGCGAAGACGTTCCGCTCGACACGGCGGCCGGGCGGAACAGGCGTGTTGGTGCCGAGGTCTCTTCGGCCTGCCGAAAAGATAACCGCAAGCCGGGAATCTGCACCGCGGTGGTTTGACGAAACGGGTTTCATATCTTAGTCATATATCTATCGATAGATAAGCTGACGCGTCGCGCCCGAAACGGTTCGGTCGATCGCGCGCGGTCGTCCAACCGGCAAAAGGGGAAGGGTAGAGGCAATGAAGGCAATCGCGCGACTGATGATCCTTGCGCTCGCGCTCTCGATGGCGGTGCCATCGATGGCGGCCGAGCCGATCCGGATCGGATCGAAGACCGACACTGAGGGCTCGTTGCTCGGCTACGTCATTCTGTTGATGTTGGAGAAGGGCGGCTTGCCCACCGAGAGCCGCATCCCGCTTGGATCGAGCAAGCTCGTGCGTTCGGCACTGCTGACCGGCGCGATCGATATCTACCCCGAATATACCGGCAACGCGGCGTTCTTTTTCAACCAGGACAGCGATCCGGTCTGGAAGTCCGCCGACGCTGCCTACTCGCGTGCACGGGATCTCGATGCGACGAACAAGCTCGTGTGGCTCCAGCCGGCGCCCGCCAACAACACCTGGGCGATCGCGGTACGGGCCGATGTCGCCAAGGAACAGAATCTCGCAACGCTTGACGATTTCGGTCGGTGGATCGCCGGCGGCGGAAAAATGAAGATCGCAGCTTCGTCGGAATTCACCGAAAGCGCCGGGGCGTTGCCCGCGTTCGAGAAGGCTTACGGATTCAAGATAAATAGCGATCAGGTGCTGGTTCTGTCAGGCGGTGATACCGCTGCGACCGAACAGGCGGCCGCCTCGGGCGCGTCCGGCGTCAATGCCGCCATGGCGTATGGCACCGATGGGCAGCTTGCCGCGCTCGGGCTCGTCGTCATGCGTGACACCAAGAACGTGCAGCTTGTCTTCGAGCCCGCACCGCTGATCCGTAAGGAGGTGCTCGACGCCCACCCCGAGATCGCCGGCCTGCTCGCCCCTGTTTTCAAGTCGCTCACGCTCGAAACGCTACAGCAGCTCAACGCGCGGATCGCGGTTGACGGCGAGGATGCGCGATCGGTCGCAAAGGGCTACCTTACCGAAAAGGGCTTCCTCCAATAGCCAGCCTCGCAAAAGCATCAAAGGACCGACACGTCAGCATCCGAAACGGCGTTCTGTTCACAATCGTCGCAGCAGCAGTTGCGTGTGCGAGCACCTTCGGCTTTCTCGTCCACGCACCGAACCGGATCTTACCCGGCAGCGCGATGCGGCTCGCGGATGTCGCGAGCCCCGGCGTCTTGACGCTGCTTATTGCAACGGGCGTGGCGTTGCTCTCCTGCAGCCTGCTCGCGCAATCCCGGCCTGTGGCCACGGTGATCGCGATCCTGCTCCTCATCGCCTTCGCCGAAATCCTGTGGGCTGCTGGGAGCGGAGCGGCGAGCTTGGCAGCGGGCAAGTCCCCGGGCGCCCGCACGTCACTCGGCCTGGGCTTCTGGCTGCTTGCGAGCGCGCCGGTGCTCTGCCTGGTCGATCTCGCCCAGCAAGCCGCATTCCGCCCAACCGCCCGCACAATGGTGGTCCTTGCCGGCGTCGCGATCGCCGTCGGCCTCATCGCTGGCGGAGCCTTCGATAATGTCTCGGTAATGCGCGAATATCGGGCGCATGCCGACACGTTCCGCGCCGAGCTAACACGGCATGCTGTCCTGGTCGTGACTGCAGTCGCGATCGTCCCGCTTCTCGGCCTGCCGCTTGGAATCTTGGGCTTTCGCCGTCGCCGATTTGGTGAACGGCTTCTCTCAGCCCTCGGCATTGTTCAAACCGTGCCGTCGGTTGCGCTGTTCGGATTGCTGATCGGCCCTCTGACATCGCTGGGCCAGGCACTCCCCTGGGCAGGCGCAATCGGAATTGCAGGGATTGGCGCCACCCCCGCGGTCATCGCGCTCGTGCTCTACGGGCTGCTGCCGCTCGTGCGAAACACCATTGCGGGACTCGAGGCGGTCTCACCGGCGGTCATCGACGCGGCGCGCGGGAACGGCATGCGCGATCGGCAAATCCTGGTCATGGTGACACTTCCGCTGGCGCTACCGGTCATCCTCTCCGGTTTGCGGATCGTATCCGTTCAGACCGTTGGCCTTGCCGTCGTCGCGGCTCTGATTGGCGCCGGCGGTCTCGGCACCTTCGTCTTTCAGGGGCTCGGTCAGAACGCGATCGACCTGGTGATGCTCGGCGTCCTGCCCACCGTCACCTTCGCGCTCGCCGTCGACGCCGTCTTCGCCCTGTTTACGTCCAAGGGGGCGCTTTCGTGATCGAGCTCGACCATATCAGTAAACTCTATGACGGCCGGCGCGTGGTCAACGACCTGAGCCTTCAGGTGGCGCAAGGGTCGGTCTGCGTGCTGATCGGCCCCTCGGGATGCGGCAAGTCGACAACGCTGCGCATGATCAACGCGCTCGTTACCGCAGACGAGGGGCGAATCCTCGTCGAAGGCCAGGACGTTCGCGCCGTTGATCCGGCCGAGCTGCGCCGCAGGATCGGTTACGTCATCCAATCGGGCGGGCTCTTCCCCCATTGGAGCGTCGCAGACAACATCGCGACCGTTCCAAGGCTGCTGCGCTGGCCTGAAGCAAAGGTCAGCGCCCGCGTCGCCGAGCTCGTCCGTCTCGTCGGCCTCGATGGCATCGACGCCGACCGGCGGTTCCCACACCAGCTGTCGGGTGGACAGCAGCAGCGGGTGGGCGTCGCCCGCGCGCTTGCTGCCGATCCGCCAGTGCTCTTGATGGATGAGCCCTTTGGCGCTCTGGATCCGGTGACGCGACGATCGCTGCAAGATGAATTGCGCGCGATCCACGCAAGCACCGGCAAGACCATCGTCTTCGTCACGCATGACATGGACGAGGCCCTCAAGCTGGCAGATCGCGTGGTCGTCATGGACGGCGGACGGATCGTGCAGGACGGACCGCCGCATGCCATCGTCACCGATCCCGCATCCGATCTGATCCGCGGATTTGTCGGCGGCGAGGAGGCATTGTTGCGCCTGCTGGCGCGGCTGACGGTCGCCGACGCCATGCGCGCCGTGGAGACAGCCACCGACGCCGTGACAATCGGAAAGGACGAAAGCCTGTCGGTCGCGCTCTCGCGAATGCTCGTCCATGGCCGCCTGCCGCTTTCGGTGCTGGCCTCCGACGGTAAGCCGGTCGGGAGGCTGACGTTCGAGGATCTGTCTGCGGTGCTTGCGCGATGATGGATCTCACACTTCGCCGTCTGCTGCTTCCGGCGGGCCTGCTCGCCGGCGCGCTCGTATTCCTACCGAACAGCCAATGGCTGTTCCACGCGCTGTTTCCGGAGCTGGAGCGGCCGGTCTACCGCCGAGTCGCCTTTCTTGAGCTCACCGTCTCACATATCGTCGTGGTCCTCGTGGCGACCGCACTCGCCGCACTCATCGGAATCGGACTTGCTATCGCCGTGAGCCGACCGGCGAGCCGAAGGGTGAAGCCGCTGGTCATGGCGGTGGCCGCCATCGGCCAATCGTTCCCCCCGGTAGCAGTGCTTGCCGTCACCGTACCGCTGCTCGGATATGGAAGCGCGCCGACGGTCGTTGCCCTTTTTGCCTATGCATTGCTGCCGATTATCGTCAACACGGTCGCGGGGCTGGAAGGTGTTGATGCGGGCATCATCGAGGCCGCTGACGGGATGGGCCTGTCACCGCGGCAGCGTTTGTTCAAGGTTGAGATTCCGCTGGCGGGGCCGATCATCATCGCCGGGATCCGCACGGCGGCGATTATCAATGTCGGTACCGCCACGGTCGGCTCAACCGTCGGCGCCGCGACGCTCGGCAACCCGATCATCGAAGGGCTGAGCGCCTACAATACCGCCTATGTCCTGCAGGGCGCGATCCTTGTCGGCCTTCTCGCCATCGTCGTGGACCGCTCAATCGCCGCGGTCGGACACATCGTCGTTGAGAACGTCCTTCATCGCCAGCCGGCTTGAGCCCCATGCCGTCAGCGGCCAGGCCACGCGGCTATCAATAGGTTCGCGATCGCGGTCAGCTCATCGGCGTTAGCACCGTCTCTCGCCTGCACCGTGATGCCGTTAAATCCGGCGAAGAATAACAGGCTCAGGTCGACAATATCGGCTGACGGTCGTAATTCTCCTTGTTCCTTCGCCGCCCGCAGCCATGTTCGAAGCAGACCCAAGCGATACGCACGATGACCACGTGCGATTTGCGATATACGATCTGTCGTCTCCTCCGCCAAGGCAGCGAGAGTAATCAGACACCCACCGGGTGTGACGTCTGTTCTGATTAAATATCTGGCCGCTCTTTCCAGAACTGCGCAAACACGCTCCCGAGGCGTTTGACCGGGAGGCATGTGGCCCCAGATCCGGGCGTCGTAGGTTGCCGCATAACGATCCAAAGCCGACAGATAGAGCTCCTCCTTACTACCGAACGCGGCGTAGAGGCTCTTCGGATCGATATCCATGGCGCTTGATAAAGCCTGAATAGACGTGGACCGATAGCCTTTTGCCCAAAACAAGACGAGCGCCTGTTCCAAAGCTATATCCTTGGCGAATTCCCTTGGGCGGCCAGCAGTGCCCATCGATATTCCTTCAGGTTGGTGCAGCCCGGTTCGGCGCCGACGGCATCGATCGTCCACGCCGAGGCCCTTGGCAGAGCGCTATCGAAATGTGTGTCCGGTCAGGTCTTCGCTGAGCTTCCAAAGGCGTGTTGCTAGGGCGGGATCCATCGCCCAAGGTCTGACGCCGCGCGGCTCCTTGGAATCTGCCGGCAGCGGTTCGGCGATATTGCAATCCTCGCAGTAAACCCCGCCCATGCCGTCGAGCTGGTGGCTTGTGGCGCACCACACGCTCGTTGCTGCACCCTGTTCCGGCGTTTTAAGATTGTTCGCCGGAGGACGGATCGGCTCACCATCGTCGTCGATGGCGCCCGCAGCGCGAAGCTCCGCGACGGACATATGTCGCAGAAGATCGGTCAGAACTGCGCCCGGGTGAACCGAAAACGCGCGGACACCGTGCGGCTTGCCGACCTCATCCAATTTGAGGGCAAAGAGCGCATTGGCGGTCTTCGACTGGCCGTAAGCGAGCCACCGGTCATATTCGCGCCGCTCGAAGTTCCAGTCGTCGAAATCGACGCCGCCGCGCATATGCCCCCGCGAAGAAAGCGCCACGACGCGCGCGCCGTCCGCATCGCGCAAGGCGTGCCACAGCCGTGCAGCCAGCTGGAAATGACCGAGATGATTGATGGCGAACTGGGACTCTTCACCGTGCGCGTTCCGAACGAGTGGCGGCGCCATGACGCCCGCGTTGTTGATGAGGATATGGAGGGGCTGGCCCGTTTGCAGAAAGCGATCGGCAAAGGCGTCCACCGAGGCGGGATCTGCCAGGTCGAGCGACTCTTGCATCAGGTTTGGGAAAGGCCGTAGCGCCTCACGAGCCTTTGCCTGATCGCGCGCAGGCACGATGACCCGCGCCCCGGCGAGCGCGAGCGTGCGGGCCGTCACGAGCCCGATGCCGGAGTAACCACCGGTCACGATCGCGACCTTTCCGGTCAAGTCGATGCCTTGAATGACGTCTTCGGCTGTCGTCGATGCATTAAAGCCAGACGCGATGGGAGATTGGGGTGTGTTCATGCGGGGGTCTCCACTTCGAATATTTCGCTGTATGCCCCGCAAGCCGCTGCTTGGAGGGACGATTAAATTTCGCGGCCTATCTGTCGTCGATGCTCGCGCTGCCGTGGCTATGGTGGCGGGAACTCAAATGAGTTCTGCCAGGTGCTCCCGCCCGTCTGTAGGGCGGAAGTAGGACGGCTTCCGATCAGAGAAACGGGACCGAAGATTCGCGCTGTTCCTTCGGTGTGTGATCGTCGACAAACCATTTCAGGCAGAGCCACGGCCTTTCATCGAGGTATTTCGCGGCCTCCTTCGCAGCCTCATCGCCATATTCGCCCCGGACGTACTCTATCCAATCGGCCTTCCAGGCCTCGACGTCTGCGCGCAACGTGTTGTAATTCGGTCGCTGCGGGATCTCGCTCTGGGGCTCGGCGGATTCTGCTTCAATCGAAGGGTCCTGCATCATCCCTCCTCAACCGGAGCAGCAGCAGCCCGTGTCTAGTGCTGGACATCACCGCCACTCCTGCTCCTGCGCGTCCACGGAAAATTCCAAGATGCGCTCCGCCAGCACCTCCGGCTGGTCTTCCGGCGAGAAATGTCCCGCGTTCATGATCCGCAGGAGCCGTCCGTTTTCGAGCGCGGCGGCCAGCCTTTCTCCGTACGCGATCGGCTGAAAGCCGTCCTGCTCGCCCCAAAGGACAAGCGCTGGAAGCTTCAGTGCTTCAACCTCTGCCATTCGGGTGGCGAGCTCATCGGTGCGCAGCGCGCGCGCCGCCCTCAGGTAGGCGTGCCGCCCTTCAACGCCGGCGAACGGCGTCTCGTACATCGCGATCAATTCCGGCGTGACGCGATCGGCATGGACCATTCCGGCTTCGAAGCTTTTCCGAAGGCCTTTTTTCAGATCGAAATCTGGCGCTGCGAGAATGGTATCCCAGACGGGGTCTTTAAGCCGCGCGAGTGGTCCGACGGGAAAGGAGTCGTAGGCGATCGTGTCGACGAGCACCAGACGATCCACCAGAGGAGGGCGGTCGACGGCGACGAGCTGCGCGATCCCGCCGCCGATATCGTGGCCGACAAGCGCGCCGCGGTTCCAGCCGGTGGTCTCGAGCAGTTCTCCGATCAGACTTGCTTGCGCGGCGATGCCGAGATCGGTGTCGTCAGGCTGATCCGATTGTCCATAACCGAGGAGGTCGATTGCAGTGACCTCACATCCACGCGCTGCAAGGAGGGGCACGACGTGGCGCCACAGAAGCCGCGAGGTCGGTATCCCATGGAGAAGCGCGACAGGATAACCCTTGCCCACCTGCGAGAAGGCAATCCACTTTCCCTTGACCTGTAAGGTATTCGTGACTTCCAGCTCGGCAACCATGACCTCGCCCCTTCATCCGGCTCGGGAAAAACAGCGCCGGAGCGGAGACTGGCAGTACGCCAATCTTCACTCCGACCGACGTTATGCGGTGTGCGAGACCGGGGCCTCATCGTTCACTGTTGCCGCCTTCTTTGTTCCGAAGCGCTGCACCAGCACATAAAATGCCGGCGTGAAGAGAAGGCCGAAGATCGTCACCCCGAGCATCCCGAAGAAGACAGCGGTTCCGAGCGATTGGCGCATCTCAGCACCAGCGCCAGTCGCGGTCGCAAGCGGCAGAACACCCAGGATGAAGGCGAAGGACGTCATCAGGATCGGCCGAAGGCGTGTCTTTGCCGCGCCGACTGCTGCCTGTTCGGGCGTCTCGCCCCGGTGCTCTTCCTGCCGAGCAAACTCGACGATCAGGATCGCGTTCTTCGCTGCGAGACCGACGAGGACGACAAACCCGATCTGCGCAAGGATGTCGATCGGCATGCCACGCAGCTGCAGGCCGGCGGCTGCCGTGAGAAGGCACATCGGCAGGATGAGCACGATCGACAGCGGCGTTTTCCAGCTTTCGTACTGCGCGGCAAGCACGAGGAAGACGAACAAGGCGGCTGCTGCGAAGACGAGGATCGTCGGCGTGCCCTGCTGCTTCTCCTGATGGGAGAGCTCGGTCCATTCGAACCCGACACCCTCAGGAAGCACTTGCTTTGCCAGTTCCTCCATTCGTGTCATTGCCGTGCCGGAGGAAATGCCCGCTCCAGCCGCGCCCATGATCTCTCCCGCCGGGTAGAGGTTGTGGCGCGGAACGCGGTAAGGCGAGGTCTCGTTGCGGAAAGTGGCGACCGAACCGATCGGCACCATTTCACCGGCGGCATTGCGGGCCTTCAGGCGCGCGACGTCGTCCGGCGTGCCGCGGAATTGCCCATCGGCCTGCGCGATTACCTGGAAGGTGCGGCCGAGGTAGTTGAAGTCGTTCACGTACTGCGAACCGATGTAGAGCTGCAGCGTCGAGAACACGTCGGTCGGCGTGAGGCCAACTTTCTCGGCCTTCAATCGGTCGATGTCGGCAAACAAGGACGGCGAGCCCGCATTATAGAGGGTAAAGACGCCACCGAAAGCCGGGTCCTTGTTGGCCGCCGCGACGAGATCGTTAGCCGCCTTGGCAAGCGCTTGTGCTCCAAGTCCACCGCGATCTTCGAGCATCAGCTTGAAGCCGCCAGCCGAGCCGAGGCCTTGTACGGGCGGCGGCATGACCGCAATGACGTAGGCATCCTTCACAACCGCGAGCTTCTCGCGCAAAATCTTGAGCATGGCGGCAGCATTCACGCCAGGAATGTTCTTTCCGTAGAGCGAAGGCAACGCGACGAAGATCGTGCCGGCGTTGGGTGCGACAGTGTTGGTGGTGACGTCGAAACCGGTCACTGGCGACGTATGCTCGATGCCCTTGATGCCGAGAGCGATATCGTTCACCTGCCGAACAACTTCATCCGTACGAGCAAGGCTCGATCCTGGGGGAAGCTGAATAACGGTTACCAGATACCCGATATCCTGCTCGGGAATGAAGCCCGTCGGCATCCGCGACATCTGAAAGCCGGTGAAGCCAATCAGAGCGACATAGACGAGGCCGATGATCGCGGTGACGCGGACAAATCGCGCCGTCATCTTCCCGTAAGAGGATGACAACCACTCGAAGCCGTGGTTGAAGCGGCCGAACACGGCATGCAAGATCCGTCCGAGACCACGCGGCTTGGCGTGCTCGCCAGTCGGATGCGGCTTGAGAAGGACGGCGCACAAGGCGGGGCTCAGCGTCAGCGAGACGAAGCAGGAGATCACGGTCGAGGCCGAGATCGTGATTGCGAACTGCTTGAAGAAAAGGCCGCCAATTCCCGAAATGAAGGCTGCCGGAACGAAGACCGCGCAGAGCGTCAGGGCGATCGCAATCAGCGCCGTCGAGACGTCGGTCATGGTCTGGTGCGCCGCTTCGCGTGGGGACATGCCAGCTTGCATGTTGCGCTCGACGTTCTCGACCACGACGATCGCATCGTCGACCACGATGCCGACCGCAAGGACGAGGCCGAACAGCGACAGATTGTTGATCGAAACTCCGAACATCGCGAGGATCGTGAAAGTACCGACGAGCGAAATCGGGATAGCCAGGACGGGGATGATCGTCGCGCGCCAGTTTTGCAGGAAGACAAACACCACGACCACAACGAGGACGATTGCTTCGAAGATCGTATGCACGACCTCATCGATCGACTGGCTGACGAACGTCGTCGGGTCATAAATGTTGATGTAGTCGAGGCCAGGCGGGAAGCTCTTCTTCAGCTCTTCCATCTTGTCCCAGACGGCCTTCTCGACCTGGACAACGTTGGCGCCAGGCTGCGCGATTACCCAGAACGGCGACGAGTCGTAGCGGTCGGCATAGGCTTTCGAGCCATAATCGGCAGCGCCGAGCTCGACGCGCGCGATGTCACGGATCCGTGTCACGCGGCCCTGTGCGTCGGACTTGACGATGACATCACCGAACTGTTCGGGCGTCGTCAGACGGCCGAGCGCCTCGACGCTGATCTGATAGGCTCCCGGGCTGGGCACGGGCGGTGCGTTCAGGGTTCCAGCCGAAACCTGGGCGTTCTGGGCGCGAAGTGCGCTCAAGATCTCATTGGCGGTGATGTTCGACGCAGCGGCCTTGTCGGGATCGACCCATATCCGCATGGCATACTGGCGTTCTCCGAGGTTCCAGAGGTCTGCCACGCCCGGCAGACGCGAGATCTCGTCTTTGACGTGAAGGATGAAGTAGTTCGAGATGTATTCGGCACTGCGCGAGCCGTCGGGCGAATAAGGATGCACGCCGAGCAAAAGCGCCGGGATGGTCTTTTTCACCTGAACACCCTGCAACTGCACTTCCTGGGGAAGGCGCGACAGCGTGTCCTGGACCCGGTTTCGGGTCAGCATCAAGGCGGTATTCGGATCGGTACCGACCTTGAAGATCACGGTTATGGTCAGGAGACCATTCCCTGTCGATTGACTGGTGATGTAGTCCATGCTCTCGACGCCGTTGACCGCCTGCTCAAGGGGCGTGGCGACGGTGCGTGCGACGGTCTCGCCGGAGGCGCCGGGATATGCCGTCGTGATCTGGACCGTCGGCGGAACGATGTTGGGATATTGAGCGACCGGAAGCGATGTCAGCATCGCCAGACCGATCAGCACGAAGAAAATGTTGATCACCGTTGCGAAGCGGGGATGATCGATGAAGAAATGCGCGAGCTTCATGGTTCGACTCAGCCTAGGTTTTGAATAGACGCGGCTTGAGCGAGTTCAACCACGGGCGACACCGCGTGAAGTTCAAACCGTAACTATCTATCGATAGATTGCTGGACAATTAGAGGGACGGGCGGAGGCGTGTCAATCCTCTATCTATCGATAGGGCCGCACTCCCCGTGCTTTTCCTCTCATTCAACCTTCGAGACGGAGGAGCGCGCCAACGTTCATCCGTCTTGGAGGGGCTCGGAACGATACCGAGACTATCTTTGCCGATGCAGCCCCATATCGGCTGCACAGCGGCCTCATTCGGTGGCAGTCTTGTTCATAGCGACCTTGGCAGATTCGACCTGAGGGTCGACAACCGAGCCCGGACGCGCCATCGGGATGCCACCTACGATGACCTTGTCGGTGGCCGTCAGGCCAGAGCGAACAACGCGCAGGCCATTGCGCAGGTCGCCGAGCTCGACCGGCTTCGGCACGACCACATTCTTGTCGCTGACGGTCAGGACAATATGCGAAGACTGGTCGGCAAGTACGGAGGCGTCAGGCACAAGGAGCGCCGGAGCCGGAGCGGTCAGCCCGATGCGAACGCGGGCAAACTGACCGGGCGCCAGGAAGAGATCGGGATTCTTGAAGGTTGCGCGGGCGTGGATCGTACCGCTCGAGCGATCGACCGCGTTGTCGAGGAAGTTCAGTGAGCCCTGAAGGCCATATTCGGTTTCATCGCTCAACGATGCTTCGACCTTGTTGTCGAGCGAGCCGCTCTGCTTCTGGCGCTGGCGCTGGAACGTCAGGTAATCCTGTTCGCTCATGTCGAAGTCGAGATAGATCGGGTCGAGCGAGACGAGCGTTGCAAGCAAGGTCGTCGGGCTGGCCGCAGCGCGGCTGCCGGCAATCAGGCCACCGGACGAGACCTGTCGAGCCCCGATGCGGCCGGTGAAGGGCGCCGTCACCTTCGTATATTCGAGATCGAGCTGAGCGTTGCGGATCTGTGACTGTGCGTCATCGATCGCGGCCTGCGCGGCCTGTTGCTCGGAAACGCGCTGATCGAGGATTTCGCGGGTCGAATTGCCGGTCTTGAGGAGCGCCTGCACCCGATCTAGCTGGTTCGTTGCGAGGTTATACCGTGCCTTGGCGGTTTCAAGCGCCGCATTGGCCTGGGCGAGCTTGATCTCGTACGGGCGGGGATCGATGACGAAGAGAAGATCGCCCTTATGAACGATCTGACCGTCCTCGAAATGGATTTCAGAGAGCGTGCCGCCGACCTGGGCGCGCAGCTCGACCTTATTGACCGCCGAGAACTGGCCAATCGCTCCAAGGCGTGTATCGACGTCGCGCTGGACCGGGTTGCTGACGGTCACGGCAGCAAGCGGCGCAGCGGGCGCAACCGAAGCCTGCGAGGTCTCCTGGCTGAAGTAGGCGAAGCCGCCCACGCCGCCAGCGACGATCGCCGTGAAGAGGGGGAGCTGCCAGCGCAAGCCCTTGTGGCTACGTGCTTTATTGGAAACGGTGGTGTCGACCGGGGATCTCATAACAAAGTCGCTCATGACGGGTTTTCCTTCTGGTTTGAGAGATATTTCGAAAGGGTCTTTATTTTTGGAGTAACTGCTCCTATAATCACCAATATGGCGAAAGCCTAAACACGTCAAGCGAATTTTGGAGTGAAAATACCAAAAATGTTAGAGACACAAAAACGCGGCCGCGGTCGGCCGTCCAGATTCGACCGCTCATCGGTGTTGCTCGAGGCAATGAAGCTGTTTTGGGAGAATGGCTACGAGGGTACGACCTTCGAGGAGCTCATCTCCAAGATGAGCATCAGCCCGTCGACATTCTATAATTCGTTCGGCAGCAAGGAGCGCCTTTATCGGGAGGCGACCGAGAACTTCATGGATCACGCGCAGACGTGGATCCAGGGCGCGCTGTCGGAAGAAGGAGCAACGACGCGTCAAGCTTTCACGCGTCTTCTGAAATCGGCCGCCGAAGAGCTCACGCGCGAGGACCTGCCACGCGGCTGTATGGTTTCGCTCTCGGGCACGCACCAGGCCCCCGATCTCACGCCGATCCGTGACATGATGGTCGAATATCGCGCGGCCTCCGAGGTCTACCTCGCCGATCGCATCCGAAAGGGGATCAGGGACGGCGATATGCCCGACACGGTCGATGCCGACGGACTTGCCGCCTTGATCCATGCGATCATTCGCGGAATGGCCGTACAGGCGCGCGATGGCGCGAGCCGTGAGAAGCTTGAAACGATCGGCCGGATCGCGATGGAATCCTGGCCGGAAACGAGCAAGTTGGCGGCTTGACATGACCTGCGAGCTGGATCGCGCGCGGCGGACGTCGCGTGCGGCGCTCACTCACCCTGTGCGCCGAGGATCGAAGGCGTTTCAGGATTGATCTTCCGAGAGACGAAGAATGACGCTCGTGCCCATCATGAGGGACGGGAGCGGCCGTGCGACTTGGCGAGGGCGGTCCTTTGCAAGCCGCGATCACGGCTGGCGGCCGTGATATTCAGGCCGACTGGTTTTGCCGCTAGGCGTTGGGCACGCACGGCGGTGCGGTGCGCCCTGGGCCAAGCAAGTAGGCGCCGATCGCAGCGAGCTGAATAACAACCGACGCGACGAAAATGATCTCGTCCGACCAAAGTTCGCGGAAAAGACCGAACACGGCGGGCGCAATCGCATAGGCGCCTTGGGAAATGGCGACGATCAAGGCCACGGCGCGCGCAGCATCTTCCTTGGAGAATTCGAGATTGGCGATCACCGGCGGAACGGAGATGGCATTGCCGACCCCGAGGCCGAAGAGTACGACGCCGACGACGAGAAGGGCGGGATTGCTTCCATCGGCGACGAGCAGCACGACGCATCCGAGCGCCTGCGCGACGAGGCTGTACGATGCGATAGCACGCCAATTCGAGGTGCCTGATGCACGCCAGCCGACGGCAACACGGCCGAGGACTGCAGCAACGCCTGACGCGCCGGCTGCGAGCCCCGCGCCTTGCCTTCCGAGTGCCGGCGCCAGCACCGAGACGAGGTGTGCGACCAGCCCGGTCTGCGCGAACAGGGCTAGGGTCATCCCGATGCAAAGCGTAAGAAAGGCTCGATCGTGGAAGAGGCGACGGGGCACCGACGCGGTAGCCGGCGCACCGGACGCGGCGACGGAAGGAACGAAAGCGATCGGCGGGGCGCCGTCAGGCGCCTGGTGGAGGCTCTCCGGTGTTCGCGCGAGCACGAAGACAGCCAGGATGCCAAGCGTGACGAGCATTGCCACGCAGACCACGAGTGCGGCGGCCGGGAAGCCGATCGTATCGATCAGTGCGACCCAGAACGGTGAGAAGATCACGCCTCCGACGCTGCCGCCGTTAAACGCAACACCGAGCGCCAGGGGGCGTTTGGCGGCAAACCACGGTGAAACGATCGCATTGACGGCGACTGCGCCGAGAGCGGACCATCCGATGCCCGATAGGAACGCAGCCGCGTAAAGCTGCCACGGCGTGTTCGCGACGGCCCAGCCGAGGACTCCGGCCGCCATGACGACGCCGCCGATGAAAGTGACGATCGGCAGTCCGAAACGCCGATAAAGGCGAGGCATGTTCGGGATGAGAGCGAGGCCGACGAGGAAATGCAGAGTGACGGCGCCTGAGATGAGCGCGATCGGCCAGCCTCGCGATTGATGCACGACCTCAAGGTAGACGGGTGGGCCATAAAAACCGGTGCCCCAGCCAAACACAGCGACTGTAAAAGCTGCAACGACGACCTTCCAGCCAAAGAAGCTACGTTCGGCGTTGACCGCGTCGATCACGGCCTCCACCGGTGCGTTGGTGACGTTGGGGTTGTGATTGGCCACGACGATATCTCCTACGCGCCTTTACACACGCGTCGGGAGCCGCCCGAGCGGCCCCCGACCAGCGCGTCAGTAAACGGTGTTGCCGTTCTTGGAGGTGGCAGGGACCGGAGCGAAGACGTCCCAATGCTCGACGAGCTTACCGTTCTTGACGCGGAACATGTCGATGCCAACATCGCCGTTCTCGCTGACAAGGCCGGTCCAGTATGCGTGGACCGCGACCAGGTCGCCGTCGGCCAGGACGTGCCGGATATCGCCTTTGGCATTGGGGAAAGCGGTCAGGAAGCCGTTGATGAAGGCCCGGAGGCCTTCGACGCCATCCTCGGCGGCCGCGGTGTGCTGGATGTAGGTATCGCCGACATAGCGGGCGATCGCGCCGTCGACGTCACCGTCGAAATGCGCTTCCTTATAGAAGGCCAGGACCGTCTTCTTGTTCTGTTCGGTAAGGCTCTCAGTTGTCATGGTGTTATTCCAATCGTGCGTTGCCGCCGGCGTTGGCCGTTGCGGGTGAATTCTTGTTGGAGAGGGGCGAAAGCAGCACCCGATCACGGGCACAGGTGCTCGGCTGGTGGGTGACCTTGCGTTCTATTCAGCACGCGGCGCAGTGCGAGGGGGGCCGCAAAGCGCCGCGTGGAGAACGTCCCCCGGCCAATGTGACGGGAGACGTTTGATGCAGTCCGCGGCCGCCTATTCGGTGACGGGGGGAATCTGCGCGTCGAACTTGTTCTGCTGGACGATGTAGATTTCGCATGCCTGCTTGGAGACGCACGACGTGGTATGAGCCTGCTTGCCACGCTGATACCAGTACGACCCCGGCCCAAGCTTCTGAGGCTTCTGCCCCGGCTGATAGTTTTCCAACTGCCCTTTGATGACGACTGCGTAATAGTCGTAGGTGTGGCTGTGAAGCTTGCTTACAAAACCCGGATCGAACCGGAAGAAGGCGCCGTGAGCCCCCTTGGTCGCATCTCCCCAGACGTTGGAGAACTTGATGCCAGTCTTGGGGTTAACACCCCTCGCACCTGTGTCATTGAACGAGAACTCGCTGGCCGGCTTGGTGACGGATTCGCCGCCGTAGGCCGGAGGATAGGACGAGTCCTGTGCCTGGGCGGCGGTCGCGAACACGAGCGCTGCCAAGGCGGCAACCGTGACGAACTTTTTCATGGTATTTCTCCTGGGGGTTTGTGCTGGCAATGAAAGTTCGGTGTCAGGCCGCCTTCGCGAGGGCATCGATGAACTTCGCCGCGAGTTCATGGTCCGACATTGGGTTCTGGGCGGTGATCAGCTCGCGATCGACAACGACGAACGAGGTGAAGTTGTCGGCATTGACGACCTCGGCGCCGGCCGCCTCGAGGGCGTCGGGCATGTTGAAGATCAGCTTCTTGTGGAAGACGTTGTCTTCGGCATATTCCTCTTCGCTGCGCGAGAAGACGGTCATCCGATAGCCGGCATACTGCCAGCCCTTGCCAAGTTCACGCGCCTTCACCTCATTGCCCTCAATCAAAGCCGCGCGGAACTCGCGCGCCTTGTCGAGCGCCGCCAAGACACTGATCGGGCCGTGGCAGATCGCGGCGGTCGGCTTCTTGGCGCCATGGAAGTAACGCAGCACTTCACCGGCATCGGGATCTTGCATGACGTCGACGATCGGTGCGTGACCGCCGGGGAAGAACACGCCGGCGAACCGTTCGAGCCCAGCATCGATCACCGAGCGGATCGTGCGGACGTCGTTCATCGAGGGATTGTTGTTGAAGAAGTCGCGAGCCTTCGTCCGGGCAGCGTCGTCCTGCGCGAAGTAGATCAGTGCATCAGAATCTTTATCCATATGCGGCTTCTCGCCGGTCGGCGTGGCGAGGACGAAATCGTAGCCGGCGGCGACGAGCGCCATCAGCGGAACAGCGGTTTCGTTGAGGAATTGGCCGATCGTGATCGTGCCGCCGCCTTTTGCTTCAAGCTCGGTCGCGTTCGAACCGATGACGAGGATGGTACCCTTACTCATGTTAATCTCCAGTGGTCGATAAATTGGTGGTGCTTGTTTGCGGGTGGTCCTGAATGGGCGCGCAACTCAAGTCTCAGGAGCGCGCCAAATCGAATGTCGGTTGGTCCGCGGCAGCCCGCGGACGCTTGGCCGGGTCTCAGGCTTTCGCCTTGGCGGCTTCGGCCATGCGGCGGACGGTCTCTTCGGTGGTCCAAACCGCGCCGGCCATGAACCGCCAATTGATCATGGCAGCGTCCAGACCCGAGCCTTCCTCGTTCGCAGCGGCGGCGACGGCATCGCGCACCATTACGGTTTCGAAGCCGTCACGGATGAGGTTGCGCATGTGGTCTTCGAGGCAGAGGTTTGCGACCGGGCCCGCCATGATGACCGTCTCGATCTTCCGGCGGCGCAGAAGGTAGGCGAGGTCATTGGTTGGCGCGTAGGTGACGTGGCGCGACACGATGGTCGTGTTCTCGTCTTCCATATAGGCGCGGAAACGGTCCGGGACGTCCGCGCCGCCGCCGGGTACGTCATGAGTGTGAAGCGGGCTCTCGCGAGCGACCACACCGCCATGAAGCGCGAGATCTTCCATGGGGCTGAGCTGCGTCTTGCCCTTATGGTCGTGTGGGAAGAAGTAATGCGGCGACATGAATACCGGATAGCCGTGTTCCTTGGCGGCCTTCAGCAAGGTCTCAAGGTTCGCATTCACATTGTTCTTCTTCATCAGCTCCTCGATCATGACGAAGTATTTGCCGCCGTCCGTGAGGAAGTCGTTCTGGATATCGACGAGTACGAGCGCGGTCCGGTCACCGCTGATCTCCATGTTGACCTTGTGTTCGAACAGCATTTGAAAGCTCCTTGAAATTTCGGGCGCGTCTGCGCGGTGTCGGTCCTCTGGATAGGTTTTCGCTACCTATCGATAGATAGCTAGATGAGGCGGATTGCGGAGTCAAGCTCTATCTATCGATAGACCGGCTATGATGGAGCCCAGGCTTCCAGCACTGCCCGCTCCTGGCCCGCATCCTGCGATGGCAGTTTCTCTTTGTCTATCGATAGATAGAGGGGTTTTCGAGGCGGCTGCAAGTGGATTTGAGTGAGTGATCGTGCGGCACTCGGCCCCAAATGAATTTTTTGAGACAGGTGCCGTGGGCTCGGAGCTGGAGTGCTCGAACCGCCGAAGGACGCGTCGCCCTGTGCGTTGGTGGAGCTTTCGCTCCATACCTGCGCGCGCGGCTTCATGAACAAATTCGCCTCGTCTTTCCAAGCCGAGGTTTAATCATGCTTAAAATCCTGCCTGGCTCGGACATCGGCAAGCATTCGGCGCTGATGGACCGGGTTTTTCGTTTCCGCCACAAAATATTCGTCGAAGAAAAGGGCTGGGAGGATCTGCGTCAGCCCGACGGCTTAGAGCGCGATCAATTCGACGATGCGCACGCGATCCACCAGATTTGTCTGCGCGGTGACGCGATCGTGGGTTATCAGCGCCTGCTTCCGACGACGCGGCCGCATCTTCTCACCGACGTTCTCGGTGATCTGTGCCGGCGTCCGCCACCACGCGGCCCGCGCGTCTTCGAATGGACGCGGTTCTGCGTTGCTCGCGGGCAGCGCGAGATGCGCCCGCGTGGCGACAGCCCATTCCTCGAGCTCGCGCAGGGTGTCGTCGAGTGGGGAATGGCGAACCGCGTCGACACGGTCACCGTCGCGATCGACTGGCGGCTCATGGTGATCGCCATGCAACTGCGCTTCTTCGTTCGGCCGCTCGGATTTCCGGCCAGGATCGGCCGCGACGAGGTGGTCGCCCTCCGCATGTCCTTCAACCACGAAACCCTGTCGGCGCTCCACGCGGCGCGGGGGTGCACGCATTCTGTCCTTAGGGACGCATCATGGCCGACAGCCGCCTAGACCAAACCGCAATGAACTAAGGAACCACCAGTGATTCGAACTGCTGATACCAAGATCGTCGCCTCCGAACTTCACGCCCGATACGAGCCTGACCGCGCGGTGACGCTCATCGGGCGCACGCTGCAGAAGGCGCTCTTCGCCGGCCGCTCAGACGAAGTTGTCTTCTGGGCGCTGGTGCACGCGCACTATAGGGGCGGCGATCTCTGCGCCTCGGTCGAGGAGCAACTGAACGCTTTTTCTCACTTTATCCTCCGTGATCCGAGTGAGCTGAACTAGCGAACTTATATCTCGGTCGGGCCGACGATGATCGATGCGCTTGAAGCGGACGGTGGGTTCGACGCGATTCCGGTTGATGTCGGGAAATCGCCGGGGCCGGTCGGCGCTTGGACACATACATTCGACTGCTGGCCGGTAAAGCAGGACACGTCATAGCCAGCGCCGCGCACCAGATAGGTGCAGACGCTGACGCCGTTGCCATCCTTCACGTTCTGGGCGTTGCAATCGCCTCCTGCGACGTAATTGGCGAGTTTTCCCTTGCCACCGCACCCAAACTGGCAGGCCATCAGGATCGCGGATTGATCGACCGTCGCGCACTTGCCGCCGGAGCATACCTGTTGGCCAACGATCGACGTGAGGCCGTTCTTCTGCGCCTTCGACCACTCGTCTTGCTCGTACTGGGTCCACGCCGCGGTCTGAGCCGACGGGTTGTTGAGGAAGCTCTCGGCGCTGCCGTTGTAATATTGCTCGAACGTCCCCGGGCAGAACTGAAAGGCGCCAAGGCACCCAAACTGGTTCGTCGTGCCGAAGTTTCCCTCGCTCGCGGAAACCTTCGAGGCGAAATCGGCGCAGTTCGACGGGATGCCGGCTGAAGTGAGATTAGCTGCCGTTTCGCCGGCGAAGGCGACGGCGGCGGACAGGCAAATTAGCAGGCCTGCATCCGCGAGCGACTGGCGGAGAACGCGGGGCAAGATCATGGCTTGCTCCCGTCGACCTGGAATTTGAAGTCACCATTGACGAGGGTCTTGCCATTGTCCCTAAGCGTGAAGGGTTGCCGGGCGAACGCTTCCGTCGCCTTGTTGGACGCCATGCCGGCGAAACGCGGGTCATCGGGGGGCACGATCTGGTGCATCATGTCGTCGACAACGACCTGCCGCGCGCCGTTCGGACCCACGCGCAAGACCCGGGTCGGGCAGGTTCCCGATGAACAATCGTCATTCCAGATCTGCGATATCAGCCAATCACCGTCGGGCGTCCGCAGCTGATATTCGTGGATGGTGACCGTCCCCTTCGAATTGGGTGCGAGCGCGTCCCCGGTCCACACATTGTCAGGATCGCTCGTGACGTTGCGATAGCTCGTCTTGTAGGAGAAGGCGCTGTCGGCCGCGAGGCCCGGCGAAGCGATGAGCAACAAGACGGGAGCAGCGAGAATTGTTAGGGCGGGAAGTCGCATCTTGATCTCCTTGCGTTGTCGTTCGGCCGGCGTACCGACTGTCCGCATGCTGCAGTTCCATCATTGCCGGGGAAGCGGGACGCTGAACGAGCAGCCGTCGACCGCGGTGTGATTGACGATCAAACCGGTCTTCAGGCTGCGACTTGCGACGTCGTAGGACGCGTAAGCCCCTGACGCGTTCGCGTCGGCCAAGGTGCCGGCGAGCTCGAGGAAGCACGCCTTGCCGCCATCCATCGTCCGTACCTGCAGGCCCTCGTAGATCGCGATGCGCATCGGGCAGAGCTTCACCGTCGCTCCGGCGTCGGGGAAGCTGGCCTTCGTCGTGCACTGGCTTGCGGTGTCGAGGATGGTGAAAACGGCGGACCGCCGGCTGCTCCAGATGATGAAGTGCGCTTCGGTGGCCGGAGCATTTCCGCCGGCAAACCGCCGGTCTCCGCGCGATTCGTAGTGCCGGTTGTTTGCGTCGAGCGCATCCTTCCAGATATCGATATAGGTCGCCGTCGCGGGCGAGGGGGCTTGGAGGTTCGCGTAGGACATCGCGCGCCAGGCCCCGGGATCGGACGTCACGGCCTGGGCCTGGGCCTGCGATGCGTTCATGATAGCCGATCCTCCGATGACAACTGCAACGAAGGTAATACAACATCTAATATATTGTATCAACGGTGAACGGATCTTGCCCATCGGCTTGTCCGCCTATTCGTAGCGGGGCCGGCCCGGCACCCACCACCAGAAATCTTTTGGCGAACTCTCGCGATTGCGCCATGCGACGCCGGACCTTGGCGGATAGACGGGCTGCATCGACCAGATGCGGTTGTGATAGTAGAAATTCGCGGTCTCGCGCCGGACGCGACGCCCGCTGGGATCGAGAAAATCCGTCGCGCAATGGACGATCGGACCGGGATAGCGTGAAATCCGCGCGGTCTGTGCGTCGAGCGCGCCCGGTCTGCAGCCGAAAAGCCAGATCGATCGCGGATAGGCCGGACCCGACGGAGCGGCCGCGATAAGCCGCAGATAGGCTGCGTTCGCCTCCGGCTGCGTCGGATAGGCCGATCGCTCGGTGAGGATTGGCGCGAAGGTCGACCGATCGGGAGCGTATTCGAGGCGGCCGGGAACGACTCGCTCGGGCGTATAGAGAGCGTCCGGGCCCGCTGGCGGAATGACGATCGTCTGCTGGCGCTCGGCGCATGCAGCGAGTGCGACGAGGAGTGGCAGAACCGCGTAGCGCTTTGCCCAGCTCATGGCGTTGCCCCGGCGCGTGCGACGGTGCTGGCTGTCGCCTCGTGGGCGGTTCGCCACTCCCATGGCATCTGGAAGGTGCTCGACCAAAGGCCGCGATACGCTTTGCGAGCTGCTTCTTCGGCGGCCGCGTATTCGCGGATTACGGGACCGCCTTCCGCGACAGGCGCGAGGACGGCAACGCCCTCGCGTAGCATATCGGCGGCGAGATCACGATGACCGGCCGTGGCGCAACGCGCGAGATGCTCGCCCGGCTGATCGCTGATCACCGTGCATGCGACCCATGTATTGAGGGTTGCCGTCACCAGCCAGGCCTGAACCATCGTGCCGCAGGGCCACGGCTGGCGGCCGAGATTCGCCGTCTGCTCCGGCGCACAGGCATCGATCCCGTAGAGGCGGAAGACCGTCTTCGTCTCGATATCGCGAAAACGGACGCCGTCGATGACCTCGACTCGCAATGGCGGTAATTGAGCGGCCACCCTTGGCTGGTAAAGGCTGGCGGGGTCGGCGCCGCTTTGCGCAAGACAGGGTACCGCCGCGCAGGCGACAACACCGATGACCGCCAACGAGCCGACCTCACGCGGCCGCATCATCGCGCGAGCCCAGATCGAGCTTGTGGAAGGTGTTCGCGATGATGTCTGTCGTGTAGACGGTCTCGTTGTCCTTGCCTTTGTAGGATCCGTCGGCAACGCGGCATTCGGCGTAAACGGCGTCGCCCTTCTTGACGTTGGCGAGCACCCATTCGGCTGCCTTTTCGTTGAGGATCGTGACCGTCACCCAGTCGGTTTCCTCTCTTCGTTCGCCCTTGGCGTCAGTCCACGCTCGATCGGTCGCGACGCTCACCTTCGCCGCCTTGTTGAAAGCTTTGGGCGTTTGGCCGACGCGGCCACGCACGATGAACAGATTGGTCGTTCGCAAGGTTTGATCTCCCTGATGTGTTGATCGACGACTACTGAGGCGGCGTCGCGCTCGCCGATGGAGAAGCCTGGCGAAGCGCGCGCAAGATGATGGCGTTCGGATCGGGGAGATCGCGAAAGGCCCAAAGCCCGGCACGGCTGTTCTGGGCCACATGCTGCGCCTCAAGATACGGCGCATGGACCGGAGTTCCGTCAGGCTTTAGCGCGGCGAAGGCAAAGCCGGTCGCGATCAGCGCGGTACCGAGATCGATCCGCGAGCCCTTGCCCGCGCCCTCGGTCCGCACGGCGACACAGAATACAAAGGCCGTCTTCGTCTGCGGTGCCTCGGCGGCCTCGTAACATTGGGGTTTCAGATCACGGATCAGCGCGACAAGCATCGTGAGCGAGGCCTCACCGCAATCGCGCGTGATCCCGTGGGCGTTCGTGAAGCTCGTGCCACGCAGGCATGATTGAACACCGTAGAGCCGATATGTCGTGCCGGTGCTCGACCAGCTGTCGCCGGTCTCGAAGATCGCGTCAGGTGGGACGGGAAACCATCCCGACGAGGCGACCTGCGCCGGAGCCGGACCTGCTGCGAGGGCTAAGAGGAGCGCAAGGATTGGTAGTCGCGCGCTCGCCATCTCAGTAACCTTCCAGCGAGAAATAGAAGCGCTGCGCGCCGTTCGCGGTCGAAATGTCGACGAAGTAGGGATCATCGCGGCGCGCGCGCGACGTCGTCGGATATTCGGTCGTGCAACCGTCGTGACCGCCGAAGCAGGTCCGGTGCGGCTTCGAGAAGTCGACGCACAGGTTGCCGTTCGCCGATCGTGTCAATCCGCCATTGCCGTGCGTTTCGTTCTCCACCGGCGTCATTCCGGCGGGGCAGGGGAGATATGGATCGTATCCGAGACCGCTCGCATGGCCTTCGGGGCAGGTTGGCCAGCTGCCGCCGTGCGCAAGCCGTCGGAAGAGATCGTGCATCACCGGCACGCAATAGGGGATGCCTGACCAGCTCGGCGAGGAGGAGGCGGCGCACAGGAGCACCTTGCACCCAAACGATGCGTCCTGCGCGTGCGCCGTGCGCGCCGGAGCGAGTCCCAGCAGTGCCACTCCCATCATCACGAAATGTGCTGCGCGCTTCATCCTTTGCTCCCGAAGAGGACACATCGCCAGTCATCTTTTGACCTGTTGCCAACGTATCAACATTCAATATATTGTCTATTGGAAAATGGAGGCCGGCTGGCATGGTGATTCGCGGCGTAGCGATCGGACTATGCGTCATGGTGACGTTCTCCGGGGCTCGCGCACAGGATATCGCCGAGCCCCGTCGCTTAGCTGTTGTCGACGCTTCGGGCCGTGTCGTCCCGGTGGAAACACAGGATGTCGCGCCCCAGACGATTGGCCGAACCGCCTCGGCATCACCCTGTGCCGATGCCAGGCCGCTCAGCCAGGACGAGGCGCGCGCGCTCATCACCCGCGTCGCAACCGAGGAGAATTTTTTCCCGGATTTCGTGATGTCTGTCGCCAAAAGCGAGAGCCGGTTCAATTCGACCGCGCTCTCCGACAAGGGCGCCTATGGACTGATGCAGCTCGAGCCTGAGACCGCTCAGCGCTTCAAGGTCGATATCTGCGACCCCGCCGGCAATGTGCTCGGCGGCGTGCGTTTTCTCAGAGCGCTGCATGAGAAGTACCGAAATCCGTTCTTTATCCTCGCTGCCTACAACGCGGGCGAGGATGCGGTCGAACGAAACCGGGGTGTGCCGCCGTTTCCGGAGACCGTCCGCTTCGTCGCACAGGTCATCAACGACTTTTATACATGGCCCGCGCCGGGCGGCCAGGCGAAGCAGGATCCCCGCTTGCTGGCCGCCAGCACGCCAGACCTGATCGAGCCCGGCGTTCGGAAACCAGCACCATCCCCCCCGGCAGCCACATCGAGTGCAAAGGCTGACTGGGACAACGGGTTCGTCATGCATGTCGACTGAACGGAGGATCGTATGAAGACATCGTTTGCACGGATTTCACTGGCGCCATCGCTGCTCCTGATGACTGCGGCCGACGCGTTCTCGCAGTCGACGGGCGGCACACTCCAACCGGTTCAGTCCACGCTCCAGCAACTCGTCTCGACCCTGACAGGCCCGATCGCAACGGCTCTTGCCACGCTCGCGGTCATCGCCTGCGGCCTGTTCGCGTGGAGCGGACGGCTGACCTGGGGGATTGCCGGCAGTGTGATCTTCGGCATCGTTCTGGTCTTCGGATCGGCGCAGATCGTGCAGTTCTTCCAGTCGGCGGTCGGCCAATGACCGAAGACGAGCTCGAAGATCCCTTGATCACGCCTCTCGTCAAAGCGCTCACACGCGCGCCGACGCTGATGGGCGTCCCGTACATGTATTTCATGTTCAACGGTGTGGTTTCGAGCATCTGCTTCCTCGTCTCGCACAACCTCTTCATGCTGTTGGTCGCGATTCCGCTGCATCTCTTCGGCTACGTCATGACGCTCCGGGACGATCGCATCTTCGAGATCCTGTTCGTCAAGTCGACCAGATGCCCTCCTCGCTCGCGGACCTTCTGGGCCGCCGACAGCTATTCGGTGTGAGGTGCGACAATGGTGGCCCGGGCACTTCTCGATGAACTGACCTTCGGAGCCGTCTCGAGGCGCGAACGGCCCGTTGCGTCGCATGTGCCCTACACCCGGCACGTCGACGACTTCATCATTCGGACCAAGGACGGGCTCGTCCTCACGATCTTCAAGCTCGACGGCTATTCGTTCGAAACCTCCGACATCAGCGAAGTGAACGCGCGGCTGCTCGGACGCAACGACATTGTGCGAACGCTGGCGAACTCCCGGTTCGCGCTGGTCTCGCATATCATTCGACGCGAGGTACAGCCGCGCATCGAATCGACATTCGACAATCCGTTCTGCGCCGAGCTCGATGAGCGCTACAACACCGCGCTTTCCAAGCGCCGGATGTTCGTGAACGATCTTTATCTGACGATCGTGCGCAGACCACTGCAGGGACAGGCGGGCACGTTCGACCTCATGCTCACCAAGCTGCTCGGCCGCAAGGACGAGGCGGGTGAATCGGTCGCCCGCCAGACCGCCCTCAACGAGCTGCGCGATGTCGCGACGGCCGTTCGCGAGAGCCTTGCTGGTTACGGCGTGCGCCAGCTCGGCGTCGCCAACCGCGATGGCGTGTGGTTTTCCGAGCCGCTCGAGTTCCTCGTCCAGCTGCTTAATGGTGGCCTGTCGCGCCCAATGCACCTGCCGCGGATGGATCTCGCCGACGCGCTTTCGATGAAGCGGATCTTCTTCGGTCGCAACGCGATCGAGATCAAGGGCGCCGGACCGGCGGACACGCGCTTTGGGGCAATGGTGTCGATCCGCGAATACCCCGCGCAGACCGGGCCTGGCTCCTTCGACAATCTGCTGCGAGTGCCGCACGAGTTCATCGCCACGCAGAGCTTTGCCATCGTCGACCGGCCGGAAGCCGCAAGGCAGATCGATCGGGTATCGCGCCAGGTCGACATGTCGGACGAAGCAGGTTCGATCGTCGCCGACCACCTCGATGAAGCACGCGACGAACTGCTCGCCTCCGAGGCGATCTACGGCGAGCACCACATGACCGTCATGTGTCTCGGTCGCGATCTGGCCGAGGTCGGCGCAGCCGTCACGGCGGTCGGTGCAGCGCTGACCGACCGCTCGGTGATCTGGGTTCGGGAGGATCTCAATTGCGAGCCGGCATTTTGGTCGCAGCTTCCCGGGAATTTCGCCTATGTCGCGCGTAAGGCCGTAATCTCGTCGAAGAACTTCGCCGGTTTCACGTCCCTTCACAATTATCCGAGCGGCCGCCCAAGCAACAACCACTGGGGACCGGCGATCTCGGTCTTCGAGACGACGTCGCAGACGGCCTACTATTACAACCACCACGTCCGCGACATCGGCAACTTCACGGTGGTGGGTCCGACCGGGTCGGGCAAGACCGTCTTCCTGTCCTTCATCGCGGCACAGACGCAACGCATCGTGCCGCGTCCGAAGCTCGTCTTCGTCGACAAGGATCGCGGCGCGGAAATCTTCATCCGGGCACTCGGTGGCCAGTACGAAACCCTCGTGCCAGGCGAACCGACGGGATTCAATCCGCTTTCGCTCCCCGATACGGCGCCGAACCGCGAATTCCTCTACCAGCTCTTTGCCTTCATGCTTCGGCCGGCGAACGGCGGCGATCTGTCAGCCTCGGAGGAGCAGGTCATCCGCAACGCGATCGCCGCAGCACTTTCTGCCGGTCCTGACGGGCGGACGCTCAAGGCATTCTCGACCCTGTTGCGTGGCCGCATCCGAGCCGGGGAGGGCGATCTGCTCGCGCGCCTCGAGAGCTGGATGCGGCTCGACCAGCGCGGCTGGCTGTTCAACAACGAGGAAGACCAGTTCTCGATTTCCAGCGTGTTCGGCTTCGACATGACGCGCGTGCTCGACGATCCGGTCATCCGCACGGCGGCGCTGATGTACATTTTCCACCGGACCGAGGAATTGCTCACCGGCGATCCTGTCATGATCTTCCTCGACGAGGGGTGGCGGCTTCTCGACGACGATGTCTTTGCCTTCTTCATTCGCGACAAGCTGAAAACCATCCGCAAGCAGAACGGCATCATCGGTTTCGGCACACAGTCGGCCGCCGATATCGTGCGTTCGAAAGCCTCGAACACGCTGATCGAACAGACCAGCACGAATATTTTCTTCCCGAACCCGAAGGCCGACGACGAAAGCTACAAGCAGGCCTTCCGGCTCTCGGGCCGCGAGGTGGGGTGGATCAGGTCGACCGCGGCCGAAAGCCGTTCCTTTCTGATCAAGCACGGCCGCGACAGCGTCGTCGCCCGTCTCAACCTCGCGGGTATGCCTGATCTCATCAAGGTGCTGTCGGGGCGGACGGAGACCGTCGCGGAACTCGACGCGATCAGGACAAGGGTCGGCGATGATGCCGCGGTCTGGTTGCCGATCTTCCTTGGAAGGAGCGAACCATGAAGCTCGCCGCCTTTGCCGCCGCAGCATTGCTTATCGCCGGTGTCGTGCCGGCATTGGCCAACATTCCGGTCAAGGATGCGGCCCAGCTCACGCAAAAATCCGAAACAGCAAGCACGACCATCAAGCTCGTACCGGTGACGACGCAGCGCGAGGACGCCAATAGCGGGGTCAAATGCGCGGTGACGACCGGCAAGAAGGCAAACATTACCAACCCGACGGTTCAGCCCCAGATGGGAAAGGGCGCGCAAACGATCCATTCATACGGTCCCGACCTGCCTCTCACCAAAGACGCGACCGCCCAGGGCGCCGCCCTCAATAGCCAGACACTGTTCCAGTCGAGCGGCGACGTGGTCGGAGGGCTCGATGCCAGCCGCTCGACGATCGCAGCGGCGCAATCCGGATTTCAGACATCAACCGGTCAGGTCGGCACTGCGCAGACTGTGATGGCGGCGATTGACATGAACAGCGCCGCGCGGCTGCAGAACAATCTCGTCTGGAACAACGTGATCGGCTCGGCGAATCTTTGGGTCACGGCAGTGAATGCACTCAACTTGGCGCAGACCAGCGACATGAGCCGGGCCGCCGCGGGGATGCGCTCCACCGCAGGCTCTCCGACCCCCACGCGGGGACCAGCCTGCCCAGCGGGAACGATCGGCTCGGGCACACCAACCGATCCCTGCCGCTCGCCGTCGACCTGCCAGACCACGCCGCCCGGCGCTACGCCCGATCCGGCCTGCGTGAGTGCCCGCTACGTCGATACTAACGACAACGTCCTTTTCTTTCTCGCGCAGACGCAGAACGCGGCAAACGCCGCGGCAACATCGAACGGTCGCTAGGGAGGTTCCGATGCGCGCTCAATACGCAATTGCAGCTCTTTTCATGCTCCTCAGACTGTCGCCCGCGCTGGCACAGGTCCCCGTGATCGACAATGCCAATCTCGAAAAAGCGCAGCAGATCGCAAGTGATACGAGCAAGATCCTGGGCGCCGACCAGCAGATCATGCAGTTCACGCAGAAGACTCTGCAGGCCGTGACCGGCGATCGTTCTTCGCAGGCGCAGGGGTCGCTTGCCCAGATGGCGCTTGGCGGCGGGTTCAGCATGGCGCAGGCACCGTCGCTCGGCTCGGTCATCTCAGGCGGAGCATTGTCGTTCGCCGGCATGGGCGCCGGCTCGCAGAACATCGTATCGACGCTAATCAACGGTCTTCAGCTCGTTCAGACCATCACCGGCCTTGCGAACGGCCAGACCAATCCGGTCGACACCGCCTACAAGAACTCGGTCAATGTCGCCGCGACCCTGTCGGGCCTGATCAATTCGACTCAGAGCGCGGTCCAGACGCGCTCGCAGGCCTTCATGCAGGGCGGCCAGCAAATCGGCAGCGCGCAGGACCTGAAGGGCAGCGTCGACCAGAACACGCAGGTCCAGATCCAGACAGGTCAGACCGTCAATGAGCTCAACGGCGTCGTGAACAACGCGGCAGCCGCTGCCAACCAGGCCAACCTCGATCGGATCGCTGCGGAGTCTGCGGCCGCTCGCGCAATGAAGTTTACGCAGTGATGGAGGGGATGGGCTTTTGTCGCCACGTTTTGTTGTAGTCGCTATCGTCGTCGCGCTCGTCATCGGCCTCGTCGCGGGGCGCGCGCTTTTTACTTCCCCACACCCGCGCCCCACCCACCCCGAAGCTGCGGCGCAGGACGATGCGGCGGCCGCTGCCTCCCGGGCGATGACCTTCACCCAGCCGAAGGCGCCTCAGAAATGACGACAATCGTGCGCTGCTGCATTCTTGGCCTGATGGCGGTTGCGCTCGCCGGCTGCGCCTACAAACCCCTGAAGGCGCCGTGTTCGCCCAACGAGGGTGGGACGCCGCTCGCCTATACCGACACCCCAACCCACCAGGTCCCAGCGGCGTTTACGGCGCTCGATAGCTGCGGCCCCATGCGGCCGATCTGAGGAGAGCGATGGGCAACACCTTTAATATCACCTCCCTCCTTCAGTCGGTTGATCAGATCGGACAGAATTATGTTCAGAGCGCCTACCAGGCACTCTCCAATGCGGCGACCTCCGGCGGCGTAACGAGCGCCGCCGGCCTTCTGCTAACGCTCTATGTGATCTTCTGGGGAATCGGCATTTGGCAGGGTACGGCGACAGGTGGACCTGCCGATCACGCTTTCCGGCTGTTCCGTGCTTTCGTGATCTACGCGCTCGCGACGAGTTGGAGTGACTTCCAGACGCTCGCGTACAATGCCTTGAACAGTGGCCCGTCTGCGATTGGCAACGCGCTCCTGAGCGTCGTCACCACGCCAAATAACACCGGAACCGCCGCGAACCTGACCTCGGTCAATGGCGTGCAGTCGGCGCTGCAGAATATGTGGGACACGACGAACTCAGCGACGGAGGCGTTCCTCCAGAATGCGGGCATCACGAATTGGGGACCCTATATCTTCGCTGCGGTCTTCTATGTGGTCATGGCGATCCTGATCGGCTTCGCGATCTTCCTGATCGTGCTGTCGAAGCTCTTCATGTGGTTGTTGCTCGCGCTCGCACCGGTGTTCATCATCCTTTTGCTGTTCGGTGCCACCTCGCGCTTCTTCAGCGGCTGGTTAAGTTCGCTCGCGCAGTATTTCGTGGTGCAGGTGCTCGTCTACGCATTCCTCGCCTTCTACGTTTCGCTGATCCAGCAATCGATCGATGCGCTGAACGGCGTCGCCAACGCGAAGTCCGCGACCTGGGCAACGATCGGACCCGTGGTGCTCCTTGCGATCATCGGGATCCTGCTGCTGAGCCAGATCAACAACGTCGCGGCTGCGATCGCCGGCGGTGTGCCGATCCATGCCCCGCGCGTCGGCGCAGTGCTTGCGACGGCGACCGGCTACCGGCTTGGGGTCGCGACCAACCGTGCCCGGCTCGCACTTCGTAACCCGCTCAATCCCGCCTCCGTCTCACGACGTGAAGAGCTCGCGGCTCGCCAGCGCGCGCGGGTCGGGCTGCGCGCGACCTCCTGGGCGCAGTCCGCCGAATTTCGGCGGCTCGCCGATCAGATTCGCAATTCGGCCTCGACGCCGGCGTCGAGCGGGGGAGGGCGGCCATGAGTGAGGCGACCGCGCCCGAACCGAAGCGTATTGATCCGCGCTACTACGCCGATGGGGCGACCTGGGAGCAGGACATTGCCCGTCGCAATCGCAATTCGCGGGCGCTTGCCTGGATCGTCGCCGCGGTGATGAGTGTCGTCGCTGTCGCGGCCCTGGGCATCCTTGCCCTGCTCGTGCCGCTGAAGACGTACGAGCCCTACATGGTCGTCGTCGATAAGACGACGGGGTTCGTCGAGGTCAAGCGCCCGATGGCCGAAGGAGCACTGACACAGGACGAAGCCGTCACGATGTTCAACGTCGTGCGCTACATCAAGGCGCGCGAGACATACGACCCTCGCGCCCTGAAGGACAATTTCGACCTTGCCCAGTTGCTGGCCACCGGCGACGCGGCACGCGAACTGACCGAGATCTACTCTCCCGCTAACCCGAACAATCCGGTCAAGCTGCACGGCACGAACACCGAAATCGCCGTCAACATCAAGTCAGTGACCTTTCCCAACAATCGAACCGCGCTCGTGCGCTTCTCAACGGACGAAAAGTCGGCGACCAGCATCGTGACGCGCAACTGGGTCTCGCTGGTGCGCTTTCGCTATAGCGGAGCGCCGATGCGTAACGAGTGGCGCTTTGACAATCCGCTCGGATTTCAAGTCGTAGAATATCGCCGTGATCAGGAGACGGCGCCATCGCCCGGCACCACCGGAGCGCAACAATGACAGTGCGTCTGCTGGGAACAGCTCTCGTTCTATGCCTCATCGCCGCGCCCGCCCTGGGAGAAGCGCTGCCGCGGCCAGGACGGACCGACCCACGGGTGCGCGACGTCGTCTACAACAGAGACAACGTCACAGCGATCGACGCAAGTTACGGCACCTCGACGATGATCGAGCTTCAGCCCGACGAGAAGATCGAGACCCTGGCGCTCGGCGATTCGATCGCCTGGAAGGTCGAGCCGAACCGCAAGGGCGACATCATTTTCGTGAAGCCGGTCGAAAAGAACGCGCAGTCGAACCTCAATGTCGTCACCGACAAGCGCATCTACGTTTTCCTGTTGCGCTCGAATACGCGGCCAGCGGCCAATCAGATCTACGCCGTGCGCTTTCGGTTTCCAGAGGACGAGACCAACGCAAAGCTCCTCGCTGAGGCCAAACAGCGCGCCGCCAATCCCAATCTGGCGAGCTTGAACATTGCCAACGCAAACAGCAATTACGGTTACAAGGGATCATCCGCGAACAAACCGGTCGCTGTCTTCGACGACGGAACGAAGACCTGGTTCCGCTTCGACGGCGAGACCCCTGCCATCTACATCGTCGACGCCGATCGCAACGAAAGTCTCGTAAATTTCCGCACCGAAGGACCCTACGTCATCGTCGACAAGGTCTCACCGCAGTGGACGCTGCGCAATGGCCAGGAATCGACCTGCATTTTCAATCGCCGGCTCACCAACGTTCACGAGCCAAACGGGCTCGAGCCCTACGCACCGCAGCGCGTCGGCGTGGCCGCCAACGGGGGAGGGTGACGGGCGATGCCAACGCCTGATGACTATCGCTCATTCGAACTCGAGGCCTCGGCCGCCACCTCCGTGGCGCGCGGGAACACCACCGTCGGCCGGTTCCTGAAATTCGGCATCCCGCTCGGCGCGGCTCTGGTCGCCGGATGGATGATCTATAATTCGACCAAGCCCCGGCCGACGAGTATGACGACGCCGGACAAGGAGGAATTTACGACCACCCAGTTCCCGGCGCCGTCGCTGTCCACGCCGCGGCCGCAGACCGACCAGGGAACGATCGTCATTCCAAAAGCGCCCGAGGCCCCACCTGCTCCACCCGTGCCACCGCCAGTGACGATCCAGCCGCCGGCGCCTCCCGAACCACCGTTGGCGGTCGCCCCGCCCAATGATGACGAGGCGCGGCGGCTCGCGGAGCTTGAGCGCCAACGGCAGGAAGAAGAGGAGCGGCGCAAATGGGAGCGGTTACGTGCACCGCAGGTGATTTCCGATAATGCTGCGGCGAGCTCTGGATCGGAAAACCCGGATGCCAACGCATCATCGAATTCCGCGCAGCCGGACGATGATCCGAACCGGCGCTTCCTCGCCTCAGTATCGGCCGCGGGCGTCGATATCGCGCGTGCCACCAAGAATCCTCGCATCGACGCGCTCGTCGCCCAGGGAACGATGATCCGTGGTGTTCTCGAAACGGCCGTGCAGAGTGATCTCCCCGGCATGGTCCGCGCTGTCGTCACCGAAAACGTATGGTCGTTCGATGGACGTCGCGTCCTTATTCCGGCCGGAACGCGCCTTGTCGGCGAATACAAGTCTGGAATCTCTCAAGGGCAGACGCGTGTGTTCGTCGTCTGGACACGCCTCCTGCGATCGGACGGCGTCTCCGTGCAGCTCGGCTCGAACGGCGCCGACGATCTCGGCCGCGCGGGCAATGCCGGTGTCGTCGACAATCATTATGTCGAACGGTTCGGAGCGGCGATCATGCTCTCGGTCGTCGGCGGTGCGGCGCAATTCCTGAGCGCCTACGGTCAGAATAACGAGAATAATGGCACCGGAACCATCATCACGACGACCGATCCGGTGACGGGCGCAATCACGCAGACGCAGACTGGCGTCAATCAGAACCAGCTGAACCTTCAGGCGCGCCAGATCGCGGCCCAGAACGTCTCGCAAACATTGACGAACATCGCGCAGGAAGCACTTCGCAACTCGATCAATATTCCGCCGACACTTTATCTCGATCAGGGAACGCGGATTATCGTCTTCGTTCGCCGTGACCTCGACTTTTCAGCCTTCTATCCGGATCCGGTGAAGGAAGCCCTCCAGGAGATCAAACGTGAACGCGCCGGCCAGAAGCCTAACGGTCTTCATTGATCGCGCACTGGAGCCGGTGCGCCCGTGGCTCGTGGACGATCAGGTGGTCGAGATCTGCGCGAACGGGCCTGGTGAAGTGTGGGTCGAGCGGTTCGGCCAGGCAGCGATGGAGCGTCACGTCGTCGAGCAGCTGACCGAACAGGCGATCCGCCACCTCGCCGAGCGCGTGGCGGGCCATTCGGGCCAAAGCGTCAACGAGGAGCATCCGCTCCTCTCGGCAGCGCTCCCGACGGGAGAGCGATTTCAGGGCGTCATTCCTCCGGCGACGACCGGCGGCGGCGGCTTTGCGATCCGCAAGCAGGTGATCAAGGAGATGCGCCTCGACGATTATCGCAAGCTCGGATCATTCAAACAGGTCGAGACCTCGGGCGAGGGCGCGCTGTCCGATATCGATCGCCAGCTGTGTGAGCACCTCGACGCCGGCAGGATCGAGGACTTCATCCGCCTTGCCGTCGTCAATCGCTACTCGATCCTGCTCTCCGGCGGCACGAGCTCGGGCAAGACGACGTTTCTCAACGCGATCCTGAAAGAGGTGCCCGAAGATGAACGCATTATCACGATCGAGGACACGCGTGAGGTCAAGCCGATCCAGAAGAACTATCTGCCGCTCGTCGCCTCGAAGGGCGACCAGGGTGAGGCGCGCGTGACGGTCGAGATGCTGCTGCAGGCTTCGCTGCGACTCCGGCCCGACCGGATCTTCCTCGGCGAGATCCGGGGATCGGAAGCATATTCCTTCCTACGGGCGATCAACACCGGCCATCCTGGGAGCATCACCACGATCCATGCCGATAGCCCGACCGGCGCCTTCGAGCAGCTCGCGTTGATGGTGATGCAGGCCGGCCTTGGCCTGAAACGCGAGGAGATCGTCGCCTACATCAAGTCCGTCCTGCCGATCGTCATCCAGCAAACCAAGATCGGCGGCTGGCGAGGAACCTCGGCGATCCACTTTTCGCGGATGGCCGAATGGCGGGCAGAGCGGAACGGGAGGAGGGGCGACGATGACCCGGGTCGTCGCGTTTAGGCTGGCGATCGCGCTGATTGGCGTCGTCGCATTCTGGCTTCTGTGGAGCCTCGCGTACGAGGTCGTCGTCGGTTTGCGCTGGGCACCGGCCCGGTTCCCGAGCGAAGGCGCCAGCCGTTGGGCTTTGCTTCGCGTACAGAATGCCGATCGTTCGGCAGGCTTTCTCCTGGTCGCGTGGCATCACTTCTACGAACGGGTTCTCTATGCGCCGACGCGGATCGAGGCGCTTGTCCGTGCCGGCTATGCCGCGGGGGGCGTGCTGTCGCTTGGGATCGCGGGCGCGATCTTCCAAATCGTGAATCGGCGGCAGATGCCTTACGGCGCCGCCCGGTTCGGGACCCTGCTGGAAGCCTCCAAACAGGGTTTGACGAAGAAGCAGGGAATCATTCTCGGCACGTTGAACGGAGCAACGATCCGCTCGGATGAACCGGCGCACATCCTCGTCGTCGGCCCTTCACGTTCGGGGAAAGGCACCGGCTTCGTTCTTCCCAACGGATATCTTTGGCAGGGGTCGGCGGTCTTCTTCGATCCAAAGCGGGAGAACTTTGATGCGTTGGCCAACCATCGGCGGGCCATGGGCAACAAAGTCTTCATGTTCTCGCCCGGTTCGCCCGACACACATCGCTACAACCCGCTCGACTTCGTCCGCCGCGACGAGCGCATGGCGACCGACTGTCTGGTGGTCGCATCCTTCGTTATTCCGGAAAAGGCCGACGACACCTGGGCCGGCGCGGGTCGGCTGCTGCTCTCATCCCTGATCGGTTACGTGCTGGCATCGCCGCTGACGAAGGGCGCCGAGCACATGCGCACGGTCGCGCGCATGACGACGACCGGCAAGGATATCTCGACGGTTCTAAGGGCGATCGTGAAGACGGAACGTCAGCATTTGCCGACTTGGGTCGTGGATAGCTTCAATCAATACATCGCACTCGAGCCCGAGACGAGAAACAGTGCAGTGTTCAATGTCAACATGGCCATGAGCCTGTGGAACAACGGGCTCATTTCAGCGGCGACGGAGACATCTGATTTCGACATTCGTGAGCTTCGCCGCACTCCCATGACCATCTTCATCGGTTGTACGATCGCCGAGCTCTCGATCTTCCGGCCGCTGATCCGCATCCTCTTCCAGCAGATCCACGATCTGCTGATGGAAAGGATCCCTGGCGCCGACGAACCGCACCAGGTGCTGCTCATGCTCGACGAGTTCTACCATGTCGGCCGGATGGATTCGCTGATCTCGAAGATCACTATTTCGGCGGGATACGGGTTCCGCATGGCGATCGTGATGCAGGACATCGCACAGCTCGACGAGCTTTACGGCCGGAGCACGCGCATCACGACAGTCTCGGGATCGCAGATCAAGCTCTTCATCCAGATCAACGACCTCGACACTTCCGAATTCGTCTCTGAGATGCTTGGCGAGACCACCCAAGTTTATAAGACACCGGTTATGCGGCCGGGGCAGGGGATCTTCGCGCCGCGCGTCTGGACACCGCACTACACGCCCCGGCCACTGCGCAGTCCGCTCGAGTTGCGCGAGATGTCGGCGCGGCTGTCGATCCTGATGGTGAAAAACTCGCCATCGTTCGAATTGACCAAGATCCGTCATTACCTCGATAAGCCCTACCGGGCGCTGTACGAGGCCGCGAAGGGATCACCGCCTGCTTTGCCAAGGCTGAAGGAATGGCAGGACGAGGCTTTATCGGGCGCGATCGCGCCAAGGGCCGAACCCGAGCTGGCCGAGGCCGAGGAAGCCGTTTCGGCCAAGCCCGAACCCGACAAGGACAGTCCGGCGCCGCGGCGACCGCGCAAGCCGTCCGTCCGGCGAAAGCAAGAGGCGCCGACGCCGCCCGAGCAGCGAGTTTCGACACCGGCCCCTCTCGAGCTTCCTGCCCGTCCGACGACAACACGTCCGCGTACAAAGACGCTATCGCTCGGTGCGGCGCCGACCGCGCCTTCCGGCGAGAATTGCGACGTTCGTGAAATTCTAGCGGCCGCCGCCGACGGTCAGGATGAGGATTTTGCATCGATGATGACGGTCCTTCGAGCGGACGCCGGCCCCAAGGTGCGGGCTGCCGCAGACACGCTGCAATCGCTCAATCGCTCCTTCGGTGAACATTCAGAACCGGAGTGAGCGTGTTCGCTTTGCAGTCTTCACTTCGCACGCGCTACCGTATATCGATCGATCGGTAGAGAACTGGCTACAGCCAGATGAATTGCGCGTGGCAGCGGGAGCTTTTGCGACCGGCTGTCTGGTGGAAGGGAAAGTTTCGGTTTCGATGCGTTCGCGTATAGAAAAGGTTTTTCATCTGGCGGAGGCGTCGAACCTCCCGTCCATTCTTGAGCACGGCCTGATGAGCACGAAGCGCCTGCTTGGGTTAGCGCGCATTCCGGAGGCAGATCATGCCGGCCGCCTTCGCTCACACCGTCCGGAGAGCGAGCATCTTTCGAGCTCAGTGCTGATCCGAGATCAGAAGCCGATGCCCCCTTCCGCGCTCGAACAAGCGCTCGAAGACGGTCTGACGCCGGGTGACTGGTATGCACTTCTCAACGACTTCGTTTTCTTCTGGCTCGATGAGGGTCGGATGGAGCGCCAGCGCCTCGCATGCGGCGACCGCCCACAGGTTCTGTTGACGTTCGACGCGCCTGCGCTGCTCGAAAGGTTTGGCACCGACGCTTTTGTGTCGCCGATCAATAGCGGCAATGCCCGCCGAAAACCGGCACGGCGTGGATTGAGTACGTTGATGCCATACGACACATGGCTTGCGAACGGATGGCCTTCCGGAACACGTTATCGCCCGCCGGCCGAACTCTTGTTCCGGGGCACGATCCCCGTCCAGCCGCCTTACCTTATTGAGATGCGCGAGATGTAAAGGCGGTTGAAGGCTCACGTCGATCGAGGACAGTCGGCTGCGGAGCACCTGTGCGTCAGGCGCGGCTGACTTCGGCATAATATTGCGGGCTTTCCCGTCGATCGAACATGCCGTAGTCGCGCACGATGCGCACGACGCGATGCCTGACCAAGCCAACGCTCTCGAGAGGGCTAACGTCGAACGCCTCTGCCGACCCACGGTCACGCCAGGAGGTGAGGAGCGCCAGTTTGCCTTCATTGTAGATGCTGGCGAAGATATCCTGGTCGAGCAGGGCAGGGCGGTATCGATCTAGCGCCAGGACGTCCGTGAGGTTCTGGGGGACAGGACCACCATTGGGCGAGATCTCGGTAAGCGCAGCGAATTTAGCATCGCCGATCTCCGTCTCATCCAATCGCTGCTCGACGAGCTGCAATCCCTGCGGAGGTGTCGAATCGGAGACGATCTCGCCCACACGCAGATGATAGTCCTGGAAAACTTCATCACGGCCGCGCTGCTGCGTTTCATGATGCTTTGCGATCGTGCGCCAGCGCACGACGGACTTCTCGTCGCGCCAGGTCGAATGCGAGAGGATCCAGCCCGGCCGCGACTTGCTCTCGAACCGCTCGTTGTCGATGAACCCCTCGATCCCTTCGAGGATCGGCTTCAGCTCTTTGGCAAGCGCAAGGTAGAGCTCGAATTCACTCGGCTTAGGATGGACCTCGAAGATGACAGAAAACATTTTGCTCCACCCATTTGCTTTGAGCTTCGGCTGAAAACAGACCTCGCGGTGCTGATGGATGGCACTCGGCCATTCCTCTGTCAGACGGAAGCGCTCGGTATTCGAATGCCGATCGATTCGTTTAGCATAACGCTCTATCGATAGATAGATTAAAGTTATTGTTTTTCGCCGATCAAAGCCCTACCTATCGAGAGATAGTCAACGGAGCAGACCCCCATGAGTGATCTCGCTGCCGCCATCATGGACGCCGCCGAACGGCGGATGCGAAGAGGCGGCTTCAATGGTTTCAGTTTTCGCGAGATCGCCGCCGACGTCGGCGTGAAGAGCTCCAGCGTGCACTACCACTTCCCGACCAAGGGAGACCTCGCTGCAGCGGTCATCAAGCGCTATACCGCAGAGAATGCGGAGATGTTCGAGCGCGAATTTGCTAAGGAAGCCAATCCCGTCAAGGTCTTTGTGAAGGCATTTCGTGTCACCATTCACTCCCCGGACCGGATGTGCCCATGTGCCGTGCTTGGAGGGTCGTCGCAGGATCTGCCTCCCGAGGTCGCCGCAGAAGTGAAGCGCTTCTTCAAGATGTGTCACGACAAGCTTGTGGAGCGCGGGCTGCCATCGGATGAGGCGTCACAGCTGCTTTCTACGATCACAGGCGCACAGGTGGTCGCCAACGCGATGAACGACTTGAGCATCTACGACAGCGCCACGCGAGAGTTCGTCAAAACCATGAAGCCCGCTCCGGCGAGCACCGCAGCGCGGCGCGCCAAGTAAGCTCGCCGAGCTTTCGAACGCTAGACCTCCAGGAACCCTGACGCGAATGATTCGCGTCGATGAGAGGGCTGCGGGATATTTCTCTGGCTAATCGCGCGAAAGTGGTCTATCTATCGATAGACAGGAGAGTTTCGTGAGCCCAACAGCCGAACGTTTGATGGATCTCGCTGAGGCCCATATCCGAGATCGCGGGTATGGTGGCTTCAGTTTTCGCGATCTCGCAGCTGAGGCCGGCATCAAGAGCGCGAGCGTCCATCATCATTTTCCGACGAAGGCGAAGATGGCGGCGGCCGTGGCCAACCGCTATGCAAAGCGATTCCTCAAGGCTGTCGAAGCCAAGCCTGGCGAGAGGCCGGAGGATGCGATCGGCACCTATCGAACGGCGGTCAGAATGACGATCGAGCGCGACGGACGTATGTGTCTCTGCGGCATCCTCGGTGCAGAGGCGGGCGCTCTGGCCCCGGAAGTGACGTCTGAGGTGCAATCATTCTTCCGTCGCTGTATCGAGGATCTTGCACGCCGCGTCAGCGGCCCTGACGCGACCGCGCAAGCTCACCACATCATCGCCACACTCGAAGGCGCGATGATCCTCGCCCGCGCCTACGGGGACATCGGTGCGTTCGACCAGGCCACGTCCGCATTAATCTCGTCGGCAACGAAGCAGACATCATAAGCGCAGGAACCTGTGCCCTTCTCCGATCAACGCTTAGTTGCGGGTTGACAGCGGCATCTACGGGTCGTAATCGATCTATCGATAGGTAGTTTAACACATCCCTCCTACGACCGAGTCCTTCTGGAATAGCTTGTCGTTACGAGCCGAGGGTCCGCCCCTCGCTCCGTCAACGAGAAACTGCGGCGTCATCGACGGCCAGTTCCAAACTCTTCTCGAGGCTTGTCGCAGGGGGAGGGACGACGCAGAGGATGACAGAGCACCTCGCCAAGACGTGGGATTTCATCGAACGAATGGAACAGGCGCAAGACGCGGCCGGCGTCGAGGAATGCCTTCTCGAGCTCGCACACTTGTTCGGGTTCACGACGGTTTTCGGCGGCGTCGTTCCTGGGCCGCAGACGGCGCCAGCCGAGATCTCATCAAGTATCTTGGTCCAGCGGCTGCCGAACGAATGGAAGCGGCGCTACAACGGCAGGGGTTATGTTTTCCGCGACCCGATCGTCCAGCAGCTTCAATCGGCGCGTACGCCGTTCAGCTGGGATGACGCCTACGCCCGTTCCTCCGATTTGAGTGCCGTACGGCTGATCCGAGGTGAGGCGGCTGAGTTTGGCCTCGTGCACGGCCACGTCGTACCTGTTCCGACGCTTGACGGGAAGGTGACCGCGATCTCGTTTGGCGGCCAAGACCCCGAGTGCAGCAAGGAGGCACGGGATGCGCTCACATTTGCAGCGGGCTACGCGGTCGGGCGGCTTCTTCATGTTCCGCGCGCCACGCTCGATGGTGACGTCCATCTTACACCGCGCGAGGCGGATTGCCTGCTTTGGGCCGCTGAAGGCAAAACCGACCTGGATATCGCGGTGATACTCGGGATCACACGCTCGACCGTTTTGAAGCACCTTCGATCGGCGCGCGACAAGCTGGATGCCGCGAACCGCACTCACGCGGTTGTCAAAGCGATGCGTCGAAAGCTGATCGGGTGAAAGTTTGCGAAATCCTCGAAAAACCAACTTGAATGCGGTGGCGATGTCAAAGCGAAAAGGATCGGATCAATGAGTTACATTGTCGTGGCGCGGTGGGTCGCAAAAAAAGAGCATCAAGGCGATATCGAGCGCATTCTGCAGGAGTTTGTGCCGCAGTGCCTCACCGAGCCTGGATGCCGGAGCTTTGTCGCGCACCAATCTGTCGAACGGCCCCAAGAGTTTCTGCTCTACGAACATTATGGTGAAGAGAAGGATTTCACCGATCATCAGGCAACCTCGCATTTTAAGGAGCTTGTCCTCCAACGCGCGGTGCCACTGCTCGAGAGCAGAGAACGTGTGCCATACAGGATCTTGGCCTGACCGATGTCGAGCGGCATCACACGCGTGTCCTCCACGCCGAAAAACGGCGGCACATCGCCCGTGGAAATAAATTTTAACGTTTAAAATCAATAGTTTAGTTCCATAATTGTTATTATGCGAACACGGCGTGTAGCCGCAAAGTAGAATGTCCCGTTTCTGCAAAGTTGGAATCTCACACTCCCCGGATCTGAAGGATGCCTGGGAGTTTTCGGATGGAATTGACAGCGATGAGCGAGCGCGATCTGGCAGCGGATCGAGATTTGTCGAAGAGGATCGACGGCAGCACGCCAATGATGTCGGGGGACATGCGATTTCCCAAATTACGGCGGGCTGAGCGCGATAGCCTTCGGAAATTCTTGCGCAACATGATCAATAAAAGCGCGAACCGCAGGAAGTAATCTCTGGCGGTAGGGCATTAGGGCGGTGATGAACGAGTCGGCCGCCGTCCACCCTGGGAGTATCTGTTTCAGCTCCCCGCTCGCCATTTCCGCTCGGCAGACATAACCAGGAAGCGCGACGATTCCGAGACCTGCACAGGCCGATTGTTTCAATACCACCATATCGTTGCTGACAAACCTCGCGTCTACAGGGATGACCGCGCTCGCCCCACTTTCGTGGCGAAGGCGAAGCGCAGATTGTGTATCGTTCTGCATCGAGAGCATGGCATGCCGACTGAGCTCATCCGGCCTCATTGGTGTGCCGCTCGCCGCGAGATAGGCTTCACTGGCAAAGAGCAACCACGGGACCTCAGCGATCCTTCGCTGGATAAGTGTCGAGCTCGGTAGCGGGGCAGAATGGCCGCGAAGCGCGAGGTCAAACCCCTCACTGACGATATCGAGCAGCAAGTCGGTGGAAAGTTGGACGACCTTCACTTTTGGATGCGCTCTTAGGAACGATGGCAGCACATCCTTCAACGCAAACTGCGCGATCGTCACCGGTGTCGTGATCCGGATCGTGCCACTCGGCTCCAAGAGGCGTCGACGAGCAACATCTTCGGCAGCTTCTGCACTTTCCAGCATAACGAGGGCACGCTGGTAAAACTCGCGCCCAACGTCGGTCATTGCGAAATGACGCGAGGAGCGGTTCACCAGGCGAACGTTCAGGAACGCCTCAAGCAATTGGATCCGATGGCTAAGCGTCGATTTCGAGACGCGCAGGTTGCGACTCGCAGCTGTAAAGCCGCCTTGGTCTACGACCTGAACGAAAAAATGCACGTCACGCAGATCAAGCATGCGATCTTCCAAGTTTCTAGGACGATATGTTCGAGTTGTAAGAGCTTCTATGACGACAGTCGACCGGGTAGTCCTTTTCTCATCACAGGAAAGGAGACCGAATGTCCGCACTGACGGCGCGTGCCGAGCAACTCACACCGTATTTTTTGAGTGTTTTTCGAATTGTCGCTGGCCTGCTGTTTCTCCAGCACGGCCTCGTCAAATTTCTCGGTTGGCCGGCACTTTTTCCGATCGCCTTCGCGCCGTTCTCGCAGCTCTGGTTCGCGGGAATGATAGAATGTGCCGGCGGGATCCTGTTAATCGTCGGCTTGTTCAGTCGTTGGGCCGCGGTCGTCTGCTCGGGCGAGATGGCATTCGCGTATTTTCTGTTCCATCAGTCGAAAGGTCTGACGCCGATCCAAAACGGCGGCGACCTCGCAATCATGTTCTGTTTTGCGTTCTTGCTTCTTGCTGTGACCGGTCCCGGTCCGTTGAGCATCGACGCTCGTCGGCACGCACCTTCGTGAACGTGCAAACAGCCCCCAACTCTGGAGCATTGACATGGCAAAACCAACCGTCGCCGTTATCGTCGGCAGCACGCGCGGGGAATCTATCAACCTGAGACTCGCCGAAGCGGTGATGCGCCTTGGCGTCAACGCGGTCGAGTTCAAGCTGATCTCGATCGCCGATCTTCCGCTCTACAGTCTTGATCTCGAGAATGACTGGCCGGAGAGCGCGAAACGCTTCAGCGCAGAGGTCCGTGCTGCCAATGCCGTGTTGATCGTATCGCCAGAGCATAATCGTTCCCTCCCCGCCGTCCTGAAGAACTGCATCGATTGGGGCTCGCGTCCCGGTGCTGAGAGCGTATGGCGCGACAAGCCGGTCGCCATCATCGGCGCCGCTCGCGGCGCGATCGGGACGGCTGTCGTTCAACAGCACCTACGCACGATCTTGGGCGCGCTCGGCGCACACCTCCTCGGCGGAGAAGCCTATCTCGGCGGCTTCACACCAGAGCTTATTGACGAGGAGCGCGATGTGACCGTCGAAACAACCAAAGCTTTCTTACAAGCCTTCGTCGACCGTTTCGCCAGTTTCGCGAAGCGCTTTGCCGCTTGACGATGCACCACTCCGGCTGCCCTTCCGCATCGGCGCGTCAATCTTGGGAACGCAATGCAAATTGGTATTTTTAGCGTTGGGGAAAACCCACCGAACCCACTCACGATGGAGCCGATCAGCGAGTACGAGCGGATCAAGGGTCTCGCTCGGATCGCGGCACACGCAGATCAAGCCGGACTCGACGTTTTCGCGATGGGCGAACACCACAATCCGCCCTACGTCCCTAGCTCGCCGACGACGCTGCTTGGGTACATCGCTGCGCAGACAGAGCGGATTGTTCTTTCAACATCGACGACGCTGATCACGACGAACGATCCGGTCAAAATCGCCGAAGACTTTGCGATGCTGCAGCATCTCGCCGATGGTCGCGTCGACGTTATGCTAGGGCGCGGCAACACGCCGGCAGTTTATCCCTGGTTTGGCCAAGACATCCGGACTAGCGATGCCCTTGGTGAAGAGAACTACGCGCTGCTGCATCGACTTTGGCGAGAGGATGTCGTTGACTGGCAGGGGCATTTCCGAACGCCGCTGGAGGGCTTCACGGCAACGCCTCGCCCGTTGGACGGTACGCCGCCTTACGTCTGGCATGGATCCGTTCGCAATCTGCGGGTCGCCGATCTCGCCGCGCGTTATGGCGATGGATTTTTTGCTAATAACCTGTTTGGGCCTGTGAGCCACTTTGCAGACCTCGTCCGGGCCTATCGAGAGCGGTTCGCGTATTATCATGCCGCTTCGGGTCGAGTGCCGCGCGTGGGCGCAGGCGGCCAGATGTTCGTTCGCAAGAATTCTCAGGACGCGAAGCAGGAGTTTCGCCGGTATTTTGCGAATATGCGCGTCTATCGCGGCGCTGGATCGCTCGAACAAGTGATTTCCGGAACGGCCCTAACGGTTGGGAGCCCGCAGGAAATTATCGACAAGACGCTTAGCTTTCGGGAATACTTTGGACCTTACGACCGCCAGCTGTTCCACATCGACGGCGGTGGAACTCCGCTCAACGTTGTTCTTGAGCAAATTGACCTTTTCGCGGCCGATGTACTGCCAACGTTGCGTGCGGCCGGCAAAAGTGTTGCCGACGCCCGCGAGCTGGAACGAGCCTCGACGGTAAATCAGTAGGGCTCCGGATCGCGGCGGCGACAGTTCGATCAACGCCGAAGCGTTGGGCCGTCCCGCGTGCTAAAATTTGTCCTACAAGATCCGATCGAACGGAGCGAATAATGAGTGCTGACAACTACACGCCCCCAAAGGTTTGGACAAACAAAGTCAACGGGGGCGTGTTTGCTTCAATCAATCGTCCCGTCGCAGGCGCGACACATGACAGCGACCTGCCCATCGGGCGGCATCCTTTGCAGCTTTACTCCCAAGGCACTTGGAACGGCATTAAGGTCACCATCCTTCTCGAAGAGCTTCTTGCAGCCGGAGAGACCGGGGCCGAGTATGACGCCTGGTTGATCGACATCATGAAGGGCGACCAGTTTGGTTCGGGCTTTGTCGAGATCAATCCGAACTCGAAGATCCCTGCCCTTGTCGACCGTAGTGTTGAAAAGCCCGTCTATTTATTCGAGTCAGGCGCGATTCTTCTGTATCTTGCGGAAAAATTCCGGCGTTTCCTGCCAGACGACACATACGGTCGATCCGAGGTCTTGAACTGGCTGTTCTGGCAGATGGGAAGCGCTCCGTATCTTGGAGGAGGATTTGCCCACTTCTACCGGTATGCGCCCGTCAAGATCGAATACGCAATCGACCGCTATACCATGGAGGTAAAGCGACAGCTCGATGTCTTAAACCGGCGCCTCGCCGACCGACCATTCATCGCCGGTAATGACTACACGATCGCCGATGTCGCGATTTTTCCATGGTACGGGGCCTTGGTTCTCGGCTGGGCGAACGATGTGCGCGAATTCCTGAGCACGCATGAATATCCTAACGTGGAGCGATGGGCGGCTGCGATCGCGGAACGTCCGGCCGTCCAGCGCGGGCGACTGGTGAACCGCAAGCAGAACGACTGGCCAGGTTCATTGCAGGAGCGTCACGACGCTAGCGATTTCGACCGTTAGCGCTGGCGGGACCCCTGCCCGTCGCGAGCACGGACCAAGCCTGAGCGGACAATCGCACGCGCGCCCCTCTTGTATTGCGGCGGACGTGACATACGTGATATGAGTGTTTCCATACTCAATCTCACGTGAGCCGATGTCCGACGCACTCTTTTCATCTTTCCTCATGGTCGACCGGCCCTTGGCTCCGGTCGCAGAGCGTCGTGCGACTGGGGGAACCCGAGCACAGGAGCGCTCTAGCCGATCCGCGTCCAAAGACCGCGAACTTCTCGTCACGGCGATCCTTCGCGCGCTTCAAGACACAGCGCCGGCCGGCACAATCCCGCTATCCGCGACCGAGACAAGATTTGCGGATCTCGCAACAGCGGCCGCTGACATCGTCCTGGGGCGTTCTGTCGTCCTTCAGCTCAAGCCCGACCTCGACGAAGGCCATCGAAGCGCTGTGCGCTCCTTCCTTGAAATGGTGGTTCGCGTCAGCGCTACGCTTGACGAAAGCCGCCTCGAGACGGCGATTAGCAAGCTCGCAGAGGTGCTCCTGCCGGATGAGCTCGCTGACGCGCGCGGTGCGCTGGCTTCCGATAATCTCGAACTTCGCGACCGTTTCGTCGCCGAAGTGCCGCAGCTTACCAGTGCCGAGATTGGCGCACAGGCGGGACTGAAGACCAGGAACCCCTACGCAACGGCGGCACGCTGGAAAAAGACCGGTGACATCTTCTCCGTCCAACATCGTGGCAAGGAGCATTTCCCGGCCTTCCAGTTCCGTGAGGGTCGGCCGCATCCGACGATCAAGAAGGTGCTTACGGCCCTCCCCGCCCGGCTGTCGGCATGGCACCGCGCCTTCTGGTTCGTCTCCACGAACGGTTGGCTCGGCGACAAGGCACCCGCCGACATGCTGGATGATCCCGAGGCGCTCGTCGCAGCGGCTAAACGAGAGAGTGAAGAGGTTGTCGGGTGAGCGCCTCAGCCGTAAGCCCGCCGCCCTCGCCTTTTCCGGACATCAACACGCAGACGATCACGAAAGGTACGGTCCTCCATCGGACGCATGGCGCCGGCTTTCGCTCGGCGCAGTTCAACCCGTGCATGGGACAGCCGACGCGGTTCGCGCCTTTCAACGATGCGGCGGGCGCATGCGTGCCAACGCTCTATGCGGCGACGTCGCGCGAGGCTGCCGCCTTTGAATCCATTTTCCATGACATAGAACCGGCTGCGGCATTTAAGACCGTTCGGCTCGACGTCGTGGAGACGCGCAGTGTGAGCCGCATCGCGCCGAAGCGAGATCTGCTGCTCGCCGGCTTGTTCACCCCGGACCTGAAAGCATGGGGGCTCAGGCGCGGCGAGCTCATCGATACGCCGAAATCCACCTACGGTCAGACCGTTCTTTGGGCCCAAGCGATTCATCGCGCCAGGCCGGATATCGACGGGCTGATTTGGACGTCGCGGCAATGCGATCCCGACCGATGCGTGATCCTGTTCGAAGATCGGATCCGCGAGACGGACCTTGACACGCTCGACTGCATCGCCGTGGGAGCCGACGCTGGCCTGTTGCTCGAGATCCGCGCTTTCGGTCAACGCGCCGGAATTACCATCATATCCTGACGCTACCGATCGGGCTCGGTGACGGCGGCGTCGCGGGGACGAGCATCGCCGAAAAATCGTGCGATCAAAGCGTCGAGCGATATCGCTCCCAGTCTCCAGGCAACCATACTAAGAGCCATCGCGGCCCAGATCAGATGGATCGCCTTCGATCAGCGCCGTTGCTCGTTCCTGTTCTCCGGTAGCGGGGCTATGTGCGGATACATCGATCCGAACCCTTGACTCTTCAGATTAAAAACTAGAACAAATAGAGAACATGATGTCGAACCCGTCCCCGGAGGTCAACGAGGAATTTGCGGCCCGAGCCCGCCATAGAGTCGTTGCGCGCGCAGATCGAGAAGATCGAAGGCAGGGGCCGGCGCGTGAAATCGGTGCTCCCGTTCGGGATCGCCGAGGTCGACTCGCGGCTTCCGGGCGGGGGCCTGACGCTTGGCGCACTCCACGAAATTGCCGGCGGCGGCAACGGCGCCGTTGATGGCGCGGCCGCTGCTCTCTTCGCGGCCGGGATCGCGGCGCGAACCAGGGGCAAGGTTCTCTGGGTCATTACCCGGCCGGATCTCTTCGCTCCGGCATTGGCACAGGCCGGCCTTTCGCCCGACCGGGTGATCTACGTTGAGGCGGGCAATGACAAGACGGTACTGGCTTGTATCGAGGAAGGTCTACGCCATGGCGGCCTTGGCGCCGTCGTCGGCGAAGTCGGCAGGCTCGACATGACCGCGTCACGGCGCCTCCAGCTCTGTGCGGAGGGCAGCGGCACGATCGGCATGGCTCTACGGCGCTGGCGCCGACAAACCGAGGCGTCTGATTTCGGCCAGCCGACGGCCGCCGCGACCCGATGGCGCGTGTCCGTCATTCCCTCGGCGACCCTACCGGTGCCTGGCGTCGGTCGACACCGCTGGCTCCTAGAACTCATCCGCGCCCGGGCGGGCGAAAGTGCAGATTTCGAAGTGGAGGCATGTGATGACTCGGGTCGTCTCGCTCTTCCTGCCGAGCTGGTCCACGGACCGGCTCCGGCGGAAGGCCGGCGACGCGGCGCCTCCGCCTGAGGCGCCGCTCGCCCTGATTGGTCGTGACGGGAGAAGGCAGGTGGTGCTGGCGATCGACGCGGCAGCCGAGGCCGCCGGCGTGCGCGTTGGGATGCCCGCAACCAAGGCTCGGGTGCTCGTGCAAGACCTCGTGGTCCACGACCACGACGCGGCGGCCGACGCCCAGGCGCTCGATCGTCTCGCGCTGTGGATGCTCCAGCGCTACGCGCCGATCGTCGCGGCCGATGCTCCTGACGGGCTGATAATCGACACCACCGGCGCCGATCATCTGCACGGCGGAGAACAAGCCATGCTCGCCGGCCTGATCGACCGCCTTTCTGCTTCTGGTGTTCGTGCCCGCGCTGCCATCGCCGATACCTGGGGAACTGCGCACGCCTTGGCGCGGTTTGGCCCGAAGCCGATCGCGATCGCGCCGTCCGGTCACGGTAGCGCCATCCTGGCCGACCTGCCTCTGCCCGCGCTTCGTCTCCCGGCCGATACGATCGCCGCTCTTCATGTCCTCGGCTTCGAGCGTGTCGCCGATCTCCTCGCGCAGCCGCGCGCTCCGCTCACCCTCCGGTTCGGGCCGCAGCTCGGACGTCGACTGGACCAGGCGGCAGGCCTGCTCAGCGAGCCCATCGATCCGATCCGCCCCGTTGAACTGATCGAGGTGAAGCGGAATTTCGCGGAGCCCATCGGGGCGGCGGAGACCATCGCCCGATATATCGGCAAGCTGGTTGTCCAACTCTGCGCCGAGTTAGAGGCCAAGGGCCTCGGGGCGAAGCGCCTCGACCTCATCTGTCACCGGGTCGACAGTCGCCTTCAGGCGGTCCGCGTCGGCACGGCCATGCCGGTACGCGACGTGAAACGCCTCACGCGGCTCCTGACGGACAAGATCGAGACGATCGAGCCGGGCTTCGGCATCGAGATCCTCAGCCTGACCGCGACACTGGCCGAGCCGCTCGGGGAGAAGCAAACCCTCACAGCCATGATTGATGATGGCGCGCCGGATGTCTCCGATCTAGTCGACACGCTGATCAACCGGGTCGGCGAGCGCTGTCTCTACCGGGCGGCTCCGGTCGCAACCGAGGTGCCCGAGCGTTCGGTGCGGCGAATTCCGCCCATGGCGCCCGAGACCGGCGCGAGTTGGCCCGGCCACTGGCCACGTCCATCGCGACTGTTGGCTTCCCCGGAGCCGATCGAGACGATGGCGCTTCTCCCTGATCACCCGCCTGCAGCTTTCACCTGGCGAGGCATCCGGCGTCGCGTCCGGCAAGCCGATGGACCTGAACGCATCCGCGGTGAATGGTGGTTGCGCGATGCAGAGCTGAGCGCTGTCCGCGACTATTTCCGCGTCGAGGACGACGCCGGCGAGCGCTACTGGATCTTCCGCTCCGGTGACGGTGAAGACCCCAATACGGGATCGCAGCGCTGGTTTCTGCATGGGGTGTTCGGATGAGCCGCTACGCCGAGCTACAGGTCACATCCCACTTCTCGTTCCTACGGGGCGCCTCGTCCTGCGAGGAGGTGTTTGCTCAGGCCGCGATCCAGGGCATCGAAGCGGTCGCCGTTGTCGACCGCAATTCGCTTGCCGGCATCGTGCGGGCCTTCGAGGCCGCGAAGACGACGGGCGTGCGCCTCATCGTCGGCTGCCGTCTCGATCTCGTCGACGGCATGTCTATCTTGGTCTATCCAACCGACCGAGCCGCCTATGGCCGGCTTTGCCGGTTGCTCTCGCTCGGCAAGAAGCGCGGCGGCAAGGCGAAGTGCATCTTGGAATGGGCCGATCTGGTTGCCTACAGCGAGGGTCTGATCGGCATTCTTGTTCCCGAAGAGGCCGACGAAACCTGCGGGCTCCGCCTGCGCCGGCTGCGTGATGCCTTCGGCGACCGTGCCTATCTTGCTCTGACGCTGCGCCGGCGGCCGAATGACCAGCTTCGCATCCACGAGCTGTCGAACCTGGCCGCCCAGATGCGCGTGCCGTCCGTCGTCACCAATGATGTGCTCTACCACGCGCCCGATCGGCGCATGCTGCAGGACGTGGTGACCTGCATCCGCCATGGCATCACGATCGACGAGCTCGGCGACCGGCGTGAATACGGCGACCGCTACCTGAAGCCGCCCAAGGAAATGTACCGGCTTTTTCCGCGCAATCCCGAAGCGGTTGCCCGCACAATCGAAATCACCGCGCGCTGCCGGTTCGACCTAAAGGAGCTGGCCTATCAATATCCGGAGGAGCGAGACGATCCGACGCTAACACCCCAGGAAACGCTCGAGAAGCTCGCCTGGGAAGGCGCCGAAGGCCGTTATCCCGAAGGCGTGCCCGACAGCGTGCGGGCATCCCTGCAGCATGAGCTGCGCCTCATCGAGAAGCTGCAGTACGCGCCATACTTCCTGACCGTGAACAGCATCGTGCGGTTTGCCCGATCCAGGGATATCCTCTGTCAGGGGCGTGGATCGGCGGCCAATTCCGCCGTCTGCTACGTTCTCGGGATCACATCGATCGATCCCGGCCGCAACGACCTCTTGTTCGAGCGGTTCGTGAGCGAAGAGCGGCGCGAACCGCCTGATATCGACGTGGATTTCGAACATGAGCGGCGCGAGATTGTCATGCAGTGGGTGTTCGACACCTACGGCCGGGACCGAGCCGCGCTGTGCTCGACGGTCATCCGCTATCGCACCAAGGGCGCGATGCGCGATGTCGGCAAGGCGCTCGGCCTCACCGAGGATCTGATCAAGACACTGTCGGGCCAGGTCTGGGGCTGGTCAGAAGGCGTGGAGGAAAAGCACGTCGAAGCGTTGAACCTCAACCTTGGCGATCGGCGCCTGCGCCTCGCGCTCGATCTCGCGCGCCAGCTCATGGGCGCGCCCCGTCACCTGTCGCAGCATCCGGGCGGGTTCGTCCTGACCCATGACCGGCTTGACGAGCTGGTGCCGATTGAACCCGCCGCGATGGTCGACCGCCAAGTGATCGAATGGGACAAGGACGACATAGACGCCTTGCGCTTCATGAAGGTCGATGTTTTGGCGTTGGGAATGCTGAGCTGCATGAAGCGCGGCCTCGACATGCTCGCCGACCACAAGGGCGTCAACCTCGACCTTTCGACGATCCCAGCCGAGGATCCGCGCACGTACGCGATGATCCGGCGCGCTGATACGCTCGGCACCTTCCAAATCGAATCCCGCGCACAGATGTCGATGCTGCCAAGGCTGAAACCCCGGACCTTCTATGACTTGGTCGTACAGGTCGCGATCGTCAGGCCCGGGCCGATCCAGGGCGACATGGTCCATCCCTATCTGCGCCGGCGCGAAGGGCTGGAGCCGGTCGTCTTCCCGAAGCCCGAGCTGGAGAAGGTGCTCGGCAAGACTCTCGGTGTGCCGCTGTTTCAGGAACAGGCGATGCGCGTCGCCATCGAGTGCGCCGGCTTCACCCCCGGCGAAGCCGACATGCTGCGCAAGTCGATGGCGACCTTCAAGTTCACGGGCGGCGTCTCCGGTTTCAAGGAGAAGCTGATCCAGGGGATGGTCGACAACGGGTATCAGCGCGATTTCGCCGAGGCGACCTTCAAACAACTTGAGGGCTTCGGCTCCTACGGATTTCCGGAATCGCACGCGGCATCCTTTGCGCTGATTGCCTATGCCAGCGCTTGGCTGAAATGCTGGCACCCCGACATATTCTGCGCGGCGCTGCTTAACGCCCAGCCCATGGGCTTCTACGCGCCGGCTCAGATCGTCAGGGACGCGATCGAGCATGGCGTCGATGTCCGGCCGGTTTGCGCCAACGCCTCCAGGTGGGACTGCACCTTGGAGCAGACTGCTGACGACAGCCGCTTCGCCGTTCGCCTGGGTCTGCGCATGGTCAAAGGTTTGGCAAATGCGCATGGTGCTGCGATCGTTGCCGCACGGGCCGACCAACCCTTCGCGTCGATTGACGATCTCTGGCGGCGCGCCAGCGTGCCATCGGCCGCTCTGGTCCAGCTCGCCGAGGCCGATGCCTTCCGCCCGGCGCTCCGGCTAGCCCGCCGCGAGGCCCTATGGGCGATCAAAGCTTTGAGGGACGAGCCGCTCCCACTCTTTGCCGCCGCATCCGCGCGCGAAGCCAAGATCGTACCGGAGATCAACGAGCCGACTGTGGAGCTACGGCCGATGACCGCTGGCAGCGAAGTGGTCGAGGATTACGGGCATGTCGGCCTGACACTCCGGGCCCATCCCTTGAGCTTTTTGCGCGAGGATCTCCACCGTCGGCAGATCGTCTCCTGTGCCGAAGCCATGGCCACCCGTGACGGGCGTTGGCTCGAAGCGGCAGGCATCGTCCTGGTCCGCCAGCGCCCGGGCAGCGCCAAAGGTGTGATGTTCATCACCTTGGAAGACGAGACCGGCATCGCCAACCTCGTGGTCTGGGCCAAGGTGTTTGAAGCCAACCGTCGCGCCGTCCTGTCGGCCAGCATGATGGCGGTGCGCGGCCGAATCCAGCGCGAGGGCGACGTCGTCCACCTGGTGGCGCAGCGCATCACCGATCTCTCGGCCGATCTCGCCAACGTGGGCAACCGTGATGTGGCGTTTCCGCTGCCGCACGGCCGCGGCGACCAGGTCCGCAACGGCGGCGCCGGCCCAGATCCGCGCGAGCTGCCGCCGAAGGGCCTCCGCACCCGCGACATCTATATCCCGGACCTGCACATCGACACCATCAAGGTGAAGAGCCGGAACTTTCGGTAGCGAACTTCAGGAAGGCGTGACCATGCCGCTATACGCTTGCAATAACCGCGGACGCCCGTTCGGAAGCGGCGCCTTGATCATTCAAGTTTGACCAGCCTGAAACAAGCATAGCATCATCATCTTCAATCGATATCGCGGGATTAGCTGGAGGCTGTATTGTCCATTGTACTTGTGAGGCAGGCCATTGCCGAGTTTCTCGGTCGCACCGATCCAGAGGTTCTATGTGTGCGCGGCAAATGGGGTGTGGGGAAAACATACACCTGGTCGACGGCGCTGGAAGCAGCACATGCCCATAAGAGGGTGAAACTGTCTCGATACTCGTACGTTTCGCTCTTTGGAGTAAACTCTCTCGACGAGCTCAAGCTTTCCATCTTTGAGAATGTAATCACATTCAGCGACGGTCTGAAGAAAGCAGACCTGGACACGCTTGATGCCTACGTCTCGAAAATAGGTTCATGGCGGAAGCTGGCAAGGATCGCTCAGTCTATCCCCGTCGTGAAGAACTTTGTCGGCAACGAGATCGGCGGTCTCGTGTCATTCATGACGATTCGCGATCAGATCATTTGTATAGACGACCTGGAGCGGCGGGGGCAAAAGCTCGACGTGAGCGATGTCCTGGGTCTAATTTCATATCTGCGCGAGCAAAGAAACTGTAAGATCGTTCTCTTGCTCAACGACGAACAGCTCACCGAACAAGCGCGGCAAGAGTTCGAGCGAAACCTGGAGAAAGTCGCCGACGTTTCCCTGGTCTTCGAACCATCCCCCTCCGACTCCGCAAGCGTCGGGATCAAAGGGAGCACGGAGACTGACGAGCTTGTCAAGGAGCGGTGCATATCCCTCGGCATCACGAATATTCGCGTTATCAAACGGATAAGAAAACTCGTTGCGGCGCTTGAGCCGATAGTGGCGGAGTTTGATCCGGCTGTCTTCAATACTGGCACTAGTTCCGTTGTGCTCTTCGGGTGGGCGCGCGACCAGCCCGGCGAAGCTCCGTCTTTAGCATTTCTTCGCAGGAGGGCTCCGGATCTCGTCGGGGGTGCGCAGAACGACGTTCCACCGAACGAGGCCGCCTGGAATTCACTCCTCGAGGCCTACGGTTACGCTTGGACCGATGACCTCGATCAGATCCTCATGAATGGGGTTAAACGAGGGTTCTTTGATCCAGAAGCGGTGAAAAAAGCCGGCAAGGTTGTGCATGACAAAGTCGTCGCGTCGAAAGCCGATGGAGCGTTCGAGTCGGCATGGAGCGCCTATCACGATTCCTTCGCCGACAATGGCAATGAAGTACTCGACGGCATCTACGCATCGTTCATAAAGAACGTTCAATACATCAGCCCGGTGAACCTCAACGGGACGGTGGCGCTGTTCAAGGAACTCGGACGCCCTGTCCAAGCGAAAGAAATGGTCGACCATTATATGAAAGAGCGGCAGGAGCCGCGCGGCTTCTTTGACCTCGACGAATATCCGTTTGCCGATAACGTAACGGACCCAGATGTCCGCGCCGCGTTTGAGGCGCGGTTGGCAGAAGCCCCAGAAGCCCATGACGTAAAAGCTGTGCTTTCCTCGATCAAGGGCGGGTGGACTGAGGAGGCGATAGCGATCCTTGCAACGACGTCGCCGGAAGAATATGCAAAAATCTTCAAAGCTCATTCCGGCCAGGAACTGCGGCGTCTGCTCTCGAATGCGTTTCAATTCGATCGAATAAGCAACGCAACCGACCAAATGAAGGAGATTCCGCAACGTGTACGCGCAGGTCTGATGAAGATTGGCCAGGAGTCGGCGATCAACGCCCGTCGAGTAAAACGATTTGGCGTGAACGTACCTCCCGCCCAAGGCGCCGACATGGCGCACGGTAAAGAGGACTGATCTTAGTTGCGCGTCAATGACATCACAAAAACCCGTCTCGGCCGCTGGTCTTGATGCAAGGCAAAGGTCAAAGTCTAGCACGCCGCCTTTCGGGACGGCTCAATTGGACTGCTCAACTAACCGTACTTACCCACCCAATCAGGTGCCGGCCCCTCGGGGAACGTCCATTCCAAGCCGGTCTTCGCCTTCAGCCGGTCGAGGATCTTTTGAAGGCGTTCGTGCATGTGCGCATCGAGGAAAGTCACGAGCTCTTCCCACTCGTTTCGGCCTCCCACATAAAAGCCCAGACTCATTCCCAAATTCACCCGGACTTCCGTATCATCAAAGTCAATCTGGATGCCGCTGCCGATCGTTTCATGTCCCGCATTGTGAGCATAGCGCTGGTGGCGGATTTCGAGGATGTCATCGTGAACCGCACGAAGATGTGCAGGTATCTGGTCCCTCGACACGCCGCTCCCACCATTTCCGCTGACGAATAGACGTGAGTACGTCACGACAAAAGCGGTCGTCAGCATTTCCTGCTCCATGACAGCCTCTGCGGTCACATCGAATTTGGAAGTCCGCAGGCGGTGATAGATATAGCTTAGGCTCGAAGTCGTCGGGATCGCGTTGGCTAGTCGGACGAGGCTTTTGATGTCCTTGTCTGCGATCTGCAAGATGTCGCTACCTTGCTGCTTGCGCGCCTCAAGGGCGTCGCGATATTCGTCGGGCAGGTGCTTGAAGAGTTCCTCGGGAATGTAAACGTAATCATCGTCTTCCCAAATCGTCGGCGTTGAGTTCTCCAAATCCAGACCTTTTCCTTGGTGTCACAAGCAAGCCCTTTGGCATCATCTTGACGCGAAAACTACGCGATCGGGGGACATCCGACAACGGACGCTCGCGCGGAGGACGCCCGGTCCGTCCCAACACTGCATCAGCCGACCTGTCCTACTTGCAGCGTTCCTGCCGCAAGCGGCCTAATCAGCGACTGCGCAGGGACAGACGGATCGAGCCAGTCGGCCCAAGCGTCGCGTTCAAGGATGACGATCTGCCGGTCATGATACGGAGCGATATCGGGCCCAGGCTCCATGGTCAGCATGGTGAAAGCCTCGCCGACTTCCTTCGTCTCGCGCCAGATTCCGGCGATGCAGAAAATCGGCTCATCTCGCTTCGTGAAAAGCCACTTGTCCTTCCGCTTCTTTCCCTTCTCGGTGGGATCGGTGAATTCGTAGAAGCCGTCCGCCACGATCAGGCAGCGGTTCGAGGTGAATTCGCGCCCCTCCGAGCGAAAGTTATAGACTGGTCGCTTGTTCTGGCCGGGCCAGCTCCATCGGCGCTGCACCAGATCACCTTCACCGCGCGCGCCATCGACCGTGCGAATGATCGGCGCAACATCGGTAATCTTGATGTCGTCGCGCGCTTCTAGGTTCGGAGCGCCCTCGCCAAAACGGATCTTGATCTTGAGGTCGGCGAAGTCCTCCACGATCGAAGCGACGTCCACCTTCAGTCGATAGTCATTGCACATCGGCCCTCCGTCTCGATCGCGATTGCCTTGCGACCTCGTTCTTGTTATGTTCGCAGATTATGAGCGCAACTGCATTCGATTCCGACGCATCGCTCGACGAACTCCGTATAATCATACGGCGAGACGGCGACGATGTTGAGATGGTAAAGCTGCCGTGGGGACTTCAGCCCCGCGAAGCAGGTGGCCGACCTTTCACCGTCGTGCGTGCCGAAGGCCGATCCTTCCCATCACATCGCTGTCTCGTACCGGCCTCCGAATTTCGGCATCGCAGCAAGGGTAAGCAATACAGCTTTTCGCTCGCTAACGGCGATTGGTTTTATTTCGCTGGCATATGGCGACCCGCGACCGGCAATTGGCCTGAGGCTTATGCGGTTCTGACAACAGCGGCCAATGACGACATCTCGCCACATCATGATCGTCAGATGGCCGTTCTGCGGCGAGATCAACGAATGGCATGGCTGGATTCCACGTGCCCGGAGGAGGAGCTTCTTCGGCCACTTCCTGCCGGATGCTTTAGTGTTTCCCGGCTTCGCACCACGGGTGCTTACAGCCCTGCCGAGCTAACGTTCTGAGTAAGCTGTCTGTGCCTTCCGACAGATAAGCAAAGCGACGCAGTCGCACGAAGCGCACTACGGCGTCGTCGTCAAGATGCGCGCGAGCATTGCTATATCGGCTTCTTCGAAACTGTCGGCGCCTACCCGAGCCTTTACGCAAGCGCCAATTGCCAACGCCGAGAGCATTTGTCCCATCACAGAGCTGACATTGGGCCCAAGAATGTCGAATGCCGCAGCTTCTATTGCGGAATGAAACTGCTGAAGTCGATGAGTTACGTCGACATCATCTGTAGCGTCGGCGAGCGCTGCCCCGAACGCCACGCCGACAGCACGAGTCGTACCCGTCGTGACATAACTCGAGCGCGCCGCTTGGTAAAACGCTGAGAGTCGCAAAGGCACCGGTCCGACCAGTTTCGCCCGCTCAAGCCGATCTGTGAGTTCCTCATATTCTCTATCAAGAGCTCGTAAAAACATGGCTCGCTTGTCGCCGAATGCGCGATAAAGGCTGGGCCGCGCAAGCCCGGTTGCGTCGGACAAATCATCGATAGAAGTCGCAGCGTATCCCCGCCGCGAAAAGCAAATCCTGACCTGCAGGAAAGCGTCATCAGGATCAAACTCGCGAGGACGGCCGCGCTTGTGGGTCGACTTCAAGGCAGAGTGCGTAGCGACGTCTGTTTTCAAATTCGCGTCTGTATCCGATGAAGTGTTGGTCAGATTTCCCTCAGCATCTGCTTCTGAAAGCGAGACCTATCTATCGATAGATCATGTGTATCTACGACCCAGCCCGGTGTCAATCGCTCTCCGGACCTTTCGACACGGTGGGTTTTTGCTTTGGACAGCAGATCGTAGCTGGGCGTTTCCGTTAGATCATCCGCTGTGGCCTTGCCGACTGACCCTGCGCGCCTTCACTTGCCTCGATCTCGCGGATGATCTGCTCCTGCTCGGCTCTGAGCCGCGCCAGCGCGTCAGTCTGGATCAGCGCCGGCGACAAGCGATCCGCCGGGTGCTGCGCCAGCGAAGCGGCTGCCTCGCGCGCTGCGGCAGCTTCCCGCGCCTCCTGCGCAGCCGATTTTTGCGCACCGGCAACGATCGACCGCTCGGCACGAAGCTCCCGCTGGGAGGTCGGATCGATTCCGGCCGTGGCTTCCTCTCGACGTTCGGCGGCGATGGCGCGATCTGCCAATCTCGCGGCGTCGGCTGCTTCGCGCTCTTCACGCCGCTGTATTCCGCTCGCCCTCTCGATGAGCCGGTCGGCATTGGCACCGGCGATCGCCTCGACCTCAGCGCGGGTCATTTGTTGAACCCCATGCTCGGACGCTCGCTGCAGATCGATGCGGTTCGCGAGCGTTTCGAGATATCGGGACGATGCCTCACGAAACTGCTGTTTCGTCTCGCTATCAAGCAGGTCGCTTGTGCGCGACACAGCTTCGTTCATCAGGCGCAGGTCCTTTGCCATCTGCTCCGATGTCACTGCCATGGTCGGGTTCTCCTTCGTTAGCTGCTCCACGCGTTTCCCAATCGTCTGCACGATCGAGCCAACGGTCTGGGCCATCAACAAGCGTTCGAGCATGTCTGTTGCCTGCCGGTTCGCCGGCTGCTCGGTCGCAACCGCCCGCCACACTTGAACCCCCTCGTTGACGACCTTTAGGTCCCGCACCGTCACGGGAAGGCGAATTGGATTTGCCCGCGCGACCGCGATCCGGTGGCGCGCATTGTCGATGAGCCGTCGATTGGCGGGATCCGCGGCATAGGCACGATCGCGCGCCTCGCGTGTCGGACGCGGCCGATCCGCCGCGTCGACAATCGCCTTATCCTTCGGCCCGTAGCTTTGCGACGATGCACGCTCGCGCGCGGATGTCGCGACTATCTTGAGGCCTTCCGCCTGTGCATGCTGGGCGTAGACCTGGCGCCATTCGCTGAAGGTCTCTCGGCCCGGATGGAGCTTTTGTCCGGACTCGCTTTTGACAGCTACGACAGCGTGAACATGAATATGGCCGTCGGCCTCCTTATCGGTGTGGATCCCGAACATAAACTTGTGGTCCGCAAACCGATCGTGCAGGAATGCACGGGCAGCTCGAGTGAGAGCTTCCACGTCGGTGCCCGCCTTGGCAGACACGATCAAGTGCATGGTGTCGCGCGAAGATTGCGACCTGAGCGTCGGTCCCCATTCGCGCGCTGCGGTGCGGGTTTCGGCGACGTTAGCGATTGTTCTGCCCCGATCGTCGATAGCCGGTCCTTTCTCGATCAGCTTGTTGAGTCGATACGTCACGCCGTCTCGACCATGGCTCGTGGCTCCCGGAATTATGCCGATTGCCTCGGGTACTAAGCCGGCCGCAGCCACCATCCGCTCTTTCGCGCGGGCTTCGGACGCCAAATCGAGCCGCTTCTGAGTGAAGCCCCTGCCCTCCTCTCCGACGCTCTCCTCTCGAACCCGGAAACGCTCCTTTCCCGGTCCGGCCATCGCAGTAACTATGCGCGCCTCGAGCTCACCCTTCTGCGTCAGATCGAGGCGATATGCATATCGGTGACCTTCAAATCCCGCGGCGATGGCCTTTTCATAGGTTGCCCTGCCCTCGGGTGTGTCGGGGACACCCTTCAGGGACAAGCGCACGGCGCCGACGTCATGGCTTTCCGCTCGCTTGGCGAAGTTGTTCGACCAGGCCTTGATCTCGTCGGCGACCGCCGCACGATCGGCGAGGATCCGGCCGTCATGCGTCTCGAGCGCGACGTCCTCACGCTGCACATACTGGCCGGTCGCGGTCGCTCGCGCCACCCCGCGGGCATAGGACACGACCTTTATCACGGCAGGTTGGTAACCGGCCGCAAGCTGGCGCGCCCGTCCGACGGCTCCGCCTTGCCCGCCTCCGCTCCCTCCTCCTCCGCCATGACCGCCCCCGGCGATCTGGTCGGACTTCGAAGCCGACGTTACTGAGGCACTTCCACCGCCTCCTCCGCCGCCCGACGCGGTTGGCAAAAACCTCAGTCGCTCCTCATCTCGGCCGCCGGTGATCGTCGTCCCTCGAATAATCTCTTGAGCGGTCGGCGCTTTTGAAAGTGGTGCGACCCGACCGCGGCGAGCCCGCACCTCGTCATCGAAACCCGATGATGGGCGCCGGCGTATGTGGCCCGCATCGTCGACGGCGCGTCGGGCTGCCTCGACCTGCTCGACCCACCAGGCGATCTGCGTGGCGCGACTCATACCGACCCGCTTTCCGCGAGCTCGGCCGGCAACCTAAGCTTCGCCTCGCGCCTCAACTTCGATCCATAGGCAACCGTCATCTCGGTGAGCTCGTCATTGATCGCCGACACGATTTCATGCAATCCGCGCCACACCGGCTCTGTGTCCTCGATCCGCACTGCCTGACCGCGGTGAATCGCCTTGAGAACTTGCGAGAGGTTGCGCCCGACTATGCGGACCTGGCCCGCGAGTTCGACGATGGCGCGCGTGTTTTCGGCCGAGAGCGCGGGACCGGCCTGAACCGAGGCGCGGATCAAGCGGCGCACAACCTCGGCCTTGGGCAAACCGAACAGAACGACGGCTTCTTGAAGGCGCTGCTCATCGAGCTCGGACAGCTCTGTCCGAAGCCTGGGCTTACGTCGCGGCGTCTTCACGGAGCGGGCCATCGGCGCTCCCCTTTCTTTTCCCGTTTGCGAGGCTCGGCGGCCACACGGCTCGAGCTCTGGCGTGGGCATCGTCGCGATGACCACGAAGGCGCGTGAGCGCCCCTCGGCTGCGTCCAGCTGCCGTCCCCGGTTTGGCCCACAAACCGGTATCTTGTCAACTAATATCTATTATACTGTACCTGAAAAGACAACACGGAACCGACCGCCACAGCACCCCACAAGATGCTCCAGACCAGGCTTAACCGATACCGGCGACACCGCACTGCGGTTTTCACGCAATATCGCAATTCCATAGAGCCGTAACTCACCAATACAGCATTCGCGACTTGCCGCTATGCCACAACGCCGAATAACCGTATCGCGTGATTGCGACATTTCCGCAAAGCCGGAACCACGCATTGACGCGATGCCGTTATGCCACACCACCGGAAGGAAGTAATGCGGCATTGTCTAATATCTATTATATTGTATGTTTGGCGACGACAGGAATCAGGAGGGGCCATGCCAAGCATCTTCGCAGTCGCCAATCCCAAGGGCGGGAGCGGAAAGACCACCGTCGCCATCATCCTCGCCGGCGAGTTCGCCAAGCACGGGTACTCGGCCGCGATCATCGATGCCGATCCGCAGGGATCGTCCTATCAGTGGCACGCCTCAAGCGTCGCCAGGGGAGTAAGCCCGCAGGGGGTCGACCTGGTCCGCGCGCCGGATGAGAGAGCGTTAATCGCCGCGGTCGACAAGTTGCAGTCCTACGATGTCGTCGTGATCGACACGCCGGGCTACTACGGCGACGTGCTGGTTCAGGCCGCGCTTCAAGCCGACCTCGTGGTCTTGCCGTGCAAGGTGCACACGTTCGACGCCTCGCAAGTGGTCCGCACGATCCGCAGCCTCGAGCAGCACGCGACGGCGTCGGGACTCCCGATGAGTCAGCACCGTGTCCTGTTCAATGAATATGACAGCCTCGACCGAAACACCCGACCGCTACGCGAGGTCGTCGCCTATCTCGACGCCGAGCGAGTGCCGGTCTGCTCGAACGCGCTTTATCGTCGGGTGACCTTCCGGACCATGACCAGCGGGCATGGAACGCTCTACCAGATGAGCGACAAGGACGAGTCGGTCCGCAAGGCCCGGTACAATGCCGACCAGGTGGTGCGCGAACTGCTGGCCGCTAGTCAAAATCCGACGCAGGAACAGACGGCTGCAGAAGCATGAGCGATCACGATCCCGCGTCTCCTGCGACCCGCCCTGCGCTGCCCCGGGACACATTCCGCTCGCAACGAACCGGTGCCGCCCCGCATGGCTCATCTGCGGCGGCACCCGTCGTCGTCACCCCGACCTATGATGACTCCCCCGCCTTAACGGCAGCGCCGGCCGCAATGCGCAGCAAGAAAGAACTTTCCGGGGAGAGACAACGCGAAGCGAAATCGCGCGGGCGCGATCACAATCCGTTCGAACCATACGGGGAACGCTCGTCCTCGCGCCCGTATGCCCTGCGGCTGCCCGATCCCATCGATCTCGTCGTTCGTCAAATGGCCGCCGAGCAGCGGACCCACCCACTGCGGATCGTCGACAAGATCCTCTTCGACGGTCTTAAGCGGCTCGGCCGATTGCCGCCGCCGCCCGAGGATTGATCACGTCGCCTTTTTCAGCCGGGCGGCAGACAACGCCATCAGCATCGGCCAGACCGAAAACTGCCCGGCGCCCGCGCGCCGCGTGAGATTGCGCAAATAGCCTCCGGGGTTCTTGATGGCGACGCCGCGTTGTAGGATTGCCGCAACGATGATCGCCGCCTGCGGCTCACCCATGATCTGTCCCGCTTCCTCCCAGGCACTCGCGCTGATGCCCAGCAAAGGCCGAACGAGTGCGGCCGTCGTCAACAGCGCGCGATACGAGGTGATCTTGCCGCGCGCATAGTCGATGATATCCGGGCATGCGTCGAGGACGACCCGTAGCGGGACAGCCTCCTGCCGGTCCGTCCAGCTGTTGCGATCCGGGTCGGTCGAGGGCGCCGGGTGAAGCGTGAGCGATCGAGGTGACGCGCTCGCATCCACGTCCACGCCATCTGGCGCCGCGACCGCGGGCTCGCCCAGATGCGAATCCAGAACCCCGAGGACGTGATCGGCAAGATCCTGGAGCTCGATGACGATCGGATCGAGCGCTTCTTTCGTCGGGGTGCGCGGGACGCGCGCGACGATCGCCTGGTACTTTGCGTGCAGAGCCGCCCAGTCTATGGCGATGCTCGCCTCGACGCCGGCGGCGATCATTTTCACGATGTCACGGCGCAGGACGGTAAAGCGCTGCCGAAGGTTCCGAAGGAGCCGCGCCTGCTCCTCGATCGCCCGCGCGATTCGATTAAATTCCGCCGCCCGCGCGACGATCGGTCCAAGATCGAACCCATAGCAAACCTCGACCTCGCCGTCGGCCGACTTTCGCGCGAAGCGTTTTCCGTTCGGGCTATCTCGCCTCAGAATCAGGCCATGATCGACAAGCGCGGCCAGATGCCGCCGAAGCGTCGATGCCGCCATTCCATGCGAACGCAGTGAAAGGTGTCGGTTCGACGGAAAAACCACGACATCGGGCGCGCCGGCAGTCAGCGTGGCCTCTGGGTGAAAGCTCAGGAGCGCGTTGAGAACGATGAGCGCGCGGTCTGGTATTCCGAGCGCGGGTCTTGCGGCGCTGATGTCGCGGAAGACACTCCACTTCCGCACTTGTGTGCCAGGCGCGCAGTCGCGCACGAGCGCATTGGTCTTGAGCATACCGGACGAGAGCGGCCTGCTTCCGAACGGACTACATGAAATCTGGGCAAGCTCCTGCATTCGCAACCTCTTCGTTCGAAGAGCGCGGGCAAAGAAAATCCGTGGCGCGAAAGCGCACGTCTCTTGAACTGTCGGGTGCTGCGATCTATGATGCCGTCATCAGTTGTTGGCGTCGCAGGCGATTCCCGTCGCCCGACCGCTTACCCTCTTGAGAGACCCGGCTTTGCCGGGTTTTTCTTTGTCTGGGCTCTCTTCTCCTCGTTGAATCGAATCCGTACATTATATTGAATGTTGACGAGTCGTCCATGGAGCGCGCTCGTTTCGATCCATGGCCTGTTGCGTCTTCTATTCGCAGCTTGGAGATGAAGGATGTTGAGCAATACGAGGACATCGCGAGCCGAACGGATTTCGGGTGAACACTCGCTCTTGCGCGCATTTCAAACGCGTCTGGAGGCGTTGCGGCGCGAAACTGGCCTAAGTCGTCGCGCTTTCGCCGATCGGCTTGGCATTCCCCGGTCGAGCTATTTTCACCTGATGAGCGACGCTGGAAACCCCAGTCTCGACACGGTCGAGCTCATCGCCGAGCGTGTCGGCGTCCACCCATCAGCATTGTTTCCGCCACCTTCCGCGGTCTCACCTTTGGACGATCAGTCGGAATCGCCGGGCGAGCAGAAATGAGTCCGCTCAACCACTTGGGGGTGGCGAACGGACCAACGTCCAATATACTAGATCTCGGAAACGTGCTATGATCACGCTATTGTTACTCTTTGGCCCAGGAAAACATGCCCCCGGTTCGCAAACCCCAACCTGTCGACCATTCGATCCTCAACGAAATGCTCGCCATTCGACTGCAGCAGCTTGAGGTGGAGAACGGCGGAATGGAGGCGTTCCTGCCGAAAACCGGCCTCGCGCGTGGGACCTACTATACGATCCTGCGAGGGATCGGGAATCCGACCCTGAGAACAATGGAAAAGATCGCCTCGAGCCTGAACATGACAGTGTTCGAGCTCCTCGGATTCGAGGTCTCCGACGCCAAACGCGCACTGCAAAAGAACGGCGTCGACTACGATGAGCTCGCATCCGCGATCGCAAAGAAGAACCGCGCCGATCGAGCGGTCGCGCGCCAGTCTCGATCCAAAAAGCTACCGATTTGATCGGTTCTACCTCCATGGGAGCCCGAGCGCGCATCACGCCCGGCGCTTCTGATCGCGAAGCTTCGAGTTGATTTGCGCCATCAGAATTGGGCCGAGCGAGAACTCGCCGGCCGCCGCCCTGGCGGTCAAACCTCGCAAATAGCCGCCAGCGGAATTGATCGTCGCACTTCGCTCGAGGATGCAGGCCAGAACGACCGCCGCCTGAACCTCACCCATCACGTGCTGCGCCTCCTCCCAGGCGCTGGGACTGATCCCGAGCATCGGCCGAACCACCGCGGCGGTCGCCAGGAAGTCGCGCCAGTTCGCAATCCCGCCCTTGGCATAATCGGCGATCTCGGGGCAGGCCTGCAGCACCATCCCAAGTGGATAAGACCCTTCCGGCATCCTCGGCGCTTGTTGTTCTGGCTCCGCCCTCGCCTCCCCGCCTTTTCGAAGGCCAGGTTCAAGTTCAATAAAGGGATCTGGATTTGAATTCTGTATGTGACGCCCGGAATGGGACTCATTGGCGCTTAGATTCTCTGTTTTAATGTGAGATCTCAACAGATTGAGGATGTCATCAGCCAGTTGCGAGAGGGTATCCGCAATCGGTTCGAGTTCCGCGCAAGTCGCGGTACGTGGAATTGCGTCGATGATCGCGCGGAAGCCTCGATGAACCTCGTCCCAGTCAGCAGGCCCCTGCCCTCCCCTTCGGGTGGGCACGTCCTCCTCGATCCCTGTCGTGATCATTTTGGCGATGTCGCGCCGGCAGATCGTGATGCGCTCACGAACGAGCCTCAGCGCGCGAGCATCGGCCTCGATCTCCGCTGCCAGGGATTCGAATTCTTCGGCGCGTACGACGAGCGGGGAAAGCTCGAAACCGAAAGCGAGCTCGATCTCGCCGCCCCTGCCCTTTCGGGCGTAGCGCTTGCCGTTTGGGCTATCACGGCGAATGATGAGACCTGCGTCGACCAAAGCGGCCAGGTGGCGTCGCAAGGTCGATGCCGGCATTCCGTGCGCCCTCAAAGCAAGCTGCTCGTTCGACGGAAAGACGATCAGATCCTCATCACCGCTCAGCGCCGTTTCGGGGTGAAACGTCAGGAGGGCGTTGAGTACCGAAAGCGATCGCTCGGATACGCCGATGCGCGTTCGCGCAGTGCAGATCGTCTTGAAGATCTGCCATTTGTGGACGACCTTTTCCGGCGGCCGGGAGGAGACGGCGATCTGCGTTGCCACATGGGCAAGCGTCAGCGATCGCCGCCCAAAGGGCGACGTTGATTGATACGGTTCCATGTCTTTGCCTCATGCAGGCAAAGGAAAATTGCTCGCCAAAATGACGCCGTCTCGCATGAGACACTTGACTGCGATTCGCGGAAGTGATTCTCTATCAATCGCCAAAGAGATGAGAGGGCTTCCGGGACGGGGACGTTTCGGGGGCCTTTTCTTTTGCCGTCGCTTCTCCTGTTCGGTCAGGTTGCTCGGTCCAGCCGGCTCATTCCGGCTGGGCAAGTTTGATTAGCGGTCTCGATCGACCGCCTTGTATTCGTCGTACAGGCTTTGAAGCCTATCGCGGACGAAGTCGCCGAATTGCGGCGCAATGCGATCGTCGAACATCAGCGTCACCTTCTTACCGCTGCGCATGACCTTCGCGGCATGGGTTCCGTCGCTCGCGGACCACGTTTCGGCCCGTGCTCTGGACGTTACATCGCGAAGCGCGGCGGCGAGCGATTCGAAGCGCTTGTCGCTCTCGAGATCCGAGAAGCCGGGGGCTTTGACGTGCGCGATCGCGCGGCGGCGATTTTCATCACGGTCGAGCAGGTCGCTCAATTCCTGCCAGCGGACGCGTCCGAAGCTCGGCGCGGCGCCGATCGCATCGATCACCTCGGTCGGCACCCGGGTCGCGATCGCAATGAGCCGCGAGAGCGCCGCCTTGTCGACATTAAGTGCGGCCATGATGGTCTCGCGAGAGAACTTCCTATCCTCGAGGCGCGCCGCGAAGCGTGCGCGCTCGATGAAGGTCAGATCGGTTCTGCCGCTGTTCTCCTGGCCCTGCGCGACGACGAGCTCCTCGTCGGACAGCGGGCGCACGACAGCGCGCACATCAATGCCGAGCGAGCGCGCGGCGCGAAGGCGTCGGTGACCGAAGGCGACCTGAAAGCGATCCGGATGATCGGGATGCGGCCGCACGAGGATCGGAGTGTTTTGCCCGTGTTCGCGAATAAGTTCCCGGAACGCAGCCTCGTCGGCGGCGCTGGCTTCCATGCGGTCTGGGACGAACGAATCGTCGATGAGAGATGGAGCGAGACTGACGATGGTCTGCCCTTCGACCAGTCGCTTCTCCAATTCGTCGGCGCGCTTGACCTTCTCCGACATATCGCCGAGGCTCTGAGAGATAGCCCCGAGCGCACCCGGTTGTTTCACACCGCGGTCGAGACCAAGGAGCGGCCTTACCTTGCTGGCGCTAACCGGCGCCGGCAAGTCTTGTACAGAGCGCTCTTCGTTCTCGGGCAAGTCGAAGCTGATCTTGCGCGCCATCGTCAGGTCCTTTTCCAGACTTGCTTGATCAAGGCCTCGATCTCGCCGTTGACGAGATCGAGCGATTCGACCGCACGGTCGTAGGTCTGTCGATTGAACTGCTGCCGATCGACCTCATAGAGCGTATGCTTGGTCAAGCCGGCGTCGGCGATTGCAGTGCTCTTCACCATGGGATGGGTCAAGACGCGCTCGTCGAGGATCGAGCGCATCCAACCGACTAGTTTCGTCTGGGGGCCGTCGCTCGGCTCATATCGGGTGACGAGATAGCGCATCCAGTCGTACTGGGTCGCAGCGCCCGCGTTCGCGACGACATCGAGAAGGCCCGCTGTCATGTTCAGGAACTGCGACATCGACATCACGTCGAGCATCTGCGGATGGACGGTGATGAGGACTGCCGTGGCCGCGCAGAGCGCCGAGAGCGTTAGAAAACCAAGCTGAGGCGGGCAGTCGATAACGACGATGTCGTAAGCATCGCTTACCTCAGCGAGAGCCTCACCGATACGCGAGAAGAACATCGTCTCGCGCCCCGCACGGTCCATCAATGCCTTCGGCGTCTCATGTTCGAACTCCATCAGTTCGAGTTGGCCGGGGATCAGATGGAGCGTGGGAATATAGGTCCCGCGGACGATTTCGGCCATCTCTCGGCGTTCGTCGTCATAGCGGATCGCGCCATAGAGCGTGTCGTTGTCTGCGACGTCGAGTTCCGGCTGCAGTCCGAAAAGTGCTGACATGCTCGCTTGAGGATCAAGGTCGATCGCGAGGACGCGATAGCCACGGAATGCCAGGTATTCAGCGAGATGGGCCGCAGTCGTGGTCTTGCCGCTGCCACCCTTGAAGTTCATCACTGAAATAACCTGTAGCGCCTCGCCGTCGCGCCGATGCGGGGTGTAGCGGCGCGCACCCTTGCCAGATCCGTCAAGGAACTGGCGCAGCTGCTCGATATCTTCGATCGAATAGAGCCGGCGACCGTTTGGCAGAGGTTCGGGTCCCCTCCCCTCAGACGCGAGCTGCCGCAGATACCCTTCGGCAATTCCGATGAACCGCGCGGCTTCGGCTGGGGAAAATCTCCGCAACGTCTTCTGTGCCTCGGGCGGAAAATCAGCGACCTGGCGTGCGCGCAGTCGCATCGATAGCTCCGCCGCGTCGGCGTGAATCAATGATCGGAGATCTTGAAAACTTTCATTCTCTTTTTGGGTCGCGGGCATCGTTTTCTCTGCATCTGCGGTTTTTTGAGCAGAACAGCCCAAAATGTGTTGATGCAGAGTTATGCCCGATTCTCGTGTTGTCGCAAGCGATTTTAAGTTAACGAGAAGTTAACGCCCAGGGTATTCGCGCCCGAAAACGGTTTAGAGAGCGGCGAGTCTGAATATAGCTGGACACGCTACCGAGTTGTACGCGTACAACTGAAGCGCCCAAGCATCGGCAGGCGACCCTCGCCTAATCGGGCGAGCGGCGGGCGACAAACCCGAATCGCACGCCGCGATAGATCATGGCTCAGTAGTTGTACGCTGACAACTCAACGCTAGAGAATCGTCAAATGCCCAAACGGGCCGCCCTGCCCTGCGCCCGCTCAGCCTCATTATAGTAGCTCGCGGCCTGCTGAATCGACCGATGCTGTGACTGCTGCATTGCCTCCTGCAGGGCGATCCCCTGTCGAGCGGCTTCGGTGAGATACCCCGCTCGCAAACCATGCGCCGCAAAATCCTTGGGATCGAGCTCGGCCATGGCACAACGTCGCTTGACGATGAGATTGATCGATTGAGGTGTGAGTGCTCGGTCTTCCAGTGCTTCCCAACGGTCGATCGCCCGAAAGATTGGCCCCTTCCGGATATCCGCGCGCTTGAGCCATTCCCGAAGCGCATCGACAGGTGGGCCGACGAGGTACACCCTGCCCCCGTCATCAGCGTTACCGGTCTTCGTGCGACCGAGCTGGATCGAGACGCAGGGCAGGATTGGCGAATCGGGGTCACGAGGATCGAGCGGTACGCCCGGCTCGTCGGTCAATTGGTCGACCCGAAGCCGGGCGACCTCGCTCCGACGACGGCCGCCCGAGGCGAATGCCAAAAGCAGGATCGCGATGTCGCGCGTGTCGACGAGCCGGTCCGTCGAGCACGTCATTAACAACCGATCAAGGATGTCTCGCGTCACTGCGCGTTTGCTCTTTCGCCGGCGCGGGCGCGGCGTGGCCCGGACCGCGAGTCGCACCGCCGCGCGCACCGTCGGTGCGCCAAACGGACCCTCCATGCCCTTCCAGCGGTGCAAGGTGCTCCAGCTTGCGAGGCGTCGTTTGACGGTGTTCGGCGCGTGCGGTCCGTCAGTCCGCAGCAAGCCTTCCTCGTGAAGACACGCAGCGATGTCCGCCGGCATGCCATGCCGAAGATCGCTTTCACGTTGCGTCGGGTCCCAAAGGTGATGGGCGACGAACTTCAACGCGAGGGCTTCCGTCGCCGGCCAAGGCAAAGGCTTTCCCGTGGCAGCCGCTGCCCAGCCTTCGAGATAGGCCAAGTCGGACGCGAGTGCCCGCAGGCTGTTCTCGCCCATGCCCTCACGCGCGAGATGCTTCAGTGTCTGGACGTCATCGTCTGTGAGAAGCTGTGCGAGCCGGTCGCGCCGTTCCATCGGAAGGATTGCCGCGAGGGTGTCGAGCTGAAGCGCGCGTCGGGACTCTGCGTCGAGCGATGGGCTTTTGTCGATGTCGTCCATGCCGCCCCTCAGAAGCCGTAGGTCCGCTCAGCCCAACGCAGCACAACAGCTGCGTCGGAATCGGGCAGGCGGACACGCTGCGCCTTGAGACCTTCCGCGATGGCGTGGCCGACATCGGGCTCCACCCACTGGCCATGCGTCATCAGAAAAAACCAACCAAAGGGCAAAGCGACGTCGCGATCGATCGCTTCGATCCGATCCATCAGTTGATGCACAGACGTCTCCGGTGTCATCACCAGACGCTCGCGAGGCATTTTCAGTGGCCGCGGGATGAACCCGACCTCGCGATCGCCCTGATAGGTATAGTCGCGCACGTCAAGCGCCCAGTGTTCGAAGACACGGTGCGATCGTGCGCTTGAGTGCTCCCAGTCGCGGAAGAACCGCAACTCGCGCGGAACAAACTCGAAGTAGTCCGGCACTATGTCGAGAAAGGGGATCTCGCGCGTTCCATCGGGCCCAACTTCGCGCACGACCCGCCGCTCAATCTCTTGCCGCTTCGTCTCTCGCTTCTCGCGCTCCACACGGCCACACCGATCGAGGAAACTGCGGACATGGACGAAAGCGCCGCTGGTCCGATCGAGCAAGCGATAGATCGGGCCCGCAAGGCGGCTTGAATCGGGAAGGGGATCGCGCCGCGGCCAACTTGGATCGAGTAGCTCGTGTTCGCTCCAGGGTCGGTAGTCCCGATTGACAATCGGACCCGCGAGCCACTCGATCTTGCGACCAAGCGCAATCTGGATGTAGTCGGTGGTGGCGGGGCCGGTCGGCGCGAAGACGAACGCGTTGGTGCCGCGCCACTCCGTGATCGCCAGATCAGTCTCTCGCAAGCGCGTCCAGACCGCTTTGACGTCGCCGGCGTCCTTGGCAAGCTCGGCTTCCATCCAAGGCCGCAGCTCGCCGAGGCGGGTCCCGTCCGCCCGATAGACCGAGCGCGTATCGCGCCAATAATCGTCATCGAGCTGGGCGAAGCGGAACTCGAAATCGGGAAAAGCTGCAGTTAGCGCAGGGATGATTTCTTCGTCCGCCGAAGTCGGGTCGAGACTGGCGAGCAGCGTCTCGAGCGAGGCCACATCTGGCAGGCGGATAGCGGTCGGCGTCATTGCGGATCCTGTTTTGCCCAATCGGCCGACGACCGTGGCTGCGCTTGAAGTTTTCCCGAAAATCGCTATTTTGGCGGAAACGGAGATTTCTCATGGCACCTGTCACGCTCAGCGCCAGCGAATTCCAGGACCGCGTCGGCGAGGCGTTAGACCGTTCGCTCAGCCAGCCCGTCCTGATCACCAAGCACGGCCGGCCGCGCAACGTCGTGCTGTCATACGACGAATACGAGCGCCTGCGCGCGCGCGATCGTCGCGCGGTGCGGGCAGAGGAGCTGACCGAGGACGACATCGCCGCCCTCGAAGCGAGCGAGATGGCGCCGGGATATGAGCACCTCGACGCCGAACTCGAGGCAAAATGAGTCTTGAGCCGAAGGTCGGCTGGCTCCTCAGCTACAGCTACCTGTGGGCCGACGAGCATGGCCTTGGCGCAGAAGAGGGAGTCAAGAACCGGCCCTGCGCACTGGTCGCCGCGACGCGCCGCGATGGCGACCGAATCGTTGCGATCGTGGTGCCGGTTACGCACAGTCCGCCGTCCAACCCGGAAACCGCGATCGAGATTCCAGCATTGACGAAGGCCCGTCTCGGCCTCGACGCGCAGCGCTCTTGGATCGTCTGCAACGAGGCAAACGTTTTCGCGTGGCCGGGTCCGGATTTGCGAGCCGCGGTCGGCAAGGCGTCGCCGAGTATCTGGTACGGACCCTTGCCGCCGAAGCTTGCGACGGCGGCAAGGGAGAAGCTGCTCGGCTTCGCGAAAGCCGGCCGTCTGCACCGCGTGCCTCGCACCGAATGATGACCCGCCGACGTTATGCCGGCGAATAGGCTCATCCGGAAGAGGGGAGGGGGCTGGCAGCAGCATGTCCTTTCGTCGATCGAACGCCCAAAGCGGATGATTTCGCGGCTTAGGACGCTCAGAATCGCTGATTTGCGGCCGTGTGTCCAACATTATCGATAAGCAGTGATTATCGATAGTTAGATGTGGCTGATGGCATCATAATGAGTAGCGAACCCAAACACCGAGATAGATTCCCTTTAAGAAATGATTTACCATAATTTCAACCACTTACCATCTTTCAAAAAAGCAGCGATACACCCTCTGACGTCTGACGCGACCAGCTTTTGAGGCTGGGACCGCCCTCAAGCGTTTTGACGAGGGTATTGCCCGCTAACCCGTCGGCGCTGGCTTTATCGAACGCCAACATTCGCCGATACCTGGGCTTCCTGTGGATCGACAGCGTACTCGTCTATCTGGAAGACCTCGTCCTACACGCCGCGACTCGCGACGTCCAAAACAACCACAAACCCATCATCGCAGATGCGTGTTGCGCACCCGTCGGCACATCGCCTCCACTTGGCGGAAAGTGCATTATCAACCGACGGCATCCGAACCCCCGCGACAGACCCAGCGGTGGCCAGGACCATCAGACGATCCCGACAGAGAAGCGAGAAGCGCAGTCACCGGAATCGCCAGAGTGCTCGGCCCTAAAGGGGAAGGTGACGACGATGGTGACGCGGACAATCTTCCTAGCGTCGACTATGCGGCCGTCGATGAGGTTCAGGCCCCATCGGAGGCGGCGATCGAAGGCGCCACACGGCCTGACCGTTCCTGCGCCGGCGACGCGGCCGAAAAAGATCCGCTCGTTGATGATCTCGACTGGGACAAGGATGCCTGACTCGACGGCTGCGCGAGGCTGAACACCCGCCGGAAGTGCTGCAGGCGATCTTCGCCCTCGACGCTTGGAACGAGCCGGCGGTGCTTCAGCATGCGTCCTGGCTTAGCTGGTTTGCTTTACGGTTCGATCCTGCGCCAGGGTGACGTTGCCATTAGCGCCCGGTGGCGATCAACCTTGGCCTGGAAAACTATCCCCGTCGATCGGCGCCAGCATCACGGCCGACGCGATCGGGTTGAAGGAGCATGATCGGCTGACGCTGGCGCGAAACATAATCGAGCGGAAACTGACTGAGCGGCGGGTTTCGGCAAGGCTGCCGGCGGTGGAGGAGCTGGTGGCAGCAAAGCCGCTGGTATCGACCTGGATGATGGCGAAGACGCAGGAGGTGACGCCGGAGGCGGCGCGACGGATCGTTTTGGAACTTGGCCTCCGGGAGATTTCACCTGCATTTTTCTGGACTCAACCCAAGATCGAAATCTTGCGTTCTTCTAATTTGTTGCTATCATGATTTCATGAAATGAGGACGTCGAATGCGCGCCACGAGCAAACCTGCGGCTGAGGAAAACCTGCAGATCACAGTTCCATCCGCCACCAAGAAGAGTTTGAAAATGAAAGCCGCTGAAAGCGGTGAAACGATGCGGATAATCGTTCTACGGGCGCTGGCGGCTGCAGGGATCAAAGTCCCCGCCGAGGAGTTGCAGGCCTCGAGGAAGCCGAAGTGAAGATCGACGACCGGGAACTTGATACGCACTCCCACCCTAATTCTATAGAACCGAAAGTTGTTGCGTGCGACCTTTTTGCTGGTGCCGGCGGTTTTTCGCTCGGCGCTTTTTTAGCCGGCATCGAGGTCGCTGCCGCCGTGGAGTGGAATCGTCATGCGTGCAATACGTACCGTTCAAATCTGATTAAAACAGGTCTTACCAAGGCCCATTTATTTGAGGGTGACATTGCCGAATTGGACCCTTTAGATTTAAAATCGGCAATCGGCCTCGATAAGCACTGCGACATTCTACTTGGAGGCCCGCCATGCCAGGGCTTCTCCGCGCACCGCCTCAACAACACGGGTGTCGATGACCCTCGGAATTCGCTGCTCCTGCGGTATTTTGAGTATGTAAGGGTTCTTCGTCCGACATTCTTTTTGGTTGAAAATGTACCAGGGCTTCTTTGGCCCCGGCACGCCAAGTTCGTCGAGGCCTTCTATTCGCTGGCCGAGGCCGCAGACTATAAAGTTATGGCGCCGGTCGTACTGAACGCCCGAGATTTCGGCGTGCCGCAAAATCGACGCCGAGTTTTTCTCCTAGGCTACGATCGTAAAACGACGGCGGCTCCATCATGGCCTCCTGCTCCGACGCATGCAGCTCCAGACTCCGGTTCCGCGCTCCCAGCATGGTTGAGCGCCTCGATCGCGTTCGAAAGAGAGTGTTTGGACAGCGATATGAACAACATCCATATGAGCCATGGCAAGGACCTCTTGGATACTTTTGCCAAGACTCCGCCGAACGGCGGCTCTCGTAAAGAGTCTGGACGGACACTGCCGTGCCATGAGGGTCACGTCGGGCACCACGATGTGTATGGCCGCATCGATCCGTCGGTACCTGCGCCGACGATGACGACGGCATGCATCAATCCGTCGAAAGGTCGCTTTGTACACCCGACGGAAAATCATGGGATTACTCTGCGCCAGGCTGCCAGGCTGCAGTCTTTCCCAGATTGGTTCACGTTCGAAGGCGGTCTTATGGCCGGAGGAGTTCAAGTGGGAAATGCCGTCCCAGTCGAGTTAGCCAAGGCTCTCCTAGCACCATTGAAAGCCGCCGTACTGCAATTGCGGTCGGCCGAGAACGTATCGGTTGCGGCATGACAGAAGGGATCGCATTCCAAACTCGTGCACGCACGATCGATCATCTGGGCCGCGGGCAGATCGCCGACGCTCCCACCGCAATCAGCGAGCTGTGGAAGAATGCTTATGACGCGTATGCGCGAAATGTTGCGCTCCATGTGTTCGATGGAGATCCCGACATCGCCGCAATCGTGGACGACGGCATCGGAATGGACCGAGACGATGTTGTGCGCCGATGGCTGGTAATCGGGACAGAAAGTAAAATCGAGGAATTTGATAGCGCTCCTGTGGATACGCTCGGCTTGCCCGCCCGACCGCGGCAAGGTGAAAAGGGTATTGGGCGACTTTCCGTCGCGTTTCTGGCTCCAGGAACCGTTCTCGTTTCTAAAAAACCGTCGTCCGAATTTGTGGTCGTTCTTGTCGATTGGAGGCTTTTTGAGAATCCCTTTATCTCTCTCGACGATATTCGGCTGCCAGTCGCAAGCTTCAAATCGCCAGACGAGCTGGTAGCTGGCTTAGAGCCGCTACTGTTGACGTTAAACGCCAATTTCGGAGACGACAAATCGGAGCGTGGCAAGCGTCTTGCGGAAGGATGGGCGCGTTTCAGCGATTATGAAACGAGGCAGGGCGTGGCCATTCCGACGTTGGCATCCATCAAAACGGCCTGGGCGACTATGCCTCTCCATCGCAGGCATCTCGACGAGTGGCCGGTGTTTACAGGTGCTTCACGGCATGGCACCGCTATGTTTATGGTTGGGTTGAACCACGAGTTGGGAGTCTGGGTGAGACCCCATGAAACGGGCGAAGAGGTCGACGAAGTCAAAGAGAGGCTGCGTCAAACGCTAACGGGCTTTACAGATCCCTACACCGAAGCGCGGCCGGAATTCAACTATGAGGTCGTAATTCATCGTGGCGGCGACAGCAATAGGCTTCTGGCGGCCGACGACATCTTCGGGATCGATGCGCTACATGATCTGGAGCACTATATCGAAGGAAGTTTCGACGAGCGCGGAACCTTCACTGGCCGCGTCGTGGCATTCGGTCAAGACCTCGGCATTAAAACCTTCGTTCCCAAAAGACCACCGCCGGCCCGCGGTAAGGATAAACTCGGAGCATTCGATTTCACGATAGGGACATTCGAGGTCGATGAGCGCCGCTCCACGCACGACGAACACCAGCACGCATTCATTTTGGCGCAAGCAGAAAAATTTGCTGGCGTTTCGGTCTACCGGGATTTTTTACGTGTGATGCCGTATGGGCGTCCGGACGCGGATTTCCTGGGAATGGAGGAACGGAGGAGCAAAAATGCGGGACGAGAATTCTGGGCTCACCGACGCAGCTTCGGTCGGATCGGCGTTTCTCGGATTCGAAACCCCGCGCTAAAGGATAAAGCAGGGCGCGAGGGGCTCGTCGACAATCGTGCGTTTCGGGAGATGCGTCTTCTTGTCGTAGAATTCCTAAAGGACGCCGCGCGGAAATATTTTGGCTCCGACTCTGCGATGCGGGACGAGGTTCTTCCCGGCATCATGGAGCGCAAAGCGCTTCAGAAAGAAGCCGCCGATCAGGCTCGGAAGCGGCGTCAGCGTGGAATGCGTCAATTTCTGCGCACGCAAGCCAATCCATTGGAAGACGCGCTCAGACGCACCGATGCGCTGGTAGGGCTAGCCAAAGACACCTTGCAATCTAAGGACAAGGTACAAGCGACGGTCCTGGCTGCTCGAGCGCAGGAAATGCGCGTAGTCGGTGAAAGTCTTCGCCCGCCCGTCCCTCCTACTCGGCTTGGCGATCTTGAGCAGCAGTGGCGGGACTACAGGGACGACTATCAGACGTTACTGGACAAGCTTCAGGAGCTTTCCCGCCTGACAGCTGAAGTCGACGCCGCAATGGAGGGTGAGCAACCTAAAGAGGTTCTCGCGCGGAGATTTGACGAGCAGCGTTCCGCCCTCCAGGAGCAGCTTCGCGGCTACTTGGATTCTATAGACGAGCGATTGGCTCGGCTAAGAGACGTATGGCGAGAACATGCAAGCTCGGACGGTGCCGAGATGGCAAATCGCGTGGGGCACCTTCTTGGAGCCAATGTTTCCACGGCCAACCTACTGAGCATGCTCAATCTGATCGATGTCCACAGGACTGAGCTGGGCGAAACATTCGCAGGAAAATATCAGTCGTTCCTGACCACACTTGACCAACTGGTCGATGGAATCGACCTTGAGGGCGCCTATGCCGTTACGGAAGACGATCGAGCTGATTTGGAGGAGCAACTTCGCGACATCAGGGCCGTAGCACAGGTCGGGATTACCGTGGAAATAATCGGCCATGAGTTTGAGGCGCTCGAATCTGAGGTAAGGCGAAATTTGGCAAAGCTGCCGAGGGCCGTCATGGATACTGATGCCTATAGGCAGGCAATGCGAGCTCACCTAGCTCTTGCCGACAGATTGCGTTTCTTGGCGCCCCTAAAGATTGGCGGCTACAGAACGCGTGAGCCAATAACCGGAGAGCAGATCGCAACTTATTTAGAGGAGTTCTTTTCAAATATCCTTGCGGCCCAGCGAATAGATTTCACAGTAACGGCGGCATTTCGTAAGATATCATTTCGAGATATTCCATCACGAATATATCCGGTCTTCATAAACTTAATTAATAACGCTATCTATTGGACTTCGCAGTCCAATGAGCGCCGTATTACAATAGATTTCAAAGATAATTTAGTTATTGTGAGCGACTCTGGCCCCGGTGTAGATCCCGAGGATATTCCGAGGCTCTTTGAGCTGTTCTTTTCCAGAAGACGTGCAGGGCGTGGGGTGGGCCTGTTTCTGAGCCGAACCAATTTGGCGGTAGCCGGGCACAAAATCCGATATGCCGACGCGAATGACCCGGTGGTCTTAGGCGGTGCCAATTTTATATTAGAATTCAAAGGGGTCGAAACGAATGCCTGACGCAGCTTATGAGGCGGCCGTTAAAGAGACGTTCGAAACTAAGCCGTTGCGAGCGGTCTTGATGATAGACGACGAGTTTCCTACCTTTGGCGACCTTGCGCGTGGAAAGGATGACACAAAAAAATTCAAACAAGCCGATCGCGCATTAGCGCTCTACGAGGGATTTCGAAAGCGCGACATGATCTGCGACGTCGAGAACGACGTGAAAGATGTCCATACCGAGCGCTTTCGCAAGAGCGACCTCATAATACTTGATTATAATCTTGGACCAGGCGAGGACGACAATGAGCGGTCTGTCGCCATCCTCAGGGCTTTGGCGGAGTCAAAGCATTTCAACACCGTCGTGGTGTACACCTCGAAGCCGGAGCAGGATGAGGTTTGGCTCGAAATCATCGCTAGCCTTGCTGGCGGTTGGAGCGCCGACTTGGATCTTACTGGTGATGCTGCAGTTCACTGGGATCGCTTGAGTGATGCAAAAACTTTGCCTACGGCCTCTTTAGACGCGGTGATGCAATTTGCCAAGCGTGGCGAGCTGCGTGACTTAACAGGCCCAGTGCGGGCCGCTGCACAAAAGGAACTTACTGATCTCGGTGTGCCTCCGAATTTATGCGGCGAAATCATCACCGGGTTGATCCATCGGGAACTTGCAAGGCGCGCCGGAAAATATGCGCGAAGCGAACGGCGTTTGGCCACGGGCGGCTATGAAGGCGAGAACCGTTGGCTCCAGTCGAGGAATTGTTTCGTCGCGATTTTGAAGAAAGTTGACATAGGCGAGGATGGAGATGACCCGGCTGGTATTATGGCTTGCCTGAGCAACGCACTTCTGGCCTGGAGGCCAAACCTTTTTCAGATACTCATATCAGAAATTCAAAATATTCTGGAGTTGGAAGCGCTTGCGACCGAAGATCAGCACCTCCGGGACGGGGAAACACAGACGGCTCTTTGGTTCTACCTTCTGGATGCGCTTGGCGAGCTCGACCTGACGGGGGACCCAGACGTAAAAGTCCCCCTCATGAGCATAATTGATAAGATCGTGGATGGTATTCGGCGCCGGCTGTCGAGCGATCCAGATCTGCTGCGGCTTGCGAGTGGCGCCCTCCTGGGAGAGTTGCGGGACAAAGGATGGACCAAGGACACGTGGCCTAAGCGCGGTGAAAGTGCGCTTTACAAAGGTTCATCCGAGCTGACCCGATCCAGTGGCACCGAGAAGCAGATCGACGTTATGTTCCGGTTGAACAGCTTCTTTAGCACAGAGAAGTTTCGGCGCGCTCATCTCACCACTGGCACAATTTTTAGGGAAGCTGAAACGCAGACCTATTGGGTCACTGCGTCGCCCGCCTGTGACCTCGTTGCGCGCCAGCCGAGCGGGCAGCAGCCGTGGGCCCATTCACTTCACCCGATGACATCGGTAGTCGCTATACTGCTGCATGAGGTAACGGATCATCGAGGTGCCCTGACCGCTGCAGCGCAGGGAAGACACATATTCCTTGAAACCGAGGATGGACGAAAGGTGTTCAAGCTGGAGAACTCTGATAGGCAGCCAGCATATGAGTTCCTTTTCGCAATGAACGAAGGACGAGTCCGAGAAGAAAATGGCAGACAAGTATTTTCTGCAGCTCGTCTAAAACCGGCCCTTGACGAAAATGGCCAAGCGGACGGTTCGCAGCGCGTTCTGATCGAAAAAACCTATGAGATCGTTGACCAGCTACGCGGCTTGAATGCTACCCGCATCTTGCAGATGGCCGGAAGTCATTTATCTCGGATCGGGCTCGATTTTGTCAGTATGCCAAGCAGTTGAAGCCCCTGGATCAATCGAACTTAGTTGCTTGATGGAGTCTTTCTAAATAACGCCTGGTAGGACGGCTGACATGGCAGACAAGCTGACTCCGGAAGCACGCTCAGTTTTGATGGGACGTGTCAAAAGTAAGGACACAAAACCTGAAACAGTAGTTCGCCGGATGGCACACAGTCTCGGGTTTCGCTTTAGGCTTCATGGAGAAGATTTACCCGGGCATCCTGATCTCGTTTTTCGAGCAAAGCGCAAGGTAATTTTCGTTCACGGATGCTTTTGGCACCGGCACGACTGCGCCCGAGCGACAGTTCCCTCGACCAACGTGGCTTTTTGGGTGGACAAGTTTGCAAAAAACGTTGCACGCGATAGGGCCGTCGTAGACGCCCTTCACCAAATGGGATGGTCAACGTTGATCATATGGGAATGCGAGACAAGGAATCGAGAGGAGCTTGCTCAGAGGCTGACCGGATATCTGCAGACAGGCGCCCATTGAATGTCGACACGGTGTTGACCATCGTTGTCATGCACAAGACTGTGCGGGCGGCTCAATCCGCGCTGTGAATGTCGCGAAAACTTGTGATTGCCGCGACGAGATTAGCATGAACCCAGGCGGCCTTCTCGTCACGAGTGAAAAGTCCGTCGAAGTACGTGGCATACACAGCGAAACCGAGATCGATGAGGTCATTGCTCATTCGATCCATGCGCACCACCGCTTGACTACCGCCCCGGATCCACCAGAGCAGATTGATGACTATGCCCAGCGCATACCGAAAGAGATAGGCCCGGCATACGACGGATTCGTCGTGGCTCTTCCAGTCGATTTCGTAATGGCCTGCCAAAGTTTCCCAAATCTGCAGCGCGGCGCCGAAGATGGTGAGGATCATCTTTTCGGTGTATTTGCCGGCCGTCCTGATAATTCGAACCTCCTTATGATTGAACATTTGCTCTTGCATCTCGGGAAAAGACACGGCGATGTCCGTCGCGCCCTCGGTCAACGAAGGTTGTAGGCTTCGCGCCCATTCCCATAACGAGGTCAACCGAGCCGCCGCCAGATCGCCCATTGGTTCGTCAGATCTTACAAGGCGAACAAGTTCGCCGATCTCGCCTTCATGTCCGTCGAAGACCAATCGGTTCAGATCCTCAGCGACCGCCGGATCCAAGCGCGATATATGGCCGCCGGACCGAAGGAGGATCACCTGCTCAGGATGATCGCCGACGACAGATAGCCCCAATCTCAGCCCTTCCAAGGATTGCTGCTTGTAGAGTTCGTACCACGCGAAATCCGGGAGTATAGCGAGATTGCCGCTTTCTTGCGTAAAGTAGCGGCGGAGTTCGTCCGACTGCAGCATATTGCTGTCGATCACGTAGGCTTTCATGACCATCCTCGTTAAGCGCGTGCTAATGTCTAGCGCTCCCAGCGCGTCTCGGTAGCGAGATACTCCCATACAACAGTCTTCACCGTCACGGCATCGGACCAGTCTATAGAATAGCGGTAGCGACCCGGTTCGACTGTAATCCAGCCGCCGACCATCGCTTCCTCGTCGAGCAGTTGGACCGTCATGCGACTTCCGACTTCTGGCCAGACTGAGAGTTCCGTACTGGTACCGACAGCCTCGAAGGCGTCTCGCTGCTCTCGACTCAACTGCTCCAGCGGTAGGAATGCCACGTGATCAGGCGAGTCGAGCAGCGGCTCGCCGATCTCGTGATAGGCGTGGCCCCGAGCGTTCTTTACAATGACGCGCCGTACCTTGTCGGTGTCGGGAAAGAGGGTGAAGGGCTCGAGGTCCTCGAACAAAAGAAGCTGTCCGTCCGGCCTTCTCTTCAGGGATCGGACTACGTGCCGGTTACTCCGCAGAATGGTTGCCGCTTCGGGATATTTCGTCGGATCGGGATAGAGACTTCCAGCCATAACCGCGTGAAGCACGCAGAGAAAATAGTTCTCGTCTGGCGAGAAGCTGGAGTTGCAGCGCCGACAGACGATAACCTGGGGCAGGTAGTCCATTTCATCCCCCGCGCCGCCGTCATAGTCGGCGCCACGTTCTCGAAGTGTCTTCGTCAGGAGCGATTTCGTCGGAACATGGTCGCGATTGCTTTCGATATCGGCAATTACCGCGCCACAGTGGATGCACCGCGCTTTCAGCCGATCGTCAGTGAAATCCTCAATTTCTCGCACCCACCGAAACCTTCTCCTAGTAACCCTCGAAAGCCGCCAATCCGCTTTCTGCGCAAAATCACTCCTCCATCACGGCCGAGGCGATTATGCTATTGCATTAATTTGCGGCTAGGAACTTTTGTAATTTTAATGCCGCGGGTTGCTATCCCTTCAAGAGCAAAACACCGACAGAAGCGTGTAATCACAATAGCGCTTCGCCTTAAGCGAACGAGAAGGCGCTACGGCACGCCGATGGCTCACGCCTCGCGTGTCAACACGACGAAGGCCTCACCTTTCAGCAAGGCCTCCTGGTCGTCTGGATCAGTCCCGGTTCGGCCGGGACCAGATCAGTTGCAGGCCTTCTTCGCCTTCAACCTCGATCAGCGTTGCGTAGATCGGGGCGGGGAAGCTCGGATCGTCGAGCTTAACCGAGAGGTAGTCGCGATCGGTCTGGTCGGAGTGCTTCTGCCAGGCGGCGCCAAGTTCGACATTCGCTGCGGCGAAGATGCGGAAATGCGGGCCCTTGTCCGAGGGGTTGTCGATGCGGACCAGCCGAGCTTTGACGTTGAGGGTCAGGGTGCGGATCGTGCCCGAGAAGCCGTTACTGTTGGAGGTGAAGGTGCCGATGTTCGCCATTGTCTCATTCCTTTGTTTCGGGGCCGCGCCCATCGCGACCCGATGGCGGTCGTGAGGCGGGAGGCGATCGACCCGCACCCGGAGGGCTGAAACACAGTGAAAGGCGGCCGTAGGCGGCTTTTTTGCTTCGCGATGCAAAGCCGAAGGCGGCGGAAAAAAGGCGGCGGAGGATGTTGCGGGGACAAGATCGAGAGCCTGCACAGCATGGCTTGTCCTTCGGACAGACCTTTGCCAATCGGGTTCGCTTTGGGGGTGGTTCTCGTCAACGCTTTGGAATGACGACACGCGCGCATCCGGGGCCACGTCGGTCACGTTCAACGACGACATCAGAGGCGCAATCGTACTCTTGTTCAGTAACATCACGGTCACCGACCGCACCGCCACCGCGTATCAGACCGGCAACTGCCAGTCTTCGCCCGGATGTTACGCTCCGTCAGCCTGACGCTCCAGACAGCCTCGCATTTTCTCCCGGGTCACCTTCAGAACGGTCGGCTTCCCGCCTCCATCTGCCTTTCATCCTGGGTAAGGCTGAAGGCAGGTCCGTTTGCGGGCTCTCAGTGAGCGTCCAGCGACTGAGGCTCGGCGAGGCGGTACCAGCCGGCAAGAGCGCCCCTCGCAGACCGCCGACCATTGAGAAAATGAATCGATCGACCCGAAGCGATTCAGGAAACTCATTGGACGGCGAATCCCCGATAGGGGATTCTATCGCCATGATCGCGCAGCCCTACCAGCTCTATATCGAGCGCACGGACAGATCGAAGAACATGGCCCGGTTTTACGCCATGGCCATCGAGCCGACGCTTTTCGGCGACGTCTGCCTCACCCGTCGCTGGGGCCGCATCGGCGCGCAGGGACAAGAGATGCGCCACAGTTTTCCGCGCGAGGAGGACGCCGTCGACCTGTTTCTCGACTTGCTGCGCCAGAAGCGCAATCGCGGTTATCACCCGAAGGGCAGGGCGATCACTCTATAGCCGCCTTGCCGGCAGGAAGAGGGACGTCGAGACGGCGTCACAAAAACGCTCTCCCGGAAGACGCATCCGCAGGGAGGCAAGGCCGGCTCAGTGAGCCGACCTTCGATCGAGTGGGTTGTATTCGTGGATGATGTCGAGGGCATCGCTGTCGTCGATCTCGTCGCTGGGAAGGACGCCGTACTCGCCGTCGACTTGGAAGAGCGTTACCGGGACCATGAGGGTGCGGGCGAGCTGGAAGGCGTGGTTCTGCGCAAGGGAGAGGTCGTGCGACATGTTTAAGGCTCCATCTGGAGCGGGCCAATTCCCGCTCGATGGCTCCTTGAAAGACCGTCTTCGGTCGCGATCACCGCGTAGGCGCAGCCGCAGCGGCGGCAGCTCGCTAGCCGACCCCTTGCGGGTTGATCGTGGAAGATCCGGAGGCGGGCCAGGACGCCATCGCTAGAGAGCGGGATTGGTTCGCGGCGGTTGAGCGGTTCGGCTGTCGCGCTCATTCCCTAAAGTGGAACCACTGGTGATCACAATCGCCAGCCGCTTTAATCCCGGTGAAGGCTCACCAACCAGGCCGGCGAGAGAGGGAATACACCGGTTACGACCATGCTCTGATTGTTGCCGGTCGAGATTATTTCGGTTTCGTCAGGTCGGGCAACCTTGCTTTACCGTGCCGATCGCGATGCGTCGTTCGTAAGGCGGCTAGGTTCTGGCCCCGTCGGCGGCCTAGATTTAAAGACGATCTGGTCCTTAGCGCCACGCTGGTTTCCCTATATCCTCATTCCTGCAGCCAGCAGGGGACATCTATGATGGATATGGTCACGAAAGAGGCTCGGCCGAGTGTGCCGGTTCTCGGTGAGTTCAATAAAGATGCTTGCCAGGCCTATGTTTCCGGACTTGCCGATCTGTGGAATACACTCGATGTCGATCAGATGCTGCAGGTTTTCACTGAAGCATCCCGCGTCGAATATATCGACAAGGATCCTGCCATCGGCCTTGCCGCAATCCGCCGGATGCTTGCGGATAATTTTTCGACGATCGCAACGTACAGGCTCCGCAAATTTGCGCGCGTTGTCGATGAGCCTGAGATCGTCACCGAACTGGATATTCGCTGGACTACCAAGTCGGAGCCGGATATCGCAAGACACGCCCGGTGCTTCGAGATCCTGAGGATCGAGGACTCCAAACTGGTGTTTTGGGAACGATCGCCAAACTTTCGGATCCACGACCGATAGCGAACGGCGTGTAAGCAGCCGAATCCCGAGTTATCTTCGAGCGGTCACGTGTTTCGGTAGGTCGCAAGCAGTCGACAAAAGACTTCGACGGCGGAGCGCAACTGAGATGATGTGAAGCCGCCAAAGCCGAGCATCAATGCAGACGGTCTCGGTGTGGTGGCATACATTGGCGAAATAGCGCGCAGAGTAAGCCCGGTTGCACGAGCGCGCTCGGCGATATCGGTATCCTCGACATCGGCCGGTAACGACACGACGATGTGCATTCCCTGATCGGCGGCATCGACCTGGGCGCAACTCGGTAGTTGCGATTGCAGAGCGTCTAGCAGAGCCGCTCGACGATCGGCATATAGGACGCGGATCCGCCTGATATGGGCCTCAAAATGCCCTTCACGCATGTAGGCGGCGAGCGCATGCTGCTCGGCGATCGGCATGTGTCGATCGACGATCGCGCGAGCTCCGACAAACGCGTCGACTAATGCCGGCGGAACGACTGCATAGCCAATGCGAAGCGACGGGAATAAAACTTTGCTGAATGTGCCGAGGTAGATAACCCTATCCGGATCGAGGCCCTGTAGCGCGGGAAACGGGTGACCGACATAACGTAGTTCGCTGTCGTAGTCGTCCTCCACGATCCAGCTATTCCTGTCGCGCGCCCAGTTGAGGAGTGACGTTCGCCGCGCCATGCTGAGCGGCATACCAAGCGGGTATTGGTGTGATGGCGTTACAAATGCTGCCCTCGCGCCAGCGCAGCGCTCGATGCCTTGCTGGACATCGATGCCTTGGCGGTCGACCGTCAGCCGGTGAACACGACAATCAAAATTATTCAGCACCGCGGTCAAGCCGTGATAGGCGGGATCTTCTGCCCAGACGCTGTCTCCTGGACTAAAGAGAACCGACGCGCTGAGATAGAGCCCTTGCTGCGTTCCTGCCGTTATGATGATCTGGTTCGGATCGCAGCTGACGGCTCGTGATTTTCGAAGGTAATCAGCGATCGCAACGCGAAGCTCACGCACGCCTCGCGGATCGCCGTAACCGGATGGCGCCGCGAGTGCCGAGCCACGCACCCGATTGCCAATTCGCCGCCAGTGATCATCCGGTGCGATCGCACCTGTTGGAACCGCGATCGCGAAAGGCATCGGGTCTTGAGGTCTGAGAGCGCGCGCAACGCTTTCGAAGCGCTCGACATTTGCGGGCAGCGCCGGCGCCGAAGCCTTGCCGCCGGAGCCATCGTGACCGTGAGCGGCAAAAGCTCGCGGCTCGATCTGTAGCGAGACCCGTGTGCTCGCGCCAGCTTGGCCTTCGAGATAGCCTTCGGCCTTCAATTGATCGAAGGCTTCCATGACCGTGCCCCTCGACATCCTCAGCGATCGCGCAAGCGCCCTTGTCGACGGTAACTTCTCTCCTGGTTTGAGCTCACCCTTGGCGATGCAGTTGCGCAAGGCGCGAATGAGCTGCTCGCCGATCGGCCCTTGCGTGCGGCTGATCGCGCCGAGCGAAGGAAGACCAACGTCTGAAATTTTCTTTGACATCGAAACTGGCCCCGTCGTTTCCATGCGTTTGACACGCAATTTCTGGGCCAGTTGGTGAACAGCTACGCGGAACGCTTTAAGGGCGCTTCGGACATTCGCGTGTACGCGGTCTCAAGAGCGAAGAGGATGCGGCCCAACCAGTTTGGGGCGAACTGGCCCTGACCAACACTCGGCTTCATAGATACGATCAGGCGAGACGCGTCGCCCCTCTGGTCGAGACACATGACCGGACGGTGAGGTCGGCGGCGCAAAGGAGCCAACATGTACATTCCGCCGCATTTCGAAGAACCAAGCCGAGAGATCATCTTCGATCTGATCAGGGCCAATCCTCTTGGAACCCTCGTACACCGGGGACCCACCGGTCTTGACGCGAACCACGTTCCGTTCGTTCTTCTGAACGAGGAGAGAGCAGAAGGCGTTCTTCACGCGCACGTGGCCCGTGCAAACCCGATCTGGAAGGAAGTCCGCGACGGCGACGAAGTGCTCGCGATTTTTACGGCCGGGGATGCATATGTCTCGCCTAGCTGGTACCCGAGCAAGCACGAGTTCAAGAAGCAGGTCCCGACTTGGAATTACATGGTCGCACACGCGCACGGGCGTATTACCGTGCACGACGACGAGCGGTATGTTCGGGGAATCGTCGCGCGGCTTACGCGCCATCATGAAGCCAGGCTGCCAAAGCCGTGGAGAATGACCGACAGCCCCAAGGATTACATCGATGCCATGATCAAAGCCGTTGTTGGGATCGAGATCGAGATCACCCGACTGACCGGCAAATCAAAGCTCAGCCAGAACCGAGAGATGCGCGACAGGCGCAACGCGGGTGAGGTCTTGATCTCGAGAGGCGAGCAGCTGATTGGTGAGGCAATGATTGCTGCCACCCGGAAGCCCGAAAGTCGCTGAGTTTCTTGCAGAGGATACCGGGGAAGGAGGTAGATTGCAGGTGGCAGCTTATCGCATTGCCGCCCTATCGCAGTCTTCTCCATAGAAGAAGATCTCTGACAAACCGTACGAAAACTGGCGTAACCCACCCGCCAATGGGCGGGTGGTCCCTTTCCAATTTAGCCGAGCCTCGGCTTACCTGCCTTCGGCGCCTATCACCGGGACGGCGGCCAACATCGGCACGTGCTCCCTCGTGATCGGGATGCTGCCGATTTGCCCGACTGCGGACAATTCGTTCACGCGGTGCTGCTCGGACAATTGTTTGAGACGGAAGTTTTCCACCCGCGACCGCGCTTCGATTTCGCTTCGGCCATCGGCGCCGACATAGCGAACCGGCGTGTGGTTGCGCGGATCGAAATTTAAGGAGAGCACGTCGGCGCGCGCATAATGGCCTGTCGGATCGGCCGCGGCCTTGGCATAAAGAATGTGGCTCAGATCGATATCAGCGTAGAGAATGCCTTCGGCGTCCTGTGCCAGCGGTTTTGCCAATTCGCTGCCGTCAGGGCCATACATGCGTGCCCAGCCTCCGCCAAGCGGCAGCATTGCCTGCCGCTCTTCCGTATCGCAGAAGACTTCGACCGCGCTCGGACCGATTACTTGCGTGGCGCCGACGACGAATACCTGTCCTTCGATCGCGTAGGATCGCGTCACGGTCGCATTTGCTTCGACACTGAGCTGTACGATATCGGGCTGGAAAACCGACATCGGCGGCCACGAGGCCACGTGGACCTGTTCGTCGAGGCTGAACATCACATACTTGGTCAAGGGTTGCATATGCTCCCAGCAATTAAGACCACCGACCCGACCGAATGAGAAATCGTGGGTAAGGATGTCCGATCCGTTGCCCTCGCCAAAGACCGAGCGCTCGACATGGGTTGGCTTGAGTTTGCGGCGATTGGCGACGATCTGTCCGTGTTCGTCGATAAAGACCTGGCTGATATAGCGGCTGCCGGCATCCCGCTCCGAGTAACCCATCACAAGGGCGATGTTGTTGCGTCGAGCGGCCACCTGGAGGCGCCGCATCCTTTCGTCACCGAGTTCGAGCGAATTTTCGTGGTATTTCAGCAGGAACTTGAGACCCCACTTCTGGTCGCCCATCCAGGCCCAGAACGGATAGCCCGGGATGAACACCTCCGGGAATGCAATGAGCTGAGCGCCATTGCTCGCCGCTTCGTCCATAATCTTGATAGCTTTTTCGATTGTGGCATCCGCGTCCAGCCAAACTGGTTCTGCCTGCACGGCCGCTGCTTTGAAAGTCGAAGTGTAAGAGACCATCTCCGTGTTCCTAATCTTGTTTCCGATAACGATGTCACCTGCGACCCTCGCTACTGCTTTCGAGCCTGGCGCTTGGCCATGCCTCCGGCGGCCGGCGGGAAGAGCCGGCTTGAAAATTCTTCGGTGTTTCCTGCTAGCGTTCGTGCGCTCACGAATCTCGTTGCCGACGATGCCACTGTTTGCCCGCCTCGCGGGAGCTGTGGCTCATCAATCAGATTGGTTTAAGCGAAACCTGGCTTAAAGTGCAGGTCCAGTTCACGCTAAACCGAGTGGGCCAGCTTCCCAGCAAGCAAGTCGTGCATCGGGCTGCGCAGATTGAGGCGGTCGAGCATGAATCGGTGCATGCGCCCACAAACCGCGCCTTGCCAAGCTGTCAGCCGCCACCAGCCGGCCGATACCATTGATGGATATTTGGCCACGCATTTTTCGTCGCGAAGACGGTGGGCGGGTCCGAGCGGAGCCTGCTGTCCCCTCTTTTCCCCGCGGCATATATTGTAGTCCCCTCGCACTCTATCGGTAGATAGACGTTGACATTCCCGACCGCCGAACTTAGCTTGGTCCAAGCGATCTATCGATAGATAGGTATGTGGCTAGAAATCCAGTTTCAAAGCGCAACACGCGTTTGACCGCTGGTTCCGACAGGTTGAGATAGGAGAAGACCAATGAGCCAAGCCGACAAAGCCAAGGCGTTTGCAGCCCTTCACGTCAAGGGCGCCCCGCTGATTTTGTTCAATGCATGGGACGCCGGTAGCGCGAAGGCGATTGCCGAGGCGGGAGCGAAGGCGATCGCGACGAGCAGCTGGTCTGTCGCGGCGGCGCAAGGATACGAGGATGGCGAGGATCTGCCGATCGCGATCGCTGAGCAGGTCGCGGGCAGGATCGCCGCCACTGTCGACGTCCCGGTCACCGTTGATTTCGAAGGCGGTTACAGCGACGACGATGATCAGCTCGCGTCCAATGTCTCCAAGCTCCTCGAGCTCGGCGTTATCGGCATCAACTTCGAGGACCGCGTGGTCAAGGGCAAGGGGCTTTATGATCCCGAGCGGCAGGCAAAGCGTATCGCGGCGATCCGCCGCGTCGCTGACCACAAGGGTGTCCCGTTCTTCATCAACGCCCGCAGCGATGTGTTTTTTGGAAACGGCTCCGATCCCGAAGATGCCCTGCGGCGCGAAAAGGCATATGCGGCGGCTGGTGCATCCGGCTTCTTCATTCCCGGCTTGACGGATGCAAGCCTGATCAAGCGGATCGCCAGCGAAGCGACGCTGCCTGTCAATGTTATGGTAATGGGCGGACTGCCTTCCAACGACGAGCTCGTAAATCTCGGCGTTGCTCGCATCAGCTATGGGCCGATCCCGTATATCGAAGCCATGGACGCGCTGAAGAAGAAGGCGGAGACGCTTTTTTCGTAGGAGCGCCCAATTTGAGCGGAAGTCCTCGGCGGGCACATCAAGCTCGCCAGGGCTCAATTAAGTTGTCGGAAAATGATTTCATTGCTCGACGCGAAGACAATTCAAGCAATTTACCTGCTGTATGTCTGCCAAACGACCATGTCCGAAAACCGCCAGACGTGAGAGAGGGCTGCCGCCATAGTCGCGCTCATGGATATCGATCAAAATGCATGTTATGAGGCCATAAGTGCCCGCGATCGCCGCTTTGACGGCCGCTTTTTCACTGCAGTCAAGACGACCGGCATCTATTGCCGGCCGATCTGCCCGGCGGCGACACCCAAGCGGCAGAATGTGGTGTTCTATCCGACGGCTGCGGCGGCGGGCGAAGCTGGCTATCGCCCATGCCTGCGTTGTCGGCCGGAAGCGACGCCCGACATCGGCGCTTGGCGGGGATCGTTCAATACGGTCAACCGGGCCCTTGCCCTCATCGAGGATGGCGCCCTCGACGATGAGGGCGACGTCGGCACGCTCGCTGCCCGCCTCGGGGTCGGCGAGCGACACCTGCGCCGGCTGTTCCGCGAGCATCTTGGTGCCTCGCCGATTGCTGTCGCGCAGACCACGCGCGTTCATCTTGCGAAGCAGCTGCTACACGAAACGCAGTTGCCCATGAGCGAAGTCGCGCTCGCGTCAGGTTTCGGCAGTGTCCGACGGTTCAATGAGACATTTCAGACGCTGTTTGGTCGCAGCCCGAGCTCGCTGCGCCGGGGAGGGCGGTCCGAGGTTGCAGCGGCGACCGGCGGCGTGACGGTTCGGCTTCGCTACCGTGCGCCATATGACTGGCCGGCAATGCTGAGCTTCCTTTCCGCGCGCGCTATTCCTGGAATGGAGTTGGTTGAGGATGATGCCTACAGTCGCGTCATCGATCTGGGCGGAGCGATCGGCTCGGTTCAAGTCACGCAAGCGCGCGATGAGGACGCGCTGATCGCCCATATCAGGTTTCCGGTGCTTTTGCGGTTGCCCGCTATCATTGCACGGCTCTGGCGTGTGTTTGACCTTACGGCGGATCCGGAGGCGATCAACGAGCACTTGGTGCGCGACGCCAGGCTCGCGCCGATGGTTGCCGCCCGCCCGGGTCTGCGTGCACCTGGTGGATGGGACGGGTTTGAGCTCGCGGTCCGGGCGATTCTCGGCCAGCAGATCACGGTCAAGGCTGCCATCGGTCTCGCGGGAAAGCTGGTCGAACGCTACGGCGAGCCGGCACTACCGTCGGCGACGGGCGACGCGCGTTTAACACACGCATTTCCGCGACCCGAGCGAATGGCGAGTGACGACCTCCAACTCGGAATGCCGCCTTCGCGCGTGCGTTCATTACGCAGTCTCGCGTCCGCCGTGGCGGACGATCCGAATCTGCTCGGAATGGGGCGAAGCCTGGAAGAGGCAATTGAACGATTGAAGGCTCTGCCCGGCGTCGGCGAGTGGACTGCGCATTACATCGCGCTGCGAGGAATGCGTGAGCCCGATGCCTTTCCTGCTGGGGACGTCGGGCTTATGCGCGCGTTCGCCGACGAGACAGGCCTGCGGCCGACCGCGGCTCAGCTACTGGAGCGCGCCGAGGCGTGGCGGCCCTGGCGGGCTTATGCGGCCCAACATCTCTGGGCTGCTTCTTCGACTGTGGCTGGGAAGGCGGCCTGAGGCAGCGCGCCAGGTCGCGACGGCGATCACCACGCCGCGACGACGCCGGCAAACTACGCGGCCTCGATTCCAAGGAGACACTCCTTGGCAGCTAGACCACCGGCAAATCCCGTAAGCGAGCCGTCTTTGCCGATGACGCGATGGCACGGAGCCACGATCGAGATCGGATTTTTCCCGTTTGCCGCTCCGACGGCCCGGAAAGCACCAGGCTTGCCGATCGCGTACGCGATGTCGCTGTAGGTTCGAGTCTGTCCAAACGGAATGTTCAGTAGTTCGGACCAGACCCGCTTTTGAAACGCGGTCCCGACGAAGTCGAGAGGCAGATCGAATGTCTTGCGCGCGCCGGCGAAATATTCCCCCAGCTGGCGCTCGACGAGCAACAAAATGGGGTGGTCGACATTTTCGACGAGCGGCGCAACGCGCACGCGCTTGGGATCATCGTTCTCCCAGAGTATCGCAGCGAGAGCGACATCGGTCGCCACGATCTTGAGCAATCCGACCGGAGTTGCGACTGTCTTGAACGCGAAAGCCATGTAGGTCCTCCAAATCGATGTTCATTGATAGCCGAGACGCGAAAACCTTTCGCGTCTCGGGGTCCAAAGGTCTCAGCGCCGGGCTTACTGCCGCCCAGCCATAATGCCGCCGTCAACGGACAGAACGACGCCTGTGATCCACTCCGCCTGATCCGAGGCCAGAAACAGCATAGCTTCCGCCGCGTCCTCCGGCTGGCCGTTGCGGCCGAGAGGGTGCATCGCGTTGAAGGTCGGAAGCACCTGCGCGACTTGCTCGTCGCTCAGGAAGGTGTTGAAAACCGGCGTCTCGATAATGCCCGGAGCGATCGCGTTGACCCGGATCTTGTCGGCTGCGAGTTCGATCGCAAGATTCTTCGTCAATGCATGCACGCCGGCCTTCGCCGCCGAATATGCAGATGACGGCGTCGCACCGATCGCCTGGAGAGCCCACATCGAGCCAGTCTGAACGATTGCGCCGCCCCGGCCGGCAGCCTTCATTGCTTTCGCTGCGGCCTGCGCGGCGAAGAAGCTTCCCTTGAGGATAGCATTGGCGAAACGGTCATATTCGGCTTCGTCGACCTCGAGGAACGGCTTAGGGGTGAAAATACCCGCGTTGTTGAAAAGCACGTCCAGCCGTCCAAAGTGGTAGAGAGCAGCCTTGACCGCAGCTTCACCGGTTGCGGGCGACGCGACATCCCCGACCTGGGGGATCGCAAGCTTCCCTGTCGGATCGATGTCCTTGGCCGCGGCCTCGGTCTTCGCTGCGTTTCGGCCATTGATGACAACGCGGCCGCCCTCCGCCACGAAGCGCCGCGCCACTTCCTTCCCCATTCCCGAATTGCCACCGGTGATGATCGCTACCTTATCCTGAAATCGCATAGCCCTTTTCCTTGCGTTGATACCTATCGATAGATAGACATTCTCTTGGATAACCGGCGACGAACCGCAGGTCAATACCTATCTATCGATAGACAGTCACCGAGATGGATTGTATGAAGGGGCATCCCCGAAAACTCCGTCATGCCCACCAGGGCTACGTTCGAACAGAGGTTCCGACGATGTATTATGAAGTTGTCTCGCAATGCACGCAGTCGCTGAAGTTGGTCGAAGGCTGGCTCGACAAAGCTGAGGCATTCGCGAAAGCTGAGAACCTCGATGTTGATACGTTGTTGAAGGGTAGCCTTGCACCGGACATGAAACCATTGATCTATCAGGTACAGAGCGCTTGCGACTATGTGAAGGCCGGAGCGGCTTGGCTGTCGGGTCAAAAGGCGCCGAGACACGAGGATAATGAGAGGACGGTCGAGGAGTTGCGCGCTCGCATACGCAAGACGGTCGATTTTGCGAACAGCGTCACTCAGGAGCAGTACCGAGACGCCGAAAGCCAACAGATCAGCCTGTCGTGGGCGCCCGGAAAGGTTCTCGGCGGCAAGGACTACCTTCTTCAGATGACGATCCCGAATGTCTATTTTCACATTGCGATGGTCTACGCGATCCTTCGCAACCACGGCGTCGACGTCGGTAAGATGGACTTCCTCGGGCCCGTCAATTTCGTCGACGCGTGAGCGTGTAAGTCGCTCGGCCTCAAACGGGTGGGCGGCCTTTCATTCACGAGCCCCGGCTGAGGGCCAGCGGGAATGGTGCGGCGCGCATTAGCCTTCAATGGCCAGGCGACAGGCCGAATATGCGCGGACAAGCGCGTCGAGGCTGAAACCTCGGTTAAGTCCGCTTGGATTGGGCAATACCCATGCAGGGACACCTCCAAAGTCAAAGGGCTGGCGGCCCCAGGTCGTGTCGTTCACCTGCAGCATTTCCGCGAGCGCGCGTTTGCCGAGGAATGCGATCGCCCGTGGCGCAAGGTTGCAGATCCGCCCTTCAAGGCCCGTCCGGGCGTCTCGAAATTCTCCCGCCGTAATCTCGCTTGCCCGCCGCGTTGGGCGGCGCACGGCGGTTGTGAGCCCGCATCCATAGGCGAGCAGGCGGCGTTCATCCTTGGGCTCCAGGCGCTCGTCAGTGAAACCTGCAAGATGAAGCACGGTCCAGAAACGATTGCTCGGTGTCGAGAAGCTGTGACCGGACGATTCCGTGCTCATGCCCGGATTGAGCCCGCAAAAGATGACCTTCAGCCCATTCTCAAGAATGTCGGGCTCATAACCGGCCATGCCGACCTGTCCTCAGTGTCGTCGCCCATTGAATAGCGGAAGGCAGCGAAGCGTACCGGCCGAACCGCCAGGTGAGGCTGGCGGTCGGGACGGTCTACGCTGCGGCAAGCGCGGGAGTTACCAGGCTCGCGGTCGCATGATCGAAGGCGCTGATGTCGCCGTACGCACGTGCCAGAATCAATCCACCTTCGAGCGTTGCCATGATCTGGAAAGCGCGTTCCGCAGCGTTCGGTCCGCCGATCCGGCTCGAAAGATCATCGATGCATCGGCGGAAATAGGTCTCGATCTCTTCGAGGACCTCGGAGGGTAAACCGCCGGCTTCGGCGCCGAGCATGCCGTTCAGACACATGCGTCCATCGCGTTCAATTTCGTTGCGGAAGATCGATCGATAGACCGCGATGACCTCATCAGCGGTTTCTCCGGGCCGTCGGCCGACGAGGTCGAAGAAGCGCTCGCCGTAGCGTCTGACGACGGCTGCGGCCATTCCCGCCTTGGTGGGAAAATGATGGTGGACGCTTGCGCTTTTGATCCCGATTTCCGCCGCAAGCTCGCGAAAGCTGAACCCCCGGTAGCCAGCGTCGCACATGCGAGCCTCGGCCAGGTCCAATAAACGGTTAGCAGTTTCAGTCATGTCAAAGTCTCCTGTCTATCGATAGATAGATGGAAAACGAGAAAATTACTAGGGGGTACCCATATCTATCTATCGATAGAATGGAACGCGATCCATAGACGACGGGGGTTCAACCCTTTCGCGCGCGACGACGAGCTTGCATGGAGCTCTACGCGTGTCCGGCGGATCATGATCGCGATCGGCCCCCACGGTCTTCAATCAACTCAAACGAGTCGGAATCGCCGGCACACTTCGACGCTGAGCGAACCATTTGCAATGTCGCATGTGATACGGACAAGATCGGAGATCATCGTGGACGATCGTCTTAGTACCGACGTGTGCTCATTTTTGGAGCAATTCTGTGAGGTGTAGCCGTGCCAGATACGACGACGTCGACCGCTGCCGTCGCAGGACCAGACACTATTCAGCGCCTTCAGTCGAGCGTTCCTGAGGCCCTTGCCCTGATGGCGGCGATGGAGCTTGATCTCTTCTCGCATCTGACCACCGGCATACACGAAAGTGCTGCGCTCGCATCAGCTTTGTCGGTAAGGGAGGATCGGCTGCTTCGATTGCTCTACGCATTGACGGCGATCGGGCTCGTCGAGCGGCGCGTTCAAGGTTTCGCAAACTCGGCGGAGGCTGCGACCTATCTGGACCGGAAATCGCCTTCCTTTGTCGGCGATTTACATCGCTTTTGGCGCGAGATCTGGTCGGCCGACATGCACACGGCTGAGAGCATCCGGTCAGGCAAACCGGCTTGCAAACTGGACTTCGAAGCCGCATCAGAGAACGATCTGCTTCGGATTCTTCGCGCGACACATCCAAACACGCTCCGGGCCGGCCGAGATTTGCTCAAGCGCTACGACTTCTCAGGCTGCCGGTCGATTATCGACATTGGCGGCGGTTCGGGAGGGCTCGTTGCGACTTTATGCCAGGCGCACCCAGCCATTCAGGGAACGCTGTTCGACCTTCCACGAACAGCCGCACTCGCTCGGCAGATCCTGCAAGAAGCCGATGGAGGAGGGCGAGTCATTGTCGAAGAAGGCGACATTCTGAAAAGCTCACCGAGTGGAACGCACGACGTCGTCATCATGCGGGCGCTGATTCAGACGCTTGCTGGAGCAGATGCAGCCCGCGCGATCTCGAACGCCGCCGCGTTGCTGCCAATCGGCGGTCACATCTATATCATCGGCGCCGGGATCCTGGATAACGATCGAACATCGCCGCGTTCGGCGGTGTTCATGAATCTCACGTTTCTCAATCTCTACGACGGCGGCGCCTCATACACGGAAGCTGAGCACGTCAGCTGGCTCGAAGCAGCTGGGTGCGATTTGCGCGAGCGCGCGCCGTTGCACAACGGCAGCATCATACGCGCGCAAAAAATCTCCAACGAACGATCCAGCCCGTCAGCTAGGACGGCGGCGGATTAAGGCGGATCGGGGGCGTAAAGCCCCCTCCATCGATGAACGCAACCTGGAGCATCAGGCCGCCTCCCGCTCGGCTTCGGATTTTGGTTGGAGCGAGTGCAGGAAAGCGGCCGCGCGCTGCGCATGGGCGGCGGCCTGGAAAATCGCGCGCTTGTCGCCTTGCAGGACCTGCAGCCAAGATTGCACATAGCTCGCGTGCTCGGGCCGTGGCTCAAGCTCAGGCACGATTCCAAGGTCGGCGCAGAGCAACGCCGATCCGATCTCGGCGACCAGCTCTTCCCTCGCGCGTTCGCTGCGGTCCTTCGCATATCGGCTGAGATCGCGACCGACGCGGCGCGAATCTGCAGTCCAGTGTACATGCTCATGGCTCAACACAGCAACGTAAGACGCTGCATCGCGAAAGCTCTCGAACGGCGGCATTTGAATATGATCGGTCGAGGGCGCATAAAACGCATGGGAACCGCCGTGTCGGATCACCGAGCCGGTATTAGCGAAGAAGCGGTCGGCCTGCTCGATCCGCTGGACCTGATCAATCACCGGCGCCTGTCGCTGATAGACATGATCGGGCAATCCAGCGATCTGCTCGACGTTGAAAACGGAATACGTCTTGAGGAACGGAATGTCGCGTTCGACCTCGCCGCCATTCCCGTCGGTCTCCGTCCGGGTGAAGCGGCTCGCATAGATGACGGTCGCGCCTGACTCGCCCTTGCGGACGTGGCCGTCAAGCTCGATCGCCTGCTTGAACGTCATCCAGATCGGGGAGGTGAAGCCGCGTGCAAGCGCTTCCGACCAGAGAAGGAGCACGTTCATGCCGCTGTAGGGTTCACCATTATGGCGGAGTGGCCGGGTGATAGACCGTCCACCGTGGCCGGCAGCACTCCACGGCTGGACCCAGGGACGAACACCCTTTTCGAGATCGGCCACGATGCGATCGGTGATGCGCGCATAGATATCAGCGCGCGAGTTTTCTTTCTTCTCGGTCATTTCCTGAACCTCCGTTTGAAGGTCGCGCCCATCGCGACCCCGTTGCGGCGGTCCATCGCCAGGGAAGTCAGGGGGTCGGCGCACCCTTCGGGCCGCAACGAAGTGGAGGGCGGCGAAGCCGCTGCGCTGGACGCCGGCCCTGGCAGGACCAAAAGCCGGACGGGGTTCCGCGCTGGGCTCTACCTTCCTCATTTCCTCCATTCTTCTTTTGTCGAGCGGCCGCGGTGCGGTCGCGAAAGCGACGCGAAAAGGGCCGGCTCCCACTGGGAACCGGCCCGGCGTCGAAGTCATCGAGGAGGGGCGAGGCCGAAGCCTCGCCCAGTGCGATCAGCCGAAAGCGGCCATCTGCACCTCGGCCGCCTTGCGATCGAGCGCCTGGCCGGCATTTTCGACCGGACGCTCGAACGGCTTCCAGCGTTCGCCGACGACGTGCTCGTAGGCCGCGACGGCGCCCTCGGCCGCCATACGGAGTGCATGCGACTGGAGGGCCATGTCCGCGGCGAACTCGCGCTTGCGCTGCGCGCCGCTGTCGAAGCCGACCGGGCCATCGAGGTCCTCGTCACGTAGATCGTTGGAAGCCTTGGCCGTCGCGTCGCGGGCTTCGGTGACAGCGCGGCTGTAGAACTGACCAGCTCCATGCGCCGAGCCGACATAGGCGCCGACGATCCTTTGCAGATGGATCTGCATCGCCCGTTCGCCGAGACCTTCGCTCAGGCTATCGGCTGTCTCGATGATCATGCGCTGATGGAGGTCGCGGATACCGTGGCTGTCGAGAACGGGAAGACCGAAGCTTTCGGAGATGAGGGTCGCCTGGGCGGCGTCGGGGCAGGCGAGCCTGACCATCTCGAGCGTGGTGCCCTTGCGCAGCTGGAGGACCTTTGCGGGCTGACGTTGGGTGCGAGCGGTCTTGGTCATTTGAATATCCTTTCCTTCGGTTTCTCCCGAAAGCTTGGGCCGGCTCCTGCCGGTCCTCCCTTCGGGTGCGATCGACCGAAACCGGTGGAATGACGGGCGCTTCAGGGTCCGGCGCCGCTAGATCGAGCGAAGCGGGTTTGCGCGCGAGCAGGGCTTTCAGCCCTCGCGAAGTGCGCGGGCCCGCTTTGCCGAGATCGGCGGCGCCGGCCGCAATGCGGCGCGGCACGCGGCCTTGAAGCGACCGGCCGCCGGTTTAAGAGCGCAACAAAACCCGAGGGGAGGTCCGGCGGGACGGAACCCCAAGCAGAATGGAAGCCGATCAAAAAGGATTTTCATGAGCCGCTGCTCCACTCGGCCGAAGGACAGGTATCCACGAAGCTGTGCACTCGACGTTGATCTGACGACTGCCACTGCGCCCCGACACCTCGTCGGAGATCGTCGGCGACCTTTCCCGTCCGCACCTGCAGCTCGCAAATACCAGCGCAGTCGTCGTGACGGTCGCCGCGCCGGTTCCGAGCCATTGGCGGCTCTGGCAGCGATCGGCAAGGATGCGCCGACATGATGTCTCCTTGAATTGCGCAGGCGTGAAAACGACGCCGCCGCCTGAGACCGGCGGCGGCTAACTGCTCGAATTGGAGGAAACCTTGCGCTACTCCGCCGCTTCGCGGAAGGTCTCGACGTTGTTGTCGGCGGCTTCCTCGCCGATATCTGCGACGTCCTCCTCTGCCCCATCGTCGTCTGCCATCGTCGCGTTCGACGACAACCAGTCGAAGAGCTTCACCGGCTCGGGCGCGAACAGCG
>NZ_FMAG01000019.1:0-2500 GCF_900094585.1 Martinezella multihospitum
ATTGGTTGCGGGGGCAGGATTTGAACCTGCGGCCTTCAGGTTATGAGCCTGACGAGCTACCGGGCTGCTCCACCCCGCGTTACCAGCGTAAGCCGCTTTGCGGCTTATCGCGCCCGAGCAAACCCTTGGGGTTTGTCGTGTGTCCCCTTGGCCTGTTATTTCAGGTTGGCAAGGGGATAATTGCTTGCTTATCAGAAGCGACAAAGGCCGCTTGTGAGCGGCCTATTGTAACACGGCCTGGGCCGTTATTCGATCAGAGAAGATTGTTAGCCTCATTTTTGATGAGGTGAGGCATAAATCGATTTCATCGATTTAGCGTGAGTTGCGATTAGCAGACCTGGCAGCGACCTACTCTCCCGCGTCTTAAGACGAAGTACCATGGGCGCAGGGGCGTTTCACGGCCGTGTTCGGAAAGGGAACGGGTGCAGCCACCCCGCCATAACCACCAGGTCGGCAAAGCGCAACTTCGGGCTAAACCTTGCGGATTTAGCCCGTTTTGAGAAGCTGGCGAAGTTTTCACTTCATTTTGTCTATTTGAACACGTCGTTGGTGCGTTTCCGGTCGAAGACCGCAAGCGCAAGGCGCGCCGTCCGCAGCGTAGCGATCGAAGATCGCGACAGCGTGAGGACAAAACTCAATGCAGATGAACGTTTACGTTCGTCTGATGAGCACTGGCAATGGGAACGATCAAGCCAATCGAGCTATTAGTACCGGTAAGCTTCATGCGTTGCCGCACTTCCACACCCGGCCTATCAACGTGGTCGTCTTCCACGGCTCTGATAGGGAACACTCGTTTCCAGGTTGGTTTCCCGCTTAGATGCCTTCAGCGGTTATCCATTCCATATATAGCTACCCTGCTATGCCCTTGGCAGGACAACAGGTCCACCAGAGATATGTCCATCCCGGTCCTCTCGTACTAGGGACAGATCCTGTCAATATTCCTACACCCACGGCAGATAGGGACCGAACTGTCTCACGACGTTCTGAACCCAGCTCACGTACCGCTTTAATTGGCGAACAGCCAAACCCTTGGGACCTGCTCCAGCCCCAGGATGCGATGAGCCGACATCGAGGTGCCAAACAACCCCGTCGATATGGACTCTTGGGGGTCATCAGCCTGTTATCCCCGGCGTACCTTTTATCCGTTGAGCGATGGCCCTTCCACGCGGGACCACCGGATCACTATGACCGACTTTCGTCTCTGCTCGACTTGTCAGTCTCGCAGTCAGGCGGGCTTATGCCATTGCACTCGACGACCGATTTCCGACCGGTCTGAGCCCACCATCGCGCGCCTCCGTTACTCTTTCGGAGGCGACCGCCCCAGTCAAACTACCCACCATACACTGTCCCGGATCCGGATAACGGACCGCGGTTAGACATCCATGACGATAAGGGTGGTATTTCAAGGATGGCTCCACAAGAACTGGCGTCCCTGCTTCAAAGCCTACCACCTATCCTACACATGCCGACACGAATGCCAGTGTAAAGCTATAGTAAAGGTGCACGGGGTCTTTCCGTCTGACCGCAGGAACCCCGCATCTTCACGGGGAATTCAATTTCACTGAGTCTATGTTGGAGACAGCGGGGAAGTCGTTACGCCATTCGTGCAGGTCGGAACTTACCCGACAAGGAATTTCGCTACCTTAGGACCGTTATAGTTACGGCCGCCGTTTACTGGGGCTTCGATTCAGAGCTTGCACCCCTCCTCTTAACCTTCCAGCACCGGGCAGGCGTCAGACCCTATACGTCGTCTTGCGACTTCGCAGAGCCCTGTGTTTTTGGTAAACAGTCGCTACCCCCTGGTCTGTGCCACCCTCACATACTTGCGTACATAAGGGTCACGCTTCTTCCGAAGTTACGCGTGCAATTTGCCGAGTTCCTTCAACATAGTTCTCTCAAGCGCCTTGGTATACTCTACCTGACCACCTGTGTCGGTTTCGGGTACGGTCTATACGGTGGAGCTATTTCCTGGAACCGCGTCCCCGCCCACACAATCCAATAAGTGTGAACAAGTTAAGCAATCCGTCACTACCACCAGGCCCACGAATATTAACGTGGTTCCCATCGACTACGCGTGTCCGCCTCGTCTTAGGGGCCGGCTAACCCTGCTCAGATTAACTTTAAGCAGGAACCCTTGGTCTTTCGGCGAGAGGGTCTCTCACCCTCTTTATCGTTACTCATGTCAACATTCGCACTTCCGATACCTCCAGGACCCCTCACGGGTATCCCTTCATCAGCTTACGGAACGCTCCGCTACCACTCCTCAAAGAGGAATCCTCAGCTTCGGTGCATGGCTTCAGCCCCGTTACATTTTCGGCGCAAAGACCCTTGACTAGACCAGTGAGCTGTTACGCTTTCTTTAAATGATGGCTGCTTCTAAGCCAACATCCTGGTTGTTTTGGGATCCTCACATCCTTTCCCACTTAGCCATGACTTGGGGACCTTAGCTGGAGGTTAGGGTTGTTGCCCTTTTCACGACGGACGTTAGCACCCGCCGTGT
>NZ_FMAG01000016.1 GCF_900094585.1 Martinezella multihospitum
TCAGGTCCCGCAAGCTTCGCCGCCCACGTTTCTCTTTCTTCTCATCTTCAATTGTCAAATAACAGACCAGAAAAACCCAGTCGAAACAGAACTTCCTTCAATCCCAGGCCAAGCCCAGAACCAACAATCAGCATCGCAGCCAATCAAGGAAACACTAGAGCGAAGGACTTCGTCGCCAGCAGCGCCGCCGCCCTCGTCAGTGATCGGGCTTATAGACCCCCCACCCCGAACTAGTCAACACTCCAACTGTAAAAATTCTGACATTTTTGTAAGTAATTGATTTATAAGATTGTTTTGTCGGAGCCGCGGAAATGATGGAGAATTTTACCTCGAAAGGCCGTAAAAATGTTGTCCGGATGGTCAAATTTTGCTCGAGCGACGGAATCCGACAGACTTCCCCTCCATATATGCCCTGCTCATCTGTCTGAGCACCCCTTCCAGGCTGCCGGACGGCTTGTTGGGTTCACGGGCAAATCCAGCGGCGGCAAACCTCAGAAAAACCAAGATTTTCCATAAGGTTTCTGCTATGGTTCCAGCTAGATAATAAGGGAAGGGAGGAAACAATGCATACAACAAGACCGGAAAGCATTATCGAAGTCAGCTTCGACAGCGCCAATGGCCGCCGTGCGCTCGGTATTATGAGCATGCGCCAGGCATTGGATCTGCCCGACCTGCCGAGCTTTACCTATACGCATCCTGATCCGCAGAAGGCGGCTGCCGGCATCGTCTTGAGCCGGCAAGAGCTGCAAAGCTTCCTGACCTGCCATTGAGCAGGCGGCCTCGCACAACGCGTCGATCGCGCCCAGGCGCGATCGATTATTAATCACGGCTGTCTTCAGGCCGCTCTTCTTTCCATTATTGCCAGCGGTAGCAGGACGACGGCATTCAGGCCGCCTCCTTCGCGGTCTTCCAGACAGAGCGCGCAACCATGCGCATCGAGAATCTGGCGGACGATCGCCAAGCCGAGCCCACTGCCACCGAGATCGCGATTGCGCGATTCCTCCAGCCGCACGAAGGGTTCGAGGACCTCTTTGCGTCGCTCTGCCGGGATGCCTGGTCCGCGATCGCCGACGACGATGGCACCGTGATCGCCCCGACGCTCGACGACAATATCGGCCCGGCTACCGTAGCGCAGCGCATTGTCCATGAGATTGTCGAGCACCCGCACCAGCGCGGTCTCTGTCATCGTCACGGCGATCGGCTGCCCGATCGGCGCAAAACCCACGAGGCCCTGGCCGTCCTGCCGCTCTGCGAGGTGGCCTCGAATGGCCGCATCGAGATCGACGATGGTCTTGCCATCCGAGACGACGGTGCTGCGGGCAAAGCCGAGCGCGTCCTCCACCAAGCGCTGCATGGCCTCGACGTCGGCGATCGCCCGCTCGCGATGCGGCGTTTCGGGCATCATTTCCATGCGCAAGCGGAAACGGGTAAGATAGGTTCTCAGATCATGCGAGATCGCCCCGAGAATGAGGGTGCGGTTGCTGACAAGCGCGGCGATGCGCAATTGCATAGCATTTATCGCCTTGATCAGCAGACGCAGCTCGCAGGCGCCTCTTTCGGGAATATGAACCGGCTGCAGACCATTGCCGATCGAGTTGACGGTTCGCGACAGGCGCGTCAGGGGCCGGGTTTCCCGCGCCACGGCGGCAATGGCGATAACGGCGACCAGCATGCCGAGGATGCCGGCGATGAGGCCGATGGGAACGCCGTTCAATCGCACCGTCGGCGTATCAGGCAGGTTGAAGACGGCGATCTTGCCGCCGGCAACGCCGATCGACACTTCCATGATCCTGTCCGGCGCACCGACGGAGAACCAGCCCTGTGGCTTTTCGGAGAGAGAACGCATGTTGAAGTAGCGATTGCCCAAGGCGATTGCCGCAAACTCGCGAGCCAGCTTGTCGGTAAGCGTCAGATTGGACGCCTCTTCCTTCCGGCCTGGAGCCGGCAGATCGGCGAGACGGATCGCCAGGCCATTGGCATTCAGTGCTCGCACGGCTGTCTGCTGCGCCTCGGGCGGAATGGCATCGAGAAGACGGATCGCCGTCTTGACCTGCATGGCCGGCGACAGCTCCGGATTGAACGGCGTATCCGGCTTGAGCTGCGCGGCGACGAAAGCCGCAAGCTGGATGATAAACAATGCCACGGCGACGATCATGATGATGCGGGCGACGAGACCGAGTTTCAGCATGGCTCAGACATCCTTCACGTCCATTGTGAGGAGATAGCCGGCATTGCGCACGGTGGTGATGATATGGGCGCCATCGGGCAGGCAATGGCCGAGCTTGGTGCGCAGGCGGGAGACCGTGACATCGATGGTGCGATCGAAGGGATCGGCGCCACGGCCGCGCGTCCAGTCGAGCAATTGCTCGCGTGAGAGCACACGACGCGGCCTTTCGAGGAAGCAGACGAGCAGATCGAATTCGGCCGTCGTCAGGTGCACGACGCGCTCGCCATCCATCTCGATCACCCGGCCGTCAAGATCGACCGTCAACCCCGCAAAGCTTTTTCGCCTTGACGGGCGGCTGATATCTTCCGGCCGTTCCGGGCCGGAACGGCGAAGGATGGCGCGGATGCGCGCCAGGAGCTCGCGCGGATTGAAGGGCTTGCCGAGATAGTCGTCGGCGCCCATTTCGAGGCCGAGGATGCGGTCTATATCTTCCGTTTTCGCCGTCAACATGAGGATCGGCACCTTGCTGCGGGCGCGGATGCGGCGGCATGCCGACAGGCCGTCTTCGCCGGGCAGCATCAGATCGAGGATGATCAAATCAGGAAAGCCCTTGGACAAAAGGCGATCCATGGCAGCGGCGCTGTCGGCCGCCTGCACGGAGAAACCCTCACGGCTCAGGAACTCCTCCAGGAGCGCCCTAATCTCGCGGTCGTCCTCGACCAGAAGCAGCGATGCGGAAACCATGGCTCTTCCATGCGGGGCGAGAGGCGGTTTTGGCAACAGGGAAACGGCCGGCGTTACAAACTGTAACAAATTTCCCTTCTTTTGAAAAATCCCAGCAAAAGAAGCAGTGCAGTTTCTCTGCAACCGCGATCCCTCCGGAGCGAATGGCGGCAGCCACGTTGCCGTCTACCCGACCCCATCGCCCGCTCCGGTCCGCGACAGGGCTCGTATCCATGAAATGCGAGCCCTGTCTGCCTTTCAAACCGACCTCTCCGATCCTGCCTCGACAATGCGATTTGCGTCCGGTTCGTTGCCATGCGAAAGAATTGTGCTCCCCGGCTGCCATGCCGGACCACGGCAACAAGCATATGAGGCAAGACGGGTGAGCCAACGGCAATCACCGCAAAGATCAGGCAGGGCGGCGAAAGGCAGGCCGGAGCCAGAGGGCAAGCGCGTGACCTTGCCACGGGCGCTTTCCAAGCTCGGCTATTGCTCCCGCACCCAGGCGGAGGCACTGATCGCGGCCGGCCGCGTGAGCGTGGACGGGCGCAAAGTGTCAGATCCCGCCACCTGGGTCGATCTCGAACATTCGAAATTCGCGGTTGACGGCACGCAGATCGCTGCGGAGAAAAAACTCTACTTCATGCTGAACAAGCCGCGCGGACTGGTGACCACCCGCGACGACCCCGAGGGGCGTCCAACGGTCTATGATTGCCTGAAGGAGATCGATGCCCGCCACCTCGCTCCCGTCGGGCGATTGGACAAGGCGAGCGAGGGGTTGCTGCTCTTTACCAATGATACGGTGCTGGCGCAGGCTCTGCTCGATCCGGTCAGCCATGTCGGCAAGACCTATCATGTGCAGGTCGACCGGATCATGGATCACGAGCAGCTTTCGCGCATGGAGCGCGGCATTATCGACGATGGTGAGCTGCTGACCGCCAGTTCCGCCCGCCTGCTGCGCAGCGGCGATCGCAACGGCTGGATCGAAGTGGAACTGAAAGAGGGCCGCAACCGTCAGATCCGGCGCATGCTGGAGGCGCTTGGCATCGAATGCCTGCGGCTGGTGCGCATCGCCTTTGGCGATATCGTGCTCGGCGATCTGCCGAAGGGCGCGGTGCGCGCCCTGGCCGAGGCCGAAATCCTCGTGCTGCACCGGCGCGCCGGAATGAAGACCAACAGATAGAAGGCGGACTGCGATGCAACCCCATGACTTCTGGCAGGAGCTGCATGCGCCTGGCACTTTCGATCCCATGGAGGAGCGCGCGGATTTCCATGTGGCCGAACTGCCGGACGGTCGTCAATTGCGCCTGCCGATCCGTGTGCTCGCCGATGGCGAACATGCGCTGGCATCGCTGATCGTCAATCAGGCAAGCTTCACCGTTCTGGAAGCTCTGGCGGAGACGCTTGCGGAGCGGATCGCAGCTTACGATATCGATGTCGTCGCCGGCTTGCCCACCCTCGGGCTGACACTGGCGGCAGCAGTGGCCCGCGTGCTCGGCCATGCGCGTTACGTGCCGCTCGGGACATCGCGAAAGTTCTGGTATCGTGACGAGCTGTCGGTCTCGCTTTCCTCCATCACCACGCCGAACCAGGATAAGCGTCTTTATATAGACCCGCGCATGCTGCCATTGCTGCAGGGAAAGCGCGTGGCGCTGATCGACGATGTGATTTCCAGCGGCACCTCGATCGTGTCAGGGCTTTCGCTTCTATCCTCCTGCGAGATCGAACCGGTCATGATCGGTGCGGCCATGCTGCAATCCGATCGCTGGCGGGAGCGCATCGATGCGGATGGCAAGCAATGGAGCGCGCGGATCGTCGGCGTCTTCTCGACACCGATCCTCGAGCAGAGTGAAAACGGCTGCTGGCGCCGGCCGGCGTGACCACTTTTCGCACCGGCAACCCGACGAATGGAGCCGTTTACATATTATTGTATGTGAAAACCGTTCCGATTCCGGCTGCAATGCGCTAAGGGTCCGCTCAAGAAGCATCCGCCGGGCGGATGCATGAGCCTGTTGGTGGACGCGTTGCGAATTCTCTCCGAAGCCCATTTCCCCGAATTGCCCAACTACTATCGCGGCAAGGTGCGCGAGAATTACGATCTGCCCGACGGTAGCCGCATCATCATCAGCACCGATCGGTTGAGTGCCTTCGACCGCATCCTCACCTGCATTCCCTACAAGGGTCAGGTGCTGACGCAAACCGCCCGGTACTGGTTCGAACAGACGCGCGATATCTGCCCGAACCACGTCATCGACTATCCGGACCCGAATGTCGTCGTCGGCAAGCGGCTGAATATTCTCCCCGTCGAAGTCGTCGTCCGCGGCTATCTCGCCGGCACGACCGGCACGTCCATCCTGACGCTCTACAAGAAGGGCCAGCGGGAGATGTACGGAATTACGCTGCCCGACGGCATGCGCGACAACCAGATCCTGCCGGAGCCGATCATCACGCCGACGAGCAAGGAATTCGACGGCGGTCACGATGAGCCGCTGACGCCGACCCAGATTGTCGAGCACGGGCTTCTGACAAAGGAGCAATGGCAGACGCTGACGAATTACGCTTTTGCCCTGTTCGCACGCGGGCAGGAACTCGCCCGCAAGCGCGGGCTGATCCTCGTCGATACCAAATATGAATTCGGAACCGACGAGAACGGCACCATCATCCTTGCCGACGAGATCCATACGCCCGACAGCAGCCGTTACTGGCTGGCCGACAGCTATCAGGACAGGTTCGAAAAAGGCGCGCGCCCGGAAAGCTTCGACAAGGATTTCGTCCGTGCCTGGGTCACGGAGCGCTGCGATCCCTACAAGGACGAGATTCCGGAGATTCCGAGCGACCTCATCGAACAGACGTCCAAGGTCTATATCCGCGCCTATGAAGCAATCACGGGCATGTCTTTCGTGCCTGATGATCGCGGCGCGACGCCGCTTGATCGGGTTCGCGCAAGCCTCGCCCGCTACACGCCGTAAGGACAGTCCAAACGGACTTTTGACTGGAGCGATTCTGCGAAGCAACTCCTTAGAGTTGCGGCGTGCGCCGATTTTTGGCTATCCTGCACCCTTGAGTGGTGTGCAAAAGGGTATGTTTTTTGCAACACCTTAGATTTTTTTTAACGGCGCACTGATATTTCGGCCGATCCCACATATGTTCGCAGCCGAGAATTCGTAAAAGCCACTGTGCTATTGCAAAACTCGTTGCTAGATTAACGCCGACCGCTTCGGGTCATTGTTTGTATCGTGTAAGACTGGAGCGCCGGCATATGGGGTCATTCCGATCCCGACAAAACACTGATCAGTAAATTGAATTGTGGGACAATGTGATGGTTTCCATTCGTACAGCCGCCCCCGCCCTGCTGCTTGTTTTGGCAGGTTGCGTCAGCGGCCCAGACCATAAGCCACCGGAAATGCCTCTCCCGGCCAAATTCTCGGAGGGCGGTACGAAGGCGAACGGCGATATTGCCGGCTCGCAATGGTGGACCGCTTTCGGCGACTCCAAGCTGAATGCCTTCGCCGCACAGGGACTTGCCCAGAACCTTACCATCCAGCAGGCACTGGAACGCATCAACCAGGCGGAAGCTGCTGTCGTCACCGCAGGTGCAGGCGGTCTCCCGAGCCTCACCGTCTCCGGCGACAACACGACCAGCGGCCAGAAGGGCGGCTCCAGGGTTTCCTCGTCCGGCGGAAGACGAAACACCACGACCGGCACCGCTTCGGCTTCCTGGCTGCTCGACCTCTGGGGTCAGTATCGCCGCGCAACGGAAAGCGCCAACGCCTCGCTCGACGCGGCCTACTCGACCGTCGACGTCCAGCGCCTGGCCTATCTGCAGGATCTCGCCAACAGCTACGTCAACGCCCGCTATTACCAGGCTCTGATTTCGATCGCTCAGGAAAACCTGAAGTCGCGGCGCGACACGCTTTCGCTGACCAAGTTCCAGCTGGAAGCCGGTGCGGCATCCCGCCTCGACGTGGTTCAGGCGGAAGGCCTCGTCAACCAGACGCTGGCACTGGTACCTGGTTATGAAATCAGCTACCGCCAGCAGGTGCATCATATTGCAACGCTGCTCAACGTTCCCTCATCGACGATCATCGCGCAGATGCAGGGCGGCGGCAGGCAGCCGATCTTCCGCGGCAGCGTCCGCACCGGTGTTCCGGCCGACCTCATCCGCAACCGTCCGGACGTTCGCGTTGCAGAGCGCACCCTCGCAGCCTCGACGGCCCAGATCGGCGTGGCCGAAGCCAAGCTCTTCCCGTCGATCACGCTCAGCGGCTCGATTTCGCCGACCTATATCCATACCTCGTCGGCGAGCGGCGGCCTGACCACCTGGTCCTTCGGCCCGTCGCTGAACCTGCCGATCTTCGATGGCGGCGCCCTGCGCGCTGGCGTCAAGAGCGCTGAATCGACGAGCCGTGAGAACTATCTCGCCTGGCAGTCGACGGTACGCTCGGCGATCGAAGAGGTTGAAAACGCGCTCTCGGCCGTCAGCCGCGATGCTCAGACGGTTGCCGCGCTGCAGGCTCAGGTCAAGTCCTATCAGGAAGCCCTGCAGCTCTCGACGGCAAGCTATAAGGACGGTGCATCCTCGCTGCTCGACGTTCTCGATGCTCAGCGCAACGTGACCGCCGCCCAGCAGAGCCTGGCACAGGCCGTCCAGACGAGCGCAACCGACTATATCTCGCTGAACGTCAACATCGGCGCCGGTTATGTCCCGGCCAGCAAGGCGACTGTCGCCCAGGCTCCGGCCAAGGCCAAGGTCGTCAAGGTTTCGGCCAAGAAGGCGAACTAACGATATCGCCTGCCTGGCAGGCGCATCGCTTAAAGTGAAAAGCCGCCGCAGGCATCTGCGGCGGCTTTTCTTTTGCCATTTGAGAGATGCCGAAAATGAAAATGGCGCGCTCCGCTTTCGTCGGGAGCGCGCCATCGCCAAAAAACAAAAAGGCCGGAATGATCCGGCCTTTCGCCATCCGCCTTCGTATCAGTGCCAGTACATCCGTGGTCAAAGGCAAGGGCGGAACTGCAGCCAGATTGATCATGAAAGGTCAACGAAGAGTTAACGCTGCTTCCATGATATCGACGGACCAAACGGCTCGCTTTCCAGCGCGCCCAGCGCCCCTCGGCTGCATGACTGAACCGTATATCGGCATCCAAGGTGTCAATTTCAAGGCCGCTTTTTAGTTTCTTCGAAAAAGCTCTTGAAGCAGCCGACGCTGCCACGTCGGTAACGCCGATGAAGGCAAGTAAGCCTTGTCAAAAAAGGCACGCAGCTTTTCAGTTTCGAACTGATGCCGTTCAAGCTGCATTCATGCAATTACTTCTACAACACATGCAAAGATTGAAGAGGCATCATGGAATCCTATCAGATTCCGTGCAGCGCCAGGCCTTTATCTTGCCGAAATTGGAAAGTCTTACCGAAGAGCGCCGGGGTAGGCGCACGACAGCGGAACAGGCACCAGGCAGCGATTTCGCAGCATGGGTGCGCAAAGGGAGAATAATCTATGAGGTTCAAGATTCTTGCGGCGGGCATTCTGGCGGCGCTCGTGGCGCTGCCAGCCATCGCGGAAGCGGCAGAAGGCTTTGCCACCGCGAACGTCAACATGCGGTCCGGTCCGAGTACCGCCTATCCGGCAGTGACGATGATCCCCGTCGGCGTGCCGCTTCAGATCAACGGTTGCCTCAATGAGACGCCGTGGTGCGATGTTTCCTTCTATGGCGGCCGCGGATGGGTTGCCGGTCGTTATATCCAGGCAACCTATCAGTCACGCCGCATCTATGTCGGTCCGCAATATTACCGCCCACTCGGCATCCCGACTGTGGTCTTCAATTTCGACGACTACTGGGGTCGCTATTATCGCGGCCGCGACTTCTATCGTGACCGCGACCGCTGGCGCCGCGGCCCGGGCTGGGTCGACCGCCGTCCCGACAGCGGCTGGGACCGCAATCCTCCAGGCTGGGATAACGGACCGGATCGCAACTGGGACCGCCGCCCCGATCGCAATCGCGATTGGGATCGCGGATCGGACTGGAGCAACCAGCCGGACCGCAACTGGGATCGCCGGCCCGATCGTGATCGCAACTGGGACAGGCAGCGCGACGGCAATCGCGACTGGGGCAGACAGCGCCCGGACGACAACCAGAACTGGGGTAACCGGCCGGACCGCCAGCGCGACAACAATCGCCCGGACAATAATCGCCCGGACAACCGCCCGCGTCCGGAACCGCAGCAGGCTCAACCGCAACCACAGCCGCAGCAACCGCCGCCGCAGAACAATCCGCGACCGAATGCAGCCGAGCCGGGACCTTATAGCCCTAACCACAGGGATCCATGCCCCGCGTCGGAACCGAATTGCCGGATGTCCGTGAGAGGCTCCAACCGCTGACGGCTCAGCGACACGCAAAAAGCAAAAAGGCCGGCGACTTCGAAAGTCGCCGGCCTTTTTGCTGGCATCGCCTGTCAGAGAACGGCGCTCACCGCTTTGCGTGGGAGCGCATTAACGAGATGTCTTCATGAAACCGTATCCGTCCGAAGCTCTTGGCGCCCGCCGCGCATTCGCCGGCTCCAAGACTTGGACGGCTGATCAGGCCGAATGCACCGAGCACGCTTCAATGCATCTTCAGATGCGCTTCCCGCGTCGCCGAGATGAACATTTCCCGTGCCTCCTCGGCGGACTTGCGGCCGTCGATGGCAGCCCGGCAAAGGCTTCTTGCCGCCACGTAGAGCGGACCGCGCCGGTCAGGCCAGAGATTGGCCATGCAATTCAAGGCCTCGGACGGACCAGTGACGACCTGGAAGGTACCCTGAGCAAAGCCGATCTCGATCGGATTGCTCCATTTGACGTGTCGCATGAATACTCCTCCTCACGCGCTACCAATTGCTTGGAACTGTCCTCCAAGACAGCCACATGACAGTACTATAACCTTGATCAGCTCATTCGAAAATACGGAAGATTGCGGGCAATACGCGAAGTTTCGCCGCATCCGCCAGGACAGTTCGGCCGCATCGCGGCTGGGTCGTCTTCCTGAAGCTTTTGGGAAACAGATGGGATGGCCGATATTGAAGGCGCGGCAGCGGCTATTTTTCGCGCGCGATCCGCCTTGCCTCGTCCGGGGAGAAACCTGCCCGGCGGGCAAGCTGCTCAAGGCCGAATATCCGGTCGATCTGGTCGACCAGCCAGAGTTCGAAACGCTTCCACATTGGCGTAGCCTCCTCCGCTGCGATCCCTTCGGTCGCAACAGCATGCGATGAACATCGCGCCCCGCTTGCCAATTCCTGTCAGCGAAATTGGGGCGGCCTCTGCGCGTTGGAGAGCAGTTCCTGCTTTGTCGCAAAGTCGCCGAACAGCTTTTTCAGCCGGGCTTCCTCCTCCTTGCAAATCCGGTGGCGTCGGGCGAAATCCTCGACACTCCAGACCTCGCGCAACTTGCTCTCTTCGACTTCCTCTATCTTGATCAATGAACTCATGGGTTCGCCCTCTTCGTTTTTTATGGGGGGATAATGCTCAGGATAGCGAAAAGTTCCCTATACACGCCTGGCGGACACCGGGCGAAGGCAACGATGATGCGGATCGGAATGTTCTTAATCCCTCCTTAAATCGCCGCATTTACAGTTCAGGCGGGACTTGATGTCTTCACGAGGGGTTCGTGGACGAATAGTGGGTTGCTCCGCCTTGAAAGCCAATGACGGTTTTCGGGATCATGCGCCGCCCGGGCGACCGAGCAGGCTCAAAGATTTCTACCGCTCCCGTGATCAGCCTGATAGAAGACATGGAATACAAGGGCACCGAGGTACGACCGGCCGGCAATGGCAGATAAGAAGAAATCACGCCAAAGGATAGAACCATCCTTTTCCAGCGGCCGGGAACGCATCGAGGACGGATTCAATGCCGGCGAGCGCATCATCGGCAACAGGCGCTCGGCCAAGAAATATTCATCTTCTTCCAAGACATACTACGAAGAGCCTGACCCCGACGAAGACGAGGATGAAGACGACGAGGACGAGCCCGTGGTCGAAAAGCCTCGCCGCACCCGTGCCCGCCGCCGCCGCAAGCCTGCGCGCCGTGCGCCGCCGCGGCGTGGCTTTTTCGGCTTCATCCGTTCGACAATCTACTGGGGTCTTGTGCTCTGCCTCTGGGGCGGCATCGGCCTTGCCGGCCTCGTCGCCTATTACGGGTCGCGCATGCCGAGCGCCAGCACCTGGTCGATCCCCGAGCGGCCGCCGAACGTCAAGATCAACGATCTCGACGGCAGCCTGATCGCCAATCGCGGCACAACGGGCGGCGAGGCGGTCGCACTCAGCGACATGTCGCCCTATATCCCGGAAGCCATCATCGCCATCGAGGATCGGCGCTTCTATTCGCATTTCGGCTTCGACCCGATCGGCCTTGCCCGCGCCGTCGTGACGAACGTCGTCACCGGGCACGCCGTGCAAGGCGGCTCGACGCTGACGCAGCAACTCGCCAAGAACCTGTTCCTGTCGCCGGACCGAACGCTGGAACGCAAGGTGCAGGAGGTGCTGCTGGCGCTGTGGCTGGAGCACAAGTACACCAAGGACCAGATCCTGGCGATGTACCTGAACCGCGTCTATTTCGGCTCCAATGCCTATGGCGTGGAAGCCGCATCGCGGCGCTACTTCAACAAATCGGCCAAGGACGTCAATCTCGGCGAGGCGGCCATGCTTGCCGGTCTGGTGAAGGCGCCATCGCGGCTGTCGCCGGCCCGCGATCCGGCCGCCGCCGAGGCCCGCGCCCAGCTGGTGCTGCAGGCCATGCACGACCAGGGTTTCATCAGCGAATCCGACATCAAGACGGCGCTGGCGCAGCCGCCGACCCGATCGAAGAGCTATTGGAGCGGCGCCGAGAACTACGTTGCCGATATGGTCATGGACCAGCTGCCGAAGCTGATCGGCGGCGACGTCAAGGAAGATCTGATCGTCGACACCACGCTCGACATGTCGCTCGAGGAAAAGGCCGAAAAGGCGCTAAGCGACGTGCTTGAAAAGGAAGGCAAGAAGCTCAACGCCTCGCAGGCCTCGCTCGTTTCCGTCGACGCGACGGGCGCGATCCGCGCTCTTGTCGGCGGCCGCGACTATGCGCAGAGCCAGTTCAACCGCGCCGTCACCGCCAAGCGCCAGCCGGGCTCCGCCTTCAAGCCCTTCGTCTATACCGCAGCGCTTGAGATGGGCCTGACGCCGAATTCGATCCGCAACGACATGCCAGTCAAGATCGGCAACTGGGCGCCGGAAAACTACGAGCAGCGCTACAGCGGTCCAGTGACCCTGGCGACGGCGGTGGCGAAATCGCTGAATACCGTTGCCGCTCAGGTGGTCGCCGAGGTTGGGCCTGATCAGGTCATCAAGGTCGCTCGCAGGCTCGGCATCGAATCCGACCTGCAGGCCAATGCCTCGATCGCGCTCGGCACCTCCGAAGTGTCGCTGCTGGAACTCACCTCCGCCTACGCCACCTTCATGAACGGCGGCTTCAAGGTAGCGCCGCATGTCATCACCAAGGTGACGACTGCCTCCGGCAAGGTGCTCTACCAGGCCAATACGGACAATCCGGAGCGCGTGCTGAACCCGGATATCGTCACCAACATGAACGCCATGATGGCCGGCGTCATCGCCAATGGCACCGGCAAGGCAGCACGCATTCCCGGCTGGCAGGCGGCCGGCAAGTCGGGCACGACGCAATCCTTCCGCGATGCGCTGTTTGTCGGCTTCACCAGCCATCTGACGACGGGCGTCTGGTTCGGCAATGACGACGGCAAGTCGATGCGCAAGGTGACCGGCGGCGGTCTGCCGGCGAAAGCCTGGAAGGAATTCATGATCGCCGCCCACAAGGGCATCACGCCGACACCGATCTTCGGCGGCGGCCAGATCATCGACAACGGCCTGCCGATGGCGCAGACCGGGCCGAACGGCGACCAGCCGACGACGATCGGCAACATCATTTCCGGCGTCGCCGACGGCGGACAGCCCGTACAGCAGCCGACCTTGCAGCAGCGGCCATCGCAGCAGCCGGTTCAGCCGCAGATCGTCAACCAGACCGCCGCCAACGACGATCCACAGGATCTGCCGCCGGCGAACCTGGCCGACGATGCCAACCCCTACAGCTCCAATCCATATGACAGCGATATACCGCCGGCGGATGTCGGCGATAGCGGCGCGCCGATCGCCACAGCGCGGCCGCACCGCTCCTCGCTGCTCGACGTCATCCTCGGCCGATAAAATCGCAATTTTGCACCCACAGCACCGCGCTTCACATATGGCGCGCTAAGGTCGCTGTAGCGCTTTAGCGCTGCTGCATGATTTTCTCCCTAAATCGATGCCGATTTAAGGAATTATGCAGTAGACGCTTGCATGGCCGCCGCAAGGCTGCTCTGATACGCGGTCGCGTCAAATCCGCTGATCCCCGGCGCATATGGGACCACGTGGAATTTGGGCGACAAACCATTTGTTTTGCTGGATTTCAGGCCATTTCCTGCCTTGCAGTCAGTAAAACCGCTACTTATATACGCGGCATCACCGCAGTCATGGCTGCGCAATCCTCAAGACCATCCCGTAAGGGGCTGTCAATGGAATGCCTGACAGGGGTTCCGACAGCTTGCTTCAAGGAGAGAATGACATGGCAAAAGTAATTGGTATCGACCTTGGAACGACAAATTCCTGCGTCGCCGTCATGGACGGTAAGGACGCGAAAGTGATCGAGAATGCCGAAGGCGCCCGGACCACCCCCTCCATGGTTGCCTTCACCGACGACGGCGAACGTCTCGTCGGCCAGCCGGCCAAGCGCCAGGCTGTCACGAACCCCACAAACACCCTCTTCGCTGTCAAGCGCCTGATCGGCCGCCGCTACGAAGATCCGACCGTCGAGAAGGACAAGCACCTCGTTCCCTTCAACATCGTTCGGGGCGACAATGGCGACGCCTGGGTCGAAGCCAACGGCAAGGGCTATTCGCCCGCACAGATTTCCGCAATGATCCTTCAAAAGATGAAGGAAACCGCCGAATCCTACCTCGGCGAAAAGGTCGACAAGGCCGTTATCACCGTTCCCGCATACTTCAACGACGCGCAGCGCCAGGCAACCAAGGATGCTGGCCGCATCGCCGGCCTTGAAGTCCTGCGCATCATCAACGAGCCGACCGCGGCCGCACTTGCTTACGGCCTCGACAAGAAGGACGGCAAGACCATCGCCGTTTACGACCTTGGCGGCGGCACCTTCGATATCTCCATCCTGGAAATCGGCGACGGCGTCTTCGAAGTGAAGTCGACCAACGGCGACACCTTCCTCGGCGGTGAAGACTTCGACATGCGTCTCGTCGAGTACCTCGTTGCCGAGTTCAAGAAGGACAACGGCATCGACCTCAAGGGCGACAAGCTTGCCCTGCAGCGCCTGAAGGAAGCTGCCGAAAAGGCCAAGATCGAACTTTCGTCCGCACAGCAGACCGAAATCAACCTGCCCTTCATTACGGCAGACGCCACCGGCCCGAAGCACCTGACGCTGAAGCTGACCCGCGCCAAGCTGGAAAGCCTGGTCGACGATCTCGTCCAGCGCACCATCGCTCCGTGCAAGGCAGCCCTCAAGGATGCCGGCGTCACGGCTGCCGAGATCGACGAAGTCGTTCTCGTCGGCGGCATGAGCCGCATGCCGAAGGTACAGGAAGTCGTCAAGCAACTGTTCGGCAAGGAACCGCACAAGGGCGTCAACCCGGATGAAGTCGTCGCTCTCGGCGCCGCCATCCAGGCCGGCGTTCTGCAAGGCGACGTCAAGGACGTTCTGCTCCTCGACGTAACCCCGCTGTCTCTCGGCATCGAAACGTTGGGCGGCGTCTTTACCCGCCTGATCGAGCGCAACACGACGATCCCGACGAAGAAGTCGCAGACCTTCTCGACCGCCGATGACAACCAGTCGGCCGTGACCATCCGCGTCTCGCAGGGCGAGCGCGAAATGGCTGCCGACAACAAGCTGCTCGGCCAGTTCGACCTCGTCGGCCTGCCGCCGGCACCGCGCGGCGTTCCGCAGATCGAAGTCACCTTCGATATCGACGCCAACGGCATCGTTCAGGTTTCGGCCAAGGACAAGGGCACCGGCAAGGAACAGCAGATCCGCATCCAGGCTTCCGGCGGTCTTTCCGACGCCGACATCGAAAAGATGGTCAAGGATGCAGAAGCCCATGCTGCTGAAGACAAGAAGCGCCGTGAAGGTGTTGAAGCCAAGAACCAGGCTGAAAGCCTGATCCACTCCAGCGAGAAGTCGCTGAAGGATTACGGCGACAAGGTCACGGAAGCCGATCGCACCGCGATCAGCGACGCGATCGCAGCCCTGAAGACGGCAACCGAAGCTGCCGATCCGGATGCGGAAGACATCAAGGCCAAGACCCAGACGCTCATGGAAGTTTCCATGAAGCTCGGCCAGGCGATCTATGAGTCGCAGCAGGCGGAAGCAGGTTCGGGTGATGCCTCGGCAGCTGGCGGCAAGGATGATGTCGTTGATGCCGACTACGAGGAAATCAAGGACGAAGACGACCGCAAGCGGTCTGCATAAGCGCGAACCGAAAGGTTCGAGGAAACTTAGATCCGGCTGCCTTTTGGCAGCCGGAAATCCATTTCCGGGGTTCTAATCCTTAATATGGCAAAAGCGGATTTTTACGAGACGTTGGGCGTCTCCAAGACGGCGGACGAGAAAGAGCTGAAGAGCGCCTTTCGCAAGCTGGCAATGCAATATCATCCGGACAAAAACCCGAATGACAGCAATGCCGAGCGGAAGTTCAAGGAAATCAACGAAGCCTACGAAACGCTCAAGGATCCGCAGAAGCGCGCAGCCTATGACCGCTACGGCCACGCCGCTTTCGAGCATGGTGGCATGGGTGGCGGTGGCGGCTTCGGAGCCGGTTTCGGCGGCGGCGGCTTCTCCGATATTTTCGAGGATATTTTCGGCGAGATGATGGGTGGCGGCCGCGCGCGCGGGCGTTCCTCCGGCGGTCGCGAACGCGGCGCCGATCTTCGTTACAACATGGAAATCTCGCTCGAGGAAGCCTTCAGTGGCAAGACGGCGCAGATTCGCGTGCCGACCTCGATCACCTGCGACGTCTGTTCCGGCTCAGGCGCCAAGCCCGGCACACAGCCGAAGACCTGCGGCACCTGTCAGGGTTCCGGCCGCGTCCGCGCCGCCCAGGGCTTCTTCTCCGTCGAGCGCACCTGCCCGACCTGTCACGGCCGCGGCCAGATCATTCCCGATCCCTGCACCAAGTGTCATGGCCAGGGCCGCGTGACCGAGGAGCGTTCGCTCTCCGTCAACATTCCCTCGGGCATCGAAGACGGCACGCGCATTCGCCTACAGGGCGAAGGCGAAGCAGGCCAGCGCGGCGGTCCTTCGGGCGATCTCTATATCTTCCTCTCCGTCAAACCGCATGAATTCTTCCAGCGAGATGGCGCCGATCTTTATTGCGCCGTGCCGATCTCGATGACGACGGCGGCACTCGGCGGCACCTTCGATGTGGCGACGCTCGACGGCACCAAGTCGCGCGTCACCGTTCCCGAGGGCACGCAGGTCGGCAAGCAGTTCCGCCTCAAGGGCAAGGGCATGCCGGTGCTGCGCTCCAGCCAGGTGGGCGATCTCTATATCCAGATCCAGATCGAGACGCCGCAGAAGCTGACTAAGCGCCAGCGCGAACTGCTGCAGGAATTCGAGCAGATCTCCTCGAAGGACAACAATCCCGAATCGACGGGCTTTTTCGCCCGCATGAAGGATTTCTTCGACACGTTCAGCGACTGATTCGCGAATCAGAAGTGTTTCACATGAATCCGGCCGATGATTCGGCCGGATTTTTTTGTTTTTGCAGGCGAATCACCCGCCCTCATGGTTCGAGACGACCCTGCGGACCTCCCCGCGATGCGGGCTAGTTTTGGCAATCCGCGAATCAGCCCCAGGTCAGCGGATCGAGGCGGAGATAGAAGGCGAGACGCGCGCGATCCGGTTCTGCGATCTCCAGGGTTTCGAACAGGATCGAAAAGGCCCTTTGCCCCTGTTCAGGCGTCGTCCAGTTTTCCTCGGCATTGGCGATCATCAGCGCGAGATCGACATAGCGATCGGCCTTGCCGACGCGGCCGAGATCGATCAGCCCGGTACATTGCAGGCTATGCGGATCGACCATGAAGTTGGGCATGCAGGCATCGCCATGGCAGAGAACCCTGTCGATGGCCTCCTGATCCAGCCGGACGGGCAGATCGCGCTCGACGCGATCAATCAGGTCGCAGGCGGGCCTATCCTGATCCTCCGGCGGCAGGAAATCCGGGTTCACCGCATCTCGCGCAACCACATCCACCGCCTTCGCAAACATCAGCGACAGGCTGCGATCAAAGGGGCATCGATCGACCGGAAGCTCGTGAAGAGCCTTCAGCTGTCGCACCATCGACGGCCAAGCCTTCAAAAGCGCATCTCCGTCCAGATCGACCGCCGGTATGCCGGGAATTGCAGTCATGACCAGGCAGGCCCCCTCCTCCACCTCACGCCAATCGAGGACTTCGGGCACGGCAATGCCCTTGCCTTGCAGCCAAAGCAGCCGGTCGCGCTCTCCGGTAAGGTCAGTCGACCGGGCTGACGACGCGATTTTCGCATAAGCGAGGCCATCTTCGCGGCGATAGACAAGATCGCCCGATTCGCCCGCCTTTACGCGCGTCCAACGGGCGTTCGTATGCGCGAGCAGTGTCTTTGCAAATTCCAATTGATGCCCCCTTTATCCCAAAACTTTCCCGAGCATAGCGATATAGGTAGTGCCGTGCGCTAATGCCAATATCGGCGGGAATTCAAGCAGATCTCTTCAAGAGACAAGGATGCCGAATGGCGGGCGAATCACCCGCCCTCGTGGTTCGAGACGGCCCATCGGGCCTCCTCACCATGAGGGCTAGTCTTCGCCGAATCAATTTCCTTGGGGCTGGATGCAAGACCTCACTCCACCCTCATCCTGAACCCGTCGAAGGACGAGGGTGGTCCTAGACGCCACCGACACCGCGATCCAGCGGCAAAATCCTTGCACTTGCGCAGGGTTCGGCATACCCCTCGGCCATCGATTGCGAATCTTAAGGACTCATGCCGAACAAGGTTTCCATCTCGCGCCTGAAGCTGACCGACTTCCGCAATTATGCGGCGGCGGCGCTGACGCTTGACGGGCGACACGTGGTGCTGACCGGCGACAATGGCGCGGGCAAAACCAATCTCATGGAAGCGGTTTCGCTGCTGTCGCCCGGTCGCGGCCTGCGTCGCGCCGCCTATGCCGATGTTACGAGAGTCAACGCAGCGGGAGGATTTTCGATCTTCGCCGAGCTTGAGGGCATGGAAGGCACCGTCGAGATCGGCACCGGCATCGATACGACCGACGAATCAGCTGCCCGCCGGCTGCGAATCAACGGCACGCCGGCCAAGACCGTCGACGAGCTGACCGATCATTTGCGCGTGCTCTGGCTGACCCCGGCGATGGATGGCTTGTTCACCGGTGGTTCTTCCGAGCGGCGCCGCTTTCTCGACCGGCTGGTACTCTCGCTCGATCCCGCCCATGGCCGTCGCGCCAGCGATTTCGAGCGCGCCATGCGCAGCCGCAACAAGCTGCTATCCGAAAGCCGATTCGATCCGTCCTGGCTTGCCGGCATCGAGGAACAGATGGCGAGCCTCGGCATTGCCATGGCGATCGCGCGGCAGGAAATGCTCGGCCTTCTCTCGCGGCTGATCGCCGAAACGCGCGAGACGACGCCATTTCCCTCGGCAGCCCTTGAGCTTTCCGGTTTCCTCGACGGACAGTTCGACCGGCCAGCCGTCGACCTGGAAGATACCTATGCCGATATGCTGCGCGAAGGGCGTTACCGCGACGCCGCTGCCGGACGTACGCTGGACGGGCCACACCGCGCCGATCTCCTCGTGCGCCACCGCGAGAAGGACATGGAGGCGGAACGCTGCTCGACGGGCGAACAGAAAGCCTTGCTCGTCGGCCTCATCCTCGCCCATGCGCGTCTGGTCGGCAACCTCACGGGCTATGCGCCGATCCTGCTGCTCGACGAGATCGCTGCCCACCTCGACGAAGGCCGGCGCGCGGCGCTTTTCGATCTCATCGACGGGCTTGGCGGCCAGGCCTTCATGACCGGCACCGACAAATCCATGTTCTCCGCCCTTGGCGAACGCGCCCAATTCTTTACCGTGGCGCATGGCGGCATTACGGAATCCTAGCGGCTCCTTCGCCGCGATTGTGATAGAGTTGCGCCCATGGATCCTTTGAACTCAGACGAAATCGCCCGCTATCACCGCCATATCCTCCTGCCGGAGGTGGGCGGCGCCGGTCAGCAACGATTGAAAGCGGCGCGCGTGCTTGTCATCGGCGCCGGCGGCCTTGGTGCGCCGGTGCTGCAATATCTCGCCGCTGCCGGCGTCGGCACGCTCGGCATTGCCGATGACGACCGCGTTTCGCTGTCCAACCTGCAGCGGCAGGTGATTCACGATACTGGCACCATCGGCGAGATGAAGACGCAGAGCGCGGCCGATGCCATTGCGCGGCTAAACCCGCATGTGCGGGTCATCCGCTTCGAGGAGCGGTTCAGCCTTGAGACAGCAGCGCGGCACCTTGCCGGTTTCGATCTCGTCATCGACGGCTCTGACAATTTTGACACGCGCTACGCCGCCGCCGATGCGACAGAAGCCGCCCATCTGCCGCTGGTGACTGGTGCCGTCGGGCGATTCGATGGGTCCGTCACGACGTTGAAGCCCTATGAAAGCGATGCGGACGGCAACCTCAATCCGCGCTATCGCGATCTCTTCCCGGCACCGCCGCCGGAGGGTCTCATCCCCAGCTGCGCGGAAGCCGGCATCATCGGCGCGCTGACGGGTGTCATCGGCACGCTGATGGCGATGGAGGCGATCAAGCTCATCACAGGCATCGGAGAACCGCTGATCGGCCGACTGCTGCTCTATGACGGGCTTTCGGCGCGATTCGAGACTGTGCGCTACAAGCGCAAGAAAGTGCGTATTGCTGCGGAGTGATACACCTCTATCGGTGGCCCTCACCCGCCCTCGTGGTTCGAGACGGCCCTTCGGGCCTCCTCACCATGAGGGGCTAGCCTTCTTGTTCCGGCGCTAAGGAGAGCTACCTCCTCGCTTCGCCGCCAGTGAGTGGCATCGGCATCGAAGTCCGGGGCCTCTCCACCTTACCCTGAGGTGCGGAGGCTCCTGAGCTTGTCGAAGGGCCGAAGCCTCGAAGGGCGAGGTGGCCCCTTGGCCTGCAAATGCAACAAAGCCGACCACAGCTACCGATCCTCTAAAAAGGATCACGCCTCGCGTGGCGGGATGCGGGTGATGCGGGCACCCATGGCGTTCAGCCGTTCCTCGATGCGCTCATAGCCGCGCTCGATCTGCTGGGCATTGTTGATGACGCTCGTGCCTTCGGCGCACATGGCAGCGATCAGCATCGCCATGCCGGCGCGAATGTCAGGGCTTTCGAGCTGAGCGGCGCGCAGCTTCGACGGGCCAGCGACGATGGCGCGATGCGGGTCGCACAACACGATGCGGGCGCCCATGGCTATCAGTTTGTCGACGAAGAACATGCGGCTTTCGAACATTTTCTCGAACATCAGCACAACGCCATCGCATTGCGAGGCGGTGACGATGGCGATCGACATGGTGTCAGCCGGAAAGGCAGGCCAGGGCTGATCCTCGATCTTCGGAATATGACCGCCGAAATCGGGCTGGATCTTCATTTCCTGACCGGAGCGGATGATGAGATCGTCGCCATCGATCTGACAGCGGATGCCCAGGCGCTCGAAGGTCATCAGCGTGGAACGGAGATGCTCGACCCCCGCACGGCGAATGGTGATTTCCGAGCCGGTGACGGCGGCAAGGCCGATCAGCGAGCCAACTTCATTGTGGTCCGGGCCGATGCGATGCGACGCGCCGCCGAGCCGCTGACCACCATGGATGGTCATCATATTGGTGCCGACGCCCTCGATTCGAGCGCCCATGGCTATCAGGAACCGCGCCAAATCCTGAACATGTGGCTCGGAGGCGCAATTGCGCAGGATCGTCGTCCCCTCGGCGAAGACGGCAGCACAAAGCGCATTTTCCGTTGCCGTCACCGAAGGTTCATCAAGGAAGACGTCGGCGCCGCGCAAGCCTTCCGTGCGGAAGCTGTAGACGCTGTTGACCTCGATTTTCGTGCCGAGCTGCTCCAACGCCAGGAAATGCGTATCGACCCGCCGGCGGCCGATGACATCGCCGCCGGGCGGCGGCAGGGTGATCTCGCCACAGCGCGCCAGCATCGGACCGGCAAGCAGAATGGAAGCACGAATGCGGGCACAGAGATCGGGATCGAGGTTGGCAGGACGCAGCTCGCGCGCCTCGATCTCAAGCTCATTGCGGCCAAGCCAGCGTACCTTCGCACCGACCGACTGGATCAGCTCCACCAGTGCTTCGACATCGCGGATGCGCGGCACGTTGCTCAGCTCGACGCGTTGATCGGTCAGAAGCGACGCGGCGATGATCGGCAATGCGGCGTTCTTGTTGCCGCTCGGTTCGATCTCGCCCGACAGCTTGAAGCCGCCCTCGACCACATATTGAATCCGCTCATGCGGCAGCGCACGCGCCATTGTTTCCGCCCTTCCTGATTTGTGTTTGTGGTCACCTCTGGGCCGGCTTTGTGACATGCACATGACCGGCGAGTGGGAAGTGCGATCAAATTTGCAGCCGAATATTCAGCCGCGTTTCGGCGGGCGAATCAGCGGGCTTCGATCACCGAAACGGCAGCACGCGATTGGGCGGACGATGACCGTCGATGAAGGTGCGGATGTTGATGATGACCTTGTCGCCCATGTCGATGCGGCCCTCGAGCGTGGCCGAACTCATATGCGGCAGGATCACCACCTTGCCCTCGTTGGCGAGCTTTACCAGCTTCGGATTGACCGCCGGTTCGTTCTCGAACACGTCGAGGCCGGCGCCGGCAATCTTGCCCTCGCGCAGGATCTTGATCAGCGCCGTCTCGTCGATGACGTCGCCGCGCGCCGTGTTGACGATGTAGCTCGTCGGCTGCAGCAGCGCGAGACGCCGGGCCGAGATCAGATGATAGGTGGCCGGGGTCGACGGGCAATTGACAGAGACGATATCGACACGGGCGAGCATCTGGTCGAGGCTGTCCCAATAGGTCGCCTCCAGCTCGTCCTCGGTCGCCGGGTTGACTCGTTTGCGATTGTGATAGTGGATCGAGAGGCCGAAGGCCTTGGCGCGGCGGGCAACTGCGGTGCCAATCCGCCCCATGCCGACGATGCCGATTCGCTTGCCGTGAATGCGGCGACCAAGCATCCAGGTGGGCGACCATCCGGCCCAATCGCCGGGATTGTCTGTGAGAACGCGCGCACCTTCCGCCAGCCGCCGCGGGACGGCGAGGATCAGCGCCATCGTCATGTCGGCCGTGTCTTCGGTCAGCACGTTGGGCGTGTTCGTCACAGTGATGCCGCGACGGGCAGCAGCCTCGACATCGATATGATCGGTGCCGTTGGAGAAGCTGGCGATCAGCTTCATCTGCGGGCCGGCTTCCTCGATGATCTCGGCGTCGATGCGGTCGGTGACCGTCGGCACCAGCACATCGACATCACGAACGGCCTGGATCAACTCGTCCTTCGTGCGCGGGCGATCATCGATGTTGAGCTCGGCATCGAAGAGCTCGCGCATGCGCGTCTCCACCGCATCAGGCAGTTTGCGCGTGACGTAGACCTTCGGTTTTTTCTTCGTCGTCATGGCGAGCGGCGATGCCTTGTTCAGATGTTCTTAACCAAGAAGCGGGATAATTTTCCCGTTCCGGGCATTTCTACCAGACCCGCAGGCGAAGACAAATAAAACTCGCTGACGCGATCCGAGGATTTGCCGCTTACCGGAGCGAAAGGTCGCCGGAACGGCGCGCCTTTGTCATGACGAACGAACGGAAATCCCATGCGTGGCAACGTCTTGAAGTCCTGCGCCATTTTCGCAATCGGCCTGATGATGGCTGCTGCGTCAGCCGATCTTGCCGCCGCCCAGGCCGCCAAGGGGCCGAGCGGCCTGCCGCTGCCGCGCTTCGTCACGCTGAAGTCGAAGCGGGTCAACCTGCGCATCGGCCCGAGCGCTGATTACGCCGTGTCGTGGCTCTATCTCAAGCAGGGCCTGCCGGTCGAAATCATCCAGGAATATGATAATTGGCGGCGCGTGCGCGATGCCGACGGCACGGAGGGCTGGGTCAACCAGTCGCTGCTGTCCGGCCAGCGTTCGGCGATCGCCGCTCCCTGGATGAAGGGCAAGGGCAAAGCCGTTTTCGTCAACATGCGCCGCGAATCCCAACCATCCGCGGCCGTCATCGCCAAGCTTCAGCCCGGCGTGATGATGACCATCAAGGAATGCACCGGCGACTGGTGCCTCGCGAGTGCCGACGGCACCGAGGGATGGGTCGCGCAATCCGAGATCTGGGGCGCTTACCCCGGCGAGGCCTTCAAGTAACGACCGCTCGCTTGGCGCCGAACGCAGCCATGCGACTTTCGCGGCGTAATGCTATATCCGGCATAAGAAACGGAGACCGGTTATCTTGGGGTATGTGCTCGGCGTTCTCGGCGTTGCAATCGCTACGTTCACATCAACGAACATAGACGATATTTTCGTGCTGCTCGGCTTCTTTGCCGATCCGAAGTTCCGATTGAGGCAGATCATTGTCGGTCAATATCTCGGTATCGGCGTTCTTTACGGCGTCAGCGCCATCGCTTCATTGCTCGCTCTCGTCATTCCGGCCACCTATATCGGCTTGCTCGGCTTTGCACCAATCTACTTCGGCCTGAGGAGGTTGTGGGAGCTCTGGAACGGCGTCGAGACCGACGACAATCCGGAAGATCACACCAAAGCGTCGGCTGGGCATGGAAACATCATGGCGGTCACGTTGGTGACGATCGCCAATGGCGGCGACAACATCAGCGTCTATACACCTCTCTTTGCCACGCGCTCCGCCTATGAGGTGCTGACCATCGGCTGTATCTTCGCTGTGCTGACGGCAATCTGGCTTGTTACCGCGCACTCTCTCGTCAATCATCCGACAATCGGCGCCCCGATCAGGCGCCACGGACACAGGATCGTGCCGTTCGTTCTGATCGCGCTCGGTATTCTGATCCTGTATGAGGCCGAGACGATATCGCTCTTCTGGCGTTAGTGGAGGCAGCCAACATCAAAAGCAAAAGCCGCCCGACGCTGTGCGACGGGCGGCTTTTGCGATCATCAACAATGATTCCCACTCAGAGCAGACCGAATTCCTTCCCGGCGTCCGAGAGTGACCGCATCGGCCGTGGGCCGATCTGTTCGATGACTATGGCCGCGGCGAGGTTACCGAGCCTGGCGCAATCCTCCAGGCCGCGGCCCTGCGTATAGCCGAACAGGAAGCCGGCGGCGAAGAGATCGCCGGCGCCAGTCGTATCGACTCGCTCCTCGATCGGATGGGCATCGACGACATAGCGCTCGTTGCCGCGCACGATCACGGCGCCGTCCTTGCCCGTCGTCACGGCGGCGATCTTGCAATCAGCAGATATCAGCTTCAATGCCTTGTCAAAATCATCGGTCTCGTAGAGCGACAAAGCTTCATCGCGATTGGCAAAGACGATATCGACGGTGCCGGAGCGCATGAGATCGAGGAACTCGTCGCGGTAGCGACCGACGCAGAAGCTGTCGGAGAGCGTCATCGACATTTCCCGGCCATTGGCATGGGCTATGCGGGCGCATTCGCGGATAGCTTCCTTGGCGCGCGGCGGATCCCAGAGATAGCCTTCGAAATAGGTCACCTTGGCATCGGCAACGACCTCTTCCTCGACGTCTTCGGGGCCAAGTTCGACGCAGGCGCCGAGATAGGTGTTCATGGAGCGCTCGCCATCCTCGGTGACGAAGATCATCGAACGGGCGGTTGGCGGAAAAGTGCCCTTCGCCTTGGTTTCGTAATGCACGCCCTGGGCGCGAATATCGTGCGCGAAGATCTCTCCGAGCTGGTCTTCGGCGACCTTGCCGAAATAGGCTGCCCTGCCGCCGAAATTCGCGACACCCGCAGCCGTGTTGCCAGCGCTGCCGCCAGAGGCTTCCAGCGCCGGTCCCATGCGCGAATAAAGAAGCTCGGCGCGCTCGGCGTCGATGAGGTTCATCGCGGCCTTGGTGATCTTGTTGTCGATCAGGAACTGATCATTGCAACGGGCGATAATGTCGACGATGGCATTGCCAACGGTCAGTACATCGAAGCGAGTCATCTATAGGAAGGTCCCGGATACTGGTGATAGCCGGTATCCGGTATTATCGGTTTTTCTGAAGTTTGGAAGAAAAATCGGCACCGGCGCGGCGAAGTTAATTGCATTCAGTCATTTGCCTGTCACTTTCTATCTTTAAATGCTTATCAAGCGGCTGGGATGGGAAGCTCGAAAGACTTCCAAGCCAGTCTGGGAAGGAATGATGCCTTCCGCCTCACCGGTACGCGGGCCGACCACGGATGAACTGGCGGCATGTGCACCGGGGGGATTTTCCGGCGAGGCCGGACACACAAGCGGGCTAAGCCCGCTTTTTTGTTTTTTGTGGGTTCTCACGCGTCGGTGAACTGCTACAACTTCTGGATCACCCTCCAGAGTCACGCTTTTTCACGACCCCGCCCGGCATGTCCGAAATCCTCACCGATGTTCTTCCGGTCTTCCTGCTCATTCTCGTCGGCTGGGTGATCGTTCGCACCGGCCTATTGAAGGCCGAGGTCGGCGAGGCGATGAGCGAGTTCGTCTTCAAGATCGCAGTGCCGCTCTTGCTGTTCCAGACCATAGCGGAGGCCGACTTTCGCGGCGCATCGCCGTTTCGGCTCTGGATCGCCTATTTCTCCGGCGTCGCCATCACCTGGACCGCCGGCCATATCGTGGCGACGCGGTTTTTCGGGCGGGATGCGCGCATCGGCGTGCTGGCCGGCGTTTCCTCGGCCTTCGCCAACACGATCTTCATCGGCCTGCCGTTGGTCGGGCGCACGGTCGGGCCAGATGGCGTCATGGCGATGTCGATCCTGATCGCCGTGCACCTGCCGACGATGATGATCGCCGGCACGCTGCTGATGGAACAGGCCGAGCGCAAGGAGAATGCCGGCGCCGGCCGCAGCACCATCGAACTGCTACAGCAGGTCGGCAGCAATCTCGTCCGCAATCCTCTCGTCATTGGGCTTTTCTGCGGTCTTGTCGTCCATCTGACCAGCCTTCCCATCCCTGCGACGCTCGGTACCGCTATTGACAGCATTGCCAATATCGCCGGCCCGGCGGCGCTGATCTCGCTCGGCATGGCACTGCGCCAATACGGAATGTCAGGCAATCTCGGCATTACCAGCGTGATTGCCTCCTTCAAACTGTTCCTTCTGCCAGCCTGCGTGCTGGCAGCCGGCCATCTCCTTGGTCTTAGCCCGGAATGGCGCGCCGCGCTCGTGCTGACTGCCGCAGTTCCTACAGGTGTGAACGCCTGGCTGATTGCCAATCGCTTCGGGGTCGGTCACAGTCTCGCCGCCTCGACGATTACCTTGACGACAGCGCTCGGGGCGTTCTCGGTGTCGCTTTGGGCCTATCTGCTCGGATAGCTGGGCTCGAACCCACCGACAATAACGGCATCTCTCCGCTTTCGGAGAGGCACGCAGGAAAATGGTCATATATTTTGCGCATCCCGGCCTTCCCACCCGGAGCGCAGCAAAGGATGGCACATGAATATTGCAGCTCCAGTCACCAATCCCGCATCAGCCTATTCGCAGAAAGTCTTCGTGCTTCAAGGCGGCGGCGCGCTCGGCTCGTATCAGGCGGGTGCCTTCCAGGCGCTCAGAGAACAGAATATCGAGCCGGACTGGATCGCCGGCATCTCGATCGGCGCGATCAACGCCTCGATCATGGCCGGCAACGTGCCCGGCGAACGGCTTGAGGCACTGCGTTCCTTTTGGAACAAGGTGACCGTACATCTCCCCGTCGATTTGCTGATGGAAGATCGGCGCGAGACCAACCCCTTCTATCGCTCGGTCAGCAGCTGGTGGGTGTCGACCTTCGGCGTACCCGGCTTCTTTTCCCCTTGGCAGATTCCGTCCTGGCTCCAGACGCGCGGTTCGGCGGGCGCGACCAGCATCTACGACACCGGGCAATTGCGCCAGACGCTGCTCGACCACGTCGATTTTGACCGAATTAACCACGGCCCGGTGCGCCTGAGCCTCGGTGCCGTCAATGTCCGCACCGGCAATTTCGCCTTCTTCGATAACAAGGACATCAAGATCGCGCCGGAACATGTGATGGCGAGCGGCGCCTTGCCGCCTGGTTTTCCCGCAGTCAAGATCGGCAACGAGCACTACTGGGACGGCGGCCTGGTCTCGAACACGCCCCTGACCTACGTGCTGCGCAACGGCGCCGCGATCGATACGGTCGTCTTCCAGGTCGACCTTTTCAGCGCCGTCGGGCCGCTGCCGCAGGATCTGGAAGAAGTGGAGGAACGGCGCAAGGACATCACCTATTCCAGCCGCACCCGACTCAATACCGACCTCTTTCTCGAGCGCCACCGCCTGCGGCGCGCCATCTCCGATCTTTACGCACGACTTCCCGAAGAGGCCAAGGCCGATCCGGAAATCAAGAAGCTGGAGCAGCATTGCTCCGACTATGGCGTGACGATCATCCACCTGATCTATCGCAACAAGCAGTTCCGCTCGCATTCCAAGGACTACGAGTTTTCGGCGCTGTCGATGCACGAGCATTGGGAGGCCGGCTTGCGCGATGCGCGAAAGGCGCTGATCGCCGAGGATTGGCGCATGCCGCCGAGCGCCGAGGACGGATTGAAGGTCTTCGACCTCGATCAGCGGACGCGTTCACGCCGTCACGCGATCTAACGGATGAAACACGAAAACCCGGCCATGACGGCCGGGTTTTCAATCGATCTTCCGCTTTGGCTTAGTTCGTGGCGGCCGGTGCATTCGGGTCCGGCAGCGGCACCTGCGTATCGGCAAGCGTGCGCAGATAGGCGATCACGTTGGCACGATCCTCTTCCTTCGGCAGGCCGGCAAAGCCCATCGCCGTGCCCGCAACGAATTTCTTCGGAGCGGCCAGGAAGTGATAGAGGTGGTCGTAGGTCCACTTTTCCGCACCGCCCTTGGAGAAGTCCTTCATGCCGGACGAATAGGCGAAGCCCTCGTGCTCGGCGACCGGGCGGTCGACAATACCCCAGAGATCGGGGCCAACCTTGTTCGGCCCTCCCTTCTCTCCGGAATGACAGGCCTGACACTTCTTGAAGATCGTCTCGCCGACCTTGGCATCAGCCTTCTGCAGCAGCTGAGCAATCGGCGTATCCGGCTTGGCAGCCGCAGCCTTATCGCCCGCCGCCGGCTCTTCCGTAGCGACGATGGCGAAGCCGGGCTTTTCCGGTGCCTCCGAATGGAAAATAAATCCTGACGCGAGCGACACGGACTTCAACACGAACAGCGTGGCCAAAAGCGCCCCGACTCCCATGTTCACGTAGGATGAATTCATCTGCTATGCTCCCCTCGCCGCCGGCATCCTCCGCCGGCCCATCTTGAATTCGCGCGAAACCTATGTCTTTTGGCTGTTTCTTGCAACTCTGTAAACGGTCTCCACCATGAGACGTTTTGACACTTTTCCCTCGGGAATAGAAGGCCCAAGAATGACTGATTCAAATTTAGACAAGACGCTGGTCCTCATTCCCGCCCGCATGGCCTCCACACGCCTGCCGGGCAAGCCGCTGGCGGATATTTGCGGCCTGCCCATGATCGTACAGGTTGCCAAGCGTGCGCGCGAGGCGGCGATCGGTCGCATCGTCGTCGCCGTCGACCATGAGGATACCTATGCGGCAGTCGCCAATGCCGGCTTCGAAGTGGTCATGACCCGCACCGACCATCAATCCGGCTCGGACCGCATCTACGAAGCGCTGCAGGCGGTCGATCCCGAAGGCCGCGCCGAAATCGTCGTTAACGTGCAAGGCGACCTGCCGACGATCGATCCCGACACCATCCGCGCGTCCCTGCGCCCGCTCGAAGATCCGGCCGTCGACATCGCCACGCTGACGGTCGAGATCAAGGACGAGGAAGAAAAGACCCTGCCGAGCGTCGTCAAGGTCATCGGCTCGCCGATTTCCGACAATCGCCTGCGGGCGCTCTATTTTACCCGGACGACCGCGCCCTATGGCAACGGGCCGCTCTTTCACCATATCGGCCTCTATGCCTATCGCCGCGCTGCGCTCGCGAAATTCGTGAGCCTCGGCCCATCGACGCTGGAACGGCGAGAATCACTCGAGCAGTTGAGGGCGCTGGAAGCCGGCATGCGCATCGATGTCGAGATCGTTGACACGGTCCCGCTCGGTGTCGATACTCCCGGCGACCTCGAAAAGGCCAGACGTATCCTCTCCGCCGCTTCTCTCTGACGGCATTCCCCCAAGGGCAGTCCCATGATTACCAAGACCAACAAGATCTCCTTCCAGGGCGACTACGGCGCCAATTCCGACATGGCCAGCCGTGACATGTTCCCGACCATGGAGCCGCTGCCCTGCCAGACCTTCGAGGATGCGCTGACCGCCATCGACAATGGCGACGCGGATCTCGGCATGATCCCGATCGAGAACACGATCGCCGGTCGCGTGGCGGACATCCATCACCTTCTGCCGGAATCCCGCCTGCATATCGTCGGCGAATATTTCATGCCGATCCGCTTCCAGCTGATGGTGCTGCCGGGCGTGAAAAAGGAAGAAATCCGCACGGTGCACAGCCACATCCACGCGCTCGGCCAATGCCGCAACATCGTGCGCGCGAACGGCTGGAAGCCTGTCATTGCCGGCGATACGGCGGGTGCTGCCAAGCTGGTGAAGGAAACCGGCGATCGCAGCATGGCGGCGCTGGCGCCGCGGCTTGCGGCCGATCTCTACGGGCTGGAAATCATCGCCGAGAATGTCGAAGACACCGAAAACAACATGACGCGCTTCGTCATCCTGTCGCGCGACGAGGACTGGGCCGAGCGCAGCGCACCTGACGAAAAAATCGTCACGACCTTCGTCTTCAACGTCCGCAACATTCCGGCCGCGCTCTACAAGGCGCTCGGCGGCTTCGCCACCAACGGCATCAACATGACGAAGCTCGAAAGCTATCAGCTCGGCGGCCGTTTTGTAGCAACGCAGTTCTATGCCGATATCGAGGGCCATCCCTCCGATCCGCATGTGCGCCGCGCGCTGGAAGAATTGCGCTTCTTCTCGGAGAAGGTCCGCATACTCGGCGTCTACAAGGGGCATCCGACGCGGGGCGATCTTTAACATTCGGCACTGACCTGGGCCACCTCGTGGTTCGAGGCGCTGCCGTCATCGCTCCGCTTCGACCACAGCGCACCTCACCATGAGGTGGGTCACACCCCTGTGGCCAGGCACAAAAGATCAGTCCTCATGGTGAGGTGCGGAGCTCGAAGAGCGCAGCCTCGAACCACGAGGGCGGATGGCTATTTGCGACCACTACGATTTGCGTCCGGCGGCTATCTTTCGACCTTGGTCACGACCTCGATTCGATGCCCGTCTGGATCGATGACGAAGGCTGCAAAGTAGCTCGGGCCATAATGAGGCCGAAGGCCCGGCGGGCCATTGTCCTTGCCTCCATGCGCGAGCGCGGCCTCATGAAACGAGATAACCGCTTCATGGCTTGGCGCGGCGAAGGCAAGATGGAAGCCCGCACCTGGCGCATGAGCCGCGCTGCCGCGCAATTTGATGGCGAACTTGTCGCCCCCACCCGCAGGGCCATATCCAATTGCCTGGTCGGGATCGCCGGGGGTCAAGTCTTCCCAAACCCTGACATAGCCGAGCGGCGCGAAGGCTGCGTCGTAGAATGCAGCGGCTTTGTCGATATCTGCGACGCCGAACGAAATATGATGCAGCAATTGTGGCTCCTGTCGCTCTTTGGGCGTGTCGTTCAGTTTCTTCCGCGAATGCGCGAAGTCAACTTGGACGTGCGGCGCGGCTGCAAGGCAAGTTGCTTCGACGGGACGATCTCTAATCGTCGCTTCTAGCCCCTCATCCGGCCTTCGGCCACCTTCTCCCCGCAAGCGGGGAGAGGGCTAGGGTGAGGGGCAAGCCAGACAATCGGCAACCTACTTATCCGGCTCACAAACGCGAAGGCGATGGCCGTCCGGGTCGAGGACGACGAAGGTCGGGCCGAAATCCATCGTCGTCAGCTCCTGCGCGATGGGCAGGCCGCGTGCCTTCCAATCCTTGTAGTGCTGCTCGACGGCGCCGGCGCCTTCGACCATGAAGCCCAGTTCGCCGCGATTGCCGATGGCGGAGGACTGGGGCTCGACGCTGCTTCGGCGCCAGAGGCCGAGACTTAGGCCATTGTCGAGCGAGAAGGCCACGAAGTTCGGTGACGCAAAGGCTGGTTCGCGGCCGAACAGATCGCGGTAGAACGGCGTGCTCTCGCTGGGGTCCTTGACATAGAAGATGATGAGGTTCGGGCTGGTCATCTGAATAGTCCTCTTGTTTTGATGGATTTAAGGGCATGCAACGGCAGTCCGGCAGACGGAGCTCGGCCCGCCGAAGATGGCTTTGTCTGTCATGATGAGTGCTTGCGAAGCCGCGTTTCCGAAGCCTTCAGCAGCCTCCGGATCGGCGCCTTGCGCTTGAATTTCCGATTTTACCGATGTCTCTATCGCAAAGTCGCGCCGAACTTCGCGCGGGATGCTCTGGGGCGGTTCAGTTTCTCATGGAATCTCTGAACCGTCCTATCTCGTTATTTTCCTGCAATTCCGGATGGAAAACTGCTGCGCACTTTTCCGGGAATTGTTCTAATGCATCCGCTCTTCCTCACGGTAAGGTGCGCGGCCATCGAGAAAACCGAGATCCCGCATCACGGAACTCGGCGCCTCCTCGATATCGAGACGATTCCAGCGGCGGGTGAAATAGCCAAGCGCGACCTCGGAGAGACGAGCCGGCCATGACTGATGCTTGCCTTTGAGCGCCTCGACGCCACCGCGATGCACGTGTTGCGAAATGATGGAAACGTTGCCGGCCATGATCGGTCCTCCTTCCTGATTGGATGGACCCATCATAGCCGCATCTACTGACAGTTTCTGGCAGTAGCATCACACTAAAGCGCGTCACGATCTTTCAGATTTGCTTCCTGCGCTTCAGGTCTTTGATTTTACGCATGTCGTTGTCGCAAAAACGCTGCCCACTTTTGCGCGACATGCTTTGGCGGATCAATTGTGGACCCTGCCCTCCCGGGCGTGCCATTCCCTGGCGAGCGCGACACGCCGGCGCGGATAGCGCGCCTCCAGCACCGCGAAGTCAACAATGCGATCGGCGCGGAAATGGCGGAAATCCTGGCGCAGCTCGCACCAGGCCATGACGATGCGGGCATTGTCGAAATAGCCGAGCGCGAAGGGCCAGATACGCCGGGTGGAAATGGAGCCGTTCACATCGCCATAGGTCAGCTGCACCATGCGTTCGGTGCGGATCGCCTTGCGCATGAGGGAAAGATCGGCCTTGTCCTCGGTGACACGGCGTGTGGCAACGACCACCGCCGCCTGGTCGACCTCGTCGCGGAGGTCCGCGGGCAGCACGGCGGCGATCTTGGCAAGCGCGTCGGCACCGGCTGCCGCCAATCGCGAATCGGTGGCGCGCGCCACCCATCTGGACCCCAGCACCAGCGCCTCGATCTCATCCTGCGAAAACATCATCGGCGGCAGCATGAAGCCGGGTTTCAGGACATAGCCGATGCCCGGCTCGCCCTCGATCATGGCGCCCTGCGACTGCAGGCTGGCAATATCGCGATAGAGCGTGCGCAGACTGACGCCGGTCTCCTCCGCCAGAACGGCACCGCTGACCGGACGGCGATAGCGCCGCAGCGTCTGCAACAGCGTCAGCAAGCGTTCGGAGCGGGCCATGGCACGATAAGACCTAGCGTTTCCATTCCACCCAGTCGCGCATCAGGCGATGGGCAATGGCGCCCTTGGGTGGAGATGTATTGCCGGAAGCCGAAACGCGATCGAGCATGGCGAGCGTCTCCTCTGGCGTGAACCAGCGGCAATCCTCAAGCTCGGCTTCATCCATGTGGATTTCCGTCGACTTCGCCTCGGCATAGCAGCCGATCATAAGGGAATGCGGCATCGGCCAGGGCTGGGAAGCATGGTAGCGCACGCGGCCGATCTGAATACCGGACTCCTCATGCGTCTCGCGGCGCACCGCATTCTCGATGGTTTCGCCCGGTTCGACGAAACCGGCGAGACAGGAATACATGCCTGGCGCGAAGTGATGGCTGCGGCCAAGCAGGCAGCGATTCCGCTCCTCATCGATCGTGAGCATGATGACGACCGGATCGGTGCGCGGAAAGATCATATGCTCGCAGGCCGTGCAGACGCGCTTATAGCCGCCGATGCGGCTTTCCATAACCGAGCCGCAGCGCCCGCAGAAACGGTTATCGCCATTCCAGCGGAGGAGGCTCATGCCCTGCGCCGCTTCGCCGAGGATTTCGCCTTCGAGCAAAAGATCGCGCCAGAGCGAGCGCATGTCGGCCGGCTTGTACTGGCAGGCAAGTTCATCTGCATTGACGCGCACAGGCACGGCAAGCCGGGGTTCGCCAGTCTTGCGATAGCCGAGAAGCACGGCCTCATCCCAATTGGGATCGAGGTCCTTCAGCTCATAGCGGGCAAAGAGCGGGTCGAGCACCTGACCATCATGTTTCAACACCAAACGATCCTGGGCGAAAGCCAGGATATGCGTGCCCTCCTTGGCCAGCGCATGCTTGATCGATTCCTCGTCGCGATGCTCGGCATCCCGGTTGAGCTGGTTTTCCGCAAAAGCGGTGAGACTGCTGGCTTCCGGATGCGGCGCATCCGAGGAAAAGATGGAATGGCTCATTGTGAAAGCGTTTCCCGCAACTTGGCTATGAGGCTGTTCATGTCTTCATCCGAATAGGGTTCGGCCTTGCCATAGCCCCAGACGGGACCAGGCCAGTTGGCGTCACCTTCGAACCGCGCGATGACATGAACATGCAGCTGGCGGACGATATTTCCAAGTGCCCCGACATTGATTTTTGTCGCACCCGTCACCGTCTTCAGCGTGGCTGCGACCTTATCCGTTTCGAAGGTCAGCAAAATCCGGTCGAGCGGGGTCAGCTCGAAAACCTCCGATTTGTCGGGCCGTCGGGGGATCAGCACGAGCCATGGCCAGCGGCTATCCTTCATCAGCCGCACGTCGCAAAGGCCGGTGATGGCGACGGAAATGCTGTCATTCGCCAGACGATCGTCGAGCGTAAACTCCTTCAAGGGGGCATCCTCCATTGTTTTATCAAATGTTTAGCAGTTTTTTTTGACCTTGGCTTGCTTTTGATGACGATATTGCCGATATGTGCATCCGGGAGGTTGGTGGTGGACGAGCCACTCGCCAACCGGGTCAGGTCCGGAAGGAAGCAGCCCTAACGAGCCCGGCACGGGTCATTCGTGCCAGCCTCCCACCCTTTCCGAAAGCAAGTCCCGGCTTTCGTCCGGCGATAAGCTAGGCACCGGGCAACAAGCAGGGCGATGAGCGACACCGAGCGACAAGCAAAAGATGCCGCCTCGACCGGCACCGGTTACCGGGTGCTGGCCCGCAAGTACAGACCCAAGGACTTCACGGACCTGATGGTCGGCCAGGAGCCGATGGTTCGCACGCTGACCAACGCGTTCGAGACCGGTCGCATCGCTCAAGCCTATATGCTGACCGGCGTGCGCGGGGTCGGCAAGACCACGACCGCCCGCATCCTTGCCCGCGCCCTCAACTACAAGACCGCTGACATCGACCGTCCGACGATCGACCTGCGCGAACCGGGCGACCATTGCCAGGCGATCATGGAAGGCCGGCACGTCGACGTCATCGAGATGGACGCCGCCTCGCACACCGGTATCGACGATATCAGAGAGATCATCGAGCAGGTGCGCTACCGACCGGTTTCGGCGCGCTACAAGGTCTACATCATCGACGAAGTGCACATGCTGTCGACGGCCGCCTTCAACGGCCTCTTGAAGACGCTCGAAGAGCCGCCCGAGCATGTGAAGTTCATCTTCGCCACCACCGAAATCCGCAAGGTTCCGATCACGGTGCTGTCGCGCTGCCAGCGCTTCGACCTGCGCCGCATCAGCGCCTCCGATCTCGTCGGGCTCTTCACCACCATCGCCGGCAAGGAAGGCATCGAGGCCGAGCCGGAAGCGCTCGCCATGATCGCGCGTGCCGCCGAAGGCTCGGCGCGCGACGGCCTGTCGCTGCTCGACCAGGCGATCGCCCATGGCAGCGGCTTCGTTGCCGCAGATGCCGTACGCGCGATGCTCGGGCTTGCCGATCGCGCCCGCATCGTCGATCTCTTCGGCCATGTCGTCAAAGGCGATGTCTCGGCCGCCCTTGCGGAATTCAACAGCCAGTACGAGGCCGGCGCCAATCCTGTCGTCGTGCTCACCGATCTTGCCGATTTCACCCATCTCGTGACCCGCCTCAAATATGTGCCCGATGCCGCCGGCGATCCGTCGCTCAGCGAAGTCGAGCGCACGAAAGCGGCGGAATTTGCGCAAGGCGTGGCGGTAACTGCGCTTTCCCGCATCTGGCAGATGCTTCTGAAGGGCATCACCGAGACGGAGAATGCCTCGCGCACCGCCGGTGCTGCCGAGATGGTGCTGATCCGGCTTGCCCATGCCGCCCATCTGCCGGCACCGGAAGATGCCGCGCGCAGGCTTGCCGAATTTTCAGACGGCAATGGTGGCTCCCGTCCCTCGCCGTCTCCGAGCGGCGGCAATGGTGGTGGCGGAGCGGTGTCCTATCAGGGCAACGCCATGGCCCGCGCCGTCGAAACGCCGGCGCCGCGCCCGGCGCCCTCCGCACCGATCGCCATGCTTCGCTCCGTGCCGAATACACAACCGGATTCGCAACCTGTCGGCCGCATCGAGCCGAAGCCGGTCGAAGCGCCGAAGCCACTGGTGCCTGTTAATTCGATGGCCGATATCGCCGAGCTTGCCAGCCAGAAGCGCGATCCGAAGCTGAAGGCGCTGGTGCGCACCTTTGTGCGCCCGGTCAAGCTCGAGCCGGGCCGGCTCGATGTCAGCCTGACCTCGGGTGCACCCGGCACGCTGTTGAACGAGTTGGCCGTCAAGCTCAAGGAATGGACCGGCATCCACTGGATCGTCAGCCTCAGCCGCGAGGAAGGTCAGCCGACGCTGGTCGAAGCCGAGGCGAACGCGCAAAAGCAGCGGGTCGCGGATGCCCGGCAGGACCCCGATGTCGCGGCGATCCTGGCGCAGTTTCCCGGCGCAAAGATCATCGACGTTAGGGTGCGGGCGCCCGAGACGGAAGACGAAGAGGAGACTGCTGCTCCTCCGGCCGCTGCCGAATCCGTTGATGGCGATATTCTACCGGGCGACGATATCGAATTCTAGCGCTAGGATAGACGTTTGCGGAACCGCATCGGTTTGAGGCCGTTGGCGACATATCCCGGCTGACCGAACAGACACTTGCAGAAGAAGGACCAAAGACGATGCGCGACATCATGGGCATGATGGGCAAAGTGAAGGAAATGCAGGCGAAGATGGAGAAGATGCAGTCGGAGATCGCCGACATTCGCGTCGAAGGCAAGGCCGGTGGCGGCCTCGTCACCGTCACCGTCAATGGCAAGGGCCTGATGCTCAGCCTGAAGATCGATCCCTCGCTGTTCAAGGAAGACGATGTCGAGATCCTCGAGGACCTGATCGTCGCCGCCAACAAGGATGCCCAGGAAAAGGCCGAGGCGATCGCCGCCGAAAAGACCCGTGAACTCACAGCCGGCCTGCCGATCCCGCCCGGCTTCAAGCTGCCATTCTGAGACCGGCATCCTCCATCAGCGGGCGGCGGCCTTGCGAATGAGATCGCGGCCGATCGCCTTTACAGGCTCATTCCGCAGCACCAGCGACGTCGTCACCGCGCCATGGCGGGCAATGGAATCGACGATGGTTTCAAGGTCTGATGGTGTCGGCACCAAAACCTTGAGCAGAAAGCAATCCTCGCCCGTCAGCCGCAATACCTCGATAATCTCAGGCATTTCGGAAAACTGTTTCAGATAGGGCCGGATATGCTCATGCGTCGTCCGCAGCCGTATGACTGCCATCATGCCGAGCCCGACGGCTGAGGGATCAATAACCGCGCGATAACCGGCAATCACGCCACGCTCTTCGAGCCGCTTCAGCCGTTCCGACGCTGCCGGCTGCGACAGGCCGACACGGCGGCCAAGTTCCGATACCGAAATCCGTCCGTCCTCTTGCAGGATCTCGATGATCGATAGATCCGTCGGATCCAGCCCTCTTTCGATAGTATCCATAACTCACCTTCAATTCATCGGGTGGCGAAGGTTTTATCCGATGGATTGCAATGTCAATCGGCAACCCGACATGCCAGCTTTTCTTCGTCGATAAACATGGAGAAAGGATTGGCATGAGCGACATCATCACGCTACCGGGGCTCGGCGGCTCGGGCGAAGGTCACTGGCAGACATTGTGGGAACAGAATGATCCGACCATGCACCGGTTTCAGCCGTCGAGTTGGGACAGACCGATACTTTCGGATTGGATCGCCGCATTGGAGGGGGAAATCGCCCGCTCGCAAACGCCGCCGATCCTGATCGCCCATAGCCTTGCCTGCCAGTTGATCGCCCATTGGGCGCCGATCAAGAAGGTGGCGATCCTTGGCGCGTTCATGGTGGCCGCGCCTGATCCCACAGGCGAAATCTATCTTGCCGAGGCCAGCAGCTTTGCCAATCCGCCACGGCAGCGGCTGCCTTTTCCATCGCTGCTCGTTGCCAGCACTGACGATCCCTTCGGCTCCTTCGACCATGCGCGCCGTAGCGCCGAAACCTGGGGCAGCGCCTTCGTCGATGTCGGGCCACACGGTCATATCAATGCGGCATCCGGGCTGGGCGACTGGTCGGAAGGCAAGGCAATCTTCCAGCGTTTTCGCGCCGAGCTTGGCTGAGCGCAATCAGGCGTTTGGAAAAGCCGCACCGGAATGGTATCTCTGGCGCTCTTCTTCCAGATATCATCTGGTTTGCCCGCTTGGAGGGAATGTCATGAGCCTGTCGACGCTGCTCGTTTTTGCCGGCGCCTTGTTCATTGCGGCGGGATCGCCGGGGCCGAACATCGCGGCACTCGTGGCGCGCGTGCTGACAAAGGGCGCGCGCAATGTACTGCCCTTCCTCTCCGGCATGTGGCTCGGCGAGGCGATCTGGCTCACCTGCGCCGTCGCCGGCCTTGCGACCATTGCCGAAACATTTCACTTGGCCTTCGTGGTCATCAAATGGCTCGGTGTCGCCTATCTGCTCTATCTCGCCTGGAAGATGTGGTTTGCCTCCTCCGATACGACGGGAGAGGAGTTGCCGGACGAGCAATCGGCTACGCGGCTTTTCCTTGCCGGCTTCACCGTCACCATGGGCAATCCAAAGATCATGGTGTTCTACGTGGCGCTGCTGCCGTCGATCATCGATCTGCACGGCGTAACGCTTTCGGGCTGGGCTGAACTGGTGGTGACGATGTTCGTGGTGCTTGTGGTCATCGACCTCTCCTGGGCGATGCTGGCGGCGAAAGCGAGGACCTTCCTCAAGAGCCGCCGCGCCGTGCGAATCGCCAACCGCACCAGCGCCGCCACCATGGCGGGCGCGGCCGTCGCCATCGCTATGCGCTAACCGCCAGGTTCGCTCTCGAGAAACGCTCGCAGCCTATGGTGAATGGGCGTCGTGAGATAACGCGCCCGATCCTCGCGAGACGGCGACCTATCGAGCATTGCCATCAGGTCCGGCATGGTGACGCGGCTGCCTGCATAGGGAACATAGGTGACCGCTGCACCGGCACTCACCGTGCCGGCCTGCAGGACACGGCAGTAGATGCCGGGACGCCCTGCCCGCATATAGCGTTTCACGAATTTCGGATCGCCCATCTTCGCGGCGAAGGTGGTGCAGGGAATGCGGGCCGAGGTGACCTCCAGAACTAGATTGCCGGCTATGAATTTATCGCCGACGGCAACGGTGCAATTATCCAGGCCCTCGATAATGAGATTCTCGCCAAAGGCGCCGGGCTCCAGCGGGCGCCCGAGCTCTCTCGCCCACCAGTCCAAAGTCAGCGAACCCTCGACATAGACAGCCTGATCGCGACCGCCATGATGCTCGCGATTGCAGATGGCGTCGCCCAGCAGCCCCTCCTCGTCGATCATGACAGTGGCGTTGACGGCGTGCTTGTTGATGCCGGTCTTGGCTTTTTTGCCGGGAAGCGTTTCAGGAGCGCCGAGGCAAACGGCCAGAATTTTCATCGCTCAACCATCCCTTCCGTGATTCCGTTCCTTGAGCATATGAGCTAAAAGCCTCCCATGGCAAAGCGAGTCACCGGCCCCGAAATCGAAAAACTCATCCAGCTTCTGGCAAAGGTGCCGGGCCTCGGGCCACGCTCGGCGCGCCGCGCGGCGCTGCATCTGATCAAGAAGAAGGACCAGCTGCTCGGACCGCTGTCCCACGCCATGGGCGATGCCTATGACAAGGTGAAGATCTGCTCGCGCTGCGGCAATGTCGATACCGTCGATCCCTGCACCGTCTGCACAGACGACCGGCGCGACCAATCCGTCATCATCGTCGTCGAAGACGTGTCCGACCTCTGGGCGCTCGAACGCGCCGGCGCGATGAACGCCGCCTATCACGTTCTCGGCGGCGTGCTGTCGCCGCTCGATGGCGTCGGGCCTGATGATCTCAACATTCGCGGCCTGATTGCCCGCGTCGGCGAAGGCGGCATCCGCGAAATCATCATCGCCGTCAATGCGACGGTCGAGGGGCAAACCACAGCACACTATATAACCGACCAGCTGGCGGGTCTCGAAGTGAAGATCACTCGGCTTGCCCATGGCGTGCCCGTTGGCGGTGAGCTCGATTATCTCGACGAGGGCACGCTTGCGGCTGCGCTCAGGGCGCGGACGGCGATTTGATTGCTGCGATAAAGGACTGATTCATGAGGAGAGTGCGCACCCCCCTCTGTCACTTCGTGACATCTCCCCCACAAGGGGGGAGATTGGCCGCTTGCGACACCGTCTCCGCGAAACCATTTGCCACTGCAACTACAGAAACTTCGGACCTTCGATATGGCGCGAAGCCCGCCGCCAACAATCTCCCCCCTTGTGGGGGAGATGTCCTGAAAGGGACAGAGGGGGGTATCTTCCGACACATTCTGCCATTGCTTATCTTCCTCCTTGCCCTACTCCCCCTACCCGCATTCGCCGCCTCCAAAGCTGATGTTGAAGCGCAGTTTCAGGCCTGGATCCAGAAAGATCTCTGGCCGGAAGCGCAGAAAGCCGGGATTTCGGCAAAGACCTTCCAGGCCGCTTTCGCCGGCGTGACGCTGAACTGGGATCTGCCTGACCTCGAACCGCCGGGTTTCCCAAAACCCAAGCAACAGGCGCAGAGCCAGGCCGAATTCTCTTCCCCCGCCCCCTATTTCAACGAGGCGCGGCTGCAGAAGCTGGCGGCGACCGGGCGGAGCCTCGCCTCGCAATATGGGCCGGTGCTGCGAAAGATCGAGAAGACCTATGGCGTGCCGGGGCCGATCCTGCTGGCCATCTGGGGCAGAGAGACCGGCTTCGGTGCCGCCAAGCTGCCGAATTCGGCGATGCAGGTGCTGGCGACCAAGGCCTTCATGTCGACCCGCAAGGACATGTTCCGCACCGAAGTGATCGCCGCGCTGCGAATTCTTCAGCATGGCGACGTGACGCCGGATCAGTTCAAGGGCTCCTGGGCCGGCGCGCTCGGTCAACCGCAGTTCATGCCAACCAACTACCTGAAATATGCCGTCGATTTCGATGGAGACGGCCATCGCAACATCTGGACCTCGGTGCCGGATACGCTAGCATCCATAGCCAACTATATGGCTCAGAAGGGCTGGCAGCGCGGCCGCGGCTGGGGATACGAAGTCACGATCCCGCAGAATGTCTCCTGCGCGCAGGAAGGGCCTGATCTCGCCAAGCCGATATCGCAATGGGCCTCGCTCGGCATCAAGCCGGTCTCCGGCAAGGCCTTTCCGGCGGACGAATTGAAGGCCAGTGGGATGATGCTGGTGCCGGCCGGCCGCGACGGGCCGGAATTCATCGTCACGCCAAATTTCTACACCATCAAGGAATACAACAACTCCGACCTCTACGGCCTTTATATCGGCAATCTCGCCGACCGCATCGCCTCGGGCAGCGGCGCCTTCCAGGAAAAATGGGGCGATGTTGGCAAGATGCTGCGCTCGGATGTGGCCGGCATGCAGAAGGTGCTGGAGCGCAAGAGCTATGATGTCGGCGGCACCGACGGCCTTCCGGGCTACAAGACGCGGCGCTCTATCGGCCAGTGGCAGGAGAAGAGCGGCATGAAGCCCACCTGCTATCCCGATAGCTCCATGCTCGGCGTGCTCAAATAGCGGCCGACAAGCCTTTCGACGCGACTGCCTTGCAATTTGCCGGAAAGGGGCTTATATCGGCTTCAAATTCTTGATCGCGTGATGAAGAGTGGGCCGCAAGGACCCGCTCTTTTTTATTAGCGCGATCTCCCAATGCATGAACAATGCAGGAGTGAATGCTTGTCGGACGTGACAAACGCAGACAATACCAATGAACCCAGGCTGATCGTCGAAACCGGCCTTGACCAGCGCGTCGCCGCCATCATCGAGCCCGTTCTTGTGGGCATGGGCTTCCGCCTGGTGCGCGTGCGCCTCCTCAATCTGAACGGCCTGACGCTGCAGATCATGACCGAGCGCAACGACGGCACCATGACCGTCGAGGACTGCGAAGAGGTCTCCACGGCCATTTCTCCGGTCCTTGATGTGGAAGATCCGATCGATAAGGCGTATCATCTTGAAGTGTCTTCGCCCGGCATCGACCGCCCGATGGTGCGAAAGTCGGATTTCCAGCGCTGGATCGGCCACATCGTCAAGTGCGAAACGTCGATCCTCGTTGACAACCGCAAGCGTTTCCGCGGCAAGATCGCCGCCGTCGACAATGACGGCTTCACGATCGAACGCGACCAGGTCGCCTATGGCGAGGAGCCCAAGGTGACCATTCCGTTCAGCACGCTGGCCGAAGCCAAGCTGATCCTGACGGACGATCTCATCCGCGACGCGCTGCGCGCCGACAAGCTGGCGAAAGCCGAGGCAGCGAACCAGAACGAAGCGGACGACCAGGAATAACCGATCAACGAACCGCCTGACGGAACGGGAACCCAAGGGCAGGAAGACGGAGACTAAAGACAATGGCAGTCAGTGCGAACCGGCTAGAACTTCTGCAGATCGCAGATGCAGTGGCGCGCGAAAAGGTCATCGACCGCGAGATCGTGCTTGCCGCAATGGCGGATGCGATCCAGAAGGCCGCGCGTTCGCGTTACGGTACGGAATCGAACATCCGCGCCGACATCAACCCGAAGACGGGTGAAATTCGCCTGCAGCGTCTGCTCGAAGTGGTCGAGAAGGCCGAGGACTATTCCACGCAGATCCCGCTGGAACTGGCCCGCGACCGCAATCCGGACGCAGCCCTTGGCGATTTCATCGCCGATCCGCTGCCGCCGATGGATTTCGGCCGCATCGCTGCCCAGTCGGCCAAGCAGGTCATCGTGCAGAAGGTGCGCGAAGCCGAGCGTGACCGCCAGTTCGACGAATTCAAGGATCGCGTCGGCGAAATCGTCAACGGCACGGTCAAGCGCGTCGAATACGGCAACGTTATCGTCGACCTCGGCCGCGGTGAAGGCATCATTCGCCGCGACGAAATGATCCCGCGCGAAAACTTCCGCTACGGCGACCGCGTCCGCGCCTATGTCTACGACGTCCGTCGCGAACAGCGCGGCCCGCAGATCTTCCTGTCGCGCACGCATCCGCAGTTCATGGTCAAGCTCTTCACCATGGAAGTGCCGGAAATCTACGACGGCATCATCCAGGTGAAGTCGGTGGCCCGCGATCCGGGCTCGCGCGCCAAGATCGCCGTCATCTCGAACGACTCGTCGATCGATCCGGTCGGCGCCTGCGTCGGTATGCGCGGTTCGCGCGTTCAGGCCGTCGTCGGCGAGCTGCAGGGCGAAAAGATCGACATCATTCCCTGGTCCAGCGAGCCGGCGAACTTCGTCGTCAACGCGCTGCAGCCGGCGGAAGTCGCCAAGGTCGTTCTCGATGAGGATGCCGAGCGCATCGAAGTCGTGGTGCCGGACGAGCAGCTGTCGCTCGCCATCGGCCGCCGCGGCCAGAACGTTCGCCTCGCTTCGCAGCTGACCGGCTGGGATATCGACATCATGACGGAAGCCGAGGAATCGGAACGCCGCCAGAAGGAATTCAACGAACGCACCAACCTGTTCATGGACGCGCTCGACGTGGACGAAATGGTCGGGCAGGTCTTGGCCTCGGAAGGCTTTGCCGCCGTCGAGGAACTGGCCTATGTCGATCTCGACGAAATCTCCTCGATCGACGGTTTCGACGAAGACACCGCCCAGGAAATCCAGACCCGCGCCCGCGAATATCTCGAAAAGCTCGAGGCCGAAATGGACGAGAAGCGCAAGTCGCTCGGCGTTGCCGACGAACTGCGTGAGATCAATGGCATGACGGCGCAGATGATGGTTGCCCTCGGCGAGGACGGCATCAAGACGATCGAGGACTTCGCCGGCTGCGCCGCCGACGACCTCGTCGGCTGGTCCGAGCGCAAGAACGGCGAGACGAAGAAGTTCGAAGGCCTGTTCTCCAAGCTCGAAGTCTCGCGCGTCGAAGCCGAACAGATGGTCGTGCAGGCCCGCCTGCTGGCCGGCTGGATCACCGAAGCCGATCTCGCTACCGAAGCCGAAGAGGCATCGGAAGGTGAAGGCGAGGCCGAGCAGGAAGCATGATGAGCGCAGAGGGGCCGAAGGCTGCACCCGAAGACGACGATCTTGCGGGTGACGGCACAAATGGCCGTATGTGCATCGTAACACGCGAAAGCGGATCGCCAGATGAGCTGATCCGCTTCGTCGCCGCTCCGGACGGAACCGTGGTTCCGGATCTGAAGCGGCAGCTGCCGGGACGCGGATGCTGGGTCAAGGTCGACCGGGCACTCGTGGACAAGGCAGTGGCAAAGAAGTTGTTCTCCCGCGCCCTGAAGGCGGAGGTGACCGCGCCGAGCGATCTCGGCGCCACCGTCGACCGCCTGCTTGCGGCGCAACTGGCCGGGATGATGAACATGGCACGCAAGGCGGGCCAGTTCGTATCCGGCTCGTCGAAGGTGGACGGCGCCGTTCGCAACGGCTCGGCACTTGCCGTGTTCCATGCGATGAACGCCGCCGCCGATGGCGTGCGCAAGATCGACCAGGCGCGCAAGGCCTGGCATCTCGGCATGGAGACCGAAGCAGTAATACCGTCCTTCCGTGTCTTTACGGAGGCGGAAATGGACGAACTGATGGGCCAGAATGCTTTTATCCATGCCGCAGCGCTTGCAGGGCAGGCGGGTGAGGGTGTAGTGAAGCGCGCAAACCTGCTCGAACGGTACCGCAACGGCGGTCAGTCCCGGGCAACGGGCGGCGCTGGCCGGCGAAAACAATGACGCGGTCACCGGCCTTTGCCGGACGCCTCATTAAGGTACATGCATTGAACGACAGGGTCTGACGGACTATTCCGTACCCTGTCCGAAGGAACAGGAACGGAATGACCGACAATCAAGACGACAAGACGCTGAGTGTTTCGGGTAAGAAGACCCTCACCTTGAAACCTTCAGGCGTAAACCAGGGCACCGTGCGCCAGGACATGGGCCGCGGTCGCACCAAGGCGGTCGTGGTTGAGACCCGTAAACGCCGCCCGCTACGTCCTGAAGACGAAAAGCCAATCACGCCGACGACGACAGCAGCGCCATCGGTGACACGCGTCGCCGAGCCGACACCGCAGCCGCCGCGCCCGCCGCAGCCGGCTCCGCGCATTCATCAGCCTGGCGGCCAGCAGCAGCGGCCGGCACAATCCAACCAGGGCTATCAGCAGCGCCCGCAGCAGGAGCGCTCGTCGCGTCCGGTGGTCCTGAACCATCTGTCGGCCGACGAGATGGATGCTCGTCGCCGCGCGCTGGCTGACGCACAGGCTCGCGATGCCGCGGACGCCGTTCGTCGCGCCGAGGAAGAAGCCCGTCGCAGGGTGGAAGAAGAAGCACGCCGCGTCGCCGAACAGGCCGAAGCCGTCCGCCGTGCCGCCGAAGAGGCTGCCCAGGCCGCGGAAGCAGCCAAGGTCGCTGAACAGGCTCCGGCCGCTCCGGTCGAGGCGAAGGTTGAAGCTCCGAAGCCGGCTACGCAGCCTGCTCCGGCGCCGGCCGTTGCGCGCCGCCCGGATGCGTCTACTCCGCAGTCTGCCCGCCCCGGCGCTGCAGCCACGGAAGCACCGGCCAATCGCCGCCGCCCCGGCAACGAGGAAGAGGAAAGCCGTGGCCCGTCCCGCGGTGCTCCGATCCGCGGCAAGGTCACCCGGCCTGAGCCGGCCAAGCCCGTCACCACGCGTCCGAAGACCGAGGACGAGCGGCGCCGCGGCAAGCTGACGGTCACGACGGCCGATGTCGATGAAGACGGCAACGCACGCGGTCGCTCGCTTTCGGCCATGCGCCGCCGCCAGGAAAAGTTCCGCCGCAGCCAGATGCAGGAAACGCGCGAAAAGATCTCGCGTGAAGTCGTGCTGCCCGAGACCATCACCATTCAGGAATTGTCGCAGCGCATGTCCGAACGCGCCGTCGACGTCATCAAGTACCTGATGAAGGAAGGTCAGATGATGAAGCCGGGCGACGTCATCGACGCCGATCTGGCAGAACTCATCGCCGGCGAATTCGGCCACACGGTCAAGCGCGTTTCGGAATCCGACGTCGAACAGGGCATCTTCAACGTTGCCGACGAGGAAGGCGAACTGGTTTCGCGTCCGCCGGTCGTTACCATCATGGGTCACGTCGACCACGGCAAGACCTCGCTGCTCGACGCCATCCGCCATGCCAACGTGGTAGCCGGCGAAGCCGGTGGCATCACCCAGCATATCGGTGCCTATCAGGTCGAGCAGAACGGTCAGAAGATCACCTTCATCGATACGCCCGGCCACGCCGCCTTCACGGCGATGCGTGCCCGCGGCGCCCAGGCGACCGACATCGCGATCCTGGTGGTTGCTGCCGACGACAGCGTGATGCCGCAGACGATCGAATCGATCAACCACGCCAAGGCGGCCGGTGTTCCGATCATCGTGGCGATCAACAAGATCGACAAGCACGAAGCCAATCCGCAGAAGGTCCGCACGGAACTGCTGCAGCACGAAGTCTTCGTCGAATCCATGGGCGGTGAAGTGCTCGACGTGGAAGTCTCCGCGAAGAACCGCACCAACCTCGACAAGCTGCTCGAAGCCATCCTGCTGCAGGCGGAAATCCTTGACCTCAAGGCCAATCCGAACCGCACGGCCGAAGGCACCGTCATCGAAGCCCAGCTCGATCGCGGCCGCGGTTCCGTCGCCACCGTGCTCGTGCAGAAGGGCACGCTGCGTCCTGGCCAGATCGTCGTTGCCGGCGATCAGTGGGGCCGCGTTCGTGCGCTCGTCAACGACAAGGGTGAGCATGTGAAGGAAGCGGGCCCGGCCATGCCGGTCGAACTGCTCGGCCTTTCCGGCGCACCGCAGGCCGGCGACAAGTTCGCCGTCGTCGAAAGCGAAAGCCGTGCCCGCGAGATCTCGGAATACCGCCAGCGCCTCACCCGCGACAAGGCGGCTGCCCGTCTGTCCGGCCAGCGCGGCTCGCTCGAGCAGATGATGACGCAGCTGCAGGCTGTCGGCGTGAAGGAATTCCCGCTGGTTATCAAGGGCGACGTGCAGGGCTCGATCGAAGCCATTGCCGGTGCTCTCGAAAAGCTCGGCACCGACGAGGTCCGTGCTCGCATCGTCCATTCGGGTGCCGGCGGCATCACCGAGTCGGACGTCTCGCTGGCGGAAGCCTCCAATGCGGCCATCATCGGCTTCAACGTCCGCGCCAATGCGCAGGCACGTCAGTTCGCCGAGCGTCAGGGCATCGAGATCCGCTACTACAACATCATCTACGACCTGGTGGATGACGTGAAGGCAGCGATGTCGGGTCTCCTGTCGCCGGAGCGTCGCGAAACCTTCCTCGGCAATGCCGAGATCCTCGAGGTGTTCAACATCACGAAGGTCGGCAAGGTCGCGGGTTGCCGTGTCACCGAAGGCAAGGTCGAGCGTGGCGTCGGTGTTCGCCTCGTTCGCGACAACGTCGTCATCCACGAAGGCAAGCTCAAGACGCTCAAGCGCTTCAAGGACGAAGTGTCCGAAGTCAATGTCGGTCAGGAATGCGGCATGGCCTTCGAGAACTACGAAGATATCCGCGCCGGCGACACCATCGAGTGCTTCCGCGTCGAGCATATCACCCGTACGCTCTAAGCAATCTTCGATTTGCAAGACATCAAAACCGCCGGCGAAACCGGCGGTTTTTTCTTGGATCCCGGCGAACACGAGGAAGCATCGACGTGACTGCAATGCTCGAAGATGACAACAGGATCGTCGTCTCCTTCGTTCGCCAGCCAAGCGAACATGTCGCTGTCATGTGGCAGGCAGGGCAACGCCTTGCCCTTCGCCACCCTCCGAACGCGCATAACCGGGCAGCTTGGCGGTTCGTCTCCGCAATCGGTGTCGGCGCGGGCTTCCCGGTGCTGTTCTACTTGTTGCGCGCTTACGTCTTTGTTCCCGTATTCGGATTGTCGCCATCCATGGATTTGGGCGACATGGCGATCATCTGGCTCGTGCCGACTCTGATCATCTATGTGCTCATCCTGATCTATTCCCGGTGGGCAACGCGGCGGCGCACGGCGACGATGCGATCGCGCATACGTCCCGATGTTACCATTACGGTAACGATCACATCTGAGGGCGGCTCCTGGAATTCGGAGCATACATCGATTTGGCTTGGCTGGCGCGAGATCCGGGACATCGGTCGCCGCAATGGGCGGATTGAATTCGATACGGAGTCCTTCGTCACCTATATTCCGGCATCCGCTTTTGCCGATGAGGCCGCGCAGCAGGCCGCATTCGCAAGGATTCTCGGCTTCTGGCGGGCCGCAAACCCTGTCCAGCCTTGACCTTTGCGCCGGATCGAGTCATTTCACCCGCTTTATCGCGTCCCTGGGGGACGCTGCTAACGGAACAACCATGACCAGACCAACTTCTTCCGCGCCTTCGCAGCGCATGCTTCGCGTCGGCGAGCAGGTGCGCTCAGCGATCACGCAGGTCCTGCAGCGCGGCGAAGTGCGCGACGACCTGATCGAGCGCACCGTGATTTCCATTTCCGAAGTGCGCATGTCGCCCGATCTGAAGATCGCGACCGCCTTCGTAACCCCGCTCGGCGTTTCCGACCATGCCGCCGTCATCGAGGCGCTGAACCGCCATGCGAAATATATCCGTGGCCGCCTCGGTCCGCAGCTTCGCCAGATGAAGTACATGCCGGAAGTGCGCTTCCGCGACGATACGAGCTTCGACAATTACAAGAAGATCGACGCATTGCTGCGTTCGCCCGAGGTCAGCCGCGATCTCGAAGACGATAACGACCAAGATCAATAACAGAGACAGAGAATGTCCAAACCACGCAAGCCCAAGGGCCGCCCGATTTCGGGCTGGCTCATCCTCGACAAGCCGATTGATTTCGGCTCGACCGAAGCCGTCTCCAAGATCAAGTGGCTGTTCAAGGCCCAGAAGGCCGGCCATGCCGGCACGCTCGATCCGCTCGCATCCGGCATGCTGCCGGTCGCGCTCGGCGACGCCACCAAGACGGTCCCCTACGTCATGGATGGCCGCAAGATCTATGAATTCACCGTGAGTTGGGGCGAGGAACGCGCTTCCGACGACCTCGAAGGCGAAGTGACCGCGACCTCCGACAAGCGTCCGAGCGAAGAGGATATTCGCGCGCTGCTGCCGAACTATACCGGCGTCATCCAACAGATCCCGCCGCAGTTCTCCGCGATCAAGATATCAGGCGAACGCGCCTATGACCTCGCCCGCGAAGGCGAAACGGTCGAGATCCCCTCGCGCGAAGTCGAAATCTTCCGCCTGACGCTGCTCGCCTGCCCGGACGCCAACACGGCACATTTCGAAGTCGAATGCGGCAAGGGCACCTATGTGCGCGCGCTTGCCCGCGATTTCGGCCGCGATCTCGGCTGCTATGGCCATATTTCCGGCCTGCGCCGCAGCTTCGTTGCCCCCTTCGCAGAGGAGGCGATGGTGCCGCTTGCCGATCTTGTGGCGCTGGAAGAGATCGAAGACGCGGACGAACGGCTCGCAGCCCTCGATGCGCTGCTGATCGACACGGCGGAAGCCCTCTCTTCGCTGCCACATCTCGTCATCAGCGATGACCAGGCACACCGCCTGAAAATGGGCAACCCGATCCTGGTGCGCGGCCGCGATGCGCCGGTTGCCGAAACCGAGGCCTATGCCACGGCACGCGGCAAGCTGATCGCCATCGGCGAGATCGGCCAAGGCGAATTCCGCCCGAAGCGCGTCTTCGGCTGACCTGCTGCCGGCCAAAAAAAGGCGGCTATTGCAGGGTTATAGCGATGCGATATGCTCCCCGGCGGGCCATGACGGCCCGTTCAAGGGGGAGAAGATGCGCAGAGCTACCATCGGCATACTGACGTTCCTTTCATTGTTCCTCACAGTCGCAAGCGCGCATTCCGCCGAGCGCTGGGCCGGGCTGCCACCCTTTCCGCCGATGCCGCAGCCGAAGGCGAGCGGCATGGCCGATGTCAACGACATCAAGATGTATTATGCCGAATATGGCGCGGGCGACCCGATCCTCTTCATCCATGGCGGCCTCGGGAACGCCGACGTCTGGGGCGCTCAGGTCGCCGATTTCGCTAAGGATCATCTCGTCATCGTCGCCGACAGCCGCGGGCATGGCCGCTCGACGCGCAGCCAGCAGCCGTTCGGCTACGATCTGATGACTTCGGATTACGTGGCGCTGCTCGACTATCTGAAGATCGGCAAGGTGACGCTGGTCGGATGGTCCGATGGCGGCATCATCGGCATCGACATGGCGATGAAACATCCCGAAAAGCTGACCCGCGTGATCGCGCAAGCCGCCAATGTCACGACCGACGGCGTGAAGCCCAACGTCATGAGCAACAAGACCTTCAACGACTACATCAACGTCGCCGGCGAGTATTACAAGAAGCTGTCGCCGACCCCGAACGAATATGACGCCTTCGTCAACCAGATCTCGCAGATGTGGGCGACGCAGCCGGCATGGACCGCAGCCGACCTTGGAAAGATCACGGTGCCGGTGACGCTTGCCATCGGCGACCATGACGAGGCGGTTAAACTCGACCATACTGAGATGATGGCGAAGGAGATACCGGGCGCGAAGCTCGTCATCCTGAAGGACGCCAGCCATTTCGCCATGCTGCAGGATCCCGAGGGCTATGATGCGATGATCCGGGATGCCATGGCGGGACGCTGAAAAGGCCTGGGAAACCTCCCGAGGGAGAACCCTCTTTCCATTGGCGCTCATTTGGTTTATAGGCAGCGCCAGCATCGGGCGTGCCTGATTGCATTCGCGGCCAATGCTGGACGACATCCCGGCGTTTGGCGACTTTAATCTCCTCTCATAGAAAGGACCATCCGATGTCGATCACTGCTGAGCGCAAGGCTGCGCTGATCAAGGAATACGCTACCGCCGAAGGCGACACCGGTTCTCCGGAAGTCCAGGTTGCGATCCTGACCGAGCGCATCAACAACCTCACGGACCACTTCAAGGACCACAAGAAGGACAACCACTCGCGTCGTGGCCTTCTGACGATGGTTTCCAGCCGCCGCTCGCTTCTTGACTACCTCAAGAAGAAGGACGAAGGCCGTTACACCAAGCTGATCAACAGCCTCGGTATCCGCCGCTAATAAAACCTCCGGCGGGCGTTCTGCTGAACGCCCGCCGGATGCTTATAGAGGGTATGAACCCTTGAAGACCGTTTCGCTTGCGCCTTGCATTGGCGCGATGCGAGATTGCCGGCAGCCCGGATGGGCCGGTGCTGCCAACAACAACCGTTGACCTGTCATGGGGCAGGATTGCCGGATGCTTTCAGCCGAAGCTTCACGCTTCGGCCGACTTTCGAAAGCCTCTCGTTGTCTTGCCCGTGATGCGTCACACTTCGTGCGGTTGAAGATGCGCCCTGCCGAACTCGTCGGCCACGGCGCCTTTTCCCGTACTGTGCAAGGATAAGATATGTTCGATATCCATACCGTCGAAATCGAGTGGGCAGGCCGCCCGCTGAAGCTGGAAACCGGCAAGATCGCCCGCCAGGCCGACGGCGCCGTCGTCGCCACCTATGGCGAGACCGTAGTGCTTGCGACCGTCGTTTCCGCCAAGGCTCCGAAGCCGGGCCAGGATTTCTTCCCGCTCACCGTCAACTACCAGGAAAAGACCTACGCTGCCGGCAAGATCCCCGGCGGCTACTTCAAGCGCGAGGGCCGTCCGAGCGAAAACGAAACGCTCGTTTCCCGCCTGATCGACCGTCCGATCCGCCCGCTCTTCCCGGAAGGCTACAAGAACGACACGCAGGTCGTCGTGACGGTCATCCAGCATGACCTCGAAAACGATCCGGACATCCTGTCCATGGTCGCGACCTCGGCTGCCTTGACGCTCTCCGGCATCCCGTTCATGGGCCCGATCGGCGGCGCTCGCGTCGGCTACATCAACGGCGAATACGTGCTGAACCCGCATCTCGACGAGATGGACGAGTCGACCCTCGACCTCGTCGTCGCCGGTACGCAGGACGCTGTTCTGATGGTTGAATCCGAAGCCAAGGAACTGCCTGAGGACGTCATGCTCGGCGCCGTCATGTTCGGTCACCGCGGCTTCCAGCCTGTCATTGACGCGATCATCAAGCTCGCCGAAGTTGCCGCCAAGGAGCCCCGCGACTTCCAGCCGGAAGACTATTCCGAGCTCGAGAAGGAAATGCTCGGCCTCGCCGAAGCCGAACTCCGCGACGCCTACAAGATCACGCAGAAGGCCGATCGCTACGCCGCCGTCGACGCCGTCAAGGCCAAGGTCAAGGCACACTTCCTGCCCGAGGAAGGCGAAGCCAAGTACACGGCCGAAGAAGTCGGCGCCATCTTCAAGCACCTGCAGGCCAAGATCGTTCGCTGGAACATTCTCGACACGTCGAGCCGCATCGACGGCCGCGACCTGTCGACCGTTCGCCCGATCGTCTCGGAAGTCGGCCTTCTGCCGCGCACGCACGGTTCGGCGCTGTTTACCCGCGGTGAAACGCAGGCAATCGTCGTCGCCACGCTCGGCACCGGCGAAGACGAACAATATGTCGACAGCCTGACGGGCATGTACAAGGAGCGTTTCCTGCTCCATTACAACTTCCCTCCCTACTCGGTTGGCGAAACCGGCCGCATGGGCTCCCCGGGTCGTCGCGAAATCGGTCACGGCAAGCTCGCATGGCGCGCTATCCGCCCGATGCTGCCGTCGGCTGAACAGTTCCCCTACACGCTGCGCGTCGTCTCCGAAATCACCGAATCGAACGGCTCGTCCTCGATGGCGACGGTTTGCGGTACCTCCCTCGCTCTGATGGATGCCGGCGTGCCGCTGGCCAAGCCGGTTGCCGGCATTGCCATGGGTCTGATCCTGGAAGGCGATCGCTTCGCCGTTCTCTCCGACATTCTCGGCGACGAAGACCATCTCGGCGACATGGACTTCAAGGTTGCCGGCACGGAAGCAGGCATCACCTCGCTGCAGATGGACATCAAGATCGCCGGCATCACCGAAGAGATCATGAAGGTCGCTCTCAGCCAGGCCCAGGGCGGTCGCACCCACATCCTCGGCGAAATGGCCAAGGCCATCTCCGAGAGCCGTGGCCAGCTCGGCGAATTCGCACCGCGCATCGAGGTCATGAACATTCCGGTCGACAAGATCCGTGAAGTCATCGGCTCCGGCGGCAAAGTCATTCGCGAAATCGTCGAAAAGACCGGCGCGAAGATCAACATCGAAGACGACGGCACCGTCAAGATCGCCTCGTCCTCCGGCAAGGAAATCGAAGCGGCCCGCAAGTGGATCCACTCGATCGTCGCCGAGCCGGAAGTCGGCCAGATCTACGAAGGCACGGTCGTCAAGACCGCCGACTTCGGCGCCTTCGTCAACTTCTTCGGCGCCCGCGACGGCCTCGTCCACATCTCGCAGCTCGCTTCCGAGCGCGTTGCCAAGACGCAGGACGTCGTCAAGGAAGGCGACAAGGTCTGGGTCAAGCTGCTCGGCTTCGACGAGCGCGGCAAGGTTCGCCTGTCCATGAAGGTCGTCGACCAGGCCACCGGCCAGGAAATCGCTGCAGACAAGAAGAAGGACGACGCGGCCGAATAAGCTGCGCCTTCATAAACTTTCCGGGGCGCGGGATTCGTTTCCGCGCCCCTTTTATATTGAAGAGGCTGGCGATTTCGGTTTTTCCGAAGCTCTGTGCCCGGCCCCTCACCCTAGCCCTCTCCCCGCAATGCGGGGAGAGGGGATTTGACAGCGCTTGATGATCGCCCTCTCCCAGACTGGGCATGTTGTCTTGCTCTGTGGTCCCCTCTCCCCTTCCCAACGGGGAGAGGGCTAGGGTGAGGGGCAAGCACTAGGACAGACATCTGCCCGCAGGCCCAACCAACGAAACAATAACGAGACCACGCCCATGAGCCGCGATGCCCTGAAGACCCTGTTCCATCCCTTTGCCTCCGGCACCGTCGACGCTCCCGGCGAGGGTCAGCGGATCCTGTTCCTAGGCGCCGAGGCCGGCTTTGCGCTGCCGGAGGGCTTTGCTGCCGAGCTTTCCGCCGTTCAGGGTTTCCGCCCCTTCTATCGCCAGCTGCAGGCGCAGCGCATCAACGTGACGCCGGAGATCGAGGGCGAAGGCTATGACGGCGCGCTGGTGCTCTGCGGCAAGCATAAGGGTGAGAATGAGGACCATATCGCCGAAGCGCTTTCGCGCGTGAAAGAAGGCGGGCTCATCGTCGTTGCCGGCGGCAAGGAAGACGGCATCCAGCCACTGCGCAAGCGCATCGAAGCCTTCGGCCTCGAGATCGAGCATATGCCGAAATATCACGGCGTTGCCTTCTGGTTTGCCCGTCCTGCCGATATCAAGCTGTTGACGGCGCAGCTCGCCAGGCCGGCAACGCGCGTCGACGACAGCTTCACAACGGCGCCCGGCATGTTCTCCCACGACCGTGTCGATGCCGGTTCGGAGCTGCTCGCGTCGCGCCTGCCGACCGACTTTTCCGGCGATGCCGCCGATTTCGGTGCCGGCTGGGGCTATCTTTCCGTCGAACTCGCAATGAAGTCACCACGGATTGCACGTATCGACCTCTACGAGGCCCATTACGGCTCTCTGGAGGCCGCGCGCACCAATCTGCTATCACACTGCCCGAAGGTCGCTCAGCGCTTCTTCTGGCACGATCTGGCGAGCGAGCCGGTCAAGGACAAGTACGACCTGATCATCATGAACCCGCCTTTCCACGAAGGCCATGCCGCCGAGCCTTCGCTCGGCCAGGCGATGATCAAGACGGCCGCTTCGGCGCTGCGCGGCGGCGGCCGCCTGATGCTGGTCGCCAATCGCGGCCTGCCCTACGAGCCGGTGCTGGCGGAGAACTTCAAGGAATTCGGAGAGACCTGCCGCAATGCCCGCTACAAGGTGCTCTGGGCAAAGAAGTAAGCAATGAATGGCGGTCAAATGGCCGCCATTTTTATGCGAGGCTCAACCGCGCTGCTTGGCGCCGCAGAATACCCCAGGGCTCTTTCTTCACCATCTCTACCGTCATCCTCGGGCTTGACCCGAGGATCCACGCACAAGCGTTTCAACCGGATGCATCATCTCTGGTTGAGCCACAAACGAGAGTGCGGCGCGGATCGTTGTTACGATGCCCGCGGACGCGGCAACGCACACGGGACTTGTGTCTGGATCCTCGGGTCAAGCCCGAGGATGACGAAGTGTGAATATGCCGCGATGGCAAACCGATCACACCTCACGCGACGCCCTTGCCGCCCATTCCCAGCTCAGCACAGCATAGACGCATTCATCGCCCCAAATGCCGTTGAAGCGATCGCTTTCAATCAAAAGCGCCTCGCGACGCAGACCAAGCCGCTCGACGACGCCGACGGAGCCGGCGTTCTTCGCATCCAGTCGCGCGAAGATCCGGTGAAAGCCGAATTTTTCGAAACCGAGGGTAATCATGGCTTCTGCCGCTTCGGTGGCATACCCCTTGCCGGCATAGGCGGGATTGAAGATATAGCCGAGCTCGGCTTGAAGTGCGGCCTTGTTGACGAGCTTCAAGCTGACCTGGCCCATCAGGGCATCATCCTCGCATCGCATGACGGCGCAACGGAGAATATCGCCGTCTTCCGACAAACGCGTATTGAAGCTGGCGTCGAAACGCTCGCGCATCTCCTCTTCCGACGGAGGATCGCTGTAGAGATAACGATAGATCTCCGGCAGAGAACGGTAAGCGCTGTAGGCTTCGAAATCCTCCGGCACAAAGCGGCGAAGGATGAGGCGATCCGTAGAGGCAAAATATTCGCTGTCCGCGAGTGTCATCAAGCATCCAAAATGTTCGTGCTGGCAGGGCTACTCAATCCGGTCGCGCGGCCGGCAATTCCATATCACCCAGCCGGCGCGGGATCAGATGGACATGGGCATGAAAGATTTTCTGGCCGGCCGCATGGCCGATGTTCGACCCGAAGTTAAATCCGCTGACGGATGGGTCTTCGCTTCCGATCGCCTCTTGGCACCGCACAGCAAGTTGGTGAATGGCTTCACGCTCATTCGCATCAGTTGCGAAAATATCCGCCACATGGCGCCTGGGAATGATCAGCGTGTGCAGCGGCCGCACCGGGAATTTGTCCCTGATCGCAAAGGCGGCAGTGTTTTCGACAAGGATGGTCAGTTCGGACACACAGCAAAAGATGCAGTTCTCACCCGCCACACAGACCTCCATTAAAGCTTAGGGCCGCTCGTGGCGGCCCCAAAATGCTATAGAATTTGCGATTGAGGCGATAGCTTCCGCACTCAAACGCTTGACTTATTCCGCGTCCGCGCTCGACAGCGTTTCCAGTGTCGGCATCGAGGTGATGTTGTAGCCGGCATCGACGAAGTGGATTTCGCCGGTCACGCCTGCCGAGAGATCCGACAGGAGATAGAGCGACGAGGAGCCGACCTGATCGATGGTGACGGACTTGCGCAGCGGCGCGTTGCGCTGGTTCCACGACAGGATGGCGCGGGCATCGGAAATGCCGGCGCCGGCGAGCGTGCGGATCGGGCCGGCGGAAACGGCGTTGACGCGAATGCCGCGCGGGCCGTAATCGGCAGCGAGATAGCGAACGGAGGCCTCGAGTGCGGCCTTGGCGACACCCATGACGTTGTAGTTCGGGATGACGCGCGTCGAGCCGTTATAGGTCAGCGTCAGCATGCTGCCGCCCTCGGTCATCAGCTCGGCGGCGCGCTTGGCAATCTCGGTGAAGGAGAAGCAGGAAATCACCATGGTACGGGTGAAGTTCTCCCGCGTGGTGTCGGCATAAAGCCCCTTCAGCTCGTTCTTGTCGGAAAAGCCGATGGCATGGACGATGAAATCCAGTTTGCCCCAGCGCTCCTTGATCGCCGCGAAGACGGAATCGACCGATGCGAGATCCTCGACGTCGCACGGCAGAAGGAAATCCGAGCCGACTTCGGCTGCCAGCGGCTTGACGCGCTTGCCGAGAGCTTCGCCCTGAAAGGTGAAAGCCAGTTCCGCGCCTTCGGCTGCAAGCGCCTTCGAAATACCCCAGGCAATCGAGTGATTGTTTGCGACGCCCATGATGAGGCCGCGCTTACCCTGCATGATTCCCGTCATTGCCTTATCCGTTGTAGCGCTGGAATACGAGCGTGGCGTTGGTGCCGCCGAAGCCGAAGGAGTTCGAAAGAGCGATATCGAACTTGGCGTTGTCGATACGCTTGCGCACGACCGGCACGCCTTCGAATTCCGGATCGAGTTCGGTGATGTGAGCGCTTTCGCCGATGAAACGCTCCTGCATCATCAGGATCGAGTAGATCGATTCCTGAACGCCGGCTGCGCCGAGCGAATGGCCCGTCAGCGACTTGGTCGACTGGATCGGCGGGATCTTGTCGCCGAAGACTTCGCGGATCGCGCCGATTTCCTTGCTATCGCCCACCGGCGTCGAGGTGCCGTGGGTGTTGATGTAGTCGATATCGCCCTTCACGGTGGCGAGCGCCTGGCGCATGCAGCGCACGGCACCCTCGCCCGATGGCGCCACCATGTCGTAACCGTCTGAAGTGGCGCCGTAGCCGATGATCTCGGCATAGATCTTGGCGCCGCGGGCCTTGGCGTGTTCCAGCTCTTCCAGAACCAGCACGCCCGCGCCGCCGGCGATGACAAAGCCGTCACGCTTGGCATCATAGGCGCGCGAGGCGGTTTCCGGGTGGTTTTCGTTGAAATCCGACGACATCGCTCCCATGGCGTCGAAGAGGTTCGACATGGTCCAGTCGAGGTCTTCGTGGCCGCCGGCGAACATGACGTCCTGCTTGCCCCACTGGATCATTTCAGCGGCATTGCCGATGCAATGCGCGGAGGTCGAGCAGGCCGACGAGATGGAGTAGTTGACACCGTGGATCTTGAACCAGGTCGCAAGCGTGGCCGAGGCGGTCGACGACATCGACTTCGGCACGGCGAAAGGTCCGATGCGCTTCGGGCTGTTGTTCTTGCGGGTGATGTCGGCAGCCTCAATCAGCGTGCGGGTCGACGGGCCGCCGGAGCCCATGATGATGCCGGTGCGCTCGTTGGTGATATCACCTTCCTCGAGGCCGCTGTCTGCGATCGCCTGCTTCATGGCGACGTGGTTCCAGGCACCGCCCTGCGACAGGAAGCGCATGGCGCGGCGATCCACCAGGTCCGTCGTATCGATCTTCGGCGCACCCCAGACCTGGCACTTGAAACCGTGCTCGGCGAAATCGGGGGAGAAGGAAATGCCGGATTTGGCGTCGCGCAGCGAGGCGGTCACCTCTTGAGCATTGTTTCCAATCGAAGAGACAATACCCAGACCCGTAACAACTACCCGTCTCATGTCGATGACCTTTTCTAAAACATCTGTCTTTGTGGAGGCGGCGGTGCCGCGGTTCAGGCAACCTTGTCCTTGGACAGGCCCACGCGCAGGTCCGTCGCCTGATAGATGGTCTCGCCGTCGGCCTTCAGCCAGCCGTCGGCAGTGCCAAGGACGAGGCGCCCGCGCATGACGCGCTTGAAGTCGATGCCGTATTCGAGAAGCTTCGTATCCGGACGAACCATGCCCTTGAACTTCACTTCGCCTGTCGAAAGCGCCATGCCGCGGCCGGGCTCGCCGAGCCAGCCGAGGAAGAAGCCGGTCAGCTGCCACATGCCGTCGAGCCCGAGGCAGCCCGGCATGATCGGATTGCCGGCAAAATGGCAGGGGAAGTACCAATCATCAGGGCGCACGTCGTATTCGGCGCGAATATAGCCCTTGTCGAAGGCTCCGCCCGTCTCGGAAATATCGGTAATGCGATGGACCATCAGCATCGGTGGCAGGGGAAGCTGTGCGTTGCCCGGGCCGAACAGCTCGCCGCGGCCACAGGACAGGATTTCCTCGTAATTGAAGCTGGATTGTCTCGTCGTCATAAAAATTCCGTTTCCCCCGCATGAATGCCGATGGATGTGAAGCTTTAGTGCAAGATCGACAGAAAATGAAGCGCAACCATCACACTCTCATTCAGCCGTTCGATCGAACGCACCAGCTCTTATGTGGTGGTCGCATACAGGAACGCCAGAGCCGCTACCAGTGCCAAATGCGGCAAAAGCCCGATTTTTCCGGCTTTTGAGCACCTTCCCACCCCATTGAAACTATTGAAAGCAATCAAGGCAAAAGTTATATGGCTTAGTAAAGAATTATAGAGATCAGGAATCCGGAGTCCCTGAATGGCGGAAGAAGCCGAAATCGCGATCGAGAGCAGGCTGCGCAATGTGGGCCTGAGGCCGACCAGGCAGCGCATCGCGCTCGGCGATCTTCTCTTCGCCAAGGGGGATCGCCATCTGACCGTAGAGGAGCTTCACGAGGAAGCTGTCGCCGCCGGCGTTCCGGTTTCGCTCGCGACTGTCTACAACACGCTGCATCAATTTACCGAGGCAGGCCTGATCCGCGTGCTCGCCGTCGAAAGCACTAAGACCTATTTCGACACCAACGTCTCCGATCATCATCACTTTTTCGTGGAAGGCCACAACGAAGTGCTGGATATTCCGATCAGCAATCTGACGATCGACAATCTGCCAGAGCCGCCGAAGGGCATGGAAATCGCCCATGTCGACGTGGTGATCCGCCTGCGCCGCAAGCAGAGGCAATAGGATTGTCTTCCAACCATTTGCTATTGCCTACTGCCTAATTCCTACTGCCTCACATCTACATCACATCGTCCGGATGCCGGCCCGGCTTGTGATGATAGGTCGGAAAGGTCCAGCCGAACCAGAGCGCGCCGCCGCGCACCGCAAAGGCCGCGATCACGCCCAGTCCCGCGGACATATAGAGCGGCATCGGGGTCGCATTGGCGGCGGTGAAAACGCCTGCGCCGACGAGCGAAGCCGTCACATAGATTTCCGGACGCAGCAGCACCGAGGGTTCATTCGCCAAAAGATCGCGTAAAATGCCGCCGAAGGTCGCCGTCAGTGCGCCAGTGACGATAGCGACGGTAGGCGAGCCCGTCGCCGCCATGCCCTTGGCCGCTCCCATCACGCAATAGGCCGATAGTCCCACTGCATCGAGCCAGATGAGCAGCCGATAGCGCGATTCGAACAGGTGCGCGGTGAAGAAGACCAGGACGCCGACCACGGCGCAGATGATGATATAGGTCGGATTCAGCACCCAGAAGACCGGCACCCGGCCAAGGACGATATCGCGCAGCGTGCCGCCACCGATACCGGTGACGGCCGCCAGGAACAAGAAGCCGATCAGATCGAGCTGCTTGCGCGAGGCGGCGAGCGCGCCGGTTGCGGCAAAAAGGGCGACGCCGGCATAATCAAGAAACGAGAGAAGCGACATCGAAAACTCCAACGGGAGGCCGGCAATCTTTCCGAAATGAATCACGACGGCAAGGGCCGCGCAAGCAGGCGCGTGCAAAGATGTCGCAGCGGCTGCGGCTGTCATCGCGGCCGTAACGGCGCTTCGAAAAGGAATCCTCCGTGAAATCCCTGCTGATCGTAATCCTCAACCTCTTCGCTCTCGTGATCATGCCCGCCGTGGCCGAGGCGCAGCAATCGATCCTGCAGGACCCCGTGGCCTTCGAGAAGGATCACTTTACCAAGAGCTGCGACGGCCAGGTGAGCTTCGGCGACCATTTCGCCACCCAGCAGGACATCAACAATGACAAGCTGATGGATATCGTCGTCAATGAGGGCGAGATCACCTGCAAGGGCGAAAAAGGCCCCTACTGCACCGACGAGGGCTGCCCCTATAATTTCTACGTCCAGGTGGCCGAGGGCGGCTATCTGCTCGTGGCCACCGCGCAGATCTACGGCTACGATTTCATCCAGCGTTTCGGCAACATGGTGCTGGTCATGAAAATGCATCCGCGCTTCTGCGACCGCAAGGATGGCGAAGCCGTCTGCGAAATCACTGTCAGAGTGCGCGGCGTCAAATTCGTCACGATCTCGAAGAAATAGGCAATTTCAGGAAAAGGCGGAAACGCAAGTTGCGGTTCCGGACACGTGGTTACGGTCCGAGGCACGTAGCTACGGCCTGGGACACGTAGTTACGGTCCGGGATAGAGTGCCGAGGTGCGGCCGACGGCGTAATAGCCGACCAGACCGACCCATTCGCGCAGGCCGGTTGCCAGCAGTTGCGCATTGCGCGAAGGCTGCGTGAAATCGAAGCCGAGGGTTTCCTTGCCGGTGCTGCGATAATCGACCGGCCATGGCACGACGGCAATGCCCTGCTTGCGGAAGATGCCCATCGAGCGCGGCATGTGGAAGCCCGAGGTGATGAGCAGGCAATCCGAAAGCCCGTTTTGCGCCAGCAGCTCCTTCGTATTGACGGCATTCTCGAAGGTGGTGCGTGAGGTCTTGTCCTCGACCATGCGACTTGTCGGAATGCCGAGCGCGGTGAAGAAACGCTCGGAAATCACGGCATCGCCCTCATAGGTGCCGCCGATCGAGCCATCGCCGCCGGAGATCACGATGCGCGCCTGCGGATATTTCTGCGCAAGGCGCAGCGCTTCGATGAGGCGATCGCCGGCCGAATCGAGTTCGTAGCCGCCGCGCGCCGTCGTCACCTCATTCTGCGTGGCGCCACCGAGAACGATCATGCATTTGAGATCGGCGGGATCGGCTGCGGGGTGCGGAAAACGCTCTTCCAGCGTTTGAACGACATAGGCGCCGGCCGTCGTATAAAGCGAGACGAACAGGATCAACGCCGATAGCAGCGACGAGACGACGGCCGTGGCGCGCCAGCGCAGCAGGGCGGCGATGAATGCCAGGAGAACGAAGAGAAAGGCCAGCGACAGCGGCTGACCGAAGATCCAGACAAGTTTCGAAAAAACGAACACGGCACATCCTTACGCTTGTCGGCAAAACGATTCGCTTTACTCCCTAGCAGATTTTTGTGCACTGCAATGTGGCTATTTCGCCCGTCGCACCGTCGGGGCGGCCACCGTCAGCCGCTGGCTGAAGCGACGCTGCAGCGGGCGAGGGATGAAAAGAGTGACAAGCGCGAGCACGAGCGCGACCATCGACACCAGCCAGAGCGCCCGGGCGCCAAAGGCATTGGCGAGAAGCGCGCCGATGATGGCGCCTGATATCATGCCGCTCCAGGGTACGATCTGTACCCTCCAGGCAAGATCCCGGTCTCCCAGAAGAAATCGGCCGATGCCGCGGCCGAATCGCGAGAGCGCGCCGGTGACATAGGTGAGGCCGATCGGCAGGCCTTCGATATGCTCGACGGTGGCGTTGACCATGCCCATGGAGAGCACCACCAGATAAAACTGCACCAGAATCAGCCATGACTCAGCAAAGCCCGCGGCCGCGGCCAGAAGGATGCTGACGCAGGCCAGCACGACAAAAGCCCGCCGATCCGCCGCATGGGCGACGACGATCCCCAGCGCATTGCCGGCAATGAAAGTCAGAATGGCGGAAAACAGCACCGCCGCATGGCCGAAATCCCCTGTCCCCAGCGCAATCGCCGCCCGCGTCGTATTGCCGGTCATGAAGGACACGAAATTCCCCGTCAGCATCAGCCCGACGGCATCGGTCATACCGGCGAGAAAGGCGATGGAGGCAACGAGCAAAAGCCCCGTCACGGTACGGCGGGTCTTGATGAGACGACGGCGGCGCTGTCTGGTCATGAGCGAATCGGGGGTGGGTTAAGGAGAGTTGGAGGCTAGCATGAAGTTGCGGGGATGCGGAGTGTCTACAACGTTGTCGATAGGGCGATACAGGCGTGCCTCTTAGAGCAACCTTTTCCTTGCAAATGCTCTGCCAGAATGAGACTTCAGATAGGCCTCAAATTCAAGAGCACGGTATTTGTCAGGAAAGGCAGAATACCAGAGGAGAACCCACGGCATGAACTTTGCGGTGTGGGTCGACTTACCGGCGTTGTGATCAGCAAGCCGCTGCTTAAGGTCCGAAGTCGACCCGGTATATTGCTGCTCGGGAAAATCCGCGCTTTGAAGGATGTAAACGTACCACATCCACATCTCGATCAGTTGGCATCCGGTGATTCGAACGCAAATTCTATATGCAATCGAGCTTGTCTTTGTATCTGAAAATGTTGAGTGGAGATTTAAGCCCGTCGTCGCCCTGCGGGCTTTGCCGGGCCACTGCTTCGGCCTAACGGTTTCCCACGGCTGCGCCACGCGAAGCCCGTAAGGGCGAAGCGTGGTGGAGCTAAGCGGGATCGAACCGCTGACCTCTTGCATGCCATGCAAGCGCTCTCCCAGCTGAGCTATAGCCCCATCAAGATGGTGCCGGTTGACCGGCCCTGGGTCCCTTCCGAGCGCTTCGCCCGTCGGGGTGGCGGCTTATTACTTGTGGTTTTCACAGATAGCAAGCCGAAAAATTCGGCCCGGGAAATTTTTCTTAAAGTCCGGGCCGATTGTCTTTCAGATCAGACGTCGTCTTCGTCGCCGGTGACGCCGATGATGTCGCTCATGTCGTCATCGTCTTCATCTTCGTCGGCTTCGAGGAAGGTATCGTCGTCATCGTCGCCGATTTCGACATCGTCATCGCCCATATCCGGAATGTCGTCGCCGCCTGCAGCGTCGTCGGCATCCTCGAGCGAAACCAGTTCGACTTCCGTGTTTTCGGTATCGACTTCGGCCACTTCCTCTTCTTCCGGAACTTCCTTGGAAGCGGAGGTTTCCTCAAAGAAGGACAAGGGCCAGGACTTGCCGGTATAAGGCGAGACCACCGGATCCCGGTTCAGGTCATAGAACTTCTTGCCGGTATCGGGGTCGGTACGTTTTGTTCCAAGTTCCGCTTTCGCCACTGTCAAAGCCTCATGAATGGCCGAATGAAAATTCGGCAATGCCGGGGAAGCCGGCGTTTTAAGGGAAATATCAGCCGGTCCCCTTAATCGTTGCGGCCGTTTCTGTCAAAGCTAAAGTTCATGCCGCTCCGCAGGCGCTTTTCGCGCGTGGCGGGATGACTGAGAAACAGGCCTGTGCTAACCAAGCGGCGTGAACCGCAGAACATCTGGCGCAGAACGATCGCAGCCAGCACAGAATGCGGATGGAATACCGGCATCGCAAAGGAATTGCCCATGCCGCACGATACTCTCCCTCAACCAGCCGTGGCACGCCGCTCGGCCGGCCTTTCCGGCGCAATCCGCATTCCCGGCGACAAATCCATTTCCCACCGCTCCCTCATGTTCGGCGGCCTTGCCGCGGGCGAAACCCGCATCACCGGCCTGCTCGAAGGCGAGGATGTGCTGAATACCGGCAAGGCCATGCAGGCCCTGGGCGCCACGATCCGCAAGATCGGCGACGAATGGATCGTCGGCGGCACCGGCAATGGTGCGCTGCTGGCGCCGGAGGCACCGCTCGATTTCGGCAATGCCGGCACCGGCTGCCGCCTCACCATGGGCCTGGTGGGCTCATATGATTTCGAGACCACTCTTGTCGGCGACGCCTCGCTTTCGAAGCGGCCGATGGGCCGCATCCTCGATCCGCTGCGCCTCATGGGAACGCAGGTCAAAGCCGCCAAGGCCGACAAGCTACCCGTCACTCTGCGTGGCCCCCGAGTGGCAAGCCCTCTCACCTATCGCGTGCCGATGGCTTCGGCGCAGGTCAAATCGGCCGTGCTGCTGGCGGGCCTCAATGCGCCGGGGATTACCACCGTCATCGAGCCTGTCATGACCCGCGATCATACCGAGCGGATGCTTGCCGGTTTCGGCGCAGCACTTTCAGTCGAAACGGATGCGGCCGGCGTTCGCACCATTCGCCTCGAGGGCCAGGGCAAGCTCACTGGCCAGACGATCGATGTCCCTGGCGATCCCTCTTCCGCCGCCTTTCCGCTGGTGGCTGCATTGATCGTGCCCGGCTCCGACATAACCATCCGCGACGTACTGATGAACCCGACGCGCACCGGCCTCATCCTGACGCTGCAGGAGATGGGCGCGGATATCGAGATCCTCGACCGGCACATGACGGGCGGCGAGGATGTCGCCGATCTGCGCGTACGGTCCTCCACACTCAAAGGCGTGACCGTGCCGGCAGAGCGTGCGCCGTCGATGATCGACGAATATCCGGTGCTGGCCGTCGCCGCAGCCTTTGCCGAGGGCACGACCATCATGCAGGGACTTGACGAGCTGCGGGTGAAGGAATCCGACCGGCTCTCGGCCGTCGCCGAGGGGTTGAAGCTCAATGGCGTCGACTGCATCGAAGGCAGGGATATGCTGACGGTTCAGGGCAAGCCTGACGGCAAGGGTCTCGGCAATGCTGGCAGCGCCAAAGTGAGCACCCATCTCGATCACCGCATCGCCATGAGCTTTCTCGTCATGGGCCTTGCTGCCGAACATCCTGTCACGGTCGACGATTCCGCCATGATCGCCACCAGCTTTCCGGAATTTTTTGCTATGATGACGAGATTGGGCGCGACGATCGAAACTTAAGCCTGATAGACCGCGCCATTGGCCATTCGAAGCCTTGCCTTGCCTTGCCAAATTTGCGGGAATGGGCTTTTGGCGATGGCGGCAACGACGGATCGAAGCCATGTATCAGCCTCCACATCATCGCGAAGACGATCTCGCCACGCAGCACCAGCTGATCCGTGCCCATCCGCTGGGGCTGCTCATTACGGCTGGTGACAGCGGGCTGATCGCCAATCCCGTGCCGTTCCACCTGAACACCGAACTTTCGCCGAAGGGCACGCTGCAGGCGCATATTGCCCGCGCCAACGGCCAGTGGAAGGAAATCGCGGCCGGCGCGCCGGTCCTCGTCGTCTTCCAGGGCGCCGACACCTACATCACGCCCTCCTGGTATGCGACGAAGCGGGAAACCGGCAAGGTGGTGCCGACCTGGAACTATGCGATCGTGCAGGTGCGCGGAGCCGTGCGGACGATCGACGATGCCGCCTGGCTGCGCACGCAGATCGGCGCGTTGACCGGCGAGAACGAGAGCGAGCGCCAGCAGCCCTGGGCGGTGGAAGACGCGCCGCCGGAGTTCATTGCCGCCCAGCTGAAGGGCATCATCGGCATCGAAATCAACATCGAGACGATTGACGGCAAATGGAAGGTGAGCCAGAACCGGCCGCTGGCTGACCGACAGGGCGTCGCCGAAGGTCTTGGCGCAATCGATCGAACGGATGCCGCCGAGATGGCTGATCTGGTGCGTCGTTACAGCAAATAACGAGATATCGGGTAGGGACGGAAGAAAACATGATCATCGCCATCGACGGACCTGCAGCTGCCGGCAAGGGAACTCTGGCACGCCGGATCGCCGAAGCCTATGGTTATCATCATCTCGATACCGGCCTCACCTATCGAGCCACCGCCAAGGCGCTGCTCGATGCCGGCCTGCCGCTTGACGACGAAGCCATTGCCGAAGACGTGGCGCGCAAGGTCGATCTCGCCGGCCTCGACCGGATCGTCCTGTCCCGACACGAGATCGGCGAGGCCGCCTCGAAGATCGCTGTCATGCCGGCGGTGCGCCGTGCGCTGGTCGAAGCGCAGCGCCGCTTTGCCGAGAAAAAGCCGGGCGCAGTGCTCGATGGCCGCGATATCGGCACCGTCGTCTGCCAGGATGCGCCGGTGAAGCTCTATGTGACGGCCTCAGCCGAGGTACGCGCCAGACGGCGCTATGAAGAGATCATCGAAGCCGGCGGCAGTGCCGATTACGACGCCATTTTCGAGGACGTCAAGCGGCGCGACGAGCGCGACATGGGCCGCACCGACAGCCCGCTCAAGCCGGCTGAAGAGGCATACTTGCTAGATACCTCAGAAATGAGTATAGAAGCGGCGTTTCAGACGGCAAAGTCGATCATCGACGCCGCTCTGAGCCGAAATGCCTGAAAATATGAGCGGCTTTCGCGTGCTTCGCGCCGGAACCGCCGATTTCAAATAGCCTGACATTCCGTCCAAGCGCCGGATAGCTTCCCGAACAGGAGGCGGACTGGGGTCAGGCCTGTTTAACGCGAACCACCGGCGCGTCAGTGTTCAGATCGCACGATCGGGACACGCCAGGAGATTTCATGTCTGTAACTTCCCCCTCTCGCGAAGATTTCGCAGCTCTTCTCGAAGAATCCTTTGCCAAGAACGACCTGGCTGAAGGCTATGTCACCAAGGGCATCATCACCGCCATCGAAAAGGATGTCGCCGTTGTGGACGTCGGCCTCAAGGTCGAAGGCCGCATTGCGCTGAAGGAATTCGGTGCGCGCGCCAAGGACGGCACGCTCAAGGTTGGCGACGAAGTCGAAGTCTACGTCGAGCGCATCGAAAACGCGCTTGGCGAAGCCGTTCTGTCGCGCGAAAAGGCTCGCCGCGAAGAAAGCTGGATCAAGCTCGAAGCCAAGTTCGAAGCTGGCGAGCGCGTTGAAGGCGTCATCTTCAACCAGGTCAAGGGCGGCTTCACCGTCGATCTCGACGGCGCTATCGCCTTCCTGCCGCGTTCGCAGGTCGACATCCGTCCGATCCGCGACGTTACCCCGCTGATGCACAACCCGCAGCCCTTCGAAATCCTCAAGATGGACAAGCGCCGCGGCAACATCGTCGTTTCGCGTCGTACGGTTCTGGAAGAGTCCCGTGCCGAGCAGCGTTCTGAAATTGTTCAGAACCTCGAAGAAGGCCAGGTTGTTGACGGCGTCGTCAAGAACATCACCGATTACGGTGCGTTCGTTGACCTCGGCGGCATCGACGGCCTGCTGCACGTCACCGACATGGCATGGCGCCGCGTGAACCATCCGTCGGAAATCCTGTCCATCGGCCAGCAGGTCAAGGTGCAGATCATCCGCATCAACCAGGAAACCCACCGCATCTCGCTCGGCATGAAGCAGCTCGAGAGCGATCCGTGGGATGGCATCCAGGCCAAGTATCCGGAAGGCAAGAAGATTTCCGGTACCGTCACGAACATCACCGACTACGGTGCCTTCGTCGAGCTGGAGCCGGGCATCGAAGGCCTGATCCACATCTCGGAAATGTCCTGGACCAAGAAGAACGTTCACCCCGGCAAGATCCTGTCCACGAGCCAGGAAGTCGAAGTCGTCGTTCTCGAAGTCGATCCGACCAAGCGTCGTATCTCTCTCGGCCTGAAGCAGACGCTGGAAAACCCGTGGGCAGCATTCGCCCGCAACCATCCGGCTGGCACCGAAGTCGAAGGCGAAGTCAAGAACAAGACCGAATTCGGCCTGTTCATCGGCCTCGACGGCGATGTGGACGGCATGGTTCACCTCTCCGACCTCGACTGGAACCGTCCGGGCGAGCAGGTCATCGAAGAGTACAACAAGGGTGACGTCGTCAAGGCTGTCGTTCTCGACGTTGACGTCGAGAAGGAACGCATCTCGCTCGGCATCAAGCAGCTCGGCAAGGACGCAGTCGGCGAAGCAGCCGCTTCCGGCGACCTGCGCAAGAACGCAGTCGTTTCCTGCGAAGTGATCGCAGTCAACGACGGCGGCATCGAAGTGAAGCTCGTCAACCACGAAGACATCACCTCGTTCATCCGCCGCGCCGATCTGTCGCGTGACCGTGACGAACAGCGTCCGGAGCGTTTCTCGGTTGGTCAGGTTGTCGACGCTCGCGTCACCAACTTCTCCAAGAAGGACCGCAAGATCATGCTGTCGATCAAGGCTCTGGAAATCGCAGAAGAGAAGGAAGCCGTTGCTCAGTTCGGTTCGTCCGACTCGGGCGCTTCGCTCGGCGACATCCTGGGTGCGGCTCTGAAGAACCGCAACGCCGAATAATCTTCGGTAGACGCCTGAAAACAAAAGACCCGCCGGAGCGATCCGGCGGGTTTTTCTTTGTCCGTTCTGCGGCGTCCATGCCGCCTGTCCGTTGCGAGGCCGGCTATTCCCAGGTCACCATGCGCCGATAGAAATCGAAGGCGTGGTCGTGAAGCGGGTCGCGCAAAGGCTGCGGCAAGGCAACGAGCTCCGGCCTGACGTTATCGTCTCTCGCGGAGGCCGGGCCGGCTTCCGCTTCTTCGGATGCCTCACCCTCTGCTTGAGCCGGCGATTCCTCCGCATGGGCCTGTTCTTCATCCTGACCTTGCGGGTTCTCCTCGTCCTGAGCTTGCCCGCCCTCCTCATCGCCGACGGGATCGACGCGATTGAGCAATTTCGATTCGCTGCTCTTATCAGGAGTGTCGACCGGCAGATAATTCGCCACGACGAAGGGAACGCCGAGCGGCAGGGGCGCCGACATCGTTGCCTGCTCCGCAGCCTCATACACCGCCATCGGCGTTACGGACGACGTCTGCAACGGCGGCTTGCCGGAAGCGACAGGAAGAGCACCGGATGTTTCGGGTCCTTCCGCCAATGACACCGGCATGGCCGCCGCCGCGACCGGGCTCTTGGGACTTTCATTGACGGCCGGCGTCTGCGTGGACGATGTCTGCGCCGCGCTATTGCCGGTCAGCGCCTGGGCGATGATCTTCTCCACGGAAGAGGAGGGATTGTTGATGATCTGCAAAAGGTCGGGATCGGTCGCCATCGCGGGCGGACTGATGACGACCTGCAGGCCCTGTTTGATATCGGCTTCTATCTGCTGGATATCGCGCGGCACCGGCGGCGGCGCCAGCGGTGACCGGATCAGTGCGACTTCAGTCGGGAGTTCGGCTTCGGCGGCGACCGCCGTCAGCAGCACACTCGCGGTCAGGTCATCGACAAGAGATGCGAGCGCGGAAGGTTGGGCAGTGGCGGCGGCAACGCTGCCGGCAGGCGCGGCTTGCGGGGCGGCGGCGATACCGTTTTGCGCGACCGTCTGTGTTTGAGCCGTCGGCGCCACGATGGTCTGGCCAGCAGCTGGCGCTGATGCCGATTGTACCGGAGTGCCCGGTTGCGGCGTCTGCTGCGCCGCAGGTGCCGGCTGTGCGGCAGGCTGAGCCGTCGCTGGCGTGGCCGTCGTAGGCGTGGGTATAGCGGAAGCCGGCTCTTCTGTAGCAGCGGCAAGCGCCGTTGCAAGGGTGGCCAGATCGGCGGCCCTCTGCAGTGGGGCTGATATAGGAGCCCCGGGGGCTGGCGTTTCCACCTGACCGGCATTCTGCCCATAGGAATTGACGACCGCCTTCAGCACGGCATCCGGCTCGGCTGCCGACGCCTGTTCCAAACTGAGAGCCAGCTGCACCGCCTGCGGGCTTTCGGGGTCTTCCAATGCTGCCGCCAGAAGCGGCAGTGGCACCGGCGTCCTCATCTGCGCATCCAGCCGTTGCTGAGCGGTAGCGAGCTGCGGCGGCGTCAGGCTGCGGATTGCGGCGGCGACACGCTGCGCATAAGCGGTATTGCTCTCGCCCGGCTCACGGGAAACATTCACCACCTTGCTGGCGGCATCGATCGCGGAGAGTAGGCTGTCGAGCATGCGTTCGCGGGCCGCAACCAGCAGCATGTTCAGCTTGCCCTCGACGCTGGCATTGACGGTGCTCGACAGAACGGCAAGCGGCGTTGCCGTCGTCTGAAGCCCGGAGGTCTCGGCCGTCGCGGCAATCGGCTTTTCAATGGATACACCCACAGCGGACACGGCACCAACGGGAAGCAACATGACATGCTCCTTTGTCTGGCAAGGCGACGATGGAAGCGGGAAGGCAGGTTCAATCCAGGTCCGCTCATGCGGCCTGTGGATTTCCTAGCGCCGGATGACCGAACTGGCGAGGCGCGAACGCGCAGAACTGGAAATCATCCGCAAAATAGCAGTCGAGTCCTTAACAGATCACTAAATAAAAGGGCCGATGCCACGTCCGCGACACCGGCCTCTGGATTTCGCCCTGCAAGCGAAGCAATCAGCTATGCGCGAAGATATCCGCCTCTTCCCAGCCGAGAAGGTCGAGCTTGGCGCGTGTCGGCAGGAAGGCGAAGCAGTCATCCGCATAGTCCATGCGTCCGTCGCGCAGCAGGCGTTGCGTCAGCTTTTCGCGCAGCGCATGCAGATAAAGTACATCGGAAGCGGCATATTCGAGCTGCGCCGGAGACAGCGTTTCCGCCGCCCAGTCCGACGACTGCTGCGCCTTGGAAATATCGACGTCGAGCATTTCCTTGAGATTGTCCTTCAGGCCATGGCGATCCGTATAGGTGCGGCAGAGGCGCGAGGCGATCTTGGTGCAGAAGACCGGCGTCGTGGTCACGCCGAACGTATGGAACAGCACGGCGATGTCGAAGCGGCCGTAATGAAAGATCTTCTGGTGCGTCGGGTCGGCGAGCATGGCGACGAGATTGGGGGCCTGCTTCTGTCCGGCGGCAATGCGGATGACGTCAGCCGTGCCGTCGCCCGGCGAAAGCTGCACGAGGCAAAGTCGGTCACGGCGTGGAACGAGGCCGAGGGTTTCCGTATCGATGGCTATGGCGCCGGTGTAGCGGGCGGCATCCTCAGTCGAAATATCGCCTTCGTGATAGCGGATGGTGGCAGCCATGAAACTCTCCCGGCTCTGTCTTCAAAATTCGCTTTTCGTCCGTTCTATAGAACAGACGGGATGAGAACCATACCGGTGCCTGTCAAAAAGTCGGCGGCGTGTTGATCCAGAGCAATATGGTCTCACCATCATGGCGGTTGCGCCAGGAATGATAACGGCGGCTTTCGAAATAAAGGGAATCGCCCGGCAGGAGATCGAAGAACTGGTCGCTGTCGAGCACGAGCTCCAGGCGACCAGCGAGAACATGGATGAATTCCTCGCCCCCGTGGCGATAGGCACCTTCGCTCGTCGCACCGGGTGCGAGCACGAAGCGATGGCAGTCCATCATCGTCCGTCCTTCGGCAAGAAGCTGGACAGTGACGCCCGGCGTCGTCGCCGGCCAGGAACGCCATTCGCCGGACCGGATGAGTGCGGGAACATCCTCCCGCTCCTCACCTGACAGGCGCGATACCGTCGTGCCGTAGTAGTCCGCCAGATCATGGAGGGTCTTGAAGCTGACGCCTTGCGAGGTGCGCTCCAGCGTCGATAGCGTCGACGACGTCATGCCCATGTCAGCGGCAACCTGCTCCAGCGTCTTGCCGGCGGCGTGGCGTAGCGAGCGAAGTCTGCGGCCGATATCCGAAGAGGCCAGTTGCTCGCCATTTTCCAGACCGGCGGCGCCCTCCTCCGTCTCGAGCGCCTCGCGAATCGCTGCCGGATTGAGGCCGCGCTCGGCACGGAACCAGGAGATGCGCTTCAGCCGCGCCACGTCCTCGGCGCTGTACTGGCGATGCCCGGTCTCGGAGCGGGAGGGGACGACGAGCCCCTGGCTTTCCCATAGGCGCAAAGTGGAGGCTGATACGCCAGCAAGACGTGCCGCTTCCGCCACCTTGTAGCGCACGGGGTAGCGCTCCGGCTCGATGCTGCTCATATGCCAATATCCCTGATTTTCGTCTTTTGAACCGTTTAGCATGGATGACGCGGCTTAGCGCGCCTTAAAAGCCGCGCCACACTCCATACGAGCCTTCCGCGCATTCTTGTCACCCGCACAAAATCCCGCTTGAAATCTTACAGGAAAAATGTAGGAGTTTTGTAAATAATTTGCAGAAGTTCTGCAAGATAATTCGAGAGCGACTTTCTGGGAGCCACTGCAATGACCTTGACCGAGCGGAAGAATGCCGCCATTTCCCGCGGCGTCGGCATGACGACGCAGATCTATGCCGATCGCGCCGAAAACGCCGAGATCTGGGACAAGGAAGGCAATCGCTACATCGATTTTGCCTCCGGCATTGCGGTGGTGAACACCGGCCACCGCCATCCGCGCGTCATCGCTGCCGTCAAGGAACAGCTCGACCGCTTCACCCACACCTGCCATCAGGTCGTGCCCTATGAAAATTACGTCCATCTTGCCGAGCGGCTGAACGCGATCGTTCCCGGCGATTTCGCCAAGAAGACAATCTTCGTGACCACAGGCGCGGAAGCAGTCGAAAACGCCGTCAAGATCGCCCGCGCCGCCACCGGCCGCTCCGCAATCATCGCCTTCGGCGGCGGCTTCCACGGCCGCACCTTCATGGGCATGGCGTTGACCGGCAAGGTCGCACCCTACAAGATCGGCTTCGGCCCGATGCCGGGCGATGTTTTCCATGCACCCTTCCCGGTGCCGCTGCATGGCGTAACCGTCGAGCAGTCGCTCGCGACACTGAAAAAGCTGTTTGCTGCCGACGTCGATCCGCAGCGCGTAGCCGCCATCATCCTCGAGCCAGTGCAGGGTGAAGGGGGCTTCTATCCGGCGCCGGCCGCCTTCATGAAGGCGCTGCGCGAGATCTGCGACCAGCACGGCATTCTCCTGATCGCCGACGAGGTGCAGACCGGCTTTGCGCGCACCGGCAAAATGTTCGCGATGGACCACCATGAGGTGGCGGCCGATCTCGTTACCATGGCGAAGAGCCTTGCCGGCGGCTTCCCGCTTGCCGCCGTTACCGGCCGCGCCGAGGTGATGGACGCGCCCGGACCGGGCGGCCTCGGCGGTACCTATGGCGGCAATCCGATCGGCATTGCCGCGGCTCATGCCGTGCTCGACGTTATCGCCGACGAGGGCCTCTGCGACCGCGCCAACCAGCTCGGCTCGCGCCTGAAACAACGGCTTGAATCGTTGCGCGACAAGGTGCCTGAGATTGTCGACATTCGCGGCCCCGGCTTCATGAATGCCGTGGAGTTCAACGATGCGGCGACGAAGCTGCCGAGTGCCGATTTCGCCAACAAGGTGCGGCTGATCGCGCTTAACAAGGGGCTGATTCTCTTGACCTGCGGCGTCTACGGCAATGTCATCCGCTTCCTGTCGCCGATCACCATTCAGGACGGCGTCTTCAGCGAAGCGCTCGACATTCTCGAGGCATCGCTGATCGAGGCAAGCGCCTCCCGCTAAGCGCGTCTTTTCGATTTTCTCATCTGTCCACCCGCGCGGCCTGCCGGGCGAAACCTGTCGGAGTGCATAGCATGTCCTTTACAACAGCAATGACCAAGCATGTCCCCTTCTCCTCGCGCCTCCTGCGCGCCGCCGGCTATATCAACGGCAACTGGACGGCCGGCAGTGCGACGAAGACCTTCGATGTCATCAATCCCGCGTCAGGCGAAGTGCTCGCGACGCTTCCCGACATGGGCGCCGCCGAGACCACGGCCGCCATCGATGCCGCCTATGTCGCACAGGTCGCCTGGGCTGCCCGCCCGGCCAAGGAACGCGCCGTAATCCTGCGCAAATGGTTCGATCTCATGGTCGCCAATGCCAATGAACTGGCCGCCATCCTGACGGCCGAAATGGGCAAGCCACTGCCGGAAGCGAGAGGCGAAATCCTCTATGCTGCCTCCTATGTCGAATGGTATGCGGAAGAGGCCAAGCGCATCTACGGCGAAACCATTCCCGCGCCCTCGAACGACAAGCGCATGGTCGTCATCAAGCAGCCGGTCGGCGTCGTCGGCACGATCACGCCCTGGAATTTCCCGGCCGCGATGATCGCCCGCAAGATCGCGCCGGCCCTTGCTGTCGGCTGCACCGTCGTCTCGAAGCCGGCCGAGCAAACGCCGCTCACGGCAATCGCGCTGGCCGTGCTTGCCGAAGAGGCCGGCATTCCCCCAGGCGTCCTCAACATCATCGTCGGCCTCGACGGCCCGGCGATCGGCCGCGAGCTTTGCGGCAATGCGAAGGTGCGCAAGATCAGCTTCACCGGCTCAACGGAGGTCGGCCGCGTCCTGATGCGCCAATGCGCCGACCAGATCAAGAAGGTCAGCCTGGAACTCGGCGGCAATGCGCCCTTCATCGTCTTCGACGATGCCGATCTCGACGCCGCCGTCGAAGGGGCAATGGCCTCGAAGTATCGTAATGCCGGCCAGACCTGCGTCTGCGCCAACCGCATCTATGTCCAGTCCAACGTCTATGACGCCTTTGCCGCCAAGCTTGCCGCCAAGGTCGCCGAACTCTCCGTCGGCGACGGCTTCAAGCCGGGCGTGACCGTTGGGCCACTGATCGACGAACAGGGTGTCGCCAAGGCCGAGGACCATGTTCGGGACGCGCTTTCGAAGGGTGCCCGCATCGTGGCGGGCGGCAAGCGCATCGAGGGTGCCGGTACTTTCTTCGCGCCGACCATCCTGACCGGCGTCGACCGGAGCATGAAGGTTGCCCGCGAGGAGACCTTCGGTCCGGTGGCGCCGCTCTTCCGCTTCGACACCGCCGAGGATGTCATCGCACAGGCGAACGACACCGAATTCGGCCTCGCCGCCTATTTCTTCGCCGGCGACCTCAAAAAGGTCTGGCGGGTGGCCGAAGCGCTGGAATACGGCATGGTCGGCATCAATACCGGCCTGATGTCGTCAGAGACAGCGCCGTTCGGCGGCATCAAGCAATCCGGCCTCGGCCGCGAAGGCTCCCGTCATGGCGCCGACGACTATCTGGAAATGAAGTACCTCTGCATCGGCAATCTATAGTCGGCTATCAGGTTGAGGTGATGTGAATGCGGCCCTGCCACAGGCGGGCCGCGCTCAGCCGGTCGGTGTAAAAGGCGCCGGTATCGAGATTGAGCCTGAGACCATTGACTTCGGCGCGCTGGACTGGCGTATGGCCGTGGATGATCAGCTTCGGCAGCGGCTGCGCGCTATCGTAGAAGCGCGAGCGGATGAAGACCAGGTCGTCGTCTTGTTGGTCGGCAATCGACCGATCCGGATCGATGCCGGCATGGACGAACAAGGCCTCGGGCGTGTCCAGCAGGATCGGCAGACGCCGCAGGAAATTGACGTGATCGTCCGGCAGCCAGGTTCGGATAAAAGTATCGAGCTTCTTCCGCTTGGGATATAATTGCTGCAGACGTGGGATATCCACGCCATAGGAAGCGAGCGTCGCATCACCGCCAAGCGCGACCCAATCCTCGAGCGATATCTCCCCATCGACGTAAGAGAGCATCGCCATCTCGTGATTGCCGGTGAGGCAAATGCGGTCGAAACCGTTCGGCGGCGGTGCCATGAGGCGGCCGACCACCTGCGCCGACGCCGGACCGCGATCGATGAAGTCCCCCAGCATGATGATGAGTTTTCGGCCGGGCAGACCGGCCGCATCGGCGAAGATCTTGCGCTCCAGCGCGCTCAGAAGATCGTAGCGGCCATGGACGTCACCGATGACGTAGGTGGGCATGTCGAGGTGTTCGAGCCGTTCTCGGCGCCGACGATGGCCGAAGCCATTGGCCATTTTTTCGCGTATCCTGGATGCCGCCATGAAACTGCCTTTCGAGCGCACACCCCGGAACGCCTTAACTGTGTCTGCAAAAAGGACTCAAAAGCGACGATTCTTTGCCAGAAAGGCGGAAATCATCGCTAATGACGGTTCTGGCAGCGGCCTTGGCCTGCGGCACCGGCTTGCCGTGCGGCAAAGCGTCCCGAACGGCGCCTTTATGCATGGAGAAAGTTGACAGTGCGTATCCGCAATCTTATCGCGCTAGCCACGCTGGCGCGAGAAATTCCCGCCGCTCAACCCGAGAAAAACATGGGTGTCGGGCGGCTTCGGCCTATTGGTTGCCGGATTGCCGACGCAAACGACATGCCTCAAACTGGAACGTCCCATTCATGGCGCCTGTAAACTTATCGTGAAGTCCTGATGGATACGACGACAGCGCTCCAACTCTGCCGCTTCCTGCATGATGCATCCCTGATGTTTCTATGGGGCGCCTGCGCCTATCTCTCTCTGTTCGTGCCGAGAGCGCTTGCCGACACCGTTTGGCGCATGGTTGCAAAGCCGTTTTTGCTGATTGCCGCGATTGCCGTTTCAACGGCACTGGCCGCATTGCCGGTGACGACGGCGACTATCGGCAACGGCTGGAGCGATGCGCTCGATACCGGCATGATCTATGACGTGGTTTTCGAAACCACGGTCGGAGTCGCCTGGCAAGCGCAGGCGCTAGTAGCCATCGTGATGGTTTGCGTCTTGCTGCTGCCGCAGAGCTGGCGCCGCCATGGGCTGGCCCTGGGCGCCGGCCTCGGCCTTGCCTCGCTGTCATTGACCGGGCATGCCTCAATGCTGGAGGGCTGGGTGCAGCAGGCGCACCGGGCCAATGATATCCTGCATGTGCTGACCGGTGGCGGCTGGCTGGGCGCGTTGGTGCCGCTGATCCCTATCCTCAAGCTTCTCGGCCGTCCGGAATGCCGGGCGGAAGCACGGGTGGCGTTGCGCCGCTTTTCAAATGCCGGGCATGTTGCAGTCGCGCTCGTCATTCTCTCCGGTGTCGTCAACACGCTGCTGATCCTGAAACGCCTGCCGACGGACTGGTCTTCGCCCTATCAGCAGCTGCTTGCCATCAAGATCGCGCTGGTCGCCGTCATGGCGATGCTGGCGATCATCAACCGCTACGTCTTCGTTCCCTGGATCAGCCGCAAGCCGGCCCACGCGCTATTGGCCCTCCGGCTTGGAAGCATCACCGAGATCGTCATCGGCATTGTCGTCATCGGGCTGGTCGCCGTCTTCGGCATGACGGAGCCCGCCTAGCCGCCGAGCGATTTCACGACCGCACGAACGGCTGCCGGATCTTGCGTCGTCGGCTTGTATTCCAGGCCCACCCTGCCACGATAGCCTTGGGCGTATAGCCAATCCAGCCGCTCCGCCAGATCGATATGGCCGGTGCCGGGATCGTTGCGGCCGGGATGATCAGCGACATGGAGATGAACGATGCGGTCGATCCGATCGCCGACGACTTCGCGCGTATTCTCGCCCATGACGGCCGAATGATAGAGATCGTAGACAATGCCGATTTCCGGGCGGCCGACCTCATCGACGATATCGAGCCCCTCCACTGTCGAAGACAGATAATAGCCGACATGGTCGATCGTCGTGTTCAGCGGCTCCAGACCGAGCCGAACACCGGACCCTTTCAGAACGTCAGCACCGGCGCTCAAGGCGGAGACGATGGCCTCCCGCTGCTCGGCACGGGAGAATTCCGGCAGGTCATCTCCGGCCTGAGCAATCAGAACCGATGCGCCGAAACGCTGCGCGACCGTGACGGACTCCCGCAGCCCCTTGAGCCAAGCCTCCTTGTTTGCAGGATTCGTCAGCGCGATCATCGGCTCCGCCACGAGGCCGGACACCGCAATGCCGGTCTCGGCTACAGCCGCCGTGATCGCGTTGAGATCCTTGTTCGTCCAGTGCCAGAACTCGACCGCATCAAGCCCCGCTTCATGCGCCAGCCGGATACGATCCGCAAAGGCATCACCGTCGCGCGCAAACAACCATTCGATACAAGCCGAAAACTGCCGCATAAAAATTCTCCTCCCTCAATCGGTCACGAGCAATGCGCGAGATCGCCCGCAACTGCAAGGGAAACCGGGGCTGCAATCGTCCCTAGCGATGGAATTGATGGGGCGAGCGCGGCATCGGAGATTTTATCGCCTCGACATTCATTGCCGAGAGCACGCGCATGTCCCGGCGGAAATCAGAGGGCGTCATGCCGGCGATGTGGCGGAAGGATTTGTTGAAGGCGCTGATCGAGCCGAAGCCGCTGTCCATCGCCACCTGCAGCACATTGGCGCCGTCCCGCATCAGCATCGCCTGGGCGCGCGACAGGCGCAGCAGGTTCACATATTTCGCCAGCGTCATGCCTGTGGATTTCTTGAAGAGATTCATCGCGTATTTCGGATGGAGATGCGCCGCCTTAGCGATATCGACGGTATCGATGTCGTGTAGAAAATTATCGGCGATGAAATCGCACATGCGCGCCAGGCTGCGCGAGGATTGCGGATGGGCCTGGTCGTTGGTCAGGCTTTCCTGCTTCTCCGGCACCATACGATAGGGCTCGAAGGCGATCCGCTCCAGGCGCAAGAGAAGTTCCGCGACGGCATGTTCGGCCTTGGCGCCGTCTTCGGACATGACATAACGATGCCATCGGGCGAAATTCTCGTCGTCTGCGGCATCGGTCGCCGAGCTTATCAGCGCCTGCCCGCGAATGAGACGGCCGGAAATATCGAGCGGCAGCCGCAGGCGGAAAAAATGCACGAGCGGCAGATGCGCGCCCGCATAGATCGCATCCTCCGACAAGTCGTCCAACAGATGCGGCTGACCGCCCCAGAAAAGGCAGATCTCGCCCGCTCTCAAAGTAAGCTCGTGATCGCCTATGCGGTAATGCACGATGCCGCGAACGATGTAGTTCACTTCCACCTGCGCGTGCCAATGCGGCTTTGCCATCGGCAACGGGTGGTTATGGAACATCTGCAGGACATTTGGGAGCCCTTCGACGCTGCTCGCACCCGGCTGATAAACCGCCCGTTGACCTACCTTACTTTTCGCCAAGTCGATGTTCCTTTTTTAGGAGACAGAAGCGTATCGACAGCTAGTTTAAGCGTGTTCTCTTGAGGACGGCAATTGAAAAGGGAGGATTTTCAATGCGTTTAAAACTTGCTGGAGCGACGGCCCTTGCTGCCCTGCTCGCTTCCGGTTCTGCCTTTGCTGAGCAAACCACCATTACGGTCTGGAGCTGGAACATCGCCGCATCGGCGCTGAAATCCACAGTCGAGGGGTTCAACAAGAAATATCCTGACATCAAGGTCGAGGTTCAGGACATCGGCAACCCGCAGGTCTTCGACAAGATGCTGGCTGCTTGCGCTGCCGGCGGCGATGGTCTGCCGGATGTCATGTCGATCGAAAACCACAAGGCTTCGATCTTCTGGAATCGCTTTCCGGACTGCCTGACCGATCTCACCAAGCTCGGCTACAACGACGAGCTGAAGAAGCAATTCCCGGATTTCAAGCGCGCCGAGCTTGAAGTCGGCGATGCCGCCTACGCGATGCCGTGGGATTCCGGTCCGGTCACCATGTTCTATCGCCGCGACATGTATGAAAAGGCCGGCGTCGATCCGGCAACGATCAAGACCTGGGACGATTTCATCGCCGCCGGCAAGAAGATCTCAGCCGCCAATCCCGGTGTCGTCATGACGCAGGCCGATCTCAACGGTGATAGCGAATGGTTCCGCATGCTCGCCAACGAACAAGGCTGCGGCTATTTTTCGAGTGACAGCCAGAGCATCACCGTCAACCAGCCCGGCTGCGTCAAAGCGCTGGACAAGGTGAAGGAGATCAAGGACGCGGGCCTGATGACGGCGGCGAACTGGAACGAGAAAATTCAGGCGAACACTGCAAGCAAAGTGGCATCGCAGCTCTATGGCGGCTGGTATGAAGGCACTGTCCGCTCCACCTCGCCTGATCTCGCCGGTAAATGGGGCGTCTATCCGATGCCGAGCATGACGGCTGACGGCCCGCATGCAGCCAATCTTGGCGGTTCGTCGCTCGCAATCGCCAGCGGCTCCAAGCACAAGGAAGCTGCCTGGAAATTCCTCGAATACACGCTTGGCACCAATGAGGGCCAGGTGACGATGCTGAAGTCCTTCGGTCTCGTGCCGTCGCTGTTGACGGCAGTCAAGGATCCCTTCGTCAACGAACCGCAGCCCTATTGGGGTGGGCAAAAGGTCTGGGCCGATATCCTCGCCACCCTGCCGAAAATCCACCCGAGCCCAGGCACCCAGTATTTCAGCGACGCCGATGAGGTCATCAAAGCCGTCCAGACGAAATACCTTGCCGGCGGCTATCCAAACGGCAAGGCCGCGCTCGACGATGCGGCGCAGCAGATCGCCTCGGCGACAGGCCTGCCGCTCGCGAAATGAGTGACACTGCCGGGCGCGCATCCCGAGCCGCGCCCGGCATCCCCGTCGCCCTCAGGGCGGCGGGGATGCGATGTCACGCGTCATTTCACTGCGCATAAAGGAGAAGGCTTTCATGCGGTTGCGAAACCGGAGCGCCTATGCGTTCCTTGCACCCTATCTTCTGGTGTTCGCCGCTTTCTGGGTCTGGCCGATCATCGATTCGTTCCTGATCTCATTCCAGAACACCCGGGTTAATCCGTGGGTCTACAATCTGTCGCTCAATTGGGGGCGTCTGTTCGGCGACCCGGCCTTCTACAACGCGCTTCAAAACACGCTGATCATCCTGGTCGTCCAGGTCCCCGTCATGATCACGCTCGCCACGGTCATGGCGGTGCTGCTGAATTCACCGCTGCTGAAGGCCCGTGGCATTTTCCGCTTCGCTTTCTTCGCACCCGTCGTTGTTGGAGAGGTCGCCTATGCCGCGGTCTTCCGCCTGATGTTCAACGTCGATTTCGGCATCATCAACAAGCTACTCGGCGGCATCGGCATAGCGCCCATATCGTGGTTTGCCGACTCCCATGCCGCCATGGTCCTCATCATCATCGCCGTGACCTGGCGCTGGGCCGGTTATAACGCCATCATCATCCTGTCCGGGCTGCAATCGATCCCCGAGGATGTCTACGAGGCTGCAACCCTCGACCGCGTCAGCCGTTTCCAGCAGTTCATCCATATTACCCTGCCACTGTTGAAGCCGATCATCCTGTTCTGTGTCGTCCTGTCTGTCATCGGCACCATGCAGCTCTTCACCGAACCATACCTGATCACCAACAGGGGTGGTCCCGGCGGCGGGACGGAAACGCTCGGCCTGCTGCTCTATCGCCAGGCCTTCCAGTCGACCAACTTCGGCTATGCCTCGGCGGTCGCCTACACGATGGCGGCGCTTGCAGTGGCCATCTCTCTTCTCAATCTCTGGGTGGGGCGCGAACCGAAATGAAATCGAAATCCAAGTCCACTCTGATCCGCTCGATCGCGCTACACGGCTTGCTGGCGCCGCTCGCCATCATCTGGCTGTTTCCGCTCTGGATGATGTTCGTCTTTTCGACCATGCCCGATTACGGCATTTTCAGCCCCGGCATCATCCTGACACCGTCGACAGGTTTCATGGACAACTTCCGGAACCTGCAGGCCGACACCAACTTCATCGGTGCCATGACGATCTCCATCGTCGTTGCCGTCGTCTATACCGTCCTGTCGGTGCTGCTGACCTCGATGGCCGGATGGGCGCTGGCGCGCTACCAGTTCGCCGGCCGTTCGGGCGTTATCGGCATCATCCTCGGCACGATCACGCTGCCATACTCCGTCGTCGTCATCCCGCAGTTCATCATGGTAGCGCGCGATTTCGGGCTGGCCAATTCATGGGTCGCCCTGATCGTCCCGCCGCTCTTCAACTCGCTCGGTGTGCTCTTCATGCGCCAGGCCTTCTCGATGATGCCGGGTGAACTCTTTGACGCCGCCCGCGTCGAGGGCGTCAAGGAATGGCAGATCTTCCTGCGTATCGCCCTGCCGCTCGCGCGGCCGACGATGGCAGCGCTCGCCATCATTCTGTTCCTCGCTTCGTGGAACAATTACCTCTGGCCGTTGCTCATCAACTCCCGGCCGGGGATGATGACCGCACCCGTCGCGCTCGGAACGCTGATCGGCCTCACCAGGGTCTCCTGGGGCGGCATCATGGCCGGTGCCGTGATGCTGACGGCACCGATCCTCATCATCTTCGTTCTCCTGCAACGCCACTTCATCGCCGGCATCGCCGCCGGCGCAATCAAATAATTCCGGGAGACCTGTATGGCTGAACTGTCCCTTACCAATATCGTCAAACGCTACGGTTCTCTGGAAATCATTCACGGCGCCAATCTCGAGGTGAAGGATGGCGAATTCGTCGTCTTCGTCGGGCCGTCCGGATGCGGCAAGTCCACACTGCTGCGCATGATCGCCGGTCTCGAAGACATCACAGGCGGCGAGTTGAAAATCGGCGGCCGCGTGGTCAACGACATGGAGCCGGCCGACCGCGGCATCGCCATGGTCTTCCAGTCCTATGCCCTCTATCCGCATCTGACTGTCGAGCAGAACCTGAATTTCGGCCTGCGCATGAACGGCAACCCGAAGGCCGATACCGATCGCCGTGTCAAACAGGCAGCCGAGATCCTGCAGATATCAGAGCTGATGCAGCGCCGGCCGAAACAGCTTTCAGGCGGCCAGCGCCAGCGCGTTGCCATCGGCCGCGCCATCGTGCGCGAACCGCAGATCTTCCTGTTCGACGAGCCGCTGTCCAATCTCGATGCCGAGCTGCGCGTGCAGATGCGCGTCGAAATCTCCCGCCTCCACAAGAAGCTTGGGACGACGATGATCTATGTCACGCACGACCAGACCGAGGCGATGACGCTTGCAGACAAGATCGTCGTGCTCCGCAGCGGCAATATCGAGCAGGTGGGAGCGCCGCTCGACCTCTATGACGACCCGGCCAACCAGTTCGTAGCCGGATTCGTCGGCTCGCCGAAGATGAACTTCCTGCAGGCCGAAGTTAGCGACAATCAAGCCGGTCGCATCGCCATCGTGCTCAAGGGCCAGCGCAATGTCCGCCTGACCTTGCCAGTCACGTCTGCAAAAGTGGAGGTCGGCCAACCCGTGACACTGGGCGTCCGCCCGGAACATTTCCTCGAAGCCGGCCGCGGCGACGTGGACATGACCGTCCATGTCGATGTCGCGGAGCATCTCGGCAATACCAGCTACATCTACGCCAATATCGAAGGCGGCGAGCAGATCGTCATCGAGCGCGAGGAGTCCCGCAATACGGGCAACCGAGACACGCTCACCGTGGCGCTCTCGGCGGCCAAGGCATTCCTGTTCGACAGCGCCGGCAACCGATTGCGGTAGGCGCTGCCCATACTCCCAAGACAGCATGCAGATTTAGGAAAGGATCGTTCCATGACTACTGAGACACCAATCCGCTGGGGCATCATCGGCCCCGGCCGGATCGCACAGACTTTTGCCGATGGCGTCGCCCATTCCCGCAGCGGCAAGCTGGTAGCCATCGCCAGCCGCAACCCGGACAAGCCGGGTCTCGGTGACGGCTTCCCCGGCGCGCGCATCGTCAATGGCTATGAAGCCCTGCTCGCCGACAAGGACATCGACGCCGTCTACATCGCCACGCCGCACACCGGCCATGCCGAATGGGCGATCAAGGCGATCCGCGCCGGCAAGCATGTGCTCGTTGAAAAGCCGATCGCGCTCTCGGCTTTCGATGCGGAGGCTATCTACTACGAGGCCAAGAAAGCCGGTGTCTTCGCCGGCGAAGCCTTCATGTATCGCGTCCATCCGCAGACGGCGAAGCTGATCGAACTCGTCAAGAGCGGCGTGATCGGTGATCTCCGCATCATCCGCACCTCCTTCGGCTTCAACATGGGCAAGGTCAATCCGGAACACCGGCTGTTTGCCAATGAGACGGCCGGCGGCGGCATTCTCGATGTCGGCGGCTATCCGGTCTCGATGGCTCGCCTGATTGCTGGCGCGGTCAACGGCAAGCCGTTCCTCGATCCCGAAAAGGTGTCGGGCGTCGGCCATCTCGGCCAGACCGGTGTCGATGAATGGGCTTCCGCCGTCCTGAAATTCCCGAACAACATCATCGCCGAAGTATCCTGCTCGATCATGGCGAACCAGGACAACACGCTGCGCATCATCGGCTCCGAAGGCCGCATCGAGGTCACCGATTTCTGGTTTGCCTCCGGCCACAAGGGCGGCGTTGGCAAGATCGACGTCATCAAGGGCGGCGAAACCCAGACGATCGAGGTCAAGGAAGACCGCTGGCTCTATTCCTTCGAAGTCGATGCGGCAGGTGACGCCATCCGCGCCGGACAAAAGGAATTCGCCTATCCCGGCATCGGCTGGGCGGATTCGATCGGCAACCTCCGTGTTCTCGACCAGTGGCGTGCCTCGATCGGCCTCGAATATAGCGTCGAGAAAGCAGCAAAGCGGACGAAGAATATTGCCGGCGCGACCGTGACCAAGGGCAACAGCATCCCGAAGCGCGCCATTCCGGGCATCTCCAAGCCGGCATCGCTCGTCACGCTCGGCTTCGAATTCTTCCCGAATTTCGCGGCCGCTTCGCTGACGCTCGACGCCTTCTACGAAGCGGGCGGCAACGCCTTCGACACGGCCTATGTCTATGGCGGCGGCAAGACGGAAAGCATCTTCGGCGACTGGCACACCAGCCGCAACGTGCCGCGCGAAGAGATCGTGCTGATTGGCAAGGGCGCCCATTCGCCGCTTTGCTACCCGGACATGATCAAAAAGCAGCTCGACCAGTCTCTCAACCGCCTGAAAACCGACTATGTCGACATCTACTTCATGCATCGCGACAATACCGACGTTCCGGTCGGCGAGTTCGTGGATGCCATGGATGCCGAGGTGAAGGCTGGCCGGATTCGCGGCATCTTTGGCGGCTCTAACTGGACGCGCGCGCGCTTCGACGAGGCGATCGCCTATGCCGAGAAAAACGGCAAGACGGCACCGGCTGCCCTTTCCAACAACTTCTCGCTGGCGGAAATGCTCGATCCGATCTGGGCCGGATGCGTTGCGGCTTCCGACGACGACTGGAAGGCGTGGCTCAACGCCAAGCAGATCCCGAACTTCGCCTGGTCGAGCCAGGGCCGCGGCTTCTTCACCGACCGCGCCGGCCGCGACAAGCGCGACGACGAGGAATTGGTTCGCGTCTGGTATTCCGACCGAAATTTCGGCCGCCGCGACAGGGCGATCGAACTGGCGCAGAAGCTCGGCCGCAACCCGATCCACATCGCGCTTGCCTATGTCGTCGCACAGCCCTTCCCTGTGATACCGCTGATCGGCCCGCGCACGGTCGCCGAACTGGAAGACAGCCTTTCCGCGCTCGACATCAAGCTGACGCCGGAGCAGGTGAAATGGCTCGAGGGCTGAGATAGGCACTCGACCGTGACGTCACGGTCGGTTGCTAAGCTTGGATATAAGAAATGAAAACAGCCCATCCGAAATGCCGGATGGGCTGTTTTCATATGGGAAGAGCTCCTTGCAACGCACCATCTTTTCCCCTCGGGGAGAAGGGGTTTACGGCAATGAGCGATCACGCGGCGAAATCGAATGTCTTCGTATCCGCGCCCTCAAGCCGCAGCAGATAGGCCTTGCGCTCGAGACCGCCGGCGAACCCGCGCAGATCACCAGCCGATCCCACCACGCGATGGCAGGGTGCTATGATCGAGATTGGATTGCGGCCATTCGCGGCGCCGACCGCACGGATCGCCTTGGCCGAGCCGATCTCGGTTGCGATCTGGCTGTAGCTGCGCGTTTCACCGAAGGGGATGGCGAGCAGCGCCTGCCAGACCTTCTGCTGGAACTCCGTCCCGGCAAAATCGAGCGGCAGATCGAAAGCCTGTCGTTCACCGGCGAAATACTCGCGGAGCTGCCGCTCGGTTTCCACGAGCACGGGATGGCTGCCATCCTCAGCCACGATGAGCAAGGACACACGGCCCGGGCGATCATTGTCCCAGAGGATTGCGGCAAGTCCATCATCGCTGCCGACGAGCTTCAAGGCGCCAACGGGCGAGTTCATGATCCGATAGACATATTGCTTTTCTGCATTCTTCGCATTTTTGGTCATGCCGATATCCTTTCTTTGAATTGCGCTCGTGGCGTCGGGCGAAATTGCCTCTGGTGCAGCGCTTATGTCCCTATTGGACCTCAAATGACGGTCGTCAACCACCCGAAAACGGACAATGGGCAGGAAAATCCCGGCATTTCCTGATTCATATGTGCTCAGCCGCAGGAGGACGCAGGCTCCATGCACATGCTTGGGGAATGGGCTGGAATTGTGTAGAATCGCGGAAAGCCAGATCGTCAAGCATGCGGAGCCCTTTATGACAGTTCGCCCGCCGCGCAATTTCAATCCTTCGCAGACGCACGAGACCGGCCTCGGCATTCTCGAATATGAAATGATGTCGGAAAGGGCGAGCTCGCTCGGCCGGCACGGCATGAAGGTCGAGGAGGCACTCGCCGCCTTGAAGGAAGGCGAGGCCAAGGGCAAGGAGGGCGTCGAACACGAGCGGCTGGTCGATACCGCCGCTGAAGCCGTCTGGGCCATGTTCATCCACCGCGAGATCTGCGGCCTGCGCAACAGCCGCGACGTCATCCAGCGCTACGGCATTCCCAACAAGGTGCTTGCGCGCCTCGGCGCCAGCCCGAGACATCCCTGAATATTAGGACTTCAGGATCGCCTGGAAACGCGGATCGAAGGCATGGCCGATCGGCTCGGCCGCCGCACCGCGTGCCACGGCCCAGGGATCGGTCATGCCGAGCTGCAGGCGCGGCAGCAGCCGGCCGGGGCGATCGGCGTTGGAGGGCAAGAGCGGCTGCATGGCAGCAATCAGCCGCATCGCGAGCGCCGCCGGCGCGCCGCCGCACAGAATCACGGTCTGCGGATCGAAGATGGTTTCAATCAGCTGCACGCTCCAGCGCAGGTCGATCGCCGCCTTTTCGATCCAAGCGAGGATTTCCGGATCGTCGGCAGCGGCGCGCCTGTCGATCAGCGAATAGATATCCGGCGCCATCGGATCGACGCCGAGGTGATCGTAAAGCGAAGCCAGCGAGGCGCGATGCTCAAGCTGGGTCTGCTTCCCGCCGGCCGTCAGCAGCGCCATGCCGATTTCGCCGGCATTGCCATGGGCGCCGCTATAAAGCTCGCCGCCCAGGATCAGCCCGGCGCCGATACCATAGCCGACATAGAGGCAGACGGCGTGGTCGAGCCCATGCGCAGCGCCGACCATGCGCTCGGCCGTCGCGCAGGCCGCAGCGTCGTTCTGCAGGGTGACGTTCAGACCGGTTCCGGCCGATAGGGTTTCGAGCAAGGGGAATCGCTGCCAGGCGCCCATCATCCAGGGGTTGTCGGCATCCTCCTGCTCGATGCCGAAGGGACCGGGCATCGCCGCACCAAGGCCGACGAGGCGCTTCTCCGCTTGCGCCACGCGCTGACTGAGCTCCGCACGCACGTCGGCCACCAGCTGGAGGACGACCGGTGTGCCCGTGGCCGGTCCGCCAGCCGGCAGGTATGCTTCCTTGCGGATGAGGACATTGCCGACAAGGTCGACGGCGATGGCGCGGGTGATGTGACGATCGATCTGCAGGCCGATGGCGAAGGCGCCTTCGGGCACAAGACCATAGGGGGTCGAGGGCTGACCGCGACCGCGGCGCACCGTTTCCCGCGAGGTCACCAGCCCGTCGTTTTCCAGCTCCTCCATGATGTTGGAGACCGTCTGCTTTGTCAGGCGGGTGGCACGGGCAAGGTCCGCGCGGGAGAGCGCGCCGTTGAGCCTGAGGGCGTCGATGATCACCCGCCGGTTATGGGCGCTGGTGCCTTCGTGGTTCGTTCCGCTCGTAGCCCGGATCGGGCGAATATCGTTCATCTGTTTTTGCCTCTTGACACCAATAGAATATTGAAGAACAAATTAGTCAAGACAATTGACTTAAAAGAAACCACAGAGTTTCATCAGGGAACGCAAGCGAGCCTTCTGGCTCCAGAGACGCGCCGATCGATGTTCGGCAGCCGGCCCGGCCAATTGCCTGCTCGACACCCGATGGCGACATCAGCCGCCATTGGAAAAATCGCGTGACTGTCAAAAACTGGAGGATGGAATGTTGAAATCATTGAACAAGACATTGCTCGGCGCAGCGATGATCGGCGTATCCTTCGCCTCGCACGCCTTTGCCGAAACCACCATCAATGCTCTCTTCATGGCGCAGGCCGCTTATAGCGAAGCCGATGTGCGCGCCATGACGGATGCCTTTTCCAAGGCCAATCCGGACATCAAGGTCAATCTCGAATTCGTGCCTTACGAAGGCCTGCACGACAAGACCGTGCTGGCGCAGGGCTCCGGCGGCGGCTACGACGTCGTGCTCTTCGACGTGATCTGGCCTGCCGAATACGCGACCAATAAGGTTCTGGTCGACGTTTCCTCGCGCATCTCCGACGACACGAAGAAGAATGTGCTCCCGGGCGCCTGGACGACGGTCCAGTATGACGGCAAGTACTACGGCATGCCGTGGATCCTCGATACCAAGTACCTGTTCTACAACAAGGAAATCCTTGACAAGGCCGGCATCAAGACGCCGCCGAAGACCTGGGACGAACTGAACGAACAGGCGAAGATCATCAAGGACAAGGGTCTTCTCGCCACCCCGATAGCCTGGAGCTGGTCGCAGGCCGAAGCCGCGATCTGCGACTACGCCACGCTCGTCAGCGCCTATAAGGGCGACTTCATCAAGGACGGCAAGCCGGACTTCCAGACCGGCGGCGGCCTCGATGCTCTGAAATACATGGTCACCAGCTACAAGTCCGGCCTCACCAATCCGAACTCCAAGGAATTCCTCGAAGAGGATGTCCGCAAGGTCTTCGAGAACGGCGATGCCGCCTTCGCGCTGAACTGGACCTACATGTACAACATGGCCAACGACCCGAAGGACAGCAAGGTTGCCGGCAAGGTCGGCGTCGTGCCGGCACCGGGCGTTGCCGGCAAGAGCGAAGCCTCGGCCGTCAACGGCTCGATGGGCCTCGGCATCACCACGGCCAGCAAGCATCCGGACGAAGCCTGGAAGTACATTTCCTTCATGACTTCGCAGGCGACGCAGAATCAGTATGCCAAGCTCAGCCTGCCGATCTGGGCATCGTCCTATAGCGATCCGGCCGTGACCAAGGGCCAGGAAGAACTGATCGCGGCCGCAAAGGTCGGCCTCGCCGCCATGTATCCACGTCCGACAACGCCGAAATATCAGGAACTGTCGACCGCATTGCAGCAGGCGATCCAGGAATCGCTGCTCGGCCAGTCTTCTCCGGAAGATGCGCTGAAGTCTGCTGCCGATAACAGCGGTCTCTGATAGTCTTACCGGGCGGCGCATTGCACCGCCCGCCTCTCATCCTCCATGAAGAATGAAAGAAGGGGCCCGTCATGTCCGGCACCTCCATGACAACTCGCGCCTGGTTTTTGATGCTGCCGCTGCTGGTGGTGATGCTCGCAGTCATCGGCTGGCCGCTCGTCGACACGGTCGGCCTTTCTTTCACCGATGCGAAGCTCGTGGGAACCGGCGGCAATTTCGTCGGCATCGACAACTACGCGAAGATGCTGGCGAATTCCAATTTCCAACGCACCCTGATCACCACGGCATGGTTCGCCATCATTTCCGTCGCCGCCGAAATGGTGCTCGGCGTGCTGGCCGCGCTGCTGCTGAACCAGGACTTTAGGGGTCGCGGCGTGCTGCGCGCGCTGATGATCCTGCCCTGGGCATTGCCGACCGTCGTCAACGCGACGCTCTGGCGCCTGATCTACAATCCCGAATATGGCGCTCTCAACGCCGCCCTCACCCAGCTCGGTCTGCTCGACGCCTACCGCTCCTGGCTTGGCGAACCGGGCACGGCGCTGACCGCGCTCATCGTCGCCGACTGCTGGAAGAATTTCCCGTTAGTGGCGCTGATTGCGCTCGCCGCCCTGCAAGCAGTGCCACGCGATATCGTTGCTGCCTCGCTGGTCGATGGCGCCGGCCCCTTCAAGCGCTTCCGCTTCGTCATCCTCCCTTATCTGGTCGGGCCGCTAATGGTGGCGCTGGTGCTGCGCACCATCGAGGCCTTCAAGGTCTTCGACATCATCTGGGTGATGACGCGCGGCGGCCCGGCAAACAGCACGCGCACGCTGTCGATCCTCGTCTACCAGGAGGCCTTCTCCTTCCAGCGGGCGGGTTCCGGCGCATCGCTTGCCCTCATCGTCACGCTGTTGGTCACGGTGCTCGCCGCCGCCTATGCCGCCCTTGTCCGCAAAACTGCAGGGAGTGCCACCTGATGGAACGCCAGAGCCCGCTCTTCACCTGCTTCATCTATGTCTGCGCCATTTTACTCGCCGTCGTCATCCTCGCGCCGATTGCCTGGCTATTCATCATGAGCATTTCGCCGGCTGCCGATCTCGCCGCCAAACCACTGCGCTGGTGGCCGCAGACTGCGGATTTCTCACGCTACAAGGTGCTGCTCTCGACACTGGAAAACAGCGAAGGTGCGGCCTTCACCTCGTCGCTGCGCAACAGCATCGAAGTCGCCGGCATGGCAACCATCGCGGCCATCGCGCTCGCCATCCCCGCCGGCTGGGCCGTTTCACGCACGCCGTCCGTCGGATGGTCGCTCTCCATGGTCATCGCCACCTACATGCTGCCGCCGGTGGCGCTGGCCGTGCCGCTCTATATGGGCCTTGCCTATCTCGGCCTTCTCAATAACGTCTTCGGACTGGCGCTCGTCTATCTGACAATCCTTGCGCCATTCACGACCTGGCTGATGAAATCCGGCTTCGATTCCATTCCGAAGGAGATCGAAGCTGCGGCGATGATCGACGGCGCCGGGCTGTTCCAGACGCTGCGCATCATCACGCTGCCGCTTGCCATGCCCGTGACGGCGACCTCGGCGCTCTTTGCCTTCCTGCTTGCCTGGGATGAATTCTTCTATGCGCTGCTCTTCACCTCGGACCAGCGCGCAAAAACCCTCACCGTCGCCATCGCGGATCTCGCGGGCGGCCGTGTCTCGGATTACGGACTGATCGCGACTGCCGGCGTGCTGGCCGCCCTGCCTCCGGTGCTGATCGGCCTCGTCATGCAACGCGCCCTGATCTCGGGCCTGACCAATGGCGGCGTCAAGGGATGAACATGACCAAAGAGAAAACCCGCCCCGAAGGCCTTGCCGCCATCGACCGCGAAATGGCCCGCCAGCATGCCGATGCGCTTGCTTCTTTCGAGGCTGCCACCGATATGGCCGCCGAGGTCGCCGCCTCCCTGAAGCGCACCGGCAGGCTGCTCTTGCTCGGCATGGGAGGCTCGCACGCCGTCAACCGCGCCGTCGAACCACTCTATCGCGCCGCCGGCATCGATGCGATCGCGCTACCGCTCTCCGAACAGCTCGGCCAGCCGCTATCGCTGCATGGGCGCACGGTCTTCGTGACCTCGCAGTCCGGCGAAAGCGCCGAAGTCGTGCGCTGGTTCGACGAAACCGGCGGCAATGCCGACACGTTCGGTCTTACACTGGAGGGCAGCTCCTTCCTTGCGAGGACCGCACCTTCTCTCGTCGGCGCCGGCGGCACTGAGCTTGCCTTTGCCGCAACCCGCAGCCTCACCGTGAGCTTCGCGCTGCATCTAGCGATCTTCGCAGCTCTCGGGCAGGACGCAACGCGCGCCCTGGCGGTGTTGCAAGCCCCTGAAACGCCCGACATCGAGCCGGCTCTCACGGCCCTCGCCAATGTCGCAACGGTCGTCACCTCGGGCCGCCGCCTGCAGGGCGTGGCCGAAGCACTGGCGCTCGGCCTCACCGAACTCTCCCGCCGTCCCTGCTTCTCGCTCGAAGGCGGCCAGCTGCGCCACGGCCCGATGGAAATGCTCGGGCCCTCGGTCGGCGTGGTACTCTTTCGCGGCAACGATGCGACGGCGAGCCTCGTGACGGCCATGGCCGTTTCCGCCGTCGAGACCGGCGCACCCGTCATCGTCTTCGATGGCTCCGAGGAAGAACCGGTGCCTGGCTGTGTCACGCTGCGCTTTAAACCGGAAACAGGCCTTGCCGCCATCTTCCAGATACTGCCTGTCGCCCAGTCGCTGATGATTGCCTTCGCCGACGCGCGGGTGGAGAACGCCGGTACGCCGGTGCGCTCGACCAAGATCACCCGGAGTGAATGAATGAAGCCGCTTGCAGTCATCGGCAACGTCAATATCGACCTGATCCTCGGGCCGGCAGCGCCGTGGCCGAAAGCCGGCACGGAGATCATCGTCGATCACGACGAGCTGCGCGTCGGCGGCCAGGCGGGCAATAGCGCGCTCGCCTGGGAAGGCCTCGGCGTCGAATATGAGATATCGGCCAATGTCGGCAACGACCAGTTCGGGCGTTGGCTCAGCGAAGCGTTCGGTGCGCGCAGCAGCAAGTGGCCCGTTCGGCCCGAGGGCACGACGCTTTCGGTCGGCATCACCCATCCCGATGGCGAGCGCACCTTCTTTACGACGCGTGGTCACCTGCCACGATTCAATCTAGCCGATGTGTTTGCGGTCCTGGATGGCAAGACGCTTGCCGGCGGCTATGCGCTGCTCTGCGGCGCCTTCCTCACGGAAGATCTCACACAGGATTACGATGCGCTTTTCGACTGGGCCGACAAGAATCGTATCACCGTTGCGCTCGATACCGGCTGGCCGCTCGATGGCTGGACTGAGGAGAATTGCCAGGCCACGCGGCACTGGCTTTCCCGTTGCGGCGTGGCGCTGATGAACGAAGTCGAGACGACGACCTTGGCCGGTATGGACGATCCGGCCGAGGCTGCTCGTGCGCTCCATGCATTGATGCCTGAAGGCGCCATCTTCGTCGTCAAACGCGGTCCTGATGGAGCGCTCGCCATCGATGCCGACGGCAAGCTCGTTTCGGCCGAAGCGCCAAAGGTCATGGTCGTCGATACGATCGGCGCCGGCGATGTCTTCAATGCCGGATTTCTGGCCGCCCTTGCCCGCAGCGAGCCGCCTGCGGCCTGCCTTTCGGCCGGGACCGCGGTCGCATCCCGCGCCATTTCCACTCTGCCGCGCAGCTACGGCCCGGCCCCAGCATCCGAGGAGGCCGTTCGATGAGCGCGCTCGAAATCCAGAATATCCGCAAGAGCTACGGCGAAGTGGAGACCCTGAAGGGCATCGATATTTCGCTCGAAAGTGGCGAGTTCTTGGTGCTGCTCGGCTCGTCTGGCTGCGGTAAGTCCACACTTCTGAACATCATCGCCGGGCTTGCCGAGGCGACCAGCGGGGATATCCGCATCGGCGATCGCTCCGTGCTCGGCGTGCACCCGAAGGACCGCGACATCGCCATGGTTTTCCAGTCCTACGCGCTCTATCCGAACCTTTCGGTCCATCGCAACATCGGCTTCGGCCTGGAAATGCGCAAAGTGCCTGCCGCCGAGCGCGACAAGGCGGTGCGCGAGGCGGCGAAGCTCTTGCAGATCGAGGCGCTTCTGGAGCGCAAGCCGAGCCAGCTTTCCGGCGGTCAGCGCCAGCGCGTGGCGATCGGCCGGGCGCTGGTGCGCAAGCCCGAGGTCTTCCTGTTCGACGAGCCGCTTTCCAACCTCGACGCCAAGCTGCGCATGGAGATGCGCACCGAGCTGAAGCGCCTGCACCAGATGCTGAAGACCACCGTCGTCTACGTAACGCACGACCAGATCGAGGCGATGACGCTGGCAACCCGCATCGCCGTGATGCGGGATGGCCGGATCGAGCAGCTCGGCTCGCCGGACGAGATCTACAATCATCCGGCAACGCTCTATGTGGCGACCTTCGTCGGTGCGCCGCCGATGAACCTCTTGAACGCCACCGCCGATCAGGGATCGCTCCGCATCGACGGAACCTCGATCACCCTGCCGATGCCGGCGACAAAAGCTGACATCAAACAGGGCCAGCAGCTGGTGATCGGCATCCGGCCGGAAACGTTGCGCCTTGAGCAAGACGGCAAGCTTGAAGCCGTCTGCGAAGTCGCCGAACTCACCGGCCCCGAGCTGATCGTGACGGCGCAGGCGGGCTCGCAGCGGCTGATGGCATGCCTGCCGCCGCGCACCGTGATTGCCGAGGGACAGACGCTAAGACTCGGCTTTGACGCCAGTGCCTTGCATCTCTTCGACCGCGCCAGCGGCCAGCGCTGCGGATAGGCCTCCAAGCCCGGACGCATAATCACTAAGGACGGCTCTGGTAACCATTGCGGTTTCCGGTGCCATCCGTGGAAATTTTCGATTCCCGTAATGTTACCGCAAGGCAGAGCCCTGAACCTGACGATGCAAACGATCGTTGGGAAAGAATCGTGTTTCAACAATTTCAACGCAGCACGCGCTGGCCTTTCATCGGGCTTCAGTTGAGCAATGTCACCCTGAACGCCAGCCACGCCTTCGCGACCGTCCTATATCCCTGGATGATGTACGATCTCACCGGCAGCGTGGTGTGCATGGCACTGATGGCCTTCATCAACGGGGTGGTGATCTTGGTCGGCATGGTCTTTGGCGGCTATGTGGCGGAGATGCTCGGAATCCGCTGCACCGCCCTCATCTCCGCAAAGGTCGGGTTGCTGACCTCGCTGCTGATTGCGGTCCTCTATATGGCGGACTTCCTGCATCCGGGCACCTTCCTGCTTCTCGGCTTCATCGGTTCCATCCTCGATGGGCCGGCGACGGTCGCGACCGAAGCAAAAACCCCGGAAATCGCCCGCCTTTCGAGATTGCCCTCGGCGACAGCCAATTCCATCGATGACACGATCGACGGGGTTGTTCTGTTGACGGCGTCGGCCGCCAGCGCCTTCATCATCGCCATTATCGGCCCGAAAGATGCGGCCTGGTGGATCGTCGTCGGCAACTTCGTCGCGATGATGCTCCTGTCCTTCAGCCTGCCGAGATTCCGTCTGGGGGCCACACCGAAGCTCGGCGATATCGTCAGTGCCGGCAGGCGACTGCGTGCTTCGGCCGTGTCGCTGCCATTCACGCTGTGGGCAAGTGCTGCGCTCGGCTTCTTCATCGTGCTGCAGGTCTTTGTCGTGCCGGCCGCGTTGCGGCTCGAGGGGGCATCGGTGGCATGGCTCGGGCTCTTCATTGCAGCATCGGCGACCAGCACGATCATGATGAACCTGCACCTGGCGTCCCGCCATGCGATGCCGGCGCCGGCGGTCATCGTCTCCAGAGCCCTTCTCGGCCTGGCGCTCTCGATGTGCATTCTATGGATGCAGATTTCGCCGCTGACGATGATGCTTGCCGGTCTCGTGGCCGGACTGGCGAATGGCTGGCTCTCGCCCGCCTTCGTTGCGATCCTGCAGATGAAGGCGCCGCGCGACTGCCGGCCCTACATGATGGGTCTTTCCTATTCGGTGGTTCTGCTGTTTCTTCCGCTGGAATATATGCTGACGGGCGCTGCAATCGGTCTGACCTCGTTCCGCACGACCTGCATCCTGTTGATCTTTCTGCTGTCGCTCGCCGCCGCCGTCAGCGCGGCCTGGCTCGAATGTATCCAGACCGACTGACCGAAAACGCCTATAACGGCCGATGATGCGGCATGCGCCCGATTGCGCGCAATGATGCCGTAATGTTCATCGCTATGTCTTGGACGACACTAATTCGTTTCATGGAGGGTGCGAATGCGCCTCTTGCTTGTAGAGGATGAGCCGCAGATGGCCGAAGCGCTCGCGACCGCCCTGCATCAATACGACATCATCGTGGATCACGCCCCGAACCTCGATTTTGCCAGAGGCGCCATTGCCGAGCAGGTGCATGACATGATCGTGCTCGACCGGCAGCTGCCTGATGGCGATGGATTGGAGCTGATCCGGGATCTGCGCGCGATCGGTGCCACGACGCCTGTCATCGTGCTCACCGCCCGCGGCTCCGTCGCCGATCGCGTCAAGGGCCTGGATTTCGGCGCCGACGATTATCTCGCCAAGCCCTTCGCGCTGGAGGAGCTGCTGGCGCGCATCCGCGCTTTGATGCGCCGGCCAGCAACCGTTGCCCCGATGATCGCCAGGCTCGGCAGGCTGGAATTCAACCTCGACGACAGGGAAGCGCGGATATCGGGCAAGGTCCTCGATCTGCCGCGGCGCGAGCTTCTGGTGCTCGAAACGCTCGTCCGCCGCCAGGGCAGAACCGTGCTGAGGGCGGCACTGGAGGAGGCCGTCTATGCCTTCGATGACGAGATCCAGTCGAACGCGCTTGATTCGCACGTATCGCGGCTTCGCAAGAAGCTGGCCGACGCTGAGGCCGATGTTGAAATCCACGGCATTCGCGGCGTCGGCTATCTCCTGAGGCCGCTTACATGAAGCGTCTCAAATCAAAATCGCTGAAGCGGCGGCTGATCGCACAGCTCCTGCTCTTCCAGGCGGGTATCCTGCTGCTGTTCAGCGTCGCCTTCGTCGCCTACCTGATACAGGCGGGCGAAGGCATCGTTCTTTCCGATCCCGCATTCGCCGATGCGGCGGCGGGTGCGATCGAACGCAAACCCGATGGCCATCTCGTGCTCAACGAAACGGAAGAACTTGCAAAGATACGGCAACGCTCCGTGGATTTCTGGTTCGTCGCCCGCAGCGACAAGGGCGAGATCATCCAGACCGGCAATGTCCCTCCGGTTTATGCCGCGATGGCGGAGAACCTCGATCGCATAACCTTCGGCGACATCCGGGACACCAAGCCGCCCTTCTCGTACCTGGCCGTCATCCGCAACGTATCCGGCCCCGCTGGCGACTTTACGGTACTTGGCAAGGGCGATGTGTTCAGCATGACCTATGCCATCCTGCTGCTCTCGAACCTGCTGATGGTGCCGATCCTTATCCTGCTCGTCATCATCACCATCATCGTCATTCCGTGGATCGTGGGCCGGGCATTTTCCCGCCTTTCCGTCATCGCGAAGGAAGCGGAGGCCATCGATATCGACCGGCGCGGCTACAGGCTGCCGGAGAGCGGCATTCCCCGCGAGGTCATGCCGCTCGTCAACGCGATCAACGGCGCCCTGCAGCGCCTCGACGAGGGGCATGAGCGCCACCAGCGGTTCATTCTCGATGCGGCGCACGAATTGCGCACGCCGGTCGCCATTTTGCAGACGCGCGTCGAAACGATCGCCGAAGGGCCGATCCGCAGCAGGCTCCTGTCTGATGCCGGCCGCATCGCGGCTTTAGCCGAACAGCTGCTCGATCTGCAGCGCCTTGACGTTATCGGCGCGAATTTCTCCTCGGTCGATCTGGTGGAGATTTGCCGCAACGTCGCAGCCGACATGGCACCGCTGGCGATCGCACAGGGCTACGATCTCTCGCTCGAGACCAGGCTCGACCATCTGATTATCCAGGGAGATGCCGGTGCGCTGCAACGAGTCGTCCTCAATATCGTCCAGAACGCGATCGAGCACGCTGGCGGCAAGGGGAACATCACGATCCGGATCGACCGGCGATCCATCATAGAAGTGACGGACGAAGGGCCTGGCATACCGGCGGCGGAACGGGAGCGGATCTTCGAACCGTTCCACCGCCTTCAGCCGCATGAGCACGGCGCCGGGCTCGGGCTCAATCTGGTGAAGGAGATCATGCAGCGCCACGGCGGCCATGTCGTCGTTACCGACAATCCGCAGGGCGGCGCCTGTTTCCGCCTTTGCTTCCCGAGCTGACCGCCTGGCCTGGCCCGCCGGGCTAGGTCGATCTTTAATATTTAGTTAAGAAATTGCCAACAACTGCATAAAAATACTCGATAATTTTTCAATATTTTCGAATCCTGCAATGTATCCGCAATTCTCACCGGCAAAATGACCTGCATCTCCCGACGTTGATCCGCTCTCCCAAGACGGACGGCATCGGAGAGCAGCAGGAACCGATGTCCGGTTCTCCAACGCAACAGAGACCTTGCGAGCGCCTAGGGACGGCGCATGGGTTTCGTATGGAGTTAGCAATGTCGCTTAGCGCAAAATCTTTTCTGTTCGCGGCTCTGGCCTTGGCGGCCGCGGCCAACGCCTCTGCAGCCGATCTCACCACTTACCAGGCGCCGGATGCCGGCTATGACCGGCCAGCCGCCTTCCAGTGGAGCGGTGCTTATTTCGGTGCCCATAGCGGTATCGCCTCGCCGAAGTTCAACCCTTTTGCCGATGGCAAGGGCCTGACCGGCGGTGTGCAAGCCGGCTACAATTTCCAGGTGGGGCCTGGCATCGTCGGCGCCGAACTCGAAGGCTCCTACCTCGGAAACAACGAGCTGCGCGTGCCGAACGGCAAGGTGGAAGAACGTTTCCGCGGCGCCGTCAAGGCAAAGGCCGGTCTGACCTTCGATCGCACTCTCGTCTACGGCACAGCGGGTCTGACGATGACGAAGTTCGAAGGCGGCAAGGGCGTTTCCACCTCGGACGGCTGGAAGCAGGGCTATCTGTTCGGCGGCGGCGTCGAACAGGGCTTCGGCGGCGGCCTGTCGGCCAAGATCGAATACAACTACGTCATGACTAATGACGTCTCCACGACGACATCAAGCGGCAAGTCGAAGACCGACCTGCGTGACCATGTCATCAAGGCCGGTCTGAACTATCGCTTCTGATCGCCGGTCTGCAGAGGTCGGCACGCCTTTCAAGCCAGGGCGCGCCCGACGGAGAGCGGCGGAGGATGGCTTTGAAACCCCGCGTCTATCCTCCCGCCGCTCTCGATCATGAAATGAAATCATGATGTTGGTGCCATGATGAGCCATATCAAGAATATAATGATCGCCTTCGTTCTGGTGGCGCTGGCAATTGCAGCCGCGATGGTTGCACCGGACAGCAATGATGCGCTGGATGCCGGGCAGACGGCCAGCATCAAGGCGAAAACGGTCGAGGTCGCTCCCATGGAAGTGATGGAGGTGCATCGCCGCAACTACCGGCAGGCAATCCGCATCAACGGTTTCATCCAGCCGGCTCGCCGTGTGATGCTTACAGCCAGATTGTCCGGCACAGTGGCGTCCGTCGAGGCCGATGTCGGGACGGCGGTGCAGGCCGGCGCCGTCATCGCGCGGTTCGACACGGAAACGCTAGTGCTGTCCCTCAACAAGCTGGTCGCCACCGCCGAAGCCAAGGCGGCGACGCTGGCGCGAGCGCAGAAGGATCTCGAACGCACCCGCAGCCTCGTCGCGACCGGCGGTGTCGCCCAGGCGAAACTGACCGAGGTCGAGACCGACGTCGCGGTCCTGAAGGCTGAACTGCGCGCCCTGCAAGCGGAAGAAGCGGAAGCGCGGCGCGCTCTGGACGATGCGGTCGTCACCGCACCGTTTGACGGTGTCGTCAATAGCCGGAAGATCAATCCCGGCCAGGCGGTGTCGATCAACACCGAACTCTTCGAAATCGTCGATATCGCCAGGCTGGACCTGGTGGCTCTCATCCCCCCACAAGAGAGCGCCGGGCTTTCGATCGGCCAGACGGCGGAGATCGAGATTGAGGGTCTGCCGAAGAAGCCTCTCTCCGCACGGCTGGATAGGATCAGCCCCGCGACCGTCGACGGCTCGCGCTCGCTGCAGGTCTACCTGCGGTTGGAACAGACCGTGGCGGGTCTTCGCGGCGGCATGTTCGGCCACGGCATGCTGCAGATCGAAAGCCATGACGACATTGTTGCTGTTCCCGCGACAGCGGTCGCCAACGAAGGCGGAGAGACCTTCATCCGGACGATTACGAGTGGCACCATCCGCCGGCAACCCATCGTCCTCGGCAATGCCAGGGTTGGAGAAGACCTTGTCGAGGTTCAGAGCGGATTGAACGAAGGCGATCATGTCATAACCGCTCCCCTCAAAGACGCCGCGACCGGCACGCCGGCCAAGATCGCCGGACGCTGAGGATCACTCCCCATGTTTCTTGCCCGTATCTCCATTCAGCAGCCGGTTTTCGCCACCATGATGATGGTGGCCATCGTCGTGCTCGGTATCGTCGCCTGGTCGCGCCTGCCGGTCGATCTCCTGCCTTCGGTGGATCTACCGACTGTCATCGTGTCGACCAATTTTGATGGCGCTTCGGCGCTGGCCGTCGAGCAGCAGGTCAGTCGTCCGATCGAGGAAAGCATCGGCGCCATCTCCGGCATCAAGAAGATCTCTTCACAATCGTCGACAGGCAATTCGCTCGTCATTGCGGAATTCACCCTCGAAACGCCATCGCGAGCAGCAGCCGATGAGGTGCGCGACCGCATATCGCGATTGCAGGACGTACTTCCCGACGGTGCCGATCGGCCACTCGTCACGCGCTTCAACCCGCAGGATGCGCCGATCATGTCGCTCGCGGCCTTTTCCGCCGATATCTCCATCAGCCGGATGACCGAGATTGTCGATACCACGATCGTGCCGCGGCTGCGGCGTGTGCCAGGTGTCGGCCAGGTGACGCTGGTCGGCGGCAGCGAAGATCAGGTGCGCATTCAACCCGACCCGGTGAAGCTGCAATCCTTCGGCATCCCGATCCCGAGCCTGATCGAGGCCATTCAGCGGGCGACCCGCGACAGCGCCATCGGCTCCGTCGTCTCGTCCACGCGGGAGCGCAGCATCACCGTCAGCGTGCAGCCGGGCAGCGTCAGGGAATTTGCCGATATCGTCATTGCCCAGGACAGCGCCGGCCGCGCCGTCCGTCTCTCGGAAGTCGCCGACGTGATGGAAGCGGGCGCCGATCCGAAAAGCAAGGCCTGGTTCAACGGCAAGCCGGCCCTCGGCCTCGACATCGTCAAGCTGGAAGGCGCCAATACCGTCCAGGTGGCAAAGGGCGTTGAGCGGGCGCTTGAGCAACTCAGGAAGGAGGATGCGCTTCGGGATATCGGCATGGTCGTCTCGCAGGACAGCTCGCGCACCATCGTCGGCCAGATCGGCGACGTGCAACGCACCATCATCGAAGGCGGCGCGCTGACCATCGTCATCGTGCTCCTGTTTCTCAACTCCTGGCGCTCGACCATCATTACGGCGCTGACCCTGCCGGTCGCTGTTATCGGGACCTTTGCGGCAATCGCGGTTCTCGGCTTCAGCCTCAATCTGATGACCATGCTGGCGCTGTCGATCTGCATCGGCATCCTGATCGACGATGCGATTGTCGTGCGCGAAAACATCAGCCGCCACGCGGCCATGGGAAAAGATCGCAAGCAGGCCGCATTGGACGGCACCACGGAGATCGGGCTTGCCGTGTTGGCAACGACCTTTTCCATCGTCGCGGTCTTCCTCCCCGTCGCCTTCATGGGCGGGGTGATCGGCCGCTTCTTCCTGCAATTCGGCGTGACCGTCTCCGTCGCCGTGATGATTTCGCTTTTCGTCTCCTTCACGCTCGATCCTATGCTGTCGAGCGTCTGGGCCGATCAGCCGAATGGGAAACGCAAGGGAAGGCTACAGGCGCTGCTCGATCGCTTCGACAAGGCTTTCGAACGGATCGCCCACGGTTATGGCGGCATGGTCGGCTGGTGCCTGGACCATCGCGGCGCAACCTCGCTCGGCGTGCTTGTCCTGTTTGCCGCAAGCCTTTGCCTCATTCCCAGGATCGGCATGGAATTCGTGCCAAAATCCGATCAGGGCATGGTTGCTGTCGGCCTCACCCTGCCGGAGGGATCGTCGGTCGACTATACGGCCGCGAAGATCCGGCAGACCGAAGACATTCTGAGGGAGTATCCCGACATTAGGGATCTCTATTCGACCGTCAACAGCGGCGACGGCGCCAATACCAACGAGGCCAGGATTGCGGCCTCGATGGTGGCGCCGGAGAAGAGGAGCATGACTTCGGTGGCGATCGCGCCAAAGCTGCGCGAGGCGCTGAGCCCTGTTGCCGGAACGAGGATCGAGGTCGGGCAGCCCGGCGAAGTCTCCGGCGCACAGGCCAAGACCATCCAGATATCAGTCCTCGGCGGCGACTTGACCATCCTGGAAGAGATATCCCGCGATATGATGGCCAAGCTCGGCAAGATCGCGGGTGTTATCGACCTCGAATCCTCGGCGGACAAGAAACGGCCGATGCTGATGGTGCGTTTGCGCGCGGATGAGGCGGCCGATCTCGGAATTTCGACCGCGACCATCGAGCGCAATCTCCGCCCGCTCGTTGCCGGCGAGAAGCTGACAAGCTGGGCGCATGGCGGCGACGAATCGCGCTACGTCGCCATCAGGCTGCCGGAGACCGGGCGCCGAACGGTGGAAGACCTCGCGCAGATCCCGATTCCCATCGAGCGCGGCAGCAAGACAGGCCCTGCAGCCACCGTGCCGCTGTCCCAGGTGGCCGATATTACCGAGACCCTGGCACCGAAGACCATTATCCGGCGCGATGGCGATCGCGAGGTTCGCCTTTCGGCCAATCTGAACGGCCGGCCGCTCGGCGATGTCGTGCGCGATATCCAGGCATTGATATCAGCAGAGACCATGCCGGCAGGCTATCGCATGACGATCGGCGGCGAGGCCGACGACATGGCCGAAAGTTTTGGTTATGCGGCGCAGGCGCTGCTTCTGGCTATCGTCTTCATCTATCTCATCCTTGCCTCGCAATTCGGCTCCTTCGTGCAGCCGATCGCGATCATGACCAGCCTGCCGCTTTCGATCAGCGGAGTGCTGATCGGTCTTCTCGTCACGGGATCGACGATCAACATCTTCTCTGTCATCGGCGTCATCATGCTGATGGGCCTCGTCACCAAGAACGCCATTCTGCTTGTCGACCATGCCAACAAGCGGCGTCGGGAGGGCGCAAGCATGCGCCAAGGCCTGATCGATGCCGGCATTGTCCGCTTTCGCCCGATCGTCATGACCACCTCGGCGATGATTATCGGCATGATGCCGCTGGCGCTCGGCTTTGGCGAAGGCGGGCAGGAGCGCGCATCGATGGCGCATGCCGTGATCGGCGGCCTGCTGTCCTCGACGGCGCTGACGCTCGTCTTCGTGCCGGTGGCCTTGTCGTTGATCGAAAGCTGCCGGACAATGCCGGCGTTGAGGAAGAGTGGATCGGCAGCCGGTCCGATGAAGGATGCAGCCGAATGAGAGAGCGGGTTCCCTGGTTCCGCGTCAAGACCTACGGTTACGGAGCCGGCCTGCCTTGCCGCTGGCAGGGCTGGGCGGCAATTGTCGTCTATGCGCTGGTGCTGGCGGCTGCCGTCTCGGTCGTGGCCCCCTATGGGGATAGGCATCCGATCGCCTATGCGGTCGCGATCGGCCTCCCGACGGCAGTTCTGATTTTTGTCGTCTGGTGGAAAAGCGACGCCCCATGGCGCTGGCGATGGGGCGAATTCGAGGACATGAAGGAAGATTGATACTCCGGCTTCAGACGGAGCATTGCTGCTGCGAGATCAAAGCGCCTCGGGTCTGGAGAACAGGTCGGCGAAAAGAGCGTCGCGCGTTCTCTTGCCGGCCGACCCGGCTATCTTCCGCTCCTCGCCCGCGAGGCGCGCAAAGATGATCCTGCGATCTCCCTTGATCGCCCAGCCGACGAACCAGCCATACATCCTGTTGCCGTCCGGGCGCGATCCGGCTTTCGACGCCGGCATGGCGCCGGTCTTGCCGAAAACATGCCAGCCCGATGGCTGCACTCCATAGTCGGCTATCTTTGCCGTCATATCATAGGCTTGATCGCTGACACCGAGCTCGCGGCGGACCAGCTTGCGGAGGAACACCAGCTGTTCGACCGGCGAGATCTTCAGTGACGAGCCGAGCCAGGCATGGGTCAGGCCATCATGCTTGCCGGGATTGCCCGACACGTCGCGGTTGCCATAATCGAACTTCTGGACGTAGGCCTGAAACTTCTGAGCGCCCAGTGCCTCGGTGAGGCGCTGGGAATACCAGACGATGGATTTTTCCATCCAGAGCCGCGGTGTTGCCTCGTCCTCCCAGGACGTCGCCCAATCCGAATAGCCTCTAACATAGGGCCAGACGGGCTTGGATTCATCGGTGAGAATATGGGCATCATAGCCCATGAGGCTGAGGGCAAGCTTGAAGGTCGAAGCGGGAGAGAGGGTACGATCGCAATCGCCTTCCCTCACCAGCGCCTTGCCGGTCTCGACATCTTCGACGAGGGTGCAGATGGTTCCGGCATTCGCAATGGCCGGAGTCGCAATAAAGGCCGCGGCGACGAGCAGACGTATTCTTCTCATGTTTCCTCCCCTCATCGGGCGACCAGATAGGACACCGCCACGCGGGCGGTGATGACATTCTTGCCCGTCACGATCGGCACGCCACCATCGGAACTTCCGGCACGCAATCTGGCCTCGGTCGAGGCATAGGGAAAGACGGTTGCAGCCGGCTGGTCTTCGATCGCCACGATCGGCCCGAGCTTGAGGCTGGAGGCTTCCGCGATGGCGGCGGCGCTTTTCATCGCCGATGACACGGATGAAGCCCGCACCCTGCCCTAATTTCTCCTGGGCATGCGATGGCGTAGTCACGGCGAACGAGAGGCCTGCAAGGGCAGCCATAATAGCGAAACTGAGTTTCATATCCCGAAATCCTGCGGCTCGAGTGTTCATTCGCATTCCAGCGAAGGCTGGCGGAAGCTCGTCACATACCAATCCGAGCCGGAGCTGCGCGTGTAGAAGGTATAGAAGCATTCCGTATGCTCGACGTAACCGGGTGTTTCGGTGACTTCATAGCGCTTGCCACGGCGCGTATCCCTGATTTCGCCGCTCGATTGGCCAGGGACCACCTGCGTCTTCTGCTTCCGCCACTGGTAGGCGCGCTCACCCGGGCGCAGATCATAGACATTGTCCGGCGGTCCATAATCGACCATTACGCTGCTGATCGACGCGCCAATATAGCTTTTCATGATTTGCGAGGCGCAGGCAGACAGGATCAGCAGGAGCGTAAGAGCGGCAATACCAAGCGGAAGCCGCTTCATGCGAATGGCAGACATCAGACAAGTCCTTTGCAACTGACAGGAGATTGCAGGCAGAGGTACGTCCCAGGGATTACGGTAGCATTGCGCCTTGCGGCACCAGCCGCTTTTTGTCGAGCGGCCAAGGATCTGGCGGACGTCTTCCTTGCGGAAAGGCTGCGCCAGCTGGCCAAGGAAGCCTTTCCCGACTTCGCCGCGGATGCCGATGTCCTTCGAGGACGGCCGGTCGGGATTGAAATAGGTGCCGAACAGCAGATCGAAGAACACGACATTCTCGCCGTAATTCGTGTTGCCCTCGCACATATCCTTGGAGTGATACCAGCGATGGCTTATGCCTTAGCGCGGGGGATATTTGTGTTTGGTGGTGGAAAGAATTGGTTGCGGGGGCAGGATTTGTTATTTTCTGTCCCGCGGCGTCGGCTTTGCCTCCTTGCGGGCCCCTGATGAGGCGTTAAATCCTCGACCCGTTACCAATACAAAAAGCCCGCTTGATGCGGGCCTTTTTGTATTGGTTGCGGGGGCAGGATTTGAACCTGCGGCCTTCAGGTTATGAGCCTGACGAGCTACCGGGCTGCTCCACCCCGCGTTACCAGCGTAAGCCGCTTTGCGGCTTATCGCGCCCGAGCAAACCCTTGGGGTTTGTCGTGTGTCCCCTTGGCCTGTTATTTCAGGTTGGCAAGGGGATAATTGCTTGCTTATCAGAAGCGACAAAGGCCGCTTGTGAGCGGCCTATTGTAACACGGCCTGGGCCGTTATTCGATCAGAGAAGATTGTTAGCCTCATTTTTGATGAGGTGAGGCATAAATCGATTTCATCGATTTAGCGTGAGTTGCGATTAGCAGACC
>NZ_FMAG01000012.1 GCF_900094585.1 Martinezella multihospitum
GGGGAGAGCGACTGTCTTATCAGTCAAGCGTTTTGCCATGGCTTATTGTCTCGAATGATGGCGTTGAGGATGGTGATCAGTTTTCGCATGGTTGCGACGATGGCGACGATTTTGGGCTTGCCTTGGGCGACGAGACGGTCGCGGAAGGCCTTGAGGCTTGGGTTATGGCGGCTGGCGACGAGGGCGGCCATGAAGAGGACGGCGCGCACCTTGCCCCTGCCGCCACTGATGAAGCTCTTGCCCTTCCATTTTCCCGATTGCCGCGTCCAGGGGGCAAGGCCTGCCAGTGATGCTATCTGGCGTCGGTCGAGACTGCCGAGTTCGGGCAGTTCGGCCAACAGCGTGCGGGCCGTCGTCGGCCCGACGCCCGGCACCGAGGTCAGCAGTTCCTCCCGCACCCGCCAGACCGGCGACTTGCGGATATGGTCGTCGAGATCGGCATTGAGACTTTCCAGCTCGCGACGCAAGGCCGTCAGCAATCGCTTGATGCTTTTCTGCGCCTGCTTTGCCAGCGCCATGCGCAACCGGTTCTCCTCGGCCACGATCATCTGCACAATCTGCCGCCTACGGGCCACGAGTTCGCAAAGAGCTTGCGTCTCGGCGTCGCGCAACGGCCGGATCTCAGGCTTCGTCGCCAGGACGAAGGCGGCGATGACGGCGGCATCGATCGGATCGGTCTTGGCCCTGCGGCCAATGGCATTGGCATAGGCACGCACTTGCGCCGGATTGACGACGAGGACCGTCAACCCCGCTGATGACAGCTCGGCCACCGCCAGGGTCTCGAAGCCGCCCGTCGCCTCAAGTGCGATCGCATCAGCGCCGATGGTCTTCAGCCGACCAATCAATTCATCGATGCCGGCATGATCATTGCCGATAGCGAAGGCTTCACCCTGCGGTACGACCGCCACGTCGAGCCGGTTCTTCGAAACATCGATACCAACGATCGTCTCCATCTGATCCCATCCTTGCCTAAGCGGGCTTTGCCTTCGCAAGCGGCCCCGGCGACTGTTCGGGTTCAATGGAATGGCGGACGGAGACCCAAGCTCTCCCACGGGCTTGCTGTCCCAAAGGAGCGGCGGTCTTCCATCCCCAACCGCAACCGGCACTACAGCGCCAATAGCGGATAAACGGAAGTTACAAAGGGGACGCGGCAACGACTTCAGTTCATATGCAATTGCCCTGCCGCAGGCGGGGAAAGGGCTGAGGTTGGGAGGCATATCGATTTGAGATAAGGGGCATACATCGAATATGGCATCGTGCCTGGGCGGCGATTGTCGCCAAGCCTAAAGCATTTCCGCTTTTCTTCGAATCGCGACAACGCTCTAGGCTCTTGTTTCCTTGCGCATTCCGGACGGAAAATCGCTACGCACTTTTCCTGGAAATGCTCTAGACAGCAAAAAGCCGGGAGAGCGTCGCTCTCCCGGCTTTGATCTTGGACCCCTTGCGAAGATCAGGCGGCTTCGTGCTCCGTCGTGTGTGCCTTGCGGACTTCCTCGTCCGTCAGGATGCCGCTGGCGCGCAGCAGGGCGGCGAAGCGGCCGTTGCTCTGGCTGAGCTCGTTGAAGCTGCCGTTCTCGATGATGCGGCCGTTGTCCAGGAAGAGGACCATGTCGGCCTCGCGAACCGTCGACAGGCGGTGCGCGATGATGAAGGTCGTGCGGTTCTGGCGCAGGTTGTCGATCGCCGTCTTGACCCGGTTTTCGGTTTCGACGTCGAGCGCGCTGGTGGCTTCGTCGAGCACGAGGATCGGCGCATCCTTGAGGATGGCGCGGGCGATTGCGATACGCTGGCGTTCACCACCCGAGAGCTTGTTGCCACGCTCGCCGACGCGGGTATCGTAGCCGCCTTCGCGGGTTTCGATGAAGTCGTTGGCAGCGGCGGCCTGCGCGGCACGAACCATTTCTTCCTGCGTCGCACCTTCGCGGCCGAGGCGAATGTTGTCGCTGATCGAGCGATTCAGCAGGCCGGCATCCTGGAAGACGGTGGCGATGAAGCGGCGCAGCGACTTGCGGGTCACCTTGGTGATGTCGTGACCGTCGACGAGGATCTGGCCCTTCTGCGGGTCGAAGACGCGCTGCAGCAGGTTGACGAGCGTCGTCTTGCCAGCGCCGGTCGGGCCGACGATGGCGACGGTCTGGCCGGCCTTCACCGTGAAGGAGATGTCGTGCAGGCCCTGCGAGGAGTTGGCGAAGCCGAAGGATACGTCGCGGAACTCCACTTCGCCCTTGACGTCCTTGATTTCGGCAAGGCCGGCTGGCTCTTCGCGGTCACGAACGGAATCTTCCAGCGTGTAGAAGTCCACGAGCTTGGCGCGCGCTTCGAAAATCTGGTTGGCGAAGTTGCGCAGCTGCTCCAGGCGGCCGATCAGCACGTTGGCGAAGGCGATGAAGGTGATCAGCGCACCAAGGCTCAGGCTGCCGTCCTGGACGAGGACGGTACCGATCATCAGGATCGCCATCATGGCCACGGTCGAGGCCGTGCGGTTCAGAGCGCCGGCAAGAGCCCACCAGTCGAGGACCGGATACTGGGCCTCCAGCAGACGTTCGGTGAAGGACTTCAGCGCCTTGGTTTCAGCTTCGATGCGGTTGTAGCTGTGCAGCACCGAAACGTTGCTGATCGAGTCGCTCACATGCGAGAAGACGGTATTGTAGTGGCTTTCGACCGAGGTCTGGCCATCTTTCGTACGATTCATGACCAGCCGGCCGATGATCCAGTAGAAGACGCCGAGCAGGACGAGGACTGCGGACAGGCGCAGGTCCATGGCCATGGCTGTCGGAATCATGATGACGAGCGCAACGGCGGTCGACAGATGGTTGCGCATGAATTCGAGCCACAGGCCGAACAGCGCTTCGCAGGCGCGCAGCAGCGTGTTCAGCGCGCTCGCCGTGCCGCGCTGGCTATGCCAGGAGAGCGGCATCGAGATGATGCGGCCGAATGCTTCGGTGAGCAGGGAGGCGCGGCGGCCATGCGCAAGGCGGTCGGCCTCGCGGGACACCACGATGAAGGCGACAGCACTGAAGACGGCAAAGCCGGCCCACAGCACCATGGTCGGCGTGACGGCTTCTTTCTTGGCAATGGCGTCGAAGATGCGGCCGAACAGAACCGGTTCATAGATGGTGGTCATCGCAAGCGCGATGTTTGCGATCACGACCATCCAAACGCGGTATCGATACGCGCCAAGATACTTCAGGGCTCTTGCATAGACTTTGAACAGTGACACGTCAGGCACCCTCTGTGCATCAGCAAAACTCGGAATGCTGCGACACTACAGATCGGTACCTGAACCGGCGATTAACGGAATCTGAAGCTGTTTTTTCAAGGGAATTTCCCGCGCAGCGCGTGCCGTCGCAGCCAGGTGCTATCGGCCGCCGCAGAAATGTGACACTTTGGGAACGACCCCGCCGCGGCATCATCCGTTACTATTAAGTCACGCCGAAGGCGGCCATTCAGGGTTGAATGGCAAAAAAATCGCCAAAGGCGTTCAATTTCGCGTCGGCCTGAGTATGTTGCCGGCGATTAAGCGCGCTAGGGGGCCTGGCGAGCAGGGTGGCAATGCTCGTCCGCCGATAATTCAGGCTGCGAGGCCGAGGGGTAAATGTGAATATCCATTCGCTAATACAATTGCTTGTGGTCATCGAAGAATGCAAGCGTACCAAGGATGTCGTGGCCGAGCTCGAGCTTGTGCTCCGTTCCTACAAATTCGATTTCTACGGTTTGCTGAGGCAGACGCGGCCGAATGTCGATATCGCCAACTTCATGCTGGCGGGCCGCTGGCCCGATCAATGGCCGCTGACCTATGTCCGCAAGAGATACATGCTCGTCGACCCTGTAGCGCGCTATGCCACCCGGGCGCAGCGCCCCTTCCGCTGGAGCGATGCCGTGACTGCGCACAAATCGGATCCGCTCCGGCGCCGGATGGAGCAGATGATGGCGGATGCCCGTGCCAACGGGCTTATCGACGGCTATATTTTTCCGATTCACGGACGAAGCGGCCTGCTCGGCAGCATGACGATCGGCGGTGAGGCGGTCGATCTTTCCCCGACGGAGCTTTCGCTCTTCGATGCCGTGGCCAGAAAGGCTTTCTGGCGGCTTCTGGAGCTGCGTGACGAAGCGCAATCGCTCGAGGAACAGGGGAAGGCCGATCTGAAACTGACCAAGCGCGAGATGGAGGTGCTCAACCATCTGGCCGACGGCATGACCTCGATCGAGATCAGCCGGCTGCTGAAGATTTCCAATCATACCGTCGACTGGTACATGAACAGCATCCAGGAAAAGCTGAAGGCCAGAAATCGGCAGCACATCGTCGCCATCGCTTTCAGAAACGGACTTATTCCGTAACGGCAACTATTTTGATGTCGGATGTCGCAGGAGAAATTGAACTTCCCGTGACAAGAAGTTAAGAATTCTCTTCGCGGGTGCAGCATTGCCCGTTTCGATGCCGTGAGGAGACAGCATTGCCCATTTCCAAGATCCTGGTTGCCAACCGTTCCGAAATCGCCATCCGCGTATTCCGCGCCGCCAACGAGCTTGGCATAAAAACGGTGGCCATCTGGGCCGAGGAAGACAAACTCGCGCTGCATCGCTTCAAGGCGGACGAGAGCTATCAGGTCGGCCGCGGTCCGCATCTTGCCCGTGATCTCGGGCCGATCGAGAGCTATCTGTCGATCGACGAGATCATCCGCGTCGCCAAGCTTTCCGGCGCCGACGCGATCCATCCGGGCTACGGTCTTCTGTCGGAAAGCCCTGAATTCGTCGATGCCTGCGATGCCGCCGGCATCATCTTCATCGGCCCGCGCGCCGATACGATGCGCCAGCTCGGCAACAAGGTCGCCGCCCGCAATCTCGCGATCTCGGTCGGCGTGCCCGTCGTGCCGGCCACCGATCCCTTGCCTGACGATATGAAGGAAGTCGCCAAGATGGCGGCCGAGATCGGCTATCCGGTCATGCTCAAAGCTTCCTGGGGCGGCGGCGGCCGCGGCATGCGCGCCATCCGCTCCGAGGCCGATCTCGCCAAGGAAGTGACGGAGGCCAAGCGCGAAGCGAAGGCCGCCTTCGGCAAGGACGAGGTCTATCTCGAAAAGCTCGTCGAGCGCGCCCGCCACGTCGAAAGCCAGATCCTCGGCGACACGCACGGCAATGTCGTGCACCTGTTCGAACGCGACTGTTCGGTTCAGCGCCGCAACCAGAAGGTCGTCGAGCGTGCGCCGGCGCCCTATCTTACCGATGCGCAGCGTCAGGAGCTGGCCGCCTATTCGCTGAAGATCGCCAAGGCGACGAATTATGTCGGCGCCGGCACCGTCGAATATCTGATGGATGCCGATACCGGCAAATTCTACTTCATCGAAGTCAATCCGCGTATCCAGGTCGAGCATACCGTTACCGAAGTCGTCACCGGCATCGATATCGTCAAGGCGCAGATCCATATCCTCGACGGCTTTGCCATCGGCACGCCGGAATCGGGCGTTCCGAAGCAGGAAGACATCCGGCTCAACGGCCATGCGCTGCAGTGCCGCGTGACGACGGAAGACCCGGAGCATAACTTCATTCCGGATTACGGCCGCATCACCGCCTATCGTTCGGCTTCGGGTTTCGGCATCCGTCTGGACGGCGGCACGTCCTATTCGGGTGCGATCATCACCCGCTATTATGATCCGCTGCTGGTGAAGGTGACGGCCTGGGCGCCGAACCCGCAGGAGGCGATCGCCCGCATGTACCGTGCGCTGCGCGAATTCCGCATCCGTGGCGTCGCGACGAACCTTACCTTCCTCGAAGCGATCATCACGCACGAGAAATTCCGCGACAACAGCTATACGACGCGCTTCATCGATTCCACGCCGGAACTGTTCCAGCAGGTCAAGCGCCAGGACCGCGCCACGAAGCTTCTGACCTATCTCGCTGACGTCACGGTCAACGGCCATCCCGAAACGCGCGGCCGTCCGGAGCCTTCGGCAAAGGCCGCCCAACCGGTGCTGCCCTATATCGACAGCGCTATTCCGGATGGAACCAAGCAGCTCCTCGACAAGCTCGGCCCGCAGAAATTCGCCGAATGGATGCGCGGCGAGAAGCGCGTGCTGATGACCGACACGACGATGCGCGACGGCCATCAATCGCTGCTTGCGACGCGCATGCGTACCTATGACATCGCCAGCATCGCCGGCACCTATGCGCGCGCCCTGCCGCAGCTTCTGTCGCTGGAGTGCTGGGGCGGCGCCACCTTCGACGTCTCCATGCGCTTCCTCACCGAAGATCCGTGGGAGCGCCTGTCGCTGATCCGCGAGGGTGCGCCTAACCTGCTTCTGCAGATGCTGCTGCGTGGCGCCAACGGCGTCGGCTACACCAACTATCCCGACAATGTCGTGAAATACTTCGTCCGCCAGGCAGCCAAGGGCGGCGTCGATCTCTTCCGTGTCTTCGACTGCCTGAACTGGGTCGAAAACATGCGCGTGTCGATGGATGCCGTTGCCGAGGAGAACAAGCTCTGCGAAGCGGCGATCTGCTACACGGGTGATATCCTGAACTCGGCGCGCCCGAAATACGATCTGAAATATTATACCGATCTCGCCGTCGAGCTGGAAAAGGCCGGTGCCCACATCATCGCGCTGAAGGATATGGCCGGCCTTCTGAAGCCGGCGGCCGCCAAGGTGCTATTCAAGGCGCTGCGCGAGGCGACGGGTCTGCCGATCCACTTCCACACGCATGATACATCGGGCATTGCCGCTGCAACCGTACTTGCTGCGGTCGACGCCGGCGTCGATGCCGTCGATGCGGCGATGGATGCGCTGTCCGGCAATACCTCGCAGCCCTGCCTCGGCTCGATCGTCGAAGCCCTCAAGGGTTCCGAGCGCGATCCGGGGCTCGATCCCGAATGGATCCGCCGCATCTCCTTCTACTGGGAAGCCGTGCGCCACCAGTACGCCGCCTTCGAAAGCGACCTCAAGGGTCCGGCTTCGGAAGTCTATCTTCACGAAATGCCGGGCGGCCAGTTCACCAACCTCAAGGAACAGGCCCGCTCGCTCGGTCTCGAGACCCGCTGGCACCAGGTGGCGCAGGCCTATGCCGATGCCAACCAGATGTTCGGCGATATCGTCAAGGTGACGCCATCCTCCAAGGTCGTCGGCGACATGGCGCTGATGATGGTGAGCCAGGACCTGACGGTTGCCGATGTCGAAAACCCGGCCAAGGATATCGCCTTCCCGGATTCGGTCGTCTCGATGCTGAAGGGTGATCTCGGCCAGCCGCCGTCGGGATGGCCGGAAGCGCTGCAAAAGAAAGCGCTGAAGGGCGACAAACCCTATGTCGTTCGCCCCGGCTCCCTGCTTGCCGAAGCTGATCTCGATGCCGAGCGTAAGGTCATCGAGACCAAGCTGGAGCGCAAGGTCGACGACTTCGAATTCGCCTCCTACCTGATGTATCCGAAGGTCTTCACCGACTATGCGCTGGCCGCCGACACCTACGGCCCCGTCTCGGTGCTGCCGACGCCGGCCTATTTCTACGGTCTGAAGGAAGGCGACGAGCTGTTTGCCGAGATCGAGAAGGGCAAGACGCTCGTGATCGTCAACCAGGCGATGACGACGACCGACGACAAGGGCATGGTGACGGTGTTCTTCGAACTCAACGGCCAGCCGCGCCGCATCAAGGTGCCGGATCGCGCCCATGGTGCTTCCGGCAGTGCCGTGCGCCGCAAGGCCGAGACCGGCAATGCCGCCCATGTCGGTGCGCCGATGCCGGGCGTCATCTCGACGGTGTTCGTCTCGCCCGGTCAGGCGATCAAGGCCGGTGACGTGCTCGTGTCCATCGAGGCCATGAAGATGGAAACGGCACTGCACGCCGAAAAGGACGGCACGATCTCCGAAGTGCTGGTGCGCGCCGGCGACCAGATCGATGCCAAGGATCTGCTTGTCGTCTACGGCGCCTGAGCGTCCATAGAGATACGAAAAGGGCCGGCTCCAATCCGGCCCTTTTTGTGCAGCTTTTCGGACAGAGGCGCAGCCATGACTGATCGTTCCCTGCATATCGGGCAATACGACGTTACACTTCTGCTCGACGGCCTCTTCGAGGCGCCGGCGGATATGTTGATCCACGCGGATGGCGATGCTGCCCGGCAGCACGCGATCGCAAGCTGGGGCAAGCCGACGCTTCAGGTGGATGTGAACTGCTTCCTTCTGCGCGGGCCTGCCGGGGTTCTTCTGATCGATGCCGGCACGGGTACGTCATGGGGGCCGAAATACGGCCATGCACGATCGGCATTGCAGGAAGCGGGTGTTTCGCCGGATGAAATCCAGGGCGTCTTGCTCACCCATATCCATGGCGATCATGCACTCGGTCTGTTCGATGGCGACGAGCCATACTTCCCGCATGCAGAGGTGTTCGTACCGGAGCGTGATATCGCCTTCTTCACTGACCAGGCTGAGCGTGAGGCGCTGCCGGAGGCGAGACGCGGCGGCTTCAAGATTGCCGAGCAGCTGCAGCGCATCTACGGCGCGCGCATAAGGCGGATCGGGCCAGGCGAAGTGCTTGTTGGCATAGAGGCGCGTTCGCTGCCGGGGCACACGCCCGGCCACACAGGCTATTTGCTTTGCGGCGGCGACAATTCCTTGCTGATCTGGGGCGATACCTTGCATGTGGGGGATCTGCAGCCCGGCGATCCGAAGATCGGCCTAGCCTATGATCTCGATCCAGGGCAGGCTGCCAGAACCCGCCAAGTGGCTCTGGAAGATGCGGCCCGCGAAGGCTGGATCGTCGCCGGCGGCCACATCACCGGCTTTGGACGCGTGCGGCGGGAAGCGAAGGACTACAAGATCGGACCGGTGTGAAAACAATCCGCTGGTCATGTAACCGAACCCGTCTTGCGCCGCTCCGCGAAGGCAGCCCAGAATGCCACCAGCAGCGCGAGCAATGCTGACATCAGCATCAGGACGAACAGGGTATGGATCGTCGGTGATCGCTCAAGGAATAGTCCGGCAATGGAGCCGATGACCGCGCCGCCCGATATCCGCATGGCGGCGGCGAGCCCCGCGGCCGTCCCGACCATATCTGATCGTACCGACATCGCGCCGCTATTGGCGGCCGGCATGGTGAGGCCGTTGCCGATGCCGATGAAGATGCAGGGGCCGAAGAGCGCCCAAACATGAGTCGTGCCGGACAGCGACAGGGCAAGGCCTGATATCAAGCCGATACAGGTCAGAAACCGCGCTATGACAAGGATCATGCCGAGCGGAATGCGTGCCCCATAGCGGCCGGCCAGATAGCTGCCCAGAATGAAGCCGGCGGGAACCAGGCCCATATAGAAGCCGAGCATAGCGCTCGAGCCACCAAGCGTGTCGCCGATCGTGAGCGGCGCCCCACCGAGGAAGATGTAAAGCACGCCCATCGAGCAGGCCATGCAGAGCGTATAGGCCCAGAACCGCTGCGAACGCAGAAGCAGTCCATAGGAGGCGATGTAGTTTCTGCGTGTACCTGATGCAGGCGCCCTCGATCCCTTCAATTCATGCAGAGACAGAAGAAAGGCTGCGATGCCGAGGATTGCGAGGACGACGAAGCTTGCCTGCCAGCCGAACACTTCGTCCAGCGAGCCGCCGAACAGCGGGCCGACCATGGGTGCCAGCGCCCATCCCATGGCGAGATAGCCGAATTTGCTTGCTGCCTCGCGATCGTTTGAGGTTTTCTTGATGATGACGAGCGCGACGGAGTAGCAGGGTCCGATGCACGCCTGCATCATGCGGCACAGCAGGAAGATGCCGATATTCGGAGCGAACACACAGCCGATCGAGGTAACGATGAAGATCGAGAGCGCCGTCAGGACGACCGGCCTGCGGCCGAACCGATCCGATATCGCGCCGCCGATGGCTTCAAGGGCTGCCGTGACGATGGAAAAGCCGGCGACGGAGAGGTTCACGAGGGCGAAATCGGCGTGGAATGCCACAGCGATCTTCGGCAACGATGGCAGGATCATATTCACCGGCAACACGGCAAGCGCCGAGAGCAGGATGAGGGTTATCAGCCGCGGCTGTGCGGCGGTTCTTTCGGTGGTCGTATCGTCGGTTGCTTGCTTGGATGAATGATCGATGCGGCTTTCGGTGTGCGTCATGGCCTTGTCCGTCGTATGGATGGGGAGTCGAGGGTGATCTGACGAGGCGCTGCCCGGATTTCAGGCAATAAAAAAGGCCCCGTCAGGAGCCTGCTTACCGCGCATGGGTGCTTTCGCCGGATGGTTACACCATCTTGCCCATGCGCCTTCCTACCACTACGAGAACGAGTGCCGTATCCATGAGATTAGAGCTAACCGCAAAGCGGCCCAGCGTCAATGCGCGGCTTTGCCCCAATATGAAGCCATTTTCGGCCCAGGTCGGCGGGCTCAGATGTCGTAGCTGAGCCCGGAATTCAGTGTTGAGATGAATTGCTTCGTCCGCTCCTGCGAAGGATTGGAGAAGACATTGCGCGAGGAGCCGGTCTCGACGATGTTGCCCGCTTCCAGAAACACGACATTGTTGGCAATCTTCGAGGCAAGCCGCAGGTCGTGGGTTGCCATGACCATGGTCGTGCCTTCATTGGCGAGCTTGCCCAGCACATCGACCACTTCGGCCGCCAGTTCCGGATCGAGCGCCGAGGTCGGTTCGTCGCAGAGCAGCACGCGCGGCGAGGGGGCGAGCGCGCGGGCAATCGCCACGCGCTGCTGCTGGCCGCCCGAAAGCGTCGAGGGCCAGGCATCGATCTTGTGGGCCATGCCGACCTTAGTCAAAAGCTCGACGGCGCGGGCGCGGGCCTTCTCGGCCGGCCAGCGCAACACGGTCGTCAGGCCTTCCATGACGTTCTGGATTGCGGTCTGATGCGGAAAGAGCTGGAAATTCTGGAAGACCATGCCGGTCTGGCGGCGGATCTTCTGGATCTCCTGCCATGCGGGCTTTTTGCCCGGCTGGAAAGTAGCCGTCTCGTCGCCGATGCGGATCGTGCCGGCAGTCGGGATTTCCAGGAGATTGATGCAGCGAAGCAGCGTGCTCTTGCCGCCGCCGGAGGGCCCCACGAGTGCCGTCACCGTGCCTTCGGGGATCATCAGGCTGATGTCCTTGAGGATGACGTTGTCGCCGAAGCGCTTTTCGATATGCGAAAGCTCGATCATGCCTGTGCCTCCAGCGTGCCGCCGGAACGGGCGAAGCGGCGTTCGAGGTAGCCCTGTAGCGTCGACAGGAAGGTGCTGAGCACGAGATAGATGATGGCGGCCTCGATATAAAGGATCAGCGGCTCGTAGGTCGTTGCCACGATGCGCTGCGCGGCCTGAAACAGCTCCGGCACGGTAATGGCGGCGGCGAGCGACGTATCCTTGACCAGCGAGATGAAGGTGTTCGACAGCGGCGGCACGGCAACGCGCGCTGCCTGCGGCAGGATGGTGCGGCTCATGGCCTGGCGCCAGTTCATGCCGATCGAATAGGCCGCTTCCCACTGACCTTTCGGCACGGAGGAGATGACGGCGCGGATGATTTCGGACGTATAGGCGCCGACGCTGAGCGTAAAGCCGATGACGGCGGCCGGAAAGGCGTCGAGCAGGATGCCGAGGCTCGGCAGGCCGTAGAAGATGACGAAGAGCTGTACGAGCAGCGGCGTGCCGCGGATCACCCAGACATAGAAGCGGGCGATCGCCACCAGCGGCGCCGGGCCGAACAGTCTGACGACGGCAGTAAGCAAACCGAGCAGCAGACCGAGGACGAAGGTAATCAAGGTGAGCGGGATGGTGAAGACGAGCCCTGCCCAAAGCAGCGTGCCCAATGACTCCCACATCAGTTGCAACCAATGCTCCACGGAGAAGCCTTTCGATAAGAGAATGCGTCCGGAGGTGACCCCGGACGCATCTTTTTCACAGTTTTATGTCGCTGCCTATGCCCTCTTACTTCGAAACATCCTGTCCGAAGTATTTCTTGGAGATCTTGTCATAGGTGCCGTCAGCCTTGATGTCGGCCAGCGCCTTATTGATCGCATCAAGCAGTTCCGGCTCTCCCTTGCGGATGATGACGGCGGAGAAATCGGCGTTGGACTGCTGTGCGACGATCTTCACCGGAGCGTCGGGCTTGTGCTTCTTGAAATCGAGGAAGGAGAGGCTGTCGTTGATGGTCGCATCGGCACGGCCGGTCAGGACCAGCTGGATCGACTGGTCGAAGCCATCGGTGCCGACGAGCTCGGCGCCGGCCTCGGTTGCGAGCTTGCCGAAGTTGCTGGTCAGCGACTGCGCGGACTTCTTGCCCTTGAGATCGGCGAAATCCTTGATGTCGGTGTTGCTGTCCTTGACGATCAGCACGGCCTTGGAGGCGATATAGGGCTCGGAGAAGTCATACTTCTTCTTGCGAGCTTCGGTGACGCCGACTTCGTTGATGACGGCGTCGTAGCGGTTGGCATCAAGGCCGGCGATCAGGCCGTCCCACTTGCCTTCCAGGAACTGCGCCTTGACGCCAAGCTTGCCGGCGATCGCTTCGGCGATCTCGACGTCGAAGCCGGTCAGCTTGCCGCTCTCGTCATGAAAGGTGAAGGGCGCATAGGTCCCTTCCGTGCCGACCTTGAATACGCCGGCCGACTGGATCGCCTTGAGGTTTTCGCCGGCATGGGCGGGGAGCAGGAATGCAGCCTGCACGAGGGCGGCGGCGGCAACAGTCTTCAACCAGTTCATCGTTCTCTTCCGTTTCTGGAGCGGTTTCATTCAATGTCGCATACATCGCAGAAAAATTGCATCGCGAAAGCGTAGAAAACTGCGAGATAAATGGGCAATTGCGAATATTTTTCTCAAAGAACAGCGGATCGAGCCGTCAGGAGAGACGAGGCTTCCGTCTCCGTCGATAATTGCTGACCAATGTGGCAGCGCAGCATAGTGACAATTCTCGATGTTGCCCTACTTCTCCCAACGTTGCTCCATTTCTCTCAATGTTGCCTATTGCAGCATTTGGTTGTGTCTTTGGTGCGGCATTATTCATGCAGGGCATGCGCGCTATCAAGGTCTCCTATCGGTTTGCCGGGAGACGCGGGCGGCAATCAAAATGCGTTTCTATTAGGAATTGCAGTGCAGGAATTGATCTGACACAGCCCGAAGAGGTGACGAATTGTCCATCATAGCGCGCTGGCGGCCTTGGCCGGTTCGTGAGCTTCACGTCGTGGCTGCGTCACTTCTTCTGAGCGTGTCTGTATTCATACCAACCTTTCCAACCTTTGCGGCGGATACGATCGAGCGGCCATCGAAATGGATCGGCCGTGTTGCAGCCAGCGATGCAGCTTTTGGCTGGCCCGGCAGCGGCTTTGCGCTGCGTTTCGAAGGCACCTCGCTCTCGGTTACCCTCGTCGATACCGGACAAAACAGCCTGGAGATCGAATTGGACGGTGTTCCCCAGCGCCTTGATCTGCAGGCGGGGCAGCACCGATACCAGCTTGCCGATGGCTTGCAGCGAGGCGCCCATAGCGTTCGCGCGACGCGCCGCACCGAAGGATGGGTTGGCGATACCACATTCGTTTCCGCCGAAACAGACGGGTCGTTCCTCCCAGCAGAGGCATCGACCGAAGAGATGGTGGCAATAGGAGACTCCATCACTGCAGGCTACGGCGTCGAGGGTGTCGGTCCCGGATGCAAATTCAGCCCCGGAACTGAAAATCAATATCTGACATATGCCGCTGTCGCAGCGCGTAGCCTCGGGATGGAGCTTACGACGCTCGCGGTTTCGGGCATCGGCCTTTCGCGTGCTCGCGAGGGCACGAAAACCATGCTTGACGTCATCGACAATGGGACGTTGTTGAGAAGCGGTGCGCCCGGCCTTCCCGACGAGCGCGTTTCCGCCGTCGTCATCAATCTGGGGACGAACGACTTTTCGGACGGCAAGAATCCCGGCGATTTCGGCGGGGAATACGCCAAGCTTCTCTCCAGGCTCAGATATCAGTTTCCAAAAGCGTATCTCTACGCCGCGCTCGGGCCGATGATGCCTCAGAAGGATTTCGATACGGCCGAGAAAGCAATCAAGGCCGCCGTCCAGACGAGCGTCGCGAAAGGCGAAAGCCGCCTTCGATATCTGAATTTGCGCGTCAAACCGAAGGATTTTGGATGCAACTGGCATCCAAGCCGCAGCACCCAGGCGGCAATGGCGGATGTGTTGGAACAAGCAATCAAAGCGGATCGGGGCCGTCATGGTTAACGAGCAGGTGCTTTCCATTCGGCGGCCAAACTCGAAACAATTGGACTCTCTCCAGTTTCTCCGGTTTGTGGCCGCCTTCTCTGTCGTTCTCTTTCATTTCGGACGCACTCTTGTGCTCGAGTACCATGTCGATCGCAATTATTTCGACATGGGCGCCGCCGGCGTCGACATTTTCTTCGTTCTGAGCGGCTTCATCATCAGCTACTCCTCCGATCCGGGACGCGGGCTTGTCTATTTCGCACGCAAGCGCGTTGCGAGAATAGTTCCGCTCTACTGGTTGCTGACGCTGGTGATCGTCTTGATCGCGCTCGTGAAGCCCAACCTGCTCAATTCGACTGTGGTGACCGTGGACACGGTCATCAAATCTCTTCTTTTCATCCCTTATCAGAAAAGCGGAGGCGCCGTACAACCGATCCTTTTCCTGGGCTGGACGCTTTGTTACGAGGTGTTTTTCTACGTAATCTACGGTGCCTGCCTGATCTTTGGCGCCAGGGCAACCTGGTTTGCCTCCGCAGCCATCCTCTTCCTGATCGCGCTGCATGCGATTTGGCCCGCGGGATCCGTCGAATGGCGTTTCTATACAAATCCGATACTGATCGAATTCGTTCTCGGCATGATGCTTCACAAGGCGTATTCGGCTTATAGCGCCATCAGGAGCGGGTCGAATGTCGCCGCCTTTGTGCTCGTTCTCCTGGCATGCGGGGCCTACTTCCTTATTGTGACACTTGCCGGTCCCAGCCTCTTCGCCTCGAGCCTGTTTGCGATCCTTTTCGTCTTGGGCTTCCTGCTCATGCGGCTGCCGTCCGGGAAACTATGGGCCATTCCGGTTCTGCTGGGAGACGCGTCCTACTCGCTCTACCTCGTTCACCCCTACACGTTTCAGCTTCCGGTCAAATTGCTGGGCAAGCACCTCTCCCTGCCCGTTGTGACCGGAATATTGACGCTGGTCACGCTTTGCACGATCGGGATCTCGGTGGCGCTTTTCAAATTCTTCGAACGGCCGATGCAGGCTTTTCTGATGCGGCGGCCACGACCCGTCGAACGGACCGCCGCTGTCGCGGAATGAAATCCAACATCTTGTTGCGGGTTGGGAGTTTCGCTCGCCTGGCGGTTTGCGCTTGTGCCTGCGGAAAACGCATTGATCCGGTTCAAGTCGCCGCCGTGCGCCGCTTTTCCCATTCTTCGACTATGAGTGCCACCAATGTGTCGAGCGGCCGGGTGGTGTCGATTTCCAGGTCGTATCGGCAGTAGTTGTGCGTCTTCAGATGGTAACGGGCTTCGCCGATATAGCGGTTGCCACGTTCTCTCTCGCGACGTTCAACCTCTTCGATCGGTGCATGCACACCGACCCAGAACACGTCGAGATTCGCCAGCAAACTTTCGAGGTGGTCGGCCCAGCTCTGTTCCTCGACGATATGCTCCACAATCAGATCGTTGCCGGCATTGGCGAAGGCAGCGATGGAGCGATGAAATCCATCGAAGAATCTGCTGCGCTCACCCGGTGACCCCGCGGCGGCGTTACGTTTCAACGCCCGAAAACCTGCATCTGCCAATTGATCCGAGGCATAGTAGCAAAACTCCGGCAGCACTTCTCTCAGTGCTTTCGCCAAGGTCGATTTGCCTGCGCTGGATGTGCCATTCAGGAAGATAATGCGGCCAGGGATCATGCGGTATCCGATTCCAATCACTCTTCGAGGGCTGCAACGTTCACCATGCCGATGCCTTGTCTGATGTCGTGGCAAAAGAGATCGAATCGCAACCTATATGTGTGTCTGTACAGAATATAGGCTTTTATGATTGTAACAGTGGTCGGCGGTCATCAAGCCGCGGCCGTTCGCCGCTTCATCCGCTCGCTGATAATGATGATGAAGCCGGCGCTGAGGATCAGGATGGCACCGATGAAGGTGTTGGCGCCGGGGATATCGCCCCAGATCAGGTAACCGAGCAGGAAGGCCCAGACCAGCGAGGTATATTCGAACGGCGCGAGCACCGAGACGGGTGCCTGGCGCATGCCTTCGAAGAGAGCGAGCTGGCCGGCGCCGGCGATGATGCCGGTCAAGCCGAGCAGGACAATCTGAAACGGCGTCGGCGTCTGCCAGTGGATGATCGCCATGCCCGCGGTCAGGATGATGAACATGATGTTGGAGACGGCCATCTGGATATGGCTTTTCTCGTGCAGTGCGGTCTTGCGCAAAAGCACCATGCCGCATGCCCAGAGGACGGCTGCCTGCAGCGCCAGATAGACCGGCCAGGAGATCGACAGGCCGACGGGATTGGAGGCAATCACCACGCCGCAGAAGCCGACACCGACCGCCATCCAGCGGGCGATGGTGACCTTTTCGCGCAGCACGATGGTCGCCAGAATCGTGCCGACGATTGGCGCTGCGTAATAGAGTGTCGTCACCTCGGCGAGCTGCAGATAGGAGGCGGCCGAATAATAGGAAATCCAGGCGATGAGGATGATGATGCTGCGCACGATCATCGGCTTGATGATCGGCGAGCGCGCCACCTTATGGACGAGCGCCGGACCTTCGAAAACGAAGCAGCCGGCAAGAATGGTGCAGCTTCGGATGAACAGGACTTGCCAGACGGGGATGGAAGCGACGAGCAGCTTCACCGCCGAATCATGCGCAGTGAACAGCATGTAGGCAAACACCGTAAGCAGGATGCCATAGCCGATGGAGTTTTTCACGGGGATGCACCAGAGGATGACCCGACTTGGGGCCGGCTGAAGAATCTTTCAGGCCTCAACCGATAGGAGCCTACTTTTTCGGCGTCAATAGGACATTTTGCCGATGGCGTGCGCATATGAATGATTTATTCGGGGTTGTGGCGTCTTTGCCTCCGCTTTAACAGACGGAGACGAAATGTGACCGTTTCGGCTTTTTCGATCGTTGAGATTTCAATCGATTTAAATAGACTGCGGCGCAAATTTGGAGGAATTTTCATGGACAACGGGATGAGAATGGAGGGCTTGAAGGAGCGCAGGAGCCCGTTTTTCACCAAATCGCGTGCTGCGGTGTCGCTGATGTTTCTCATGAACGGCTTCATGGTCGGCTGCTGGGCACCGAAAATTCCCGAATTCGCCGAGCGGCTGCAACTGTCCAAATTCGAGCTCGGCCTGATGATCCTCGTCTTCGGTGTTGGCTCCCTCGTCATGATGCCGCTCGCCGGCGCGCAGATCGCTGTGCGCGGCTCGCGCGTTGTCGTGCAGGCCTTTGCGGTGCTGCTGCTGCCTATGATCCTGGCGCTGACGCTGGCGCCGAATGTCTGGACGGCGGCGATCGCGCTCTTTCTCTTCGGCGGTTTCATCGGCGCCATGGATGTGGCGATGAACGCCAATGCCGTCTCGGTCGAAAAATCCATGCGTCGGGCGATCATGTCCTCCTGCCATGCCTTCTGGAGCCTGGGCGGCCTGTTGGGTTCGGCGATCGGCGGGCTACTGATCTCGCGCTGGGGCATTCTAGGCCATGCCGAAGCCTCGACCGCCATCGCCATTGTTTTCTTGGTATTTGCCTGGCCGATGGTCCTAAGCGATCAGCCGCATCATGATGAGGCCAAGCCGAAGGCAAAGCTGCCGATGATTCCACTTCCCTGGCTGCTCGGCATGGTCGCGCTGTTCTGTATGGTGCCGGAGGGCGCGGTGCTCGACTGGAGCGCGCTCTATCTCAGCCAGGAAAAGGGCGCGTCGGTGGCGCTGTCGGGCTTCGGCTTTGCCGCTTTCTCGGCCACCATGGCGACCATGCGTTTTGCCGGCGATTTCGTGCGCGACTGGCTCGGCGCCATCAAGACGCTACGGGTCTGCACGGTCTTTGCCATCGTCGGCATGCTGACGGCAGCGCTCGCGCCGAATGCCGAGATCGCCATTCTCGGCTTTGCGCTCTGCGGCATCGGCATTTCCAACATGGTGCCGATCGCGTTTTCGGCGGCCGGCAACATTCCGGGGCTGCAGCCCGGCATCGCCATTTCGGTCGTCACGACGCTCGGTTATTCCGGCATGCTGGTCGCCCCGTCGGCGATCGGCTTTGCCGCCGAGCATGTCGGCTTCTCGCCGGTGCTGATGGCGCTGCCGGTGATGCTGTTGGTCGTGCTGGCGCTGTCGTCGCTGGCGCGCTACGCTGACGGCATTGGAGATGCCAAGCATTAATTTCGTCGTTTTTGCCCGGTAACGGCTAAAGCCCGACCGATCAAAAGAGATCGCCGCAGCGGTTGACAACGGCCGCTTCGTGATCCACCTGAAAGGCACCCGTTTCAAAGGCCTGCGAGAGCTTTCCATGTCGTCCGCCACCGATTTCGACCCGAAACCGCGCCGCTCCTCCGTTGCCGTCGATGTCGGCGGCGTGATCGTCGGCGGCGGTGCCCCCGTCGTCGTGCAGTCCATGACCAATACCGACACGGCCGATGTCGATTCGACCGTCGCCCAGGTCGCTGCCCTCTACAAAGCCGGCTCCGAGCTCGTTCGCATCACCGTCGATCGCGATGAAAGCGCTGCCGCCGTGCCGAAGATCCGCGAGCGGCTGCTGCGTCTCGGCATGGACGTGCCGCTGATCGGCGATTTCCATTATATCGGCCACAAGCTGCTCGCCGATCATCCGGCCTGCGCCGAGGCGCTGGCGAAATACCGCATCAATCCCGGCAATGTCGGCTTCAAGGACAAGAAGGACAAGCAGTTCGCCGAGATCATCGAGATGGCGATCCGCTACGACAAGCCGGTGCGCATCGGCGTCAACTGGGGTTCGCTCGATCAGGATTTGCTGACCGCGCTGATGGACAAGAATGCGGCCGAAGGTTCGCCGCTGTCGGCCCGGCAGGTGACGCGTGAGACGATCGTGCAGTCGGCGCTGATCTCGGCCGATCTTGCCGAGGAAATCGGCCTGCCGCGCAACCGCATCATCCTGTCGGCCAAGGTCAGCCAGGTGCAGGATCTGATAGCCGTCTACTCCATGCTGTCGGAGCGCTCCGACCATGCGCTTCACCTTGGTCTCACTGAGGCCGGCATGGGCTCGAAGGGCATCGTCGCCTCTTCCGCCGCCATGGGCTATGTGCTGCAGCACGGTATCGGCGACACGATCCGCGTTTCCTTGACCCCGGAGCCGAATGGCGACCGCACCCGCGAGGTGCAGGTGGCGCAGGAATTGCTGCAGGTCATGGGCTTCCGTCAGTTCATCCCTGTCGTCGCGGCTTGTCCCGGCTGCGGCCGTACGACGTCGACGGTCTTCCAGGAACTCGCGCAGAACATCCAGAACGACATCCGCAAGAACATGCCGGTCTGGCGCGAGAAGTATCCTGGTGTCGAGGCACTGAACGTTGCCGTCATGGGCTGCATCGTCAACGGTCCGGGCGAAAGCAAGCATGCCGATATCGGCATTTCGCTGCCCGGCACCGGCGAAACGCCGGCCGCACCTGTCTTCATCGATGGCCAGAAGGCGATGACGCTGCGCGGCCCGAACATCGCCTCCGACTTCGAGGCGCTGGTGACCGACTACATCGAGAAGCGGTTCGGCCAGAAGAACGTCGCGGCGGAGTGACCCGCCGCCAGGGAGACCGGGGTTATATATTGCTCGTCAGCAGCTTGATGCCGGCGAAGCAATAGAAGCCGGCCATGACGCCCTCGATCCAGCGGCGCGCATTGCGATAGATTTTCAGCGCATGCGAGGTCGAAAACAGGATCGCATAGCCCATGAACGCCAGAAAGCCGGTCACGCCGCAGACGCCGATGATCAGCAGCGCGACCGAACCTGGTGCGCCCTGCGGCATGCCGAGCGCGATGATGGCGAGCCAGGCGAAGATGGCCTTCGGGTTGGTAACGTGGATGCCGTAGCCGCGCAGGATCAGCGATTTGAAGCTGGGCGTTTTCGGGCCTTCGGTGGCGGTCGGAAGCTCTCCGCTCGCTCGCACGGCGCGGAATGCCTTGTAGGCGAGGTAGAGCAGATAGAGGCCGCCGAAGATCTTCAGAACCTCCAGCGCCATCGCATAGGTCTGCAGCAGCGTGGCGAGACCCGCCGCGGCGGCAATCGCCCAAGTTAGCGAGCCACCGAAGATGCCGAGCGCCAGGGTCATGCCGGCCTTGCGGCCATGGGTCATCGATGTGCCGATGATGGCCATGATGGCGGGGCCGGGACTGATGACGGCAATGATATAAGCGATGTAGGCCGGCAGGATGTGCGGCAGATAGGCAAGCGTTTCGCGCATGGAGACTATTCCCGAAGCGTTGGCCGGCGCGAAGAATTCCACGTCTACAGGTCAACACGGTGCCGGAATGTGTCATAGAATGCAGCGGAAATCACCCGGCGATGCCATGGATTCTTGTGATGGTGACATTCCTCAGCTGAATGGGTAGCCGTAGCGGAATGGATGGCAGATGCCCATCGCTATTCTCGTCGGAAGGTCATTCGTCCGCCGTCGGGCAAGACCGTGTGGAAGTCTTCGGAATCAGCTCTTGCGGTTCGCAACGAAGCGGGCGGTTTCCGTTAGGACATCCGCCTTGTCGCCATAGCCGGACAGCAGGTCGGCGGCGTCGTTCACCAGCTTTGCGAGCGTCGTTTCGGCCCATTCCCGGCCGTGCAGGGCGACAAGCGTTCCCTTGCCGCGGGCGGCATCCTTGCCGGTCGCCTTGCCCATGGTGGCGGCGTCGGCCGTCAGGTCGAGCAGGTCGTCGGCAAGCTGGAAGGCAAGGCCGATCTTTTCACCGAAGGTCCGAAGGCGCTTGCGGTCTTCGGTCGAAGCTCCAGCGATGATAGCGCCGGCCTCACAGGCAAAACGGATCAGTGCGCCCGTCTTCATCGCCTGCAGCGTCGTTATGCCGTTTTCGTCGGGCGTTTCTTTCTCCGCGGCGAGATCAAGCGCCTGGCCGCCAGCCATGCCGCCGATGCCGGCCGCGCGTGACAGCGCCAGCACGAGCGCCATTTTCCGGTCCGCCGGCAGCTCCGTTTCGGGTGCTGCGATAATGTCGAAGGCGTAGGTCAGGAGGCTATCGCCCGCCAGGATCGCGGTGGCGTAGTCGAAGGCGATATGCACCGTCGGCTGGCCGCGGCGCAGGTCGTCGTCGTCCATGGCAGGCAGGTCGTCATGGACGAGGGAATAGCAGTGCACGCATTCGAGTGCCGCGCCGACCCTGAGCGCCGCTTCTGCATTGCCGCCGAGAAGCGCCGCAGATTCCATGACGAGGAAGGGTCGTAGCCGCTTGCCTCCGTTCAGGACGCCATGACGCATCGCGCTCAGGAGCCTGTCGGGGCGGACGATCTCGTCATTGAGGCCGGTATCGGCCAGCAGCCGCGTCAGCAGTGCCTCGGTCTTGCCGGCATTGACCCTGAGCCGCTGTTCGAATGAGGTATCGGTGCTGTCCATGGCCGCTGTTTGGCATGAGAGGCGGTTGCTGGCAACGAGAATTGTCAACAGCCGGGTGGGGAATTGCGTCGCACTCTGGTCATCGCTTTGTGTAGACGATATGACGAGTGCAGCATCAGAGCGTTTCCCGGATATATGAAGGCCTACCGGGATGGAGCGACCGTGGACGTCAGGCATTTGGACATATCGACGGACAATGAGGAGGAGGAAGCCGAGGTGCCGCGACGCTCCTCCCTGCTGGCGCGCTTCAGGGACCGGCCGTTCTGGCAGCGCATCGTCCTCGTCCTGATCGCCCTCTTGCTGCTGCCTTACTTCTTCATCATCGCCTATGTGCTGCCGTTCATCCATCCCGTTTCCACCCTGATGATAGGCGATGCCGTCACCTTTCAGGGATATGACCGTCGCTGGGTTCCGCTGGATAAAATCGCGCCGGTGCTGGTGAAATCCGTCATGGTCTCGGAGGACGGGCAGTTCTGCTTTCACGGTGGTGTCGATTGGGGCGAGATGCGGGTTCTCGTCGAGGAGACGCTGAGCGGCAAATCCACCCGCGGCGGCAGCACCATCCCGATGCAGACCGTCAAGAACCTGTTTTTATGGAACAGCCGCTCCTTCGTGCGCAAGACACTGGAACTGCCGCTTGCGGTTTCCGCCTCGGCCGTCTGGTCGAAGCGTCGGATGATGGAGATCTATCTCAATATCGCCGAATGGGGACCGGGCATCTACGGCATCGAGGCGGCGGCACGCCACCATTTCAAGGTGCCGGCCTCCAAGCTCACGGCACGTCAGGCAGCCCTTCTTGCCGTATCGCTTCCCAATCCGATCGATCGGGTGGCAAGCAAGCCGGGACGGGGCCTCAGCCAGCTCGCCTCGTTGATCCAGCGCCGCGCGCGCAATGCCGACGCATATATCAAATGCCTTTATGATTGAGATCAGAACTTGTCGTTCGATCGGCTTGGCGTCATCTGGCATTGTTGACCATGACGTAAGGGCGGGTGATCTACCAATGACGATCGGATAGCCGGCTTCCCGTGCGTTCGAGGACATGAACCATTTCGAGAACTCTTCCCCTTCGAGTTCCGACGCTAAAAAGGAACAAGATCGTGAGCAAGCTGACCCTCTATATCGGCAACAAGAATTATTCCTCCTGGTCGTTCCGGCCGTGGATCGCGCTCGAAGGCTGCGGCATAGCTTTCGAGGAAATGCTGATCCCTTTCGATTTTCCGGCGGGCAATCCAAACATTCGCGAGGTTTCGCCGACGGGCAAGGTGCCGATGCTGGTGCATGACGGCTTCAAGGTCTGGGAGTCGCTTGCCATCATCGAATATGTGGCCGAGCTTTTCCCCGATGCCGGTCTTATGCCCAGGGATCGGCAGGCCCGCGCACTGGCGCGATCCTACAGCATGGAGATGCTTTCGGGCTTCAGTGCCTTGCGCAATGCCTGCCCGATGGACATGCGTCGCCCGGTAAGCCGCCTCGACCTGCCGGAAGGGGTGATGGAAGACGTGGCGCGCATCGAAGCCATCTGGCGCGAGGCTCGTTCCCGCTCCGGCGGCCCCTTCCTGTTCGGAGCATTCTCCGGAGCCGATGCCATGTTCGCTCCGGTCGTCAGCCGCCTGGAACGGTACGATATTGCCGTCTCCGCTGATACGGGGGACTATATGGCTGTCATGAAAGCTCTGCCTGCCTGGAAGAAATGGGAAGAAGCGGCGCTGAAGGAAACATGGATCGTGCCGCAGGACGAGGCTTGACCGCCAGATTCGCCCCCGAATATTCGAGAATCCGGCGCGACCGGCAAAAAATGCGGGAAGGGACTGGTCAAAGCCCGGCAAGCCATGTATAAGCCCGCCCAATTTCCGAAATTGATGCATGTCTGTTTCGGCCGCCTTGCTGGCCGTGGATATGTTTCGTCCGTACATGGAGTAACGAGAATGGCTGTACCGAAGAGAAAAACGAGCCCGTCCAAGCGCGGTATGCGCCGCTCTGCTGACGCCCTGAAGGCTCCGACCTACGTCGAAGACAAGAACTCCGGCGAACTGCGTCGTCCGCACCACATCGACCTGAAGACCGGCATGTATCGCGGCCGTCAGGTTCTGACGCCGAAGGAAAGCGCATAATCTAGCGCTGCCTTGTTGGCATGAATGAGAAGGCTGGCGCTTCGCCGGCCTTTTTCTGTTTGGATCGGGGCGTGTTGGTGGGACGAAGCGACCGCTCTTGTGCCATACGGCTGATACCCCCTCTGTCCCTTTCGGGACATCTCCCCCACAAGGGGGGAGATTGTTGGGAATATGTCGCCCCGCTTCGGCAAGCAAACTGATTTAGTTTCTGCAGTTGCGATTGTCGCTTGAGGCGAGAAAGTGCCGCGCGTTACCAATCTCCCCCCTTGTGGGGGAGATGTCACGTCAGTGACAGAGGGGGGTGAAAATTCTCCAAGAATTCATGAGCGCATTGCCTTGCATCAAAGGCTATCCAGCTTGTTCTGCATGGCGCGGAGCTGTTCCTTCAGCTCGTCGATGTCCTTGGCTTCGGCCTTGCGGCTTTCCTTGGCCGGCGGCTGCATGAAGGGGGAGAACATCTGCATGGCCTGCTGGAACATCTCGGTGTTGCGGCGGACCTGTTCCTCGACCATCTGCATGGGCAACTGCAGGTTCTTGCCGAGAGGCGTTTCGCCGAAAGCGCGATTGATCTGCTCGCGCATCTGGGTCTGCTGCTCCGTGAAGGCGCGCATCGAATGCTCGAGGAAGCTCGGCACGACCATCTGCATCTGGTCGCCATAATAGCCGATCAACTGCCGCAGGAAGGATATCGGCAGCAGCGTGTTGCCGGTCTTCGATTCCTGTTCGAAAATGATCTGTGTCAGGACCGAATGCGTAATGTCTTCACCGCTCTTGGCGTCCTGGACGATGAATTCCTCGCCCTTCTTCACCATCTCCGCCAGATCGTCCAGCGTCACATAGGTGCTGGTGCCGGTATTGTACAGGCGGCGATTGGCATACTTCTTGATTACGATCTGGCCCTCATTCTTTGCCATTATCAGTCTCCTGGCCCCGTCTGATTGTATGGAATATTCCTCCACTCCGGAGTGTAGACGCAAAAGAAGCTTGGTGACAATCGGTTTGTGCGATGCGGCAAGGCCTTTCCTTTGATTGGATTTTTTGAAGGCGGTGACAGCTTCGTGAAATCTGCACGATGAAAATTCTTGCTGTTTGACTCAGAAGCAAAGCTTTGACAGTTTCGCCTCATATACGTGTCCATTCTGTGAGGAGGCTTCCATGAGCAGTTCATCCATCGTCGTCGCCAGCGCTGCCCGCACCGCGGTCGGTTCGTTCAACGGCGCTTTCGCGACCGTTCCGGCGCATGAACTCGGCGCGGCTGCGATCAAGGGTGCGCTGGAGCGCGCCGGTGTCGATGCCAAGGAAGTCGACGAAGTGATTCTCGGCCAGGTGCTTCAGGCCGGCGAAGGGCAGAACCCGGCCCGCCAGGCTGCGATGAAGGCCGGCATTCCGCAGGAAGCGACCGCCTGGGGCGTGAACCAGCTTTGCGGCTCTGGCCTGCGCGCCGTCGCACTTGGCCTGCAGCAGATCGCGACGGGTGACGCCAAGATCATCGTCGCCGGCGGCCAGGAATCCATGTCGATGGCGCCGCATGCTGCCAATCTTCGCTCGGGCACCAAGATGGGCGACATGAAAATGATCGACACCATGATCAAGGATGGCCTGACGGACGCCTTCTATGGCTATCACATGGGCATTACGGCGGAAAATATCGCCCGCCAATGGCAGCTTTCCCGCGAGGAGCAGGATCAGTTTGCCGTTTCCTCGCAGAACAAGGCCGAAGCCGCCCAGAAGGCTGGCCGCTTCAGGGACGAGATCATTCCCTTCACCATTCAGACGCGCAAGGGCGACATCATCGTCGATGCCGACGAATATATCCGCCACGGCGCGACGATCGATGCCATGACGAAGCTGCGCCCGGCCTTCGACAAGGAAGGCACGGTTACGGCCGGCAACGCTTCCGGCCTCAACGACGGTGCCGCCGCTGCCGTGCTGATGACCGAAACGGAAGCCTCGCGCCGCGGTATCCAGCCGCTGGCCCGCATCGTCTCCTGGGCAACGGCCGGCGTCGACCCGCAGATCATGGGGACCGGACCGATCCCGGCCTCCTGCAAGGCATTGGAGAAGGCCGGCTGGTCCGTCAACGACCTCGATCTTGTCGAGGCCAATGAGGCGTTTGCCGCCCAGGCGTGCGCCGTCAACAAGGACCTCGGCTGGGATACGTCGATCGTCAACGTCAATGGCGGCGCGATCGCGATCGGCCACCCGATCGGCGCCTCGGGCGCCCGCGTCCTCAATACGCTGCTGTTCGAAATGAAGCGCCGCGGTGCCCGCAAGGGGCTTGCCACGCTGTGCATCGGCGGCGGCATGGGTGTCGCCATGTGCTTCGAGGCGCTCTAGAGCCGGATGATTTTAGGTCTGTTCGACCTAAAATCTGAATCCGCTTTAGAATCAAAGAAGCAGAGCATGATGTCGTCCGAAACCGCTCACATTTTTCGGCATCATGCTCTAAGCGTCTTGAACGAAATTTCCGGAAGAAGTGGTGAAAACGGAGCGGGCGACCCGGCATTCGGGCGTCCAGCCTCCGCAGCAACAAAGGGGAGTGGCACATGAGCAGAGTGGCATTGGTAACCGGGGGTACGCGCGGCATCGGGGCTGCCATTTCGATGGCGCTGCACAATGCGGGCTATAAGGTGGCGGCGACCTATGCCGGCAACGACGAAAAGGCCCGCGCTTTCCACGATGTGACGGGTATTTCGGTGCACAAGTGGGACGTGACCGATTATGAGGCGTGCGGCAAAGGCATCGCCAAGGTCGAGCACGATCTCGGCCACGTCGACGTCCTGGTCAACAATGCCGGCATCACCCGCGACGCCATGTTCCACAAGATGACGCCGCAGCAGTGGCACGAGGTCATCAACACCAACTTGACCGGCTTGTTCAACATGACACATCAGGTCTGGCAGGGCATGCGCGACCGCAGCTTCGGCCGCGTCATCAACATCTCCTCGATCAACGGCCAGAAGGGGCAGATGGGGCAGGCGAACTATTCCGCCGCCAAGGCCGGTGATCTCGGCTTCACCAAGGCACTGGCCCAGGAAGGTGCTGCCAAGAACATCACGGTCAATGCGATTTGCCCGGGCTATATCGGTACGGAGATGGTGCTGGCGGTGCCGGAAAAGGTGCTGAACGAGCGCATCATCCCGCAGATTCCCGTTGGACGTCTCGGTGAGCCAGAGGAAATCGCCCGCATCGCGGTCTTCCTCGCCAGCGACGATGCCGGCTTCATCACGGGATCGACGATCACAGCCAATGGCGGCCAGTTCTTCGTCTAAGCGATTCCAGCGAAAGCGCAGGGCAGTGTTCCCGCCCGAAGCTATGCAAAGGCAATGAGATGGAGCGGTTCGGAGCTTTTTCGGAAGGCTGAACCGCTTCAGGCCGTTTTAAGGGCGGATAGGAATTCCCAGGCCCAGGCCCGCAATCATCCCTGGTTTGAATTTGCCTGCTGTCGCTGCCGTGGCTTGAATTCGAGGACGACGGCTTCAAGGGCTACCTGCCGCTTTTCCTTGCCGCGTGCTCTTGCCGCGCTGGCGAGCGCGTAGAAAGTCGTGCCGATGAGCACGAGTGCTGCAATGCTTGCGATGATTGCGGCCATGATGCCGTTCCTTTCTCAAAACACTGCTACCTTCCCGCGGCCGATGGCGCGGGAAAGAGATTTTCCTGAAGGAACTGTCGTTCCGTGAGTTTGTTTCAAGAACGGGTCCTGACCGCCCATCAAAAACGATCGGTCAGGTGATGCCGGCTTTAGCGGCAGCGAGCTTCATAACGGCGACCATAGCGGTCGCGGTAGATGCAATAGCCGCGACGATCTTCCGAACGTCCGATGAGGTTGCCGACCACGCCGCCAGCGACTGCGCCGACAGCAGCGCCACCCCAGCTATGCGTGGCTACGCCGCCGATCAGCGCGCCTGTACCGGCGCCGATGGCCGTGCCTTTTTCCGTTGACGTGCACGATGCCAATGCGCCGAGGAGGGCGATCGCGACGATGATCTTCTTCATGGTGTTAGCTCCCTAGTGTTGCGAGGTTTTGACAATAACCTGCGGATCAGATCCGCCCCATCAATAACAGAATGAGGACAATGACGAGAACAAGCCCGAGACCACCCGATGGGCCATACCCCCATGCCCGGCTGTAACCCCAGCTGGGTAGTGCGCCGATCAGCAGCAGAATCAGTATCACAAGCAATACCGTACCAAGCATGATGTGTCTCCTCCATGTCCATCGCTTGAATATCCCGCCGATATCGCTTTCCGATCCGGCGTTATCCTTCCAGCGCTCCAGCTCAAATCTGCTTCCAGGGAATGGGCTGAGTTCCTCAATTCTGTTCATAGAAACTTGCGTGCTCGATAATTGTTCCGGCTAAGAAATAAAAATGCGAGTGCGCAGTGGCCCGGATTTTCAGGGAAACGTTAATGCGATGACATCGTGTGACGGTTGCGGGAACGACGGGAGACCTGCTCGTATGGTTAAAATATGATTAAAATACAATGGGTTGTGGTGAACGAAACGGGAAAGGCCTGATGTCTGTGATTCGTCGGCGATTCGTTCTCTATTTGGACTTGGGTTAACGGCGAGGCTCCTCAGGCGCGCCGTCAGCGGCGCCGGAAGGGCGAAGCAGAACCACAGGCGGATCGCGTAGATGGTGTTTTCGTCGGCCGATCGGTTAATTTGCGGCAGGCCTGCGGGCGGCTCGTTCATTCATGGCAGTGCTATTTCGCGATCCTGTTCCGACGAAATACAACATGTAGCCGTGAACAAATACGATACCTGCCCCTATCCGCGATTCGTCACCGATTCGTTCCGGGTTTGATCGATGTGTTAATGGCTGCACCTTTTGCGTGTATTTGTCGATTCATTATAGCTGCGCTCGCTAAAAGATTAATCACAATCGCAGATTCGACCGGAATCCGGCTCTCAACCATTCAGAGTCCGGTGTGTCCTTGCTGCGGAAACGCTAGATGTTGTGGAGAACAAAAACGGAATCGCTTGGAATCTGCGATTCGTCGCCGATTCGTTCCGGCTTTGGCCTGGATGTTAACGCCGTCGGCTGATTCATGGGAAACTTCATTATTTACAGATCATTAACCATGATACGACGCGAAATTTCGCTGGCTGAGGATTCTCCGCTTGACTCCTTTTGCCTTGGAAAAGCTGCGCAAACAGGATTCAGCATTTGGTGGGAATCTTTTCATTGAAATCCATATGTAGTCGTGAACAAATAAGGAACCCGACGGAGTCAGCGATTCGTCTCCGATTCGTTCTCAAGCTGTTCCGGAATCGCCGGGACTCGCATGGGGTGCAGCCAAAATGTAGCTTGTGGTTGAAGCGATCAAATATGAAATCGATTGTTGCTTTATCTGTTTTTTCATTCGGGTCTTGCCTTTGTCACATATGGTCGTCATCTGTTCGTTTCCTCCAAGAGGAACATGCTGATCGGAAGACGGTAGTTTCTCGCCTATGCACGGACCTATGACTCAGACTTCGCAGCCCATGATCCTGAGCGGACGCGGCGTGACCGCGGTGCTCGGACCGACCAATACCGGCAAAACCCATTATGCCATCGAGCGCATGGTGGCACACGGCAGCGGCGTGATCGGCCTGCCGTTGCGGCTGCTTGCCCGCGAGGTCTATACGCGCGTCGTCGAAAAGGTCGGGGCGCACAATGTCGCGCTCGTGACCGGCGAGGAAAAGATATCGCCGCCCAATGCGCGTTATTCGGTCTGCACCGTCGAGGCCATGCCGCGCGAGACACGCGCCTCCTTCGTCGCCATCGACGAGGTGCAGCTTGCCGGCGATCTTGAGCGGGGTCATATCTTCACCGACCGTATCCTGCATCTGCGCGGGCGCGATGAAACCCTGCTGCTTGGCGCGGGTACCATGCGGCCGATCCTCGAGCAGCTTCTGCCTGGTATTACCGTTCTGGAGCGGCCGCGGCTTTCCCATCTTTTCTATGCTGGGCAGAAAAAGATCACCCGGCTGCCGCAGCGCACCGCGATCGTCGCTTTTTCCGCCGACGAGGTTTACGGGATCGCGGAGCTTATCCGCCGTCAGCGCGGCGGCGCGGCCGTCGTTCTCGGAGCGCTCAGCCCGCGCACCCGCAATGCGCAGGTCGCGCTCTACCAGGCCGGCGATGTTGAATATCTGGTTGCCACCGATGCGATCGGCATGGGCCTCAATCTCGATGTCGATCACGTCGCCTTCGCCCAGGATCGCAAGTTCGACGGCTATCAGTTCCGCAATCTTAATCCGGCCGAGCTCGGCCAGATCGCCGGTCGCGCCGGCCGCCATCTCAAGGACGGCACGTTCGGCGTGACAGGGCAGGTGGATCCCTTCGACGACGAACTCGTGCGCCGGATCGAGGGACACGAATTCGACATGGTCAAGGTGCTGCAATGGCGCACCAAGGATCTGGATTTTGCTTCGATTGCGGCGTTGCGTGCAAGTTTGGAAGACGCGCCTCGCGTGCAGGGCTTGACGCGGGCGCTGCCTGCGGTAGACCAGCAGGCGTTGGAATATCTGTCACGCGATCTGGAGATAGTCGATCTTGCCAGCAACCCGGCTCGGGTTGAGAAATTATGGGAGGCCTGTGCGCTTCCAGACTATCGGCGCATTACGCCTGCCCAGCACGCCGATCTCATTGCCGCCCTCTTTTCCGACCTTGTGCGCTATGGCACGGTGAAGGAGGAATTTCTTGCCGAACAGGTGCATCGCGCCGATCGGACGGATGGCGAGATCGACACGCTTTCGGCGCGAATCGCGCAGATAAGGACTTGGACCTATGTGTCGAACCGGCCCGGCTGGCTTGCCGATCCGACACACTGGCAAGAAAAGACGCGGGAAATCGAAGATCGATTGTCCGACGCGTTACATGAGAGGTTGACGAAACGCTTTGTTGATCGCAGGACATCTGTGCTCATGAAGCGCCTGAGAGAGAATGCGATGCTGGAAGCTGAAATCAGTGTGAATGGAGATGTCTTCGTTGAGGGACATCATGTGGGACAGTTGACCGGATTCCGGTTCACGCCTATCGCAGGGACCGAAGGCCCGGATGCCAAGGCTGTCCAGACGGCCTCGCAGAAGGCGCTGGCGCTGGAATTCGAGGCACGTGCCGCACGCATGCATGCGGCCGGCAACGGCGATCTCGCGATCAGCGCCGATGGCCTGGTGCGTTGGCTCGGCGATCCCGTGGCGCGGCTTTCGGGCAGCGATCACGTCATGCGTCCGCGCGTCATCCTGCTCGCCGACGAGCAGCTGACGGGCAATGCGCGCGATCATGTCGCGGCGCGTATCGAGCGCTTTGTGAACCACCACATCAGCACGATCCTGAAGCCGCTGGACGATCTGCAGCGCGCTGAGGATCTGCAGGGCCTTGCCAAGGGGCTGGCCTTCCAGCTGGTGGAAAACCTCGGCGTTCTGTTCCGCCGCGACGTCACGGAAGAAGTGAAGTCGCTGGATCAGGATGGGCGCGCCTCCATGCGCCGCTACGGCGTTCGCTTCGGCGCCTACCATATTTTCGTGCCCGCGCTTCTGAAGCCGGCTCCGGCCGAACTCATCACGCTGCTCTGGGCGCTGAAGAATGATGGTCTCGACAAGCCGGGCTATGGCGATCTGATCCCGGTTCTTGCTGCCGGCCGCACCTCGGTCGTCACCGATCCGGGCTATGAGCGCACGTTCTACAAGCTTGCGGGCTTCCGGTTCCTCGGCAAGCGCGCGGTGCGTATCGATATTCTGGAGCGCCTGGCGGACCTCATTCGTCCGCTGCTGCAGTGGAAGCCCGGCCAGGCTTCGCGCCCCGACGGCGCCTATGACGGCCGTCGCTTCACGACGACGACTGCGATGCTCTCCATCCTCGGCGCGACGCTTGAGGACATGGAAGAAATCCTCAAGGGCCTCGGTTATCGCGCCGATGCGGTGAAGGCGGAGGAGGCCACGGCCTTCCTCGCTCAGCAGGATGCGGCCGCAGCACCAGCGGCACCGGCAGCTGACGCCGTTGCCGAAAAAGCCGATCATGACGATGCCGATGGTTCGAGCGACGAGCCGGCTAAGGAAACGGAAGCCGTTGCGCAGGAAGCAGCTCCGGCTGCGGATGTCTCGGCTGAATCGGTTGCCGTGGCGACTGAGGTTGCCGAGGCTACCGAAGCTGGAGCCGTTGTCGCGGAAGCGGCTGAGCCCAAGCCGGTTCTGCTTTGGCGTCTGGGTGGTCGAAGCGACCATCAGCAGCGCCAGGGCGGTCGTGGCCATGGTGATCGTCGCGGCCAGCAGGGCGAAGGCCGTGGTCAGCACGGCAATCGCCGTGGCGGTGGCGAGCAGGCAGCCGGCGAAGGCAATCGCGAGGGTGGTCGTGATCGTCGCGATGGGCGCGACAATCGTGAAGCTCGCGGCGGCGACAACAAGGGTCCGCGCGGCAATCGCGAAGGTGGCCGTCCCCAGCATCAGGGCAATCGCGGCGAACGGGGTGATCGTCAGGAGCGCGGTGAGCGGAACGATCGCAACAATCGCGGCGCGTCGCAGCCGTTGCGTTTCGAAGCCAAGCCGCCGCGCAAGGAAAAGCCGATCGATCCGGATTCTCCTTTCGCAAAGCTTGCTGCCCTCAAGGAGCAGATGAAGAAATAGGTCATGACGGACGAGAAACAGCCATTTTCCGGTTCGCGCCAGCGTATCGACAAATGGCTGTTCTTTGCCCGCATGGTGAAATCCCGCTCGCTGGCGCAGCTCTATGTGCAGAACGGCAGCGTCAGGGTGAATGGCGAGCGGGTGGCCCAGCCGAGCTTCGGCGTCAAGGCTGGCGACCGCATCGAGTTGTCGCTCGAGCGGCGCGACGTCATTCTGATCGTGCGCGCACCCGGCGATCGCAGGGGGCCATTCGAGGAAGCCAAGCTGCTTTACGAAGATCTGACGCCGCCCCCGGATGAGACAAAACGTCTCACCCCGTTCGAGCAGGCGTTGCGAGCGCCGGGCAGCGGCAGACCCACGAAACGGGATCGGCGCGCAATCGACCGCCTCACCTCCGACGACGATTAGAAAACTCTGCCTGTCGCGGGCGGTTTTCAAGATTGTTTGTCCTTGAAATTGGCTGACAAAGTCGATACCTCACGATCAACCTGCCGGTAACCCGCCGGACGGCGCGTTTGTGCGTGACGCATTCGTCTGCCCGTTCGGCTCCGTGGAAAGGTGCGACGTTCCAGGTTGCGCATCCGCGGGAACTAGAGACATTCCTGGAGTGCTTCATGACATATGTCGTGACCGACAATTGCATCCGCTGCAAATACACCGACTGCGTGGAAGTCTGCCCCGTCGACTGCTTCTACGAAGGCGAGAACTTCCTCGTCATCCATCCCGACGAATGCATCGATTGCGGTGTCTGCGAGCCGGAATGTCCTGCCGAGGCGATCAAGCCCGATACGGAGCCGGGTCTCGACAAGTGGCTGAAGGTCAATGCGGAATACGCCGCCATCTGGCCGAACATCACGGTCAAGCGCGACCCGATGCCGGAAGCCAAGGAAATGGACGGCGAACAGGGTAAATTCGAGAAATATTTCTCGACCAATCCCGGTGCGGGCGACTGATCGAAGGTCGTGACAGGCCGTCGATAAAGGTGTAGTCGATATCGCAGAAAGCGAATCATTGCCGTTGGGCCGCTGGTCGGTCAACGTGGCCATTTTGGCGCGCGTGCAGCAAATTATTGATTTCCTCAGATTTTTGTGATAGGTTCCTCACACTGATCCACTGCGGCATTTCGCATGCCCAAAACCATCACGAAAGCAAATCACCAATCCGTACGCGGTTTCCTTGACATATCAACGTATTGTGTTGTCGGGTCCCGGATCGCGATGGATGGGTTTCTGTTTGCATAAGTCTGGCTGGACCAGGATGAAGTGACCCGACGGTACGTCCGTCTCATCCGGGCCTGACTGACCCGGCACCCCGGCCCTAACGGGGCGCGTAACAGGGAGTTTTTGAAAAGAATGACGACCCAGCAGAAAAAACCTTCAGCAGCACGCCACGGCTTCAAGACTGGTGAAGCGATCGTTTATCCGGCCCATGGTGTCGGCACGATCACTGCGATCGAAGAACAAGAAGTCGCAGGCATGAAGCTCGAGCTGTTCGTAATCGACTTCGAGAAAGACAAGATGCGTCTGAAGGTGCCGGTGGCCAAGGCCATGAGTATCGGCATGCGCAAGCTTTCCGAGACGGATTTCGTCGAGCGTGCATTGAAGGTCGTGCAGGGCAAGGCCCGCGTGAAGCGCACCATGTGGTCGCGCCGCGCGCAGGAATACGATGCCAAGATCAATTCCGGCGATCTGATCTCGATCGCGGAGGTCGTTCGCGATCTCTATCGCGCCGAGAACCAGCCGGAGCAATCCTATTCCGAACGCCAGCTTTACGAAGCTGCTCTTGATCGCATGGCGCGCGAAATTGCCGCCGTCAACAAGATGTCGGAAACCGAAGCCGTTCGCCTTGTCGAGACCAATCTGAACAAAGGCCCGAAGCGCGGCAAAGTCGTCGACGACGACGACTCGCAGGACGAAGCCGCATAAGGCCAAGACGCCACCATTGCTTCAAAAAACCCGGCCTTCGTGCCGGGTTTTTTCTTTGGAACCTTTTCCGTTCTGCCGCGTTTAAGCCTCGTGTTGGCGGTCGGTGTGGGTGCGCTCCTGTGGAGAAGGGGTTCCATACAGACCGTATTATAGACATTCACGAGGACCGGCCTATGCGTTTTCACTCGAAGCTCCCCGGCGATCTGAAGATGCTTCAATCGCCAGACCCGTTCGATGAGATCGAACTAGACTAGTCATCGATCATCCGGTCAGCCGGATATCGGTTTCCAATTCGCAATTTCATTCATTGATTTCCATCCGAACAGCGATGTTCGGAAACGATGCTTGCTGCCCTTTTCGTCGACCGCGGCATAGAGACGATTTGAGGCCGAACCCAGGAGATGCATATGACGAATATGTCTGCAGATCGGCGCATGATCAAAGTTGCGATGGCTGCTCCCTATCTCGATCGCGATGAAGAACACGATCTCGCCATTCGCTGGAAGGACCACGAGGATCGTGGTGCCCGCAATCAGATCGCAACCGCCCATATGCGCCTCGTCATTTCCATGGCGGGGAAATTTCGTAATTTCGGATTGCCGATGAGCGATCTGGTGCAGGAAGGTTATGTCGGCCTGTTGGAGGCCGCTGCCCGTTTCGAACCGGAACGTGAGGTTCGCTTCTCCACCTATGCAAGCTGGTGGATACGCGCTTCGATCCAGGACTATATCCTGCGCAACTGGTCGATCGTACGCGGCGGCACGAGTTCCGCCCAGAAGGCGCTGTTCTTCAATTTGCGCCGCTTGCGCGCCAAGCTTGCCCGCAGCAATTCCAGCGTCACCGTCCAGTCCATCCACGAGGAAATCGCCGTCACGCTCGGCGTCAGCCTCGCCGACGTGCAGACGATGGATGCGCGCCTTTCCAGTAGCGATACCTCGCTGCAGGCGCCTTCGATAGCCGGTGATTCCGAAAGCGCCGAACGCATCGATTTTCTGATCAGCGACGAGCCTCTTCCCGACGAGCAGGTCTCCGACATGATCGATGGCGAACGCCGTCGCATCTGGCTGGCATCGGCGCTGAAGCATCTCAACGAGCGCGAAATGAAGATCATCCGGGCGCGTCGCCTTGTCGAGGATGGCGCAACGCTGGAAGAGCTTGGCGCCGATCTCGGCATTTCCAAGGAGCGCGTGCGGCAGATCGAAAGCCGCGCCATGGACAAGCTCCGCAACGCGCTTGTCGATGCAGACCCGCGCATGGCAAGCTACGCCTGAGGCAGATCTTCTCCCGGCTGGGAGAAGAGCCGATCTATTCCGAGATAATTTTGACCCTGTCGCCCGGTGCAATCGTTGCCCCGGTTGGTAGGGCATTGATCAGTTTGAACAGGTCGAGCTTGCGATCGGTGCCCATCATGCGGGCAGCGAGCGTGGTGATGGTGTCGCCAGACTTGACGGTGACGACACGCACGCGCAGCGGCTTCAGCGAAGCCGCCTCTTCCGGCGTCATATGCCGGAAGCTCGCGCGCAGGACATTGGCGGTCTGATCGAGCTGGGCGATATTTCCTTTCGGCACTGCCGTCAGGAAACGGAAGATCTGCGTGCGATCGCGAATGACGGTGACATCGAAATCCCAGCGATCGGCGGAGGCGCGTGCTGTCGCAGCGGGCATGCCATTGACGGTGATCGACTGGATCGAATTGGGATCGAGGCCCGTGACCCAGCCGCTGGAAATATAGTTCGTCAGATTCTGGTTCTGGGTATCGGCAACACCGTCGAAACGGATGGCGATATCTCCGGGGCCAGTCGCCATGACGGCTTCGACCTTGTTGTCGATCCGGAAGTCGGGCGGCACGTCGAAGCGGATACCCAGGCCGCCATGCAGGAAGGTCTGGCCACGCACATAGCCTTCCTCGGGGCTGTCGCCATAGAGCAGGCCATCGATGCCGTTCAGATAATAATCGCGGCCGATGTCGCCGACCTTGCCTTCCTCACCGAATTCGCGGGCATGCGCCTTGGCAAGATCGATGCGCTGCGGCGTGCTCGGATGGCTCGAAAGGAAGTCCAGGCTCTGGTCGGCATCGGAATTGGCCGACATGAAGCGGCTGTAGTCTTCCATGGCGTTCAGGAAGCGGGCGGCAGCATAAGGATCGTAGCCGGCCTGGCCGAGCGTGCGGATGCCGATCTCGTCGGCCTGGAGCTCCTGCTGGCGCGAGAAGGCGGCGAGACGCAGCTTGCCGCGCGCGAGCGCCTGCTTGCCGGCGAGATCGCTCGACAGGACTTCCGAAACGACGCGGCTGGCGATGACTTCGGCTTCCTCGCGTTTCTGCCGCTCGATGCCGTGATTGGCGGTGACGTGCGCCATCTCGTGCGACAGCACGGCGGCGACTTCAGAAGCGTCGTTGGCGAGCGCCAAGAGACCGCGCGTCACATAGAGATAGCCGCCCGGCAGCGCGAAGGCGTTGATCGAGGGCGAATTGAGAATGGTGATGCGGTAGGACTGCTGCGGATTTTCCGAGACGCTGGTGAGCGCGCCGGCGATGCGGGCGACGAGCCGCTCGGTCTTGGCATCCTTATATTCGCCGCCGTAGCTCGCAAGGATGCGTGGATGCTCGCGAGCGCCCATCTGCGCGCGGGGATCGTTCTTCTGGACTTCGGAGACGATCTGCGGATTGGCGGAGGGGGAAACGCTCGGCTGATAGGATTGGTCCAGCACCGTCTGGCAGCTGTTCAATATCAATGCGGCCGCAAGGAAGGGGACAAAGCGGCGCAAACGGGCTGCGACGGTCGCACTGATCCTTCGTTCTGCTCGCTTGCTCTGCTTCAGGACCTGTATCCTACTCATTTCGCTGTCATGCCGGCTCGGCGTCAAATCCGGTTGATCGTTACCGGGCCGATCATCGTCGCGCGCCGACAAAGGTTACTTCCGCCCCCATCGATCCGCATTTACCCGGACGGTCTCCACCCCTTGCTGTAGCCGATTTTGGCACCGGTTGCATAGCGAGACTCCGTTTAAATGTGGCGGCGTTGTATTTTAGCAAGCATTCCCCAGGACTTTCAGCCGCTTGCCGCGACGAAATTAAGGCAAAACCGGCGGCAAGATGCTGCGGTGCAATCAATGCTGCAGAAATGTGGTCAATGCCGGAATGCCGTTCGTTTCCAGGAAAGTCTTGATGGGAGCGGCGAGCCTGATCGTGCCGCCATCGATGAAGACGGCGTGGTCGGCAAGGCGCCGCACTTCGGCCGGATCATGCGAGACGATCAGCACCGTGTTGCCGGTTTCGCGGTGCAGGGTTTTCAGGAGTTCGACCATGCCGGAGCGCAGGCCGGGATCGAGGGCGGCGAAGGGTTCGTCGAGCAAAAGGATCGGCTTGTCGCGTACCAGCGCCCGTGCGAAGGCGGCGCGCTGCCGTTCGCCGCCGGAGAGCGTGCCCGGCTTGCGCGCCTCGAAGTCAGGCAGTCCGACGCGCGCCAGGGCTTTCGAGACCCTTTGCCGATCCTGCGCCGAGAGCCTCAGCGATGGGCTGATGCCGAGACCGACATTGGTGAAGAGGTCGAGATGGGCAAAGAGGTTGTTGTCCTGGAAGACGAGCGACACGGGCCGTTCGGCGGGGTGCAGGCCGGTTACGTCTTGTCCGGCAAGCAGAATGTGGCCCCGATCCGGCGGTTCGAAGCCGGCTAGCAAATTGAGGAAGGTCGATTTTCCTGATCCTGACGGTCCGGCGACGGCGATGATCTTGCCTTGTGGCAAGGTGCAGTCGAAGTGAAAATCATGGGTGCCGAGGCGCAACTCGACACCGGCCATGGCGATGCCCTGTTCCCTGATGTCATTGCCGTCAGTCATGTCGCCTGCTTTCGTCATCGCGTGCGCCCTGGCCGGCCGTGCCGGCAATGGTCAGGAGAAGACATACCAGGCCAAGGATCAAGGCGTATCCATCGGCATCATTGGTGCGGTAGCTGCCGAGCTTGCTATAGACCAGCCAGGGCAGGGTCATCAGGCTGTCCGAGCCGAAGAGGGCCACGGCGCCGAGATCGCCGAGCGACAGGGCCATGGCGAAGGAGAGTGCCGTAAAGAGCGGCTTGCGCAAGCCGGGCCAATCGATGAGGCGAAGGCGGGAAATGCCGTGCAGGCCGAGGCTTGCCGCCAGCCGCTCGGTGCGGCTGACATGGACCGCATAGGCCGGCTCGATGACGCGGATAACGAAGGGCAGCGCCATCAGCGCGTTGATGATAACGATCAGAATGGCGGCGAAGCGGCTCGGATCGCCCAATGGCCGGAGCGCCAGGAACCAGCCGGTTGCCAGCACGATCGGCGGGACCAGCAGGATGAGCGAGGCGCTTCCGCTCAGTGCGAGTGCGAAGCCACGCAGGCCGATGGTCTTGCGGCGGTCTGCCGATATCGCTGATCGGGCGCGAATGATCGCAAAGGATATCAGGACGGCCAGAAGCCCGGCGGCGAGCGCGATCGCCAGGCTGGTGACAACCGCCTGCAGGAAGATCGGCTGGCCAGCGAGCTTGAAGAGATTTGCCTCAAGGCCGGTGACGACGACCGAAGCGAGCGGCAGGCCGAGAAAGAGCGTGGCGAGCGATAGGAGAAGGGCGTCAACCGCTCTGGCTGCCGGCGCCTGCCCATCGATGCGTCGCAGGGCGCGACCGCTGGTCAACCCATGATCGTCGGGGGCGCGAAACAGCGTCATGGCGCCGAGGACGAGGAGCGTGACGACGATTTGCAGCAGCGACAACATGACGGCACGGCCCGGATCGAAATCGAAGCGCAGCGCCTGATAGATCGCCACTTCCAGCGTCGTCGCAGCCGGACCGCCGCCAAGGATCAGGACCAGTGTGAAGCTGGTGGCGCAGAGCATGAAGATCAGGCCAGCAATACCGGGAATGAGGCCGCGCAGGACCGGCCATTCGACGAAGCGAAAGACCGAGGCGGGCCGCATGCCTAGCCCACCGGCCACGAGCCAGTATTCCGCCGGCACGCGCTCCAGCCCGGCAAGCATAAGCCGGCAGGCGAGCGGCATGTTGAAGAAGACATGCGCAAGCAGGATGCCGGTAAGACCGTAGATGCTGACGGGCTGCAACAGGCCGAGGGTGGCGAGTGCCTGATTGAGCAGCCCCTGCCGGCCCCATATGCCGAGCAGGCCAAGCGCGCCAATCAGCACGGGCAGGCCCATCGGCACGGCCATCAGCCGGATCAGCCACAATCGGCCGGGAAAGCGCGGCTGGCGCGCCAGTGCGCGCGCGACCGGAATGGCGAGCACAACGGAAAGCAGCGTCGAGAGCACTGCCTGCAGCAGCGTGAAGCGCAGGACGCGCAGCAAGTAGGGATCTGTCAGGGGATTGGTGCCGCCGGATTCGATGCCGGCGGCGAGCAGAACGAGCACAGCGATCCCCACGAAGAGCGCGATGCCGGCGAGGCTGAATGCCCCGCCGGAAATGGCGCGTCTTCGCTCTGGTGCCGTGAGTATCGTCAAGGCATCAGTTGCCGCTGGTGGCGGCCAGCCATTCGTCGATCCAGGCCTTGCGGTTCTTATCGACGTCGGCGGGGCTCATCAGGAAGGTCTTCGAGGGCACCACGAGCTTGCTGAAGGCGTCCGGCAGCGGCTCCGAAGTCGCCGAGGCCGGCATCATCCAGTTGCTTGTCGGGATGATATCCTGGAAGCCGGGCGAGATCATGAACTTCAGGAAGTCGCGCGCAAGCTCCTTGTTCGGCGAGGACTTGATGAGGCCGGCGACCTCGATCTGGATGTAATGCCCTTCCGAGAAAGCGGCCGCCTGATAGCGGTCGGTCTTGTCCTCGATCATGTGATAGGCAGGCGATGTCGTATAGGAAAGGACCATCGGCGCTTCGCCCTTGGTGAAGAGGTCATAGGCTTCCGACCAGCCGGGGGTGACGGTCAGGATGCGGCCCTTGAGCTTTGCCCAGGCATCGGCGGCCTTGTCACCATAGATCGACTTGACCCAGAGCAGCAGGCCGAGGCCGGGCGTCGAGGTGCGCGGGTCTTCGATAACGATCTTCTGGGCGGGGTCGCCTTCGACGAGATCCTTCATGCTTTTCGGCGGGTTCTTGACCGTCTGGCTGTCGTAGATCACGGCGAAATGGCCGTAATCGTAAGGCACGAAGACATCGTCCTTGAAGTTGCCGGGAACCTTGAGGGTCGAGGTATCGACGCCGCTGGTGTCGAACAGGCCGGTATCCTTGGCTTCATCGACGAGATTGGTATCGAGGCCGAGAACCACATCGGCCTTGGTGCCCGTCCCTTCCAGCTTCAGGCGCGAGAGAAGTGCGACGCCATCGGTGACGGCGACGTAGTTGACCGTGCAGCCGCAGGTCTTCTCGAAGGCGGCCTTGACCTTGGCGCCCGGACCCCAGTCGGCGGTGAAGCTTTCATAGGTGTAGATGGTGAGCGTCTTGTCGGCTGCAGCGGCAGGCTGCGCGACGAAGAACGTCGTTCCGGCGGCAAGGGCCAGGCCGGCGAAGAATGACAATAGCGAACGGTGTTGCATGACAGCGCCTCCTTTTTTGGTTTCGTCTTGAAGGGGAAAAGGGCGCTATGATTTCGTCACGCGTCTAATCCCTCCGCCGGTGTTAGCCGGATCAGGTTCCGCGGGTTGGCCGGTGAAAGCCTCTCAGCCAGATGTTCAAAAGAACACAGGGCACCCCGTTAGAGCGTCGGCAGATTTAGCCTTGTGACGAAGGGATGACAAGGGAAATGATTCCCTTGTCGATTGCAGGCGGAGGGAGGTTACTCGGCCGCATGCGCGGCCGCTGTCGTGCTGTTGTCGAATTTCTTCGCGGCACCCGGAAGCTGCACGTTCCTCAGCGTCAGCGCGGTCAAAAGGCCAAGCAGGCAGATGCCGGCGGCCGTCATGAACAGCGGGCTGAAGGCGCTCGCATAGGCATTGGCGACCGCTTCGCGGGTGGCGTCGGGCAAGGCTGCCATCATCTTCGGCGTCAGCTGCTCGATATCGGATACGCCTGATATGGAGATTCCGACATTGCCGAGCTTGGCGGCGATGATGGCGCCGTAGACGGAAATGGCGATCGAGGCGCCGCCCATGCGCGAAAGCGTGACGGCGCCGGTTGCTGCACCGACGTCACGGGCAGCTGCTGCGTTCTGTACCCCGATAACAGGCACCTGCTGCGCAAGACCGATGCCGATGCCATGCAGCAGCATCAGGCCGCCGATGACGACGATGGGCGTGCCGGCTGGCAGGAAGGCAAGCGCGCCGAATGCGATGGCGCTGCAGGCAGCACTTGCGACGGCGAAGGGCTTGTAGCGGCCCCTCGCGGCGATCAGCCGGCCGGCGGAGAGCGAACCGCAGACGATGCCGCCGGTCAGGAGAATGAACAGCAGCCCGGCCATCGAGGGCGAAAGGCCCGTCGTCGTCTGCAGGAAGAGCGCGAAATAATTCACCATGCCGATGGCAACGGCACCGCTGGTGATCGAGATGATCAGCAGAAGGCCGAATGTCGGATTGCGAAACAGCGTCATCGGCACGATGGGCTCTGGTGCGCGGCGCTCGATGAAAACCCAGGCGATGGCACAGATCACGCCGAAAGCGATGATGCCGAGGCATTGCGGCGACAGCAGCGATCCGAAAAGCTCCGTACCGTCGGCGGCAAGCACGATGCTCGTCGTCGTCAGCGCAAGAACGATCGCGCCGGCATAGTCGATCTTCGGGCGTCGGGCCGGTTTGCGATAGGGAAGCATGGTGGCAAGGCCGGCCAGTACGATAAAGCCGATCGGCACATTGACGAGGAAGATCGAGCGCCAGCCGAAGAGATCGCTCATCGTGCCGCCGAGAACGGGGCCGATGGCGCCGGAAGCCATGAGCACGAGGCTCGAATAGCTCTGGTAGCGGGCGCGTTCGCGCGGTTCGAAGAGGTCGGCGTTGACGGCGAAGATCGACACGAGGATGCCGCCGCCGCCGAGGCCCTGAAGGACGCGGGCGGCGATCAGCGTATCCATCGAGACGGCAAGGCCGCAGACGGCGGAGCCGATCGTGAAGATGGCGATCGCCGTCATCATCACATATTTGCGGCCGAAGAGATCGCCGAGCTTGCCGTAGACGGGCATGACGGCGGAGAGCGAGAGAAGATAGGCCGAGCCGATCCAGCCGAAGCGCTCCAGATGCCCGAACTCGCCGACGATCGTCGGCAGTGCCGTCGAGACGATCTGGTTGTCGAGCGTTGCCATGAACATGGCGGTCATCAGAAACAGGAAGAGGATAAGCCGCCGCTTATGATCCGCCACGAGCGGCGTGAAGGTTGTCTGCATGTCCATGGGGCAGGAAATCCGAGCTTGGCCGAAACGCTGCGCGGTCGATCGAATGCGCGGGACGCCCCGGTTTTCATAGTTGAGATATATGTGCCAATAGCATATAATTGTCAATGACAGGTGAATGCTGTTTGCATGTTTTATTTGTTTTCTGCCTCTGATATGGTGGAAAGATGACATCTGCGACGAATACACGTGAAATTGAAGCCCAGGCCCTGACCGACGACGAGAATCTCCTGCGCATCGGCCATGCGATGACGCGCATGCGTCTGCTGACGGGCCGCCGCATGATCGGCAGGCTTGCCATCCAGAGCGTGGCGCCGGGTCTCGAGCTGTCGCATCTCGACGTGCTCGATGTCGTCAGGCGGGCGGAGGCAACGGGTGAAGTCACGGTCGGCACGATTGCCGAGATGCTGCGTATCGACCCGTCGCGGGCAAGCCGCATCGTTGCCGACATGGTGACGCGCGGCGTGTTGCGGCGCAAGGCATCGCAGGCGGATGCGCGTCGCATCGTCGTGGTGCTCACCGCGCTCGGCCAAAGATTGCTGTCGGAAATCCAGGCGCAGAAATATTCCGTCATCGGCAGCATTTTTGCCGATTGGACGCCGGAGGAGATCGAGAGCTTCTCGCTGCTGTTCGACCGTTATGTCAGCGGCTACGAGCAGGTTTTCCAGGCGCGCATCAAGGAAACGGACGACTGAGCCGCCGTCGCAGCCGTTCTTGCCCATGGTACTCTTCCCTAGGGATATGACTTTGCGCTATGGGCATGCCTCATGAGCCAGTCCACCACCTTCACCATCTTGCTTGGCGGCGAGCTCCGTCTGACGGAGCGGTTGCGCGCTGCGGTTTCCGGCAGTCGTTTCATCGCGGCCGATGGCGGCATGCGCCATGCAATCGCGCTTGGTGTGAAGCCTGAACTGTGGGTCGGCGATTTCGATTCCACACCTGCAGATTTGCAGGCCGCCTTCCCCAATGTGCCCAGGCAGCCCTATCCGGCAGCGAAAGCGGCGACTGATGGCGAGATCGCCGTCTCGGAAGCGATCGATCGCGGTGCCAAAAGACTGATCCTGGCGGGTGCCATGGGCGGCGAACGCTCCGATCATGCGATCCAGCACCTGCTTTATGGCGTGCATCTCGCCGAAAAGGGCCTCGATGTCTTGCTGACTTCCGGTGACGAGGAGGCGGTGCCGCTTCCGCCCGGCGATCTGACGCTGGCGCTGCCGGCCGGTTCGCTGTTCTCCGTTCTCGGGTTCAGCGATCTGACGGGCCTGTTCATCGATAATGCCCGATACCCCTTGCGCGATTTCCATTTGTCCTTCGGTGGATCGCGCACCATTTCCAACGTGGCGGAAGGCGATGTGCGCTTCTCGCTCGGCAGCGGCAGGGCGATCGTCCTTGCCCGCCCTTATGACCTTTCCGGAGTCTGATCTTGGCCCCTCCCATTCTGAAACTCGACGACATCTTCCTGAGCTTTGGCGGTGCGCCCTTGCTCTCCGGTGCCGGCCTGCAGGTGGAGCCGGGCGACAAGATCTGCCTTGTCGGCCGCAACGGCTCTGGTAAGTCGACGCTCTTGAAGATCGCCGCCGGTCTCGTCGAGGCGCAATCGGGCGAAGTGTTCCGCCACCCGTCGTCGACCGTGCGTTATCTCGAGCAGGCGCCGGATTTTGCCGGTTACAAGACGGTTGCCGCCTATGCCGAAGCCGGCCTCGGGCCTGGCGACGATCCCTATCGCGTTACCTATCTCCTTTCCCATCTCGGCCTGACCGGCGAGGAAGATCCGAAGAATCTTTCCGGCGGCGAGGCGCGTCGCGCGGCTCTCGCCCGCGTCATGGCGCCGGAGCCGGATATTCTGCTGCTCGACGAGCCGACGAACCATCTGGACCTGCCGACCATCGAATGGCTGGAAGGCGAGTTGCAGAAGAGCCGCAGCGCGCTGGTGCTGATCTCGCACGACCGACGTTTTTTGGAGAAGGTCTCGACCGCGACCGTCTGGCTCGATCGCGGTACCTCGCGCCGGCTGGACAGAGGATTCGCCCATTTCGAAGCCTGGCGCGATCAGGTGCTGGAAGCCGAAGAGCTGGAGCAGCACAAGCTCGGCAAGCAGATCGAGCGCGAAGAGCACTGGCTGCGCTACGGCGTAACGGCCCGGCGCAAGCGCAACATGCGCCGGCTCGGCGAATTGCAGGACATGCGCTCGCGCTATCGCGGTCACAAAGGTGCTTTGGGCACGGTGCAGGCGGCTGCTTCCGATGCGCAGGAAAGCGGCAAGCTGGTGATCGAGGCGGACAAGATCACCAAGACCTATAATGATCGTACCATCGTCGCGCCGTTCTCGATCCGCGTGCATCGTGGCGATTGCATTGGTCTCGTCGGCCCGAACGGCGCCGGCAAGACGACACTTCTGAAGATGCTGACCGGCCAGCTGGAGCCGGATAGTGGCACGGTGAAGCTCGGCACCAATCTGGAGATCGCCACGCTCGACCAGAAGCGCGAGGAGCTGAACCCGGAAGATACGCTCGCCAACTATCTGACTGACGGTCGCGGCGAGAACCTGCTCGTCAACGGCGAGCAGCGGCATGTGACCGGCTACATGAAGGAATTCCTGTTCCAGCCGGAGCAGGCGCGCACGCCGATCAAGAATCTTTCCGGCGGCGAGCGTGCCCGGCTGATGCTGGCGCGCATCCTGTCGCGGCCGACCAATCTCCTGATCCTCGACGAACCGACGAACGATCTCGATATCGAGACGCTCGACCTGCTGCAGGAAATCGTCTCCGGTTTTTCCGGCACGGTCATCCTCGTCAGCCATGACCGTGACTTTCTCGACCGCACCGTGACCTCAACGATTGCGCCCGCCGATCCGGAAGAGCCTGATGGGCGCTGGATCGAATACGCCGGCGGCTATTCCGACATGCTCGCCCAGCGCAAGGGGGCGATCGAGGAGCGCAAGCGGGCGGAGAAGGCAGCTGAAAAGCCGAAATCGGCCGAAGCCGCTGCGTCGACTGCAGATACCTCGAAGGGTAAAGGCAAGCTTTCCTACAAGCAGAAATTCGCGCTCGAAAATCTGCCGAAGGAAATGGCGAAGGCTGAAGCCGAGATTGCTGCCCGTGAAAAGAAGATGGCCGATCCGAACCTCTTTTCCAAGGATGCCGCTACGTTCAACCGTCTTGCGGCGGAGATGGAAAAGCTACGCGAAAGCCTGACCAAGATGGAAGAGGAATGGCTGGAGCTCGAAATGCTGCGCGAGGAGCTGGAGGGCTAAGGCTCGTATCTGCTCATCCTATGCGCGTCTTTACTATGCAGTAAAAACAATCGGTTGCGCTCGGTCGCAGCCGGCTCATTCCCTGTTGTCGAATCCGATAAACCGTTTATACATTAACGCATGCTGCCGGACGACGAGCCGGTTGATACCCCCGGGCCGACGCGGCCCGTGGCGCATGTTGGGGAAGTCCGAAGTGACCTGATTGGATTGCGCCTGATGGCGACAGGTCCTTCGTGGAAAGTTGCAGACAAATTTCGTGAGCGCTTACCGTGATGACGGCGCTTGATGCCGCATGCGGTTTTTCGAGGGGGGCTTCATGCCGATGCTGCCGCGTGCCGTTTTGTTAAGCTGTGCTATTGCCGTTTTCTCAAGCGCTCAAGCGCTCGCCCAAGGTGCTCCGTCGGCCCCGCCCGTCACGGTCGCCAAGCCTGTCATTCGCGATGTCGTCGACAGCGATGAATTCATCGGGCGCTTCCAGGCGGTCGATGAAGTTTCCGTCCGCTCGCGGGTGGGTGGCTACCTGCAAGAAGTGCATTTCAAGGATGGCGCCATGGTCAAGCAGGGCGACCTGCTTTTCGTCATCGACCAGCGGCCATTCGTGACCGCGCTGAACGAATCGACGGCCTCGCTCGAAGTGGCAAACTCATCACTCACGCTTGCCGATGCGCAATTCAAGCGCGCGCAATCGCTGTCGACAACAGGCAGCCAGTCGGCGTCGACCCTCGATGATCGCCGCCGCGATCTCGTCTCCGCCGAGGCGAATGTGCGCGGCGCGCAGGCGGCCGTCGACCGTGCCAATCTCGACATGGATTTCACCAAGATTACCGCGCCGCTCAGTGGCCGCATCGACCGGCGGCTGATCTCCGTCGGCAATCTCGTGCAGGCCGACCAAACCGTTCTGACGACCATCGTCTCGCTCGATCCCATCGATTTCTATTTCGACGTCGACGAGCGCCGGCTGCTCTCCTATGCCGACGAGGCCCGCAAGAACGGGAGCGCCCTGCAGCAGGGCGGCGGCGGGCTCGATGTGACCGTGACCATTGCCGATTCCCGTCAGAAGCCGTTCAAGGGCAAGCTCGATTTTGCCGAAAACCGCGTCGACAACGAAACCGGTACGATCCGCGTCCGTGCCAGCTTCCCCAATCCCGATTTCATCCTGCAGCCCGGCCTGTTCGGGCGCGTTCAGGTGCAAGGGTCCAACAGCTACAAGGCGATCCTTGTTCCCGATGAGGCCATCGGTTCCGACCAGAACCAGCGTGTCGTCTATACCGTCGATACCGCCGGCAACATCACGCCGAAGTCCGTCCGCCTCGGGCCGAAGCTTTATGGCTATCGTGTCATCCGCGACGGCATGACCGGCGACGAGACCATCGTCGTCAACGGGCTGATGCGCATTCGGCCCGGCGTCAAGGTGACGCCGCAGCTGATCGAGCTGCCGCAGCAGGCGACGAATGACGAGCCGCCGGCTCAGGCCGATGCACAGGGGACGAGCCAATGAGGTTTTCCCATTTCTTCGTCGATCGGCCGATCTTCGCGTCGGTCCTATCCATCGTGCTGCTGATCGTCGGCGGCATTGCCTATTTCCAGCTGCCCGTGGCGCAATATCCCGAAGTCGCGCCGCCGACAATCGTCGTGCGTACCTCCTATCCCGGCGCTGACGCCCAAACCATTGCCGATACGGTGGCAACGCCGATCGAGCAGGAGGTCAACGGTGTCGAGGACATGCTCTATATGTCCTCGTATTCGAGCGCCGACGGTTCCATGGCGCTGACAATCACCTTCAAGCTCGGCACCGATCTCGACAAGGCGCAGGTGCTGGTGCAGAACCGCGTCGCCATCGCCGAGCCGCGCCTGCCCGACGACGTTCGCCGCATCGGCATCACCACGGTCAAAAGCTCGCCGGACCTGATGATGGTCGTGCACCTCCTGTCGCCGAACAACCGTTACGATCAGCTTTATATTTCCAACTACGCGCGCACGCGCATCCGTGACATTCTCGTCCGTCTGGATGGCGTCGGCGACGTGCAGCTCTTCGGCGAGCGGCAATATTCGCTGCGCATCTGGCTCGATCCGGAAAAGCTCGCGGCCTACGGCATGACTGCCGGCGACATCGTGCAGGCCCTCAGGGACCAGAACGTGCAGGTATCCGGCGGCTCCATCGGCGGCCCGCCCGTCTCGGGCACGAATGCCTTCCAATATACGGTGACAACGCAAGGGCGCTTTTCCGATGCCCGGCAATTCCGCTATGTCATCGTCAAGGCAACAGGCAATGGCCGTCTCGTACAGCTGCAGGATGTCGCGCGCATCGAGCTTGGCGCTCAGGATTACGTCACCAACAGCTATCTGAACGGCAGTCCGGCGGTTGCGCTCGGCGTCTTCGCCCGGCCTGGTACGAATGCGCTTGCCGCCGCTGCCGACATCCAGAAGACGATGGAGGACCTGTCGCAGGATTTTCCGCAGGGGCTTGAATACCGCATCATCTACAATCCCACCGAGTTCATCGCCGAGTCGATCCACGAGGTCTACAAGACGATCTTCGAGGCGGCCATTCTCGTCGCCATCGTCGTGCTGGTGTTCCTGCAATCCTGGCGAACGGCAATCATTCCGATCGTCGCAATCCCCGTTTCGCTGATCGGCACCTTCGCCTTCCTGCTCGCCTTCGGCTTCTCGCTGAACATGCTGACGCTGTTCGGCCTGGTGCTTGCCATCGGTATCGTCGTCGACGATGCGATCGTGGTGGTGGAGAATGTCGAGCGCAATCTGTCGCTCGGCATGACGCCGAAGGAGGCGTCGCATGTGACGATGAACGAGGTGGGCACGGCCGTGCTTGCGATCTCGCTCGTGCTGATCGCGGTCTTCGTGCCGACGGCGTTTATCCCAGGCATCTCCGGTCAGTTCTACAGACAGTTCGCGGTGACGATTTCGGTCGCGACGGCGATCTCCTGTCTGAATTCGCTGACACTCTCACCGGCGATCGCGGCGATCGTGCTGCGCCCGCACAGCCACGAGAAATCCAACAATATCTTCGCGCGGTTCGGCCGCGCCTTGGGAGACGGGTTCAACCGCGGCTTCGAGCGGATGAGCCGCGGCTATTCCTGGATCGTGCGCCACCTTGTGACGACATGGGCGGCGCTCGCCTGCGCGCTTCTCGTCTTCGCCGGGCTGCTGGCCGGCACATGGTATATGGGCAGGATCGTGCCGCAGGGTTTCGTTCCCACCATGGACCAGGGCTATGCGATCGTCGTCGTGCAGCTGCCTGATGGCGCCTCGCTGGCGCGCACCAATGCCGTCATACAGAAGGCGACCGAGATCATCTCCAAGACGCCGGGCATTGCCAACGCCGTTGCCTTCGCCGGCTTCAACGGCGCGACCTTTACCAATGCATCCAATTCCGGTGTCATCTTTACGCCGTTCAAGCCGTTCGAAGAGCGATTGAAGAGCGGAGATAGCGCCACCAAGATCATCGGACAGCTCTTCGGCAGCCTGCAGGGCATCCAGGAAGCCTTCATCATCGCCATCCCGCCGCCGTCGATCCGCGGCATCGGCAATTCCGGCGGCTTCAAGATGCAGATCATGGACCGGGAAAATCCGGACATGCGCCGCATCCTGCCGCTCGCCTACCAGATGATGGGCGTTGCCGCGCAGAACAAGGGTGTCAGCGGGGTCTTTACGACATTCTCAGCCAACAGTCCGCAATATTTCCTGGCGATCGACCGCGACAAGGCGCGGGCGCTCAACGTGCCGATCCCGAATATCTTCGAGACGCTGTCGATCAATCTCGGCACATCCTACGTCAACGACTTCAATGCCTTCGGCCGCGTTTACCAGGTGCGGGCGCAGGCCGATCAGCAATATCGCATGGAGCGGGAGGATATTCTGGCACTGAAGGTTCGTTCGGCGACCGGTGCGCTGGTGCCGCTCGGCACGCTGGTCGACATCCGCGATACGACCGGACCGACGCTCGTGCAACGCTACAACATGTATGTTTCGGTTCCCGTGCAGGGCAATCCGGGGCCGGGGGTCTCCACCGGTACGGCGCTCGACACTATGGAGGGGATAGCAAAGAACCTGCTGCCGTCGGGAACGACCTTCGAATGGACGGAACTCGCCTACCAGGAGAAACATACCGGCAATACGGCGATCTACATCTTCGCGCTGTCGGTCATCTTCGTCTTCCTGGCGCTGTCGGCGCAGTATGAGAGCTGGATCCTGCCGCTTGCCATCATCCTCATCGTGCCGTTGGCGGTTCTGGCGGCATTGATCGGCGTGCATCTCCGGGGGATGGACAACAATATCCTCACCCAGATCGGCTTGATCGTGCTGATCGGCCTTGCAGCCAAGAACGCCATCCTGATCGTCGAGTTTGCGCGACAGGCGCAGGCTGAGGGAAAGAGTGCCGTCGAGGCGGCGATTGAGGCCAGCCATCTGCGTTTGCGCCCGATCCTGATGACGGCCTTTGCCTTCATCTTCGGCGTCGTGCCTCTGATGATCGCGACAGGCCCCGGCGCGGAAATGCGCCAGTCTCTCGGCACGGCCGTCTTCTCCGGTATGCTCGGCGTCACGCTGTTCGGCCTGTTCCTGACGCCGGTCTTCTACGTCGTCCTGCGCCGGCGGCGCAAGCAGGCGGAAACCGCTCAGGAGTCTTCGGCCACCGATGCCGCGGCACAATGATACCTGACGAAGTGGCTGGGTGTTTCACGGGAAACGCTCAGCCGCTCTATCTGATTGTTTTTACGCGGCTTCAGATAGGAAGCTGCTGAGAGCTTTCCCGTAGCCGCCTTAAAGATGCGGATTGCGCGGCCGGTATTTCCTAACCAGCTGCTGGTTGGTTTCCTTGGCGCCCGGCATATTGGCACTGAGGTAGACGGGCGGATTGCCATCCTTGCAGAGTTCGGCGGCGACATCGGCGAAGATCGCGTTCAGGACCGTCGTACCGACGGCCGTCGAGGCTGGCCCGACCTTCAGCTCCGTGCCCGGCAGGTCGATCATGGCATCGCCTGGCGGCAGGCCGTTGTCCAGCACGATATCAGCGATATCGGCCAGTCTCCGGCGGCCATTGGCGATGGCGGCCGAATAGGCAAGCGATGTGATGGCGATGACTGTCGCGCCGATTTCGCGGCCATAATCCGCCGCCTCGATCGGCGCGGCATTGACGCCGGAATTGGAGGCGATGACCAGCACGTCACCCGGCTGCATGCCGTAGCGTTCGAAGACCGGGCGGATGAGTCCTTCGGTGCGCTCATAGACCGAGCTGATGACAGCGCCTTCATGCAGCATGGCGGAGCCTACAAGCACGGGGATGGTGAAGGCGAGGCCGCCGGCGCGATAATGCACCTCTTCGGCCAGCATATGCGAGTGGCCGGTGCCGAAGACATAGACACGACGATCGGCACGCGCGGCCGCACAGATGGCGGCCGAGGCCCGGGCCATGGGCTCGGCCAGCGTTTCACGCAAGGTTTCCAGCCGGCCGATGAGGGCGGTGAAATAGCTGTCCGTGACTGCGCTCATGCCGCGCCTCCTTTTCAAATTTTAGGCCGAAGGCTGGCCGGAGATCCATGTTTCCGTGACTTCGATGCCGTCGTTGATGTGGACGAGATCGGCGCGGGTTCCGGGCGTGAGATGGCCGCGGTCGGCGAGCCGCAGGAAGCGGGCGGGGTAGGACGTCGCCATGCGCAGGGCCTCAGTCAGTGGCAGCTCAAGAATATTGACGCCATAACGGATCGTCGAGGCCATATCGACGTCGGAGCCGGCCAGCGTGCCGTCGTCCAGCGTCAGCTTCGAGCAGTAGCCACCCTTGGTGCGATAGACCGTGCGGCCGTTCAGCGTGAAGCTCGGAAGATCGGTGCCGACGAGCGACATCGCGTCTGTGACGAAGAACAGCCGGCCCTCGCCGCGCTTGGCGCGCAGCGCGACGCGGAGCGCGATCGGGTCGACATGGTGGCCATCGGCGATGATGCCGCACCAGGGAGCGGGGTGGTCGATCGCCGCGCCGACGAGACCCGGCATGCGATGACCCATCTGGCTCATGGCGTTGAAAAGGTGGGTGACGCCGCGAGCGCCGGCATCGAAGCGCGCATCGGCAGCTTCAGCCGTGCAATCGCTGTGGCCGATGCTGACGATGACACCGCCTTCGGCAAGCGCCTGCACCTGCCGCTCCGTGACCTGCTCGGCTGCAATCGTCACCAGAAGCGTGCCGATTTCCTCACGGGCGCGGATGAAGGTCCGGACGTCGCTATCTTCGACCGGGCGCATCAGTTCGGCAAGATGCGCGCCCTTGCGGGCCGGCGCCAGATGCGGGCCTTCCAGATGCAGGCCGGCGACGCCGCGATTGGCCTTCACGGCCTCGACGGCCGCTTCGATGGATGCCGTTGTGGCGGCTGCGACATCGGTGATGAGCGTCGGCAGCAGCGATGTCGTGCCGTAGGGGCGGTGCCCGGCGGCGATCATGTACATGGAGTCGGCCGAGGGCTCGTCATTCAGCATACGGCCGCCACCGCCATTGACCTGAGCGTCGATGAAGCCGGGAGCAAGCACACCGCCGTTCAGCGCGATCGTCTCGGCATTGTCGGGTACGTCATTGGCGCCGGTGATGGCGTGGATGCGGCCATTGCCGATGACAAGCGCGCTGTCTTCATGGAAGCGATCGCCATCGAAGATGCGGGCGCCGGTAAAGACCTTGTAGTCCATCACATGGTCTCCGTTACCTTGAGAAGATTAGCCGGCTTGTCCGGATCGAAGCCTTTGCGACGCGTTACCGACTCGATGAGGCGATAATAGCATAGCAGCGATACCAGCGGATCGAGCAGGCCGTTGCCGGTGCTGGGCATGCGCAGGTTGATGCCGGCGAGTGGTGCGGTCGAGAAGGAGACGGCGGTCGCGCCGAGTTTCTGCAGGCGTTCGAGCGCCTGGGCATTGTTGGCGAAGGCGGCATCGTCGGGCGAGAAGGCGACGATCGGGAAGCCCGGCTGCACGAGGCGCATCGGGCCGTGCATGAGTTCGGCCAGCGAGAAGGCTTCGGCGTGAAGGCCGGCGGTTTCCTTGGCCTTCAGTGCCGCTTCCAGCGCGATCGCAAATGCGGGGCCGCGACCGCCGGTATAGAGCGAGGAGGCATTGAAGAGCACATCCTCGGCAGCCTTGCCGTCGATGCCTGAGGTAGCGGCCAGCGCTTCCGGCAGCTTGGCAAGGCCGTCGATCAGTGCCTTATCCTGCGAAACCGCAGCGGTGACGCCGGCAAGGGCTGCGACCGAGGCGATGAAGGATTTGGTGGCGGCGACGCTCTGTTCCTTGCCGGCATTGAGGCCGAGCACGATGTCGGCTTCCTTGGCAAGCGGGCTGTCGGTGACGTTGACGACGGCGATGGTGGTGGCGCCGCCCTTCCTGGCCGCAGCCTGCATGGCGATGATGTCGGGGCTGCCGCCGGATTGCGAGACAGTGAAGTGGATGCCGCCTTTCAGGTGCAGCGGCGCGCCATAGACCGAGGCGATCGACGGGCCGACGGAGGCGACCGGGATGCCGCAGGAGATTTCCAGGAGGTATTTGAAAAAGGTGGCGGCGTGGTCGGACGAGCCGCGCGCTGCCGTCGTGATCAGCGACGGGCGGCCCGAGGAGAAGAGCTTCGCGATCTCGGCGAAAGCGGGCTTTTCCTTTTCAAGCAGCGTAGCAACCACCTCAGGCGATTGGCCGGCTTCCGTCAGCATCAGGGATTGGGTCTCGCTCATAGGTCATCTCCAATTCTCAATTCAGCAACAAAATCATAGGCATCGCCGCGATAGTGCGAGCGGGTGTATTCAACGACGCGCTGGTCGGCCAGGCGGGAAACGCGCTCGATCAGAAGCGCTGGCGCCCCGGCCTTGACGGTCAGGATCGATGCGGAGGTGGGGTCGAGCGTCACGGCGGTCAGCCTTTGCTGGGCGCGCACCGGCTTGAAGCCCTTGGCGGCGAGCGCATCGTAGAGGGAGCCTTCGGATATGGCGTCTTCGCCAAGGAATTTGATGGGAACGACGGCGCGCTCGATGGCAAGCGGCTGGCCATCCGCCAGGCGCAGGCGGTCAAGCCGCAGCACGGGCTCATCAAGGCCGAGACCTAGCAGGAACGATTCCTCCGGCGCCGGCGCGCTGACGGTACGTGACAGGATGCGCGCCGCCGGTTCGCGACCGCGCGAGCGCATATCGGCGGAGAAGGAGGAGAGGCGCCAGAGCGGTTGTTCGATGCGCTCGACATGCTGCGAAACGAAGGTGCCGCTGCCGTGGCGGGATTCGATGACGCCCGAGGTGAGAAGGTCGCGATAGGCGGTTCTCACCGTGACGCGGCCGATCTGCAGGGCGCCGGCGAGATCGCGCTCGCCCGGAAGCGCCGTACCCGGTTTCAGCAGACCCTCTTGAATCAAGCCGGTCAGTGCCTGCGCCAGGCGCTTGTACAGCGGTCCGCTCGCGGTCCCGTCGCTCAAACCGCGATTGCTCAATTCGAGGATCAAACTGGTTCTATCCATGGTGTTTATATAGAACCTATTTAGAACCAATTCACAAGGTGAATTTGGTCGCATCGCAAAAAAGAATCGGCCGGGCGTTTTGGACGCCCGGCCGATTTTTCAAGTGAGCGGGACATGCCCAACTCAGTTCTTGGTGAAGATGTAATCCGTTTCCTGCCGCAACACCTCGCCCGGGCGGAGCACGGCATTGGGAAAGCCTTCGTGGTTGATGGCGTCGGGCCAGACCTGCGTTTCCAGGCAGAAGCCGGCGAACGGGCCGATCTTGCGGCCGTCATGGCCGGGAACCGGCACGTCCAGCTTGAAACCGGTATAGAACTGCACGCCGGGCTCGGTGGTGCGGACCTCAAGCGACACGCCGGAATTGACGCTGCGGGCGAGCACGACGGAGCGCTTGGCGGTGCGTTCGGTCGACAGGCAGAAATTGTGGTCGTAAAGCGCCTGTTCGCTTCCGTCGAAGCGCTTCATCGGCGACATCTCGCGGAAATCGAAGACGGTGCCCTCGACGGAGCGGATCTCGCCGGTCGGGACCTGCTTGTCGTCCGTCGGCGTATAGTGATCGGCGGCGATCATGATGTCGTGGCCGAGCGCATCGTCACGACCGTCGAGGTTGAAATAGGCATGCTGGCAGACATTGGCGAGCGTCGGCTGGTCGGTTGTGGATTCGTAGGTCACCGACAGTTCGCCGTTGCCATGCACCCAATAGGTCGCCTGGATCGTGCAGTTGCCGGGATAGCCGGCGCGGCCATCGGGATCGACGATCTTCAGGACGACGCGGTCGGTATCGTGCTCGACGATGGTCCAGTTGCGCTTGGCGATATTGTCCTTGCCGCCGTGCAGATGTGTGACGCCCTTCTCGTTGAGTTCGAGCTGGTACTGCTTACCATCAAGCGTGAAGCGGCCGGCGCCAATGCGGTTGGCGCAGCGGCCGGGCGTGGCGCCGAAATAGGAGGAATGAGCGGGATAATCGGCAAAATCGTCGAAGCCGAGCAGGAGCGAAGGCCCGTGGCCGTCAAGACGCAGATCCTGGATGACCGCGCCCCATGACATGATATGCGCCGTCAGGCCGCCGCCGACGATCTTGACGCGATAAACGGTATCCCCATCGGCCGTCGTCCCAAAAACTTCCCGCTGCAAAGTGCTTTCCGTCATATCAACTCATCCATCGCTTTTGAGTATGTGAGGCCAGACCCTGCCTCCATTCGTGCGGTTCCGCAACCTGTCCGATGGCGAAATTTAGAGGCGGGCGGAGGAGAGGCAAGGCTCCGCCTAGTTCTCGAGACGCTACGCTGCGCTGGAAGTGTGCAATGCCTATGACAGAGCGGTCTGTTTCTGTAACAGCCCCTCACCCTAGCCCTCTCCCCGCTTGCGGGGAGAGGGGACGACAGTGGCAGATGACTTGGCCTTTGGTTCGTGGTGAGGTCGCCGTAGAGCCCCCTCTCCCCGCTAGCGGGGAGAGGGTTGGGGTGAGGGGCCAGGCAGGAGGGTACAGCAGAACAGTGCGCGCGTGACTATTGCAAAACCCAGGCTGATCCAGCCTTAGCGTGACAATTCCTTCGTCGCCTTTTCCAACCCGCCGAGCGTCAGGGGGTACATGCGATTGGTCATCAGCCGGCGGATCATCGAGATCGAGGTCGTATGGCCCCAATAGCTTTCCGGCACGGGATTGATCCAGATGCATTTGCGGAAATGGCCGGTCATTCGGGCGAGCCAGGTCTCGCCAGCCTCCTTGTTCCAGTGCTCCACCGAGCCGCCTGGCTGAGTGATCTCATAAGGGCTCATGGAGGCGTCGCCGACGAAGGCGATGCGGTAGTCGGGGCCGAAGGTGCGGATCAGGTCATTCGTCGCCGTGATGTCGACGCGCCGGCGGCGATTGTCCTTCCACACGCCCTCGTAGAGACAGTTGTGGAAGTAAAAATATTCCATGTGGCGAAACTCCGCGCGGGCGGCGGAAAACAGTTCCTCGACGACGCGGATATGGTCGTCCATCGAGCCGCCGACGTCGAAGAACATCAGGAGTTTGACGGCGTTGCGCCGTTCCGGTCGGGTCTGGACGTCGAGATAGCCATGCTCGGCGGTGGAGCGGATGGTGCCGGAGAGGTCCAGCTCCTCGGCTGCCCCCTCGCGCACCCAGCGGCGCAGGCGTTTCAGGGCCACCTTGATGTTGCGGGTGCCGAGCTCGACGCCGTCGTCGAGATTCTGGAAGTCGCGCCGATCCCAGACTTTTACCGCGCGGCGGTGGCGTGATGTTTCCTGGCCGATGCGCACGCCTTCCGGATTGTAGCCATAGGCGCCGAAGGGGGAGGTGCCTGCCGTGCCGATCCACTTCGAGCCGCCCTGGTGCCGGCCTTTCTGTTCGGCCAGCCGCTGGCGCAGCGTCTCCATGAGCTTGTCGAAGCCGCCGAGCGCCTCGATCTCTCGTCTTTCCTCTTCGGTCAGATGCCGCTCGGCGAGCTTGCGCAGCCATTCCTCGGGTATGGCCCTCGGCTCGACCGCATCACCCTCGGTATTGCCGCCGATCGCCTCGACGCCGCGGAAATAGTCGGCAAAAATCTGATCGAAGCGATCGATGAAGCGCTCGTCCTTGATGAGCGTCGTGCGGGCCAGATAGTAGAAGGCCTCAACATCATAGTCGGCAATCCCTTCTTCCATTCCTTCAAGCAGCGACAGGAATTCCCGGAGCGTCACCGGTACCTTCGCTTCCTTCAGTTTCAGGAAGAAGGGAATGAACAAGCCTATGACCTTTCCTGGCCGATCTCCTCCAGATCATACGGCGTGGTCTGGTAGATCTCGTTGATCCAGTTGCCGAAGAACAGATGCGCGTGGCTGCGCCACCGGTTCTGCGGGGGAATTTCCGGGTCGTTATGCGGGAAGTAGTTGTGCGGCATCTTGATCGGCACGCCCGAATTCACATCCCGGAAATATTCGTCCGCCAGCGATGTGGAATCATACTCCACGTGATTGAACATGTAGAGCCGGTTGCAGGCCTGCTCGTGCACGAGGCAGACGCCCATCTCGCTCGAATCCATCAGGATCTGCAGGCCTGGCACTTTTTCGATGTCGGCGCGCTTCACTTCCGTCCAGCGCGAGACCGGAATGGCGAAATCGTCGGAGAAGCCGTTGAGGTAGACCGAGGAGGGCTTCAGGTTCTGGTGGCGATAGACGCCGAAGGCCTTTTCCGTCAGCGTATATTTCGGCACCTTGTGGAAATGGTAGATCGCCGCCATGGCGCCCCAGCAGACGTTCAGCGTCGAGTGGACATTGGTGGCCGTCCACTCGAAGATCTCCTGCATTTCCTTCCAGTAGGTGACGTCTTCATAATCCAGCAGCTCGATCGGCGCGCCGGTGATGATGAAGCCGTCGAACTTGCGGTGCTTCACTTCTTCCCAGGTCTCGTAAAAAGCAAGCAGATGCTCTTCGGAGGTGTTCTTGGCCTTGTGCGCGCCGATGCGCACCAGCGAAAATTCCACCTGCAGCGGCGATGCGCCGACCAGGCGCGCCATCTGGACCTCGGTCTTGATCTTGTTCGGCATGAGGTTGAGAAGCCCGATCTGAAGGGGGCGGATATCCTGACGGAACGCCACCGTTTCGGTCATCACCCGCACACCCTCGCTCTGGAGGGTTTCAAACGCGGGGAGCGTATCGGGAATCTTGATGGGCATTGTTTCACTCGCCAAATACAAAAAAACCGGCCGCGATCATGAATCGCTACCGGTCCGCACGCGGCCCTTTAGCGACTTATTTAACGTGGCTGCAAGCCGGCCGGCCAAATCACCACGAGAGAGATTTCATAAACCTGTCATTCCGGCGGGTCAATGGGCTAACGGATAGGCCGGAGGCCGCCTCGCCCTTCGAGGCCCCGGCATTTGCGCTCACGCTTCAACGCCAAGGCACCTCAGGGTGAGGCGGAGAGAGTTTCCAACACTGCGTGAAAGATCAGATCTCATGGTGAGGAGGCCCGCAGGGCCGTCTCGAACCACGAGGGCGGGTGGAATTTGCATCCCATTCCTGATGAGAAGGTATTTGCCGACTCGTCGGCGGAAAATGCGGTAGTTGGCTTTATTTGTCCTGTTCCGGAGGCGGGACATCGGCCTCCGTTTACAGACGGTCGAGAAGTACTTCCATGTCATAGCCGAGACGTTTGCGTGCCTCGGCAATCGTCATCCAGAAAAAGCGGAAGCGGATGGGTTCGCCGCCGCCAAACGGGATCGCTTCCAAATGGAGCCATTCGGCGGGTGTAGTCTCAGGCACATCGCAACGGAAATAATGTCGCCGATGGCTATAGCTGCGTCCGTTCTTTTCAAAGCGGTAATCGCGGATGCCGAGCGGGTGCATAGTATCTGCAATCAGCCCTGTCTCCTCGGCAAATTCGCGCGCTGCTGCGAGCGCCAGATCTTCGCCTTCCTCGACCGTACCGCCCGGCACCTGCGGTTCGATTGTTGGGAAATCCGGCTCGTCGAAGACAAGAAGATGACCATCCCGAACGGCGCAGATCAGGACCTTGACGGCATCTGGCTGCATTATTTTCCCTGCCCTCGCGCCATGAAGGCCAGCCGTTCGAAGAGATGGACATCCTGCTCGTTCTTCAGCAATGCGCCATGCAGCTTCGGCAGCGCGTTCTTCGCATCGGCGCGCAGCGTTTCGGGATCGACGTCGTCTGCGACCAGCAGGCGTATCCAGTCGAGCGCTTCGGAGGTCGAGGGTTTCTTCTTCAGGCCCGATACGTCTCGAATTTCGAAGAATTGAGTCAGTGCCGCATGGACGAGCGTCTGCTTGATGCCGGGATAATGCACCTCGACGATGCGCTTAAGCGTCTCCATGTCGGGAAACCGGATATAGTGGAAGAAACAGCGGCGCAGGAAGGCATCCGGCAATTCCTTCTCGTTGTTCGAGGTGATGATGACGATCGGGCGGATCGCGGCCTGGATCGTCTCGCCGGTCTCGTAGACATGGAATTCCATGCGGTCGAGTTCCTGCAGGAGATCGTTCGGAAATTCGATATCGGCCTTGTCGATCTCGTCGATCAGCAGCACGCACTTCTTCGGCGAGGTGAAGGCCTGCCAGAGCTTGCCCTGGCGGATATAGTTCGTGACATCGTGAACTCTGATGTCGCCGAGCTGACTGTCGCGCAGGCGCGAGACTGCATCATATTCGTAGAGACCCTGCTGGGCCTTCGTCGTCGATTTGACATTCCATTCGATCAGGTCGAGGCCGAGGGCGGCGGCCACCTGGCGTGCAAGTTCGGTCTTGCCCGTACCCGGCTCGCCCTTTACCAGAAGCGGGCGCTCCAGTCTTATGGCGGCATTGACGGCGACCATCAGATCCTTGTCGGCGATATAGTCGGCAGTTCCCTGGAATTGCATCGGAAGGCTTTCTCAATCTTTCGAGTGCAAGCTAATTGCTGACCTTATTCGGTTCAAGACGCGAAACCGTGTATATAGGAATGTGATCCCACCGATCTATTGCAAGGGTGGACATGAGGGCGGGTCATGATTAACTGACGGGACGCGTCGCAGGGAAGTGCTGATGGCAGTTGAAAAGCAAGCCAAGCCGAATATCCAGGGAAACGAACAGGTCGGATACGATTTAAGCCTTTTCTTTCGGCTGAGGATGATGTTCTCCGCTTTCTGGAATTCGGCTGTTCGCATCAAGATTATTTCCCTGACAATCGCGCTCTTCGTGATCATCCTGGTCACGGCCTATGTCCAGGTGCTGCTCAACAACTGGAATGCGCCTTTCTACGATTCGCTGGCAAGGCGCGATATTTCCGCTTTCTTCCATCAGCTCGGCGTCTTCGGCATCATCGCCGGCTCGCTGCTGGTCCTCAACGTCGTTCAGGCCTGGCTCAACCAGATGACCGCGCTCTACATGCGCGAAGGGCTGGCGCGCGATCTGGTCGATCAATGGCTGCAGGCCAAGCGCGCGCTTCGCCTTGCCTCTTCCGGCCTGATCGGCGTCAATCCCGACCAGCGGCTGCATGAGGACGCCCGCAATCTTGCCGAAAGCTCGACGGGGCTTGCCATTGGGCTGGTGCAGGCGACGATCCTGCTCTTGAGCTTCATCGGCGTGCTCTGGGAGCTCTCCAGCGGCATGGTCTTTCACCTCAGGGGCATGAGCTTCTCTATTCCGGGCTACATGGTCTGGGCGGCGATCCTTTATGCGGGATCGGCGTCCTTCCTCAGCCAGTTCGTCGGTCGCCGTCTGGTGCGGCTGAATGCGGATCGCTATTCGAAGGAAGCCGAGCTGCGCTTCGCGCTCATGCATGCCAACGAGCATATGCCGGCAATCACCATTGCTGGCGGCGAGGAGAACGAGCGGCGGCGGATCAATCTCGATATATCGGCCGTGCTTGCCGTCATCCGCCAGCTGGCCATCGCCAATACCAATCTCACCTGGGTTTCGGCCGGTTACGGCTGGCTGGTGCTGATCATTCCCATCCTGGTTGCCGCGCCCGCCTATTTCTCCGGCGGCCTGACCTTCGGCCAGCTGATGGTGGCGGTTGGCGCCTTCAATCAGGTCAATTCGGCGCTGCGCTGGTATGTCGCCAATTTCGGGCCGATCGCCGAATGGCGTGCCACGCTGATGCGCGTGACCGATTTCCGCAAGGCACTGACGGAAATGGACGATAAAACGCCGATGCCGCACACCCTCGTCTTCGAAAAGGCGGCGCCGGGCACGATGGTCTGGACCGATCTGGAGATTTCGACGAAGACCAACGACGAGGCGACGGAAAACGGCTTCCGGATCGCGGAAGGCACCGTGACGATCAATGCCGGCGAGCATGTGATGATCAACGGCGATCACGGCGTAAACCGCAGGTTGCTGTTCGAGGTGCTGGCGCATCAATGGTATAGCGGTTCCGGCACGGTCAGCCTGCCGCCGATGGACGATATGCTGTTCGTGCCGCACACGCCCTATGTGCCGACCGGCACGCTCAGGGAGGCAATCTGTTTTCCGGATGACCGCGACGCCTACGACGATGCCGCCGTCGATGAGGTCCTGGACAAGGTGGGGCTCGGCCGTCTGAAGAGCCGTCTCGATACGCAGGCTCGCTGGGATCGATTGCTCGATACCGAGGAGCAGAAAGCCGTCGGTTTTGCGCATCTGCTGCTCGCGAAGCCGAAATGGGTCGTCTTCGACGATGCCCTGGAAGGGCTGGAAGCTGAAGTTCAGGCGAAGGCCTTTGCCATGCTGGGCGAGCTGGAGGACGCGACCCTGATCTATATCGGCCGCTCCGACGCCTTCATGCATGCCATGTCGCCGCGTGTCCTGCATCTGCAGTCCTTGGCTCCGCATGAGCACAGCACCGATATGCAAACGCCTTCCGAAATTGCCGGTGCGGCGCAGGTGGATGAGAAAAAGGCCAGTGCACCATAACCAAGTGCGCCGTAACTAGAGCAGTTTCGCTTTTCTTCGAATCGCGAAAATGCTCTATCCCTTTGTTTTTACGCAATTCCAGGCGGAAAACCGCTATGCACTTTTCCTGGAATTGCTCTACGGCGGCACGGCAAGTCTTCACGCAGCCGCTGCCGCTCTGGCTTACATTCTCCCAAAACGCAAAATGCAAAACGCCCCGTCACGAGGACGAGGCGTTCTTCATGCAAGCAGGTGGCCGAGGCTCAGTCCTTGGCGCGCTCGACGTAGGAATTGTCTTCCGTTGCGATGACGACGCGGGTGCCGGCGTTGATGTGCGGCGGCACCAGGGTGCGGATGCCGTTCGACAGCATGGCGGGCTTGTAGGACGAGGATGCCGTCTGGCCCTTGACGACCGGCTCGGTCTCGGTGATCTCGAGCGTCACGTGGCGCGGCAGTTCGAGTGCCAGCGGGATGCCTTCGTGGATCGACAGGATGCAGGTCATGCCTTCCTGGAGGTAGGCCTTCTGGTCGCCCATGGTTTCGACATCGACGACGACCTGATCGTAGGTGGCCGGGTTCATGAAGTGGAAGCCTTCGCCGTCTTCATAAAGGTACTGGAAGTTCACGTCTTCGACGAAGGCGCGCTCGACCTGTTCGGTGGTGCGCCAGCGCTCGGAGACCTTCACGCCATCGACGATGCGGCGCATGTCGACCTGGGTGACCGGGGTGCCTTTGCCCGGATGAAAGTTCTGAGCGGTGAGAACGACGTAGAGCTTGCCGTCGACGTCGAGAACGTTGCCCTTGCGGACGGAAGAGGCGATGACCTTGACCATAAGACTTCCTTGTAACGCTGCGTTTTGCGTCGTAGAGGGACTGTCTGAATGCTCTCCGAGACGCAGCTTTTGTTTGCTTGGGGGCGCAACTACCCTAAATCAACGGAAATTGCCACCCCCAAGGCGGCCGGTGCGCTGAAGAAAGCTAGGAATGAAGCCAAAGACGAGCAAAGCGTCCCCCTGGTGGACCCGCAATGTCCATGCGGACCGGCGGCCGTTCCTCATTGGCCGCAATGCCATCCAGGCGGCGCTGCGGGTTTTCTTCGCGCGCAACGACTTCATCGAGGTGGATACGGCGACGCTGCAGGTATCGCCTGGCAACGAGGCGCATCTGCATGCCTTCGAGACCGAGGCGCTGACGACTGACGGCAAGCCATCGCCTCTTTATCTCCACACTTCGCCGGAATTTGCCTGCAAGAAACTGCTGGCGGCCGGCGAAGAGCGCATTGCCTGCTTTGCGCATGTCTATCGCAATCGCGAGCGCGGGCCGCTGCATCATCCGGAATTCACCATGCTCGAATGGTATCGGGCCGGCGAGAGCTACGAGACCTTGATGGCGGATTGTGCCGCGCTGCTGGCGCTGGCGGCCGAAACGGTCGGGGCGAAAAAGCTGACCTATCGCGGCGCGGAGACGGATCCTTTCCTGCTGCCCGAGCGCATCAGTGTCGCCGCGGCCTTCGAGCGTTATGCCGGCATCGATCTTTTTGCCTCCATCGGTCTCGATGGCTCGACGGATCGCGAGCGGCTGGCGGCGGATATGCGCAAGGCGGGCATTCGGGTTGCCGATGACGATCTCTGGCAGGATCTCTTCAGCCGCGTGCTGGTCGAGAAGATCGAGCCGAACCTTGGTTTCGGTTGTCCGACCATTCTTGACGAATATCCCGTTTCAGAAGCGGCACTTGCCCGGCCTTCGGCCAGGGATCATCGCGTTGCCGAGCGTTTCGAGCTTTATGCCTGCGGCGTCGAGCTTGCCAATGCCTTCGGCGAGCTCACCAATGCCGAGGAGCAGCGCCGCCGCTTCGAGATCGAGATGGCGGAAAAGCAGCGCGTCTATGGCGAGACCTATCCGCTCGACGAGGATTTTCTGGAGGCGCTTGCCGTCATGCCCGATGCCAGCGGCATTGCGCTCGGCTTCGACCGGCTGGTGATGCTGGCAACCGGCGCCTCGCGGATCGAGCAGGTGCTCTGGGCGCCGGTTGCGGAGTATGACGCATGAATGTGATGCGACCGATCCGGACTATCGGCGAGCTTGAGCGTGCCGGACTGATCGATGCCGATCAGGCGGTCGCGCTGGAAGCTGTGGCGGAGCGCTATGCCGTTGCCCTGACACCGACCGTGACGCGCCTGATCGACCCCGCGAACCCCGCCGATCCCATTGCCCGGCAGTTCGTGCCGGATGCCGCCGAACTCATCGTCACGCCCGAGGAGCGGGCCGATCCGATCGGTGATCACGTGCATAGCCCGGTCGAAGGCATCGTCCATCGCTATCCGGACCGCGTGCTTCTGAAGGCCGTGCATGTCTGCCCGGTCTATTGCCGCTTCTGCTTCCGCCGCGAGATGGTCGGACCGCAAGGGCTCGGCACGCTGGACGGTGATGCGCTCGACGGTGCCTTTGCCTATATCCGCGAGCATGATGAGATCTGGGAGGTCATCCTCACTGGCGGCGATCCGTTGGTTCTCTCGCCGCGGCGGCTCGAAGAGATTCTCAGGCAGCTTGCCGATATCGACCATGTGAAGATCGTCCGCTTCCATACCCGTATTCCCGTCGTCGACCCGTCAAAGGTGGATGCGGCGCTGATTGCGGCCCTGAAAGCGAGCGGCAAGACCGTCTATGTGGCGCTGCATGCCAATCATCCACGCGAGCTGACGGACGAGGCGCGTGCTGCCTGCGCCCGGCTCGTCGATGCCGGCATCGTGCTTGTCAGCCAGTCGGTTCTCCTCAAGGGCGTCAACGACGATCCGGAGGTGCTGGCGGCGCTGATGAAGGCCTTCGTCGAAACGCGGGTGAAGCCCTATTATCTGCACCATCCGGATCTTGCGCCCGGCACCAGCCATTTCCGCCTTGGCATCGCCGAGGGGCAGGCGATCGTCGCCGCACTCCGCGGCCGCATCTCCGGCCTTTGCCAGCCCACCTACATTCTCGATATCCCCGGCGGTTACGGCAAGGCCGATATCGGCCAGAGCTCGGTGCGCGAGATAGGGGAAGGTTGCTATTCGGTTTCTGACTATCGCGGCGGCGAACATATCTATCCGCCGCAAGGCTAACTTCCAATCTTCCGATCTTATACTTTCACTGACGCTCTGATTGTGATGGCGTTTTTCGAATAAAACGTGGCGGTGAATTTTGGCGCGTTAACCTTCTTGCGAACTGCGTTCTTCCAAAAATTGGCACGGCTTAATATTAGGTATTCATGATATTTGTGCGTGGGCCGCGGCTTATATGGCTTATGCTTGGTTAATTTAAATGAGAAAAATATCGACTATAGCAATTTTCTACGAAGTATAAGTTGTTTGTATTTACCACGTCGCTTAGCGGAATGTTCTATTTTGCCTGTTACTTCTTGGCGAAGGATAAGACGGTGTAACTGCGGTTATGCTTACCATTGCCAGAAGGGACTAGACTATGAACAAGACGATTCGCGATTTGCTGGCCAAGTTCGGCGCGCTTCCCGTTGCTATCGATCAAATTGAAGACGATGCTGATCTTTACGCAACCGGACTGTCTTCCTTCGCTTCCGTACAGCTGATGCTTGGCATCGAGGAAGCCTTCGATATCGAGTTTCCCGACAATCTGCTGAACCGCAAGTCCTTCGCCAGCATCGCCGCGATCGAAAGAACCGTCGGCATGATCCTCGATAGTAGAAAGGTCGCATGATGAGTGCGGCGGTCGCTTTACTTGAGGTTGGGACGGGCGAGGGAGCGGCGGTGCGCGCCGCCCGCGTCGCAGCGATCGCCAGCCAGCACGCCGATGCCGTCGATGCCGAGGGCCGGTTCCCGCAGGAAGCCGTTGACGCCATGCGCGCCGAGAAGCTTCTTTCCATCCAGATTCCCGCCGATCTCGGCGGCGAAGGCGCGTCGATGACCGAAATCGCCGAGCTCTGCTCGATCCTCGGCCAGGCCTGTGCGGCGAGCGCCATGGTCTTCGCCATGCACCAGATCAAGCTATCGAGCCTGGTCGAGCATGGCGTCGACAGCGACTGGCACCGCGACTTCATGCGCCGCATCGCTAGGGAACAGCTTCTTCTCGCTTCGGCAACGACCGAAGGCGGGATCGGCGGCAACCTGCGCAACAGCATCTGCGCCATCAAGGTCGAAGGCGACACCTGCTATCTCGAAAAAGATGCGACTGTCATTTCCTATGGCGCCCATGCCGACGCCATCCTCATTACATCGCGCAGCCATGCCGAGGCGGCTTCTTCCGATCAGGTGCTGACCTGCTTCCTGAAGGACCAATACGATATCAAGCGCACCGTAGAGTGGAACACGCTCGGCATGCGCGGCACCTGCTCCGACGGCTTCCTGTTCAAGGGCGAGGCTCCGGCCAAGCAGATCCTGCCCAAGCCGTTTGCCGAGATCGCCGCGCAATCGATGCTGGCAAGCTCGCACCTGCTCTGGAGCGGTGTTTGGTATGGCATTGCCGCCGATGCGGTTTCCCGCGCACAGGCTTTCGTGCGTGCCGCCGCCCGCAAGTCTCCCGGCGCGCCACCACCCGGCGCCCTGCGCCTCGCCGAGGCCTCCAGCATGCTGCAGATGGTGAAATCCAATGTGGTTGCCGGGCTGAAGGCCTATGAAGAGGCCAAGCTCGATGCGGACCGCCTGTCGTCTATGGCTTTCGCCGTGGCGATGAACAACGTCAAGATCGCTTCGTCCGAGATGATCTTGCCGATCATCAACCACGCCATGCTGATCTGCGGCATCATGGGCTACAAGAACGGTACGCCCTACAGCCTCGGCCGCCACCTGCGCGACGCGCATTCGGCACAATTGATGATCTCGAATGACCGCATTCTCGGCAATACGTCGACCATGCTGCTCGTCCACAAACAAGATACCAGCCTGTTGGGGTAATCGTCATGGATATGCAAACATCGTTTCTCGACCGTCTTTTCGAATCCGGCCTGCTGATCGACACCGGCGTTGATGGCCTCTACGGTCGCAGCGGCCAGTTCGAAGACGTCATTTCCGCCTTCGAGCGGCTGATCGACAAGTTCGGCGGCGCCGATGGCGCCGAAGCTATCCGCTTTCCGCCCGGCATGAACCGCGCCTTCTTCGAAACCAGCGGCTACATGAAGAGCTTCCCGCAGCTGGCCGGCACGGTGCACAGCTTCTGCGGCAACGAGCTCGACCATATGGGCCTGTTGAAGTGCATGGAAGTCGGCGACGACTGGACGAAAGATCAACAGGCGACCGATATCGTGCTGACGCCGGCGGCCTGCTATCCGCTCTATCCGACGGTTGCCAAGCGCGGCGCCATTCCGGAAGACGGCGCGCTCTACGATCTGCAATCCTATTGCTTCCGTCATGAGCCCTCCAAGGACCCGGCCCGCCAGCAGCTCTTCCGCATGCGCGAATATGTCTGCATGGGCAGCGAAAAGCATGTGACGGATTTCCGCCAGAGCTGGATGGATCGCGGTGTCGAGATGATGAAGGCCGTCGGCCTCGATGTGACCATCGATGTCGCCAACGACCCGTTCTTTGGCCGCGCCGGCAAGATGCTTGCCAACAACCAGCGCGACCAGAATCTGAAGTTCGAGCTGCTGATCCCGATCACCTCTGTCGCCAAGCCGACCGCCTGCATGAGTTTCAACTATCACCAGGATGCCTTTGGCACGAAGTGGGGTCTGAACTTTGCTGATGGCAGCGTCGTGCACACGGCCTGCGTCGGCTTCGGCCTGGAGCGCATCGCGCTGGCGCTGTTCCATACCCACGGTCTCGACACCAAGGAATGGCCCGAGAGCGTGCGCAAGGCGCTGTGGGGCTGATCGCTTCCATGGCTGCCGTCTTTCAAGGGTTGGAACCCGCCACCTACAAGCCACATGCGCTGCACGACAGCGAGCGCATGTGGCCAGAGACGAACTGCTACATCGATCTCTGGATCGAGGTGCTTTCGAGCCTGAAGCTACCGCCGGAAGCCATGCTCGGCTTCACGGTGACACAGGATTTCGAGGGTGACCAGTTCACCTTCTTCAAGGCACCGCTCGAGGATCTCGAAGCGCTTTACGGCGTTCGCTGCACCGAGCTCGCGATCTACGACAAGGTTGAGAACCATGTCGCCGAGCAGATCGGTCGCGGCCGGCTTTGCCTGGTGGAGATGGATTCCTTCTTCATGCCGGATACTCAAGGGATCGGCTATCGCCGCGAACACGGCAAGACGACGGTGGCGATCAACCGGCTCGATATGCAGGGTCGCAGGCTCGACTATTTCCACAATGGCGGCTTCTTCCAGCTGTCGGGTGAGGATTTCGACGGGCTTTTCCAACTGCATCTGACGGATGAGGACCTGCCCTTCCTGCCTTACACGGAATTTGCGAAATTCCCGGAGAAGGCACCGGCCGAAGCCGCGATCCGTCAGACGGCGCGGCAGCTTCTGTCCTTTCATTTCCGCCGCCGACCGAAGGCTAATCCGATCCGCGCCTTCGCGGAGGTCTTCCCTGTGCAGGTGGAAGCGGTCGCCGAACGGCCTTTCGGCTTCTTCCATAAATATGCTTTCAACACGCTGCGCCAGCTCGGCGCCAATTTCGAACTGGCCGGCAGCCATTTCGATTGGTTCTCGGCCGATTTGTCCGATGCGGCGACAGAAGCGCGGAAAATTTCCGAGACAGCAAAATCGGTGCAGTTCCAGCTTGCCCGCGCCATCACGCGCAAGAAATTCGAGCCGTTGCGCACGGCCCTTGATCCTGCCGCTGATGCGTGGGATGCCATGATGGGCGAGCTCGAACGGAAGCTTTAGGCGGCTCCCGTTCGATCCGCGGCAGGCTGGGTCATTTCTGAAAATATTGGGGCGGGGAAATCCCCCGGAAGATGTCATGGGCGGGCGCTTGGCGGATCTCGGCGGTGGAATGCGGCTGAGCGAAGGTTGGAATCTGGTACTGACGGAGGCGGGCACCTGCGTCTCGCCCTCTGACGTGCCGCTGACATCAGGCTTCATTCCGGCTCCAGTGCCGGGCACGGTGGCGGAAGCGCTGGAAAAGGCCGGGCGTTTCGACCGGACGAGGCCTCAGCCTCTGCATGATAGCGATGCCTGGTACATCTGCCGTCTGGTGGATGCGGAGGCCGGCGAGGCGGTCTTGCGGCTCGAAGGGCTGGCGACGCTGTGCGAAGTCTTCCTGAACGGCCAGCAAATCCTCGTCTCCGAGAGCATGTTCGAAGCGCATGACGTCGACGTTACCTTGCTTGGCGGCGACGAGCTGGCACTTTGCTTCCGCGCGCTGGAGCCGAGGCTTTCCGAGCCCGGTCCGCGCGCCCGCTGGCGGCCGCAGATGATGACGCCGCAGGGCTTGCGGATGGTGCGCACGACGCTGCTCGGCCATATGCCCGGCTGGTGCCCGGAGGTTCAGGCGGTCGGCCCGTGGCGGCCGATTTCGCTTCTGCGGCCGAGTGCGCCCGTGATCCGCGATCTCTCCCTGCGGCCGGATCTGCTCGATAACGGCGAAGGCAGGCTTTATGCCTCGCTGGCGGCCGAGGGCGATATCAACGAGCTGCTGCTGAAGTGCGGGGAGACGGAACAGGCGTTCGAGAAGGATGGTCCCGGGCGCTACACCGCAATCCTGAAAATTCCTGGCGTGGCGCCTTGGTGGCCGCATACGCATGGCACGCCGCAGCTTCATGATGTGACGCTCATCGTCGATGGCGCCGAACACGCGCTTGGGCAGACCGGCTTTCGCCGGCTGTCCGTCGATCGCGGCGCCAATGGCGAGGATTTCGCTGTGATCGTCAATGGCGAGCGGATCTTCTGCCGAGGTGCCGTGTGGACCACGGCGGATATCGTGCGCCTGCCCGGCGGCAGCGACGATTACCGGAGCTGGCTGCGGCTGGCGGCCGAGGCCGGCATGAACATGATCCGCATAGGCGGCACTATGGCCTATGAGACGCCGGAGTTCTTCCGCCTCTGCGATGAACTTGGTCTGCTGGTCTGGCAGGACTTCATGTTCGCCAATTTCGACTATCCGAAGAACGACGCGGCCTTCAACGCCCATGTCGAATCGGAGGTTTCCGAGCTTCTGAACCGCACCCGCCTGTCGCCTTCGCTGGCGGTCCTTTGCGGCGGCAGCGAGATCCATCAGCAGGCGGCCATGATGGGCTTGCCCGAACAGTTCTGGAAAAGCCCCATCGTCGAGGAGATCATCCCGCCGCTGGTGCAAACGCTGCGGCCGGATGTGCCCTATGTGGTCAATTCGCCCTCAGGCGGTGCCATGCCGTTTTCGCCGAATGCCGGGGTCACGCATTATTATGGCGTCGGCGCTTACATGCGGCCGCTTGCCGACGCGCGCTGTGCCGACGTCCGCTTTGCTGCCGAGAGCCTGGCTTTCGCGCATGTGCCGCAAGCCCGCACGCTCGGTCAGCATCTGCCGGTTCCGGCAGTCCATAGCCCGCTATGGAAAGAGCGTGTGCCGCGCGATCGCGGCGCGTCCTGGGATTTCGAGGATGTGCGCGACCATTATCTTCAAGAACTCTACGGCTTCGAGCCCAATCGGCTGCGGCGGGAAGACCCGGATCTCTATCTCAACCTTTCGCGCGCCGTGACTGGCGAAGTCGCCGAAGAGACCTATGCCGAGTGGCGCCGCCACGGTTCCGGCTGCAACGGCGCGCTCGTCTGGACGCTGCAGGACCTGCTTCCCGGCCCCGGTTGGGGTGTGATCGATTCCACCGGGGAGCCGAAGCCAGTCTGGTATGGACTACGCCGCGCCTTCCGGCCCGTGCAGGTGCTGTTGATGGATGAGGGCACGAACGGTCTTGATGTTCATGTCATCAATGAAAGCGATACGGCGCTTGACCTGACGGTCGAGGTCTCCTGCCTGCGCGACGGCCGGCAGATCGTCGTCGGTGGTGGCCGCGATCTGTTGGTAGAAGCGCGCGGCAAGCAAAAGATAGCCTGCACTGATCTTTTCGGCGCCTTCTTCGACACGACCTACGCCTTCCGTTTCGGGCCGCCGTCGCATGACGTGACTATGGCGCGGCTGACGGCGCCGGCAACGGGCTCTGTCATCGCTGAGGCCTTCTATTTTCCGCTTGGGCGCACCAAGGCGTTCCACGACGCTGAGATCACGGCATCGGCGGTACAGGAGGGCGAGGATTGGTATCTGGAGTTAAGAAGCGACCGGCTGGCGCAATCGGTGCAGATCGATCTGGAAGCCTATCGGGCCGAGGATGACTGGTTCCATCTTGCGCCAGGCAGCCGGCGGATTCGGCTGCACCGGCGAGAGAGTATTCCGGCCGATGTTGTTCCAGCCGGGCAAATCCGCTCCGTCGGCAGCCGGCGGATCGTGGAGGTGTGAGAAGGCGCGGAGGTCTATCTCGCCCCTGGCGGGCGAGAAAGCAATTTCATTGGTTTAGGAATTGCGACATTGGAGGCTCAGCGCGTTCAAAAGCTCGGCGCAATTTCTAAGCCATTGAAATTGCAAGAGATGGGGTCGTTTCTTGCGCCAATAAACTGGAAGCTGATTGCGTCCATGCCTACCCCCGCTCTTGTAAAAACTAAGAATTAGACGAGGAACGAGCCCTCGCCTAATCCTAAGTTTTTACTTTCTCGCCCGCCAGGGGCGAGATAGGCCCCAACCTGCTTCAACATGCTCCTACAAGGTCACCCCATCCGGCCCGAACAAATGGCAGCGTTCGGGATCGATATGGATGCTGATCGTCTCGCCGGCGCGGATGGCTTGCTGGTCTTCCAGCGCGACCGTCAATGCCTGGCCGCCATGCAGCGTGACGTAGAGGATCGTCTGGCCGCCGAGATGCTCGACCAGATCGACGCGGGCATTGCCGAGCGCCAGGCCGCGATCGCCGACATTCAGGTGTTCCGGGCGGGCGCCGAGGGTCACAGGTTGCCCCGGCTGGAGGCTGCCCAGCCGCCGCGGCAGGCGCACGGTCTGGCCGGCGAGATCGATCACCGCGGAGCCGTCGTCGGAGGCGACGATCTTCGCGTCGAGGAAGTTCATCTTCGGCGAGCCGATGAAGCCGGCGACGAACTTGTTCTTCGGCTTGTTGTAGAGATCAAGGGGAGCGCCGACCTGCTCGATCTTGCCGCCATTCAGCACGACGATCTTGTCGGCCATGGTCATGGCCTCCGTCTGGTCGTGGGTGACATAGATCATGGTGTTGCCGAGCCGCTGGTGCAGGCGGGCGATTTCGACGCGCATCTGCACGCGCAGTTCGGCATCGAGGTTCGAGAGCGGCTCGTCGAAAAGGAAGATATTGGGCTCGCGCACGATGGCGCGGCCGATGGCGACGCGCTGGCGCTGGCCGCCGGAAAGCTGCTTTGGCTTGCGTTGCAGTAGCTGCGTGATTTGCAGGACTTCGGCTGCCTTTTCGACGCGCGGCTGGATCTCATGCTTCTTCATGCCTGCGGTTTCGAGACCGAAGGCGAGGTTCTTGTAGACGCTCATATGCGGGTAAAGTGCATAAGACTGGAAGACCATGGCGATGCCGCGCTTGGAGGCGGGCACATCGTTCATGCGGCTGCCGTCGAGATAGAGCCCACCGCCGGAAATCGGCTCGAGGCCGGCGATCATGCGCAGGAGCGTGGACTTGCCGCAGCCGGAGGGGCCGACGAAAACGGTGAATTCCCCCGGCTCGATCTCCAGGTCGATCCCGTGAACCACCTGAAGCTCGCCATAGCGCTTGATAACCTTCTGCAGCGATACGCTTGTCGCCATGGGCGCTCCCTCCTTGTTGGTTCTGATGGTTCGCGGGGCAACGTTCATGACGGCCTCCAGCTCTTGTATTTTTTGGCTTCCGGTCCGACGGGGAAGCGGACTTCGGTGCGGGTTTCCGATGATTCATAGAATGCCGTGACCAGCTCCAGCGCCTGGCGGGCATCGACTGTGGTCACCGGCAGCGGTCCGCCCGACACCAGCGCTTCATGGAACAGTTTCATCTGCGTATTGAAACGGTTCGGGATCGGTAACCAGTTGGCGAGCAGCGCATCGATTTTCGCACCGATTTCATCATTGGCAGGAATGATCTTCCAAGGATCCTGGCCGGGGCTGTAGGGCTCGTGGTTGCTTTCGATCAGGACGTTTTCGAAGGCGAGCCGCAGGCGGCTGATCTGCTCCTGCGAGCCGAGCGTCGCGCTGATGGTGGCGAGCGCGCCATTTTCCATCAGCAGACTGGCGCTGGCGCAATCCTCCACCTCGATATCGTTGACGCGGGTGGCGACGCGGCCGAAGAGGCCCGCGATCGGCCCCATCAGATAGGTCAGCATGTCATGCAGATGGATGGAATGGGTCATCAGCACGCCGCCGAGCTCGGTATCCCACTTGCCGCGCCAGGGGACCGCATAATAGTCGGCGCCGCGCACCCAATGCGTCTCCGACGTGGCGACGTAGGGCTTGCCGGCAATGCCCGAAGCGATGATGCGCTTGGCCTTCTGGATGCCGTCGCCATAGCGATACTGGAAGATCGGCATCAGCCGGCCCTTGGCCGTCTTTTCGGCGGCGATGACGGCATCGACATCGGCGAGCGATCCAACCAGGGGCTTCTCGCAGACCACATGCTTGCCGGCGGCGAGCGCCTGCATGATTAGCTGGAAATGCGAGCCGGGCGGCGTGCAGATGTCGATGATGTCGATATCGGGCATGTTGAGGACTTCGGAGAAATCCTTTAGGCGTCTCGCGATGCCGAATTCATCACCGACGGCGTTCAGACGTTCTTCGTTGAGATCGCAGAGGACGGCAACTTCATAGCGATCGGCATGCGGCAGATAGCCTTCGACGATATGGGAGCGGCCGATGCCGAGGCCGATGATTGCGACTTTCTTGATGTCGGACATAACGCAATTACCTTTGAATGTTCTTGAGCGATGTCGCCTCGGCGAGCACCTGCGCCTTCAACGCCAGCTCCATGGCCTTGAAGCAATGGTCCTGGCCCATGGCCGTTTCGGTGCGATCGCGGATATCGGCAACCAGCTGGCGACCATAGGGTAGTTCCACTCCGGTGCAGTCGATATGCTGCATGCCCTTGCGGTCGGTGAGGAAGAGATGGTCTGTGCCGGGCCTGCCGGCAACGTCGATATACTTGCGCAGCTCGATCGTGCCTTCGGTGCCGACGATGAAGAGGCGGCCGTCGCCCCATGTCGAAAGACCATCCGGCGTGAACCAGTCGACGCGGACATAGCCCGTGACGTCAGGCGTCCTCACATGGAAATCGCCATAGTCCTGCAGGCCGGGCGTTTCGGGATTGGCGCGGTTGGACACCGTCGCCGACAGCACTTCGGCTTCAAGGGAATCGGCGAAGAACAGGAACTGCTCGCACTGATGCGAGGCGATGTCGGCGATGATGCCGCCATAGCGCTTGCGGTCGAAGAACCAGTCCGGCCGGGTCGGTTTGCGCAGACGGTGGGGGCCGAGGCCTGTCGTGTGGATGACCTTGCCGATGGCGCCGGCCTTGACCAGTTCGCCGGCCTTGACCGTCGATGCCGTCTCGAAATGCTCGGAATAGAGGATGGAGACGATGCGTTTGGTCTCGGCCCGCACCTTCCGGACGTCAGCGAGCTGATCCAGTGTTACCATGCCGGGCTTGTCGAGCATCACGTCCTTGCCGTGGTGCATGGCCTCGATGGCAAGGCCGGCACGCTCGCAGGAGATTGCCGCGCTGACGATGAGCGCAATGGAGCCGTCCTCCAGGATTTCTCTTTTATCTGCAACGCGTTTCGCTTGCGGAAAACGCCCGGCGAAGACGGCGGCGAGATCGTCCTCCTCGGCGTGGAAGGCGACGAGTTCGGCGCCGGCCCGCAGCATGACGTTGACCTGGCCGTAGATGTGATCGTGATTGAGGCCGATGGCGGCAAAGCGCAGCGCGCTCATGCGACATTCCTTTCAATGGGTTTGTTGGTTTGCGGTCCCAAATCTTGGGTATTCGGGACCGCAGGGTTCGTAATCAGCGTTTGAGGCCGGCGGTCGCGATGCCGTCGATCAGCAGCCTCTGGAAGAAGAGGAAGATCAGGAAGACCGGGATCAGCGACAGGCTCGACATGGCGAACAGGCTGCTCCAGTCGGAACTTCCGGTGGAGTCTACGAAGGAGCGCAAGCCGAGCTGCACCGTGTAGGTGTTGATGTCGGATAGGTAGATCAGCGGCCCGAAGAAATCGTCCCAGGTCCAGATGAAGGAGAAGATGGCGGCCGTTGCCAGAACGGGAAGCGACAGCGGCAGCATGATGCGCCAGTAGATGCGCCATGGGCTGCAGCCGTCCATCATGGCCGCCTCATCCAGTTCGCGCGGAATGCCGCGGAAGAACTGCACCATCAGGAAGATGAAGAAGGCGTCGACGGCCAGGAATTTCGGCACGACGAGCGGCAGCATCGTCTTCACCCAGCCAAGCTTCAGGAACAGGATATATTGCGGGATCAGCGTGACGTGATAGGGCAGCATCAGCGTGCCCAGCATCAGCGCGAACCAGAAATTCTTGCCCCAAAAGTTCAGCCGCGCGAAGGCGTAAGCTGCCAGCGAGCAGGAAATGACGTTGCCGATGACCGAGAGCACGGCGATAACGGCGGAATTCCAGACGAATTTGCCGAAGGTCACCTGGCCGCCGAACCAGCCGCGGGCATAAGAGCTGAAATCGAAGTGCGATGGGATCAGCGAGGCCGTGCCGAAGATTTCGTTCTGGTCCTTGATCGAACCGGACAGCATCCACAGCAGCGGGTAGAGCATCACGATCGACGCGGCGACGAGGGCGATGTGGATGAGGACGGAGAGAAACCACGGGCGCTCGCGCGGCGGCTTCATGTCCTCGGCAAAATGGGTGAGCTTCGCGTCAGTCATCGTAGTGGACCCAATAACGAGCGGAGAGGAAGGAGAAGGCGGTGAAGATCGCGATGATGATAACCAGAACCCAGGCCAGCGCCGAGGCGTAGCCCATGCGGAAATAGCCGAAGGCTTCCTGGTAGAGATAGAGCGTGTAGAACAGCGTCGAGTCGATCGGGCCGCCAGTGCCGGAGGAAATCACATAGGCCGGCGTGAAAGCCTTGAAGGCGTCGATCGTCTGCACCACGGCGTTGAAGAAGATCACCGGCGTCAGAAGCGGCAGGGTGATCTTGAAGAATATCCGTGCCTTGGAGGCGCCGTCGAGGCTGGCGGCTTCATAGAGATCGGTCGGGATCTGACGAAGGCCTGCCAGGAAGATGATCATCGGCGAGCCGAACTGCCAGATGGCGAGAATGACGAGCGTATAGAGCGAATAATCCGGATTGGAGATCCAGCTCGGCCCGTTGATGCCGAAGGCGTACCAGAGCAGGGTGTTGACGATGCCGTCGGCATCGAAGATCTGCCGCCACAGCACCGCGATCGCGACGCTGGAGCCGAGCAGTGACGGCAGATAGAAGATGGCGCGATAGACCGGCAGGCCCTTGATGCCGCGGTTGAGCAGCAGCGCCACCAGCAGCGCGAAGGCGAGCTTCAGCGGCACCGAACAGACGACGTAAAACAGCGTCACCTTCATCGACGACAGGAACTTGTCGTCCGCCGTCGCGATCCGCACATAGTTGTCGATGCCGACGAGGTTCGGAGACTGCAGCAGATTGTAGTCGGTGAAGGAGAGATAGAGCGAGGCGATCGCCGGCCCGAGGGTCAGTCCGAAGAAGCCGATGAACCACGGCAGAAGGAAGAGATAGCCGGGCGCATTGCGCGCGAAGGCGCCCGGCGCCTTATAGGTGGTTTCCACGCGCAACGGCGCGCGCGCGCCGACGGCCAAGCCGCCGGCAACGCTCTTGCTGTTTGTACCCACGGTATCAGCCTCGCGTAATGTTTGCTGCTGCCTGTTCGGTGAACTTCGTGCCAGCGTCCTGCGCACTGGTTTTGCCGAAGGCCACTTCCTCGGCGATCTTCTTCAGCAGGAATGCATTCTCGCCGGCGCCGTTCGGCGGAGACGGCGGCAGCGCTCCGACATGCGGCGTCAGCCGGCCGATATAATCGACCACCTTCTTGCTTGTCTCATCAAGAGCTGGGGTCAGAAGATCGCGGATCTTCGGCGAGGCGGGAACGCCGCGTTCGACGCCGAGCGTCTTTGCCCCTTCCGGATCCTCCACCAGATAATTGACGAAGGCGACGGCTGCGTCCTTATTCTGGGACGTTGCCGAAACCGACATCAGCATCGAGGGTTTCAGATATTGGCCGGGCTTGCTGCCAGGGTTGCTCGGATAGGCGACCAGATCGATCTTTTCCTTGACCAAACCCTGAATGGCGACGAACTGGTTGGAATGGGCGTAGCTGACCGCTGCCTTCTTGGTCACGAGCATGTCGGTTTCGAGGGTCTGCTGGTCCAGCGCCTGGACGTCGGCTGGCGTGCAAGCGCCGATCTTGCGCATATGGCCCCAGAAATCGAACCATTCGGTCGCGTCCTTGGCTTCGAAAGCCAGCTTGCCGTCGGCCGTGTAGAGCGCCTTGCCGCGCTGGCGCAGCCAGCATTCCAAGGCCGGCTCGCCACCGCTTGCATCCGCCGTGCCGTAAAAGCCGCGGCGTTTCTTCGCGGCCGTAACCTTGGCGCAGGCATCCCCGAGATCTTCCCAGGCCATGCCGTCATGCGGCGGTTCGACGCCGGCTTCCGTCCAGGCGGCCGAGTTGACGACGACCATCGAGGAATTCACGCCGAGGTTGACGCCATAGATCTTGTTGTCGACCTTGCCGGAATCGATGTTGGCCGGGCCGAAATCCTCGATCGCCAGGCTCTTGCCGAGATAGGGCGTCATGTCGAGCAAGGCGCCGCGGCGGGCATATTCGAAGATGTAGCGATAATCCATCTGGATGAGATCGGGCGCGTTGCCGCCGCCGGTCTGGGTGGCCAAGCGCGTCCAATAGCTGTCCCAGCCGAAGGATTCGCCAGCGATGGTGATATCCGGGTTCTTCGCCTGATAGGCCTTTACGGCTGCAAATGTCCGGTCGCTGCGCTCCTTTGACCCCCACCAAAGAAGGCGCATCGCGGTTGCCGCATTGGCGCGGGAAAGTCCGATACTGCTGAAAGCTAGCGTGGCTGCCATTCCGGCAAGCAACTGCCGGCGGTCGATCGTCAACGTCATCCTGGTCTCCTCCCCAGCGAACCGATGATTTACGAACTGCTTTGCATGATATAACTATTTGGTTACAAGTTGGATAGAAACGCGATCGCTGTCAAGCACCAATCGCGTCACAATGAAAACGAGGCGTGCGGGAGCCGGCAGCATCCATCGCTAATGCTATCGTTCGGGAAGGAGATCGTCCATGGCGGGCAGGGCGAGACAAGAGACTGAAAATACAGCACAAGCGGATGCCGACAAGGCCGTCGCGAAGCGATCGAAAAAGGTGTCGCGCAATCCGCAGCGCACCCAGGAAACGATCCTGGAGGCGGCGACGGAAGAATTTGCCGCGCATGGTTTCGGTGGCGCCAGGGTGGATGCGATTGCAGCGCGGGCGCAGACCAACAAAAGGATGCTCTATCACTATTTCGGCGACAAGGAGGGCCTATACCTCGCCGTGCTGGAGGCGACCTATGCGACGATCCGCAATGCCGAAAAGCAGCTCGATCTCGCACGCCGCCATCCGGAGGAAGGAATGCGGGAGCTGGCCCTGTTCACCTGGCGGCATTTCCTTGCGCATCCCGAGTTTCTAAGCCTGCTTGCCACCGAAAACCTGCATCATGCCCATTATCTGCAACGCTCCGACAAGGTCTCGGCCATGCATTCGCATCTGATCGACGAACTTGCGGATGTGCTGCGCCGCGGCGAGGCGCTCGGCATTTTCCGGCCGGCGGTCGATCCGATATCCGTCTATCTCACGATTGCGGCACTCGGCTTTTTCTATCTGTCGAACCGACACACCTTGTCGACGATTTTCGCGCGCAAGCTGACGGCGCCGGATGCGCTGAATGAGTGGGGCGAGCATATCGTTGCCGTCACGCTCGCTTCGATCCGCGCATAGTGCCCGGCAGTGTGGCGGTTTCGAGAAATTTTCAAAAGGTGATTGACAAGGCTGGAGATAACGCGCGATCTTGTAACCATATGGTTACATTGCCTAGGCGACCAAGCATTTGCTTTTCCTGATTCCGGAGGGAGTCGGGCATGGAGGAAAATCATGAAGCCTGTCGTACCGACACGATCCATCGCCTGCCACAGGGCGATGCGATTGGCTGACGGCAAACTGCTTCTGCAATGAACTGAATAGCCCCTCACCCCAGCCCTCTCCCCGCTGAAACGGGGAGAGGGGGCGACAGAGCAAGCCAACTCGCTATCGCAATTTTGGGCTGGACGTAGGCTGGAAGACTCCCTCGCCCCGCATGCGGGGAGAGGGCTGGGGTGAGGGGCCATACACGCCAATGTCCTACTTACAGACTTGCCTGACCATCACAGGAGCCACCTGCCATCATGACCGATCCATTAAAAATCAGGCTCGCCGAGGCTGAAGCATTCGTGCGCCCAGTCAAGCTGCGGCTGCCCTTCCGTTTCGGGGCGGCGACCTTGCGGGAAGCGCGGCAGATTTTTCTGCACGTGCGCATCGAGGATGGGCAAGGACGTTCGGCTAAGGGCATGGCGGCGGAGCTGATGGTGCCGAAATGGTTCGATAAATCACCCGAGCTTTCCAATGCCGACAATGAAAACCAGCTGCGGCGGTCGTTGGCGCTGGCGCTCGATTCCCTGAGAGGCGCGGGCGCTGGAACAGCTTTCGGCCTGCATGCCGCCGTCGAGGCCTCGCATCATGCGCGAGCGGCGGCGGAGAAACTGAATGGGCTTGTCGCATCCTTCGGCCTGGCGCTTGCCAACCGGGCCATTCTCGATGCGCTCTGCCGGCTGGAGGGGCTGACGGTCGCACAAGCGATCAAGGCGAACCGTCCCGGCATCGATGCTTCCACGACGTCCGATCTCTCAGGCTTCGATCTGCCCGGCTTCCTGTCGACCTTGGAGCCGGCGGCAAGCCTTGCCGCGCGCCATACCGTCGGTCTGGTCGATGCCATCGTGTCTGGCGATATTCCGGCAAGCGAACGGCTGAACGACGGCCTGCCGGAGAGTTTCGAGGAGGCGATCGACGCCTATGGCCTGACCTTCTTCAAGGTCAAGGTTTCGGGTGCGCCTGACGCCGATATCGATCGTCTCTGCCGCGTCGCCGCCGTCATAGATGCCAAGGTGCCCAGCTATTCGGTGACGCTCGACGGCAACGAACAATTCTCATCTGCCGAAGCCGTCGCCGATCTGCTTTCCCGCGTGAGGGAGGAGCCGAGGCTTGCGCGTTTCGCCTCTTCGATCCTGTTCGTCGAGCAGCCGATCGCCCGCGCTCATGCATTCGAGAAGCCGGTGAAGGCACTGGCTGCCTTCAAGCCGGTGGAGATCGATGAATCCGATGCGGATATCGATGCCTTCGTCACGGCGAGGGGGCTCGGCTATACCGGCATTTCCTCGAAATCCTGTAAAGGGTTCTATCGCTCGCTATTGAACCGGGCGCGCGTCGCCAAGTGGAGCGCCGAGGACGGTATCCCCTATTTCATGTCGGCCGAGGATCTGACGACTCAAGGGGGGCTTGCCGTGCAGCAGGACCTGGCGCTGGCTTCCCTCATCGGCATGACGCATATCGAGCGCAACGGTCATCACTATGTTGACGGCATGGCTGGCGCGCCGGAGGCGGAGCAGGCCGCTTTCGCCAGGGCGCATTCCGATCTCTATCGCGTCAGTAATGGCCGCACGCGGCTGCGGATCGAAGCGGGGCAGCTTGCGATCGGCTCCGTTGTCGGCGCTGTCGGACTTGGCTCGTCGGTCGAGCCAGACTGGGCGGCGATGGAGGGGGCTCTGGCGTAGGATTTTGGTCAGGGTCATTAGGGTCCGCGTCGGTGTCCTGCCTCGTGCCTGGCCCCTCACCCTAGCCCTAGCCCTCTCCCCGCTCGCGGGGAGAGGGGACTACGGAGCAAGACATTCGAATTCACCGCGCGGATTTGGCACGGAAAGCTCCCTCTCCCCGCGAGCGGGGTGAGGGGCATCTCACCGAAGTAGAGGCCTGCGGCCTCACATCGCCATTTGCAGACTCTGGAGGAAGAGATATGCAGTCGTCATCGAAGAAACGCTATGTTCTGGTCGGCACCGGCAATCGCGGCGTGACCATGTGGGGTAAGGACCTTGTCGAGCGCTGGAGCAGCGCGGTTGAACTCGTCGCAGTCTGCGATCTCAACGCCATGCGGGCTCAGCGGGGGCTCGAATATATCGGTGCCTCCGTGCCTGTTTACACCGATTTCGACGAGCTGCTGCGGGTGGAGAGGCCCGATCTCGTGATCGTCTGCACCCGCGATTCGACCCATGACGATCTGATCGTCAAGGCGATGGAGGCCGGCGCCGATGTCATCAGCGAGAAGCCGATGACGACGACCGTCGACAAGATCAAGCGCATCCTCAACGCCGAGGCGCGCACCGGCAAGCGGCTGGATATCTCCTTCAATTACCGTTTTGCGCCGACGGCAGCGAAGATCAAGGAACTGATCAATTCCGGCGTCATCGGCGACGTCACTTCAGTCGACTTCCATTGGTACCTCGACACCAGTCACGGTGCCGATTACTTCCGCCGCTGGCATGCTTTCGTTGAAAACTCAGGCAGCCTCTTCGTTCACAAGGCGACGCATCATTTCGACCTTTTGAACTGGTATCTGGATTCCGATCCGGAAACGGTCGCCGCTTTTGCCGATCTCAAGCACTATGGCCGCAAGGGTCCGTTTCGCGGCGAGCGCTGTCGCACCTGTCGCTACAAGGACGAATGCGATTATTATCTCGACATCAGCGCGACGCCGCTGCTCGAGAGCCTTTACGAGGAGCCTTCCACCGTCGACGGCTATCTGCGCGATGCCTGTGTCTTCCGAGAGGATATCGACATCCCCGATACGATGGTTGCCTCCATCCGCTATCGCAACGGCGTCAACGTCTCCTATTCGCTCAATACCTACATGCCGATCGAAGGGCATCACATCGCCTTCAACGGCCATAAGGGTCGCATCGAGCTGCGGCAGTATGAGAAGCAGAACTGGACGACGCCTCCCGCTGATGAGATCGTCGTGATGAAGAATTTCGGTGATGTCGAGCGGATATGGGTGCCGCATTCATCCGGCGGGCATTATGGCGGCGATGACCGGCTGCGCAACATGCTGTTGCGCTCCGGTCCGAACGACGAGCTCAAACAGCGCGCCGGCTCGCGGGCAGGGGCGATGTCGGTTCTCTGTGGCATTGCCGCGCTGCAGAGCAGCCGCACGGGCCAGCAGGTATCGGTGGCCGATATCTGGGGCGAGGATGGCGGGTTGAACTTGCTGGAGCCGCGGCCTTAGGGCCGCGGTGTTTAAGTCTTCCGGTTCCGAGATCAGCTGCAGCCCGGGAGCTGCTGTGCATAGATTCGTGTCATGCCGTTGAAGCGCCTGGCACCGGCGAGTGCGGTCGCATTGCCGCGCCACGATCCCTGTAGATAGCCTTTGGGTCCCGAATAATAAGCGAGATAAAGATCGTAGGAATTATTCAGGGCAACCCCTGTCTGCAGATGGGTCTGGTAATGATACCAGCCGACGAAGTCGATGGCGTCGGAGAAATTGGTGCGGCTTGCCGTCCAGTTGCCGGTCTCGCGCTTATACTTGTCCCATGTGCCGTCGAGGGCCTGCGAATAGCCGTAGGCCGTCGTCGGGCGCTTCCAGGGAATGAAGCCGAGCAAATAGCGGCGCGGCGGCCGGGCGCGCGGCCGGAAGCCGGATTCGGTATAGATCGTCGCCATCAGGATCGGCACCGGCACGCCGTATTTGCGTTCGGTGCGCTCCGCTGCCCGCTGCCAATTGTTGAACCAGCCATCGCGCTGGTCGAAGATCGCGCAGATGTTGCGGGTGCGCGATGGGGCAGTGGCACAGCCTGCCAGCACACCGAGCAGCATCACGGCCAGAATGGAAAGGACGCGGGTACGCATTACTAGAACCTCTTCCGCCGCGCGTCTTCCAGGCGCGCAAAGGACGCAGCAACAACTCTGTTGGCGCATGATCCTTTTCAAAAATTCGAAACCGAACTTTTGAGGTCATGCGCTGAGAAGAGTGCTAGCGCGGAATGATTAAAAACGGGTTTTTCGCCTGTGCCGAAATGGGGCGATTTCAGGGAGTTTTCATGAATTTGTTGCGTCGCATCATGCCATGCGCGCCATGTCCTCGCGGCGGATTTCGTAGAGCAACGGCCTGCCTTCGATGAAGCGGATGACTTCGTCGACCGCCATCTCGCCGAGGCGGGTCCGCTCCAGCCCGATGGCGCCGGCGATATGCGGGGTCAGGAAGACATTTGGCAGATCGTAGAAGGCCGATGCCGCTTCCGGAATTTCCGGGTCGGTGACGTCGATGATCGCGTCGATGCGGCCGGTTTTCAGGATGGTGATCAGGGCCATTTCGTCGACCAAAGCACCGCGCGCCGTGTTGATGAAAGTTGCCCCGTCTCTCATCAGCGACAGGCGGTGAGCGTTAATCATATGCCGTGTGGCGGGCAGGGACGGGGCGTGCAGCGAGACGATGTCGGCCGCTGCCATCAGGGCGTCCAGTTCGGTCTTTTCGACGCCAAGGCGTAGTGCTTCGACTGTATCGACCATCGGATCATAGAGCAGGATGCGGTAGTCGAAAGGCGAAAGCAACTCGATCACCCGCCGGCCGATGCGCGATGCGCCGATGATGCCGACGGTTCGTTGGTAGTTGCCGATGGCCTCTGCTTGTATGGGTATCGTCCGCTGGCGGTTGCGATCGGCAACGTAGAAATCGCGGAATCGAAAAACCTTCTTGCCGGCAAAGATGATGGCGGCAAGCGTGAATTCGGCAACCGGCAGGGCATTGGCCTGGGCGGCATGGCTGACGAGGACGCCCCGATCGAACAGGCTGTCGCCGAGCAGGCCCTTCACCGTGCCGGCGGAATGAGCCACCAGCTTCAGATGTGGCGCCAGCGCCAGCGTGGCGGCATCGATGGTCGGCGAGCCCCAGCCTGTGATCAGGATTTCGGTTTCGGCAAGTAGCTTTGCCGCACGCGCGTCGCCGAAGCTCTGCATCGGCGCGGCGTCCAGCACGCGCCCGATGGTATCGAGACGCCGGATCAGCGCTTCCGGCAGCACATGCTGCGTGCGCGATGGCTGCATGGCAAAGGTGATGGCCGGCCGGCCGGAAGCAGATTGCGTCATGGCAGGCGACCGGGCGCTTCGATGGCGCTGACTGTGATGCCCTTGTCTTTGGCGAGGGCACGCAAGGCGTCGATATCGGGCCGAGCAGGCGGTTTCGCCCAGGCGTGTTGGACCGCGGAGGGATCCTTTTCCGCCAGCACGGCGGAGACGAGAATGGTTTCGCCTGCGGGAATGCTGCCGCGCAGCTGCGGTACCAGAGTTTTCGCGGCGATGAGGTTGGTGTTCGGCGGCGCCTTCTGCGCGGTGCCCTCGCGAGCGATGGTCGAGCCAAGGTCGACAATGCCGCTGAAATCCTCTTCGCCGATCGCATAGGCGGAACCGGTCGCGGATGAGAGCGTATCGGCTTCCAGATCGCGCCTTGCAATGGCGAAGCCGCCTTCGGCCGTCTGCAGCGGCTGTGGCGTGCTGATCCTGTGCAGGCGGATATGCCAGGGCGCGGCCGGCACGAGCCATGTCTCCACGGTCACATCCGGATAGGGCGACCATTTGGCGTAGAGCGTATCGCCGGCGAGCTTGGCTTCTTCATTGGTCTCGCGCACACGGTAGTGCAGGCCGTCGTCGCTGAAGGCGAGCATGCTGTCGAAGGCGCCGCCGGCAAAGATGCGCTCGTCGCTTTCGACGCTGAAGCCATAACGGGCTGAATAGGCGAATTTCGAGTATTTCTCCGCGCCGAAGCGCATCTGCTGGTTTTCCTGGCCGGAGGAGAGCGCAACGACATCGGCCTTGCTGCGCATCAACACCATGCCGGGATGCTTTTGCGGGATGATAGCCGGCTCATTCTCCGGCGGCTTTTCTTCCGCTGTCCAGAAGGGATGCGTTTCAGGCAGCGCCAAGGGCAGGAAGGCCTTGAAGGCCCAATAGGGGGAGCCGGCGGAATTATAGTTTTCCGACATCAAGAGGTTGGGATAGGCAAAGCCGATCGGCAGGGTGCCGTCGCGATGGGCGATCGGCTTGTCAGCCCACCAACGCAGGTGCCGGAGGCACAAGCCCTTGATCTCGCCCCATGGCAGCGCCTCGACATCGGCAAAGGCGAGCGCCGACCAGAAGCCCGCGCAGGCGAAGCGATAGGTGAGGCTGCGGCCGAAGGGGATGGTGGCGCCGTCTGGCGCGAACCAGTGACGGAAATCCTCGGCGAAGAGGATGGCACGCTCGCGGTAGCGCTTGGCGCGATCGTCATCCACGAGCTTGGAATAGATCAGCCCGTAAAAGTGCATGGCGAAGGGAATGTAGTGATCGATGCGCCGGACATTGCCGTCGCGATACCAGCCATCAGCGATATAGAAGCCGTCCAGTTCGTTCAGGTAGCTTTCCGTCAGGCTGCGGTCGAAGGTGGCGCCGAGCCGGTTAAGCGCGATATCCACGAAGATGCGGAAGAACTTCCAGTTGTTGTCGGCATAATCGAAGCTGCGGGCATGCTTGAGATAGGTGATCAGATTGTCGCGGGCGCGTTGATCGAGCGGCTCCCAGATCTTTTCCGGCACAAGGGCGAGCGCAAAGCCGAGCGCGGCCAGTTCGACCATCCGCTGATCGCGGCCGTTGACCGTGCCCCAATATTCCGGATGCTTTGGATCGACGCCGTTGGCGAGGCCTTCGGCGTAGCGACCCCAATGGCTGAAATCGCCGCCGCCCGCGCCGAGTGGAGCCAAGCCCCAGAGCGGGCGCGCGAAACCTTCGAGATCGGCGGCGGCACGGTCGAAATGGGCGCCGGCAGCATCGATGCGGACGCGGGCATTGCCCCCGGAGAAATAGGGCAGCAGCGGATTAAACAGGTCGGTCAGCGCGCGGCGCATGTCCGGGAGGGTTTTCAGCGGGTTGCCGGCAAGCGGATTGGAGCTGGCGGGGTCATAGATCATCGGTTCGGCTTTCTTGATCGTTTCCGCGGCGGGATTGGATTTCAGGTTTCAGGTGGCAGCGTGCCGCCGGCAATCGGCTGCACGCCGTGGCAGATGTGGCGGGCCGGTGCCTCGCGGTCACGGAAGCGCGCGATCATCAGGCCGATGGCTTCGCGGCCCAGCGCCGCGCGATCGACGCGCATGGTTGCCAGCCGAGGATTGGTCATCAGGGCGCAGGGCAGGTCGTCGAAGCCGACGATGGCGAAATCCTCCGGCACGCGCAGACCGGCTTCCGTCACGGCGTCAAGCGCGCCGACGGCAATGAAATCGTTCATGCAGAACGCCGCGGTGTAGCCCTCACCGGCGGCAAGGATCTCGGCGGTCTTGTCATGGGCCTCGTGGCTAGAGCTGCCGCGGAAATTCATCGGCACGAGCCGGCCATGGGCGCCTTCGACCGAAGCGATCGCGGCTTCGAAGCCGCGCACGCGCTCGCGGATCGTCTGGCGATGCGAGCCGGTCAAATGCAGGATGCGGCGGTGACCGGCATCGAGCAGGCGCCGGGTCGCATTGTAGGCGCCGAAGAAGTTCGAGGGCGAAACGCCATCGAATCTCAGCTTCGGGTCGGTACCGTTGACAAGCACGGTGGGCGTGCCGCTGGCCTCGAGCCATCGGCAGAGTTCCTCCGAGGGGTCGATGCCAACGAGGAAGAGGCCTTCCGCGCCGGCCGTCTGCAGATATTCCTTCACCAGCTCCGGTTCCGTCCGCGCCTCGCGGACGAGGCGGATGTCGAAGCGCATGCCACGCTCGGCGGCTCCTGCGCGCAAGCCCTCCAGGATGCCCTCATAAAAGACGCTCAAGCCGCCGGTGACGCTGTCGCTGGCGATCAGTGCCAAACCTCCGGTCTCGGCCTCCGGGGCCGTTTTCAACGGATAGCCGAGATCGCTCGCCACCTTGAAGATATGCTGGCGGATCGTCTCGCTGATGCCGGGTTCATTGGTGAGGACCCGCGACACGGTCGAAACCGAGACGCCGGCCGCAGCGGCGATGTCGGCCTGTCTGATGCGTTTGGAGCGAATATCGTTCATATCGCAAATGCTATGCAAAATTATGCAAATTTGCAATAGAAAGATTTTTTATTGCGCAGTGCAAAGAGTTTGCATATCCTCGCGCCACTTGTCCGCTGAAGGCGTCGGGGAGATCGCCGCGGATGACAACGCAAGAGGGAGGAATCTCATGCGCATGAACCGTCGTACATTCATGATTGGAGCCACTGGCGCCGCAGCTGGCCTTGCCTTCGGGGGAGGCGCGATGCCGGCCTTTGCGGATGCGACGCAGCTCAGGGCGATGTGGTGGGGCTCGCCCGATCGCGGCAAGCGCACGGTCGCCGTGGCAGAGCTGTTCCACAGCAAGAACCCGGATTTGTCCGTCATTGGCGAGAGCATCAGCGGCGACGGCTACTGGGCGAAGCTTGCAACAGGCATGGCGAGCCAGAACATCGCCGATGTCTTCCAACTCGAGCCGAGCACGATATCCGACTATTCCAAGCGCGGCGCCTGCATGCCGCTCGACCAGTTCGTGCCCTCGACACTGAATGTCGATAGTTTCGGCAAGGACGTGCTGAAGCTGACCACGGTGGATAACAAACTCTACGGCGTCGGCCTCGGGCTCAACTCCTTCGCGATGTTCTATGACGAGGACATGTTCAAGAAGACCGGCCTGACGCCACCCGGTCCGACCACCACATGGGCCGAATATGCCGATCTTGCGGTGGAGATGACCAAGGCCGCCGGCAAGCGCGGCTATTGGGGCGGCCCTTATGGCGCGCGCTACAATTATGTCCTCGATGTCTGGCTGCGCCAGCGCGGCAAGAGCCTCTTTACGGAGGAGGGCGGGCTCGGCTTTAGTGTCGACGATGCCAAGGAATGGTACAGTTATTGGGAAGACCTGCGCAAACGTGGCGGCACGGTCTCCGCCGATGTCCAGACGCTCGACCAGAACGTCATTGAGAGCAATTGCCTGGCGCTCGGCAAATCGGCCATCGGCATGGCCTATTCCAACCAGCTCGTCGGCTATCAGCTCGTCGTCAAGAGCAAGCTTGCCGTCACCATGCTGCCGCGCGAGAAGAAGGATGGCCCTTCCGGCCATTATTATCGTCCTGCGCTGATCTGGAGCGTCGGCGCCACCAGCAAGAACGGCGAAGCGGCGGCGAAATTCATCAATTTCTTCGTCAACGATGTCGAAGCCGGCAAGATCCTCGGCGTCGAGCGCGGCGTGCCGATGTCGCCTGCCGTGCGCGCCGCCATCCTGCCGACGCTCAATCCGGTCGAGCAGCAGACGGTGCAATATATCGAGCTGTTGAAGGATCAGGTCGGCACCTATCCTGTGCCGGCACCGCTCGGCTCCGGCGAATTCGACCAGAACGTCGCGCGCCCCGTCGCCGACCAACTCGCCTTCGGCAAGATCACGGTTGCCGAGGCAGCGAAGCGGCTGGTGGAGGAAGGGGCGACGAAATTGAAGCGGAAGAGCTGAGCGGAGGCTCAGCTGAGGCTTCACAGTAGGCGGAGAGGCTACCCCCCTCTGTCGCTGTCGCGACATCTCCCCCACAAGGGGGGGGGATTGGTAACCTGCGGCGCAGCCGCGCCTCAAACCAGCATTGTATCCGTAGAGACTGAGCGACGTTGCGCTAACGAAAGCGGCTGCGAACTCCCGACGATCTCCCCCCTTGTGGGGGAGATGTCACGAAGTGACAGAGGGGGGTATTACACTCTCCTCAAGTTCCACCGCTAATATCTACTTCCCATCCCAGGGCTTCAGCGCATCCTGCTTCAGCTGTCGCTGCGTTTCAGGCGGCAGCTTGTAATCGCCTTTGTAGGGCGCGCTTTCAAACGAGCCGTAGGTCGGGTTGGCAATGGCGATCCAGTCGTGGCCGAAATGCGCGGCATTGGCTTCGAAGGCCTTCTGACGCTCTTCGATGGTGCCCTTGTAGTCGTCGGTGAAGTCGCCGAAATTGTCGCCGAACATCAGGAGAATGCGATAGTTCTTGGCGATGAAGGCGCGGCGCGTGCCCTTGGCCGAACCCCAGTCCGGCTGCTCCTTGGCGCTGAGGAAAGTGTCGACATTGTCGCCCATCGGGAAGCCGAAACGCTTCAGTTCCTCAACGGTCGGGCCTTCCTCGTCGACGGTGCGGTTGGTGACGTAGAACACCTTCACACCCTTCGAAGCCGCGTATTGAGTGAATTCCACCGCGCCGGGGATCGGCTTATCTTGCTGGGCATTCACATATTCCGTCCAGGTCTCCGGCTTGAAGCTGGTGCCAGCTGTGATGTTGCGCGCCTGATAGGGCGACGTATTGAGAATGGTGTCATCGACATCGAGGATGATGGCCGGAGGAAAGTCCTGGAAATTACCGGTTTGCTCCACAGGAGCTGCCGTCCAGTTCTTGTCAGCCAGCGCTTCGTCAAGCCGGATACGGCCGAGCGCATAGGCACCAAGTGCATTGGCCTGCGCCTCCACCGAGGTCTGATCCCAAAGAACGGCATTGAGATTATCGTCGGGCATGGCGGCCGGCAGATCGGCGGCCAAAGCCGGCAAGGCGGACGCAAGGCCGATCACGAATGTCAGCTGCCTTAAATATCTGTTTTCCACTCGGTTCTCCTTTATGAAATTCCGGAAATCAACGCGTCGCATCAACGATTTCAAACAGGCGTCAAAGTCTTGATCCGGGTAAGGATAGTTTGCGCGTGGACGGAATGTGTCAAGTATATGACAGCGCACGAATCCGCGTTCCCTTGGTTTTGGTTTGCGCCGCCGCCTGTGTCGGGCGCCTCTGGGTGAGGGCATTTCTGATAAAGGTCGTGCTTCAGCCCTGGAACAACAAAATGCCGGGGCCTTTCCAGACCCCGGCACCGCCGCATCTCACTGTCGATCAAGCCTACTTCTGGGCGTCAGCCCAGCTCTTGACCAGTTCGTCGTAATTGACGGTGATCGGCTTTTCCTTCTCGGTCGCGATCTTCAGCTGCGGAGCGAGATGGCCGTTCTTGACGGCATCGGCGTTCCAGTAGGCAAGATCGTGCTCTTCGGCGAGCTTCGGGCCGATGTCGCCCTGAACGCCGGCGCGTTCCAGGCGCTGCAGCACCTTTTCCTGGTCGGCGCAAAGAGCGTCCATCGCACCTTGAGCGTCCTTGGCACCCGATGCGGCATCGCCGATCGCCTGCCACCAGAGCTGCGCAAGCTTCGGATAGTCAGGAACGTTCGTGCCGGTCGGCGACCACTGCACGCGGGCCGGCGAGCGATAGAACTCGATCAGACCGCCGAGTTCCGGCGCGCGCTTGGTGAAGCTCTTGTCGCGGATGGTGGATTCGCGGATGAAGGTGAGGCCGACATGGCTTTTCTTCACGTCCACCGTCTTCGAGGTGACGAACTGCGCATAGAGCCATGCGGCCTTGGCGCGGTCGACCGGGGTCGACTTCATTAGCGTCCAGGAGCCGACGTCCTGATAGCCGAGCTTCATGCCGTCCTTCCAGTAGACGCCATGTGGCGAGGGAGCCATGCGCCACTTCGGCGTACCGTCCGAATTCATGACCGGCAGGCCGGGCTTGACCATGTCGGCGGTGAAGGCGGTGTACCAGAAGATCTGCTGGGCGACATTGCCCTGTGCCGGAACCGGACCGGATTCCGAGAAGGTCATGCCTTGCGCTTCCGCCGGGGCGTAGGCCTTCAGCCAATCGAGATACTTCTGGATCGAGTAGACGGCGGCCGGGCCATTGGTGTCGCCGCCGCGGGCGACGCAGGAACCGACAGGGCGGGAATTGGCATCGACCTTGATGCCCCATTCATCAACGGGCAGGCCGTTCGGCAGGCCCTTGTCGCCGTTGCCGGCCATCGACAGCCAGGCATCGGTGAAGCGCCAGCCGAGCGACGGGTCCTTCTTGCCATAGTCCATATGGCCGAAGACCTTCTTGCCGTCGACATCGCGACCGGTGAAGAACTGGGCGATATCCTCATAGGCCGACCAGTTGACCGGCACGCCGAGATCATAGCCATACTTGGCCTTGAAATCGGCCTTGTTCTTCTCGTCGTTGAACCAGTCGTAGCGGAACCAATAGAGGTTGGCGAACTGCTGGTCGGGAAGCTGGTAGAGCTTCTTGTCAGGAGCTGTCGTGAAGCTGGAGCCGATGTAGTCGGCGATATCGATGCCCGGATTGGTGACGTCCTTGCCTTCACCGGCCATCCAGTCGGTCAGGTTACGAACCTGCTTATAGCGCCAATGCGTGCCGATGAGATCGGAATCGTTGACCCAGCCGTCATAGAGGTTCTGGCCGGTCTGCATCTGTGTCTGGATCTTCTCGACGACGTCGCCTTCCTGGATGACGTCATGGGTGACCTTGATGCCTGTTATGGCGGTGAAGGCCGGAGCGAGAACCTGCGATTCATACTGGTGGGTCGTCAGGGTTTCCGAAACGACCTTGATTTCCATGCCCTGGAAAGGCTTGGCCGCATCGATGAACCACTGCATTTCCTTTTCCTGGTCGGCGCGCGAGAGCGTCGAAACATCGCCGATCTCCTTGTCCAGGAATGTCTTGGCTTCGTTCATGCCGGCGTGCGCCGTGCCAGCCAAGGCCAGCAGGGCAACTGCCGTTGTCGTCAAGAGATGCCGTCGCATATATTCCTCCCTACAGGTTGCGAGTGCATTGTCAGCCGGCCGGATGTCCGGCCGTCTGTATCGATTTGCCTTACTGCTCCGCATGACCGGATGGGCAACGGGGCGGTAACGGGTTGAATTTCCGCGCTAGACCAGACGGAAGACGCCGATGGCGTAAACAACGGAAAGAGCAAGAGCCCACCACAGGCTTGGGCCTCCCAGACCCAGCCAGGCGAGATGGATGAAGGCGGCGCCGAGCAGCGAAATGAATAGCCGGTCGCCGCGCGTCGTTTCAAAGCGCAGAATGCCGAGGCGAGGGTTGCCGCCGGGAGCAAAATACTCCCACACGGCCATGCCGATCAGCAGCAGCAGGATCGTCGCGAAAAACAGCGCCGTCGGCAGCGTCCAGGCCATCCAGGAAAAGTCTGTATTCATGGCGGTTTTCCTTTAGACGCGGCCGAGCGCGAAGCCCTTGGCGATGTAGTTGCGGACGAAATAGATGACGAGTGCGCCGGGGATGAGCGTCAGGACACCGGCGGCGGCAAGCAGGCCCCAGTCCATGCCGGCAGCCGAGACCGTGCGCGTCATGACGGCGGCGATCGGCTTGGCATCGGTCGTCGTCAAGGTACGAGCGATCAGGAGTTCCACCCAGGAGAACATGAAGCAGAAGAAGGCGGCGACGCCGATGCCGCTTGCGATCAGGGGAATGAAAATCTTGATGAAGAAGCGCGGGAATGAATAGCCGTCGATATAGGCCGTCTCGTCGATCTCCTTCGGCACGCCGGACATGAAGCCTTCGAGGATCCAGACCGCCAGCGGCACGTTGAAGAGGCAATGCGCCAGCGCCACGGCGATATGGGTGTCGATCAGGCCGAAGGCCGAATAGAGCTGGAAGAAGGGGAGCGCAAAGACCGCCGGCGGCGCCATGCGGTTCGTCAACAGCCAGAAGAACACATGCTTGTCGCCGAGGAAGCGGTAGCGCGAGAAGGCATAGGCTGCTGGAAGGGCGCAGGCGACCGAGATCACCATGTTCATGACGACATAGGTGATCGAGTTGATATAGCCCTTGTACCAGGACGGATCGGTGAAGATGATCGTGTAATTGCGCAGCGTCGGCTGGTGCGGATAGAGCGTCAGTCCGCTGATAATCTCTTCGTTCGTCTTGAAGCTCATATTGATGAGCCAGTAGATCGGCAGCAAAAGGAAGATGATGTAGATCGCCGGCACCAGCCAGGACAAACGCCCCCTTTCGCCATGACGGCGGGCAACCTGCGTGCCTGTCGCAGCAGCCGCATTTACGGCTGCGGAAGCGGCCATCTTGTGCATCGCGGCGTCATCGGCCGTGGTGGATAGAGGTTTGCCGCTCATCGGCTTGCTCCCGCATCGTAATTGGTCATGACGGTGTAGAAGACCCAGGACAGCAGGAGCACGATCAGGAAATAGACGAGCGACATGGCTGCGGCCGGGCCGAGGTCGAACTGGCCGAGCGCCATCTTCACGAGGTCGATCGACAAGAAAGTCGTCGAATTGCCCGGGCCGCCGCCTGTGACGACGAAAGGCTCCGTATAGATCATGAAGCTGTCCATGAAGCGCAGCAGCACGGCGATCAAAAGCACGCGGTTCATCTTCGGCAGCTGGATATAGCGGAAGACGGACCAGCGCGAGGCGCCATCGATCTTGGCGGCCTGATAGAAGGCATCCGGAATGGAAGCGAGACCGGCGTAGCAGAGCAGCACGACAAGGCTCGTCCAGTGCCAGACGTCCATGATGATGATCGTCGCCCAGGCATCTGCCGGATCGGAGACGTAATTATAGTCGATGCCGAGATTGACGAGGACGTAGCCCATCAGCCCGATATCGCTGCGGCCGAAGACCTGCCAGATCGTGCCGACGACGTTCCACGGAATGAGCAGCGGCAGGGCCATCAACACCAGGCAGACGGGAACGCCGATGCCCTTCTTCGGCATGTTGAGCGCGATGAAGATACCGAGCGGCACCTCGATCGCCAGGATGACGAAGGAGAAGATCAGATTGCGGATCATCGAGTCCCAGAAGCGGCCGGAGTGGAGGATCTCTTCGAACCACTGCGTGCCCGCCCAGAAGAATTGATTGTTTCCGAAGGTGTCCTGTACCGAATAGTTCACGACCGTCATCAGCGGAATGACGGCGGAAAAGCCGACCAGCAGCAGAACCGGAATGAGCATGAACCAGGCTTTGTTGTTCCAGGTCTTCTCCATCGTCAGGCTCCCATTTCGATGCGCCAGGAGTCGGCGTAGATATTGATGCCGGCGGGATCGAAGGCGATGTGTGGCTCGGCCGGCACCGTCTGGTCCTCGCCGATGACGGCGACGATGTCCTGGCCGTCGAGCTTGGCGCGGACGACCTTGCGGCGGCCGAGATCCTCGACCTTTGTGACGGTGGCGGGCATGCCCTCGCGGCCGATACGGACGAATTCGGGGCGGATACCGAGTTCGGAGCGGCCGCCACGCTTTTCCAGCGGTGCGCCGGGCAGCGCGATCGTGCGGTTGCCGAGGCGTGCGCTGCTGCCTTCGATTTCGATGGGCATGACGTTCATGCCGGGCGAGCCGATGAAATAGCCGACGAAAGTGTGGCGCGGGCGCTCGAACAGGTCGTTTGGCGTGCCGATCTGCACGACTTCGCCGTTGTACATGACCACTACCTTATCGGCGAAGGTCAGCGCCTCCGTCTGATCGTGGGTGACATAGACCATGGTAAAGCCGAAGCGGCGATGGAGCTGCTTCAACTGCGAGCGCAGCACCCATTTCATATGCGGGTCGATAACCGTCAGCGGCTCATCGAACAGGATGGCGTTGACGTCGGAACGCACCAGGCCGCGACCCAGCGAAATCTTCTGCTTGGCATCGGCCGTCAACCCGCGTGCCTTGCGGTGAGCGCTGTCGGAAAGGCCGATCATCTCGATGATCTCGTCGACCTTGCGCTTGACCTCTGCCTCCGGAACATGCCGGTTGCGCAGCGGGAAGGCGAGATTGTCGTAGACGGTCATCGTGTCGTAGACGACCGGGAACTGGAAGACCTGGGCGATGTTGCGCTCCTGGGTCGACAGCCGCGTCACGTCCTTGCCGTCGAACAGGATGCGGCCCTCGGAGGCCTGCACGAGGCCCGAGACGATGTTGAGAAGGGTGGTCTTGCCGCAGCCTGAAGGGCCGAGCAGCGCATAGGCGCTGCCATCTTCCCAGCTGTGGTTCACTTCCTTCAGCGCATAGTCAGCGTCGGATTTCGGGTGGTCGTTGTAGGCGTGCCGGATGTGGTCAAGATCGATGCGGGCCATTGTCTCTCCTCAGGCGGCTTGTTGCAGGGCGGGAGTGACGGCGGAGCCATCGGTGTCGAAGACCATGATGTGGCGCGGGTCGATATAGACATCGATCGCATCGTCGACATCGATATCCTGTACGCCCTGGGTCAGCATGACCCAGCGCTGGCCGGCAAAATCGATGTGGATGAAGCTCTCCGAGCCGGTGATCTCGGTCACCATGACCCTTGCCGGCGCGGCGACGGCTTCCGGCGTTTGCGGCGCAAGCGCCAGATGATGCGGCTGGAAGGCGATCGTGTAGCGGCCATCCGGCCGGTCTTCCAAACCCTTCGGCACGGGCAGGCGGATGTTGCCATCAAGCGCGAATTCCCGGCCACGCTTGTCGAGCGTGATCGTGTTCAGCGGCGGGTCGGCAAAGGTGGTGGCGGTGATCAGATCCCGGGGATTGCGGAAGACGTCGATCGTCGATCCGAATTGGGTGATGCGGCCTTGCGACAAGGTGGCGGTATTGCCGCCGAGAAGCAGGGCTTCGGATGGCTCGGTGGTGGCATAGACGAAAATCGCGCCGGATTCGGCAAAGATCTTCGGCAATTCGGCACGCAGTTCCTCGCGCAGCTTGTAATCGAGATTGGCAAGCGGTTCGTCGAGCAGAACCAACCCGGCATTCTTGACGATGGCGCGGGCAAGCGCCGTGCGCTGCTGCTGACCGCCGGAGAGGCTCAAGGGCAGGCGATCAAGGAAGGGGCCGAGGCGCAGAAGATCGGCCGCTTTCTTTACTTCCTGGTCGATGATATCAGCACTTTTGCCGCTCAACCGCATCGGCGAGGCGATGTTGTCGTAGACGGTCATCGCGGGATAGTTGATGAACTGCTGGTAGACCATCGCGACGTTGCGGCGCTGCACCGGCTGGCCGGTCACATCGGTGCCGTCGACATGGATCGTGCCCGTGGTCGGCTTGTCGAGGCCAGCCATCAGCCGCATCAGCGAGGTCTTGCCCGACAGCGTCGGCCCCAGCAGCACATTCAGCGTGCCACGCTGCAACGTCAGATTTGTTTCTGCGATATGCGTTTCGCCGCCGACAGACTTCGATACGCCCCTGAGTTCAAGCACGATAGATTCCTTCCATGCGCCGCATATCAATGCCGCCGCGAGGATTGCGAAGAGACCGATCCGTCCTGTCGTTGCCGGACGGTGCCTGCTGCTGAGATTATGATTGTTCGGAAGTGGATTGTGCCGATCTGCCCGCGGAACTGTCGCGCCGGCAAGGATTGCGCCAGGCGACGTCGATGGCCATGCAGACGGTGCCGCCAGCCATGCCATTTTCCGTATCGATCTGATGTTCGGACAATTATCCCTCCCCCTGTTTCGATTTGCATCCCTCACGCGAAAACCGAAACAAGAATGACGATAAATGAAGATAAAGGAATGTCAAACGAAAACTGATCGCGTTTCAGTTTCGCTTCATTAATCTCATCTTGAGCGTGTTTTAGCGATTTATTGCATGCCAGGTAAGCAATTGATTGGAATTGCAAATGGGGGCGACGGGCTCTTCGCCGCATCCGCGCGGATCGCGGTTGCCGGGAAGTCCCGTTGTCCGTTTCGACAGTTGAGCGCTTAAAATGGCAGCGGAGCCAGCACTGAATGCAAGGCGAGATCTGCAACGCCCGAGGGTAAATTGGGGGAGGCGATCGATAGCGGGATGCAGCAGGGCGGAGCTTCTGGAGAGCTTTCTTCATCGCGGTCTGTGCGATCGCGCCATTATCGGGCTGCAAATGAAAACCGCCCCTCAAACAATATAAGGGGCGGCAATGTTCGAAATATGCGGCGCGCGCTTAGCGCGCGGCCCAGTTGGCGCCGCGGCGGAAGATGGTCTTCATTTGCGGCACGTCGAATTCCTTGGCCTGGTGGCCGAGCGAGGAATAGAAGACGCGGCCCTTGCCGTATTTGCGCTTCCAGGCAACCGGCATGACGACACCGTCGATCCAGTAGGCATGGTCGCCGGTGAAGGTGGTGGTCGCCAGCACCTCGTTCGACGGATCGACATGCATGTAATATTGCTCCGACGTGTAGGGGAAATCGGTGATCCCCTCCATGATCGGGTCGTCCGGGCGGGTGATATTGACCGTGTAGTCGATGATGTTGCCGGGATGGGCGACCCACTGGCCGCCGATGATGAACTGATACTCGACGCTTTCGCGGAACGAGTCGCCTGCGCCGCCATGATAGCCGGCTATGCCGACGCCGCTTTCGATCGCGGCGGCGAAGTTCTTCACCTCTTCCTTCTCGATCTTCGACATGGTGACGATCGGCACGATCAGGCTGAGATCGTGGATCGACGGATCGGCGAAGGCCTCGGTGCTGTTTTCGAGGTAGACCTTGAAGCCGTCCTCTTCCAGCATGTCGCGGATGATATGGGCGCATTCCTGCGGTTCGTGGCCGCTCCAGCCGCCCCAGACGATAAGTGCTTCACGCATGATAGTCCTCCTGAAATTGTGTCGTTAGCGGCCGATCTGCCCATCCACCAGGGATTCGGACAGAGGTGCCGGACGCTCCGTTTGCGTCGCGATGGTGACCGTGCGCCCACTGTCGGAAGCCGTCTGGAAGGCTTCCATGACCTCAAGCACATGCAGCGCGAGGCTGCCGTTGGCGCGGTGCGGACGGTTCGAGCGGATGGCGTGCGCCATGTCGGCGACGCCGAGCGAGCGGTAGTTGCCATCGGCATAGGGGGCGGTGATCTCGCACTCGGCAAATTCGCCGCCCTTTTTCAAAAACTCGACCGGGCCGCCGAAGCGGTTGGGATCGGGCACGATCAGCGTGCCCTCGGTGCCGTAGACTTCGAGCGGCACATGCTTGTGGCCAGCCACATCGAAGCTCATGCCGATCTGGACGACCGCACCACTGGCAAAGGCCATGACGCCGGCAACATGCGTCGGCACATGTACCGGGATGTGCTCGCCGTTGCGCGGCTCGCTGGTGATGACGCGCTCCTTGCGCGGCGTCACCGCAAAGCCGGCGACCTGCGAGACGGGGCCGAGCAGGTTGACGAGATCGGTGATGTAATAGGGACCCATATCAAGCATCGGGCCGCCGCCAACTTCGTAATAGAAAGCCGGATTCGGATGCCAGCGCTCATGGCCCGGGCACATGAAGGTGGCGGTGCCGCCGACCGGGATGCCGATCGCGCCCTCGTCGATGATGGCGCGCGCCGTCTGGTGGCCGCCGCCGAGGAAGGTATCGGGCGCTGCGCCGATGCGCAGGCCCTTGGCGGCAGCCGCATCCGCAAGCTTCTTGCCTTCGGCGAAATTGATGCCGAGCGGCTTTTCCGAATAGGTATGCTTGCCGGCGTCCAGCGCCTGCAGACCAACGGCGACATGCGCCTTCGGTATGGTCAGGTTGACGATGATCTCGATGGAGGGATCGGCGAGCAGAGTGGCGATATCGACCGCCTTCAGGCCGAATTCGGCGGCTTTTGCCTCGGCGAGTTCACGATTGAGGTCGGCGACACCTTTGATGTCGAGAATGGGAAAGGATTTCATGGCGGTGAGATAGGCGCCGGAAATGTTTCCGCAGCCGATGATGCCGATACCGACCTTGTTCATAAGCTTCCTCCAGATGAATTGTCTTTGCTGTCCCGCGAAATCAAAGGGCCGGTGCCGGTCCCGTCGTTCCCCAGGGCGATTCGTAAAGTTCGCGCAGTGCCACGACCGCAGCACCCTGCGCCCAGGTCTCGTCGGTCGACTGGTCGAAAACCAGTTCGGTCACGCCCCTGATCGACGGTGGGATCGCCAGTGAATAGGCCTCCCGCAGGCTGTCGAGGAAGGGCTGTCCGAGCGCCAGGCTCGATCCCACCAGAATGACGCGCGGTGGGGCAAATAGCGTGACGATGTTGGCGAGCGCCATGCCGCAGGCTTCGCCGGCGCGGATGGCCGCGCTGATCAGCGAGATATCTTCGGCGTCGATCAGCGTCTTGGCGTGCGCCATTCCCCGGCCGAGGCGGATTGCTTCGGCGAAGCGGCCACTCGGCTGGTCGCCAAGGATAGCGCTTTCGCCGGCAAGGCTTGCCAGTCTGATGAGACCCTGGGAACCCATGCCAAGCACGAGATCGCCGAGATTGTGGCTGAGACCGCCGGCGCCGCGAAAGAGCTGGCCGCCATGCAGCACGCCGAGCCCCAGCGTCTGTTCCAGCGACACCAGCACCATATCGTCGAGGTCTCTCGCCTTGCCGAACCAGTGATGGGCGAGGGTGATGGCATGCGCATCGCTTTCGACGATGGTGGTCACGCCCAGCCGCTCCGACATTTCCTTGGCGAAATCGACGCCCGTCTCGCGGAAGATCGGGCTGGTGCGGACATGGCCGGTGCGATGCTCGACGACGCCGGGCAGGCCGAGGCAGACGGAATCGACCTCGTCCAGCGCCAGATTGGCGTCAACGACACAGCGGCGCACGCCGTCTTCGATCAGATCGGCGATGACGCCGATCGGCTGCCGGTCGACGCGTAATGCCAGTGTCAGCGTCGAGAGAACCTCGCCGCAGAAGTCGGTGACGACGAAAACCATGCGGTTGGCGGCGATCTTCGCGCCGACGACGCGGGCCGCATCCGGATTGAGTTCCAGCATGACGCGGGGCCGGCCGCGGCTGGCGGACTCGCGTAGGTCGCCTTCGGTGCGGGCGAGAATCAGCCCGTCATCCAGCAAGGACGCGGTGATCGCCGAGACCGTCGTGGTCGAAAGCTGGGTGCGGTCGCTGATTTCGATACGTGCGATGGAGCCCGCCCGCCGGATCGTATCCAGCACATTGAAGCGGTTTATCGCCCGCATAAGCTCGGGATCTGCTGTTTTCATGAAAATCGTGCCGAATGATGAACCCGCTCGGCTGCGGCCTGGTATTTTTAACGGAGTGCGAATTAAATAACCTATGGCACTTGCCCAATGTCAAGCCATTTTGCGGTCAATCTGCCGAAAATTTGGCGGTGGCGGTTGACATTTCGGCAAAGCTCCGCTGAATTATTCCGCATAAGGGAAAAAATATTGAGGCTCTTGGTTCCCTTGGGAGGAGAACATCATGATCCATCTACGTGGGGCCAAGGCCCTTCGAATCGCCGCTATTGCCGCCACGACCGGACTGGCGATTCTCGCCGGCGCGACGGGCGCTGCCGCCGACACCGTCGTCAAATGGCTGCATCTGGAAACCGATCCGACCTATGTCGCCGTCTGGCGCAAGATCGCCGACCAGTATGAGGCCAAGCACCCCGGCACGAAGATCGAGATGCAGTTCCTGGCCAACGAGGCCTTCAAGGCGAAGCTGCCGACATTGCTGCAATCGAAGGATGCTCCCGATTTCTTCTTCAGCTGGGGCGGTGGTGTGCTCAAGCAGCAACAGCAGACCGGCACGCTGCTGGACCTGACCGCGGCGATGAACGCCAAGGATGGCGCCTGGCTGAAGAGCTATAATCAGGCGGCGGTCAAGGGCCTGACCTTCGATAACAAGATCAGCGCCGTACCCTACAAGCTCGGCACGGTTTCCTTCTTCTACAACAAGGCGCTGTTCGCCAAGGCCGGCGTCGATGCTAGTGCCATCAAAACCTGGGACGATTATCTGGCCGCGGTCAAGAAGATCAAGGCTGCCGGTATCGCGCCGATCGCCGGCGGCGGCGGCGAGAAGTGGCCGATCCATTTCTACTGGAGCTATCTGGTGATGCGCGACGGCGGTCAGCAGGTCTTCAACGACGCCAAGAACGGCAAGGGCAACGGTTTCAACGATCCGGCCATTATCAAGGCCGGTGAGCAGCTTGCCGAACTCGGCAAGCTTGAACCCTTCCAGCCCGGCTATCTCGGCACCACCTGGCCGCAGGCGCTCGGTGTCTTCGGTGACGGCAAGGCTGCTATGATCCTCGGCTTTGAAAATACGGTTGCCAACCAGCGCACCAATGCCGGTGACGGCAAGGGTCTGGCGGATGACAATATCGGCCGCTTCGCCTTCCCGGCCGTGACCGGCGGTGCCGGCCTTCCGACCGATACGCTCGGCGGCCTGAACGGCTGGGCCGTCACCAAGAAGGCCCCGCCCGAGGCGCTCGATTTCCTTGCCTATCTGACCAATGCCGAAAACGAGCGCACCATGGCGCAAGCCGGCATGATCATCCCGGTCGCCGTCGGCGCCGAAGACGGCGTCAAGGGTCCGCTGATGCACGAAGCTGCCGACCAGCTGGCGCATTCGACCTGGCACCAGAACTTTTTCGACCAGGATCTCGGCCCCTCCGTCGGCCGCGTCGTCAACGATGTGGCCGTCGGTATCGTCTCCGGCCAGATCACGCCGAAGGATGGCGCGCAGCAGGTCCAGGACGCCTTCGAACAGGACCAGCTCTAGCGGCATCCGGCGCCGGCCGCTCCCTTGTGCCGGCGCCGGTTTTTCTTTGAACTGCAATCGTCGAGACTGCCCATGACCGATGTCAGCGCCACGACCACTATGCCCTCTGTCGCAAGAGCGAGACCCGCCGCGAAGCGAAAATCGCCGGCCGCGCGCGGCCGCATGCCCGTTATCCTGCTATTCCTGCCGCCTGCTCTTCTGCTCTTCACCATCTTTGTCATCCTGCCGATGGGGGAAGCGGCCTGGTACAGCCTCTATCGCTGGAACGGCTATGGGCCGCCGACCGAGTTCGTGGGCTTGCGCAATTTCCAGGTGCTCTTCAAGAACGGCGCCTTTCTGACGTCGCTGAAGAACAATGCTTTGATCATCGTCGTGTCGATCGCGGTCCAGGTGCCGCTTGCCATTTGGCTGGCGACGATGCTGGCGCACCGCATTCGCGGCGTCGTGCTCTTCCGGCTGATCTTCTTCCTGCCCTATGTACTCGCCGAAGTGGCCGCCGGCCTGATCTGGCGCTTCGTCTATGACGGTGACTACGGCCTGTTCGCCGCGATCGCGCATTTCCTCGGCACGCCGACGCCCTATGTGCTCGCCGACAAGGACCTGGCGATGTACGCCGTGCTCGGCGTGATCGTGTGGAAATATTTCGGCTTTCACATGATGCTGTTCATCGCCGGCATGCAGTCGCTGGACAAGAGCGTGCTGGAGGCGGCCGAGATCGACGGCGCCACCGGCTGGCAGAAGTTCCGCTATGTGACGCTGCCGCTCTTAGGCTCGACGCTGCGTCTTTCCGTGTTCTTCGCCGTTGTCGGATCGCTGCAGCTCTTCGACATGATCATGCCGCTCACCGGCGGCGGCCCGTTCAACTCGACCCAGACGATGGTGACCTTCCTCTACAATTTCGGCGTCACCCGCATGCAGGTCGGCCTCGGCAGCGCCGTCGGCGTCGTGCTGTTCGTGATCTGCGTCACCCTCGCCTTCGGCTACAAACGGATATTTATGCGCAATGACTGATCTGGCCTCATCCGTTCGACTGACCACCGGCACGAAGATTTATCTCTATGTGTCGCTGACCATCATTGCCGCCATCGTGCTGATCCCGCTGCTGACGACCGCGCTCGGCGGCTTCAAGACGCTCGGCGATCTCCGCACCAACCCCTTCGGCCTGCCGGCCGAGTGGCATTTCGAGAACTATACCGGCATCCTGTTCGGCGACCGCTACTGGCGGCAGATGATGAATTCCCTGATCATCGCTGTGCTGACCGTGTTCCTGACGCTGTCAGTTTCAGCGATGGCGGCCTTCGCCTTCGCGCATGTGAAGTTCTTCGGCTCGAACTTCCTGCTGAACTATTTCCTGATCGGCCTGATGTTTCCGGCCGCGACCGCCATCCTGCCGCTTTTTATCCGCATCCGCGATCTCGGCCTGCTCAATACCTATTGGGGCGTGGTGCTGCCGCAGGTGGCTTTCGGCCTCGGCATGAGCATTCTGCTCTTCCGGAATTATTTTCGAAACCTTCCGGAAGAATTGTTCCAGGCGGCCTTTGTCGACGGCTGCGGCTACATCCGCTTCTTCTGGCACATCTCGCTGCCGCTCTCGCGGCCGATCATTGCGACCGTCAGCATCATCTCCTTCGTCGGCAGCTGGAACAGCTACATCCTGCCGCTGATCATGCTGAATTCGGATTCGATCTACCCCTGGCCGCTCGGCATGATGGTCTATAGCGGCGAATTCGGTACCGAATGGGAGCTGGTGCTCGCCTTCATCACGCTCACCATCCTGCCCACCGTCATCGTCTTCTTCCTGGCGCAGAAGCACATCATTGCCGGCCTCACCGCCGGCGCTGTGAAATCCTGAGCCTTATTGGAGCACAAACAAATGGCATCCGTCGAACTGCACAATATCCACAAGGCCTATGGGGCGCTGACCGTCATCCACGATATCTCGCTTTCGATCGAGGATGGCGAGTTCATCGCGCTCGTCGGCCCTTCCGGCTGCGGCAAGTCCACGCTGTTGCGGATGATCGCCGGGTTGGAAGAAATCACTGATGGCGACGTGTCGATCGGCGGTCAGGTGGTCAACGCCATGACACCGCGCGAGCGCAACATCGCCATGGTCTTCCAGTCCTACGCGCTCTATCCGCATATGACGGTCGCCGAGAACATGGGCTTCAACCTGAAGCTCTCGGGCGAGACCAAGCAGGTGATCGAACAGCGGGTCAATGAAGCCGCGCGCATGCTCGATCTCACCAAGCTGCTCGACCGCAAGCCGGCGCAGCTTTCCGGCGGCCAGCGCCAGCGCGTCGCCATGGGGCGCGCCATCGTGCGCAACCCCGCCGTCTTCCTGTTCGACGAGCCACTCTCCAACCTCGATGCGAAGCTGCGCGTCCAGATGCGCTCCGAAATCAAAGCGCTGCATCAGAAGGTGCAGACCACCTCGATCTACGTCACCCACGACCAGATCGAGGCCATGACGCTTGCCGACCGGATCGTGGTGCTGAACCAGGGGAAGATCGAGCAGCAGGGCACGCCGATCGAGCTTTACCGCAAGCCGGCCAATCTCTTCGTCGCCGGCTTCATCGGCTCGCCGGCCATGAATTTCCTCGACGGTACGGTCGAGGGCCTCGACGGTGCGCCGGCCGTACGGCTGAAGGACAGCACGCCGATCCGCATTGCCGGGGAACGCAAGGTGAAGGTGGGCCAGAGCGTGAAGGTTGGTTTGAGGCCCGAGCATCTGAGCCTTGCAAGTGCCGGTTCGCCACTCACGGGCCAGACGCTGCTCGTCGAGCCGACCGGCGCCCAGACGCATGTGCTTTTCGACCTTGCCGGCGAACAGGTGACGGCTGTTGTCGATGGCGAGGCGCCGGTCCGCTACGGGCAGCCGCTGAACGTCTCCGTCAGCCCGGAACAGGTCTATGTCTTCGATGCCGCGAGTGGCCTGGCTCTTTAAGTTCTCACATCGATCGCATCGACGCGATCCGGATAGAAGGCCATGTAATCCTTGATCCGGCTGACGGACGTATAGGGGGTTTCATAGCTCCAGATGGCGTTTACCGAGCGCTCGCCGCCGGCCGGGATGCTGTAATAGGAGCATTCGCCCTTGTAAGGGCAGTAGGTTTCATGGCTGGTCTTTTCCAGCAACGACATATCGACATCCTTGCGTGGGATATAGATGACGGCTGGATAGGACGCTTCCTTGAGCGATAACGCCTCATGCGTATCGGCGATGACCTTGCCGGCGGCGGAGACGATGACATGGGCCTGCTTGTCCTCGATCGTGATCGGATGATCCGGACCGGGGATCTTGACTGCTCTTTCCGACATGATTGGATTTCCTGAGATGAGTTGCAAGGGCGGCTGGGCGCATCTTTCTCCGTAGGGAACCGGCCCAGGCTGACTTTGTTCCAGAAGATGTAGGGATGCCCCGCCCGGATTATCAGCCCTTGCGCGCACCCCAACGCAATCCATCCATCAGGAGACGCACGAGGCGGCGGGAGCGCTCATACCATTCCGGCGAACTGGGCATGGAATAGGTGCCGGAAAGCGCCTGCAGCACGTCGGTACTGTCGACGTCGGTGCGGATCGAGCCGGCGGCAACTGCGCGCTCGATCAGGCTTGCGAGCACGACCGGCACCTTGCCGTAACTGTCGGCGAAGAGCTTGGAATTGCTGTTGAAAAGGATGCGCAGGCTATCGGCCATGCCCCGTTTCGTCGCGATGTAACCGACGAAGCGATGCATCCATTCCTCCAGGGCTTCATCCGGTGCGCGCTCGCGTGAAAGCTCCTCGGCGGCATCGCACAGCGCTTCGACTTCGTGATGATAAACAGCTTCCACCAGATGTTCCCGGCTCGGAAAATGGCGATAGAGCGTTCCGATCCCAACATCCGCGCGGCGAGCTATGTCTTCCAGTGAGGCGGCGGTGCCGTGGCTGGCGAAGGCTTGTGCAGCCACTTCGATCAGCTTGTCATAGTTGCGGCGCGCATCGGCGCGCAGACGCTTGCTTTCATTCGGCAGCATAGGCTTTGGTTCCGGCAACGGCTTGCGTGCCAATTTCTGCTCCTTGCGGATTGCCACGTGATGATATCCGGCATTCGCGTCAGATAGTGCGCGGCGATATCTTCTCCATGGCCAAATACAGGAGGATTGTTATCGCATTCGGCAGCGAGACGCCATTGCCGCAAGCGGGAATCGGGCTTGCGAGAATCGGGAAGGACGTTCGTGCGGATTTCTGGCCGACTTATGGAGACGGTGCGCCGAAATGATTTGGCCCAAAGCCTGGTCCCAAGTTCGGTCCGAAATCAGATCCTGAATTCGGCCCGAAGCTCGGGCCTTGCTCGAAGTTGGCAAAGGGGGTGGGCGGATTGTCGCGAGCCGGCGGAACGTCGAGGTAGCTCATGATGTTCTCGACATGGTTGACCTGCGAGCGCAGGCTGTCGAGCGACTTGCCCGTCAGATTGGTGCCGGCAGGCAACTGCGCTGTCAGCGGATTTTCGTAACGGCCGTTGACGCGCAGCTCGTAGTAGAGATGCGGCCCGGTGGAGTAGCCCGTCGAGCCGACATAGGCGATGACCTGGCCCTGGGTGACGCGCTGTCCGACGCGCAGATCCGACGGCGTTGCCGAAATATGGGCATAGGTGGTTTCGTAGCCGCCGTCGTGGCGGATGCGTACATATTTGCCGTAGCCGGTTTCCCAGGAGATCTTTTCGACGACGCCGTCACCGGCGGCCTGGATGGGGCTACCCATCGGGGCGCGGAAATCGACGCCATTGTGGAATTTCTTCACGCCGAGAATGGGATGGATGCGCCAGGCAAAGCCATCGCCAAGCGTGCCGTTTGGCACGGGGCGGTGCACGAGCGATTTGGCGATCGAGTGGCCGCTCTCGTCGTAGAATTCCGAGGGGCCTTCGCCTTCGTTCTTGTGCAGATAAAAGCGGTGCGTGTCGCCATCGGCATGGAATTCGATGAACATCAGCTCGCTCCGGCCGTCGTCTGCCTTGCGGAAGAGCAGGTCGACGCTGTCGGGAGCCTCATCGATGCTGGTCAGCGAAATGCCCTTGGCCTTGGCGAGCTTTATGAGCTGCGAGGCATATTCCTTGGTCAGGCCGGCTCTTTCGAGCTTGTCGCTAACCGCCCTCTCGTCACTTTCGTCGACGCCTTTGAGATCGACCGCGGCAACCTCCGTCGAGGATGGAGCGTCGGCCTGGCTTTCGCTATAGAGCGTGGAAAACAGCCTGTCATTGGCCATCGGCACGAAGCCATTGGCATCGTCGCGGGCAACGACGCGCTCCGGCGTCTTGTCGCCGCTGAGGCGCGCCATGATCAGCTTGGGCCGGGCATTGGGGCCTTTCTTCTCAAGCAGCAGTTCCAGGCTGTCGCCCGGGGAAACAGTATCGGTCTCTAGGGCGCGCTGCAGCTCGTCTCCAGCATCGCTGCCGAGGCCTGCCGAGGCGAGGATGTCTTGCAGATCCTGCTTGTCCTTCGGCATGGAGACCAGGCGGTGGAATTCGCGCCCGGCTTCGCCGGTCGTGGCGCGTGATACGCTGACGTTCAGAGGCACACCGCGAACGGGGAAGCGGGAACGGCGGACCGCATCATAGCGCGTGCTGCTCTGCGGATAGATACCGTGGCGGATATCGGAAAGCGACGGCGGCGAAAATGCCACGTTGTCGGCGCGCTCGTCGCCATAGGAGGCATTGATGGCGCGAGCGCCGTCACGCGCCAGGGCGGTTTCGTCGGATTTGAAGACCAGCGTCGTGCGATGATAGGTGAAGATACGGGTTTCGCCGCTGGATAGTTTTTCGGCCACCTGCGCAAAGCGGGCACCGTCGAAACGCTGTTTTGCAGCCAGCCTGCTGGCTTTGCGCATGGCTGGCTGAGAGCGCGCGAGCTGGGAGGTGCGCACCGGCGTTGCCCGTTCGATCGCGTGACGCGCCAGCAAGGGATAGAGCACGGTGGCGAGCAGGCCGAAGGACGCAGTGCCAGCGAGACCGATGATGATCAGATGGCGAAGATGGGCGGAGCGGGGCAGAAAGGGAATATGAAAATCGTGATGTGGCCGCGCCTGGATCGCAGCCTCTGCAGGAAATTGAACGCGCAATGGACTTTCGGCCATGAAGTGAGGAACCCTGCAGATTGCGGTGGGCCCAAACTAGGGCAAATCATGGCAAAATCTAGGCAAATATTACGAGTCGGTTAACTGCCGTGATCATCCACAGGGCGAGATTCGCGCGTTCAAGATGATTCGTCAACCGAAGATGGTGTCGTAGAGCAGTTTGAAGTTCAGCGCCAGGATGATCGCGGCAACTATCCAAGACAGAATGGCGATGCTTCTGGAGATGACGAAACTGCCCATTTTCTCGCGATTCGTGACGAATTGGACCAGGGGGATGACGGCAAAGGGCAATTGCATTGATAGCACGACCTGGCTCAGCACGAGCAAGTTCGCAGTGCCCTTTTCACCATAAATGGCGGTCACGCACACAACCGGAATAATTGCGAGGCCGCGGGTCAAAAGTCGCCTTGCCCAGTGCGGAATCCTGAGCCGGAGAAAGCCCTCCATCACGATCTGGCCGGCAAGCGTCGCCGTCACGGTCGAGTTGAGGCCGGATGCGAGCAACGCGATCGCAAAAAGGGTGGAGGCGATACCGAGGCCGAGCAGCGGCGACAACAGCTCGTAAGCCTGGCTGATCTCGGCGACATCGGAATGGCCACTGGTGTGGAAGGCGGCGGCTGCGACGATCAGGATCGCGGCATTGACGAAGAGTGCCAGCATCAGCGCGACGGTGCTGTCGATCGTTGCCCATTTGATGGCGTCGCGGCGACCTTCTTCGGTGCGCTTGTAGGCGCGGGTCTGCACGATCGAGGAATGCAGATAGAGGTTATGCGGCATGACTGTCGCGCCGATGATCCCCATGGCGATATAGAGCATCTCGTGATTGGTGACGATTTCGGGCGAGGGGATGAAGCCCTGGAGGATCGCTGCTACCGGCGGCGCCGCGGCTGCGATCTGGATCGCAAAACAGGTGGCGATGACGATCAGCAGCGCGATGACGAAAGCTTCGAGGTAGCGGAAGCCCTTGCTCATCAGCAACAGCAATAAGAAGGCGTCCAGCGCGGTGATCAGCGCGCCGCCGATCAGCGGAATTCCAAAGAGCAACTGCAGGGCAATCGCCGTGCCGATGACTTCGGCAAGATCGCAGGCGATAATGGCGAGCTCACAGGCAAACCACAGCGCCAGATTGACCGGCCGCGGATAGTGATCGCGACAGGCCTGGGCGAGATCGCGGCCGGTGGCGATGCCGAGCCTTGCCGACAGCGCCTGCAGCAGGATCGCCATCAGGTTCGACAGCATGATCACGGTGAGAAGCGTATAACCGAACTGCGCGCCGCCGGCGAGATCGGTCGCCCAGTTGCCGGGGTCCATATAGCCGACGGAAATCATGTAACCGGGGCCGACGAAAGCCAGCAGGCGTCGAATCCAGCTGCCGCCATGAGGAACCTTGACCGTGGCGTTGACTTCCGGAAGGCTCGGACGATCGTCCTCGTCGCGGCTGGCAAACTGCCATGCGCGCCGCTCTACTGCAGCTTCCTGAACTTGCGTCATGCGGGGCTCCGGGAGGGTCATGCTATGAGACTACTAAATAAATATGACCGATATCAGAATTATGCAATAGGCTATATTTCAATGGTCATTGCATCGTCTCCGGCCGAAGCCTTGGCCTGCCGGTCGTTTGCCTAGGAGACGGGTGTCGAGATGGGCGGCGCTGGTAATGCCTGCGTCTGTGAAGGGAAAGTTGGATCAACCAGGGGGATGCGAGCGGCGAGACGGTGTCGTTTCGCCCATGGCGGGCCGATGCGTCTTGGAGCGAGAGAGCCGAGGCTTGGCGCAGCTCGCTAAATCTCGTCCGAGCAAGGAGGCCCTCCGCTACCGAAGCAGCGGAAGGCGGTCGCCGGTCAGAGCCTATTCGGCGGCGTCATGCTTGGAAATGGAATCGCGGACGATGCCATATTGGCCACCCCAGCGATCGGTCATTTCGTGGCGAATATCCCATAGATCGGGGAAGAAGCGATGGCGCGTGCCGGCCTGCAGCAGCTCGACGGGACGGCCTTTCAACGATTTCGAGCCGAGGCCGATGGAACGCTGGATCAGATAGAGGTGATTGGCGCGGAACTTCTGGAACAACTCGTCATATTCCACTAGCGCCTCGGCGACCACGTAACTGTCGCCGTGATCGTATTTGCCGTCATAGATATCCGCGACCGTCAGGCCGGCAGCATCGAGATAGTTCGCCTTGAAGGCATGCCACAGATCCGGCGGCATGCGCAGCAGAAACCCGAAGCCGGGCGATTCCTGGCCGCTGCCATTGCCGAGCTGCAGGCGGATTTGCTGATATTCCTTCGGCGACATGGTTTCCAGAAGATCGAGCTGAGTCGTCATCATGCGCATGATCCGATGCACGCGACCCATAAGGGTCACGACGCGATGCGTATTGCGCTCCTGCATGAAACCGATGACATCGACTAGCGTATAGGCCATCAGCTTCATCCAGAGTTCTTCGACCTGATGGACGATCTGGAACTGCAGTTCGTCGCCGTTGACCATGCCGTTCAACGGTTTCTGACAGGCGAGCAGCTTGTCGCACTGCAGGTAGACGCCATAGTCGCGCATTTCGGGCGCCTCGATGCGCGCGTAATAATCTTTCTTCTGCATCTTCGTTCCCTTTGTTCCGGCTCTCGGCCGTCAAGCATATTTGCCCGCTTTCAAGGATACGAAATTCAGCTTGAACATTGTTCCTATTTGTCATTCAAATCTGGAAAAATGGAGTACGATCGATCATTCTTGCGGTCATGGAGAGAACGATGGAATTGGACGCGCTCGACCATAAGATCATTACCGCGCTGGAGGCCGACGCCCGCCTCTCCTTCGCGGCGCTTGCCGATCTGGCCGGTCTCAGCAAGACGCCATGCTGGAAGCGCGTAAAGGCGCTGGAGGAAGCGGGCGTGATCCGGGGGTACAGGACGCTTCTCGACCCGGCCAAGCTCGGCTTCGGGCTGGAGGCCTTCGTGCAGGTGTCGATCGATGTCGAGCGTTTCGATGCGTTTGAGGCCGCCGTGCGCCGCCATCCGCTGATCTGGCGTTGCCATGCGACGACGGGCGAGGCCGACTATCTCCTGCATATTCTGGCGACCGACATGGCGGCCCTCGACCGGTTGCTTCGGCAGGAGCTGAACAGGCTGCCCGGCGTCCGGCACACCGTGACGTCGATGTCGACGCGGGAGATCAAGTCGGACATCTCGCTTGCAGAGGCGGTGCGGCACGCCGAAGGATAGCTACTGCTTGCCGCCGCTCCGCATCGAGCCGACCAGGCTACGTATCAGCCGTTCGCCGACATCGACCAAGGGGAAGGATTTGCCGGATCGAAGCCACTCGGCCAGGAGCCCATTCATCGAGCATTGAATGGCGCGGGCGGCGGAATCGGCGGTCCATAGCGGTGCAAGCGCGCTCTGCCCATCCGCCATCTCGATCAGTTTCTGCAGCTTGCCGAACATTTCGGCATTGGCCGTAATGATACGCTGGGCTGCATCGGACAGGTGTTCCGTAAACTCGCAGCCGAGGATCATGATGGCGAAGACGCGCTGCTGATGCTCGTCGTTCACCAGGATCTGCAGGACGTCGATTGCAGCATTCTCGATCAGGCCGAGGGGATCGTCATGGCCGTGAGCAATCGCATAGTCGACGATTGTCTCCTGCGGCAGGCGGATCTCCTTATGCAGCGCCGTCAAGACCTCGGCCTTGTCCTTGAAATGCCAGTAGATCGCACCGCGCGTAACGCCGGCGCGCTGGGCGATCTTCTCGAGGCTCGATCCGCTGACGCCATTTTCATAGAAGATCTCGGCGGCGGCGCTAAGGACTTCCTCGCGGGTCTTGGCGGCATCTTCCTTCGTTCTGCGCATGCGCCTCCTCAAAACTTTTGCGGGCGAAAAGGGGGAATTTCGCCTCGTCTTATGTCCATGATTTCATGCGTTAATATCTGAAGCCGTCGGGCGACTTCCGATCTTAGTCGCAAAAGTCACATCGATTTGATGTTTACAATCATTCATGTATGTTTGTATATTGCGCCGCAACAAGAATGTCGAATCTCGCGGTGATTTTCCCATGACGACGCATAAATCCCTCCTCCTGCGCAGCAGTCTCATTGCAGCCGGACTGCTCTTTTTCTGCGCGTCTTCCTCCTTCGCGCAGCAAGCCGGACAGATGCCGCCGCCGCAGGTGACGGTGGTCGATGTCAAGCCGCAGACCGTGGCGCTCTCTTATGAATATGCTGCGCGCATCTCTGCCTTTAGGCAAGTCGATGTGCGGGCGCGCGTTGGCGGTATCCTGTTGAAAAGGAACTTTATCGAAGGTGCGGAAGTGAAGGCCGGCGACGTGCTGTTCCTCATCGATCCGGCAACGTACAAGGCAGCGCTTGCCCAGGCCCAGGCGCAATTGCAGCAGAGCCAGGCTCAGCTGACCCAGACGCAGCGCGAAGAGAAGCGCAACGTCACGCTCTTCCAGCAGAATGCCGCGACGCAGAAGGCTCGCGATGATGCCATTTCGGCGCGGGAGCTGGCGGACGCCGCTGTCGCTGCCGCGCAAGCGCAGCTGCAGACGGCCCAACTCAATCTCGACTATACGCAGGTCACCGCGCCGGTCGGCGGTATTACCAGCCTGGAGCAGGTCTCCGAAGGCAGTCTCATCGGCACGACGGGCGATAGCGGCCTGCTAACCAGCATCACCCAGCTCGACCCGGTCTATGTCAACTTCTCCTTTTCCGATGCGGAAGCTGCCGAAGTGCGCCGGCTGATCGACATGAAGAAGGCTAAGGGCGAGGCGCCGAACCTCGGCGTCAAGATCTCGTTCGGCGACGGCTCGTCCTACGATCATGACGGTGTCGTCGACTTCACGTCATCCACGATCGATGTGTCCACCGGCACCCTGCAGGCTCGCGCCGTGGTCGACAATCCCGATCGCCGTCTGCTGCCGGGTCAGTTCGTGCGCGCGAAGGTGACGGGCGTTTCGCTCGACAACGCCATCACCATCCCGGAAGTGGCGCTGATGCAGAGCCCGCAGGGACAGTTCGTCTATACGATCGACCAGGACGGCAAGGCGCACGTCAATCCCGTGACGCTCGGCCAGAAGATCGGCAATAGCTGGCTGGTGCTGTCCGGCCTCAAGGCCGGCGACAGGCTGATCACCGAAGGCATCATCAAGGTGCGCCCGGGCGCACCGGTGCAGGCGACGGCGGATGCATCGCCCAAGGATACGAACAAGGTGGCGCAGAACTGATGTTGGGCAACAGATTCTTTATCGACCGCCCCGTCTTCGCGGCGGTGATCTCGATCGTCATCCTGCTTGCGGGCGCGGTCTGCCTGCGCATCCTGCCGATCGCGCAATATCCGGAGCTGACGCCGCCGCAGGTGGTGGTGACGGCCACCTATCCCGGCGCCAGCGCCGAGACGGTGGCGCAGACCGTTGCGGCTCCGCTGGAGCAGCAGATCAACGGCGTCGAAAACATGCTCTACATGCAGTCGACGAACTCCAACAGCGGCTCCATGCAGATCACGGTGACCTTCGCGCTCGGCACGGACCCGGACCAGGCGGCGATCAACGTCAACAACCGTGTGCAGCGCGCAGTCTCGACTTTGCCTCAGGATGTGACGCGCCTCGGCGTCGTCGTCACCAAGCGCTCGACCTCGATCCTCGGCTTCATCGCCATGTATTCGACCGACAGCCGCTACGACCGCGCCTATGTCGGCAATTATGCGCTGCTCAACGTCATCGACGATCTCAAGCGCATTCCGGGCGTGGGCGATGTCAACCTGCTTGGCGATATCGACTATTCGATGCGTATCTGGCTGCGGCCGGACAAGCTGGCACAGTATAATCTGACGCCGAGCGATGTCGCGACCGCCATCCAGGAGCAGAACTCGCAGTTTGCCGCCGGCCGATTCGGCGATCAGCCGAGCAACAATCCGCAGGCCTTCACCTATACCGTGACGACGCAGGGGCGCCTGCCCGATGTCGACGCCTTCGGCGAAATCATCCTGCGTTCGACCGCCAATGCCGCGACACTCAGGTTGAAGGACGTAGCGCGCATCGAACTCGGCACCAAGAGCTATTCCGTTCAGAGCAGTCTCAATGGTACGCCGGCGATCCCGATCGCCGTCTATCTGCAGCCCGGCGCCAATGCCTTGAACACGATGAAGGCGCTGAAAACGCGTCTGGATGAGCTGCAGAAGTCATTCCCGCAGGGCGTCGCCTACGAGATTCCCTACGACACGACGAAATTCATCCAGGTGTCGATCGAGGAGGTGATCAAGACCTTCATCGAGGCGATCCTCCTCGTCATCATCGTCGTCTTCGTCTTCCTGCAGAACTGGCGGGCGACGCTGATTCCCGTGATCGCCGTTCCGATCTCGATCATCGGCACCTTCGCCGGCATGTACATACTCGGCTTCTCGATCAACCTGCTGACGCTGTTCGGACTGGTGCTCGCGATCGGTATCGTCGTCGACGACGCCATCGTCGTGCTCGAAAACGTCGAGCGTCTGATGTCGACCGAGAAGCTGTCGCCGAGGAAGGCAGCCATCAAGGCGATGGGCGAGGTAACGGGTCCGGTCATCGCCATCGTGCTCGTGCTCTGCGCGGTCTTCATTCCCGTGTCCTTCATGGGCGGCCTCGCCGGTCAGATGTACAAGCAGTTCGCCGTCACCATCGCGATCTCGGTCACGCTCTCCGGTATCGTGGCGCTGACACTGACGCCGGCACTCTGCGCGCTGATCCTGAAGCCCGGCCATCACGAACCGGTCCTGCCGTTCCGCATCTTCAACCGCGCCTTCGACCGGCTGACTGAGGGTTACGCCGCGGGCGTCGCCTTCTTCCTGAAGCGCGTCATCGTCGGCTGCGTTCTGGTTGCCGGCCTGCTCGGCGTGACCGGCTATCTCTTCTATACGCTGCCGGGATCGCTGGTGCCGGACGAAGATCAGGGATCGCTGTTCCAGATCGCCATCCTGCCGCCGGCGGCGTCGCTGACGCGCACGCAGGCGGTCATGGATGAGGCGATGGTCAACACCCAGAAACTGCCCGGTGTCGAGAACGTCTTTGCGGTCTCGGGCTTCGACCTCTTGTCGGGCGGCCTGAAAAGCAGTGCCGGCGTCGCCTTCGTGACGCTGAAGGACTGGAGCGAGCGCAAGACGCCGGAACTCGACGCCCGCAATCTCGCAGGCCCGATGATCGGGGCCAATATGGGCATCAAGGATGCCATGGTGCTCGCCTTCAACCCGCCGCCGATCATGGGTCTTTCGACGACCGGCGGTTTCGAGGTCTATCTGCAGGACCGCAGCGGCAAGGGCGTCGCAGGGCTTTCCGATGAGGCGCAGAAGCTTGTCGCGGCAGCCTCCAAGCGGCCGGAGCTTGCCGGTGTCCGCACGACGCTCGACACCAACGTTCCGCAGTTCCGCGCCGATCTCGACCGCGAGAAGGCCAAGGCGCTCGGCGTGCCGATCAACTCCGTCTTCGACGCCATGCAGGCGACCTTCGGCAGCCTTTACGTGAACGATTTCACGCTCTATGGCCGCAACTATCAGGTCAACCTGCAGTCGGAAGCGCCATTCCGCGAGTCGCCCGACGATCTGCGCCAGGTCTTCGTTCGCTCCGACAGCGGCAAGATGATCCCGCTCGACACGCTCATCAAGGTGACGCGTGCTATCGGGCCGGACCAGCTCGAACGCTACAACGCCTTCAATGCCGCCAAGATCACCGGCAATCCGGCGCCCGGCTATACGTCAGGCGATGCGATCAAGGCGATGCAGCAAGTGGCGGCCGAGACCTTGCCGCAAGGTTTCCAGATCGCCTGGACGGGGTCTGCCTATCAGGAGCTGGAGACGAGCGGCGCTGGCACGCAGGCGATGATCTTCGGCGTCATCATGGTGTTCCTGATCCTCGCTGCGCAGTATGAAAAGTGGAGCCTGCCGCTTGCCGTCATCACTGCGATCCCCTTCGCGCTGTTCGGTGCGTTGCTGGCCACCTATCTGCGCGGGCTCACCAACGACGTCTACTTCCAGATCGGCATGGTGACTCTGATCGGCTTGGCGGCAAAGAACGCCATTCTGATCGTCGAGTTCGCCGTGCTGAAGCGCAAGGACGGCATGAGCGCGGCGGAAGCAGCACTTGAGGCGGCGCGACTGCGCTTCCGCCCGATCGTGATGACCTCGCTCGCCTTCATCCTCGGTGTCGTGCCGCTGGCCATCAGCACGGGCGCAGGCTCGGCGAGCCGCCATGCCATCGGCACCGGCGTCATCGGCGGCATGCTGGCGGCGACCTTCATCGCCACCTTCTTCATTCCGATGTTCTACCGCCTGATCGCCTGGAAACAGCCGAAGCCGGTAGAGGATGACGAGGACGATGCAATCGAGCATCGCCCGCATGCGCAGGCGGCGGAATAGGATTTCCTGTTTCGTCCCGCCTCAGCTTTCCTAGAGCCTTTTCGCTTTTCTTCGAATCGCGAAAAGGCTCTACCTCTTTGTATTCGCGCAATTCCGGACGGAAAACCGCTGCCCACTTTTCCTGGAATTGCTCTAAGGGCTGATGAGCGTGACCGATCTGAAATAGGTCTGGAAGCGACTCGTATCGTGCGTCAGGAGAGATAGTCCGCTGACGGCCGCGTGGGCGCCAATGAAAAAATCGGGCAGAACACCGCTACGTGTTCCACCCGATTTTCTATATTGAGCGAAAACTTTGGCGGCGAGAAAAAGCGCTGCACGCGGGATCGGCTCAATGCGAAGGCCGGTCTCTGCAAGCATTTCGTCGAGGTCTTCGATCCTGTCGTAACGCACGGATATTTCGGCATAGACCACGTCGTTGATGCATAAGGGCCCGAGAAGACTTGCGGCATCAAGCTGCGCGATCGACCAATCGTACCAGACAGGGTCGTTCGTGATGATATCCAGCAGCACGTTGGAATCGACGAAAATCACGTCACTTGTCGCCGCGCGTCAAAGCCATGATTTCGTCCGTGGTCATTCCTTTTCCGGCATGACCACGGAATTTTGTGAACCGGCTCGTCTGCTTCTGCGCGTCAACCGGGACGACAACGATACTACCGTCGGACATACGGCGAAAATCGACCTGGCTTCCAGGTCCGATCCCGAGCATGTCGCGAACGGCCTTTGGAATTGTAACCTGTCCCTTTGCTGTGACGGTCGTACTCATCGCGTGCCTCGGTAATGATCTCTGAGAAAGAGGTATTACTTTTGGCAATCGAGTTCAAGATGACGGACTGGCCGCTACGCAGGAGCTATCACATCGGCGGCATGGTGCCGTTGAGGCCGACGGCGACGCGGTCGGCGGAGACTGTGGTCTCGCCGGTTTGCTCGCCTGTGATGAAGACGCCGGCACCGGGCTTCAGATCGGCTTTCGTTGCTGACGTCAGCGTTACGACGGGGGTGCCGTCGGGTATCTTGATCTTTCGTTCGCCGCCCTTGTAGGTGAGCGTCAAGGTCGGACCGTTGACAGAGGTCACGGCGTTGGAGACCGTGGCGTTGGTCATCGAGCCGTTCGGTGCAGAATCCCAGGGACGGTCGCCTTCGCCCGTTCCCTTCATCGAGGCCGGGAAGATAACGACTTCGATCGCGCCATTGATGCCGCTATCGGTCGGCTGCGAGGCGATGCCGACGAAATCGCCGGGCTTTATGTCGCTGACCGCGGCTTTGATGACACCACCGACATTCCAGCCGGATTTCAGCGCAACAGTAATGTCCTTGCCGTCGCGAGACTTGACCTTGAGCGTGTCGCCATCGAGGCTTTCCACGGTGCCGCGCACCCTTACACGTTCGGCGGTCTCGGCGCTTTGAAACGCGGCAAGCGTGGCGACGGAGAGCGTCAGCGCAGCCGCGATCAGACGTTTGCGATCCATGGGTGGGGTCTCCCTTGAGATATCGGCCGAGCGATGCGCCGGTCGTCCTTGACAAGAAGGTTGGAATTGGTCGACGGAAGCCGCGGAACGGCTTCGAAGCCATCTACATCGCGATCCTATGCGCCGCCTGCGCTGTCCGCCATTCAAACAAGCGTGAGAGTGATCTTATCCGGCGCGGCCAGAAATTCTTGGAAAAGGCCTGTTATTTCCCGGAACATCAAGCATTACTTAACATTTGCCGTTAGACTGCGCTGGTTATCTCGAATTCCCTATCGCGCTTGGCGCTGGGCTGGGGAGATTGGAGAACGAAATGACCGCGATTCGTCCCCTTCTGATCGGAATCCTGTTGATTCTGGCATTGGTTCTGATTGCGCTCAGTATCCTGCTGGTCGATCCCGCCCAGCCTGTCCGTCAATCCGAAAGCCTCATTCCGCCGCCAACCGAGTCTCCGCAGCGCCCCTGAGACAGCGCTGGGAAAACGGTCAGCTTGCCGGTGTGAAACGAGCCACAAGGCTGTGGCGATCACCGGGATAGGTGAGGCGAACGTGGGTTATCGGGCCGGCGGCGCTCCAGGTGCGTCGTTCGACGACGAGGCAGGCCGTCCCTTTCTGAATATCGAGGTTCGCGGCCGCGTCGCCTTCGGCCGATATCGCGCGAATCTGGTGTTCGGCGGTGCTCCATGGCACCTGGTTGAGTAGCCAGGGACCTGGTGGCAATGTCTCGAAATCGGCCTTTGCCGCTTCCGGCACCGCATCGAGATTGATGAGGCGATCTTCCAGACAGAAGGGGCGCGGACCGGCATAGTGGATGCAGATGATCTCCATCACCGGAATAGAACCGACAAACTGCAGCCTGCGCGCGTCCTCCGGCCGTCCGCGCCGCGCGGCAAGCTTTATCAGCCTGTGTGAATAGGGCAGATTGAGCGACAGGACCTCGGACTTGATGTCATGGATCTCAAGCACGGCCGATTGTGCCTGCGGATGGGTGACGAAGCTGCCCGAGCGCTTCCGCCGCTCGATCAGTCCGGCGCGGGCAAGCTGGGTCAGCACCTTATTCACCGTCATGCGCGAGCAGTCGTATTGTTCGGCCAGATCCATCTCGAACGGGATGCGATGCCCCGGAGGCCAGGCGCCGGAGACGATCTGGCCCTCGATATCGCTCAGGATACGCTGATGCAGGGTCGCATCTTTGCTCGTGGTCATACCGCCCATCTGTTCCGTGTGAGACATGGGATTTCCCGCAGGTTATTTAGGGGCCAATCGATGGGAGGAAAAGCGATATTTAAGCAATGAGTTCAGCCATCGCCTTGCGGAATCGCGCCGATATTGCCTCGCGTTTGATATGATGACCGCCTTCGACTTGCTTGCGGCCCAGCGCCCAAACACCATCGACCTCGACGCCGCCGGCAAAGGTCCAGTGATCGAGAATACGGTCGCCGGAGAGGTAGGGCACGGCACTAACATCGAGCGAAACGATATCGGCGTGATTGCCGACGGCAAGGCCTGCCGGCGCCTTCAGGGCGGCGCCGCCGCCGGCCAAAGCACCATCGAACAGCATGCGGGCGGTCGAACCGCCTGTTGTCGCGATGACGTTGCGGGCGCGCAGCGCCAGGCGCTGCGAATATTCGAGCTGCCGCAACTCCTCGGGCACCGAAATCAGGATGTTGGAATCCGAGCCGACGCCATAGCGGCCGCCTTCCTCCAGGAAGAGCGGCGCTGCAAAAACGCCGTCGCCGAGATTGGCTTCGGTGATCGGGCAAAGTCCGGCAATCGCGCCGCTCCTTGCCATGCGCCGGGTTTCGTCCTCGGTCATGTGCGTGGCGTGGATCAGGCACCAGCGTTCGTTCATCGGCGTGTTGTCGAGCAGCCATTGCACCGGGCGGGCACCCGACCAGGCGATGCAGTCTTCGACTTCCTTCACCTGCTCGGCGACATGGATGTGGATCGGCCCGTCGCCGGCGATCGGCACGAGCTTGGTCAGTTCTTCCGGCGTGACGGCGCGCAGGCTATGCGGCGCGATGCCGAGCTCGGCGCCGGGCAGACGGCTCGTGACTGAGCGGCAACCGGCCATGAGGGCTTCGAAGCTCTCGACGGAATTGATGAAGCGGCGCTGACCTTCAATGGGGGCAGCACCGCCAAAGCCGGAATGGGCGTAGAAAACGGGCAGAAGCGTCAGCGCAATACCGGTTTCGGCGCTGGCGGCGCCGATACGTTCGGCCAGTTCGGCGACATTGGCATAATGACTGCCGTCCTTGTCGTGATGCAGATAGTGGAATTCGCCGACGCGGGAGAAGCCGGCTTCCAGCATTTCCATGTAGAGCTGCGCGGCGACCGCCTCGACATGGTCGGGGGTCATCGACAGGGCGAACTTGTACATGACGGTGCGCCAGCTCCAGAAGCTGTCATTGGCCGGGCCGCGAACTTCGGCTAGGCCGGCCATGGCGCGCTGGAAGGCGTGGCTGTGCAGGTTCGGCATGGCCGGCACCAGAACGCCCTGCCTGTCGTCACCGGCTTCGGGAGCGACATCCGTCGCGATCTCGGCGATGCGGCCACCTACGAGGGTCAGTCGCACATTCTCGTGCCATCCGTCGCCAAGCAGTGCCGAGCGTGCATGAAGTGTCGTCATGGTCTCACCCTTTCCTTTTGGACGCGGAGTCCAAAATCCCTCTTGTCAGCCTTTCGATTATGTATATACATTATGAGCCAACGAGGAAAGGCGTAAAGCTGATGGGTGGGAACAATTTTTCCGAAGATGGCAGACAAGATAGCGCGGCGAGCCGCGTCTGGCGCAATGCCCGCCTTGCGACCTTGAAAGAGGGCGAGGGACGGCTCGGTGCGATCGAGAACGGCGCAATCCTGACCAAAGGTGGCCGTATCGTCTTTGCCGGCCATGAAGCCGATCTGCCCGATACGTCAGGCGCTGAAATCATCGATCTCGAAGGACGCTGGGTGACCCCCGGCCTCGTCGATTGCCACACCCATATCGTCTATGGCGGCAATCGTGCCCGCGAATTCGAAATGCGGCTGGAGGGCGCGAGCTACGAAGAAATCGCCCGTGCCGGCGGCGGTATCGTCTCTTCCGTCAAGGCGACGCGGGCATTGTCGGTGGACGAGCTTGTTGCTGCTGCCTTGCCGCGCCTCGATACGCTGTTGTCCGAGGGCGTTACCACCATCGAAGTGAAGTCGGGCTACGGCCTGAATATTGAATCCGAATTGAAGATGCTGCGGGCCGCACGCCGGCTTGAAGAGGTTCGCCCGGTCCGCGTCGTCACCTCCTATCTCGGCGCGCATGCGACGCCAGCCGAGTATAAAGGTCGTAACGGCGATTATATCGATGAAGTCGTGTTGCCCGGCTTGCGGCAGGCGCATGCCGAAGGCCTTGTCGATGCGGTCGACGGCTTCTGCGAAGGGATTGCTTTTTCGACGGCGGAAATCGGCCGTGTTTTCGATCTCGCCAAATCGCTCGGCATTCCGGTGAAGCTGCACGCCGAGCAGCTTTCCAATCTCGGCGGCGCCAAGCTTGCGGCCTCCTACGGCGCGCTTTCGGCCGATCATGTCGAATATCTCGATGAGGATGGCGTCAAGGCGATGGCTGCGGCGGGAACCGTTGCGGTGCTCCTGCCCGGCGCCTTCTATGCCATCAACGAGAAGCAGAAGCCGCCGGTTCAGGCTCTGCGCGAGGCGGGCGTCTCGATCGCTATCGCCACGGACTCCAATCCCGGCACCTCGCCGCTGACTTCGCTGCTCTTGACCATGAACATGGCCGCTACCCTTTTCCGCCTGACGGTCGAGGAGTGCATCGCCGGCGCCACCCGCGAAGGCGCGCGTGCCCTTGGTCTGCGGAGCGAAACCGGCACGCTCGAGGCCGGCAAGTCGGCCGATTTTGCCATCTGGGATGTCGAAAGCCTGGCGGAGCTCGTCTACCGCATCGGCTTCAATCCCCTCCATGCCCATGTCTTCAAGGGAAAAAGGTTCCACCGATGACCGTCGTTCTCCATCCCGGCTCCGTTTCGCTGCAGCAATTGGCGGCAATCTATTGGACCGGTGAGCCCGCCAAACTCGATGCCTCCTTCGATGCCGGTATCGCCAAGGCGGCTGCTCGCATCGCCGAAATCGCAGCCGGCAATGCGCCGGTCTATGGCATCAATACCGGCTTCGGCAAACTTGCATCCATCAAGATCGACAGCGCCGATGTCGCGACGCTGCAGCGCAACCTCATTCTGTCGCATTGCTGTGGCGTCGGCCAGCCGCTGCCCGAGAACGTTGTTCGTCTCATCATGTCGCTGAAGCTCGTTTCGCTCGGCCGTGGCGCCTCCGGCGTGCGGCTGGAACTGGTGCGGTTGATCGAAGGCATGCTCGACAAGGGCGTCGTCCCCGTCATCCCTGAAAAAGGTTCCGTCGGCGCATCGGGCGACCTTGCTCCGCTGGCACATATGACTGCGGTCATGATGGGTCACGGCGAAGCCTTTTATGCCGGCGAGCAACTTTCTGGCGCGGCGGCGCTCGAAAAGGCTGGCCTGAAGCCGGTCGTGCTCGCCGCCAAGGAAGGCCTGGCGCTCATCAACGGCACCCAGGTGTCGACCGCACTGGCGCTTGCCGGCCTCTTCCGCGCTCATCGCGCCGCCCAGGCAGCTCTCATCACCGGCGGCATGTCGACGGATGCGGCCATGGGTTCCTCGGCACCGTTCCATCCCGATATCCATACGCTGCGTGGCCACAAGGGCCAGATCGATACCGCCGCCGCCCTTCGCGGTCTGCTCGCCGGCTCGGTGATCCGCCAGAGCCATATCGAAGGCGACGAGCGCGTGCAGGACCCCTATTGCATCCGCTGCCAGCCGCAGGTCGATGGCGCTTGCCTCGATCTCCTGCGCTCCGTCGGACGCACGCTGGAAATTGAAGCCAATGCCGTCACCGACAATCCGCTCGTGCTGTCTGACAATTCCGTCGTTTCCGGCGGCAATTTCCACGCCGAGCCGGTTGCCTTCGCCGCCGACCAGATCGCCATCGCCGTCTGCGAAATCGGCGCGATCGCCCAACGCCGTATCGCGCTGCTGGTCGACCCGGCGCTGAGCTACGGCCTGCCGGCCTTCCTTGCGAAGAAACCGGGCCTGAACTCGGGCTTGATGATTGCCGAAGTGACGTCGGCAGCGCTGATGTCCGAAAACAAGCAGATGTCGCATCCGGCTTCGGTCGACTCGACGCCGACCTCGGCCAACCAGGAAGACCATGTGTCCATGGCCTGCCACGGAGCGCGCCGTCTGCTGCAAATGACCGAGAACCTCTTCGGCATTATCGGCATCGAAGCGCTGACCGCCGCTCAGGGCGTCGAGCTGCGCGCGCCGCTGACGACCAGCCCGGAACTGACCCTTGCCATTGCTGCCATCCGCGCCGCCGTGCCGTCGCTGGAAGAAGACCGCTACATGGCAAATGACCTGAAGGCCGCCAGCGACCTCATCGCTTCCGGCGCGCTCAATGCCTCGATTTCAACCGACATCCTGCCCTCCTTGGAGATGTGACATGACCAACCCACGCCATAATATCCGCGAAATCCGCGCACCCCGTGGCCCGGAGCTCAACGCCAAGAGCTGGCTGACCGAAGCGCCGCTGCGCATGCTGATGAACAATCTCGACCCGGACGTTGCGGAAAACCCGAACGAGCTGGTCGTCTATGGCGGCATCGGCCGCGCTGCCCGGACCTGGGACGATTTCGACCGTATCGCTGCGACGCTGAAGACGCTGAACGAAGACGAGACGCTGCTCGTGCAGTCGGGCAAGCCGGTCGCCGTGTTCCGCACCCACAAGGATGCGCCGCGCGTATTGATCGCCAACTCCAACCTCGTGCCGCATTGGGCGACCTGGGATCACTTCAACGAGCTCGATAAGAAGGGCCTTGCCATGTACGGCCAGATGACGGCCGGCTCGTGGATCTATATCGGCACGCAGGGCATCGTGCAGGGCACCTACGAGACCTTCGTCGAAGCCGGTCGCCAGCACTACGAAGGCAACCTCAAGGGCAAGTGGATCCTGACCGGCGGTCTCGGCGGCATGGGCGGCGCACAGCCGCTGGCGGCCGTCATGGCCGGCGCTTGCTGCCTCGCTGTCGAGAGTGACGAAACCCGTATCGATTTCCGCCTGCGCACCCGCTATGTCGACGAGAAGGCGAAGACGCTCGACGAAGCGCTGGCCCTCATCGACAAGTGGACGAAGGCTGGCGAAGCCAAGTCCGTCGGCCTGCTCGGCAATGCCGCCGAAATTTTCCCCGAGCTGGTGAAGCGCATGAAAGCCGGCGGCCCGCGCCCGGATATCGTCACCGACCAGACCTCTGCCCACGACCCGCTGAACGGCTACCTGCCGGCCGGCTGGACTGTGGCCGAACACAGAGCCAAGCGCGAGAGCGATCCGAAGGCCGTCGAAGCTGCTGCCCGCGCCTCGATGAAGGTGCATGTCGAAGCCATGGTCGACTTCTGGAATGCCGGTGTGCCGACGCTCGACTACGGCAACAACATCCGCCAGGTCGCCAAGGACGAAGGCTTTGAAAACGCCTTCGCCTTCCCGGGCTTCGTGCCGGCCTATATCCGTCCGCTGTTCTGCCGCGGTATCGGCCCGTTCCGTTGGGCTGCTCTCTCCGGCGACCCGGAAGATATCTACAAGACCGACGCCAAGGTGAAGGAACTCACCCCCGGCAACACCCATCTGCACAACTGGCTGGACATGGCGCGCGAGCGCATCGCCTTCCAGGGCCTGCCGGCACGCATTTGCTGGGTCGGTCTCGGCGATCGCCACCGCCTCGGCCTCGCCTTCAACGAAATGGTCAGGAATGGCGAGCTGAAGGCCCCCGTCGTCATCGGCCGCGACCATCTCGACTCCGGCTCGGTCGCCTCGCCGAATCGCGAGACAGAAGCGATGAAGGACGGCTCGGATGCCGTTTCCGACTGGCCGCTCTTGAACGCCCTGCTCAACACCGCATCGGGTGCCACCTGGGTATCGCTGCACCACGGCGGCGGCGTCGGCATGGGCTTTAGCCAGCACTCCGGCATGGTCATCTGCGCCGACGGCACGGATGATGCGGCCAAGCGCCTGGAGCGCGTGCTCTGGAACGACCCGGCAACCGGCGTCATGCGCCACGCCGATGCCGGCTATGACGTCGCGCTTGATTGGGCCAAGCAGCAGGGCCTGCGCCTGCCGGCCATCCTGGGGAACTGAGATGAAGCTGCTGCGCGACAGTGACCACAAGCGCATGCCCTGGAAAAACGGCGGCGGGGAAACGGTTGAAATCGCCGTTTCGCCCGACGGCGTGGGGCTTGCCGACTTCGACTGGCGCGTCAGCATGGCGACCGTTGCCTCGGACGGACCGTTTTCGGTCTTTCCGGGCATCGATCGCACGCTATCCATTCTCGAGGGAGAGGGCATGACCCTCTTAATCGAGGGGCGCGCGCCCGAACGCCTGACGCAGGCAAGCGAGCCACTGTCCTTTGCCGCCGACGCGCCGACCTCGGCGACTTTGGTCGACGGGACAATCACGGACCTCAACGTGATGACACGGCGGGGACGTTTCAAGCATTCGGTGCGGCGGGTTTCAGTCGATGGGCACACTGAAGTTGCGTTCGAGGTGGGGACCAGTCTCGTTCTTTGCCATCGCGGTAATGCCGATATCGATGGCGCCGGGCTCGGTGCAGGCGATTGCCTTTTGATTTCCAACGACAGCGCCAAGCGACACTCGATCTCGGGCGAGGCGCAGCTGTTCTGTATCGCCATCGCGGCAATATAGTCGACTATCAACTACCTTCGACTTGACATGGACATGCACCGATTATCCTATCTCTGTGCCGCAGAGAGGATAGCTGCATGAGCGACGACCAGATCCCCGCCGATAGCAAGCTCACCACCTCCAAACGCCGCTGGGCGGCGGAGGGCAAGTTTCTGACGGGGCGTATCAGCCGGCCCGAGACGGAGCGGCTGCCGCCGGGGCAGCATCTCGTGAAGAACTGGCCGGTGCTCGATCTCGGCGTGCAGCCGCAGGTATCCTTGTCGAGCTGGCGGCTCGATGTGTTCGGCTTCGTGGAAAAGCGGCTGAGCCTCGATTGGGCGGCTTTCCAGGCGATCGAGCAGAGCACCCGTGTCAGCGACATTCATTGTGTGACGACCTGGTCGCGCTACGACAATCGCTGGGAAGGGGTTTCGACACGCGATCTGCTCAATCTCGTCATGCCGACCGCAGAGGCGCAGCATGTGCTGCTGACGAGCTACGACGGCTACACCACCAATCTGCCGCTTGCTGACTTCGCGGCCGAAGATGCGATCCTGGCGACCGCCTGGGAGGGGCAGCCGCTGACCGGCGAACATGGCGGCCCAATGCGCCTCGTCGTGCCGCATCTCTACTTCTGGAAGAGCGCCAAATGGCTGAACCGCATCGAGCTTATCGGTGCTGACAGGGCCGGCTTCTGGGAGAAAAACGGCTATCACATGTATGGAGATCCGTGGCGGGAGCAGCGCTACTCGGACGATTGATTTCCGCCATGAGGTACCCGCACGCGGTGCTGCCAAAGCAGATGCGGCAAGCGTCGCGATTTCTTTGTCACTATGCCAATTTTTGATGGCGCCGGTTCGGGTTGCGGCTTTGCAAGCCGCTATCATGGGCGTATTCAATGATCGTATGATTGTTGTCGGCAACTTCCGGCCCGTTTGATCGCTATCTTCTGAAATTTCACGTCATGACCATTGCCAGGACCACAGAACAGCCTTCCGAAGACAATTTCGGCCGGCAATCCCGCGTCATCGCCTTTGTCGTCGCCGTCTCCTTTTTCATGCAGTTTCTGGACGGGACGATCATCACCACCTCGTTGCCGCAGATGGCGGTAAGTTTTGGCGTCGAGCCGGTCTCGATGAGCATCGGCATCACCGTCTATCTGCTGACCATGGCGGCTTTCGTGCCGCTTGCCGGCTGGACTGGCGATCGTTATGGCGCCCGGCGGGTGTTCCTGGCATCCATCGCCATCTTCACCGTGGCGTCGCTGTTCTGCGGCCTCTCGGGCAATCTCACCGAGTTCATCATCGCTCGTGCGGTCCAAGGCCTCGGCAGCGCGCTGATGACGCCTGTCGGACGCATCATCGTGTTGCGCAATGCCCGCAAGTCCGATCTCGTGAATGCGATGTCGATGATCGTATGGCCGGCGCTGACGGCCCCAGTCATCGGCCCGGTGCTCGGCAGCTTCATCACCACCTATCTCACCTGGCACTGGAACTTCCTGATCAATATCCCGATCGGCATCATCGGCCTTGGTCTCGTCCTGCGCTTCGTACCGGATCAGCGGGAGGAGAAGGTCGCGCGGCTCGATCTCATCGGCTTCCTGCAGTCAGCGGCGGGGCTGACCTTCCTGCTCGCCGGTCTGGAATTCGTGGTCCAGGGAACCGCGGGCTTGGCACCCAGCATCGGGCTCATTGCCGCGGGCGTGGTCTTCTCCGTCATCGCCACCCGGCACTTCATGAGGGTCGATGCGCCCTTGCTCGATCTCTCCGCCTTCAAGGTACAGACTTTCGCCATGTCGACGCTTTCGGCGGGTACGGCGAGCCGCGTCGCGATCAACGCCACGCCTTTCCTGATCCCGCTGCTTTTCCAGGTCGGCTTCGGCCGCACGGCGATCGATGCCGGCACCTATCTGCTGTTCTACTTCGCCGGCAATCTCGGCATGAAGGCGATCACCACGCAGATGTTGAGGATCTTCGGCTTCCGCAACGTGCTCGTCGTCAACGGTCTGATTTCATCGGCCAGCATTGCCGGATGCGGGTTCGTGTCTCCATCGACGCCGGATCTGCTGATCTATTGCCTGCTATTCATTGCCGGGCTTTCGCGGTCGATGAATTTCACGGCGCTGAATACGCTTGGCTTTGCCGATATCCATGCCGCGCAGCGCAGTTCGGCTTCGACCCTTTCCAGCATGCTGCAGCAGGTTTCGCTGCTGCTCGGGGTTGCCGTCGCTGCCGCCGTTCTCAATCTCTCGCGCACGATTCATGGTGGGGAAACGCTCTCGCTCGTCGATTTTCGCTGGGCTTTCCTTGTCGTTGGCCTTATCGGTGGCATCTCCGCATTGCGTTTTATCAGCCTGCCGCACGATGCCGGCGCAGAGGTATCCCGCCATAAAGTGAAGACCTGACCAAAACCTTCAAATTCTTAACGATATTGACAGGCAAGCCGCTGTAAATTGGGCTGCCAGTTCCCATATGAAATTCGCGTCAACTCCCACAGGAGGCAGTCCCATGCTGCTCAGAACCCTCGCTATCTCCGCTCTCGTCCTCGGCGTGTCCAGCGCCGCCATGGCAGAGCAGATGCACAAGCATCATCCCAAGCGCGTCAATGTCGAGGCGTTCCAGACCGATGTCGGCAATGTCGATCATTCGAAGGACGCAATCCTGCCGGATGGCACGATCAATACCGATCCGTCGGTAACCGGTCCGATCCGCGCCGGCGACTCGATGTCCCGCCTGCAATGCGCTGCTGCCCCGAACTCCGTTGGCGTGCGTTCGAACACGTTTGCGGCAGGCCCTTCCTCGCTTTGCCCATAACACTAAAATCGCATCGAGCTGACCGCGCTCCGCTGGAGCGGCTCAGGCCAGCTCGATATCCGTCTGCTTGAACCGGTCGCTTTTCGACAAGAGCGGCTGGCGGTAATAGCGAGCGCAGGCATAGGTCATGCAATCGTCGAGGCTGAGGCGTGCTGGGTGCTCGCCTTGGCTGTAGCGCTCGTAAGCTTCAGTCGCCAAGGCGGCGGCGCGGGGCGGCACGGCAAGCTGCTGAATGTTCATCAGCTGCAGAAACGTGCGGACGGCTTCGCCAGCCTCGGTCGGCGATAATCCCAAGATGCCCGAAATCAGAATTGCGGCATTTACCGCTGCCAGCGGTGAGGTCATTCGGGCCGTTGCCGGCTGTATGCGGACGGCGAAGGCGCGCGCCTCCTCCTCATCGGTCATCATCGCCGACAACACCGAAGCGTCGATAAACATCAGGCGTCTCCCATTGCGTTGGAGCTTTCGCCCTTGGCGCTGGCCTTCTGCTTGAGATTGCGGCAGAAAGCGACGGCGACGTCGGCGAGGGCAGGCTTGGTCAGCTCCTCATCCAGAGCCTTCTGCAAGGCAAGCCGCACGGCTTCCGTCTTGGTGGTGGCCTTGGTCAGCGCTTGGTAGCGCCGCGCCAATCGATCGATGGCATCATCCTTGATGTAAAGCGGCATGGAATATCCTCTTCTTTGAATTTGGATATCCATAGGTCGTGCCTGCTGCCAAGGCAATCATGTCTTTGTCCGCAACGCGGGTGGCAAATTAATCAGTCGATGGCTCTGTTATATTTAGATGACGATCATCATCTAACGTGCTACTGCTGTTGCCCAAGATGCCGTTTGAAGACTGTGAGGAGATGTTATGTCCGCTATTGATCCCGTCGTCATCGTTTCCGCCACCCGCACGCCGCTCGGCCGCTTCCAGGGAGATCTTTCGCCGTTGCAGGCGCACGAGCTTGGTGCGCATGTCATCCGTGCCGCGCTGGAGCGCGCCGGTCTTTCGGCGGAGAAAGTGGATGAAGTTCTGTTCGGCTGCGTCCTGCCCGCGGGGCAGGGACAGGCGCCGGCCCGGCAGGCTGCTCGCGGGGCTGGCCTGCCGGATGCCGTCGGCGCCACCACGATCAACAAGGTCTGCGGCTCCGGCATGAAGGCGACCATGCTGGCGCATGATCTGCTTCTCGCCGGTTCGGCCTCGATCGCGATCGCCGGTGGCATGGAATCCATGTCGAATGCGCCTTATCTGCTCGCCAAGGCACGCGGCGGCTATCGCATGGGCCATGATCGCATCTTCGACCATATGATGCTCGATGGGCTGGAAGATGCCTATGAGAAGGGCCGCTCGATGGGCGATTTCGGCGAGATGGCGGTCGAGGCCTATCAGTTCAGCCGCGACGATCAGGATGCCTATGCCGTCGAGACTCTGTCGCGCGCCCGCGCCGCAACGGAGAACGGTGCCTTCGAAGCCGAGATCACGCCGGTTTCTGTCATGGCCAAGGGCGGCCCGATCACCATTGCCAAGGACGAGCATCCGCAAAAGGTCTCGCCGGAAAAAATCCCGACGCTGAAGCCCGCCTTCCGCAAGGATGGCACGATAACGGCTGCCAGCGCTTCAGCCAATGCCGATGGCGCGGCAGCGCTGATCCTGACGCGCCGGTCGGTTGCCGAGCGCGAGGGATTGCCCATCCTTGCCGAGATCAAGGCGCATGCCACGCATTCCCAGGAACCGGCCTGGTACACGACCGCGCCGATCCCGGCGATCCGTAAGCTGCTCGACAAGACGGGCTGGAAGGTCGGCGATGTCGATCTTTTCGAGATCAACGAGGCCTTCGCCGTCGTCGCCATGGCGGCTGCCAAGGAGCTCGGCATTGCGCGTGATCGTCTCAACATCAATGGCGGTGCCTGCGCGCTCGGCCATCCCATCGGGGCCACCGGAGCGCGGTTGATCGTGACGCTGCTGCATGCGCTCGAGCGTCAGGGCGCGCGGCGTGGCGTTGCTGCGCTGTGCATCGGCGGCGGCGAGGCGACGGCAATCGCTGTGGAGCGGGTAGGATAAGCGAATTCGGGCAAGTCAGGTGCATCTGCCGATGCCGCACCTGCGGGAATGGCCCCTCATCCTAGCCTTCTCCCCGCCTGCGGGGAGAAGGGACGACCGCGCCAGACGGCTAGCTTAAAGGAAAGATCGTAGGCTATTCGGCCAAAACCCCCTCTCCCCGCTTGCGGGGAGAGGGCCGGGGTGAGGGGCAACGTGGCACGCACACTCGATTGCTAAACATAGATCAGGTCGTAGACGTAGGATTTCGCGCCCTTCTTGCTCACCCATTCGCCTTCAGGCGGGAAATCGGCATCTTGCTCGGGAAACGGCACGTTCCACGGCCTGTCGATCAAGGCGTTGTCTTCATCATCCCAGGCGCCCCAGCCGAAGTCAGGTCGAAATTTCATCCAGAGGTCGGCATCCTCGCGCCGGTAGCCGATCTTTCCGTCGGACAGTTGTTTGCGATGAAACGTATAGACCAAGTCGTCGCTTCGCCGCTTCAGTTCAAATCGATCCCTGTTCATGCTCCGTCCGTCATCTTATTTGGCGCATGGATACTGGCATCGGGCGTTTGAGGTGTCCAATTTCCGGGCGTTGTCCTACTTCGCCAGCCGCAGTCTGAGCGCATTGGCGATGACAGAGACCGAGGACAGGCTCATCGCCGCAGCCGCGATCATCGGCGAGAGAAGCAGACCGAAGACCGGATAGAGCACGCCGGCTGCCAGCGGTACGCCGAGCGCGTTGTAGCCGAAGGCGAAGGCAAGATTCTGCTTGATGTTGCGGATGGTCGCTTCCGAGAGATGGCGTGCCCGCACGATGCCGTTGAGATCGCCCTTCACCAGCGTGATCCCGGCACTTTCCATGGCAACATCGGCGCCCGTGCCCATGGCGATGCCGACATCGGCGGCGGCCAGTGCGGGCGCGTCGTTGACGCCGTCGCCGGCCATGGCAACGATGTGGCCCTTGGCGCGTAGTTCGTCGATGAGCGCTTTCTTGCCTTCCGGCAGCATGTCGGCGCGCACTTCATCGATCCCAAGTTGCTTCGCAACAGCAGCAGCAGTCTTACCATTGTCGCCGGTCGCCATGACGATCGTCAGGCCGCTGTCATGCAGCGCCTTGATGGCGGCTGCCGTGGTCGGCTTGATCCGGTCGGCGACTGCGACGAGGCCGGCCAGTTTTCTGTCGATGGCGACAAGCATGACGGTCTTGCCTTCGCCGCGCAGGCGCTCGGTCTCCGCCGCCATGGTGTCGGTGGCAACACCCAGATCGGCCATCATCGTGGCATTGCCGAGCGCGATCGCGGTGCCGCCGGCTCTGCCTTCGACGCCCTTGCCTGTCACAGCCGAGAAGCCGGAGATCTCGACGAAATGCGCACCGCGTTCCTCGACGCCGGCAACAATCGCTTCGGCAAGCGGGTGTTCGGAGCCGCGCTCCAGGCTGGCGGCGAGCGAGAGGAGGTAGTCTTCCTCGATGCCGTTGGTCCCGACGATATCGGTCAGGTTGGGCTTGCCCTCGGTCAGAGTGCCAGTCTTGTCGACGATTAACGTATCGACCTTGGCGAAGCGTTCCAGTGCTTCGGCGTCGCGCACCAGCACGCCCTCGTGTGCGCCTCGGCCCGTGGCGATCATGATGGACATGGGTGTCGCGAGGCCAAGCGCGCAGGGGCAGGCGATGATCAGCACGGCGACAGCGGCAAGCAGCGCATGCGCCAGCCTCGGTTCCGGCCCGACAAAGGCCCAGACGGCGAAGGCGATGATAGCTGCAACAACCACAGCCGGTACGAAGACAGCGGAGACGCGGTCGACCATCGTCTGGATGGGGGCACGCGAGCGCTGCGCCTTGGCGACAAGCTCGACGATGCGCGAGAGCGTCGTTTCCGCGCCGACCTTTTCGACCTGCATGATGAGTGCGCCGTTCTTGTTGATCGTGCCGCCGGTCAAGGCGTCGCCCTTGGTCTTTTCGACCGGCAGGGGCTCGCCCGTAATCATCGATTCATCGATGGTCGATTGTCCCTCGATGACGGAACCGTCCACGGGCACACGTTCGCCCGGGCGCACGCGCAATCGGTCGCCAGCCTGGATCTCATCGACAGGCACATCGGTTTCGCTGCCGTCGGCGCCGATGCGCCGTGCCGTTTTCGGGGCGAGATCGAGAAGCGCGCGGATGGCCGAGCCGGTGCGTTCTCGCGCCTTCAATTCCAGCACCTGACCGACGAAGACCAACGCGACGATAACGGAAGCGGCTTCGAAATAGACCGGAACGCTCCCGCCATGCCCACCGAAGGTCATGGGGAAAAGGCCGGGCGCCAGCGTGGCGACGACGCTATAGAGATAGGCAGTGCCGACGCCGAGGCCGATCAGCGTCCACATATTGGGGCTGCGGTTGACGAGCGAATTCCAGGCGCGGCGGAAGAAGGGCAGGGCCGCCCAAAGCACCACTGGCGTCGCCAGCATAAGTTCGACCCATGTAGCAAGAGGTTCGCCGATCCAGTCGCGCACGGGCAGTCCGACCATCGGGCCCATGCTGATGACGAGCAGCGGCAGCGACAGGGCGGCGCTGATCCAGAGCCGGCGGGTGAAATCTGTGAGTTCCGGGTTCGGGCCGTCATCGGCGGCGGGGACGCCCATCGGCTCCAGCGCCATGCCGCATTTCGGGCAATCGCCGGGATGGTCGCTAACCACTTCGGGGTGCATGGGGCAGGTATAGAGCGTGCCCTTCGGTACCGGCTTCGGGACGGGCTTATTACCGTCGAGATAGGAGGCTGGATTTGCCTCGAACTTTGCCTTGCAGCTGGCCGAGCAGAAATAGAATTTTTCGCCCTCGTGCTTCAGGAAGTGGCGGGCGGTGGCACGGTCCACCTCCATGTCGCAGACGGGGTCTTTCGCCGTGAGGTAGTTTTCCGGTGCAGCCTTGAACTTTGCACGGCAGCCGTCGCTGCAGAAGTGGAAAATACGGCCGCGATAATCCAGCGACGGCTTGCCGGCATCGGGATCGACGGTCATGCCGCAGACGGGATCGCGGATCACCAAATCCTGAATGTCGGCATCATCATGATGGTGATGACCGTGGCCATGATGGCCGTGATCGTGCTCGTCGTGCGGTGTCATGTCATACTCCTTTGCCCGAAGGGGCGTCGGATAGCTTTATGAACCTTCCCATCGCTGGAAGGTCAAGACGGAAAATAGTGATTGCCATCCACAGTTCACAGGGTCGCCTTCCTATCTCGCCGCGGACGGCGATGATAAGTTCCGTAAGATCGATGCAATGATGTGATTCCAATGCGATATGATCTGACCACACTGCCGCTCGCCACGCTTCTGCCTGCCATCGTCAAGGCGGAGGATATGTTGGCGCGGCTGGATGAGCGTGTCCTGAGGCATGCGGTGGCGGATGGTTTTCGCGAGCGCGGGCACTTTTTCGATGCTGCCGGTGCGCTTTGGGTCGGTGGCGAACTCGTGCATGTGGAGGATCTCGTCCTGCACGATGCGCGCATGGATACGCGCACACCGACGCACGAGCTGACCATCGCCCATGCGGTGCTGCGCAGCCGGCGCCGTCTTTGGACCGCCGATCCTACCTGGGGACTGGAGGCGGCGGGTCTTGCCGTCTTGCGCGGTGACGTCGGCGAAGGCGAAGATGCCATTACGCCGTGTTCGATGCCTGCCGCAGCCCTGGAGCCTGACGAGCCGGAGGACGAGGAAGACGATTTCGGCGTCGATTTTGCCGAGATCGACGCGATTCTTGCCCGATCCGACAAGATCCTGAACGGCGGCGTTCCGGAAGCCCGGCAGCCGACCGTTGATGCTGACGATCCCCTCGCGCTCATCCGTGATGAGGATTGGGATGAGGACGAGCGGCTGGAGAGCTGGCGCGCTGTCATTCGCGAGGCGGATCTGCTGCCGCCCGCTCTCGGGGCGGCGGTGCTTTTCGATGCCTGGGAGCGGATCGAGCCGCTGCGGCGGCAGCATTGGCTCGGTGGCTTGCTGGTCAGCGCCTATCTGCGCAGCCGGGGCAAGGTCACATCCCATCTCTTTTGCCTGAATGTCGGCCTGAAAGCAGTCCGTCACGACCGTCGCCGCGCGCCGGATCGCACCACGCGGCTGACGGCCTTTCTGGAGGCCATGGCACTCTCGGCCGATTCGGGCTTGAAGGAGCTCGATCGGCTTTCGCTTGCCCGGTTGCAAATGGAGCTCCGGCTCAAGGACCGGCGGTCGAACAGCAGCCTGCCCGAAGTCATCGATATCGTGCTGTCGCGACCGATCGTTTCGGCGAAAATGATCGCGCGTCATGTCGGCGTCACCTCCAGAGGCGCGCTCAATCTGGTGGCGGAACTCGGTCTGCGCGAGATGACGGGCCGCGGCCGCTACCGTGGCTGGGGCGTGCTTTGAGGCGCTGCAACGGCCTGTGCGGGTAGACGCATCGACCTTGCAACCACAACCCTGGTTTTTCGTCCAATATTACAATTTGTTACGCTAAGTGGCGCTAAAATGGACAAAATTTAATGGCCATACCAAATTCCTAAGCGGCACGATGCAAGCTAAGGTCGCGCCATGAATATCGGGGGATCGTCGATCACCCGGGCTTTGAAGAAAGGTGCGTGAATGGCTCGGACGTTTCGGGTCGTCGTGTGGTTGGCTGTGATTGGCGCGGTTGGGTACGGCGCCTATGCGACCCGCGATCGTTGGCTTGGGCCGGCAGAGAAGCTGCTCGGCTATCAGAACGCGGCTGCGCCCGGGGAGCAAGCCCAGGGTGGACGCCGTAGCGGCCATGGGCAAGGCGGTGGCGGCCGGCGCAGCATGTCGCAGTTCAGCGGGCCGGTTCCCGTGATTGCTGCCGACGCGACGACCGCCGATGTGCCCGTCTACATCAATGGTGTGGGTTCGGTGAAGGCGCTGAATACCGTGACCGTGCGCGCGCAGGTCAGCGGACGCATAGTCGAGATCAATTTCGTCGAGGGCCAGGATATCAAGAAGGGCGATGTCATCGCCCGCATCGACGATTCCGTCTATAAGGCACAGCTCGACCAGGCGATTGCCAAGAAGGCGCAGGACGAAGCGCTGCTCGCCGGCGCCCAGCGCGATCTCGTGCGCTATCAGCTGATGGTGAAGAGCGCCTCCGGCACCCAGCAGCAGGTCGACACGCAGACGTCATTGGTGGCCCAATATACCGCCCAGGTCCAGGTGGACGTGGCATCCATCGAAAGCGCGCAGGCAACACTCGATTATACGACGATCAGGGCCGCCTTCGATGGGCGCACCGGCATTCGCAACGTCGACGTCGGCAATCTTGTCAGCTCGTCCGACGCGACCGGTATCGTGACGTTGTCGCAGATCAAGCCGATCTCCGTGCTGTTTTCCATTCCACAGCAGCAGCTCGCCCGCGTCAACGCGGCAAGTGCGGCTGGAACGCTTGCCGTCCAGGCCATGGGCAATGATGGCGAAACGGTGGTCGACAACGGTTCGCTTGGCGTGGTCGACAATCAGGTCGACCCCACCACGGGTACGGTCAAGCTGAAGGCGAATTTCCCCAACGACAAACTGGCGCTGTGGCCCGGCGCCTTCGTCAATGCCCGCCTGCTCGTCGAGACGCTGAAGGGCGTCACCGTCATTCCGAGCGGCGCCGTGCAGCGCGGACCGAACGGCACCTTCGTCTATATCATCGGCCAGGATCAGACCGTTGCGATGAAGCCGGTGAAGGTGCGACAGCAGGACGATACGCTTGCGGTCATCGCCGATGGTGTGACGCCTGGCGACAAGGTGGTGACAACAGGCTTCGCGCGGCTTCAGAATGGGTCGAAGGTGCAGATTTCGGCCAATCCGGATCAGGCGTCGCCGACTGCTCCGTCAACCGACAATAACGGGCAGCCTGTCGCGGAGAACGACCAACAGAATGCCGGTTCGGGTACCGCAAATGCGGGCGAACGTCCGCATCGCCGCCACAATGGCCAGGGTGGTCAAGGCGGCCAAGGTGGTCAGGGCGGTGCTGGCGGTCATAATGGCCATCGCGGCCAGGATGGTCAGCCTGCCGCCGATGGCACACAAGGTGCGGATACGGGCGGCGGCTCGGCCTCCAACAATTCCTCCGCTACGCCGACACAGCAACAATGAACGTCTCGTCGCTCTTCATCTCCAGGCCGATCGCCACCTCGCTTCTCGGGGTAGCGGTTTTGTTGGGCGGCATTCTCGGCTTTCTGTTCTTGCCGGTCGCGCCGCTGCCGCAGGTGGATTTTCCGACGATCCAGGTGACGACGCAGCTTCCGGGCGCCGATCCCGACACGATGGCGGCGCTGGTGACGGCACCTTTGGAGCGACCGCTCGGCCAGATCCCGTCGCTCGCCTCCATGACCTCGTCGAGCGCATTCGGCATCAGCCAGATTACGCTGCAATTCGACCTCGGCCGCGATATCGATGGCGCCGCGCAGGATGTTCAGGCGGCGATCAACGCAGCCGGCTCGACGCTGCCGCGCACGCTTCCCTATCCGCCGACCTATTCGAAGGTGAACCCGGCCGATACGCCGATCGTGACGCTAGCCCTGCGCTCCGACAGCTATTCGATCCGCGAGCTCAGCGATTTTGCCGATACGATGATGGCGCAGCGCTTGAGCGAAGTATCAGGGGTCGGCGACGTCAACATCCAGGGCGGCGTCAAGCCGGCCATCCGCATCCAGGTGGATCTGCCGCGTCTTGCCTCCTACGGGCTGGCGCTGGAGGACATTCGCTCGGCCATCACCAATGCCAGCGTCGCCGGCGCCAAGGGCTCGCTCGACGGTACCCAGCAGAGCTTCACTCTTGCCGCCAACGACCAGATCGTCGATCCGAACGTCTATAAATCCGTCATCGTCGCCTACCGCAACAGTGCGCCGGTGCAGCTGAAGGATGTTGCAACCGTCGTCGAAGGGCTGGAAAACAATCGCGTCGGCGCCTGGTATCAGGGAAGGCCTGCCGTCATTATCGACATCATGCGCCAGCCGGGTGCCAACGTCATCCAAACGGTCGAGAATGTGCTGCAGCAGATCCCGAAGCTGAAGCAGGCGATGCCGGCCGGCATTTCCCTCGATATCGTCAACGATCGCACTGAGACCATCCGGGCCTCGATCCACGACGTGCAATGGACTTTGGTCATCAGTATCGGCCTCGTCATTCTCGTCGTGCTGCTCTTCCTGCGGACAATGACGGCGACCTTCATTGCCGGCGTGGCGTTGCCGCTGTCGCTGATTGCCACTTTCGGCGTCATGTGGTTTGCCGGCTTCAGCCTCGACAATCTCTCGCTGATGGCGCTGACCATCGGCACAGGCTTCGTCGTCGACGACGCGATCGTGATGATCGAGAACATCGCCCGCCATATCGAAGAGGGCGAAAATCCGATGCAGGCGGCACTGAAGGGTGCGGGCGAGATCGGGTTCACCATCATCTCGCTGACCGTCTCGCTGGTTGCGGTCTTCATTCCGCTGCTGTTCATGACGGGCATCGTGGGCCGCATGTTCCGCGAATTCGCGTTGACGCTCACCATCGCCGTCGTCGTGTCGGCCGTCGTCTCGCTGACGCTGACGCCTATGATGTGCGCGCGCATCCTGCGCAAGCCGAAAGAGCGTCAAGGCGGCTTTCTGGCCGGTGCCGACCGCTTCACCGACTGGATGATCGAAGGCTATCGGCGCAGCCTCGTCTGGGCCGTGGATCGCAGCGGCCTCATGCTCGTGATCACCGTGCTGACATTGATTGCAACGATCGGGCTCTATGTCGTCATCCCCAAGGGCTTCCTGCCGGCGCAGGACACTGGCCTCATCACCGCTGTCATCGAAGCCGAGCCGACCACTTCCTTCGAGACCATGAAGCAGATCCAGGCTGATGTGGCCGACCGACTGCGTAAGGATCAGGATGTCAGCGGCGTGGTTTCCGTCATAGGCGCCAGCGCCAGCAATCTGACGCTGAATACGGGCAATCTCAGCCTCGTCCTGAAGCCTCGAAATCAGCGGAATGCATCCGCCGACCAGATCATCGACCGGATGCGCGGCGAGGTGACGGGCATGCCCGGCATCCACGTCACCTTCCAGAGCGTGCGCGATATCTCGATCAGCACCAGGGCGAGCCGCGCACCCTATCAATATACGCTGACAGGCACGGATACGAACACGGTCGTCGACTGGGCGCAGAAGCTTGCCCAAAGGCTGCAGGAGAGCCCGAAGCTCATCGATGTCGCCTCCGAAGTGGAGATGGGTGGCGGGCGCATCTTCGTCGATGTCAATCGCGAGACTGCCTCGCGGCTCGGCGTGTCCATGCAGGCCGTCAGCGACACGCTGAACGATGCCTTCGGTCAGCGGCAGATCGCGACGATCTATGGTCAGGCCAACCAGTACCGCGTCATCCTGGAGGCTGCGCCGCAATATCAGTCGGACCCGAAGTCGCTCGACAAGCTCTATGTCGCTGGGGCGAGCGACACCCAGGTCCCGCTCAATGCCTTCACTACCGCGAGTTTCACGACCGCGCCGCTGGTCATCAGTCATGACGAGCAATTTCCGGCCGTGACCCTCAGCTTCGATCTCGCCAAGGGTGCCTCGCTCAGCGACGCTGTGGCGGAGATCAAGGCGGCCGAACGCGATATCGAGATGCCCGACAATATCCAGCGCAAATATTCGGGTGATGCCGAGGAGTTTGCCTCGTCGCTCGCAGGCGAGCCCTGGCTGATCCTCGCCGCGGTCGTCACGATCTACATCGTGCTCGGCCTGCTCTACGAGAGCGCCGTTCACCCGGTGACGATCCTGTCGACGCTGCCTTCGGCCGGTGTCGGCGCCCTGCTCGCCCTGATGCTGTTCGGGCAGGATCTGTCGATCATCGCGCTCATCGGCATCGTGCTGTTGATGGGTATCGTCAAGAAGAACGCGATCATGATGATCGACTTCGCGCTGGAGGCGGAGCGCAAGGAAGGTCTCGAACCGCGCGAGGCGATCCTCAAAGCCTCGATCCTGCGTTTCCGGCCGATCATGATGACGACACTCGCAGCCCTCTTCGGCGCCCTGCCGCTGGCGCTGGCCCAGGGTACGGGGGCGGAGCTACGCATTCCGCTTGGCATCACCATCATCGGCGGCCTCGTGCTCTCGCAGCTCCTGACGCTCTATACGACGCCGGTGATCTATCTCGCTTTCGAGCGCCTGCGCGCCAAGGTCGTCGGCCGCACCAGCGGCACGCCGAGCGCCGAGATGGACGAATTGGCGGGTGGCGAGACATGAACATCTCCGAGCCGTTCGTCAAACGCCCTGTCGGGACGACGCTTCTGGCGATCGGGCTGATGATCCTCGGCATCGTTGCCTATCGTTTCCTGCCGGTCGCGAGCCTGCCGACCGTCGACCTTCCCACGATCGTCGTCTCCGCCAGCCGTCCCGGCGCCGATCCGGCCAGCATGGCGGCAAGCGTCGCGGCGCCGCTTGAACGCCATCTCGGCACCATTGCCGGCGTGACGCAGCTGACTTCCGTCAGCTCGCTCGGCTCAAGCACCATCATCGCGCAGTTCGATCTCTCGCGCAGCGTCGATGGCGCCGCGCAGGATGTGCAGGCAGCCTTGAACGCGGCGGCGACCGACCTTCCGGGCGATCTGCCGACCCTTCCATCCTTCCGCAAGATCAATCCGGCTGCCGCTCCCGTGCTGATCCTCGCGCTGACCTCGGACAATGTCGCCCCGAGCGCCATCTATGATGCGGCCGACACCGTGGTCGTGCAGCGCATTTCGCAGGTCGATGGCGTCGGCGGCGTTACCGTCAGCGGTGCGGACCAGCCGGCCGTGCGCGTCAGGCTCGATCCCGACCGTCTCTCGGCCATGGGCCTGTCGCTCGATGCCGTGCGCACCGCGATCGTCAATGCCAGCGTGCTCGGCCCGTTCGGCTCGATCGATGGGGCTTCGGGCGCATTCTCCCTTGCCGTGAACAGCCAGTTGCGGACGCCAGAAGCCTATGGACGGATCATCGTGCAGAGCGGCGATGGCACCGCCGTGCGCCTCTCCGATATCGCCACCGTCGAGCCGGGGGTGCGCAACAGCCGCTCGGATGCCTGGTTTGACGGCAAGCCGGCGGTGCTGCTCAACATCACCAAGCAGGCGGATGCGAATGTCATCGCCACCGTCGATGGCGTCAAGGAACTGATCCCGGAGCTGCAGCGGCTCATCCCCGCCGGCGTGAAGATCTCCATCCTTTCCGACCGCACCACGACGATCCATGCCAGCGTCAACGACATGCAGTGGACGCTGCTTGCCACCATCTGCCTGGTCATGGTGGTCGTCTTCGTGTTCCTGCGGCGCGCGACCCCCACAGTCGCTGCCGGTGTTACCGTGCCGCTGTCGCTTGCCGGCACCTTTGCCGCGATGTGGCTCTTCGGGCTGTCGATCGACAATCTCTCCCTCATGGCGCTTGCCGTCTCCGTCGGCTTCGTTGTCGACGACGCCATCGTCATGATCGAGAACATCTATGCCAATCTCGAAACCGGCATGAAGCCGATGCGGGCGGCGCTCGAAGGGGCCAAGCAGATCGGCTTCACGGTCATTTCGATCAGCCTGTCGCTGCTTGCCGCCTTCATCCCGCTATTCTTCATGGGCGGCATTGTCGGCCGCTTTTTCCAGACCTTCTCTTTGACGCTCGGTTTCACCATCGTCGTTTCGACGCTGGTGTCCCTGACGCTGACGCCGATGATCTGCGGCCACCGCCTGCGCCAGCATGATGTCGATGCCCGACCGGGTGCCTTCGGCCGTATCGTCGAGGGTACGCTTGGCGCAATCATCGGATTTTATGGCCGCACACTGAAAGCGGTACTGCATCACCGCGTGCTGTCCGTGCTCGTCATCATCGGCTGCGTGGTCATGTCGGGTTATCTCTATGTCAAGGTTCCAAAGGGTTTCATCCCGCAGGATGATACCGGCTTTATCCAGGGCGGAACGCAGGCGGCGACCGACATTTCCTACCCGGCCATGGTCAAGCTGCAGCAGCAGGCGGCAGATATCGTCGCCAAAGATCCTGCAGTTTCAGGCCTCGGTTCTTCGGTGGGCGGCGGCGGCTTTTCCAGCTCCATCAATCGCGGGCAGCTCTTGATCTCGCTCAAGCCGGAATCGGAGCGGGCGTCGACGGCTGACGTCATTGACCGGCTTCGCAAGCAACTGATGGCCGTTCCGGGGCTCAGCACGTTCCTGTTTTCGCCGGGCGATATCCGGGCCGGTGCTCGCCAGTCGCAATCGCAATATCAATTCACGCTCTGGGGCGCGAATTACGACGAGCTGGTGGATTGGGCGCCGAAGGTGCTGGAGCGGATGCAGGCCTTGCCGGGACTGACCGACGTCGCGACCGACAGGCAGCCCAACGGCCTGCAGGCGACCGTCAATATCGACCGCAGCCTCGCTTCGCAGCTCGGCGTCAACATCCAGTCCATCGATTCCGCGCTCAACAACGCCTTCGCGCAGCGGCAGATCTCGACGATCTACACGCAGCGCAACCAGTATCGCGTCGTGCTGGAGGCGGACCCGAGCTACGCCCTCGATCCGCACGATATTTCCAAGCTTTATGTGCCGGCATCCGGCGGAACGCAGGTGCCGCTGAGCGCGGTGGCGTCGATCGACCGGACGCTGGCGCCGCTGGTGGTCAATCACCAGGGGCAGTATCCCGCCGTGACGATTTCCTACAATCTGGCGCTCAATACGCCGCTGCAGGTGGCGAACGACGCCATCCAGAAGGCGGTGCTCGACATGCATCTGCCCGATACGCTGCATGCGGATTTCGCCGGCGATGCGGCGAGCGTCAGCCAGTCCTCCGGCAGCCAACCGCTGCTGCTACTGGCGGCATTGCTGACTGTTTATATCGTTCTCGGCATCCTCTATGAGAGCCTCGCACATCCGCTGACGATCATCTCGACACTGCCGTCCGCCGGTCTCGGCGCGCTGCTGGCGCTTGCGATCAGCGGCACGGAGCTGACGATCATCGCCTTCATCGGCATCATCCTCCTGATCGGCATCGTCAAGAAGAACGGTATCATGATGGTGGACTTCGCCCTGCAGGGCGAGCGCATACTGGGCCTGTCTTCGGAAGAAGCCATCTATCAGGCGTGCCTGAAGCGCTTCCGGCCGATCCTGATGACGACGCTCGCGGCCTTGATGGGCGCCATCCCGCTGATCATCGCTACTGGTCCCGGTTCGGAACTACGCCGCCCGCTTGGCATTACCATCGTCGGCGGCCTTGTCGTGTCGCAGGTGCTGACGCTTTACACGACGCCGATCATCTATCTGATGCTTGCCAAGCTGCATGCGAAATGGTCGCCGAAGGTGCAGGCTGCGGTACCGCTTCCTGCAACGTCAAACTGATACGATCCTCATGCCAGGCGCTGCAGGGCGCCGTTCCTGACGCTGTTCTTCGGCTGCCATTGAGCCAGGAAAGCAAAAGACTCCGGTGGTGAGACCGGAGCCTTTTGTTTGAACATGGATAAAAGCCGCCCGCTCTCTAATGCCAGGAGCGGGCGGCCTTTCCTTAGTGCGTGGTGCCGCCATCGGTAGCGGGCGTCTCCTGCGTCGTCACCGGACCGACCCTGCCCTTGAAGACGCGGCGGACGGAGACGAAGAGCAGCGGGATGAAGAAGATGCCGAGCACGGTTGCCGAGATCATGCCGCCCATGACGCCGATGCCGATCGAGTTCTGGCTACCGGAGCCGGCCCCATTGGCGATTGCCAGCGGCAGCACGCCGAGGATGAAGGCGAGCGAGGTCATCAGGATCGGTCGCAGGCGCTGGCGGGATGCCTCCAGCGTCGCGTCGATCAGGCTCTTGCCCTGATTCTGCTGCTCGATGGCGAACTCGACGATCAGGATGGCGTTCTTCGCCGCCAGGCCAATTGTCGTTAGCAGACCGACCTTGAAGTAGACGTCGTTCGACTGGCCGAAGATGGTGGCCGCCAAGAGCGCGCCGAAGATGCCGATTGGGACCGACAGCATGACGGCGAGCGGGATCGACCAGCTCTCATAAAGAGCGGCGAGCGCCAGGAAGACCACCAGGATCGAAATCGCGTAGAGCTGGCTTGCCTGGTTGCCGGAGAGCTTTTCCTGAGCGGACAGGCTGGTCCACTCGTGGCTGAAGCCGGGTGGTAGGGTCGTCATGATCTTGTCGATCTCGTTCATGGCGTCGCCCGAGGAGACACCGGGCGCCGCAGAGCCGAGGATTTCAACGGCCGACGAGCCGTTATAGCGCTCCAGGCGCGGTGAGCCGTAGGTCCACTCGCCACTCGAGAAAGCGGAGAATGGCACCATGTCGCCGCCGGAATTGCGCACATACCAGCGGCCCAGGTCTTCAGGCTGCATGCGGAAATCCTTGTCGGCCTGGACATAGACCTTCTTGACACGGCCGCGATCGATGAAGTCGTTGACATAGGTGCCGCCCCAGGCGGTCGACAGCGTCGTGTCGATATCGGAAAGGCCGATGTTCAGTGCACTTGCCTTTTCCTGGTCGATGTTCACAGAGTATTGCGGCGTGTCTTCCTGGCCGTTCGGGCGCGTTCCGAGCAGCTTGTGGTTCTGTGCGGCGGCCCCAAGCAGCTGATTGCGGGCCGCTATGAGCGCATCATGGCCGGCGCCGTTGATATCCTTGATGAAGAAGTCGAAGCCGCTCGAGCTGCCGAAGCCGGGGATTGCCGGCGGTGCCAGCGCGAAGACGCTACCGTCCTTGATCTTGGAAAAGGCTCCCATGGCGCGACCAGCGATGGCTTGTGCCTTTGACTGCGGCGTCTTGCGCTGATCGAAGTCCTTCAACCTGACGAAGACGAGACCGACATTCTGGCCCTGACCACTGAATCCGAATCCGGCGACCGCGAATGCGCCCTCGACATAGTCCTTCTCGTTGTTGAGATAATAATCTCTCACCTGGTCGAGCACCGCCCAGGTACGGGAATCCGTGGCGCCCGGAGGGAGCTGGATGGCCGTCAGCAGAATGCCCTGATCCTCTTCCGGAAGGAAGGAGCTAGGGAGACGATTGAAGAGATAACCGACACCGACGCCGATCAGCACGAAGATCAGCAGAAAGACGGCGGTCATGCGAATCATGCGGTGGACGCCGCGCTGATAGCCGCGTGTCCCCCGCTCGAAATTGCGGTTGAACCAGCCGAACACGCCCTTTTCCTTCGCACCATGTTTGGGCTGCCTGAGAATGGTGGCGCAAAGGGCCGGCGTGAGGATCAAGGCGACGATGACGGAGAGCACCATGGCCGAGACGATCGTCACGGAAAACTGCCGGTAGATGATGCCGACCGAACCGGAGAAGAAGGCCATCGGGATGAACACGGCCGACAAGACCGTAGCGATGCCGATCAGCGCGCCGGTGATTTCCTGCATCGACTTGATCGTCGCCTCGCGCGGCGACAATCCCTCTTCCTCCATCACACGCTCGACGTTCTCGACGACGACGATGGCGTCGTCGACCAATAGGCCGATCGCCAGCACCATGCCGAACATGGTCAATGTGTTGATGGAATAGCCGAACATCGCCAGCACGCCGAAGGTGCCGAGCAGGACGACCGGGACGGCGAGCGTCGGGATCAGAGTGGCGCGCAAGTTCTGCAGGAAGACGAACATGACGATGAAGACGAGCACGATGGCTTCGAACAGCGTCTTGACCACGTCCTCGATCGACAGCTTCACGAAGGGCGTCGTGTCGTAGGGATAGACGATCTCAACATTTGGCGGCAGGGTCTGGCTCATATTGCCGATGGCTGTCCGCACCGCTTCGGCCGTATTGATGGCGTTGGCGCCGGAGGCGAGCATCACGGCGAGACCGGCAGAAGGATGACCGTTATAGGTGGTCGACGTCGTATAGCTGTCGGCCCCGAGTTCGACGGTGGCGACATCGTTGATGCGCACCAGCGAGCCGTCGGACTGGCTTTTCAGGATGATGTTTTCGAACTGTTCCGGCGTTTGCAGGCGGCTCTTTGCCGTGACCGTCGCATTGAGTTGCTGGCCCTTGCGCTGCGGTAAGGCCCCCAGCTGGCCCGCCGAGACCTGCGAGTTCTGGGCCTGGATTGCACTCGTTACGTCGCTCACCATCAGCTGATATTTGGCAAGCTTGTCCGGGTCCACCCAGATGCGCATGGCGTAGCCGGCACCGAAGATCTGCGTATTGCCGACGCCTTCGATACGCTTCAGCGTGTCGTTCAGGGTGCTGGAGACATAATCGGCAAGATCGTTCGAGTTGAGCTTGCCATCCGTCGACACGAAGCCGACGACCATCAGAAAGTTCGAGGTCGATTTCGAAACGACGATGCCGGTATTTTGAACGGTCTGCGGCAGCTGAGCGGTGACGAGCTGCAGCTTGTTCTGCACCTGCATCTGCGCGACGTCGGGATCGGCCTTGTTGGTAAAGGTCAGAGAAATCGAGGCCTGACCCGTCGAGGTCGAGGTCGATGTCATGTAGTCGAGATTGTCGATACCGGTCATGCCCTGCTCGATGACCTTGGTCACCGAGTTTTCGACAGTTGCCGCGTCAGCGCCGGAGTAGGTGGCGCTGATGCTGACTGTCGTCGGGGCGATCTGCGGATATTGCGAAATCGACAACGTGAAGATCGAAAGTGCACCCGCCAGCATGATGACGATGGCGATCACCCAGGCGAAGATCGGCCTGTCGATGAAAAAACGAGACATCGTCTAACCTCACTTCTGGGCGCCGGAGGCGGCTTTCATATCGGTCTTTTCCAGCCCCGCCTGCTCCGTAGACGGCTTGCTATCGGCGGCAGCCTGCTTCACTTCCCCGGTCGCATCGTCAATCGTTACCGGAGAAACGGTGACTTCCTGACCGTCACGAACGCGCTGGACGCCTTCGACGATCACGCGATCGCCGTCGGCAACGCCCTGGTTGACAAGCCAGCTGTTGCCGATGCTGCGTTCCACCTTCAACACCCGCTGCTGCACCTTGCCCTCGACGGTCACGAACATGGCGATCGGCTCGCCCTTCGTGTTGCGGGTCACGGCGCGCTGCGGCACGAGGAAGCTGTTTTCGGCAATGCCTTCCTGGATGGTGGCGCGCACATACATGCCCGGCAGCAGGATGCGGTCCGGATTGGGGAAGACGGCGCGCACGGTGATGGTGCCGACCGTTTCCGCAACGGAGGATTCGGCAAATTCCAATTTGCCGGTTTCCTTGTATTGGCTGCCGTCCTCAAGCGTCAGATGCACGGAAACGTTGTCGCCGCTCGTCTTCAGCCGGCCATCCGCGACGGCGCGGCGGAATTCGAGCAGGTTTGTGCTTGACTGTGTGACATCGACATTGATCGGATCGAGCTGACGGATGGTGGTCAGCGCCGTCGTCTGATCGGCAGTGACGAGCGCACCGACCGTGACGGTGGATGCATCGACGCGGCCGGAGATCGGCGCCCTCATCTTGGTATAATCGAGATTGATGCGGGCTGTCTCCAGTGCCGCCTTGGCGGAAGCGACATCGGCCTGAGCCTGGACGAGCGTGGACTGCGCGTCATCGAAATCCTGCTTGCTGACCGCGTTCTGGGCGCTCAGGCCCTTGTACCGGTCGAGCTTGGCCTGGGCGCTGGGTACGGCGCCCTCTGCCTTCTGCAGCGAGGCTGCGGCGCTGTCATAGGATGCCTGATAGGAGGACGGATCGATCTCGTAGAGCACATCGCCCTCCCGGACCTCGCTGCCTTCCTTGAAATTGCGGCTGCGGATGATGCCGCCAACCTGAGGCCGCACTTCGGCGACGAGGTAGGCGCTGGTGCGGCCAGGCAGTTCGGCGGTGATGGCGACGGATTGCGGATGCAGCGACATCGCGCTCACTTCCGTCTTGACGACGGGAGCAGTGTTTTGGGCGGAATTCTGCTGGTTGCAGCCCGCCAGCAACATCGCGGCGACGATTCCGACGGCGGCCAGCGAACCGCGGCCAACCGAAAGGCGGGCTGGTATCACCGGATATGCGAGTGCAGAAGTGGGAGGGGCGAGCTTTCGCACGTTGCTATTTCCTGTTGCCTTATTTATAGTACCAAGTCGTACAGAAAATATTTGTACTGCTTCAAATGTCAATCGTATTCGGCTGTTGAGGTCAAGACAGTGTGCTGACAAAGGAACGAACAGCCAAGGCCGATCAGGTCGCCAAGGGCCGCCCGCGCGGTCGTCCGAAAACCGTGAACGACGATGCGCGCCGCGCGGAGATCGTTGCCGAGGCACGCGCGACCTTCTACGAGCTGGGTTATGGCGGCACAACCATGGATCTGGTTGCTGCCCGGTGCCGGATTTCGAAGCAGACCCTCTACAGGTTGTTTCCGAGCAAGACCGATCTCTTCACGGCCATCATCGCCGAGCATCGCGCATCCATGCTGGCCCTGCCGCGGCCTGCGGACGAGAACTTGCCGTTCGACAAGGCGCTCGAGCTGATATTCATGATCGACATCGACGAAGATCAGGAGCGTGAACGGGATGCCTTCATTCATCTTGCCGTCAGTGAATCGCAGCAATTTCCGGAAATCGCGACCTTGCTGCACACTTATGGGGCTAGGCAGTCACAACAGATGCTGGCGGATTGGCTGATCGAGCAGCAGCGGCGCGGCCTGATCGAAATTGCCGATGCGGCAAGCGGAGCGCGCATGCTGATGAGCATGATCTTCGATGCGATGATTTCGAGGCCGGGCCGCCCGAAGGATTGGCCAGACCGCGAAACGCGGTTGCGCCATGTGCGCCATTGCATCGCGATTTTTACCGCTGGCGTCCAGCCGCGCAAAGGTGGCTGCTAAAGCGCGCCGCGATCTTTCGAATTCGCTTCTTGCGCTTTGGGTTTTGATTTTGTGCAGGTCGTTGTCGCAAAGCCGTTGCGGGCTTCTGCGCGACATGTTTTCGGCCTGTCGTCCCGACGATCTCAGCTCACGAAGAAAAATGCCGATATGGCCTGCTGAGCCATACCGGCATCATCCCGTATCCGGCAAAGGCCGGGATTACTTTAATTCAGTGTGCCACCACGTTTGCTGTGTCCGTTCCCTCTTCGAACAAGGGATTGGGCAAGCCATTTTCATACATTTCCTGCAGCACGGCCCCGAGCGCCAAGTCCAGGCACCAGACCGGGAATTCCGCATTCAGGTTTTTGGCGCTTTGCCGTGCATAAGTGATGAGCCGAGCGATTGAGGCCAGTTCCTTGAGCGAGTCCGGATCCTGGTATGCTGCGTCGATCGGAAGTGCTGCTGTCATTTCGTACCCTCTATTGCCCCCGTTCCCGGCAGACGAATCGTGTCTGGCCGGGAACATGAGCAAACCGTAACGGATGTTTTGCAGCTTGGCGCGTGACATGCAGCGTGACACGATGCGTGATTGCTGCAAAATTTTACTTTTGCAATTTCAAGGCGTGAAATGCGGCATGCGAAGGATAGGAAGGAGCCTCGTATCGAACATTTGCGCGCAAAATCCGCCTATGCTTCCGCCATCAGCGTGATTTTGGTGCCGCCTGGGTGTCGATCTTGGCGGCTCGCTTCTAGTCGACGCCAGGCTAGACGGAGTGGAATTTTCGCGGAGGGTTCCGGCCCTAAAGCGCGTCGCGATCTTTCGGATCCGCTCCTTGCGCTTTAGGTTCTTGATCTTGCGTATGTCGCTGTCGCAAAACCGCTGCGCACTTTGCGCAAAATGCTTTAGTTGCGCAGGCCGACCGATACGTTCGTTGCGCGCGGGAGGTGATCCGGCAGCACGTCGGACGCACTTCCCAGCGATTTGATCAGCGTCAGCACGGACTGGCGAATGCTGGGATCGTTGATCTTCATGAACGCCTTGTTGAGGCTCAGGCCCTCTTTGGATGTCAGGAAATCCGACAGATCCTCCAGGCCATTGATTGCGCCGAGGCCGTCGGTGTTCAGCGGCTGCGAATTGTCCTGCTGGAAGAAGAAGGCAACCGGTACGGCGAGCACGCCGGCAATGGCCTGCAGCCGGCTGGCGCCGATGCGATTGGTGCCCTTTTCGTATTTTTGCACCTGCTGAAACGTCACGCCGATCTGTTCGGCAAGCCGCTCCTGGCTCATGCCAAGCATAAGACGGCGCGTGCGCACGCGAGAGCCTACATAGGCATCGATCGGGTTCGGTACTTTTGCACTCACTGCGCAATCTCCTTATTCAAATAGGGCTGGCGGATTACACCATACTTTAGCCCTTCACGATAAAGGGCGCGTGCTCTATCTGCCCGCGAAATGTGCGTTAAATGTGGGTGGAGCTCAACTAAAAGTCTTTTTATATTAAGTTTTGTAACTCCGTACACGCATAAACCGCAGAAAAGCTGATTCGCGTCAATGCGGATTGAAGATCGAGGACGGCTTGCAATTATAGACGGGGCAGACCGGGTTATCCTTCGTCGGCACGGAGCTGCGGCTGGCATAGCCGGATATGTCGCATTGCCCGCTGTCGGCCACATAGCGATCGTAGAGAACCGGGCCGCCGCGAGGCGCAGGATAGCGCAATATCACCGCACGTTCCGCGGCGATCAGTTGCTGCACCGATGCGCAGGATTTGCCGAGCGACTCGTAACGGGAAATTGCCGATGCCGGCCCGGCTATCGCCATCACCGTCAGAATAAGGGCTGCGGCAATGATCCTCATCGATGGTTCCTCCCAGCGAAAGTGCTCAATCTAAAATAGTCGCGATACGGGAAATGCCAAGATGCGATGATGCCTCCCGTTGTACGGTGATCTGGTTTCCCATTGATCGGGTGCCGGCGGTCACGGCCGTCCCGAAGCGAACTGCCAAAAAGAGGCGATGAGTTGCTTTCAGCTCAATGAAAGGTTGGGCGTGCATGTCTCTCCCGCTTCAGGAGGAAGCGCGTGCCGGGCCGTTGTCAATCGGCGTCGGTACACAAACGGAGAGGAGGACTTCATGCGTGCATCCAGCATTCTTAGATATTCGACTGCTTTTACTCTTGCGATAGCTGCAGCCGGGTTTGCGGCAACGGCGGCACGGGCAGCCGACAAGATTTCCATCATGGTGGGCGGTTACGAGAAGCAGATCTATCTGCCGGCCAAGCTTGCCGAAGGGCTTGGGTATTTCAAGGAAGAAGGTCTCAACGTCGAGCTTCTCAACGAGCCCGCGGGCGTCGATGCGGAAAATGAAATGCTCGCAGGCGCCGTCCAGGGTGTCGTCGGCTTTTACGACCATTGCATCGATCTTCAGGGCAAGGGCAAGTTCGTCGAATCCATCGTGCAGTTCAGCCAGGCACCGGGCGAGGTCGAGCTGGTGTCGGCCAAGCATCCGGAAATCAAATCCCCTGCCGATTTCAAGGGTAAGAGCCTCGGCGTCACCGGTCTCGGCTCCTCGACCAATTTCCTGACGCAGTATCTGGCCGTCAAGGCCGGTCTGAAGCTCGGAGAATTCACCTCCGTTCCGGTCGGCGCCGGCCAGACCTTCATTGCCGCCATGCAGCAGGATGCCATCCAGGCCGGCATGACGACGGAGCCGACAGTCTCGCGTCTCCTGAAGACCGGCGAGGCCAAGGTTCTGATCGACATGCGCACGATGGCCGGAACAAGAGCCGCTCTGGGTGGAACCTATCCTGCCGCGTCCCTCTATATGCAGGAGTCGTGGGTCAAGGATCACAAGGAGGAAGTGCAGAAGCTTGCGAACGCCTTCGTCAAGACGCTGCATTTCATCAATACCCATTCGGCCGCCGAGATCGCCGACAAGATGCCGAAGGATTTCTATGTCGGTGACAAGGACGGCTATGTGAAGGCGCTCGAAAACGGCAAGGCCATGTTCACTCCCGATGGCGTAATGCCGGAAGATGGTCCGAAAACCGTTCTTGCCGTGCTTTCCGAATTCTCCAAGAACGTGCAGGGCAAGTCGATTGATCTGTCGAAGACCTACACGACAGAATTCGTCAAAAACGCCAAATAGCGCGCAGTAGCGTTTCCGGCGCCGGCGGCATATTCGAGCCGTCGGCGTCCGCGTTAATAAAATCGCAATGTTCCCTCGCAGGGTTGCGCGCTGAAAGCTGACTGAAAGGTTGCCCAGGCTAGGTTTGCTGAGCTTCGTGGAGGAAGCGCCTTTCCAGAGCGTCGTGTGGCGCAAGAATTAAAACAGGAGGAGACATTGATGCGTCCATCGCGCACCTTTTTTCATACCGTAGCCCTTTCCCTCGTCATATCAGCTGCTTCGCTTGCAGCCACGGCCGCCAATGCTGCCGACAAGATTTCCATCATGGTGGGCGGCTACGAAAAGCAGATCTACCTGCCGGCCAAGCTCGCCGAATCCCTCGGCTACTTCAAGGATGAAGGCCTCGACGTCGAGCTTCTCAATGAATCCGCTGGCGTCGACGCCGAAAACCAGCTGCTCGCCGGCGCCGTTCAGGGCGTCGTTGGCTTCTATGATCACTGCGTCGACCTGCAGGCCAAGGGCAAGTTCATCAAGTCCGTCGTGCAGTTCAGCCAGGCACCGGGCGAAGTCGAGCTGGTTTCGGCCAAGTATCCGGATATCAAGTCCTTCGCCGACCTGAAGGGCAAGCGCGCCGGCGTCACCGGCCTCGGCTCGTCGACCAACTTCCTGACGCTCTACATGGCGTCGAAGGCGGGCCTCTCCCCGGCTGACATCACGCCCGTGCCCGTCGGCGCCGGCCAGACCTTCATCGCCGCCATGCAGCAGGACGCCATCCAGGTGGGCATGACCACCGAGCCGACGATTTCGCGGCTGCTCAAAACAGGCGAAGCGAAGATCCTCGTCGATCTGCGCACGCTGAAGGGCACCGAGGCAGCGCTCGGCGGTACCTATCCGGCCGCATCGCTCTATATGGATGCCGCATGGGTTGACGCCCATAAGGACGAAGTACAGAAGCTTACGAATGCTTTCGTGAAGACGCTGCGCTTCATCAACACGCATTCCGCCGCTGAAATTGCCGACAAGATGCCGAAGGATTTCTACGTCGGCGACAAGGACGGCTACATCAAGGCTCTCGACGCCGGCAAGGAAATGTTCACGGCCGACGGCGTGATGCCGGAAGATGGTCCGAAGACTGTTCTTGCCGTGCTCTCGCAGTTCTCCAAGAACGTCAAGGGCAAGACGATCGACCTGTCGAAGACCTACACGACGGAATTCGTGAAGAACGTCAAGTAAGCAGTCAGAACGCCGCTTCCGGCCAGTTTTCAGGCAGGCTCCGGAAGCGGCAGTTCAACAGACTTTGCAGTTCACTGGGCTTTGCGTGCACGCCCCGAAGGCACGCGTCAGGATCAGCACCATGCAACAGGATGAACGCCGCACCCCGGCGATCGAGCTCATAAATGTCAGCCGCCGTTTCGTCTCGCCGACCGGCAAGTCGCTGACCGCACTGCGCGATTTCAACATGACTGTCGAACGCGGCGAATTCGTCGCCGTCGTCGGTCCGACGGGCTGCGGCAAGTCGACGACGCTCAACCTCGTCACCGGCCTTGCCAAGCCTAGCGCCGGCGAAGTTCGCCTGATGGGCGGTCCGGTCAACGGCATCGATCCGCGCGTCGGCTTCGCCTTCCAGACGGATGCGCTCTTTCCCTGGAAGAACGTCATCGAGAACGTCATGGCCGGCCCACTGTTTCGCGGCAAGTCCAAGGCCGAGGCTGAAAGGATGGCCAAGGACTGGCTGGCCCGCGTCGGCCTTTCGAAGTTCCTGCATCACTATCCGCATCAGCTCTCGGGCGGTATGCGCAAGCGCGTCTCGCTGGCGCAGACCTTCATCAACGAGCCGGAAATCCTGCTGATGGACGAGCCCTTCTCGGCGCTCGACGTGCAGACCCGCACGGTCATGCATGAAGAGCTCCTGAAGCTATGGGCCGAGCGCCAGGCGTCGGTCGTCTTCGTGACGCACGATCTCGAGGAAGCCGTCGCGCTCGCCGACAAGGTCTATGTGCTGACGGCCGGCCCGGCGACGGTGAAATCGGTCTACACGATCGACCTGCCGCGCCCGCGCGTCGTCTCGGAGATTCGCTACGAGCAGAACTTCATCGATTATTGCAAGACGATCTGGGACGACCTGCGCGAAGAGGTCGAAACCAGCTATCGCCGTGCCGCGGAAGCGGCATAAGGGAGGATTGACCATGGCAAACACAGCTCTCGAAGCAGGCAATGCCCCGATCTTCCGCGCCGGCACCTCGGACGCGGAAATCGAAGCCGCAGCGCTGAAGGCGATGTCACGCCGCAAATATGTGGTGCTGGCCTGGCAGATCGGCATTCTACTCGCCATCCTCGGCCTCTGGCAGCTCGCCTCCGACCTGCACTGGATCGACCCGTTCTTCTATTCGAGCCCCTACGGCATCGCGCTGCGCCTCTGGGAGTGGATCACCGAAGGCACCGAGAGCGGTTCGCTCTGGTATCATCTCGGCGTCACGATGGAAGAAGCGCTGATCGGCTTCATTATCGGCTCGGTCACCGGCGTTCTCGTCGGTGTCGCCCTTGGCCGCAACAAGCTCGCCTCCGATATCCTGTCGATCTACATCAAGGCGATCAACTCGATCCCGCGCGTCGTTCTCGCGCCGATCTTCGTGATGATCATGGGTCTCGGCCTGCCGTCCAAGGTGGCGCTTGCCTTCATCATGGTGTTCTTCGTCGTGTTCGCCAATGCCTTCCAGGGCGTTCGCGAAGCCGACCGCAACATGATCGCCAATGCCCGCATCCTCGGCGCCTCCAACTGGCAGGTGACCCGCAACGTCATCCTGCCGTCGGCGATGAGCTGGATTTTTGCAAGCCTGCACATCTCCTTCTCCTTCGCCATCATCGGCGCCATCGTCGGTGAGTTCGTCGGGTCGCTCGCCGGTATCGGCTACCTGATCTCGATCGCCAAGGGCACCTATGATGCCGCCGGCCTCTATGCCGCGATCATCCTCGTGATGCTCGTCACGCTCGGTGCCGAATACGTGATGACGCTGATCGAAAACCGTATCACCCGCTGGCGTCCGCAACAGAGCCTCGACACGCATTAAGCAGCCATTACTGGCACCTCCCAAGGCCGGGGCCGGGCATCTTGCCCGGCCTTTTTTGTTGTGCGTCCATAGTAGACTCCCTCTCCCCGCTTGCGGGGAGAGGGCTGGGGTGAGGGGCCACGGACTATCGATTTGAGGATGAGTTGCGATTGGTTTCGCACGGGGAGAGCTGCAAGCAAGCTGCTTCTAGAGCGTTTCTGATTTTGTTTGAATCGTGGATTCCCTTTTGGTGTCGAATGTGATTCAAGATGCTGGCTGAGAGGAGGTCAGCATTGATGGTCGCACCTCTTTCGAATGATCTGCGTGAACGTGTGGTTGGTGCTGTTGTGGCGGGAGAGAGCTGCCGCTCGGTGGCGGCGCGGTTTGGTGTCTCGGTCTCATCTGTTGTGAAGTGGTCGCAGCGGTATCGCCGCAGCGGTTCCGTCGCGCCCGGTCAGATGGGAGGGCATCGCAAACGCCTTTTGGAACCGCATCGCGCTTTCATTGCCGAGCGGATTGCACAGACCCCGCAGATCAGCCTGCACGGCCTCAAGGACGAACTGGCGGTGAGAGGCGTCATCGTCTCACATGACGCCGTTTGGCGTTTCCTGCGCCGCGAGGGACTGCGCTTCAAAAAAAACGATGTTTGCCCTTGAGCAGGCGCGCACTGACATCGTCCGTCGGCGCAAGCGCTGGCAGTCATGGCAGACGCGACTTGATCCTCGAAGGCTCGTGTTCATCGACGAAACCTGGATTAAAACCAATATGGCTCCGCTGTACGGCTGGGGTGTTAAGGGTAAGCGCCTGCGTGGTTTTGCTCCGCATGGCCATTGGCGCACATTGACCTTCGTCGGCGCGCTACGGGCCGATTGTCTCACCGCACCCTGCGTCTTCGACGGCCCGATCAATGGCCAATGCTTCAAGGCCTATGTCGAGCAACAACTCGTCCCGACGCTGCGACCAGGCGACATCGTCATCATGGACAATCTGGGCAGCCACAAATCCAGGCAGATACGCCAGTTGATCAAGGCCGCCGGCGCAAGGCTCTGGTTTCTGCCGCCCTATTCACCAGACCTCAATCCAATCGAACAGGCTTTCGCCAAGATCAAACATTGGATGCGAAAAGCACAAACACGCACCATCGAAGACACCTGGCGATATCTCGGCTCACTCGTCCAGACAATCGGTCCACACGAGTGCGCCAGTTACATTGTCAATGCTGGATACGCTTCAAACAAAATATGAAACGCTCTAG
>NZ_FMAG01000011.1 GCF_900094585.1 Martinezella multihospitum
TGGGACGATCCGCAGATCGCCATCGACTGGAAAACTCTGGATGCGCTCACGCTTTCCGCCAAGGATCAGCAGCAACCGCTGCTCGCGGATGCCGAGCTATTCGATTGATACGGTTTCGATATCAGACCCGATTATAATCGTCGCTAAGCCTAATGATATCGTTCTCGTCGAGCAGCTCGCCGTATTGAATTTCGATAAAAACCAACGGCTTATCTCCGGTGCACGAAACACGGTGTGTCGCCTTGAGCGGAATATCGACTGTATGCCCGACCTGTAGACCGTGTTCTGTTCCGTCAATCTCGGCAATACCATGCCCCGAAACGGCGGTCCAACGCTCCGAACGGTGATTGTGATATTGCAGCGATAACCGCTCTCCCGGATTCACAACAATGCGTTTGACGACGTGGCTATCACCGATATCGAGCACATGCCATGTGCCCCAAGGGCGTTGATCGTTGTCGCCAACCTTATAAAGACTTCCGGACTTCAATGAGTTTTCCTCTTCAACAAGCCGATCGGCAACCGCACGACCGAAAATATGCGCGCGATTAATTCAGTGGTGCCCGTAGAGCAAGGCTTTTCTGCCAATGGCCATAAAAGCACCTTATTGCATACTGTTATCCGACTTGCCTAAGCACACCAGTTCAGATTAGTCGGCCGATTGTTTGGTCGACGTCGATGCAGCCGGAATATGCCGGCCATTGGTCTGGAAATTTCGAGGCTTCTGATGTTTTCTCCGAGAGAACGATGCTCAAGGTGACGTAGCAATTGCTTTTCGATACAGGAGTGGAATGCGCGTTTTACATTTTTTCAAAACATATTGGCCCGACACATTCGGTGGGGTTGAACGGACCATTCACGCGATCGCCAAGGGTACCGCCAAATACGGCGTAGAATCAGATGTTCTCTCACTTAGTAAAACACCGTTTGAAAACAGCGTCGAATTCGATGGTCATATGGCGTACAAGGCTAAGCTCGACTTCGAATTCGCATCCACCGGTTTTTCGCGCGAGGTGTTCGGACGGTTTCGGGAACTGAGCCAGAAGGCGGATATCGTCCACTATCACTTTCCGTGGCCAGTGATGGATATCGTCCATCTGACCGTTCCCCCCAATAAGCCGACTGTCGTGACTTATCATTCCGACATCGTGAAGCAGAAGGTCTTGTTGCAATTCTACAAGCCGTTGATGTCTCGCTTTCTGAAAAGCGTTGACTGCATTGTTGCGACGTCTCCGAATTACGCAATGTCGAGCGATGTCGTGGAAAGGTTCAAATCCAAAACGAGGGTGATCTCGTTGGGTCTGGATGAAGCGGACTATCCTAAGGCCGACGAAGCGACTTTAGCTCGCTGGCGTGGCAGGCTTCCCGATCGCTTCCTCTTATTCGTCGGCGTCCTGCGATATTACAAGGGGGTCCATATCCTGCTGGAGGCCGCGAAACGCAATGGCCTCGATATCGTGATCGTCGGCAGTGGCCCGATGGAGGCGGAACTGAAGCAGGCTGCCGGGCAAAATCTGCACAATATCCATTTTCTCGGATCCTTGTCGGACGACGACAAGATCGCTCTGCTCGAGCTTTGTGCGGGGTTTGTGTTTCCCTCGCATCTCCGCTCCGAGGCCTTCGGACTTTCTCTGGTCGAAGCAGCAATGTTTGGCAAGCCGATGATTTCGTGTGAAATCGGCACGGGGACCAGTTTCGTCAATCTGGATGAGAAGACCGGGTTCGTGGTGCCGCCGAACGATGTCGATGCTCTCTCGAATGCCATGAAATCCCTTTGGGACAATGAGCAGAAGGCCGCCGCATTGGGTGCCGCGGCGCGTGATCGCTATCTTGCATGCTTCACGGCAGAGAAGATGTGTTCGGCCTATGATCGCCTCTATGGCGAATTGACAGGCTCTCGTACGGGCTGAACCTGGAAAACGCAGTCCATGTCATGGCTCTTTCCTGTTGGACGGTTGACGTATCCTGGACATCGCCACGATATAGCCATCTCCGTATTTGAATGAGTACCGCGAGCTTCATCGGTTCACCCTTCGGAGAATAGACAAACAATGGTTGGGCATTAGAGCTTAATGAGCTTCGATTTCTCCAATCTCTTGTAAAGTGTTTTCGCATGCAGCAAGAGATTAGCGTGCCGATTTTCTGCAATTGGTCTTGCGCCGTTGAGGGGCGCATCCAGGGCGAATTGCTCATGGTCGTTGTCATGAGGCCCCATACGGGCTAAATGGCGCTAGAAAATTGATGGCCAAGTATGGTGCGCGCTCGGCGGCGTTCTGCGAACTTGGCGTACCCGCATGGAATGAATGCGGCAATAGTTGGAGATGGAACTTGGCGAAGAAAGCATTGGTAACGGGTATCACGGGTCAGGATGGCGCCTATCTTGCAGAACTGCTACTGAAGAATGGCTACGAAGTGCATGGGCTTGCACGTCGCTCCAGCACCGCGGATGTCAATCTCACCCGCCTGGAATGGTTGGGCATCGAGCGCGACGTCCGCATTGTCGATGGCGACCTCCTGGATCTTTCTGGTCTTATCAGAACGGTAAAGGACGTGAAGCCGGACGAAGTCTATAACCTTGGGGCTCAATCCTTCGTCAAATCGTCGTGGCAGCAACCTCTGCTGACCGGTCAGGTGACGGCTCTCGGTGTGACGAATGTCCTGGAGGCGGTTCGCATTGAAAGGCCTGAGGCTCGTTTTTATCAGGCTTCCTCCTCCGAAATGTACGGGCTCATTCAGGAGCCGATGCAATCGGAAGAAACGCCTTTCTATCCGCGTTCGCCCTACGCAGTTGCCAAGCTCTACGGCCATTGGATCACCATCAACTATCGCGAAAGCTTCGGCTTGCACGCGTCGAGCGGTATTCTCTTCAATCATGAATCTCCGCTTCGCGGCATCGAATTCGTTACCCGCAAGGTGACGGACGCGGTCGCTCGCATCAAGCTCGGCATGGCAAAGGAACTGCGGCTCGGAAACATCGATGCCAAGCGCGATTGGGGCCATTCGAAAGACTATGTCCGCGCTATGTGGATGATGCTCCAGCAGGACGTTGCCGACGATTACGTGATCGCGACCGGCCGCACGACAACCGTCCGCGACATGTGCGCCATTGCTTTCAAGCATGCCGGTTTGAACATGGACGATCATCTCGTGATCGATCCTGAACTCTTCCGTCCGGCGGAAGTGGATGTGCTGCTCGGCAACCCGGAGAAGGCTCGGAAGAAATTCGGATGGGAGCCCAAGATCGGCCTCGAGGAGATGATCGTCGAAATGGTCGAAGCCGATCTTGAACGATTGACCAAGTAAATCTTCCGGTCAAACGACGAGACACTTCCATGCCGAGAGAACACCGTATTCTCATTACTGGCGCCAGCGGCTTTGTCGGGGCTTGGCTGCAGCGTGAATTGCGTGAGCGGCGGCTGAAACAGGATCCTGACCTGGTGGTTTTGACTGCCGGCCAGGGAGATGCATCGGACTGGAAGACAGATATTACGGATCGGGATCGAGTGGCGACCCTGGTCCGTAATTGCCGCCCAACAGCAGTCATTCATCTCGCCGCGATTGCAGCCCCGGCTGATGCTCGCAAGATGCCGCAACGGGCCTGGGAGGTGAATTTCCAAGGCACTATGAATCTCGCCTACGCCACGATGGAGTTTGCACCGGAAGCGCGCTTCATCTTCGCGGGCAGCTCCGAAGCCTATGGCGCTTCGTTCATCGATGCTGCAAATGCTCCGATAAACGAGAGTGCGGCGCTCAAGCCGATGAATGTGTATGGTGCAACGAAAGCGGCGGCAGACGTGCTCGTCGGCCAGCTTGCCCATGATGGGTTGAAATCCATCCGCTTCCGTCCGTTCAACCATACCGGACCCGGCCAGACGGATGCTTATGTTGTTTCTGCTTTCGCCAAGCAACTCGCGGAAATATCGCTGGGTGTCAAAAATCCTCGCATCAGCGTCGGAAATCTCTCGGCCTTTCGTGATTTTCTTGATGTGCGAGACGTTGTACGTGCCTATGCCGATGCTGCCCTGGTCGAGGATGTGTCGGATATGCTTGGAGGCGTGTTCAATCTATCCTCGGGGCGGTCAATACAGATTCAGTCGATACTCGACATGCTTATCGAACTTTGCAGATTGAAGGTGGAAATCGAGATAGATCCGCAGCGGTTACGTGGACCAGAAATCGTGGCGGCTTCCGGCGACAATAGGGCGGTGTTGGCGGCCTTTGGCTGGAAGCCGGAAATAGAATTAAGCCGCACACTCGGCGATGTGCTTGACGATTGGAAGATCCGAGTGGCGCGCTGACCATATCGGTCCCCAGTGATCGACCATATGATCATAATATCTGAGGGAAAGCATTTGCTCACCAGTGTTTGGAAATATGGGCATTTTATTCTTGCCGTCAGCGGCGAGTTGCGTGCACGGTTTCCGCGTCCGGGTGCGTTATGGTTTATCCTCCATCCGCTAGCGCAGGCATTGATGTTCTTGATCATCTGGGCCGACTTCGTGGGGCAGAGATGCCGAATGTTAATCATCCGTGCGCATATCCGATCTATTTTTATGAGGCATGGCCTGACGGGGTCTGTCCAGCGAAATCTTGACGCGGAAGCATGACCGTATGCATCGAGCAGGCGCAAGCATTCAAGAGGATCCCAGTTGCATCGCATCTATAATAGTCTTTCCTGGCGCCTTACCCGACCGCTTCGTATGGGTTCTTCATTGCTGTTTAATGTGAAAAGGTTCCCGCGGCTTGTCGTCACGACTCTGCTTGAAAAGCTCATTCGTTGGCTTTCTCGGAGACCACGAGTGAAGGATAAGTGCCTTCGGTTAGCCTATCGCTTTCCGAGGATAAGGGGTCGGCTTATGGCATTCGCGGGAGCCCGCGGGTATGGAATTCAACCGTTTGACTGGTTGGACGACGGTCAGGAAGGACAGTGGTATATCGATGCGCCCAAGGGCACGGTCGCTGAATGGGATATATTGCTTCGAGATACTTCAAGATTGCAATGAAAGACGATCTTCAATGCGCTTATGGATTGATGGGCAATGCTTCCAGACCGCGAGCAAGTGGCGTGGAATCGGGCGTTACGTGCAAGAACTTATTCTTGGTATTGTCGACAATCATCTCGACGTCGAACTTCTTATTTCCCTCAATGCTGGTATGCCGCTGGAAGCACTTGCAGCTCGCGACCATCTCCAGAAATGGATAAAACCTGCCAATATTTTCATGTGGCATGGTGTTGCCGAAGGGGGAGAAGCGATAGAGGGCTACACAGAGAAAAGGCGGCTCAGCGAGATCGCTCTGGCTTATCATGTCGCGTCGCTGAATCCCGACATCGCGCTGTCTGCGAGCCCGTTCGAAGGCAGCTTTGACAAGGCTGTTCCGCTCGTTCCCAACAATATCTCGAAAATTCCTTTCGCATCGATCTTTTACGATGCGATACCTTATCGCTATCCCGAGCAATATCTCTCATCCTCGGCGTTGCGTGCCTATTATGACCGTCGCCTCGCCTCCTACTCAGAATTCAATCTGAATCTTTGTATTTCCGAATACTCCCAACACGAATGCTTGGAAATCTCAAGAAATCCTCGGGTATTCAACATACTTGCGGGCGTATCGAGAGATTTCAGGGATGCGATGGAGCATGTCGAAACGAACGCGCCAAAGCTGACCGAGAAACCCTTCATCCTCTACGTCGGCGGGCTGGATTGGCGCAAGAATGTGAGGTCCGCCATTGAGGCATTCGCACAATTGCCGGCAGATTTGCGGGAGCAATACAGTTTTGTGCTGGCCGGCGATCACCCGCAATCGCTGTTACGAGACGAACAAGAGAGATGGAAGAAGCTGGGGCTTCCTGAGCAGGATCTCGTGGCTATTGGCCATGTGACGGACCACCAGCTCGTGGCGCTCTACAGGGGGACGGACCTCGCCATTCAACCTTCGCTACTGGAGGGGTTTGGCTTGACCGCATTGGAAGCCATGACGTGCGGCGCGCCTGTCATTGCGTCGAACATGGGCGCCCTGCCTGAAGTCATTGGAGACAGGGAACTTCTTTTCAATCCAGCGGATGTCAAGGACATAGCGCGAGTAATGAAGAAGGCACTTGGCAACCGTCAAGCGATGAAGGCCTTGGCTGACAAACAGCGCAATCGTGCCGCGGCATTCAGCTGGGAGAAATCCGCTGCTATTGCCGTTGCCGCGCTGAAGGATGCCGTGGCCAACTCGGCGGAGAGCGGCAAGGTTGAATCGATCTCAACGGCTAAATATGCTGCTTTGCAGCGACTTGGAAATACGGATCTTCCGACGAATTTCATCGCGCAGACATTTGCACGATCGGAGTTAGTCAAATCTGATCGGCCGCGACTGATCGTTGATGCGACATCAACATATCGAGTGGACCACAAGACCGGTATTCAGCGTGTTGTCAAAAATATTTGTTCCAATCTCGAGATAACGCAAGGTGATGGCGTCGAACGGATAGTCGCATATAGCGATTCTCTCGACGGCTGGTTTGCGATTCCGAAGACGCTGGAAAAAACCAACACTGCAACTGACTTCACAGAAGATACTCGGCTGGAGTTTTCCCCGAATGACCGCATCTTGATGCTCGATAGCTCCTGGGAGTTTTATAGGCATCACTACGCAACGTTACGCTCAGCCCGCTTGAGGGGCGCCATTGTCATTTCATGCCTCTATGACACGATTCCGCTAAGATTCCCAGGTTTCTGCGACCCTGGCATGCCCCCTACATTCTCGAACTGGTTTCAAGCTGCCCTGTCCTATTCGAATGCGTTTATCTGCATTTCAAAAGCCGTTGCCGATGAACTGATCAGGATACTTGAAGCGATCCAGTTTCCACGGGAGATGAAGATAGGCTATTGGCACCTCGGCGCCGATTTTGCCAAGGCGACGACTGCTGCCGATGTTATGCCTGTTCGCCGCGATGAGCGCTCGGAGTTCCTGATGGTTGGCACACTCGAGCCGCGCAAAGGGCATGGTATTGCGCTACAGGCTTTCGATAGATTGTGGGACGAAGGTATGGACGTCAGGCTGACTATTGTCGGAAAGCCCGGCTGGGGGGGCGAGCATTTCGTTCGGCGAATAAAACAGCATCGTGAGTATGGGAAGCGTCTGATCTGGATGAACGGCGTTTCGGATGAAAAATTACAGAATGCCTACAGCGACAGCGATGCCTTGATCGCTGCCTCGTATGCTGAGGGTTTCGGCCTTCCCATTGTTGAGGCCGCGCACTTTGGGAAAGCTGTGATTGCAAGCGATATTCCAGTTTTCCGCGAAGTCACTGCAAGTGGCCAGAATTGCTATTTCTTTGCCGTCGGTTCCTCCGAGTCGCTCGCAAAGTCGATCCGTTCGTTCGTTGGCACAGAAACCAATACTATCGAAACCGCGCCGCTGGCGCGAAGGGTCAATGGAGGGACAAGTTGGAAGGAAAGTGCCGAAGAATTGCAGAGGATCGTGCTTACTGACGATTGGTACCGGCTATATAAGCCGCAGTCGGACACGACTTACGTGCCAATAAGCAATATCGGCATCACGAAAATGGGACACGCGCTGGCTTCCGATGAAACTCGGCATGAGATCGAGTTGGTGGAAGGGCCGATTGTGAGTGAAAACGACATACTGAAGTACATAGTGCGTGTTGTCAATTTGTCCCAAAAGTTGTGGGGAAGCGTCGGTGCTCCGGATGGTTCGCTGGCGGTGATGGCAAGCTATCGCATTCTGTCGAACAATGGAGAGGCGATCTACCCGAAGAACCGTAAGTCTCGCATTCCATTCGTGTTGCCGCCTGGCGACAGTCTATATATGTCAATCGAGATCCCTTCGACATTCAAGAGGAAGGGCGGTGCTTTCGCAGATATAGGCTTGCTTCAAGAATCAGTCGGTTGGTGGAGTAATCCGCTACGGGTCTCGTTGTGATGGCACGACCGCAAGACGCAGTGGTACATGGGTAGCTCGCGAATGAAAATCGGTATCGATGCGCGTAATTTGGTAACGAGCATGACCGGCATCGGACGGTACGTGCTGGAAATGAGCCGGCATCTCGCATTTCGCGGCCATGAACTGCATTTCTATTTGCCCGAAGCTCCATATGGTGATCTGAAAGAGTTGCCTGCGGCAAAACTGCATGTTGCGCGCTTTCCTGGTGGAATAATGCGGATGATCTGGGCGCAGACGGAGCTACCACGCCGTGCAGCGCAGGATAAGATCGAAGTGTTTTGGGGTCCCGCTCACCGCCTACCGCTTTTTCTCGATCGTCGCATCGCGCGTGTCATCACGATTCATGATCTCGTCTGGCGAGATATGGCTGCAACTATGCGGTGGCAGACCTGGATGGCCGATCGCTGGCTAATGAAACCGGGGGTCGCTGTTGCCGACGAGATTGTTGCTGATTCCGCTGCAACGGCTGAGGCGCTCAAGGCTCAGTTTCCGAGATGCGGCGACAAGCTTAGCATTGTCTATCCTGGGTTGACGACCATCGGCGGAGTAGCGATCCCAAAGGATCTGTCACAGTTTGCGATCGATCGACCCTATATTCTCTTCGTCGGAACGCTCGAGCCCCGCAAAAATCTGCTCAGATTGCTGCAAGCCTATGCAGCGTTGCCCGAAGCCACGCGGCAACAATTTCTTCTGGTGCTCGCAGGTGGCCAAGGCTGGAGGCTGGGTGATCTGAAAGGGCATATTGCGGAATTGCAAATTGACTCATCTGTTCGGTTGACCGGCTATGTGTCCGATACCGATCTTGCTCAACTGTACGGTCACGCTCGCTTTCTCGCGATGCCGTCCCTTTATGAAGGCTTCGGATTTCCTATCATAGAAGCGAATGCGATGGGAATACCGGTGCTGACATCCAATACGTCCTCCATGCCCGAGGTTGCTGCAAAAGCCGGTATTCTTGTCGATCCGAACGATGTGCAATCCATTCGAAATGGCTTGGAAAGCCTTGCTACCGATGACGCGTTGCATGCGCGTCTTGCTGATAATGCAAGGCCGAATGCTGCGCGATTCGGCTGGACGGAAAGCGCGAGCCGGCTAGAGCGTGTCTTCGAGAAGGCGATAGTCAAGCGCCGCGGCGGCATGTAACCTAAATTGTCAATCAGCACTGAAAGTTGGATTAGTATTACCCTGCCACAGGGGTCAACTTTGTGGTCTCGCGCATATTTGATGACGTTTCTTTCACATCGCGCCGATCAATCGTGCCTAGTGAAGATGCAGCTTGGCACGCATACATTTGCCTTCTAACAAGCTTCAGCTTATTGATCTGTCCTTCAACATTGCTGCAGACACCGCTGCCTTGTCTTTCAGGATCCCGTTGGCAAAGGGAGGGCGAACAGGCCACGTACGTCAGCGATCCACGGGCCGAGTTCGGTCTTGGCCTTCTTCGGATCATTGTTCGGAAACGATCAATCAGATTGCGGGCTTCGATCAAGGCAGGAACGCCAGCTTCGATGGCCGCGATAGTAATTGTGTCGGTTTTGCTCAATTGATCGCGAGCGGTTGTCATCAATAGGGCAATTGTTCTGGCGGACAGCTCTTTTTGAAGTAGCCAATCGCAGACCCGCTCGCCGCGGTCGCCTTGCCGCCCATTGTCCGACCAGACGAGAACAACCACGAAAGCCTCTGCATTTTAACCGTCGCCAGAGTTCAGCCCCGTTACGCTGCCCAGATATCCAAAGTTTATCTACCGTATCACGTCTCTGTGGAATCAACTGCCTATCCTCAAGGAGTGTCAACTCCAAAATAAGCGCTCAAAACGTCAGAGGGCGGACCATCCATACGCACCTTTCCGTGCTCGAGCCAAATGATTCGATTACAATTCTTCTCCAGAAGCTCCTTGGCGTGGCTCGCTATCACCAGGATCTGAGTTTTTTCTACAAGCTCGTTCAAGCGCTGATTAGCTTTAACCTTGAAACCCTCGTCGCCCGTCGCCAACCATTCGTCCATGATGAGTATTTCGGGCTGCAGGATGGTGGAAATTGAGAATGCCAATCGTAGCTGCATGCCGCTTGAGTAAGTGCGAACGGGCATCTCGAGGAAGCCACCCAATTCGCTGAACTCCTCAATTTCCTCAAGCCGGGCCTTCATCTCGTCCTTTCGGAAACCCAACAATGCTCCTCGAAGGAAGATATTCTGGCGACCGGTCGCTTCAGGATCGATTCCTAGCGAGATGTTGATGAGCGATGTACATTTACCCTGGATGTCGACCTTGCCGGATGTCGGTATGTAAACACCCGTTAGCACGCGAAGAAGGGTCGTCTTACCGGAACCGTTGTGGCCTATGAGGCCGATACGATCATGTCGTTTCAATTCAAGATTAATCGCGTCCAATCCGCGGACAACCACTGCGCCATGGCCTTCCGAGTTGATCGAACCACCGGTGGCTATGTTCATGACGCGATTTTTGAGCGAACGGCCACGCGCGTTATAAATGGGAAAGTCAACGGTGACATTCTGCAAGGAAATCGATGTCATGCTTGCCTGTACTCTCTGAAATCTCGGTTGCTTTGGCTCATAACCAGTAAGCAATGCGGGCTCGGTACTTATTCAACAGCAGAAGTCCGATAGTCCAGCCAACAACGGCAATACCTATTGCCGCAGCCCAATTTGTGGCGGTCACAGCCTCTCCAAGAAGCGGATTTCGGACGACTGAAATTAGATGGAAAAACGGATTAAAGTCGAGCATTCCGCGCGAAGCGCTCTGTGGTAAATGATTCGGCATCCACATGATCGGAGTGACATAAAGCATAACCTGCATGATATTCTGAACGATCTGGATGAGGTCGCGATAACGTGTACACAGTATTGCCAATATCAACGCAATCCAAGTCATGTTTAACGTGACTAGCACGAACCCTGGGATCACCAATAGTGCAGAAATCCCAATTGATTTCCAAAATATCAGAAGAACGATTGGAAATATCACGAGGTTGTGCAAAAGTATTATGGAATTTCGATACCAAACCCTAAGTATATATGTAAAAAATGGAATATCTAATTGCAATATTATTTCGCTATTGGATATAAACCCGGTACATCCCTCACTAACAATCTGGGTATAGTACCCCCAAAATATTAAGCCCACACATATGAAGGGTAGAAATTCATTCATGGGTGAATTGAAGATCGTGCCAAAAACAAGGCCAAGAGCTCCGATCAATACGCCCATATTGATAGTAAGCCAAAATGCGCCGACCCGCGATCGCCTGTAGCGCTGCGCGACATCTTGCCACCCTAGCAATGCCGCCAAGCGAAAATTCGACAATGCTTCTGCAATGTCCCATACCGCGCCATGATAACGCACTTCGTTTTTGGCGATTTTAAAATTCTTCACCGGCAATCCATTTTCAGGTTCGTTTTTTGCCCTAACGATAAAGACATGCAGCCCTTTTTAAGGCGAACGCGTAGCAAAGGATGGAAACTGAGGATAGCCCCCACATGAAAATATTCATGCCCATACGATTATCACTCGTTCAAGCATCCATTTGTCCGGCGCGGGCTACACCACACAGCCACCGAATGGCTGAGATCGTCTGAAGTTGGTCAACGTAGCTAGCTGTGAAGCCTCCAGAGGCGTGGATGGCAGCAAAATACGATGCTAACCCCAATACGGAATTCCATGTCATCTTCATTTCGCGGTGATCCATCAACACAATCGAATCAAGTATTCCTCCCTCCCGGAGAGGAACGCGCTGAGGATGCACCAAGACCTTGGCATTGCTCGCTATTGCGAAAGATTTCACGCAACCGAAGATCAACTGACCGGATACGAACATCAAGATCTGTCAGTTTACAGAAAATTCCCGCATCAGCGACGGTCAGAACATCCGACGAAACATCCCGCAAAATCTCCTGCCTCTGCTCGTCAGAGCAAGCGCGTCGGCGTTCCTGGCGTGTCAAAACCTCTATGCGTGCCAAAGTTCACCTTCGGGACGACCATTGCGCCGCGCGGCCGTCGAGACATCTTCCAAATGCAAGAGCATCATGTCGCGTTCCTGTTCGCAAAGCTTTTGGAGCTGCGCCTTGGACATGGGTTCCTTCGAGTTCATCTTCAGCTCGGCCAGCAGCACGTTGAGCTTTCAACCGATGACTTGAGCCTTTTTATGATCCGAACAATGAAGGCTCAGTGAAAGCCGGCTGCTCGGTCGGCATTGCTGGAACGCGTTGGGGACGCGCGCGCCTTGCCGCGGCGGGTGAGATTCTCGACGTCGTGGCGGACAGCCATGAGGAGTTCGCCCTTGCCTGCCGCCTGGCGACGGCACGATGCATTTTCTGCGTGGGCATCACCTGTGGATTACAGTTCTGGACATTAGGTCGCTAGTGATGCCAAAAAAATACCCAACCAGACTGGAAAATTAGGGAACTAAGGGCATTTAGAGAGAATTGGCTGGGAAACCTGGATTCGAACCAAGATTAACGGAGTCAGAGTCCGCTGTTCTACCATTGAACTATTTCCCAACAGCCGCCGGGCGTTGGATGCCCCCGCGGGGAAAGCAGGGCCTCTATAATCGAATTTGCCGCGGATGCAAATACTTTAACACGGGGAAATGCGATTTTTTGAAAGTCGCAGCAGACCGTCATGATAGGTCACGAATCCGCCTGCTGCCAGCAGATTTTTCCAAGCCGTACTATCCCAATGGCCCAAGGCTGCCGCCGGAGGAGCGATTTCGCCAGTCTCGCGGTCACGCCTTCGATGATGTCACCAGCGCAACAGGCGCCTGCCGAGGATATATCCGACAGTCGTCACCATGGCGATCGCGATCGGGTACCAGAGCAGGACGAAAAGCGGGCTGTCATCAGTGCAGTTGGAGGCATAGAAGGTCGCGGCGATGCCGCTGGCGGCAAGGCCGGCGACGGCGCCGGCCGCACCCGGCTTTTCCGGCGCGCCCTGGCGCAGGGCGAAAAGGAAGCAGGCGAGCGGGCCTATCGACAGCAGCGGGATGAGCGTCAGGCAGAAGCGGGCATTGTGGCCGATCATCCGCGCGCTCCAGCTGCCGGCCGGCATGACGGCCATTTCGACGGCGGCGGCGGCAAGCAGCAGGATTGGTGCCAGGAGCAGCGTCCAGCCCCACAGGCGCAGCGAGGCACCCGGCCGCCCGATGCGGAAGACGACGGCGCAGGCTGTTGCGGCAAGCGCGATGGTCACGACGAACTTGAACAGGAAACGGACGGTCTCCATCGCTGTATCGATATCGGCGCGAAAGCCGATCATGGCAAAGAAGAGACCGCCGCTGATCAGGATGCCCGCGACGACCGCCAGGGTCAGGACCTTGCCGATCCGCATGCGGACCGGCGCGTCCTGCGCCAGAAGATTGATGAGGTCATCGGTTTTCACTGGTCTCACTCCGATACAAAGCCGCAAGCGCCTTCAACGCGCGGTGCAGCGCCACGCGCACCGCCCCTTCCGTCATCTTCAGCCGGTCCGCCGTTTCCCGGACGCTGCTTCCCTCGACGGAAATCGAGCGCACGATCGTCTTCTGCGGGTCTTTCAGCAACTCCAGCATACGATCGACATCGAACCGATCAAGCGAGTCGGTATGCTCCTCCGCCTCCAGGAAATCGATCACATCGTCGATCGGCACGCTCATATGCCTCCCGCGCCGCCTCAGGCTGTCGATCAGCTTGTTGCGCACGATCGTCGACAGCCAGGGTCCGATCGGGCGGGATGAATCCCATGTGCCGCGCTTCAGATGGATGGCCAGCAGCACTTCCTGCACCACATCCTCGGCCTCGCTTACCGGCGCACCCAGCTGATCGCAGCGCCGACGCGCCATGGCGCGCAGATGCGGCGTCACAGCGGTGAGGAAACGGTGATAGGCCTGCGCATCGCCGCCGATGGCGGCGCGCATCCAGACTGCCCATTCCTCTTCGCGCGCCGAATGATTCATCCGACATCTCCTCTACGCGGGACCGCAGGCTTTCGTTACCGGCAATGGCAACTATTTTTCAAGCCCTTTCGTCTCCGTGGCAGGTTCTCCGACAGATGCGTCTGCTACCCATGCGCATGTCAGCCTCACCACCACACCTGCCCGGCTATTGCCAGCCACAGCAGATAGCCGGCACAATATAGATGACGCCATCTCGGAAAAAATTCCGATGCGGCTGTAACATCCAGTCGAGACGCTCCGTAGACCTCGATGCAAGCCAATGACGGCTCGCATCCATCTAGGAGACAGATCCATGAAGAACAGCATCCTCACCCTGGCCATCGCCGGCTCGATCGCATCGGCACTTGCATCCGTCGCCGTCCCGGCTTCGGCCGCCGATACCAAGGAAAAATGCTACGGCGTCGCCCTCAAGGGCCAGAACGATTGCGCCGCCGGCAAGCATGATTGCGCCGGCAAGTCGACCATGAGCTACGACAAGATGTCCTTCAAGCTCGTCCCCACGGGCACCTGCACCTCGATGAAGACCCCGAAGGGCCACGGTTCGCTGACGCCGGCCTGATCTGAAATCGGATTGATCGTCAATCATCTCTCGTAAGGAGTTTGTCATGAGCAAGATGTCCGCACTCGCCCTGGCCGCATCGGTCGCAACGGCGGTGACGCTGGTTGCCGGCGCAACGACAGCATCTGCCGCCGATGCCAAGGAAAAATGCTACGGCGTCGCCCTCAAGGGCCAGAACGATTGCGCCGCCGGCCCCGGCACGACCTGCGCCGGCACGTCGAAGGTCGACTATCAGCGCAACTCGTGGAAGCTGGTTCCCGCCGGGACCTGTGAGACGATCAAGACGCCGAACGGCCACGGCACATTGATGCAGGGTCCAGCCCCGGTCTGACCCAGATCTGGCAAGGCAGCGCAAATACGTGGGCGGCGCATCGTTTAACCGGCGCCGCCTGCCTCCCGAACGGAATGATTGATCCCTTTGTTTTCGCGCAATTCCGGACGCAAAGCCGACGCGCATTTTCCTGGAATAGCTCTAACCCGGAGGCCCGTAATGAAACCGTCAGAACTTCCCCGTCGCGCTGGCGTCGGCTTCAAGCCGGAGCATTTTTCTGTGATCGATGCGGCCGCGCAGCCGATCGGCTTCTTTGAAGTCCATGCCGAAAACTATATGGGTGCTGGTGGACCGCCACATGCCCAGCTTGGCAGGCTGCGCCAGGATTATGCCTTGTCCATCCATGGCGTCGGCCTCTCCATCGGTTCGATGCAGCCTTTGGATAGCGAACATCTCGCCCGCTTGAAGATCGTCTGCGATCGCTACGAGCCGGAGAGTTTTTCGGAGCACCTTGCCTGGTCGACGCACGATACGACCTTTCTCAACGATCTTCTGCCCCTGCCCTATACCGAGGCGACGCTCATGCAGGTCTGCGACCATATCGACCAGGTGCAGACATTGCTCGGCCGCCAGATGCTGCTCGAGAATCCGGCTACCTACCTGCTCTTCGAAGAGAGCACGATCGAGGAAACGGAATTTCTGGCCGAAATCGCCAAGCGCACCGGTTGCGGCCTGCTGCTCGACGTCAACAACGTCTTCGTCGCTGCCACGAACCACCACATGGACCCGCGCGCCTATCTCAAGCGCTTCCCGGTGCAATGGGTGCGCGAGATCCACCTGAGTGGCCATTCGGAAACCATCGACGATGCCGGTGCTCCGCTTTTGATCGACAGCCACGATACGCCGGTGAAAGATCCCGTCTGGGCGCTTTACGCGGAGCTGATCGGCCGGATCGGGCCGGTCGCCAGTCTCGTCGAATGGGATAACGACGTGCCGGAATGGCCGGTTTTGAGGGCGGAGGCCGAGGCCGCCGGCGCCATTTTGAAGCGCGCCGCCGCCCGTCGGGCAGCCTGAGGAGGGATCGATGTCTCTCACAACGCAAGGCGAATTCGCCGCAGCACTCATCGATCCCGATCTCTCCGTGCCCGAGGGATTGACGGCCTGGAACGGCCCACAGCCTGCACGGCGCTTCGGCGTCTATCGCAACAATGTCGCCATCGGCCTGATCGGTGCGCTCGCCTCGCGCTTTCCTGCCGCGGAAAGGATCGTCGGCGAGGAATTCTTCGCTGCCATGGCGCATGAGTTCGTCCGTCTGCACCCGCCGCGATCACCGCTGCTGCTTGCCTATGGCGATGATTTTCCCGATTTCGTCGAGGGTTTAGAACCGGTGCAGGAAATCCCCTATCTGGCCGACGTCATGCGGCTGGAGGCGCTGCGGGGGCGGGCCTATCATGCGGCCGACGCCGTGCCGCTCGATGCGGCTCTGGTGGCGACCATCGAGCCGGCCGGTCTGGCGGAACTGGCCTTCGTGCCGCATCCTTCCGCTTCGGTGGCACGTTCCGCCCATCCGGCCGTCACCATCTGGGCGATGAACACCGGCGAAATCGAGCTTGCAGATATCAGCGATTGGACGGGCGAGGATGCTCTCGTCATCCGTCCTCAGATGATCGTCGAGGTGCATCGCCTGCCGTCGGGTGGCGCAACCTTTCTGGAGCAGCTGTTTTCAGGCGCCACTCTTGGCCAGGCCTATGAGACGGCTCTCGCCGAAGCCGCCAATTTCGATCTTTCCGCCAACCTCGCCGGTGCGTTCACGGCAGGCGTTTTCATGGCCATTCGCTGAACGCCAGGGAGAACGACATGCAGAACCAGATGATGACGGCCGCTCCGGCCGAACGCGAAACCGTGGCCCAAAAACTTTATAGCGGCCTGAAGCTTCTCGACCGTATCCCGCATGACCTGATTGCTCTGATAGCGCGATTGTCTATCGCGGCCGTCTTCTGGCAATCCGGTCAGACCAAGGTGGATGGCTGGCAGGTGACCGACAATGCCGTCTATCTCTTCCAGACGGAATACAAGCTGCCGCTGGTCGATCCCTGGATCGCCGCCCATATCGCCGCCTTCAGCGAGCATTTCTTCCCATTCATGCTGGTCATCGGATTGGCAAGCCGGCTCTCGGCGCTGGCGCTGCTCGGCATGACTGTTGTCATCGAGATCTTCGTCTATCCCGATGCCTGGCCGACGCATGGCACCTGGGCAACCTGCTTTCTGGTGGTCATAGCGGGCGGGCCTGGCCGCATCGCGCTCGACCATCTGATTGCCAGGCGCTTCACGCGCTCGGCCTGACGCCGATCAGACGAGAGCGCCATTCATAATTGGCGCTCTGTGATGCCAGGCCAAATGCGCATTTTGATTTTGCGTATATCGTTGTCGCAAAACCGCTGCGCACTTTTGCGCGACATGCTTCAGCGCAGGACGGGTTCGCCGTGGAAGCGGCGTCGCGAAGGCTTCGAGACCCCGAAACCGACCTCCATCATCAGCCGCGGCTTCTGCGTCGGCACGGTGCCCATATGGAAGCCGAACGGGTCTTCGACGAAGCCGGAGCCGGCCTTGCCGGTCAGCGTCAGCGCATTCGCCTGGCCGTAATAATCGAGCACCTCGTTTGCCGGATGCCCGACAAGCAAGGTCAGCTGATGACGGACCTGGCGGCGCTTGTGGCTTCCCTTGACGAAGACATGTGGACCAGTGCCCTCATCCACATCGACAAGATTGAAGAAGAATTTCAGCATCCGCCAATCATCGAGATCGAAGTGGTATTTGTCGAGCGAAGCGAGGCTCCGATCGGCTTCGGAAGCCTGGGTCGGGAAGCTCCACCAGATGCGGGTGGTGATCACCTTGGCCTGACCGCCGAGATATTGCCGGGCGACGTCGATCAACAGCGGATCGCGCTGGACCGCCATGACGGCTTCGCAATCGAGCGAGCGCTCGAAGAAGTGCCCGCTCAGAATCGGCCGGCCGAAGCGGCCTTCGGCTTCCCTGTGTTCGCCCGCGACGAATTCGAGCTGCCGGTTGAAATTGCCGTAGCAGCCGGTGGCCAGCGCAAATTCAGCAATTTCCTGATGAATATGATCCGGCAACATCAGGCTGGGATAGATGCCATCCGTCCGCAAGGCCTTGACGACGGCGCCGCGCTCGACACCGACGAACATAGAGGGGCCGGAAACAGGAAGCCTGACAGGCTGCTTGGTGGCAAACCAATGCATCCGCCGAAACGGCAAGGTTCGGGCCAGCAGGAACATCGGCAGCCAGGCCGGGTTTTCCTTAAGATCGGTCAGGTAGGTGGGTATCCTGACAGCCATTCGCTTGAATCGGCCGCCCTGTCGGGCGATAGACTCCAAGTCTTCTGCCGGGGGATTGTGCATAGCGATCCTTTCCACGCATTTGAAAGATCCATGACAACAGGCCCCCAACCTGCTGACGATAATTCATTGAAACCTTAATATTTATTCGCTCTCGCGAATGTCTGTTGCACCGCGGCAAATAGAAGTCGGCCGGCCTTGGTCAAGGGGGTGAAAAATCAAAACCTGATTGAATCGGTAGAAATTCCTGCAGAAACACGCAGCGCTTTCGAAAACGTTGACGAATTCGCCCGGAACGGTTGCTTTTCCGGAGTCGCGGGCGAAACAGACGCAAGGGATTGCAGGAACGGCGCATCGCGTTTGCCGTTGCTTAGGATAATGGCGCTAAAAATTTGATAGGAGCAAATAGCAGAGGAAGTTGCGGATAGGCGGCTGCGGTCTATATCGGCCGCAATTTTCACTGTCTTCTAACAGTCATATTCCTGTTCGCATTATTGGCTAAATGAGCGAGAAAACGTCAGAGAAGGCCCCTTTAGATGACAGAAACGAAGACCTTTGAGCCAGCGGAAGGCATCGTCGATTTCGACGCGGGCGAGGGCGAGAGCCCAACCGTTGTGGAGATGGACGATTATACCAAAAGCCTCGCGCAGGCGAAGGCCAAGTCCGTCAAGCTGATCGATGCCATCACCGGTCAGGTGCTGAAGAAAAAAGATGCCGTCCATGTCGACGACCTCCGCCCCTCGCTGGCGGATTTCATGCGGCTGAAGCATCCCGAGCTTCGCGCCGACGATTATATCAGCCGCAAGGTCATGGACGATTATCGCGCCCAATATATTGCCGAGCTGCTGACGGTGGAGCGCGGCGAGCTTTCCAACCTCGAGGACGAGGTCGTCGAAAGCCTGAAGACGCATGATACGCTGGCCGAGAACATCGAAGAAGATTACGAGGACCACCGCTCCATCGGCGACCGTATGGCTGACGGTGTCGCGTCCTTCGGCGGCAGCTGGACCTTCATCATTTCCTTCTGTCTGTTTCTCGGCGTCTGGATGGCCGTCAACATCGTCATGGGCGAGAAGGAGGCCTTCGATGCCTACCCGTTCATCCTCCTCAATCTCGTCCTGTCGACGATCGCCGCGCTGCAGGCGCCCGTCATCATGATGAGCCAGCGCCGCCAGGAAGAGAAGGATCGCCTGCGTGCCCTCAACGATTACAAGGTCAACCTGAAGGCCGAACTGGAAATCCGCCACCTGCATGAAAAGGTCGATCATCTCCTCAATCGCCAGTGGGAGCGTTTGACCGAAATCCAGCAGATCCAGATCGAGATGATGCTGGAACAGGCCAAGGCGGCGACACGCGCGATCAAGGCCAACAAGGCTACGAAGGCCAAGACCAGTGCGCTGAAGAGCCTCTTCGGCAAGGTCAAGGACCCCGATCCGGATGAATCCGTCAACTGATCGCACCCGAACGGCTGCGCCATTCATCTTAGACCATGGTGCTGCCACATAGCGGGCTAACCGCCCGCGCCCTTTGCATTGTTCCGCCATATGCCTTTCAGGGCTGCTTGCCTTGTCGATGAGCCGCTCCTTCCAGCGGCTCATCTGCCCGTGGCCGGTTTGCGAAGAGAATTGGCATGCACAGGAGATAGAGCGAAGCGCCGAGTACCCAGACCAGCCCGGGAAAGACATGTCTTGATGCGAAATAGATCTCGCTGATTGCCAATGGCGCGATCATGGAGGCAAGGCTCGTCAGGCTGGTCAAAACACCCTGCAGACGTCCCTGCTCGTCCGCACCGACGCGTTGGGTCATCAAGGACAGCAACGCCGGCTGGCCGATCCCGCCGAGGCAGAAGAGCGGAAACAGAAAAAAGACGAGAAATCCCTGCGTGACGAAGGCGATGGCAACATAGGCCGCACCGTCGCAGACGATCGCGACCATGAGCGCGCAGCGTTCGCCCCAGCGCTCGCTCAAGGGGCCGGCGACGAAAGCCTGGGCCAGCGCATGGAACAGGCCGAAGCCGGCGAGCGACAGGCCGACGGTTGCCGTATCCCAGCCGAACTCGTCCTGACCATAGAGCACCCAGACGGTACCGCCGACCTCGCCGACGATAGCAAGGAGGATGGACATGAAGAGTAGCGGCACCAGCGCCGGAAACGCGCCGATCCAGCGCAGCGGCGCCAGCGGATGAAAGGCGGCCGGATCGATCCGCTCGGGCCTTGCCATCCGCGTCTCAGGCAGCACGACAAGCGCGACAATGAAATTCACCATCACCAGAAACGCGGCCGCGACGAACGGCGCGCGTAGCGAGATCGTGCCCAACACCCCTCCAATGACCGGTCCGAGAATGAAACCGATACCGAAACAGGCGCTGAGAAGCCCGAAGGCGCGTGTGCGGCGCTCCTCCGGCGTGACGTCGGCAAGGCACGCGGTCGCAACCGCGGCATTGGCCGCCGTCAGGCCGGCGATGGCACGGCCGAGGAACAGCCCCCAGAAGCCCGGTGCCCACGCCATGAAGGCATAGTCGATCATACCACCCGCCAGCGAGGCGAGAAGCACCGGCCGGCGGCCGTAACGATCGCTCAGCATCCCCAGAATGGGAGAGGCCAGGAACTGCAGCGCCGCATAGAGCGACAGAAAGGCGCCATAGCGCCAGCCGAGTTCGGGCGAATGCGCCACGCTCCGCAAAAGCTCCGGCAGGATCGGCATCACCAGGCCGGTGCCCGCAGCATCGAGAACGACGACGGCCAAGATCGTCAGAAGCATCTTGTTCATAGTGCAAAACTTATCGTTGATAAGGAACTTTATCGCCGATAAATTATGTGTGAAACCCTGTCAATCGGAGAGACCATGAAAATCGACAGGAACCAGATCGTCGATGCGGCGCTGACCATCTTGAACGAAGTCGGCATCGACGGCCTGTCGACCCGGCTGATCGCCCAGCGCCTCGGCGTGCAGCAGCCGGCACTTTACTGGCACTTCAAGGGCAAGCAGGCCCTGCTGGCGGCGATGAATGCCGAGATGCTGAGGCGAAACCACACCCGCAACCTACCTTTGGCCGGGGAGTCGTGGCAGGAATTCCTGCGCGCCAACGCCCGCAGCTTCCGCTCCGCTCTGCTGGCGTGGCGCGATGGCGCCCGCGTTCATGCCGGCACCGAGGTCGACCCTTCGCATCTCGACGCGATCGAAGCCCAGCTCGAGTGCCTGCTCGTCGCCGGCTTCGATCCGGGAAAGGCGCTGGAGCTGCAGATTGCAATCAGCCGCTATGTGGTAGGATGCGTGCTGGAAGAGCAGGCGGATGCGGCCGATTCCCAGGATCGGGCAGCGCTTGACGCCGCCGCCGAAAGCCATCCGAACCTGGGCAAAGCCTTGGCGCTCTACCGCGCCAACGGCCATGAGGCCCTGTTCGAAGCCGGTCTGGAGCTGCTGGTAGGCGGGGCCGAAGCTGGCAAATTAACTCTATGACCGCACAGACACCCTCCGCCGGAGAATGCATCATTTCTCCGCCTTGAAGGTGCGGCCGAGATCCGGCCCGGTGCCGAAATAATGTCGAAACACATAAAGCAGCGGGCTCCACCTGCTGGTATCGATATGATTGGTGCCGGCGACGACGATATCCTTGTGCGCGTGAACGCGAAGGACCTTCGCCTCGATGATGGAGAACGCCTCGGCGCGCTCGGAGGGCCATTCCGCGCCGGGAGGATGCGCCGCTACCGCCTCCGCCTCGAACTGGATCGGGCATTCGGCAATGCGCAGCGGCCGCACGAGGTCGGCCGCCTGCGGCGTGAAGCCGGCCACATCGAATTTATCGGCCTCGAAACGGTAGCCGATCTTTTCCTTGTGCGGGGGAACGGGATTGCGTCCCGTCGTCGGGGCGATCGCTTCGATCTTCGGCCACAGCTCCGGCGACGGAAAATTCAACACCAGCTGACGCTCGCGCATGAGATTTTCCCGGCCCTTGCTTGTCGACGTCAGACCCAGAACGACTCGATCGTATAAAGCCCAAACCGATGACATCGGTGAGATATTCGTCGTGCCATCGGGGTTGAGACTCGTAATCAGCACCACGGGAGTGCCGATGTAAAGTACGCTGGGCCTGATCTCGATATGCTCGTGGCTGCCCTCAATGGCGCCGAATTCAGCTTCCTTCGTCAACATTGCCAACTCTCCTTTGGGAGCTGCAGTGTAGAGGGCAGAAGGCCAGAGATAATTCGGCCATGAACGAAGTGTTGCGAAATGCCCGCTGTGATCGATGCCGGTTATGGCTCCTATATCGCGGCAGGCTTTGGCCCTTGTCAGGCTGCTGGCGCCAACATCACCCGGTTGCGCCCGTCTTCCTTGGCCTGGTAGACGGCCTTGTCGGCGCGCGCCAGGATGCCTTCGTAGTCGAGCTCCCCGCCAAAGGCGGCGACGCCGATGCTGGCGGTGATGGCAAGCCTTTCGCCATCGGCGAGCGGGATCGAGAGTGTCGCGATCTCCGAGCGGACCTTTTCCGCCACCTGCAGGCCCATCGTCTCGTCGCATTCGACAAGTACGATCAGCATCTCCTCGCCGCCATAGCGGAAGACGAAATCGGTCTGGCGAACGCTTTCGGTGATGGCGGCGGCGACCGACCTGAGCGCGAGATCGCCGACCTTGTGTCCATGCGTATCGTTGATGCGCTTGAAGTGATCGATATCCAGCAGCAACACGCAGAAGCCTGATGCAACAGACGCCTTCTGCAGCTGTATCTCGCGCATCAGCACGGAGGGCATGAAGCGACGGGTGAGCAATTGCGTCAGGGGATCCCGACCGCTTTCGACTTCGATATGCGCTTCGAAAATGCTGTTCAGCAGGAACTTGATCGCCGATAGCTCCTCCTCGATCCTTCCCGCCGCATCGCTGATTTGCGTGCGATCGCCGAAGCTGACGCGCTCCAGCGCCGGAACGAGCTCGCCATCGATACGGCCGACCAGCTGCTTGATGAGCTCGAGCTTCGGCTGGCGCTCGAATAGGATATGCGCCTTGTGGTTCAGCCACAGGCCGAACTCGCTCTTCGAGAGCCGCGGAAGCTCGCTGGAAGCCGCACTCTGATAGAAGGCGGCGAGAACACCGTGCCCCCATTCCATAAGCGCGGCCCTCTGCCGTTCCCGCTCCATCGCCAGGTTCTGTCCCAGCAGATGCAGACGATAGGCCTCATTCACCCGCGCGTTCGACGTAACGCCCTTCTGATAGCTGGCTTCGCGGACCTCCAGCGCAATGTCGAACAATCCGATGACGAAAGCCATGGCATCGATGAGCTGTTGCCGGGAGACTTCGGCTTCGGCGAGATGCCTGAGAAACCAGAGCTTGATCTTGCGGATCGACCGGGACACGGCATGCGGCGGAAAGCCGATGCGCGCCATGGTCTCGCCGAGGCTGTCCTGGTCGGAGAAAAATATCTCGCCGGACGTGGCATTCGGGTCGACCAGCTTCTTGATCCATTCCAGGAACCGGGCGGTAAAAGCGGTGAGGTTTGTATCCTCTCCGACGAGACTCGCCAGGTCGGAATCATCTTCCAGATAGGCTCTGTAGCGCTGTCTCAGCTCATCCTCATTGTCGCGGACGATCGCACAGACAATATGATGCGTTTCGGTCGACGTCTGTTGGACGAGGCTATTCCACTCTCGCGCGATACGTTCAGGCATTACGGCACTTTCTTGGTTCAAGAATCGGTTCCCTGATATTGCGCCATTCGATCGATGCTCTGCCCCTTGAGATCGGACTTCGGAGGCACACCCATCGCATGAATTCCACCCAGGCCTCCAAACCGCAAAGGAGCTTCGGAATCATCGAGCAGAATAATCTGCTGTCGATTTTACCGTCTTGATAGTTCGATTGCGGGCGAAACGAAATAGAATCAAATAGATGAGTCGTCTGGTTCAATAAACCATCGATACGAAGAGTAAACCCCTATTGTCATACTAAAAACGAATGGCAGGAATGCCAATCTAATCGATCAAAATCTTACTATTAGTGAATTTCCGTCTGCAATTGACTTGATCATCATTATCGGTAACGTGGAGATTATTGTCTGAATTTGTACCAACATTGCTGCATCGTATCTCGATATCGGGCCTTGCAGTAAATTCGTCACACCATTGTCATGCGGCGGCTCTACTCAGGCTTGTAGCTTTTCAAAACGCCGATTTTTTAGATGACAAGTGACGCAAGCCGCATCCAGGCTGCCGTTTCGGCAACGGGATTGGAACTTCATTACGACAAGTCGATCGTTCTCAGCGGCATCGATCTTTCGCTCGCCAGGGGACAGACGCTGGCGCTGCTCGGCCCATCGGGCTGCGGCAAGACGACCCTTCTGCGCCTCGTTGCCGGCCTGCTCGCGCCGACAAAGGGCAGGATCAGCATTTCCGGCCAGGTGGTAGCCGATGCGACGACGAAGATTTTCGTGCCGCCGGAAAAGCGCAATCTCGGCATGGTGTTTCAGGATTATGCGCTTTGGCCGCACCTGACGGTCGGCGGCAATGTCTCTTTCCCACTCGAAATGCGTGGCATCTCGAAGGCGGAGCGTGAAAAGCGCACCATGCGGGCGCTGGAACGCGTGGGATTGGCGGCCCTTGCACAGCGGCGCCCGAGCGATTTGTCCGGCGGCCAGCAGCAACGTGTCGCCATCGCCCGCGCCATCGTCGCCGAGCCGCAGCTCATCCTGTTCGACGAACCGCTCTCAAACCTTGATCGCGAACTGCGCGAAAACATGGTCGGAGAGCTTGCAGAGCTCATCACCACGCTTGGCCTGACGGCGATCTACGTCACCCACGATCACAGCGAAGCCCTGACGCTTGCCGACGAGGTCGCCATCATGCGATCCGGCGAAATTGCCCAGCTCGCCTCGCCGGATATGCTGATCAAGAGCCCGGCATCACCCGAGGTCGCCGAATTCCTGCGGCTTGGCAGCACGGCCGATCTCGAATGGCGCGACAACGGCTGGCGGCTGGCAGGAAGCCCGCATGTGCTGTCGGACACCGCACGTCCCGGCCAGGACAAAGCCAGAATCCTCATCCCGACGCGCGCCGTGTCACTGGGCGAAGCCGCCTGGCCAAGCCTGCCGGCAACGGCGCTGCGCTCGCATTTCCGCGGAGACGGCCATCTCGTCACCGCCTCGCCGCACGGCACGACCGGCATCGAGCTGCAGGTTCTGAGCCCGATCAAGATCCGGCCAGGCGAGCAAATCGGCCTGGTCATCGATACCGACAGCATCCTGTGGTTCTAGCAGGAACATTCGATAGTCATAGAGAGGAAATCATGTTTAAATCGCTGAAATCAATTGCCATTTTCACCCTTTCGACTGCTCTTCTGAGCGGCGTCGCCCATGCCGATATCACGGTTTACACCGCCGGTCCGCAGAACCTCATTGACAAGCTTTCCGCCGGCTTTACCGCCCAGACCGGCATCAAGGTCAATGTCTTCCAGGCAACAACCGGCAAGGTCATGGCGCGCATCGAGACCGAAGCCGCCAATCCGGTCGTCGACGTGCTGATCTCGGCTTCCTGGGATACGGCGACCGATTTCGCCAAACGCGGCTGGCTCGTCTCCTATACCAGCCCGAATGCGGAAAAGGTCCCGGCCTTCCTGAAGACCGATACGGCCGTTGCTCAAGGCGTTTCGGCCCTCGGCATCGCCTGGAACACCAAAAGCGGCACCACCGAGCCGAAGGAATGGGCCGACCTCGCCAAGCCCGAATTCAAGGATCTCGTCAATATTCCCGATCCCGCCCAGTCCGGTTCCTCCTTCGAGCTGACCGCCGCCCTCAGCGCCAAGGATAGCGACAAGCTCTTCAAGGACCTCAAGGACAACGGCGCGATCATCGCCGGTGCCAATGCCGAAGCGCTGAACCCGGTGCTGCAGGGCGCCAAGGCCGCCGTCTTCGGCGCGGTCGACTACATCACCTTCGCCGCCAAGGCCAAGGGCGAGAGCATCGACGTCATCTTCCCGCAGTCCGGCACCGTCATTGCGCCGCGCCCGGTCATGATCCTCAACTGGTCGAAGCATCAGGACGAAGCGAAAAAGTTCGTCGACTACATGCTGTCGGATGAAGGCCAGAAAACGGTCGCCGGCACCTACCTGATGCCCGCCCGCGCCGACATCCCGGCTTCGCGTCCGCTCGTCAGTGATCTGAAGCTGCTCGATTACGATGTCAACGCCGTCTACGGCAAGCGCAAGGAAACCCTGAAACAGATCAGCGATCTGTTCGGCAGCAAGTAAGGCTTGATGAGAATGAGTGCGAAGGAAACGGGCGCTCCGGTGCCGGCAGCCTGGCTTGCAGCCCTGGGGCTTGCCATCATCGTCGCCCTTCCCTTCGTCGCCGTCGTGCTGCAGGCGGTCTTTCCCTCGCTGGGGCAAGGCTCCTTTGCAGCACCCTTCTCCGCTATCGGCAAGACGCTGGCCGATGAAGCGCTGCTCGGCATGACGGCGAACACGATCATTCTCGGCTGCGCCGTCGTTCTCGCTTCGGCGCTCATTGCCGTTCCGCTCGGTGTGCTGCGGGCGCTCTACCGCATTCCCTTCGCGCCGCTATGGGACGTATTGCTGCTGACGCCCTTCATGATCCCGCCCTATATCGCCACGCTCGGCTGGATCATGACGCTGCAGCCGCGCGGCTATCTCCAGCAGATCGCCGGCTTCAATCTCGCGCCGATCCTCTTCTCGCTGGCGGGCATGACCATCGTCATGACCTTCAACACCTTCCCGGTCGTCTATTTCGCCGTCTCGCGCACGGTCGAGGCAGTCGGCGCCCGCTATGCCGATGTCGGCCGCGTCTTCGGCGCTTCGCCGGCGCGCGCCTTCTGGCGCATCACGCTGCCGCTCTCCGCGCCCGGCCTTGCCGCCAGTCTGCTGCTGGTCTTCGCCGCCGCGATCGAGGAATACGGCACGCCGGCAGCGCTCGGCCGCCGCGCCGGCTTTCAGGTTCTCGTCACCGGCATCGACACGCGCATCGGCGACTGGCCGATCGACCTTCCGGGCGCCGCCGTGCTGTCGCTCACCCTCGTCATCATCTCGCTGATCGCCTTCCTGATCCAGCGCCGGATTCTGTCGCGCCGCTCCTACCAGACGGTGAACGGCAAGCCACAAAACAAGGATAAGCGGCCGCTCGGAAGCCTGACGGCACCGGTCCTGCTGGCCTTTGGCATCGTCTCGTTCCTGGCGACCGGCGTGCCCATGCTGTCGATCCTCGCAACCGCGCTCTCGAAGACGATCTCGCGCGGCCTCATCATCGACAATCTTGGCTTCGACAATTTCGCTTCCGTCTTCGGCAACAGCGCCGGCGCGCTTGCCGCCCTTGGCAACAGTCTCGCGCTCGGCGTCGGCACCGCCCTCATCACCGGCCTCATCGGCGTTACAACGGCCTATACCGTCGTGAAGACAAGGATGCGCGGCCGCATGCTGATCGACATCATGACCGTGCTGCCGAATGCGCTCCCCGGCATTGTCGTCGCCATCGGCCTGATCCTTGTCTGGAACATGCCCGGCCTGCCCTTCACACCCTACAATACCGGCATTATCCTGCTGCTGGCCTATTGCTGCATCCTGCTGCCGCAGACGGCGCGCTATTCTTCGGCTGCTTTCCAGCAGATCGGTGATAATCTCGAAGCCGCCGCCCGCGTCTCCGGCGCCGGCACGCTGACTGTCTTCCGCCGCATCCTGCTGCCGCTGGTGCTGCCAAGCCTCGCCTCTGCCATGCTGCTCGTCTTCGCGCTGGCCTCGCGCGAACTCGTCGCCTCGATCGTCTTGGCACCCGTCGGCATGCAGACCATCGCCACCTTCATCTGGCGGCAGTTCGAGCAGGGCTCGATCGGCCTCGGCATGGCCATGGCCTTCGTGACCATCATCCTGACGACGCTGATCCCGCTTCTCTTTCTGTCGCTGCTGCGTCGAAGCGGCCTAGTCGCCGAATAAACTCTGCCGAGACGCCGGCCAGTTTATTCGCGCCCATCCTCGGACGGCGGCACCACAATCACCGTATCCTCAGCCATCAGCATCCGCCCGTCCTGTGCCCGCAGCTCCAGCCGCCGCACCGGCAGGCTTGTCGCTCTGTCGACCAAAGTCACATGCGGCTCATCGGGCGCGAAGAAGAAATCCTCGCCCCATTGGCGAAGCGCCACCAGCAGCGGAAACAGGCCCTGCCCCTTCTGCGTCAGCACATATTCCTGATAGGGGCTGCCATCGGAGGCGGGCACGGTATCCATGATGCCGTGCGCCACCAGATTGCGCAGCCGGGCCGAGAGGATGTTCTTGGCAAGCCCCAGGCTCTTTTGAAACTCGCCGAACCGGCGCAGCCCATCGAAGGCATCGCGGATGATCAGCAGCGACCACCAGTCGCCGATCGCATCCAGCGGCCGCGCCACCCCGCACATCGAATCCTTGTGGCTCACTCTCTTGGCCATCCGACCGCCTCGCTTGCTTCCGTCTCTCCGTCCGCGCCGCTTCGGGAAGCAAGCGCGCATAGGTTCAACATAGCGGTTGCAAACTAAAACCACAAGAGATACTGAAATAATGGTTTCAAACTAAAACCACATTAGGAGAACAATCGTGATTCCTTCCGATGCGACCTTCGCCGGCACATTCCCCTTCGCACCACATTTCACCGAGGCAGCGGGTTTCCGCATGCACTACGTCGACGAAGGGCCGCGCGACGGCGAGGTCATCCTCTGCCTGCATGGCGAGCCGACTTGGGGCTATCTCTTTCGCCATCTCATCCCGGCGCTGAGCCGCACCTACCGCGTCATCGTCCCCGACCACATGGGCTTCGGCAAGAGCGAAACGCCGGCAGACCGTAGCTATTGGCTGCAGGACCATGTCGCCAATCTGGAAGCCTTCGTCGCAGCCCTTGGCCTTACCGACATCACCCTCGTCATGCATGATTTCGGCGGCCCCGTCGGTATGGGCTTTGCCGCCCGTCGCCCCGACCTTATCCGCCGCATCGTCGCGGCAAACGGCCCGACACCCTTCGGCCAGCCAGATCTTTTCGATCGGCTAACGGCAAACGCGGCCGTCTCGCCCTGGTTTCAATGGATCGGCAAGGCCGCGGCGGACGGTACGCTCGAGCCGGTGCTGAACAATCTCGGTTTCAACATCCTCAGCACCCTCAAGCTCAACGGCTTCGAAAACAACGCCGTCATCACCGATGCCTGGATCGAGGCCTATAGCGTGCCCTTCGCGACAGAAGCCGACTGTCGCGGTGCCCTCGGCTGGGCCAACGGCTTTCCAACCGGCAACCACCAATTCGAAACGCCCGACCCCGAAGCCGATCGCATCATCCGCAGCAAGCCGGCGCTCGCCATATGGGGCGAGGCGGACCGGACGCTGCACGCCGAACATTTCCTGCCGCTCTTCTCCGCCATCTTCCCTTCGGCGCGTATAGAGCGCCTCGCCGGCGTCGGTCATTACTGCTTCGAGGATGCGCCGGAGACGGTCTCAGGCCTGATCGCGGACTTCCTGCGACGGAGCTGAAAATCTTGGTTCAAACCAATCGCGAAGCAAAACGGAGGGGCGGGCAAACACTCCCGCTCCTGTCCCGTGTGCAATCACCTCTTCCCATCCCGCCTCGGGTGACCACGGAACGCAACAGGCGACGGTCGGCACACATCGATGCGAGACCCATCCGCCAAGATCCATCGGATTGACATTCTCCGCGATTGTGACACCGTCCGGACATTGCTGATCCAAGGTTTCGAGGCGAAATGACAGAACGATCGCAAGCCGTTATCACCACAGCCGAAGAACGCCCGCGCGACGGATGGAACGACCCCGTCCACGGCTCCATCTCCTGGCACACGCTGCTCAGCAGCGACATCACCCCCACCGACAGCATGAGCGCCGGCATAGCCGACCTTGCTCCCGGCGGCGAGCTGAAACCGCACCGCCACGACCCCTCGGAAATCTATTTCATCTTCGAAGGAACCGGCATCGTCCAGATAGACGGCAAGGAAACAACGGTCAAACCAGGCACCACTGTCTTCATCCCCGGCAACGCCGAACACGGCATCCGCAACGAATCATCCACGAACCTGAAATTCTTCTACGTGTTTCCGACGGGATCGTTTGCGGACGTGGTCTATCGATTTCCGGAGGGTTGAGGGGTTTTGAGCTGATTACCAGGGAATCAGCTTGTTTGATGTTGGCCGGCAAGAATGACCAAACTGGCGGAGAGGGTGGGATTTGAACCCACGATACCCTTGCAGGTATGCCGCATTTCGAGTGCGGTGCATTCGACCACTCTGCCACCTCTCCGGTTATGCTGGTCGGCGCGCGTCTCAGCGCGGGCTGTCTCATAGCGACAGTCGGAGACGATGGCAAGGGCGAATATGAAAGCTTTTCATCCTTTTGCCTTGACAGATCAGGGGCGCTTATATATCCCGTGCGGCGCAATAGGTGTGGATAAGTCCGCGCCTTGCCCGCCCTGCTTCGCGCAGGGTTTCACCGGCAGATCTTTTTAAGGCCTCGGGCCTTTGGAATTCCTGCTCAATTTCGACTGATAAAAAGACGGCCGCTCGTCCTCAAGACGAGAGAGCCGGAACGAACATGAAAGGATAAAAAATGTTCGCAGTCATCAAGACCGGCGGTAAGCAGTACCGTGTGGCAGCCAACGACGTGCTGACCATCGAGAAGCTCGAAGTCACCGCCGGCGGCACCGTAGAATTCACCGAAGTCCTCGTTATCGGCGAAGGCGCCGACGCTGCGATTGGTGCTCCCTTCGTCAAGGGCGCTTCCGTCAAGGCCGAAGTGGTCGAGCACAACCGCGGCAAGAAGGTTATCGCCTTCAAGAAGCGCCGTCGTCAGAACTCGAAGCGTTCGCGCGGCCATCGCCAGCACCACACTGTTGTCCGTATCACGGACATCGTGGCTGCCAAGTAAGTAACGGGATCAGGGTTTAAAGGAGAACTCCAATGGCACACAAAAAAGCTGGCGGTTCCTCGCGCAACGGTCGCGATTCCGAATCCAAGCGCCTTGGCGTGAAGAAGTTCGGCGGCGAAGCCGTCATCGCAGGCAACATTATCGTGCGTCAGCGCGGCACGCAGTGGCACCCGGGTTCCAACGTTGGCCTCGGCAAGGATCACACGATTTTTGCGCTTACGGCGGGCAACGTGAACTACCGTACGAAGGCCAATGGCCGCGTGTACGTGTCTGTAATGCCGAAAGCGGAAGCAGCGGAATAAGCCGGTAGCGCTCTAAAACAGCCGGCGTCTCATCGACCCGGCTGACGCTACAAGGTTCAGTCAAGAAAAAAGGGGAGATGGGGCGCCATCTCCCCTTTTTCTTTACCCTCAACCAAGGAGGACTGAACCATGCAAGGCGAATTGTTAAGGGAAGACCAATCAAGGTCTCCCGAAGAACGGCTGAGGCCGGATAGGTTAAGGACCGATTGCCCCGTCTTACTGTCGGAAAGGCTCGTTCTGCGCGCGCCCCACGAAGAAGACATCGACGCCCTTGCCCATCTCGCCAACAACGCCAATGTCGCCACGATGGTGTCGCGCATGCCGCACCCGTATACGGCCAATGATGCCGCCGATTTCGTGCGACGCACGAAACTTGGCGAGATTGGCAAGTGCGTCTATGCGATTACCAAAGCCGACAACGGCGCCTTTCTCGGTTGCTGCGGGGTTGAGCCTACGGGCGATCCGCGCACCGTCGAGATCGGCTATTGGCTGGGCGAACCCTACTGGAACCAGGGCTACACCACCGAAGCAGCGCATGCGCTGGTCGACATGGTCTTCCGCACGCGCGAAAGCGTTGCACAGATCGATGCCCGTTGCCGGGTCATGAACGTCGCTTCGCGGCGGGTCGTGCAGAAGTGCGGCTTCCAGTTCCAGGGATCGGGTCTCGCCGCTTCGCTGGCGCTTGGCAGCACTGTGCCGGTCGAATGGTACAGGCTCGACCGGAAGACCTGGATATCGTTGCGCAGCTGGGGAGGCATGAGATGAACGCTCTCGCTCTCACCCGCCGCGATGCCCGGCTGCTGATGCCTGGGCCGACGCCGGTCATCCAGACCGGCCGACTGACGCTGCGCCCGCACCGGCTCAGCGACGCCGATATGATTGCGGAATCGCTTTCGGATTTCGCCGTCACCCGCATGCTGGCCCGCGTTCCCGCGCCCTATGACCGGCAGGATGCGCTCGACTGGCTGGTCGAGCACACCTCCGGCCTCGGGGCCGATTGGGAACTCGCCATCACCGAGCGGGATGATGCCCATATCGGCAGCGTCGGTATCGAGCTCCGCCACGGCCGCTGGCACCTCGGTTATTGGCTGAACCGCTTCTACTGGCGGCAAGGCATCATGACCGAAGCGGTCAAGGCTTCGCTCGAACGTTTTGCCCGCCGCATGCCCGAAGTCGCCGTCCATTCCGGCGCCTTCGCCGACAATCCGGCATCCTTGAAGCTACAGCAGAAGCTCGGCTTCGAGATCACCGGTTGCTCGGAGATCTACAGCTTCGCCCGCAACACCATGGTTCCGCATATCGAAACCATGCTGAAGCCGGGCGCGCTGCGGCTCTCGCAGGCGGCCTGAGATGACGTGAGGCTGGTCAGGCATGCCTGTGCTTGTTGCGCCTGAATGCCTGGCCCCTCACCCCAACCCTCTCCCCGCAATGCGGGGAGAGGGGGCAATTCGCTGCTCGACGCTTTCCAACCCCTGGTTCGGAAACGGCTGATTTAAAATGATAATTCCCTCTCCCCGTGCAAACGGGGAGAGGGCTAGGGTGAGGGGTCTCGCAGGCCAAAGCGACAACGCGGATAGGCTTGATAATCCTCGGTCCTATTGATCGATCTCACCCTTCATAGGGACCGATCGAAACCTTCAACTTCAACTCCCCGTGAGTCAGTTGAAGGAAATTCAGACCTCGCAGGATGTTCTAGATCATCAACTTCACGATAATCTTTGACCTCCGGCTGCACGGCCTATATCGAAGGCAACATGACGGGTAAATACGCGCCACAAATATGCAAGAGGCGTGGCGAATTGAAAAATAGCGCATCGACTTTCCGCAATCCTGTTCGGTCAGGAAAGCCGGGCGCCGACACAGAGTGACGGACGTAAGATGAAATTTCTCGATGAAGCAAAAGTCTTTATTCGCTCAGGCGACGGCGGCGCGGGCAGCGTTTCCTTCCGGCGCGAGAAGTTCATCGAATTCGGCGGCCCCGATGGCGGCGATGGCGGCCGTGGCGGCGATGTCTGGGTCGAGGCCGTCAACGGCTTGAACACGCTGATCGATTTTCGCTATCAGCAGCATTTCAAGGCCACGATCGGCACGCATGGCATGGGCAAGAACCGCGCCGGCGCCAAGGGCGAAGATGTGACGCTGAAGGTGCCCGTCGGCACACAGATCTTCGAGGAAGACGGCGAAACCCTGATCTGCGACATCACGCAGGAAGGTCAGCGTTTCCGTCTCGCCGCCGGCGGCAATGGCGGTTTCGGCAACGCCTATTTCAAATCCTCGGTCAACCAGGCGCCGGATTGGGCCAATCCCGGCCTGCCAGGCGAGGAAAAGACCATCTGGCTACGGCTGAAGCTGATCGCCGATGCCGGCCTAGTCGGCCTGCCGAATGCCGGCAAGTCCACCTTTCTCGCGGCCGTCAGCCGCGCGCGGCCGAAGATCGCCAACTATCCGTTCACGACGCTGCATCCCAATCTCGGCGTTGCCACCATCGACGGCCAGGAGTTTATTCTGGCCGACATTCCCGGCCTGATCGAAGGCGCCCACGAGGGCGTCGGCATCGGCGACCGCTTCCTCGGCCATGTCGAGCGCACCCGCGTGCTGCTGCATCTGGTCTCCGCCCAGGAAGAGAAGGTCGGCAAGGCCTACAAGACCGTCAAGCACGAGCTTGAAGCCTACGGCAACAGCATTCCTGACAAGCCTGAAATCGTCGCGCTGTCGCAGATCGACGTGGTGGACGAGGAAACGCTGAAGAAGAAGACGCGCGAACTGGCGCGGGCCTGCGGCAAGACGCCCTTCCAGATTTCCGCCGTCACCGGTCGCGGCATGACCGAAGTGCTGCGCGCCCTGCGCGACGTCATCGTCGAAGCCAATGCGGGCGAAGCGGACAAACCGGCAAAGTCCCCCAAGGTACGGCACCGTGATTTGCAGCCTTCCGACGATGAAGGCGCCGACGAGCGTCTTAGTGAAGACGGGGATCATCAGGGATGACTGCCCGCAAGCCGCTCGACCGCTACCGCCGCATCGTCATCAAGATCGGCTCCGCCCTCCTGGTCGATCGCAAGACCGGCTTGAAGAAATCCTGGCTCGACGGCATGTGCGCAGACATCGCCGCATTGAAGGCCAAGGGCATTGATGTTCTGGTCGTCTCCTCGGGCGCGATCGCGCTCGGTCGCTCGGTGCTCGATCTGCCCTCCGGCGCGCTGAAGCTGGAGGAGAGCCAGGCGGCAGCGGCCGTCGGTCAGATTTCGCTGGCCCGCGCCTGGTCGGAAAGCCTGTCGCATGACGATATCGTCGCCGGCCAGATTCTGCTGACACTTGGCGACACCGAAGAGCGCCGGCGCTACCTCAACGCCCGCGCCACCATCAACCAGCTGCTGAAGATCGGCGCGGTGCCGATCATCAACGAGAACGATACGGTCGCGACCAGTGAAATTCGCTATGGCGACAATGATCGCCTGGCCGCTCGGGTCGCAACCATGACCGGCGCCGATCTTCTGGTGCTGCTGTCGGATATTGACGGACTCTATACCGCCCCGCCTCATCTCGATCCGCAGGCGAAATTCCTCGATACCATCGGCGAGATCACGCCTGAGATCGAAGCCATGGCCGGCGGCGCCGCTTCGGAACTGTCGCGCGGCGGCATGCGCACCAAGATCGATGCCGGCAAGATCGCAACGGGTGCTGGCTGCGCCATGATTATCGCATCGGGCAAGACCGACCGGCCGCTGAACGCAATCGAAAACGGCGCCCGCTCTTCCTGGTTCGCGCCGTCAGGTACGCCCGTCACCGCCCGCAAGACCTGGATTGCCGGCCAGCTGCAGCCGGCCGGTGAGCTACATGTCGACGATGGCGCCGTCACGGCGCTCGGCGCCGGCAAGAGCCTGCTGCCCGCCGGTGTCCGTAAAGTCGTCGGCCATTTCGGCCGCGGCGACACCGTCGCTGTCATCGGCCCCTCCGGCCGCGAGATCGCTCGCGGCCTTGTCGGCTACGATGCCGAAGAGGCCCGCCAGATCACCGGTCGTAAATCGGCTGAGATCGAGGCGATCCTCGGCTATGCCGGCCGCGCCGCCATGGTGCATCGCGACGACCTCGTCATGACCGCTTCCGTCAAGGCGAGGGCCGAGAAATCGAAGAAGGATGAAGCTCATGCTTGATACTGTCGCACAAAGCCCCGACATCGACGTGCTGATGAACGATATCGGCCGCAAGGCCCGGGCTGCGTCGCGACCTCTAGCCTTCGCGTCGACGGAGAGCAAGAACAAGGCATTGAACGCCATGGCGGATGCCATTCTCGCTCGCAAGGATCATATCCTCGCCGAAAACGCCAAAGACCTGAAAGACGTGGAAGGCACGGATATGCTCGCCTCCTTCGTCGATCGGCTGACGCTGAACGACAAGCGCGTCGCCGAGATGGCAGACGGCATTCGCGCCGTTGCTGCCCTCGCCGATCCCGTCGGCGAAGTCATCGCAGCCTGGGATCGCCCCAACGGCCTGAAGATCGAGCGCGTCCGCACGCCGCTCGGCGTTATCGGCGTCATCTTCGAAAGCCGGCCGAACGTGACGGCCGATGCCGGTGCGCTGTGCCTGAAGGCCGGCAACGCCGTCATCCTGCGCTGCGGCAGCGATTCGCGCCGCTCCTCGCAAGCCATTCACGATTGCCTGGTCGAGGGGCTGAAAGCAGCCGGCCTGCCGGAACATGCGATCCAGCTCGTGCCTGTCAGCGATCGCGCCGCCGTCGGCGCCATGCTGCGGGGCCTCGAAGGCAATATCGACGTCATCGTACCGCGCGGCGGCAAGAGCCTGGTCGGTCGCGTGCAGACCGAGGCGCGCGTGCCGGTCTTTGCCCATCTCGAAGGCCTCTGCCACATCTATATCGACGCCTCGGCCGATCTCGACATGGCGAAAGCCATCGTCGTCAACGCCAAGATGCGCCGCACGGGCATCTGCGGCGCCGCCGAAACGCTGCTGGTCGACAAGAAGGTCGCCTCCACCCATCTGAAGCCGCTGCTCGACGGCCTTGCCGCGGCCGGCTGCGAAATCCGTGGCTCCGCCGATGTGTTGAAGCTTGCTCCTGGCCTGAAGGCGGCAACGGAAGAGGATTGGACGACGGAGTATCTGGCCGCCATCATCTCTGTCGCACTGGTCGACGGCATTTCCGGCGCGATCGGCCATATCGGCAAATATTCGTCGAACCATACCGAGGCAGTCATCGCCGAAGATCCCGCAGTGGTCGAACGCTTCTTTACCGAAATCGATTCGGCGATCCTGCTGCACAATGCCTCGACGCAATTTGCCGATGGCGGCGAATTCGGCATGGGCGCGGAAATCGGCATCGCCACCGGCAAGATGCATGCACGCGGGCCTGTTGGCGTCGAGCAGCTCACCTCCTTCAAATACCGCGTGCGCGGCACCGGACAGATACGGCCCTGACGTGCTGACAGAAGAGGTCGATCAACGCTATCTGCGCATGCCCCATGCCGAGCGCGGCATGGTGGTCGGTCTTTTCGGCGGTTCGTTCAACCCGCCGCATGGTGGTCATGCGCTGGTAGCCGAGATCGCCATTCGCAGGCTTGGTCTCGACCAGCTCTGGTGGATGGTGACGCCGGGCAATCCGCTGAAGAGCCATAATCACCTGGCGCCGCTTGCCGAGCGTATCGCGCTCAGCGAGCAGATCCTCCACAATCCGCGTATCAAGGTGACGGCCTTCGAGCAGACGCTTGGGCTGAGCTACACGGCCAATACGCTGGCCCATGTGAAGGCGCGCAATCCCCATATCCATTTCATCTGGATCATGGGCGCCGACAGCCTGAACACGTTTCATCGCTGGCAGAAATGGCAGGAAATCGCCCGCACCTTCCCGATCGCCGTCATCGACCGGCCGGGATCGACGCTCTCCTATCTCTCGGCCAAAATGGCCAAGACGTTCCACTACGCTCGCGTCGATGAAGACGACGCCCGCGTACTCTGGAAGAAGCGCGCGCCGGCCTGGACCTTCATCCACGGACCACGCTCAACGCTCAGCTCGACAGCCTTGCGTGCCGCTCAATAATTTCGCCGATTTTTTGGAAAAGTCCGGAAAATAAAAAGCCCGACGCGGGAGGAGGATGCGTCGGGCTTTTGAACCTGATCAGCAACTGGGAGGAGGAGAGTTGCTGATCCATATCGAACGGCATTGGGAGGAGGAGATCGCCGTTTCGATGATTATGTTTTACCAGATTTTACCGATTGATAAATGGTCGATTGCGCAATGCAGCAATGCATATTGCGCATGGCTATGAAAATTTTCTGCCCAAAAAACGCTTCTTTTGCAAATTTGGCACGATTTCATTTTCGTGGACGGCACTCGCTCCGTGGCTCAAAGCCCTAAGATCCCACGGTTCGTAACGTTACGTCTCGCTTCGTGAGCGTTCGCCAATCCAGTGGGCAAATTCAGCCATGCATTTTTGCGGCACGCAACCCTACTCATATGCGTTGTAATGTTGAAAATCCATAAAATACGTAGGGTTACGCGATCATATCGCGATGTATTTTTCTAAATACATCCCTAGCCAAGCTTGTCGCGCCGTTATATCTCTCGAAACATGTCGACATCTTTGGGGAGAAATAAGATGGCTACCAGCCGACGCAAATGGATCAAGCTTGCCACCGCCGCGCTATCAGCCGCATGGCTCGGTCTCTCGGTTACGCCGACACCGGCATTTGCTGCCGAAAAGATCGTCGTCTTTGCGGCCGCCAGCATGAAGAACGCGCTCGACAACGCCGATGCCGCCTTCATCAAGGAAACCGGCAAGGAAGTCACCGTCTCCTATGCAGCGAGCGGCCCGCTCGCCAAGCAGCTTGAAAACGGCGCACCGGCCGATGTCTTCATCTCCGCCGACACCAACTGGATGGATTATGTCGCCGGCAAGAAGCTGATCAAGGACGACAGCCGAGTCAACCTGCTGGGCAACAAGCTCGTTCTCGTCGCCGCCAAGGATAAGGCGAAGCCAGTCGAGATCAAACAGGGCTTTGATCTGGCTAACCTTCTCGGCGACGGCCGCCTGGCGATCGGCCAGCCGGAATCCGTGCCGGCCGGCAAATACGGCAAAACGGCGCTGGAAAAGCTGGGCGTCTGGTCATCGGTTGAAAAGAAGGTCGCCGGCGCCGAGAGCGTGCGCGCCGCCCTCGCCCTGGTTTCGCGCGGCGAGGCGCCCTATGGCATCGTCTATCAGACCGATGTCTCGGCCGATCCGGGCATTGCCGTCGTTGGCACCTTCCCGGCCGACAGCCACCCGCCGATCGTCTATCCCTTTGCCATCACCGCCAGCAGCAAGAACCCGGACGTACAAGCCTATTTTGACTACCTGAAATCGGCTAAGGCTGTTCCCTTCTTCGAGCATGAGGGCTTCACCATCCTGAAGCAGTGAGCGTCATCACCGCAGATCAGGCATGAGGTTCGATATCAGGCTCGCCGACCGTGGCGGGCCTGAGATGTTTTAAGGGGCGGAATTTGGACGCATTGGGTTTGAGCAGCGACGAATGGACAGCCATAGAGCTGAGCCTGCACGTTTCCATCGTCGCCATGCTGGTGAGCCTGCCCTTCGGCATCGGCGCCGCATATCTGCTGGCGCGCGGGCGCTTCTGGGGCAAGTCGATCCTCAACGGCCTCATTCACCTGCCGCTGATCCTGCCGCCGGTCGTCACCGGCTTCATCCTTCTCATTCTCTTCGGTCGCAAAGGGCCGATCGGCTCGCTGTTCGAGCAATATCTCGGCCTCGTCTTCTCGTTCCGCTGGACGGGTGCGGCACTTGCCTGTGGCGTCATGGGCTTTCCGCTGATGGTGAGAAGCATCCGCCTGTCGATCGAGGCCGTCGACCGCAAGCTCGAGGAAGCCGCCGGCACTTTGGGCGCCAATCCCGCCTGGACCTTCCTGACCGTGACTTTGCCGCTGATCCTGCCCGGCATCATCGCCGGCATGATCCTGTCTTTCGCCAAGGCCATGGGTGAATTCGGCGCCACGGTCACTTTCGTCTCCAACATTCCCGGTGAGACCCAGACTCTGTCTTCGGCGATCTATACCTTCACCCAGGTTCCGGGCGGCGATGCCGGCGCTATGCGGCTGACCATCGTCGCCATCATCATTTCCATGGCAGCCCTGCTTGCCTCGGAATTCCTTGCCTACCTCGCTGGCCGCAGGGTGGATTTCGAATGACGCTCTTTGTCGACATCCGCCATCGCCTCGGCGCCTTCTCACTGGAGGCTTCATTCACCTCGGAGGGTGGCGTAACAGCTCTTTTCGGCCGTTCCGGCTCCGGCAAGACGTCGATCGTCCGCATCATCGCCGGTCTGACGCGCCCCGATCACGGCCGCGTCAGCCTCGACGATACGGTGCTCGCCGACACTGACAGGCAGATTTTTGTGCCGCGCCACCGCCGCCGCTTCGGCTATGTCTTCCAAGAGGCGCGGCTCTTCCCACACCTCTCCGTGCGGCAAAACCTCAATTACGGCCGCTGGTTCGCCCCCAAGAGCGGGCGCGGCGAAAGCTTTGACGGCGTCGTCGATCTTCTCGGCATTTCGGCCTTGCTCGATCGCCGGCCGGCAAAACTTTCCGGCGGCGAAAAGCAGCGTGTCGCGATCGGCCGCGCGCTGCTCTCTTCGCCGCGGCTTTTGCTGATGGACGAGCCGCTTGCTGCGCTCGACGAAGCCCGCAAGGCGGAAATCCTGCCCTATCTCGAGCGGCTGCGCGACGAAACGAAGATCCCGATCATCTACGTCAGCCACTCCATCGCCGAGGTGGCGCGGCTTGCCAATCGCGTCGTCGTCATGCGCGACGGCAAGGTCGAGACCATCGGCTCCGCTGTCGACATCTTCAGCCAGCTCTCCGGCCCACTGGCGGCAGACCGGCGCGAAGCCGGCGTGTTGCTGGAAGGCCGCGTCGAAGCGATCGACGATCGCCATCACCTGACCATGGTCGCCTTAAAGGCGGCAAAACTCATCGTGCCGGGTCAGGCGGCTGCCGTCGGCAAGACCGTGCGCGTTCATATTCCCGCCCGCGACGTCATGCTGGCGACCGCCCGGCCCGAGGGCCTCAGTGCCCTCAATATTCTCGATGGCGAAGTGCTGGGCATCGGCACGGCCGCCGACGGGACGGCGGAGGTCAGGGTCGACTGTGGCGGCGACATCGTTACTGCCCGCATCACGCAATTTTCAGCCGAACGGCTGGAGCTGCGCATCGGGCTGCCGGTCCATGCGGTCATCAAGACCGTGGCGCTCGAACATTAGTCAGGATTTTTTGAAGAAGCGTCCGCCAAGCTGCGATTGGCTTCGAGCCAGTTCAGATCATCGGCGATTGCCGCGCGCAGCGTCGTTTCCATGCCACGAAAGCGCCGCAACAACTCCTCGCCGAACGGTGTCAGCGCAGCGCCGCCACCCTTCTGGCCGCCTCGCTGCGATTCCACCACCGGTTCGCGGAACATGTGATTGAGTTCGCTGATGAGCAGCCAGGCGCGACGATAGGACATGTCCATGGCGCGGCCGGCGGCCGATATCGAGCCGGTCTCCTGAATATGCTCGAGGAGCTCCATCTTGCCGCGCCCCAGCCGATCCTGCCCCGAAAAGCTGATGCGGAGAATGGGCTTCAACGATGGCTGCGGAGCGTCGGTCATGGCACCTGTAACGGTTTGGTCTCAATGGTTTATAGGCGGCTTTCACGCGCCTGTACATGCCGGAGAGAATGGACGGGAGACGCCATCAGCCTATCTGATTTCCAATGCAGCGGCACACTCCAAGCAGGAATGGCACGAGCTTTGACCTTCGCTTGGACGGGAAAATCGATGCCGCCTTATATCATCTCCGACGTCACGGTGCGCGATGCCGAAGCCTTCCAGATCTACGGGAGCCGTGCAACCGCCTCCATAGCCCAACATGGCGGGCGCTATCTCGTTCGAGGCGGCCCGATCGAACAGCTGGAGGGTGGCCGGTCACCGCAAGCGATCGTGATCGTCGAGTTTCCCGACATCGAGCGAGCGAAAGCCTGGTATTGCTCACCCGAATATGCGCTTGCCCTCGAGGTTCGCGACCAAGCGCTCAGCCGTAACCCCATTCTTGTCGACGGAGTGAGCCCCGAAATCTGATTTTTGGCCTTCGCTGCAGAGATTCATCCATATCTGGTGCAAAAGAGCCCCGTTCAGACACAAATCCTTGTCCCGAACGCCCGAAGTTGAGGGCTTGCGTCTTGAAACCTTAATGCTTTGATGCCTATCTTTATAACGTGATCGACTCAGATCACTCACGTGCATGTTCTGTTACTCAAGGAAGGAAGAGCACTGACAACAGTACACGCCAAGGGAAGAACGCCTGTCGTTATCCCGAAGAGCTCGGAACGTGGCGCCGATGCCGCTGCCCGCGCCCTGCAAGCCGTCCTCGTAAGCCTCGAGGACTCCAAGGCCGAAAATATCGTCACCATCGACATTGCTGGCAAGTCTGCGCTTGGAGACTACATGGTCGTCGTCTCCGGCCGATCGAACCGCCATGTCCTGGCGATTGCCGACCATCTCATGACCGATCTCAAGGACGAGGGCTTCGGCAACGCCCGTGTCGAGGGTCTCGATGGCGGCGACTGGGTGTTGATCGACACCGGCGACATCATCGTTCATGTCTTCCGACCCGAGATCCGCGAGTTCTACAACATCGAAAAGATGTGGGCCGCACCCGATCTCGACGAAGGCACGCTGCACTAACCGACCCCGGAACGCTTTCCCGGTCCCGGTTGGCAGCTTTACATCGCCGGAGATGAGCCTCCGGCAAGAGTTTCGTTTGTGCCGCCATGACGGCGGATATGCGTGGGAGCGGGAATGCGGATAGGTCTTTTTGCGGTGGGACGGCTGAAAGCCGGCCCTGAAAAGGATCTTGCGGCTCGCTATCTCGACCGTTTCGCCAAGGCCGGGCCGGCCATCGGCCTGGAAATGGCGCGCATGACCGAAGTTGCCGAAAGCCGCGCCTCCAACAGCGACACCCGCAAGCGCGAAGAAGCGGGCTTCTTACAAAAGGCGCATCCGGAAGGCGGCGTCCTCATCCTTCTCGACGAACGCGGCAAGGCGCTCGACAGCGAAGCCTTCGCCGCCATGCTCGGAACATTCCGCGATCAGGGCAAGCGCGACCTGACGATCGCGATCGGCGGCGCCGACGGCCTTGACCCCGCCCTCTACGACAAAGCCGACATGACCATTTGCCTGGGCAAGCTGACCTGGCCGCACCAGCTCGTGCGCATCCTGATTGCCGAACAGCTCTACCGCGCCGTGACCATCCTGTCCGGGCACCCCTACCACCGGGTGTGATTGCTCCACTTGTTTTGAAAACAGTTTGGCTTTCGCCGTTTTTGCGTTAACGAAACGCTCACACAGGCGTGTTTTGATTCCCGCCCTGAAAATGACGATGCTTCCTGGATGATCGCCGCAAATCAGCTTATTTTCGCGTGATCTGAAGGGACCAGGCCGAACCGACTGGATGAGAAAAGCCCCGCCCATGCTTTCGCGTATCGTGCTGCCAGCTTTGGCGGCAACGCTCGGCATGAGCGTCTATGTGGCAGGCCCTTTCTCCCGGGAGGACGTCGCCGTCGCCCAGGAAGCCGATGCCATCGCGCCGCAAGCACCCGATGATCGTACTTCGACGACGGCCTCGCTCCCACCGTCCGCACAGGAGGCGCCTGATCCGGCGGCAGACCTTGCGCGCAAGCGTGACGAGACGCGCACGCAGCTCGATGCGCTTTCCAAGACGATCAGTCTTTCCTCCGGCAAGACGAAGGAGCTGGAAGATAGCATCGCCTCGCTCGACAAGAGCACTGCCAGCCTGCGCCAAGCGCTGATCGACAGCGCCGCCCGCCGCAAGGACCTGGATCGCAAGATCCAGCAGAGCGAGAAGACACTGACGAACCTTGCCGTCAGGCAAGACAAGATCCGCGCTTCCCTGCATGATCGCCGCGCGCTGCTGGCCGAGGTTCTCGGCGCGCTGGAGCGCATGGGACGCAATCCGCCGCCGGCCCTGCTGGTAACGCCGGACGATGCGCTCGCTTCGGTGCGTAGCGCCATTCTTCTCGGCGCCGTCGTGCCCGGAATGCGCAAGGAGACGGACAAGCTCATCGCCGATCTCACCGATCTGAGCAAACTGCAGGCCGATGCCGCCGCCGAAAAGGCGAGCTTCACCACCACCATGACCAACAGTCTGGAGGAGGAGCGGCGCATGGATCTGCTGATTGCGGAGAACGACAAGCACAGCAAGGAAAACGCCACCCAGCTCGAGGCGGAGCGCAAGCGGGCGGAAGAGCTGGCAGGTCAGGCAACCAGCCTGGAAGGGCTCGTCGCCTCGCTGGAAAGCCAGATCGGCTCCGTGCGCGATGCCGCCGCTGCTGCCCGCGCGGAAGAAGCGCGCCGGGCGCAGATGACTGAACAGCAGCGCGAGCAGGCGAAAGCCCTTGCCGAGAATGGCGTGCCCGATAAAAACCGCATTACGCCCGCATATCCGTTTTCAGACCTGAAGAAAAAGTTGGAGCTGCCCGTGGCGGGCGATATTCTCCGCCAGTTCGGCGACGACGATGGCACCGGCCACACCGCGATGGGACTGACCGTCGCGACCGGCCCGGAAGCACTCGTCACGGCTCCCGCCGACGGCACGGTCGTCTATGCCGGCGCGTTTCGCAGCTACGGACAGATGATCATCCTGGATACGGGCGACGGCTATCACATGGTGCTGTCGGGCATGGACGCGATCAAGACGCGCCCTGGCAGATTCGTCTTCGCTGGCGAGCCGCTTGCCACAATGGGCCAAAAAAGAGTCGCGAGCGCGACCGCATTGGCGCTGGAAACGGATCGGCCAACGCTTTACATTGAATTCCGAAAAGATGGAAAACCAGTCGATTCTCGGCCCTGGTGGACCTCCAAAGACACTGGAAAGGCACGCAATGATACGTAGGGCTTCTCTTGTTCTCGTCGGCGCATTGATGGGTGCGACCGCGATGGGCGTTATCTACTCGGCGGTAGCGCCGGCGGAAGCCGCTGGCACTTCCACCTACAAGGAGTTGTCGATTTTCGGCGATGTCTTTGAGCGCGTCCGCGCGCAGTATGTAACCCCTCCCCAGGAAGACAAGCTCATCGAAGCCGCCATCAACGGCATGCTGTCTTCGCTGGACCCGCATTCGAGCTACATGAACGCCAAGGATGCGGAAGACATGCGCACCCAGACCAAGGGTGAGTTCGGCGGTCTCGGCATCGAAGTGACGATGGACAACGATCTCGTCAAGGTCATCACCCCGATCGACGATACGCCGGCTGCCAAGGCCGGTGTCCTTGCCGGTGACTACATCACCGCCATCGACGGCCAGTCCGTTCGCGGCCTGAAGCTGGAAGACGCCGTCGAGAAGATGCGCGGCCCGGTCAAGACGCCGATCAAGCTCACCCTGATGCGCAAGGGCGTCGACAAGCCGATCGAGCTCACCGTCATCCGTGACGTCATCGCCGTTGCCGCCGTCAAGTCGCGCGAGGAAGGCGGCGATGTCGGCTATATCCGCATCATCTCCTTCACCGAAAAGACCACGCCGGACCTCGAAGCCGCGATCGCCAAGATCAAGAAGGATATCCCGGCCGACAAGCTGAAGGGCTACGTCCTCGACCTGCGCCTCAACCCGGGCGGCCTGCTCGACCAGGCGATCAACGTTGCCGACGACGTGCTTGAGCGCGGCGAGATCGTATCGACCCGCGGCCGCAATCCGGACGAGACGCGCCGCTTCAACGCCACTCCCGGCGATCTGACCGACGGCAAGCCAATCATCGTGCTCATCAACGGCGGCTCGGCCTCGGCTTCGGAAATCGTCGCCGGCGCTCTGCAGGATCTGCGCCGCGCCACCGTGCTCGGCACCCAGTCCTTCGGCAAGGGCTCCGTCCAGACGATCATCCCGCTCGGCGACGGCAATGGCGCTCTGCGCCTGACGACGGCGCTCTACTACACGCCGTCGGGCCGCTCGATCCAGGGCACGGGCATCACGCCTGACGTCAAGGTCGACCAGCCGCTTCCCGATGATCTGAAGGGCAAGCTGACGACGGAAGGCGAATCCAGCCTGCCGGGCCACATCAAGGGCCAGAGCGAGACCGACAAGGGCTCCGGCTCGTCGGCCTACGTGCCGCCGGACCCGAAGGACGATATCCAGCTCAACTACGCGCTCGACCTGCTGCGTGGCGCCAAGACCGATCCGGCCTTCCCGCCGAACCCCGAAAAGGCGGTTTCCTCCAAGTAAGGATTGGCGCCGGGCTGGAAACAGACCCGGCGCTTTCATGATGAGGGAGCGGAACAACGGGTATCGTTCCGCTTTTCTCGGCCGGCCTCAATTCTGTATGAATCCGGCGTCGTTCAGAAACAGTTTTGTTCATGTTTTAGCGCTTTGAGTGCCGCGGGCATTTTTCCGCTTCGCCGTGAGCGATATGCTCGAGGCCGATAGAGTTTTCCGCTTGGGGTGGATTGGAACTTGGGAACGGATTTGCATGCACCGTTGGGACAGAATCGCGGCCCTGGCCGCCAGCGGCGCTCCATCCCCTTTGGACGCATTCTCGGCGGCTTCTGCCTGATCGCGATCGCCGGCTTTTCTCTCTATTCCGCGCTTTTTCGCGATCACCTGCAAAAGACCCAGCCGGCCGAGACGGCAAAGAAGGACGATCCGGCGCCTCCGGCAGAATCCAAGCCGGCTGTGACCGGGCAATCCGGCCAGGTCGGGCTAACCCAGGTCGATCCGCAATCCGGCGCCAATGCGACACGTATCGTTACCGGCGATGGTTCGGTCGTCACCATGTTCAGTCCGAGCAATCGGGATGGCAGCGGTCCGGTCCTGATCAATGCCAATCAGGTGGGCCAGGATCCACGCATGGCGGCAACACCGAATGACAGCCTTCTGGAAGATTCGCCCTTCGGCAAGCTGCCGATCACCTCGCCGAGCGGCCTGCGGCCGATGGATCAATATGCCCGGCCCTGGTCGGGCGCGCGCGGCACCCGTGTCGCCATCGTCGTCAGCGGCCTTGGGCTGAGCCAGACCGGCACGCAGCGCGCCATCGAGAAGCTGCCGGAGGAAGTCACGCTCGCCTTTGCCGTTAGCGGCAACAGCCTGCAGCGCTGGATGCAGGAAGCAAGGCGCGGCGGCCATGAGATCCTCATCCAGGTGCCCTTCGAGCCCTTCGATTATCCCAGCAACAATCCCGGCCCGGATACGCTGCTGACCTCGCTTTCGGCCGCAAAGAACATCGACAACCTGCACAAGGCGATGGGCAAGATCACCAATTATACCGGTGTCATGAACTATCTCGGCGGCCGCTTCCTCGCCAATCCCGGCGCCATGGAACCGGTGCTGCGCGACATCGGAAAGCGCGGCCTGCTGTTCCTGGATGACGGCTCTTCGGCACAGTCCAAATCCGGAACGCTCGCCAAGACGCTGGAAGTGCCGCATGCTTTTGCCGACGTGCAGCTCGACGGAGAACTGCAGCAGGACGCCATCCTCAGGAAACTCGATGAGCTCGAGCGCATTGCCCGCCGTAATGGCTCTGCGATCGGCGTTGCCTCCGCCTTCGATGAGAGTGTCGATGCCATCAGCAAATGGAGCGAGGAGGCGGCCATGCGCGGCATTGAAATCGTCGCCGTCTCGGCGCTTGCCGACGACCCGAAACATCCCTGACCCTTGGCCTGGTTCCCCGGGCCTGATCCCTGGAGAGAGAAATGAGCACGCCCCCCGCGCCCGTAAGAGCCGAAGACCTGCCCTACCGCCCCTGTGTCGGCATCATGATCCTGAACCGGGAGAGCCTGGTCTGGGCCGGCCGCCGCATTCCGGATGGCAATTCCGAATATGACGGCTCACCGCAGCTCTGGCAGATGCCGCAGGGCGGCATAGACGAGGGCGAGGATCCGCTGAAGGCCGCCTATCGCGAGCTTTACGAGGAAACGGGCATGAAAACCGTGACCTTGCTCGCCGAAGCGAAGGATTGGATCAATTACGATCTGCCGCCGCAGCTGATCGGCATCGGCCTCAGGGGAAAATACCGCGGCCAGACGCAGCGTTGGTTCGCCTTCCGCTTCGACGGCGACGAGAGCGAGATCGCCATCAATCCGCCGCCGGGCGGCCACGAGCCGGAATTCGACGCTTGGGAGTGGAAGCCCATGGCCAAGCTTCCCGATCTGATCGTTCCCTTCAAGCGATCTGTCTACGAACAGGTGGTTTCGGAGTTCAGCCATCTGGCCGGCCTGAAGGCCGAAGACTGAACAAAAAAAACCGGCCGCAAAGCAGCCGGTTTTCTAGAACAATTCGAGGAAAAGTGCGTAGCGGTTTTCCGTCCCGAATTGTCGGAAAACAAAAAGATGGAGCGGTTCAGAGTTTCCGTGAAAAGCTGAACCGCTCTGGCATCGATTATTCTGCGGAATCGGCGGAGTCGGCGTTGAGCTGGCCGTATTTGGCTTCGCCGATCTTTCCAAGCAGCTCGAGTTGGGTTTCGAGAAAGTCGATATGGCCTTCCTCGTCCGTCAGCAGCTCTTCGAACAGCTTCATGGAAACATAGTCGCCGGCGTCATGACAGATGTCGCGCGACTTCTTGTAGGCCGTGCGGGCGTCATATTCGCCGGCAAGATCGGCTTCCAGAACTTCTTTGACATTCTGGCCGATGCGCAGCGGCGCCAGCGTCTGCAGGTTGGGATGACCTTCAAGGAAGATGATGCGAGCGACGAGTCGGTCGGCGTGCTGCATTTCCTCGATGGACTCAGCGCGCTCCTTCTTGGCGAGCTTAGTGTAGCCCCAGTCTTCGAGGAGTCTGTAGTGAACCCAATATTGGTTGACTGCGCCAAGCTCGAGGAACAGCGCCTCGTTAAGCCGCTCGATGACTTTTTTGTCGCCTTTCAATGTCCGCTCTCCTGTTGTCTTCATGGAATTTTTTCAGGCGGGACATGAAATCAAATATTTCGGCTTCCGTCGAGTGGCGACGGGCATGATAATCTTCGGTTGTCTGTATAATGATATCAACCACATTCGGGAAACAACCGCAGCAACGGCCGCGCTTTTCCATGGCGTGATAAACCTTGGCGGGAACGATGAGCTGCCAACAGTCCTGATCGAGGAGTTCGGTGATGACCTCCCGGATTTCCTTGTCGGTGATGTAATTACAACTGCAAACCAGCATTCTTCGCTCAGCCCGTCAAACATGACATCCGCTGTCTTGTTATCTGCTAAAGAAGACGCCCTTTGTCAAGAAAGAAACGATTCATTTTGATCGGCGGGTTGATAGGCAGGCGGGGCATCGGCTGGCGCGCTCCGGACCGAAGCCCCTATATCTCAATGAAAATTACGGCCTCGCGGCATGACTCTGGCCGTGTCGGCACCATTGCTGCGGCCTTCCGCCGCTGTTCCGGCACCGGCTCCGCGCGGCAGCAACGAGGATTTCTTCTGTCTGTGATCCATGGTCGGCCGTAGCGTTTCATCCGCCCGGTCGCTGACACCGAAGCGTCGTGCCTCACGCTGCAGAATGCCGAGCGCCGGGGTCATGTCCTCGATATGATCGACCACCACGTGGATGACGCCGCTCTCGCTCTGCAGGCGGCCGCGGATCTTCACCAGCCGCGCGCCCATGACGATGGCGCGATATTTCTCGAATTTCTTCGGCCAGACGATCGCATTGGCAACGCCGGTCTCGTCCTCGAGCGTCATGAAGATCACCCCCTTGGCCGAGCCCGGCCGTTGGCGCACCAGCACCAGCCCGGCGATCGTCACCATGCGGCCATTGGCGACATCAGGCAGATCCCGGCTCCGCACGATACCCATACGGGCGAAATCGGCGCGCAGGAAAGAAACCGGATGCGCCTTCAGCGACATGGACAAATAGCGATAATCCTCGATGACCTGCTCGCCGGGCAGCATTTCGGGCAGCGAAACCGCCGGCTCGATCTGCAGCTCCGCATGATCGTTGCCGAGATCGAAGAGGGGAAGCGTTTCGGCAGCAGTGCCAGCATCGAGCGCCCGCACTGCCCAGAGTGCGTCGCGTCGGCTCAAGCCGATGGAGCCGAACGCATCCGCATCCGCCAGACGCTCGATCTGCGCCTTGGCAAGACCGGAGCGCAGCCAAAGGTCGCGCACCGACCGATAACCATCGCCGCGATGCTTAACCAGCTGTTGCATCTCCTCCTCGGAGAGACCCTTGACCTGACAGAAACCGAGACGGACGGCGCATTGCGTCTTGATATGATCGCGCATCGTCGCATGGCGCGGCTCGACCGCAGCCCGGTCGAAGGGCGCCTTCTCCAGCAGGCAGTCCCAGCTGGAACGATTGATATCCACAGGCCGCACCTCGACGCCATGCTCGCGCGCATCACGCACCAGCTGCGCCGGCGCATAAAAGCCCATCGGCTGAGCATTGAGGATCGCCGCGCAGAAGACATCGGGATAATAGGCCTTGAGCCAGGAGGAGGCATAGACGAGCAGGGCAAAGGAGGCCGCATGGCTCTCGGGAAAGCCGTATTCGCCGAAACCCTTGATCTGTTCGAAACAGTTCTTGGCGAACTCACGGTCGTACCCCTTCGCGGCCATGCCTTCGACCATCTTCTCCTCGAAGGTGTGAATGGTTCCGGTGCGCTTGAAGGTCGCCATCGCCCGACGCAGCTTGTCCGCTTCCGCAGGCTTAAATCCTGCTGCCGTAATGGCGATCTGCATCGCCTGTTCCTGAAACAGGGGAACGCCCAGCGTACGCTTTAGCACCGCCTCCAGCTCCGGGCTTGGATAGTCGAGCTTTTTTCCCGCCCGCTTGGCCTCCCGTCGCTTGAGATAGGGATGCACCATATTGCCCTGGATCGGGCCGGGGCGAACGATCGCCACTTCGATGACCAGATCGTAGAATTCGCGGGGCCGAAGACGTGGCAGCATGCTCATCTGCGCCCGGCTTTCGATCTGGAAGACGCCGATCGTATCGGCACGGCAGATCATGTCATAGACCGGCTCGCCATCGGGATAATTGGCGTAACCGAGATCGGCGAGCTCTTTCTTCACGTCGTAATGCAAAAGCAGCAGGTTGAAGGCCTTGGCAAGACAGGTCAGCATGCCGAGCGCGAGCACGTCGATCTTCAAGATGTTGAGGTTGTCGAGATCGTCCTTGTTCCACTCAATCATGTAGCGATCATCCATCGCCGTGTGCATAATCGGCACCACTTCGTCCAGCCGGTCCCGGGTGATGACGAAGCCGCCGACATGCTGGGTCAGGTGCCGCGGGAATCCCATAAGCGTCGAAGCATAGGACAGCACATTCTGCGTCGTCTTGTCGGTGAGATCGAGACCGGCAATCTTCGCCTCGCGCTCGGACAGATCCTCTGTCGACCAGCCCCAGACGCCGCTCGCAAGAGCCGATTGCACATCCTCCGACAGGCCGAAGGCCTTGGCCACCTCGCGGCCGGCGGAGCGTGCCCGATAGCTGGTGACTGCCGCCGTCAGCCCGGCATGTTCGATGTGGTAATGGTCATAGATGAACTGGATGACCTCCTCGCGCTTCTCATGCTCGAAATCGACATCAATGTCTGGCGGCTCTTCGCGCTCCGTCGAGATGAAGCGCTCGAACAGGAGCGTCGTAATCTTCGGATTGACTTCCGTGATCCTGAGACAATAACAGACCACGGAGTTTGCGGCGGAACCGCGTCCCTGGCACAGAATATTTCGGCTGCGGGCAAACTCCATGATGCGACGCACCGTCAGGAAATAGGGTTCATATTGCCGCTCGCGGATAAGAGTGAGCTCATCATTGATCTGCTTGGCAACTTCGTCGGGAACCCCGTCGGGATAACGCCATCTGGCCCCCTCCCATGTCAGCCGCTTCAGCGTTTCCTCAACGCTTTCGCCCTTGGTGCTTTCGTCGGGATAATTGTGCTTCAGCTCATCCAGCGAAAAAGACAGCCGACTAAAGAATTTTTGGGTGTGAACGATGGCCTTCGGATAATCCCGGAAAAGGCGCACCATCTCGGCAGCGTCCTTCATGTAGCGCTCGGCATTCGCCGCCAGCCTGAAGCCCGCCTCGGGAATCGGCACATGCTCGCGGATCGAAATCACGATATCGGCAAGCGGCTTGCGCTCGGTCGCGTGATAGAGCGGCTGGTTGCTGGCGATCAACCGCACGCCGTTGCGCAATGCGATGATGGAGAGCGTGGCGAAGACCAACCGATCTCGCCCGTCATAGCCCGGCGACAAGACCAGATGCAGCTTCCGGCCGAAGCGCATCCATAGCCGCTTCAGGCATTGCTCCAGTTTGTCCTGCCCCTCCGGGGTCTCGACGCTCGCTGCATCAGGGATAAGCGCCAGCATCATCTCGTCACCCCATTCCACGAGGTCGGCTTCTTCGAGCTGACAGGAACCTTTCTCGGTCCTGAGGTTGCCGGCACTCAGCAGCCGGCAGAGATGTGCCCATCCCTTGCGGTTCTGCGGATAGGCAAGGATGTCGGGCGTGCCGTCCGAAAACACCAGGCGCGCTCCAGGCTGGAAACGAACCGGCTTCAGGAACGGTTTTTCCGGCTTCCCCTGGGCTCGAAGCAGAAGATTTTCCTTGATGACGTCTTCATATTTCGCCTGGAGAAGCTTGGTATGCGCATGCGCCTTGACCACGCCGGCAACCGAATTGCGGTCGGCAATCCCGAATCCGGAAAGCTTCAGGAGGGCGGCCTGCGCCACCATCTCTTCCGGATGCGAGGCTCCCTCGAGAAAGGAAAAGTTCGTTCTCACCCCGATCTCGAAGAAGGGGGCGGGTTCGTGAAAGCTCGGGCGCGCGTTCATGCGAAAACCCCATGCATATACCAATCCGGCGCCGTGCCGCCTCGGCCATAGAGCCCCTTGCGGAACAGCCAGAAACGATGACCCTCTTCATCCTCGATCTGGAAATAATCGCGGGCAGGTTCTTCCTTTTCCTCGACCCACCATTCCGCCGAAAGCCGTTCCGGCCCTTCGGCCCGGCTGACCCGATGCATGACCCGCCGCCAGCGGAATTGCCGGGGAGGGCCATCGGGCACTTCGGCGGCAATGGTTTCGACCAGCTCCGGCATGCGAAACAGCCGCAGCGGCCGCTCGCCGCGGAAAAAGCCATGCCCGGCATCCTCTTTACCTGTGCGCCGCTTCGAGGCCAGGATAGCGATGGCAGACATCGGCCGCACGGCTCGCTCGGGGATATGGCTCTGTCGCAGCTCGACCCCTTGCAGGCAGTCCGGCCCCAGCCGCGCGGCCACACGATCGACAAAGGCGGCAAGCGAGCCTTCCTGGCGGTCTTCTCCGACGAAATCGCCTTGCATTGCATCGAAAGGTGCATGCTGAAGCACATTGAGGCGGATGATTTCAAAACCGTAGCCGACATCGAGATCGTCATGAATGGCGCCGAAACGCTCCGTGAACAGGCTTGAAATCCGGCCCGGCTCCCGCAGCGGCTGCGATGCGCCGGCTGCGATGCGAAAAACCGCACCATCCACCCGGAAGAGCAGAAGCTCGAAGGAGCGGCCGCCGACGCCGCGGGCTTCCAGCCCCGGCTTCAGGGTTTCGGCAAGCTGGCGGGCAAGCTGAAGAATATCGTCTTCCGCCTGCACCGGCTCGGCCAGCCGGCGCTCGGCCGACAATTGCGCGACCGGGCGGCGCGGCGAAATCGGCTCCTCGACCAGACCGACGGCCTGATCGAGCCGCAGAAGCAATTGCGCACCGAAGCGGCGGGCAAGCGGCGCACGTGGCGCGGCCAGAAGATCCCCCACCTGCTTCAGGCCCATCTTCTGCAAGGCGGCAACGGTCTCCTCGCCGAGCCTCAAGGAGGCCACGGGCAGCGATGCCAGGGCCTCCTCCATCGCCTCCGGAGGAACGACACGGCTGTCGTCGAAGCGGGCAACGGCCCAGGACAGGCCGGGTGCCGAGGAAATGACGCCGCGCACATCGAAGCCCAGCCGGGAAATCCGGATCAAGATGTCCTCGAGCAGCGCCTCTTCGCCGCCGAAGAGATGGGCGCAGCCGGTAATGTCGAGAAACAACCCGTCCTTGCCGTCGATTGCCACCAGCGGCGTATAGCGGTCGCACCAGTCGGCGATCGCTTCCAGCAGTTTGCGATCCGCTGCCAGGTCTTCTTCGACGACATTGAGATCGGGACAGATCGCCTTCGCCTCGGCCACGCCCTGACCCTGCTTCAGCCCGATCGTTTCGGCGCGCTCGTTGATGGCGGTCAGACGCATGGCGTTATTGAGCTTGCCGGCACAGGCAAGCGGCGGCGCTTCAAGCCTGCCTGTCGAACGCCAGGACAGACCCCAGCGCCTGCGCGCGATGCGGTCGGTCGGCAGATGCGGGAAGGTCAGCGCCAGAATGCGCTGCGTGTTCGCCGGGAAAGGCAGGGCGTTGAGCGTCGAGGACAGGGGCAAAGCGGCGGTCATGGGCATTCCACTCCAGAGTTATGGAAAGAGGCGCCGGATTTCGGCTCTTTTCCAAGGTCAGACGAAAGGCCGGATGACCGATGCTGCCGCCAAGCACCGATCCGTCCGGCAGGGGCCGCGCCTGCGCCGGCGCGGGTTCGACGGAAAAGCGGAAGAGGGCGCTGCTCGCTTCCTCCTCGCCTCCCTGCCGCAATAGAAACAAGGGCCGCCCCACCGCCTTGGCCCTCAAAGCCAGCCGTCGGCTTTCAGTCAGGCCGAAGCGAGCGGGATTGCCGCGCACTTCCAGAATGACGAGGGCAAAGGCCGCACTGCCAAGCGCCGCCTCCGCCACCCAGAGCGCATCTTCCAGCTTGCGCGGCGATGCCTGCAGGAAAGCCTGAGGCTCCAGCCCGAAATCCCGGATGCCGATGGCATAGGGCAGGCCGGCTTCCATCGAAGCGACCGTATCGCCGATCCACAGGACCGGAGACTTAGCCATATCCGATGCTTGCGCGTGAAGCCGCGCGGCGAGCGCCAGCGCAAAACCGCTTGCCGCGCCGGCATCGCGCAGGCCGAGGGAACGAATTTCCGTCAGCCCATCGAGCGGCAGACCGCCTTGCAGCGCCGCATCGAGATCGTCGACGCCGGTCGCAAGCAGCAGCGGCTCAGCCATGGGCTGGGCAGACCCAGATTGCGCGGGCAGGGGCTGCGCAATGCCCGTCGTCTCCCTCACCGGCTTGCCTGCCAGCGCTTCATGCGCCGCTGCCGCCAGTGCCGGGATCGGCCTACCTTCCAGTCGGGCAATGGTTTCACGCAGGGCAAAAAGCGTTTCCCGCGCCACGGCAGCCTCGGCCATGACGTTCACTCCAGATCGATAATGTTCCTGTTATGTTCTTATGGATTCCAGAGGTTGGAGAAAGAGTCAACACCACTTCATGAGAAAATATTCCTCTGCCAGAGCCGGATGATTTTCGGTCTGTTCGACCTAAAATCTGAATCCACTCTGGAATCAAAGAAGTAGAGCATGATGTCGTCCGAAAACCGCTCAAACACTTTTCGGTATCATGCTCTATTCCGCTCTCGTAAAAGCAGCGCAAAGTCTCTATATGACCAGCCAAGGAAGGAATATTCATGGCTCGCGTCGACCAGAGCGAAGATTGGCGGGATCGCCACTCGCCCTCCATCAGCACATTCGAATCTCTGGCAATGGAGGCTTATAGCCACCTGCCGGAGGAATTCCGCTCGCTTACCGGTAATCTCGTCATTCTCATCGAGGATTTCCCGGATGACGAGGTGTTCGAGGATATGGCGCTGGAAACACCCTTCGACCTGCTCGGCCTCTTCGAAGGCCGTGGTATCTCGGAGCGCTTTACCGCTCAGACCGGCGACATGCCCAACAAAATCCGCCTCTATCGTCGGCCGATCATCGACTATTGGGCTGAGAACGAGGAAACCCTCGGCGACATCATCACCCATGTCCTGATCCACGAAATCGGCCACCATTTCGGCCTGAGCGACGAGGACATGGAACGTATCGAGGAAAGCGCTGAGGAAGCGACGGATCGGTGATACCGGCCCGACCGCAAGACGGCCGGGGTGAAAAACTTCATTTGTGGCTTACTGCTCGGAAAGCTTCATATCCGGATCGTAATCCTTGCCGGCCACTTCCTTGGTGACGGCCTGGCCGCATTCCATCCGGCCGCTTGTGGAATTGAAGCCATAGGTCGGCGAGCCGTATAGCTCCCAGCCCTTGTTCAGCGCCGCGCTCACCTTGTGGCAGAAGGAAGCGTCATCGGGACCGGTGAGGAAACGGTAGAGTTTCATCAAAGCATCTTTCTTGTATTTGGCAATCAGATATCGGCGAGGGGCGTTGCGGCGGCGCCCGAAGAGCGCTGCTCGATCAGGCGAGCTTTATGGACGAGTCTCTCCGCCTGGACAAGATGCAGCCGCTCCACCATCCGCCCGCCAAGGTTCACGACATTGAGGGTAGCGGCATCCGGCGCAGCGAAGGCAGCGATGATGGCCTCGGCCTCGGCAATGGCGGCCTCAGTAGGACCGAAATGCCGGTTAGCCGCTTCGATCTGGCCCGGATGGATCAGCATCTTGCCGGCAAAGCCCATCGCGACACCCTCAGCGCATTCGGCCTCGAGCGCCTCAACATCCCTGAAATCGTTGAAGACGCTGTCGATGGCCTCGAGCCCATAGGCGCTGACGGCAAGCACCACCTGCATCAGCCAGGGCACGAGATAGGTGCGGCCGGGTTGCGGCAGGACACCCGTTTCCTTCCTGAGATCGTTGAGACCGACGACAAAGCAATCGAGCCGGCTGCCGGCCGTGCGCCCGGCCTCAGCGATCGCGGCTGTATTCAGGATGCCGCGCGGCGTCTCGATCATCGCCCATATGCGCAGGGTTTCCGGCGCATCGGCCTCGGCAAGTCGGTCGCTGACGCCAGTCACGTCCTGCGGCTCATTCACCTTTGGCAGCAACACCGCATCCGGCTCCAGCTCCGCGACCAGCGCCATGTCCTCGGCACCGAAATTGGAGGAAAGCGCATTGATGCGGATGATCCGCTCCTTGCCTGGCAACGGCGCGGCCGAAAAGAAGGTGCGCAAATTCTCCCGCGCCTCGGCCTTCTTCTCCAGCGAGACCGAATCCTCAAGATCGAAGATGACGGCGTCGCAATCGAGGCTCGAAAGCTTATCCAGCGCGCGGCGGTTGATGGCGGGAACGCTCAAGACCGAGCGGCGCACCCGGGCAGGGCGGGAAGGGGAAGTTTGGCTCTCAGATTGGCTCATTGTGCCGTTTTGCCGCGGTTTTAGCCGCCAGGCAAGTCAACAAAAAGCCATGCTCCTCTTGCAGAGGGGAATGAAGAGGGCCACATTGCTTGTCGTAGAGAGGTCTCGACCATGCAGAATATCCGTTCCCTGTTCATCGCGCTTGCCGGTATCACCGTGTTTGCAGCCATGGCGTTGTTTACCGTTTCGGTCACGCTCGCCGTCGGCGCTATCCTGACCGTATTGATGGCGGCCCGCGCGATTTCGCTGCGCATGAAGCCGGCACCGGTGCGCGCCAAGGCGAAGGCGAACGGCCAACGCGAAATGCGCATCTGGAACGATGGTCGTGGCACGATCATCGACCTCTAAGGTCGAAACAGGTGAGGGCAGTCTCTTGCGGGCTGCCGAACGCATTCGCCTAAGCTCGAACGTGCCCGACAGGTAGAATGCGACCAAAGCGCCACCTTTTAGAGCATTTCCAAGATTCTCCTTCATTTCGGGCCGGATTTGCTCTATTGGCAGGATAATTCGTGCTTAGACGAGAATGAAGGCAGGACCCCATGGACAAGTTCGTGAAGTTGACCGGCGTCGCGGCGCCCCTCCCGGTCGTCAATGTCGATACCGACATGATCATCCCGAAGGATTATCTGAAGACCATCAAGCGCACCGGTCTCGGCAAGGGCCTCTTCGCCGAAGCTCGTTACAACGAAGACGGCACGCCGAACGAAGAGTTCGTGCTGAACAAGCCGGCCTATCAGAACGCCAAGATCCTCGTTGCCGGCGACAATTTCGGCTGCGGCTCCTCGCGCGAACATGCGCCCTGGGCGCTGCTCGATTTCGGCATTCGCTGTGTCATCTCGACGAGCTTCGCCGACATCTTCTACAATAACTGCTTCAAGAACGGCATCCTGCCGATCAAGGTCAGCCAGGAAGATCTCGACAAGCTGATGGATGACGCCTCGCGCGGCTCCAACGCCATCCTGACCATCGATCTGGAAAACCTCGAAATCACCGGCCCGGACGGCGGCTCGCTGAAGTTCGAACTCGACGAGTTCAAGCGTCACTGCCTGCTGAACGGCCTCGACGATATCGGCCTGACGCTGGAAAAATCCTCCGCGATCGACAATTTCGAAAAGTCGAACGCCGCATCGCGCCCCTGGGCTGCCTGATCGATTTTATCATTATCGCATGTTTCGAAGCCGGGCCCTGCGCCCGGCTTTTTTCATGCCGAAAAGGACTCCCTCTCCCCGTCAAAACGGGGAGAGGGCTGGGGGGAGGGGCAGCGGGCCATCGATTTGATGGAGATCTATGATTGTTTCGGCCAGATCCCCCGAAGGTCGGCCTCTCTCACCTCTGCGAGCTAATCATCCATCGCAAATAGCGACAAGGTCTCCAGAACGCACAGCGCCACTGCTACGGCTACAAGACCGCGCCGTTACGGCCTTCGCGAACAGCCCCTCACCCTAACCCTCTCTCCGCTTGCGGGGAGAGGGGACCATTCCGCAACTGCCGCACTTAAACAGGCCGGGCATCATCTTTTCCACCCGCTGTAATATGATCGACAAGAAGGGGGTCCATACAGACCAGCCGAGACCCTTGCGGCCTCTCTCCCGCCCTTAATTTTCTCCACGCAATGGAGCCTCTCCATGACCTCCCTTCCCATTGTCGGCGCCGCCATGATGCTCGACGACGTCGAAACCCATCGCAACTGGCTGCTCGAAAAGCCGCGTGATCTGGAACTGCAGAGCTTCGTCGAAGCCGAAGTGCTGAACGGCGACTGGCAGCCGCTCGCCGAGCGCGCCCGCAAGCTGCTCGACGGCCATCAGGGCCGCCTCGGCATCCACGGCCCGTTCTGGGGCTTCGTCATCGCTTCGCAGGACCCCGATATTCGCGCCATCGTTTCCAGGCGCCTGCTGCAGGCCCTCGACGTCTGCGGCAATATCGGCGCCACGCAGATGGTCATCCACAGCCCCTACACGTCGTGGTCCTACAACAACCTCGATAACAACAAGGGCGAGCGCGAAAAAATCATCGAATATACGCACCTGACGCTCAAGGATGCAGTGAAGCGCGCCGAAGACATCGGGCTTACCATGGTCATCGAGAATATCGAGGACAAGGATCCCCATATCCGCGTCGGCCTCGCCGACAGCTTCAATTCCTCCGCCGTCGCCGTTTCGATCGACACCGGCCATGCCCACTACGCCCATGGCTATACCGGCGCTCCGCCGGTGGATTATTACGTCCACGCCGCCAGCAACCGCCTGCAGCATGTCCATCTGCAGGATGCTGACGGCTATGCGGACCGCCACTGGAGCCTCGGCGAAGGCAACATCCACTGGCGCGCCGTCTTTGCCGCCCTTGCCAAGCTCGACAGCAATCCGCGCCTGATCATCGAGATCAAGGACAAGTCGAAGATCCCGGCATCGGCAGCTTACCTCGCTTCGCTCGGGCTGGCCGAGTAAGGTTTGACATCCCTTCTCCCCTCGGGGAGAAGGTGCCCGAAGGGCGGATGAGGGGGTGGCACGAAGCAGCTTCTACCAAGTTACCTAAAAGTGAAATTCCCGGTAACGCCTCCTCACCCCGCGCGTTCCGCGCGACCCTCTCCCCGACGGGGCGAGGGTATACTCTCAGACCACCGACAGCCTTGCTCCTGGTCACCATGCAGATGAGGGTAGCGACGACAATCTATCTACTCGGCCCCGACGTGCCCGAAAACCGTACCGTTTCGACCTCTTCTTCGCTTGAAAAGCCGCATTTGCAGGTCTAAAAACCCCGCAACTTTTTCTTTCGCGGAGGCTTTCCCATGACAGTTCGCAATCTTTTCCTCCTGCCAGGCGACGGTATCGGTCCCGAGGCCATGGGCGAAGTTCGCAAGATCATCGCCTATATGAACGAGGCGAAGAATGCCGGCTTCGTGACCGATGAAGGCCTTGTCGGCGGCAGCGCCTATGATGCGCATGGCGCAGCGATCTCCGACGTCGATATGGCAAAGGCGATGGCGGCCGATGCGGTTCTCTTCGGCGCCGTCGGCGGTCCGAAGTGGGACGCCGTACCCTACGAAGTGCGCCCGGAAGCCGGTCTGCTGCGCCTGCGCAAGGATCTGCAGCTGTTCGCCAACCTGCGCCCGGCCATCTGCTACCCGGCTCTCGCATCGGCTTCCTCGCTGAAGCCGGAACTGGTCGACGGCCTCGACATCCTCATCATCCGCGAGCTCACCGGCGGCGTCTATTTCGGCGAGCCGAAGGAAATCATCGACCTCGGTAACGGCCAGAAGCGCGGCATCGACACACAGATCTACGACACCTACGAAATCGAGCGTATTGCCGGCGTCGCCTTCGAACTGGCGCGCACCCGCAACAACCGCGTCTGCTCGATGGAAAAGCGCAACGTCATGAAGTCGGGCGTGCTCTGGAACCAGGTCGTCACCGCGACGCATAAGGAAAAATATGCCGACGTGCAGCTCGAGCATATGCTCGCCGACGCCGGCGGCATGCAGCTCGTCCGCCAGCCGAAGCAGTTCGACGTCATCGTCACGGACAACCTGTTCGGCGACATGCTGTCCGACGTTGCCGCCATGCTCACCGGCTCGCTCGGCATGCTGCCGTCCGCTTCGCTCGGCGCACCGGACGCCAAGACCGGCAAGCGCAAAGCGCTCTACGAGCCCGTGCACGGTTCGGCGCCCGATATCGCCGGCAAGGGCATTGCCAACCCGATCGCCATGATCGCCTCCTTCGCCATGTGCCTGCGCTACTCCTTCGGCCTGATTGCCGATGCCGATGCGCTGGAAAAGGCGATTGCCAACGTGCTCGACAGCGGCATCCGCACCGGCGACATCATGTCGCCTGGCAGCCGCCAGGTCGGCACAACAGAAATGGGCGACGCCATCCTCGCCGAATTCAAGGCCCTCTCGGCATAAGTCGCCTGATATATTTCACGTGAAACACGAAAGCCCCGTTCTTCGCCTGAACGGGGCTTTTTCATTGCAAGCAGGGTGGGCTTGTCTGAGTTCACGATCACCGCTTCGGCTCGTGTCATTAATTTTTAGAAAATTAGAAAAACTGTAACAACAGCATGTTATTTGTCGATCTGATTGGAAATCGACAATAGGCAATGATCATGCAGGCGATCTTGACGTCTCTCGACAGGCGTTGGCGGCGAAGCGATGTGGCATTTGCACCATCCCACTGGAAAGTTTGCCTTTTTCTGACCGCCAATGTCGTCCTTCTTTCGGCTCTCCTGTTCGATTGGCCCGTCGGCGCGACCCTCAAGGACCTGTCGCCATCCATTCGCTTCGTCGGCGGAATGCTGACCAATTTCGGCGAATCCGGCTGGATTCTCCTTATCAGCGCCTTCCTGCTCTTCGAAGGCTGGGCCGGCAGCAGGCTGCTGCATTCGCAGCGCTGTCGCTGTCAGGCGCTGCGCATCTGCCAGATCGGCGGCTACCTACTGACGACCATTGCGCTTTCGGGCCTCCTTGCCAATTTGCTGAAACGCGCCATCGGCCGTGCCCGCCCGACGCATTTTGCCGATTGGGGGCCTTTTGGCTTCTCGCCCTTCAATGGCCGTGCCAGTTTCGAAAGCTTCCCGTCTGGGCACGCAACCACCATCGGCGCCCTGTTCGTGGCGCTAGCCCTTATGTTTCCGCGCTATCGCTACATCTTCGCTGCCTGCGCCCTGTGGCTGGCGACCACCCGCGTCATGGTCGGCGCCCACTATCCGAGCGACGTCATAGCCGGCCTGGCGCTCGGCGGCTGGTTCTCCTTCATGGTGGCGATCGTCTATTCGCGCTACGGCCTGCTCTTCCGCATCAACGCTGCCGGCTGGCCGACGCCGCGTTGGCCGCTCTTCAAAAGCGGCAAGCCGCGACAGACCGATTCCTGAGCCGGTCACGACTGCAGCCCAAAGGTTGCCAAGGCCCTCACCTATTCATATATCTGGCAGTCTAGGGATGATCGAAGGCGGTCAACCCGATTTCGTTTCCGTTTGCGATGAACACCATGGATGCCGGGCCGATACGTTTAAGCGAAAGGCAGATGGGATTGATTTCCCGGGCACTTGCCGAGCCGCGACGCGTGCAGATCTTGAAGGAGATCGGCACGCGAACCGGACCCACGCCCTGCAGCCTCCTGAACGAATGTCACGCCGTCAGCGCCGCGACGATGTCTCATCACATCAAGGAACTTGAAAATGCCGGGCTCATCGAGATCCAGCGCGAGGGCAAGTTCGCCAACCTCGTGCTGCGCCGCGATACGCTGAACGCCTATATGGCGGAACTTTCCAAGATCTGACGATTCGATCTCATACCATCAGCATTTCTTGCCACTGCTCTTGTATCACTTAGATGGTTATCTAAATATCAAAGTGACGATGTGATCGGTTTTCGGGTCGCATGCGCCAAATGATTTGATGATTGTAAAACTGTCTAACAATTTCCGAAGGAAAATGACATGAGCAAGCTGACAGGCAAGGTCGCAATCGTGACCGGAGCATCCAAGGGCATCGGCGCCGGCATCGCCAAGGCGATGGGCGAGGCGGGCGCGGCCGTCGTCGTCAACTATGCCTCGAGCCGCGAAGGCGCCAACCGGGTGGTGGCCGAAATCACCGCCAAGGGCGGCAAGGCACTCGCCGTGCACGGCGACGTTTCCAAATCCGAAGACGTCAAGCGCCTCTTCGCAGAAACGAAACAGGCCTTCGGCCGCGTCGATATCCTCGTCAACAATGCCGGCGTCTATCAATTCGCGCCGATCGAGGAATTCACCGAGGAAGAATTCCATCGTGAATTCAATATCAACGTGCTCGGCACGCTGCTGACCACGCGGGAGGCTGTCAAGTATTTCGGCCCGGAAGGCGGAAATGTCATCAACATCGGTTCCAACGCCGTCAGCATGAACCTGCCGACCGCCTCGGTTTATACGGCAACGAAGGCTGCCGTGAACTCCATCACCCAGATCCTCGCCAAGGAGCTCGGTCCACGGAACATCCGGGTCAATAATCTGGCACCGGGCGGGGTCGAGACCGAAGGCGTCGTTGCCGCAGGCGTCATAGGCAGCGATTTCGAGAAACATCTCGTCTCCCAGACGCCCCTCGGCCGCCTCGGCCAGCCGACGGATATCGCCCCCGTCGCGGTCTTCCTCGCATCGCAGGACGCCGCCTGGGTGACCGGCGAAACCATCTATGTCGGCGGTGGCCTGAAGTAGTCACCCATGCCGATGCCGCCCTCCGACAAAAGGGCGGCATCGGCGGCGCGGCATGACCGCACGCCGCGCCAATACATTATCAATACATTAGCAGACGATTGCCAAACCGCCTCATTTTCCTATTTAGTAAGTGTGCTCGGGTTTTCCGTATAGTGCCGCAGTCGACCGTGCCGGGAGGCGACATATCGGCCGCGAAATTTCAAAACCAGATCCTGTCTTCAATGCGATCTCACGCAGCAGCTGATGTCATCGAACTCCCCTAAGATCCGCCGGCGATCGCTGTCGTGAACAACAAATGGAGGACGTCTTTATGAATACCGCCAATACCAAGTCGAAATTGGGCACTCGCACCAATCTCAGCGAAGACGCGACGCGCGATATTTCCGCAGCACTGACCGCGCTGCTGGCGGATGTCTTTGCTCTCTATCTGAAGACCAAGAATTTTCACTGGCACATGAGCGGCCCGCATTTCCGTGATTATCACCTGCTTCTCGACGATCAGGGCGATCAGATTTTCGCCATGACCGACCCAATGGCCGAGCGCTGCCGGAAGATCGGCGGAACGACCCTCCACTCGATCGGCCAGATCGCCAAACTGCAGCGCATCCCCGACAACGACGCCGAATATGTCGATCCGCAGGACATGCTTGCCGAGCTCGCCGATGATAATCTCAAACTCTCGGCCGAAATCCGCGCCGTTCACGACGTCTGCGACGAATATGGCGATGTCGCCACCGCAAGCCTCCTCGAAAACTGGCTGGATGAGACCGAGCGCCGCACCTGGTTCCTGTTTGAGATCACGCGCAAATCCAACCGCTGACACCGAAACGACGCTCCGATTTCCTCGCTCCGGCAACGATGCAAGCGAGGAAATCCTTGACTCCTGTGGAAAACATCTTAGAACCGGCGACGGAAAAGGAAGACTTCCATGGTTCGCTTCGAACAGCTCGATAGCCTCAGTCACCTGGCCGAACGCGCCGGGCTGGATGTCTATTTTCCGGTTTCTTCCAAAACCAAGGCCAAAACGACGACGAAAACCGTCTGACGTCTCTGGCCTGCCGCTCTCTCCCCGGCCCGGCCGGGGACAGGAACCGGTCGTCATGGCCGCGGTTCCCCCCTCGCCCAAGAGGAGAGAAGAGAAAGAGAGCTTGTGAAATGGGTTTCAAAGTTGCAGTAGCGGGCGCGACCGGGAATGTCGGCCGCGAAATGCTCAATATCCTCGCCGAACGCGGCTTCCCGGCCGATGAGGTCATAGCGCTCGCATCGGCTCGCTCGCAGGGAACCGAAGTTTCCTTCGGCGACCGGACGCTGAAGGTTTCCAACCTGGAGAACTACGATTTCTCCGACACCGACATCTGCCTGATGTCGGCCGGCGGTGACGTTTCCAAGAGGGTCTCGCCAAAGATCGGCGCCCAGGGCTGCGTCGTCATCGACAACTCCTCCGCCTGGCGCTACGACGCCGACGTGCCGCTGATCGTTCCGGAAGTAAACCCGGATGCCATCGCGCAGTTCACCAAGCGCAACATCATCGCCAACCCGAATTGCTCGACCGCGCAGCTCGTCGTCGCGCTGAAACCGCTGCATGACTTTGCCAAGATCAAGCGCGTCGTCGTCTCGACCTACCAATCCGTTTCCGGCGCCGGCAAGGACGGCATGGACGAGCTGTTCAACCAGACCCGCGCCGTCTTCGTCGCGGACCCGATCGAGGCGAAGAAGTTCACCAAGCGCATCGCCTTCAACGTCATCCCGCACATCGATAGCTTCATGGAAGACGGCTATACCAAGGAAGAGTGGAAGGTGCTGGCCGAGACCAAGAAGATGCTCGACCCGAAGATCAAGGTCACCTGCACGGCTGTCCGCGTCCCGGTCTTCATCGGCCATTCGGAATCGGTCAACATCGAGTTCGAAAACGAGATCACTGCCGATCAGGCCCGTGACATTCTGCGCGAAGCGCCCGGCTGCCTCGTCATCGATAAGCGCGAAAACGGCGGTTACATCACGCCTTACGAATCCGCTGGCGAAGATGCGACCTATATTTCGCGCATCCGCGAAGATGCGACCGTCGAGAACGGCCTCAACCTCTGGGTTGTCTCCGACAATCTGCGCAAGGGTGCCGCGCTGAATGCCATCCAGATTGCCGAACTGCTCGTAAACCGCGGCCTCATCAAGCCGCGCAAGCAGGCTGCATAAGGATCTGTAAACCAATTTACGGTTTATCAACCCTCCTTGGCTAAGCAGAATAGAATGAAAGCCTCGCCATTTCGGATGAAAGGCGGGGCTTTTCTGAATGTTTTTGGCGGCGATGTTTCACATGAAACGAAAATATCGGTCGCTAAAATATGATGACATGGTGGTCGGATGCTGGCATGGTCCGGTGGCGACTAAACGCGCGTGATCCCCTGGCTTCCAAGGGTTTGCGCGCCATTGAAAACGGTTACCGCGTTCGCACCGCGGTAAGAATTCGGGGACACTGAATGCGCTTCACAAAGTCTGGAATGGCAGCTCTCGTGGCGGGCGGATTGCTGCTGGGAATGCCGCTTGCGGCAAACGCCGCATCTTGCGGCAACACTTCCGCCGGATTCGAAAACTGGGTGCAGGAATTCAAACGGGAAGCGCAGGGACAGGGCGTCAGCCCCTCTACCCTCGACAGGGCCTTCGCCAACGTCCATTACAACCAACCCACCATCCGCGCCGACCGCGGCCAGAAGAGCTTCAAGCTTTCCTTCGAGGAATTCATGAAGAAGCGCGGCGGCCAGACGATCATCAATCGCGGCAAGAGCATGAAGCAGGCCAACGCCGCGCTCTTCGCCAAGATCCAGAAGCGCTTCGGCGTTCCCCCAGGCCCGATCATCGCCATCTGGGGCATGGAAACCGGCTTCGGCAGCTATATGGGCGACCAGCATACGCTTTCGGCCGTCTCGACGCTTGCTTATGATTGCCGTCGTTCCGCATTCTTTACCGAACAGCTCTACGCCGCCCTGAAGCTCGTCGGCGAAGGCTATCTCAGCCCGTCGGCACGCGGCGCGGCCCATGGCGAAATTGGCCAGACGCAGTTCATGCCGAAAAACGTCGTTGCCTTCGGCGTCGACGAAGATGGCGACGGCAGGGTCGATCTTGTCGGCTCGCGCGCGGATGCGCTGGCCTCGACCGCCAACTTCTTGCGCGGCCACGGCTGGCAGCCCGGCGCCGGTTATCAGCCCGGCGAGCCGAATTTCTCCGCCATTGCCGGCTGGAACGACGCAAAGGTCTATCAGCAGGCGATCGCCTATATCGGCCAGCAGATCGACGGCAAGTAAGCCTGATCTCGTGAATCAAAAAAGGCGCTGCGACCAGATGGTCCGCAACGCCTTTTTCGTTTGATCGACCTGCCGCCCCGCCAGGCGCCAGGTCCCTTAAATCTCAGGGCGGATGAAATCGCGCGTTGCTGGGTCCATGATCCATAACTCGCCGGTCGAAATATCGAACCATGCGCCGTGAAGATGCAGTTTGCCCTCTTCCTCGCGCGCCTTGATTTCCGGAAAGCTGCGCAGATTGTCGAGCGAATTGCGGATCGAGATGCGCTCCAGCGCGGTCTGACGCTCGGTCTGCGTCATGATGTCGTTGCTCTGGATCTGTTCGGCCGCCGGCTTCAGCAGCGCCATCCATCGGCCGATGAAATCGCCCGGAGACAGCGGTTCGGCATCGGGATCGAGCGCGGCGCGAATACCGCCGCAGCGGCCGTGGCCCATGACAACGATATCGGAAACCTTGAGCGATAGAACCGCGAATTCAAGCGCCGACGAAGTCGAATGGAAATTACCATCAGGCTCATAAGGCGGCACCATGTTGGCGACGTTTCGGATGACGAAGAGCTCCCCCGGGCCAGCGTCGAAGATGATCTCCGGCGCCGAACGGGAGTCACAACAGGCAATCACGAGCGTCGACGGGTTCTGGCCGAGCTCGGCGAGAGTGCGATAGCGTTCGCGCTCATCGACGTAACGCCCGCTCATGAAGTTACGATAACCGTTCAGAAGGGTGTCGGGAAAGCTTTGCATGATATTGGATTACAGCGCGCTTCGGCCGATGGCAACTGCTGCGCTGCAAAAAGCTCCCGCCGTTTCCCGCCGTTATTTTTTCTTCCGCTGCGCCGGGTGGACGAGGTGCCTCAGTTGCACCATCGCCATCGGTGTCGACAGGCTTGCGGAATCGACGGCAAGCGTCAGCTCGTTGCTGCCGCGTTTGACGGCGCGTGCCAGCACTTCAAAGACGCTGGCCGTCGTCAGCTGCAGCGCCCGCTCCTCATCCATGCCGGAAAGCAGGCGCGACAGGAACACGGCGGACAAGAGATCGCCGAGGCCGTTCGGCGCGCCTTCGACGCTGCGATGTTCGGCAAGCAGCGCATTTCGGCCGCTAAGATAGAGATTGCCGATGCCGCCGGCCATCATCGGCACGGCAGACGTCACCAACATGCGCGACGGGCCAAGCGCGAGAGCTGCCTCCATGATGGCGTTGTTATCTTCGAGTGGCGCGCCGGCAAGCCAGGCAAGCTCGTAGCGGTTCGGCGTTGCGAGCGATGCCAACGGGATGAGGTGGTCGCGGATCGCTTCCGCCGTTGCCTCGGGCACATAAAGCCCGCCGGCATCGCCGATGACGGGATCGCAGGCGTAGAGGAGATCGGGGTTCTTCTCCCGCAAGGCCGTCACGAGCCGCGCCACGGACAAGGCCTGCGCGGCATTGCCGAAATATCCCGAGAGAACCGCCTTGACCTCGGAAAGCCAAGGCGCGGCGATAAGATCGTCGATCGCATGGTCGAAATCGGTCTCGCTGAAGGTCAACCGCGTCGAGCGCCCATGACCGGGATGCCACGGCAGAACGATCGTCGGCAGCGCCCACACCGGATGGCCAAGCGTCTCCAGCGCGAAAACGGCGGCGCGATTGCCGACTGATCCTCGGACGACGTGGCTGGAGATGACGATAACGGCGCCGGCGGACACTTGCGACATGATGCTAGCTTTCAAGTTCAGGGCTTCAAACTGCCATGGCGCCGTTGATGATCCCTTTGCCGGCACTCTGTCAACCACACTTCACAGAGTCATGAAAACCTCTGTTGACGAGTTGATTCCGCCAATTTCACACCAATGATGCCCGCTTTGCACCGAGATCGCGCATTCCGGCAAGATTTTTAAAAAAACCGGCCAAAATCAGTCCGAAAGCAACCAAATTCGCATTCTTTTTGCCAGTTTTTTCGCTAAACCTTCTGCTACTGTCGTCAAAATTCGAAAATCGGGAGGAATTCCATGGCGCCCAAGACCAATCCGAAACGGGAAAAACAGATTGAAGCGGCACGCAAGATAGCGGCAGCGACGGGCGAGGCGCATCTCGATCCCGAAATCCTGTTCGGCCGGGCAAGCAATGACGACATAGAGCTTTACAGCCCGGAAATGCTGGCCCTTGCCGCAACGCACGCGGCCAAGGAACTGGCAGCCTGGGGCGGCACCTCTCCGCGTGTGAGCATCGAGCAGGTCGCCAGTATCGAACCCGGTGGCGTTGCGGTGTCGATCCTTTCGATTACCGACCACAACATGCCCTTCCTCTACGAATCGATCATGGGCGAAGTGACCAGCAGCTACCGCGATCTCTATATGGCCGTCCACCCGATCCTGGTCATAGAGAAGGGCAAGCAGCCGAGCCTCTATTCCGCCGATCAACCGAGCGATCCCGCCCATCGCGTCAGCCATATCCAGCTTCATCTCTCGCCCCTGACGACGGCGCAGGCGACCGATCTGACCAAGCGGGTACAGACCGTGCTCGATCAGACGCATCTTGCCGTCTCCGACTGGAAGCCGATGCTGTCGCGCCTCGATACCGTGATATCGGAACTGTCAACCTATGAGGCCGCCGGCCGCCGCAAGAATGACCGCGACGAGGCGCTCGCCTTCCTTGCCTGGCTACGCGACGGCAATTTCACCTTCCTCGGCATGCGCGAATATGTCTATTCCGGCAAGGGCGCCAACGCGAAGGTCGAGCGCGACCGCGGCACCGGCCTTGGCATCCTCTCCAATCCGGATGTTCGGGTCCTCCGACAGGGCAAGGACCAGGTGACCACGACGCCTGAAATCCTCGCTTTCCTCGACGGGCCGGATTTCTTGATCGTCACCAAGGCCAACGTCAAGTCGATCGTCCATCGCCGCGCCTATATGGATTATGTCGGCGTCAAGCGTTTCGACACGGACGGTAACGTGACGGGCGAGCTGCGTATCGTCGGCCTCTTCACCTCCACCGCCTATACCAGCGCTGCCGCCGAAGTGCCGCTGCTGCGCTCGAAGGTGCAGAAGGTCAAGGATCATTTCGGCTTCGATCCCACGAGCCATTCCGGCCGAATGCTCGAAAATACGCTGGAATCCTATCCTCGCGACGATCTCTTCCAGATCGACACCTCGTTGCTGGCAAGCTTCGCCGAACAGATCAACGACCTGACCGACCGGCCGCGCGTGCGTGCATTGCCGCGCATCGACCATTTCGACCGCTTCGTCTCCGTCATCGTCTATGTCCCGCGCGAGGAATATGATTCCGTCGTCCGCGAGAAGATCGGCAACTACCTGAAGTCGGTTTATGACGGCCGTGTCTCTGCTTATTACCCGGCTTTCCCGGAAGGCGGCGTGGCGCGCGTCCACTTCATCATCGGCCGCAGCGCCGGCAAAACGCCGCATGTTCCGCAGGCGAAGCTCGAAGAGGCGATCCGCGCCATCACCGCCCGCTGGGACGAGCGTTTCGTCATGCTGGCAGGCCCGAAGGCACCGAGCATTTCCGTCAGCCAGGCTTTCCAGGAAGCCTTCTCGCCGGAAGACGCCTTTGCCGATCTCCCCGATATCATCGCCACGGCCGGCGTCGAGCCGATCCGCATCGGCTTCTATATCCGCAAGGACGAAGCGGGTGACATTCTCTCGCTGAAGATCTTCCACGGAGACGGCAACCTCGCGCTATCACGCCGCGTGCCGCTGCTTGAAAATCTCGGCTTCAACGTCATCAGCGAGCGTACCTTCGATATCTACGTCACGAACAAGGACGGCTCGACCGGCCATGTCGTGCTGCACGACATGGAACTCGAGGCTCGCAATGGCCTGACCATCGACCTCGCCCGCCATGGTGCGGCGCTGGAGGAGGCCTTCCTCGCCGCCTTCGGCGGCACGATCGACAACGACGCCTTCAACCGGCTGATCGTGTCGGCCGATCTTTCCGCCCGCGAAACCAACGTGCTGCGCGCCTACTCGCGCTATCTGCGTCAGGCCGGCATCGCCTATTCGCAGGATTATATCTCTGCGACGCTGGACAAGTATCCGCGTATCGCCGCATCGCTCTTCCGTCTCTTTCACGACACGCTCGATCCGAAGCTCAGCGACAAGAACCGCACGAAGAAGCTCTCCGAGCTGCATGCGAGCATCGAAGCCGAACTCGCCGACGTTCCGAGCCTGGATGACGACCGTATTCTCCGCCGTTATGTCAACGCCATCGATGCGACGCTGCGCACCAACTACTTCCAGAAGAATGCCGACGGCACGCCGAAGGCGATGCTGGCCTTCAAGCTCGATCCGAAGCTGCTCGACGGCCTGCCTGAGCCGCGTCCCTTCCGCGAAATCTTCGTCTACGGCGTCGAAGTGGAAGGCGTTCACCTGCGCTTCGGCAAGGTGGCGCGTGGCGGCTTGCGCTGGTCGGATCGCGCCGAAGACTACCGCACCGAAGTACTGGGCCTCGTAAAGGCGCAGCAGGTGAAGAACGCCGTCATCGTGCCTGTCGGCGCCAAGGGTGGCTTCTATCCGAAGAAGCTTCCGGTCGGCGGCAGCCGCGACGAGATCTTCAACACCGGCCGCGAGGCCTACAAGACCTATATCCGCACGCTACTGTCGATCACCGACAACATCTCCGGCGCCGATATCATCCCGCCTGCCGACACCGTGCGGCTCGATGGTGACGACCCTTATTTCGTTGTCGCTGCCGACAAGGGCACAGCCACCTTCTCCGACACCGCCAACGCGCTGGCGCAGGAAGCCGGCTTCTGGCTGGACGACGCCTTCGCCTCCGGTGGCTCGGCCGGCTATGACCACAAGAAGATGGGCATCACTGCCCGTGGCGCTTGGGAAACCGTGAAGCGCCACTTCCGCGAGATGGACATCGACATCCAGGCGACGCCCTTCAACGTCGTCGGCGTCGGCGACATGTCCGGCGACGTCTTCGGCAACGGCATGCTGCTCTCGCCGAAGATCCGCCTGCTTGCCGCCTTCGACCATCGCGACATCTTCATCGATCCCGATCCGAACATGGCAAAGACGCTCGCCGAGCGTCAGCGCCTGTTCGACCTGCCGCGCTCCAGCTGGCAGGATTTCGACAAGTCCGTCCTGTCCAAGGGCGCGATGATCATCTCCCGCTCAGCCAAATCGGTGACGCTGACGCCGGAAGCGGTCGCCGCCATCGGCATCGACAAGTCGGTCGCAACGCCCTTCGAGATCATGACGGCGATCCTCAAGGCGCCCGTTGATCTCTTGTGGTTCGGCGGTATCGGCACCTACGTCAAGGCGCCTTCCGAAACGGATTCGGAAGTCGGCGACCGTGCCAACGATCCGATCCGCATTACGGCCGAAGAAGTCCGCGCCAAGGTGATCGGCGAAGGCGCCAACCTCGGCGTCACGCAGAAGGGCCGCATTGCCTACGGCCTGAAGGGCGGGCGCTGCAACTCCGACGCCATCGACAACTCCGCCGGCGTCAACACCTCGGACGTCGAGGTCAACATCAAGATCGCGCTTGCCAACGCCATGCACGCCGAACGCTTGACCCGCGCCAAGCGCGACGTCCTGCTCGCCTCCATGACCGACGAAGTCGGAGCACTGGTGTTGCGCAACAACTACCTGCAATCCCTGGCGATCTCGCTGACGGAGCGCAAGGGCACCGGTAACGCTCTCGAACTCAGCCGTTTCATGAGCGTGCTGGAAGCGGCCAAGCAGCTCAACCGCAAGGTCGAGACCCTGCCCGACGATCAGACCTTCGCCGAGCGTTACGCCAACGGCCGGCCGCTGACCCGCGCCGAAATCGGCGTGCTGCTCTCCTATGCCAAGATCGTCCTCTTCGACGCGCTGGTCGCTAGCGACCTTCCTGACGATCCCTATTTCGCTGCCACGCTCAGCCGCTATTTCCCGGCCAAGATGCAGCGCTCGAATTCAACCGATATCGAAAGCCATCGCCTGCGCCGTGAAATCATCGGCACGGCGCTTGCCAACGAAGCGATCAACCGCGGCGGTCCGGGCTTTGCCGTCAGCATGATGGATGCGACGGCGGCGTCAGCTGCCGAGGTGGTCAAGGCGGCCGTCATCGCCCGCGATGGTTTCGACCTCGACCGGCTCTGGAACGAGACGGATGCGCTTGACGGCAAGGTCGGCGGCCAGATGCAGAACCGCGTTTATGGCGAGATCACCGAAGTCTATACCGTGCTGACCCGCCTGCTGTTGAAGACGGGAGCCGCCAAGGGCGATATCGAGGAGACCGTTAGCCGGCTTCGTGCAGCCCTGAAAAAGCTGCGGCCCGTCTTCCTGACCCATATCCCGGCAGATTTCGCAGCCGAAATCGCCGCCCGCGAGGCGGAATATCAGGCGGCCGGCCTGCCCGAGAAGCTCGCTTCGGAGATCGCCATGATCTACGCGCTCGTGCTTGTTCCGGAAATCATGCAAATTGCCGAGCGCACCGGCGATACGCTGAACCGGGCAGCGGAAAGCTACTTCACCGTGTCGCAGACCTTCCGCGTCGGCCGCCTGCTGCTGGCCGGCAGCCGGATCGTGACAGGCGATCACTATGAGAGCCTCGCTCTGGCGCGCAGCCTCGACCAGATCGCCGGCGCCCGCCGCGATATCGTCATCTCGGCGCTATCAAACCATCCGAAGGACAAGCAACCAGTTCAGGCATGGCACGCGGAAGACCGCATTCGCATCAACCGCATCGCCGAGGAGCTTGGCGGCCTCAGCGAAAGCGGCGATCCGAACCTCGCCCGCATCACCGTTGCCGCCGGCCTGCTCAGCGATCTTGCGAACGGCCGGGCAAGGTGACACAGTCCGCCCCGACCCGGTAAACGGGTAAGGAATTGAGGGCAGGATCTGGTGGCAACCGAAATCGATAATGACGTGCCGGCCAAAGTGCCGGCACGCGGCATCTGGGGCTGGATGTTTTTCGACTGGGCGGCGCAGCCGTTCTTCACCGTCGTCACCACCTTCATTTTCGGCCCCTATTTCGTCGCGCGGCTGACGGCCGATCCCGTCTCCGCCCAGACGACATGGAGCAACATGGCGACGATCTCTTCGGTGATCATCGCCATCCTCTCGCCGGTCCTCGGCTCGATCGCCGATCAATCAGGCGCCCGCAAACCCTGGATCGCCTTCTTCGCCGTCATCAAGATCGCCAGTCTTGCCTGCCTTTGGGGAGCGGCCCCGGGGTCACCTGTCATCTATCCAATGATCTTCATGATTCTGGCCTCGATCGCGGCCGAATTTTCCATCGTCTTCAACGATTCGATGATGCCGCGGCTGGTTGGCAAGGATGATGTCGGCAGGCTGTCGAATACTGCCTGGGGGCTCGGCTATCTCGGCGGCATGATCGTCCTGATCACCGTCGTGGCCCTGCTCGCCGGCAATCCGCAGACCGGCAAAACCATTCTCGGCCTGACCCCGCTTTTCGGCCTCGATCCGACGCTCGGCGAGGATGCCCGCATCACCGGGCCGATTTCGGCTGCGTGGTATCTCGTCTTCATCCTGCCTATGTTTCTCTTCACGCCGGATGCCGCCCGCGGTCTGCCGCTGCGTGCAGCCGTTCGCTCCGGCCTGCGCGAGCTATCGACCACGCTTGGCGAGCTGAAACGCCGCCGCGGCATCAGCCTCTTCCTCATCGCTCGCATGGTCTATCAGGATGGCGTCAACGGCTTGCTGATCCTCGGCGGCACCTTTGCGGCGGGGATGTTCGGCTGGGCGACGATCGAGATCGGCATCTACGGCATCATCCTCAACATTATCGCCATCTTCGGCTGCTTCGCCGCCGGCTATGTCGATCGATGGTTGGGCTCGAAGACGACTGTCGTCATCAGCCTGACATTGCTGCTGATTGCCACCTTCGGCATCATCTCGACCGGCCCCGGCTTTACGCTCTTCGGCCTCGTGCCGCTCTCGACCGTCAGCTCTGGCGGTCTGTTCGGCACCGCCGCGGAAAAGGCCTATATCGGCTACGGCCTACTGATCGGTATCGCTTTCGGGCCGGTGCAAGCCTCCTCGCGCTCCTATCTCGCCCGCAGCGTCAGCCTTTCGGAAGCCGGCCGCTATTTCGGCATCTACGCACTGTCAGGCCGCGCCACGAGTTTTATGGCGACACTGTTCTTCTCGCTGGTGACCTATTGGAGCGGCTCGGCTCGGCTCGGCATGGCGACGCTTGTGATCTTCCTGGCCGGTGGCCTCTTACTTCTGCTGCCGACGCCTTATCCGGCGGATAAGACGAGGTAGGATATCCTTAACTTTGATTGTGAATATCCAGCGAAGGGTTAGCCCTCATGGTGAGGTGCGAAGGCTCCTGAGCCTGTCGAAGGGGCCGAAGCCTCGAACCACGATGGCGGGTTGGCTGGCTACGTGGCCACCCTCGTCCTTCGACAGGCTCAGGATGAGGGTGGAGCAAGCACTCGGCTTAGTGGCGAAAATGGCGAACGCCAGTGAAGACCATCGCGACATTGTGCTCGTTGGCTGCGTCGATCACTTCCTGGTCGCGCATCGAGCCGCCGGGCTGGATAACGGCTGTGGCGCCAGCGGCAATCGCCGAGAGCAACCCGTCGGCAAAGGGCAGGAAAGCTTCGGAAGCAACGGCGGAACCGCGCGTCAGCGGCTCGGCCAGACCCATGGCCTTGGCGGCTTCCTCGGCCTTGATGGCCGCGATGCGAGCGGAATCGACACGGCTCATCTGTCCGGCGCCGATACCGGCCGTCTGACCATCCTTGGCGTAAACGACAGCATTCGACTTCACATGCTTGGCGACACGGAAGGCGAACTTCATGTCCTCAAGCTCCTGTGCCGTCGGCGCGCGCTTGGTCACGACCTTGAGCTCCATGTCCTCGACCAGTGCGTTGTCGCGGTTCTGCACCAACAGACCGCCGGAGACGGTCTTGGCGGTCAGACCGGCAGCACGCGGATCGGGCAGGGCGCCGACGGAGAGCAGGCGGAGGTTCGGCTTGCGCGCGATGATCGCCTTGGCTTCCTCGGTCACGTCGGGCGCGATGATGACCTCGGTGAAGAGCTTGACGATCTCTTCGGCCGTTTCCGCATCGAGCAGGCTGTTCAAGGCGATAATGCCGCCGAAGGCTGAGGTGGAATCGCAGGCAAGAGCACGCTTGTAAGCTTCCACCAGGCTCGGACCGGTGGCAACGCCGCAGGGATTAGCATGCTTGATGATCGCGCAGGCCGGGCCGTTTTCTGGCAGGAATTCGGCAACGAGCTCATAGGCTGCGTCGGTGTCGTTGATATTGTTGTAGGAAAGCTGCTTGCCCTGCAGCAGCGCCGCTGTCGAGACGCCGGGGCGGTTTTCGCCGGTCAGGTAGAAAGCGGCCTTCTGGTGCGGATTTTCACCGTAGCGCATTTCCTCGCGCAGAACGCCGCCGATGACGCGGTGGCGTGGCGTGGCGATATCAAGGGCTTCGGCAAACCAGTTGGAGATCATCGCGTCGTATGCCGCAGTGCGGGCAAAAGCCTTGGCGGCCATGTGCTTGCGGAAACCATAAGTCGTCTGGCCGGCATCACTGGCAAGCTGCGCCAGCAGTTCGGCATAATCGGCGGGATCGGTGAGCGTCGTCACATAGGCATGGTTCTTTGCCGAAGCGCGTATCATCGCCGGGCCGCCGATATCGATATTCTCGACCGTCGTCGGATAGTCGCCACCTGCCTTGCGCACGTCCTCAAAGGGATAGAGATTGATAACAGCGAGATCGATGCCTTCGATGCCGTGCTCCTTCATCGCAGCTTGATGCTCGGCATCGTCGCGGATGGCGAGCAGGCCGCCATGCACCTTCGGATGCAGCGTCTTGACGCGGCCGTCCATGATCTCCGGAAAGTTCGTAACTTCCGATACGTCCGTCACGGCAAGGCCGGCCGCGGCAATCGCCTTGTGCGTGCCGCCGGTCGACAGGAGACGCACGCCCTGTTCGCTCAGCGCACGTGCCAGCTCGACGATGCCGGTCTTGTCGAAGACGGACAGAAGCGCGGTTTTAACCTTTACCTTATCGGGAGCGGGAATTTTCTTGGAAACGACGGCCATGGGCTTTCTCCGGTCTGAAGCAATTCCAGGAAAACTGCGCAGCGGTTTTCCGTCCGGAATTGCGAGATAACAAAAACAGAGCGAAAAACGCTCTGGCATGAGGAGATGTCCGGCGGAAATGGCGCGGGACGAATAATGCCGCCCCGTTAGCATAGCTGACGCGCTTAGCCTATGGCCGATGCGATAAAAACCAGCGGATTTCCGGCTTTTCGGTGATCCGGAAAACGATCTCGAGCTGATCGGAAGAGCGCATACCCGAGGGATCGGCAAAGAAGATATCTTCTGCGACCAGCACCTCGTTGCCGGGCGAGGAGAAGACCCAGGTCTCTCCGTCGGGCGCGATCAGCAGCGCAGAATCCGTCTCGGTCTGCAGGAGACTGATGGAGGGGTGGATATGGAAGCGCGCCGAGGCAATGCCTTCACCCTTCGGCTGATGCTTCTTGCCATCGGGCACGAAGAACCGGTCGCGGCCGGCGACGATCGTGCCTGACGCGTTGAGGCTGACCTCGCGCTCATGGACGTAGCCGAAGATGGAGAGATAGCCGTCATGCGCCGCGCGGACATAGTCGCGCCCGTCCTCGGTCTCGGCGCGTTCGACGATGACCTTCTTCACGCCGCTGACCATGATCGGCCCCAGCGATTTCGATTTGGAAAACTGGCACGAGGAAGTGTCGTTGAGCGTCACGGTCGAATGCGCCGCCGTTGCCCGCGCCGCCTGCATGAAGCGGTCGCCGCCAAATTCGGGCGCGCCGGAATTGATAATGAAACGCGTCTTGCCCGAGGACATCTCGAAGGAAAGGCAGCCGGCATGCGCCGTGCGGCTGAGATCCACGGAACCGGCGGAGCCGGCATCGACGATGACGACAGCCTGACCGGCGGCCAAACGGTGATACTTGGTATGCGGCAGCGCCTTGAAGGCCTGGCCGGCCGTCTCATCATAGCGCAGCACCGACATCAGCTCGTTGGCGAGCGTCGATGTCGCGCCGTTGAACAGCGCCAGATCGCCATCCTGATGGCGGAAGAAGCGCAGTGCCGGATACATGCGGTCAATGCCGGGAATGAGCCGGATCGGTACGTCATGACCGAGATTGACATAGGTCTGGCGCAGCGGCAGCAGGTCGAGCAGCAGCTCCAGCGACGCCCGCGGATTGCGCGAGATGTGGCCTCCATCCTGCAAAATCTGCCTGTCGATCTCCCGGTCGAGCGCCTGACCCGCCCGTTTCAGCGTCAGCGAACTGCTCGGCATGGCGACCGAGGCCATGGCAAGCGCGATGCGCACGCGGAACCGGGTGATGCCATCGGGAGACGACGCCACGATCCGGCGCAGAAAGCGCACATGGAAAACGAGCATGCGCATGAAACGGCGGTAAAAACCGCTATCCGTGCCCTGCAAAAGTACGGGCGAATGCGATAGCAGCGCGATCAGCCGCTGTGCGGCTATATCGGGTGACCAGGCAAGACCATGCAGCCGGCGGCCGTGAACGGCGATCCAGTCGGTAAGGATCGATCGCGCCATGGCCGAAGCCTGGTCGCTCTTTTCCGCCCGCAAATGTCGCAGCCAGCGAAAATTATGCAGCCGGGCGGCGAAGGCCAGCGACGGCAGCTCCAATGAGAAGGGCGATGCACCTTGTGTTTCCAGAACGCGCCCGGCGAGCAGGATGCGGCCGTTCAGAAGTTCTTCGACGAAAAAGGGATCGACGCTGCGCAGGTCGGTGGGCGCCACGATCAGGCGTTCCGGCACACGCATCGTGTGGCGGGTGAGACGCAATCGCGTCAACGCCGCGCGGCGCGACATCCGCCGCCATGCTTCCCGCATGTATGAACTCACTAAACCCTGCCGCAGATCTGCATATTTGCTTCTGCTTACTCTCATTACCCGTGGTTAAAAAGAGGTTACAGATATACCAATTAAAGACATGTTCACCGGTTTTTTAACCGTCCGGTAAAAACGATTCGAGGTGGGGACTAATGCGTGCGGCGAAGCACGACGGCAAAGAAGCCGTCGAGGCCGGAGGCGAAGCCATCGGCGAGCGGCAGCATGTCCGGCGTGGTACGGAAGGCACCGAACGGCGAAATCGCCGCTTCCAGGCCCGGCCAGTCGCCAGCCGTAATCGGTACGCGTTCGACATTTTCGGTATCGACAAGCAGGCGTTCGACGAGATCCTCGCCCTCTTCCGGGTCGAGCGAGCAATTGGAAAAGACCACCACGCCACCCGGCTTGACCAGCGTCAAAGCGTGACGAAGCAGGCGTTCCTGCAGGGCGGCCAGCTTGGCGATATCCTCAGGCCCCTTGGTCCACAGCACGTCCGGATGACGGCGCGTCGTTCCCGTCGAGGAGCAGGGGGCATCGAGAAGAGCCGCGTCAAAGAGTTTGTCAGGCCGATATTTGCTCATGTCGGCAACCACGGTCTCGGCCTCGAAACCCAGACGCGCCAGATTGCCGGACAGCCGCTTCAACCGATTGGCGGATTGATCGAGGGCCGTAACCTCAGCGCCGGCGAGAATGAGCTGCGCCGTCTTGCCGCCAGGTGCTGCACAGAGATCCACCACCCGCTTGCCCGCCAGCGAGCCGAAAAGTTTTGCTGGAATGCTGGCGGCGGCATCCTGAACCCACCACTCGCCTTCGTCGAAACCTTCGAGAGAGGGAATGGAACCTTCGAAAGCGGCAAGCCGCACGCCGCCGGTCGGCAGCACCGTGCCGTTCAGCCGCTTCGCCCAGCCCTCGGCATCGGATTTCACGGTGAGGTCGATCGCCGCCGGCTCGAGCTGCGTGTCGGAAATTCTGAGTGCCGCGGGCGCGCCATAGGCCGCTTCCAGGCGGGATAGGAACCATTCCGGCATGGCCGGCACTTTCGCAACCTGCTCTAGGATTTCCTGCTTTTCCCGACCAATACGACGGAGAATGGCGTTCACCAGCTTGGCGAAGCGGCGATTGCGGGGATCGCGGTTGGCTTGTTCCACGGCAAGATCGACAGCGGAATGATCCGGCACGTCGAGATAGAGGATCTGCGCAGCACCAATGACGAGGACATGATGCAGGGCGCGCGCGCCCTCCGGCAGCGGCGAATCGAGCAGCGACGAGATCGCCGCCTCGATGCGCGGCAGGTGCCTGAGCGCACTGTTCAAGATCGCCCTAACCAGCGCGCGGTCGCCATCGCTGAGCGTCGTATAGGCGGCGCTGCCGCCCTCGGCGTCTAGCATGCCGTCGAGTGGCGTCTTGCGGTCCAGCACGGCTCCCAGGATCTTCGACGCCGCCGCGCGGGCCGCAAGGCCGGGCTTGGGCGGAGACTGATCGAGCTGCCGCGACTGATGCGGCCGCTTGCCCGATCGTTTTCCGTCTCGGTTGGAAGCGTTGTTTTTCGTGTCAGAACTCAAGACCAGGGACCCTTCGGCGGTTGCGAACCACCGCGACCCGTATTCGGCACGGAGCGCGATTTGCGCCCCGGATTAGCAGTCAAGGACGGTCCCGTCGAGCCAAAGCCGGAAGATGGGCCAGAAGACGATGCCATCGGCGAGCCGCTGCCGCCACCATAACGAGCCATTTCATGCAGTGCGGCGATACGGTTTTCCGTATTCGGATGGGTGGAAAACAGATTGTCCATGCGCTCGCCGGAAAGCGGATTGATGATGAACATATGAGCCGTGGCCGGATGACCCTCGGCCTCTTCATTCGGGATATGCGCCGCGCCGCGGGCGATCTTGCCGAGTGCGGAGGCAAGCCACAGCGGATTGCCGCAGATTTCCGCGCCGCGGCGGTCGGCGGAATATTCGCGCGTCCGGCTGATCGCCATCTGCACCAGCATCGCCGCGAGAGGGGCGACGACCATGGCGACGAGAACGCCGACCATGCCGAGCGGATTGTTGCTGTCGCGGCGCCCGCCGAAGAAGAAGGCGAAATTGCCGAGCATGGAAATGGCGCCGGCAAGCGTCGCCGTGATCGTCATGGTCAGCGTGTCGCGGTTCTGCACGTGGGCAAGCTCGTGGGCCATCACGCCGGCGACTTCCTCCGGCGTCAGCGCATGCAGGAGACCGGTGGAGGCGGCAACGGCGGCATTTTCGGGGTTGCGGCCCGTCGCAAAAGCGTTCGGCTGCGGGCTGTCGTAGAGATAGACCTTGGGCATCGGCAGGCCGGCATTGCGGGCGAGATCGCGGACGATGCGGTAGAATTCCGGCGCGCTGCGCTCATCCACCTCCTGAGCACCATAGGTGGAGAGCACCATGCGATCCGAATTCCAGTAGGAAAAGAAATTCATGCCGGCGGCGACGACAAATGCGATCAACATGCCCGATTGACCGCCGATCAGATAGCCGACGCCCATGAACAAAGCAGTCATGAAGGCAAGCAGCATGGCAGTACGCATGAGATTCATCGAGAGGTCTCCAAAACACATCTGTCGTCCAAACCTTTTTCTTTTCGGCCGGACACGCCGGAGCCGGATGATTTCAGGTCTCTTCGACCTGAAATCTGAATCCGCTCCGGAATTAAAAAAGCAGAGCATGATGTCATCCGAAAACCGTTCACACTTTTCGGCATCATGCTCTATGATTTGGCTATTCCTCCGCCTAATTCAACGGTTCCGGACCGATCAGATCATGCAGACAGCCGATAACGACAATAAACTCGACACCGAAACCGGCGAACACGCGCGCAAGCCGCTCTCGCCCGCCGCCAAGCGCGCCCTTGCCGAGGCCGAGGAGCGCCGCAAGGCGCAGGAAGCTCAAGCACAGGCCGAACTTCCCCCCGAAATCGGCGGCCGCGGCGGCGTCGATCCCGCACGCTTCGGCGACTGGGAAATTAATGGCAGGGCGATCGATTTTTGAGAAGAGTGCGAACTAGCCACCATTCGAAGAGAGAACAATGCCTGTAGGTTTCTCTCAAGGTCTGTCCTTTGATAGGAAGCGCACAAACTGGGGCCGTACGGGCTATCGCCCTTTGGCTTGGTGCGCGTGGTATCCGGCTGATGATGATGCAGACGAAATTGCACCTTCGCCGTCCTGGTTCAAGCAAAAGCCGGTCGCGCCCAACGCGCCGATGAAGAAATCCACCGATCCGCGCCCCCTGGTGTTGCTGTCTCATGGATCGGGCGGCCTTGCCATCGGACTAGAATGGCTCGGGCATCGCTTGGCGCAATCAGGCTTTGTGGCCTTGGGCATCGATCATCACGGCCATACAGGTTCAGAACCGTACCGAGCCGAAGGGTTCCTCTGCCTCTGGGAGCGAGCGGCCGATCTGACTGCCTTGCTTGGTGCCAATGACTGGAGAGAGGTTTTGGGCGGGACCATCGAAAACCATGCCTGCGTCGCCGGTTTCTCTGCAGGCGCCTATACCGCGATGTTGCTTGTCGGCGCGCGCGTTGCCTATTCTCAGTTCGAGCCGGACAATCCTCAAAAGAGCCCCATACGAGGGCCGAGAGAATTCCCTGATTTGGCGGATCACATTCCTTCGCTTCTCCAAGACGAGATATTCTTGGAATCATGGAATCGACGACGAGACAGTTTCAGGGATGACAGATTGAAAGCCGCCTTGGCGATCGCGCCGGGCCGGTCGGTTCTCGGCTTTGCCAGAGAAAGCCTCGAGGAAATAACAACGCCCGTTCAGGTCGTTGGCGGCGACGCAGATGTCATAGCGCCGGCCCACGAATGCTGCACATGGCTCCACGAAAATGTGCGCTCCAGCTCCCTCGAAATCATGAGTGGCGGGGTGGGGCACTATACTTTTTTACCCGAGCCCACACTGCTGGGCCTGAGGGTCTCGCCGGCGGTCTTTACCGACGCCGCAGGCGTAGTGCGGGAAAATGTGCACAATCATGTGGCGCAAATCGCAGTTGCTTTTTTCACCGCTGCGAGAAGAGGAAATTTAGGCGAGAGCCAAGCTCTCGCCTAACGTCGTATTCCTAATACCTCTGGCTCGACTTACGCCGCATCCGCCTTGTTCTGCCTGTTGGCGATCAGATCATCGACGACAGCCGGGTCGGCAAGCGTCGAGGTATCGCCAAGCGCGCCGAAATCGTCTTCAGCGATCTTGCGCAGGATGCGGCGCATGATCTTGCCCGAGCGGGTTTTCGGCAGGCCGGGGGTGAACTGGATCTTGTCCGGCGAGGCGATCGGGCCGATTTCGGTGCGAACATGTTTCACCAGCTCCTGCCGCAGCGCATCCGAGCCTTCCAGGCCGACCATTAGCGTCACATAGCAATAGATGCCCTGGCCCTTGATCGAATGCGGATAGCCGACGACGGCGGCTTCCGACACATGCTTGTGCGAAACCAGCGCTGATTCGACCTCGGCCGTGCCGAGACGATGGCCCGAGACGTTGAGCACGTCGTCGACGCGGCCGGTGATCCAGTAATAGCCATCCTCGTCGCGGCGGCAGCCGTCGCCGGTGAAATACTTGCCCTTGTAGGTGGAGAAGTAGGTCTGGATGAAGCGCTCATGGTCGCCGTAGACCGTACGCATCTGGCCGGGCCAGCTATCGGCGATGACAAGATTGCCGTCGGCAGCACCTTCGAGCACATTGCCTTCATTGTCGACCAGCTGCGGCTGGACGCCGAAGAAGGGCAGGGTGGCCGAGCCGGGCTTCAGATCGGTCGCGCCCGGAAGCGGGGTGATCATGTGGCCGCCGGTTTCGGTCTGCCACCAGGTATCGACGATCGGGCAGCGGCCGTCGCCGACCACCTTGTAATACCATTCCCATGCTTCCGGATTGATGGGTTCGCCAACCGTGCCAAGCAGGCGCAGGCTGGAGCGCGAGGCGCGCTTGACGAACTGATCGCCGGCACCCATCAGTGAACGGATCGCAGTCGGCGCCGTGTAGAAGATGTTGACCTTGTGCTTGTCGATCACATCCCAGAAACGGCCCTGGTCCGGGTAGTTCGGCACGCCTTCGAACATCAGCGAGGTCGCGGCGTTCGCGAGCGGCCCGTAGACGATGTAGGAATGCCCGGTGACCCAACCGACATCGGCCGTGCACCAATAGATATCGCCGGGATGATAGTCGAACGTATATTCATGCGTCATCGCCGCATAGACGAGATAGCCGGCCGTCGTGTGCAGCACGCCCTTCGGCTTGCCGGTCGAGCCGGAGGTATAGAGAATGAAGAGCGGGTCTTCCGCCTTCATCTTGGCTGGCGGGCAATCCGCCTTCACCTTGGCGGTTTCCTCGTGATACCAGACGTCGCGGCCCGGCTCCCAGGCAACCTTGCCGCCGGTACGCCGCACCGCGATCACGGTCTTGACCGCGACCTTCTGCTTGGCTGCGATCTTGATCGCCGTATCGGTATTTTCCTTCAGCGGAATGGACTTGCCACCGCGGACACCTTCATCGCAGGTGATGACGACGGTCGAGGCGCAGTCGACGATGCGGCCGGCGAGCGCTTCCGGCGAGAAGCCGCCGAAGACGACCGAATGCACCGCACCGATGCGGGCGCAGGCCAGCATCGCATAGGCTGCCTCGGGGATCATCGGCATATAGATGGTAACGCGGTCGCCCTTCTTGACACCGTGCTTCTTCAGAACATTCGCCAGCCGGCAGACCTGCTCGTAGAGCTCGTTATAAGTGATCTTCTTGTCGATATAGGGATTGTCGCCTTCCCAGATGAAGGCGACGCGATCACCGTGCTTCTTCAGATGTCGGTCGATGCAATTGTAGGAGACGTTGGTGACGCCATCCTCGAACCATTTGATCGAGACCTTGCCGGTAAAGGACGTGTTCTTGACCTTCGTGTAGGGCTTGAACCAGTCGATGCGTTTGCCGTGCTTGCCCCAGAATTTGTCGGGATCCTCGACGCTCTGCTCATACCATTTCTGGTACTTCGCCTTGTCGATCAGGGCATGCGCCTTGACCGGTTTCGTCACGGGATGGATCTTCTCCGACATTGTTTCCTCCTCAAATCCCTAGCACTCCGATTTGTAACCGCGAGTGCTCTTTCCGCGCAATAAATAGCAGGTCAAACTACGACAGCAATTGGACAAAGTGCATTTCATGCGCAAAGAATTGCAATTACGCGACACTATCGCTATATAGGGCCGTATTTCCCGGACAATGTGGTGTTACACCCCGGACCGCGACACCGGCGCGGACTGACAGAAGGACTATATCCATGGCTCAACAATTGCTCATGCCGAAGGCAACTGCCATCTGGCTTGTCGACAATACGGCCTTGTCATTCGACCAGATCGCGCAGTTCTGCAAGTTGCATCCGCTCGAAGTGAAGGCCATTGCCGATGGCGAAGCAGCGCAGGGCATCAAGGGCCTCGACCCGATCTCGACCGGCCAGCTGACCCGCGATGAAATCGCCCGTGCGGAAGCCAATCCGAACCATAAGCTGAAGCTTTCCGAGCCAAAGGTTCGCGTGCCGGAATCAAAGCGCCGCGGCCCACGCTACACCCCGGTTTCCAAGCGTCAGGACCGCCCGAACGCCATCCTCTGGCTGGTGCGCAACCATCCGGAACTGAAGGATGCGCAGATTTCCCGCCTAGTCGGCACCACCAAGTCGACCATTGAGCAGATACGCGACCGCACGCACTGGAACTCGGCCAACCTGGCGCCGATGGACCCGGTAACGCTCGGCCTCTGCAGCCAGATCGATCTCGACATGGAAGTCGAAAAGGCCGCCAAGGGCCGTCCGCTGCCGACCGCTGCCGAACTCGGCGCGACCCTGCAGCCGGCTCAGGAAACCGAGAAGCTCGGCTTCAGCTATGAGCGCGAAGAAGAGAAGGAAAAGGAAATCGACGCCGACGCCGTTTTCGCCAAGCTCAAGTCGCTGAAGTCGACCAGCCGCGACGACGAGGACGACGATCAGTTCTAAGATCCGGCATAGCGGTTAAGAATGCAAAGCCCCGGACGAACCGGGGCTTTTTTGTTGGTCGGAGAGAGCGCCCCATCCTCGCCCTTCGAGGCTTCGCTCCTCAGGGTGAGGATGGGGCGCACCCGTCTTGTGAAGCTAGCTTAGTATTGCTGTCTTGCGCAGGAGATTAGTCCTCATGGTGAGGTGCGTAGGCCATGAGGCCGAAGCCTCGAACATGGAGTAATCGCGGCGCGATCTCGCCCTGGCTTTTTGGGCTGGCGAGGGTGGTTGCCCCCGATAAGATGGAAAAACGGGCTCTCGATTGGAACCGGGCTCAAACATCGGATGGAGGCAACCATGAACCAGTATATTGGGCTTGATGTTTCATTGAAAGATACCGCGATATCGATCCGGGAGAACGGCAAGCGGGTCTGGCGGGGGAAGTGCCCTTCGGATCCAAAACTTCTGGCAGAGATGATCCGCAAGCATGCTCCGCGCGCTCGGCGCGTCGTATTCGAAACGGGACCGCTGTCGACGTGGTTCTATCACGCGCTGACGACCGAGGGGGTTCCTGCGATCTGCATTGAAGCGCGGCACGCGCAAAAGGTATTGAACGAGACGCTCAACAAAACTGATGTCAACGATGCGGACGGCTTAGCTCAACTCGCTGAAGCAGGCTTTTACAAAACGGTTCGCGTCAAGTCGTTTGACGCCATGATGGCCCGCACGTTGGTGGCTGCCCGCGAACAGCTCCTGAACATCTCAACACGACTCGGCAATCAAATCCGCGGTCTGATGAAAACCTTCGGTTTGATCGTCCCGAAAGCGAAGGGTCGAGTATTTGATGGTGATGTACGGAAGCTTTTGGATGGGAACAACGAGCTTGCGAAGATTATCTTGCCTCTTTTGGAGGCGTGGCACGATATCCGCAAACGTGCAGCCTATCTTGGTCGCCAGCTGCTGATTGCGGCACGTACGAGCGGCGCCACGAAGCTATTGATGACAATTCCGGGAATCGGCGCGGTTACCGCGGTGTCCTACGTTACGGCAATTGAAAATCCGGAAAACTTTCGAACGTCGCGCTCGGTGGGCGCTTGGCTTGGGTTGACAACCCGGCGCTACCAATCAGGCGAGGTCGATTATGACGGCCATATCTCGCGCGGGGGTGACAATCGCTTACGTGGGTTGCTTTACGAAGCAGCGACAACGCTGCTGACGAGAACCAGTGCCAGGACCGAGAGCAGCCTCAAGCGTTGGGGACTTAAGCTGCGCGAGCGACTTGGCTTCAAGCGGGCCGCTGTGGCCGTCGCCCGGAAACTCGCGGTCATCATGCACAGCATGCTCAAGACGGGAGTAGTGTTCAACGCATCGGCTGGCGCGACTCTATAGGCACGCTCAGCCTTCGTCCCTCAGCGCGCCACTTAACTTTGGTGCTGAGCGTCCCTGCTGCGGACGTGGGCAGGATCATTCCGCTTCTAGTGGCTGCAGCTCGTTGAGACTGCGCCTCGAACATTAGGAAGATCCCACCTGCGAAGACCATTGTGCGGCGGCATTTGTCGACCGCGGAGACAACCCTGCTCCCAGCACTGGATAGCTCAGAAGGACATGGCCGGAGAGGGCAGATCCACTCAATCGGTTCAGCCGCGTTGCCTAAACCCGCAAGCCGGCAAGGTCGTTAAATGCCAAAACCAGCTTGACGGATGGAATGCGATTAGACAACCACGAGGACGGGTGGTGGATTGACCAAAACACATCTTCGCCCGCCCGATGACGCCATGGCTTTTTATTATCGATAGAACTACCGCGCCCCAAAGATCGCAGAACCAACGCGAACGCTTGTCGCGCCAAAGGCGACGGCAATTTCATAGTCGCTGGACATGCCCATCGAAAGCTTTTCGACGCGGGCCTGCTTGGCGAGCTTTGCCAGCAAGGCAAAATGCGGTCCCGGATTTTCCTCGGCCGGCGGAATGCACATCAGGCCCTCGATCGAAAGTCCAAGCTCGTTGCGGCACAGCTCGACGAAAGCGACGGTATCATCGGGCGCAATGCCTGCCTTTTGCGGCTCCAAGCCGGTGTTGACCTGCACGTAGAGCCGCAAAACCTTGCCCTGCCGCTTCATTTCATCGGCGATGGCGCGCGCAATCTTTTCCCGATCGATGGTTTCGATGATATCGAACAGCGCCACCGCGTCGGCAGCCTTGTTCGATTGCAGCGGCCCGATCAGGTGCAGTTCGATCCCGGGCGTCTCCGCCTTCAGCTCCGGCCACTTGCCCTGGCTTTCCTGCACCCGGTTCTCGCCGAACACGCGCTGGCCGGCGGAAATCGCCGAGCGGATCTGATCGGCATCGAAGGTCTTGGAAACGGCAACGAGCTGCACGGCCCCACTTGGCCGGCTCGCCTGGCGCTCGGCCGCCGCGATATGGGAACGGACTTCGTTCAGGCGCTCTTGAAGTTCCATCTTTTCGCCTCGATATTTGGCTTGCTTCTCAAACTTTGCAGTAATGCGGCTTGCAGGCATTGCCAAGGGCGAATGCGCTCGAATCCGGCTTTGCTTTGCAAGATAAGGCACTTGCCGCACCTGCTAAACTTGACGCTTGGGTGGTTTCGTGGTGAAGGTCACGCCTTAATCCCCATGATTTTCCGGAATACAAGATCAGATGACTATCGAACGTTATAATCCGCGCGACGCCGAGCCCCGCTGGCAGGAAAAATGGAACGAAGACGAAGTCTTCGTGACCGACAACGCCGATCCGCGTGAGAAATACTACGTTCTAGAAATGTTTCCCTATCCGTCGGGCCGCATTCACATGGGCCATGTGCGCAACTACGCCATGGGCGATGTCGTCGCCCGCTATAAGCGCGCGCGCGGCTACAACGTGCTGCATCCCATGGGCTGGGACGCCTTTGGCATGCCGGCGGAAAACGCTGCGCGCGACAACAAGGTGCATCCAAAGGAATGGACCTACCAGAACATCGCCTCGATGCGCACCCAGCTGAAGGCCATGGGCCTGTCGCTCGACTGGAGCCGCGAGTTCGCCACCTGCGATGTCGATTATTATCACCGCCAGCAGATGCTCTTCATCGATATGATGGAGAAGGGTCTGGTCTATCGCAAGAAGTCCAAGGTCAACTGGGACCCGGTCGACAACACCGTTCTCGCCAACGAGCAGGTCATCGACGGCCGCGGCTGGCGTTCCGGCGCTCTCGTCGAGCAGCGCGAGCTGACGCAGTGGTTCTTCAAGATCACGGAATTCAGCCAGGAGCTGCTTGATGCCCTGGATACGCTCGATCATTGGCCGGAAAAAGTGCGGCTGATGCAGAAGAACTGGATCGGCCGCTCAGAAGGTTTGACCGTTCGCTGGGAAATCGTGGCCGAAACCGCTCCCAACAGCGACCGCGAGATCACTGTCTACACGACCCGTCCCGATACGCTGTTCGGCGCATCCTTCCTGGCGATCTCGGCCGACCATCCACTCGCCAAGGAAGCGGCTGCCAAGGACCCGGCAATCGAGGCCTTCTGTGAGGAATGCCGCCGCGCCGGCACTTCGCTCGCCGCGCTCGAAACAGCCGAGAAGAAGGGCATGGACACCGGCATCCGTGTTCGCCACCCCTTTGATTCGTCTTGGGAGCTGCCCGTCTACATCGCCAATTTCGTACTGATGGACTATGGCACCGGCGCCATCTTCGGCTGCCCGTCCGGCGACCAGCGCGACCTGGATTTCGCCCGTAAATACGGCCTGCCCGTCGTTCCCGTGGTCATGCCTAGGGATGGCGATGCCGCAAGCTTCACCGTCGGCGATGTCGCCTATGACGGCGATGGCGTCATGATCAATTCGCGCTTCCTCGACGGCATGAGCACCGAAGAAGCCTTCGAAACCGTGGCGACGAAGCTCTCCGAGACGAGCCTTGGCAATACGCCACAGGCCGAACGCAAGGTGAATTTCCGCCTGCGCGACTGGGGCATTTCCCGCCAGCGCTATTGGGGCTGCCCGATCCCGGTGATCCATTGCGACGATTGCGGCTTGCTGCCGGTGCCGAAACAGGACCTGCCGGTCCGGTTGCCCGACGACGTCACTTTCGACCAGCCCGGCAATCCGCTTGATCGCCATGCCACATGGCGCCACGTCGCCTGCCCGCAATGCGGCAAGGACGCCCGTCGTGAAACCGATACGATGGATACCTTCGTCGATTCGAGCTGGTATTATGCCCGCTTCACCGCCCCTTGGGAAAACCAGCCGACGGACCCGAAGGCCGCTAATCACTGGCTGCCTGTCGATCAGTATATTGGCGGCATCGAGCATGCGATCCTGCATCTGCTCTATTCGCGCTTCTTCACCCGCGCCATGCGTGAAACCGGCCATCTCGATGTGAAGGAGCCCTTCAAGGGCCTGTTCACGCAAGGGATGGTGGTGCACGAGACCTATAGCCGCGGCTCGGGCCTGACGCGCGAATGGGTGTCACCGGCCGATATCAGCATCGAAGAGGTGGACGGTCAGCGTCGCGCCACCTTGCTTTCGACCGGCGAAGATATCGCCATCGGCTCGATCGAGAAGATGTCGAAGTCGAAGAAGAATGTCGTCGATCCCGATGACATCATCGCGTCCTACGGCGCCGATACCGCGCGCTTCTTCGTGCTGTCCGATTCGCCGCCAGACCGCGACGTCATCTGGTCGGAAGCCGGTGTCGAAGGTGCGCATCGCTTCACCCAGCGCATGTGGCGCCTGGTCTCCGAAGCGGCCGATGCCTTGAAAACAGCTGAATCGACTCCGGCTAAGGAAGGCGAAGCGCTGGCGATTTCGCAGATCGCGCATCGCACGCTGAAGGCGGTTCAGGGCGATTACGACAAGCTCGCCTTCAACAAGGCCGTGGCGCGCATCTATGAATTCGTCAATGCGCTGGCCGCCCCACTGGGCAAGGTCGCAGCCGGCCAGGCGGATAGCACCTATCGCTCTGCCGTACGCGAAGCCGTGGAAATCCTGATTGCGTTGGTCGCGCCGATCACGCCGCATCTGGCCGAAGAATGCTCTGCCGCACTCGGCAACACGCATATGATCGCAACCAGCCCGTGGCCGGTTTACGACGAAGCACTCGTTATCGAGAATGAGATCGTCTATCCCGTTCAGATCAACGGCAAGAAGCGCGCCGAATTGACAATCGCGCGCGATGCAGATCAGAATGCCGTGCAGCAAGCCGTGCTCGCCCTGGACGCCGTCACAAGCGCATTGAATGGTCAGGCGCCAAAGAAGATCATCGTCGTTCCACAGAGGATCGTAAACATTGTCGTCTGATAGTCTTTTCAAGTTCGCCCGCATTGCCGGCGTAGCGTCGCTTGTGGCCGTTGCCGGCCTTCTCTCTGCTTGCCAGGTTCGGCCGCTTTATGCCGTCAGCACCGGTGTCACGCAGAAGCTATCGGAAGTGTCCTTCTCCGATGTCGGCTCGCGCGTCGGTCTCCAGGTGCGCAACCAGCTGATCTTCATCGCGGGGCGCGGCGCAGGCGAGACCAAGACGCCGAAATATAATGTCGATCTGAGCGTCAGTTCCGGCACTGGCGGTGTGCTTTATCTTCCGTCTTCGAGCACGTCGGGCGCAGGCCGCACGACTGTGACCGCCTCCTTCACCTTGAAGGAAATTGGCACCGGCAAGGTTATCAAATCGGGTAGCCGTGCGGTGACGTCTCTCGTCGACTTCCCGACCCAGGAATTCGCCAAGCAGCGCGCAATCCGTGATTCGGAAGACCGTGCGGCCCGCGAAGTTGCCGAAATGGTCGCAGCCGACATCGCTGCCGCGCTCAGCCGCTGATAAAGAGCGCGGCATGGCGGAAATCAAGTCTCACGAATTTGATGGATTCCTGCAAAATGCCGCGCGCAATTATCGGGTCTTCGTGATCTATGGCCCGGATCGCGGCCTCGTTTCCGAACGGGCCGCACAGATCGCCGCCAAAACCGGCGTCGATCTCAATGATGCCTTTTCCCTCATCAAACTCGACGTCGGTGACCTGCAGAACGATGCAGGACGCCTGCTCGACGAAGTCAACGCCATCGGTCTGTTCGGCGGCGAAAAGCTCGTCTGGATTCGCGGCGCCGCCAATGAAAAAGCATTGGTCGATTCGCTACAGATCATTGCCGAAAACCCGCCGGAAGCGAGCTTCGTCATCATCGAAGCCGGCGACCTGAAGAAGGGCGCGGGTCTGCGCAAGGTGGCAGAACCGGCGCGTTCTGTCGCAACCATTCCTTGCTATGCCGACGATGCCAGAGCGCTGAATGGTTTGATCGATACGGAACTGGCAAATGAAGGGTTGCGCATCGCCCCGACAGCCCGTCAGACATTGCTCGAGCTTCTGGGCGGCGACCGGATCGCCTCCCGTAACGAGGTGCGCAAGCTGGCGCTTTACTGCCGTGGGCAGGGCACGATCGAAGAGAACCATGTCATGGAGATCATCGGTGATGCCAGTGCAATTTCCACTGACGATGCCGTCGATGCCATCTTGAAGGGAGACTCCGAGGCCTTTCTGCATGCCATGCAGAAGATCGCCTCCTCAAAGACTCCGATGTTTCTCGTGCTGCAGGGCTGTCTGCGGCAATTTCAGATGCTCGATACGATGCGAGCCGAAATGGATGAAAAGCGTGTTGCCCCGGCACAGGTCATGCAGACGCACGGGCGCCATCTGCATTTCAGGCGCAAGCCGATCATAGAACAGGCCCTCAAGACCTGGTCTGGCCCCGCCATCGCCCGCGAAATGAACAGGCTGCAATCCGCCATTCTCCAGACACGCCAGCGTGCGAGCCTCGAAGACACGATCGCAACGCAAACCCTGCTTGCGACCACCCTGCAGTCGGCACGCAGGGGCTGATGTTTCACGGAAAATGGATTGACTAGGCATACGCACAGCGGAGCTGTAGCAGCCTATCTCCTTGTTTTTGCAGCACTATAGGAACCTTCGGCGCAATTCCGGAAACGCGTGTCACGGTTTCCGTCCGGAATCGGGAGAAGCAAGCAGCTGGAACGATCTGACGTTCCATGAGGAGCTGAGCCGTTCTAACGGCGCTCCAGAAGCCGGCAGATTTCCTCGAGCTGCTCCAGCGTCTTGTAGCTGATCTTCACCTGGCCGCCATTGCCGCGGTGATTGATGGAAACATCGAGCCCCAGCGTGTCCGACAGCGTGCGCTCGAGCGCCAGCGTATCGGAATCCTTCTCATCCCGGCGCGCGCCGGCGGGGCGAGGGTCGTTCTGAGCCTTGATGTCGTTCTGCGCAAGACGTTCGGCATCGCGAACCGACATGCCCTTGGAAACAACAGTTCTGGCCAGTCCCGTCGGATCGGAGGTCGAAACGAGGGCGCGGGCATGACCGGCGGAAAGCGAGCCTGCAGCAAGCATATCACGCACCGGATCAGGAAGCTTCAATAGCCGCAAGGAATTGGCAACATGGCTGCGGCTCTTGCCGATGATTTCGCCGAGATCGTTTTGCGTATAGCCATGTTCAGCGATCAACTGCTCGTAACCCAGCGCCTCTTCCAATGGATTGAGGTCCGCGCGCTGCACATTCTCGACAATGGCGATCTCAAGCGCGGTCTTGTCATCGACATCGCGAACGATGACTGGGATTTCGATCAGGCCGGCAAGTTGCGCCGCCCGCCAGCGCCGTTCACCGGCGATGATCTCATAGCGATCGGACGAGGTCGTGCGGACCACAACCGGCTGGACGATACCATGCTGGCGAATGGAGCTGGCGAGATCATGCAGCTCGGTCTCGTCGAAATAGCGGCGAGGATTGCGAGGATTGCGGCTGATGAATTCTATCGGCACCAGGCGATCGGGATTGACGGCCGGTCTGCCGGCATCCACGGGCGTCGGCTGATCCATCTCTCCGATGAGAGCTGCCAGTCCGCGCCCGAGACGCCGCTTCGAAAGATCATCATTCATCGCCGATACTCACTCTGGAACAAATACTAGGTCATCTCAGGCGGCAGCTTTTCGCTGCCGCTCTCTTTGGATCACTTCTGAAGCCAGCTGCAGATAGGCCTGGCTGCCTGCGCACTTCAGATCGTAAAGAATGGCGGGCTTGCCGTAGGACGGCGCCTCGGACACGCGAACGTTGCGCGGAATCAACGTATGGTAGACCTTCTCGCCAAGATGAGTCCGTACATCGGTGACAACCTGCTGCGCCAGATTGTTGCGGGAATCGAACATGGTCAAGACGATTCCCTGAATGTCGAGGGATGGGTTGACCGTGCGCCGAACCTGATCGACCGTCTCCAGCAGCTGGCTGAGGCCTTCCAAGGCGAAAAATTCGCACTGTAACGGCACCAAAACGGAATGGGCCGCGGCCATGGCATTCATCGTCAGAAGATTAAAGGAAGGCGGGCAGTCCACCAGAATATAGGAAAAGGCGAGGGCATCCGAGGCATTCAGCGCGCGCCGCAGCTTGAAAACGCGGTCCGATTGCTGCGCGATTTCCATCTCGACGCCAAGCAGATCCATCGTCGACGGCACGATGAAGAGATTCGGAACGGCCGTTTCCTGAACCGTATCCATGATCCCGTGGCTGCCAACCAACAGATCGTAGGAAGACAGTTTGCGGTCACGTCGTTCGATGCCCAATCCCGTGCTGGCATTGCCCTGCGGATCGAGATCGACAATCAGGACGCGCTCGCCGATGGCGGCAAGAGCCGTCGCCAGATTGATCGCGGTCGTGGTTTTGCCGACGCCGCCCTTTTGATTTGCGATGGTAATAATCCGGTTTCGCTCGCCGATCATCTGCCGCACATCCAATTATGGTTAAATCAGGCGTCGAAGGCGACTTAGCTCCAGAATGACGGAATCTCGCTCAACGACACTCTGATGTTTTACCAGATCGAATTCCCAACGACCACGGGCTTTCTGCAGCTCGCGTTCGTAATCCCGGCCTTTATGCAGAAAGAGGCGCAGATTTTTATTGCGCTCGAACCAGGGAGCTGCGTAATCCAGCAACATTTCAAGCTCCGCAAGCGCCCGCGCCGAAATAACGTCGCAAGTCTGGATCGCTGCCGGTGCCTCTTCGATGCGAATAGCATGAACAGCACCCCTTGCCGCACACTCCCGCAGACAGACACGCAGAAAAGCAGCCTTTTTCTGATTGCTTTCAACCAGATCGACGTGTCCCGCACCCTTTTCCGCCAACAGGATTGCCGTTATCACACCCGGAAATCCGCCACCGCTCCCCAAATCGACCCAATGGTCGGTTGCCGGATGCAGCTGGAAAATCTGCGCACTATCCGCGATATGGCGACGCCAGAGATCGTCGATCGTGGACGGCGCGACAAGATTGATGGTCTTCGCCCATTTCTGGAAAAGCTGCGCAAAATGCTGCAGCCGTTCCTGTGTTTCACGTGAAACACGCACACCGTTCAATTCCATACTATGGACTCTCTAACCTTGTGGTGGTGTCAGGAAACGAGCTTCTGTTCTTCCGGTACGCTCATTTTCCTCAGATAAGCCAGCAGCAAAGAGATAGCCGCCGGCGTCATCCCGTCAATGCGTGAGGCCTGGGCGATATTCCTCGGCCGCGCCGCTCCCAGCTTCTGCTTGAGCTCATTGGACAATCCCGAAAGGACGGAAAAATCGAATTCCGCCGGAATGACGCGCTCTTCTTCCCTGCGAGCCTGAACGATATCGGCTGTCTGGCGATCCATATAGACAGCATAGGCCGCCTCGATCTCAATGGCCTCGGCCACGTTACGCTCGATGGATTGCAACTCCGGCCAGAGCCGTGACAGGTTTTCCACGGACTGACCAGGATGAGAAAGAAGCTCATAGGCCGATCGCCGCTGTCCGTCCTTGTTGAGATGCATCCCGGCCTTTTCAGCTTCGTTCGGCGTCACGGTCAAGCTTCTCAGCTGGTCGCGTGTCTGTTCAAGCCTCTTCATATACTGGCCGAAACGCGCCGCACGGCTGAAACCGACACAGCCTAGAGCAAGCCCGATCGGCGTAAGACGAACATCCGCATTGTCAGCGCGGAGCGACAAGCGATATTCCGCGCGGGACGTGAACATACGATACGGTTCCGCCACACCCCGAGATGTCAAATCGTCGATCATCACACCGATATAGGATTCCGTTCGGCTAAACTCGATAGCTTTGCCGCCGCTGGCGAGACGTGCCGCATTCAACCCGGCGACGAGACCCTGAGCACCAGCCTCCTCGTAGCCCGTGGTGCCGTTGATCTGGCCAGCGAGGAAAAGTCCGGGAATCTTTTCCACTTCGAGGGATAGCTTCAATTCGCGCGGATCGACATGATCATACTCGATCGCATAGGCATGCTGGAGAATCCGGACTCGTTCCAGACCCGGAATGGTCTTGATGAATTCATCCTGGACCTCCTCGGGCAGGGAGGTCGATATGCCGTTTGGATAGACGGTGCTGTCATCCAAACCCTCCGGCTCAAGGAAGATCTGATGACCGTCACGTTCGCCGAATTTGACGATCTTATCTTCGATCGACGGGCAATAGCGCGGTCCCACGCCTTCGATCTGACCGGAATACATCGCCGAACGCTTCAGGTTTTCGGCGATGATCCTGTGGGTTTCGGGCGTCGTACGGGTTACCCCGCATTCGATCTGCGGATTCACGATGGAATCGGTCATGAAAGAGAAGGGGGTCGGATCTTCGTCCGCACCCTGACGTCCGACAGAGTCCCAATCGATGGTCGTGCCGTCGAGACGAGCAGGCGTTCCGGTTTTCAATCGCCCCAAAGCAAGGCCATGCCGCAGCAATGTAGCAGAAAGCCCAAGGGATGGCTCTTCCCCAACGCGACCAGCCGGGATCTTCTTGTCGCCAATATGAATAAGGCCGCGAAGAAAAGTGCCCGTGGTCAGAACAACGGCGCCGCAGCGAATGGCGCGGCCATCCTTCAAGATCACCGCGGACACCCTGCCGTGCTCGAAGGCGAGATCGAAAGCATCACCCTCGATGATCTCAAGATTGTCGATCGCGCTGATCTCGGCCTGCATGGCTAGACGATAGAGCTTGCGGTCCGCCTGGGTGCGTGGACCGCGCACCGCGGGACCCTTCTTGCGATTGAGCATACGGAACTGGATGCCAGCCGCATCCGCAACGCGACCCATCAAGCCGTCAAGCGCGTCAATTTCCCGAACCAGATGACCTTTGCCGAGACCACCGATGGCGGGGTTGCAGGACATGATGCCGATCGTCTCGCGCTTATGCGTTACCAATGCCGTGCGCGCACCGAGGCGCGCGGCCGCTGCTGCAGCTTCGCTGCCCGCATGGCCACCACCCACAACGATCACATCATACGCTTTATCGAACATCATCAAGTCCTCGGTCGTGCCGCTTGTTTGGCACACCAATTTCAGGAGTCAAGAAGGTTTCACGTGAAACGTCCGTCAAGAGCCTAGGGCCCTCCGTTTCACGTGAATCATTTGCCTATGCAGAATTCCGAGAAGATCACATCCAGCAGATCTTCCACATCGACACGGCCGGTGATGCGCCCAAGGCTTGTTGCCGCCTGCCGTAAATATTCCGCCCTGATATCGAGGCCGCTATTCTCCGAAGCAAGCGCCGCCTCAACCGCTCGCAGGCTTTCACCAAGCAATGTTCGATGACGCAGCCGGCTCGGTAAAGCCAACGACAGCATCCCAGAACGCGCTTGCAGATCCTGTCGAAGAAGCTCATGCAATCCCGCCAGGCCTGAGCCAGTGGTCGAGGAGATCAGCAAATCATACTGATTGGCTTTCCCCGCATGGATATCAGCTTTCGTACCGATGGTCAGGACCTTACCGGCAAAATTCGGAAAATTCCGCTGCGCTTCACCGCCGATCTCGGCAAGAGACAGAACAAGATCCGCATCAGCAACTGTCCGAAGCGCTCGTCGAATGCCCTCACGCTCGACGACCTCATCCGTTTCCCGCAAGCCAGCCGTATCATAAAGCTTGACGGCATATCCTTCGATATTCAGATCGACATGCAGCACGTCGCGGGTCGTTCCGGCTATATCGGTGACGATGGCCACCTCGCGCTTTGCTAATGCATTCATGAGGCTGGACTTGCCGGCATTGGGCGCGCCTGCAATCACCACCTTCAAGCCATCGCGAATAATCTCGCCGAGATCCGCGCCCGCGAGATGAGCGGAAATTTCAAGACGCAGCCGCTTCATGTCGGCCCATACCATCTCCGAGACGGAGCCGGGCACATCGTCTTCATCAGCGAAATCGAGTTCTGCCTCGATCAGAGCACGTGCTCGCGTCAGCCTGTCGGCCCAACCGTTATAGATATCCGATAGGCCGCCGGCCGCATGCTCCAGTGCGAGCCGACGCTGCATCTCCGTTTCAGCACCGATGAGATCGGCAAGGCCTTCCACCTCCACCAGATCCATCTTTCCATTCTCAAGGGCACGCCGCGAGAATTCGCCATGCTCCGCTAAACGACAATACTTGAAGGTGGAGAGCTCTTCCAGAAGCGCATTCACCACGGCTTTACCGCCGTGAACATGAATCTCGACACAATCTTCACCCGTAAAAGAGCTCGGGCCGGGAAAAACCAGCACGAGGCCGCGGTCGATCACTAGATCGTTACGAGTCCGAATCGTTTTAAGCGCGGCTTTCCGAGGATGTGGCAATGCGCCGGCAAGAGATTCAGCAACAGGGAACGCAAGATTTCCGCTAATGCGGATCACGGCAACGCCGGCTGGCAATCCACCGCTGGATAAAGCATAGATCGTCTCATTCATCGTCAGCATAAGATTGATCCGCATCCGAATCGATTGCCGAGCGACCCTCGATCTCGACTTCCGATCCCACAAAACAAAATCGGGCTGCAATCCGCAGCCCGATCATAACACCATGGAAGCACCGCCAAAGCGGCGATTTGACGAATCCGGCTAAGGATTACGTATTCATCGAATCGAAGAAATCCGGGTTGTTCTTCGTCTGCTTGAGCTTGTCGATCAGGAATTCGATCGCGTCGGTCGTCCCCATTGGCGCGAGGATACGGCGAAGAACGAAGATCTTCTGCAGATCCTGGCGCGGCACGAGGAGGTCTTCCTTACGCGTACCGGACTTGAGGATATCCATCGCCGGGAAGATGCGCTTATCGGCAACCTTGCGGTCGAGCACGATTTCCGAGTTACCGGTACCCTTGAATTCTTCGAAGATCACTTCGTCCATGCGGCTGCCGGTATCGATCAGCGCCGTTGCGATAATCGTCAGCGAACCGCCTTCTTCGATGTTACGGGCGGCGCCGAAGAAACGCTTCGGGCGCTGCAGAGCGTTGGCGTCGACACCGCCGGTCAGAACCTTGCCGGAGGAGGGAACGACGGTGTTGTAGGCGCGGCCGAGGCGAGTGATGGAATCGAGCAGGATGACAACGTCGCGGCCATGTTCGACGAGGCGCTTGGCCTTCTCGATCACCATTTCCGCGACCTGGACGTGGCGCACGGCCGGCTCGTCGAAGGTCGACGAGATGACTTCGCCGCGCACGGAGCGCTGCATGTCGGTCACTTCTTCCGGACGCTCATCGATCAGAAGAACGATCAGATAGCAGTCCGGATGATTGGCGGTGATGGAATGGGCGATGTTCTGGAGAAGAACGGTCTTACCGGTGCGTGGCGGCGCGACGATCAGGCCACGCTGGCCTTTGCCGAGCGGCGCCACGAGATCGATCACCCGGGGCGACAGATCCTTTGACGTGGGAACGTCGAGTTCCATACGGAACCGCTCGTTCGGATAGAGTGGCGTCAGATTGTCGAAGTGGACCTTGTGACGGATCTTTTCCGGATCGTCGAAATTGATGGTGTTGACTTTCAGGAGGGCAAAATAGCGTTCGCCTTCCTTCGGTCCGCGGATCGGCCCCTCGACCGTGTCGCCGGTCTTCAACGAGAAGCGGCGGATCTGGGAGGGAGAGATATAGATATCGTCCGGACCGGGAAGATAGTTTGCGTTGGCGGAACGCAAGAAACCGAAGCCGTCCTGCAGAACCTCGACGACGCCCTCGCCGATGATTTCTACGTCCTGGCTCGCCAGCACCTTCAGGATCGCAAACATCAATTCCTGTTTGCGCATCGTGCTGGCGTTTTCCACCTCGAGCGATTCGGCAAAGGCCAGGAGATCGGTCGGGGATTTATTTTTCAGTTCCTGAAGCTTCATTTCAGCCATGAAGGGAATTACTCATTTTTTAGGAGGGGAAAGGCAATGTTGCTCGTATTCAGAACCGCGATAGGGGCGCTCGCGGGCGACAGAATGGATACATGCCACGAAGAGAAGATGGCGGGAAAATAGCGACTCACTTTCTGAACCGCAAGGGGGGCACGCAAAATGAAAGAAATTTAACGTCGCCCCTAATACAGCCCTACCTCACGCAAACGGCTTCACCACGACGAGAATGACGATCGCGATCATCAGAAGCGTCGGCGCCTCGTTCATCATACGCCAATAACGCGCTGAATGCTTGTTTTCATCTCTCGCAAAGGCGCGCACCGCGCTGGCGAAATGGCCGTGAACGCCCGAGAGAATGACGACAAGTCCGATCTTCGCATGCAGCCAGCCGCCCTGGAAATCATAGACCGACCAGGCGAGATAGAGCCCGAAGATCCAGGTCAGGATCATCGCCGGCGTGATGATGTAGCGCAGCAGACGCTGCTCCATCACCTTGAAGGTCTCGGATTGCTGCGAACCAGGCTCGGCATCGATATGATAGACGAACAGCCGCGGCAGATAGAACATGCCGGCCATCCATGAAATGACTGCGATGATGTGCAGCGCCTTGATCCAGAGATAGAGATCGGCCGGATGCCAGGCGAAAAGACCGATCGCCAGCACCGCAAAGATCAAGATCATGAAATAGGCCCGTCGTCCGGCCTTCTGGCCCGGCGCGGAATCCGTCTGCTTTTCCACCGTCATCAGTTCCTCCATCCCCGCACGCGCTCGACAAGTGCTGTCACATTCGCCGGATCGGCCTGCGGCGTGATGCCATGTCCGAGATTGAAAATCAGCGGGCCATTTCCGAGCTGCTGCAGGATATCGTCGATCCCGTCATCCAAGGCCTTACCACCGGCAACCACGCGCATCGGATCGAGATTGCCCTGCACCGGCCCATCCTTCTGAAGCTCCCGCGCAAAGGCCAAAGGCACCGACCAGTCGAGGCCGATCGCATCGGCACCCGTCTTCTGTCGATAGGTTTTCAGCAGATAGCCCGCACCCTTGGCGAAGGCTATGATTTTTGCCTGAGGCCGCCGCGCCTTGATCGATGCGATCATTTTCGCAACCGGCCTGATGGCAAAGGCCTCGAATTCTTTCTCGCCAAGCACGCCGGCCCAGGAATCGAAAATCTGCACGGCATCGGCACCGGCATCGATCTGCGCGACGAGATAATCGGCTGAAATGTCCGCAAGCAGCATCAGCAGATGTTCGAAGGCCTTGGGATAGCGATAGGCAAACAGCCGGGCAGGAGCCTGATCCGGCGTGCCGTGCCCAGCGATCATATAGGTCGCAACGGTCCAGGGAGCGCCACAGAAGCCCAGAAGCGTAGTTTCCTGGGGCAAGTCCCGCCGGAGCCGCCGCACTGTCTCCATGACGGGTTCCAGATAGGCTACGACCCCCTCAGCTTTCAAAGCCAGGATGTTCGCCTCGTCGATCGGATCCATCTCCGGGCCATGACCCTCGGTATAGCGGACGTTGCGCTTCAGTGCATCAGGAATGACGAGAATATCGGAGAAGAGAATGGCAGCATCGAAGCCATAACGGCGGATCGGCTGCAGCGTCACCTCAACGGCATGATCCGGCGAATAACAGAGATCGAGGAAGCTTCCGGCTTTCGCACGCGTTTCACGATACTCAGGTAGATAACGGCCTGCCTGTCTCATCAGCCAGAGAGGGGGAGGGGTCAGCGTTTCTCCGCTCAAGACCCGCATGATCTTCCGGCGTTCATCGGTCACAGACGTCGTCCTACATAAAATCAAAGATATATAGAAAGGTTTCTATTTCTTAGAGTCGGTGAGTAGCAAGGATTAAAGTTCATCCCTTGCCTGTCCAATTTGTCGCGCCTCGCGCATGAATTTGCAGAGATTTCGCGGAGACAAGCCGATATGTGGAAAAGAAAGATAATTTTTCAATCTTTTGAGGAGCTTGAAGAGAAATTCGGCTTTTCTCCTTCTGGGGACAAGTCGGGGATAGGCGAGGCGTTGCTGATCTTGTCCACATTGCCCACAGCCGCCCCGAGAGCCTTTTCTCGAAAATTCCAAATGTGGAAAACTCGGCCGTTTTCCACTTGCCCATGATGCCCCCCTTCCCGTACCTCTCTTTTCTCCCGAGATATCAACAGGCGCTGGAAAGTAGCGTGGAAAACCGAACAAGCTTCTTTCATCTGCATCTGATTTCTGACTCAACGGGCGAGACTCTTATTTCTGCCGGCCGCGCCGCTTCCGTGCAATTCCATGCCAGCCAGCCGATCGAGCACGTCTATCCGCTGATCAGAAATCGCAAGCAGCTTCTGCCTGTATTGGAAGCGATCGATCACAGCCCCGGTATTGTGCTCTATACGATTGTCGATCGCGAGCTTGCCGATTTCATCGCCGAGCGCTGCCGTGAGATGGGTGTACCGTGCGTCAATGTTCTCGAGCCGGTCATGAACGTGTTCCAGACCTATCTCGGCACGGCATCGCGCCGTCGCGTCGGTGCCCAGCATGTGATGAATGCGGATTATTTCGCGCGCATCGAGGCGCTGAACTTCACCATGGATCATGACGACGGCCAGATGCCCGATGATTATGATGATGCGGATGTCGTCATCATCGGCATCAGCCGCACCTCGAAAACGCCGACGAGCATCTATCTGGCCAACCGTGGCATCAAGACGGCCAATATTCCGATCGTTCATGGCGTGCCCTTGCCTGAAAGCCTGAGCAAGGCGACGAAGCCGCTGATCGTCGGGCTGGTCGCGACAACCGACCGGATCACCCAGGTTCGTGAAAATCGCATTCTCGGCGCCACACCCGGTTTTGATCGCGGTGATTATACGGATCGAGCAGCGATTTCCGAGGAGCTGAAATATGCCCGCTCTCTCTGCGCGCGGCACAATTGGCCGATCATCGATGTCACCCGCCGGTCGATCGAAGAGACCGCCGCCGCTATTGTTGCCCTGCGCCCCAAGCTGCGCTAAGCGCTCCCCATGATTATCTCGGAGGCAGCCGTCATGACCTCGCCCCTTATCCTTGCGTCATCCAGCCCGTTCCGGCGGATGCTGATGGAAAACGCTGGACTGCATTTTCAGGCTATTGCCGCCGATATCGATGAGCGTGCGATCGAAGCACCGCTGGAACTGAGTGGTGCCGGCCCGGATGCGGTCGCGCTTGTGCTGGCAAAGGCGAAGGCGAAAGAGGTGAGCGATCGCTTCCTCGGTTCACTTGTTATCGGCTCGGATCAGACCATGTCGCTTGGTGCCCAGGTCTTTCACAAGCCGAAGTCGATGGCCGATGCGGAAAACCATCTGCGGACACTATCGGGCAAAACCCATCGCTTGAACAGTGCCATCGCTCTGGCTCGCAACGGCGACATTATCTGGGAACATGTGTCCCACGCCGATCTGACCATGCGGGAGCTACCGGGCGACTTCATTCACCGGCATCTGAGCCGCGTTGGCCAAAAGGCATTGTCGAGCGTCGGTGCCTATCAGCTAGAGGGTGAGGGCATTCAATTGTTCTCCAAAATCAACGGCGACTACTTCACGATCGTCGGATTGCCGATGCTGCCGCTTCTGGAAAAACTGCGTGAGCTGGGGACGATCGATGGATGATTCACGTGAAACACATGGCGTAAACGCTTTCGTAACAGGTTATCCGGTCAGGCATTCGCGCTCGCCGTTGATCCATGGTTACTGGCTGAAGCAGCTCGGTCTTGCCGGCACCTATAGCGCACACGAAGTTTCCGTAGAGGATTTCGCTGCCTTCATCGTGTCCCTGAAAGATGGCTCCAGCGGCTTCGTCGGCGGCAATGTCACGATTCCCCACAAAGAGCTGGCCTTCAAGCTGGCAGATCGGCCGGATGAACTTTCGGAAGAGCTCGGTGCTTCCAACACCCTGTGGCTGGAAGGAGGGTTGCTGCACGCGACCAATACCGATGGCCGCGGCTTCACGGCAAACCTCGACGAGCGTCATCCCGGTTGGGATCACAGTGATCGCGCCGTCATCCTCGGGGCAGGGGGCGCCAGCCGCGCCGTCATCCAGGCCTTACGTGATCGCGGCTTCAAGGAAATTCACGTCGTCAACCGCACCGTCGAGCGCGCGCGGGAACTGGCAGATCGGTTCGGCGAACGGGTCCATGCCCATCCGATGGCTGCACTCGGCGAGGTCATGCGAGGTGCCGGTCTCTTTATCAATACGACCTCGCTCGGCATGGATGGCGAGGCAGCACCCCGGATCGATTTCTCGCCTCTTGCAGGAGGGGCCGTCGTTACCGACATTGTCTATATACCGTTGAAGACGCCGCTTCTCGCCCAGGCCGAAGAACAGGGTTTTGCCATTGTCGACGGCCTCGGCATGTTGTTGCACCAGGCTGTGCCGGGTTTTGAGAAATGGTTCGGACAGCGTCCGGCGGTCGATGAAACCTTGAGAGCTCTAATCATCGCGGATATGGAAAAGCACTGACATGATCAGGATCGGACTGACGGGATCGATCGGCATGGGAAAGTCGACCTCGGCGAAACTCTTCGCCGAAGCCGGAATCCCGGTGAACGATTCCGATGCGGTCGTGCACGATCTTTATAGCGGCGAAGCCGTTTCTTTGGTCGAGGCTGCTTTCCCCGGGACAATGGCTGACGGCAAAGTCGACCGGCAGGAGCTTAGCCGAAGGCTGACGGGCGATCCTTCCGGCTTCAAGCGTCTCGAAGCCATCGTCCATCCGCTCGTGCGCGAGCGCGAGCGCCAGTTTCTGGAGCATCAACGCCAGGCTGGCGTCGATATGGTCGTGCTGGATATCCCGCTGCTCTTCGAAACCGGCGCCGACAAGAGGGTGGATAAGATCGTTGTCGTCAGCTGCGATCCACAGATTCAGCGGGAGAGGGTGCTTGCCCGGCCGGGCATGACGGAGGAAAAGTTCAATATGATTCTCTCCCGGCAGACGCCGGATGCTGAAAAGCGGGCGCGCGCCGATTACGTCATCGACACCGGCGGAAGCATCGATGCAGCACGCACGCAGGTAAGAGATGTCATTGCGGATCTGCGGCACAAGCCATCGATCGAGAAATAGAAAGCGAAGTCCCGACATGCGCGAAATCATTTTCGATACGGAAACCACCGGCCTCGACAACAGGGCTGACCGCATCATCGAAATCGGCGGCCTCGAGCTCATTAATCACTTCCCGACTGGCAAGACGCTGCATCTCTACATCAATCCCGGCGACCGCAAGGTTCACCCCGATGCGCTCGCCGTGCATGGCATTACCGATGAATCGCTGAAGGACAAACCGCCTTTCGAGGAGGTTGCCGATCAGATCCTCGACTTCTTCGGCGATGCCAAATGGATCGCGCACAACGCCACCTTCGACATGGGCTTCGTCAATGCGGAGTTCGCAAGATTGGGCCGGCCGCCGATCCTGCCTGACATGGTGATCGATACGCTCGCCATGGCACGTCGCAAGCATCCGATGGGGCCGAATTCGCTCGATGCGCTCTGCCGGCGATACGGCATCGACAACTCGCACCGCACCAAGCACGGCGCGCTGCTCGACTCCGAACTGCTGGCCGAAGTCTATATCGAGATGATCGGCGGGAGGCAGACCGCGCTCGGCCTCGGCAGCAGCAATGGTTCGTCTGCCCGTTCGCGTCAGAGTGAGGATACCGCGGATGTCGTTGCCGATGTCTTCGCACGCCCCAATCCGCTACCGAGCCGGTTGAGCGAAGAGGAGCAGGCCGCCCATGCGGCACTGGTCGCCAAGCTCGGCGAGAAGGGAATCTGGTCCAAATACCGCGCCCCCGAATAAGGCGCTTTCCCAGACAGCGCCAATAAGCACCAAAAGAAAATGCCCGGACCAAGATCCGGGCATTTCTGTTTCCAAAGGATGGAAAGGTTCAGGCTTAGTTCGGAACTGCCGAAACCTGAGCGCGGGCCTGTTCTTCGGCCATGCGCTGCGTAAACATCTGGGCAAAATCGATCGGGTCGATCATCAGCGGCGGGAAGCCGCCATTGCGCGTGACGTCGGCGATGATCTGGCGGGCGAACGGGAACAGCAGGCGCGGGCACTCGATGAAGAGCAGCGGCAGCATGTGTTCCTGCGGGAAGCCGGTGACGCGGAAGACGCCGCCATAGACCAGCTCGGTGTGGAAGAGAACGCGCTCGCCATCCTTGGCTTCAGCGCTCAGCGTCAGCACCACGTCGAAATCGGAATCCGACAGCGGATTGGCGTTGACGTTCACATTGATATTGATGTCAGGAGCATTTTCCCGGGCCTGGAGCGAGCGCGGAGCACCCGGATTTTCAAAGGAAAGATCCTTGGTGTACTGAGCAAGGATGCTGAGGCTCGGGCTGGCTGCACCGTTGCCGTTGGTCTCGTTGGCCATGGGGGTGTCCTCTCACGTCTCGATGGGTGTCGCCATCTAGCATTTCGATCAGAGGCGCACAACCCTTATGGCTCCGGCGTGCTCGCGGCTGATCGCTAGTCTTCCAGCCGCTTTTGGTCGGACCACGGCGACTTGCGGTTCGGCTCGCGATGGAAATCGCCTTCATCGAGATCGACGACGTTTCCGGGTTTGTTCGGCCGGCCTTGCGGTCCGGCGCCCGGGCCTTGTCCACGGCGGAACGCCCGCGAATTGCCGACGACGACGATACGCTTGCGCAAGACCTGCCAGGCGAGATCACGCACGGCCGGAATGAAGAGTAGCAATCCGATGATGTCGGAGATGAAGCCGGGCAGCATCAGGAAGAAGGCGGCAACGACGATCATGGCGCCATGCACCATCTCGCGGCCGGGATCGCCACCATTGCGGCTTTCGGCCGAGATGCGCTGAAGGATGCCGATGCCCTGAATTCTCAAGAGAGCGGCACCAAGCAGCACACTGAGGATGACAAGCCCCAATGTCGCCCAGACGCCGATCATCTTTCCGACCACGATGAATCCGGCGATTTCAGCCAGAGGCATCAGAAAAACGAAGATAGGAAGAAGTGATAGGCGCATGTTACGGTGGTCCTGAGAGCGTGTTTCTTCGCGTAAGCGTTGGTTTCTCGCATATAATAAAGAAACTGGTCCGCTATTTGAATGATAGATCGATGCGGACTATATGGGGATTGATCTTTTAATTTTAACGGTGGTTCCGATACGAGATGGGTGCAAACGACTTTGTGACGATCTTTTTCCTGGTGGCGGCGGTGCTGATCTTCTTTCAGTTGCGCAGCGTTCTCGGCCGCCGCACAGGGAATGAGAAGCCGCCGCGCGATCTCTACGGTTCCGCAGATCCGGCCAATGGCCCGACGCCGCCGGACGCCGGCAAGGTGGTGACCCTGCCGCGGCGCGATGGCACCGAAGAGGAAGACCGTTTTGCCGCCATCGATGTGTTCACCCCGGCGGGCACGCCACTCAATGATTCGCTGCGCGAGCTGAACAATGCCGACCCTTCGTTCAACCCGAAGGAATTCGTCAACGGTGCCCGCATGGCCTATGAGATGATCGTCATGGCCTTTGCCGATGGCGATCGCAAGTCGTTGAAGGGGCTGTTGTCGCGTGAGGTCTATGAGGGCTTCGATGCCGCCATCGCCGATCGCGAAGCCAAGGGCGAGAAGGTCAAGTCGACCTTCGTCGGCATCGACAAGGCCGATATCGTCACCGCCGAGATGAGGGGAACTGAAGCCTTCGTCTCCATGCGCATCGTCAGCCAGATGATCTCCGCCACCTATGACAAGGCTGGCACCTTGATTGATGGCGATGCGGAAGCCGTGGCTGAGGTCAGCGATCTCTGGACCTTCTCCCGCGACACGCGTTCGCGCGATCCGAACTGGAAACTCGTGGCGACCGAATCGGAACAATGACGAGCCCATCGCAGGAATTCAGGCTGGAGCCGGCAACCTTCGCCGATCTGAAGGGCTGGGAGGACGACGATCCTTCCAGCCTTTTTCGCGCGATGAAGGACTGTCGAAATCATATCCGCGATGTGAAGCCTTATCGGACCGGCGCTGTCGGACTGACCGCCGATGATCTTCTGACGCTCCTCGATGCGGCAGAGGAAAGAGCGCCGCAGGACGCGACCGAAGCCCGCGCCTTCTTCGAAGAGCACTGCCAACCTTTCTTCATTCGCCGCGATGGGGATGCCAGCGGTTTCGTCACCGCCTTCTTCGAGCCCGAAATCGAAGTTTCTGCGGCGCCGGACGAAACCTATCGCTATCCCTTCTATCGCCGTCCGGACGATCTGATCGATCTCGACGATGGCAATCGGCCCTCGGAACTCGACCCGTCCTATATGTTCGGACGGCTGCAAGACGGGGTCATTTCCGCCTATCCCGATCGCGGCGAGATCGATCGTGGTTATCTCAACGGCAAGGGGCTGGAGATCGCCTGGGCAAAATCCAAGGTCGATGTCTTCTTCGTGCATGTGCAGGGTGCGGCGCGCCTGCGCTATCCGGACGGGCGCCTCGGCCGCATCACCTATGCCGCCAAGGCCGGTCATCCCTTCTGGGCCGTCGGGCGTTTGCTGATCGACCGTGGGCTGCTGGATCGCGCGACGATCTCCATGCAGACGATCCGTGACTGGCTCTACGCTAACCCGGATCAGGTCGACGAAGTCCTCTCACACAATCGGTCCTATATCTTCTTCCGCGAGGCCGACGTCAGCGATCCGGCCCTGGGGCCGATTGCAGCCGCGAAGGTGCCGTTGGTATCGGGTCGCTCCCTTGCGGTCGATCGGCTGATCCACACCTTCGGCTTCCCCTTCTTCATTCGGTCGGAAAGCCTGACGCATCTCGATGCCGGCAAGCCTTTTGCGCGGCTCATGCTAGCTCTCGATACGGGCTCCGCCATCGTCGGGCCGGCGCGCGGGGATATCTTTACCGGTTCGGGTTACGATGCAGGTGAGCTCGCCGGTACCGTGCGCAATGACGCCGATTTTTATGTACTTATTCCAAAGGCGGCGGCGCAGAGGTTCGGCTGATGGCCCCGGAACGGCAGAATAAGGATCGAAAGCTCAGCGCGGAGGATCGCATCCTCTGGGGCAAGGTCGCCAAGAGCACGCGCCCCATGCCTGGCCGGATGGCCGATATCGAGGCTTTCGAAGCCGCACTGCAGGCGGAAGCCGAAATTGAAGAAAGCGCCCGCGCCGCAAAGACGAAGCCAGTGCCTGCCTCGACCGAAACGCAGGAACCCCCTGCGCCGGTCAAGCAGCCCGCCGGCCGTCATCATCCGCTGGAGCGTCCCGTCAAGCGCAAGATCGCCAAGGGCCATTTGGCGCTTGAGGCCAGGATTGACCTTCACGGCCTCATCCAGAGCGAGGCCCATGGCATGCTTCTGGATTTCCTGTTGCGCGCCCATAGCCGCGGCCTTCGCCATGTGCTCGTCATAACAGGCAAGGGCAGCTCGATGGGCAGCGAGGGAGCCTTGAAACGCGCCGTGCCGCTCTGGTTCTCCAAGCCCGAGTTCCGCTTTCTGATTTCTTCTTACGAGACGGCGGCGCAGCATCATGGCGGCGAGGGCGCGCTCTATATCCGCCTGTCGCGGCTGAAGGGGGAGAGGCTTTGACCCCGTTCGGCGAAGCGGTGCGAAAATTGCGATTGCGCAAGGGCGTCTCGCAAAAGCAGATGGCGGCCGCCCTCAATGTGACTCCGGCTTATTTATCCGCCTTAGAACACGGAAAGCGTGGTCTGCCGACCTTCGATCTCCTGCAGCGCATCGCCGGCTATTTCAACATCATCTGGGATGAGGCCGAGGAATTGTTCCTGCTGGCGCGGTTTTCCGACCCGCGCGTCGTCGTTGATACCTCTGGGCTTTCGCCGGAATATACGGCCTTCGTCAACCACTTGGCAGTCAAGATCCGCAGCCTTGACGCGGCAACAGTCCGCGAGCTATCCCGAGTTCTCGAAAATGCCGGAAAAACCGGCTGAAAAGCGCCTTAATCCCCTGTTTTATACCTGATTTCGGGGCCTTCCGTTTGGAAGTTCAGGGTGAAACATCCTATATTCAGGCTAGGAAAAACCGCTGATTCGCCAGGAATCTGCGATATTCTCTAAACGCTGGAAAGACTTCAATAAAATGACCGATATCACCGACAATGGCGGCAATGCCGAATATGGCGCAGATAGCATCAAGGTTTTGAAAGGCCTTGATGCCGTGCGCAAGCGTCCCGGCATGTATATCGGCGACACGGACGACGGCTCGGGCCTGCATCACATGGTCTATGAGGTCGTCGACAACGCCATTGACGAAGCCTTGGCTGGCCATGCCGACCTGGTGACGGTGACCCTCAATCCCGACGGCTCCGTTACGGTCACGGATAACGGCCGCGGCATTCCTACTGCCATTCATAGCGGCGAAGGTGTTTCGGCGGCTGAGGTTATCATGACCCAGCTTCATGCCGGCGGTAAGTTCGATCAGAATTCCTACAAGGTGTCCGGCGGTCTGCATGGTGTCGGTGTTTCCGTCGTCAACGCGCTTTCGGTCTGGCTACGCCTGAAGATCCGCCGTCACGGCAAGATCCATGAGATGAGCTTTACCCATGGTGTGGCCGATGCGCCGCTGAGGGAAACGGGTGAGGCAGGCGACGCGACCGGCACCGAGGTCAGCTTCATGCCGAGCTCCGAGACCTTCACCATGATCGAGTTCGATTACGGAACGCTGGAACATCGTCTGCGCGAGCTTGCCTTCCTGAATTCCGGCGTCCGCATCCTTTTGACCGACAAGCGTCATTCCGACGTGAAGCAGGAAGAGTTGCTCTATGACGGCGGTCTGGAAGCCTTCGTCTCCTATCTCGACCGCGCCAAGAAGCCGCTGGTCCAGAAGCCGGTGTCGATCCGCAGCGAAAAGGACGGCATCACGGTCGAAGTGGCGATGTGGTGGAACGACAGCTACCACGAAAATGTGCTCTGCTTCACCAACAACATTCCACAGCGCGACGGCGGCACACATATGGCTGGCTTCCGTGCCGCTCTGACGCGTCAGATCACCTCCTATGCTGACACCTCGGGCATCACCAAGAAGGAAAAGGTGACGCTGACCGGAGACGACTGCCGCGAAGGCCTGACCGCCGTGCTGTCGGTCAAGGTTCCCGATCCGAAATTCTCGTCGCAGACCAAGGACAAGCTGGTTTCCTCGGAAGTCCGGCCGGTCGTCGAAAGTCTCGTCAACGAGGCGCTCGGTACATGGCTGGAAGAGCATCCCTCCGATGCCAAGGTTCTGGTCGGCAAGGTCGTCGAGGCTGCTGCCGCCCGCGAAGCCGCCCGCAAGGCGCGCGAACTGACCCGCCGCAAGGGTGCGCTGGATATCGCCTCGCTGCCCGGCAAGCTTGCCGATTGCTCCGAGCGCGATCCCGCCAAGTCCGAAGTCTTCCTTGTCGAGGGTGACTCGGCAGGCGGTTCGGCCAAGCAGGGCCGCTCGCGCGAAAACCAGGCCATCCTGCCGCTGCGCGGCAAGATCCTCAACGTCGAACGCGCCCGCTTCGATAAGATGCTGTCGAGCCAGGAAATCGGCACTCTGATCACCGCGCTCGGCACCGGCATCGGCAAGGACGAGTTCAACGTCGAAAAGCTGCGCTACCACAAGATCATCATCATGACGGACGCAGACGTCGACGGCGCGCATATCCGCACCCTGCTTCTGACCTTCTTCTTCCGCCAGATGCCCGATCTCATCGAGCGCGGTCATCTCTACATCGCCCAGCCGCCGCTCTATAAGGTGACACGCGGCAAGTCGGTGCAATATGTCAAGGATGAGAAGGCGCTGGAAGAATATCTGATCGGCCAGGGCACCGACGATGCGAGCTTGCGTCTCGGCAATGGCGAAGTGCGCGTCAGCCAGGATCTGCGCGAGGCTATCTATGACGCGCTCCGCCTGCGCACGCTGATCGACAATCTGCATTCCCGCTACAATCGCGCAGTTGTCGAGCAGGCCGCGATCGCCGGTGCGCTCAATGCCGAAATGGTTAGCGATCCCACGCGTGCGGAAGCGCTCGCCAATGATGTTGCCAAGCGGCTCGATGTCATCGCCGAAGAAACCGAACGCGGTTGGAGCGGTGCCGTGACGGGTGAAGGCGGCCTTCGCTTCGAGCGCACCGTGCGTGGCGTCAAGGAAGTCGTTTTCCTCGACATGGCGCTCATCGGCTCGCAGGATGCCCGCCTCATCGATCAGCTCGGCGCGCGGCTGAAGGAAGTCTACGTCACGCCGCCGAAGCTCACGCGCCGCGATGGCGAGACGGAGATTTCGGGACCACGCCAGCTGCTGGATACGATCTTTGCCGGCGGCCGCAAGGGTCTGACGCTGCAGCGTTACAAAGGCCTTGGCGAGATGAATGCCGAACAGCTCTGGGAAACGACGCTCGATCCGAACGTCCGCACGCTGCTGCAGGTGAAGGTTACGGACGCGACCGATGCCGACGGCCTGTTTGCCCGGCTTATGGGTGACGAGGTCGAGCCACGGCGCGAGTTCATTCAGGACAATGCGCTGAACGTCGCCAATCTCGACATCTGATTGCTCGAAGCAGACACAAAAAGGGCCCGCCGGATAGTTTCGGCGGGCTCTTCTTTTTTATCAATTACTTGGCGATGAAAGTGCCGTTGAAGGCGAGCCCGGAAAGCGGATTGCGCTGGCTCGGGACTTCGCGCTCGCGCAGCTTTTCCGGAAGCTGGTTCTTGTCGCCGATCTTGCCGATCGCGACGGCAGCCTCGACGCGGAATCCGTCGGGAATGCCGAGCACTTCATAGGATTTCTCGACATGAAAGCCGGTCATGCCGTGGGCTTCATAGCCGGCTAGATGTGCCTGGATCGCCAGGAAACCCCAGGCCGTTCCGGCGTCGAAGGAATGGCTGTAGCTGGGCTTCTGTTCGGCTGAGCCGAGCTCGCCACTGTGGGTGCGGGAGATGACGAAAAGCAGAGCAGCTGCGGATTTCACCCAACCTTGGTTGAACTCCACCAGAACGCTGAGGAACCGGTCCCAATGTTCCGAGCCGCGCAGCGTATAAAGGAAGCGCCAGGGCTGCAGGTTCGAGGCGGAGGGTGCCCAATGGGCCGCTTCCAGAATGGTCAGCAGATCCTGTTCCGGCATGGTCTCGTTGGAGAAGGCGCGCGGCGACCAGCGGTCGAGAAAGAGCTTGTCGATCGGATATTGGGATTCGCGGCTGTTGCTTGATGTCATGAGGGCTTCTTTCCTTGGAGATGATCGGCCGCGGGCGGTCGAAACCGGCCGTTGGCTGGTTATAAATAGAGGATGCGAACTTAAACTCGGGCTGTCCAGCTCACATCGAGTTCCTCGCGGAAAGCGAAGCGCTTGAGGTGTTCGGCGACGACGTTCTGCATGCGCTCGAGGTCTTCGGGCTTCTCGACCGTCAGCGTCATGACGAGGTTGCCGGGCTCGGCCGCCAGATCGAGGAGGTTTTCCGGGCTGAAGGGCACCTTGCCGACAGCCGCGTCGAATTCCACGCTGAAGCGATGGCTCCAGTGCTTGCAGAGCTGCTGGAGATAGCGGCTGGCATGGTCGGTTTTAACGTTGGAAACGGATGTCGCCATGGGATTTGTCCGATAAAGCTGATCGCAAACGCATCATTGCATACATAGAGGCATCCGCATTCGCCAGGTAGACAGTCTGTTTCAAGTTTGCGTTATTCCAGTGAAATTCTGTTCCGCTATGCTGAGAGTCTATAGGAACGTGTGCGAGCGGAGACAGAGCCTTGCTGGTGAACGGAAAGTGGACTGAGGATTGGCAGCCGGTCCAGGCCAAGGATGAAAAGGGCGGCTTTGTTCGCCAGATTTCCAGTTTCCGCAATTGGGTGACGCCGGATGGCAAGGCAGGGCCGACGGGCGAGGGCGGGTTCAAGGCGGAAGCCGGCCGCTATCACCTCTATGTCGCGCTGATCTGCCCCTGGGCGTCGCGCACGCTGATCGGCCGCAAGCTGAAGGGCTTGGAAGAGGTCATTTCCGTTTCCGTCGTCGAACCCGTGCTCTCCAAGCAGGGCTGGCGGTTCGGCGATTATCCCGGTGCCACGAACGACCCGATCAACGGCGCCGCCTACATGCACGAGATCTACACGAAGGCCGATCTTCACTTCACCGGCCGCGCCACAGTGCCGGTTCTGTGGGACAAGCAGAAGAGTACGATCGTCAACAACGAGTCGTCAGATATCCTGCGCATGCTGAATGACGGCTTTGGCGATCTCGCCCGCAACGACATCGATCTTTATCCGGCGGGCAAGCGCGACGATATCGACAGTTTCAATGCCCGGATCTATCCCGCTCTCAACAATGGTGTCTATCGCACCGGCTTTGCCACGACGCAGATCGCCTACGAAGAAGCTTTCAACGAGGTGTTCGAATGCCTCGATCGGCTTGAGACGGAGCTGGAAGGCAAGGATTTCTTTTTTGCTAGCAATCCCACGGAAAGCGATATCAGGCTGTTCGTCACCCTCGTCCGTTTCGACGTCGCCTATCACGGCCTGTTCAAATGCAATCTCCGCCGGTTGTCAGATTACGCCAACCTTCAGTCTTTTTGCCGCCGCATGCTCGATTGGCCAGGTATTGCCGAAACCGTCAACTTCGATCATATCAAGCGCGGCTACTACTCGATTTCGTCGCTGAACCCCACTGGCATCGTGCCGCTCGGACCGGCGCTAGACGAGCTGTTCTGATACTCGACCACATGCCGAAACCGGTCTAAGGTCCGCCTCGTTCGATGGAACAGGGAGGATAATCATGAACTGGGAAGAGTTCCGGCAATGGTCGGAGAAAGCGGCAAATTGGGGCGCGGATTACCGCGCGTCGCTTCGCGACAGGCCGGTACGGGCGAAGATGGCGCCGGGCGAAATATCGGCGCATATTGCCGACTCCCCACCGGAATCGGGCGAAGCCATGGAGGATATCTTCAAGGATTTCGAGGATATCCTCGTTCCCGGTATGACGCATTGGCAGCATCCCCGCTTCTTCGCTTACTTCCCAGCCAATGCAGCCCCAGTCTCGGTGGTCGCCGAATATCTGGTCAGCGCCATCGCCGCCCAATGCATGCTCTGGCAGACATCGCCGTCTGCCACCGAGCTTGAAACGAAAGTGGTCGATTGGCTGCGCCAGGCGCTCGGCCTGCCGGACACATTCAGCGGCGTCATCCAGGACTCGGCCTCGACCGCAACTCTTGCCGCCGTATTGGTGATGCGCGAGAGAGCATTGGACTGGCAGGGCAACAGCCGTGGTCTTGCCGTCAACAAGGCGGTGCGCATCTATTCGACCGACCAGGTTCACACCTCCATCGACCGCGCGATCTGGATCGCCGGTGTCGGCGACGAGAATCTGGTGCGCATTCCCTCTGCCAGTCCCAACAAGGCCATGGACCCGCAGGCCCTTGCCGCCGCCATCGAGCGTGATCGCGCTGCCGGGCTGCTGCCGGCCGGCGTCATCGCCTGCGTTGGCGGCACCAGCGTCGGCGCCTGTGACGATATCGCCGCTGTTGTCGAAGTGGCGCATGCGCACGGGCTCTACGTCCATGTCGATGCTGCCTGGGCTGGCTCGGCGATGATCTGCCCGGAATTCCGCGACCTCTGGAAAGGCGTGGAGCAAGCCGATTCCGTCGTCTTCAACCCGCATAAATGGCTCGGCGCGCAGTTCGATTGCTCAGTCCAGTTCGTTCGTGAACCGGAAATGCTGGTGCGCACGCTGGCGATCCAGCCCGAATATCTGCGCACGCATGGGCATGACGGCATCATCAACTATTCGGAATGGTCGGTGCCGCTCGGCCGCCGCTTCCGCGCGCTGAAGCTCTGGTTCCTGCTGCGCTATCACGGGTTGAAAGGCTTGCGCACGATGATCCGCAACCATGTTGTCTGGTCGCAGAATCTGGCTAAGCGCCTGGCTGCAGAGCCCGATTTTGAAATTGTCACTGAGCCGTTCCTGTCGCTGTTTTCCTTCGATCACAAGGCGCCCGAGGGTGTCGATCAGGAAAGCCATACCCAGCGCCTGCTGACCGCGATCAACAATGACGGCCGCATCTATCTGACGCAGACCCGCGTCGGCGGCCGGCTGGTCATCCGCTTCCAGGCCGGTCAGTTCGAGGCGACGGCTGATGATATCGATACAGCCTTCGACGTCATCGTCGAAATCGCGAGATCATTATCTCCGAGTTAGAAACGCTGTTTTTCCGGCACGGAGGACCGAGCCATGCTAGGCTCCCTAAAATCGATTGGTGACACTGGTGAATAACTCGTTCATATGTGGTGATATCAAATTCATCTTTGAAAATGCAGGGAAGGAAAATCCATGAAACTGTTGCGTGTTGGCGAAGTCGGCAAGGAAAAGCCGGCGCTTCTCGATAGCGACGGCAAGATCCGCGATCTCTCCGCCCATGTCGCCGATATCGGCGGCGAGGCGATTTCGCCCGCAGGTCTTGCGAAGATCGCGGCCCTCGATCCGAAGAGCCTGCCCGAGCTGGCCGAAGGCCGCCTCGGCGCCTGCGTTGCCGGCACCGGCAAGTTCATCTGCATCGGTTTGAACTTCTCGGACCACGCCGCCGAAACCGGCGCCACCGTGCCGCCGGAGCCGATTATCTTCATGAAGGCAAGCTCGGCCATCGTCGGCCCGAACGACAACGTGCTGATCCCGCGCGGCTCTGAAAAGACCGACTGGGAAGTCGAGCTTGGCGTCGTCATCGGCAAGACGGCAAAATATGTCAGCGAAGCCGATGCGCTTGATTATGTCGCCGGTTACTGCGTCTCGCACGACGTCTCCGAGCGCGCCTTCCAGACCGAGCGTTCCGGACAGTGGACCAAGGGCAAGTCCTGCGACACCTTCGGCCCGATCGGCCCCTGGCTCGTCACCAAGGATGAGGTTGCTGATCCGCAGAACCTCGGTATGTGGCTGAAGGTCAACGGCAAGACGATGCAGAACGGCTCGACCAAGACCATGGTCTATGGCGTTGCCTACCTCGTCTCCTATCTCAGCCAGTTCATGTCGCTGCATCCGGGCGACGTCATCTCCACCGGCACGCCTCCCGGCGTCGGCATGGGCATGAAGCCGCCGCAGTATCTGAAGCCGGGCGATATCGTTGAGCTCGGCATGGAAGGCCTGGGCACGCAGAAGCAGACCTTCCTGGCCGACGCGTAAGGCGTGCGAAGCTCAGGAACTTTAACTTTTTGAGATCATTGTTGATGCCGGAGAAGCGATTCTCCGGCGTTTTTTATAGGAAGAATCGGCAGTGGTTATGTTGCTCTGCAGCAAAAGCTGCTAGGCTAAATAGTAAGACTTAAAGGATGAGGTGCGCAGAGGAGCCGCGATCATCCTGCTGCATAGCGCGACTGGAGAAGCGCCGCAGCTAAGGTAGCGACACGCAAGGCGCATGCATTTCAATGATTTAGGTGATTTGCGCGTTCGCATACCGCATCACGAAAGGTAAAGCCCCCCATGTTTTATCAGTTTTATGAACTCAATCACGCCGCTCTCGCACCCTTTCGCGCCGCGGCGGACATGATGCGCCTGGCCTATGCCAATCCGCTTAATCCCCTTTCGCACACGGTATTCGGCCGCACCTTGACGGCAAGCCTCGAGGTTTTCGAGCGCACCACCCGGCGCTACGGCAAGCCGGAATTCGGCCTTCCGGAGACGACGATCGACGGCAAGTCGGTATCGGTGCATGAAAAAATCGTCTGGAAGAAGCCCTTCTGCAATCTCATCCATTTCGAGCGCAGCCTGCCCGCCGGCCACAGCGCCGATCCGCGCATCCTGATTGTCGCGCCGATGTCCGGCCATTATGCGACGCTGCTGCGCGGCACGGTCGAAGCCCTGCTGCCCGGCGCCGATGTCTACATCACCGACTGGATCGATGCGCGCATGGTGCCGATGACCGAAGGCACTTTCGATCTCGACGACTATATCGATTATGTCATCGAGATGCTGCACCACCTCGGGCCGGATACGCATGTCGTCGCCGTCTGCCAGCCGTCTGTGCCGGTGCTGGCGGCCGCTGCCGTGATGGAAGCGGCGGGTGATCGCCTGGCGCCTTCGTCGATGACGCTGATGGGCGGCCCGATCGATACCCGCATCAATCCAACCGCCGTCAACCAGCTCGCCAAGGAAAAGCCGCTGGAATGGTTCGCCGACAATGTCGTCATGAACGTGCCCTGGCCGCAGCCAGGCTTCATGCGGCCGGTCTATCCCGGCTTCCTGCAGCTTTCCGGCTTCATGTCGATGAACCTCGACCGCCATATGATCGCTCACAAGGATTTCTTCGTCCATCTCGTCAAGAATGACGGCGAGCCGGCGGAAAAGCATCGCGATTTCTATGACGAGTATCTGGCCGTCATGGATCTGACGGCGGAATTCTATCTGCAGACCGTCGACCAGGTCTTCATCAAGCATGCGCTGCCCAAGGGTGAGCTCATGCATCGCGGCGAGCGCGTCGATCCCTCGGCCATCCGCAACGTCGCGCTTCTGACCGTCGAAGGCGAAAACGACGATATCTCCGGCGTCGGCCAGACGCATGCGGCGCAGACCATCTGCACCAACATCCCCGACCATATGCGCATGCACTATCTGCAGCCGGATGTCGGCCACTACGGCGTCTTCAACGGCTCGCGCTTCCGCCGCGAGATCGCGCCGCGCATTCTAGCCTTCACCCGCGAACATGCCCGCGCCAGCCGGCCGGTGGTCAAGCGCGTCATCAAGGGCGGAAAATCCGCCTGAGAACAAGAAAAATCAAAAGGATAGATCGGTTCGGAGCTTCTTTGGAGAGCCGAACCGCTTTCGCCAGCGCAAACTATTAGCTTTTGTTGAATTATCCGGGTGGATTCAAGCACTTGCCCGATTCAGCCCCTGGATACCATTGAAGCCTCACGAAGAGGTTACCATCTCGATTCCAGCGGTACCGCAGATGATCGGGCCGTTTACCGCGCCGCGCGTCCTTGGAACGCGCTGAGATGCAGGTAGAGCTTTAAAAACCGCGCAGAAACCTGACTATTGACCGATGTCGGTTAAGGGGCGATGCGCCGTGCGAGGATACCTGACAATGAACCAATCTGCATTGCTTCGCCCGGATTGGACTCCGGCGACTATTGCCCTGATGGTGCTCGGCTTCGTGGTCTTCTGGCCGCTGGGCTTCGCCATGCTCGCCTATATTCTCTTTGGAGAACGTTTGCGGGAATTCAAACGGGATGTGAACGAAAGGACCGACGGCATGTTTGCTGGCTGCGGACGTTATCGCAATCGTCATCGCCATTCCTTCTCCTCGACCGGCAACGTCGCCTTTGACGACTGGCGCCGGGCAGAGCTTGAGCGCCTCGAACAGGAGCGCCGCAAGCTGGACGAAATGCGCGCCGAGTTCGACGCTTACGCTCGCGAACTGCGCCGCGCCAAGGATCAGGAAGAGTTCGACCGCTTCATGCGCGAGCGCAACAGCGTCAAGCGCAATGACAATGGCGGCTCGCCGACCGAATTCCAGACGCCGTGATGGGTGTGAGAACGACCACATTATAGAATCGAAACCGGCATCATCGGATGCCGGTTTTTCTTTGCCAGAAACGCTCGCGAATCATATAAAACTGCCTTCATGTTTCCGCTGCTCTCCAGATTCCGCAAACCGCAAGCCAAGCCGCCTGCGCAGGAAACACGTACCCTTGATGTCGCCGGCCGGCTGATGCCGCTGACGATCCGCCAGCACGAGCGCGCCACGCGCATCACGCTCAGGATCGAGCCCGGCGGACGCTCGCTGAAGATGACCATTCCGCGTGGTTTGGCGGCCCGCGAGGTCAATGCCTTCCTCGACCGGCATCAGGGCTGGCTGCTGACCAAGCTCGCGAAATTCTCCGTCGACAACAGCCTGCGCGGCGGCAGCGAAATCCTGCTGCGTGGCGTGCGCCACCGGATAGAGCACACCGGAACTCTGCGCGGTCTCACCGAAGCCATCGTCATCGACGGCATTCCGGTGCTGCGCGTCAGCGGCATGCCGGAACATGCCGGCCGCCGCATCGCCACCTTCCTGAAAAAGGAAGCCCGCGCCGATCTGGAAAAGCTCGTGGCTGTTCATGCCAGGACTATCCGTGCCACCGTCACCTCCATCACCATGAAGGATACCCGCAGCCGCTGGGGCTCCTGCTCCTCCCAGGGAAATCTGAGCTTCTCCTGGCGCGTCGTCATGGCGCCACCGCTTGTTATCGATTACCTCGCCGCCCACGAGGTCGCGCATCTCAAGGAAATGAACCACGGTCCGCGCTTCTGGGCGCTCTGCCGCAAGCTCTGCCCAGAGATGGACGAGGCGAAAGCCTGGCTGAAGCGCCACGGCAGCCAGCTGCATGCAATCGACTTTGATTGAGTAAATCGAGCTGATGGAAGGCCGCTAAGACCCTTTATTTTTGAATGGCAGTTGTCGCCAATCATGTCCGTAATTCGGATAGCCGCCGATAGTTTTGAACCGATTGCGCTCCGCTTATAAGACAAAGGTTTCCGACGCTACTCCGCGTCATGCGACTTATTCGGGTGATGCGATGCGAATCGGCCGTGTACCGATCGGAGCGCCGGTTGCACGGTCGATCATGAGGGGATCAATCTCCGTCCCAGTCTCTGCGTCGAAGAACCGGGTGACGCCGTCCGCATTACGGTGCTTTCGTCCCCATGCGCCGATGGCAAACAAGACCGGCAGGAAGTCGCGGCCCGCTTCGGCCAACACGTATTCATCGCGCGGCGGACGATCCGAGTAGCGCCTCTTCTCCAGAAGTCCTTCCTCTGTAAGCGCTGCAAGCCGACGGGTCAGAATCGTCGGAGCTATGCCGAGACTTTTGCGGAACTCATCGAAACGAGTGAGCCCAGCATGGGCGTCCCGCAGGATCAGCATGCTCCACGCGTCCCCCACCAGCGCTAGGCTGCGAGCGATTAGGCACGGCTGGTCTGAAAGATTCTGCATGTTAGTATCTTTTTGATAGTGACTTAGTTTCGAAATGATAGTAACTTGGTTTTCATCGTAGTTCCATGCCAAAATGAAAGCTGACACGGATGAGCAAGACAGAACGCAGCGTCGCCCTGGTTACGGGCGCTTCTTCCGGCATTGGGCTGGCAACGGCACGCGCGCTGCGGCGCAATGGCTACCGGGTATTCGGAACCAGCCGGAAGCAAATGGCCAACACCTCCGATGGGGTGGAGATGCTGGTCTGCGACGTCACAGACGATGGGTCCGTGCAGAGTGCGGTCGACCATGTCGTCAGCCGCGCAGGGCGGATCGATCTCCTGGTCAACAACGCGGGGATCGGGTTGCTCGGAGGGGCCGAAGAGTCCTCCACTGCACAGATAAAGGCGCTGTTCGACGTGAATGTTTTCGGCGTCGCGCGCCTGACGAACGCGGTTTTGCCCGTGATGAGGCGCCAGCGAAAGGGTAGGATCATAAATCTGAGCTCCATTCTGGGGCTCATCCCCGCTCCCTTCAATGCCCTTTACGCATCGACCAAGCATGCGATCGAGGGTTATTCGGAATCCCTCGACCACGAGGTGCGAACGCAGGGTATCCGCGTCGTGCTGGTGGAGCCTGGCGTCACCCGCACGTCCTTCGAGGAGAATCTCACACGACCGGATCAGCCGCTTCCGGTATATGATACCGTTCGCGCCGATGCCGAAACGCTGATGCGGGAGGTGGTCGAGACGGGGGATGCACCCGAGATCGTAGCCGACATGGTGGTCAAGGCGGCTAATGTGAAGGCGCCGAGACGGCGATACACCGCTGGCAAGGCTGCAGGCCAGGTTCGCTTCATACGCCGCTTCCTGCCCGAGTCCTTCGTCGACAAGAACTTGCGCAAATTCAACCGACTTCCGGCATGAGCCCTACCGTCACAACGCCAAGAAAGCCTGTACATATGAAAGCATTCGTGATCGATCGCTATGCGAAAGGTGCTGCTCTGCGCTTCGGCGACGCCCCCGAACCTGAGGTGCGGGAGAACGACGTGCTGGTCCAGATTCATGCGACCAGTGTTAACCCGCTGGATGGCAAGATCAGGGATGGTGAATTCAAGCTGATTCTGCCGTACCGCCTACCGCTGATCCTCGGTAATGACGTGGCAGGCGTCGTGGTTCGCGTCGGGCCCAAGGTCCGAAATTTCAAGCCGGGCGACGAAGTCTATGCGCGTCCGGCTAAAGACCGCATTGGCACATTCGCGGAGTTTATCGCGATGAACGAGGCCGATGTGGCGATGAAGCCGAAGAACCTGGCGATGGAAGAGGCAGCTTCGTTGCCGCTCGTCGCCCTTACCGCCTGGCAGGCACTTGTCGAGCGGGCGAGCCTGAAGAAGGGACAGAAGGTTCTCATCCATGCCGGCTCGGGTGGCGTGGGGACGATTGCGATCCAGCTTGCCAAACACATCGGCGCGACCGTGGCGACCACGACAAGCACGGCCAATGTCGATCTTGTCAAAAGTCTGGGAGCAGATGTTGTCGTCGATTATAGGAAGGAAGACTTTGAAGATCTCCTGCAGGGATATGACGTCGTGTTGAACAGTCTTGGCAAGGACACACTGGAGAAGTCATTGCGGGTTTTGAAGCCGGGCGGAAAACTCATCTCGATCTCCGGTCCGCCAGACCCGGAATTCGCCAAGGAGAACGGGTCCAACTGGCTGCTTCAGCAGATCATGCGCCTGTTGAGTCTCGGCATCCGAAGGAAATCGAAACGTCACGGCGTCAGCTATTCCTTCCTCTTCATGAAATCGGACGGTGGACAGCTCGGTCAAATCGCCTCGCTGGTCGAGGCGGGTGCTGTGCGACCCGTCGTGGATCGGGTCTTCCCGTTCGCGGAGACCAATGAAGCGATGGCCTACGTCGAGACAGGTCGTGTCCGGGGCAAGGTCGTCATCGCCGCGCTGTGACATGTGGACCTTTGTCCGATGAAGGCTGTGGTGTACATCCCGAGCTAAAGCACCACCGTCGGCCGTCTTTCTGCACGACGCAAAAATCCCGCCAACGTCGCCTTTAGGCTCGACTCTTGCGAAATTTCGTGTCACTCCGCTGCCATGAACCCGGATATCAAAATTTGTGGTCTGAAGACGCCGGAAGCGGTGGATCGTGCTCTTGAGCGCGGCGCCACCCATATCGGCTTCATCTTCTTTGAAAAGAGCCCGCGCTATATCGAGCCGGATCTCGCCGGCGCGCTTGCCGAGCGCGCACGCGGCAAGGCGAAGGTCGTTGCTGTCACGGTCAACCCGACCAATGACGATCTCGACGAGATCATCTCGCTGGTGAAGCCGGACATGCTGCAGCTCCACGGCAATGAAAGCCCCGAGCGTGTCTTGACCATCAAAGCGGTCTATAATGTCCCCGTCATGAAGGCCATGTCGGTGCGAGACGCCGACGATCTGAAGCGGGTGGAATCCTATATCGGCATTGCCGACCGCTTCCTGTTCGACGCCAAGCCGCCTGTCGGCTCGGAGCTGCCGGGCGGAAACGGCGTATCCTTCGATTGGAGCCTGATGAGCTGGGTCGACGATCGGGTCGACTACATGCTCTCCGGCGGTGTCAACAAGGACAATGTTGCGGAAGCCTTGGCCTCCACCAAGGCCAGCGGCATCGACCTTTCCTCGGCGCTGGAAAGCGCGCCGGGTGTGAAGGATCTCGGCAAGATCGACCAGTTTTTCGACGCTTTTGCAGAAGCATGTCTGCCGGAACCGGCAGCAGGGAGTAGAAAGTGAACCAGACGCCCAAACCCAATTCCTTCCGCTCCGGCCCCGATGAGGACGGCCGTTTCGGCATTTACGGCGGTCGTTTCGTAGCCGAAACGCTCATGCCGCTGATCCTGGATCTGCAGGAGGAATGGAACAAGGCGAAGGATGATCCGGCCTTCCAGGCGGAGCTGAAGTCTCTCGGCACGCATTATATCGGCCGCCCGAGCCCGCTTTATTTCGCCGAGCGCCTCACGGCCGAGCTTGGTGGCGCGAAGATCTACTTCAAGCGCGAAGAGCTGAACCACACCGGCTCGCACAAGATCAACAATTGCATCGGCCAGATCCTGCTCGCCAAGCGCATGGGCAAGACCCGCATCATCGCCGAAACCGGCGCCGGCCAGCATGGCGTGGCGTCTGCGACCGTTGCCGCCCGCTTCGGCCTTCCCTGTGTCGTCTACATGGGTGCAACGGACGTTGAGCGCCAGGCGCCGAACGTCTTCCGCATGAAGCTGCTTGGCGCCGAGGTCATTCCGGTGACGGCCGGCAGCGGTACGCTGAAGGATGCGATGAATGAAGCCCTTCGCGACTGGGTCACCAATGTCGACGACACCTATTACCTGATCGGCACGGCAGCCGGCCCGCATCCCTATCCGGAAATGGTTCGCGATTTTCAGGCCGTGATCGGCACCGAAGCCCGCGCGCAGATCCTGGAGGCCGAAGGCCGCCTGCCGGATCTCGTCGTTGCAGCCGTCGGCGGCGGATCGAATGCCATCGGCATCTTCCATCCCTTCCTCGATGACGAGGGCGTCAAGATCGTTGGCGTCGAAGCCGGCGGCAAGGGCCTGCAGGGCGACGAGCATTGCGCCTCCATCACCGCCGGTTCGCCCGGCGTGCTGCATGGCAACCGCACCTACCTGCTGCAGGATGGCGACGGCCAGATCAAGGAAGGTCATTCGATTTCGGCGGGCCTCGATTATCCCGGCATCGGCCCGGAACATTCCTGGCTGAACGATATCGGCCGTGCCGAATATGTGCCGATCATGGACCATGAGGCGCTGGAAGCCTTCCAGACGCTGACGCGCCTCGAAGGCATCATTCCGGCGCTCGAGCCGAGCCATGCGCTCGCCGAAGTGATCAAGCGCGCCCCGAAGATGGGCAAGGATCAGATCATCCTGATGAACCTCTCCGGCCGTGGTGACAAGGACATCTTCACCGTCGGCAAGATTCTGGGAATGTGAGTTAGACGCCATGACCGCACGTATGGACAAACGCTTCGCCGCTCTGAAGGCTGAAGGCCGCCCGGCACTCGTCACCTATTTCATGGGCGGCGATCCCGATTACGAGACCTCGCTCGGCATCATGAAGGCACTGCCGGAAGCCGGCGCCGACGTCATCGAACTCGGCATGCCCTTTTCGGACCCCATGGCCGACGGCCCGGCGATCCAGCTTGCCGGCCAGCGCGCTTTGAAGGCCGGCCAGACGCTGAAGAAGACGCTGCAGCTCGCCGCCGATTTCCGTAAAGTCGATGCCGATACGCCGATCGTGATGATGGGCTACTACAATCCGATCTATATCTACGGCGTCGAAAAGTTCCTCGACGATGCGATCGCCGCCGGGATCGACGGCCTGATCGTCGTCGACCTGCCGCCGGAAATGGATGACGAGCTCTGCATTCCGGCGATCCGCAAGGGCATCAACTTCATCCGCCTGGCGACGCCGACCACCGATGACAAGCGCCTGCCGACGGTTCTGCAGAACACGACCGGCTTCGTCTACTACGTCTCGATGAACGGCATCACCGGTTCGGCTTTGCCCGATCCGTCGCTGGTCTCGGGTGCGGTCAAGCGCATCAAGCAGCACACCGAGCTGCCGGTCTGCGTCGGCTTCGGCGTCAAGACGGCCGAGCATGCCAAGCTGATCGGCGCTGCCGCCGATGGCGTCGTTGTCGGCACCGCGATCGTCAACCAGATTGCCACCAGCCTCACCAAGGATGGTAAGGCGACAGCAGACACCATCCAGGCTGTCGCCACCCTGGTGCGCGGCCTGTCGACGGGAACGCGTTCCGCCCGCCTTGTTGCCGCCGAATAGTTTCCCCATATAGGCCTCTCGGCAATCCCCTGCGGATTGAGGGAAAAGCCCTATGGGCATTTGGTGACGACTAGGATATCGATTAATTCGGTCGATTAGGAGTTTCGAATTGAACTGGATCACGAACTACGTCCGCCCGCGGATCAATTCCATGCTGGGCCGTCGCGAGGTTCCGGAGAATCTCTGGATCAAGTGCCCGGAAACGGGCGAGATGGTCTTCCACAAGGATCTGGAAGACAACAAGTGGGTCATCCCCGCGTCCGGCTTCCACATGAAGATGCCGGCCAAGGCCCGTCTTGCCGATCTCTTCGACAATGGCGAATACGAAGCCCTGCCGCAGCCGAAGGTGGCGCAGGACCCGCTGAAGTTCCGCGACTCGAAGAAATATACCGACCGCCTGAAGGACAGCCGCCTGAAGACCGAGCAGGAGGATACGATCCTTTCCGGCATTGGCAAGGTTCGCGGTTTGAAGCTTGTCGCCATCGTTCACGAATTCAACTTCATCGGCGGTTCGCTCGGCATGGCTGCCGGTGAAGCCATCGTGAAGGCTTTCGAGCGCGCGATCGCTGAAAAATGTCCCGTGGTGATGTTCCCGGCTTCGGGCGGCGCCCGCATGCAGGAAGGCATTCTCTCGCTGATGCAGCTGCCGCGTACGACGGTTGCCGTCGATATGCTGAAGGAAGCCGGCCAGCCTTATGTCGTGGTTCTGACCAACCCGACGACCGGCGGCGTCACAGCCTCCTATGCCATGCTGGGCGACATTCACCTTGCCGAACCCGGCGCCGAGATCGGCTTTGCCGGCAAGCGCGTGATCGAACAGACCCTGCGCGAGAAGCTTCCCGAGGGCTTCCAGACCTCGGAATATCTGCTGGAGCACGGCATGGTGGACATGGTCGTCAAGCGTCACGACATTCCCGACACCTTGGCGACGCTTCTGAAGATCCTGACCAAGGCGCCGGCAAACGACGTATCGGTCAAGAACAAGAATGGCGCTGCACTGGCGATAGCAGCGAGCGCCTGACATTGTAGATTGCCGACGGGCGGAGGTGCGGGATGACGTCTATGGATCAGTCCGCAATGAGCGAGGCAGCACGCGAAATCGAGAAGCTCATGGGGTTGCACCCCAAGGGCTTCGATCTTTCTCTGGAGAGAATAACGCGATTGCTCGACATTCTCGGCAACCCTCATCAGAAATTGCCGCCGGTGATCCATGTCGCCGGCACCAACGGCAAGGGTTCGGTGACGGCCTTTTGCCGCGCGCTGCTCGAAGCCGGCGGCTACAGCGTGCACGTCCACACCTCGCCGCATCTCGTCAACTGGCACGAGCGCTACCGCATCGGCGTCCAGGGCGGCCGCGGCAAGCTCGTCGACGATGCCGTGTTTGCCGATGTGCTCAAGCGCATCGCCAAGGCCAATGACGGGCAGAAGGTCACGGTTTTCGAAATTCTGACGGCGGCGACCTTTCTGCTCTTTGCCGAGCATCCGGCCGATGTTGCCGTCATCGAGGTGGGCCTTGGCGGCCGCTTCGACGCCACCAATGTCCTCTCCGATCCCGCCGTCTCCGTTATCATGCCGATTTCGCTCGATCACCAACCCTATCTCGGCGACCGCGTCGAACTGATCGCAGCCGAAAAGGCCGGCATCATGAAACCGGGTCATCCGGTTGTCATCGGCCATCAGGAATATGATGCCGCGCTCGATGTGCTGATATCGACGGCCGAACGGCTGCGTTGCCCGACCGCCGTTTTCGGCCAGGATTTTTCCGCCCACGAGGAATATGGCAAGCTGGTCTATCAGGACGAGTTCGGCCTTGCCGATCTGCCGCTGCCGCGCCTTCCGGGTCGCCATCAATATGGCAATGCCGCCGCCGCCATCCGCGCCGTCAAGGCTGCCGGTTTCGTCGTGACGGAAGCGATGATGGAAAAGGCGATGACCTCGGTCGAATGGCCGGGCCGCCTGCAGCGGTTGACGGAAGGCGAGCTGGTTGCGCATGCGCCTGAGCGTGCCGAGATATGGGTCGATGGCGGTCATAATCCCGGCGCGGGCGAAGTCATTGCCGAGGCTATGGCCAATTTCGAGGAACGCCAGCCGCGGCCTCTGTTCCTGATTATCGGCATGATCAATACCAAGGACCCGATCGGCTATTTCAAGGCCTTTGCCGGCCTTGCTGAGAAGGTCTATTGCGTACCGATCCGCGGCAGCGAAGCGATGATCGATCCGGTCATCCTGGCGAATGCTGCCTATGATGCCGGCCTCATTGCCGAGCCCATGTCCAGCGTTGTTGAGGCGCTGGATGCGATCCAGGCTCTGGCTGTGCCGAATTCGCCCGCCCCGCGCATCCTGATCGGCGGTTCGCTTTATCTGGTCGGCGACGTCCTTGCCGAAAACGGCACGCCGCCGCGGTGAGTGATTTCACATTCTAACGTTGAAAATGATAGTCACTTCGTGAATGGCCGCGACCGAGACGGGTTTGCCCCTGTTTTTCAAAGATTGTCGCTCCCTGCTCTTGGCAGGCGGCAACAGCGAGGTCGTTCCCTCTCCCCGCTCGCGGGGAGAGGGTTAGGGTGAGGGGCTGTTCACCAAAGCGATAACTACACGACCTGTCACTGTTCTAATCATGATGCTGTCAGTTGCGGCTCTTCTCACGCGAAACAAATCATAGACCTCCATCAGGTGGATGGCCTGTGGTGGCCCCTCACCCCAGCCCTCTCCCCGCCTGCGGGGAGAGGGGGCTTTTTATAGGCATAAAAAAACCCCGCCGAAGCGGGGCTTTTGTTTCATGCGATCGATACGGATCAAGCTGCGCTGGAGATCCAGTTCTGCAGGGCCGTCTTGGGGGCGGCGCCGACCTTGATGTCAGCAACTTCGCCGGCCTTGAACATGGCAAGCGTCGGGATCGAGCGAACGCCGAACTGGGCGGCCAGTTCCGGGTTTTCGTCGATGTTGAGCTTGGCAACCTTGACCTTGCCTTCAAACTGTACGGCGAGTTCTTCGAGAGCCGGGGCGATCATCTTGCAAGGACCGCACCATTCGGCCCAGAAATCAACGACGACAGGCTCTGCAGACTGCAGCACTTCGGTGGCGAAATTGGAGGTATCGACTTTAACGGTAGCCATAGGCTGCTCCTTACCAGAATTTACGGGTTGCTAGATATGTGATGATGCAGTGCCCAGATGTCAATATTTGGTATTTCACTTTGTCTCGAGCTCCGCAAGCGCCGATGCGAGCACCCTATCGGACAGCGTGTAGATCGCGGCATTTTCGGTATAGACCAGCATGCAGTCGATGCGTTTTCCCGGGTAAAGCGGTGAAAGGATGTCGCGGTAGATGGCAAGCTGCGCCCTGTGCGCGAAGGGAATGGCGCTTTCCTCGGCAGGCGGCACGCGATTCGTCTTGTAGTCGAGGACGATGACGCGATCGTCCAGCACGGCCAGACGGTCGATGCGGCCCGAAACTGCGTAGGACTGGCTGCCGAGTTTCAGCGTACCCATGATCGAGACTTCGGCTTGTGCATGCGTGCTGAAGGTGCCTTGCAGATCCGGATGGGAGAGCAGCGCCATGACCGAACCGACCAACCCATCCCGCTCGGCCTGCGGCCAGAAGCGCGCGGCCCGTTCGGCATAGCGCCTGGCGGCATCGGCGCGCTCCTCGGGCACGATTTCGGGCAAGGTCTGCAGCATCCGGTGAATGAAGCGGCCCTTCTGGAGCGCACGGTCGGATTTCGTCTTTTCGCCGAAAAGCGCCGACGTCATCAGCAGATCATCGGCTTCCTCGTCGATGACGGTGCCGACGCCGGAGGGGCTGAGTGGCCGCGGCAAGCTTTTCTGCGGCGGCAATGGCCGGCTGAGACCCGCCGGCAGGCCGACGCGCTCCGAGCGCTTCTCATGCTCTCTTGCGGTCTCGAATTCGAGCTGAACCTGGGCAACCCGCCAGCTCAACCCCTCCCAGTCGCCGTCAGGTCCGGTGAAGGTCTTCTGCGTGCAATGCAGCTCATCCCCGCGCAGCGCTGCGGAAATCATGGCGTGCCAGGTATCGGCATTTTCGCGGATGCCGCGATAGCCGCAGATGATAAGCCGGTCGGCGGCGCGCGTCATGCCGACATAGAGGAGGCGGCGATATTCCTCTTCCGCTAGCGCCTGCAGCCGCGCGGTATCGGCCTGCGTCAGCGAATTGGCGAGCGCCGAGACCGGCACCCAGACCGGCAGCGGCATCTCGTCCCCACTGGTTTCGATCAGCCGCATCTTCGGCAGATGCGTATGGGTAAAGGCCTTGCCGCCGCCATCGACGAGGAAGACGATCGGTGCCTCCAGGCCCTTCGACGCATGCACCGTCATAATCCGCACTTCATTGCGGCCCTTGTCCTGCTCGCGCTTGACCGTCGGCGCCTCCAGCTCCAGCGTCGAGATGAAGGATTGCAGGCCGGGCAGGCCGCTCGTCTCGTGATCGAGGGTAAAGGTCAGGAATTCGTCGAGGATATCGCTGACCTCGGTGCCGAGCCGCGCCAGAAACTTCCGCCGACCGCCGAAGCTGCCGAGCACGCGCGCATAGAAATCATGCACGGGCAGGCTCTTCGACAAGGCAAGGAAGGTTCGTAGCCGCTCGACCACCTGGCTGAAGCGCTCATGGCCGTCCGCGGCAAATCTCTGCAGATGGCTCCAGACGCTTTCCTCGTCATCGCGATAGGCGGCAACGGCAAAGACATCCTCCTCGCTGAGGTCGAACAACGGGCTCTTCATCAGTGCTGAGAGCGAAAGATCGTCCTCCGGCAGCAGCAGGAAGCGGCCGAGCGCCAGAAGGTCCTGGATGGCGATATGGCTGGTCAGCACCAGACGATCGGCGCCGGCGACGGGAATGTTGCCGCGTCGCTTCAGGGCGCGCGTCAACGCATTGACGAAGCTGTCGCGCTTGCGCACCAGCACGAGAATGTCACCCGCCTCGATGAACCGGGCCTTGCCCTTCTCGATGATCTTTTCCCGGCCGACGAGATTGCCGATCGTGTGCGCCATCCGCCGCGCGAGGATCGCAGCCGGCGCGCTTTCCGGCGTTGAATCGAAAGGTGCCGTCCAGTCCTCCTCCTTGGCCGCCGGTTCCGGCGCGATCATCTCCCAGAGATCGACGGCGCCGAGGTGGCCGATGCGGCTGGAGCGATGCACGACAGGCTCGTCGACGGCACTGAGCCCGCGGGCATTCTCCGGGCTGGTGAAGACATGGTCGACGGCGCCAAGGACATCGGCGGTCGAGCGGAAGGAGAGGGGTAAGCGGATCGACGAGAATTGCTGGCCGCTGGCCGCCACGCGCCGCCGCGTACGGTCGCTCTCCTCGGAAAAGCGTTCGGGACGAGCGCCCTGGAACGAATAGATCGACTGCTTCTCGTCGCCGACGGCAAAGATGGTCCTGAGCGTCGGCCGGGCGCTGTCGCCGGAAAAGAAATCCTCCGCCAGCGACTGGATGACGCTCCATTGGATCGGGCTGGTATCCTGCGCCTCGTCCACCAGAATATGGTCGATACCCTGGTCCAGCTTGTAGTGAATCCAGGGGCCGACGTCCTTTTTGGTCAGAAGATCGGCCGTGCGGGTGATGAGATCCTCGAAGTCGAGCTGGCTGCGCCGCTTCTTCAGCTCCTCATAATCGCGGTTCAGGCGATCCGCGAGAATGAGGGCGGCATGGGTGGCGCGATACATTCGCATCAGCTTCAGCCGGTCGCGGCAGGCAACCACATGGGAGCGCGCTACAGCCACGGCATCAGCGAGCGCCGGAGCGTCAGCCAGCATCGCCTTGACGAAGAACTGGCTGTCGGATTTTGGTTCGCCCTTGGCGGTCAGCACTGCCTTTTCGAGGATCTCGGCGCGGGCGATCGGATTGGCCTCGCGCTTGGCAAGGCGCAGCGCATAGGCGACCTCCTGTGCCTTCGCGCCGCCCTTCTCGTCGGCGAGCGTGAGATAAAGCTCCAGCGTCGCGCCGGAGAGGCCAGGCAGTGGCCAGTATTGCTCGGCTATGCTCGTTTCCGTCTCACCGGACGACAGGCCAAGCCGGCCAAGCAATGCAGCTTCGATGCCGCCTTTGCGCTCGGCTGCCTCCGTGAAACGGCGGATCGCATTGCGATTGGCGACGATATCGCCGAGCAGCGTTTCAAGTCCCGACTCATCACCGAGATCGAGTACATAGTCGAAAGCGCGCGCCAGTTCGGCATCGCCATAGGGCGTGGTCGAGGCCAGCAGCGCACGGCGGGCATCGTCGAGCAGCACTTCGGCGGCGCGATCGTCGAGAACGGAGAAATGCCCGGCGACGTTGGCCTCGAGCGGGAATTGATGCAGCAAGGCCTCGCAAAAGGCATGGATCGTCTGGATCTTCAGTCCACCCGGTGTTTCCAGCGCCTTGGCAAACAGCCGCCGTGCCTCGGCGAGCTTGAAAAAATCGGGCTCCCTGCCTTCGATATCCGCGATGCGCTTCTTTAGTTCATCGTCTGGCATCGTCGCCCATGCAGCGAGCCGGTCGAAGACGCGGTTCGACATTTCGGAAGCGGCAGCCTTGGTATAGGTCAGGCAGAGGATCGCCGAAGGTCGCGCCCCGGCCAGCAGCAGGCGGATGACGCGCTGCGTCAGCACATGCGTCTTGCCGGAACCGGCATTGGCCGAAACCCAGGCCGAGCGTTCAGGATCGGAGGCGATGGACTGCTGGATGGTCGTCCAGCCGATCCAGACGCCGGGATCGTCGCTTTCGGGCAGAATGGCGATATCGTCGGCGGAAAACTCACTCATCGCCGCCGCCTTCCTGCTCGGTCTCGGCCGTCGACCATTCCGAAACGCGGGCGAGGTGATCGTAGTCACCGCCATATTCGAATTGCTGCGCCGGGATCAATCGCGAGGAAAAGCCTTTCTCCCCCGATTGCAGCAGCGAGACGAATTTCACCAGCTGGTCCATCGACTCCTGCGCGAGATCCATAGCCGACTTCGTTTCCGTCTTGCCGCCCCGGCTGGAATGCTCGTTGTTGACCTGATCAACCTTAAAGCGATCGCCGGGCCGCAAGCGAACATAAAGCAGGTTTTCAGGAATCAGCGCGCCGATATTGCGGAAGGCGCCGGCCTTCAGCGCGTAGGCTTCCAGCGCCAGCTGCGGGTCGAGGAGTGCGCGCGCCTGTGGCGGCGAGGGATTGTAGCCGGTCTTGTAATCGATGAGATCGGCGCCCTTGTCGCTCTTGATGTCGATACGGTCGGCAACACCGGTGAGACGAACGCCGATCGGTTCGATCTCGACGCCGGCAGGCACTTCCGTCGCGGTTTTACGAACTTCCGGCCGCCGTTCCGCTTCCCACTCAAGGAAGGCGCGTGCCACCTGGCGAAAGCGCGGCCGCCAGACGCTATCGATATGAATAGGCAGCCGCTCGGCATCGAAAAGTTCGGCGATGATGCGATCCATGGCGAGCGCCGCATCCGGCGTGCCGGCCACGTGCCCTTCGCGGACGAAACGGTCGATGATCTTGTGGTAGAGTGTGCCGCGCTCGGCCGGGCCGGGATCGCGATTGAACGGCTCCACAGGATCGAGCCGCAGCACCCGCCGTGCATAGATCGAATAGGGGTCGCGCCGCAGCCGGCCGACTTCACTGAAGGAATAACTCTTCGGCTGCAATTCTACAGGCGGCTTTGGCGCAGGCCGTAGTGCCGGAGCCTGGTTTTCACCCTCGTCGATCATTGCGGCCCAATGCCGGTACTGGTCGCCGCGCGCCTTCATCGCCTCTTCCAACTCCTCGCCGCCGAGCGCGATCAGCCGTTGCAGCCAACGCGACGCGACCGTCGGTGTCGACCCCTGACGCAGCGCGCGGGAATAGATCAGATCGCGGGTGCCGTTCGCCATTTCGAAATCGTGGGCGAGCTGGCCGATGCGGCGCTCCGGCGGCTCCAGGCCGATCTCGGTCTTCATGCTGCGGGAGATGAAGGGATTGTTTGCCGTCTGCCCCGGCCAGGACCCTTCGTTCAACCCGCCGAGGATCAGCGTATCGACGCTTTGCAGACGCGCTTCCAGCGTACCGAAGATGAAGAGGCGGGGATGGCTGAGCGCGCGTGGCTTCACCGCCTGTCCCACGCAGAGCGCCGCCACAATGTCGATCCACTGCACCCCATCGGCTTCGAGCTGGCCATCGGTCTCGATGACATCCCGCAGCAGGCTGGCAAGCGTGTCGCCGGCCTCGCCGGACCAGATGTTGGCGAGGTCGCCGCGTTCGTCGACGGCTGCGGCTTCGAGGGCACGCCCGGTGCGCTCGGCCCAGTCCGAAAGGGTCAGCAGACCTTCCGAGGCGGGCAGGGAAAGCGCCGATACCAGCGGCTCGCAGGCGGTCGTCACCCGCCGCGCCAGCGCCCGCGCATGCTCGATCGCTTCGGGAGGCAGGGATTTGCGCCATTGCGGCGCATGCCGATCATTGGCCTGCTCGGCGACCCGCTCGTCGAGCAAAGCTTCCAATGTTCCGAGTTCGACATCGGCAACGCCGCCCCGCAGCGCCAGGATTTCCAGCGCATCGACACCGGGTTGACGGATATTTGCGGGCAGCCCGAGCAGGGCGAGGGGATGCTTGAGTAGCGAGACGATCGCAACGGGATCGCCCGGGCGAAGGGTTGCTTCCAGCAGCAATTGCAGCAGCGTGCCTTGCGGCGTGGCGTTTAGCGGCGTGCCAGCGGAATCGTCGGCGGTGATGCCGAAGCGGGCGAGTTCGGCGGTGACGCGTCGCGCCAGATTGCGGTCGGGCGTGATCAAGGCCGCCTGGCTTTCGCCGCCGTCGCGTCCCGGCTTGTCCAGCGCCAGCCGCAGGGCAATGGCGATTGCGGTCGCTTCCTCGCGCTCGTTGGCAGCTTCGATGAGCGCGACATCGCCAAAAGCATCCGAGATGGCATCGGGAGAAAGCGTCTTACGCCAACTTCCCCAACCGCTCGTCGCCTTCGCCGGCGCCAGCGCACGCGACAGGATCTGCGCCCGCATTTGCATCGTGTCAGCCGCTTCCGCGACGGTTTCGACATCGCGACGGGTAACGCGCAACCGCTTCAGGAGCAGCGACAGGCCATATTGCGGATGGCTGCGCGTGGTCGGATCGGCCCGTTCGCCGATCGACGTTTCCGGCGCCACCAGCTGCCAATCTTCGTCCGGCATCGTCAGATCGAGGCCGGGGAGTACGATCACCCCCTGCGACAGCGCCGCGACGGCCGCGATCAACTCCGCCGTTGCCGGCACCGAGCCGGTCGATCCGGCAATGATGACGGGGCCGGGGTGCCGCATGGTCGAAATCCGCTGCACCTCGGCGCGCAGAATGGCGTTGCGATTGCGGGCTGGCGATGATTTGCCGAGCTCTTCGAGGCGCGCAGGCCAGAAGGCGCTGGCAATCGCTAGAAATTCCGCCGTCAGCTGCCACCAGAGCGCATGATCTTCGGCGCTGAGATTGGCAAGCTCGCTCCACTCGCGGTCCTCGGTCTCAAGGGAATCGATGAGTTCGGCGAGATTGCGGGCGAGCCATATGGCATCCGCCGGGCTCGCGGGTGCGACCAGCGGCGAATCGGAGTGAATGTCGCGCACGATCTGCGGCAGCTTGTTGCGCCAGGCAAGGATCAGCCGCGCCAGTTCCAGGAGCCGGGCGGTATTGGCCAGCGGCTGTGCCAGATCGGCCGTTTCCGGCAAGGCTTCCTCGAAATAGCCGCTGTCGTCATCGGTCTCGCCGAGCGGGCGGATGACGGGCAGGATGGCGGAGCGGCCGCCGAGCAGCTCGACGAATTCCGAGCGCAGCACGCGCGCCGCGCGCCGCGTCGGCAGGAAGATGCTGACCTTGGCGAGCGAGAGCGGATCGCTCGGATCGTGGTGGAAATGTTCGGTCAGCCGCCCGTCGCAGAGAGCGGCCGCAAGTGTCTTCAGGAAGGGCAGGCCCGTCGGAATCGTCAGGATGCGCTGCCGGTGTCCGCCCGTCATAGGCTCACGCAAACGCCCGGTAAGTCCGGATCGCTTCCTCCGCCTCGCCAACTGCTTCTGGCGTGCCCACGGTCAGCCAATGGCCGTCGAGCATGGTGCCATAGAGCCGGCCGCGCGCGATGGCCTTGTCGAAATAGATGTTGATATTGAAAGCATCATCGGGCGCATCGTCCAGAAGGGACGGGTTCATGACAAAGGCCCCAGCATAGACGACGCCATTATATTGCGCATCGCGATAGCGTCTGAGCTGGCCGTCTTCGGCCATGCTGAAGTCATTCTTGCCGTTATGGCCCGTGGTTCGCTCCAGCTCGACGCAGAGCATGGCGATATCCATGTGGTTCTCGTCGTAGAATCCGGCTAATCGATACAGGTTCGTAGGCTGGCCTGGCGTTTCGCCGATCCAGAACAGATCGGCGTTCATGACGAAGATCGGATCGCGATTCAGCAGCTTCAGACCCTTGACGATACCGCCGCCATTGTTCATCAGCGCATCCCGTTCATCCGAGATCAGGATTTCAAGGCCGCGATAGCTGTGGAGATGTTCCTCCATCTGATCCGCATGGTGATGTACATTGACCACGGCCTGCTCGACGCCGGCTTCCACGAGCGCATCCAGCACATAGTCGATCATCGGCTTGCCGGCGATTTTCACCAGCGGCTTCGGGGTGGTGTCGGTGATCGGGCGCATGCGGGTTCCGAGCCCCGCGGCTAATACCATGGCTTGCTTGATGGTCATCTCGTCTCGAACTTTCGATTCGCCTCTGCTTTCCTTAACACAGGGGAGGAAAGCCGTCGCCGGGTCTCTGGCTGTTATGCCCGGCCGATCCCGGCCTTCTCGCACCAGTCGCGCAAGGGCGCGAGCGCTTCATGCTCGAAGGCGATGGCGAGATAGGCGAGCGTGCGCGGCATATGCTTCAGATAGCCCGGCTTGCCGTCGCGCTGCAGGAGCCGCACCCAGAGGCCGGCAAGCTTGCAGTTGCGCTGCGCCGACATGATCGCCCAGCTTTTCAGGAACTTTGCCTCGTCGAAACCGCCCTGGGCGTGCCGAAGTGCGAGGTAATCAGCCATCAGCTGGTCATGCAGATCGCGCTCGATCGTCACGCGCGCATCCTGCACCAGCGAAGCGACGTCATAGGAAGTCGGCCCGATCATCGCATCCTGGAAATCGATGATGCCGACGCGCTTTATGCCCTCTTCGTGTGCGCGCCAAATGATGTTCGGCGAATGCATGTCGCGCAGCAGCAGGTTCTTTTCCGCGTCGTCGAGCTGATCGATCAGCCTATCCCAGATCGCCAGATACTCGTCGCGTTCGATCTCGCTTGCTGGCGTGCCGCGCTTCCACGGCAGATGCCAGTCGAGCAGCAGCCGCGCTTCCATCTTCATCGCGGTCCGGTCGAAATCTGGAATGTGATGGGTGTGGTCAGCCGTGACCGGAATGTCACGGGGAATGGAAAGGCCGTGCAGACGCGCAAGGCAGGCGACGCTGGCGCGATAACGCTCGGCAATCGGCCTGCCTTCTGCATCAAGCACGCCATCGGTGCCGAGATCCTCGATCATGAGAATGCCGAGATCATAGTCGGCGGCGAAGATTTCCGGGGCGGCAAAGCCGTTTTTGCTGAGGACATTGGCGATCGCCACGAAGGGATATGTATCCCAGGCGAGATGCGCGACTTTCGGATAGGGCTTGCCGTCAAGCACCGGCGGCCCTTCCGGCAGGCGCGGCCAGTCCATCAGGATCACGCGGTTGCTGCCATCGGCGGGATAAATGGACTCGTAAGCCCGCAACGAGGCGTCGCCGGTAAGGAAACGTCTGACGGCGCCGCGATAACCATGCGAATCGAGAAAGGCGCGGATAGCAAGCACGCGCTCGATGCGCGCCATCTGCTTGGCCGGTGCCGTGATGATGGCCCGCCGCCCTTCGCCTTCATGCGTGAGCTTGAGGTCGACGCGCTCCTTCGGCAGTTCACCCTCGGCCATTTCGGGCCATTCGACCAGGCAGATGCCAGTCTGCAGGACCTCGTCGAAGCCGAGTTCCATCAATTCGCTGGGATCGCCGAGGCGATAGAGATCGAAATGCGAGACAGGGATGCGCAACTCATAGGATTGCACGAGCGTGAAGGTCGGGCTCGGCACATCCAGTTCTGCATCGTCGGCCATGGCGCGCAGCAACGCGCGTGCCAGCGAGGATTTGCCCGCGCCGAGATCGCCTGATAGTGCCAGACAGTCGCCGACCTTCAGGGCCAGCGCCAGATCCTCGCCGAGCTGGGCCGTGGCGGTGTCGTCTGCGAGGAAAAGGGAAATGCTGTTGTTGGAGGCTGTCATTCTGCTGCGACGGAGTGAGGCAGTTCAGCCGAAGGAATCCGGCAGGTGACCGTCGTTCCCTTGCCCGGCTGGCTTTCGATCGAAACCTCGCCTTCATGCAGGCTGACGAAGCTTTCGACGATCGAAAGGCCGAGGCCTGCGCCGCTGCGCTTGCCACCCTTGCCGCCGGAGGCAAAGCGGTTAAAGACGCTTTGGATCAGCTCTTCCGGTATGCCAGGACCCTTGTCGGCGACCGAGAAGACGAAATCCGCGCCTTCGCGTCCGCATTTCAGCGAAATTGTCGATCCCTCTGGCGCGAAATTGGCGGCATTGGTCAGGAGCTTGAGCAGGATCTGCTTCAATCGCTGCTGATCGGCAACGATAGAGCCGAGGTGAGCCGGCACGGTGATTTCGAGCGTCACACCGCTTTCCTGAAGTCGGTCGGCGATCTGCATCGAGACTTCGTCGAGCAGGTCGGAAAGCATGATCTCGGAATAGTTCAGCCGCATGATACCGGCGTCGAGCGTCGCGAGGTCGAGAATGTCGTTGACCAGCGTCAGCAACACGGAAGACGAGGTTGAGATATGGTCGATATATTCGGCCTGCCGCTCGTTCAGAGAACCGATGCCCGGCGTCTTCAGAAGGTCGGTAAAGCCGATGATGTTGGTCAGCGGCGAGCGCAGCTCGTAGGAAACATGCTGGACGAAATCGTTCTTCAGCTCGTCCGCCTTCAGCAGTGCTTCGTTCTTCTCGGTCAGGGCGCGTTCGGCGCGAACGCTGTCGGTTTTGTTGACGAAGGTCAGCATGGTCTGCGCGTTCGGCAGCGGAATGACGGCGTAGTCGAGCACCAGATTGGAATAGAGCTCTAGCGTGCCCTGCGAGGATGGGCGCTCGTCGTCGAAGCTGGTGATCTGCTCGGCGAAGCGCTTCCAGCCGTCCGGCCGGTCATATGAGGGAACGCAGGCTTCGGCGAGCGCCTGGATATGCGTGCCGGGCTTCGCCTGCGCCTCTGTGATGTTCCAGAGAATGCGGAAAGCCGGATTCGACAGGCGGATACGGCCATCGGGACCGAAAACGGCGACGCCTTCGGAGAGATGATCGATGGTTTCGCCCTGGACCTTGACCAGCGTGTTGTAGCGGGTTTCGAGATCGACCTGCTCGGTCAGGTTCTCGAACACCCAGGTAGCTCCCCCTTGAGGATGCGCTGTGGCGAAGACCCTGAGAATCTGGCCGTTGGGCAGGTGCCAGAGATCGGTCTGCGTATCGAGGGCGCGATAGACCGAAAGGACGCCGTCCTTCCACGTCTTCCAGTTCAGCTGCTCGGGTAGCTTCTTGGCGCTGCGCAGCCTGTCCAGCAGCTCGCTATTGTCGGGCCGCTTTTCGAGGAATGCGATGTCGAGTTCCCAGAGCTGGACGAAAGCCTGATTGTAGAATTGCAGCCGCCGATCGCCGTCGAAGATCGCAACCGGCGTTGCCAGATGATCGAGCGTTTCGGCGTGGCTCTTCAGTGTGCGTGCAAGTTCCGCCCGAACGCCTTCCGCCTCGGAGACGTCGATGGCGATGCCGGCGGAACCGTTCGGAGCCTTCACATCGACGACATCGAAGAAGGTGCGGTTGCCGTGCACGACGGTCGAGATCTTGTCATGAAAGGGCGATTCCGGCGTGGCGGCGGCGCGAATACGCTCGCGGGTCACGGTCGTCAGGAATTCCCGCCCCTCTCGCACGGCCTCATCGGTCGAAACTGCTTCCACCGCCTCGCCATAGGCCTGGTTGACCCAGGTCAGCGTGCCTTCCGCATCGCGCTGCCAGACCGGCAGGTCGATGGCATCAAGCAGATTCTGGAAGGTGGAGATCGAGGTCATCAGCCGGTCGCGCTCGATCTTCAGCTCGGCGAGTTCCGCGCGCAGATTGTTGAGCGCGATGAAGCGGACGAAGGCGCGGCCACCGGAAATGCGGCCCTGCGCTTCGAGGATTTCGTCGCGGTTGGTTTCGACCACCATGTCAAAACTCTGGCCGCTGCCGCGCAGCTTGTCGATCGCCTTGTCGAGCTCGCCGGCCGACCATGATCTCAGCCAGCGTCCGAAGGCGAGGAATTCATTGTCCTGGGGCGCGCCGGTCTCGACCGGCAGCTGGCCGAGCAGCTCCGGCCGCGCATTCTGGCCGTCCCAGATGACGATGCGGCGGTTTTTGTCGGCGATCAGTGCCTGATATTGCGAAATGCGTTGATTGGCGTCGGAGAGAGCCGTGCGGATCTCGCGGCTTTCGCTTTCCATGTTGCCGCGCTGCCGGACCATCCACATGGTCGAGAGGAGCGCGGCGGAAATGACGCCGATGATGACGGAGAAGACGGCCATTTCGGATGAGGTGAAGAGGCGCATGCTCGCCTGCGCGGCATCATTGCTCTGCGCGAGAACGGGACCTGCCAGGCCGGTCATGAGACCGCCGAAAACGCTGAGCCGCAGCAAGCGGCTCAGGCGCGCCAGCCGACCTTTGCCGTGCTTCGTTTTTGCCGAAAGCCGATATGCACTGCCCTGCCGCAACCGCGCCGCCGCTTGGCGTAGCGCTGGCTGATGCAGGTTGTCTTCCCCTTCAAACATAAGAGGTCTGTCTCCGTCTTTCAGAGCGTGATGCCGAAAAGTGCAAGCGGTTTTCGGACGACATCATGCTCTACTTATTTAATTGTAGAGTGGATTCAGATTTCAGGTCGAACCGATCTGAAATCATCCGGCTCTACTGTGCCGCATTCTGACAAGACATCCCATTTTCATGGCTCCGGGCACGCCCGGTTCGTCACGAATCAAGTGTAAAAACAATACTGCCTAAGGGAATCTGCGGGAAGGGAGCTGGCTAAAAAATAAGCCCCGGCATTTGTCAATGCCAGGGCCACAAGATGTTGTGGATACTGTTTTTGTAATCAGTATCTGTAGTGGTCGGACTTGAACGGACCCTGCGGCGTCACGCCGATATACGCTGCCTGTTCGCCGGAAAGCTCCGTCAGCTTCACGCCGAGCTTCGCGAGATGCAGGCGGGCGACCTTCTCGTCGAGGTGCTTCGGCAGAACATAGACTTCGCTCTTGTAGTGGCCGGGCTTGGTGAAGAGCTCGATCTGCGCCAGCGTCTGGTTGGTGAAGGAAGCCGACATCACGAAGGACGGATGGCCGGTGGCGTTGCCGAGGTTCAGGAGGCGGCCTTCCGAGAGCAGGATGATGCGGTTGCCCTTGGAGAACTCGACCATGTCGACTTGCGGCTTGATGTTGGTCCACTTCTGGTTCCGCAGCGCGGCAACCTGGATCTCGTTGTCGAAGTGGCCGATGTTGCCGACGATCGCCATATCCTTCATCGCGCGCATATGGTCGATGCGGATGACGTCCTTGTTGCCGGTCGTGGTGATGAAGATGTCGGCCGAGGAAACGACGTCCTCGAGCTGAACGACTTCATAGCCGTCCATGGCGGCCTGCAGCGCGCAGATCGGGTCGACTTCCGTGACCTTGACGCGGGCGCCGGCGCCGGAGAGCGAAGCGGCAGAACCCTTGCCGACGTCGCCGTAACCGCAGACGACGGCAACCTTGCCGGCCATCATGACGTCGGTGGCGCGGCGGATACCGTCAACCAGCGATTCCTTGCAGCCGTACTTGTTGTCGAACTTCGACTTGGTGACCGAGTCGTTGACGTTGATCGCCGGGAAGGGCAGCAGGCCCTTCTGGCTGAGCTGGTACAGACGGTTGACGCCAGTGGTGGTTTCTTCGGTCACGCCCTTGATGGCGTCGCGCTGCTTGGTGAACCAGCCAGGCGTTGCCTGAAGGCGCTTCTTGATCTGAGCGAAGAGGATTTCCTCTTCTTCCGAATGCGGATTGGAGAGCACATCCTCACCGGCTTCGGCGCGGGCGCCGAGCAGGATGTACATCGTGGCGTCGCCGCCGTCGTCGAGGATCATGTTGGAGAGACCGCCATCGGTCCACTGGAAGATCTTGTCCGTGTAGGTCCAGTAGTCCTCGAGGCTTTCGCCCTTGATGGCGAAGACCGGAACGCCGGAGGCGGCGATCGCGGCAGCGGCATGGTCCTGCGTCGAGAAGATGTTGCAGGATGCCCAGCGCACTTCGGCGCCGAGTGCGACCAGCGTCTCGATGAGAACGGCCGTCTGGATCGTCATGTGCAGCGAGCCGGTGATGCGTGCACCCTTCAGCGGCTGGGCTTCGCCGAATTCGGCGCGGCAAGCCATCAGGCCCGGCATCTCGGTTTCGGCGATCGTGATTTCCTTGCGGCCGAAGTCGGCAAGGCCGATATCCGCGACGATGTAGTCCTTTTCAGTGCTCATGAAGGTCTCCAGCCTGAACGATGCAGTCGCGCCGCGGGCAGACGCCTCGGCCGAATGCAACAAGAATTGCACGCTGACAGCGTGTGGATGATGCCGTGTAGCAGGCTTCAGGGTGGAAATCAATGATGATATAAAGAAGTCTTTATGTCTTTATATCCAAGGCGACGATAGGCAGGAAAGCCTAGATTTCCTCGCCGAACTTGTTGGCAACCAGCTGGTCGAGCGCCTCGAGCGCTTCGGCTGCCTGATTGCCGCTTGCCGTGACAAGCACGCTGCAGCCGGGGCTGGCCGCGAGCATCATCAGGCCCATGATCGAGGTGCCGCCGACCGTGGTGCCGTCCTTCGAGACGGTGATCGCAGCGTCGTAAGCTTCGACGGTCTGCACGAATTTCGCCGACGCACGGGCATGCAGACCCCGCTTGTTGATAATCAGGAGTTCCCGGGAAAGCTCGGTCATGGGGGCGGTGTTTGCCTCGTTATTTGCCACTGAGCACACGGCTGGCCACGTTGATATATTTGCGGCCGGCCTCCGATGCTTCCACCAAAGCCCTTTCCATGTTGTTGTCGCCGCGCACGCCTGCGAGCTTGATCAGCATCGGCAGGTTGACGCCGGCGATGACCTCGGTGTGGCCGCTGTTCATGACGGAGATTGCGAGATTGGAAGGAGTGCCGCCGAACATGTCGGTGAGGATGATGACGCCGTGCCCGTCGTCGGCACCGGCAACGGCCTGCAGAATATCCTGCCGCCGCTTGTCCATGTCGTCTTCGGGACCAATGCATACCGTTTCTATGAACTTCTGCGGACCAACGACATGCTCGACAGCATGCCGAAACTCTTCAGCCAGCTTGCCATGAGTGACAAGCACAAGTCCAATCATGATATTACTGCTCCCATCGCATACGCAAACAGGTGGCCCATATCGCAATGCAGCAATGTCGTCCACCAGTGGGGGGACATCTTGGCGATGAAAAGACGAAGTGCAAGCTTAAAATACAGGATTCGCGCGCCTGTGCGGGCCTAAATGGCCGATTCATCGAAACTCGCGCCGATTTTCGCCATTAATATGGCGAGCGGATTCGCGAAGGTTGCAGCCACGCGGATCAAGGGCAACCGCGCGGATGCGGTAATATCGATCTGCTCATCCTCGGGTGGTAGTCTCTCCGCTGTTGCCGGGTCGACAGGGCGAACGGCGAAGTGCATTTCGGCCTCGGAAATATGAGGCATGCGAACGATGCCGGTGTAGCGGATTTCCATAAGCCCTGCGATCGGGGATGGGCATTTCGCAATAATGGAGCCGTTCTGTTCGGCAATCAGCACACGGTCGTCTGCGACCAGGCTTGCCGTCAATCCGAGCGGCTTGGCGGCCGCAAGGCAGGAGAAGGCGAGGGCGGATTTGCCGCTGCCCGAAGGGCCAAGGAACAGCAGCCCCGTCCTGCCGATGACGATCGCCGTTGCGTGGATATTGGTCGCATCGCCGGTCATGCGGCCGCTCACGCCGTCGTCTGGGCGGGCAGCGACAGGATGAAACGGGCGCCGAGCAGCGTCGCACCATCGCCGTCGACGATATTTTCGGCGCGCAGCGACCCGCCATGCGCCTCGGCGATCTGCCGGCTGATCGAAAGGCCGAGGCCGGAATTCTGCCCGAAACCTTCGGATTCGGGCCGGTCGGTATAGAAACGTTCGAAGATGCGGTCGATGTTTTCGGCCTGAATGCCTGGACCGTTATCCTCGATATAGATGACGCAGCGTGTCCGCGTCCGCGTCAGCCGGACGGTGATCTTGCCGGTTTCCGTCGGAACGAAGGAACGTGCGTTTTCGATGAGATTGGTCACGATCTGGCCAATGCGCAGGTCGTGGCCGTCGATGGAGAATTTCGCTTTGTTGCCCGGCTTGCGGTCGACGACATATTCGATCTCGACGGCCTTCTTGCTATGTCCGACCTGCCGGGAAATCTCGATCATGTCGCGCAGCAGCACTTCCAGATCGAGCGACTTCGCATCCGAACGGGCGAGTTCGGCATCGAGGCGCGATGCGTCTGAGATATCGCTGATCAGGCGATCCAGGCGGCGCACATCGTGCTGGATCACATCCATCAGCCGCTTCTTGGAATCGTCGCTCTTGGCAAGCGGTAGCGTTTCGACGGCGCTGCGCAGCGATGTCAGCGGGTTTTTCAGTTCGTGGCTGACGTCGGCCGCGAAGCTTTCGATCGCATCGATGCGGTCGTAAAGCGCCGAAGTCATGTCGCGAAGCGCGATTGACAGATTGCCGATCTCGTCTTGGCGGGCGGAAAAGTCCGGAATTTCCTCGCGTTCCTTCGCCCCGCCGCGGCGCACACGAATGGCCGCAGCCGAAAGCCGGCGCAGCGGATTGGCGATGGTGGAGGACAAGAGCAGCGACAGCACGACGTTGACGAGCGTTGCGACGCCGAAGACGCGCATGATCGCGAGACGTTCGGCATGGACGATCTTGTCGATGTCGCCGGCCTGGGTCGAGAGCAGCAAGACGCCGAGCACGGCGCGGAAGCGCTGGATCGGCACGGCAACCGAGACGATCAGCTCGCCCTTCTCCGTGGTGCGGACAACAGCACCGCGCACGCCGGTCAATGCGTTCATGACTTCCGGATAGATCGAGCCGTCGCCGCCGGGCGCTTCTTTATATACAGGCAGGTTGCCCGGCTGCAGCATCTTGTTGAGCAGCCCGCTGAACCAGTCAGACCAGCTCTGCTTCTCGTCGTCGACAGGCGGCAGGTCGTAGCGCAGCACCTGGCCGCGCGAATAGAGATGGCGGCTGTCGAGCAGCAGGTTGGCATCGGCATCGAAGATGCGGGCGCGGGTGCGCGTCGGCGAAATCAGCCGCGTCAGCACCGGCGCGACTTTTTCCGGATCGATCGGGAATTCCAGATCCTCATCGTTCGGAACGGGCGTAATGCTCTGGCCGGCCTGCAGTTCCAGCAGCTTCTGCGGATCGATGGTGATGGAGTTCGTGTCGACCGATGCCGAGGCGGAAACGGCGCCGGCGATGATTTCGCCCTGCGTCAGCAGGCTCTCGACGCGTGCGTCGATCAGGCCCTCGCGGAACTGGTTGAGGTAGAGAATGCCGCCGACGAGGACGACCAGCGCCGCCAGATTGAAGAACAGGATGCGGCGCGTCAGGCTCGAAAAGACGGCGTTGCCGAAGATACGGCGGATCAGAACGAAGGGATGAGTCCAGCGCCGGCGCGCGATTCGAGCGCCGCTCGGGCTTTCCGAGTCGTCCATATCCCTGTTCTGCACCAGCTGTGCCAAGCCTACGGCCCTTTCGAAGAACGGGGTCGGCGACCCCGTCCGCATGCTCTTAATCCATTGGGCGCCGTATGGTCCAGTTAACTATTAGGCAGCTTCGCGGAAACGATAGCCCACGCCATACAGCGTCTCGATCATATCAAAATCGAGGTCGACCATCTTGAATTTCTTGCGCAACCGCTTGATGTGGCTGTCGATCGTGCGGTCGTCGACATAGACCTGCTCGTCGTAGGCCGCGTCCATCAGGGCATCGCGGCTCTTGACCACGCCGGGGCGCTGCGCCAGCGAATGCAGGATGAGAAATTCGGTGACGGTGAGCGTAACCGGCTCGCCCTTCCAGGTGCAGGTATGGCGTTCCTGGTCCATGACGAGCTGTCCGCGTTCCAGCGAACGGGCCTGCTGCGCAGCACCCGGCTTTGCAGCGGCATTGCTGCCACCGGCAGCATTTGCGGCTTCGCGGGCGGAGGCACGGCGGAGAACGGCCTTGACGCGTTCGACCAGCAGGCGCTGTGAGAAGGGCTTGGTGATGAAGTCGTCGGCGCCCATCTTCAGGCCGAAAAGCTCGTCGATCTCTTCATCCTTCGAGGTCAGGAAGATCACGGGCAGGTCGGACTTCTGGCGCAGGCGGCGCAGGAGCTCCATGCCGTCCATGCGGGGCATCTTGATATCGAAGATCGCCAGTTGCGGCGGCCGGGCAAGCAGGCCGTCCAGCGCCGAAGCTCCGTCCGTATAGGTCTCTACCTTATATCCTTCTGCTTCCAAGGCAATCGATACGGAAGTCAGGATATTGCGGTCGTCGTCAACGAGCGCGATTGTCAACATGGTGTTCGTCTCCGTCATCAGTGCGCGTCTCCCGGATTTGGAATCCAGCCCAGGCGGTCTGCCAGCTCGGTCGGCGGTAACCTGGCGCGCTTATGGGGATAAAGGTGGAACAAATTGTGGCAAAGATAAAGGGGAGGATTGTTGCGGAGAAAAACCCTTGCGCAATAGTTGTGCGACGAAACGTCCCGCCACTCCTTATTCAAACGATTTAAAATTATCGAAATTTATTTAAATCGATTAAATAACTGATATCATTAAATATTTCTCTCTTCCGGCTCTTGTGCTTTTAAAAAGAGCCCTCTACGCTTTAGTTAGTTCTAACGGCCAAGCCCCTTTGTAGAGGAAAAAGTGATGGAGCAATTCGGCGTCCGCAATCCCGCGACTGAACTGGGATCGATCGGCCTGGGAGCCGCCGCCAGTGTGCGCTATAACCTCATGGAAGCTCATCTCTATGAAGAGGCGATTCGCCGTCATGAAGCCGATCTGACCGCCGATGGCGCGCTCAGGGCCTTGACCGGCCAGCACACCGGCCGTTCCCCGAAGGACAAGTTCGTGGTGCGTAACGCCACCACCGAAGACCAGATCTGGTGGGATAACAACAAGCCGATGTCGCCGGAGCATTTCGAGCTGTTGCATGAGGACATGCTGGCGCATGCGCGCGGCAAGGACCTGTTCGTGCAGGATCTGATCGGCGGCGCCGATGTCGAATATGCTTTGCCGACGCGCGTCGTCACCGAATTCGCCTGGCACTCGCTGTTCATCCGCAATCTGCTGATCCGCCCCGATCGCTCTGATCTCGAAAGCTTCGTGCCGCAGCTGACGATCATCGATCTGCCTAGCTTCCGCGCTGATCCGGAACGTCATGGCTGCCGCACGGAAACGGTGATCGCCTGCGACTTCGTCAACGGCATCGTCCTGATCGGAGGCACCTCCTATGCCGGCGAGATGAAGAAATCGGTGTTCACGGCGTTGAACTACATGCTGCCGGAGCGTGGCGTCATGCCGATGCATTGCTCGGCCAATGTCGGTCCCGAAGGCGATGCCGCTATCTTCTTCGGACTGTCGGGCACGGGCAAGACGACACTCTCGGCCGATCCCACCCGCACGCTCATCGGTGACGACGAGCATGGCTGGGGCGAAAACGGCATCTTCAATTTCGAAGGCGGCTGCTACGCCAAGACCATCCGCCTGTCGGCCGAAGCCGAACCGGAAATCTATGCCACGACCCGCCGTTTTGGCACCGTGCTTGAGAATGTCGTGCTCGACGAGCATGGTCGGCCGGATCTCGATGACGGCTCGCTGACGGAAAACACCCGCAGCGCCTATCCGCTGCATTTCATCCCGAATGCCTCGGAATCCGGTATCACCGGCCACCCCGAAACGATCATCATGCTGACGGCAGACGCTTTCGGCGTTATGCCGCCGATCGCCAAGCTGACGCCGGATCAGGCGATGTACCACTTCCTGTCCGGCTACACCGCCAAGGTCGCCGGCACGGAAAAGGGCGTCGTCGAGCCGGAAGCGACCTTCTCGACCTGCTTCGGCGCTCCTTTCATGCCGCGCCACCCGGCCGAATACGGCAACCTGCTCAAGGAGCTGATCGCCCGCCACGGTGCCCGTTGCTGGCTGGTCAACACCGGCTGGACCGGCGGCGCCTACGGGACCGGTCGTCGCATGCCGATCAAGGCAACCCGCGCATTGCTCGCCGCCGCCCTGAAGGGCGATCTCGACAATGTCGAATTCCGCACCGATGCGAATTTCGGCTTTGCGGTTCCGGTCGCGGTCGACGGCGTCGATACCGCCATCCTCGACCCACGCTCCACCTGGGCCGATGGTGAGGCCTATGATGCGCAGGCCAGGAAGCTGGTGCAGATGTTCGTCACCAACTTCGCGAAGTTCGAGGATCATGTGGACGGCAACGTCCGCGATGCGGCACCGGGGATGCCGGTCGCTGCAGAGTAAATAACCTTACGGGAGCAATGACTCACGTGAAACTCACCCGCCCTCGTGGTTCGAGACGGCCCTTTAGGCCTCCTCGCCATGAGGGCTGATCTTTTCTGCCCTGGCAGCAGTAACTCCGTCCTCATCCTTGAGGTGCATTTTAGTGCTGCGCGCGGAAATGCCTCGAAGGACGAGACGGTCCCAAACTCGCCACAACCGTATTTTCAACCGCGCACTGATGTGGGATAGACAGGCGCGGAGAAAATCATGGCCAGCGAAGCGCTTTACATCAACGACCGGATCACGATTGCCGGCTGGGAGCTGACGGAACAGTTCGTTCTGGCAGGCGGCCCCGGCGGCCAGAACGTCAACAAGGTCGCAACTGCAGTCCAACTTTTCTTCAACGTACAGAATTCCCCCTCGCTGACGGAGCGCGTCAAGGCCAATGCTGTCAGGCTCGCCGGCCGCCGCGTCTCAAAGGAAGGCGTGCTGATGATCGAAGCCAGCCGCTTCCGCAGCCAGGATCGCAATCGCGAGGATGCGCGCGAGCGCCTGAAAGAGCTGATCCTCGAAGCAGCCGCCCCGCCGCCGCCGCCGCGCAGAAAGACCAAGCCGACAAAAGGCTCCATCGAGCGCCGGCTGAAGGAAAAATCCGGCCGTTCCGAGGTCAAGAAGATGCGAGGCAAGGTCGGTGGCGACTAGGTTTGGTTTTCGGGCTGCGGTTCTGATTTGGCCGGGTAAAATGAGGCTTGTCAGGCAAGTTCGGTGTTGCCGTAACTCTGTGCCTGGCCCTCATCCTAACCTTCTCCCCGCATGCGGGGAGAAGGGACGACAGTGTGAACCACAGGCTTTCCCTTGAGTAACAGGTTTGAGGCAGATTAGGCTCCCTCGCCCCGCTTGCGGGGAGAGGGCTGGGGTGAGGGGCCATGCATGAAGGTACGGCAATGGCGCGCTGACCTGACCAGCAATGCTCAAAGGAAATATCGATGCAGCTCCCCAACGGAATTCGCCATCTGCCCGGATATCTCGATCGCCCCGCCCAGGAAGCGCTGGTTGAGGCCATCCGCGCAGTCGTGGCGGAGGCGCCGCTGTTCATGCCGGTCATGCCCGGTACTGGTAAGGAAATGTCGGTACGCATGACCAATTGCGGCCCGCTCGGCTGGGTAACGGACAAGCAGCGCGGCTACCGTTACCAGCCGGCGCATCCGGTCACCGGCCGTCCCTGGCCAGCCATACCGCCGCAACTGCTCGATCTCTGGAATGACATAGCAGGCTATGAAAAACCGCCGGAGGCCTGCCTCGTCAATTTCTATAGCGACGATGCTCGCATGGGCCTGCATCAGGATCGCGACGAACAGGATCTCAAGGCGCCCGTCCTGTCGGTCTCGCTCGGCAATACCTGTCTCTTTCGGGTCGGCGGGCTCAACCGCAATGACCGCACGCTATCCTTCAAGCTCGCGAGCGGCGATATCGTCGTTCTGGGCGGCGAAGGAAGATTGTGCTTTCACGGTGTCGACCGCATCTATCCGGCAACGTCGACATTGCTGAAGAATCGCGGGCGGATAAACCTGACTTTAAGGCGAGTGACCGCATAAATATTGCGGACAAACGCGGTTGGGGTGATCGTGACAAGACCGAGAGCTGAGCTATTTTTTGCGTCTCTGATCGTTGTATTGGGACTGGCGTGCGGTCTCTATCTCCAAAAGTGTCTGTGGACCCTGACGGCCGATGGGTTTTCCGTCATCTCAGATCGTCTCCCCTATTGGGATTTTACCAATCTCTGGGCGGGCACACGGATGGCTTTGAAGGGTAATGTGGGCTACCTGTTCGACGCTGAGGCCTATAGGCGAGAGCTTCGGCTGCTCCTATCGCCCTTACTGCCAAATCAAGAATGGAGCTATCCGCCCTCCATGCTTCTGATTGGTATTCCCTTTGCTGGATTGCCAATTTTCATTGCATATGTCCTGTGGACCTTGGGGACGCTCTTTCTACTACTTTTAGCAACAAAGCAGCTCGATCTTGTGTGGTGGGCGCGCCTTTTCATCGTTGTTTCGCCCGCAGCCATCATGGACGCTGTTTTCGGACAAAATGGTGCGCTGACGACGGCCCTGTTGCTGTCCGGGCTGCTTCTTGCTCCCAGCCGGCCGGTCATCGCTGGCATTTTGTTGGGCTTGCTGACCGTCAAGCCGCAATTGGGCGTGCTCGTGCCATTTTGTCTGCTTGCTGCCGGGAACTATCGCGCCATTCTTTCAGCTGGCGCGACGGCGCTGCTCCTGGTGATCGCCATAGGCCTATTGTTTGGCTTCGAGGTCTGGTCGTTGTTTTGGACTGAGACGCGCCCTCTGATGACGGCGATCCTGGAAGCACCGTTTCCGCAAGGCTACCAGATGAATGCGGTGACGTTTTTTATGCTGGCACGATCATTGGGGCTCGATCTCGCCGCGTCCTACTCGTTTCAATTGATCGCTTCCGTCGTCGCGACTACTGCGACCCTATGGCTTTGGCGTAGCGCGACGAAGGTCGACCATCGCAGCAAGGTCTGCCTGACGGCAATCCTGACACTCGTCGCTATGCCCTACGGCTATGTCTACGACACAATCCCGATAAGCGTCACCGTTGCATACTTTTTCTTCAATTATCGGGGTTTCCTGCTCTTTCTCGGCGTAGCCTGGCTTTATCCCGTGTTCAACCAACATGTCGCGGAGCTGATGGTGCCGATCGGAGCTCTGATATCGGCTGGGCTTGCTATATGCATGCTCATCCGCATCCTGCGCGATCAACGCTCACCAGATGTGGACATGGCGACGACGGCTGAGATCGCGAGCTAGAGCTTCCGCAGCGCCACCTGTTCGATCAGATGATTCTTGCCCTTCTGCAAGATAAGGTCGGCGCGGGGTCGCGTCGGCAGGATATTCTGGCGCAGGTTCTTCAGGTTGATGTTCTTCCAGAGCCCCTCGGCGATCGCCAGCGCTTCCTCCTCGCTGATCGAGGCGTAGCGGTGGAAGAAGGAGTTGGGATCGCGGAAGGCGGTCTCGCGCAGCCGCATGAAACGGGCGACATACCAATTGTGGATGAGTTCCTCGTCGGCATCGATATAGATCGAGAAGTCGAAGAAGTCCGAAACCATCGGCACGATCTTGCCGTCGGCCGGCAAATGCCGTGATTGCAGCACGTTGATGCCTTCGAAGATCAGGATGTCCGGGCGATCGACCGTCTTGAATTCGTTCGGCAGCACGTCATAGACGAGGTGCGAATAGGAGGGCGCCTGTACATTCGGCTGGCCGGCCTTGATCGCCGAGAGGAAGCGCAGGAGCGCCGCCGTATCGTAGCTTTCCGGAAAACCCTTGCGCTGCATCAGGTTGCGGCGCTGCAGCTCGGCATTCGGATAAAGAAAGCCGTCCGTGGTGACCAGATCGACCTTCGGGCTCGATGGCCAGCGGCCCAGCAATTCCTTCAGGATACGCGCCGTGGTGGATTTGCCGACGGCAACCGAGCCGGCGATGCCGATGACGAAGGGCGTCTTGGCGATATCGGAGAGGCTGAGGAAGCGATTGCGCTGCTCGAACAGGATCTGCGAGGATTCCACATGCGAGGACAAAAGCCGTGACAGCGACAGATAGATGCGTCGAACTTCGTCGAGATCGATCGGGTCGCCCATCGAGCGCAGCCGCGTCACTTCGTCGGCGGTCAGCGTCAGCGGCGTGTCGGCCCGGAATTTCGCCCATTCTTCCGAGGAGAAGAAATAGTAGGGCGAATAGGCTTTCGCCTGGAAAATATCGAGCGTCTCGGGCGCGGGCTGGGTCTTGGTCGCTATGGTCATCGCGTTCTTACCGGCTGGCCTTTTCCTGAAGGCCGGATTGGGCGGTGCGCCTTTCGAGCTCACCCATCACATTCTCTAACGGAATGCCCGCAATCTTCAATACGACCATAAGGTGATATAGCAGATCGGCCGCCTCGTAGGTGAGATTGTCGCGATCGTTGGTAACCGCAGCCATCACGGCCTCGATCGCTTCTTCGCCCAGCTTCTTGGCCGCTTTCGGCTGTCCGGCGGCAACAAGCTTCGCCGTCCAGGATTCGTCCGGCGAGGCCTTGGAGCGCTCCTCGACGATTCGCTCGAGGTCGGAAAGGGTAAATCCGCTCATCGCTCGCTGTCTCCTAATCCAGCCGCATCGGAATGCCGCGCTCGGCCATGTAGCGCTTGGCTTCGCCCACCGAATAGGTGCCGAAGTGGAAGATCGAGGCGGCAAGCACGGCCGTCGCATGGCCTTCCTTGACGCCGGCAACGAGATCGTCGAGATCGCCGACGCCGCCCGACGCGATGACGGGCACGCGCACCGCGTCGGCAATCGCCCGGGTCAGCTCCAGATCATAGCCGACCTTGGTGCCGTCGCGATCCATGGAGGTGACGAGCAGCTCGCCGGCGCCGCGCTCGACCATCTTGCGAGCAAAATCGACCGCATCGATGCCGGTCGCATTGCGGCCGCCGTGGGTATAGATCTCCCAGGCACTCAGATTGTCGCCGTCGAGCGCCTCGGTGCGCCGCCGCTTGGCATCGATCGATACGACGATGCACTGGTTGCCGAACTTGTCGGCCGCCTCGGCCACGAAATCCGGATTGTTGACGGCCGCCGAATTGATCGAAACCTTGTCGGCGCCGCAAAGCAGCAGCTTGCGGATATCGCCGATCGTGCGCACGCCGCCGCCGACCGTGACGGGCATGAAGCATTGCTCGGCCGTGCGCGCAACGACGTCGAAGATGGTGTCGCGATTGTCGGAGGAGGCGGTGATGTCGAGGAAGCAGAGCTCGTCGGCGCCGGCCGCATCATAGGCCTTGGCGGCTTCGACGGGATCGCCAGCATCGACGAGATTGAGAAAGTTGACGCCCTTGACGACGCGGCCGTCCTTGACGTCGAGGCAGGGGATGACGCGGGCTTTCAGGGTCATTGCGCTGCCTCCTTGGCCTGCTTGATCAGGGCCAGTGCCTCTTTCGGATCGATCCGGCCATCATAAAGCGCGCGGCCGGAAATCGCACCTTCCAGTTTGCGGGCATCTGGCTGGATCATGCGCTTGATATCGTCGAGCGAGGCAAGCCCGCCCGAGGCGATGACGGGGATGGAAACGGCATTGGCGAGTTCCAAAGTCGAGTCCCAGTTGATACCCGTGAGAATGCCGTCGCGATCGATATCGGTATAGATGATCGCGGCAACTCCGACGCCTTCGAATTTCTTGGCGAGCTCGATGACGCCGAGTTCGGAAGCCTCGGCCCAGCCCTCGACCGCCACCTTGCCGCCCTTGGCATCGATGCCGACGGCGATGTGGCCCGGATACCGCCGGCAGGCTTCGACGACGAGCGCCGGATCGCGCACGGCGACGGTGCCGAGGATGACGCGGGCAAGCCCGCGTGACAGCCAGTTTTCAATATGGTCGAGCGTGCGGATGCCGCCGCCGAGCTGCACCGGGTTCTTCGTTGCCTTGAGGATGGCGTCGACGGCAGCGCCGTTCACGGTCTCGCCGGCAAAGGCGCCGTTGAGGTCGACGACATGCAGCCATTCGAAGCCCTGGTCTTCAAAGGCTTTTGCCTGGGCGCCCGGATCAGGGTTGTAAACGGTCGCTTGGCTCATGTCGCCGAGCTTGAGGCGAACGCACTGGCCGTCCTTGAGGTCGATAGCGGGAAAAAGAATCATGATGTCTGTCCTTGGAGCGCGAGCCTTACGGCTTCCAGCGCAGAAAATTGGCGATCAGGGCAAGGCCGAGCTTCTGGCTCTTTTCCGGATGGAACTGGGCGCCGGCAATGTTGTCGCGGCCGACAAAAGCAGTCATCGGCCCGCCATAGTTCGTCGTCGCGATGACATCGTCGCCGTGGTCGGCGGCCAGATGGTAGGAATGGACGAAATAGGCATGCAGGCCGTCAGGCCCGGTCTCTATCCCGTCGAAGAGCGGGTGCGGGTGGCGGATATCCAGCGTGTTCCAGCCGATCTGCGGAATTTTCAGGTTGGGGTCGCTCGGCGTCATTTCCTTGACGTCGCCCTTGATCCAGCCGAAGCCCTGAGTAACAGTCTTTTCCAGCCCGCGCGACGACATCAGCTGCATGCCGACGCAGATGCCGAGGAAGGGATGGGCCTTGTGTTCGACGACGTCGATCACCGCTTCCGCCATGCCGGAAACGGCATCAAGGCCACGCCGGCAATCGGCATAGGCGCCGACGCCGGGAAGCACGATGCGGTCTGCGCTGGCAACGCGCTCGGCGTCGTCAGTCAGGTCGATCTCAGCGTCGATGCCTGCCTCGCGGGCAGCCCGCTCGAAAGCCTTGGTGGCCGAGCGTAGGTTGCCGGAACCATAATCGATAATCGCGACCCGCATGGTCAGCGTCCTCCGTCATAGCCGGGAAGGCCGAAGCTCGGGCCTGGGCGGCTGGTATTCGTGTTGGTGGCCGAGATATCCCAATTTTTCGTATGGATATCCGGGTTTGGTTCCTGGCTCAGGTGGGAAAAATGAATTTCCTCTGCAGTCGCCAAATCGTGTGCCGAGACGAGGTTTTCAACCTTCCAGCCGCGACCGATGAGGCGATCGCTGATCGCATGCGGGCCTTCGAGAGCGGCGAGAACATGAACACCAAGCAGAAGTGCCGCACCGGCAGCGATAAAGCCTGGCTGGCGCATCAGCTCCAGAGCAATGCCCTGCAGCAGAAAGGTGGCGATCGCATGCAGCCAGAGGCGGTTAACCAGCATCCAGAGCGTCGGAAACACGAACGCCTTCCATGAGAAGCCGTCGCGGATGAATCGCGTTTCGTCGCGATACCGATTCGATACTTCGGATCGGTTCGTCGCTCCTGGCGGAGTCAAAATCAGATAGCTTGCCATTCTTCACTTCCCCAGTTCGGGGCTCAGGCGAGCGTGCCTTTTGTCGAGGGCACCCGGCCTGCCTGCCGCGGATCGATCTCGGTTGCGGTGCGCAGAGCGCGCGCAACGGCCTTGAAGCATGTCTCGGCTATATGGTGATTGTTGGCGCCATAATGGTTGAGGATATGCAGGGTGATGCCGGCATTCTGCGCCAGTGCCTGGAAGAATTCGCGCACCAGCTCGGTGTCGAATGTGCCGATCTTCGGGGCGCTGAACGAAACGTTCCAGACGAGGAAAGGCCGGCCGGAGAGGTCGACGGCGGCTTTCGTCATCGTCTCGTCCATGGCGAGGTCGATCGAGGCGTAGCGGGTAATGCCGCGCCGATCGCCCAGCGCCTTGGCAATGGCCTGGCCGATCGCGATGCCGGTGTCTTCCACGGCATGATGATCGTCGACATGCAGGTCGCCCTTGGTGTCGATTTCCATGTCGATCAGCGAATGTCGCGACAGCTGTTCCAGCATATGGTCGAAGAAGCCGACCCCTGTCGAAATCGTCGATTTTCCGCTGCCGTCGATGTTGACGGAAACGGAGACCGAGGTCTCGTTGGTCTTGCGGGAAACGCTCGCCGTGCGGCTCGCTGCGGTCTCTGCCATGGGCTGCTCCATCGGAATACGGCCGTTCCTTATCAGGCGTATCGGGAAATATCCAGAAGTTACGCACGAGGCTTATGCGTTTAGCCGGCTTGCCGCCATTATTCGGGCGCGGTCACCATTTGCAATCGCCAAAACCCCTCTTACATAGGTGCTGACGGGGCCGATAAGCGGCCCGGCAGAAAGCCCGCCGAAACGGGGGCAAACAGGTGTTACATGACGACAATCGTGACTATTCGCAAGAACGGCAAGGTGGTGATGGCTGGTGATGGCCAGGTGAGCCTTGGCCAGACGGTAATGAAGGGCAATGCGCGCAAGGTTCGCCGCATCGGCAAGGGCGATGTCATCGCCGGTTTCGCCGGCGCGACCGCCGATGCCTTCACCCTGCTCGAACGTCTTGAGAAGAAGCTCGAACAATATCCCGGCCAGTTGATGCGTGCCGCCGTCGAGCTTGCCAAGGACTGGCGCACCGACAAGTATCTGCGCAACCTCGAAGCCATGATGCTGGTGGCCGATAAGAGCGTCACGCTCGCCATCACCGGCAACGGCGATGTGCTTGAGCCAGAACACGGCGCACTCGCCATCGGTTCCGGCGGCAATTATGCGCTCGCCGCCGCTCGCGCGTTGATGGATAGCGACAAGTCTGCCGAAGATGTCGCCCGCCGCGCTCTCGATATCGCTGCCGACATCTGCGTTTACACCAACCATAACGTGGTGGTCGAAACGCTGGATGCCGAAGCCTAAGACGTTCCTCTCTTGATAGTTTCTAGCCCTGACAGGGAACACGCGAAATGACCACTTTTTCCCCCCGCGAGATCGTTTCCGAACTCGATCGCTATATTGTCGGCCAGCATGAGGCCAAGCGCGCCGTGGCGATTGCCTTGCGCAATCGCTGGCGCCGCCAGCAGCTCGAGCCCGAGCTGCGCGACGAAGTCATGCCGAAGAACATCCTGATGATCGGCCCGACCGGTGTCGGTAAGACGGAAATCTCCCGCCGCCTTGCGAAGCTTGCCGGCGCGCCTTTCATCAAGGTCGAAGCCACCAAGTTTACCGAAGTCGGCTATGTCGGCCGCGATGTCGAGCAGATCGTCCGCGATCTGGTCGAAGTCGGCATTGGTCTGGTGCGCGAAAAGAAGCGCGCCGAGGTGCAGGCCAAGGCGCATATGAGCGCCGAAGAGCGCGTCCTTGATGCGCTGGTTGGTGCCACGGCATCGCCCGCGACGCGCGACAGCTTCCGCAAGAAGCTGCGCGACGGCCAGCTTGATGATAAGGAAATCGATATCGAAGTTGCCGATACCGGCTCCGGCATGCCCGGCGGTTTCGAAATCCCCGGCATGCCCGGCGCCAATATCGGCGTGCTCAACCTGTCGGAAATGTTCGGCAAGGCCATGGGCGGCCGCACCAAGAAGGTGCGCACCACGGTCAAGGATTCCTACAAGGAACTCGTGCGCGACGAATCCGACAAGTTGATCGACAATGAGGCGATCCAGCGCGAGGCCGTGCAATCGGCCGAGAATGACGGCATCGTCTTCCTTGACGAGATCGACAAGATCGCGGCTCGCGATGGCGGCATGGGTGCCGGTGTCTCCCGCGAAGGCGTGCAGCGCGACCTGCTGCCGCTGGTCGAAGGCACGACGGTTTCGACGAAGTATGGCCCGGTCAAGACCGACCATATCCTCTTCATCGCATCCGGCGCATTCCACGTCTCGAAGCCGTCGGATCTGCTGCCGGAATTGCAGGGCCGTCTGCCGATCCGCGTCGAACTCCGTCCTCTGACCAAGGAAGACTTCCGCCGCATCCTCACCGAGCCGCAGGCAAGCCTCATCCGCCAGTACAAGGCATTGATGGAAACGGAAGACCTGAAGCTCGACTTCACCGACGATGCGATCGATGCGCTCGCCGATGTCGCCGTGCATCTGAACTCGACCGTCGAGAATATCGGCGCCCGTCGTCTGCAGACGGTGATGGAGCGGGTGCTTGACGAGATTTCCTATAATGCCTCGGATCGCGCCGGCGTATCGGTAACCATCGATGCCACCTATGTCCGCGAGCATGTCGGCGACCTCGCAACCAACACCGATTTGTCGCGCTTCATCCTGTGAGCAGGCGTTCCAAGGCGGGTTAGAATAGTAAACACTCGACAGCGGGCCGTTAACTTTTTAGTTAGGGGCCCGTTTCTTTGTGTCGCATGGCTTTATTCGGCCAAGATTATCCTTCAGGCAGCCGCACGGAAACATCGGTGGAAACTTCGACGGGACAGCCATCTTGCGACGGATACTGATCACTCTTCTTCTGGCAGTTGTCAGCCTCTCCTGGATCCCCGCCTATGCGGAGGCCGCGACCTCGGTGCCTCCCGGCAACCGCAATGTCGAGCAGCCGCCGGTGCCTGGCGCCTCGGTGCGACGCACGCGTGGCACCAATTCCACCTTCGACCGCAAGTACCAGAAGGTACGGGAGCTGCTGGCGACCGATACGAAGCTGATGTCGAAGATCAAGTCGACGGCGCGGGCCTATGGCATCGATCCGATCCATATTATCGGCGCACTGGTCGGTGAGCATACCTATAATGTCGACGCCTATGACGGGCTGCAGTCCTATTACGTCAAGGCGGCATCCTATGCCGGCCAGAGCTTCCGCTTCGCCTATAATGGCGAAAACGTCGACGATTTCGTCGCCCGACCGCAATTCGATGCCTGCAAGGGCAAGGGCGATTCCTACAGCCTCTGGACCTGTCGCGAGGATGTCTGGGAAGACGATTTCCGCGGCAAGACGGTCGGCGGCAAATCCTATCCCGACAATCGCTTCAGCGCTGTCTTCTTCCAGCCCTTCTATGCCGGCCAGACGTTTGGCCTCGGCCAGGTCAATCCGCTGACGGCGCTTGAGTTATCGGATCTCGTCAGCCGCACCTCGGGCATTCCCAAGCTCAGCGAGAAGGATGCCGGCGGCGTCTACAAGGCGATCATGGATCCGGATCTGTCGCTTGCCTTCGTCGCAGCCTCTATCCGCAAGTCGATCGACGATTACCGCTCGATTGCCGGCATGGATATTTCGGGCAATCCGGGCATCACCGCTACACTCTATAATCTTGGCAATTCCCGCAAGCGCGCCGCCGCCCTTGCCGCCAAGAACCGCGGCTCCTCGCAGCCGGTCTGGCCAGAAGAGAATTACTATGGCTGGCTCATCAATGATAAGCTCAGCGACCTGAAGTCGCTGCTCTGAGCATAGCGGCGCGGCGTTTTATCGTCTGGATTTTGCCGGCGGCGTTTCCCATATCGGATAAGCGCGCCGTTCCAGCGGCTTAGATTAAGCGACGGCTGCTTTTTAAGGAGAATTGATCTGATGGACATGATTCCGGAAGCCTTCTCCCCGCCGGCGCCGATCCCGCGCACCGTGCCGCCATCGCGCTTGACGATCATCCGCACCATCCTGCGCAATCCGCTCGAACTCTGGGGCGAGCCCTCCTATACGCTGCCCTGGATCAAGACCAAGTTCTTCAACGAGCGGACGCTGATCGTCAATGATCCCGGGCTTATCAAGCATGTTCTGGTCGACAACGCCTCCAACTACCGCATGGCCGATATCCGCCAGCTTGTGCTGAGGCCGATCCTGCGCGATGGGCTGCTGACGGCGGAAGGGCCTGTCTGGAAGCGTTCGCGCAAGGCTGTCGCGCCGGTGTTCACGCCGCGCCACGCCCAGGGCTTCGCTGGCCAGATGCTCAGCCAAAGCCTCGACTATGTGAAGAAATACGAAGATGTCGGCAGCGAAGGGACGGTTTTCGATATCGCCGCCGATATGACCGAGCTAACCTTCGTCATCCTGGCGGAAACCTTGTTTTCCGGCGAAATCGTCACCGAAAGCGCAAATTTCTCGGATGACGTCAACGAGCTTCTGCATCGCATGGGCCGGGTCGATCCCATGGATCTCTTGCGCGCGCCGGCCTGGGTGCCGCGCCTCACTCGCATCGGCGGCCAGCGCATGCTCGACAAATTCCGCGGCATCGTCCGCAACACTATGGACCAGCGCCTGGACAAGATGCGCCGGGATCGCGCCAGCGCGCCCGATGATTTCCTGACGTTGCTGCTCGAAAAGGCCGGCCCCGACGGGCTGACGATGGAGGAGATCGAGGACAATATCCTCACCTTCATCGGCGCCGGTCACGAGACGACGGCGCGCGCACTCGCCTGGACGCTCTATTGCGTCGCCAACAGTCCGCATATTCGTGATGCCATGGAAGAGGAAATCGACCGGGTGCTGGCGACGGATGCCGAGCCGGTCGCCTGGCTCGACCTGATGCCGCATGTCCGCGCCGCCTTCGAGGAGGCGATGCGCCTCTATCCGCCGGCACCGTCGATCAATCGTGCCGCCATCGCCGATGACGAATGGACGAACGCCAAGGGCGAGCGCGTGACGATGGAAAAGGGGATCACGGTCCTCATCATGCCCTGGACGCTGCATCGCCACGAACTCTACTGGGAAAAGCCGCGCGCCTTCATGCCGGAGCGCTTTCTTCCGGAAAACCGCGCCAAGATCAACCGCTTCCAATATCTGCCTTTCGGAGCAGGTCCCCGCGTCTGCATCGGCGCGACATTCGCGCTGCAGGAAGCCGTCATCGCCCTTGCCGTGATGATGCATCGCTTCCGCTTCGATCTGACTGACGAGACCGATCCCTGGCCGGTGCAGAAGCTGACGACGCAGCCGCGCGGTGGTCTGCCGATGCGGGTGACGAGACGATAGGGCGCGCGCTTTATCCCGCCCCTGGCAGGCGGGAAAGCAATTTCTTGGGATTAGGCGAGGGCTCGTCCCTCGTCTAATTCTTAGAAATTGCAAGGGCGGGGGTAGGCAGGGGCGCACCGTGCCAGACATCATTCGAGCAAGAAAAGACCCCCTCTCTTGCAATTTCAATGATTTAGAAATTGCGCCGAGTTTTGGGCGTGTGGAACTTCCGATGCCGCAATTCCTAAACCAATGAAATTGCTTTCTCGCCCGCCAAGGGCGAGATAGGCTCTGCGCTCGCCGCTTCGTTCATATCTCCATAGACGTTGTGGAAGTTTATAGTCATTACCCGGCCCAGAGGTTTTATATCAGCGTGACGTCTCACTTCCTGCTCGGCATCGATACGGGTGGAACCTACACCGATGCCGTTCTCTTCCATGAAACCGATGGCGTGATCGCCAAGGCGAAATCGCTGACCACGCGGCATGATCTGGCTGTCGGCATTGCGGGCGCCGTCGATGCGGTCATTGCCAAGGCCAACATTCCGGTCTCGGCGATCGGCCTCGTGTCGCTCTCGACAACACTTGCCACCAATGCATTGGTCGAAGGGCAGGGCGGCCGCGCCGGACTGGTCATGATCGGTTTCGGCCCCGAGGATCTCAAGCGTGATGGTTTGGCGGAGGCGCTGGGGTCAGATCCGGTGATCTATCTTCCCGGCGGCCACAATGTGCATGGCAATGAAAACCCGCTCGATCTGGCGGCATTGCAGGAAGCTTTGCCGGATCTGGCGAAGTCGGTCTCTTCCTTCGCTGTTGCCGGCTATTTCGCCGTGCGGAATCCGGCTCATGAAATCAGGGTGCGCGATTGCATCCGCGAGATCTCACATCTGCCCGTCACCTGCAGCCATGAGCTTTCATCGAAGCTGGGCGGCCCGCGCCGCGCCTTGACGACGCTGCTCAATGCCCGCCTCGTCTCGATGATCGACCGTCTCGTTGGCGCCTGCGAGGGATTTCTGGAAACGCGCGGAATTTCCGCGCCGATGATGGTGGTGCGCGGCGACGGCGCTCTGATTTCCGCGGCCGAGGCCAAGCTGCGGCCGATCGAAACCATTCTGTCCGGTCCCGCCGCGAGCCTCGTCGGCGCGCGTTATCTCACCGGACTCGACAATGCCGTCGTCTCCGACATTGGCGGCACCACGACAGACGTCGCCGTCATGGACGATGGCCGGCCGCGGCTCGATGCCGATGGCGCCGTGGTCGGCGGCTATCGCACCATGGTCGAGGCCGTTGCCATGCGCACCTACGGTCTCGGCGGCGATTCCGAAGTGAAGATCAACGATCGTGGCCTCGTCGCCGCTTTCGAGCTTGGCCCGCGCCGCCTGCTGCCGCTCAGCCTCGCCGCCCATATGCACGGAGCTGCCGTGCTTGAGGTGCTGGAGCAGCAGCTGCGGGCGACGCATCTTGCCCGCAATGCCGGCCGTTTCGCGCTGCGCACCGGCGTGCCGGATCATCTGGCAAGCGGCCTGACGGCGCCGGAGCAGGCGCTGTTCGACCGCATCGGCAATGTGCCCGTGGCGCTCGACAAGCTCCTGACGATGACGTCGCAGAAGGCGACGCTGGATCGGCTTGTCGCACGCGGCCTCGTGCATTTGAGCGGTCTTACGCCCTCCGACGCGATGCATGTGCTTGGCGGACAGGGCCAGTGGAACGCCGAGGCGGCCCGCCTCGGCCTGGCGCTGGCGATGCGGCTGAAGGATGGGTCTGGGCGCCCCATAGCTGCATCTGTCGAGGAATTGGCGGAAAAAATCGTCGATCGCCTCACTCGCCAATCCGCAGATGTGATCCTCGCCGCCTGTCTTGCCGAGGATGGTGTCGCCGATCTCAATCCCGCCAAATCCATCTCCATCGATCGCGCGCTTCGCCGTGCGCCGGGGATTGCCCGGTTCGCCATTTCGCTCGATCGCCCGCTTGTCGGGCTCGGTGCTTCCGCTCCGGTCTATTATCCCGCCATTGCCGAGATGCTGGCGAGCGAAAGTGCTATTCCCGATGATTCGGATGTGGCGAATGCCGTCGGTGCCGTCGTCGGTCAGGTCCGCACGAGCGTCACCGTTTTCGTCACCATGCCGGAGGATGGCATCTATGTGCTGAACGGCGCGGGCGAAAGCCTGCGCTTCACCGACGAGGAGCGGAGTTTTGCCGATGCCCGCTCACGCGCTATCGAGGCGGCGATGGCGCAGGCAAGGCTCAATGGCGCCGTGGATCTGGTGGTCTCCGTGGACGAGCAGGTGGACGCGCCGGAGGTAGAAGGCAGTCGCAAGCTGATCGAGGCCCGGTTCATGGCGACCGCCACCGGCCGTCCGCGAATCGCCACGGATTGATTATTTCCCGAAAGGCATAAATCTTTCGAATTATCTCCAAATTGACGGAGAGCGAAACCGGAAGCAAAGTGGCAGCATGTAAATAGTGGGCCGTAACACGGCTTTTAGGAGTATTAGGCATGAGCCGCATTGAGAAAAACGGGCTGCAGATCGAATCGGTCCTTTATGATTTCCTCGTCAAGGAGGCCCTTCCGGGCTCTGGCGTGGATGCCGACGCTTTCTTCGCCGGTTTCTCTGACATCGTCCACGATCTGGCGCCGCGCAACCGCGAGCTGCTCGCCAAGCGCGACCGGATGCAGGCAGCGCTCGACGACTGGTATCGCAAGAATGGCGCGCCGATTGACCTCGCCGGCTACGAAGCCTTCCTGCGCGACATCGGCTATATCGTACCAGAAGGTGCCGCCTTTGCCGTTTCGACCGCCAATGTCGATCCCGAGATCTCGCAGATTGCCGGCCCGCAGCTGGTCGTTCCCGTCATGAACGCCCGCTATGCCCTTAACGCCGCCAATGCCCGCTGGGGATCGCTCTACGATGCGCTTTACGGCACGGACGCCATTCCCGAGACCGATGGCGCCGAAAAGGGCAGGGGTTATAATCCCAAGCGCGGCGAGAAGGTTATCGCCTGGGCTCGGGACTTCCTCGATTCCGCCGTGCCGCTTGCCGGCGCGAGCTGGAAGGACGTCACCGATTTTGCCGTCAAGGACGGTGCCCTGGCCATCACCACCAAGACGGGCTCGGCGGCGCTCGCGGATCGCAGCCATTTCGCCGGCTATCTCGGCGATGCGGCCAACCCGTCGCATATCCTGCTGAAGCAGAACGGCATCCATATCGAAGTTGCCATTGACCCGAGCACCGCGATCGGCAAGGCCGATCCGGCCGGCATTTCCGACGTACGTCTGGAATCGGCGATCACGACCATCATGGATTGCGAGGATTCGATCGCTGCCGTCGATGCCGAGGACAAGGCCGAGGTCTATCGCAACTGGCTCGGCCTGATGAAGGGCGATCTCACCGAAGTAGTCGCCAAGGGCGGCAAGACCTTCACGCGCCGGCTGAACCCCGATGTCACCTATACCGCGCCGGATGGCAGCACATTCGATCTGCATTGCCGCTCCCTCATGCTGGTGCGCAATGTCGGCCACCTGATGACCAATCCGGCCATTCTCGATCGCGATGGCAACGAGGTGCCGGAAGGCATCATGGATGCCGTCATCACCGGCCTGATCGCGCTCTACGACATCGGTCCGAACGGCCGCCGCCAGAATTCGCGCACCGGCTCGATGTATGTCGTCAAGCCGAAGATGCACGGCCCGGAAGAGGTCGCCTTCGCGGTCGATATCTTCACGCGCGTCGAAGACCTGCTCGGCATGCCCAGAAACACCATGAAGATGGGCATCATGGACGAGGAGCGCCGCACCACGGTCAACCTCAAGGAAGCGATCCGCGCCGCCCGCGAGCGCGTCGTCTTCATCAATACCGGCTTCCTCGATCGCACCGGCGATGAAATCCATACCTCGATGGAAGCCGGCCCGATGATCCGCAAGGGCGACATGAAGCAGGCGGCCTGGATCGGCGCCTATGAGAACTGGAACGTCGACATCGGCCTCGAATGTGGCCTCTCCGGCCATGCGCAGATCGGCAAAGGCATGTGGGCCATGCCGGACCTCATGGCGGCGATGCTCGAACAGAAGATCGCCCACCCGAAGGCGGGCGCCAACACCGCCTGGGTGCCGTCGCCGACGGCGGCGACCTTGCATGCCACGCACTATCACCGCGTCAACGTCGCCGACGTGCAGAAGAGCCTGAAGAGCCGTACCCGCGCCAAGCTCTCCGATATCCTCTCCGTGCCGGTCGCCTCGCGGCCGAACTGGACGCCGGAAGAAATCCAGCGCGAGATCGACAACAACAGCCAAGGCATCCTCGGCTACGTCGTCCGCTGGGTCGATCAGGGCGTCGGCTGCTCAAAGGTTCCGGACATCAACAATGTCGGCCTCATGGAAGACCGTGCCACCCTGCGCATCTCGGCACAGCACATGGCCAACTGGCTGCATCACAAGGTCATCACCCAAGCGCAGATTCTGGAGACGATGAAGCGCATGGCCGCCGTGGTCGATCAGCAGAATGCCGATGATCCCCATTATATCGCCATGTCAGGCAATTTCGACGGCTCGATCGCCTTCCAGGCGGCCCTCGATCTCGTCCTCAAGGGACGCGAGCAGCCGAACGGCTATACCGAACCGGTCCTGCATCGCCGCCGCATCGAGCTGAAGGCAAAGCAGGCAGGGTGAGCCTTCTCTCCGTCAGAGGCCACCTCGATCCTTCGAGGCCTTGTCGTCTGCGCTGACGCTTTGACGGCAAGGCACCTCAGGATGAGGTGGGGAGAGCCTTACGGCGAGGGGAGGAGATCAGCCCTCATCCTGAGGTGCGCAGCCAAAGGCGAAGCCTCGAAGGACGAGGGCGGGTTGGAGTGGCATAGCATCGACCCAAGTTTCCCAAACAAAAAAGGCCACCGGATCGCTATCCGGCGGCCTTTCTCAATCCGAATGTCTAGTGATTACTGGATCACGATGACCTTGGTGCTGCGGCCCGGAAGGACGCGGCTGTAGAGATCGATCACGTCCTGATTGATCAGGCGGATGCAGCCCGAGGAGGCAGCGGTGCCGATCGAAGCCCATTCCGGCGTGCCGTGCAGGCGGAACAGCGTGTCCTGACCCTTCTCGTTATAGAGATACATGGCGCGTGCGCCGAGCGGGTTGGAAAGGCCCGGGTTCATGCCGCCATCGACATACTTTGCGATTTCCGGACGACGAACAGCCATTTCCTTCGGCGGATGCCAATTCGGCCATTCCTGCTTCCAGGCGACGTAAGCCGTGCCGGACCAGGAGAAGCCCTGCTTGCCGACGCCGATGCCGTAGCGCATCGCTTCGCCATTGCCGAGGATGTAGTACAGATGACGCTCGCGCGTATTGACGATGATCGTGCCTTCAGACTCATCCGTCTTGTACTCGACGATCTGGCGGCGGAACTGCGGCTTCACCTTCTGGATCGGGATCGCTGGCAGCTGAAAGCCATTGTCAGTCGTCACACCATAGTCGCCATCGAAGGTCTTGATGGTCTCGGTGGCCGAATTTGCGGTAGCGGCCGGCGCTGCTGCGGCAGTGGTGGCATAGCCAGCCGATGCGAGCATTGCGACAAGGCCGAGTGCAGTCATAGCATTACGGATGCGCATGGAAGTCTCTTGAATTTTCGTGGCGGGAAACGGATGGCTATCAACCATCTTTGTCTAAAGTTTATTTTCCATTAAACTTGGCTTTGCAAGCTGCTGTGGCCCTACAAAAATAGCGCCGGCGCGCAAATTAGAAGGACATGGTTTTTTTGCAACAACGCCAGGCCTGTCCCCGAGACAATTCATGACGATTTTGAACGTTTACAATAACAATCCGTTAATAGATGGCCGGCAGTCGGAACGCGCCATGCTTGTACGCAAAGGCGTGCAACTATTACTGCACGACATGCGCCACGCCGTGCTACCGGAGCTGCCGCTCGCCAGCGGCCGCCGCGCCGACCTCATCAGCCTCTCGGAAAAGGGCGAGATCTGGATCATCGAGATCAAGACTTCGATCGAGGATTTCCGCGTCGACCGCAAATGGCCCGAATACCGGCAGCATTGCGACCGGATGTTCTTCGCGACGCACAAGGATGTGCCGCTGGATATCTTCCCCGAGGATTGCGGGCTGTTTCTATCGGATGGTTATGGCGCTCACATCATCCGCGAAGCGCCGGAGCATCGCCTGCCGCCAGCGACGCGCAAGTCGGTGACGCTCAATTTCTCGCGCGCTGCCGCCCAGCGCCTGCTATTGGCCGAATGGGCGACTGGCAAGTCTTTCGCTTCCGAATAGGTCATTTTCCAGCGCAATTCCGGACGGAAAACCGCTGCACACTTTTCCTGGAATTGCTCTATTTCGGCGCCCGCTTGGCAAGGATGCGCTGCAGCGTCCGGCGATGCATGTTGAGCCGGCGGGCCGTCTCGGAAACATTGCGCTCGCACATTTCATAGACACGCTGGATATGCTCCCAGCGCACGCGATCCGCCGACATCGGATTTTCGGGCACTTCGGCCTTCTCGCCGGGGCGCTGCGTCAGCGCGGCATAGACGTCGTCGGCATCGGCGGGCTTGGCGAGATAGTCGAGCGCGCCCAGCTTGACGGCGGTCACCGCCGTCGCGATGTTGCCATAGCCCGTCAGCACTACGATATGCGTGTCGTCACGCCGCTGGCGGATGGCTTCGATCACGTCGAGCCCGTTGCCGTCGCCAAGGCGAAGGTCGACCACGGCATATTTCGGCGGGGTCGCCTTGGATTTGGCAACGCCTTCCGCCACCGATTCCGCCGTCTCGACTGCAAAGCCGCGTGCCTCCATCGCCCGCGCCAGCCGGCGCAGAAAGGGACCGTCGTCATCGACGATCAGCAATGTGGCATCGGGGCCAATATGGCCCTCGGCATCCTTGGCCCCGGCCTGCGGGGCAACGCTTTCCTTATCCGTCATTTTATCTTCTATCCCGGCGACCATCCGCCTGCATATTCAACCGATTTTGACGATCGCAGTTTTAAGCCGCGAAAATCATTTTGTCGAATTACTGTCGATTAACACGCGCGGCCATTCGACGCGGACGCGCGCACCCGGCGTCTCCGGATCGCGATTGCCGAAGGAAAGTGCCGCCCCCGAGCGCTCGAGCAGCGTCTTGGCGATGAAGAGCCCGAGCCCGAGGCCGCCTGCCGTGTCGTCGCGCTGGCGTGAGGTGACATAGGGCTCGCCGATCCGCGCCAGTATTTCCGGCGAATAACCGCTGCCATCATCCTCGATGACGATGGTCAGGGTTTCGGTCGTGTATTCCACCGTGACGGTCACCGTTTTGCGGGCGTAGTCGACCGCATTTTCGATGAGGTTGCCGAGGCCGTACATGATGCCGGCATTGCGTGACAGCACAGGTTCGCCGGAACGCGGGCTCTTTTCGATGAATTCCAGGTTGATGCCGAACTCGCGATGTGGCGCGATGATCTCCTCCATCATCGACGACAGCGTCAGCCGCCGCATATGTGCTTCGTCCTCGGAAGAGAGCGTCGTTAGGCGCCGCAGGATATCGCGGCAACGTTCGCTCTGGCTGCGCAGCAGCGCCACATCTTCGCGGAACCGGTCATCCTCCCTGAGCTCCCGCTCCATCTCCTTGGCGACGACGCTGATCGTCGCCAGCGGCGTGCCGAGCTCGTGCGCCGCCGCCGCCGCCAGCCCATCCAGCTGCGACAGGTGCTTTTCCCGCTGCAGCACCAGTTCCGTCGCCGAAAGGGCGTCGGCAAGCTGCGAGGCTTCCATGGAGACGCGATAGGCATAGAAGGCGGCAAAGGCCATGGTGGAGGCGATGGAGCACCAGACGCCGAGCTGCATGACACTATGCACGCTGACCGCGACACCCTCGTACCAGGGCAGCGGGAAGGGCGAGAAGGCAAGGCCGGTGATGCAGATCATCGCCAGTACGATCAGCGGCATACTGTAGCGGATCGGTTGCGAGGCGAAGGAAATGATGACGGGTACGCAGACCAGCGCCGAGAAGGGGTTGGCAAGCCCGCCGGTGATCAGCAGCAGCCCGCAGAGCTGCAGGAGATCGAGGCTGAGCAGCGCGAAGGCCGCCGGTGGCTCCAGCCGGTGCGTCGGCGGGTAGCGCAGCGTCAGGAAGAAATTGATCCAGGCAAGGCAGGCAATTAGCACGCAGCAGGGCAGCAGCGGCATCGGAAATTTCAGCCAGAAGGCGACGATCATGACCGTCACTGTCTGGCCGCCGACGGCAAGCCAGCGCAGGCGCACCAGCGTCTGCAGTCTCAGCCGCCGGCTGGTATGATGGCCCTCCTGCGCCTTCATTTCGGCTTCGGAGAGTTTTTCCAGCCCTCGAAAGAAGCGTGCCATCGTCAGGTCCCCCTTGGCTTGGCGCGTGTCGTCGGCAGGGCCTCGGCTGGATCTTCCGGCCAGGGATGCCGCGGGTATCGCCCGCGCATATCGGCGCGCACATCCTTCCAGGATCCGGCCCAGAAGCCCGGCAGGTCGCGCGTCGTCTGGATGGGGCGATGCGCCGGCGATGTCAATTCCAGCACCAGCGGCAACCTGCCGCCGCCAATGGCCGGATGCTGCTTCAATCCGAACAGCTCCTGCACGCGAATGGTCAAAAGTGGTTCCTCGCCGTCATATTGAATGGGATGGCGCTGGCCGGTCGGCGCCTCGAAATGCGTCGGCGCCATCCGAGAGAGATCACGCTGCAGCTCGTGCGGCACCAGCGAGATCAACCCGTTGGAAAGCCCGCCGGCTGAGATGTCGGAGAGGCCGCGCGCCTCGGTCTGAAACGGCGAGAACCATTCGTCGAGCCGTGTGAGCAGCGCCTCGTCGCTCATGTCGGGCCAGGGCTCGCCGATCGTCCTGTATAAGAAGCCGATTCTGTCCCTCAGCTGCGCCGCCTCCTTGGAAAAAGGCAGGATGTCGATCCCGAGTTCGCGAATACCTTCGGCGAGCGCCCTCGCCGCCTGCTCGCCGGAAGGCCGGGGCAGAGGCGTCTCCTCGAAGATGATGGCGCCAAGCCTTGTCGCGCGGCGCGCCCGTACCTGACGGCTCGCTTTGTCGAAGAAGCTCTGATCCTCGGTGCGGATCTCGCCCGGCAGGTGTTCTTCGACATCGGCGCGGGAAATCTCCGCCGCCGCCAGAATACGCGCCTGCGCCGCACGTCCGGTCAGATCGGCAATGACGAGCATCGGTGCACCGGCAAGCCGTTCGGTCTCCGGCAGCTCCGCGCCGCGCCCATTCGCCATGACGAAACGGCCTCTACCGCCGCGTTGCAGGGCGATGCGATCGGGAAAGGCATGCAGCAGCAGCGTGCCGGCGAGCGGAGGGGCAGAAGAGGGAGTGCCGTTATTACCATCGGCAGCCTGAGCGAGGCGCCCCGCAAGACGACGCGCAGCCTCGGCCCGCTCGCCTTTCTCCGTCTTGAAGCGCCGCAGCCGGTCTTCCAGGTCGATGCTCGATCCACCGAGCCCCTGTTCCGTCAGCAGCACGGCAAGCAATGCCGCTTCGCGTGCCTGGCCGAATTCGCCAGCCGAGATGACCATCGCCGCCAGCCGCGGCGGCAAGGCAAGCTCGCGCATCAGCCGGCCGCGCGCCGTCAGCCCGTTGTCCGCGTCGAGCGCTCCCAGCTGCCGCAGCAGAGCTCGTGCTTCAGCAAGCGTCGTTGCCGGCGGTTGGTCAACAAGGGCGAGCGTTGCCGGATCCTGCACACCCCAATGGGCCAGATCGAGAGCCAGGCCGGAAAGATCACTCGAAAGGATCTGTGGTGGCGTGAAGGCAGGCAGCGCCGCCGTCTGGCCCGGATGCCACAGGCGGATGGCAATGCCCGGCTCGGTTCGCCCGGCGCGCCCGGCCCGCTGGTCAGCCGAGGCGCGCGACACGCGCACGGTCTCAAGCCGCGTAATTCCGGTCGAGGCCTCGAAGACCGGCAGACGCTGCAGCCCGCTATCGATGACGATGCGCACGCCGTCGATGGTGATCGAGGTTTCGGCGATCGATGTGGCCAGTACGATCTTGCGTGTGCCCTGTGGCGCGGGCCGGATCGCCGCATCCTGTTCCTTCTGGCTGAGATTGCCGTAAAGTGGTGCGATCATCGTCTCCGGCCCAAACCGCCCTTCGAGCCTTTCCGCCGTCCGCGTAATTTCCGCCTGCCCAGGCAGGAAGGCAAGGATCGAGCCCTTTTCGCTCGCATGCGTGTCTAGGATCGCCCGCGTCACCGTATCCTCGACCCGCTCGCCCGCCGGCCGATCCTGATGGCGGATATCGATCGGGAAGCTGCGGCCCATGCTCTCGATGACGGGTGGATGATTAAGCAGGGTCGCGACACGCTCTACATCCAGCGTCGCCGACATGACGACGATGCGCAGATCCTCCCTGAGCGCCGATTGCACATCGAGCGCCAGCGCCAGGCCGAAATCGGCATCCAGCGAGCGCTCATGGAATTCGTCGAAGATGACGGTGGAGATGCCGGAGAGTTCGGGATCGTCGAGGATCATCCGCGCGAACACGCCTTCCGTCACCACTTCTATACGGGTCTTGGAGGAGATACGGTTGTCGAGCCGCATGCGGTATCCCACGGTATCGCCCACCTGTTCGCCGAGCAGCGAGGCCATGCGGGCAGCAGCGGCCCTTGCCGCCAGCCGCCGCGGCTCCAGAAGGATGATCCTGTCATCGCCGCGCCAGGCCTCGCCTAATAGATAAGGCGGCACGAGCGTGGTCTTGCCTGCGCCGGGTGGCGCGGAAAGCACCGCGCGTCGTTTGTTGGCGAGCGCGGTGCCGATATCGGCAAGCACATGCGAGACCGGCAGCTCCGGCAATGGAGGCACTCTATATGTCACGCCTGCCTGCCCCATATATGTTCATAGGCGAAGACCTGCATTTGCCGGGTCGGCGCTGCCTGCGCCCGCTTTCTATCGAGAAGCACCATGTCCGCTCCCTTCAATCTCTCGATTTCTATTAGGTCCTGGGTGTCCGGCTGGCAATGAGAGGCAGGTCCGGTGCTGTAACGGGGGCGCGAGGACCTCTCTATAAGGGGTTATCTGGACGATTCCGGCGGTCGGCGTAAAATGAATCCTGAAATTGCGGCCTTTCGAGGTAAAATTCTCCATCATTTCCGCGGCTCCGACAAAACAATCTTATAAATCAATTACTTACAAAAATGTCAGAATTTTTACAGTTGGAGTGTTGACTAGTTCGGGGTGGGGGGTCTATAAGCCCGATCACTGACGAGGGCGGCGGCGCTGCTGGCGACGAAGTCCTTCGCTCTAGTGTTTCCTTGATTGGCTGCGATGCTGATTGTTGGTTCTGGGCTTGGCCTGGGATTGAAGGAAGTTCTGTTTCGACTGGGTTTTTCTGGTCTGTTATTTGACAATTGAAGATGAGAAGAAAGAGAAACGTGGGCGGCGAAGCTTGCGGGACCTGAAGAGATTTGGGTC
>NZ_FMAG01000002.1:0-138886 GCF_900094585.1 Martinezella multihospitum
GGGGAGAGCGACTGTCTTATCAGTCAAGCGTTTTGCCATGGCTTATTGTCTCGAATGATGGCGTTGAGGATGGTGATCAGTTTTCGCATGGTTGCGACGATGGCGACGATTTTGGGCTTGCCTTGGGCGACGAGACGGTCGCGGAAGGCCTTGAGGCTTGGGTTATGGCGGCTGGCGACGAGGGCGGCCATGAAGAGGACGGCGCGCACCTTGCCCCTGCCGCCACTGATGAAGCTCTTGCCCTTCCATTTTCCCGATTGCCGCGTCCAGGGGGCAAGGCCTGCCAGTGATGCTATCTGGCGTCGGTCGAGACTGCCGAGTTCGGGCAGTTCGGCCAACAGCGTGCGGGCCGTCGTCGGCCCGACGCCCGGCACCGAGGTCAGCAGTTCCTCCCGCACCCGCCAGACCGGCGACTTGCGGATATGGTCGTCGAGATCGGCATTGAGACTTTCCAGCTCGCGACGCAAGGCCGTCAGCAATCGCTTGATGCTTTTCTGCGCCTGCTTTGCCAGCGCCATGCGCAACCGGTTCTCCTCGGCCACGATCATCTGCACAATCTGCCGCCTACGGGCCACGAGTTCGCAAAGAGCTTGCGTCTCGGCGTCGCGCAACGGCCGGATCTCAGGCTTCGTCGCCAGGACGAAGGCGGCGATGACGGCGGCATCGATCGGATCGGTCTTGGCCCTGCGGCCAATGGCATTGGCATAGGCACGCACTTGCGCCGGATTGACGACGAGGACCGTCAACCCCGCTGATGACAGCTCGGCCACCGCCAGGGTCTCGAAGCCGCCCGTCGCCTCAAGTGCGATCGCATCAGCGCCGATGGTCTTCAGCCGACCAATCAATTCATCGATGCCGGCATGATCATTGCCGATAGCGAAGGCTTCACCCTGCGGTACGACCGCCACGTCGAGCCGGTTCTTCGAAACATCGATACCAACGATCGTCTCCATCTGATCCCATCCTTGCCTAAGCGGGCTTTGCCTTCGCAAGCGGCCCCGGCGACTGTTCGGGTTCAATGGAATGGCGGACGGAGACCCAAGCTCTCCCACGGGCTTGCTGTCCCAAAGGAGCGGCGGTCTTCCATCCCCAACCGCAACCGGCACTACAGCGCCAATAGCGGATAAACGGAAGTTACAAGGGGACTACCTCTCGCTCTCGTCCGGATAATTGGTTGGTAGGGAGGCTGCAGGTGCGCCCATCCCCTTCTCCCCGCTGGCGGGGAGAAGGTGGCCGAAGGCCGGATGAGGGGCTTTTAAGAGCGGCTCGCTACCCCTTCGGATAAATCACACCCTTGCGCAGGATGATGTTTCCATAGAGCCGGGGCTCGCTGGTCTGGATGAGCGCATGCGCACGCTGCACCCGCTCATAAAATTCCGCCGGCAGTAGCGGCACGACCTTGATCTCGGGCACATGCCGGGCGCAGCACTCGATCATCTCCGCATGAACGGGGTCAACTGCATCGCGGTCCTGCTTGACGGTCGCCCGGAAAATCGCCTGGGGCACGAAATCGTCGATCGGCAGCACGCTCAGCACGGCATCGAGCACGGGAATGACGCCGTGACCATCGAGGCGGATGAGACGGCGTCCATGTTCGAGACCGGGATAATTGCCGTCGACGAGGGCGATCTCGTCGCCGTGGCCCATAGCGCGTAGCGTCGCCAGAAGTTCCGGGCTCAACAGCGGGTCAATGCCCTTCAGCATGCTCAATCTCCTTGAAAAGAACGTTTTGGTCGATGAGGTAGCGCGCGAAGATCGGCAGGCTGGCGCCGCCGATGGCGCGGGCCTGCGGCCCCACGGCGCCCTCGATGATATCGGGCATGACGACGCCCTGAAGATCGAGTTCCGCAGCTGCCTTGATGGTTGCGCGCACCACGCGTTCCCGCACCCAGTCGGGGAAGCCGCCATCGATGACGGCGGCACTGAAATCGAGTACCGAGGCGGAGGCGACGATCGCCTGTGCCAATGCCTTGGCCGTATCCTGTATCCAGACCTCCAGCGGCTCGCCGAAATCGATCCAATTATCCGCCGAATACCAGAGGGGGCGTGGATCGAAACCATGATCCCGCAATAGGTTTTCCAGCACGAAGATCGAGGCGATCTCCAGCAGCTGCCGGTTCTCGCCGTTGCGGCCGCGCACGGGCAGGGGGCCGAGCGCGCCGGCCGTCCCGGTCCGGCCAACAAAGACGGATGAATTCAGGACGATGCCGCCGCCGATGAAGGAGCCGATGAAGAAATAGACGAAATCCGGATAATGCGGGCCGACACCGAAGACCAGCTCGGCACCGCAGGCGCTGGTGGCGTCATTCTGCAGGAAGACAGGATAAGCGACGCGCGAGGCGATTTCGGTTCTCAGATCGAAGCCGCGCCAGGCATCCATCGCGCCGGGTGGGGCACCCACCTGCTCGGCCCAGTTCCAGAGCTCGAAAGGTGCTGCGACGCCCATTCCGGCAATCTTGCGGCGCTGGTCCTCATTGAGACGTCCTTCCAATTCCTTGATGCCGGCCGTGACGAAGGCGATGATGTCTTGGGGCAGGGGATAGGGGTATGTCTGATGGAGTTGCATCCTGATGCCGCCGACAAAGTCCATCAGCACGAGGTCGGCGCTGCGCCGGCCGATCTTGACGCCGAAGGAGAGCACCGCATCCGGATTGAGCCGCATGGGAATGGATGGCTGGCCGACACGGCCACGCACCGGCGCATCGCGCGATAGCAGCCCATCCTTCTCCAGCGCCCGCATGATGACGGAGACTGTCTGCGCCGAAAGCCCGCTGCGTCGAGCGATATCGGCCTTCGACAAGGCGTCGTGGCGGCGCACGAGCGATAGCACGAGCCGTTCGTTATGGGCGCGCACGCCAAGCTGGTTCGCGCCCCCTGAGGGGTCGAGAATCGCTGGCGTTGTGGGTGTGTCCTCCGGGTCGTGCACGAGAGACATGGGCCTGCTCCTTCCATCATGGCCATGCCTGATTTTTTTCCAGAATGCCACATCGAATTAATAATTCAATCCGATTTATTTATTGACAGCTGGAAATCTTTAGGCTCAGATATGGGGGTAGGAGATGCGCATATGGCCGTGGAGGAGGTCCGCTGGAAATAATCCGACAGGCATGGCGCGTCTTCAAGCCGGGTTCAGGCCCGGGGCTGCCGGAAGGTCCGGCTTTTCAAACATCGGGAGGATTGAATGAAGAAATCTGTTATTTCCGCAGCAGTCGCCGCTCTGGCGATCGGCGTTGCATTTGCAGCACCTGCCAAGGCTGCCGGCGTTTCCGCCTGCCTCATCACCAAGACCGATACGAATCCCTTCTTCGTCAAGATGAAGGAAGGCGCGACCGCCAAGGCCAAGGAACTCGGCGTGACGCTGAAGTCCTATGCCGGCAAGATCGATGGCGACAGTGAAAGTCAGGTTGCCGCGATCGAGAGCTGCATCGCCGATGGTGCGAAGGGCATCCTGATCACCGCATCCGACACCAAGGGCATCGTTCCCTCGGTCAAGAAGGCACGCGATGCCGGCCTGCTGGTGATTGCGCTGGACACGCCGCTTGAGCCGGCCGATGCCGCCGACGCCACCTTTGCCACGGACAATCTGCTTGCCGGCAAGCTCGTTGGCCAGTGGGCCAAGGAAACGCTGGGCGACAAGGCCAAGGATGCCAAGATCGGCTTCCTCGATCTGACGCCGTCGCAGCCGTCGGTCGATGTTCTGCGCGACCAGGGCTTCATGATCGGCTTCGGCATCGACCCGAAGGACCCGAACAAGATCGGCGACGAAACCGATCCGCGCATCGTCGGCCATGATGTCACCAACGGTAATGAAGAAGGCGGCCGCAAGGCCATGGAAAACCTTCTGCAGAAGGATTCCAGCATCAACGTCATCCACACGATCAACGAGCCGGCTGCAACCGGCGCCTATCAGGCCCTGAAGGCCGTCGGCCTCGAAAAGCAGGTGTTGATCGTTTCCATCGACGGCGGCTGCCCGGGCGTCAAGTCGGTCAAGGATGGCGTGATCGGCGCAACTGCCCAGCAGTATCCGCTGATGATGGCGGCCCTCGGCGTTGAGGCGATCAAGAAGTTCGCCGATAGCGGCGAGAAGCCGAAGCCGACCGAAGGCAAGACCTTCTTCGACACCGGCGTTTCCCTGGTGACGGACAAGCCGGTTTCCGGCCTGAAGTCCATCGATACCAAGGAAGGCCTCAACAAGTGCTGGGGCTAAGCTCCTCACGAATGTGATATAGTCCCTTCGGGAGCCGCGTCATGCGCCTGCTGGCGCGGCTCTTTGACAGGGAGCAGACAATCGCAACAGTCACGTCGGTCGGGCTCAGATCCTGGCTGGCCCCTAACAGCCGGCGGTTTCCGCGCATGTGCGCGGTGGCGGAGGAATAATTATGTCCGGAGCACAGGAATTCGAACGTGTTCTCGACGGTAGCGACAAGAACGTCGCTTCGTTCGAGCGCAACGATGTCTCTCTTTTGAAGCGGGTGCAGCATTTTCTGCATTCGACGCCGGCGGCGGTGCCGCTGATCGTTCTGGTGCTGGCGATCGTGATCTTCGGCATCACCATCGGTGGAAAGTTCTTTTCTGCCTATACGCTGACGCTCATCCTGCAGCAGATCGCCATCGTCGGTATTCTCGGCGCGGCCCAAACACTGGTCATCCTGACTGCCGGTATCGATCTCTCGATCGGCGTCATCATGGTTATCTCCTCGGTCGTCATGGGCAATGTCGCCGTGACATATGGCCTGCCGACGCCCATCGCGGTCGTCGCCGGCATGATCGTGGGCGGCCTCTGCGGGCTGCTCAACGGCTTCCTCGTCGCCAATATGAAGCTGCCGCCGTTCATCGTGACGCTCGGCACGTGGAATATCGTCATGGCGACGAACTTCATCTATTCGGCCAATGAAACCATCCGCGACACCGATGTCGATGAAAAGGCGCCGCTGCTGCATCTGTTCGCCGCGAGCTTCCGTGTCGGCGGTGCCGTGCTGACCCTCGGCGTCATCGCCATGGTGCTCCTCGTCATCGGCCTCTGGTATGTCCTCAATCACACCGCCTGGGGCAGGCATGTCTATGCCGTTGGCGACGATCCGGAGGCGGCGAAACTCGCCGGTATCCAGACCAAGAAGGTTCTTCTCGCAGTCTATGGCGTGTCGGGACTGATCGCAGCGCTTGCCGCCTGGGTCTCCATCGGCCGCAACGGCTCGGTCTCGCCGTCTTCCGCAGTGACCGATTTCAATCTTCAGGCAATCACCGCAACCGTGATCGGCGGCATCTCGCTCTTCGGCGGCCGCGGCTCGATCCTCGGCACGCTCTTTGGCGCCATGATCGTCGGTGTCGTTTCCATGGGCCTCAACATGCTCGGCGCCGACCCGCAATGGAAGGTGCTTCTGACCGGCGTTCTCATCATCGGCGCCGTCGCGATCGATCAATGGATCAGAAAGGTATCGGCATGACCACGACCGGCGAACCCATCCTTACTGCCCGCGGTCTCGTCAAGCGTTATGGCCGCGTGACCGCCCTCGACAATGCCGATTTCGATCTCTATCCCGGCGAGATTCTTGCCGTGATCGGTGACAACGGCGCCGGCAAGTCCTCGCTGATCAAGGCGATCTCCGGCGCGGTCACCCCCGACGAGGGCGAGATCAAGCTGGAAGGCAAGACCGTTCACTTCCGCTCGCCCATGGAGGCGCGGGAGGCCGGCATCGAAACGGTCTACCAGAACCTGGCCCTGTCGCCGGCGCTCTCGATCGCCGACAACATGTTCCTCGGCCGCGAAGTGCGCAGGCCGGGCATTCTCGGCTCCGTGTTCCGGATGCTCGACCGCCCGGCCATGGAAAAGCGCGCTCGCGACAAGCTCTCGGAACTCGGCTTGATGACGATCCAGAACATCAATCAGGCGGTGGAAACTCTCTCTGGCGGCCAGCGCCAGGGTGTCGCCGTCGCCCGCGCTGCCGCCTTCGGCTCCAAGGTCGTCATCATGGACGAACCGACGGCAGCCCTTGGCGTCAAGGAAAGCCGCAAGGTCCTTGAACTCATCCTCGATGTGCGTGCGCGCGGCTTGCCGATCGTCTTGATCTCGCACAATATGCCGCACGTCTTCGAGGTTGCGGATCGCATTCACATCCATCGCCTTGGACGACGCCTGACCGTCATCAATCCCAAGGATTATTCCATGTCCGATGCTGTTGCCTTCATGACCGGTGCCAAGGCTCCGCCGGTCGAGAATGTTGCTGCATGAGCGTCTCTCTTGATGATGTTGCCGGCGAGATCATCGCACGCGCCGGCAATATGAAACGTTTCCTGGTCGCGATTGCCGGCCCTCCCGGCGCCGGCAAGTCGACACTAGCCGACAATGTTGCCAAGGCGTTGAAGGTGAGGGGCGAAAGCGCCGAAGTCCTGCCGATGGACGGCTTCCATATGGACAATGCCGTGCTGATCGAGAAGGGACTTTTGAAGCGGAAGGGCGTGCCGGACAGTTTCGACGTGCGCGCCTTCCTCGATATCGTCAAGGCCGTGCGCGCTGCCGATCAGGAGGTTCTCGTGCCGGTCTTCGACCGTTCGCGAGAGATTGCGATCGCCTCTGCCCGCATCGTCTCGGCCGATCATCGCTTCATCGTCATCGAGGGCAATTATCTGCTGTTCAGCCAGGGAAAGTGGGCGGAGCTGGAAGGCATGTTCGATTATTCGATTATGCTCGCCCCGCCGATGGACGTGCTGGAAGAGCGGCTGTGGGCGCGCTGGCGGGGCTACGATCTTGATGAAGAGGCGGCCGGCGCCAAGGTTTATGGCAACGATCTGCCGAACGGCCGTCTGATTCTGGAGAACCGCCGCCAAGCTGATGTCACCATCGACATCGTGCAGGATTGACCTTGCCTCTCATTTAACCGCCGTCGCGGATTGTTTTGCGGGGGCGTATGGTGCTATCGAAGCGCGATATCAAAGAGTGCGATCCCGAAGAGGCCGACGGTTTCCAGACAGGATCGTGCTCGCATTGCCAGAGGTCGCGCCCATGCAAAAGCTCACCATCCGCCGTCCTGACGACTGGCATCTGCATTTGCGTGACGGAGCCATGCTGGAGGGCGTGATTGCCGATACCTCCAGGCATTTTGCCCGCGCCATCATCATGCCCAATCTCGTGCCGCCGGTCGTGACCACAGCGGATGCGACCGCCTATCGCGAGCGCATCTTGAAAGCGCTGCCGGCGGGCGATCGGTTCGAACCGCTGATGACGCTCTATCTTACCGAACACACCAGCCCCGACGATGTGGAAGAGGGCAAGAAGAGCGGCCTCATATCAGCCGTCAAGCTTTATCCGGCCGGTGCGACGACCAATTCGCACGGCGGCGTGCGTGATCTGAACAAGGCAATGCCGGTGCTGGAGCGCATGGCGAAGATCGGCCTGCCACTCTGCGTCCATGGCGAGGTGACGACGCCGGAGGTGGATATTTTCGATCGCGAGGCCGTGTTCATCGAGACGGTGCTCGATCCGTTGCGCCAGCGCCTGCCGGAACTGAAGGTCACCATGGAGCACGTGACCACGTCGGATGGCGTCAACTACATCAAATCGGCAAGGGCAAATCTCGCCGGCTCCATCACGACGCATCACCTGATCATCAATCGCAATGCCATCCTCGTCGGCGGCATCCGCCCGCATTATTACTGCCTGCCGGTCGCCAAACGTGAAAGCCATCGTCTGGCGCTGCGTGCGGCGGCAACGAGCGGAGACGCCAGGTTCTTCCTCGGCACGGATTCGGCGCCGCATGTCGATCCGCTGAAGGAATGCGCCTGCGGCTGCGCCGGCATTTACACGTCGATCAACACCATGAGCTGCCTTGCGCATGTCTTCGAGCAGGAAGGCGCGCTGGACAGGCTCGAAGCCTTTGCTTCGCTGAACGGTCCGGCCTGGTATGGCCTGCCTGTCAACGAGGATAGCATCACGCTCGTACGACGGCCCGAGGTTCTTACCTTCCCGGCCAGGATCGAAACTGGCGCCGGTCCGGTCACCGTCTTCGACCCGATGTTCCCTTTGCACTGGGACGTCGAGATTTAATTTAAGATAAATCTACATAAGCAAATATAAATACATTAGGGATGTATTGCGACACTCCATTGGTGTATGCCGCAATTTGGAACGTATATTTTGTTGAAATACATTTTCTTTATTATTTGCCGTAACTAATTTGATACCCCTAGCGGCCTAGCGTGGCAGCAATCCCCTGCGGTAGAAACCAAACCGTTGAAAGAGCATGATGCTGGTCGATTACAACTCGCTTCTTTTGGCCCTCGGCGTTTCCGCGTCATGCCTTGCGGTCACCTTGGTCGGAAGCTGGTTTTCGCGCCGGCCCGATACTTTTCTCCTGACCTGTTCGGCCGGTCTGGTGCCGCTCGTCGGCGGTATCTTCATCTACGGTTCCTATGTCGATACGCCGCGCCCGTTTTTCGCGATTCTGACCTTCGTGCTGTTCTTTATCGGCTTCGCGGCGATCTGGGCGGCGGGCTATCAGTTCCGCAAGCGCCGTTTTTCCAAAATCCGCTTCGTCCTCGGTTGCCTGATGGGTGTGACCGCATCGGTCGGGCCGATGCTGGCCGGTTATGACGGGTTGGCCTTCATCGGTGACAATCTTGTCATCTGCATTCTTCTGCTTCTGACGGCGCGCGAATATTGGCTGAGCCGGCGCGAGGCGCCGACGCCGCTCTATGGCATTACCGCGCTTTACACTCTGACGGCGATTTCCTTCGCGCTGTGCGCGGCCGTGTTGATCGCCGATGGCAAGCTGGTGCTCGGTCACGCGCCCAACAATTGGGCGGAGGATTTGAGCCTTGCGATCTGCATTGCCGGAATGACCGGGATCGGTGCGCTGTCGCTGGCCCTGCATCAGTGGCGTCAGGCCGCCTTTCACCGTCAAGAGGCGATCACCGACTCCTTGACCGGGTTGCTCAATCGCCGCGCGCTGTTCGATCTCTACGGCCGCCGGTCCTTCGGTCCCTCGATGGCCGTCATCATCTTCGACATAGATCGCTTCAAGACGATCAACGATCAGCATGGCCACGCCGCCGGCGATCTCGTACTCAAGCTTTTCGGCGAGGAACTTTCCTTCGGCTTGCGTTCTTCCGACACGGTGGCGCGTCTTGGCGGCGAGGAATTTGCGCTCGTTCTCGACAATGCCCTGCCGGGTCGTGCGGAGCAGGTGGCCGAGCGGGTGCGCGATGCCTTTGCGGCACGAGTGGTCAATATCGAAGATAAATCTTTCGCCTGCACCGTCAGCGCGGGCGTCGCGACCGGCACAGCCAAAGGGCTCGGCTTTGACGATGTGCTTCGCGCCGCCGACAAGGCACTTTATGAGGCAAAGCGAAACGGCCGCAACCGTGTGGAGGTTGCGGCCTATCTGCGGGCGGTCTAGCCGGTCGTTTTCGGCTGGTTGCCCATCATCTCCAGGCTTTCAGAACAGAGCCTTCACGAAAGCGCATGCGGCGAGCAGCGAGGCGACCGTGCGCACATGATTCCACCGCGTCCAGTCGACGAGATAGGTCGACCAAAGCTGTGCCGACTCGGCCGAATGACCGTCGACCTTATCGAGCGCATCGTTCAGGGGCACATTGAACACCATCGTCGAAAGCAGGCTGGCGACGATATAGAGTGCAGCGCCTACCAGCATCATCATGCTGGTGCCTCCCCGCCAGTAAAGAATGGCCATCACGGCGATGAAGACCGACAGCGCTGCCGTCAGCAGGAACAGCATGATGAAGGGCGAGCGCACGATCGTCGTGTTGATCGATTGCATGGCGGCGATCCCCTGATCGACGGGGAGGCGGGCGAAGGCCTGCATGATGAAAGTCGAGAAAGCGAAATAGACGCCGGCGAGAAGCCCGCCGCTGAGCGCCGCGACGACGAGAGCGATATTCGTGATCGGGAAGGTCATGATTGGACACTCCAGATGCCGGTTGCGGCGGTTTCACGGGCATAGTCGGAAAAGTCTTTCGGTTGCCTGCCGAGGATCTGGCTGATGCCATCCATGACAGGCGAGTTGCGGCCGTCGAGAACCTGCGTGAAAAGCTCATGCAGAAGATCGGTCGTCTCTCGCGGCAGGCCGTAAGCCGTCATCTCGGCGATGAAGGCGCCGATCGGAACCGTTTCGTATTTGATGGTCCTGTTCGAAGCCGTCGCGATTTCGGAAACCGCCTGGCGGAAGGTCAACGCGCGGGGTCCCGTCAGTTCGTAGGTTTGGTTGCGATGACGCGGATCGATAAGGCATTCGACGGCCGCATTCGCGATGTCGTCTGCGTCGATGAAAGGCTCAGGGACATCGCCGGCTGGCAGAGCGAGCTTGCCCTGCAAAAGGCCGTCCACGAAGGCGCCCTCGCTGAAATTCTGGTTGAACCAGCTGGCGCGCAGCACCGTGTAGCCGATGCCGGTAGCCTTGAGTTTCTCCTCGCTGCGAACGGCTCCGTCTTCACCACGTCCGGAAAGCAGCACGATGTGCTCCACGCCCGCCTCGATAGCGGCTTTCGCCAGGGCACCGATGGCCTCCGCCGCCCAATCGACCGAAAGGTCCGGCTGGAACGTGACATAAGCGGCGGAAGTGCCTTCCAGCGCTTGATGCCAGGTGCTGCGCTCCTGCCAATCGAAGCGCGGTGTCGTTGAGCGGGAGGCTGCGCGAGCCGCGATGCCGCGCTCCTTCAGCCGCTCGGCGACCCGGCCGCCGGTCTTTCCCAATCCACCGATGATGGCAACAGGTGAGATCTGCATTTCAAACTCCTCCGGTGCAAAATGTGATAAATTCTCTCATTTGCGAAATGTGATAAACTCTCTTATATTGCTTGTCAACAGTCACGGGCACGGAATGACATGACGCAGGAACAGATCGCGAGACGCAGGCGCAGCAAGGACGAGGCGGGCACACCGCGACGAATACCCAGCCAGCAGCGTGGCCGCGAACGCGTCGATCTGATCCTGTCGGTGGCATCCGAGCTGATTGCCAAAAACGGCAGCGACGCGCTGCGCATGGGCGAGATCGTCGAAAAGGCCGGCGTCTCCTTCGGCTCGCTCTATCAATATTTCCCCGACAAGACGGCGATCATCCGCGTGCTGGCGGAACGCTTCAACGAGCAGGGCCGGCAATGCGTCGAGGATGAGCTGGTGGCAATTAGAGGCCACGACCAGCTTCAGGCAGGGCTTGGCCGCATCGTCGACGGCTACTACGCCATGTTTCTCGATGAGCCCGTCATGCGCGACATCTGGCACGCCACCCATGCCGACAAGCTGCTGCAGCAGGTCGACGCCGAGGACATGGAATGGCATTCCCAAGCATTTCTGACGGTTCTCGAGCGCCTGTGGCCGGAACGCGACCAGGCTGAGCTGGCTAGAACGGCCCGATTGACCATGCAGCTCGTCGCCGCCGCCGTCCGCTACGCGATTTCGATCGAAAGGGAGGAGGGGGACAAGGTGATCGCGCTGTTCAAAACCATGCTCCCGGCGGATCTCGGGCTCGCTCGCTAGATCGTTCGAAGCCGCCTTTGTTCGCGGCAGCTGCGGCGATACCTGCAAAAGCTCTCATACGTCTGGAAACTGAGCCCGCTTGCTGCTATTGCCGCTGGAACATTAGCGCTGCGAAGGAGGCCCCCGCATGACCCAGATGATATTCACCGATCGCACTGTCATGGCTGAGCTGATGGCGAGGATGCTTTGGGAGATCAAGGCGGTCCACTTCAATGCCGACAAGCCCTATAAATTCGCTTCTGGCATGGCGAGCCCGGTCTATATCGATTGCCGCAAGCTGATCTCCTATCCGCGCATCCGCTCGACGATCATGGATTTCGCCGCCAGCATCATCGTCCGCAATGTCGGTTTCGAGCAGTTCGATTGCGTTGCCGGCGGCGAGACGGCGGGCATTCCCTTTGCGGCCTTCCTGGCCGAGCGCCTGAACCTGCCGATGATCTATGTGCGCAAGCAGCCGAAGGGACACGGCCGCAACGCGCAGATCGAAGGCGATATGAAGGACGGCGCCCGCGTGCTCGTCATCGAGGATCTGACGACGGCCGGCGGCAGCATGTTCACCTTCATCGACGCGATCCGCGCGGCCGGCGGCATCGTCGATCATGGCATGGCGCTGTTCTACTACGGCATCTTCCCCGAGGCGGTCGAACGCTTCGCCAACCGCAAGGTCAGCCTGCAATACATCACGACCTGGCGCGAAGTGCTCGCCGTCGCCAAGGAGCAGAAGCTGTTCGACGACAAGACGCTTGAGGAAGTCGAGGCCTTTCTCAATGCACCGCTCGCCTGGTCCGGCTGGAATGGCGGTATTTCGGAGCTGCCCACAAACTGACGCTTTGCTTTTGCATTGAATCTATCTAATCGATTTATGTAACTGGATAAGACAGACGCGCTCTTTGGGAGGCCGGAATGATATTGTGCTGTGGCGAAGCTTTGATCGACATGCTGCCGCGGGATACGACGCTGGGCGAAAAGGGCTTTGCCCCCTATGCCGGCGGCGCGATCTTCAACACCGCGATCGCGCTTGGTCGTCTCGGCGTTCCCGCCGGCTTCTTCACCGGCATCGCCGATGACATGATGGGCGAGATCCTGCGCGAAACTCTGGCTGCCTCCAAGGTCGATTACAGCTATTGCGCCATCACGCCGCGCCCAAGCACGATTGCTTTCGTCAAGCTCGTCAACGGCCAGGCGACCTATGCCTTCTATGATGAAGGTACGGCTGGCCGCATGATCACCGAGGCCGATCTCCCGACGCTCGGCGACGATTGCGAAGCGCTCCATTTCGGCGCGATCAGCCTGATCCCCGATCCCTGCGGAGCGACCTATGAGGCGCTGATGAAGCGCGAGCACCAGAGCCGCGTCATCTCGCTCGATCCGAACATCCGTCCAGGCTTCATCAAGGACAAGGCGTCTCACATGGCGCGCCTCAACCGCATGGTCGCCATGTCCGACATTCTGAAATTCTCCGATGAGGATCTGGAATGGTTCGGCATATCAGGCAATCACGATGAACTGGCCGCCCATTGGCTCGGCCAGGGCGCAAAGCTCGTCGTCATCACCAAGGGTGCGGAAGGGGCAACCGGCTATACCAAGTCGCTGAAGGTCTCCGTGCCGAGCGAACGCGTCACCGTCGTCGATACGGTCGGTGCCGGCGATACCTTCGATGCCGGCATCCTCGCGTCGCTGAAGATGAACAATCTGCTGACCAAGGCGCAGGTTGCCTCGCTCAATGAGAAGGCGCTGCAGGATGCGCTCGCTCTTGGCGCCAAGGCTGCCGCCGTCACGGTCTCCCGCGCCGGCGCCAATCCGCCTTGGGCGCATGAGATAGGGCTTTAGTCGTTCGTTGATCTTACAGGGTGAGGAGAGGCTGCACCCCCCTCTGTCACTGTCGTGACATCTCCCCCACAAGGGGGGAGATTGGTCGCGCGCAGGCACGCTTTACCTCAAGGAAGCATCGAATCCGCTGAAATTGCCGTTTATTGTTTTACGAGGGACGAGCGGCAAGCTCCCAGTGATCTCCCCCCTTGTGGGGGAGATGTCACGACAGTGACAGAGGGGGGTATTCTCACCACATATTCGGACAGTGCGGTCGTTCCGCAAACCCTCCCCTTGAGGGGGAGGGTCGGCACGCAGTGCCGGGGTGATCCTTCAGTCGTTCCGATGCGGAGAGCCTAGTCACCCCCACCCGCCGCTTTGCGGCGACCTCCCCCCTCAAGGGGGAGGTGAATAGACGCTTTACTCTGCCCGACTTGCCAGCGCAGCCACGAGCCCTTGCGTCGAGGAATCGTGGCCGGCAGCGCTTTCCTTGCCTTCGATGACCGGAAGCAGACCGGTTGCCAGCTCCTTGCCGAGCTCGACGCCCCACTGGTCGAAGGAGTTGATGCGGAAGAGCACGCCTTCGACGAAGACGCGGTGTTCGTAGAGCGCGATCAGGCGCCCCAGAGCAAAGGGCGTCAGCTTGTCGTAGACGAAGGTGATCGACGGGCGGTTGCCGGTGAAGACGCGGTGCGGCGCAATGAAATCGGCCTTCTTGTCGTCCATGCCCTTGGAGGTCAGCTGAGCCTTGGCTTCCTCGAAGGTGCGGCCCTTCATCAGCGCTTCCGACTGCGCCAGGCAATTGGCCATCAGCAGGTCGTGCTGATGGCGCAGCTCCGGCTCAAAACCGTTGGCGGCGATCATGAATTCGGCCGGGATGATGCTCGTGCCCTGGTGGATGAGCTGGTAGAAGGCGTGCTGGCCGTTGGTGCCGGGCTCGCCCCAGACGACCGGGCCGGAATTGCCTTCGACCGGCGTGCCGTCGATCGTCACGCCCTTGCCGTTCGATTCCATGTCGAGCTGCTGCAGATAGGCCGGGAAGCGCGACAGGCGCTGGTCGTAGGGCAGGATAGCGCGGGTCGGGTAGCCGAGCACGTTGCGGTGATAGAAGCCGATGAGCCCAAGCAGCATCGGCAGGTTTTCCTTGAACGGCGCCTGGCGGAAATGGTTGTCCATCGCATGCGCGCCGTCGAGGAACTTGCCGAAATTTTCCGGGCCGATCGCGATCATCAGCGGCAGGCCGATCGCCGACCAGATCGAGTAGCGGCCGCCGACCCAATCCCAGAAGCCGAAGACGCGTTCGCTGTCGATGCCGAAGGCGGCCACCTTGTCGAGCGCCGTCGAAACGGCGGCGAAGTGATGCTGCACGGCGGCTTCGCCGAGCGCATCGGCGATGAACTTGCGCGCCGTCTGGGCGTTGGTCATCGTTTCGATGGTCGTAAAGGTCTTCGACGCGACGATGAAGAGCGTCGTCTCCGGCTTCACGAGCTTCAAAATGTCGGCGATATGGGCGCCGTCGATGTTGGAGATGAAGTGCGAGCGCGGGCCGTCATGGAAGGGGGCGAGCGCCAGCGTCGCCATGACCGGGCCGAGATCGGAGCCGCCGATGCCGATGTTGATGACGTCGGTGATCGCCTTGCCGGTGGAGCCCTTCAGCGCGCCGGAGCGGATGCCGTCGGCAAACTTGCCCATGGCGGCAAGAACCGCATTGACGTCAGGCATGACATCCTTGCCGTCGACGAGCACCGGCTTGTTCGAGCGGTTGCGGAGCGCGGTGTGCAGGACGGCGCGGTTTTCAGTGAAGTTGATGGCAACGCCGGAGAACATTTCCTCGCGCTTGGCGGCAACGCCGCCTTCGGCTGCGAGCTTCTCAAGGAGGGCGAGGATGTCGTCGTTCACTGCCGTCTTGGAGTAATCCATCAGCAGGTCGTCGAACGAGGCGCTGAAGCGGGAAAAGCGCTTGGGATCGGCGGCGAAGGCGGCACGAATATCGGTGGCCTTCGTTGCAGAGGCGGTGCTCTTCAGTTGATCGACGAGGGCGTTCATGGGAGGCTCCTTGCGGTTCGCGCTTTCGGCCTTCAAACCGGGCCAAGCGCTTTGAGTTTGGTCGCGAAAACTATTCCCTATGTAGGGCGTAAATCAAGTTCACGTATCGTCCAAAACGAAAAAAGCCGCTCGTGAAAAAGCACGAGCGGCTTCCTGAATGACATGGAATTATGTCAGCCGCGCAACTCCTTGCGCAGGATCTTGCCGACATTCGATTTCGGCAGTTCGGTGCGGAATTCGATGAAGCGCGGGCGCTTATAGTTGGTGAGATTAGCCGCGCAATGAGCCTTGACGTCGGCCTCGGTCAGAGCCGGGTCCTTTTTGACGATGAAGAGCTTCACCGCCTCGCCGGAATGCGGGTCGGGCACGCCGATTGCCGCTGCCTCCAGCACGCCCGGATGCATGACGGCGACTTCCTCGATCTCGTTCGGATAGACGTTGAAGCCCGAGACCAGGATCATATCCTTCTTGCGGTCGACGATCTTGGTATAGCCGCGCTCGTCCATGAAGCCCATGTCGCCGCTGCGGAAGAAGCCGTCTGCAGTCATGACGCGAGCGGTTTCGGCCGGCTGCTTCCAGTAGCCTGCCATCACCTGCGGCCCGCGGATGCAGATTTCGCCCACTTCGCCGAGCGGCAGCGAATTGCCATTCTCGTCGCGAATGTCGAAATCTGTGCCCGTGATCGGCAGGCCGATCGTGCCGGTGAATTCCGGGCTGTCGAAACGATTGGCGCTTGCGACCGGAGACGTCTCCGAGAGGCCGTAGCCTTCGGTGATCCAGGCGCCCGTCATCTTTTGCCAGCGCTCGGCGACCGGCCGCTGCACCGCCATGCCGCCCGCAAGCGTTCCGGTGTTGGAGAGATCGAGCTTGGTGAATTCGGGATTGTTCATCAGCGCATTGAACAGCGTGTTCAGGCCGGGGAACATGTCGAACTTGTACTTGCCCAGCTCCTTGATGAAGGCCGGAATGTCGCGCGGGTTGGCGATCAGCACGTTATGACCACCGAGCGACATGCCCATCAGCGAATTCACCGTCAGCGCAAAGATGTGATAGAGCGGCAGCGCGCAGACGAAGGTCAGCTGCTCGGGACGCGGCTTGTTGATATAGGCGGATTGCAGCCAGAGCAGCAATTGCAGCTGGTTGGCGAGAAGATTGGCATGGGTGAGGATCGCACCCTTGGCAACGCCGGTCGTGCCTCCGGTATATTGCAGGAAGGCAATGTCGCTGCCGGTCAGTTCCGACAGCTTCAAGGGCAGACGCGAGCCCTCGGCGATCACGCTCTTGAAGCTGCGATGGCCGGGAATGGACCATGCCGGAACGAGCTTCTTCACCTTGCGGACGATAAAGTTGACAATGTGGCCCTTGACGCCGAGCATATCACCAAGTGCCGTGACGACGACATGGCGCACATCCGTATGCGCCAGCACCTGCTCGACGGTATGGGCGAAGTTTTCGAGAACGAAGATCGCCTTGGCGCCGCAATCGCGCAGCTGATGCTCGAGTTCGCGCGGTGTGTAGAGCGGGTTGACGTTGACGACGACCAAGCCGGCGCGAAGGATGCCGTAAACCGCGATCGGGTTCTGCAGCACGTTCGGCATCATCACGGCAACGCGATCGCCCTTCTGAAGACCGAGGCTCTGCAACCAGGCGGCAATCTTGCGCGTCTGCAGGCCGAGGTCGCGATAAGTGATGGATTTGCCCATGCTGGTGAAGGCGGGTCTGTCGGCATAGCGCGCGCAGCTTTCCTCCAGCAGTTCGGCGAGCGATGCATGCTCCAGCGGCGGCAGCTCCGCCGGCACGATATCCGGATAGGAGGCAAGCCATATCTTCTTGACTTGCGGTCTATCCGAGGGAGCGGAGACTGAATTCATGCGCACGTCCTCCTTTACGCATCATCACCACGCCCCGCCGTCTTGAGCGGCGGCCATGTAGAGTGTCATTGCGCGATCAAAAAGTCTCCCGCTTTTCACATCGCCGCAGTCTTTGCTCTCAACTAAATCATTGGAGCGCAACCGAAGCTACAATAACCTTGACGTAAACGTCAATAATCGTCTTGCGCTCACGTTTTTTTACAATCTTGAAAAAAGTACTGGAACTTTTATGACAACGGAGCGTTAATAGCGCCATGGGCTTAAACCCATCGGAGCATCGTGCTGCCTCAAAGAGCAGATCGGACGCTCCATAGTTTATGTGACGCGTATCCAAAAGGAGGTGCGCATATGCATAAAGAGAGTGCCGATTTTTCGGGTCGTGACCTTTACATCAAGGACATGTCGATGCTGGTCGCCTGCGACCGCGTCGAGGGGTCCAGGGTATTCGGTTCGGACGGCAAGCAGATTGGTCATATCGAGCGGTTGATGCTTGAAAAAAGTGATGGACGCATCGCTTTCGTCATTCTGAGCTTCGGCGGCTTTTTCGGCATCGGTCAGGATCACTACCGGCTGCCATGGGAAAAGCTGCGCTACGATGCTCGCATCGCCGGCTATCGCGTCAGCATGACCAAGAACGACATCGAAAAAGCGCGTCGCTTCGCCAGCAAGGACGATCACGACCACAAGGACCATGGCCACAGGAGCCATGACTATTTTGGCGTGCCTCCCTACTGGATGTGAGCGGGTTGACGGAGCCGCTACGGTAAGCCCCGCCGCCGCGGGGCTGTGCCTTGTTTGGCCCTATTGAAACCGCCCATGTCTTTGCACGACCTCGATCTTATAGCCATCGGGGTCGGTGACGAAGAAGAGCAACGCAAAAAGCTTCCCATCACGATTGAGTTCGATGATCTTGCCGGGGTTGAGCCCGAGTTTGGTCATGCGCGCATGCTCGTCCTTCAGTTCTGAAACCGAAGCCGCGAGGTGACCATAGGCGTCTCCTTGCGCATAGGGTTCGATGCGGCCTTGATTGACGGTCAATTCCAGCTCGAACCCGGTCTCGGCATTGCTGAGATAGATCAGGGTGAAGGTCTCGAAGGCAATACGGTCGGCAATCTTCAGGCCGAAAGCCTTGTCGTAGAATTCGATCGAGCGCGCCTCGTCGAGCACGCGGATCATCGAGTGAATCATCTTGGCCATCGGCGCCTCCATCGGTCTTTGGAATGTACAGCCAAAGCCAATGCCACCGCGGGCTGATCAAGGCAAGCATATCGAAAATCGCTCCACCTTTGTTCGCGTGCAGATTCGGGGTTTCTGGATTTCGATCCGTCTGCTTAACTCCCCGGCGCTCAAGTATGCGGCTCAAGGGGGAGAAACCATGTACTACGCTATTCTGGCCTATCACGAAGAAGATATCGTCGAATCCTGGAGCCAGGAGGAGGATGCTGCGCTCATGACGGATCTCTTGGAAATCAATGACCGCTTGGTCGCGCAAAAATCGCTGGGACCGGCTGCGCGTCTCGGATCGACCCAAAATGCCGTCACCTTGCGGGGGAAGGGTGCAGGCATGGTCATCGACGGCCCGTTTGCTGAAACCAAGGAACAGTTGCTCGGCTTCTACGTCGTCGATTTTCCGACGATTGAGGAGGCGGTCGAGGCAGCGCGTGAACTGCGTCGCGTCAATCCCACCGCCGTTTACGAAGTCAGGCCGATTTCGCTCTACGTGCCCGGCGCATCCCTGCCGTCGGGCGAAGGCAATTGACAGAAGGCGCGATCGCCCTCGATCTCAATGGGATTGGAGGCCGATCTTGCGCGTGACGGACCGCTCGATCATCTCCATGCCGTCATAGATCAGCACCGCCATTAGGCCGACGATCAGGCCGCCCTGCAGGATGAAGGCGGTGTTGTCGTTGATCAGCCCGGCGATGATGACTTCGCCGAGCCCCTTGGCGGCGACGGTGGAGCCGATCGTCGCCGTCCCGATATTGATGACGGTTGCGATCTTCAGCCCCTCGATGATGAGCGGCAGGGCGAGCGGCAGCTCGACGCGGAAGAGTCGCTGCCAGCCATTCATGCCCATGCCGTCGGCGGCATCGAGCACCGAGGCAGGCACCTGCTGCAGTCCGGCGACCGTGTTTTCGAAGATCGGCAGCAAAGCGTAGAGGAAAAGCGCGATGAATGTCGGCACCGCGCCGAAGCCTGTCGTCGAAATGGCAAGCGCCAGAACGGCAACCGGCGGAAAAGTCTGGCCGGCATTGGCGATCGCCCGCGACAGCGGCAGGAAATCGGCGCCGATAGGCCGCGTGACGAAGATGCCGCCGAGAACGGCGAGGATGCCGCTTGCCGCGATCGAGACGAGGATCAGCTCGAGATGGCTGAGTGCCAGGCTCGGCAGACTGTTTTGCGTATAGATCGGCGATGCCCCGAATTTGGTCAGCGGCGCCAGAACCGGCGTCAGCCATTCCGGACGGAAGAGCATCACCAGCAGCAGTGTCAGCGCCAGCAGGCGAAAGAGATTGGCGGCGAGAAATCTCATGCTTTGCGGCCCAGCTCGATCAGGTGCTGGATCGAGATCGAGCCGACGGGCATCTTGCGCTCGTCTTCGACCGTTGCCTCGTCCGCGCCCTGCCAGATCAGTTCAGCCAAGGCATCGCGCAGATTGAGGGTCTGCGGCAGGCTGTGATCGAGGCCGGGCCGCGGCGGCTGCATGCTTTCCTTCAGCGGCAGCAGCGACATCAGCTTCAGGGCGCGGTCGGACGTGCCGGTCAGCTGCTGCACGAAGGGATCGGCCGGTTCGGTCAGGATCTTCTCCGGTTCCGAACATTGCAGCAGCTTGCCTTCGCTCATGACGGCGATCTGGTCGCCGAGATGGAAGGCCTCGTCCATGTCGTGGGTGACGAGGATGACCGTCGTGCCGAACTGCTTCTGGATGGCGAGCAGATCGTCCTGCGCCTTGCCGCGGATGACAGGATCGAGCGCGCCGAACGGCTCGTCCATCAAAAGCACTTCCGGTTCGGCGGCAAGGGCGCGTGCGACGCCGACGCGCTGCTGCTGGCCGCCGGAAAGCTGGCTCGGATATTTGCCGGCAAAGGTGCCGGGATCGAGATGAAAGAGATTGAGCAATTCTTCGACACGGCTGTCGATGCGCGCCTTCTCCCAGCCGAGCAGTTCAGGGACGGTGGCGATATTCTGCGCGACGGTGCGATGCGGAAACAGCCCATGCCCTTGGATGGCATAGCCGATGCGGCGGCGAAGCTCGGTCGCCGGCACGTTCATGACATCCTCGCCGCCGACCGAGATATGCCCTTCCGTGATTGGCACCAGCCGGTTGATCATCCGCATCAGCGTCGACTTGCCGGAACCGGAGGTGCCGACGATGACCGTGATGGTGCCCTTCTCCATGCTCATGCTGACATCGTCGACGACAGTGGCGTTGCCATAACGCTTGGTGACGCCCTTGAGTTCGATCATGTTGGTCATGCGCGTTGTCCCCGGATGCTGTCGATAACCGCATCGAGGATGACGGCCGATGAGAAGGCGAGAAAGACCGTCGGCACGGCGCCGAGCAGCACGAGGTCATTGGCCGTCTGGCCGATGCCCTGGAAGATGAAGAGGCCGAAGCCGCCGCCGCCGATCAGCGCTGCCACGGTGACGAGGCCGATCGCCTGCACCAGCACGATGCGAATGCCGGTGAGGATGACCGGAAAAGCGAGCGGCAGGTCGATACCGGTCAGGATCTGCCGGCGTGTCAGGCCCATGCCGGCGGCGGAATCGCGCACCGAGGGATCGACTCCGGCAAGGCCGACGACGGTATTGGCGACGATCGGCAGCAGCGAATAGATGACGAGCGCCACCAGCGCGGGCGCCACGCCAATGCCCTTGATACCGATCTCGGCAGCGAAAGGCACGTTGGCGGCGATATAGCCGAGCGGCAGCATGAGAATGCCGAAGAGGGCAAGGCTGGGGATGGTCTGCACCAGGCTCAGCGCCCGCAGCACCACTGCGCGGATGCCCGGCTGCCAGTAGCAGAAGATGCCGAGCGGCAGCGCCAGCACGATGGCGATGGCCACGGAACCGAGCGAGAGGAACATATGGTTGAGCGCCTCATGCCAGAACTTGTCGGCATTGTTGGCATATTCCTTCATGATCGAGAGATTGTTGAGCAGGCCGGAGCGCAGGACGACGGCAAGGAGAGCGGCATAAACAGCCAGCGCCGCGACCCGCAGCCAGGGTGTCAGCCGCAACTTCACCAGCGCATCCGAAATCATCAATCCGACGACGGCAAGCAGCACCCAGAAGCAGCCGCCGGGCGTAATGCGCGCCACCGTGCTGCCGGCCGGCGTCGCGGCGGTTGAGACGAGACCGAGCGTAACGATCAGCATGGCGATCGCGAGCGTCGCGATGCCGAGGCGGATGACCTGGTTGTGCAGGAAGAGCGCGGCGAGCGCGGCTGCGGCCAGAAGGACGAGAAGGCACAATGCGGACGGCTGGGCAGCAAGCTGCGTCAGCAGTTGCGGTTTGCCGGCGGCAATGCGGTTTGCCTTGACGATGATGAACGGCATCCAGGCTATTGCCAGCGCGCCGCCCGCCACCAACACCACTCCGAGGCGGTCCACTTTGCGGACCGCTAGCGCATCTTCCATCAGGCAAGCTCCGTCAGCGCATGAGCCCAGAATTCAAGGCGGGTTCGGACAAGATCATGCCCATTCGAATGTCCGCGGCTCCACCTTATCAAAATGGAGCCGCCGGAACGGATGATTTTAGGTCTGCAAGACCTAAAATCTGAATCCGCTCCGGAACCAAAGGAGTAGAGCATGATGTTGTCCGAAAACCGTCGACACTTTTCGGCATCATGCTCGAGAGCAGCGTCAATGCCTTACTTCAGGAAACCATTGTCCTTGAGGTAGGATTCGGCAACAGCCTTAGCCGGCTCGCCATCGACCTGGATGCGGCCGTTCAGCTTGCGCAACACATCGGCGGTCAGGCCCTTGAAGATCGGAGCCAGAACCTCTTCGATCTTCGGATTGGCCTTCAGCACGGCCTCGCGGATGATCGGCGTCGGAGCATAGACCGGCTGCACGCTCTTGTCGTCGTCGAGAACGGTCAGTTCGGCCGCTTCGATGGCGCCGTCGGTGCCGTAGACCATGGCGGTGTTGACGCCGTTGGTCTGGTCGGCCGCAGCCTTGATCGTTGCCGCGGTATCGCCGCCCGAAAGCACGACTTCCTGATCCGGCTTCAACTTGAAGCTATAGGTGGTCTCGAAGGCCGGCAGCGCTGCCGGGGAGTTGACGAATTCGGAAGAGGCCGCAATCTTCACCGAGCCGCCGCCTGCGACCCACTTGCCGAAGTCGGACATGGACTTGAGCTTGGCCGGGCCGGCGACATCGTTGCGCACGGCGATCGCCCAGGTGTTGTTGGCGGGCGAGGGCGTCAGCCAGACGATCTTGTTGGCGTCGTAATCCAGCTTCTTGGCCAGATCATAGCCTTGCTGCAGGTTCTTCCAGGCAGCATCGTCGGCCTTGTTGAAGAAGAAGCCGGCATTGCCAGTATATTCGGCATAGATGTCGATTTCTCCTGCGGTGATCGCCTTACGCACGACCGGCGTCGTGCCGAGCGCGATGCGGTCCTGCGCCTTGATGCCGTTGGCGTTGAGCGCGGCGAGGATGATGTTGCCGAGCAGGGTGCCTTCGGTGTCGATCTTGGAGGAGACGACGACGTCGGCGGCGTTGGCGCCACTGGCAAGGAGAGCCGTCAGCGTGGCGGCAAGTGCAAGCTTCTTGAGCATGATGTTTCCCTTTGTACCCCGTTAAACCTTTGTTCCGCCTGCCCGCGCCGCCTCGTAAGGCTGCAGTCCGGACACGCAGGCTTCGAGTGGGCCGGTGGCCCACAGGCGAATTCGTGGCTGCTTCGGGCTCGCAGCGCTCATCGCGGAAAAGTCGATGCGCTTCGGATTCCCGTTGCAGTCGCGCGATTATGACGAGCGTACTCGACATTCGCGCGAAATTGGATTTCTTTTTTCGGGGGCAAGTGCGTTTGTTTTTGTTCCCCTTACCCGTTTGGCGCTGTTCCGATCTCATTTTTGCGGTTGGATCAGTTAGGCGACAAAGTGACGATAGCTGTCGCTTTTCGGCTTAGGGATATCTTTTTTCGAGAACACGTCATATCGTCGGGATATCGTTGATATTGCTGCGGTCCGCACATGGTCTGCGCAGCAGATGAGGGGAAGCGGGATTTGTATCTCGGCGCATTGTTCATAGCTGACACGGTATTCTCCGTCGGCTCGGTGAGGGAGACCGCGCGGCGGCTCTCCTTTTCCGCGTCAACCGTCTCGAGCGCGCTGCGCCGGCTCGAGACCGAGCTGGCCATGAAGCTTGTCGAGCGTGCCTCCGGCGAGCTTGCGACCCTGCTTGCAAGCTCGAAGGTTCAAAGGGGCCTGCAGCCCATTCTCCTCGGTATCCGTGAGCTTTCCGCCCTGATGAAGGAACCGCCGGCACCTGAGGACTATGATCAATGGGCGGCGCGCCTGCCGCTGAAGATCGCTACCATCGAGCGCTTTCTGGAGGTTGCCGATCAGGGCAGCATCAATCGCGCTGCCCGGCGCCTTAGGCTCGGCCAGCCGCAGCTCTCCTTGCAGATTGCCAATCTGGAGGAACTATTCGGCTGTCGGCTGTTCGCCCGGCAGGCGCAGGGCTCGGTGCTGACGGAAGCCGGGCAGGAGGTTCACGCCATTCTTGCCGCGATCGCGCAGGCCTGGGATGAGATGAAAGCGGCGGCGGACGAGCGCTTTCAGCGCACTGCCCGCTCGGTTCGCATCGGTTCGATCATCCCGACCGGCTCGGAAAGCTGGGTGGCGCGCTCGCTGGCAAGCCTGGTGTCGCGCTGGAACATCGGCGGCAACCGCAACATGCTGTCGCTGCTGCTGATGACGGCCGACGATCTGCGCGAGGCGCTCCGCTCCGGTCGCATCGACGTCGCCATCGTCGATTCCGTCTTTGGCCTCGACGCTTTCGAACATGTGGAACTGGTTGCCACGGACATGGTGGCGATCGCCCCGCCCGACAGCACGGAGCAGACATTTGCCGCGCTCGTCGAAAACCATCCGCTTTGCGTGCCGAGCCCCCGGACCGGTATCGGCAATGCCGCGACGGCCTTCGGCTATGACAGCCGCGATCGCCGTCGGTTTCGTGGCCGCGATATCACCTCGGCCGATTCTCTGCCCGTCATCGTCGATCTCGTCGCCAACCACGGCTACGTGTCGTTTCTCGGACGGGTCAGCGCGCTTCCGATTTCAGACAAGGTCCGCATCGTCGATCCGGATGAGATTTTGCCGCTGTCCTACCATCTCGCCCACAACGGCCGCAAAGCCTCGGTCGAAGCCTGTCGGCTGATCCAGCAGGCGGTTCGTGAACTGGTTGGAGAGATGGGAATGACACGGAAGCGCCTGTCGTCCCGCGGGTAGCGGAACAAAAGCGCCATATTCGCGTTTAAGTGGGTTAGGTTAGTCCGGGCGTACGCAGCCGGGGGGCTCGTTCGGTACCCAAGGAGAGACCATACATGAAAATTCTTGCAACGGTGCTCGTCGCATTAGGCATTATTGTTTTACCTGCTACCTATGCCGAGGCGCGTGATCATCACCATCACCGCTGGCATCAACACCACCATCGCGATTATCGCCCCCATCATCACGGCTGGCATCGCCATGAAGGATGGCGGCATGGGCATGGCCATCATCGCTGGCATAGCAAGCCACATTTCTCGCATGCCTGATGGCAGCTGACTGGCATGAAAACGGCGCCTCGGGGCGCCGTTTTTTCCGATTGCCCCATCCGTTGCGTTCTCCCCCTTTCGTCTTGACGATACCGGTTGAAACCTATCGGCCGACAAGCGCGCGATCGTGCTTAGACGGACCTGTGGCGATGTTGCGAAAACGCCTGATCTCCAAGGGATAGCGGAACTTTCGAGGGCGCTATTGCGTTTATTATATCGTCCGGAGGACGCGAGTAATACGAGTAGCGTTTACGTCCGGCATTCAAGGAGGCTGGAAATGAAAATTCTGGCAACAGCGCTGATTGCGCTAGGTATGGTCGTGTTGCCGGCAACCTATGCCGAGGCGCGTCCCCATCACCATGGGCACCACCATAGGGTGATCGTCCATCGGTATTATCATCACCACTACTATCGCCATCACTATTATCGCCCATATTACGGCTACTACGCGCCCAACTATGGCTATTACCAACCCTATTACGGCTATTACCAGCCCTACTATCCCTTGGGTGTATTTGGCGTTTTCGGCGGCTATGGCGGCTATCGCCATTACCACCACGGCTGGTATGGCGGGCGCGGATATTATCGCGGCGGCTATCATGGCTGGCACGATGGCGGCGGCCACTGGCGCTATTACAGCCAGCCGCACTTCTCGCATAACTGACGGCCTGGCCGCGGCAAAACGGCGCCTTCAGGGCGCCGTCTCATAATGACGTTATAAGCTGTCCGGCAGCGATAGGCTCATGCCGGGTTCAGCACGTGAACGGCGCGATCGGCCATCAGATGTTTCACCTTCTCGCCGTAGGCGGCCATATGCGCGGAAGCGGCATGCGCCTTCAGCGCCGCCAGACTTTCCCACTTCTCGACCACGACGAAGGTATCAGGCCCAAAGGCCGGGTCTGCCCCTTCGACATCCACGACGGCGGTATATTCGATGCAGCCGTCTTCGGCGTGGACGGCCGGAACATTCGCCTGGAAAGCTTCGAGCACTTCGGCGCGCTTGCCGGGATGGGCGGTGAGGATGGCGAGTACGTGAATCATGGAGATGTCCTTGGAGCGATATTCAATACGGATGGAGAATAGCGGACGCCACCGGATGTGCGGCCGGTTTCAACCATTACCACGGAACCGGTTCGTCCGAACGCCGAACTTCAATTTTTATCGCGCATGGGATTCTTGCGGGATCGCGGCGTTCACATCCGATTGATGTATTTCGGATCGAGTGATCCGCTCAGCAGATGGCCGACTGCAAGGAGATTGCCCTGCAGGCGGCCGCGCCGGTCGATATAGGGCGGTGGGTTGACGGAGCCGACGACATTCGAGGCGATATTGCCGCCCATCAGCTTCAGCGCCCATTTCAGCGATACCGAGCGCTTCTTGACGAGATAGAGCGGATTGGCGACCTGGGAATAGCCGAGGCGCAGACCCGATGTGCGGCCGGCCTTGACGCCGAGATGGACGCCACGCAGGCGATTGAATTTGACGATCTTGCCGAAAGGACGTAGCCGCCGGCACAGATCCACATCCTCCTGCCAGGCGTAGAGCGGCAGATCTTCGTCGAAATAGATACCGTTTGCGAGCATCGCCTTCCGACGGAAGATCATGTTGCAGCCATAGGCGTTGTGGGTGGTCTCAATGACGGGAGCGGGGGAGGGTGTGGCATCGGCTGCCAGCGCGGCATCAGCCTCCTCCATCGTCAGGCCCGGACCAAGAATACCGTCGCGGACGACTTCACCGGTTGCCACCACGATATCGTCATCCGCCGTAAACAGCGCTTCCGTTTCGGCGAGATAGTTTGTTGCCGGGAAGAAATCGTCATCGAAGAAGACGACCACATCTATGCCGACGGCCGCATCGATGATGGCATTGCGCTGCGGGCAGCTTCCCTGCGGCGAGGAGACGATCGTCACGGGGAACGGCGCCGAACCTAGACGCGCCATGTCGATATCGCCGTCCTTGGCCGGGCAGAGAAACAGATGATCCGGCTTGCGCGCCTGCTTTGCCAGTCTATCGATCATTGCGGCCAGAATCGTCTTGCGGCCACTTGTCGCCACGCCAACGGCGATCTTCATGATGCATCCCCCGAAATGTTGTCCTGAGATGCACAGAACCACCGAAATCTGAATCTTTGGTTGTATTAATCGCGTGTATTCAACGGATCATGCGTAAAGGCATTTCGTGGTCGGCGGCGGCCCATTTGCAGCCGTCGATGGAGCGTTTCGAAAGAGGACGTCCGTCCCGCGGGCCGGCATTTGTGATCGGCTCGAATGCCTGACGCAACCCATGAATGCCAAGACTTCCAGCATCCACGGTCCAGAAACAGGTCGTCTATGCGATCTGCCCTTCAGCCACTTCAAGATCAAGCAGGACGGCCGCATCGCCGGCCACGACTTCTGCGCCGGCAATGTCGTCGATGCCATTCCCTATGGCGTGGTCGAAGCCTGCACGAAGTTCTGCAAGGATTTCCATTGGCAGTTCGAATACATGACCCTGGAATCCCATGGGCATTTTTCGTTCTCGCTGAAGCGGCTCTAGGCTTCACGCTTATAGCCTGTAGGCATGCCATCGCTGAAGCGCGTTGAAATCTGTTTTGCTCCGCCGCAGAGAGGCACGACGGTCGAATCCGCATCGTCACGACAGTAATGGAACTCCCGCTTCAACTGCTGCCGCAATAAAGGCAACACGCGCTTCTTCGGGTGCCCGCTCACCGCGTTGGACGTCGATGCAGATGAGCAATGCAGACAGAAAGCAGTCGCCTTCCTCCGACGGCCAGTCATCGAGGAGCGTCTTCCAGACTTCATCGGCCGTGCCTACGGATTTCGTTTCACCGGAATGGCTGCGAATGACGTGAATTGGAGAGAAGCGCGGCACGATGTTCATGGTCGAAGACTCCGCCAAAGCATAGGCAGTTGTGAGCCCTTTGCCATTCGGGATGCATTTAACTTTTTTAATTCGGCGGCACGCTTTCGGGTATATGCGATCAAAACTTGCCGGCAACCTGAAACATTCGATTTGGCGGCGAGATGACGCCATCCCGGATGTTGAGGCTACTTCATTTTGGTCGGTGTCACGACATGCTGGTTAGGGCAATCATGTCCGGTATCGCCAGCGCGGCATGGTTTGGGTCTGGGAGGTGGTGGCTTGGTAAAATCGTGAGGTTCAAACTTCACGGTTATTGTGTTGCCGCTTGTAGCTTTAAAATCGCCACCTGCCGTAAGTCCGACATTTGTCAGGCCTATGTTCACTTCGCCGTTCGCATCTTTTACGACGGTGATAGCCATTTTGAAGGTATTTCCATCGCCGTCAGCGTTTTTCTTCAGGTGAAGGCAAACATCGCTTTGATCATCGCCCGATTGAAGCGCGGCGCCCCATAAGTTGATCATCGAAACTGCGAGCGGTGCTGAGCGCAGTTGATTCTGGTCGAATGGTTGCGGATAGGGACTACGTACGACCGTTTCTGCAATCTCAAATGTTTGAGTGTTGCTGGTATCGATCGAAGCGCCAGCCTTTCCTCCTATCGTCGTAGAACTTGCTGCAGGTATAGGCGATAATGAAAATCCCAGGCTAGCACTACCTTCAGAGGTAGAGACAAGCTCCATTTGGACGGAGACAATGTCAAATCCAATCAGACCGTTTCCGCAGACCTTTGATCTGGAAGTCTGTAGAATCCTTGCATATCCATATTTCGAAGATTGATAGGACGTATAAACGCTTATCTGACGTTTTACCTCCGCTATTACTTTATAGATATCGGATTGCGGTATCGCATTCAGTTTTGCGAAGGAGCTACTCGCGCACCCCGTCAATAAACACGCCACTATGAGCGATAATGCTAGCAAAATTCCCCTCATCGCCAGCCTCTTATGATTTGATTTTAAGTTGTATTACTTTTCCATAATAAATTATGGCGCAGGAAGCGCAATAGACTTGAGTTTTCTGGAACAGACACTTTGAACCTGGCTGAGATGTCATGCCGCAGACCGCCCTAACGCTTCTTTATCTCAAGCAAATCGTGAGCAGCGCCGATGTCTTTTCGCTGACGCATCGAAATATTTTCCGACACGTGTTGCGCAGAAAGGTGGGCGCAAATCGGATTAAGGTAGCTTGAGTCGACTATAGTCGTTTGCGGGAAGTTTATGGTGCCGCTTACGTGACTCGAACACGTGACCCCATCATTACGAATGATGTGCTCTACCGACTGAGCTAAAGCGGCATTCTGCGAAGCATTCGGTTCGGCCCCGCGATTTGCATGGCGCTGATACAGTCTATGCGGTCAGATTTCAAGCGCTCAAATCGCCAATTGGCAAAAAAGCGGGATGCTTGTGAAAAAAGCCCCACTTTCACGACCAATCAAAGCGCCAGCCGGGCGCGTGCCTGCCGGTATTCTTCTTCCAGCCGGTTGACGAGGGCGGATACGGGCTGGATGGATTTGACAGCGCCGATGCCCTGGCCGGAACCCCAGATATCCTTCCAGGCCTTCACGCCGGTCGTGGCGGCCTCGAAATCCATTTTCGAGGGATCGGCCTCCGGAAGCTTGTCGGGATCGAGGCCAGCGGCGCGGATAGAGGGTTTCAGATAATTGCCGTGCACGCCGGTGAAATAGTTGGAATAGACGATATCGGCGGCGGTGCCCTCGACGATCGCCTGCTTGTAGGCGTCGGCCGCACGTGCCTCTTCCGTCGCGATGAAGGGGGAGCCAACATAGGCAAGATCGGCTCCGGCCGCCTGCGCCGCCAGGATGGCGCCGCCGGTGGCGATTGCGCCGGCGAGCAGTAGCGGCCCGTCGAACCACTCGCGGATTTCCTGCACCAGCGCGAAGGGGGAAAGCTGGCCGGCATGGCCGCCGGCGCCGGCAGCGACGGCAATCAGCCCGTCCGCCCCCTTGCGGATCGCCGAGTTGGCGTGCCGGTTGTTGATGATGTCATGCAGCACGATGCCGCCATAGGAATGCACGGCGGCATTCACCTCGGGCACGGCGCCGAGCGAGGAAATGACGATCGGTACCTTGTATTTCACGCAGAGCATCAGATCGTGCTCGAGGCGTTTGTTCGACGTATGGACGATCTGGTTGACCGCAAATGGAGCTGCCGGGCGGTCTGGATTTGCGGCATTGTGTGCGGCAAGATCCTCGGTGATCATGGCAAGCCATTCGTCGAGCTGGCTTTCCGGGCGAGCATTCAGCGCTGGAAAAGAGCCGACGACGCCGGCCTTGCATTGGGCCAGCGTCAAGGCGGGATGAGAGATGATAAAGAGAGGCGAAGCCACGACCGGCAGGCGCAGGCGCTCGGTCAATATGGAGGGGAGGGCCATGAACATCATCCCTTTTGACGTTTTCGTAAACGTCAAAAGGGATAGCAGATGTCCGTCGAGAGGGGAAGATGGTGGAAGACGCAAGCAACGGGCCATAAGCAATAGTGCTTGATGGTCTCGGCCCGATGCCTTCGCTACCACTGACTGCCACCCCATTTGCGTCGTCTTTGCCGTTTATCCCCGCCCGAGTGCCCTTAACCCATGCCGGAGGCTTGCGTATTGCAAAACTGGGCGTTACCGAATCCGGTTAACGGATGATGAAAATATGGCTGCCTTATCGGTAGAGTATGCGCGTATGTTGCGAGTGAGCGTAAAGGATCGGATGTGAGCGGATTAGAAACGGCTATCAGAAGCGCCTTGGATCGGTCTGATCGCGCCAATCCGGAAATCCGGGCTCGCATCTATCAATCGGCGCGGCAGGCTCTGGAAGCCGGCCTTCGCAAGCAGGACATTACCGATGTCAACGTCGTCGCCGCCCAGCGTCAGCGGCTGGAGGCGACGATCCGCCAGATCGAGGCCGAAGAGCGCGCCCACCCACCGCAGGCGATGCCGGTTTCGCCGGAGCTGGATGCTCCGCATGTTTCTCCTTCTATACCCAGGCCCGATGCAAGGCAGGCAGCGGCACGGCCGCAGGAGCCCGTCATGAGCGTGCGCGGAGAAACACGCGATCCGCCAATGTCGGCCGGCCCTGCCGTTCCGGCGGAGCCGACGTCGGCCGAGCTGGCGGCACGTGAAGATGATTTCGGCGATATGCGCGCCGGCCCCGCTGATCATCTCGGTGCGGACAGTGATGTGCGTCCGACAGCCGATGCGCCGCCGGCGCGGTCGATGAACTTCAAGCCGGAGCGCGCCGCCGTGCGCCGCAAGCCGCGCAAGTTTTTCTCGCGCCTGCTGGTCTTCTGTATTCTGCTCGCCTTCCTCGGCGTCGGTGCCTGGTGGATCAAGACCTCGGGCCTGCTCATGTCTGCCTCCCAGAGGGATACGAGCGTGCCCAACCCGCCGGCACATGTCGATTCGCAGGATTTCAGCGGCAACAGCAACGACGACGATACGGCGGATCAGGACGACAATAGCGGTCCGGTCAATCCGGGCCTTGCGACCATCGATCCGCAGAACAGCTTCTCGGCGGAATGGCTCGAGATCTTGAAACCCACCGACGCGCCGAAGGTGACGACCGGCCCGCAGTCGAAGGCTGAAAACGTATCGGAGAACGAGGGACCGGCCGTGCGGCTGACCTCGCTCAGCAGCGGTTCGGACGGCAGCGGTTCGATCGAAGTGCCGGTCAACGTGCTGCAGCAGATGGCGGGAAAAGCCTCGACGATCGCATTGACGCTGCAGTCCACCTCGGATGCACCGACGCAGATCACGGTGGAGTGCGATTTCGGCTCGCTCGGGCGCTGCGGGCGTCACCGCTTCACGGTCAGCCGGCAGAAGACGGATGCGCTGTTCCAGGTCCAGTTCGATCGCTCGATGGCGCCGACCGGTTCGGGCCGCTTGATCATCAACAGCGATGTCGATGGCAAGACCCGCGGCGTCAATATTTACGCCATTCGCGTATTGCCCGGGCAATAAGCCCGGGCCGCGTGCCCTTGGTCGTTATGCGAGAATGTCCGAGCCCATGCCGAGGATTTTCTCGTCGACCTTGCCGATGGCCTTTTTGTCCTTGCCGTCATAATCGAGCGTCAGCAGAATGTGACGAATAAGGTTCAGGCGGGCGCGGCGCTTGTCATTGGCGCGGAGGACGGTCCAGGGTGCATGGTCCGTATGCGTGTCCTTCAGCATGCGATCGCGCTTCTCGCTGTAGTCTTTCCATTTCGGCAGCGCGGCGATATCCATCGAGGAAAGCTTCCAGACGGCGCGCGGGTCGTGACGCCGGTCGTGGAAACGCTTCAGCTGCATCTCCCGGCCGATGTCGAGGTAGAACTTGAAGAAATAGATGCCGTCCTGAACGATGAGTTTTTCCATCTGCGGCGCCTGCTTCAAAAACTGCTCGTATTGCTTCGGGGTGCAGAAGCCCATGACCGGCTCGACGCCGGCGCGGTTATACCAGGAGCGGTCGAAGAGTACGAATTCGCCCGCCGTCGGAAACTGGGCGACGTAGCGTTGGAAGTACCACTGGCCGGTTTCGCGGTCGGTCGGCTTCGTCAGGGCTACCACGCGCGCAAGGCGTGGGTTCATATGGGCTGAGGTCGCGGCGATCGAGCCTCCCTTACCGGCGGCATCGCGCCCCTCGAAGAGCGCCATCACCCGCTTGCCGGTCGCCTGCAGCCAGAACTGCACCTTGATGAGTTCGATCTGCAGCGCTTTCAGCTCATCGAGATACTCGTCTTCCTTCAGCTTCTTCTTGTAGGGATAGCCGCCCGAGGTCAGCGCCTCGTCGTCGATCCAGCTCGGCAGGACGGGATCGTCGACATCGAATATGTGCTTGATGCCATGGATATCCAGCTCCACCGCTCGGCTTTCTGCTTTCTCTCCCATATATCGGCTCCTCGGCTGTTTACGCTGCATTAACCCTGCCGCCTGAGGGCGGCAAAAAAGCTCTTCGAGGAAACTGGAGCTTTTGTTCAATAGTTTCAAGCCCTTTGCCATCACCCTCTTTTGCCGGCTACATTTATTCTTGTCAGTTACGGCCTTCTGTGGATAGAGCCGAATACTTCTGTCATGAATCGCAGATAAGACGCGGAATCCAGCATTCCATGATGGTAGGCGAAGGGACGGGCGCAGTTGGAAGACGAATGGTCATTTGTCAGGAAGTTGGCGGTGCGGCTGCGGCAGGAGAGTGCCATCCTGGTTCTGGCGACGCTGATTGCCGCGCTCGCCCTCGTCGAAGGCATCAACACCGGTGCCGTATTCTGGATCTGGGCCATCGTCATGATCGTCACGCTGCTTCGTCCGCCGCTGGTCGAGCGGGTCGAGGTGCCGTCGCAGGCCGAGCCGCCGCCCGCCGATGCACAAGTCCTGCTGCGTACAGCCTTTGCGGGACTGGCGGCACTCGACATGCCAGTGCTGATCATCGACCGAGAGGCGTCGGTGCTGGTACAGAACATGGCCGTCGAAAAAGCCTTCGGTGCCTTTCCGATCGGAGCGCATATCTCCTCCAAGCTTCGCTCGCCGGGCCTGCTCGACATGGTGCGCGAGACCATCACCACCAATACGCCGAACCAGATCGAGCATTCCGAGCGTCTGCCCTCGGAGCGGGTCTATGTCGTGCGCATCGCACCGATAGACTTGCCTGAGATCGCCAGGCAAGAGGATGCCCTCTTCCTGCTCTCCTTCCGCGACATATCCGAGCTGCGCCATATCGACCGCATGCGCTCCGATTTCGTCGCGAATGCCAGCCATGAATTGCGCACGCCCTTGGCATCGCTGCGCGGCTTCATCGAGACGATCCAGGGGCCGGCCAAATCCGATGCCAAGGCGCAGCAGCGTTTCCTCGGCATCATGCTCGACCAGACGACCCGCATGAGCAGGCTGGTCGACGACCTCCTGTCGCTGTCGCGCTTGGAGCTGAAGTCGCATATCGCGCCGGATCAGAAGGTGGATCTCGTACCCCTGCTCGGCCATGTGCGCGACTCCCTGCTGCCGCTTGCCGGTGATCTCGATGTGAGCATCAATCTGCATTTGCCGGCGGGCAAGGTGGAGGTATTGGGCGATCGCGACGAGCTGGTGCAGGTCTTCGAGAACCTGATCGAGAATGCCTGCAAATATGGCCAGGAAGGCAAGTCGGTCGAGGTTTCGCTGCTGAACGGTGCCGGCCAGGCCGTCGAGGTCGTCGTCTCGGACAAGGGGCCGGGGATACCCGCAGAACATGTGCCGCGCCTGACCGAGCGCTTCTATCGCGTTAACGTTGAAGACAGCCGGTCCAAGAAGGGAACCGGCCTCGGGCTTGCCATCGTCAAGCACATCCTGACCCGACACCGCGCCAGACTGATCGTCAAGTCGGAAGTTGGAAAGGGAACCGACTTTACGGTCCGCTTCTGAGAACCTCCATGAAACGCTCTTTTGACCACTGATTTATCCAAATAATATCAGATAGATGGTCTGTCATAATTGTTTCACTCGCCTGACATAAAAGGGCGGTGTTTTCGCCGGTAAGAATGGACCGCTGAAAAAGTGGATGTGGCGTCCACCTCAGCGCTCTTCAAAGCTCATTAGGGGGATTCGTTATGAATGCTTTGAAAATATCCATTCTTGCGCTGGTTGCATCGGCTGCCCTTGCAGGAACTGCAACCGCCCGCGACCAAATTCAGATTGCCGGCTCATCGACCGTATTTCCATATGCCAAGATCGTTGCCGAAACCTTCGGCGAGACCTTCACTAACTTCAAGACCCCTGTGGTCGAGTCCGGCGGCTCCGGAGCCGGCCTCAAGGAATTCTGCAAGGGCGTTGGAACGGATTCGATCGACATCGCCAATTCGTCGCGTCCGATCAAGGATAGCGAAGTCGAAGCCTGCAAGGCCGCCGGTGTCGCTGATATCCAGCAGATCAAGATCGGCTATGACGGCATCGTCTTTGCCTTCGACAAGAGCAATCCCGACATCAAGTTCGAGCCGGTCGATCTCTACAAGGCGCTTGCTGCCGAGGTCGTCGTCGATGGCAAGCTCGTCGCCAATCCTTACAAGAAGTGGTCACAGATCAATCCGTCGCTGCCTGATTTCGAGATCGCTGCTTACATTCCGGGCGAGAAGCACGGCACGCGCGAAGTCTTCGAAGAGAAGGTGCTTGCTGCCGGCTGCAAGGCTTCCGGCGCGACTGACGTCATCAAGGCCGCGGTTTCCGATGCCGGCCAGCAGGCCAAGAAATGCATAGCCGTGCGCAAGGATGGCGTTGCCGTCGATATCGACGGCGACTATCCCGAGACGCTGGCCCGCATCAATGCCAACAAGCATGGCATCGGCGTTTTCGGCCTGTATTTCTTCCAGAACAACGCCGACAAGCTGAAGGTCGCCACCGTCAGCGGCATCGTGCCCTCGGGCCAGACGATCGCCGACGGCACCTATCCGGTATCGCGTCCGTTGTTCTTCTACGTCAAGAAGGCCCATCTGGGTGTCATCCCGGGGCTCAAGGAATATGTCGATTTCTTCACGAGCGATCAGATGATCGGACCGGACAGCCCGCTGGCGGAATATGGCCTCGTGCCGGCGCCGGATGCAGAACGCGACCAGATCCGCAAGGATTTCGCGGGCGGGAAGATCATGTGAGTGCGTAAGGATCGAGCACCGGCGTGGCTTTTCGCTGCGCCGGCGTTCGCCGGGGAATGGGAATGAGTGTATCGCTACTGCTGCTGTGCTTGTCGGTCTTCGGCGCCTCCGCTTTCGTGCTGGGGCGGGTGAGGGCGGCTGCGCTGTCGGGCGGCAGGTCTTCGTCCATGCATTCCCGGCTCGGCTATCACGGTGCCTATGCCGCTATCTGGGCGGTGCTTCCGGCTCTGGCGCTCGTCTGCGTCTGGCTGATTGTCAGTCCCATCGTGGTCGACCGCCTCGTGACCAAGTCCTTCCCGGAAGAGGTTCAGTCTCTGCCGCCGGCTGAACTCAATCTCAGCTACGGCATGGTGCGCAGCATCGCCCATGGCATGCGCATGCTCGATAGCCAGGAGCTTGCCGATGTCGATGGCGGCAAGGCCGATCTGCAATTGCTGCTGGCGCAGAAGGGCGTCCCCCTCGCCGTTCGCCCCACCGGCTACATGATCGATGCCGCCAGCAAGTATAACGGCATGCGCGAAGTGAGCCGATTGGTGATGTCGGCGGCGGCGATCGTCTTGTCGCTGCTCTGCGCGGTCTACGGTCTGCGCGCCATCGCGCCGCGTTTTCGCGCCCGCAATCGTGTGGAACAGGTCATTCTCGGCGCACTGATCGTCGCTTCCTCCATCGCAGTGCTGACGACGGTCGGCATCGTCGTTTCCATGCTTTCGGAAGCGGCACGCTTCTTCGGCATGGTACCCGCCAGCGAATTCTTCTTCGGCACCGTCTGGGATCCGCGCTTCGCTGGCGCCGGCGCGCAGACCTCGGGCACTTTCGGCCTGATCCCGCTGCTGGCGGGGACGATCTATATCGGCTTTGTCGCCATGCTCTTTGCCGTGCCCATCGGCCTGTTCGCGGCGATCTACATGGCCGAATATGCCTCGGCACGCGTGCGCTCCATCGCCAAGCCGATGCTCGAGGTCTTGGCCGGCATTCCCACGATCGTCTACGGCTTCTTCGCGCTCATCACCGTCGGCCCCTTCCTGCGCGACATTTCCGCCGAGATCGATGGCTTGATGACCGGGAGCTATAGAAGCTTCATCGAGGCGCAGAGCGTTTTGACGGCTGGCTTCGTCATGGGCGTGATGCTTATCCCTTACGTCTCGTCGCTATCGGACGATATCATCATGGCCGTGCCGCGCTCGCTTCGCGACGGCTCGCTCGGCCTCGGCGCCACGCGGTCGGAAACGGTCAAGCGCGTTCTGCTGCCGGCAGCTCTTCCTGGCATCGTCGGTGCGCTGCTGATGACCGCGTCGCGGGCAATCGGCGAGACGATGATCGTGGTGCTGGCCGCCGGCGTGGCCGCGCGCATGCAGCTCGATCCCTTCGAGCCGATGACGACGGTCACGGTGAAGATCGTCAATCAGCTGACCGGCGATCTGGAGTTCACTTCGCCGCAGACGCTCGTCGCCTTCGCGCTCGGCATCACGCTGTTCTGCCTGACGCTGTGCCTCAACGTCTATGCGCTCTACATCGTCCGTCGATACAGGGAGCAATACGAATGAGCGACGTCGTATCCTCCTCTCAGCTCAACATGCCGCGCGGCCTGACGCCGGGTGCGTCTGTGCGCCGCGATATCGGCATCAAGCGGCGCTATGCTGCCGAGCGCCGTTTTCGCGCCTATGGGATCACGGCCGTTATTTTCGGCCTTATCTTCCTCGTTATCCTGGTCTCGACTGTGGTCCGCACGGGCTATACCGCCTTCGTTCAGACCTCGATCACCCTGCCGATCGAGTTCTCCGAAAAGGTGATCGACCCCGCAGCCAAGCGCGCCAGCGATCCGAAGGTGCTGATCGCTGCCAACTATCCGGTGCTGGTGCGGGACGCGCTGGTGAAGGCGCTTGGCATCGATCCGGGCAACCGCGCGCTCGTTCGCGAGGCGATGGCCATGGTGTCGGACGGCGCGAGGATCGCGCTTCGCGACAAGGTGGTCGCCAATCCCTCGGTCATCGGCACGACGCAGAATGTCACCTTCCTTGCCAGCGCCAATATCGATTCCGCCAACAAGGGCCAGATCGATCTGACCGTCGATGAAAAGGACCGCAAGGTATCCGACCGTCAGGTCGCCTGGATGAAGCAACTCAGCGACAGCGGCGCGCTCTACAAGGCCTTCAACAGCGGCCTCTTCGTGTCGGGCAATTCGAGCCGGCCGGAAGCCGCCGGCCTCGGCGTCGCATTGATCGGCTCGCTCTACCTTATGCTGACCGTGCTTGCGCTCGCTCTGCCGGTCGGCGTCGCAGCGTCGATCTATCTGGAGGAGTTCGCGCCGAAGAACCGGCTGACGGATCTGATCGAGGTCAATATCAACAATCTCGCGGCCGTACCCTCGATCGTCTACGGCCTGCTGGGCCTCTCGGTCTTCATCAACATGATGGGCCTGCCGCGCTCGGCCTCCCTGGTCGGCGGCCTGGTGCTGAGCCTGATGACGCTGCCGATGATCATCATTGCCACGCGCTCGGCCTTGCGCGCCGTGCCGCCGTCGATCCGCAGTGCGGCACTCGGGCTCGGTGCGTCGCGTATGCAGATGGTCTTCCATCACGTGCTGCCACTCGCCATGCCCGGCATCCTGACGGGCACGATCCTCGGGCTTGCCCATGCGCTCGGGGAGACGGCGCCGCTGCTCTTGATCGGCATGGTCGCCTTCGTCGCCAACTATCCGGCATCGCCTCTCGATCCTTCGACGGCGCTCCCGGTGCAAATCTATATGTGGGCGAGCGAAGCCGAGCGGGCCTTCGTCGAAAGAACCTCCGGGGCCATCATCGTCCTGCTCTTCTTCCTCGTCGCAATGAACATCGGCGCCATCTTGCTGCGCCGCCGCTTTGAGCGGCGCTGGTAGGGGAGGGCCGTGGGATGAACATGATGACGGAAGCCGCAAGCGAAAAAGCATTGACCAAGAAGATGATGACGATCCCCTTCAAGATGATCGGCCAGGACGTTTCGGTCTATTACGGCGACAAGCGCGCGCTCTTCGACGTCAATCTGAAGATCCGCGCCAATACGGTCACGGCTCTGATCGGCCCTTCCGGCTGCGGCAAGTCCACCTTCCTGCGCTGCCTCAACCGCATGAACGATACGATCGAGACCTGCCGCGTCACCGGCAAGATCACGCTCGACGATCAGGACGTCTACGACAACAGCATCGATGTCGTGGAACTGCGCGCCCGCGTCGGCATGGTCTTCCAGAAGCCCAACCCGTTTCCGAAGTCGATCTATGAGAATGTCGCCTACGGTCCGCGCATCCACGGCCTGCATCGTTCGAAAGCCGATCTCGAACATATCGTCGAAACCAGTCTGCAGAAGGCCGGTCTCTGGGGCGAGGTCAAGGATCGGCTCCACGATGCCGGTACGAGCCTTTCGGGCGGCCAGCAGCAGCGCCTGTGCATTGCCCGCGCTGTCGCGGTCAGCCCCGAGGTCATTCTGATGGACGAGCCGTGCTCGGCGCTCGATCCGATCGCGACCGCAAAGGTCGAGGATCTCATCCACGAGCTGCGGGAAAACTTCACCATCGTCATCGTGACGCATTCCATGCAGCAGGCAGCCCGCGTCTCGCAACGTACCGCAATGTTCCATCTCGGCCATCTGGTCGAGGAGAACGACACCGATAAGATGTTCACCAATCCCGACGATTTCCGCACGCAGGATTACATCATGGGCCGTTTTGGTTGATGATGTCAGGCGCTCGGCTTCTTTCACACAGTTCACCTTGAGGATAGAAAAATGGTCTCCACCCACATTCTCTCAGCCTACGACGAAGACCTGAAGTTCCTGACCCGCCGCATTGCGGAAATGGGCGGCCTGGCCGAGCAGATGGTTAGCGACAGCGTACGTGCGCTGGTCAACAGCGATGCCGGTCTCGCGCAGAAGGTCATCTCCGACGACGTCGTTCTCGACCATGCCGAGCGCGAAGTCGGCGATAAGGCGATCGTCACCATCGCCCGTCGTCAGCCGATGGCGGCCGACCTTCGGGAAATCATGGGCTCGATCCGCATCGCCTCCGATCTGGAGCGCGTCGGCGATCTCGGCAAGAATACCGCCAAGCGCGTCATCGCCGTTCAGGGCACCGGTGTCCCCCGCCGTCTCGCCCGCGGCATCGAGCACCTCTCCGAATTGGCGTTGAGCCAGCTCAAGGAAGTTCTGGATGTCTACGCGACCCGCTCGCCGGACAAGGCCGTGTCGATCCGCGAACGCGACGAGGAAATCGACGCCATGTACACCTCGCTCTTCCGCGAGATGCTGACCTACATGATGGAAGATCCGCGCAACATCACCACCTGCACGCATCTTCTCTTCTGCGCCAAGAACATCGAGCGCATCGGCGACCATGCCACCAATATCGCCGAGACGATCTATTACATGGCGACCGGCGCCCAGCCCGAAGGCGAGCGCCCGAAGGACGATACCGCCAATACCGTCGGCGCGGTGACGGAATAAATTGGAAGCGAAGAAAGGAGACCATAGGCGCATGGTTCCGAGAGTTGCTGTTGTAGAAGACGAGGAAGCGCTCAGCGTTTTGCTGCGCTACAATCTCGAAGCGGAAGGCTTCGAGGTCGACACTATCCTCAGAGGCGATGAGGCCGAGCTGCGTCTCCAGGAGCGCATCCCCGACCTCCTGATCCTCGACTGGATGCTCCCCGGCGTGTCCGGTATCGAGCTCTGCCGCCGGCTGCGTATGCGGCCGGAGACGGAACGCCTGCCGATCATCATGCTGACGGCCCGCGGCGAGGAAAGCGAGCGCGTGCGCGGGCTTTCGACCGGCGCGGACGACTATGTCGTCAAGCCGTTCTCGACGCCGGAGCTGATGGCTCGCGTCAAGGCGATGCTGCGGCGTGCCCGCCCGGAGGTTCTCTCCACGGTGCTGCGTTGCGGCGATATCGAGCTGGACCGCGAAACCCATCGCGTCCACCGCAAGAGCCGCGAAGTGCGGTTGGGGCCGACGGAATTCCGCCTGCTGGAGTTCCTGATGTCCTCGCCGGGTCGCGTCTTCTCGCGTTCGCAGCTGCTCGACGGCGTATGGGGGCACGATATCTATGTCGACGAACGCACTGTCGACGTCCATGTCGGACGCCTGCGCAAGGCGCTGAATTTCTCCAATATGCAGGATGTCATCCGCACCGTTCGCGGCGCGGGCTATTCCATGGAAGCCTGAGCGGATTGCCGCTCAGGCGTCACAACGTAGCGGCGGAAACAGAAAAACGGGCCTCGAGGGGCCCGTTTTTCTTTGGTTTTGCTTTTGGCTTTCAGCCGTTGTTGCGCCGGCGATCATGCACCGGCTGGTAGGCCATGCGCTGATGATAGGTGCAGTAGGGCGACGAATCCGGGCTGTCATTGCCGCAGAAGTGGAAGTCGTCCTTCAGCGGGTCGCCAACGGGCCACTTGCAGGTGCGCTCCGTCAGCTCCGTCAGGCCGAGGCGGCGCGAGATCGGAACGACCACGTTTGCGGACGGGCGATACTGGATCTCGTTGACGGAATCGACATCGATCTCTTCCTTCAGCATGGTTGCGCCCTGCTGGCGGGTGACCACCGTGCGGGTTGCAACGCGAGAGCCGAAGCTGGCCGGACGCGGTGCCGCGGCGCTACGCTTCGGCGTGCGCGCTGCGGTTGCCGTGCCGCCCGCCTTCGCTCGGCCGGGAAGGTTCAGGCGGTGCACCTTGCCGATGACGGCATTACGGCTCACGCCACCGAGCTGCGCAGCGATCTGGCTGGCGCTCAACCCTTCGGACCATAGCTTTTTCAGCTTCTCGACGCGTTCGTCTGTCCAATTCATGCCCTGTCTCCGCTGTCGCGTTTCCGATGGCAGAATCCCTCACCATTGCCTCGCATGGGAACAAGGCGCGAAACGCTCTAAAATTGTGGTGACTAGTTCCGCCGCATGCAGTCTAGCAATTGGTTTTTAACCTAGTGTGAGGCTGACTCCGTGACAAGAGTCGCGGGAATCTTGAGGAATCGATTTCGAGGTTTTCCCCAACTTGCTGTCCAGGCGTGGCATTTCTGCAATAGGCGCCGCCGAACCTATCTCTTTTGCCCGCAAGCGCTATCTCGCACCTGCTAAAACGCCAGTTTTGTTGACATCGCGGTGCAAAACATCAATAGTGCCCAAGCCGCCGCAAGGCGGCATTTTTGATTTTTTCGGACCCGTTTCATCAAACGGAAGCGATCGGTCCCTAAAGTTGTGATCGAGGAGATATGGCCATGGCTGAGACCACGCCGCTTTATGACACCTACATGCGCGCTCCGCTACGGTTCGAGCGAGGCGAGGGCGTCTGGCTGGTCACCGAAAATGGCGAGCGCTACCTCGATTTCGCAGCTGGCGTCGCGGTCAACTCGCTCGGTCATGCTCATCCCCATCTCGTCGCCGAATTGAAGGCCCAGGCCGACAAGGTCTGGCACCTGTCCAACCTCTATGAGGTACCTGGTCAGGAGAAGCTGTCGAAGCGGCTGACGGAAGCGACCTTTGCCGACAAGGTGTTCTTCACCAATTCGGGCGCCGAGGCGCTGGAATGCGCCATCAAGACGGCGCGGCGCTATCAGTTCGCCAAGGGGCATCCTGAAAAGTTCCATATCATTACCTTCGAAGGCGCCTTCCACGGCCGCACCATCGCGACGATTGCCGCCGGCGGCCAGGAGAAATACATCGAAGGCTTCGGCCCGAAGGCACCGGGCTTCGATCAGGTGCAGTTCGGCGATCTCGATGCCGTGCGTGCCGCCATCACGGATGCGACCGCCGCGATCCTGATCGAGCCGGTGCAGGGCGAGGGCGGCATCCGCCCGGCCACCAACGAATTCCTGCGCGGGCTGCGTGAGATCTGCGACGAGCATGGCCTGCTGCTGATCCTCGACGAAGTACAGTGCGGCGTCGGCCGCACAGGCAAGCTCTTTGCCTACGAATGGGCCGGCATCAAGCCAGATATCATGGCGGTCGCCAAGGGCATCGGCGGTGGCTTCCCGCTCGGTGCCTGCCTTGCGACGGCGGAAGCCGCCTCGGGCATGAAAGCCGGCACACACGGCTCGACCTATGGCGGCAATCCGCTTGCCATGGCGGTCGGCAATGCGGTTCTCGACATCGTGCTTGCCGAAGGATTCCTGCAGCATGTGCGCGATGTCGCGCTGGTGTTCCGCCAGGGGCTTGCCTCGCTCAAGGATCGCTTCCCTGATATCATCGAGGACGTTCGCGGCGAAGGCCTGATGCTTGGCGTCAAGGCGGCCATCCCGCAGGCAGAACTGTTGCAGGCTATCCGCGCCGAGCATCTGCTTGGCGTGCCGGCCGGCGACAATGTCATCCGTCTTCTGCCGCCGCTGGTCGTCACTGCCGAAGAAGCACGCGAAGGTCTTGCCCGCCTGGAGCGCGCCGCCGAACGCGCACGCGCTGCCCGCACCAAAAAATCGGCTTGAGTTTACCGCCCGCAAATGGGGCGTTCGTGCCCCACGCGGGCGTTATTGTTTTTTCTGGAGTACAGGTAAGGACATGGCTTCTCCGAAACACTTTCTCGATCTCTCTGCCGTTCCGGCTGCCGATCTGCGCAACATCATCGATGATGCCATTGTGCGAAAGAACGCACAGAAGGCTGGTACGGCCGACAAGCCGCTCGCCGGCAAGATGCTGGCGATGATCTTCGAGAAGCCATCCACCCGAACCCGCGTCTCCTTCGATGTCGGCATGCGCCAGCTGGGCGGCGAGACGCTGTTCCTTTCCGGCACGGAAATGCAGCTTGGCCGCGCCGAGACGATCGGCGATACGGCCAAGGTGCTGTCGCGTTATGTCGACGCGATCATGATCCGCACGACCGATCATTCCCGCCTCCTGGAGTTGGCGGAACACGCGACCGTGCCGGTCATTAACGCACTGACCGACGACACGCATCCCTGCCAGATCATGGCCGATATCATGACCTTCGAAGAGCATCGCGGCCCGATCAAGGGCAAGACGCTCGCCTGGACGGGCGACGGCAACAACGTGCTGCATTCGCTGATCGAAGGAGCCGCGCGCTTCGGCTATCGCATGAATATGGCGGTACCCCTTGGTTCCGAGCCGAAGGATCACTATCTGAACTGGGCCCGCAACGAGGGCGCCGAAATCATGCTCTCGCATGATGCAGACCGTGCGGTCGCCGGCGTCGATTGCGTGGTAACCGATACCTGGGTTTCCATGAATCAGGAACACCGGGCTCGCGGTCACAACGTCTTCCAGCCCTATCAGGTCAACAAGGCTTTGATGGCACAGGCCGGCAAAGACGCGTTGTTCATGCATTGCCTGCCCGCCCATCGCGGCGAGGAGGTGACGGACGAAGTGATCGATGGTCCGCAATCCGTTGTCTTCGATGAGGCGGAAAACCGCCTTCATGCGCAAAAGTCGATTCTTGCTTGGTGCCTGGGCGCGATCTGAAGATATCAAACCGCGTCTTAAGGGCGCGGGCGCAGTAGGAGTAAAGCAATGGCCGAAAATGCAGCCTCGCTGGGTCAGTTCGATTTCGCCGGTGACGATCACGTTGTTCCCTTCCAGGTGGAAGGGTTGGACGTGCGCGGCCGTGCCGTGCAGCTCGGTCCGCTGCTGGACGCGATCCTCGCCCGGCACGACTATCCGACTCCGGTTGCTCGCCTTCTGGCCGAGGCCATCGTCCTCACCGTCCTGCTCGGCACATCGCTGAAGTTCGAAGGCAAGTTCACGGTGCAGACCAAGGGCGACGGTCCCGTCGACCTGCTGGTCGCCGATTTCACGACGCCGGAAAATGTTCGTGCCTATGCCCGTTTCGACGAAGAGGCGCTGGCAAAGGCAGTCGCCGAGGGCAGAACCGAGCCGGAGCAGCTGCTCGGCAAGGGCGTGCTCGCCTTCACCATCGATCAGGGACGTTTCAGCCAGCCCTATCAGGGTATCGTCGCGCTCGACGGCGCCTCGCTCGAGGAGATCGCCGGTACTTATTTCCGCCAGTCGGAACAGATACCGACGCGCGTGCGCCTCGGCGCTGCAGAACTCTTCGATCGTGACGAGAATGGCAAGCCGCGTCACCGCTGGCGGGCCGGCGGCCTGATCGCGCAGTTCCTCCCCGAGGCGCCTGAGCGTATGCGCCAGCCGGATATCCACGGCGGCGACGGCGATACCGGCTTGCGCGATCATGTCGAAGACGATGCCTGGGCCGAGGCGCGCAGCCTGGTTGAGACCATCGATGCCGACGAGTTGACGGACCCGCAGGTCGGCACCGAACGGCTTCTCTATCGCCTCTTCCACGAGCGCGGCGTGCGTGTCTACGAACCGAAGGCGGTCTACGATCGCTGTTCGTGCTCGCGTGACAAGCTGAAGGGCGTGTTGAAGGGCTTTACGGCCGAAGAGATCGAAGCCAGCCAGGAGAATGGCGAGATCGCCGTGACCTGTGAGTTCTGCTCGACCACCTATCGCTTCGAAGTGTCGGAGATAGAAGCGGCGTAATGCCGCTCAGTTCAGCGTGCGCAGCAGGTTCGGCGTATCCAGCGAAAAGGCGGGGATCTTGACATGGAAGAGCTCCCCGTCGTCCGTTTCCATCTGGTAATGGCCGAACATCATGCCTGAGGGCGTGTCCAGCGGGCAGCCGGAGGAATATTCATAGGTATCGCCGGGCTTCAGATGCGGCTGTTCGCCGACGACGCCGGGACCCGTTACTTCGTCCACCATGCCGTTCATGTCGGTGATGTGCCAGTAGCGCGTCACCAGTTTCACGGCCCGCTCAGAGTGGTTGGAAATGACGATGCGATACCCCCACACATAACGATCATCGTCCGGATCGGATTGCTCCTCCAGGTAAAACGGCTCTACAACCACTTCGATGTCGCGTGTTAGAGCGCGATACATGCCTGATACCTTGCCACTGCTCTGAAGCGCCGGAGGCTCCTCGAAGCCCATTGTCGTTTCAGCATTTTCAAGTCTGCGGCATATTATCCGCTTTCCACTGCTCCCGCAAAGCGCCGGATATCTAGCGGTATCCTATAACCAATCCATTCCGTCAAGGAACGGCGTGATGAAATCTCGCGCGGGGAGACGGATCGTTCTGAAATTCAGCTATTACAGCCAATGAAGAAGGTTAGTCCTTTCTTCTCAAAGTATCTCGTTTCGCTCGTCATTTAGTCTTGTCTATCATAATGTCGCCGCTGGAGCTTATGGAGGTGCGGATACGCTTGCCGCAATTGCTGGTGCACTTCAGGGATCGGGCGTCATAGCTGATCGCCAATTATTAAAACCTCCCGGCCATATGACCCTCTGTCCCTTCTTTATGTTCCTCTGAGGGAACTTGCGCCGGATTCCCTCTCGGGAGGATTTCGGCTATCATCTGATTCTGGCATGGCCCGTGCCTCCCCCCTCCCTTCGGGAAAGTATATCTCATGCGGGGCCGTCGATATCCAAACCGACTGTTTGAGCGCCTGGCATAAGGAGGGGTTGCGGTCATCGCTCGCAATAGGAGGTTTAGATGAGGCTTTCTGCCCCTGTTTATCATTTGAAGCGTAGGGCGAAACTCCTGTCTCGCCAGCAGAATATCCCTTTGCACGCAGCGCTGGATCGCGTCGCGGCTGGCGAGGGCTTTGCAGGCTGGAGCTTGCTTGCAAGCAAAACGAGCTCAGCCGTGCCCGTCGGCGAGCTGTATTCGCGTCTGAGCCCGGGTGATCTGGTGCTGGTCGGCGCGCGGCCCGGCCACGGCAAGACCTTGATGAGCTTGCGGCTTGCCGTCGAAGCCATGAAGGCTGGCAATCGCGGCGTCTTCTTCACGCTGGAAGACACGGAAAAGGTCGTTCTGGACCGTTTCCCGGTGATCGGTGCCGATCATGCGGAATTTGCTGACCTATTCGAATTCGACAATTCGGATGCCATCAGCGCCGACTATATCGTTGAAAGGCTGGCTGCAGCGCCTCGCGGCACGCTGGCGGTGGTCGATTTTCTGCAGTTGCTGGATCAGAAGCGGGAAAAGCCTGACGTGATGATCCAGGTTCAGGCGTTGAAGGCGTTTGCGCGCGACAGAGGCGTGATCGTCGTCTTCGTCTCGCAGATCGACCGTTCCTATGATCCGGTGCTGAAACCAGTGCCCGATCTCTCGGATGTCCGCCTGCCGAATCCACTGGATCTGACGCTGTTCGACAAGATGGTCTTCCTGAACAACGGCAGGGTCGAGTTCAAGGCCGCCAGCTGACGGCCCGGTTGGATAGCCTGCAAAATGAAAGGTCGAGCCGACCGGAACATCTCCGGGCGGCTCGATCAATATCAGGCGGAAACCTGCTCGAGAGCGCGGGCGAAATCTTCGACCAGATCGGCGCTGTCTTCGATGCCGGCGGAGAAACGCACAGTGCCGGGCGAAATGCCGAGCTCGGCGCGGGCCTCGTCGGTGAGGTTCTTGTGCGTCGTGGTGGCCGGATGGGTGATCAGGCTCTTCGAGTCGCCGAGATTGTTGGAAATCTTTACGATCTCAAGCGCGTTTTGCAGCTTGAAGGCGGCTTCCTTGCCGCCCTTCAGCTCGAAGGCGACGAGGGTAGAGCCGCCGCTCATCTGCTTGGCGATGATATCGGCCTGCGGATGGTCCTTGCGGCCGGGATAGATCACGCGGGCGACCTTGTTTCCCTGCTCGGCGAGGAAATCGGCAACCTTGGAAGCGTTCGCCGTCTGCTGCGCGACGCGCAGCGGCAGGGTTTCGATGCCCTTCAGCAGCGTCCAGGCGGTAAACGGCGACATGGCCGGGCCGGTGTGGCGGAAATAGTCCTGCAGGTTCTCGTCGATCCACTGCTTGTCGGAGAGGATGACGCCGCCCAGCGAACGGCCCTGGCCGTCGATATGCTTGGTGGCGGAATAGACGACGATATGGGCGCCGAGTTCGAGCGGCTTCTGGAAGAGCGGGGTTGCGAAGACGTTGTCGACCACCACCTTCGCGCCGATCTGGTTGGCGAGCTTGGCGACGGCGGCAATATCGACCACTTCCAGCGTCGGGTTGGTCGGGCTTTCGAGGAAGAAGACCTTGGTATTCGGGCGGATGGCCTTTTCCCAGTTCTCGGTGAAGCGTCCGTCGACGAGCGTGCATTCGATGCCGTATTTCGGCGCGAGCGTCTCGACCACCCAGCGGCAGGAACCGAAGAGGGCGCGGGCCGCAACGATATGATCGCCGGCCTTCAGCTGGCAGAGAATGGCGGCAGAGACGGCGGCCATGCCGGACGCGGTGGCGCGAGCATCTTCAGCGCCTTCCAGCGCACACATGCGCTTTTCGAACATGTCGTTGGTCGGGCTGCCGTAGCGGGCGTAGATGAAACCATCCGTCTCGCCCTTGAAGCGGGCTTCCGCCGCTTCCGAGGTGTCGTAGACGAAGCCCTGGGTCAGATAGATTGCTTCCGAGGTCTCGCCGAATTGCGAGCGGAGCGTTCCGTTGTGTACGAGCTGGGTTGCGGGGCGCCAAGTCTTGCTCATGCCATCACCACTTTCAAAACAAAAAAACCGGTCGCGAAAGCAGACCGGTTCAACCCCGGTCTTTTTAGCCATTTGTTTAACGTGGCTGCAAGCCGACCGGCCAAATCACCACGGGATAAGTTGCAATACTGCCGTTGACGGCTTGCGTCAATTCCCCGAGTTTGGTTTTGTCTGCGGCAAATTATGAGAGAAGCATGATGGCTCGCAATACTGGAATTCTGGCCGACCGCGCCATTGCGGCGCTCTTCGAGACGGGGAGGCTGACGAGCGAGAGAGAACTGGACGTCGATCAGATCCAGCCGGCAAGTCTTGACCTGCGGCTCAGCTCGCATGCCTTCCGCGTCCGCGCCAGCTTCATGCCCGGCCCATCGCATCTCGTTGCCGACAAGCTCGACCGGCTGAAACTGCATGTTGTCGATCTCTCCGAAGGCGCGGTGCTGGAAACCGGCTGTGTCTACATCGTGCCGCTGATGGAGCGCCTCGACCTGCCCGAGGACATGTCGGCCTCGGCCAATCCGAAGAGCTCCACCGGCCGTCTCGACATCTTCACCCGCGTCATCACCGACCGGGCGCAGGAGTTCGACAAGATCCCGGCCGGCTATTCCGGCCCGCTCTATCTCGAAATCAGCCCGCGCACCTTCCCGATCGTCGTTCGCCGCGGCTCGCGCCTGTCGCAGATCCGTTTCCGTGTCGGCCAGGCCCTGCTCACCGAGCCGGAATTGCTGGCGCTGCATGAGAGCGAGACGCTAGTTGCGAGCAAGAAGCCGAATATCACCGGCGGCGGCATTGCATTGTCGATCGATCTTGCCGGCGACAAGGAAGGGCTGATCGGCTATCGCGGCAAGCACCACACCGCCGTTGTCGATGTCGACAAGAAGGCCCAGCACGATATCTTCGATTTCTGGGAGCCGCTCTACAGCCGTGGCCGCACCGAGCTGATCCTCGATCCCGATGAATTCTATATCCTCGTGTCGCGCGAAGCGGTGCATGTGCCTCCGCACTATGCCGCCGAAATGACGCCGTTCGATCCGCTGGTCGGCGAATTCCGCGTCCACTATGCCGGCTTCTTCGATCCCGGCTTCGGCCATGCTCCGGCCGGCGGCCGCGGCAGCCGTGCCGTGCTCGAGGTGCGCAGCCACGAAGTGCCCTTCATTCTGGAAGACGGCCAGATCGTCGGCCGGCTGATCTACGAACACATGCTGGAACAGCCCAGCAGCCTCTACGGCTCCGGCCTCGGCTCGAATTATCAGGCACAGGGCCTGAAGCTCTCGAAGCACTTCCGGCTCTGAGCGATTGCAGACCGGCCTTGACAGAGGCCGGCAACTGTTGGACATCTCAAGGCGTCAGGCGGGTGTAGCTCAATGGTAGAGCAGCAGCTTCCCAAGCTGAATACGAGGGTTCGATTCCCTTCACCCGCTCCACTTCCTTCCGGTCAGCTCCGTACCTCTGTTCCCGTTCAGCGAGATTGTTTCGCTGCATAGGCAGCGAGCACCTTGGCTTGAGGCAGTAGTTTCCCGGACGCATCCGACAGCCAGCTGTCGTAGCGATAGAACATCATCGGCCCGATCGGAATCCGGGCACGAAGCCCATCGAGCGTGTCGAGAAACGCTTGGAGGCACTGGCTCAAGGTTTCGCTCTTCTTGTTCGGAAACGCCTTGAGATCGAGAAATCCCCATTCGGTGAGCCACAGAGGCTTATCCGGACCGAGTGCGGCAGCATCTCCACGCAGCGTGCGTGTCACCGATCCGGCAATGTCGTTCGGCGACGCATAGATATGCGTGCCATAGCCGTCCACGCGATAGGATGAATTGCTGAGATAATTGAAGCCGTCGACGTTTTTCAGCATGGCGACGACCCGCGCCGGATTCGAGAGATGCTTGGGCGGACCTGCGCATTGGTCGCAGCCATGGGCGATGCCGAAAGTGATGACTTTCGCATCTGGATAGTAGCGAGGTTCGTGCAGAATGGTCGCTCCCGCTTTCAGGAACTCGCCGTATCCATGCAGCCATGTGTGCAATTCCTCCGCCGTGGCGAGATGGTCGTACGGCACGTCCGCGTCGTAATAATAACTGTCATCCTCATTGCCGAACTCGACGGCATCGATCGTGAGGCCGTCCGTTTTCAGCGCGCCGAGCAGGGTCTGGAAGCGCTGCGTGAATTTCGCAAGATCGATCTGGCTCAGCTTCTTCGCTTTCCAGCCGTGATCGTGGGTTTGCAGCGGGACATCATAGTCCTCGTCCATCTGAACGATATTCATCAGAAACTTCAGGTGCTGCTGTTTTGCGAGCCGGACCTCGTTCACGAAATTCGCCACACCCTGCGCCGAGCCGGAGGTCGGCCCGTCGCGAAACCAGATGGCGCCCAGGCTTTGAATATCCCCGAGCGTTTTTTGCTGAACTGCTGCGCTCTGCGAAGACAGTGCTGAGCGGTCGATCCCGAGTTCCGATGCTTGCGCAGGCGCTGCCCACATTGTCATGGTCAAGGCGACAATGCAGGCGAAACCGGATAGCCGTCCATTGAACATCATATTCCGTCCCCGCGTCCTGTCGCGATTGAGGATGATGGCGCAGGAGCAATAGCCGTTGTGCGAAACTCCACCCCTGTTTAGCTTGCCTTTATGTCGTTAATTGCAGGGATACGCTCAAGATGATCGATCACATAACCATCGAGGTCAGCGATCTCGAAAGGAGCAAGGCCTTCTACGAGCATGCCTTCTCACCCTTGGGCTATCGCCTGTCCTTCGGAAAGGAAGGCGTGTTCTGGGCTTTCGATGTCGGCGACGGCAGCCTCTTCGAGATCCAGCACACCGGCAGCAAGCCGCCTCTCACGCATCTGCACGTCGCCTTCCGCGTCCGGACAAGGGCCGAGGTTGATGCCTTCCATCGTGCCTCGCTCGAAGCGGGTGCAGGGGATAATGGCGCCCCCGGTCCGAGGGTGGACTACGGCATGGATTACTATGCCTGCTTCATCCTCGATCTCGACGGCTACAATATCGAGGCGATGGTCAACAGGCCCGGCGTTTGATTGCCGGGCTCAGGTCAAGAAGGGCCTCTTCGCCTTCAGCGTTTCCGCTAGCGTTTCGCCGAAGATCGCAATCGGACGTGCGAGGCGCCCTGCCGGCGGGCGATGCACCAGCCAGTTGACAACTTTGGGGGTGAAATCCGGGGCCTCGATTATCTCGATGGCATCGCGCCAGCGGCTGTCCGCTAATGCGGCCGGCGTCAAGACGCCGATGCCGAGCCCGCGCGCAACCAGCGACATGCGCAGATCGGCGCTCATGGCCTCGACCCCGACATCGAAAGGCAGGCGCTCGGCTTCGAAGCGATGCTGAATGAAGGCCCGAAAGCCGCAGCCGCTCTGGTTCATGATCCAGGGGAAGCGGGAGAGATCCTCCAGTCTCGGTTCCTTGGGGACACCGAGCGACGGCGCCGCGACCAGAATGACGGCATGGACTCCGAGCATCTCGCCAACGACATCGTCCGGCGGCTGCAACCCCTCCGCCAGGCAGACGGTTGCCGCATCGAGCTGACTGTGAGCGACCTGCTCGATCAGCTGTGGCGACCAGCCGGTGACGATCCGCAGCGTCAATTGCGGAAACTGGCTGCGCAATTCGTCGAGCGGAGCGGATAGGGCCGCCTCGGAGAGATAGGGCATGATCCCGAGACGGAATTCGCCACCGATCGTGCCGCCGGGCGAAACGCCGGCCTTGAGATCGTCGAGCGAGCGCAGCACGCGGCGCCCATGCTCATAGGCCTCGCGTCCTGCCGCCGTCGGCCTGAGGGGTTTCGACTGCCGGTCGAGGAGGGCGATGCCGAGACTGTCTTCCAGGTTCTGTATGCGCCGGGTGATGCCTGGCTGGGTCAGATTGATGCGCGCCGAGGCGGCGACGATCGAGCCCGTTTCCACCACTGCGACGAAAGCTTCCAGATCATGAATGTTCATGCTGAACTCGCATAATCATTATTAGTTCATTTCAATTGCCGCATTATGCAACAAAGCGATAAGCATGGCTATCTTTATTATCAGAAATTATTGGAGAGATCATGTCGCAAGTCCCTGAATGCATGACGAGCGAGCCAGAGGAAGATGTTTCGACGGCCGCGGTCGCTCCCTCGACTTTGTTGTTCGCCATCGCCACCGGTGTCATCATCATCAATCTCTTCGCACCCCAGACGCTGGTTGGCATCATCGGCCCGTCGCTCGGCTTTTCCGAAAGCGGTGCCGGCCTCGTGGCCATGGCCTCGCTGCTCGGCTACGCCGCCGGCCTGTTCTTTCTGGTGCCGCTGGCGGATCTCATGGAAAACCGGCAGCTGGTGCTGCGCATGCTTCTCTCGGCTCTGGTCATGGCTGTTGCCGCCGCCTTCGCGCCGACGGGCTGGAGCCTGCTGATCTTCCTCTTCCTGCTGGGAGCGGCCTGTTCCGCCATCCAGATCCTCGTGCCGATCGCGGCAGCGATGGCGCCGCCTGAACATCGCGGCCGGGTGATCGGCAATGTCATGAGCGGCGTCATGGTCGGCATTCTTGTCTCGCGACCGCTGGCGAGCCTGATTGCCGATGTCTGGGGCTGGAGAAGTTTCTATGCCATGAGTGCCGCGACGCTTGCGCTGCTCGCCGCTGTGCTCGCCCTGCGCCTGCCGGAGCGGCGCCCTTTGGTCAATGCGAGTTATGGGGCCTTGATCGGCTCGCTCTTCGAGCTCCTGCGGGAGGAGCCGGTGCTGCGGCTGCGTGCCTTCACTGCAGCCTTGATGATGGCGAGCTTCAGCCTGTTCTGGACTTCCGTCGCCCTGCGTCTGGCGCAGCCGCCATTCTCGCTTGGCCAGTCCGGCATCGCGCTGTTTGCCCTCGTGGGCGCCGGTGGAGCTGCGGCGACCTCTGCCTTTGGCCGCATGGGCGACAGGGGCTGGACGCGGACGGCGACCTTGGCCTCGCATCTGATCGTGCTTGCCGCCATGGCGCTGGCCGCCTGGGTCGGCGGAATACGGTCGGGCGACTCGGTGGCCCTGTTGATCCTTCTGGGCGTCAGCGCCGTCTTGCTCGATGTCGGCGTCACCGGCGATCAGACCTTGGGTCGCCGTGCCGTCAATCTCCTGAAGCCGGAGGCGCGCGGGCGCATCAATGGTCTGTTCGTCGGCATCTTCTTTCTCGGTGGAGCTCTCGGATCGGCGCTTGCCGGCACGGCATGGGATTTCGGCGGCTGGGTTGCCGTCTGCGCAGGGGCAGCAGGCTTTGGCGTGATTGCATTGATCACGGGCCTCGCTGCGCGCACCTGAGCAATGCAAGGACAACACTTGCGGCTGCGCTGTCGCATCGCCATCTGTAGCGCATTCAGGTGGGCGCCAGACAAGCATGCAAAAACAGGCGCCCCTTGTCAGGAGCGTCGGAATGCGTGGAATAGCATGGCTTTACAGGTTGAGAGCGCTCTTTCGGAGCGGGGTGCTGAAGATCGGGCACAGTACGAAAGTACCTCTCGGCACCAGGATCATCTGGCGGCGCGGCGATGTCCGTATCGGCGAACGGGTGCACTTCCGCAAGGGAGTCGTCATCGATGCCCAGGAAGGCAGTATCGAGGTCGGCAATCACGTCTCCTTCAATGACTACAGCATTCTGCTGGGCCGCGGCGGGATTGTCATAGGCAATGATGTGCGCATCGCCGCGCATGCGATGATCGTTTCCTTCGATCACAATTTCGATGATGTTTCCCGCCCGATTCGTCTTCAGGGCGTGACGAAGAAACCCATCGTCATCGAAGACGATGTCTGGATCGGAGCAGGCGCCAAGATTCTCGGTGGCGCTCATATTTCCAAAGGATGCGTTATCGGCGCCAATGCCGTCGTCAAGGGCCGGACCAAGCCCTACGGCATCTATGTCGGCGCTCCGGCAAGGCTGTTGAAACGGCGCGGAGAAGCTGAAGGCAACAGGTCCGGCAATGTCGGGCTGTTCGCCCGCCCGAGAAAATAGGGGGATCGCGGCAATCGCGCCGGCCCGGCCTTAGAATTCCGTCCAGTCCGCATCCTTGTTCGTTGTCGTCGCCGCTGTCTGCGTGGCGCCGAAGGCGCTCAGCAGCTTCTGGCCGAGGGCGCGCGCCGGCGAAGCGGCCGGTCGCACCTTGGCATCATCGACGGCCCGGATGCGCGGAGTTGCTGCCGGCGGAGCCGTCGGTCGAGGCGCCGGCCTCGGCGCTGAGCTGGCGACGGGTTTCGTAGAGATGTGCGTGGCATCGCTGCCGTCCGTGCGAAACTGAGCAAGCAGGTTGGACAGGGAGGCCGCTTCTGTCGCCAGGCTATGGCTTGCAGCCGTACTCTGCTCGACCATGGCGGCATTCTGCTGGATGCCGTGATCCATGGTGTTGACGGCCGTATTGATTTCCTGCAGGCCAGCCGACTGCTCGCGGGAAGCCTCGGCGATCGCCTGCACATGCCGGTTGATGTCCTGCACGCCCGAGACGATGGCGTCGAGTGCTGTGCCGGTTTCGCTGACCAGGCCGACGCCGGTGCGGACATGCCTTTCGGAAGTGGCGATGAGGTCCTTGATCTCCTTGGCGGCGTTGGCGGAGCGCTGCGCAAGCTCGCGCACCTCCTGGGCAACGACGGCAAAGCCCTTGCCTGCCTCGCCGGCGCGGGCGGCCTCGACGCCGGCATTCAGCGCCAAAAGGTTGGTCTGGAAGGCGATGTCGTCGATGACGCCGATGATATTGCCGATCTCACCTGATGATTTCTCGATCTGCTGCATGGCGCCGATCGCATTGCGGACGATCTCGCCGGAGCGTTCCGCGTCGCTGCGTGTATGGGCGGCAAGCTGGCTTGCCTCCTGCGTACGCCTGGCGGCGTCCTTGACGGTGGTGGTGATCTGCTCCAGCGCGGCGGCGGTTTCCTCGACGGAAGCGGCCTGCTGCTCGGTACGCTTGGAAAGCTCGTCGGCGGCTGAACGGATTTCGTCAGCACCCGCGCTTATGGCGCGGGCATTGGAGCCGACGGCGTTCATCGTCCCGTTGAGCTTGTCGAGGGAGTTGTTGAAGTCTTGCCGCAACTGGCCGAGATGCGCGGCGAATTGTGTGTCGATCCGCGTAACGAGATCGCCTTCCGCAAGACGCTTCAGGCCGTCGCCAACAGCCTGGACGGCCTGCTGAAGCTGCGTCGCCTCGGCCGCCTGCCTGGTTTCGCGCTGTGCCCGCTCGCTGTCGCTGAGGGTGCGATCTGCCTCCGCCTGTGCTTCGAGGCGAGACCGCTCGACGGCGTTGTCACGAAACACGGCGACGGCGGATGCCATCTGTCCGATCTCGTCACGACGTTCGCGGCCCTCGATCTCGCTTGCCGTATCGCCATGCGCAAGTGTCGTCATGCGCTGATGCAGCTGCATCAGCGGCGCGGCGATGCCCTTCTGCGCGACATACATGCCGAGGAGGATGGCGAGCACGATGAGGCCGCCAAGAGCGATGAGCATAGTGTTGACGGAACGGTTGAGGTGGACCGACAAGGCGTCAGCGCCGTCATTCATCCGGTTTGTCAGGGCATCGTCGTTGGTCTGTATGCTGGCAATGAGGCTGGGCAGTTTTTGGTTGACCAGGATCAAGGTCGCTTCGGCGCCCTTCAGGTCGCCATTCTTGCGCTGGTCGATGGTCTTCTCGGTGAGCCCTTGCACTTCGTCGAGACGGACAAGAATTTCATCGATCGATTGCTTTGCCGTGGGAACGAGATTTTCCGCATGGGCCAGTCTTTGCTTGGCTTCGCCGAAATAGCTGCTGCCCGCCGCAATCGCCTTGAAGGCGTCGCTGCCGGGATCGAAATTCAGCATCAGGCTTGCTTGCAGCACGGAAGCGAGAGAGGCAGCACTCGCGCGCGCAGCTTCGCTCGCCGCGGCGGCCTCATGATCGAGGAAGGCGCTGTAGGCCCGATCCGCCTTGTGGAATTCGCTGGCGATCAGCAGCAGACCGACAAAGGAAATGATGCCGAGAAACAGGATCACGGCAAGTATCTTGGTTTTGATTTTCAAGTTCCTGAACATGGCGGTCCGCTTGAGAATGCCGTGCCCTATTCGGAATGAGGCCAAGAACCCGCTCGCTCGTCTTGGGTGGGGAGGGGCCTGCCTGATGTGCACGGGTGAAGCCGAGTCTACGTGATACCTTGCCAAGAAGGCCCAGACGACCTGCATCATGCGATCGGCCTTGGAGCCGATGTCGTCGATGGCGACGAGTACAATCAACAGAGCTTAATCGACTGCTAACGGCGGAGACTGCCGGGTGGAATTCCCCCATTAATTTTGCACATGTTCAAAACCGCGCAACTCGCCGATGCGGTCGACCTCCGCCACGTATCCTGCAGCCGCGACCGCCGCCATTGCATGGCGCGATATTCCCCCTGCGGCATGACTCTGCTACATCGGATTCGTGAACCAGAAATGTGCATCCACGACCGGAGGCCGGATCAAGACCATGCGTGTTTGCCTTTCGTCGACGATGTCAGTCGCCCGGCTCCTGGCGCGTGCGGTATTGATCGTCACCTCCTGCGCCTTGCCGCTGGCCGCCCAGGAGACGAAGCCGCAGAACCTGCCGATCCTGTTCGATGCGCGCGAACGTCTGCCGAAACCGGACCTATCCTCGCTGGTCAGGCTGCGCTTCCTGACGTCGATCGATTTTCCGCCCTTCAACTTTCTCGATCAGAATGGCAAGCTCACGGGCTTCCATGTCGAGCTTGCGCGCAAGATCTGCGACGAGCTCGCAATAGCGGACAAATGCCAGATCCAGGCCCTGCCCTTCGGCGAATTGCAGGGCGCGCTTGCCGCTTCGCAAGGCGATGCCGTCATCGCCGGCGTTGCTGTTACACCCGAGCTGCGCAAGACCTTCAGCTTTTCGCGGCCCTTCCTGATGTTGCCGGCCCGCTTCGTACGCAATCTCAAGGCATCGATCAGCGGTACGACAGCCGCTTCGCTCTCGGGACATCCGGTCGGCGTCGTCAAGGGCACGGTGCATGAGGCAATGCTGACGGCCTTCTTCCCGGCCATCAAGCCGGTGCCGTTCGACGACAAGGATGGACTTCTTGCCGCCGTCAAGGACGGCAAGGTCGATGCGGCATTTGCCGATGGCCTGCAGCTTTCCTTCTGGGTCTCGTCGCCGGCGGCGGAAAAATGCTGTGCTCTGTTTGACGGCCCCTACCTGTCGCAGCAATTTCTCGGCGAAGGCATGACCATCATGCTGCGTCAGCAGGATGCCGATCTGACGGCCGCGATCAACCATGCGCTTGCCACCCTTTCGCGCGATGGCAGGCTGCAGGAAATCTATCTGCGCTATTTCCCTTACGGGCTTTACTGATTAGCGCAATTTCGGGAAAAGCCTCTAGGCCTTGCGGTAGCGGGCGATCGCGCTGCGCTCGATGGCCGCGCAGGTCAGCTTGTCGAGGCCAAGACGGTCGCGAAGGAGGCTGAGCAGGCGCAATTCCTCGGCCTTGACCGACAGGTCGGCCGAAGCGACTTCGACGGCCAGCGCATAGGCCGTGTCGTAGAGACGGGCAGGAAGCGTATCGCGCACGGTTTCGAGCACGATGTCGAGCCCTTCATTGCTGGCCAGAAGCTTGGCGCAATCACGGGAGACGGAAATCAGCTTCTCGTCGTCGAACCCCTTGAAGACCGGCAGGGCGTGAATGAGTTCTCCGATGCGGCTGAGTTCCCGGTCGTTCATCGTGCGGTCGACGGCCGAGGCCAGTACCATGACGTAGATCAGGGCCTCGTGAGCAGAAAGCGGCTTGTTCATGACAGGCGAAGTCCTTTGAATTTGGCAAGCTGAAAAGTCGCGCGTCTCATGGCAAAAGTTACTGCATAATTCCTTAAATCGGAATCGATTTAAGGAATTATGCAGCGGATTAAAAGCGCTACAGCGACCTTTGCGCGCATATATGACGCGCGGCGCTGTCGTGGCGGAAGCAAGGCGTCAGATCGGATTGAGCGGGTCTTCCTTGCGCAAAGCCGGTCCGAGCGTCGATTTTCCATTCTTGCGCGGGTCGTCGCCATACATGCCGCGCTTCTTCTGCTTGGCCTCGTCGACGAGTGACGCAAGCGGCGAACCTGGCTCCGGATCGGCCCAGCCGAAGCGCACCAGCCAGGCGCTCAGATCGACGCGGACATAGCGGCAGGCGCCTTTGACTGTGCCTTTCCAGTTGGCATCGGGCACATCGCAATCGATCGATCGGCCGCGCAGATACATGCGGAATGCCGTGCGCGCAGCCTGGCCGCAGGGCCAGTCCTTCCCGCTCGGGCCGGTGCACATTCGGTCGACGTCGGTCGGAACAATCCCGCTGAGCTGTACGCTCCTGCCTGATATGGTCAATATGCCAGCCTGATCCGAGAAGGGGCGGACGAGTTCGATCGTTGTCGTCTGCTCCTGTGGCTGGGATGCGGGATCAAGCGCTGCCTGTCCGGACTGAGGCGCCGGCTGAGCCTGCTGCTGTGGCGACTCCGGCGGCAGGGTTCGATGTTCGGTCGCCGCCGTCTCCCTGTCGATCTGGTCGGCCGGTATCCGGTTGTCCGAGACGGGATCGGTCTTGGCCTGGTCGTCAGACGCTGCCTCCGATGGAGCGGCAGCCGCCTTGTCCGGCGTGGTTTCGCTTGGCTGCGGGACCTGGGCCAGGGACGTGGCAGCGTCCTTGCCGCTCGCCGTATCTGTCGCAAGCGGCGACGCTTGCGTTTCCTCTGGCTTCGTCGATGCGTCGTTCGAACGTGCGGGGTCGGTCGGAACCTTGTTGTCCTGCTGCGTCACCGGCTCCGCTGCCGCCGTTTTGTTTTCCTCGGCCTTAGTCTCGTCGCCGTCGCTTGCCGCCGCAGCCGCCGCCATGGCAGCGGCGGATAGCTCGGGACTGCTGTCGGAGCTGCTTGTCGATGGGGACGCTGTTGCGAGGATCGTTGCCTTATCCTTCGTTGCTTGCGTGGCCGAGCCGGCGGCCTGCGCTACCGGTTGGCCTTCCGATTGCGCCTGACCAGAATTCGTGTCGCTCTGCTTCGTGGTTTTGGCAGGCTTGGGTGCCTCGATAGCCTTTGATGGCGTGGTGTCGGCCTTGGCGGTCTCGCTCGGCGCAGTCGCAGCCGGCTTGCTTTCGGCTGTCGTGTCGCTGTGGCCGCGGTGAGGCAGGTTGAAACCACGCTCGCTGACCTGAATCGCGACGAGGGTCAACCAAGAACCGACGATCGTGCCTGCCACACCTGCGAGCCAAATATTACGACGCATAACGAGAAAACTTTCCTATTGGCTGGCCCAAATGATCCGGGCAATCCATTCCACATCCGCAAGATCGAAGCTGCGGTTGGGGTGCTCGGGATTGAGCGACAAAAGCTCAATCGACTTGGCGCTCTGCCTCAGCAGGACCTTGGCCATGACTTCGCCTTCGCGGGTCTTCACGACGACACGATCGTTTTTCCTGATCTGAGCACCTGGCTCGACAATCAGAATATCCCCGTCGCGATAGAGCGGCAACATGCTTTCGCCCTGCACCTCGAGTGCATAGGCGCCGGTCCCGTGCCCGGCAGCGACGGGAAATTCCACCATGTCCCAGCCCTGACCGGCGGGAAAGCCGCCATCGTCGAAGAAGCCGCCTGCACCCGCTTGGGCAAAGCCGAGCAGCGGTATGGCGTTGCCAGCTGGCAAAATCCCGTTGGGTGGAGTCGTAGCGCCCGGCGGCTCGGCGGGCCGGATGAAGCTCAGGAACTGCTCCAGGCTGGCACCCGTCGCATCGAGGATCTTGGCGATCGATTCCGTCGAGGGCCAGCGCAGACGTCCGTCCTGGCTCAGCCGCTTCGATTTGTTGAAGGAGGTGGCGTCGAGCCCGGCGCGACGGGCGAGACCGGAAGGGGTCAGGGCATGTCGCTCGGCAAGCCGGTCGATCGCCCCCCATATCTGCTCGTGTGACAGCATCGCCGCTCGGTATCCGCGCGCCGGCTTGCCCGGCGCTCTGCTCTTTAGAAAACGTTAACCGAGGCATTTTGCCGAGTAAAGTCCGGCATAGGAATAGGGTCCTTTATCCCCGTGCTTTCGCCCGCGGTTTTCGGCGGGCTCAGGTCTTCTGCGGCTGCGGCTTGACGTCCGGCTGTTCGTTCTGGAATTCTTTCGCCATGCCCATGAAGCCGCGCATGAATTTCTGCATGATGCCAAGCGTGCGGTCGATCTCGGCGTCATCCGGGAGGCTTGAGCCCTTGTTTGCGGCAACGGTCTTTTCGAGCTTCGTCACGCGGTCGGAAAGCCGATCCAGCTCGTCGTTATAGGCGCTGCGCTCGTCGGCGGCCATGCGGCAGACGAGATTGCCGCTTTGGTCCTGGCAGATGGACATGGCGCCGGTCTGCTTGTCGAGACGGATGAAATGATCGCCGCTGCGCTCCAGCTGGAAGCGTTCCGCATCCGGTTCGGCCGATAGAGCCGGCGTGGAGAGAAGAAAAGTAACAGGCAGAAGCATGGCCGCAAGGACGATTTTCAGTTCCTTCGTCATGTCATCCTCCGGATTTTCTGCGTTAAACCTTAAATCCATTACGGAAACCGTGGACATCGGCTGATGTTTTCGTGCAAAGCCCTATCAGGACAGCTTTACAGAGGGATGATGATCGCCATGCCAGTGGTTTACAAGATCGTGCCGGATGCGCTCTGGCAGCAAGCCAGGCAAACCGGCGTTTTTCATGGCGCGGCAATCGATCTGACCGACGGCTACATTCATCTCTCCACCGCGAAACAGGCAAAGAAAACAGCCGAGCTTTATTTTGCGGGGCAGACCGGCCTGTTGCTGGTGGCGGTCAACGGCGATGCACTTGGAGATAAGCTGGTCTTCGAACCCTCGCGCGGCGGCGATCTCTTCCCGCATCTCTATGCGCCGCTGCCGCTTTCGGCCGTGCTCTGGGAAAAGCCGCTGCTGATCGGCGAAGATGGTTGTCACACCTTTCCGGAGATGGCGGAATGATCGGCACCTTTCGCGATCTCGGCCGGCGCGGCCTGTTCCTGTTCGATCCGGAAACCGCGCACGGCATGTCGATAGCTGCGCTGAAATCGGGGCTGGTTCCGGCTTGCCGCATCAGCGCCGATCCTCGCCTGCGCCAGACCGTGGCCGGCCTCGATTTTGCCAATCCCATCGGCATGGCCGCCGGCTATGACAAGAATGCCGAAGTGCCGGAGGCGCTGCTGAGGCTCGGCTTCGGCTTTACCGAGATCGGCACGGTGACGCCGAAGGCGCAGTCGGGCAACCCACGCCCGCGCATCTTCCGCCTGGTCGAGGACGAAGGCGTCATCAACCGCCTCGGCTTCAACAATGAGGGCCATGAGGCAGCATTTCAGCGGCTCAAAACCATTCGCGGCAACGGCATCATCGGCGTCAACATCGGCGCCAACAAGGATAGCGCCGACCGCATCGCCGATTATGTTGCCGGCATCCGCCGTTTCTATTCCGTCGCGCGCTATTTCACCGCCAATATTTCCTCGCCGAACACGCCGGGCCTGCGCGATCTGCAGGCCCGCGAAAGCCTGTCGTCCCTGCTATGGGCCGTGCTTGCCGCCCGCGACGAGGAAGCGGCGAAGGCCGGCAAGCGCATTCCCGTCTTCCTCAAGATCGCGCCCGATCTGACCGAGGAGGGCATGGACGATATCGCCGCCGAAGTTCTGTCGCATGCGCTCGACGGCCTGATCGTCTCCAACACCACGCTGTCGCGCGATGGATTGAAGGATCAGCGTCAGGCGAAAGAGGCTGGCGGCCTATCCGGCAAGCCGGTCTTCGAGAAATCGACCATCGTATTGGCCAAGATGCGGCGCCGCGTCGGTGCGGCCTTGCCGATCATCGGCGTTGGCGGTGTCTCGTCATCAGAGACTGCGCTGGAAAAGATCAAGGCCGGTGCCGATCTCGTGCAGCTCTATTCCTGCATGGTCTATGAGGGGCCGGGATTGCCGGGACAGGTCGTCACCGGTCTGTCGAAGCTGCTCGATCGCGAACGCGTCGGCTCGATCCGCGATTTGCGCGACACAAAGCTGGATTACTGGGCGAACCGGAACGTCTGATCCGCCCGCTTCTTCAGGCCCATGGCCAGGAAGATGCCGCGAAACAGCAGGAAGGCATTCATGGCCAGCCACAGGCCGTGATTGCCGAGCGTCGGAACGAAGACGGCAAGTGCTATCAAATAGCCGCCGAAGGACAGCAGCATCTTGTTACGCATCTCGCGCGACCATGTGGCGCCGATGAAGACGCCGTCCATCAAAAAGGCGAGCGCGCCGGTCAGGCCCGTGATCGCAGCCCAGGGGAGATAGGTTCCGGCAGCAATGCGAACCTCCTCCGAGGTTGTCAGCAGGCGGATCAGCGCCGGTCCGACCGTGAAGAAGAAGATGGCGGCGGCAAGTGCCAGCCCGAAGGACCAGAGCGCCGTCAGTTTCAAGCCTCGCTCGAAGGCCGGCCGATAGTTGGCACCGATCGAGCGGCCGGTGATCTGCTCGGCGGCATTCGCGAGCCCGTCGAGATAATAGCCGGATAACAAAAAGAAGTTCATCAGCACGGCATTGGCGGCGAGCATGACCGCGCCAAAGCTGTTGCCGATACGCGTCATCAGCGTGAAGGCGCCGATCAGAACGAAGGTGCGGATCAGAATATCGCGGTTGAGTGCGAAGAGCTGGGTGAGCTTGGTGCGCGAGAACAGCTCCGCGCGCGGCGGGCGCTCCTCGCCGGCAAAGCTGCGCAGCACGATGAAAAGCCCGAGCAGCATACCGCTCGCCTCGCCGATCAGCGTGCCCCAGGCAACGCCCGCCACACCCCAGCCAAGATAGAGCCCGAGCAGGATGGCGAGCACGATGTTGACGCCGTTGATGACGGTCTGCAGCAAGAGCCCGATGCGACCCTGGCCGCGGCCGAGCACGAAGCCGAGTAGCGCGTAATTGGCAAGCGCTGCCGGGCCTGAAAGCATACGGATGGAGAAATAGGTGCGTGTCGCATCCGCGATGCCGCCTTCCGGCCCCATGAGCTTGAGGCCGAGCCAAAGGAGAAGAGGCGACAAAAGCACGATCAGGACACCTGATGTGAGCGCCGATATCAGCGCTCGCCGGAAGACGGCCTGCTGTTCGTGCCGATCGTGACGGCCATAGGCCTGCGCGGTCAGCCCTGTCGTTGAGGCGCGCAGAAAGTTGAAGCTTGAGAAAAGGAGATCGAACAGCACGGCGCCGATCGCAAGGCCGGCGAGCGCATCGGGCTGGCCCATATGGCCTACCACGGCCGTATCGACAAGGCCGAGCAGCGGTGTCGTCATGAAGCCGAGCGTCATGGGAAGTGCGATCGACAGCACGAGCCGATGCGTCACGTCGAAGGGCAGAACCCTCCGGCTCCCTTGCTGGACATCCATTTGACGTTACGCCTCCTCAGTTCGAGGAAAGCACCATGGACCAATAAGGCCTGTCGCCGGAAGAGGGTGCATAGGCGAGAGCAACGCCAAGCCCATCATATTTGCCGAGCATGTTGTGCAAATGCTTCGGCGAATTGATCCAGGCCGTCACCGCCGCATTCACGTCGCGCTGGCCCTCGGCAATGTTCTCGGCTGCCGGCAGCTTGACGCCGCTTGCCTTGACCCGCTTGCCGAAATCGTCGCCGAGGCCGATCAGGTGCTCCATCTTGCCGGCGTCCGCCATGCGCCGTGCCTGATAGACGGCGGCGGTGCTGGCCGCGGTATCGATCTTCAAGGGCGGCAAGCCGTTCTTGGCGCGCAACGCATTGACGAGCGGCAGCGCCGAAGCGGTCTGGTCGCTGGCCGGAATATTGGAAACCTTGGCGGGCGGCGTGGCGCAGCTTGCGACGGTTGCAGTGAGCGCAAGTGCGGTTAGGCGCAACGCATCGCGGCGCGTGAAAATCAGTGTCTGGGAGGTCATGTCAGCTGCGGTAATTGAACAAACGAAGTATGATGAAGATGGGAATGACGATGGATGCGCCGAGCAGCACATAATCGCCAAACTCGCCGAGTGCCGCGAAACCGCTGTGCCAGAGGTCGACGAAGAAACGGCGAAGGCCATAGAGGAAATCGAGCGGCCGCCAGCCGAAGAACTTCATGACGAAGCCGACGACGAGCGACACGATGATGAGCTTCACCACAGTACGGCCGGGCGAGTCGCCAAGGAATCTGTTCACCTGATCGGACATGCTGACGTCTCCATGATGGCAGTCGGTGGTGCTGAGATAGGGCCGGGGTCTGCGACTCGCAAGCTTTATTGCCCAGCCTACATCTCAAACTAGCGTCTGCCTGAAATAGGACTTGAGTTTTTTTATGGCCGCGTTCAAAGGCGAGCGTCAAACAGGATGAAACCCATGCTACCGAGCCAGCTTTCCTCCGGCGACGTCATTGCCGACCGCCGCGCCGATTATGCCAAGATGCTTGCCGAAAGCGGCGAGCCGGCGAGTGCTGCCGAGCTGATGGAACAGGCGCTGGAGCTGGTGCCGCGCTGGGCGGCGGGCTGGTTCACGCTTGCCGCCTATCGCGAGAAGGCCGGTGACGTGCCGGGCGCGATCGCAGCCCTCAACGAAGTGCTGGCGCTTGATTCAGGCGATGTCTTCGGCGCCCGGCTGAAGCTTGCGGTTCTTGGCGGGGCCGATGTGCCGGAGCGGCCGCCGAGCCCCTATGTCGAGCGGCTGTTCGATGACTATGCCGATCGCTTCGAAACCTCGCTTGTCGAGAAGCTCGGTTATAGCGTGCCCGGTAAACTGGCGGCGCTGATCGCTGGGGCGGCCGGTATCCCGAAACATTTCCGCCTCGCCATCGATCTCGGCTGTGGTACCGGCCTGCTTGGGCCGGAAATCCGCGCCAGTGTCGACCGGCTCGAGGGCTATGACCTGTCGAAGGGCATGCTGGCCAAGGCGGCCGAGAAGCATGTTTACGATCATCTCGGCCAGGCCGATCTATCGCTGGAGCCGGAGCAGTCGGGCGTGTTCGACCCCGATATGGCGCCGCGCCGCGCCGATCTGATCACTGCTGCTGACGTACTGATGTATCTCGGCAATCTGCATGCCGTGATGGCGATCGTGCAGATGCTTTCGTCCGATGGTGCCGTCTTCGCCTTTTCGGTCGAGGATGCCCAGCAGGCCGATGGTTATGTGCTGCGCGACTCCCTGCGATTTGCGCATTCGGAAGTCTATGTGAGGGAAATACTGGCCGAGCATGGCTTTGCCGTGCAGGATTTGGCTCGCAGTATCATTCGCATGGATGGCGGAAAACCCATTCACGGCATTCTGTTCATTGCCCGCAAATCGGCCTGAATATTTCGAATATTGCGAATTTGAAATAGGTCAGTATTGCTTACGTATTTTCGCTTGATTGTTGCTGGCGCTTTCAGCAAAAAGCCTGGAAACCCAGGGGAAAGCACATGGCGAACGCAAAGAGCGCATTTGGTATCTGGAATACGTCCGCGACCCGGCATTCGTGGATCGAGGATGTTCAAGGCATAGTCTCAGGCAGCCTGATTTCCTCGCTCGGGCTGTTCTGCCTCTCGAGCGCCGGCCTCCTGACCGGCAGCACTGCTGGCATCGCTTTCCTGCTGCATTACGCGATCGGCGTGAATTTCGGCCTCGCCTTTTTCGTGGTCAATCTGCCGTTCTTCTATCTGTCGCTGAAGCAGCTCGGTCCGGTCTTCACCGTCAAGACCTTCATCGCCATCGCGCTGACCTCGTTGCTCACCAACCTGCAGCCGCTGCTCTTCGATGTCGCCCATATCAATGCGCTATGGTCGGCGCTTCTTGGCGGCATTTTGCTCGGCTTCGGGCTTCTTGCGCTCTATCGTCATCGCGCCAGCCTCGGCGGCGTCGGCATTCTGGGGATTTATCTGCAGGAGCGTTTTGGGGTCAGGGCAGGGCTGGTGCAGCTGGCAATCGACCTATGCGTACTCGCGGTCGCTTTTGCGGTGACCACGCCTCCTGTGGTCATCTGCTCGGTGATCGGCGCAATCGCGCTCAATCTCTTCGTCGCGATCAATCATCGCTCGGATCGCTACATAGCGCTGTAAAGCTGAGGCTTACTGCTTACGGGTGTCGTCGGATTCGACGATCGCAGCTTCGTGATACCAGCTGTCGAATGCGGCCGTCGCAATGGTCGGCCCGATATCCGGGGTGAGGTTCACCTTCGGACGCTGGCTGACCGCCGTGGGGCGGGCCGTGACGGGAAACTGATAGATCTTTGCGGTTTCGTGCCGGGTACCGATTGCCATTCGTTGTCTCTCCCTTTTTGGTGTTCAAGCGGGCGCGCTTCAAGAGACAGCTCATATATAGCAAAGACGAAGGCGAATATCACCATTCCGCTTAAAAAAAATGCTAAATGATGAAATTATAGGCAATTCGTCAGTGCTGCGGTCGATGCCGTTTCTTTGATCTGCCGGTTTTCCGATCCATTCCCGGGGCGCCGAGCCTGCGACATCTTGGCAGCTCGGTTGGAACGACGGAGGCGATTTGAAAACGAATCCGATAGTTGGCGCCCGGAAATCTTGCCTGAATACGGCTGAATCATAAAAATCTCGCCTGACGAGCCGGGTATCGATGCGATCTGGCACGGCACATGCATCTCTCCTGGCAGCCGTTCGTAGTGAGGAATTTTCCGGCGGGCGCGCCGGCCAAGTTTTCCTACTTCGCCTGATTAACTGTTATGAGGTGCGTAATGACGAAATATAAGCTCGAGTACATCTGGCTCGACGGGTACACCCCGGTGCCGAACCTGCGCGGCAAAACGCAGATCAAGGAATTCGACGCATTTCCGACGCTCGAGCAGCTTCCGCTGTGGGGCTTCGATGGTTCGTCGACGATGCAGGCCGAAGGCCGCAGCTCCGATTGCGTGCTGAAGCCCGTCGCCATCTATCCGGACCCGGCCCGCACCAACGGCGCGCTCGTCATGTGCGAAGTCATGATGCCTGATGGCGTCACCCCGCACGAATCCAACAGCCGCGCGACCATCCTCGACGACGAGGACGCATGGTTCGGCTTCGAGCAGGAATACTTCTTCTACAAGGACGGCCGTCCGCTCGGCTTCCCGGAATCCGGCTACCCGGCTCCGCAGGGCCCGTACTACACCGGCGTTGGTTACAAGAACGTTGGTGATGTCGCCCGCGAAATCGTTGAAGAGCACCTCGATCTTTGCCTCGAAGCAGGCATCAACCACGAAGGCATCAATGCCGAAGTGGCCAAGGGTCAGTGGGAATTCCAGATTTTCGGCAAGGGCTCCAAGCGCGCCGCCGACCAGATCTGGATGGCACGCTATCTGTTGCTGCGTCTGTGCGAAAAGTACGGCATCGACATCGAGTTCCATTGCAAGCCGCTCGGCGACACCGACTGGAACGGCTCGGGCATGCACTGCAACTTCTCGACCAAGTTCATGCGCGAAGTCGGCGGCAAGGCCTATTTCGAAGCGCTCATGGCTCAGTTCGACAAGAACCTGCACGACCACATTGCGGTCTACGGCCCGGACAACCACATGCGCCTGACCGGCAAGCATGAAACGGCTCCGTGGAACAAGTTCAGCTACGGCGTTGCCGACCGCGGTGCTTCGATCCGCGTCCCGCACTCGTTCATCAAGAACGATTACAAGGGCTATCTCGAAGATCGTCGTCCGAACTCCCAGGGCTGCCCCTACCAGATCGCTTCGCAGGTTCTGAAGACCATCTCGGAAGTTCCGACGGCTGGCTTCGGTTCGGTTGCTGCCTGATAACTTTCTTGCTTGGTTTGCCAAGCATGGGACAACCAATAATGACGCGGGGCTTCGGCTCCGCGTTTTTCGTTTTGGGATTATCAAATGGCAGTCACCGCCCAGCGTCTCTTAGGCCCCACTGTCAACCCCCATACACCGTCATCCTCGGGCTTGACCCGAGGATCCAAGCACAAGCTGCTGACTACATGAGAGGGGTTTGGTGTGCATCGCATCGGGGGATGCGGTCCCGCCGACGCTCGCTCGCGGCGTTTTCGCCGCGCTGACCTGCCTGTGCCTGGATCCTCGGGTCAAGCCCGAGGATGACGGACCTCAAGAGAGGGCCCAGGCACGCAACACGTTCAGAGAAAAGGAACGCTCAAGCAGCCTTATTCGCTGCATCCACCGGATGCTGCGAGCGGAAGCCGACGGCGAGGCGGTTCCAGATGTTGATCGTGCCGATCGCCACCGTGATCTTGACGATGTCTTCTTCGCTGAAATGCTGCTTCAGCGGCTCATAGTCGGAATCCGGAATACCGGTTTGGGCGATCTTGGTGACGGAATCGACCCAGCGCAGCAGGGCGCGTTCGCGATCGTCATAGACGGGCGATTCCCACCAGACGCACATCAGGTTGATCCACTGTTCGCTGAGGCCGTCGTGCCGGGCTTCCTTCACATGCATGTCGACGCAATAGGCGCAGCCATTGATCTGCGAGGCGCGGAGTTTGATCAGGTGGATGAAGCGGCGCTCCAGGCCGCTGCTCTGGACGAAGTTTTCGAGCGCGACGACAGCCTTGTAGGAGTCGGGCGAAGCTTTGGCGAAATTGAAACGGGGATGCATGGTCTTCTCCTTGGGTTCGGGTCTTTCGGTTCAGTTTTTGGTCTTGCGTTCATGAAGCTCGAGAAAGGCACAGCCTCTCGCGGCTATGCCACCGTCCGTGTCCGTCTGTCTGAGATCGGTCAGCACGTCGGCGATGCTTGTTTTGGCCAGTTCCGCCCGGTAGACGCGCTCGGCTGCCAGCATGGCGGCATTGATGCCGCATGGCTTGGCGAAATAGCGCCCTTCGAGCGGGTTCGGGCCGCGTTGGCGGATTTCCGCACAGCGGAAAGCGGGTGTGGGACCTTCGGCCGCCAGTACGATGTCAAGCAGTGTGATCTCCTCCGGCTTGCGCGCCAGCCGGTATCCGCCCTTCGGCCCCGGCACGGTATCGAGAATGCCGGCACCCGAAAGCGCCTGCAGATGCTTCAGCAGATAGCTGACCGAAACGCCGTGAAATTCCGCAAGCGCCGCCGCCGAAAGCACGCCGCCATCGGACAGGCCAGCCAGCATACCAACGCAATGAATGGATTGTTCGACGCCGTCTCCGAGCTTCATCTTCGTGCCTCTCTAATCATGGATATTTTTTATCTATGATTATGATGGGAGTCAATAGCCTTTGAAGCAGGGCTGCAGGGAGGTGTGATCGGGAGATACCGCGCGTGCGATACCCCCCTCTGTCGCTCTCGCGACATCTCCCCCACAAGGGGGGAGATCGTTTGGAGCAGGCCGCTGTGCTTCGGCTGATATCGGGCTTCGGTTTCTACAGATGCAGAGTGTGTTTGAGGCAAGCAGGTGCCAAGAATTGCTGATCTCCCCCCTTGTGGGGGAGATGTCCCGAAAGGGACAGAGGGGGGTGCGCACTCTCACAGAATACTAAAGCCAATGGACACGAAGCTCCCCGCTTCTCATCCGGCGCATATCCATTACATTTACCCCGTGGACCAGATCGAGCCGAAACCTCTTATTGCCCTGCCCGCCCCCTTCACCCGCTGGTTTGCGGAAAAGGGCTGGCAGCCGCGCGCCCATCAGCTGGAGTTGCTTGCCCGCGCCGAAGCCGGCGAAAGCACGCTGCTGATTGCGCCCACCGGCGCCGGTAAGACGCTTGCCGGCTTTCTGCCGTCGCTCACCGATCTCACTCGCCGCGGCAAGATCCCGCCCGGCTCTGCCTTCACCGGCATCCACACGCTCTACATCTCGCCGCTGAAGGCGCTCGCCGTCGATATCGAGCGCAACCTGATGAAGCCCGTCTCGGAGATGGGGCTGGCGGTGTCAGTCGAGAACCGCACCGGTGATACGCCAAGCGGCAAGCGCCAGCGGCAGAAGCTCAATCCGCCCGATATCCTGCTGACGACGCCGGAGCAGGTGGCGCTGCTACTCGCCAATCGCGAGGCCGAGCGCTTCTTCAAGGACCTGAAATACATCGTCTTCGACGAGCTGCATTCCCTTGTCACCTCCAAGCGCGGCCACATGCTGTCTCTCGGCCTTGCCCGCATCCGCAAGCTGGCGCCGCGTGTGCAGACCATCGGTCTTTCGGCGACCGTTGCTGATCCCATGGATCTGCAGAAGTGGCTGGTGGCGCAAGAGCCGGGGGAGGAACATCATGCGGGCCTCGTCATCGTCGAGGGCGGCGCCAAACCGGATATCTCTATCCTATCGACGGAAGAGCGCATCCCCTGGTCCGGCCATTCCGCCAAATACGCGATCCCCGATATCTATCGCGAGCTGAAGGCGCATCGCACGACGCTGCTCTTCGTCAACACGCGGTCGCAGGCCGAAATGTTGTTTCAGGAGCTGTGGTCGGCCAATGACGACAATCTGCCGATCGCGCTTCATCACGGCTCGCTCGATGTCGGCCAGCGTCGCAAGGTGGAGGCGGCCATGGCCGATAACCGTTTGCGCGCCGTCGTCGCCACCTCGACGCTCGATCTGGGCATAGACTGGGGTGATGTCGATCTCGTCATCCATGTCGGCGCGCCAAAGGGCGCAAGCCGCCTTGCCCAGCGCATCGGCCGCGCCAATCACCGCATGGACGAGCCGTCGAAGGCGATCCTGGTGCCGGCCAATCGCTTCGAGGTCATGGAGTGTCAGGCGGCGCTGGATGCCAATTATATCGGCGCGCAGGATACCCCGCCGATCGGCGCCGGAGCGCTCGATGTGCTCGCCCAGCACGTGCTCGGCATGGCCTGCGCCGAGCCCTTCGACATGCTGGAGCTCTATGATGAAGTGCAGAGCGCCGCTCCCTATGCGGCGCTTTCCTGGGAGACCTTCGAGCACATTGTCGATTTCGTCGCCACCGGCGGCTATGCGCTGCGAACCTATGAGCGCTATGCCCGCATCCGCAGGACGCCAGAAGGGCGCTGGCGCGTCTCCAATCCGCTGGTCGCCCAGCAATATCGTCTGAACCTCGGCACCATTGTCGAAGAGGCGATGCTGAATATCCGCATGGTGAAGCGCAATGCGCTGGGTTCGCTTGGGCGAGGGGGAGCGCCGCTCGGCAAAGTCGAGGAATATTTCGTCGAGCAGCTGGCGCCCGGCGATACCTTCCTCTTCTCCGGTAAGGTGCTACGCTTCGAGGGTATCCGCGAGAGCGAATGCCTGGCGTCGCAGGCCTTCTCGCTGGACCCGAAAATCCCCTCCTATGCCGGCGGCAAGTTTCCGCTCTCCACCTATCTCGCTGATCAGGTCCGGGCGATGATCGCCGATCCCGACCGACGGCATCGCCTGCCGGACCAGGTGCGCGACTGGCTGGAAATCCAGAAGGAAAAATCGCTGCTGCCGAAGCGCGACGAGTTTCTGATCGAGACCTTTCCGCGCGGAAGTCGTGCTTACCTGGTCGCCTATCCCTTCGAGGGGCGCCTGGCGCACCAGACGCTCGGCATGCTTTTGACGCGAAGGCTGGAGCGCGCCGGCGCCAAGCCGATGGGCTTCGTCGCGACCGATTATTCCCTCGGTATCTGGGGGCTGGAGGATATGGGGCTGATGATCGCCAATGGACGCCTCAGCCTCTCCGATCTCTTCGATGAAGATATGCTCGGTGATGATCTCGAAGCCTGGCTCGACGAATCCTTCCTGCTGAAACGCACCTTCCGCAATTGTGCGGTGATTGCCGGCTTGATCGAGCGCCGGCATCCGGGCAAAGAAAAGACCGGCCGTCAGGTGACGGTTTCGGCCGATCTGATCTACGACGTGCTGCGCAGTCACGAGCCGGATCACATCCTGCTGCAGGCGACGCGGCAGGATGCGGCGACCGGGCTTTTGGATATTGGCCGTCTTGCGGATATGCTGAAGCGAATCAAGGGCCATATCACCCATCGCGCGCTGGACCATATTTCTCCGCTCGCCGTGCCGGTGATGCTGGAAATCGGCAAGGTGCCGGTGCCGGGCGAGGCTCACGATTCCCTGCTTGCGGAGGCGGCTGACGACCTGATCCGCGAGGCGATGGAATAGGGATGCTGCGAAGCAGACGACGAAGGTAGATTGTTACGGTGATGAATCGCCTGGCGCTAGCGCGAGATATGAACGGTCAGGGCAACGGCGCGACGAGTGCGTCGGGCGTTGAGGCCGTTGTTCATGGTGTCGCCGCTGTCTGCGATCCGCTGGGTGCGCTCTATCTGCCGGATGCCGGTATTCTCGTCGTCTCCGATCTGCATCTGGAAAAGGGGGCAGCCTTCGCCCGTCGTGGCATGCTGTTGCCGCCCTACGATACGCTGACGACGCTGACCGTCCTTTCCGCCGTTATTGCCCGCTATGACCCGAAACTCGTGGTTTCGCTGGGCGACAATTTCCATGATCGGGTCGGTTCGCAGCATCTGCCGGATGAGTTTCGCAGCCTGATCGTCAATATGGCCCGCGGCCGTGAATGGATCTGGATCAACGGCAATCACGATCCGGACGGCACGGTCGACCTGCCCGGCCACTCGGTCGATGAGATGCATTGCGGCGGGCTCACCTTCCGGCACGAGCCGAAGGCGGGCCGACAGGCCGGCGAAATCGCTGGCCATCTGCATCCCTCCGCCACGGTCCGGCGTCGTGAGAAATCGGTGCGCCGCCCATGTTTCGCCACGGATGGCGCCCGTCTGCTTATGCCGGCCTTCGGCGTGATGACCGGCGGCCTCGATCTTCGCCACAAGGCGATGGCAGGCCTCTTCGAGCGGGAGAGCCTGATTGCGCACCTGCTCGGCCGCGACCGCATCTACTCGGTGCGGTTCGGCAATCTGTCCGCTTAACCGGCCTTTCCCGGCTCATAACGCAGGATCACCGCCCCGGTCTTCAGCGGGCGTGAATCGATAAGCTTCATCGGTTGTTGTTCTGTCGCCGGTTTGAAAAGCGGATTGCCGCTGCCCAGCACGACGGGAACGAGGCAGATGCGGATCTCGTCCACCAGCCTCGCCTTGAGTAGCGCATCTGTCACCTCGGCGCTGCCAAAGACGAAGATGGTCTTACCGGGTTCTTCCTTCAGTTTCTTCAGTTCAGAGACAATGTCGCCGACGATGCGGGTGTTGTTCCAGTCCGCCTTGTCGAGCGTCCGAGAGGCGGCAATCTTGGCGATGCCGTTCATGTAGGCGGTAATATCAGGCGTTTCCGTCGCGGTCGACCAATAGGCCGCCATGCCCTCATAGGTCTTGCGGCCGAAGATCAGCAGATCGCCTTCCTTGCCGAGATCTGTCGCGTAGCGTTCCAGTTCGTCTCCCCAGGCGAGCATGTGAAAGCCGAGGTCCCAGGGAGTGGTTCCCTCGAAATAGCCGTCGAGCGTCATGAGATTCCAGATAACGAGCTTCCTCATCACTTCCTCCATTGTAATAACCGTACCATAATAAAACCAGTTGCTAAAAGAAAGCGGTTGCAAACTAATTATACTGATAGCAAAATGCAAGCGGTTTTTGGAGGCCCTTATGGACGCATTGCATCGTTCCGGCTGCCCGATCAATCTGACACTGGAAATCCTCGGCGATCGCTGGAGCCTGATCGTCATCAGGGACATCATGTTCGGCAATCGCCGCCATTTTCGCGAACTGCTGCAGAATTCCGGAGAGAGGATCGCTTCCAATATCCTCGCCGACCGGCTGAAGCGGCTGGTGGAGCATGGTCTGCTGACCCGAAAGAGCGATCCCACTCACAAGCAGAAGGCCGTCTACAGCCTGACGGAAATGTCGATCGACCTCGTGCCCCTTTTTGCCCATATGGGTGCCTGGGGTCGCAAGCATCTGCCGGTTTCCGAGGAGCTGTCGATCCGGGCGGAGCTCCTGGAGGATGGTGGCCAAAAGCTCTGGGAGGATTTCATGGCGGAGCTGCGCGCCAAGCATCTCGGCAAGGTATTGCCGCCGGGCACGCCTTCCGTGCTTGGCCGATTGACCGAGGCCTATCTCGAAGTCGTCAATCGTCGGAAAGACGGCTGACTAGAGCATTTTCAGGAAAAGTGCGCAGCGGTTTTCCGTCCGAAATACGTAAGAAAACAAGAGGATAGAGCGTTTCCGCGATTCAAGGAAAAGTGGAAACGCTCTAGTTCTTTCGGAAGATGAAGCTTGCACCCCAGCCGGTGACGAGGGCGAGCAGCACGGAGAAAATGCCATAGGTGATCGGCCGCTGATGCGCGGCATCGGTGATCATCTGCTCGATCCCGGTCTTGATGACGCGCAGCGGCAGCGATTTCTCGCTCAGGAACTTGCCGCTCTTGAAGAGATAGGCGCGCACCGTATGCACCCCGTTCGGCACATCGGCTGGAACCCTGAGTGTCGCCTTGAAGAGCGACGAGCTGACGAAGCGAACGCCCGCAGGATCGCTTTCATAGAGGCCGCCTGTTTTCTGCAGCCGCCGGAAGGCGTTGCGGAATTCCGGCACATCGCCGACATTGCCGACGAAGCCGACCGGCGCCAGCGGAATATGGTCGACGCCGATACCGCGATCGCTGAGTTCGAGCGGCGTGGTGATATTGTCGACGGCGCGCGTGCTAGACAGCGAATAGGCTTCCGGCACATGCTCGAACGTCATCGAGCGGGTATTGACCCAGATACCGAAGACCCGCTCCTTTCGGCGTACCGTCGCATTCTCGCGCGGACCTTCCAGCACGACGACGATATCGTATTGGCCGATCGCCAGCAGCAGCTGGTCGGTGTTGGAGAGCGCGCCGAAAATCGTCAGATCGGCGCCAGTGAAGTCGGAGGTGATGGCGATTTCGCTCGTCGACGTGCCGATCTCCATCGTCTCGCGCGCCGTGGTCGAAGTCGTCGGCTGGTCGAGCAGCACTTGGGCTTGTGCGGTGAACGGAGTGAGCAGCAATGCGGCAGCGAGAAGCAGTCCGGACATTCTCATCGGCTCACCCCTTCCATAATGACCGAGTAGACGTCGGCGGGGGTGACCACGAGAGTGATGACGAGGCGAAGGCCGACGGCCAGGACGAGGAGGCCGAGGAGCGCACGCAATTGCTCGCCGCGCAACTTCTGGCCGACGCGAACGCCGTATTGCGCGCCGATAACGCCCGCCACCATCAAGAGGAAGGCCAGGATGATATCGACGGAATAGTTGGTGGCTGCCTGGACGATTGTCGTGAAGGCCGTCACGAAAATGACCTGGAACAGCGATGTGCCGACGACGACGTTTGTGGGCACGCGCAGCAGATAGATCATGGCGGGCACGAGGATGAAGCCGCCGCCGATGCCCATCGGCGTCAGCATGCCGACGAAGAAGCCGAGGCCGATGACCGGAATGGCACTGAGATACAGCTTGGATTTCTTGAACCGCAGTTTCAACGGCAGCCGTTGTACCCAGTTGTGATGACGCGGCTTGCCGGTTGCCGGCGGCAGTTTGCCGGCCGCGCGGCGCATGGCCCGCACGCTTTCCCACAGCATCAGCGATCCCACGGTGCCGAGCAGGAGCACGTAGATCAGGGAGATGATCAGGTCGATCTGGCCGAGCCTGCGCAACAGTACGAATAGCCAGAGGCCGAACGTTGCCCCCGCCAAGCCGCCGGCAAGCAGGATCGAGCCCAGTTTCAGATCGAGCGAGCCGCGGCGGAAATGGCTGAGCGCTCCCGAAACCGAGGAGGCGACGACCTGATTGGAGCCGGTCGCGACGGCAACGACGGGTGGGATATTGTAGAAAATCAGAAGAGGCGTGATGAGAAAACCGCCGCCGACGCCGAACATGCCGGAGAGAAACCCTACGGCTGCCCCCATGCCGAGAATAATGAAAATATTCACCGACAATTCTGCGATCGGCAGATAGATCGTCACGCCTTGTTCCCATTTGCAGGCTTTTCGGCGCGGTGACCGAAGCCCATTTCCCCTTAAACTGCGGATTCTAATCTGAAATCATTGCCAGAGCCTTAGGAAAGGCCGCGCTGCCACAGTTTTCGAATTGCCGCTTTCACCCTAACCCGGCTTTTTCCACTTTTCTGTGACGCTGTATAGCGGAATGGCCGGCGCCGGCAGGGGATGCGGCAGCCTTGAGCTTCCCAAACAAAATGCCGGCGTCTTCACGCCGGCATGTCGGTTGATCGCTTTCGCATGAAAGCCCGGACCTACTTGTTGCGGGCGAGCAGCTCCTTGACCACCTGATCGGTGACTCGTCCATCCGCCGACAGGCCGACGGATTTCTGGAAGCTCTTCAGGGCAGCTACCGTCTTGTCGCCCATGGCGCCATCGGGTGCGCCGGCATCGAAGCCATTCTTGTTGAGGATGGCCTGAATGTTGCGGATCGCCTTCTTCATGTCGATGGAGGCCGTGTTCACGCCCTTGCCGGTGGTCCATTCGTCGGGGATGTCGGTGCCGTTGGCCTTGGGGTCGACCTGTTGCACTTTCCAGAGGTCGACCTTGGCGCGCGCGCTTTCGAGATCGGCCGGCTTCATGGCGTTGGCGACTTCGTCTCGTTTCTGAGCAGCGTCCTTGTCGCCGCTCTTGGCGGCGATCGCGAACCATTTGTAGGATTCCTGCAGGTCCTGTTTCACGCCGTTGCCGCGTGCATAGAGGATCGCGAGGTTGAACTGGCTGTCGGAGACGCCGAGATCGGCGGCGCGGATAAACCAGTTCGCCGCGCTATCATAATCCTGCGGTCCTACCGTGCCCGAGGCGTAGAGAACCGCGAGATTATGCATGGCGCTGGCATTGCCCTGATTGGCGGCCTGTTCGTAATACTGCTTGGCCTTGACGAGGTCGCGATCGACGCCGTTGCCCTTCTCATACATGCTGGCGAGGCGATACTGCGCCGGGGCATAACCCTTGTCGGCCGAAAGCTGATACCAGGTCGCTGCCTGCTTCATATCGGCAGCAACGCCGCGACCATCCGTATAGCGTGCGCCGATTTCGAAGAGAGCGACCGGATCGGCCGATTTCGCGGCAGCGACGAGCGATGGCGGCTGGATGCCGTCAGGCACCGCAATCTCCGGCGCTGCCGGCGCGACGGCGGGAGCGACGGTGGCGTTGGTATTGTCCGTCTGGACGAAGGCGGCGGCCTGCTGCACGGGAGCGCTGCCGGCAGGGGCGAGGGTTTCGCTTGCCGTTTGGTTGCCGTCGAGCGGGGTCGCTGCCGTCAGGTGATCATTTGCTGGCGCGACGGCGGGATCGGTGGTCGTGGGTGCAGGCTGGACTTCCGCCGTCTCCGCCGCGGAAACCGAGGGTGCGATGACCTGGTTAGCAGCAGGCTGCTGATTGCTGGTGGCCGGGTTCGCATTGGCGGCGACGGTATTGGTCGCGGCGCCGTCCGCAGGCGCGACCATCGTCGACACTTGGGCCGGGGGTGGCGCTTTCTGACCGCGCGTCAACGTGTTTGCCAGCGGATAGGCCATGATGGCGAGCATGACGGCGCCCAATGCAAGCAGGATCGGCCGGCGGAAGCGCGAGAACGCGCCGCTCTTCTTGGCGTCTTTTTTGGAAGCAGGAGCCGTACGTTGCGTCTGGTCGACTTCCATGGCAGCGGCCTGCGCCGCACGTCGAGCGGCCGCGATGTAATCGGCCCGTTCGTTTTCGGTCGGCTGGCGCGCGTTTCCGCTGCGCGACGTGTTCTGGCTGGCGCGCACGCGCTCGAGGATCTTCTTGATGTCGGGCGCGCCGGAACCCGGCTCCAGCAGTTCGTTGGCCTCTTCGCCGGGCATCACGTCGGCGGGATCGATCGACGGCGCCTGCTCGATGACCGGACGGTCCGGCGGAAAGATCGGCTCGGCCTTTTCCGGCATGAAGAAGCGCTTGCCGAGGCTGGCAAACAGGCTGGTCTTGCCGCTCTTCTTGGCTGCCGCCTTGATCTCAGCCTTCGTATTGGCGTCGATCGCCTGTGCGACCGCGACTTCGGCGGAAACCGAGGCTTCGGCCGGCGCAACCGTGCGGATGATCGGCCCGGCCTTCTGCTGCGCGGCCATCGGCGGCTTCAACGCCGGAGCATCCTCTTCGGCGAAGACGTCGCTTTCGAAGGCTGCAACGGGCATAGCGGGCGCTGGCCGGCGCTGTTCCATGTGGTCGAGCCGATCGGCGATCTGTAGCAGCGTGTCGTGCAGCGCCTCGAAGGTGCGGTGCGTGCGTTCGTCGCTGGCGCGGCTGATGTCTTCCAGATGGCGGAGATCTTCGGCAAGTGCCGTCAATGCCGCCATGTCGGCTGCCTGTGCACCATGACCCATGCCGCCTTCGCGCGAATAGGCCTCGACGACGGTTTCCGCCGCATGGCGGGCTGCCTCGATGATGTATTCGTCGTTGGTCGCCATATAGTCTTCGATCGCGCTCATGCGGCGGTCGAAATCCGGAGGCAGATGATCGCCGCCGGCGCGAGGCTCGGCGGTCAGCAATGTCGAGAGATGGGCGATCTGCTCTTCGAGATTGCGCAGCGCCTGCGTATCCGTGGCCGGGGCCGCCGTGCTGGCTTCAAGCCGGGCCGCGATGTCGGAGAGGCGACCTTCGAGCCGGCGCGCCATGCCGTCGTCCAGGCTTGCGGCCGACGCTGCCGGATGGAAATCCATTTCGTCGATGCGGCGGGCGAGATAATCCAGCCGATCCGCCATAGCGTTGCCGACCGAGCCATGTTCCAGCGCATCGATCTTGTGGGAGATATCGGCGAGATAGGTGACGAGTTCCGGCTGCGGTGCGGCTTTCTGCGAGCGCTCCATCAGATGCGAAAGCTGGTCCAGGCGCTCCTCGAGGCGGGCGACGGCCTTGGCGCTGCCGAGTTCGTCGATGCGCATGGCGAGCGCTTCGAGGCGGCCGGAAAGATCGTCGGCAGGCTGACGCCGGCCCGCATCGCGGCTCATCAGGTCGATCTGGTCGGCAAGGCCGCTCAAGCGCCCTTCCAGCCGTTGCATGGCCTGATCCTGCGGCTGTATCATCGAGCCGAGGCTCTCCATCGCCGTTGCGATCGTCAGCAGCTTGGTTTCCAGCGCATGCACGGCCGGGCTGTCGTTCATGCCGCCGAGATGCTGCTTGATGTCATCGAGGCGATAGGCCAGCGAGACGAGTTCGTCCTGCAGGCCCGACGTATCGATCGCCTTCACCTGGCGCTCGACGTGGTGGAGGGACTCCTCGCGGGCAAGGCCGTCCATCAGCGAGCGTAGCTCGTCGAATTCGGCTTTCAGGCCGGCGGTTTCCGGCTGACTGGCGAGCTGGTTGATGCTGTCGGCAAGTCGTGCCATGTCCTGGCGGACATCGGCGACGAAATGCTTGTCCTCGGCATTCTCGCGGATATCGCGGATTTCGGCGCGCAGCGCGGTCACTTCGCGGGTCACGCTCTCGGCGATGTCGCGCTTCAGATCCTGGCGGAGGTTGACGAGCGCCTGGGCGATGTCGACCGGCGCTTCGGCGGCGGCAGTCCGCATCGGCTGGCGCTGCGGGTAGTTGTCGATCGGCCGCCGGGTCGGCTGCGGCTCTGCATGCGTGATTTCCTCGCGGCGCGCGTGCAATCTCTCGCGGTTTGCTTCCAGCGAGCGCTGGCGCTGACGGATCTCGGCAAGCGGATCGGAGCGAAGATCGCTCTCATGGCGTTCGTTGCGCAGCGGGCGTTCGTAAGGGCGGCTGGGATGCTGTTCGCGTTCGGGGCGGGGCGGCATCCGCTCCGGTGCGGCTCGCTCGGGGGCAGGCGCATAGCCGGCAGCGACGCGCTGGCGCGTATCGCGCGCGGCGGCAGTACCCATCAGTCCTTCGATGCGCGCCTCCAGCCCCTCGATCGTGCGGCTCAGAGCATCCAGCGACGTCCAGTCGCCGGTACCGGTAGGATTTGATCGCGATCCGCTCATATCTTTTGCTCGCCTCGAACTTATGGACCACCCCGGGCCGCCATGTTGACGGAAGAAAGACGTTGCGACATTGCCGCGCTGCCCGGATCCCGTCGTTCGGAAAGGGATAAATGTATTGGCTTTCCTCAAACAGAGCGGCAAAGACAGCGCGATTTCCAAGCATAAGTTGAAGAAACGCGAAGCACTGCTGCTCAACTCGTACAATTTACGAAACGTGGTAAACAACTCGTTAAGTTTGTCGGAAGTCTTAACCTTTTATTTTGGTTCTGCTGTCCGGCGGCCCGATATTCTTGCGCGCAGGCAGTACCAGGTTGCTTAGGTGAAGGGGGCGTATCGGCGATATGCGGAATGCTCTCCCTCATCGCCTTCACCAAAATTTCAACGTGAGATACGAATTTGACGTTTACGCAAACGTCAATATTTTGTAAGAGTATGACAGCGGCCGGAATCTCAAGGTCCGGCGGCGAATTGGAGGAATTCGAGAAATGCCAGTCTACAAGGCCCCGGTGAACGATACGCTCTTCGTCCTGAACGATGTGCTTGGGCTGGAGCGCTACAACAATCTTCCGGGCTATGCCGACGCGACGCCTGACATGATCGAGGCGATCGTCGGCGAGGCGGCCAAGATCTCGGAAGAGGTGCTCTTTCCGCTCAACTATTCCGGCGATCAGGAAGGTTGCGTGCGTCACGACGACGGCACGGTCTCGACGCCGAAGGGCTTCAAGGAAGCCTATCGTGCCTATCGCGAAGGCGGCTGGCTCGGTTTGGCCGTGCCAGAGGAATTCGGCGGGCAGGGGCTTCCCTATGTGCTGCACTGCGCCGTTGGCGAATATACCTCCGCCGCCAACATGTCGCTGATGATGTATCCGGGCCTGACGCAGGGCGCGATCGCTGCGATCCTTGTCCATGGTTCGGATGCGCAGAAGCAGACCTATCTGCCGAAGATGGTCGAGGGCAGCTGGTCGGGCACCATGAACCTCACCGAGCCGCATTGCGGCACCGATCTCGGCCTCTTGCGCACCAAGGCGGTGCCGCAAGCCGACGGCAGCTACAAGATATCAGGCCAGAAGATCTTCATCTCCGCCGGCGAGCACGACATGACGGATAATATCGTCCATCTCGTCCTTGCCCGCATCGAAGGTGCGCCTGAGGGTACCAAGGGCATCTCGCTGTTTATCGTGCCGAAGTTCCTCGTCAAGGAAGATGGTTCGCTCGGTGCGCGCAACCCGGTCTCCTGCGGCGCGATCGAGCACAAGATGGGCATCCACGGCAACGCCACCTGCGTCATGAATTACGACGAGGCCACTGGCTTCCTCATCGGTGCCGAGAACAAGGGCCTCAACGCCATGTTCGTTATGATGAACGAGGCGCGCCTCGGCGTTGGCCTGCAGGGTCTTTCCATCGCCGAGATCGCCTATCAGAATGCCGCCAACTATGCGCGCGAGCGCATCCAGGGCCGCTCGCTCTCCGGCCCGAAGGCGCCGGACAAGAAGGCCGATCCGATCATCGTCCATCCCGATATCCGCCGCTCGCTGATGACCATCCGCGCTTTCAACGAGGCCGGCCGCGCCTTCCTGCTCTGGACGGCGCTGAAATCCGATATCGCCCATCGTTCCCCGGACGAGAGGGACCGTCAGGCAGCCGACGATATCCTTGGCCTCGCGACGCCGATCCTCAAGGGCGTCATGACCGACAAGGGCTTCGAGCACGCCGTCATGGCGCAGCAGGTCTTCGGCGGCCACGGCTATATCGAAGAGCATGGCATGAGCCAGTATGTCCGCGATGCCCGCATTGCCATGATCTACGAAGGCGCCAACGGTATCCAGGCGCTCGATCTCGTCGGCCGCAAGCTGGCGCTGAATGGTGGTCGCGCCGTCATGGCTCTCTTCAAGGAAATCGGCGATTTCTGCGAGGAGAACCGCAACGACGAGCAGATGGCTTTCTTCACCAAGCACCTGAAGAAGGGCTTGAACGACGTACAGGCCGCGACCATGTGGTTCATGCAGAACGCCATGGCCAAGCCCGATAATGCCGGCGCCGGCTCGACCGACTACATGCACCTCTTCGGCCTCGTCGTCCTCGGCTATATGTGGGCGAAGATGGCAAAGGCGGCGCAGACGGGTCTTGCGGCTGGCGACAGCGCGCGCGAGGATTATCTGAAGAACAAGCTTGTCACGGCGCGGTTCTACATGGAGCGCATCATGCCGGAAACGGCACTGCGCAAGGCCCGCATCGAAACCGGCGCCGACACGATGATGGAACTGGCTGCGGAAGCCTTTTGATCAAGGCGGCCTATGCCGCCGCAGGGAGATGAGACATGACCGAGGTTTTCATTTACGACCATGTGCGCACGCCGCGCGGGCGAGGCAAGAAGGATGGGTCGCTGCACGAGGTGCCGTCCGTTCGCCTCGCCGCCAAGACGCTGGAAGCGCTCCGCGACCGCAACGGTCTCGACACCGAAACGGTTGACGACATCATCATGGGCTGCGTCGATCCTGTCATGGAAGCCGGCGCCGTCATCCCGAGGGGTGCCGCCTTCGAAGCAGGCTATTCCACCAAGGCGCCTGGCATGCAGATTTCCCGCTTCTGCGCTTCGGGCCTCGATGCTGTCAATTTCGGCGCGGCCAAGATCGCGCAGGGGGCCGATGATATCGTCATCGCCGGTGGTGTCGAAAGCATGTCGCGCGTCGGTCTCGGCATGTCCGGCGGTGCCTGGTTCATGGACCCTTCCGTCAACTTTCCGGCCTATTTCATGCCGCAGGGCGTATCGGCCGATCTCATCGCCACCAAATACGGCTTCTCGCGCGATGATGTCGACGCCTATGCCGTCGAAAGCCAGAAGCGCGCCGCCAATGCCTGGGAAAAGGGCTACTTCAAGAATTCCGTCATTCCGGTGAAGGATATCAACGGCCTGACCATTCTCGATCGCGACGAACATATGCGTCCCGGCACCGATATGCAGGCGCTCGCCTCGCTCAATCCGTCCTTCCAGCTGCCGGGCGAAATGGGCGGCTTCGAAGCCGTCGGCATTCAGGCGCATCCGGAAGTGGAGCGCATCAACTACGTGCATCACGCCGGCAATTCCTCCGGCATCGTCGATGGCGCTGCCGCCGTGTTGCTCGGTTCCAAGGCGGGCGGCGACAGCATGGGGCTGAAGCCACGCGGCCGCATTCGGGCTTTCGCCAATATCGGCTCCGACCCGGCGCTGATGCTGACCGGCCCGGTGGACGTCACCGAAAAGCTCCTGAAGCGCAGCGGCCTGACGCTTGCCGACATCGATCTGTTCGAACTGAACGAAGCCTTCGCCGCCGTCGTGCTGCGCTACATGCAGGCGTTCGAAATTCCGCATGACAAGATCAACGTCAATGGCGGCGCTATCGCCATGGGCCATCCGCTCGGCGCCACCGGCGCGATGATCCTCGGCACCGCGCTCGACGAGCTGGAACGCCGCGACCTCAACACCGCGCTGGTCACGCTCTGCATCGGCGCCGGCATGGGCACGGCCACGATCATCGAACGCGTCTGAGGAGGGGAAACCAATGGCTTACACGAATTTCACCATCGAGACCGACGCAGACGGCATTGCGCTCGTCACCTGGGACATGCCCGGCAAGTCCATGAACGTCTTCACCGCCGAGGTGATGGACGAGTTGAACGCCATTATCGACGCGACCGTTGCCGATGCAGCCGTCAAGGGCGTGGTCTTCACCTCGGGCAAGTCCTCCTTCTCCGGCGGCGCCGATCTGTCGATGATCAAGTCGATGTTCTCCCTCTATCAGGATGAGAAGGCGAAAGACCCGGCTGCTGCCGCGCAGAAGCTCTTCAATCTCGTCGGCCGCATGACGGGCCTCTTCCGCAAGCTCGAAACCTGCGGCAAGCCGTGGGTCTCGGCCATCAACGGCACCTGCATGGGCGGCGCTTTCGAGCTATCGCTCGCCTGCCACGGCCGCGTCGCGTCCAGCGCCAAGAGCGTCAAGATCGCGCTGCCCGAAGTCAAGGTCGGCCTCTTCCCGGGTGCCGGTGGCACGCAGCGTGTGTCGCGCCTGACGGACGCTCAGTCGGCCTTGCAGATGATGACGACGGGCCAGTCGCTGACGGCAGCACGCGCCAAGGCGATGAACCTCGTGCATCAGGTGGTCGAGCCGGATCAGCTGGTCCCGGCCGCCAAGCAGATGATCAAGGACGGCCTGAAGCCGGTGGCTCCCTGGGACGAAAAGGGCTTCAAGGCGCCGGGCGGCGGCATCTGGACGCCGGCCGCAGCCCAGCTCTGGCCGGCAGCCCCGGCCATCCTGCGCCGTGAGACATCGGGCAATTATCCGGCAGCACTCGCCATCCTCAAATGCGTCTATGAAGGCCTGCAGGTTCCCTTCGATACCGGCCTGAAAATCGAGCAGCGCTATTTCACCCATGTGCTGCAGACCACCGAAGCCTATTCGATGATCCGCTCGCTGTTCATCTCCATGCAGGAACTCGGCAAGGGCGCCCGCCGACCGGCCGGACAGCCGAAGACGGAGCTTAAGAAGGTCGGCGTCGTCGGCGCCGGTTTCATGGGCGCGTCCATTGCCTATGTCACGGCCGCTGCCGGCATTCCGGTTACGCTGATCGACCGCGATATCGAAGCGGCAACCAAGGGCAAGGGCGTCGGCGAAGGTCTGGTCAAGGATTCAATCGGTAAGGGAAGGCTAACGCAGGATGAGGGCACGGCTTTGCTCTCGCGCATCACGCCATCGGCCGATTATTCCGATCTGAAGGATGCCGATCTCGTCATCGAAGCCGTGTTCGAGGATCGCGAGGTCAAGAAGGCCGTCATCGAGGCCGTCGAAGCCGTCCTGCCGCCGACTGCCATCTTCGCTTCCAACACCTCGACGCTGCCGATCACCGGCCTTGCGAAGAATTCCAAGCGTCCGGCGGATTTCATCGGCGTCCATTTCTTCTCGCCGGTCGAGAAGATGATGCTGACGGAAGTCATCCTCGGCAAGGAAACCGGCGATCATGCGCTGGCCGTTGCGCTCGATTACGTCGCCGCCATCAAGAAGACGCCGATCGTCGTCAACGACACCCGCGGCTTCTTCGTCAATCGCTGCGTCTTCCGTTACATCCACGAAGCCTATGACATGCTGATCGAAGGCGTGCCTGCGGCGATGATCGAGAATGCCGCCAAGATGGCCGGCATGCCTGTCGGCCCGCTGGCGCTCAATGACGAAGTCGCCATCGACCTCTCCTACAAGATCCTGAAGGCTACCGTTGCCGATCTCGGCGAGAAGGCCGTCGACCCGCGTCACATGCAGCTGGTCACCGGGCTTGTGGAAGGCGAGGGACGCCTGGGCCGGAAGAACGCCAAGGGCTTCTACGACTATCCGCCGAAGCCGGCCAAGAAATCGCTCTGGCCGGGCCTTAGGGAACTCTACCCGCAGAAGAAGGCCGATGATGTCGATGTCAACGTGCTGAAGCAGCGCTTCCTCGTTACCATCGCGCTCGAGGCGGCCCGCACCATCGAGGAAGGCATCGTCACCGATCCGCGCGAAGCCGATGTCGGCTCCATCCTCGGCTTCGGCTTCGCCCCCTATACTGGCGGGGCGCTATCCTACATCGACGGTATGGGCGTGAAGATTTTCGTCGACCTCTGCGAAACGCTGGCAGCCGCCTACGGCCCGCATTTCCAGCCGACGGCGCTTTTGAAGGATATGGCTGCGAAGGGCGAGACCTTCTACGGGCGCTTCGATCCTTACGGCGCGCAGAAGGCGGCTTGAGCCGACAAACCATTGCTGATGACAAATAAAGGGCCGCTCCTGTCGGGAGCGGCCTTTTTCATTGATCCCGTACTTGGCGTCTGTCGCGACGCGTGGCAGTGGTCTCCGGGAGTAAAAATGTAAGATTTTACTTACGCAATGCTCAAGGGCTTTTCCCGATTGGATCGCAAGGCAACCACGCCCCAGCCGATGAGCAGAAGGATTGCCGCCGCATAGATATCGGCGGCCTCGGCAAAGCCGAGCGCCTTCGACAGGAAGCCGGCGAGGATGGCCGGCACACTGAAGGCGAGGTAGCTCTGGATGTAGAAGGCCGAAAGCAGTCCGGCGCGCTCGTCGGGCTTTGCCAGCGGCATGATACTTCTGACCGTGCCGAGGAAAGCCGCCCCGAAACCCGAGCCGACAATCAGCGTTCCCAGAGCGAGGATCGACACTTCAGCCGCATGCATGCCGGCGATGATGGTCAGTATGCCGAGCGTCATGCTCGGAATGCCGAACCTCATGATCGTGGTGGCGGATCTCCGGCGCAGCAGGAAGACGGCGGCGGCACCGCTGATCGTCAAGGCCGAGACCACGGAGCCTCCAACCAGCGGCGCCGTACTGCCGGTCGTCGCGCTGACCAGCGAGGGCACCAGCGACAGATAGAAGCCGGCAAGCGCCCAGACGGCAATATTGATCGGCGTCAGCGCCAGCAGCGTCCGGCGCGCCTGCTGGGGAACAGCGACTTCCGGCTTCAACGATGCGAGTACGCCGGCCCGTCGGTTCGTTGTCTCCGGCACCAGCCATAGCAGCGCGGCTTGCAGCGCCAGCAGGGCAAGCGTGACGATATAGACGAGTGCGGTCGGTGCTGGAGCAAACTGGATCAGCAGGCTCGTGCCGAGCGCGCCGATTGCCATGCCGGCAAGCGGTGCAAGGCTGTTGGTGATCGATCCCCTGACGGGATCGAGATCGACAAGGGCCGCACCGACGGAACTGACGGCAGTGCCCGTCGCAAAGCCCTGCACGATGCGGGCGGCAATCAGCCAATCCGGACCTCTGGCCATTAAAAACAGTGCTGTCGCCACCATATTGAGGAGGATCGAAGCGAAGATCACCGGGCGGCGGCCGAGATGGTCGGAAATCGAGCCGACGATGAGTAGCGCGGCGAGAAGAGAGAAGGCGTAGACGGCGAAGATCACGGTGAGCAGCACCGGCGAGAAGGCGAAGGCCTGCTGATAAAGACGATAGAGAGGCGTCGGTGCGGACGAGGCGGCCAAAAACAGCGCGCTGGTCGCGGCATAATAGGATGGCGCCAGGCGTCTGGCTCGTGAAATCGGCGTGCTGGTGGTGGAATCGGGTGAGGACATCGACTATATCCTGCCTAAAGCTAAAAGATTGCGTTAGGTGGATATAGGTCGCCTGATGCATAAAAGCAAATAATTTGCGTTAGTAAATGGCCCATGGTCATTCACGATCGGCAAAAGGGAAAGATTGGCAAAGAAGACATATGGGCTACAGAGAAAATCCCCGCCCCGGCGGGCGCAGTGCGAGAGTGCAGGCCGCCGTGCATCAATCGGTCCGCGACATGCTGGCAACGATGGATCGCGCCGACGTCACGATCCCTTTGATCGCGCAGCGCGCCAATGTCACGCCGTCGACGATCTACCGCCGTTGGGGCGATCTTCAGGAGCTTCTGGCCGATGTTGCCGCCGCGCGCCTGCGGCCGGAAGGCGAGCCCGCCAGGATCGGTAGCGCCCGCGAGGATCTGGAGGCCTGGGTCGAGCAATATGCCGACGAGATGGCCTCCGGCGTCGGCCGGCAAATGCTGCGCGACATTCTGGCGGCAGCCGACAGCGCGAATGCGGAGAAATGCGGCACCTATACACGCTATCAATTGAGCGTCTTCATCGCGCGGGCAGAGGCGTGCGGCGAACCCTTTCCGACTTTGGTAGAGCTGATGGATCACGTCATCTCGCCGATCATCTATCGCATCCTCTTCGACCAGGTGCCCGATCCTGACTACGTTCGCAAGCTCGTCGCGAAGGTGATGAGGGAGAGTCCGGTCAGCGCCTGAAGCGCGGCCGACAATGCCGAACGACTCACCCGAGATCCCTGATGTACATCCAGCGGCTTCGGCTTGGTTGCTCGCAACTGACGAACAAGTTGCCGAATACATGCACCCAAAAGTTGTCAGCGGGGCGAAATTATCATGGGATATGCATGCTTGGACGAGGCTCCCGGTCAATTTGCTGTTGAAAAATAAGGAAAAAGATGGTGCTAATTACCACCAGTGAATTCAACGGCAACGCGAAGGGGACTGCTCAATGCTTAATGAATTCAAGGCATTTATCGCCCGCGGCAATGTCATGGATCTCGCGGTCGGCGTGATCATCGGCGGCGCTTTCGGCGGCATCGTTAAATCGCTGGTTGACGATATCATCATGCCGATCGTCGGCGCGATTTTCGGCGGCTTCGATTTTTCGAACTACTTCATTGGCCTTGCGTCGGGTGTCAACGCACCGACGCTTGCCGCGGCACGCGCCCAGGGCGCGGTTCTTGCCTACGGTAGCTTCATCACCGTCCTTATCAATTTCCTCATCCTCGCCTGGATCATCTTCCTCATGGTCAAGGGCGTGAACGCGCTGCAGGCCCAGGTCGCGCGCAAGGAAGAGAAGGTTGCCGAGGCAGCGCCTCCGCCGGCCGACGTTCAGTTGCTCACCGAAATCCGTGATCTTCTCGCCAAGCGCTGATAGGCTTGCTTCAACCTCTTTCAAAGCCCCGGTCTCTGAAAAGACCGGGGCTTTATTCATCACCAAAATCGATCGGTCACTAAGGCAAAGTCATGGGATTTGTCCGCCGCTCTGCTTTATGAAGGCAGAAACCGGAGACTTTGCATGTCGATACTAGATAGCCTCAGCCCGCGCGCGCTCGCAGCACCCGAAAGCGGGATCGTCGAAGTGGTCAATTATGCCCGCGGCCGCGAAGGCCTGCTGCCGCTCTGGGTCGGCGAGGGCGATCTGCCGACGCCGGATTTCATCAATCGTGCCGCCATGGCCTCGCTCAATGCCGGAGAAACCTTCTACACTTGGCAGCGCGGCATTCCGGAGCTGCGCCAGGCGCTCGCCGATTACTATGGCAGGCACTTCGGCACCTCCCTGCCGATGGAGAATTTCTACGTCGTCGGCTCCGGCATGCAGGCGATCCAGCTGTCCGTGCAGGCGATCACCTCTCCTGGCGACGAGATGGTCTATCTCTCCCCGGCCTGGCCGAATATCGCCGCCGCGCTCGAGATTGCGGGCGCCCGCTCCGTCGCCGTACCCTTACAATTCGAGCACGGCAAATGGTCGCTTGATCTCGGCCGGCTGGAAGCAGCGATCACACCGAAAACCAAGGGCCTGTTCATCAACACGCCGTCCAATCCGACGGGCTGGACGGCGACCCATCAGGATCTTCGCGATATCCTCGCCTTGGCACGCAAGCACGATCTCTGGATCATGGCCGATGAAATCTATGCGCTCTATTACTATGCGGGCGGTCGCGCGCCGAGTTTCCTCGATGTCAAGGAAGCCGACGACAAGATCCTCTTCGTCAATTCCTTCTCGAAGAACTGGTCGATGACCGGCTGGCGCGTCGGTTGGATCGTCGCACCCGCGGAACTCGGGCAGGTGATCGAGAACCTCGTGCAATATTCGACCTCCGGTGTGGCGCAATTCATGCAGAAGGGCGCGGTTGCGGCCTTGAACGAGGGTGACGATTTCGTTCGCTCCAACATCGCCAAGGCGACGCGCTCACGCGATATCCTCTGCGACGCGCTGATCGCCACCAATCGCGTCCAGACACTGAAGCCCGACGGTGCCCTCTATTCCTTCCTCAGGATCGACGGCGTCACCGACAGCCGCAAGGCCGCCATCGACATCGTCGACAAGACCGGCGTCGGTCTGGCACCTGGAACGGCCTTCGGAAAGGGCGGAGAGCTGTTCATGCGCGCCTGCTTCCTGCGCGATCCAGTGCAGGTGGCGGATGCGGCGGAGAGGTTGAGTAGGTATATTTTGAGTTTGTAAGTCTCCAGCATCAATGTGGGTGGGCGGACGTCGGTCGAAGGACATTTCTTGTTTGCCGCACCTCTGTCACCCCCCTCTGTCGCTATCGCGACATCTCCCCCACAAGGGGGGAGATCGTTGGGAGTTCGCAGCTGCCCTTAACAATTTGATGCACTTCAGTTTCTGCGGATGCGATGTTGGTTTGAGGTAGGCAGGTGCTACGTGTTACCAATCTCCCCCCTTGTGGGGGAGATGTCACGATAGTGACAGAGGGGGGTGAACACTCTCCGCAGTGCACAATGCCGCCAATCCATAAAATCCAATCAAACCACGAAATCTCCCTCTAACCATCCCCGCAATCTTTCCCGCTCCGCCTCCCGCTTTTAATCAATTTCGCAGGAGAAGCGGCCTCATATATCGCCGACAAGACTTGGCGGGGACGCGAAGAATGACGGTGTTGGTGACGGGCGGAGCCGGATATATCGGCAGCCACATGGTCTGGAGATTGCTTGATGCGGGCGAGGACGTTGTCGTCCTCGATTGCCTTTCCACGGGCTTTCGCTGGGCGGTGCCGCCGGCTGCCCGCTTCTATCTCGGCGATGTCGCCGACGAGGCGCTGCTCAAGACGATTTTCGCCGAGAACGACATCGAGGCCATCATCCATTTCGCCGGTTCGGCCGTCGTACCGATGTCGATCGAGGATCCTCTCGCCTACTACGAAAACAACACCGGCAAGACCCGCATCCTGATGAGCGCTGCCGTCAGGGCCGGCATCCGTCATTTCGTCTTCTCGTCCACCGCTGCCGTCTATGGTCAGCAGCCTGCGGATCGGCCGGTCAGCGAAAACGCGCTGCTGCGGCCCGAATCCCCCTATGGTCAATCCAAGCTGATGTCCGAGCTGATGCTGCGCGATGCCGCCGCGGCCTATGATTTCCGCTATGTGGCGCTGCGTTACTTCAATGTCGCCGGTGCTGACCCCGAGGGAAGGGCTGGCCAGTCGACTAATGGCGCCACCCATCTCATCAAGGTCGCCTGCGAGGCAGCCCTCGGCCGCCGCCGCCAGGTGGATATCTACGGCACGGACTATCCGACGCATGACGGCACCGGAGTTCGTGATTACATCCACGTCAGCGATCTCGTCGAGGCGCATCTCGTGGCCTTGCGCCATCTGCGCGATGGCGGCCGCTCGCTGGTTGCTAATTGCGGCTATGGCCACGGTTACTCCGTGCTTGACGTGCTCAACATGGTCATGCGCATCCAAGGTCGTTCCTTCCGCATCCATATCGCTCCGCGCCGGCCCGGCGATATGGCGAGCATTGTCGCGGACGCGACGCTCGCTCGTCGCGAACTGGGCTGGGTTCCAAAACACGACAGCCTTGAAACGATCGTGCGTTCGTCGCTGGATTGGGAACTTCGCCTCGCCGAGCGGGCGAGCTTCGATGCCGCCGGGCTCGGCAAGATCTATGCTGCCCCGAGCACGCTATAGCCTGAAGCGATCTCAGTTCTCGGTTTTTCTCCAGGGACCCAGAAAGGCTGGCGCATTCTTGCGCACGGCTTCCGCCAGAAAATCGATGACGGTGCGCACGCGCGGCGACTGGCGCAGGTCGCGGTGGCAGGTGATCCAGTAATGGCGCCTGAGATCCACCTCATGCGGCAGAACGACCTGCAGATCGGGGTGCTTGCCGGCGATGAAGAACGGCAGCACGCACAGCCCCTGACCGTTCTTCGTCGCGGTCAATTGTGCAAAGATGCTTGAGCTCTGGAATTGCGGCCTGATGCGCGGGTGCACGTCGTCGAGATAGTCCAGGCCCGGCGCGAAGATCATATCCTCGATATAGCCGATGAAGGTGAAGTCAGGCAGGTCATCGCGGCTTTCGATCGGTGGATGGCGGGTGAGGTAATCACGCGATCCGTAGACCTGCAGATGGTAGTCCGTCAGCTTCTCAGTGAAGTAGGGGCCGGCCTTCGGCGGGTCGAGCACTACGACGATATCGGCTTCCTTGCGTGAGAGCGACATGATCTGCTGGATGGTGATCAGCTCCAGCGAAATGTTCGGGTGTTTCGCGGTGAATTCCGGCAGGACGCCGGTGAAGAAGAAATTGGAAAACCCCTCCGGCGCGCTGATGCGCACCACACCGCCTTGGGCCGCCGATCCCGTCGAAAGGTCGGTCCGCAGACGCTCGGTTTCCTGTTCCATTCTTTCGGCCGTGTCGACGAAGCGCTGCCCCATTCCGGTCAGCATGTAGCCGCGCGGGTTGCGCTCGAAGAGCTTGACCTTCAAGGCGAATTCCAGCCGGTCGATACGGCGCGAGACCGTTGCATGGCTGGTACGCAGCTGTCGCGCCGCGGTCGAAAGCTGGCCGGTTCGCGCGACGGCGAGGAAGAACTGCAGATCGTCCCAGGTGAAATGCGGCGTGCGCTTCATGCATCCTCCTCTGTTCAAAAATGAACAGACCTTGTTTGGAATTAGTTGCAATCGCGACTTGCGTCAACGCGCGAATTCCGTGATCTTGCCTATCGGGAAAAGTCGTTTTGAGGAAAGCGGCTGGCCAATTTTGAACAGATTCATTTTTGCCAAATCTCTGGGAGGAGAGGATATGCGAAAGAGTCTTATTGCGTCCCTGGCATTTCTGCTTGCAACCAGCACCGCGGCTTTCGCCGCCGGCGCGTCTGATGGTGTCGTCAAGATCGGCATCCTCAACGACCAGTCCGGCGTCTATGCGGACTTCGGCGGCAAGTCATCGGTCGAGGCCGCCAAGATGGCTGCCGAGGATTTCGGCGGCAAGGTTCTCGGCGTGCCGATCGAGATCATTGATGCCGACCACCAGAATAAGCCCGATATCGCTTCCAATATCGCCCGCCAATGGTACGACCAGGACAAGGTCGATGCCATCATGGAGCTGACGACCTCGTCGGTCGCGCTCGCCGTGCAGGCGGTCGCCAAGGAAAAGAAGAAGATCGATATCGTCACGGGTGCCGCGACCACCGATCTCACCGGCAAGCAATGCTCGCCCTATGGTTTCCATTGGGCCTACGACACGCATGCCCTGGCCGTCGGCACCGGCGGCGCGCTCGTCAAGCAGGGCGGTGACACCTGGTTCTTCCTGACTGCCGACTATGCCTTCGGCTATTCGCTCGAGCAGCAGACCAGTGATTTCGTCAAGGCAAGCGGCGGTAAGGTGCTTGGTTCCGTCCGCCATCCGCTGTCGACCAATGATTTCTCGTCCTTCCTGCTGCAGGCGCAATCGTCGGGCGCCAAGGTTATCGGTCTCGCCAATGCCGGCCTCGACACGTCGAACGCCATCAAGCAGGCCTCCGAATTCGGCATCACCCAGGGTGGCCAGCATCTGGCCGCACTGCTCTTCACGCTCGCCGAAGTGCACGGCCTCGGCCTGCAGGCAGCGCAAGGCCTGACGTTGACGGAAGGCTATTACTGGAACCTCGACGACAAGAGCCGCGAGTTCGGCAAGCGCTTCTTTGCCCGCACCGGCAAAATGCCGAATATGATCCATGCCGGCACCTATTCCGCCGTGATGCAGTATCTGAAGGCCGTGCAGAAGGCCGGCACGGACGATACCGAGGCCGTCGCCAAACAGCTGCACGAAATGCCTGTCGACGATTTCTTCGGTCGCGGCGGCACGGTCGGCGCCAACGGCCGCATGATCCACGACATGTATCTGCTTCAGGTCAAGAAGCCCGAAGAGAGCAAGGAGCCGTGGGACTATTACAACGTGCTGGCGACGATCCCTGGCAAGGAAGCCTATATTGACCCAGCCAAGAGCGGCTGCGACCTCGTCAAGCAATAGGGCTCGGACCGGCCCATGGCGATGTCCGCGATACATCCGCATGAAGAGCCCCGGGTGGTTTTGTCCGCCCGGGGACTGCGCCGCGATTTCGGCGGCTTTACCGCCGTCAAGAATGTTGATCTCGACGTCCATCACGCCCAGGTCCACGCGCTGATCGGCCCGAACGGCGCTGGCAAGACGACGGTGTTCAACTTGCTCACCAAGTTCCTGCAGCCGACGCACGGCACGATCACGCTACTCGGCACCGATATCACCAAGACGAGGCCCGACAAGGTCGCGCGCATGGGCCTCGTGCGCTCCTTCCAGATTTCCGCTGTTTTTCCCCATCTGACGGTGCTGGACAATGTTCGCGTCGCCTTGCAGCGGCCGAACAATCTCGCTCACCAGTTCTGGCGGCCGCTATCCGCTCTCGACAGCCTCAATGCCCGCGCCGAACAGCTCATCGCCTCAGTCGGTCTCTCGAAGGAGCGCGATGCCATCGCTGCCGATCTTTCCTACGGCCGCAAGCGCGTGCTGGAGATCGCAACGACGCTCGCGCTCGATCCGAAGGTGCTGCTGCTCGACGAACCGATGGCCGGCATGGGGCTGGAGGACGTGAATACCGTTTCCGCCATCATCCGCGATGTTGCGCGCGACAGGGCTGTGCTCATGGTGGAGCACAATCTCTCGGTCGTTGCCGATATCTGCCATCATGTCACGGTGCTGCAGCGCGGCGAGATCCTGGCCCAAGGCGATTATGCCACCGTGAGCCGCGATCCCCGCGTCCGCGAAGCCTATATGGGCACGGAGGAGGCTTGACGATGGCGCCGCTTCTGGACGTTCAGGGCCTCAATGCCTGGTATGGCGAAAGCCATATCCTGCACGGCGTCGACATGCAGGTGGGCGAAGGGGAAACCATCACCATCCTCGGCCGCAACGGCGTCGGCAAGACGACGACATTGCGCACCATCGTCGGCATCGTCCGCGCCCGCAAGGGCAAGATCAGCTTCGCCGGCAAGGACATGATGCAGGTGCCGCTGCACAAGACGGCGCATCAGGGCATCGGTTTCGTGCCGGAGGAGCGCGGCATCTTTTCCACGCTCAGCGTCTATGAAAACCTGATGCTGCCGCCGGTCGTGGCAGCGGGTGGCATGACGCTCGACGAAATCTTCGAGCTGTTTCCCAACCTGCATGAGCGGCGCAACAGCGTCGGCACCAGGCTCTCGGGCGGCGAACAGCAGATGCTCGCCATGGCCCGCATCCTGCGCACCGGCGTCCGCATGCTGCTGCTAGACGAGCCTACGGAGGGCCTTGCCCCTGTCATCGTCCAGCGCATTGGCGAAGTCCTGCAGAAGCTGAAAGGACGCGGCATGACCATCTTGCTCGTTGAGCAGAATTTCCGTTTCGCCAGCCGCATCGCCGATCGTTTCTACCTGATGGATCACGGCCAGATGGTCTCGGAATTCCCGGTTGGCGAACTCTCCGAGCGCATGGATATGCTTCACAAGGTCCTGGGGGTCTGAGCCATGACGACGATCTTCGGCATCCCCGCCCAGGCGCTTCTCGGTCAATTGCTGATCGGCCTCATCAACGGCTCCTTCTATGCGCTTTTGAGCCTCGGCCTCGCGATCATCTTCGGCATGTTACGGGTGATCAATTTTGCCCATGGCGCGCTTTATATGCTCGGCGCCTTCACCGCCTATCTGCTGCTGGCCTATGCCGGCATCGGCTATTGGCCGGCGCTCGTCTTGGCCCCGCTGATCGTCGGCCTGTTCGGGGCACTGGTGGAAAGGCTCTGCCTGCGCCGGCTCTACAAGATCGATCCGCTCTACGGATTGCTCTTCACCTTCGGCATGGCCCTGACCATCGAAGGAACCTTCCGCTATCTCTATGGTTCCTCCGGTCAGCCCTATGCCGTGCCGACGGAATTGGCGGGCGCGAAAAATATCGGCTTCATGTTCCTGCCCGTCTATCGCGGCTGGGTGGTCATCGCCTCGCTGGTCGTCTGCATCGGCACCTGGCTGCTGATCGAAAAGACCAAGCTCGGCGCCTATTTGCGCGCCGCGACCGAGAATTCCACGCTTGTGCAGGTTTTCGGCGTCAACGTGCCGGTGCTTCTGACGCTGACCTACGGTTTCGGCGTCGCGCTTGCCGCCTTTGCCGGGGTGCTGGCCGCGCCGATCTACCAGGTCTCGCCGCTGATGGGCTCGAACATGATCATCATCGTCTTCGCCGTTGTTGTCGTGGGCGGCATGGGCTCGATCATGGGGGCAATCGTGACGGGCTATATGCTCGGGATCGCCGAGGGCCTCACCAAGGTCTTCTATCCGGAAGCCTCGAATATCGTCATCTTCGTCATCATGGCGATCGTGCTGCTTCTGAGGCCCGCAGGTCTCTTCGGTCGGGAGGCGTGATATGGCTGGATTGACCACGTTGAAACCGAAGATGCAGCCGAGCCTCTCGATCCAGAAGCTCTTGTTGGTTCTCGGCCTCGTCGGCCTGATCTGGGCGCCGTTCTTCATCTACCCGATTTTCGTCATGAAGGTGCTGTGCTTCGCGCTGTTTGCCTGCGCCTTCAATCTGCTGCTTGGCTATGCCGGCCTGCTCTCCTTCGGCCATGCGACCTTCTTCGGCGGGGCCGCCTATTTCACGGCCCATGCGGTGAAGGAATGGGGCCTTCCGCCAGAGCTCGGCATCCTGATCGGCGTGGCCGGCGCGTCGCTGCTCGGCCTCGTTATGGGCTTCGTCGCCATCCGCAGGCAGGGCATCTATTTCGCCATGATCACGCTGGCGCTCTCCTACATGTTCTATTTCTTCTGCCTGCAGGCGGCATTCACGCATGGCGAGGATGGCATTCAATCGGTGCCGCGAGGTTACCTATTCGGCGTCCTCGACCTCAACAACTCCTTCAACATGTACTATTTCGTCCTCGCCATCTTCCTGATCGGCGTGCTGATCATCTGGCGTTTCATCAATTCGCCCTTCGGCATGATCCTGAAATCGATCCGCGAGAACGAGCAGCGGGCGATCTCGCTCGGCTATTCCGTGGCGCGCTACAAGCTCGGCGCCTTTGTCATGTCGGCGGCTTTGGCAGGGCTTGCAGGAGCGGTAAAAGCCCTGGTCTTCCAGTTCGCGACACTCACCGATGTCGCCTGGCAGATGTCCGGCGAGGTCATCCTCATGACGCTGCTCGGCGGCATCGGCACGCTGATCGGCCCGATTTTCGGTGCGGGGTTCGTGGCGACGCTGGAAAACTATCTGGCGACTTCGGAATTCCCGGTCACCATCATCACCGGCATCGTCTTCATGGTCTGCGTTTTGCTCTTCCGCCGCGGTGTCGTCGGCGAATTCTATGCCTCACGGCTGGGACGGAAACTCGGGTTTGAATATCGGCGGTGACTGCTCGATTTTCCTTCTCCCCGTAAGCGGGGAGAAGGTGCCCGGAGGGCGGATGAGGGGCTATTTCGAGGTTGATCGGGAATTGGGATTTTGCCGAACCTTCATGCCCCTCACCCTAGCCCTCTCCCCGCAGGCGGGGAGAGGGAACTACTGAGTTTGGACATGGATCGCTTCGACTACATCATCATCGGTGCCGGCAGTGCCGGGTGCGTGCTCGCCAACCGGCTTTCGGCCGATCGCAGCAACAGGGTGCTGCTGCTGGAAGCCGGCGGCAACGACAATTACCACTGGATTCACATCCCGGTCGGCTACCTCTATTGCATCAACAATCCCCGCACGGACTGGTGCTTCACCACGTCCCCGGAAGCGGGCCTGAATGGCCGGTCGCTGAATTATCCGCGCGGCAAGGTGCTCGGCGGCTGCTCCTCCATCAACGGCATGATCTACATGCGGGGCCAGGCGCGAGACTACGATCTCTGGCGTCAGCTCGGCTGCACCGGCTGGGGCTGGGACGAGGTGCTGCCCTATTTCGTCAAGTCCGAGGATCATTATCGCGGCAAGGACGAGATGCACGGGGCCGGCGGCGAATGGCGGGTCGAGAAGGCGAGGGTGCGCTGGGCCGTGCTCGATGCCTTCCAGGCGGCCGCCAAGGAGGCCGGTATCCCTGAGACAGCGGATTTCAATCGCGGCAACAATGAAGGCTCCGGCTATTTCGACGTCAACCAGCGCTCCGGCATCCGCTGGAACACAACGAAGGCCTTCCTGCGCCCGGCCATGAAACGCGGCAATCTCACCGTCTATACCAAGGCGCAGGTCCGCCGCCTGATCGTCGAGGGCGATGCCGTGACCGGCGTCGAATTCCAGCATGATGGCGTGGCGAAACGCGCCTATGCGACCAAGGAAACGGTACTGTCAGCCGGCTCCATCGGCTCGCCGCACATTCTCGAACTCTCGGGCATCGGCCATGGCGATGTGCTCACCCAAGCCGGTATCGAGGTCGTGCGCGAGGTCCGATCCGTCGGCGAAAACCTGCAGGATCACCTGCAATTGCGCATGGCTTATAAGGTCACGGGCGTTCCTACCCTGAACGAAAAGGCGACCAGCCTCATCGGCAAGGCCTCGATCGGCCTCGAATATCTGGTTCGCCGTTCAGGGCCGATGGCGATGGCGCCGAGTCAGCTCGGCATTTTCACCCGCTCCGGGCCGGACAAGGAAACGCCCGATCTGCAATATCACGTACAGCCTGTGTCGCTCGACAAGTTCGGCGATCCGGTCCACCCCTTTCCGGCGATCACGGCAAGCGTCTGCAATCTCAGGCCCGAAAGCCGTGGCTCCGTGCATGTGCGCAGTCCCGATTCCGCCCTACAGCCGGCCATTAGCCCGAACTATCTCTCGGCTCAGCGCGATCGGGAAATTGCCGTTCGCTCCATTCGCCTGACGCGGCGGATCGTGGCGCAGCCTTCCTTCGCTCGCTTCCGGCCGGAGGAATTCAAGCCGGGGCCGGCCTATGACACGGATGCGGATCTGGAGCGTGCCGCCGGCGATATCGGTACGACGATTTTTCACCCGGTCGGCACGTGCCGCATGGGTGGCGACGCGCAGAGCGTCGTCGATCCCCGCCTGCGGCTGCGAGCATTGGCAAGGCTGCGCATCGCCGACGCCTCCGTCATGCCGTCGATCACATCGGGCAATACCAATTCACCAACCATCATGATCGCCGAAAAGGCAGCCGAGATGATCCTTGCCGACAACAGATGAACCCTTGAGGATCGATGGCAGCAGGGACAGGAGATTTGCATGAACAGCACGGACGAGGTCATCATCGAGCGGCGCGGATCGGCCGGCATTGTCAGGCTCAACCGTCCGAAGGCCCTTAACAGCCTGACATTGCCTATGGTGCGGGTCATCGCTCCGGCACTGGAGGATTTCGCCGCCGATCCGGCGATCGCCAGCGTCATTGTTTTGGGCGAGGGGGAGCGCGGTTTCTGCGCCGGCGGCGATATCCGCCTGCTGCACCAGAGCGGCAGGGATGGCACCGATGAAGCGGAGACCTTCTGGCGCGAGGAGTTCCTGCTCAACCATGCCATTTCGCGCTACCCAAAGCCCTATGTGGTGCTGATGGATGGCATCACCATGGGCGGCGGTGTCGGCCTTTCGGCGCACGGCAGCCATCGCGTCGTCACCGAGCGCACCCGCCTTGCCATGCCCGAAACCGGCATCGGCTACTTCCCGGATGTCGGCGCCACCTGGCTGCTGCCGCGCGCGCCGGGCGAGGCCGGCACCTGGATGGGCCTGACCGGACTGACCATCGGCGCTGCCGACGTCATCCATGCCGGCTTTGCCGATCACTGCCTCGCATCCTCGGAGCTGCCTGCTCTGGTCGATGCGGTTGCGGCATTGTCTACCTCGGCCACTGCGGCAGACGTGCATGCGCTAATCCGGACGATGGCAGCAGACGCCGGCGAAAGCCGGCTTGCGGCAAATCGGGGTACTATCGACCGGGCGTTTTCCGCAGATACTGTCGAAGGCATCCTGCAGGCTCTGGCCGGTCAGGCCGGAGAGTTTGCCACGGAGGCCGCCGGTGTGATCGCCAGCCGCTCGCCGACCAGCCTGAAGCTGACCTTGCGGCTGCTGCGGGCTGGGCGAACGAGCGCCAATCTTGCCGAATGCCTCAATCGTGAACTCGGTGCCTGCAAGGGCATACTGTATAATCACGATTTCTACGAAGGCGTGCGCGCTGCCGTCATAGACAAGGACCGCAATCCGAAATGGTCACCGGCGAGCCTCTCCGAAGTGACGGCGGATGCCATCGACCGCTTCTTCGTACCGGCGCAGCCGCCGCTTTTCGCAAAATAACCGATCATGGGAGGAAAACATCATGACACGGATCGCATTCATCGGCCTCGGCAATATGGGAGGCCCGATGGCCGCTAACCTCGTCAAGGCCGGCCACGCTGTCACCGGGTTTGACCTCTCGCATGATGTGCTGAAAGCAGCCGAAGCATCGGGCGTGAAAGCTGCCAGCGTCTTGACCGAGGCTTTGGCCGATGCCGAAGTGGTCGTGACCATGCTGCCGAAGGGCCAGCACGTCCTCACCGTCTGGACCGATGTGCTGCGGTCCGTGCCGAAGGGAACGCTGCTGATCGACAGCTCCACCATCGATGTCGACAGCGCCCGCAAGGCGCATGCGATGGCGGGCGATGCCGGTTGCCTTTCTCTCGATGCACCCGTTTCCGGCGGCACGGGCGGCGCGGCGGCCGGCACGCTGACCTTCATGGCCGGCGGCTCGACGGAAAGCTTTGTTGCCGCCAAGCCGCTGCTTGAGGTGATGGGCAAGAAGATCGTCCATTGCGGCGATGCCGGCGCCGGCCAGGCCGCGAAGATCTGCAACAACATGATCCTGGGCATTTCCATGATCGGCGTCTGCGAGGCTTTCGTGCTCGGTGAGAAGCTCGGCCTCTCGCATCAGGCGCTGTTCGATGTGGCCTCGACCTCCTCTGGTCAGTGCTGGTCGATCAATACCTATTGCCCCGTGCCCGGCCCTGTGCCGACCTCGCCGGCGAATAACGACTACAAGCCCGGCTTTGCCGCTGCATTGATGCTGAAGGACCTGCGGCTGTCGCAGGAGGCGGCGCTGTCGAGCGGTGCATCGACACCCTTAGGCGCGGAGGCGGCGCAGCTTTATGCGCTCTTCGAAAAGCTCGGCAACGGCGGCCGCGACTTTTCGGCCATTATCGAGATGTTTCGGGAGGCGAAATGAGGATGAATCGCGACATTCGAGCGAGTTGAAAGTTCGGATTGCCCCCTCACCCGGCCCTCTCCCCGCAAGCGGAGAGAGGGGGAGTTATGCCCCAAGGGGCTTCGTCTTGAGGGGAGGCTTATGGCTTGATGAGGTCGTCCCCTCTCCCCGTTCACGGGGAGAGGGCTAGGGTGAGGGGCCAAGCACGAAGATGCAGCGCCAAAGAACACGCCTGACCTGCCGCCCTCAATCGCCCCACCTCACCGCCACATGCCCCGCATCCGCGCCCCCACATCGACGCGCACCTCTCTCGCCCGAACGGCTGCGGCGCTTTCGGCACGTGCCTGCGGCCAGCCGCAGACCTCGAAAAACTGCAGCAAGGTTGCCGGAATGAAGCGGGTACGCGACGCAAAGACATGCTTGTCTCCTTGCGCATGCTGCCCATGCACGAAAAACCGCTGCGGGATGACGAGATCGAGATTGTCCTTCGCCCGGGTCATCGCGACATAAAGCAGCCGTCGCTCCTCCTCGATTTCAGCTGATGATCCGACGGCGAGATCGGCGGGGATGCAGCCGTCGACGGCGTTGAGGATGAAGACCTTCGTCCATTCCTGCCCCTTGGCCGAATGGATAGTCGAGAGGATCAGGTAATCCTCGTCGAGCAGCGGCACGCCGGCCTGATCGCTGGTGGCGTCGGGCGGATCGAGTGTCAACTCGGTGAGGAAGCGCTCGCGCGAGCCGTAACCGGCCGCAATCTGCTCGAGCTGGACGAGATCCGCCAGCCGTGTCGACGCATCTTCGTGTGTTCGCTCCAGATGCGGTTCGTACCATTGCCGCACCAAGGCGATTTCCGCCGGCCAGCCGGCCTTGCCGCTTTTGACCTCCCGCATCGTCTCGACGAAGGCGGTCCAGTCGTCCCCCGTGCGCGGCGGGGGCGGCAGCTCCGTCAGCGCCGTGATCGGGCTTGCCTCTTCTCCGATCTGGTCGAGCACGCGCTGCGCCGTCGAGGGGCCTACACCGGGCAAGAGCTGCATCAGGCGGAAGCCCGCCACGCGGTCGCGCGGGTTCTGGGCGAAGCGCAGGGCTGCCAACATGTCCTTGACATGGGCGCTGTCGAGGAACTTCAGCCCGCCGAACTTGACGAACGGAATGTTGCGCCGGGTGAGTTCCACCTCAAGCGGGCCGCTATGGCTCGACGTGCGGAAGAGCACAGCCTGGTGCTTCAGCCTTGCGCCGCCCTCGCGATTTTCCAGCACCTGATCGGCAATGTAGCGCGCCTGGTCGGCCTCGTCGCGCACGGTCACCAGCCGTGGACGCTCGGTGCTCTGGCGTTCGGTACGCAGGTTCTTGGTGAACCGCTCCGAGGCGAGATCGATCACGGCATTGGCGGCGGCAAGGATCGGCTGCGTCGAGCGATAGTTGCGGTCGAGCGTGACGATATCGGCCGATGGCGTGAAGGCCTTGGGGAAATCGAGAATGTTGCGCACGGTGGCCGCGCGGAAGGAGTAGATCGACTGCGCATCGTCACCGACGACGGTCAACCCCCGGCCATCGGGCTTGAGAGCCAGCAGGATGGAGGATTGCAGCCGGTTGGTATCCTGATATTCGTCGACGAGCACATGATCGAAGCGGCTGCCGATATCCTCGGCGATCAGCGGCTCCTGCAGCATATGCGCCCAGTAGAGCAGCAGGTCGTCGTAATCGAGCACGTTCTGCACCTGCTTCGCCTCGACATAGGCAGCGAAGAGATCGCGCAGCTGCTGTTCCCACATGGCGCACCAGGGGAAATAGTCGCGCAACACGCCGTCGAGCGGCGCTTCCGCGTTGACGGAGCGGGAGTAGATGGAAAGGCATGTCGCCTTGGTCGGGAAGCGGTTCTCCGTCTTCGAAAAGCCGAGGTCGTGGCGCGCAAGGTTCATCAGGTCGGCGCTGTCTTCACGGTCGTGGATCGTGAAGGCCGGATCGATGCCGATCTGCTCGGCATAGTCCCTGAGCAGCCGTGCGCCGATGCCGTGGAACGTGCCGCTCCAGGCAAGTGCATCGGCGGTAATGCCGGCGTTCGCGCCCAGCACCTCGCGGCAGATCCGCTCGACACGGCGGCCCATCTCGGCTGCAGCGCGACGTGAGAAGGTCATCAGCAGGATGCGGCGTGGATCGGCACCGCTAACGATCAGATGAGCGACACGATGGGCAAGCGTATTCGTCTTGCCGGAGCCTGCCCCGGCGATGACGAGCAGCGGGCCGGCAATATGGCCGCCGCCGCTCGTGCCATGCTCCACTGCCAGCCGCTGCTCCGGGTTCAGCTTTTCCAGATAGGCGGCGGTCATCAACTCTCCTGGATGCTTCTGGCAGGGCGCGCAGCTGCGTGATGCGCGGCGAATCGCAGTCGCGAAACCATGTGCGCGTTCTATGGATGTTCCGAATCGGCAAAGCCTGTCAAGATTGGCGCGATCCGCACGCAGATGTGACCCTCGATGCAAGAATCTTATTCGGATTTGGCTGGATGCGGCTCGAAAACGACTTTCTTCGTGCTTATGTATCGTTTTGGCGCGGCAATTTGAGTTTTTGCGGTTTCGCAGTGCGTAGAGTGAAGGTTTCAGAACATGAACGAAACGATTGCCACCGGCCTGCGTCTGCCCAGCGGACTGGTGGCTCTGCCGGATGGGCGCCTTGCGCTTGTCGAAATGGATGCCAGTCGCCGCTATCTGAAGCTCTATGATGCAGGCGGCGCGTCCCGGGAGGTTTGCCGGCTTGGTGGCACTCCGAGCGGAATTGTCGTCGATGGTGATGGATGTTTCTGGATAGCCGGCGGACCGGAAGATTCCCTCGTGAGGCTTTCGCCGCAAGGGCGGGTCCTGCAAGTGATAGAGGGCAGTGCGGACGGCCCTTTTCTCCATCCGAACGCTCTCGCCTTCGGGCCTGACGGCCTGCTCTATATGACCGATTCCGGCTTCCGCCTGGCGGATTTGCTGGAAGGCGGCGATATCCATCCCGATTTCTTCAAGGCCGCCTATAACGGCTGCGTCTATCAGATCGATCCGGCAGAGGGCCGGGTCATTCGTGTTCTGGCTGCCGGCCTGCTCCTTGCCGGCGGCATCGCTTTCGATGCCGATGGATTGCTTTATTACAGTGAGACGCTGACCGGAAAAATTTATCGGCAGATCGTCGGCGGACGGCAGGAAATGTTTGCGCGATCGATGACGTCGCCAGCCATAAACGCGCTGCGCGGACCATCCGGCCTAGCCTTTGATCGCAGCGGCATGCTCTATTGCGCCATGTATGGCCTCGGTGAAATCTGTCTGATCGACACCGAAGGCAAGATGGCCGGCCATATCCGCACCGATGGCGCACGGCCAGGAAACATCGCCTTTACCGCCGATGGCAAACACTTGCTCGTTGCCGAGCAGGAAAAGGGTGTTGTGGAAAAGATAACGGCGCCGCGTCCAGGCCTGCCGTTGCATATGCCGACTATATCCTAGAGCAATTCCAGGAAAAGTGCGTGACGGTTTTCCGTCCGAAATTGTGTAAAAACAACAGGATAAGCATCTTCACGTTTCGAAGAAAAGCGGGAAGGCTCTAAGTCGCTTCGAGACCCTTCAGATCCGCTTCCCGGCGAAAACGCTATACGCTTTGCCCGGCTGGCGGACATGCCCGGAAGCCGGGCATGTCCTTTTTCATATGTTTGCCGCTTATTCTGCTGCAGGGATCTGCTTGTTGTCCTTACCGGACTTGCCATCTGCCGGTGCCGCGTCATTGGCAACCGACTTGGCATGGCGGCGACGCCAGTCGCCGAGGAACAGCAGGATCGGTGCGGCGATGAAGATCGACGAGGCGCCGGCAACGAGAATGCCGAACACCATCGGGATCGCGAAGCTGGAAACGGCGCTGCCGCCCCAGATCGCCATCGGCACCAGCGCCAGGAAGGCGGTGGCATTGGTGTAGAGGCTTCGCGCCAGAGTCTCGTTGATCGACCTGTCGATGATATCTCGCAGCGGCATCGACTTATAGAGCCGCATGTTTTCACGCATGCGGTCATAGACCACGACCTTGTCGTTCACCGAGTATCCCACAAGCGTCAGGATCGCGGCGATGGCCGTCAGGTTGAAATCGAGGCCAGTGATCGCGAAGAAGCCGATCGCCTTGGTGACGTCGAGCACCAGCGTGACGATGGCGCCGACCGCGAACGGCCATTCGAACCGTACCCAGATGTAGACGAGCATCGCCAGGCTGGCGATCACGACCGACAGGATGCCGGCCCAGGCAAGCTCGCCCGAGACCTTCGGACCGATGACATCGGTGCCTTCGATGGTCGCGCTTGGGTCGATCTTGATGATTTCCGCCTTGAGCTTGGTCACCGCGGCTGTCTGCGCCTCTTCACCGCCGTCCTGGCGTTGGGCGCGGACAAGAAGGCTGTTGTTGTCGCCGAAGGACTGCAGTGCGATTTCGCCGAGGCCGAGCGTGTTCAGGCCCTCACGGAAGGTCGCCAGATCGGCCGCGTCCTTGGTCTTGACCGACATCTGGATGCCGCCGCGGAAGTCGACGCCGTAGTTGAGGCCCGGATGGATGAACAGGACCACCGAGGCGATCGACAGGATCGCCGAGACGGTGATGCCAAAGAAACGGGCCTTCATGAACTGGATGTGCTTGTCATAGGGGCTGAAGGGAATCAGCGGCCTGATGTTGAGCACCTTCAGCTTGCGGCGACGGGTGATGGCGATCATCACGACGCGCACGAAGGCGACGGAGGTGAACATCGAGATGATGAGGCCGAGACCCATGGTGACGGCAAAGCCGCGAACCGGGCCGGAGCCGAAGTAGAACAGGATGGCGGCGGCGATCAGGGCCGTCATGTTGCCGTCGATAATCGTCGAATAAGCCTTCTTGAAGCCGTTATCGATGGCCGCGAAAGCGCCGCGGCCCTTGCGGGTTTCTTCGCGGATGCGCTCGTTGATGAGAACGTTGGCATCAACCGCAAGGCCGATACCAAGGACGACGCCGGCGATGCCGGGCAGCGTCAGCGTGGCGCCGACCAGCGTCAGGGCCGAGAAGGTCAGGACCGTATGGATGAGCAGGGCAACGTTCGCGAGAACGCCCCAGGCGCCATAGAGCACGAAGATGAAGGCGGCAACCAGGACGAAGCCGATCAGGCCGCTATAGATGCCCTTCTGGATCGCGTCGCTGCCGAGGTCGGCGCCGACGGTACGCTCTTCGATGACGGTGAGCTTGGCGGGCAGGGCACCGGCGCGCAGCAGGGCTGCAAGCGTGGTGGCGCTGTCGGCGGTGAAGTTGCCGGAGATCTGACCCGAACCGCCGGTGATCGGCTCACGGATGTTCGGCGCGCTCAGAACCTTGTTGTCGAGGACGATGGCAAAGGGCTTGCCGACATTTTCGCGGGTGATTTCCGCAAAGCGGTTGGCACCGGCGCTGTCGAAGCGGAAGGTGACGAGTGGCTCGTGCGTGTTCGGATCGAAGCTGACGCGGGCGTCCGTCAGGCGGTCGCCGGACAGTTCGATGCGGTCGAGAACCGGATAGCTGTTGCCCTGCTCGTCCTTCATGATGGTGACGCCGGGGCCGGGATTGTTCGGATCGACGTTATCGGCGAGCAGGTGGAAGGACATCTTCGCGGTCGAGCCGAGAAGCTCGCGCAGGTGCGACGGATCCTGTGCGCCCGGAAGCTGGACGAGAACGCGGTTCGGGCCGACGCGCTGGATGGTCGGCTCAGCAACGCCCACCTGGTCGACGCGCTTGCGGATGACTTCAAGGCTCTGCTGAACGGCGGAATCGACGTTGGCCGAAATGCCGGCCGGCGAGAAGGACATCGCGATGGTCGCGCCATTCGGCTTGATGTTGAGATCGGACTGGCCGGCCGAGAGGCCTGACGTGATCGTATTGGCCAGCGTCTGCAGCTGCGTCACCGCATCACCGCTCTGTGAGGCATCGTTGAGCGTCACGACGATCTGGTCACCGTTGCGGACGACCGAGCGGGTCTGGATGTTCTTGTCGCGCAGCACGCGGCGTGCGTCCTGCTGCAACGATTGCAGCCGGCCATTCGTCAGATCCTTCTCGTCGACTTCGAGAACGAGATAGGAGCCGCCGCGAAGGTCGAGGCCGAGCGAAACCTGGCTGTGCGGCAGCCAGGACGGGATTTTGCTGAGAACTGACTGCGGCAGCGCGTTTGGCAGCGCGATCAGAAAGCCAATGACGATGATCACTGTATAGAGTGCCACGAGCCATGGTGAGGTACGCATGGGTATTATCCTTGAAAATAGGCTTATGCCGACGGTCTGGCCGCAGGCGGACTTGAGGTCGTGTCGGAAATGCAGCGCGTCTGCGCCAAACGCTTAGGCGAGCTCGCCTGGAGGCCCGCGGGCGAGATAGGCGCGAAAAGCGAGGGATTCGAGCCGGGTGGCATTGCCTGGATGGATCGACAGCCAGGAGGTTGCCGGATATCCGAGAGAGGGGAGGGCAGCAAGCGTTGCAGGCCCTATGTCATGCCATGTCGCCTTCGGCGTCGCCAGCCGATCGGCAACGACGATGCCGCGTACCGGATCGCGCAGGGATAGATAAAGAGGCTGGGTGTCCTTGCCCGAGGAGAGCGCGTCCGCATCGGCGCGCGCGGCCAGATTGATGCCGCCGCCGAGCGCCAGTCCGATATAGGCGAAGAACGCGACGAACAGTGAGGCGATCACGCGCGCTCCGGCGCGGTGCGTCCTGTCGTCTCTATCTTCGCTGTCGGCGGCGCCGAATTCGAACGGGTTCAACGGTCGAAAATGCCTTTATTCCTCTGTCGGCGCGAACGCCGGCGGTTCGGTCATGATATCAGGACGCTTTGTGTCTTCCCACTGCATAATTCCTTAGATCGGGATCGACCTAAGGAATTATGCAGCAGTTTTAAAGTGCTACAGCGGCCTGTCATGATGCAGTTGCACGAGCCGGTCAACAGTCCCGGCTCGATTTCTTAATTTTCCGTTGCTCCGGTTCCCGCGGCTGAGGGCTTGGGCGCCAGGCAGGATGCCGGAACGCGATAGGCATAGAGCGTCTTGCCCTTCATCTCGCCATAGGGGGGTGACCAGCTCTTGATGAGCTCGGCCTGACCTTCCGGGCAATCGATCGGATCGTTGTCGACGAACAGGACCGGGCCGGTCACACTGGCCGGCAGGGAGAAATCCTGCTCGTAATAATTCGCGGGGAAGCCGCCGAAATGGCGGGCATAGATGTGGAAGGGCTTGCCCTTCAGCGTATAGTAGAGATCGGCAAGAATATCGCGGTCCTGGGCGACGATTTCAGTCAGTTTCGCCTCCGTGGCGATATTGCCGATTTCCTCACTGATGACGCTGCGGCCGACATAGCGCTTCATGATGAGATCGCCGTTCGGCAGCTTGATGTCATAGGCAAAGACCGTCAGCACCGGGATCACGAGGGCGACGACGGCTCCTATGATCAGCGAGGTGCTCAGCCCCTTTTTTGACAGGCGATAGAGCAGCCAGACGGCAAGAATGGTGCCGGCGGCATAGGCCGAGACAGCCCAGTTGGCATAGGCCTTGGCGAGAAGGGCTTGCAGCGTGATCAGCGCTACGACAGGTACCGACAGCCAGAACAGCAGCTTTTCCCGGTCGTCGCTTTGTCCACGGATCAGTCGCCACGCCGCCCACAAAAGCGCATAGAAGACCACCGGCCCGACCACGCCGAACTGGGCGCCGAAGAAGCTCAGTCCGTTGAGTAGGTGCTTCAGCAGAGTGTTGCCGCCGCCACTTTTGCTCCATTGGGCGATGTTTTCGGTGTGTTTTATGGTCGTTGCATCATGGGTGAGATTCCACCAGAGATTGGGGGAAACGACGATGGCACCGACAATGGCGGCAATGGCCACATCCCGCCAGGCGATCCGCGCCGAGCGCATCGTCAGCATGGCAATGCCGACACCCGGCAGAAGGAAGAGCACCGAATATTTCGTCAGGAAGGCGATGCCGAGGCTGGCACCGAGGATGACCGCTTCCAGCACCGAGGAACGCCTGGTCAGGCCGATAAAAGCCCAGATGGCGATGGTCACGAACAGGATCTGGATCGTGTCGGTCGATACCAGCACGGCGGAAAGCGAGGCAGCCGGTAGCGTGATGAAGATAACGCCGACCCAGGGCGCGATCTCTCGTCCGGTCTCGTCGTCGATCAGCCGCCGCGTCGTGCACATCAGCATCAGCGCGGTGGCGAGATGGAAGAGCGGCGCCGATATGCGGATCCAGAAGGTCGAGTCCGAGCCGGAGATCGCATTGAAGAAGCGGATGACCCAGGCAATCATCGGCGGCTTGGAATAATAACCGAAATCCAGATTCTGGCCCCAGAACCAATATTGCGCCTCGTCGACGAAGAGGTCCGTCCTGTTGAGGAGCAACATGAGCACGCGCCAGAGCGTTACTCCGAAGATGATCGCAAGGGCGAGGCCCAGCGAAAGTTTCTGGGCGTTTGTTCGGGAATGGGTCGTGTCGAGCATTAAAGATGGGTCTCGGTGCCTGATCGTGAGGCTTAATACGGAACTATTGAGGCCAAAGCTAGCTCCCTGCCATCCGTAAGAACAGCAGCGCTCGCATCGTGGCCACGAAGTGCCATATGTCCGATTTCGGATCTGAGACGTCCGTTAAAGCTTTGCCTAGAGGATGCGAGGGGTAGCTTTGCCGCGCGCCTCTTCGATGCGGGACAGAAGCATGAAGGCCGCAAGCGTCAGGCTGGCCATCAGCGAGGCGGTCAAACCAAGAACAATCATTGCTCTCTCCGTAGCGACATCGAAACTGTCTATCCCTTGGGTAGTAAGGGATGAAGCTTGCTCGTGACTTGCGATCGATGTTCTTTCACGGCGACAAACTATATCGGAAAGTAATCGCTAATTTAGTATAGACCAGTAGGAGGCACGCCTTCTTCTGTCATTAACCTTCGGGCAAGGAATTAACCATAAATATTGAGCCTGAACGTCGGAATGGGAAAATTGTGACTCGTTCTCAGCAGGCATGAAGCCGCCCCGTCGTACCGGGTCCGATCCGGTATCCATGTCATCAAACAGGTCCGCAATAGACTTTGATGAACGAGCGAGCTTCGGTGCCTCGATCAAATGATCGACGGCTACGGCTGCCTTTCCTCGCCTCCTCATTGCGCCTGGCGCGGATCATCAGCGGTTTCGCCGGCGCTTGAATGCGCGGCAGTTCGGCAGGGACGATTTTGGCGCAGGATTCGCCGTCAGATCAGGCAGGCAGGGCGCAGGCTGGCAGCCTTCGCGACCGCTTGCGTTTTGCTGGTCTCGAAGCCGGACAATGCGAAACCTTGCGCCGAAACCGGCCGATGCTCGAAACGCATCTCAAAGCCGGTCTGCGCGATCTTTTCCACCGTTTCCAGACGTTTCCGGACGCCGCGCGCAATTTCACCAGCGAAAGCCAGCTCGAGCGGCTCCAGGATTTGCAGTCTTCGCACTGGGATGTACTGACGGATGCGCGTTTCGACAGCCTTTACGCCGAGCGCGTCAAGGTTCTGTCCGACAGCGAAAGCAAGATGGGTCTCGATCCGCGCTGGCATGTCACAGGTCATGGCGTGATGCTGGAGCATCTTCTTTCCGGCCTTCTCGATGAAATGGGCGGCCGCGCCATTCTTCCGGGAGCCAAGCGACGCGCCCGCGAACTCAGCGAACTCGTCACGGCGGTCGTGCGGCTCGTCATGGTCGATGTCGAGATTGCCGTATCGCTGCGGTTCAACGAATTGCGGGTCGGCCACCAGCGCGCGCTGGCCGAACAGCGGACGGCTGATCGCGCCGAGGCGGCATCCTTCATCGCCGAGATCGCCAACGGCCTGGCTGATCGCGATCTCACGACCCGGATGACGACCGATTGTCCAGAGGCCTATGTCGAGGTTGCTGAAGCCTTGAACGCGGCGCTGGCGGATATCCAGCAGCAGTTTTCGGCATTGTCCGGCAGCGTACAGGCGGCCGAATCGACGGCCGATGCCATCGCTCGCGCCTCGAAATCCCTTGCGGAAACGTCGTCGGAACAGTCGCAAGGGCTTGCCTCCTCCGCAAAGCAGCTTGCGGAGCTTGCCGAGCAGGTGCGCGGCAATGCGGCCAATACCCGTTCTGCCGAGCGCGTCACGGCATCGACCCGCGCGGCGGCGGAAGACAGCGGCCGGATCGTCGGTCAGGCAATCTCGGCCATGGCCGATATCGAGACCTCGGCCGAAAAGATCGGCCAGATCATCGGCGTCATCGATGAGATTGCCTTCCAGACCAATCTTCTCGCCTTGAATGCCGGCATCGAGGCAGCCCGCGCCGGTGACAGCGGCCGCGGCTTTGCCGTCGTCGCGCAGGAAGTTCGCGCGCTTGCGCAGCGTTCCGCCGATGCGGCGCGCGAGATCAAGGTGCTGGTGACGGGCACCAAGGCGCAGGTGGATGCGGGCGTCCAGATGGTCGGCCGCACCCAGGATGCGATCGGCAGCATCGTCCGGCAGGTGACCGATATCAATGACGCCATATCAGGCATTGCTGCGGCAAGCGACGAACAGGTCGCCGGCCTCAAGGCGTTGACATCAGATATTGGCGGCTACAGCGAGCGTGCGGCAGCCGCCGGGAGCGAAGCAAGCTGCTCTGAGGAAGGCGCCGATCACCTGCATACGGTCGTGGTCGAACTTGGCCGGACCATCCGCGAGTTTCGTATCGAGCGCGAGCGGCGTCATGCGGCTTCGGTCAAGGCAGCGCCGCAACGGCAGCTTTCGGCTCGTGAAGAGTTCGGCACCGTGCGGGATGAAGAAGACATGGCCGATTTCGGCTTCCCGCTTCGCAGGACCGCATCGGGAGGCGAGCGCAATGCCTATTGATCTTTCAGTTTCATGCACATGCGGGCCGATCGGCCCGGTTTCAGACAACAAGGAATGACGCGATGCGGAGCAGGAAAGGCGAAAAGACAATCAGTCTGGCCGCGGTGCTGGACCTCAACGAGGCTTCGGCCCTTCGCGGCACGCTGATGGGGTTGCGCGGCAGCAATGTCGCGATCGATGCGTCCAGCGTCGAAAGGATCGGGACCTTGTGCGTGCAGGTCATCATGGCCGCCGCCAAGACCTGGGATGAGGACAAGCTCTCCTTCACCTTCTCCAAGGTGTCGGATGCATTTCAAAAAACGATGCAGGTGATCGGGGTGGATATCTCCCATCTGCTTGCCAAGGAGATCCGGCAATGAAGAAAAAAGTGCTGACCGTGGATGATTCACGGACCATTCGAAACATGCTTCTCGTCACCCTCAACAATGCGGGTTTCGAGACCATTCAGGCCGAAGACGGTGTCGAGGGCCTGGAAATCCTGGAGGAAGCCAATCCCGACGTCATCGTCACGGATATCAACATGCCGCGTCTTGACGGCTTCGGCTTCATCGAGGGCGTTCGCCGCAACGACAGATACCGCGCCGTTCCGATCCTCGTTCTGACGACCGAAAGCGATGCGGAAAAGAAGAACCGTGCCCGCCAGGCCGGTGCGACCGGCTGGATCGTCAAGCCGTTCGATCCCGCCAAGCTGATCGATGCCATCGAGCGCGTAACCGCCTAAACAGGATCCGCCCCTTATGGATATGAACGAAATCAAAGAGATTTTCTTCCAGGAGTGCGAAGAGCAGCTCGCCGAACTGGAATCCGGTCTCCTGAAAATGAATGACGGCGACCGCGACCCGGAAACCGTCAATGCCGTGTTCCGCGCCGTTCATTCCATCAAGGGTGGGGCAGGTGCCTTTGGTCTGGACGACCTGGTCGCATTCGCCCACGTCTTCGAGACTACGCTCGATTGCGTTCGATCCAACAAGCTGGAGCCGACCCAGGATGTCCTGAAGGTCATGCTCAAGGCTGCCGACGTTCTGGCGGATCTCACCAATGCCGCCCGAGATGGCGGCAGCGTCGATCAGGCTCGCAGCCGCGGCCTGGTCAAGGAACTGGAAGCGTTGGCAAATGGCGATGTGCCGGCACCATCCGTCGCAGTGGTTGCCGAGGCTGCTCCAAAGCCCGTCGTGGCCGCGCCTGCGCCGACGGATGAAAGCGGTTTCCAGCCGATCCCCTTCAGCTTCGATGACGATTTCGGCAGCGATGAGCCGGCGGTCGATGCCACGCCGGAATATGAAGTCAACTTCAAGCCGCGCTCCGATCTCTACGCCAAGGGCAACGATGCGACGCTGCTGCTGCGCGACCTCTCGCGGCTGGGCGAGATGAACATCTTCTGCGACATGGACGCATTGCCGGGTCTCATCGACCTCGATCCCGAAGGCGCCTATTTCAAATGGGCGATCTCGATCAAGACGGACAAGGGCGAAGACGCCATTCGCACCGTCTTCGAATTTGCTGAATGGGACTGCGATCTCGATGTCCAGCTGGCCGGAAGCGGCGGGTCTTCGAGCGGCGAAGAATTGCCGATGATACCAGTGCCCTTCGATCTCTCGATCCTCGACGACGGCGCCACCGCACCGGCTGCCGAAACCGCAGAGGAGACACCGGCGCCGAGAAACGATGTCGCTGCCGCCGTGGCTGCGGCGGAAACCGCAAGCAACGTCACGCAGCTGGCCTCGGCTGCCGCGCGTGTCGAGAAAAAGGAAGCCGCTCTTGCGGCCGCTGCCGCTTCGAATGCCGCCGCCGCGCAGAACAATGCCGCAGCTGCGGCCGCCGGCCAGACCATCCGTGTCGATCTCGATCGTGTCGACCGCCTGATCAACCTCGTCGGCGAGCTCGTCATCAACCAGGCGATGCTCTCGCAGAGCGTCATCGAGAACGACAATAACGGTGCGTCCTCGATCAACATGGGTCTCGAAGAGCTGCAGCAGCTCACCCGCGAGATCCAGGACAGCGTCATGGCGATCCGCGCCCAGCCGGTGAAACCGGTCTTCCAGCGCATGTCGCGCATTGTCCGCGAAATCGCCGACATGACCGGCAAATCGATCCGCCTGATCACCGAGGGCGAGAACACCGAAGTCGACAAGACCGTCATCGACAAGCTCGCCGAGCCGCTGACGCACATGATCCGCAATGCCGTCGACCACGGCATCGAAACCCCGGAAAAGCGTGCGACACTCGGCAAGAACCCCGAAGGCACCGTCCGCCTGACGGCAAAACATCGCTCCGGTCGCATTCTGATCGAGCTTGCCGACGACGGCGCCGGCATCAACCGCGAGAAGGTACGCCAGAAGGCGATCGACAACGACCTGATCCCGGCTGACGCCAATCTGTCGGATGAGGAAGTCGACAACCTGATCTTCCTGCCGGGCTTCTCCACCGCCGACAAGATCTCAGACATTTCCGGCCGTGGCGTCGGTATGGACGTGGTCAAGCGCTCGATCCAGGCGCTTGGCGGCCGTATCAACATCAGCTCCAGGCCGGGCCAGGGCTCCGTCTTCACCATGAGCCTGCCGCTGACGCTCGCCGTCCTCGACGGCATGGTGGTCACTGTTGCCGGCCAGACCTTGGTTGTGCCGCTGACGGCGATCGTCGAAACGCTGCAGCCCGAGGCTTCCGCCATCCACTCCTTCGGTGCGAATCATCGTCTGATCTCGATCCGCAACAGCTTCTGCCCGCTGGTCGACGTCGGCCGCATCCTGAACTTCCGCGCCACGCAGGCCAATCCGGTCGAAGGCGTCGCGCTGCTGGTGGAATCGGAAGGCGGCGGTCAGCGCGCCCTCATGGTCGATGCCATTCAGGGCCAGCGCCAGGTCGTCATCAAGAGCCTCGAGGCCAACTACACGCATGTCCCGGGCATTGCGGCGGCGACCATCCTCGGCGATGGCCGCGTGGCACTGATCCTCGACGTCGACGCTGTGGTCGGCGCTTCGCGCGGCCAGTCTCTGAAGCCCGAAATGTCTTACGCGGCGGCGGGGTGAATTGATGTCCTATGCCGTCAAGAACCTGAGCCAGGGCAATCGCGAGCTGATCGCCTTTCGCATCGGCGATCAGGAATTCTGCGTCGACATCATGTCGGTTCGCGAAATTCGCGGCTGGACCGCGGCAACGGCCATGCCGCATGCGCCTGGCTACATGCTCGGCGTCATCAACCTGCGCGGCGCCGTGCTACCGATCATCGATCTCTCCGCCCGGCTCGGCATGAAGCGGGCGGAGCCGACGGCGCGGCACGTCATCATCGTGGCGCAAGTGAAGCGCAAGGTGGTCGGCCTCCTGGTCGATGCGGTTTCGGACATTCTGACGATTACCGACGACAGCATCCAGCCGACGCCGGAGGTTTCCTCCGATCACGAGCGGCAGTTTGCCCGTGGCATCGTGGCGATCGACCGCCGCATGATCTGCCTGATCGAACTGGAAGCCCTGTTCCCTGAAAGCGAAAGCGAGGCTGCATGAGCGTGATGGGAGCAATGGATTTCAAGGCATCTCCCGATGAGGTGCTGGCGAGCGGCGAATATCCGCTGACGCGCCGCGACCTCTCGGAAATCGCCGCCATGATCTATGCGGATGCGGGCATTTCCCTCAACGAAAGCAAGGCGTCGCTCGTCTATTCCAGACTGTCGAAACATATTCGCGCGCTCGGTCTTGCCGGCTTCCGCGATTACTGCCAGCTGGTGTCTTCGCCGGCGGGAAGTGCGGCGCGTCGCGAGATGCTGTCGCATCTGACGACGAATTTCACCCGCTTCTTCCGCGAAAACCACCACTTCGACCACTTGCGTGACGAGGTGCTGCCAGGCCTTCTGGCGCGCGCCAAGGCCGGCGGCCGGGCGCGCATCTGGTCGGCTGCCTGTTCCGACGGGCAGGAGCCCTACTCGATCGCACTGACGGTGCTCGCCTTGATGCCGAATGTCGCGGAGTTCGATTTCAAGATCCTGGCGACGGATATCGATCCCAAGATCCTCGGGCTTGCTCGCGCCGGCGCCTATGACGAAAGCTCGCTTGAGACGATTTCTCCTGCCATGCGCAAGCAGTGGTTTCAGGAGGTCAATGTCCAGGGCCGCCGCAAATTCCAGATCGACGATCGCGTCAAGCGGCTCATCACCTTCAACGAGCTGAACTTGCTTGGGCAATGGCCCTTCAAGGGGATGTTCGACGTCATCTTCTGTCGCAACGTCGTCATCTATTTCGACGAACCAACGCAGACGAAGATTTGGACCCGCTTTGCCGGTCAGCTGCAGGACCATGGCCATCTCTATATCGGCCATTCCGAAAGAGTCGCCGGCGACGCGAAGCACGTCTTCGACAATATCGGCATCACCACTTATCGCTACCAAGGCAAAAATGCGGGGAGGAAACCATGAGCACCGCCGCCCGCGTTCTCGTTGTCGACGATTCCCCGACCATGCGCGGCCTGATAACAGCCGTCCTGCGCGCCGATCCTGACGTCGACGTCATCGGTCAGGCCGGCGATGCGCTGGAGGCGCGCGCCGCCATCAAGGCGCTCAATCCGGATGTCGTCACCCTCGATATCGAGATGCCGAACATGAACGGCCTCGAATTCCTGGAAAAGATCATGACGCTGAGGCCGATGCCCGTCATCATGGTCTCCACCATGACGCATCGCGGCGCCGACGCGACGCTCGCCGCTCTTGAAATCGGTGCGTTCGACTGTGTCGGAAAACCCTCGCCTGGCGAGCCGCATCCTTTCGGCGACTTGGCGGAGAAGGTGAAGGCTGCGGCCCGCTCGCAGCGGCAATATGTGAAGCCTGCCGCCCAGCGCGTGCCGCCTCCGGCCGTCGCGGATTTCCGTGTGGGGCGCAAGATCGTCGCGATCGGCTCCTCCACCGGCGGCGTCGAGGCGCTGATCAACGTTCTGCAGAAATTCCCGGCCAACTGCCCGCCGACGGTTATCACGCAGCATATGCCGCCGACCTTTACGCGCAGCTTTGCCGAGCGCCTGAACCGCCTTTGCGCTCCGGTCGTCCAGGAGGCGACCGATGGCGCACGGCTGGAAATCGGCAAGATCTATCTGGCGCCGGGCGGCGAAAGGCACCTTAGGGTCGCCAACGCCTCCGCACCCCATTGCCGTCTGGTGGACGGCGGGCCGGTGAACGGCCATCGCCCTTCCGTCGACGTGCTCTTTGATTCGGTTGCCGAACTGGCAGGCCGCAATGCCGTCGGCGTGATTCTGACCGGTATGGGGCGCGACGGCGCCGCCGGTCTCCTCAAGATGCGCCACGCCGGCGCGCGCACCATCGGCCAGAACGAGAAGACCTGCGTGGTCTACGGCATGCCGAGGGTCGCTCACGAGCTTGGTGCAGTCGAACAGCAGTTTCCGCTGAACGCCATTGGCGAGGAAATTTTGAAAGCCACAGCCGCCCGAAAGGAAGGGAGCGAATAATGTCTCTAGCGGAGAAAATCAAAGTTCTGATCGTTGACGATCAGGTCACCAGCCGCCTGTTGCTGAGCGATGCGCTGACGCAGCTCGGCTTCAAGCAGATCACGGCTGCCGGCGACGGCGAGCAGGGGATGAAGATCATGCAGCAGCAGCCGCATCATCTCGTCATCTCCGACTTCAACATGCCGAAGATGGACGGGCTCGGCCTCCTGCAGGCCGTGCGCACCAACCCGGCGACCAAGAAGGCGGCCTTCATCATCCTGACGGCGCAGGGCGATCGCGCGCTGGTGCAGAAGGCAGCGCAGCTCGGAGCCAACAACGTGCTCGCCAAGCCCTTCACCATCGAAAAGATGAAAGCTGCCATCGAGGCCGTCTTCGGAGCTCTAAAATGATCGTCGAGGGTGCTGCCCGTCGCGTGCATATTATTCAGGGCGAGTACAAGGTCATCAGCGATCCCGAAGTGGTGCTGACGACCATTCTCGGCTCTTGCGTGGCGGCTTGCCTGCGCGATCCCATCGCCGGCGTCGGCGGGATGAACCATTTTCTCCTTCCGGGAATGGCGAACTCGCCGATGAGCGGTGGCGATGCAACGCGCTATGGCGTGCACCTGATGGAACTTCTGATCAACGGCCTCCTGAAGAAGGGCGCAAGGCGCGACCGGCTGGAGGCGAAAGTTTTCGGCGGCGCCAAGACGATCGCGACCTTCTCCAACGTCGGCGAGCAGAATGCGATCTTCGCCATGCAATTTCTGAAAGACGAAGGCATCTCGGTCGTCAGCTCCAGCACAGGCGGCGAACATGGACGCAAGATCGAATATTGGCCGATCTCCGGAAGGGCCAGGCAATACCCCCTGACTGGTGCGGAAACGCAGAAGACTGTGGCGCTGGAACAGCGTCCCGTCGTTGCTCCCAAGCCGGTCGACAACACGATCGAATTTTTCTGATCAACGAGGCAAGCGCATGACCCCCTTCCAGCGCGTTGAGACGGCCGCCATCGAGGAGACGCTTCCGGCTATCCTTTTGCGCATCGTTTCCGAATTGCACGATGTCGCCTATCTGATCGAACGCATCGAGCCCCAACTGCTTGACATCAGCGACGCCAACATACTGGCCTCGCCGGAGGCCATGAAGGTGGTGCAGGGTATCGATCTTGCAGTGCAGAAGACGCGTGGCATCGCCGAATTCATCGACACCATTGCCGGTACCATGCCCGAGGGTTGGACGGTGGATCTTGCGACGGCGCTGAGCTTGGTCAAGTTGACGGAGATGCAAAAGGCGCTCGGCGGCGGCGGTTTTCACGCGCATTCGCAGCCCATGGCCCAACCCATGGCGAAGGCTGCCGGCGACTTCGATTTTTTCTGACGGCGTCGTCAGCAATAGATACTGTTTTTCTTATATAATCTCCTGCGTTTCTTCCCGGCTTTTTCCTGGGCTCTTCTGGCCGGACGAAACGCTCGCACAAGTTTCGATTTCTATTTTCGCCGCATAGCACAAAGCCATCAGGTCTTTGACGAATCGTGCGAGAACAGAATGAATCTGTTAAATCAATTAGTTCCCCTGCTTCGGAATCTTCAGAATCTCGGGAGAACGCGGCTGATGATCCTGGGGGGCGTGGGCGCCGTGTCCATGCTGCTGATCCTTTTTGCAGCCCTCTATGTCAACAAGCCCGCACAGGAGACGCTGTATGTCGGCCTGGATGCGACTGATCTCAACCAGATCAGCATCGCGCTCGCAGAAGCCAAGATCAATTTCCAGGTCGGCACGGATGGCACCAGCCTGACCGTTCCGGCAGGCATGACCGGCAAGGCCCGTGCGCTTCTCGCCGAGCGCGGCCTGCCCAGTAGCGGCAAGGCCGGTTATGAGCTCTTCGACAATGTCGGTTCGCTCGGTCTGACCTCCTTCATGCAGGAAGTCACCCGCGTCCGCGCTCTTGAGGGCGAAATCAGCCGCACTATCACCTCGATCGCCGGCATCAGTGCCGCACGCGTCCACATCGTCATGCAGGATGTCGGCAACTTCCGGAAGGCGGATCAGAAACCGACGGCATCCGTCATGATCCGTGCGAGCGCGGAAGCTGCCCGCAAATCGGCTTCGGCTATCCGCCACCTCGTCGCGTCAGCCGTTCCCGGCCTGGAGGTCGATGATGTTACGATCCTCGACTCCACGGGCCAGTTGCTCGCATCGGGTGACGATCCCGGCAACGGCGCTCTCAGCCGCAATCTCGGCATCGTGCAGAACGTGCAGAGCGAAGTCGAATCCAACATCGACAAGGCCTTGGCGCCCTTCCTCGGCATGGACAATTTCCGCTCCAGCGTGACGGCACAGCTGAATACCGACAGCCAGCAGGTGCAGGAAACCACCTATGATCCGGACTCGAAGGTCGAGCGCTCCGTCCGCACCGTGAAGGAAGCGCAGAAGTCGCAGCAGAGCCAGCCCGACAGCGCCGCGACCGTGGAGCAGAATATTCCGCAGGCGGCCCCGCAATCCGGCGGCAACACGCCGACGTCGAACGATCAGTCCGACAAGCGCGAGGAGCAGACCAACTACGAAATCAACAGCAAGACGACTGCGACGACCCGCACCAGCTACAAGATCGAAAAGCTGTCCGTCGCCGTGGTGGTCAACAGGGGCCGCATCGCGCAAATGGTCGGCCAGGGCGCCGATCAGGCCAAGATCGATGCCTATATTGCGGAGATGCAGAAGATCGTCGCAACGGCAGCAGGCGTCGATCCGGCCCGCGGCGACATCGTCACCGTCAATGCCATGGACTTCCTCGACAACCAGCTGCTTGAGGACACGTCTTCCGGCTTCAGCATTACCGACATGCTGAGCCGCAACATGGCCGGCATCATCAACTCGCTGGCCTTCGTCGCGGTCGCTTTCCTGATCGTCTGGATGGGTTTCCGCCCGCTGATCCGCTCGCTCGGCGGTTCGTCCAGCAGCACGGCGCTTCCGGAAGCGGCGGGCCTGGAACTGCCGGATTTCGCGCCGGCAGTCGGCGGCCCCGGCGCCGCCCTGATGGACGGCTTCGGATCGGACTTCGGCTTCGACAGCACCGACGACCTGCTGACGATGGGCGACGACGGCGGCACCTTCAACCGCCGCGTCAAGGAAGGGCCGGAGCGCCGCCTGTCCCGTATGGTGGAAATCAGCGAGGAACGCGCTGCAAAGATCCTCAGAAAATGGGCTGTCGACCAGGCGGCCTGACAAAAGGACCGGGAAATTTCCCGGTCCTTTTTCTTATCCATTGGTCAGCATTTGAGCTTGCGTCACTGTCGATGCCACCTGTGATCAATTAGTCGCTGCCAAACGAATTGACGTGTTCGTAAGATGGAATTTCAATGGATATACGGTTGCTGGGTATAAAGAATCGACTTACAAATACTGTATCTATTGCGTAATAGCTGTGTATTCCGAACGAATCGATCATCGTTTTCCGCGTTTCGCGTGTTTTAAGTTTGTAGATTCCGGAGCGGGAAAATTAGCTCATGGTTCGTAGATCGTGCTTGCGGCAATGCGTGTCGGTGCGATCACGGGTGTCGAATTCGGGGATGAGACATGTGCTCATCCGTCCGCATCCGCCGGAAGAGTTTGTGTCGCGGTAGAGAAAGATCCGGCTTCGGTGCCTCGTCGAGATTCGCTGTCGGTTCTCTGAGGTGAAGGGATTGGGTTCTGACGGAACAATGCTCTCGTTGACGACCGATCGTCCAACAGCGGCAGGAAATGCAAGTATGGACATGCAGATATCGCAGATAAGCAAAGGCGATAGGGACGCGCGATCGATCGCGTCCGCCGGAGCTATGTCGCGCGAGCAGCTCATTCTGCAGCTGAATGCCGTTTCAGGCCCCGCCTACCTCCAAGCCGGCCTTCACGCCCTGACGAGCTATGCCGGTGCGTCCCATTATCTTCTTGTCCGGTCCGATCTCGTCCAGGAAAGCGGCCTCGACTTCGTCATTTCCTCCAATTGGCCCTTCGATCTCGTCCGGCGCCTGGCGACGGAGCTGACGAGTGGTTACGGCCGCATCGGCGAGCTGGAAAAGTGCTTGGCGCTATTTCAGCCGAGCCTCGCGCTGCTTCCGGATGATGTCTCGCTGCCTGACGGTGTAGGCAGGCAATATCATGCCTTGACGTTCAATGTCGGTCGCACCCGCTTCTCATTGCTGTTGCTGGCGAGTGAAGCGGCAGTGCTTTTGCCCGAGCGGTTGAGGGATGTCGGTCTCTTGGCCGGCTATCTCGCCAGTTCTACGCGTTGCTTCGAGGGCAAGCTGGAGCGTGATTTCGATCTGACCGAGCGCGAGCTGGAATGCCTGTTCTGGATCGCCGAAGGCAAGACGAGCGATGAGATCGCTATGATCCTCGGGATCTCGCGCAACACCATCAACAACTATATCACCAGCGTCATGCGCAAGACCGCCACCAAGACCCGCTCGGAGGCCATCGCCTTTGCAGTGCGCAACAATCTCGTTTAAGGGCCGACCGGATGCGCTATCAGCCAGACAGGACGACGGATATGCCGGGCGAATCACGGCTTACCCGTTCCGGGCGGATTTCCGGCCGCTCCGATCTGTTCCCGAAGCTGGTGTCGATGCAAAAGCTTATCGACGCGCAGCATTTTGCCGTTTATCGCCTGCACGGCTCCGGCCTGCCGCACAAGCAGCGCCTGGTGTGCGAACTCGATAATTGGGGCTCGGCCAACTCCGTCGTCGGCAAATCCTTTGTTGAGGCCTATGGCGAAGCGCTGATCGAGCATATCGACAAGTCGCTGCTGCCGCTGATGTGGAACGGTCGCGACAGCGACAGCACCGCCGAGACGCCGGATTTTGCCGTATTCACGCAGCGCCTGAAGCCGCATCTCCTGCCTTTTGCCGGCGCCGCCTTTCCCGTGCGGCTGGGCGCCGTCGGCAACGGCTACACCGTCTTCACGGCCAAGTTCATGGATCTTTCGAGCGATATGATCGTGGAGCTGCACGGCCGTAGTTGCCAGATCATGATAGAGCTCCTGTCACTGGATGAGCGCCGCTCACAGGCCGCCGAAGCGCTGAGCGAGCGCGAAATCGCCTGCCTGCAGCTTGCCGGCGACGGGCGCATCAGCGAGGAGATTGCCGAGAAGCTTGGATTGTCGGTGCATACCGTCAATGCCTATCTTGGATCGGCAACGATCAAGCTCGACAGCGTCAACCGCATCCAGGCCATCGCGAAGGCGATCCGCTTCGGCTACATAAGCTGAGATAGCGGCGCCTTGGGCACTGCCGCAAGGCAAAATCACCTGCGCCACGTTACTGAACAAATGAATGGAGCGGCGGTCCGGTTTCTGCCGGATGCACGCCGCTCTTGCGAATCACTTTGCTGATTTTAGGAAGAGGACTTCCTCAGAATGCGTGTGCGGCCTCGCCGCGGACCACGTAACGCGCGTCCCTTAGGCTACGGGCGAGCAGGGCCGTGTTCTCGTCGGGATCGACGGAGGCCTTGTCGAAGGCAATGTGATTGATCTCGATGCCCGCATGATGCTCCGCCAGCGAAAGCTTGGCATAGATGGTGACGCCCCGCGGCTTGATCTCCAGATCGAGCGTCACTTCCGCCGGCCCGCCCCAATCGAGCTTGTAGTCGCCGCCGAGCCCGAAATTGACCGTGCCCGGAAGAAAATAGAGCTCGGCGGCCGAGGCAACGAGGTCGGCGAGATTGCCATATCGTTCGAAGCGCAGCAGCGAGATCAGATCGGCGGCATCGAGGAGACGGAGTTCGCTTGCGACCGGGCTGATGGCTTCGGCTAGTATTTGTTCACGCTGGGCAGAGTAGGGGCATTTTTTCATTTGGTTTATCGTACCCGTTTTCTATTCGACTGCGCGGCATAGATCCGATGGATGAGTTCTGCGACAGCCTTGTAAAATACTGACGGTATGACGCTATCAACCGAGACTTGCGCAAACATGGAGCGCGCGAGCGGCGGGTCTTCGAAAACGGGAATATTGTTTGCCTCGGCTATCTCCCTGATTTTCAAGGCAATCAGATCCTGACCTTTGGCGACGACGACAGGGGCGTCGTTTTCCTCGCGCACATAGCGCAGCGCGACGGCGAAGTGAGTCGGGTTGGCGATGACGAGGGTGGCGCGTGGCACCTGCTTCATCATGCGTCGACGGGCGCGGTCGCGCGCGATCGAGCGTTGGCGAGACTTGACGATCGGGTCACCCTGCGACTGCTTGTGCTCGTCCTTGATCTCCTGCTTCGTCATCTTCAATTGGTCAAACCAGTGGTGCCGGCTCCACAACAGGTCGGCAACGCCGACGACCACGGTCGCCATCAGCACGATGACCAGGATACGCTGAACGATCGTCGACAGACGCACGAAGATGGTCTGCGGATCCGACACCATCGAATCGATCGCATGGAAATATTGGCTACGCAGGACGAAAAACATGACGATGCTGACAAGCACGATTTTTGCCAGGGATTTGCCGAACTCCACCATGCCGGTCGCGCTGAAAATGCGCGTGAAACCTTTCGCCGGCGATATGCGCGAAAACTGTGGTCGGATGCGTTCGAGAACGGGGGTCGGCAGGTTCTGGAAGATCGAGGCGCCGATGCCGAAGGTGAAGAAGAGCACCACGGCCGGCAGCACCATGTTGCCGATTTCCCAGCCTATGCGCGTAAACAGCGAGATGGCGTCGGGACCTGTCTCCAGCTGCCATTGATCCGGCTTTTCGAAGAGATCGCGCAGAACCTCGCCCATGCGGCCCATGCGCTCGGGCAGAAAGAAGGTGACGTAGATGACAGTCGCGAGCATGGAAGCAAAGAGCGTTGCTTCCCTGGAGTGGGGGACATTGCCCTTCTCGATCGTATCGCGGAGTTTTTTCTCCGTCGGTTTTTCTGTTTTACTGTCCTTGTCTTCGTCAGCCAAAGCAGCCGCCCTTTGCGAAACGGAAAGAGGCCGCGCATCATGCGCGGCCCGTAGCTTGTCAGTCTATGACGTTTTAGCTGAGTCGCGCCGCGCTTATGCGGCTTCTTCCACAGGCGTATTTTCCTTCGCCTTGAGCTCGATCTGGCCGGAGTTGGCCAGACGAATGGCTTCCTGGGCGATGGCACGCCGGGCAATCGCGATTTCGCGCGGATTGATGCCGGTATTGCCCATCTGCAGGTCGGATTCGATCATGCGGCGCTGACGCGGGCTGATCGAGGACAGCACGATCTCGCGAATCTCGTTGCCGGATCCCCGCAGCGCCATCGTCAGGATGTCGGCGGCGATGTCGTTGAGCAGCAGGACGCGGCTCGGCTGCGGCATGCGGGTGAGATCGTCGAAGAGGAAGATCTTCGGGCGAACCTTCTCGACCGATTCCTTGTTGATCGTCTCGAGCGAGCTCAGCAGCGTATCGACCACTGGCTTGTCGAGTTCGTTCATCAGATCGGCAACCTTCGTGGAACCGGAGGCGTTGCGTTCGGCGTCGATCTCCGCCATCAGCCCGAGCACGCGGTTCTCGATGATCTGGGCAGCCTTCGGGCTCACATCCTTGATGTTGACCGTGCGGTTCATGATGTCGGCACGCTGGGCTTCGGGAAGCTGCAGCAGGATCTTCGCGCCGAAGGCCGAAGGCATCATGGAAAGCACATAGGCGATCGTCTGCGGATGCTCGCGCAGGAAGAACTTGGCGACGAAGGCCGGATCGGCTTCGCCGAGACGATCCCAGATGGACGTCTCGTAGGCCTGGAAGGCGGTGCGGCGGCCGAGCAGGCTGTCGACCTCATCCGGTGTCAGACCCTCTTCGAGAATGCTCTCGATGGCCTTGGCATTGTCCATGAGGCCGGCGCCCTCGGTAAAGAGGTCTTCGAATTCCGCCACCAGCTGCGCCAGTTCGTCCGGCGGAATGAGCCGCAGTGATTGCGCCGAGGCGATAATCATCTGCAACTCGTTCTGCGTGAAGTATTTCAGCAGCCGTCCTGCCACTTGCTTTCCCATGGCGAGAAGGACGGCGGCTGCCTTTTCAGTCTGAGATAACGGTTTCTCGGCGATTGCGCCGCTGAAATCGTCAAAGTCCATCATGGTCTTCGTCTCCGTCCCGCAAGGGGGAGTGGGCTCATCCTGAGCCGGGTTCAGCTTTTCTTCGCGTTATAAATTTCAGTGAGCTTGATGCCGAATCTGGTGTCGTCATGTTCCAGAACGGTAATCTCGCCCCGGCCGATCTTTCGGCCGTTCACAGTAATTTCGACCGGTTCGCCGATCTTCTTGTCGAGCGCGATGATTGCGCCCTCGGCCAGGTTCATCAGGCCGGACACCTGCATGCGGCTGCTGCCGAGCACGATCTGGACGTCGATCGGGATATCCATGATCAGGTCGAGATTGGCGGTCAGCGCGCTGCCGGGGGCAGCCGGTGCCGCGGAAGCGCCGCCGAACTCGCCGTCATCGAAGGCCAGAGCGGAATCGTCGTCGCCGAAATCGCCGAAGGTGGAAAGATCCGTGCCTGTTTGCGCGCCGAATGCGTCGGCTTCAAAGTCAGGCAGGCCGCCGTCGTTATCTTTCTTCAGGACGCCGCGCAGACCATCGATGGCCTCGTCCAAGGCGGCGTCGCTGTTTGAAATCTCCAGCGATTCCTCGCTGCTTTGCTGTGTCGTCTTCGTAGCCATGAAATCATTATTCCAGTTGAAACTTGCCTCAAGCTGCCGTGTGCGGGATCACGCGCCAGCCGATCAATTCATCAAGTGTCTGAGAAGCTCGTCGTCGGAATTGACGTTGTCCTTGACGCGCACCGTATAATTTTCGCCAGAGCGGCCGAATTCGCAGATGTAAAGGTCTTTGCTGTTGGCGCTGACTTCAACGCGGACATCGCCGGTGTCCATGAAGGGAATGATATCGCCGACCGCGAGCTTGGAAATGGTGTCGAGCGTCAGCGATTCGAGCCGGATTCGCGCCTCGAGCGTCACCTGCGAGCGGCGGACCTGCTCGCTGAGCTGCTCCGACCATGCCTGGGAGGCGGCGGTCGGATTCTTGGCGCGCGGGGCACTGACGACCGTGCGCAGCAGATCGCGCTGCGGCACAATGATGACGATCTGGGAAAGCGATTTGCCGAGCGCGATCGTCATCGCGATCGCGGCGGCGAAGTCATTGCCATCATCGCCGATAGCCGCCGGCCGGTCCTCGATATTGTAGGGTGGGTCGAGATAAGGTTCGAAGCCGCCGGATGCATTGACTGCCGAGCGAAGCACCTTGGCGATCTTTTCGAAGACCATGACCGACAGATCGAGCTCGATCACCGAAAGCGGCCGTGCGACGGTTGCTTCCATGTCTTCTGCGCGTGCACCCAGCATATGCTCCATCAGCGTCATGATGAAGCCGGCGCCGCAGCCGAGAATGAACTTGGGAGCCCAGTTGCGCAGTGAGCCGTTGACCAGGGCGTGGCTGCCGCCAAGCCCGGCGACCAGCTCGTTTATCGAGCCGGACTGACAGCCGGCATAGGCGATGTTGATATCCAGGCCCGTTTCGCTCTTGATGACATCGGGCAGGAATTCGGCATAGACCTGGGCGAAGGCGGTGCCGAGTTTCGCAAGCGTCGCCTGATCGCCGAGATTGCCTGTGAGCTTGGCAAAAAGGGTGCGGTCCATCGTCTGTGCCCTGTGCGCGGATTGCTGGCTCATGATCGTCAGGCTGCCTTGCTTTCACCGCCGGGGTTCATCATTTCCTGCTCGACGGCGTCGATCGAGGGGCGCTCATAGGAGGAGATGGTCTTGCGGCCGTATTCGAGTGCCACCTGCGGCACCGATCCGTTCATGTAGGCAAGCAGCGTCTGCTTCACGATGACGTAGAGGCGATGCTGCTTGTTGCGCACGACCTTGATCTGGGAAACCAGCGGTGCGCAGACCGAATAGGACAGGATGATGCCGAGGAAGGTGCCGACCAGCGCCGAACCGATGAGATGGCCCAGCACCTCGGGTGATTCGTTGATGTGGCTCATGGCCTTGATGACGCCGAGAACGGCGGCGACGATACCGATCGCGGGGAAGGAATCGCCCATGATCGTGATCGAATGATAGGGCTTCATCTTGTCGTGCTGCATCGTCTCGAGCTCTTCGTCCATCAGCGCCTCGATCTCGTGCGAGCGGGCGTTGCCGATGATGATGAGGCGGACATAATCGCAGATGAAGGCCGTCAGATCCTTGTTCTTCAGAACCGTCGGAGCGGCCTTGAAGATCGTCGATTCGTCGGGATTGTCGATATGGGCTTCGATCTCGTTGCGCGACTTGGTGCGCAGATCGCGCATCAGGGCATAGAGCACGCCGAGCGTGTCGAGATAGTCGCGCTCCTTGGGAACAGCATGGCGGAAGGCTTCTCCGAGCGCCTTGCCCGAATCCTTCACCACCTTCATCGGATTGGCCATGATGAAGCCGCCGAGACCGGCGCCTGCGATAATGACAAATTCGAAGGGCTGGAACAGCGCGCCTACGTCTCCGCCCATAGCCATGAAGCTGCCTATGATGCAGCCGCAGGTCACTACAAATCCGATAATAATATTCATCGTCGGTCCACACCTGAACGTTGCTTCATACGATGAACTAGGGGAGCTGCCTTGCGTGAGGCTGTTCGTTGGGTCTCCGAACATCCTTTTTGCCTTGTCAGCTTCGCACAAGCCAAGCCCTGCAGGATGGCGGGTAAGGGCATCCATGCCCCGCTAACGAAATGTAGGAGCGCCCGCAGCGTTTCCTTTCCCGTTATTCTCCAATGTCCGGAGGGCGTTGAAAATGCAGTCTGGTATTTATGTCGCGCTGTCGTCCCAGATGGCGCTCGAGCGGCGTCTGACGACGATCGCCGACAATTTGGCCAACGTGAATACGACGGGCTTCCGTGGTACCGAGGTCAAGTTCGATCAGGTCCTCAGCAATACGCAAAACAAGCTCAACGCCAAGGTCGCCTTCGTCTCGCAGGGCAACGACTATCTCTCCACCGACAATGGCGAACTTCAGAATACCGGCAATCTCTTCGATTTCGCCGTCAAGGGCGACGCCTATTTCGGCATGAACACGCCGGCCGGCCTGGTGTTGACGCGCGACGGTCGCTTCACCATGACCGAAAGCGGCGCGCTGGTTTCCACGCGTGGCTTCCCGGTCCTCGATCCCGGCGGTGCGCCGATCCAGCTCGACCCCGCCGGCGGTCCGCCGAGCGTCGCGTCGAACGGGACTATCACGCAGAACGGCCGCCGCATGGGCCAGATTGGCCTCTATAGCGCCGATGTCAGCAAGGGCTTCCTGCGCTACGAAAACAGCGGCATCCTGCCGACCGATACGCCACAGGCTGTCATCGACCGCTCGAATATCGGCATCGCCCAGGGCTATCTTGAAAACTCCAACGTCAACGGCATGCGGGAAATGACCAATCTGATCGAGGTCAGCCGCGCCTTCGATAATATCAGCACGCTCACCAGCAGCAGTGAAGGCACGCTCACCGACGCCATCAAGACCCTCGGCGGTAGCCAGTAAAGAGACTGATGATGGTCGAGGATCGGTTGCCGGAAGGCGCGTTGTCGCCGAAGCTTTCGCATATGGCCCTTCTGGCCGGCCAGTATGCGATGGCGGAGAATGCCGTGGCCCATGGCGGCCATGTGCGCACCATCGCTGCCGGCCACTATACCGTTGCCGGCCTTTCCAGACAGGTGCGCCTCGGCGATTTCGTCGCGCATCGGTCGCCGACGGGCGTCCACCTCGGCGAAGTCGTCCGCGTCGAACCGGAACTCACCTATGTCTGTCCGATCGAGCCGGGCGAACCGATCGGCATCCAGGACACCATCATCCGCAAGGGCGCCTTTCGCATCGCGCCCGATGACAGCTGGTGCGGCCGTACGATCAACTCGCTCGGCGAGCCGATCGATGGGCTGGGGCCGCTGACCGCGGGTCTTGAAGCGCGCTCGATCTCCAACACGGCCCCGCCGTCGATGACGCGAAAGCGCGTCGAGACCGGGTTCAAGACCGGCGTCCGTGCCATCGATATCTTCTCGCCGCTCTGCCTTGGTCAGCGCCTCGGCATCTTCGCCGGCTCCGGCGTCGGCAAATCGACGCTGCTGTCGATGCTGGCGAGAGCCGAAGCCTTCGACAAGGTGGTGATCGCGCTCGTCGGCGAACGCGGCCGCGAAGTGCGCGAATTCATCGAGGATACGCTCGGTTCCCACATGCAGAAATCGGTGGCGGTCGTCGCGACGAGCGACGAGAGCCCGATGCTGCGTAAGATGGCACCGCTTTCGGCCATCACGATCGCCGAGCATTTCCGCGACAAGGGCGACAACGTTCTCCTGATCGTCGACAGCGTCACCCGCTTCGCCCACGCCATCCGCGAAGTGGCGACTGCCTCCGGCGAGCCGCCAATCGCACGCGGATATCCGGCTTCCGTCTTCACCGAATTGCCGCGCCTTCTCGAGCGCGCCGGTCCGGGGCCGGAGGGAACCGGAACGATCACCGCCATCATTTCCATCCTCGTCGATGGCGACAACCACAACGATCCGATCGCCGATTCCACCCGTGGCATTCTGGACGGTCACATCGTCCTGCAGCGCAGCCTTGCCGAGGAGGGGCGCTATCCGCCGATCGATCCGCTCGCATCCGTCTCGCGTCTTGCCCGAAAGGCCTGGACCTCGGATCAGGAAAAGCTGGTTTCTCGCCTGAAAGCGCTGGTGCACCGCTACGAGGAAACGCGCGATCTGCGCCTGATCGGCGGCTATCGCCAGGGCAGCGACGCCGATCTCGACATCGCCGTGCGCCAGGTGCCGATCATCTACGACATACTGAAGCAGACCCCGGGCGAAGAGCCGTCGGCGGATGCCTTCACCGATCTTGCGACGGCCCTCAGAAACGCTTCGAGCGGTGTCCCCGCCAGAGCCAAGTGATGGTCGTGCCCAGCACTACCTCGATTTTTCCTTGTCCGCAGCCTGCCGGATATCGCCGAATGTCATGCCGAAAAAGGGGCCAGAAGTGAGAGAATCCGACGCAGACGAACCGGTCGCCCCGCCGAAATCGGCGAGAAGGCGAACCGTTACGGACAAGGCTCTCGCCTTTACGGGGCTGGCGCTTGCCGGTGCCTCCGCCTTCTTTCCCTGGTACGTCTTTCTGAACCCGGACAAGTTCGGCATTCAGGTGGCCGAAGGCGATCGCACCCGCGATCTTCCGAACTGGCCTGGCCGCACCATCGTCAGCGTGTCGCCGCTCGCCATGGTCAACAAGAATCCCTCCGAGCCGAAGGATCTGCTTCCCGATCCGCTGACGACGGCGACGGTCAGCAACGCCGGCCGGGAAGATGACAAGGGGCCGCCGGCCGATCAGCAGCCGTTCCCCGGCAAGTCCGCCTTCCAGCTGCTGCATGTCGCCAATGGCCGCGCGCTGATCGAGGACGACACCGGCATGTATGTGGTCCGCGTCGGATCGCTTTTGCCCGACAACAGCCGGTTGGCCTCGATCGAACAGCGAGAGGGAAAATGGGTCATCGTCACCTCGACGGGCGATGTCTACGGCAACAATTGAGGAAAACCCGGAATCGCCTGGATTTCAGGCACTTCGAAGACTTTACAGGAACGCATTTCTCGCAAGTCCCACGCAAGATTATCCCGCTAGATTCACAGTGTAAGAACGGAGAGAAGCCCATGCAACCCATTCAGCTCTTTGACCTGGCCTCGCGGCAAGCCGAGTGGCTCCAGGTACGTCAGCAGGTTGTTGCCGGCAATATCGCCAATGCCAATACGCCGAAGTTTCACGCCAAGGATGTCACGCCGTTCCAGGCCGTTCTGGATAACCAGAACGTCGGCATGGTCCAGACAAATCCCGCGCATCTTTCGGGTAGCGAATTCAGCACGAGCGGCAACCTCAACGTGGAGGAAGCGCCGCTCAACCAGGAAATTGGTGTCCAGGAATCAGGTAACACCGTTGGCCTGGAAGACGAGCTCGCCAAGGCCGGTGAAATCAAGCGCCAGTACAGCTTGAACACCGCTCTCGTCGGCTCCTTTCATCGCATGATGTTGATGACCGTAAAACAATAGATGAAGTGAAGATGTCATGGACCCTTTATCAGCCGCATTGAAGATTGCGGGCTCCGGCCTGGAGGCTCAATCGACTCGTCTGCGTATTGTCTCCGAAAATATCGCCAACGCCCGTTCGACGGGCGACACGCCCGGTGCTGATCCCTATCGGCGCAAGACCGTAACGTTCGGTGCCGAAATGGATCGCGCCAATGGCCTGACCACGGTCGGCGTCAAGAAACTGGGCCAGGACACGGGCAAATTCGTCGAAGAATACGATCCCAGTAATCCGGCGGCCGACCAGAAGGGCTACGTCAAGATGCCCAACGTCAACATCCTCGTCGAGATGGCCGACATGCGGGAGGCCAATCGTTCATACGAGGCCAATCTGCAGACGGTCAGACAGGCCCGTGATCTGATCTCCTCCACTATTGATCTGCTGAAGAACCAATGATCGACTCGGTTAAGAATGTAGCCTCTCTTTCGGCGACCCGCGGCCTCGGCAGCATCGCCACGGATCTGACCTCCGCTGCTTCCAGCGCCCTGAATGCCTCGCCGGCCGTTGCCACGGGCGTGGATGCCGGAATGAGCTTCGCGTCCGTCATGTCGAATGTCGCGAAGGATTCCATCAACTCGCTGAAAGACGCTGAAAACGCCTCCTTCGCCGGCATCAAGGGCACGATGAGCACCCGTGAAGTCGTCGACAAGGTCATGCAGGCCGATCAGACCCTGCAGACCGCGATCGCACTGCGCGACAAGGTGGTCTCAGCGTTCCTCGATATTTCGAAGATGCAGATCTAGCGCGGGGTTCCCCGCTCTAATTAATTGATTTGGCGTGAGTTGTTCGCAGGCCGCTTCGCGGTTTCGAAGGTCCCGCCCTGGCTCGAAGGACGAAAGCATGAGAGCGCTCGCAATTGCCGCGACGGGCATGGACGCCCAGCAGACCAATCTCGAAGTGATCGCGAACAACATCGCGAACATCAATACGACGGGTTACAAGCGCTCGCGCGCCGAGTTCTCCGACCTTCTCTATCAGACCGAGCGCGCCAAGGGCATCGCCAACAGGCCGAACCAGGCAGTCGTCCCGGAAGGCGCCAATATCGGCCTCGGCGTCCAGACCGTAGCCGTACGCAACATCCAGGTCCAGGGCGAGCTATCGCAGACCCAGAACGAGCTCGATGTAGCCCTCGTCGGTCGCGGCTGGTTCCAGATCCAGATGCCCGACGGCACGACCGCATACACCCGTGCCGGCTCCTTCAACAAGAGCGACACCGGCCAGATCGTCACGCCCGATGGCAACGTATTGGAGCCGGGCATCACGATCCCGAACAATGCCAGCAGCCTCACCATCAGCCAATCCGGCCAGGTGTCGGCGATCATCGGTACGGCGACCACGCCGACCGTGCTCGGCCAGCTGCAGATCGCCAATTTCGTCAATGAAGCCGGCCTGCAGCCGATGGGCAGCAACCTCTTCACGCAGACGCCTGCCTCGGGCGATCCCGTCGTCTCCGATCCGAACCAGAACGGCTTCGCCTATCTGAAGCAAAACTATCTGGAATCGTCGAATGTCGATCCGGTCAAGGAAATCACCGATCTGATCACTGCGCAGCGTGCCTACGAGATGAATTCGAAGGTCATCACGACGGCCGACGAAATGGCGCAGATCGTCAGCAAGAACCTGAAGTAACAAGAGGGACGGGCCGAACATGAGGTTTCGCCGGATGAAAAGCTGGGCAATGGCATGGTTCGCCGCGGCGAGCCTCTCCGTCGTATTCGCTTCGGCTGCGCCTGCCGGGGCGCAGAGCGCCGATGGCGCAAGTCTCGGAACCGCCGTGGTGCCGACCGAGACGATTTATCCGGGCGATATCATCAGCAGCGGTCAGCTCGAAGAGGTCGAGGTCACCAATCCCAATCTGGCCGGCGACTATGCCAAAAGGCTTCGCGATGTCACCGGCCTGGTGTCGAAGCGCACGCTTCTTCCCGGCCGCACGATCTCGATCTCAGCACTACGCCAGCCCTATGCGGTGACCCGTGGCTCCAATGTCCGTCTTGTCATGAGCATGGGCAGCATGACGATCACGGCGGCCGGCACGCCGCTGGATGATGGCGCCGTCGGCGACAATGTCCGCGCCCGCAACATGGATTCCGGTATCATCGTCAACGGCACGGTCCTTCAAAACGGTACGATCCGCGTGGTCGCGAAATGAAACGGCTTCGTCAACTACTCGCAATTTTGTTCGCATTGCCGAGCCTGATCCTTGCTGATCCGGCTCTCGCGATGCAATCCCGCATCAAGGATATTGCGTCGCTGCAATCCGGCCGCGACAACCAGCTGATCGGCTACGGCCTGATCGTCGGTCTCCAGGGGACCGGCGACGGCCTGCGTTCTTCGCCGTTCACCGAACAGTCCATGCGCGCGATGCTGCAAAACCTCGGCATCTCGACGCAAGGCGGCCAATCCGCCGCCAAGAATACGGCGGCCGTCATGGTAACGGCGAACCTGCCGCCCTTTGCAAGCCCGGGCAGCCGCATCGACGTGACCGTCAGCTCGCTCGGCGATGCGACGTCGCTGCGCGGCGGCACGCTGATCATGACTTCTCTGAGCGGCGCCGACGGGCAGATCTATGCCGTGGCGCAGGGCTCGGTCATCGTATCCGGCTTCCAGGCGCAGGGTGCTGCCGCAACGGTGACCGAAGGTGTCACGACGGCCGGCCGCGTACCCGGCGGCGCCATCATCGAGCGCGAACTGCCGTCGCGCTTCAAGGACTCGGTCAATCTGGTCCTGCAATTGCGCAATCCGGACTTCTCCACCTCGATCCGTATCGCCGATACGGTCAATACCTGGGCGACCTCGCGTTTCGGTGCGCCGATCGCGGAAGCCAAGGATTCGCAGGAGGTGACGATCGCCAAGCCGAAGATGGCGGATCTGACGCGGCTGATGGCCGACATCGAAAATCTCAACGTCCAGACCGATACGCCGGCCAAGGTGGTCATCAACGAGCGCACCGGAACGATCGTCATCGGCGCCGATGTCCGTGTCTCGCCGGTCGCCGTCAGCTACGGAACGCTGACCGTGCAGGTCAGCGAGAATCCGCAGGTGATCCAGCCAGAACCCTTCTCCGATGGCCAGACGGCTATTCAGGACCAGACAGACATTACCGCCACCAAGAGCGGCGGTCGCGTGGCGGTGCTGGAAGGGCCTGATCTGAAGACACTGGTCTCCGGCCTCAACAATATCGGCGTCAAGCCGGACGGCATCATCGCCATTCTGCAAGGCATCAAGTCGGCCGGCGCCCTGCAAGCGGAGCTCGTCCTGCAATGATCTCTACCGCCATCGCCAGAAAAATGCTGATCACCGGTAGCCTCGCCGCGCTGTTGTCACTGACGACGGCCGCGGCGCAAGAGGCACCGAAACCGGTTGCTGACCCAGCTTCGAGCCAGGACGAGATCCGCCAGTTCTGCACCAATATCGCCGATCCGGCCCGAGACCAGCGCTATCTGCTGCAAAAGCAGGAACTGGAAAAGCTTCAGGCGGATGTCGATCAGCGCATTGCCACCATGGACAAGCGCAAGGCCGAATATGAGGATTGGCTGAAAAAGCGCGACGACTTCCTCAAGACGGCCGATCTCGGCCTGGTCGATATCTACAAGAACATGAAGCCGGATGCCGCAGCGGCAAGCCTCAACGATGTCAGGACCGTAACTGCCGCAGCCATCATCATGAAGCTTTCGCCGCGCCAGTCGAGCCTGATCCTGGCGGAAATGGATGCGAAGAAGGCGGCCATGATCACCAATATCATCGCCAGCGCATCCGACCCGAATACATCGAAGTCGAAGGACCCCTCATGAACACGCGTCTTACGGCCGCCTGCGCAATCGTCGTCTTCCTCGCCGGTTGCCAGTCGCAGGCCCTCAAGGAAATCGGCAGGGCGCCTGCCATGAGTCCGATCGGCAGCGGCTTGCAATATGCCCAGACGCCGCAGATGTCGCAGTATCCGAAGCGGCCTCATCAGGTCGCCCAGGGCTATTCGCTCTGGAACGATTCGCAGGCCGCTCTCTTCAAGGACGCACGCGCGCTCAATGTCGGCGACATACTGACCGTTACGATCCAGATCAACGACAAGGCGAATTGGGACAACGAGACCAATCGCAATCGCACGAACAAGAGCGATATGAACTGGAATATTACTGCCAAGATCTTCGGCTGGCAGCCCAGCACCAATGCCGACGCGACCTCGGGCTCCGACACCAGCACCGATAGCAAGGGCAAGATGCAGCGCTCCGAGCAGATCAACCTTCTGGTCGCAGCTGTCGTGACGGGCATTCTTGAAAACGGCAACCTGATGATCAGCGGCTCGCAGGAAGTGCGCATGAACCAGGAAATCCGTATTCTCAACGTCGCCGGCATCGTCCGGCCGCAGGACGTCACGTCCGAGAATACCATTTCATACGACAAGATTGCGGAGGCGCGCATCTCCTATGGCGGCCGAGGCCGCCTGACGGAAATACAGCAGCCACCGAGGGGGCAGCAGGCCGTCGACCTGCTCTCGCCGCTCTGATTTGACAGTGGACGGATAGGGAATATGGCAGCAGCCGCAGACGAACCGGCAAAGGGCAAGGGATCACCGCTGATCATGATGATCGTCGGGCTACTGGTGCTGAGCGTGCTCGGCGGCGGCGGCGGCTGGGTGCTGGGAACCATGGTGGCGCCGCGGATCAAACAGGCAAGCGCTGCGGTCCAGGCGGCCGCAAAGGCCGGCGGCGACAGCAAGCAGGCTGCGGCCGCCGCTCAGGCAAACGGTATCATCCCGCTCGATCCGATCACCACCAATCTGGCTTATCCCTCGCAGAGCTGGATCAGGCTGGAGCTTGCGCTGGTTTTCAAGGGGCCGCCGGACGCGCAGCTCGCCCAGGCGATCCATCAGGATATCCTCGCTTATATCCGCACGGTTTCCCTGCAGCAGATCGAAGGTGCACGGGGCCTGCAATATCTTAGGGATGACATTCAGGAGCGTGTTGACCTGCGCTCGGAAGGACGGGTATCGAAAGTTATCTTCAGAACTTTCGTGATCGAATGAGTCGATTAGCACTTGCCCTGTCTATATTCGTCATTGCTGCATTGTCGCCCGAGCTGGCGGCGGCGCAGCAATTGTCGCAGCAGCTTCCCACCGATCTGCTGAACGCGCCGGTCAACGGCTCGGTTGCCGCCTGGATCATCCGTACCTTCGGGCTCCTGACGATCCTGTCGATCGCGCCGGGTATCCTGATCATGGTGACGAGCTTTCCGCGCTTCATCATCGCGTTTTCGATCCTGCGCACCGGCATGGGTCTTGCGACGACGCCGTCGAATATGATCCTGCTGAGCCTTGCGCTCTTCATGACTTTCTACGTCATGTCGCCCACGTTCGATCAGGCCTGGAAGGATGGCGTGCAGCCGCTGCTCGCCAATCAGATTTCGGAAGGAGATGCCGTGCAGCGCATCGCCGAGCCCTTCCGGACCTTCATGTCCAACAACACACGCGACAAGGACCTGAAGCTGTTCGTCGATCTCGCGCAGGAGCGCGGCCAGACGACCGTGGTCGACAACAAGATCGACTACCGCGTCCTCATCCCGGCCTTCATGATCTCGGAAATTCGTCGCGGCTTCGAGATCGGCTTCCTTGTGGTCCTGCCGTTTCTGGTCATCGACCTGATCGTGTCGACCATCGTCATGGCGATGGGCATGATGATGCTGCCGCCGACCTCGATCTCCCTGCCGTTCAAGATTCTCTTTTTCGTGCTGATCGACGGCTGGAACCTTCTGGTCGGCAGCCTGGTCCGCTCTTTCCACTGATATTACGAGCGGAAGGCGATCATCGGAGCTCTCACCCCGATGATCGCTGAAACTTACTCGGCTGCGATTGCCGCCGAGTTCTGGTCGTCTTCCATGAACGGTTCGACGCGCGCCGGTAGTGCCGGCACGTCCATGTGATCGGGTGCAAGCCCCTGCTTGGCTCGCGCCGCCATCATCTCGAAGGCTGTCTCCAGATGCTGCGTGAAGCGTTCGGCATCGAAGAGCGGCTTGATGTAGCGATTGGCCGCCAGCGTTTCCTTGAACTGGGCGATCCGCTCCGGCTGGCCGGCGAGCTGCACCGCCATGTCTTCATAGGCCGTGGCGTCGTCTGCCACCAGTTCCGGCAGGCCGATGGCATTCAGCAGGCTTTCGCTGACGCGCGAAGCGAAATTGGTGCCCTTGATGGTGAGAACCGGCAGGCCGCCCCAGAGCTGTTCCGAAGTCGTCGTATGGCCGTTCACCGGGAAGGTGTCGAGACCGAGATCGGCAAGCTGCTGGCGGTCGATATGGTCCTCGTAGCGAATGCGGGTGGTGAAGACGACCCGCTTGCGGTTGACGCCGCGGGCTTCCAGGCGCGACCAGATATTGGCTTCCGCCCGAGGGCCGTTGCACAGCAGCCAGAGCACGCTGTTCTTGCTGCGCTTGAGAATATTGCACCATACGTCGACCATCTGCGGCGTGATCTTGCGGTTGCCGTTGAAGGAAGCGTAAACGAAAGCGCCCTCGGGCAGCCCGTGCTCCGCACGCGTCGTCGGCCGCGGCTTCGGACGGTTGAGCGGATCGTTCGGCTGGTAGCATTCGGGCAGGCGGCAATACTTTTCGTAGAAATGCGCTTTCGACTGATCCGGCAGGACGTAATGGTCGCCGATGATGTAATCGAGGTCGATGTTGACGGTTGTGCCGGGAAAGCCCAGCCAGGCGACTTGGATCGGAGCGGGCATGTAGTTGAGGATGTGGGCGCGACTTCCTTTGGTATGACCCTTGAGGTCGACGAGAATATCGATCCCATGCGCGCGGATCGCCTCTGCTGCCGCCTCGTTGGAGAGGCTACGAATGTCGACGATCGTTCCCCATTTTCTATGGTCTAACTCTTGCTCCTTCTGGGAAGCGAGATCGGAATGGTCGAAGAGCGTGATCTCGAACCGATCTTTGTCGTGCAGCTCCAGGGTCCGCTGCATCAGCTTCATCGTCGCGTGGCCAGGCCAGAAGTCGGACGAGAGATAGCCGACGCGGATTTTGTTGCTCCACGCGTGTGGCAACTTGCGCCGAGCCTCGGCATGGCCGGCGGGCAGAGGTCTGGTGTCGTGAAATGCATGCTTGTTAATGGTTTCGTCGCCACACCAATGCAGGTGGAAAAAGGGATTGTCTGGGATCACGTAGTCGAGATTGCCCTTTGCCAACGCCGCTAAGACAGGCGCCATGTGCCGGTCGACAGCCGCGAGATCGGATATCTCGCGAGCGAAGATCAGATGGAGTATGCGAGTGACGATACTGTCGGGATGTTTCTTGAACAGCGTCGCAACGAGGTGTCGGTTGCTTTCGTCATAGAGATCGTCCGTGAGGAGTTTCGCTGCTAGAAGCCGATGCTTAAGCTCCGGTCCCTCGACCAGTACCGTTTTGAAGCCCGTCAGAAGTTCTTTCTGCTGTCGGCTCAGAAAGATGCGAGCGAGGATGAAGGCAAGCTCCGGGTCCTTGAACGCCATCGGAAGGATCAGGCTTCCCACAGCAAGAGCCTGATCATCATTGCCGCATTCGTTGTGTAGCAACAGGGCTTCTCGAAGATAGTCGTCGCGCTGCGGCTTTTGTCGACCCGCCAGCTCGTAGGCGCTCGCCGCATCCGATTTGAAGCCAAGCTTGAGCAGCGTTTTTGCCAGCAGCGCATAGGTCTTGGGCGACCTGTCGACGTTCAGCAGCTCGTTCAGCGTTTCGAGAGCGCGTGTATATTGGCCCTTCTGGTAGAAGCCGGACGCTGTCACAAAGGCATTTTTCGTATTCACGAGCGAGAACTCCGAGCGATATGTTGACTGGCTCTCGCCTGAGGGTGAGGGCCGGCATCATGGATTCGCTTGATGATCCCTCACGGAGCTTGCCTGAAACCGAAGCACCGGTTGAAATTGCCTTTACGGATTCTTAGCCACGTTCCAGAGAGGCGATGTCCATCAGCCCCGGATTTAAGAAATTGGCAAGCAATGGATGCGAACTTCTTCGCGACATGACGGGTTTGGTCCTCTAGGAAAATGGATCGAGGGGCATGAAGCTGCTCCGTCATCGCCGGTATTTCCAGTCCGGTATGTCCTCCTTTTGTATCCAGTTTTCAGGGGACAACTCTATGACCAGCATTATCACCAACAATTCCGCAATGGCCGCCCTCCAGACGCTGCAGAATATCAGCGGCAATCTGCAGAACACGCAGCAGGCTGTTTCTTCCGGCCTGCGCATCTCCAAGGCTTCCGACAACGCTGCTTACTGGTCGATCGCCACCAGCATGAAGTCCGACAACAGCGCCATCGGCGC
>NZ_FMAG01000002.1:140006-979759 GCF_900094585.1 Martinezella multihospitum
TCTCGTCCTTCATCCGCGGCACCAACGGCACCGTTTCGGTCAGCTCGACCGCCTACGCCTTCGATACCGGCGCGACCGGCAACGTTCTGTTCGGCTCGAGCGGCGGCACGATCGATACGACTTCGGGCATCCTGGGTACGTCGGATGGTTCGGTTGGCGCTTCGGTCTTCAGCCTCGACATCTCCAGCATGACGACCGGCCAGATCTCCAGCGCTCTGAACATGGTTCAGACTGCTCTGAACTCCATGACCAGCCTCGGCTCGAAGCTGGGCTCCATCTCCAGCCGTATCGACCTGCAGACAACCTTCGCTTCCTCGCTCTCCGACTCGATCCAGTCGGGTGTTGGCAAGCTGGTTGACGCCAACATGGAAGAAGAATCGAGCAAGCTGTCCGCTCTGCAGACGCAGCAGCAGCTGGCCGTTCAGTCCCTGTCGATCGCCAACTCCTCGACCCAGCAGATCCTGTCGCTCTTCCGTTAATAGGAAGCGCCCGGCCACGCGTTGGCTGGCCAAACAGGAAAACGACTATGCCGCGCCTTCTCCGGAAGGCGCGGTTTTCGTTTTGGCGCGGCGCCGCAGTCCAGCTGCGAATCTAACGCGCGCCGTCCGCCCTTCGCCTGATAGCATCGACGAAGCCATCGAACAGCTTGCGCATGGCAACCTGCTTGTAGGGATAGACGATGGGGTCGTCCATATTGTGGACCACCATTGCCACATCGAGCTCGAATACCAGCAGGCGACCGTCAGGAAGCTCCGCGCAGTCGATGCCGAAGTAGTCGAGTTTGATATGACGGCAGAGCGCTGCGAAACTTTCCTCGTGGCGAACGGCGAAATCGCGATCGAAATCTTCCATCCATGCCTGTTCGACGGCTCGTTTTGCTGCACTCTGGCCCATGCCGGCACTCAGATAGTGCACGATCCAGTGATCCGAGAGTGCCATGTGGCTGGCAAAGGCCTTGCCGTCGATGAATACGACGCGCTGCTTGTTGTAGTAGCCGTCGGCTCCACGGAAATCGATGAAGGGTGCCACGTAAAGCTCAGGCGCCGGCTGTGCCGCGAGAAAGGCTGCCAGTTCGGCCGGATCGGAGATGCGCTCCATTCCATTGCCGGCATGTGTGCTGAGCGGGCGCACGACCAGCGGGAAGGCCAGGCCTGGAGCGCAGTCTTTCAACGGCTTGGCGCCGGCGCCGACGGCTGCGAGATCGTCGCGCGAGACGCGATGGGTGGTGGGGGAGAGGATCGACGGTTCGCCTGCCAGCATTCCGCTCACCCCGTCGCGCGTCAGCCTCGCGATCAGTTCCGGATTGCAGTTCATCACCAGACCGTCGAATTTGGCAAGGAGCCCCTGCATATGGGCGAGCAGGGGCGCGTTTTCAGTCGACTCCCCGATTGCCATGAAGGTGACGTCATGCTCCGGCAGACCGATGAGTGCGGAGGTTTGCAGGTCGACATAGCGCAGCCACAGCACGCAATCGCTGCCCGCCAGCAGAAAGTCCAGCGGCGTATTGGCCATGAAATCGCCTTCGGTAACGAAGGCCAAAAGGTGCGGCCCGGTTCCGTTGCCGTGGACGACGCGGAAGTCACGCCGCAGCTGCACGGCGTTCTTCAGGATCTGGCGTGCCTCTTCGGCGCGGCCGAGCGTTTGCAGGATGATCGCCAGGTCCATGAGTGCGGCCGCATCGGTCGAATCGGCCGTCACGCGCTGCATAAGCTCGTTCCATAGCGGCGTCACGTCGCGGCCGGCATAGACGAGCGAGACGATTCTCTGCATGCCGAGAATTCGGGAGGCGTCCGGCGTATTGGTCGAAGCCGGTTCGATGCCTGGGGCTTTGGTCATCAGCATTGGGAGAGATCCTGTCGGGAGCCGATTGTCAAAACGCTATGAACGAGTTGGTCGATATCTGCCTGTCGCGTGCGATGGTTCACGATCGCGGCGCGGATTGCCGGCCGTCCGTTCAGATGAGTCAGGGATGGAGCGACGCGGCCTTCGGCGTGCAGCCGCTCGACGATATGGGAATTGACGGACGCAGGTATTGTTCCATCCGCGCCGACATAGGCGAAGCAGACGATATTGAGCGCGACCGGCGCAAGCAATGTCAGCCGAGGTTCCTGTTCGATGCGCTCGGCCAGCCTGCGGGCCAACCGGCAGTTGGCGCTCATCGCGCCCCCCAGAGCTTTGACGCCGTAGGTTTTCAGCGTGAACCAGGTCTTCAGCGCCCTGAAGCCGCGCGACAGATCCGGACCGTAGTCGCAGGGCCACCAGTCTCCGCCTGCAAGCCCGGTGGCTGCGCGGCTGAGATAGGCGGCATCCGAAGCAAAGGTCTGCCGCTGCCATTCGCTGTCCCGCACGAGCAGGAAACCAGCATCATAGGGCACCTGGCCCCATTTGTGGAAATCGAAAGCGAGCGAATCGCAGCTGTCGATCCCGGCGAACAGATGCGCAAGGTCAGAGCTCAACACGCCGAGGGCGCCTAGCGCGCCGTCGACGTGAAAATGAAGATCGTAGCTGTCGGCGATATGCCGCAAACCGGCGAGGTCGTCGACGGCGCCAGTATTGACCGTTCCCGCACTGCCGATGACGAGGAACGGCACAAGACCTTCCCGCCTGTCACGAAGGATCGCCTGTTCCAGCGCGCCGATATCGATCTGGCCAAGGCTATTGACGGCAATGCGCCGGAGCTGATCGCTGCCGATGCCGGACATTTCGAAAGCGCGGGGAACACAGCCATGAACCTCGTTCGAGGCGTAGGCCACGAGCCGGGATTCGTCGGACAGACCGGCTGCGCGCACATCGCGGCCGAGCTTCCGGCATCTGGCGATCTGCACCGCGACGAAATTGGCCTGCGATGCGCCGGTGAAGAAAATGCCGCCTGCCGTTTCCGGAAAGGAGAAGATCTCACGCGTCCAGCGGATGATCTGGCGCTCGACTTCGATCGGCATATGGTCGCGTCCGCCGAGATTGGCGTTAAGCCCGCCGGCGAGCATTTCGGCCAGCATGCCGGTAACGGTGCCGCCGCCCTGGACCCAGCCCATGAAGCCTGGGTGAATATTGCCGCTGCCATAGGGGAGGATATTTTCCCGAAAAATGGCGTGGACTTCGGTTAGGTCGCTGGCTTCGACCGGCAACGGCGCATCGAACAGGGCGCGGGCAGAGGAGGGGGCATGTTGCCAGACCGGCTTCGTTCCGAGCGTCTGGAGATGATCGAACATGTCGTCGAGCATCTGGTGACCTTGCCTGCGCAGAGCCTGCCAGTTGTCGGGGTCGAGGCTTGTTCGCTCTTGGCGATCAACCGCCGCCCGTCCGGCGTCCTGCAAAATGAACATTTCAACCTCGCATATGGCCGCCGGTGCCGACATCACCGCCGGGACGCTGGAGAAGACGACCGTCTTCGTCCGACATTGGACGTATAGCGGCTATCTACGACGCCGAAGGTGGCGCGAGGCTGACTTGCGGTACTTGCTGTGCGTCAAACGATGATATCCGGCTGGAAAGCGGGGTGTCGGCGCACGCTGCGCGGATAGACCTCCCTCGGGTTCAATGAAAGGTAGCGTGGACGATGGCACGATGCCTGATGGCCTTTTAACGGAAAGGATGATTCCGTTAACTTTTGTGGCCGGCATTAATCTTTTATTAACCCTATTCCTGTCAGTTGCAACTAGCGCAACGGTTGGTTAACCTCTCCTAAGAGGCGGTTAACAAGCATGAGGCTGATTGCCGTTCCCGGCCGCAGACCGGAATGTCCCTTCCAAATTCAGCCATAAGGGGCACTTTTCGATGACTAGCATCCTCACCAACGACGCGGCGATGTCCGCCCTCCAGACCTTGCGCTCCATCAACACGAACCTGCAGGATACGCAGAGCCGCGTTTCCTCGGGCTACAAGGTGGCCAAGGCAGCCGACAACGCCGCCTATTGGTCGATCGCGACCACCATGCGATCCGACAATAGCGCGCTTTCAGCCGTCTCGGACGCATTGGGCCTGGGCGCGGCAAAGGTCGACACCGCCTATACGGCGATGGACAACGCCATCACCGTCGTTCAGCAGATCAAGGACAAGCTCGTCGCGGCAACGGAAAACAGCGTGTCGAAGGCTGACGTCCAGGAAGAAGTCACGCAGCTGCAACAGCAGCTGGAGAGCATTGCGCAATCCGCTTCCTTCTCCGGGCAGAACTGGATGTACGCGGCAAATGGTGCCTCCGCCTCCGTCGTCTCCTCCTTCGTGCGCAACAATAATGGTACGGTTTCCGTCAACAGCACGAGCTACAGTTTCGATACCAGCTCGCAGGGCAACGTCCTGTTCGGCGCGAGCACCAGCGGGACGATCGATACGAGCTCGGGCATCCTCGGCACCAAGCAGGCTATCAGCGGCAGCAGCTATTCCGTCTTCAGTCTCGATATCACCAACATGACGAGCGGCGATATCGGTTCGGCGATGAACCTGGTGCAGGGCGCCCTCAACGCCATGAACAGCACAGCTTCGCAGCTCGGCTCTCTCTCCACCCGCATCGATTTGCAGACGAGCTTCGTCTCCACCCTGCGCGATACCATCGATTCCGGCGTCGGCAAGCTCGTCGATGCGGATATGGAAGAAGAATCGAGCAGGCTCTCGGCGCTGCAGACCCAGCAGCAGCTGGCCATCCAGTCGCTGCAGATTGCCAACACGAGCGCGCAGAATGTTCTCGCTCTCTTCAAGTGAGCCTTGACTGGAGCTTGCGTTGAAATGGCGCGGCGGCTTTTCCCTCTTGTCGTCGCGTATAAGCTTTTGTTAACGTTGCTGCTAATTGATTTGCAGTCTCTGCGCAGATCCGGCCGCCGTTCTCCTTCCAAGCGGTTGCCGGATCGCGCTTTAGCGACGGGCCGCGCTGGGATATCTCCCGCTGGTGGGCATGAGGCCAATCGTTGCTGCCGGATCGGTCCGGCTTGCCAGTCCCAATGGAACTACGGATTTTCAGATGAGCAATGTGACGACGAATCCTACCACGTCGGCGGCGCTGACCGTGTTGCGCGGTATCAACAAAGATCTCGATGTCGTGCAGCAGCAGGTCTCGTCCGGTTACCGCATCCAGACGGCGAGCGATGATCCCACCTATTGGTCGATGGCGACCACCATGCGCTCCGACCAGAGCAGCCTTTCCACGATTACGGATGCGCTGGGCCTCGGCGCGTCCAAGGTCGATACCGCATCCACCGCCATGGATACGGTCGTCAGCCTGCTGACCCAGATCCAGTCCAAGCTGGTTTCGGCAAAGGAGCCAGGCACCGACAAGAACGCTATCAACTCCGACATCCAGCAGCTCAAGAATCAGCTGCAATCCGTCACCCAGTCGGCATCCTTTTCGGGCGAGAACTGGCTCTATAATACGGAGCAGCAGCCCTCCACACAGCAGTCGGTGATCAGCAACTTCACGCGTGGGACGGGCGGGCAGATCAGCTTCACGACGATCAGCTATGACAGCTCCCAGACCTTGATGATCGATACTGCCAAACCCGAGCGGGGTTTGCTGACGAAGAATGTCGATGCGAGCACATTCGACAGTTCGGGCAGCGGCAGCAGCACGCCTCGCAATTATTATCTCCTCTCCGCCACCGGCGGCACGACGCCGACAGGCGGAACCGAGATCGCCCTATCGAGCAGCACGACCGATGCCGAACTGACCGATATGATCAATGTCACCAACTCGCTTCTGAAATCGGCAACATCGGCGGATTCGACATTGGGTCTGATGAAGTCGAATGTCGACGCTCAGTCGGATTATATTTCCAAGCTCAGCGATGCCATCAAGAGCAGCGTCGGCGATCTCGTCGACACGAATATGGAAGAGGCTTCCGCGCGGCAGAGTGCCTTGCAGACGGCGCAGCAGATGGGTGTGCAGGCATTGTCGATCGCCAATAGCATGGCGAGCAAGGTGTTGATTATCCTCCAGTCGAAATGATTGCCGGGCGGCGGCGTCCGATCGGCAATACCGCATCGCATTCATCCTCGCACAAGTTTGACTGCCTACGGTCCTTCGCAGTGGCTTGGCTGCACAATGTGCCGGTGACATTGGTCCCGGAAAGTGCCGCCTGAGGACGGAAACCGGAAGCGTGATGATCGACGTTTTGAGCATGGGAATGGATCGGCCGGCTGTCGGCATCGACTTGCAGCGTCTCTGCGGCGTGAATGGGGAGATGCGCGCATGAGCTTGACACTGTCCCGATATCTCAAGGATTTCAGCGCCGAACAGGTTCCGCCGCCCCGTGTCGAGGATATGGCCTTTGCGGAACCGATCGAGTTTGCCGAAAGCCCGCTCGAGCCGCCTGTTGATGTCGAGGCCGAGCGCCGTGCCGCCTATGCGGAAGGGCATGAGGCGGCGACCCAGGAACTGACGCAAAAGCATCAGGCTGAGATCGATGGCATGGCCCAATCGTTTCGCGCCGAAATGGATGCGCTGCGGATACGCTACGAAGAGCAGGCGGCGGAGAAGATCGCCGCGGATATGACGCGCATCGCCACGATGCTCGGGCAGGCGATCAGCACAGAAGCCGCGGCCACTCTTGCGCCGATCATGACCGAGACGCTGACGGCCAAGGCCGTCGCCGATCTTGCCGAACTGGTCAGGGCCGCGATCCTCGATGGCAGCGCCGGGCCGATCTCGGTCAGCGGCCCGCGTCATCTTTTCGAGGTCCTTCACGATCATCTCGGCGATGACGGCGCCTTGCTGCGCCACATCGAGGCCGATGATGTCGATCTCACCGTCACGATCGGCGAGAGCGTTCTTGTGACCCGAATGTCCGCCTGGGCCGCTAGCCTGAAAGAGATTCTGAAATGAGCGACGGCGATCAAAATCACGGCAAGCACGAGATTATCGTCGTCAAGCGTCGCGGCGGTGAACATGAAGGCGGCCATGGCGGCGCGTGGAAAATCGCCTATGCCGACTTCATGACGGCCATGATGGCCTTCTTCCTGGTCATGTGGCTGGTGAACGCCGCCAACGAGGAGACGAAGGCCTCGGTCGCCTCCTATTTCAATCCGATCAAGCTCGCCGACGAGAAGCCGACGGAAAAGGGCCTCAAGAAACCCGTCGATCAGGCTCAGGGCGAAAAGAATCAGCAGAAGTCCGACAAGCCGCAGGAAAAGCCGAATGACGGAAAATCGGCCAAGACCGGCGAGGACCTGACCTCGACATCGGGCGACCAGACAAACTATTCCGAAGCGGATTTCTTCGAGAATCCCTATTCGGTCCTGGCCGAGATCGCACAGGAAGTCGGTCAGCAGGCCAATGTCAGCGCCAAGGGCGAGGGTGGGGCCGCTCAGTCGGGTCCAGCGACCGGTGCCGATGGCGGCCAGGCCTATCGCGATCCCTTCGATCCAGATTTCTGGACCAAGCAGGTTCAGGTTTCCAGCGCCTCGAAGAAGGCGAATGAGGAACAGTCCGCCAAGTCGGATCAATCGCCCAAGGGCGAAGTCATCGCCTTGTCGAAGGCAACGGCGGCCGATACCGGCCAGCCCGCCGATCAGCCTGTGACGCCGGAGCAGCAGCCGACAACGAGCGACCAGCAGGCGCCGGGCAAGCAGCAGGAAAAGCAGACGCAGATGCAGCAGCTCGCCAAGGCCGCGGCGCAAAACGAGACTTCGTTGCCCGAGGATAATGCTGCCTTGCCGCAGAGCAAGGATGTCCAGCCGACGAAGGCGCAGCAGCAGGAAGCCAAAGATCTGCAACAGGCAATTCAGGCCGAGATCAAGGGTGTCGCCGGTCAGCTGGCCGAAGGGCTGCAGGTCAGCGCCGCGGAAGGCGGCGTGCTCGTAACGATCTCCGATCAGACAAACGATCCGATGTTCAATATCGGTTCGGCGGTTCCCCGGCGCGAGATGGTGCTGGCGATGGAAAAGATCGGAAAGATCCTCGCGGAACACAATGGATCGATCCTGATCCGCGGCCATACCGACGGACGCCCCTATATGGTCGGTGGCCGCAATGACAACTGGCGCCTGTCGCTCGATCGCGCCCAGAGCGCCTATTACATGCTGACGAGCGGCGGGCTGGACGAGAAGCGGATCGTTCAAGTTTCCGGCTTTGCGGACAGGCGTCTGAAGCTGCCCAACGATCCCTTCAACGATGCCAACCGCCGTATCGAGATCCTGATCGCCAACCCCTCGAACCAGGCGGCGACGGACCCCGCGGCTTCTGGAACGCAAGCTCCCGCGAAGCCTGCTTCGGGCAAGAGCAAGTCGAGCCAAGGTAAGCAGGGATAGTCCATGGCGCGCAAACAGCATCGTCATCACCTTGCGCTCACGCTTACCTTCGGCATGTTGATGCCGGGGGTTGCAAGCGCTGAGGGGCAGGATGGTCTGCCACTCTACAAGATGCTGCGCTCGCTCGAATTCGTCCAGGATTCCGTTGTTGCGGGCGACAGTTCCGCCGGAGAGATGCAGCGCTTTCTGCTCGCCACCATAGACGAGCGCTTGCGCAATGCGGATAAATCCGTCTTCGAGGACAACCGTAACGTTGATGCGGCCCTGATCTATGCCATGAGCGGCGGCAATCCCGAAACGCTTGAATATCTGATGTCGCGTGACGTCAATGGCAATTTCGACAATCGCGTTGCGGATGTTCTCAGGAAATATCTGAACGGCAAGGGTCTGCTCGTCGTCAATACGCTTGTCGATATCTCCAAGGAATATCGCGACAAGCCGATCGGTCCCTACCTCTCGCTGGTTGCTGGCAATGTCATGTCGGGCAAGAACGCCAAGGCCGCCTTGCCGCTGTATGACTGGGCGCGGCTGATGGCGCCTGGTACGATCGTCGAGGAATCCGCACTGCGCCGCTCACTGGCTCTGTGCGCCGATGCGGGCATGGTGCCGCAAGGGCTCGATTATGCGCGGCGCTATACGCGGCGCTTCCTGCATTCGCCCTACGCCAGCCAGTTTGCCGATCTTTTCGTGCAGCTGGTGGTGGATCACGATTCCGATGTCAAGCAGCAGGACATCATCGACATCCTGTCCTTCATGGACCCGCCGAGACAGCGGGAAATCTATCTGCGCATGGCACGCCGTGCGGCGATCGCCGGCAAGGCCGATCTTGCCGCGCTCGCGGCCAACCGCGCCCAGGCGATCTCCAATGACGGCGGCGATGCCTTTGGTGCGCTGGCGAACTTCTATGGCGGCGTGGCGGGCATATCCACGCCTGAATTGAAGTCGGCGATCAACGATGTGAACCAGATGCCGGCAGGCGAACTGAATGCCCGCGACCGGGCTCTGCGCGATGCCGCGAAGGCTGTGGCAGCGGAGATATTGCGCACGCCCGACGCTGCAAGCCTCGGGCAAGGCAATGTTCCTAACCTGCCCAACCAACAGAAGACTGAACACGATGCTGCTGTGACGAATCAAGCGGGAGGCCAATCTCCCGGCACGGCGGGTGTTGAGCAGGGAGCCCCGGCAACCGCGGCTCCCGTCCCGGAAGGAGGGCGGCAGGAGGCCGACTCTTCGTTCAACGCATTCGTCACGACGAGCCGCTCGAAGCTGGATGCCATCGACGGCCTGTTGAAGCAGGAAAGTCATTGATATGAACGACATCGGTGTGTCTGGCGCCTCATCCGGGGCGGATATTCTTGCTGTTGCCAAAGGCGCTCGCTCAACAAAGCAGGATGATGGCAAGGGTTTTATCGACGCGCTGACCAGTTCGCTCGGCAATGGACGCAAATCCGCCGGTTCGAATACCGGAACCGATGTGGCAACGAATGCGAACACGACAACCAGTGACGACGCGGGCACGGTGAAGACGGCAGCGAGCAATCTCGCCTCGATAACCCTCACCATCGATGACAGCGCCAATGCCGGAGTTGGAATGATCGATACGTCCGGAGCCAATCTCGCCAATCCCGCCGGCCTTGCCAAGGGCGCGAAAGCTTCGCAGCCTGCCGGTGCCGCATCGCTCTCGAAATCGCTGATCGAGTTGCAGAAGGCAGCCTCCGCCGCTGCCGAAGGCGAGGCGACCCCCGTTGATGGCGATCAGCCAGCCGCAACCGCCGATCCCACCACGCCGACGATTGACGCCGGCAAGGCGCAGGTGCCCCCGACGGCGCTCGATCAGCTGGCCGAGATCGCGCAGCAACTGGCCGACGTCGTGAATGCGGACGGTCAGACGACGCCGGCCAAGGGCGACGGCAAGACGCCCGCCGCGAAGGATGGAAAGGATGCCCAGTCCACGGATGATGGTAAGTCTGCATCGACACAAGACAGCCAGCCAACCAATACGATTTCCGATGCCTTGTCGCTGCTGAACGTTGCCCAGCCCGTTGTTGCGACCCAGGTCAGCGCGACGCAGACGGGCAAGACGGCAGACGATTCGAAGGTCCAGTCATTGCCATCAGGCAAAACAGCACTCGCTGATGATGCTTCGGATACCGCCTTGACCTTACCAGATGACGGCAAGGGAACGGATGCCGCGCAAACATTCCGTCTGACGCGGGCGGACGGCCGCGGCAGCGCGCTCGATCTCTCGATCAGCAAGGGCAGCGATGACGTTGCCGACGTCAAAGTCGGTGCTGCAGCCGGCAGCGATGCGGTGGCGGTCACCGTGCTCGATTCGCGCCGCTATCTCGGGCTTGCCGCCAATTCCAACTCTGCACTCGTTGCTGGAACTCTGGCGGGCGACCACGAATGGTCGGCGGCGATGCAGCCGGGTTCGGCGCTCTCCAATGCTGCGAACCTGACGAGCACCGGCAAGGTCGTCAATACGCTGAAGATCCAGCTGCGCCCCGACAATCTCGGCGACGTGACGGCAACCATGCGGCTCTCCGGAGACCAGCTGAGCGTCGACCTGAAGGTTCAGACGAGCGAAGCCTACAGGCAGCTTCACGCCGATCAAAGCCGCATGGTCGATGCATTGCGCGCGCAAGGCTATCAGGTCGACAACATCACTGTCTCCATGGCGTCCAATGCCGACCAGCAGTCGGATAGCGGCCGCAATTCCGGATCGAACCAGCCACAGCAGCAGTCCCTTTTGAACCAGGGACAGGGGGGCGACGCACGCTCCAGAGGCCAGAACTATTCAGGGCAGCAGGCAAATGGAAACGATGGCAATCGCAGTTCGGGTGAGCGCGGTGTTGAGGACGGCGCTGCTGGTGGCGTGCAGCGTTCTCGCTCTGGGGCGGTTTACCTCTGAGGCGCATGCGTCGGGCAATCCTGTACCGCCTGACAATGGTGCCGCGGGCCTTTGCGAACGTGAAATCCAGTCTGCCGCCGCGAAATACGGCATACCGGAAGGGATCCTTTATTCGGTGGGTCTGACGGAGACAGGACGCAAGGGGTCGCTCTATCCCTATGCCCTCAATGTCGAGGGGCGTCCGATCTTTCCGCCATCGGAGGATGCCGCCCTGCAGATATTCGCCGCAGCACGGCAGAATGGGGCAAAGCTTATCGATGTCGGCTGTATGCAGATCAATCAGTATTTCCACGGCGAAAACTTTACATCCGTCACCGCCATGTTCGACCCGCGTAGTAATGTCGAGTATGCTGCAAAGTTTCTTCGCAATCTGCATGACAGGCATGAGACCTGGACGATGGCGGTAGCTAGATACCATGCCGGCCCGAACAATGACCCCGCCCAGAAGGTCTATGTCTGCCGTGTGATCGCCAATCTGGTCGCCACCGGCTACGGAAAATGGACGCCCAATGCGGCGACGTTCTGTCGGTAATAAGCACTTATAGGTTGCATACGGCCTCCGGTTAGCAGACGCTAACCCAATCGAAGCGGTTGACTGCCGTCGATTTGCCTAAAATGCGCATGTTAATAATACGTCCGCTAACAACTTTTTTATCGGTCTAAAACGCCGAGCACCTACTATATCTAGTGCAAATCGCACCCGTATAGTTAATCAATTATTAATTTCCGTCACTCATTTCCGACAGTTGTTCGTGATTCGCCCGATTCGTACCCATAGATCATCGAAACACCACACTGATTCGGAGGCGGACGAATGATCGTAGTGGTTGATGAGCGAGAGCTCGTTAAGGACGGATATACATCACTGTTTGGACGCGAGGGCATCCCTTCGACGGGATTTGATCCGCGTGAATTCGGCGAATGGGTGACGACTGCAGCAGAGGGCGATATTGCTGCGGTCGAAGCCTTTCTGATCGGACAGGGTCAGCAGGTGCATGAGCTCCCAAGGGCGATTCGCGACCGGACGGCAGCACCTGTTATCGCGGTGAGCGACCAGCCCTCGCTGGAAGCCACGCTTGCACTTTTCGATTGTGGCGTCGACGATGTCGTACGCAAGCCGGTGCATCCTCGCGAAATCCTTGCCAGGGCCGCGGCGATCCGCCGCCGGTTGAAGGCGATCAACAACTATACCGATATCGGCCCCATTCGCGTCTTCGCAGATGGCCGTGATCCGGAAATCAACGGTTCCGTATTTGCCTTGCCGCGCCGCGAGCGCCGCATCCTCGAATACTTGATCGCCAATCGCGGTCGCCGTGTGACGAAGACCCAGATCTTCAACGCCATCTACGGCATCTTCGACGAGGAAGTCGAAGAGAACGTCGTCGAAAGCCATATTTCCAAGTTGCGCAAGAAGCTGCGCAAGAAGCTCGGCTTCGACCCGGTCGATTCGAAGCGCTTCCTCGGTTACTGCATCGACTGGAGCTGATACTCCCGGTCGCGCATCCCTTAATACCGAACTCATGAACAGGCCCGAGAATCAGTTGACTCTCGGGCCTGTTCCTTTTCGGCTGCAGGATCGACATGGCGCCGAAACGTACGTTGTTCCTTACCATTTTGGCACGCAGCAGCCGGCAGCAAGGCCGCCTGATGACGCTCCTGGCAAAGCTTTTCGCGATGATCGGTTTTTCGTCCTCTCAGACAGCTTCACGCAAGGCCCGCCACCTACTCTCAGTCGTATGAAGGATAACGAGGATTCCAGATGAGGAATTTCGGCAACATGAAGACCGCACTTGCGGAAGCGGATGCGCAGGCGGCTCGCCTCGGCGTTGCTTCGGGCGACGGTGCTCTCGTCTTGCAGCATGTTTGCGGGAGGGTGTCGCCGGTTCACTCCGGTGATCGCCCATCCGCTGCCAATGACAATCTGGTCTATTTCGCCGGCCTTGCTCTGACAGGCTATTCCGACACTTCCGGCGCGCCTTCGGCCAATCTGCCGCGCTAAAACGAATAGGGTATCGAGTCAGTCATGTCGCTCACAACAGCTCTCAATAACGCGCAGGCAATATTCAACAATACCGGCACGCAGAGCAGCGTCGTGTCGAACAATATCGCCAATGCCAACAACACGAATTATTCGCGTCGTCAGGCGGTGGTGACGACCAATATGGCTGGCGCTCAGGTAGTGCAGATTGCCCGCAGCAGCGAGCCGGCGTTACAGAAAGCCTATCTCAGTTCGGCGTCGTCGGACTCGGCACAGCAGCTGTTGCTGAACGCCTACAGCAATCTTCAGTCGGCCACGCTTGGAGGCAACGACAACGAGATTGCGCCGGCGACCTATCTGTCGGCATTTCAGGATGCGATGCAGAATTATGCGGGATCGCCGTCCAACGCTACGGCGGCGCAATCTGCGATCAATGCGGCCCAGAGCCTGGCCACATCGCTCAACAATGCCACGACGGCAGTGCAGAGCGCCCGTACCGACGCCGACAAACAGATCAGCTCCGACGTCGACACGCTGAACAGTCTGTTGAAGCAGTTCCAGACCGCCAACGACGCCGTGAAATCGGCAACGACCACCGCTGGCCCGACATCGAGCGCTCTTGCCGACGCAATGGATCAGCGCGATTCGATCCTGAACCAGATTTCGAAGATTGTCGGTGTAACGACGGTGACGCGCGGCAACAACGACATGGCGCTCTACACCACGAGCGGGACGACCCTGTTCGAGACCATTCCGCGCACGGTGACGTTCCAGCCGACGACGACCTATACGGCAGACACGACAGGCAACAGCGTTTACATCGATGGCGTTGCGCTGACCCCAGGTCAGGGTGCGAATACGACGGCACAGGGCACGCTTCAGGCGGCACTTCAGATTCGCGACGATGTTGCGCCGACCTATCAGAAACAGCTCGATGAAATGGCTCGAGGGCTGGTTACGGTCTTCGCGGAAACGAACAGCAATTCTTCAAAACCGACTCTGCCTGGCCTGTTCACCTGGAGCGGCGGCACGGTTCCGGCCAGCGGTACGGCAGTCACGGGCTTGGCCGGCTCGATAACCGTTAATTCGAAATTAATCACGTCTCAAGGTGGTGACCCGACGTTGCTACGTGATGGTGGTATTAATAACGATAGTACTACTGGTGTAACTGGTTATACCAAGAATACCAGCGGCGACAGCGGATATTCCACCCAGCTTGATGGCTTTATCACTGCCATGAATACGAAGATGGCGTTCGATCCTACCGCTGGCTCCGATACCAATGCCACGCTCATGGATTATTCGGCGAGCTCCATCGGTTGGCTCGAGGGTCAGCGCAGCACGGCAACGACGGCGGGGGAAAATACCTCTGCTGCCCTCTCGCGCTCCTCGAGCGCCTATTCGAATGCGACGGGCGTCAATCTCGACGAAGAGCTGACGCTGATGATGGATATCGAGCAGTCCTACAAGGCTGGAACGAAGATATTGAACACCGTCAACGAAATGCTCCAATCGGTACTGGATATTGTGAGATAAGCCATGAAACTTTCTTTCATTTCGAGCACGGCCATTCAGAACGCCATGCGCCAGACGATTCGTCAGGCGCAGAATGAGATGACGAGCGCTTCGACGGAGGCGACCACGGGCGTCTATGCCGACATCGGGGTGGCGCTCGGCAGCAGCACGTCGCTCAATGTGAATCTGACGCGGGAAGTGTCGCGCATTGATTCCATTCTCAGCAGCAACTCCATTGCGAACCAGCGCATGACGACGTCGCAAACCGCCCTGACCGGCATGGGCACGCAGGCGCAGAACCTGATGGATCAGCTTGTGGCGCTGAGCGGCAACACCGATGGCAGCAGCGTCGCCCTGGCGCAGCAGACTGCGACGTCGACCCTGTCGAGCGTCATTGCATCGGCGAATACGATGGTGAATGGCGAGTATCTCTTTGCCGGAACCAATACCGACGTCCAGCCGATGACAGATAATTCCTCCGCAACGAACGCGGATATCCAGTCGAAACTGACAACTTACATGGCAAACCAATCGCCGCCGGTGACAGCAACGACCATATCTGCAGCCCAGATAACGGATTTCATCACCAATACTGTCGCGCCGATGTTCACGTCCGACAGCAGCTGGTCGAGCTGGTCGAGCGCGTCCGATCAGAATATGACGAGCCGCATCAATAATTCGGAAGTCATCGAAACCTCGACGAACTCGAATTCGTCCGGCATGAAGTATCTGGCACTGGCGACCAGCGTGACAAATGCGCTGATGGGTACGCCGCCCGGTCTCAATCAAAGCGCGGTGAATGCCGTCACGCAGCAGGCCATCAGCTATACGCGTCAGTCGATCGACGGGTTGAACAGCCAGGCAAGCCAGCTCGGCCTCTCGCAGTCGCGCCTGTCGGATGCGAATACGACGCTGAACTCCCAGAAGACCATTCTCAATACCAGCATCGGCGACTTGACCGGAGTCGATCCCTATGAGGCGTCGACCAAGGTCAACAGCCTCCAGACACAACTCGAAACGGCTTACACGATTGTTTCCAAGATCCAGCAGTTAAGCCTTGTAAATTACCTTTGATGATCAAAGGGAAGTAATGACCAGGAAGGATGCATGAATGTATCAGTTCTCATATGCGGAAGTCATGCAGGATGCAGTGGCCGACGCCAAGGAACGAGAACGACAAGTTCTGGACCGGTCGGTAGCTCTTCTCTCTGCGGCCCGTGATGCGGGGAAATACGGCCGTGAAGCGATCGAGGCTCTCTTCTATACGCGACGCCTATGGGTAAGCTTTGTCGAGGACCTCAAAAGCCCGGAGAACCAGCTCAACGTCGAGCTGCGCGCCAATCTGATTTCGATCGCCATCTGGATATTGAAGGAATGCGAACGGATCAGGCGGCGCCAGTCGGAAAACTATCAAGGCATCATCGATGTCACCACCATCATCAGGGATGGACTTAAATGAAAAGTACGCTTCGCATATCGCTTAAAGCCGGGGAAAAGATCTTTATCAACGGGGCTGTCCTGCGCGTCGATCGCAAGGTTGCTCTGGAATTCCTGAATGATGTGACATTCCTGCTCGAGAACCACGTACTCCAGCCGGAGGATGCGACGACGCCCTTGCGTCAGCTCTATTTCATCGCGCAGATGATCCTCATCAATCCGGAAGGCAAGGAACAGTCGACCGCGATGTTCCGCAAGTCGATCGTCATGCTGCTGTCGTGCTTCCACAATGAGGAAGTGCTGGCCGAGCTGAAGCGTATCGACGGTCTCGTCGCCACCGGCCGCGCCTTCGATGCGCTGAAGGCGATCCGCGGCCTTTACCCGATCGAGGATCATATTTTGAACAGCCAGGAAATGCCGGCGGCGACGATCGAGCACATCCGCCGGGAGATCGCCCCATGGCAGCGGTAGACAGCGTTGGCAGCAGCACCAGTACCAGCACTGCCAGCAATGCTGCCGCCGCATCCGCAAAGGCTACTTTGAACTATAACGATTTCCTGCAGCTCCTCATCGCGCAGATGAAGAACCAGGATCCGACCAGTCCGATGGATGCCAGCCAACAGATTTCCCAGCTGGCGAGCTTCTCCCAGGTCGAGCAGCAAATTCAGACCAACTCGCATCTGGAAACCGTGCTGCAGAACCAGTGGATCTCGCAGGCCTCCGATTATATCGGCAAGCAGATCATGAGCGCTGACGGCAAGACCACCGGCACGATCAAGCAGGTAAGCGTCTATACGGACGGTATCATCGCCGAAACAAATGCCGGCGACAAGATTCTGATCCAGGCCGGCGTGACGATCGCTCCGGCAGGCACGACCATTGATACCTCGGCCACGTCGAGCGATAGTAGCAGCAGTAGCGATTCGTCGAGCACGGATTCGACCAGCGGCACATGATGTGCCGCTGAACCCGGAGTGGACATGCCATGAATGAAGCCGATGCATTGGATATTTTCCAGGCCGCGATCTGGACGGTGCTTGTGGCTTCCGGACCGGCTGTCATCGCCGCCATGGTCGTCGGTTTGGTGATCGCCCTGATCCAGGCGCTGACCCAGGTGCAGGAGGCGACATTGACCTTCGTGCCGAAGATCGTCGCCGTCATGGTTACGATCGGCATCTCGGCACCCTTCGTCGGCGCGCAGATTTCGATCTTCACCAATCTCGTCTTCTCCCGCATCCAATCGGGTTTCTAAGATAAATCTGAGGCGATGCCGGCCTTAGGATCATGCGCATCGATGGCAAGGGCCATGCTCGCGCAAGCTTCGACCTTTAGAGGTCGGTTCCAATAGGGCAGGCGGGTCAGCCGTTTGCCACCTCTCATGAAGAGACGGAACCGGTCGATGGCACAACCACCCGCAATAGCACTTCCCAAAGCCAATCCCAGCATACGCGATATCGGGTTTGCCCTCGGTATCATGGTCATCCTGTGCGTGCTGTTCCTGCCAATCCCGCCGTTTCTGATCGACCTTGGGCTGGCCTTCTCGATCGCTTTCTCCGTGCTGATCCTCATGGTGGCGCTCTGGATCAAGAAGCCGCTGGAATTCTCGTCCTTCCCGACGATTTTGCTGATCGCCACGATGACGCGTCTGGCGCTGAACATCGCCACGACCCGCGTCATCCTTTCGCACGGCTATGAAGGGCACGATGCCGCCGGCGGCGTCATCGCCGGTTTCTCCAGCCTGGTCATGTCGGGCGACTTCGTCATCGGTCTGATCGTCTTCCTGATCCTCATCACCATCAACTTCATCGTCATCACCAAGGGTGCGACGCGTATCGCCGAAGTCGGCGCCCGCTTCACCTTGGACGCGATCCCCGGCAAGCAGATGGCGATCGACGCCGATCTTTCCGCCGGCCTCATCGATGAAAAGGAAGCGCAGCGCCGCCGTCGCGAGCTGGAAGAGGAAAGCTCCTTCTTCGGCGCGATGGACGGCGCCTCCAAGTTCGTACGCGGTGACGCGGTTGCCGGCCTTCTGATTACCTGCATCAACGTCTTCGGCGGCATCATCATCGGCTATTTCCGTCATGGCATGCCGATCGGCCAGGCTGCGGACGTTTTCGTGAAGCTCTCCGTCGGCGACGGTCTGGTTTCGCAGATGCCGGCGCTCATCGTCTCTCTCGCTGCCGGTCTTCTCGTTTCGCGCGGCGGCACCTCCGGCTCCACCGACCAGGCCGTCGTCAATCAGCTGAGTGGCTATCCGCGCGCGCTCGCCGTCTCGGCGGTCCTCATGGGCATCCTGGCCATCATGCCTGGCATGCCCTTCTTTCCCTTCCTTGTCCTTGGCAGCCTGATGGCCGCCGGTGCCTGGTTCATTCCGCGCCAGATCGAGGCCGAGAACAAGCTTCGCCGCGATGCTGAAGAGCAGAAGGTGATGCAGACGAAGGAAATGGAAAAGGATTCGGTCAAGTCGGTTCTGAAGACTGCCGAAATCGAACTGGCACTCGGCAAGATCGTCTCTACCCGCCTGCTCGGCGCCCACCAGGAACTGGCCTTCCGCGTCGGCAAGATGCGCAAGAAGTTCGCGACGCAATACGGTTTCGTTGTGCCGGAGATCAAGGTGATCGACGATATGGCGATTGCCGACAAGTCGTATCAGATCCGCATCCACGGCACGACGATCGCCTCCAACATGCTGCGCGTCGGCGAAGTGCTTGTTGTCACCGGTTCCGGCCGCAAGCCGACGGTTCCGGGCGACGAGATTCGCGAACCCGCTTTCGGCATGCCTGCTGTTTCCGTTCTCGAAGCCTTTACCGAAGATCTGAAGCGCGAGGGTTTCCAGCCGATCGACAACGTCTCCGTCGTGCTCACCCATATGAGCGAGGTCATCCGCAACAACCTGCCGGCGCTGCTGTCCTACAAGGACGTCAAGATCCTGATCGAGCGTCTCGATCCCGAATACAAGAAGCTCGCCGACGAAATCTGCTCGTCGCACATGTCCTATTCCGGTCTGCAGGCGGTGCTGAAGCTGCTGCTCGCCGAGCGCGTCTCGATCCGCAACCTGCATCTCATCCTCGAAGCGGTCGCCGAACTCGCGCCGCATGTGCGCAAGACCGAGCAGATCGTCGAGCATGTGCGCGTACGCATGGCGCAGCAACTCTGCGGCGATCTGGCCGACAATGGCGTGCTGCGCGTCCTCAGACTCGGCAGCAAATGGGACCTCATCTTCCATCAGGCGCTGAAGCGCGACCAGAAGGGCGAAATCGTCGAATTCGACATCGACCCGCGCAGCCTGGAAGAGTTCAGCGAGCAGGCTGGCAAAGTTATCCGTGAATACATGGACAGAGGCATGCCCTTCGTTCTTGTCACGTCGCCGGAAACGCGCTCCTATGTGCGCATGATCATCGAACGCCTGTTCGCGACCCTTCCGGTCCTGTCGCATGTGGAATTGGCCAAGGGGATCGAGATCAAGATTCTAGGTTCGATTTCATGATATCAGATCCCCAGGGGACCATTCTGGCGCTGTTCGTCGCCTTCTGCCGCATCGGCGGCTGCATGATGGTCCTCCCGGGTTTTTCCTCGGGCCGCGTTCCCCCGCAGATCAGGCTGCTTCTTTCTGCAGCGCTGACGATGGCGGTCCTGCCGTTGCTCTGGAACACGATCTATCCGCAGGTGTCGAAGGGCGATGCGAACTATATCGGCCTCATCTTCACCGAGACCGTCATCGGATTGATGTATGGGATGATGGCCAGGATCTATACGCTGGGCCTGCAATTCACCGGCACGGTCATATCGATGATGATCGGCTTCAACGCGCCCGGCGGCGCCGATATCATCGAGGAATCGAATGAAACATCGCTTACCAGCCTCGTCAGCTTTTGCGGGCTGATGATTCTCTTCATTATGGATTTCCACCATTATGTTTTGCAGGCGCTGGTCGATTCCTATTCGGTCATTCCCTTCGGCGGCCACATCGAGCCCCGCGCCGCGCTGATCTCGATTACGGATACGCTGGAGACGACCTTCTTCATCATGCTGCGGCTGGCAAGCCCCTTCGTGCTTTACGGCTTGATGTTCCAGATTTCGATCGGCTTCATCAACAAGCTGGCGCCGCAGATTCCGATCTATTTCATTTCCACGCCGTATCTGCTGATGGGCGGGCTGTTCATGCTCTATCTCAGCATCGCGGCCCTGGTCAGTCAGTTTTCCAGTGCGTTCCTCACCGTCTTTAACGGGCATTAGCCGCAGGCGGACAGATGATGAAGCCCGATTCGGGTAGAGCTGGCGAAAACAGCCGGCGAGCAGGTAGACGATGGCGGAGAAAAACCGGTCCGAAAAACTGAAACGCCTGGTCGCGGTGCAGCGCCATCTGGAACGGATGGCGGAAAACGAGCTTGCCGATACGACCCGGCAGCGCACCGAAGTGACGGAAGCGATGGAGCGGGTCATGGTTGCCATTGGCTCGGTCGACCCCGTGCACATGGCATTCTCGATCCACTACGCCGAACGCTACGGCCGCCTGATGATCCGGGATCAGCAGCTGGAAAGCATCCAGACACTCATTCAGATGAAGGTCCAGCAGGAGCGTACCAAGGCCGACAGGCTGGAAGAGCACATGAAGGATGCCCGCGAGCTGGAAACGCGGGAGGCAGACGACAATGCCGTCTACGATATCATCGATCAGCGTTTCGCAGGTGCAACGCCAGCCTCCAGCAAGGTTCAAAAATAATAATCATCGCGATCATGGAGCGGGATTCGCATCGTTGGGTTGCCAACCTGCTCTGACAGTTTGATTCGACATGTCCTGAGATGAGCGCTGAGCCGCGTATTTTCAGGGTATGCGAGAGCAAAAGGAGACGTGACGTGGCTATTTCGCCTCCGAGTGATTTGGTCCTCGATGTCGTCAAGGCGGCAAATCCCGCCGATGTCGAGGCCGCGCAGGCCAAGCTTGCTGCCAATCGAGCCGCTTTCGCCGCCACCAGCCTGGCCGAAAACGGCAATGGTTTCGGCGCGACGGTGGATGCGATGAACAGCGCCGCCACCCAGGCGGGCCTCGCCAATGCGAATACGCATGTGGCCGGAACCAAGGTCCCGCAGGCCTATCGCAAGTTCGAGTCCATGGTGCTGCAGAACTTCGTGAAGAACATGCTGCCAAGCAGCGAGACGCTCTATGGCAAGGGCTCTGCCGGCGAGATCTGGAAGGGCATGATGGCCGAGCAGCTGGGCGATACGATCTCCAAGAACGGCGGCGTGGGCATCGCCGAAAAAATGTACAAGGAACAGGTCGACAAGATGCGCAATACCGGCGCCATCCATACAGCGACCGACGAGAACGACAAGAAGATGGCGCTCAGCGCGATTACCGATTTTCAGCGCAAGACGCTGGCCGCTGCCAATGCCGACAACGACGGCAACACCGGCATCACCAACCAGAATTCGTTGACGTCCCAGAAAGCATGAGCGAGGTAACAAACATGGAAATGATGTCGCAGGACTATCGGATCAAGTCTGTCCTTGGCCGCCTGGAGATGATTATCGACAATGAGAACAACCGGATCGGTGCCGATCCGGACTTCGATCTCAAGGTATCGAACGCACACAAGAGCCGCTGCCTCTATGAATTGTCGATGCTGTTTCGCGATACCGATCCGGCCGATCTCGCCGCCGCCCATATCGCGCAGCTGCACGATCTGAAGAAGAAGCTGGTTCTGAACGCCCGCCGCGTCGAGGCGCATCTCGAGGCCGTGCGCGCCGTCGCCGAGATTTTGAAGAATGCGGTGCAGAATGCCGATGCAGACGGCACCTATTCGCAGGAACAATTCCGCGTCCGTGAGGCCGGATGATCAAGCTCGTTATCACCGGCCTGTGGGTTTGCGCCGTAACATTAGCCTCAGTCTATTTTTCGGTGCAGGTGGCGACGGCGCCCGCGATCAGTCCTGATGACGCCAAGAAGGCGCAGCAGGAGCTGGTCAAGGGCGAATCGATCAACGTCCCCGTCATCGCCAACGGCCAGGTGACCGGCTATTTCCTGACGCGCATTTCCTTCATGATGGAGAAGGGCAAGGCGAATGCGTTTCAGATACCTCTGCCGGAGCTGACGACCGATGAGCTCTTTTCGCTGCTGATCGGCAACAAGACGATCGATATCTCGCATGCGCAGAATTTCGACGTTGCCGCCTTCCGCGCCGATCTGAAGAAGCGGATGAACGAGCGGCTCGGTGGGGACTATGTCGCCGACGTATTGATCGAACAGCTCGACTACCTTTCCAAGGAAGAAACCCATGGTGGGGAAAGCGTGGGCAAGAGAACGGTCAAGCCTGTGAAGATCGTGCAGGATGCGGCCAAGGACAAAGTGCCGGTCGAGTAATATCTCCCGGCCGCAAGATGCCAATTCATATACGAATGTAAGCAATATCTTACGTTTTCCGATATGCTTAACAGATCCCTGATGGCTTCCAGCAAATCCAACCTTCCTTCCTAACGGAAAGTTGGATTTGTCTTGCTATAAACTCCTCCAAGCCATGCCTCCCAGTCGCCGCACCGATGAACGGTGAGGGGCATGGGCTTTATGCGTACCGGCATCATGCGCGCCAGCGATGCCGGGCAGGAGGGTGTTGGATTGAACCAGGTAGCCGATTTTGCCGTCGTCGCGTCGCGCCGCATGATCTTCGATCTGCCGGTATGCGATCTGGGCTGGGATGACGCGCTGACTTTCGTCAACGAGCTTGCGTCCCTGCCGGTTGGACAGACCTCGATCTCTTTCGTCAATGCTCATAACATGCTCGTCATGCTGCGCGATGACGGCTACCGCAATGTCCTTGAGCAGAATCTAGTTCTTCCCGACGGCGTTGGCCTCGACATCGCATCGCGCGTCGCTCATGGCGAACCGTTCCCGGCCAATTTGAACGGCACGGATTTCGTGCCCGCGCTGCTGACATTCATGGAGCGGCCGAGGCGGATCGGTCTCTTGGGCGGCAAGCGCTCCGTCGTCGAGCAGGCAGCAGAGAAATTTCGCCAGCATGCTCCGTGGCACCAGTTTATCGTCGTATCGGACGGTTTCTTCGATCCAGCGCGGAGCAATGCCGTGACCGCGGAAATCAGCCGCCAGAAGATCGATATCCTGATCGTCGGCATGGGCACGCCGTTGCAGGAAAAATGGGTCGCCGAACACGTCGGGCCGCAGCACGCGCGCCTCGTCCTGACCGTCGGTGCCCTGTTCGATTTCATTTCCGAGACGGTGCCGCGGGCACCAAGGCTCGTGCGCGCGATGCGCAGCGAATGGCTGTTCCGTCTGGTGCTCGAGCCGAACCGGCTCTGGCGGCGTTACATGCTGGGCATACCGCTATTCTTCTATCAGGTTGTCAGGCATCAGTTTGGCCGCAAGGAGCGTGTCCTTCGCGCAGAGCCGCACCCCTTGCCGCAGCGGCGTATTGCCCCGCCGAATAAATTAGCAAGTTAGAGCATTTCCAGGAAAAGTGCGTAGCGGTTTTCCGTCCGGAATGCGCAAAGAAACAAGAGCCTAAAGCGTTTTCGCGATTCGAAGAAAAGCGGAAATGCTTTGGTATTTGCGGGCTCCGCGTTAACTCTTTCTTTGGCATGAAATTTTAGAGTGGGTTAACCATTTGCATTGGTCTCGGACCATGTGCGCGAGATAACCCGCCATGTTTGAAAGCAAAGCCAGGACCGGATTCCACCCCGACGATGCGGAAACCCAAAAGGTTTCGCGGCGATCCGGCCGGCATATCTCCCCTTACGGTGAAGATGATGGCTTGGGTAGCGCAGTCGACCTACGCGCTGCCAACTCCGACGATCCGCGCGATGTGGAACTGCGCGCCATCCTGCGCAGACGTTTGAATGGCGATCCTTATCCGGTGTCCGGTCGAAAATCGCCGGAGATCGGGATGGCGGCCGAGCAGGCGGAAGATGTCTCGCATGCCTACCGCCCAGAACGCCGCGAAATGCCGGAGCTGTCATCGGAGCCTACGCCCGATTTGCTGGAATTCGTGCCCGATCTGCTTGAAGGCATGGGGGAACTTCCGCGACAGGCCGCCCCCGCTCCAGTTGTCGTTGAACAGATATCTCAGGCCCGAAACTGGTCCCTTAGCTTTGGCGCTCTCTGTTTCATTGCCGCAACCGCGCTGGCGGGAGCGGCTATTCCCACCTTGCTTGCCCCGCCGCCGCTCTACGTGTCGCAGGCCGTTCTGCATGCGGAGGGCGAAGGTCGGGGGCGTCAGGCCCTGCTGGATGTCGCGGCGAAGCGTGTCGTTGCTCCGTCCGTATTGTCCGACATTGTCGCCAGGATGAAGCTTGACCGCGATCCGGAATTTACCGGCAGTCGGGCGGGCGCCCTCGGGGTTGCCGTCGAGCTGCTTTCCGGCAGCGGCAATGCATCCGACGCGCCGTCACGTGCTCAGGCAACGCTGCGCAAAGACATTGCCGTCGATATCGATGGTCAGACGGGCCTGCTGCGCCTGATCGTCACGTCGGGCGATCCCGCCAGGTCGGCCGATATTGCCAACCGGCTTGTTATCGCCACTCTCTATGATCCCGCTGTTGCAAAGGCGGCCGGTACGTCGCTTGGGGCCGAAACGGCGTCTGATCGCAGCCGTAAAGAACTCGATCGCGCCTCCGCCGCCCTTGCCGAATTCAAGGTGCGTTATGGCGAAGACAGGATTGTTGCGGCGGAGGCGCTCCGGCAGCAGCGTCAGCAGCTGGATGTACAGATAAAGGCAGCCGATCTGGCGGTACGCACCGCCAAGGCCCGTCTCGCGGCCGTCAAATCGGCCACGCCGGCATCGGTGCTGACCGGTGCATTGTCAGGCGGTCTTTCATCGCCGGGACTTGATGACTTGCGCAGTCGCTATAATGCCGCAAAGTCACAGCTGACGCAGCTCTCGGTGCAGCTCGGCCCACGCCATCCTCGCTTGCTGGCGCAACAGGCCACCGTCGATGATCTTGCGGCCAACATGCGCAGCCAGCTACAGCGGCTGGCCGTCAGCAGCGAAGCGGACGTGAAAGCGGCTCTGGAAAAGCAAGCCGCTCTCTCGGCGCAAATGACGGCCGCCAGTCAGGGGGGAAGCGATGTCGACCTCAGCCGTCTTGCACAGTTGCAGGATGCCGTCACAACGGCGCAGAGCCGCTATGAGGCCGACCAGCAGAATGCTGGCATAACGATCTCCGAAGTCAGGCCGCCACTGACGGTGTTGTCCCAGGCGGTCGCATCCGCCGCGCCGCTGGACGATCATCTCGCGAGCAATCAGGCCGCCGGCTTCCTCGCCGGGCTTGGCCTGGCACTTTGCGCCGTATTCCTGCGTAAGTGGCTGGCTGGTGCGGAACTGGCAGAAGACCAAGCGGCCGAGGAAAGCATCATGCCGATGGCTCACGCTTTGCCTCACGACGATGATATGGAGCTCCCGTCATTGCCGGCGATCGCGCCGGAGCCATCGGCTGCTCTTGTTTCCGATGATGCAGATCAGCTCGATATCGCGGACGAGTGGGGCCGCATCCAGCAGGAACTTGCGTCCCTGCGCGCCAAGGTCGAAACCTACGCGGTGCGTCGGCATCAGGATCGCGGCTGAGCGCCACATCGTTTTCCCTTGCAATTACCGCTTTCAGACACCATAGGGCGTTGGCAGGCAACTCCCTCCGGCGGATGGCCTGTAGATTGCCAGCGAATTCATGATCGGGAGACGAGCGTGACGACAGTGATCGACGGGAAACAGGCGGCAGCCTCGGTGATCGAGGCTGTGAAGGCTGCATCAGCGGGACTTGAGCAGGAGGCCGGCGTGAAGACCGGCCTTGCGGTCGTCATCGTCGGCGACGATCCGGCCAGCCACGCCTATGTGAACTCCAAGAGCAAGATGGCCAAGGAATGCGGCTTCAAGTCGGTGCAGCACACGCTGCCGGTGGAAACAACGCAGGAAGAGCTCGCCGCCCTGGTAGCCTCGCTGAACGACGATCCCTCCATCCACGGCATTCTGGTCCAGCTGCCGTTGCCGAAGCATCTCAATTCCGATGCGATCATCCAGTCGATCAAGCCGGAGAAGGATGTCGACGGCCTGCATGTGGTCAATGCCGGCAAGCTTGCGACCGGCGATCTCGATACCGGGCTGATCTCGTGCACGCCGGCCGGCGCCATGCTTTTGGTGCGCTCCATCCATGGCGAGGACCTGTCGGGGCTCAACGCCGTGGTCATCGGCCGCTCCAACCTGTTCGGCAAGCCGATGGCACAATTGCTGCTCAATGCCAATGCGACGGTGACGACGGCGCATTCGCGGACGAGGGATCTCGCCTCGGTCGCACGCGGCGCCGATATTCTGGTGGCGGCTGTGGGACGTCCCGAGATGGTGAAGGCTGGCTGGGTGAAGCCGGGTGCCACGGTCATCGATGTCGGCATCAACCGGATCGCGGCACCCGAGCGTGGCGAGGGCAAGAGCCGGCTGGTGGGCGATGTCGCCTATGCGGAAGCATCCGATGTCGCCGGTGCGATCACGCCGGTTCCGGGCGGTGTCGGGCCGATGACGATTGCCATGCTGATGGCCAATACCGTCATTGCAGCTCATCGCGCCGCGGGCAAGAAGCCGCCGAGGTTTTAAAGCATTTAGGCCGGCGCGACGCCGGTCGAGGCGCGCACGATCAATTCCGCCTTCCATAGTTCCTGGGCCGGAAACGTCTCCGTGTTCTTGATTTCGCCGATCAGCCGCTCGGCGATCCGCATGCCGGCAGCCCGCAGCGAGGAGCGGGTCGTCGTCAGCGGCACGGTGAAGTTTTCCGGCTTGAGCAAGGTCAGCACGTCGTCGTGGGCGATCATGGAGATGTCTTCGCCAAGCCTGAGCTTTGCCTGATTGATGGCGCGAACGGCGCCGAGCGCCAGCACCGTACTCGAGCAGAGCACGGCCGTCGGACGCTTGTCCTTCTCCATCTGTAGAATGCGTTCCATGACGAGCAGACCCTGTTCGTCCGTCATCGGCGTGTGGCTGGTGCAGGCCTCGTCGAGCGCCAGGCCGCGTTCCGCAAGGGCCGCATCCACGCCGTTCTTCCGGCGAATGGCGAAATCGAGGTAGATCGGGCCGTTCAGAAGAGCGAAACGCCGATGTCCGAGCTGCAGCAGCAGCTTCGTGGCATCGTAAAAAGCGGCCTCGTTATCGAGATCGAGGAAGGGATAGTCCGGCTCGGAGCCGATCGAGCGCCCGTGAACGAGGAAAGGCATGGACAGTGTCTTCAGCATTTCCAGGCGTGGGTCGTGACCGCGCATGTAGTTGACGAACAGCGCATCGACATTGCCGCTGGCGGCTAGCCGCCGCAGGGCGCCGACCTCATCGTTCGGATCCGCAGGCGTCAGTACGAAATGGAAATCGTGCCGCAAGGCTTCCTCGCCGAGGCCGGTCAGGAACTCCGAGAAGTGCACATCCGAGGAATTGCCGGGTGAGGTCGGCATGACGAGCCCGATCGAACCGGCCTTGCCGGTCGCAAGTCTTTGGGCTGCCTTGTTCGGTCGATAGCCGGTTTCCCGAACCGCTTTGAGAACGCGCTCGCGAGTCTCGCGATTGACTTCCGGATATCCGTTCAAAGCCCGGCTGACTGTCGTCTGCGACAGCCCGAGCATTTGCGATAGCTGTTTCAGATTCACGGTATTTCGGCTCCTCCAACTGCATGCCGCTACAATGCCGAGACAACCTCCCGAAAAGCCTCAGGCCTCCAAAGCGCTTTCAATTATGTAACAGCAGAAGTGCGGGAGACAAGATAATTAGTGAAAAATCGACATGCATTCTATGCTGCAGCGCGAGAATTGCTGTGTATATCGGCCGGAATCTGAAAATCGCTTGACTTTGTCCTGCTCTCAATGGATGAGAGAGATAGCCAAAGCGCTTTGAGGAATGGGGCGCGCAGCACAAAACAGTGCCTGGGCTCATGGGTTTCGTTATTTGGGAGGACAATCACATGAAAAAAATGTTTTTGATGACCGTCGCTGCCGCCGCTTTGGTGGCCGGTACGGCGATGGCTGCCGATCTGAAGTTCCAGCCCGGCCAGGACTCCAAGTTCAACTGGAAGAGCTATGACGACTTCAAGGCGGCTCATGCCGACCTGAAGGGCGAGACGCTGACCATCTTCGGCCCCTGGCGCGGCGAGGACGAGGCTCTCTTCACCAGCGTCCTCAATTATTTCACCGAAGCGACCGGCGTGAATGCCAAATATTCGTCCTCGGAAAACTACGAGCAGCAGATCGTCATCGACACGCAGGCGGGCTCGCCGCCGAATGTCGCCATCCTGCCGCAGCCGGGCCTGTTCGCCAATCTTGCAAGCAAGGGCTATCTGACGCCGCTCGGTGATGATCTCGCTTCCTGGGTCAAGACCAATTACGGCGCCGGCGACAGCTGGGTCGGTTACGGCACCTACAAGGGCAAGGACGGCAAGGACGCCTTCTATGCCTTCCCCTACAAGGCCGACCTGAAATCGCTGGTCTGGTACGTGCCTGAGAACTTCGAGGAAGCCGGCTACAAGGTCCCGACCACCATGGAGGACCTGATCAAGCTTTCGGATCAGATCGTCAAGGATGGCGGCACCCCCTGGTGCATCGGCCTCGGTTCGGGCGGCGCGACCGGCTGGCCGGCAACCGACTGGGTCGAAGATCTGATGCTGCGCCTGAACACGCCGCAGGATTATGATCATTGGGTCGATAACTCGCTGAAGTTCAATGATCCGAAGGTCGTCGCTGCCATCGAGGAATTCGGCAAGTTCTCCAAGAACCCGAAATATGTTGCCGGCGGCGTTGCGGCCGTTGCCTCGACCGACTTCCGCGACAGCCCGAAGGGCCTCTTCACGGTTCCGCCGAAGTGCTACATGCATAAGCAGGCATCCTTCATCCCGTCCTTCTTCCCGGAGGGCACCAAGCTCGGCCAGGATGCGGACTTCTTCTACTTCCCGCCTTTCGCCGCGCATCCTGAGCTCGGCAAGCCGGTCGAAGGCGCAGGCACGCTTGCTGCCATCACCAAGGATTCGAAGGCTGCTCGCGCCTTCATCCAGTTCCTGCAGACGCCGATCGCCCAGGAAGTCTGGATGGCGCAGTCCGGTTTCCTGACGCCGTACAAGTCCGTCAACACGGCTGCCTACGCCAATGACACGCTGCGCAAGGAGGGCGAGATCCTGACCACGGCGACCACGTTCCGCTTCGACGGTTCCGACCTGATGCCAGGAAAAATTGGCGCGGGTTCGTTCTGGACCGGCATGGTGGACTTCGTCGGCGGCAAGTCGGCACAGGATGTTGCCGACGAGATCCAGAAGTCCTGGGATGCCATCAAGTAAGACATCATAATCCTATCGCCGCCGGCAGATCGCCGGCGGCGTCATACAGCATGTGACGGCCCGCCCTCATGCGCGGCCGATGTCGTACGGGTGGACACAAAGCAGGTCAATTCGGGGAGGGAACGGATGTTTTCGCAGATCGTATCGGCGATTGGTGCCATGATATTCGGCGTTGCCATTTGTGCCGCTTATTTCTGGTTCTCCAACAAGTTTCTGGACGTGATTTTCCCGGCGCGGGAGGGTGATGACGTCCATCAGGCGGCCGTCAATCTTCGCCGCCGCGGCCTCATCCGCCCCTGGCTGTTCCTGGGGCCGGCCTTGTTCCTGCTCGTCGTCTATCTCGTCTATCCCGTCGTCGCGACCTTCATTCTATCCTTCTACGGGCCGGACGGCAGCAAATTTGTCGGTGGCGCCAACTATCTCTGGGCGCTCAACGACACCGAATTCCGCCAGTCGATCTTCAACAACATTCTCTGGCTTGCCGTGGTGCCAGCCGCCTGCACCTTCTTCGGCCTCGTCATCGCCGTCATGACCGACCGCATCTGGTGGGGCAATATCGCCAAGGCCGTCATCTTCATGCCGATGGCGATCTCCTTTGTCGGCGCCTCCGTCATCTGGAAGTTCATCTACGAATATCGCGGCGGCACCGACGCGCAGATCGGCCTACTGAATGCGGTCGTCCAGCTCTTCGGTGGCACGCCGGAAGTCTGGATCACCATTCCCTTCTGGAACAACTTCTTCCTGATGGTCATGCTGATCTGGATCCAGACCGGCTTTGCCATGGTCATACTGTCGGCGGCACTGCGCGGCATTCCGGAAGAAACCATCGAAGCTGCCGTCATCGATGGCGCCAATGGCTGGCAGATCTTCTGGAAGATCATGGTGCCGCAGGTCTGGGGCACGATCGCCACAGTCTGGACCACGATCACGATCCTCGTGCTCAAGGTGTTCGACATCGTTCTCACAATGACCAATGGTCAATGGAACACGATGGTGCTCGCCAATCTGATGTTCAATTGGATGTTCCGCGGCGGCGGCGACAGTGGCCGAAGCGCCGTCATCGCGCTCGTTATCATGGTCGCGGTCACGCCGATCATGATCTGGAACATCCGCCGTGCAAACGCAGAAACGAAGGGGCGCTGACATGATTGGAAATCTCGGCCGCATCGGCCCCGCCCGCATCTTCGTTCACGCCGCGGTATTGCTCATCGTCCTGCTCTGGCTGCTGCCGACGCTTGGCATCTTCGTCACGGCACTGCGCGATAAGGACCAGATCGTCGCTTCCGGCTGGTGGACAGCCTTTGCCGGTTCGTCGCGCACCACGGCAGCCCGCCTCGACGGTCCGGATAAGGCCAAGCCTGACGGCGCAAATTTCGTGATATCAGGCACGCTCGCTGTCGAAGGCGGCGGCTCGATCCAGTCCTTCGGTCTGCGCGTGCAGGAGCCGGCAGCCTACAAGGCTGGCGCTCCCGCCGCGCTGGAGAATGGCGAGACGTTGACGGTCAATTCCGACGGAAGCTATCGCTATCAGAAGAACGGCCCGTTCGAAGCCGATGCCCGTGCCAAGCGCGTCTATCTCACGGTCGCCACGCCGCCGCAATTCACCTTCGACAATTATCGCAGCGTTCTCGGCGGTGAGGGCATCGGCCAGTCCTTCATCAACTCGCTGACGGTGACGATCCCCGCGACCGTCATCCCGATCCTGATCGCCGCCTTCGCCGCCTATGCGCTTGCCTGGATGGAGTTTCCCGGCCGCGCGATCCTGATCGCGCTGGTCGTCGGCTTGATCGTCGTGCCGCTGCAGATGTCGCTGATCCCGCTCCTGCGCATTTATAACGAGATCGGCCAGATATTCGGCGTGCCGTCGAAGACCTATCCGGGCATCTGGCTGGCGCACACGGCCTTCGGCCTGCCGCTCGCCATCTATCTCCTGCGCAACTATATTGCCGGTCTGCCCAAGGAGATCATCGAATCCGCCCGTGTCGACGGCGCCAGCGATTTCGACATCTTCGTCAAGATCATCCTGCCGCTGTCATTCCCGGCACTGGCTTCCTTCGCGATCTTCCAGTTCCTCTGGGTCTGGAACGACCTCCTGATCGCGATGGTCTTCCTCGGCACCGACAAGGATCACCTCGTGCTCACGGCAGCCCTCAACGCGCTGCTCGGCTCGCGCGGCGGCAACTGGGAAATCCTGACGGCCTCGGCCTTCGTCACCATCCTTATCCCACTCCTCGTCTTCTTCGGTCTGCAGCGCTATCTCGTGCGCGGTCTGCTCGCCGGGTCGGTGAAGGGGGGCTGATTCAAAAACACGCACTTACTACAGGACCCACTCAGCATGAGCATTGCTCCTCAATCGGCTACGGAAGTTGACAAGGACTGGTGGCGCGGCGCCGTGATCTATCAGATCTACCCGCGCTCCTATCAGGACTCCAACGGCGACGGCATCGGCGATCTCAAGGGCATCGCCGTCCGCCTGCCGCATATCGCGTCGCTTGGCGTCGATGCGATCTGGATTTCGCCGTTCTTCACCTCGCCGATGCGCGATTTCGGCTACGACGTCTCCAATTACGAGGACGTCGATCCGATTTTCGGTTCGCTGGCCGATTTCGATGCCATGATGACGGAAGCCCATCGTCTCGGCATCAAGGTGATGATCGACCTGGTGCTATCGCACAGCTCCGACCGGCACCCCTGGTTCGTCGAAAGCCGTTCGAGCAAGAATAATCCTAAGGCGGATTGGTACGTCTGGGCCGATGCCAAGCCGGACGGCACGCCGCCCAACAACTGGCTGTCGATCTTTGGCGGCTCGGCCTGGGCATGGGATCCGACCCGCATGCAATATTACCTGCACAACTTCCTGACCTCGCAGCCGGATATGAACCTGCATAATCCGGAAGTGCAGGACCGGCTGCTTGACGTCGTGCGCTTCTGGCTCGATCGCGGCGTGGATGGCTTCCGCCTCGACACCATCAACTTCTATTTCCATGACAAGGAACTGCGCGACAACCCGGCGCTGGATCCCTCGCGCCGTAACGCCTCCACCGCACCGGCGGTCAATCCCTATAACTTCCAGGAACACCTCTACGACAAGAACCGTCCGGAGAACCTGGCGTTTCTGAAGCGTTTCCGCGCCGTGCTCGACGAATATCCGGCGATCGCCGCCGTCGGCGAAGTCGGTGACAGCCAGCGCGGCCTCGAAATCGTCGGCGAATACACGTCCGGCGGCGACAAGATGCACATGTGCTACGCCTTTGAATTCCTGGCGCCGGATGCCCTGTCGCCGGAGCGTGTCGAAGAGGTGATGAATGACTTCGACATGGCAGCTCCGGAAGGCTGGGCCTGCTGGGCCTTCTCCAACCACGACGTCGTGCGCCATGTCAGCCGCTGGGGCAATCTGGTGGCCGACCGCGATGCCTTCGCCAAGCTCTATGCGGCGCTGCTTTTGACCCTGCGTGGCTCGGTCTGCCTCTATCAGGGCGAGGAACTGGCGCTGACGGAAGCGGATCTCGCCTATCAGGACCTGCAGGATCCCTATGGCATTCAGTTCTGGCCGGAGTTCAAGGGCCGCGATGGCTGCCGTACGCCGATGGTTTGGGATAGCCAGGTTACGCAAGGCGGCTTCTCGACGGTGAAGCCGTGGCTGCCGGTGCCGGTCGAACACATTCTGCGCGCGGTTAGCGTCCAGCAGGGCGATGAAAATTCGGTGCTGGAGCAGTACCGCCGCTTCCTCGCCTTCCGTAAGCAGCATCCGGCCTTCGCCAAGGGCGAGATCGCCTTTTCGGAACCGCAGGGCGACGTGCTGATCTACACCCGCACTTATGCCGGCGAGACTGTGCTCTGCGTCTTCAACATGAGCCCGGTCGAAACGCTGGCGATCCTGCCTGATGGCAATTGGCAGGCGTTGACGGGACACGGCTTTACCAGCAACAACTACGGCAACAAGATCGATATTCCGGCCTGGGGCGCTTACTTCGCGCGTCTTGCCTGACCTTTGGGAGGAGGGAGCATAATGACGGGACTTGTTCTGAAGGATATCAAGAAATCCTACGGCAGCGTGCATGTGCTGCACGGCATCGATCTGGAGATCAACGAAGGCGAATTCATCGTCTTCGTCGGTCCCTCCGGATGCGGTAAGTCCACCTTGCTCAGGATGATTGCCGGGTTGGAAAGCATCACCGCGGGCGATATGATGATCGCCGGGCAGAAGGTGAACGAAGTACCGCCGTCGCGACGCGGCATCGCCATGGTCTTCCAGTCCTATGCGCTCTATCCGCACATGACGGTCTACGACAACATGGCCTTCGGCATGCGCATTGCCGGCGAAAGCAAGCAAGAGATCGACCGTCGCGTCCGTGCAGCGGCGGCCAGCCTGCAGCTCACGCAATATCTGGAGCGTCTGCCGAAGGCACTTTCGGGTGGTCAGCGCCAGCGCGTCGCCATCGGCCGCGCCATCTGCCGCAATCCGAAGGTCTTCCTGTTCGACGAGCCGCTGTCGAACCTCGACGCCGCACTGCGTGTCGCGACCCGCATCGAGATCGCCAAGCTCAGCCAGTCGATGCCCGAGACGACGATGATCTACGTCACCCACGACCAGGTGGAGGCCATGACACTGGCCGACCGTATCGTCGTGCTGTCGGCCGGCCGCGTCGAGCAGGTCGGCGCTCCTCTTGAACTTTACGAGCGCCCGGCCAATCTGTTCGTCGCGAAGTTCATCGGCTCGCCGGCCATGAACATCATCCCGGCCACGGTAACCGAGACGGGCGCTACGACCACCGTGACGTTGACGGGCGGCAAGGCCGTGACGCTCGACGTTCCGACGGCGGCTTCCGAGAAGGGCAAGACGGCGAGCTTCGGTGTGCGCCCGGAAGACCTGCGTATCGCGACCGGTGACGACTATCTCTTCGAAGGCGAGGTTTCCATCGTCGAGGCGCTCGGCGAAGTGACCCAGCTCTATCTCGAAGGCCTCGTCGATGGCGAGCCGATTATCGTCAAGATCCCCGGCATTGCCGATATTCATCGCGGCCAGAAGATGCGCTTTACGGCCGACCGGCAGAAGCTGCATCTGTTCGATGCCAGCGGCCATTCCTATCGCAAGTAGTGGCTTACAGGGCGTCGCCGGCTCAAGCAAAGGTGAACAACAAAATTCATCTTGGGCCGGCGCGTTCAAACCTTCTGTTAAAGACCCGCTGCTAGTCTCACCATCATAATATACCCCAGGGGTTTACTAAGATGGCCGCGTTCGGCAGAGCTAATTCAGGTCAGCATTTCCTCAACAAAGAAGAATCCTTCATGTATGACCGCGAAGTGCGGTTCCGCATGGAAGATACGATGAACGCGGCGCGGCTCGAATACACCGAAAAAGGTGTGATGAACCTTGCGTCCCGCCGTTGCGATATTATTCGCATCTCGCAGAGCAGTGCGGTTCTCGCGATCCTTACCCAGTATAATCTGCCGAAGCAGTTCTATCTGGACATACCGGACGCGCGCATCACCAAGGTCGGCTGCGTGTTGATGAAGGTCTTTTCCAACAACACGGTGGAAGTCCGCTTCCTGCGTCTCCTCACGGAGAAGGAAATGAACAAGATCTTCGTCTACAGCACGCATCCGGCCCATAAGAACCGCGTTCTCGACATCAGGGCCTGATCGACGGGCGCAGGAACAGATTAAAGCGATCCATGGGCTGACGGATCAGATTTCCGTCCGCCATTTTTTGAGTGCATCCTCAAGATACTTGATCAGCGACAACCTGCCATTTTCTTGCAGCCATTTGTCGACCGACAGGCGCAGCGGGCTGACCGCAATCATCGAAACCAGCCGCAGACCATCGCGATCCTTCGTCGGAAACAATTCGCACAGGGCTTCATAGGCGATTTGTTCGAGCTGCAGCGAGTTACCCCGTGAGCGGGCGCGCAGGGCATCGCTTTGACGTAAAAGCCTGGCCGTCTCAAGAAGCCGGGGTGCTTCCGCCTCGATGCGGGCCACCAGCCCCAGCGTTGCCTGATGGACGACCTCGAGCGGTCTCCCGGCTGAGGCATTCTCCATGATGCTGGTCCGCAGCGCGTCCATATATCGGCGCTGATGCGCCAGAAGAATGTCATCCTTGCTTTTGAAGTAATAAAAGAAGGTCCGGCGGGAAATGCCGGCCGCTGCCGCAATCTCCTCGATCGTCGTTTCCTGATAGCCTTTCGCCAGAAAGGATTTCATTCCGACGTCCGCTATGCGTTGAAAGGTCAGGCGGCGCTTTTGTTCGCGCAGGCCTTCCGGCTTTGAAGTTGCATTGTGCATTCGGCCATTTTGTCACGAGTCGCAACGCCACTCAAATCATCAGCCGCCCTCCGGCTCCTTCCTCCAAGGCTCAATTCCAGGTGAAAGAATTCATTCGCTTTGCCCAACGATTGCCGCAAAGTAGCCAACATTAATTTTTACACCAAGTGCGATATTTAATGTTAGTGCCAAATGTTCATATCGGATGCGAGGAGCGCAAACATCAATGCCAGCCAATGCAATCTCAAATCATGATGGAATTAGGACCCATGGTCCCTCTGCCGCCGACAACCGTCTCAGGCTCGATATTTGGTCAGTGGTTCTTCTGTCGAGCATGCTGGCGGGCTGCGCCGCCGCGCCGCTGGATCGAGCGGGGTCCCTACGATCCTATGACGGCCTTACCCAATCGAATGGGCTGGTCGCCCGTTCGCTTCTTCGGGTCAGCAAGGACGATGTTCTTGCGGCGAAAACCGTGAAGATCATTCCCACAGCCTTCTCGATGCGAGCCGAGAGTGCTGCTTTTACCCCTGAGCAACGCAACCTTGTGACCAACGCCGTGGATAGAACGCTTTGTTCGGGATTGAGCCAGCGTTTTGTCGTCGTTGGCCTATCGCAGCCGGCGGATCTGACCGTTCGTGCCGTCGTGACGCAAGTCAAGGCAACGAATGCGACCGCTGTCGGCGTCTCGAAAGTCGCATCCGTCGGCAAGAGCGTATTGCTGCCGGGTGTACCCGTGCCCATCCCCCGCATTCCGATCGGCATGGGCAGCCTGTCCCTTGAGGCGGAGGCGCTCGATCCTCAAGGCGTGCAGAAGGCCGTCATGATCTGGGGACGTGGCGCGAATGCATTCCTTGATTCGGGCACCGTTGCCAAGGAAGGCGATGCTTATAGCCTTGCCGCCAAGTTTGGCGGCGACTTCAGCAAGTTGCTGGTCAAGGGCAAGACGCCTTTCGGGGCGACGCCTTCCTTCCCATCCAGAGCGAGTGTCGCGGCTCTCGTCGGTCGTGCGCCAAAATATGAGGCCTGCAAAGCGTTCGGCAAGTCGCCGGGTGTGGTGGGCTTCGTAGGGGAACGTCTTGGCCTTCCGCCGAAATGGACGGACAAGGCTCCGGCGAATGCGGAAACGACGGCATCGAAGGCTCCTTGATCAGCCTTCGACGCCGCCTTGACGAATTCCGGCGCTGTAGCCTTAGTGGCGGAACAGGACGCTCGCGCCCTGGTCCGCCGGCCCGGCGGCGTGGCGGAAGGGGGCAAAGAGCTCGCGGCCCATGCCGAATTCGTTTTCGGAGAGATCCGCAGTGACCGGCTCGCGTTCTGCCATGTCAGCGGCATCAACCAGCACTTCCAGCGTACCGGCGTTCGCGTCGATGCGGATGATGTCGCCTTCGCGAATGCGGGCGATCGGGCCGCCGTCGACGGCTTCCGGCGTCACATGAATGGCCGCGGGCACCTTGCCCGAGGCGCCGGACATGCGTCCGTCGGTCAAGAGCGCCACGCGGAAGCCGCGATCCTGCAGCACGCCGAGCGCCGGCGTCAGCTTGTGCAACTCCGGCATGCCGTTGGCCTTCGGTCCCTGGAAGCGAACGACGGCGACGAAATCGCGGTTCAGCTTGCCGTCCTTGAAGGCCTGCTGCATTTCCAGTTGGTCGTGGAAGATCACGGCCGGCGCCTCGATGATGTGACGCTCCGCTTTGACCGCGGAAATCTTGATGACCGCCTTGCCGATATTGCCGCGCAGCATCTTCAGGCCGCCATTGCTCTGGAAAGGCGCGTCGATGCTTGCCAGCACCTTCGGGTCGTGGCTCTTCTCCGGTGCAGGCTCACGCGCAACATTGCCGTCGGCGCCGAGCTTGACGTCGATGGAATAGTTGCCGAGGCCGTGGCCGTAGACGGTGCGGACATCCTCGTGCAGCAGGCCTTTTTTCAGGAGCTCCTTGATGAGGAAGCCCATGCCGCCGGCGGCATGGAAGTGGTTAACATCGGCAAGCCCGTTCGGATAGACGCGGGCAAGCAGCGGGATGATGTCGGAAAGCTCGGAAATATCCTGCCAGGTGAGCACGATGCCGGCCGCACGTGCCATGGCGACGATGTGCATCGTGTGGTTGGTCGAGCCGCCGGTCGCATGCAGGCCGACAACACCGTTGACGATCGAGCGCTCGTCGATCATTTCGCCCGCGGGCGTGAACTCGTTGCCCATGGCGGTAATCGCAAGCGCACGCTTGGTCGCTTCACGAGTCAGGGCTTCGCGCAGCGGCGTGCCTGGGTTGACGAAGGAGGCGCCGGGCATATGGAAGCCCATGATCTCCATCAGCATCTGGTTGGAATTGGCCGTGCCGTAGAAAGTGCAGGTGCCGGGGCCATGATAGGACTTCGATTCCGCCTCGAGAAGTTCGGCGCGGCCGACCTTGCCTTCGGCATAGAGCTGCCGCACCCGCGACTTCTCGTCATTCGGCAGGCCAGAGGTCATCGGCCCGGCCGGAATGAAGACGGCAGGCAGGTGGCCGAAGGAGAGGGCGGCGATGACGAGGCCCGGTACGATCTTGTCGCAGACGCCGAGAAAGACGGCTGCATCGAACATGTTGTGCGACAGGCCGACGGCTGCCGACATGGCGATCAGGTCCCGCGAGAAGAGCGAAAGCTCCATGCCCGGCTGCCCCTGCGTGACGCCGTCGCACATGGCGGGCACGCCGCCGGCGACCTGGGCGATGCCGCCGGCTTGAGCCGCTGCCTCACGAATGATCGCGGGATAGGTCTCGAAGGGCTGATGCGCCGAGAGCATGTCATTGTAGGAGGTGATGATTCCGAGATTGGGCACGCGGTCGCCCGCCAGTGCGTCCTTCTCGGAGGGGGAACAGACTGCGAAGCCATGTGCGAGGTTGGCGCAGCCGAGCACGGAGCGCTGCGCGCCCTTCGTTGCAGCGTTGCGCAGGCGATCCAGATAGCGTTCGCGTGTCGGCTTCGAGCGCTCGACGATGCGTGCGGTAATCTTGGAAATGCGGGCGTCAGCGGCCATGGTCGATCTGCCTCCGTCTGTTTTGCGCAAAGCCCGAAAATCTGTTTCGATAGAGGGCGTGGCGCAGGGTCCAAAAGTCAATGCTTTGCCGCTGCGCCCGCAAGGGCACATGGCGCAGCATAGGTTGCTGTGTCATTCAGGGTTCGATGACGTGGCCCGGCGGCCGTGTCACGGAGCCCAATAAATTTCGACCGGGGAAGCCGCCCGGCGCAGCATGGCGCGGATCGGCATCTCGGTTTCCTCGCCCGCCGCTTCGGCTTTGGCGAGAACCTCTTTCTTGCCCTCTCCCTCGATATGGAGCACCAGCAATCGGGCATCCTGAAGGCTGGAGAAGGTGAATGTCAGCCGCGGCTCACCGGCACCTTCCGCTTCCATCGTGATGATGCCGCGCGGGGTGTTCGCATCGAGTGCGGTCTTGAGATTGCTACCGCCCGGAAAGAACGATGCCGTGTGGCCGTCATTGCCCATGCCGAGGATGGCGACATCGAAGGGATGGCCGACCGCCTTGGTTTCTTCCGTGGCGATAACTGCTGCCTCCTCGACGGTGGCAGCAGCCTGATAGAGCGGAAGGAAGTTGGCGGCAGCCGCCTTGTCCTTCAGCAGGTTTTCCTGGACGAGCAGGTGGTTCGAGCGCGGATTGTCAGCCGGCACGAACCGTTCGTCGACGAGAGTGATCGTTACCTTGCCCCAGTCGATCGAACGCGATGACAGCGCCTGGAAGAAGGCCTTCGGCGTCGAGCCGCCGGAGACCGCGATGCTTGCGGAGCCGCGTGCGGCAACGGCAGCCGAAAGGGTTTCGGCCACCTTGTCCGCGAGCTTGCCGGCGAGTTCGGCACCATTGGCAAAAGCATGCATGTTCGCTGTCATCGTCATCGTCCCAGATTAGATATCGTCATGCCAGGTGCGGCCGTCACGCTCGATAAGCGCGATGGCCTGGCTCGGACCCCAGGTACCGGCCGTGTAGCCCTGCACCTGCTGTCCGGTTGCTTCCCAACCCTTGAGGATCGGGTCGACCCATTCCCACGCCGCTTCCACTTCGTCGCGGCGCATGAACAACGTCTGGTTGGAGCGGATGACGTCCATCAGCAGGCGTTCATAGGCATCCGGATTGCGGACGTTGAAGGCCGAGGCGAAGCTCATGTCGAGCGAAACGTTGCGCAGGCGCATGCCGCCCGGACCCGGGTCCTTGATCATCAGCGACTGCTTGACGCCTTCGTCCGGCTGCAGGCGGATGATGAGCTGGTTGGCCACGATGCGGCCGGCGGCCTGATCGAAGATATTGTGCGGGATCGGCTTGAAGGTGATGACGATCTCCGACACGCGGCCGGCAAGACGCTTGCCGGTGCGGATGTAGAAGGGAACGCCGGCCCAGCGCCAGTTACCGATTTCGGCCTTGATCGCGACGAAGGTTTCGGTGTTGGAAACGCCGCCTTCCAGCTCGTCGAGGTAGCCCTTGACCGGGCCACCTGCCGAAGCGCCGGCGCGGTACTGGCCGCGAACGGTCGCCTGCTCGACATTGGAAGCGTCGATCGGCTTCAATGCGCGCAGCACCTTGAGCTTTTCGTCGCGAACGGCTTCGGAATCCATTGAGGACGGGATTTCCATCGCGGTCAGGCAAAGCAGCTGCAGGATGTGGTTCTGCACCATGTCGCGCAGGGCGCCGGCGGTGTCGTAGTAGCCGGCGCGGCCTTCGAGGCCGACCGATTCCGCAACCGTGATCTGCACATGGTCGATGTGGTTGGCGTTCCACAGCGGCTCGTAGAGGGCGTTGGCAAAGCGCAGCGCCATCAGGTTCTGCACGGTTTCCTTGCCGAGATAGTGGTCGATGCGGAAGATCTGCTCTTCCTTGAAGACCTTGCCGATCGTGTCGTTGAGCTGCAGAGCCGAAGCGAGGTCGCGGCCGATCGGCTTTTCGACGACGATGCGGGTCTGCTTGGTGATGAGCTTGTGATCGTGGATCTTCTGCGAGATGTCGCCGAAGATGCCGGGAGCAACTGCGAGATAGAAGGCGCGCACGCGCTCCTTGCCTTCGTCCAGAAGCTTCTTCAGCTGATCCCAGCCGGCGTCGCTGCGCGCATCGACCGGCACATAGAACAGGCGAGCCAGGAACTTCTTGACCTCGGCGTCGTCATATTCGCCCTTCTTCAGGTGTTCCTTGAGGGCGGCGTCGGCAAACTTGCGGTATTCTTCGTTGGAAAGCGCGCTACGCGAAGCGCCGATAATGCGGGTCGGCTCGGAAAACTGGCCTTCGACCTGGCGGTGATAAAGGGCGGGCAGGAGCTTGCGCTCCGCAAGGTCGCCACTGCCGCCGAAAACGACATAGTCAAATGGTTCAACGGGAATGATTTGGCTGCTCATGAGCTATCTCTCAATCGGTCTTGGTTGAGGCCCCTTTTAATCTAATCGATTTAAAAAGGCCAGTGTGCATCGCAAAATTCAGGTCGGCTTTTTAGAGCGGATCGCCGGCGGAAGAAATCATCTTCCGGTTTTCAAAACCTGTCGCGCAACGCAAACCACGAGAGCGCCAGGAACAGCAGAGGCGCCCGCATGCGCGCGCCGCCAGGGAAGGGCGGAATGTTCAGCTCCCTGAAGAGATGAAGCTCATCCGCATTCCCGAGAACCGTTTTCGCATAGAGTTTACCGCAATAATTTGACAGCATCACCCCGTGGCCGGAATAGCCGCCGATCGAGGTGACGCCCGGCATGACTTCGCGCACGAAGGGCTGACGCGGCATGGTGATGCCGACCGAGCCGCCCCAGGCATAGTCGATCTTGATGTCGCCGAGAGCAGGATAGATTTCGGTGATCTGCCGGCGAATGTGCTGCGTTATGTCGCGCGGATTGTCCGATGTATAGGCCTCGCGCCCGCCGAACAGCAGCCGCCCATCCCTAGATTTGCGGAAATAGCGCACCACGAACCGCGAATCGGCGACGGCCTCGTTGCCGGGCAACACCGTCGGAAAGCCGTCGAGCGGTTCCGTGGCGCCGATGAAAGAGCGGATCGGCATGACATGGCTTGCCGTCACCGGCTCCAGATTGCCGATATAGCCGTTGCAGGCGATCAGCACCCGATCGGCGGTGATCTCGCCGCCCTCCGTCTTGATGATTGTCTTGCCGCCAGCCTGTCGGAAACCCTTCGCCTTGGTCATTTCGAAGAGAGACGCACCGGCCTCGGCTGCAACGCGGGCGAGGCCGATGAGCAGTTTCAGCGGATGGATATGGCCCGTGCCCGTATCCCTGACGCCATAGAGATAGAATTGCGAACCCAGTCGCTCCTGGGTTTCGGCCCGATCCATGAATGCCATATGCGGATAGCCATACCGGGTCGCTGCGATCTCGGCGCTGTCCATATAGTCGCGCTTGTAGCTCTGCTTGTGCGTGACATTCATCTGGCCGGGCAGGAAATCGATGTCGATGCCGTGTTCGGAGGAGAAATCCAGCAGATGACGCTTCGCATCTTCTGCCAGATCGAAGAGGGCCTTCGAGCGTTCGTAACCGATCTTCTCTTCGAGTTCCTCGGGCCACCAGCGCTGGCCGGTGCCGAGCTGCCCGCCATTGCGGCCGGAGGCGCCGTCGCCGAAGCGGTTGGCGTCGATCAAAACGACATCGGCGCCACCCTTGGCGAGGTTATAGGCGGCCTGAAGGCCGGTATAGCCGCCGCCGACGATCGCAACGTCAGCCCGGCGCGAGCCGTCGAGCTTCGGATAGCTCGGCCGAGAGCCGACGGTCGCCTGATAGAAGGAAAGGCCCGGAGCGATCGGGCTCTGCCAAGTTTGCCGCAATGTCATGGGTGATCTCCCTCACACGTTGAGCAGAAGGAATTCCCGCTCCCACGGGCTGATCACCTGCATGAAGGTCTCGAATTCACCACGCTTCACGCCGGCATAGATATCGATGAAGTCCTTGCCCAGAACTTCTTCGAAGGCCGGCTCGTCTTCCATCAGCGCGATGGCTTCAAGCAGGCCACGCGGCAGATCGATGGAGCCTTCGTTGGCTGAATCCTCGGTCGGCGCCGTCGGCTCCACCTGCTTCATGATGCCGAGAAGGCCGGAGGCGAGCGAGGCGGCGAGCGCCAGATAGGGATTGGCGTCCGAGCTTGGCAGTCGGTTCTCGACACGGCGCGCCTGCGGATCCGAAACCGGGACGCGGAAGGCTGTGGTGCGGTTGTCATAGCCCCAGGCATTGTTGACGGGGCAGGACATGTTCGGCGCCAGACGGCGATAGGAATTCACATAGGGCGCCATCATGGCGAGTGCGTTCGGCACGTAGCGCTGCATGCCGCCGATGAAGTGGAAGAACTCCTGCGACGGAGTGCCGTCCGGATTGGTGAAGACGTTCTTGCCGGTCTCGATGCTGACAACCGACTGATGGATGTGCATCGCCGATCCGGCCTGGCTCTGCATTGGCTTGGCCATGAAGGTGGCGTAGATGCCGTGCTTCAGCGCTGCCTCGCGGATCGTGCGCTTGAACATGAACACCTGATCCGCAAGCTCGATCGGATCGCCGTGACGCAGGTTGATTTCGAGCTGGGCCGGTCCTTCCTCATGGATCAGCGTATCGATCTCAAGGCCCTGCTTCTCGGAAAAGTGATAGATATCGTCGATCAGTTCGTCGAACTCGTTGATCCCGGCGATCGAATAGCCCTGACCGCCAAGGATGGAGCGGCCCGAGCGGCCCTTCGGCGGATGCAGCGGATAATCCGGATCGTCATTCTTGGCGACCAGATAGAATTCGATTTCCGGCGCCACCACCGGCTTCCAGCCGCGATCGCGATAGAGCCCCATGATGCGCTTCAAAACGTTGCGCGGCGTATAGGAGACTTCCTGGCCCTCGGAATTGACGATGTCGCAGATCACCTGCGCCGTCGGATCGGTTTCCCAGGGTACGACCGAAAGGGTCGACAGATCTGGCACGAGCTTGAGGTCGCTGTCGCGCGGCTCATAACGGAAGCTTTCGGTCTCTTCCGGATATTCGCCGGAAATCGTGTGGCGATAGATTGCCGAGGGCAGCGCCAGCGAGGTGTTGGAGGTGAATTTCGAGGTCGGCATCATCTTGCCACGCGGTACGCCCGCAAGGTCCGGCGTGATGCATTCTATGTCCTCGATCCCGCGTGCCCGCAGCCATTGCGCCGCTTCCTTCCAGTTTGCCACGCCGCGTGCCGATCTTAGACCAGGAGGTACTGTTGGTGCTTTCGAGACGGGTATGGAAGCTTTCAGCGGGGTCTTTCTCGCGGGCATAAAACACCGTATTTGGGTTGATCGGTGAGTGCATCATAACTGCAGTTTGCCAATTGGCGAGGGGGAAAACCGCTCGGACTTTCGCCGTATGATGGAAAAATGACGAGAGAGCGCGGCGAAGAATAAAGGGCTGAAGCGTGACCGGCAGATATGATGTGATCGTTCTTGGCGCAGGCGCTGCCGGCATGATGTGCGCCATCCGCGCCGGCCAGCGCGGACGGTCCGTTCTCGTGCTCGATCATGCCGCGGCACCCGGCGAGAAGATCCGTATTTCGGGCGGCGGCCGCTGCAATTTCACCAATATCCACGCCGGCCCGAAGAACTTCCTCTCCACCAATCCGCATTTCGCCAAATCGGCGCTCGCCCGCTTTACCCCTCAGGATTTCATCGCCATGGTCGGGCGCCATGGCATCGCCTGGCATGAGAAGACGCTTGGCCAGCTCTTCTGCGATGATAGCGCCAAGGATATCATCCGCATGCTGACCGACGAGATGCGCGCGGCCGGTGCGCAACTGCGACTGCGAACGGAGATCAGCGGCATTGAGCAGAGGGCGGGCGGCTACCGCGTCAGTACATCTGAAGGCGCCTTCGAAGCATCTTCGCTGGTCGTCGCCACGGGTGGCAAGTCGATCCCCAAGATGGGGGCGACAGGCTTTGCCTATCGCATCGCCGAGCAATTCGGCTTGCCTGTCGTCGAAACGCGGCCAGGCCTCGTACCCCTCACGCTCGATCCTCAGTTGCTCCAGCGCCTGTCGCCGCTCTCGGGCATCGCTGCCCCCGCCGAGATCCGCCACGGCAAGACGGCATTCCGCGAGGCCCTGCTCTTCACCCATCGCGGCCTCAGCGGCCCCGCCATTCTGCAGATTTCCTCCTATTGGCGGGAAGGCGAGGACATCACCGTCGTGATCGAGCCCGATATCGACATTTTCGCACTTCTGAAGAAAGCCAAGCAGGTCAATGGCCGGCAATCGGCGCAGACGGCGCTTGCGGAAATCCTGCCGAAGCGGCTGGCGCAGCATGTCGTCGAGAGCGAAGGCATCTCCGGCAACATGGCCGATCTATCCGACAAGCGCCTGCAGCAGCTCGCGGCCACCATCCAGGCCTGGTCCGTCAAGCCATCGGGCTCGGAAGGCTATCGTACCGCCGAGGTGACGCTCGGTGGTATCGACACGGCTTGCCTCGATTCGAAGACGATGCAGGCAAAGAGCATTCCCGGCCTGTTCTTCATCGGCGAATGCGTCGACGTGACCGGCTGGCTCGGCGGCTATAATTTCCAGTGGGCGTGGGCCTCCGGACATGTGGCGGGCGAAGCCGCTTGAACTGCCGTTTCAAGGCCTTGCCGTCGCCTTGAGAAAATGGAACACGCCTCTGTTTCTCGCGTTTTCCTTTCCTACATTATTAGTGAATACATTGGCAGTTGCCGAACACACCATTTGCCGGTTATCGTGTCAGTGCGAAAATGGGAATATACTCATGAACAGAACACAGCGTCGCGCTCGCGCCATTGCAATCGCTCAGACCCGTGACAACGCCAAACTCCTGGCGGCAAGACTGTTGATGTTGGCGACCGGCGTTACAGCCGCTTGCATCGCCTACCTTACCGTGCGCGGCTTCTGACGTCAGCCGTCGCATTGCTCTTGGCCGTCGTCGAGCGGCGGCCTTGGCTCGCGCACAGAGATAGACCCCGCACTCCGCTTTTCAGCGTTTGATTGTATGCCGCGGGTCACACTACATCCTTATCTGAAAATTAATTAATCACGCCGACAATCCCTGTCGATTTCTTGGGGCGCTCTACTACAAGCTGGAGCCGAAGCAATGATTGCTTCCTGACTTATACTCGGGAACCCCGCCTGCTGATATTTCAAGAATGATGATTATACATCCGGTCAGCGCCGAGGCGGCGTCGACGGGGGAGCGGTGTGTGAGAGGTCTGGGCCAAAATGTTCATTGACAAGATATTGTCGCGTTTCAACATCAAGACGAAAGTTCTGATATTCGTCCTGCCGTTCGTCATTAGCATTTCCGCCGTGGGCCTCACCGGGCTTTATGCGTCGGGCCTGCTTCAGGGCCGCATGGAGATTTCCAACAGCGTCCTGCAGTCCTTGACCGGGTTCAAGAACCTTTATGGTTCCATGGATGACTTCCTGCGCATCACGAATACACAGCAGCGCGACAAGCTCTATGAGGACATCAAGTCGCAGCAGGGCGTGCTGAATGCGACTCTCGGTCAGCTCGGCGCGGATGCGGACGGTCGCGACAATCTGACTGACGCGATAGCAAAGACCGCCGACATGTCCAATCTCGTCGGCAGGCTGTGGTCGCTGCACGAACAGGAACTCTCGCTGCGCAAGACCATCGACGACGCTCAGCGCGCCTTGATCAGTGCGCGCTTCAACGTCAATTTCAACAGCCAGCAGCTGGAAGACCGGATGCGCCAGGACCAGGCGGACGCGACCTCCACGCTCCGTTCCGCCGACCGCCTGCTGAAGGGCGGCGATATGCTGGCCTCCGTTGCCGAAGACTTCAACAAGGGCGCGACACCGGCCGACAAGGTCAAGCTCCTGAAGGACCGGCTGCCGGACCTGAACAAGGCACAGCGCTCCATCGATCTGGCACTGCCGCAGAACCAGAAGAGCGTCGTCCAGTCGCTCGTGGGTACCATCAAGGATCTTGCTGCCTTCACCGAAAGTACGGATGTCCCGACCGACGATACGATTACCAATATCAGCCGGCTGCTGTCGCGCTTCCGCCAGACCTCGACCTATACGCAGCTGACGGCGACGCAGATGATGCGCCAGGCGACCACGACCTTCGTGTCCCTCGATGCCCGCGTCGCGCAGACCAATTCGGTCCTGCAGGACACGCGCCGCCTTGAAGACTCGATCTATTCGCTGCAGCTCGTGCTCGCCGACTTCAACGCCAATACGAACAAGGACAATCTCGTCCGCCTGCGCCAGGAAGTCTCCAAGCTCGGCGGCGATATCGATACGCTGAACCAGAGCGCCAAGAGCATGGATTTTGCCGGCGACATCGACACGGCCATTCGTCCGGCAATCAAATCCATGGATGAGGCCGGCGGTAAGCTGGTCGATACCATCAACCAGCGGATCGGCGAATATGCCAGCGCCCGCCAGCAGCTCGATCAGGTTTGGGGCCAGCTGACCGCCTTCGCCGAGACGCAGAAGCAGAGTGCCGGCAGCGAGCGCAACCAGGCAAATTCCATATCCATCCTGGCAACCGCGCTCGGCATCATCCTCTCCGTTGCCGGCGGCATCGCGCTTGTCCTGACCCTCCAGCGTCCGATCGGCCAGATCACCGCCGCCATGCGCCGCATTGCCGATGGCATGCTGGAGACCTCGATCTCCGGCGAGCAGCGCCGCGACGAAATCGGCGACATGGCCCGCGCGCTTGGCATCTTCAAGGAAAACGCCATTTCGAAGATCCGCATCGAGGAGCAGAGCGACGAGGAGCGTGCCGCCGCAGAGCACGAACGTCAGCGCAACGATACCGAAAAGCGCGAGCTCGACCGTCAGATCGACTATGCCGTCAGCGAGCTTGCCGCCGGTCTCGAGCGCCTTGCCCAGGGCGATATTTCGGCGACGATCGAGACGCCTTTCATCGGCCGCCTCGAGCAGCTCCGTCAGGATTTCAACAGTTCGTTGTCGCGCCTGCAGCAAACGTTGAGCCAGGTCCGCAGCAATGTCGAGATGATCCAGAGCAACGGCGCTCAGATGGCGGCTTCCGCCGAGGATCTGTCGAAGCGCACCGAGCAGCAGGCTGCCTCTCTCGAACAGACTGCCGCGGCCGTCGACGAGATCACGGTCACCGTTCGTTCGTCCGCCGAACGCGCCAAGGATGCGGATGCGATCGTGCGCGAAGCCAAGCGTAGCGCCGACGACAGTTCCGTCGTTGTCGGCAACGCCATCGACGCGATGACGCGCATCGAAGATGCATCCCGCAAGATCGAGCAGATCATCGGCGTCATCGACGAGATCGCTTTCCAGACCAACCTTCTGGCGCTCAATGCCGGTATCGAAGCCGCTCGCGCCGGCGACGCTGGCAAAGGCTTTGCCGTCGTCGCCATGGAGGTGCGCGAGCTTGCACAGCGTTCGGCCGCTGCCGCCAAGGAGATCAAGGGGCTCATCAACAAGTCGACCGAGGAGGTCAATTCCGGTTCGCAGTTCGTGCAGGAGGCCGGTTCGGTGCTCGCACAGATCAGCAGCCAGATCGTGACGATCAGCCAACATGTGGAAATGATCGCCCGCGCCAGCCACGATCAGGCCAGCGCGCTGCAGGAGGTCAACTCCTCGGTCAATCACATGGACCAGATGACACAGCAGAATGCCGGCATGGTAGAGGAAACCACGGCAGCCAGCCGCGAACTCTCAACCGAGGCGGATGCCCTGCTGCATCTTATCCTGCAGTTCAAGATCGAGGCCGGCTACAGCGCGAATTACATGCGCGAACAGGCGGCCTGACCGCAGCTGTTGTTGCTATCGCAGGCGGATCGGCCCATTTCCGGCCAGTCCGCCTTTCTCATTGCCTGGTAGCGGCTGCGCATCGCGGCGAATGTCCGCCCGAACCAGAGGAAGAAGGGCAGGGGATCCCGCGCATTGTCGAGGTAAAACAGATCCTCGCTACGGCGCCATTGTTCTTCGCGCGCCAGGTTCCGTATTTCTATGGCTTTCGCCAGAGCCATGCTCTCCATCATGAGATGTCTCCTTTTTGTGAGGCATCCCTCCAACTACACATAGGAATTTTCTTTATAAACACCCGTTTTCACCTTATGTTTTTCAGTCATGAAAAACACGACTTGGGATTCCTATCAGCTTTTTTTAGATGTCGCCCGCGGTGGCGGCTTGACCGGCGCCGTTGCTTCCAGCGGCTTGAGCCCGGCGACGATCGGCCGGCGCATGCTGGAGCTGGAGGGACAGATCGGACGCCCGCTGTTCGAGCGCAGCCAGGCGGGCTATACGCTGACCGGCGACGGCCAGGCCCTGTTCGACCAACTGCTGGAGATGGAAGCTGCCGCCCGCAAGGTCGATAGCTGGCAGCGCGATGCCCAGGGTGCATCGATCGTTCGTATCGCTGCCGGCACGTGGGTCGGCTGGCTGCTCAGCCAGAATATGCCGACCATCTGCTCTGAGCGTGACGGGTTCCGCATCGACCTTCATCTCGGCGAACGTCGTGCGAGCCTTGCCCATCGCGAGAGTGATATCGGCATCCGCGCCTTCGAGCCGGAGGAGACCAATCTCGCCGCCATCAAGACCGGCGATGTCGCCTATGCCGCCTATCAGGCCCGCAACATGCGCTTTTCCGGCCCGCAGCGCTGGATCGCGGTCACGGAGGAGGAGGCGATCTCGGCCTATCTGCGCTGGCCGCACCAGAATAAGCGCGAGGAAATCGTTTTTACGGTCAGTCGCCCGCGTTCGCTGCACGATCTGGTGCTTGCCGGCTCCGGCATTGCCGTTCTGCCCTGCTTCGTCGGCGACCAGGAGCCGCGGCTGGAGCGGGTCGGCGAGGAAATCCTGGAGCTGCGACACCGGCAATGGATCGTCATGAACAATACTGACCGCCACCGCCGGGAAATCCGCACCGTGGTCGACCGCATGGCCAAATTGCTGAAAAGCCATGCCGAACTCTTTGCCGGCAAGCGTCCGACCTATCTGTGAGAGAACCGGCGGCAATCGACCGCCGGTTCGTGCCTCTTCAGCGAGCCGCGTCGCCCCAGCGATATTCGACCGTGGCCTCGTCAAGCTTCGCCTTCAGCTCCGGATCGAGCTTGAGGTCGATGGCGGCCAGCGTGTCCGTCAATTGATCGGGGCGGCTGGCGCCTATGATGGCCGAGGTGATGACCGGATTGGCGGCGACCCAGGCGACGGCAAGCTTGATGAGCGATTGCCCGGCCTCTTCGGCGATGCCGCGCAGCTCCTCGATCGTGGCAAATTCGCGTTCGTGCCAATAGCGCTGCAGATAGTTGGTGCCGGCATTGCGCAGCTGCGAGCTGAAGCGGCCTTCGGTCGGCGCAACGTCATGCTTGTGCTTGCCGGTGAGAAGACCGCCGGCGATCGGGTTGTAGGGGATGACGGCGATGCGCTGCTCTTCGGCGAGCGGCAGCAGCTCCCGTTCGATCTGGCGAAACAGCAGATTGTAGCGCGGCTGCACCGAAACGAAGCGGGCGGTGCGCAGGAAATCGGCACGGCCGAGCGCCAATGCCAGCCGGTAGGCGAGGAAGTTGGACACGCCGACATAGCGGGCCTTGCCCGAGCGCACGATGACATCGAGCGCTTCCAGCGTTTCGTCGATCGGCGTTTCTCGATCATCCGAATGCAGCTGATAAAGGTCGACATAATCCGTGCCGAGGCGCCGCAGCGAAGCGTCGACGGCGTCGAGAAGATGCCTGCGCGACGCACCTTGATCCCAGGGAGACGGGCCGACCTTTCCAACAGCCTTCGTCGCAACGATGAAGCGGTCGCGCTTGCCCCTCAGCCAGCGACCGACGATCTCTTCGGTGCGGCCGGCAAGCTGCTCGCCGCCACCGAGCGGGTACACATCGGCCGTGTCGATGAAGTTGACGCCGGCATCGGCGGCCTTGTCGAGAATGGCATGGGCGATGTCTTCCTGCTCGATCTGCAGGCCGAAGGTCATCGTGCCCAGACATAGGCGCGAGACGCTGAGACCGGTATTGCCGAATTTTTGATACTGCATGATAGGTCCCCGATGATGGGTTTGAGTTTGCCGCTGGGCGGGATGGCGAAACGGATTTGAGAGTGTTCGCGAAGGAGAACGCCCCGATCTTAGCAAAGCCGGTTTCGGCATTCATCCGCGAAGCGGGGATCGAGTTCACAATCGCGTGCGAACGGTATTGCCTCTTTGCGGGGCAATCGATCGTTTTCGGGGAAAACGGCTAAAGCTTATGCCGGCTTGCTTTTTCCCTTGTCGCCTTCCGATTTCCTTTCTAGTCTAACGGGAAAAACAGAGGGTTGGGTATCGCCTCGATGCCCTCGAACAAAACAGGAGAGACTATGAAGTCCATGTTCGCACGGCTTGCAGCAACGGCTTTTGCGGTCGTTTCGCTGGCCACGGTCGCTCACGCGGAAGACAAGGTCGTCAATATCTATAACTGGTCGGATTATATCGATAATTCGATCCTGGCGGATTTCACCAAGGAAACCGGCATCAAGGTCGTCTATGACACGTTCGATCAGAACGAGACGCTGGAAACCAAGCTGCTCGCGGGCAAGACCGGCTATGACATTGTCGTCCCGACGGCCTATTTCCTGCAACGCCAGATCAAGGCAGGCGTCTTCCAGAAACTGGACAAATCCAAGCTGCCGAACCTCTCCAATATGTGGGATACGGTGCAGCAGCGCATTGCGACCTACGATCCCGGCAACCAGTACGCTATCGATTATATGTGGGGCACCAGCGGCGTCGGCTATAATGTCGACAAGGTGAAGCAGATCCTCGGCACTGACGACGCGCCCGATATCAACGTGATCTTCGATCCCGCGCTGGCTGCCAAGTTCAAGGATTGCGGCATCTATGTGCTGGATTCTCCGACCGACGTCATTCCGGCCGCTCTGCGCTATCTGGGTCTCGATCCGAATTCGACCAAGCAGGAAGACTTCAAGAAGGCCGAGGATCTCCTGACCGCGATCCGTCCCTTCGTGCGCAAGTTCCACTCCTCCGAATACATCAACGCGCTGGCTAACGGCGATATCTGCATCGCCTTCGGCTATTCCGGCGACGTGCTGCAGGCTCGTAATCGTGCAGCCGAAGCCAAGAACGGTGTCAACATCAGCTATTCGATCCCGACGAAGGGCGCGCAGATGTGGTTCGACGTCATGGCGATCCCCGCCGATGCGCCGCATGTCGAAGAAGCTCATATCTTCCTCAACTACATCATGAAACCGGAAGTCATCGCCAAGGCTAGCAACTTCACCGCCTATGCCAACGGCAACAAGGCGTCGCAGCAGTTCGTAAGCAAGGACGTGCTCGATGATCCGGCCGTCTATCCCACGGATGCGGTCCGCGAGAAGCTGTACACGCTGACCCCTTGGGACGCGAAAACGCAGCGCGTGGCAACGCGCTTGTGGACAAAGGTCACCACAGGCCAATAAATCGAAGCGGCCCGGACGGCAACGTCCGGGCCTTTCCTTATGAGGATCATTTAAGAATCACGAGCGCGCCGGGATGGGGAAGAGCCGGCGCCCGCGCATTTCCAGAAAAACTGCGCAGCGGTTTTCCGTCCGGAATGCGGAAATGCTTTAGGAAAGCCCGCCCGGGCATCCATTTGGGGATAAATGATGAAGTCACTCGGTAATATCCGGCGTTCCTTTGCTCCTTGGACCGACCCTTCGGCCAAGCCTTACATTTCCTTCAAGAATGTGACGAAGAAGTTCGGTGATTTTACCGCCGTCGACGACCTCTCCCTGAATATCTACAATCGTGAATTCTTCGCCCTTCTTGGTGCATCGGGCTGCGGCAAGTCCACGCTTCTGCGCATGCTCGCAGGCTTCGAACAGCCGACGACAGGCGAGATCGTGCTGGATGGCCAGGATCTCGCCGGCACGCCACCCTATCGCCGCCCCGTCAACATGATGTTCCAGTCCTACGCGCTGTTTCCGCATATGTCGGTGGAGAAGAACATTGCCTTCGGCCTGCGCCAGGACGGCATGCCCAAGGCCGAGATCGACGATCGCGTCGCGCAGATGCTGAAGCTCGTCAAGCTGGAGCAATTCGCCAAGCGCAAGCCCAATCAGCTTTCCGGCGGCCAGCGCCAGCGTGTCGCCTTGGCCCGCTCGCTTGCGAAGCGTCCGAAGGTGCTGCTGCTCGACGAGCCGCTCGGTGCGCTCGACAAGAAGCTGCGTGAAGAGACCCAGTTCGAGCTCATGGATCTCCAGCAGAGCCTGGGGCTCACCTTCGTCGTCGTTACACACGACCAGGAGGAGGCGATGACCATGGCCGACCGCATCGCGGTCATGAGCCACGGCAAGGTGGTGCAGGTGGCAACGCCGGCGGAGATCTACGAGGCGCCCAATTGCCGCTTCGTCGCCGACTTCATCGGCGACGTGAACATTCTCGACGGCAACGTCACTGCGGCGCAATCGGGCATCGTCGAGATATCGGTCGATGCCGGCTTCACGGTGCGCACCGCTTCCGGTGACACGCCGTCGTCGGGAAGCCGCGCCAGCCTCGCCATCCGTCCGGAGAAGCTGCGCGTGACGCCGCGCGCCCCGGCCAATGCCTCGGTCAATGCCGCCGAAGGCGAGATATGGGATATCGCCTATCTCGGTGACATGACCGTCTTCCATGTCAAGCTGAAGAGCGGCCAGGTGGTCAAGGCCTCGTCGCTGAACGCTGTCCGCGCCGTGGAAGAACCCTTCGCCTACGATCAGGACGTCTGGGTTTCCTTCGACGAAAATGCCGGCGTCTTGCTGAAGGATTGACCATGAGAGCGCTCGGTTCCTCAATTTATCAGCGCCTCGTCATCATCGTCCCCTATGCCTGGCTGGTGATTTTCTTTCTGGCGCCTTTCCTCATCGTCTTCCGCATTTCGCTATCGACGAAAGCCTTGTCGGTGCCGCCCTATGACCCGTCCTTCGCCTGGAGCGACAGCTTCGGCGACTGGTGGGACAAGCTGCAGACCATGTCGTTCGACAATTATGTGTGGTTGACCGGCGATCCGCTCTACATGAACGCCTATATCGAAAGCCTGCAGATCGCCGGCATTTCGACGCTGCTGACCCTGATCATCGCCTATCCCATCGCCTACGGGATGGCGCAGGCGCCGCGCACGATCCGGCCGACATTGCTGATGCTGGTCATCCTGCCTTTCTGGACGAGCTTCCTGATCCGCGTCTATTCCTGGATGTCGATCCTCAGCACCACAGGCCTCTTGAACCAGCTTCTGATGGCGCTCGGCATCATCCACGAGCCGCTCGTCATCCTGAATACCAATACCGCCGTCTATATCGGCATGGTCTATTCTTACCTGCCCTTCATGGTCCTGCCGCTCTATTCCGCGCTGGAGAAGATGGACGGCACGCTGATCGAGGCGGCGCAGGATCTTGGCTGCACGCCGATCGGCGCATTCTGGCGCGTCACCTTTCCGCTCTCCATTCCCGGCATCGTTGCCGGCTGCATGCTCGTCTTCATCCCGGCCGTCGGCGAGTTCGTCATCCCCGACCTGCTCGGCGGCTCGCAGACGCTGATGATCGGCAAGGTGCTCTGGACGGAATTCTACAGCAACACCGACTGGCCGCTGGCCTCGGCGGTGGCGACCATCCTCCTGCTTGTGCTGGTGGTGCCCATCGTCTTCTTCCAGCATTTCCAGGCCAAGGCCGACGAGAAGGGGAGATAACAAATGATCCGCTGGTCCCGCTTCAACATCGTCTCGGTGACACTCGGTCTGGCCTTCCTCTACCTGCCGATCCTGCTGCTGGTCATCTATTCCTTCAACAGCTCGCGCCTCGTCACCGTCTGGGGCGGCTTCTCGACGCAGTGGTACGTGCACCTCTTCAGTAACGACACCATGCTGAGCGCCGCCTGGCTGACGGTGCGCATCGCGCTGCTCTCGGCGACGATTGCCACCGTGCTCGGCACCTTCGCGGCGATTACGCTGGTTCGCTACACGCGCTTCCGCGGCCGCATCCTGTTTTCGGGCATGATCTATGCGCCGCTCGTCATGCCCGACGTCATCACCGGCCTGTCGCTGCTGCTGCTTTTCGTGACGTCCGGTGTCGATCGCGGCTTCTGGACGATCGTCATGGCCCATACGACGCTCACTATGTGCTTTGTCGCCGTCGTCGTGCAGTCCCGCCTGCTGACCTTCGATCGCTCGATCGAGGAAGCGGCACTGGATCTCGGCGCCCCGCCGGTGCGCACCTTCTTCGAGGTGACGCTGCCGATCATCGCGCCGGCCGTCTTCTCCGGCTGGGTGCTGGCACTCACCTTGTCGCTCGACGATCTGGTGATTGCGACCTTTGCTTCGGGTGCAGGCGCGAAAACGCTGCCGATGCTGATCTACAGTCAGGTGAAGCTTGGCGTGACGCCGGAAATCAACGCCATCTGCACTATCCTGATCGGCGTCGTCGCCGTGGGCGTCATCTGCGCTTCCATCGTGACGAAGCGTCGCGAAGTGCAGCGGCAGAGAGACGAGCAAGCCGCGGCAGCGGCTTGAGGCGCTGCAGGCGAAGGGTGGCTCCCGGAAGAACTATGGCTGCTGTATCGGCTTTTGCAGAAGCGTCGCGACCGGCGAAATCACCGGATTGGGCCAGCTGCCACCAATGAAGAAGGGCAGCATCGGCAGTTCGTCGGCGTCGGAGGGCGAGGTCGCCTCGATCGCACCGGAGAGTGCCAGCCCGTTGGTGCGGAACGGAACGACGCCGTTGAAGCTGATCGTTTCATTGCGGCCCGCAATGGCCGCGTTCTGTACCTCAGCGGAGCCTTTCGCAAAACTTGCATCCACGTTGATGCTGTCGAAGTCGAAAGAGGAATCGGCGATATCGCTCATCCGGAAGAAAGCCTTCTCGGTGGCGAGTGTCCGGAAAGTCGAGATATCGAATTGGCGAAACGATCCTGCCGACGAGGTGAAGTGCAGCGTACCGGCAACGTCGCTGAGCGTGGCAACCCAGATCGGCTTCGACGTGCTGAGCGAGAGATCCAGCGACGCCGACGAGGGCATCGGCAGTGGGCCAATCAGCTTCAGGCGCGTGAAGAGGCCGCCGAAATCGGCGTTGCGGATCGATATCTGCAATTTGCCGCCGCCGTCGAAATCGCCCGGTGCGACCTCCAGATGCGCGGTCAGCGAACCGCTTTCGAAGCTGCTGTCGCCTATGTCGAATTTCGCCTTGCCCCCTGCCACCAGCAGGCTGGCGCCGATATTCTCGAACTGGAAGGGACCGAGTGCCGCCTTGTTCGACGACAGCCGCATGTCGAGGTCGAGCCGCTGCAGCGGATTGCCGTTCAGCAGCGCGTCGATGGCGGTCTCGGCCGCAAGGCGCATGGAGAAGGCAGCCAGGAACGGATTGAGGTTCATCTGGTCGAAGGCAAGCGTACCGGAAATCTTCGGTTTGCCCGTTTTCGTATAGTTCAGGTCCATGATGCCGGAGGCAGCGGAATCGTTGACCTTGAAACTCAGATTGTTGAAGCGGAGGCCGTTGTCGATTGCTGCGATATTGGCGCTGAGCGAGATATTCTTGAGGGCGTCGGCTGCCGGCAGGCGCTGCCCGCTCCAGGAGATGAAGGAGGGCACGTTCGGCACGCTCAGATCCAGATTACCCGAAAGTGCCGAAAAATCCGATATGCTGGTAATGCCGGTATAGGTCCAGCTGATCATCGGCGAAACGAAGCTGGTCGTGGTGTTCACATTCTTGCCGGCGAAGAAGAGCAGGGGCTCGGCCGAGTCGAAATTCAGCTTGATGTCCTGGCCGTTGAAGCGGGCAAGAATGACGGCACTCAGCGATTGGGAAAGCCGCGGCCAGGCGATGTCGGCATTGACGGCGTTCAGCTTGTAGATGCTGCCGCTGCGCTCGTCGGTCATTTCGACGCTTCCGTCCTCGATGGTCAGCATGCCGATGGCGGCATCCTGTTCCTTGCTCATCCGCATGCCCTGGCCGGAGGAAGCCTCCGCCTGTTCGATCGCCTTGGAAAGGCGGCCTTCGTTCGTCCAGTCGATCAGGCCGTTCTCGTCGCGGCGGATGTAGAGGATCGGGCGCAGGAAATGGAATTCGTGAAAATGCGCGTGCCCGCGGATTGCCGACCACAGGGAAAAATCCGCGGAGAGGCTGTCGACATGGCCGAGGACCTTGCCGTTTCTCGACGGTTCGCGGATGGTGACCTGATTGAGCGTCACGCGTGGCGTCGGCCAGAATTCCAGCGTCGGGTCGCCTTCGATCTGGGCCCGATACCCCGTCCAGTCCGACAGTGCCTTCTCGATGCCGGAGCGCACCAGACCGCTTGAAATCAGGAAAGGCGCGGTCGCTCTGAAGACAGCGAACACGATGAGGATCGTGAGAAGAATGATGCCGGTCGTGCGAGCAACGGCAGGCAGCCAGCGCGAGGCCGAACGCATCGTCAACCGCCACTTGTTGTTTTTCGAAGCTCTCATGATCCCGTGGAGACTCTTGAACTGATAGGGATAATCTGCCTGAGTTTGCCGGATATAGGAAATGTTTGTCGGATGCAAACGTCACGCACTGGCATTACCCACAACACCGTGATTTTATTAATGCGCTGCAGCATTGCTATATAGTGCAAAAAGCGGGGAGAGAAATATGCAGGATCAGCAGCCGCTCTGGACGCCATCGGAAACATTTCGCCGCCAGAGCCCGATGTTTGCCTTCATGCAGGAATGCAACCGCCGCTTCGGCCTCCCGCTGTCCGACTTTGCCGGCCTCCACGCCTGGTCCATCGACGACCGTGAAAACTTCTGGTCGGCGGTCTGGGATTTCTGCGGTGTGAAGGGCAAGCGCGGTGAACGGGTGCTGATCCATGGCGATGTCATGCTGGATGCCCGCTTCTTTCCCGATGCCGAGCTGAATTTCGCAGAAAACCTGCTCTCGCAGAGCGGCGAGGGCGACGCGCTTGTGTTCTGGGGCGAGGACAAGGTTCGCGATCGCTGGTCATGGGATCGGCTGGCCGCCATGGTATCCCGCCTGCAGCAGGCCTATCGTGCCGAGGGCATCGGCAAGGGAGACCGCATCGCGGCGATGATGCCGAACATGCCCGAAACCATCGCCAGCATGCTGGCGGCCGCGTCGATCGGCGCGATCTGGTCTTCCTGTTCTCCGGATTTCGGCGAGCAGGGCGTTATGGATCGTTTCGGCCAGATCGAGCCGAAGCTCTTCATCGCCTGCAGCGGCTATTGGTATGGCGGCAAGCTGCAGGACGTCACCGCAAAGGTCAGCGCTATCGCACAGCGCCTGAAAGCGCCCACGGTCATCGTGCCCTATGCCGGTAATGCCGAAGCCGTCGTGGCCGCGACCCCGGGCGCGAGGACCCTTGGTGATCTCGTCGCGCCCTTTGAGGCGAAGCCGGTCGAATTTACGCCCGTGTCCTTCTCCCACCCGCTGTTCATCCTGTTTTCTTCAGGCACCACAGGCGTCCCGAAATGCATCGTGCATTCCACCGGCGGCGCCTTGCTGCAGCTCCTCAAGGAGCATCGCCTGCATTGCGGCGTCACACCTGGCGAAAAGGTCTTCTATTTCACCACCTGCGGCTGGATGATGTGGAATTGGCTGGTGACTGGCCTTGCCGCCGGCGCGACGCTTTGCCTTTACGATGGTTCGCCCTTCGCTCCCGATGGCAATATTTTGTTCGACTATGCGCAGGAAGAAAAATTCGCACTGTTCGGCACCTCGGCCAAATATATCGACGCCGCGCATAAGAGCGGCCTGACGCCGAAGGCCTCGCATGATCTCTCGAGCCTGCGGCTGATGACCTCCACCGGCTCGCCGCTGTCGCCGGAAGGCTTCACCTTCGTCTATGAGGGCATCAAGGGCGATATCCAGCTCGCGTCCATTTCCGGCGGCACGGATATCGTCTCCTGTTTCGTGCTCGGCAATCCGCTGCAAGCGGTCTGGCGCGGCGAGATCCAGGGGCCGGGCCTGGGCCTTGCCGTCGATGTCTGGAACGACGAAGGCAAGCCGGTGCGCGGCGAGAAGGGCGAGCTCGTCTGCACCAAGGCCTTTCCCTCCATGCCGGTCATGTTCTGGAATGATCCGGACCGCGCCAAATATCGCGCCGCCTATTTCGAGCGCTTCGACAATATCTGGTGCCACGGCGATTTCGCCGAGTGGACGGAGCATGGCGGCCTTATCATTCATGGCCGCTCGGATGCGACCCTTAATCCCGGCGGCGTGCGCATCGGCACGGCCGAGATCTACAATCAGGTCGAGCAGATCCCCGAGGTTCTGGAGGCGCTCTGCATCGGTCAGGATTGGGACGATGACGTCCGCGTCGTGCTTTTCGTCCGCCTTGCCGCCGGCGTCTCCCTGACCGAAGATCTGGTCAAGGCAATGAAGACCCGCATCCGCACCGGCGCCTCGCCGCGCCATGTGCCGGCGAAGATCATCGCCGTTGCCGATATCCCGCGCACGAAATCTGGCAAGATCGTCGAGCTTGCGGTGCGCGAGGTGGTGCATGGCCGCCCGGTCAAGAACAAGGAGGCGCTCGCCAATCCGGAGGCACTGGATCTCTTCGCCGGGCTGGAAGAACTCAAAAGTTAAGGTGAGCCTTAAAACTGAGGGGCAAACGATGACCATCGTTTGGTAACCTCGCGTTAAGAAAGCTTGGTCAAAAGTAAAGGCCAACTTGAGACCGTTCGCATGAGCTGGAGCGGATTTGGAGCCGGCCATGGTTCCCGAGACATGAAGTTCCCCGACTCGAGCTTGCTTTCGACAGCATAAACTTCAAAGGCAGCGCGGTTAGCTGCCTTTTTTTCGTTTCCCCGCCACGAATCCGTGTCTGCTCTGTACATTGACGCATTGAGCAAGTATGTGCACCCTTGAAGAAGAGGTTCGCGACGTGCGAACCACGATGATCGCCGCCGACTGGCGCGCGAAGAATTCCGAAAGACAGATGATGACTGAATTCGAAGGCATCGCTCCTGCGATTGCCCAGGCTTTGGCGAAGCGCGGTTACGAAACGCTGACGCCGGTGCAAAAGGCCATGCTCGATCCGGACCTCGCCGGCAAGGATGCGCTTGTCTCGGCCCAGACCGGCTCGGGCAAGACGGTTGCGTTCGGCCTGGCGCTGGCGCCCGGCCTGCTCGATGGCGCTGAGCGTTTCGGCCCGGCCGGAGCGCCGCTGGCTCTCGCGATCGCCCCGACGCGCGAACTGGCGTTGCAGGTCCAGCGCGAGCTGGAATGGCTTTATGCGCTGACGGGCGCGACCATTGCCTCCTGCGTCGGCGGCATGGACATGCGCACGGAACGGCGCGCACTGGAGCGCGGTGCCCATATCGTCGTCGGCACGCCCGGCCGTCTTTGCGATCACATCCGCCGCAATTCGCTCGATATTTCCGAACTCAAGGCCGTCGTGCTCGACGAAGCCGACGAAATGCTCGATCTCGGTTTCCGCGAGGATCTGGAATTCATTCTGGAATCCGCGCCGTCCGAGCGTCGCACCCTGATGTTTTCCGCTACCGTGCCGCGCTCGATCGCCAAGCTCGCTGAGAATTACCAGCGCGATGCCGTCCGTATAGCGACAGCGTCCGAGGCGAAACAGCATGTCGATATCGAATACCGCGCACTGACCGTGGTCCCGAGCGATAGGGAAAACGCCATCATCAACGTGCTGCGCTATTACGAAGCGCGCAACGCTATCGTTTTCTGCTCGACGCGCGCCGCCGTCAATCATCTGACGGCCCGCTTCAACAATCGCGGCTTTTCGGTCGTCGCTCTCTCGGGCGAACTCAGCCAGAACGAGCGCACCCACGCCCTGCAGGCCATGCGCGACGGCCGCGCCCGCGTCTGCATCGCGACCGATGTCGCCGCCCGCGGCATCGACCTGCCGGGTCTGGAACTGGTCGTTCACGCCGATCTGCCGACCAATCCCGACACGCTTTTACATCGCAGCGGCCGCACCGGTCGCGCCGGCAACAAGGGCGTCAGCGCCCTGATCGTGCCGCTCAGCGCCCGCCGTCGCACCGAGCGCCTGCTGGAAGCCGCCCGCATCCGCGCCACCTGGGCAAAGCCACCTTCGGCTGAAGAGGTGAGCCAGCGTGACGACGAACGTCTTCTCGCCGATCCGGTCTTTACTGGGGCGCTTGCCGAAGACGAGCAGTCGATCGTGCAGCAGCTGCTGGAGCGCCACGGCGCCGAGCAGGTTGCTGCCGCGTTCCTGCGGCAGTACCGGACCGGCCACTCCGCGCCCGAGGAGCTGCAGGACGTGCCGGCCGAAGGCGAACGCAGGAAGCCGCGCCGGGACGATTTCCCGGTCACGCCTCGCGACGAGGGCTCGTCTGCGGGCCGCAACGACTTTACCGATGGTCTCTGGGTATCGTTGTCTGTCGGGCGCAAGCAGAATGCCGAACCGCGCTGGCTGATCCCCATGCTTTGCCGTAACGGCAATCTGACCAAGCGCGACATCGGCGCCATCAAGATGCAGCCGGAAGAGACCTTCGTCGAGCTCTCGCAGGAGAGTTTCGAGCGCTTCCTCGCCGCCATCGGCCCGGACAAGACCCTGGAGCGTGGCATCCGCGTCAAGCCGCTGGCCGGCATGCCGGATTTCCAGGCCAAGCGCGAAGGCGGCTTCGCAAAGAAGAAGCCCTTCGCCGACAAGGGCGCTCGCGGCAATGATGGCCCGAAGCCGAAATGGAAGTCCGATCGCAAGCCGGAACGCGGGCATGCAGGCGAAGGCAGCGTTTCCGAACGCTCCGACAAGAAGCCCTGGTCAAAAAAGCCTGGCAAGCCGGGCTTCGCCAAGAACGACGGCCCGCCAAAGGGTGGCAATCCGAATTCCAGGGCTGCCCGCAAGGCTGCGAAGACGCGCGGGGAGTGAGCTCGAACGCTCTCGTGATCAGTTCAAAGGATCGTCGGGCTTCGGTTCCACACCTCTGTTGATCCAATAGTGCTCGGATATTTTTCGGCTGTTTTCAATGATATGGGCGGCGATCTCCGGATTGCCGCCCATGAAGGTCTCGGGGTCGGCGCCACATAGCAGCAGAAAAAGCTTCTGGTGCGCGACCGCGGCAAAATAGTCGCGGGGCGGAGGCATCTCCTGCGATCCGCTGGCGCTCAGCTCGTCCGCAGCCTGCCGGCTTGCATCCTCGATCGCCTTGTAGATCGTCGCCAGCATGACCCGTTCGGCCCGATCCTGGATATCGGCATATTGTCGCTCGGCCGGTGTCGGAACTGGGCAGCTCTCGTTCATTTGGTGCATCTCCTGCGTGAATGTCTCATCAATTGAACGCAAGCCAATGTCATGCGATTGCGTCCACTTTGGGCCGGTATAAAGATCTCTCCGGGGTTAGAAAACAGAGCCAAGGCCAGAGCATGGTCACGGGCGGGCTGAGATAGATGGTCGCGCTTAGGTCAGCGCGGCGTTTCGGTTCCTGTTACAGATGCTTCGCCACGACGGCATGTCGCGGGTAATCTGTGAGTAGACTGCAGAAGTCGCGAAAATGTCTGCCTGGTGCGGCAGGCGGTTATTCGGCTTGACATTTGGATAACGTCGAGGAGAAGATTGCCCATGGGGTTGCGATCACCCCACGAGGCTACGGCTGAAGAATCGCGTCCTTGAACCCGAGCCAACGGAGGACGCGCCGTGCCGTCATTTCTGGAAATCACACCCGACAAACTGAATCGTATTATCGGCACGCCCAGCTTGCCGACGATTATCGATGCCCGCACTGACGAGGATTTCGCTGCGGATCCTCGCCTTATCCCCGGTTCGATCCGCCGTGATTATCGAACGGTAACCGACTGGGCGAACGAACTGACTGGGCCAGCCATCATTCTCTGCCAGAAGGGACAGAAACTCGGTCACGGAGTTGCTGCCCATCTGCGCGTCGTTGGAAAGGAGGCGGAGGTTCTCGAAGGCGGTTTCGAAGCATGGCGAAGCGCGAAGTACATGCTGGTCGCCGATGAAAAGCTGCCTCCCCGCGATGCCAAGGGGCGGACCGTATGGGTAACAAGGGCACGGCCAAAGATCGATCGCATCGCTTGTCCATGGCTGATCCGGCGCTTCATCGATCCGTCAGCGATCTTCCTGTTCGTTCCGGCAACCGAAGTTGCGGCTGTTGCCGATCGCTTCAAGGCAACACCATTCGATATCGAAGACGTCTTCTGGAGCCATCGCGGCGAGCTGTGCACCTTCGATGTCATGATTGAGGAATTCGGTCTCCGCACCGAACCTCTCCTTCATCTTGCAACCATCGTTCGGGGCGCCGATACCGCCCGGCCCGACCTGGCACCTGAAGTCGCCGGGCTGCTCGCGGCGTCGCTCGGGCTTTCGCGGATGTTCAACGACGACCTGGAGCAACTGGAAGCCGGCATGACGCTCTATGATGCCTTCTATCGCTGGTGTCGTGATGCGACGGAAGAGACGCATAACTGGCCAAACCCGCGGAAGGTATGAAAGGCTATGACTGACCTCGTAAAGAACGCTGCCGCGCGAACAAGCCCGGCCGATCAGGACATCGTCCCCCTCCGTGAGGCCCTCAAGGTCTGGACCCGTGTTGCCGCTTTAAGCTTCGGCGGACCGGCTGGGCAGATCGCCGTCATGCACCGCATCGTCGTCGATGAAAAGAAATGGGTGGGAGAACACAGGTTTCTTCATGCTCTGAACTACTGCATGTTGCTGCCGGGTCCCGAAGCGCATCAGCTTGCCATCTATATCGGCTGGCTGCTGAACAGGACCCTGGGCGGCATGATCGCGGGCATTCTATTCGTCCTGCCGGGCTTCCTGGCAATTCTCGTGCTCAGTTACGTTTACGTCCTGTTCGGGAATCTGACCTTTATCGAAGGGATGTTCTTCGGGCTCAAATGCGCCGTGCTGGCGGTCGTCGTCCAGGCGGTCTTTCGCATCGGGGGGCGAGCCCTCAAGAGCAGGACTATGGTTGCTTTGGCCTCCGCCGCCTTCGTGGCGATCTTCTTCCTGCATGTTCCGTTCCCCATTATCATCATTGGAGCGGGGCTTATCGGCTACTTGGCCTCTCAGGCAGGGGTTGCGGCCTTCAAAATGGGGGGAGGGCACAAATCCGGCTCCGGGACAATTCTGGAAGACAAGGACTCCGTTCTTGGCGAGGAGATCCCGTTGCACGCTCGACCAAATCTCGCCTGGTCTCTGAAGACCTCGGGTGCGCTGGCGGCCGCGTGGCTCATTCCGGTTGCGATCCTCGTGATTACGCTCGGTACCGACAACGTCTTTTCCAAAATCGCGATATTCTTCAGCGAGATGGCAATCGTGACCTTTGGGGGTGCGTACGCCGTGCTGGCATATGTCGCGCAGGAGGCCGTGCAGCAATTGGGCTGGCTGCGGCCGGGCGAGATGCTGGACGGTTTAGGGATGGCGGAAACGACCCCTGGACCGTTGATCATGGTAACACAGTTCGTTGGGTTCCTGGCAGGCTATCGTAATCCCGGCACCCTCAGTCCTCTTGCGGCAGCAACCCTTGCCGCCGTGCTGACAACATGGGTCACCTTCCTGCCGAGCTTCCTTTGGATTTTCGCAGGCGCGCCATTCATCGAGAAGATGCGCGGAAATGTCGCCCTGACCGGAGCCATGTCGGCAATAACGGCGGCGGTCGTGGGGGTCATCCTGAACCTTGCGATCTGGTTCGGGCTCCATGTGCTGTTCCGTGAGACCACGAATTTCACCTATGGTTCTTGGAGGATGGACGTGCCTGTCCTGACCTCGCTTTCATTGCCCTCGCTCATACTGACCCTATTGGCCGCGATGGCCGTCTTTCGCCTGAAGATGTCGGTGATAACGACCTTGTTGACATCTGCCGCTTTGGGGGTCGGCTGGACCGTCCTTGGTTCCTGACCGAAGAGGCATTCGCTCCCTCATCTGCGAGACGTCAGCCAAACGCCCACCAGCGTCACCGCCAGCCCCGCGAACATCGCCGTCGTCAGCGGTTCGGAAAACAAGGCCCAGGCCCATAGCATGGTTACGGGCGGGCTGAGATAGATGGCCGCGCTGACCTGCGCCACCGGGAAGAGGCGCAGGCTGGTATAATAGACCGAATAGGCCGTGAAGGTCGCGATCAGCACCAGCCATATCATGCCGATCGCGAAACCGCGGGTCAGCGGCGGCGCAAGATCGCCCTGCATCATCGCGCAGATGCCGAAAAGCACCGAGGCCATCAGCGTGTGGATGCAGAGGCTCTGGTGAACGGGCATGTGCCAGCTGCGTCGCCGTTTGTGCAGGACCGATGCGAAGGCAAAGACGAGCATCGAGCCGACGGTCAGTCCATAGGCCCACATGGGAGCCGAGCCGAAGCTGAGGCTGTCGACCGACACGATCAGTACACCTGCGACCGCGATGGCCGTCCCCAGCCATTGGCGCCGGCTTAGCCGCTCTCCCAGCACGGGTTGTGACAGAGCCGCAATCGCGAGCGGCAGCAGATCCGAAATCAGCGCCACCAGCCCCGTCGGTACCCTTTGTTCGATCGCGAGCGCAAAGCCGCCGAGATAGAGGAAGACCGACATCACGCCGAACAGCATCTGTTCGGCGATCGTGCGCATCCGCATCCGCGGACCGATCGCGAGGGCAAACGGCAGCAGGATCAAACCGGACAGAAGCGTGCGCCAGAACAGGACCAGCATGACGCTGGCCTCCTGGCTGGCATAGCGGATGCCGATAAAGCCGGAGCTCCAGCTGACGATCAGCAACGCCGCCATTAATGGCCAAAGGAAGCGGCGTTCGTTCGGCGCGGTCCGGGATAGGCTCTGGTCTGTCATCAGGCTCTCGATTGAATGGCTTTCACGGGCAGCCATAGGCGAGAGCCGGATAGATAGCACATGACAAATATCGATCATGACATGACATTTGAGTTTTTTAGCTCATGAATATTTGCCTAATGCTGCCGGAATATGCATTCTCCCTGAAGAATTGTTATCTGAAGCGAGTTTGCCATGACCGAACTGACAAGCCGTCGCTTGGAAATCGACGCTCTGCGCGCCTTGTGGGCAATCCGCCATCACGGCGGTATAACCCGCGCTGCCGAGGCGTTGGGCCTGTCGCAATCCGCCGTCAGCCACAAGATCAAGCGGCTGGAGACGAGCCTCGATTGTGACCTCTTGAGCCGCAAGCCCGGAGCGTCGATGTTCACCACAGCCGGCGAGGACCTGCTTGACTATGCCGGGCGCATCCTCGGCCTGCATGACGAGGCGCTGCTGAACCTCTCGAAGACATCGCTTGCCGGCCGCGTTGCCCTCGGCCTTACCGAGGATACGACCTGTACCGACCTTGCCCGCATCTTGGGGCGTTTCCGTCGCCTGCATCCGAATGTCTCCGTGCGCACCAAGGTCCGCATGAGCCTCATCCTTCGTGGAATGCTGGAGCGAGGGGAGCTTGACGCCGCGATCGTGCAGGTTTTCGCCCATGAGGTCCGCCCGACCGATGTCGTTCTCTTTCGCGAGCAGCTGCATTGGGTCAAGCATCCGGACCTGGCTCTGCCGCCGGACGGCCCGATCCCTTTCCTCTCGTTCGATGACGAATGCTTCTATCGCCGATGGGCGCTCGATATCGGGCAGGATGGCGGCGCGGTTCTGGAAACCGTCTTCGAATGCGCGAGTGCTGCGGGCATCATCGCGGCCGTGACCTCGGGCCTGGGCGTGGCGTTGCTGAACGGCCGCCATTTGCAGCCGGATATGGAGATCCTCACTCACGGCTTGCCGATGCCACCCGATTTGGCCTATGTGGTGCGCCGTGGACGCAAGGTCAGAAATCCCGCGCTCGATACTCTGGTCGCCGAGATCGAAAGCGAAATCAGCCGTTACGGAGGCCTGGCTCTGGCGAGTTGAGCCGGTAGGGCCATTGACGATCCGACAATCGATGCCTCCATCCGGTCAGCATCCCTCGAATACTCGCTGATGTTCTGTGGCAAGCTGTTCCCGAGATTTGCAGGCCTTGCGCGACTGAGGCAGAATGCCGTTCTCTTAGGCAGCGAAATGGAGTGGCGCGCTTATGCTGATTGGCTCATGTCATTGCGGCAAATCAGGCTGGACACTCGAAGGCGATCCAGGCTCGGTCACGGCCTGCAATTGCACGCTCTGCCGGCGTTACGGTGCGTTGTGGGCCTATGACTACGAAGGGGAACGGGTCTCCGTGACCGGGTCGACGGCTTCCTATGCCCGCGCGGAAAAGCAACCGTCCCTCGAAATATTGTTCTGCCCATCCTGCGCCAACGTATTGAGCTGGCGCGGCCTGCGGCTTCAGAAGGATGGCCGCCGGCGCATGGCCGTCAACCTGCGGCTGGCGCCGCCGGATCTCGTCGCCGACCTGCCGATCGATCATTTCGATGGCCTCGACACGTTCGAAGATCTTCCTTCCGATGGGCGTTGCGTGCGCGATCTCTGGTTTTGACGACGAACCGAGATTGTTTCAGTTCGCCAGCACCCTCGGCGAGGGGAAGGTGATCTCGACCAGCGTGCCCTCGTTCGGAGCCGAGTTGATCGAGAAGGTCGCCCGGTTGGCGTCGACCATCGCCTTGGTCAGCGGCAGGCCTAGGCCGGTGCCGTCGCCGCGCTTGCGGGAGTTGGTAGACACCTGCCGGAAGGGCTTCATCGCCTGTTCCAGCTCCGAGCGCGTCATGCCGACGCCGGTATCCCGGATGCGCATTACGACGCTGCCATTGCCCTCATAGGCCGTCGATACGACGATCTGACCGCCCGATGGCGTAAAGCGGATGGCGTTGGAGAGGATATTGAGCGCGATCTGCTTGATCGAGCGCAGGTCGGCGACGACATTCGGCACGGCCTGAGACAGCGCCGTGCGGATGATGACGCGCTGGCTATTGGCCTGCGGCTGCACCAGCGACACGGCTTCGGTGATCGCTTCATTCAGGCCGACGGAGGCGAAATCCAGGTCCATCTCGCCGGCTTCGATCTTCGAAATGTCGAGGAGATCGTTGACGATATCGAGCACGTGGCGGCCGGAGCGGCCGATATCGGTGGCATATTCGACATAGCGCGAATGGCCGATCGGCCCGAAGCGCTCGCCGGCCATCATGTCGGAAAAGCCGATGATGGCGTTGAGCGGCGTGCGGATTTCGTGGCTGACGCGGGCCAGGAAGTCCGTCTTGTGCGCATTGGCGGTTTCGGCGGCGCGCTTGGCGTTGCGCAGCTCCTCTTCCGTGCGCTTCCATTGCGTGATGTCGCGGATGACGGCGCAATAACCGTTCGAGGAGTTCAGCCGACCCATGGTCATGAACAGCGGCACGAAACCGCCGGAAGCCTCGCGCCCGATCACTTCGCGGCCGTCATTGAGCACGCTCGCGACGCCATGGCCTGAAAGGCCGCCGAGATAATCGAGCACTGCCTTCTGGCTCTCATGCGCAAACAGCATGACGAAGGGTTTGCCGCGCGTTTCCTGGTCGTCATAGTTGAAGAGGGCGCTTGCCGAGCGGTTCATCGAGCGGATCTCGCCGTCCTGGCCGATGATGATGACGCCATCCGTCGCCGTTTCCAGCGTCGAGCGCAGTTCCTCGATCTCGACCTGCAGCTTCGCGACCTTTTCGAGGATGCGCTCGGGGCGGGCTTCTTCAGGAATTGGCTGCGCCACCGGTGCGGGCGGCTCGCTTCTTTCCACCGGCATCAGCGCCAGCATCAAGGCCGTACCGTCGTCTTCCCAGCGGATCGACTGCAGGCGGGCCGTCACCGGCACCAACGCATCGTCGGCGCGCACGACCATCATCGTGCCGGGCTGTTCGGTCTTGCCTTCGAGATCGTTGCGTTGCAGCAGTGCGTCCAAGCCGCCGACCTGTTCGAGCTCGTCGAGGCTGTCATAGCCGGTCAGCCGCAGGAATTCCGGATTGCCGTGGATCAGGCGATCGCCGGCGTGGACGAGAATCGCGAGCGGCAGCTGGTCGACGATGTCCGGCGACAGGCCCGTGCGCATCTTCACGCGCGGCGGAATGGCGCTGCTCAGCACATCCAGCGGGTCGAAATCCTCCTCCGGCTCGGCCGATGCCGGCGCCGCTTCGGCAGCAGCCACGTCATCCGCTATCGGGCCGTTATCATCTGTAGCCTCGACGAATTTCACGTCCGGCGTTGCTACATTCTCTTCCGCAATTGCCGCTGCCGGCGGCTGGTCATCGGTATGGCCGTGTCCATCCGTCGTTTCGGGTGCCTCGGAGAGGATTTCGTCGGCCGCATTCGGCTGCGGAGGAGCATCCGCACCCTCCTCATGCTCATGCTGCCCGTCGTGAGGCTGCTCCGCCGGCGATTCCGTGCGCTTGCCGAAGGGTTCGAGCTGTCGGGCGATTTCGCGGAAGGCTGCCTGTTCGCTCAGCGAAAGGGCAGTCTGTGTCAATGTCCGACGCTCGTGCAGACGAACGACCTTGTCCGACTCGCGACGGTTCGGCGTCTCGGAAATCCTTAGTGCCGGCGGTTCGTAGTGCGAGACCGGGGCGGTCTCTGCGCTATCCTGAGCGGAGCTTTCAATCTCTTCTGTCGCTGGGGATGGTTCAGCTTCGGTAGCTGGCGATTGCTCGTTGGATATAACTTCTGCTTCGGGGGGTGACTCGGCGACGGACGCGGTATCTTCAGCTGCCTGAGTGCCGAGCGCCATGCCGCGCTTCATCGGGTCTTCGATCGCGTCCGCCAGGCGGACGACGCCGAAGCCCCGGAAGCCGTCGAATTCGCGGCTGCGGGTATAGGTCGGCAAAGCGGCTAGATCGACCGGCACCGTCAGGCTCGTACCCTCCACCGGCCAGTAGATCGTGCGGCCGGACCATGTGTCGCGCCGCGCCAATAGTTCCGCGATCTTGCCGTCCGGATCGAGATTGAAGCGGCGGGCGACATCGGCAAAGGCCGTGCCGGCAATCTGGGCGGAATGCGGTCCCACAGCATCGGCAAATTCGCGGGAAACCTCGCTGAAATGGCCGGCCGCATCGATCTTCCAGACGAAGCGGGTGGCGCGCCCGTTGCGTTTGAAGCTGAAACCTTCCGCAGGTGCATTTTCAATATCGCTGTGGATTTCCGGATTGGTGCGAGTTTCCGGCGGACGCGGCTCCGCTGCCATCGTCGTCTCTAAGGCGGCGTCATCTTCGCTATCTGGCACGGTTTCCGGCTGATGCTCATCGGCGTGAGCTTCGGTCTCGGCAACTGCGCCGGGCGTGCTATCCGCATCGGCACTCGTTTCCGTTCCGGCTTCGCTTGAGTTTCCGGTCGCCGGGGCCACCTGCTGTTGCTCGTCCTCGCGATATTCCGGCGTCTCGTCCAGCTCCTCAATGCCCGCCACCGCATCGATGACGTCGCCGAAGGGGGCGGCCGGAGCGGGCTTCGGCTCCTCATCCGACGCTGCTGCCTCGAGCTCCTTGCGCGTTTCCTCCGCCTGCGGCTCGATGGTGGCGGGGCGAGCCTGGTTGGCAAGGCTTCCTGTCGGGTCGAGATGGCCAAGCACGGTTTCCACGACGAACAGCAGGTGCAGGGCCGGAATTTCAGAAAGCTTGCCGATGGCGGCAGGCAGATAGCCATGTCCGGTCGGGATCGGCCGCTTGATCAGCCGGTCAGGCTGTGCGCCGGCCATGGTCGTCAGCATCCGTGCGGTCTGCGGCGTTATGCCGAGCGTCCTGAAGCCGGCAGAGGCGGTAACGATTTCGCCGTCGCGGCCGATGACGGCAATGTGGGTATCAGGATCGTCGAACCCGTCGATCATGCGCTTGGCGCATTCGGCCGATGAAAGCGGCTTCGAAGAGACCGGAGAGGAAAACAGCACCGCCTCTTCGCCGGCCTGAATGCGGATCAGCTCGACGGCCGCATTGACGACAGCCCGCTGGAAGCCAGAGGCCATGCGGATCAGGAATGTGCGCTGATCGCCGATAGCACCAAGCCCGCGCGCCGTCGCCTCGATCTGGCGGAACGAGACGTCGCCGGGCTTCGGTCCCTGTTCGACGAAATCGTAGATAACGTCATAGCCGAAGAGGTTGGCGCCGGCCCCGTTGGCCCATAGCACGCGATCCATGCCGGTCGAGAACATGACCATGGCTTCACCGCGCGCGAAGCGTTCCCGAACGCGCGGATGCACGGCAATGTCAATGAACGGATATTGAATTGCGGGCATTTTCCAACCTGTTTTGCGGGCGTGATCGCCTCTCGTGATTTAACGGTTTATTAATAACGGCGCCCCGCTTTTCGGTCCAGCGAACGGCCCATTTTTCGGCCGGAAAGGTTAACGCCTTGTGCGGCGCACAAATATGTTGCACTGCACAATATTTTATATTATATACCCCTCACACAGGTTCACGACGGGCGCCTCAGGGAGGGCCCTTTTAGGAGCGTAATCATGGCTACTGTAAAGAAAGACGACGTTTTTTCAACGGCTGCATTCGATCCGTCCAAGTTCTCCGAATCCTTCCGCGACTTCGCGGAAAAGGGTGCTGCCCAGTCCAAGGAAGCCTTTGCCAAGCTGAAGGCTGCCACCGAAGAAGCTGGCAAGACGGTTGAAGCAACCGTGCAGACCGCACAGGCTGGCTCCGTCGAAATCGGCCTCAAGGCGATCGACGTTCTGCGCACCAATGCCGAAAGCTCGCTGGCTCACATGGAAGCCCTGCTTCGCGTCAAGTCCGTTGCAGAACTCTTCGAACTTCAGACCGCTTTCATCCGCAAGCAGGCCGAAGTCACTGTCGAGCAGGCCAAGTCCATTCAGGACACCACCAAGAAGGTTGCTGAAAAGCTGGCAAAGCCCGCCAAGGACGCCGCTGAAAAGGCAATGGCCTCCTTCAAGGCCTAATCACTTCCGATAAGCCTCCCAAGGCACGAATGTCCCGTTTCCAGGTGAAAGCCTGGGGCGGGACTTTTCATTTCGGCCGCAAGCCGGCGTGGCTGGTATCCTGCCGAGCATCATCATTGGATATCTGCAAAGCTTTTTTATATTGCAGGGAGATAGGACTTGAAATAATTTCAAAGTCCTCGTATGTCACCCCCGTTCGCGGCGACGCGAGCATGTGCGGTTGTAGCTCAGTTGGTTAGAGCGCAGGTTTGTGGCACCTGAGGTCGGAGGTTCGAGACCCCCCAACCGTACCATTCTTTCATTTTAGAAGCTCGCTCTACGGATTGCTGTCATCGAGCGATTTCCGTCATGATAGCTGTATGGCTTTCTTTTCGTAGCCGTTTCCTGTCGCGCGCCCTTTCACGACAGATCGAGAGGGGCGTGTTTTCTGCCACGAGCTCATCCACCTTCGAAAGAAATCGGCTGCCTTTTTTCCTTTGCATGCTTTTGATTGCTTTTGGTGAGAAGCATTTGAATTACACGGTCACTATGACGCTCAATTAATGTGAAATAAAAACTCGGCTCTACCGATTTGACAAATGCGATTCTACCCGCAAGGTGAGCGACTTCGCTCTCGTTGAGCTTACCACTTAGATAGTGATGCAATTGCGCCCTTAGGGTTCGCTTGTTGTCACGTCCGATTGTCACTCGCCCATCGTTTGATAGCGTCAAACCGGTCACTTTCCTATGGTATTTCATTGTAACATGAGTTGTTTTCTCATGATTTATTTTCAATGTTGGATAGGGAATTTCCCGCAGTGCTTTTTTTACCGCTTTTGATACGCCGGTGAGGTGTCCGGTGCGCGGTCCAGAAAACGTAAGATCGTCCGCGTACCTGGAATAGATTACATGGTCGTGGGCAACCGCAGCCGAAATCGCCTCGTCGAACGGGAACATGATGATATTCGAAAGCACGGGAGACGAGGGAGCCCCAATTGCCAATCTCAGCAACCGCCCCCCAGAAGGTCGGTGAAAAAGAAGAAGCGAAGACAATCGGACATCATTGGGATCAGTCAAACACTTGGTATGTTTACAATAAGCAACCCAGTCACTTTCAGTAATCGACGGGAAGAAATCTTTAAAGTCCAGCTTGAGGATTGGACCTGAATGACTATGTGGTAGTGCATTGTCCCGAATGCTTTTCCCTTTTCTGTATGCGGTCGCAGCCGAATGCACTGGTAATTTGCTTAAAAGAATATCCACAAACGCGCGCTGTATAAGCTTCAGTTCTCGAGCAGGTTGAGCAATTAGTCTGCTTCCGCCGTTTTTCTTTTTGATGTAATATTCCTTATAGCGGTCTGGAGCATTCGAAATGATGCTTTTAACGGTGTATTCCGGCAATCCCGTTTCTATAGAGAGCTGCTTCAAGAGGTCGGTCATCTCAAGCGCCCTTCATAACGTCAGAGATAGATCGGAATCTTAGTTCGTCGTGATCTTTCCAATAAGTCCGAATTTCAGCCTGCCACCGCATCCGGGTCAGCATTTTCTTTCCAGGTCGCGGATAAAATTGCACAGCAACGTTCTCTGTTGGCCTCGCCACGAAAAAGGTTTGCACGCCCCGTTTATGTGGGACGATCCATTTTGCGAATTCAGCGCATAACAGGTAATCGCTTATACGTTCAGGCTTGCTGCTCGCATCCAGGCAATATAATGCCGTTTCGATCTCTTCGAGTGTTAGCGCCCCATACCACTGAATGAGGCCGACGATCAATTTGATCATGTGGCCGCTGTAAGCTGCGTTGAAACTGCTATGCTCGGGAATTTTTTTCTCGCGCTGGCTGATCGCGTCCTTCACCAATTTCGAAAAAAAACCGGTATCTAAATTTTTCAGATCAGCAATGTCAGCGACACCCAAATCGGCGCGATTTACAACGCAAATCGCGCTATCGCCATTAGCGTTCTCGATGGCTCTAATAGGTCCTAATTTTATGAAAGAGTCTTCGCCGTAACGTTTGTCGTCCATTACGACCAATAGTTTATGTGAAATCTCCTGCACCATCGCGAAAGCGCCAAGTTCGGCGGCACTTCCAAAGCTCTCTGAAAATAACAACACTAAAGTTGATATCTGCGCTATATCGCTTTCGAGACTAAGAAAGTCTTTATAGTCGCCCTTTGGGAAAAAGGCATTTAGTTCTTCTGCCAGCATCGGTTGATATTTTTCGAAGTCTGACGAGTAAGCGACCCTCATGAAGGCATCTCGTAGTGAGAGAGGAGGGGTCGCGGTAGCATCGGTTTTGCCGCCGCAAATAAAAATTATCCGTGTGGGCTGATAGACCCGGATTTTTGCCGGGTCTATCAGTTCCAAAATATTCTCAATTTCTAGATCGTCGATCACTTACCAAAGGCTCGGAAGGTTCCAAAGTCTTACCGAGCGGAGCGGCCTCTGGCGGAGGCGGTAAGGCTTTGGAACCTTCCGAGCCGCAAAAAGGACACCAATTGAGTGAGGTCTAGCGAAGCGCCCGACCAAGCTACATTGCCATTCGCGTAAGTGTATCCGCATTTGATCCAAAAATTTAGGAAAGTCAATATTTCAACCCTGCGTGTTGTCGTTTGTAGAGCATAAATTAAGTGATTGAAATTAGCGCGTTGCCATGTAAATCGTCGTTTCGGGTGGCAAGTATCGGGGTTTTGGTAAATTCGCGGTATATACTAGGAGTATCAAAGACGCACCGGCTGCCACCATCGGCCTGCAGACGAATGTTGGTCAGCGCCGGGATGCTATTCTCTTCCGATCTATACGTCGCAAAATACCGACGCCTTTGGCTTCGCGGTATTATTTCTTGTCTTCAGGCTTCTTCGAGACATGGCCGGGCGATATCGGATCGCTTGCCGGAAAAGTCTCCTCCAGCGCTTCCTCCAGATAATCGTCCTGTTCCTTGTGTTCTTTCTCGTCCGGTTTCTGCTGCTTCTTGTCGCTCATCGTCCTGGCTCCTGATCTCTGTTTGAAATACTAGGCTTCGTCTGGCCTTTGTCCAGCAGCGAGGGACGAACGGTAGGGAATAACAAATCGCACCCATCTCGCAAATGCGGGCCGCATGCCGAAATTATCTTGGAACCGTCCGTATCGCTCGTCGTTGTGTCCATATCGGCAACGAGACGAAAGGAGCAGGCATGTCTGTACCGAACGAGCCGATCCCCGAGACGCCTCCGATGCCGGAACCAGGCTGGATGCCGAAGCCGCCAGTCGAGGAGCCGGATCCGGACAGGCTGCCGGATGAAATTCCCGTTCCCAATCCGGATGAGAACGAGGAACCGCCAAAGCATGCAGCTGCTTCGGCGTTGCCGCATCCGCCATCGTGGTGGAGTACCTTAATGCCGTGACCTTTGCCTGCAGGCAGTGGCGCATCCGCCAGCGCTGTCTCACAGGCCGACGTTCTTTCACAAGAAGGTCCGCCGCTCTTCGCTGACCAGCTCCTGCAGGAAGTCCGCGACGGTGCGCACGCGCACCAGGTCGCGGGCACTTTCATGATAGGTCGTCCAATAGGCGCGCTTGATGGAGACATCCGGCAGGATGCGCGTCAGCTCCGGAAACTGCCTGGCGATATAATCATGCAGGATGCCGATACCGGCGCCGGAGCGCACCGCTTCGGTCTGGCCGATGGCGGTGGAGATCTCGAAGGAGGCATCCCAGCTGCGCATGATCTCGCCTGAAAAATTGAGCGAGGCCGTAAAGATCAGGTCCTCGACATAACCGACGCGCGGATGGAGCTTCAGCGCTTCCACGCTGTCGGGCAGCCCGGCCTGCTCGAGATAGGCTTTCGAGGCATAGAGCCCGAGCGTGTAATCCGTCAGCTTCGATGAGACCAGACGACCTTGCTCCGGGCGTTCCAGTGTGATCGCGATATCGGCCTCGCGCTGCGACAGCGAGAAGGAGCGGGGAACGGGCACGAGCTGGATGCGCAGCTCCGGATAGCGAGCAATCAGCCGCCCGAGCCGCGGGGCGAGAAAGGAAACGCCGAACCCGTCGGGTGCGCCGATGCGCACGGTCCCAGTGATGGCGCTGTCAAGATGGCCGACACTTGCCTGCGCGCGTAACATCTCCGTTTCCATCCGTTCGGCAGCATGAAGGAAGATCTCGCCCTCGGCGGTCAGGTCGCAGCCATTGGTACGGCGCACCAGCAGCCGCGTCTTCAGCCGCTCCTCCAGTGTCGTCACGCGCCGGGAGAGGGTGGCGTGGTTGACGCCCAGCCGTTTGGAGGCGGCAAGGATCTGCCCGGTGCGCGCCACGGCGAGAAACATGCGGACGTCGTCCCAATCCATTTGCACATCCCCTTTCGCACAGGCCCTTTTGCACATGACGGACTTTAATTTTTGCACAACGGTTGCTTATAGCAGCTCATTGATTTGTGCAAATTGAAGTGCCATCCTGTCAGCATCCAAGAAAACGAGGAGGCACATCCATGCGTGAGATCGGTCATTTCATCGGCGGCAAGCACGTCGCCGGCACGAGCGGACGCACGAGCAACGTCTATAATCCGGCAACCGGCGAAGTGCAGGCGACCGTCGCGCTTGCCAGCGTCGAGGAACTTCGCGCCGCCGTCGCAAACGCCAAGGCCGCGCAGCCGAAATGGGCCGCAACTAATCCGCAGCGCCGCGCCCGCGTCTTCTTCAAGTTCGTCGAACTCTTGAACCAGAACATGGATGAGCTGGCGACGCTGCTCTCCAAGGAGCACGGCAAGACAGTCGAAGATTCCAAGGGCGACATCATCCGCGGTCTCGAAGTCTGCGAATTCGTCTGCGGCATTCCGCATCTGCAGAAGGGCGAGTTCACTGAAGGCGCCGGCCCGGCGATCGACATGTATTCCATCCGCCAGCCTGTCGGCGTCGGCGCTGGCATCACGCCGTTCAACTTCCCGGCCATGATCCCGATGTGGATGTTTGCGCCTGCGATCGCCTGCGGCAATGCCTTCATCCTGAAGCCGTCCGAGCGTGACCCGTCCTTGCCGATCCGCTTGGCCGAACTCATGATCGAAGCCGGCCTTCCGGCAGGCATCCTCAACGTCGTCAACGGCGACAAGGCCGCCGTCGACGCCATCCTGACCGATCCGGATATCGCTGCCGTTTCCTTCGTCGGCTCCACGCCGATCGCTCGCTACGTCTATGGCACGGCCGCCATGAATGGCAAGCGCGCCCAGTGCTTCGGCGGCGCCAAGAACCACATGATCATCATGCCCGACGCCGATATGGATCAGGCCGTCAACGCTCTGATGGGCGCCGGCTACGGCTCGGCCGGTGAGCGCTGCATGGCAGTATCGGTCGCAGTTCCGGTCGGCGAAGACACCGCCAACCGCCTCGTCGAAAAGCTGGTGCCGAAGATCGAATCCCTGCGCATCGGCCCCTATACCGACGACAAGGCCGACATGGGTCCGCTCGTCACCAAGGATGCCTATAACCGCGTCAACGGCCTGATCGACCGCGGCGTCGAGGAAGGCGCCAAGCTGGTCGTCGATGGTCGCGGCTTCAAGCTTCAGGGCTATGAGGATGGCTACTTCGTCGGCGGCACGCTGTTCGACCACGTCAAGCCTGACATGGATATCTACAAGACCGAGATCTTCGGACCGGTTCTCTCGGTTGTCCGCGCCAAGAACTACGAAGAAGCGCTCGACCTGCCGATGAAGCACGAATACGGCAACGGCGTCGCCATCTATACCCGCGACGGCGATGCGGCCCGCGATTTCGCCTCGCGCATCAACATCGGCATGATCGGCGTCAACGTTCCGATCCCGGTTCCGCTCGCCTACCACTCTTTCGGCGGCTGGAAGGCCTCGAGCTTCGGCGATCTCAACCAGCACGGCACGGACTCGATCAAGTTCTGGACGCGCACCAAGACGATCACCGCCCGCTGGCCGTCCGGCATCAAGGATGGTGCGGAATTCGTCATGCCGACGATGAAGTAAGCATCGCCATCACTGGCTCGTATCAGCCGCCGTCCATCTTTCGGACGGCGGCTTTTTTATTGCGTTTGTTTTCGATGGAGTCATCTTGTCAGGGCCGCCGTTTTCATCTAGAACAAAACGAGAACAACGGGAGGGCCGAGCGATGGCCGTAACCTATCAGATCGACTATCTCGAATTTCCGTCGAAAGACGGCCTGAAGACCCGCCGCTTCTTCGAGGAAGCCTTCGACTGGAGCTTTGTCAGCTATGGGCCGACCTACCACGTCATCGAGGCTGCCGGAATAGATGCCGGCATTGACGGGGATGCGGGGGAGGCGGCCGGAACGCCGTTGCCGGTCGTGCGCACCACCGATCTAGACGCCGCACAGCGCGCCGTCGAATTCGCCGGCGGCGTCATCACCCGTCCCGCCTTCGATTTTCCCGGCGGCCGCCGTTTTCACTTCCGCGAGCCGGGCGGCTGCGAAATGGCGGTTTGGATTTCCGTGCCATAAGTTTCGGGCATAGGCCGGGCAGCGATCGACAAGGCGGAACCGCAGAGCCTTCGATATAACGTGAATATGAATTTCATATTTTGGAATTGTTCAAAACTAAGAAAGCCACTATATACGGGTCCAGCCCCTAAGCAGCCTTGATTCCAGGAGATCGGCATGCGCTTGACCAAGCAGACAAATTACGCAGTGCGCATGTTGATGTATTGCGCCGCCAATGATGGCCATCTGAGCCGCATCCCGGAGATCGCAAGGGCATACAGCGTGTCCGAGCTGTTCCTCTTCAAGATCCTGCAGCCGCTGACCAAGGCAGGTCTCGTCGAAACGGTGCGTGGCCGTAATGGCGGCGTGCGCCTTGCAAAGCCGGCAACCGATATCAGCCTGTTCGACGTCGTCCGCGTCACCGAGGACAGCTTCGCCATGGCGGAATGCTTCGAGGATGGCGTGGTGGAATGCCCGCTGGTCGATAGCTGCGGCCTCAATTCGGCGCTGCGCAAGGCATTGAACGCCTTCTTCGACGTTCTGACCGAATATTCCATCGACGATCTGGTCAAGGCGCGTCCGCAGATCAATTTCCTGCTCGGCCTCACGGATCAGGATCACAAGGTGATCGCGAAGAAGCCGGCGGTTGCAGCGCCGGCCGCCTGATCAGCCATCCAGAATTCGATCGTGTTTTTGATCCGCGGTTACCTCCGGTAGCTGCGGATTTTCGTTTGTATTGCCTCCTATCCGGGCAATAAGCGGTTCGCGAATTGGGGGAAGAAAACGCCAAATCGTTCTGAATCTGCTAAAATCGTGCAATTTTTTGCCAGAATATTATCAATTCAGGGGTTTTTTCGTCCAAAAATTTCCAAACTCCATAAATTGGAAAAATTTTAGGCGGCGCTTGTTGCTTTCAAACTTAAAATAAAGTTCCATCGGCGCGATCCGGATGGGAACCTCTGGTGGTGTCCACGGCTTCAAAAGAATAACAAATCTGGGAAACGATATCATGAAAAAGATTTCTGTCCTGCTGGCAGTGACAGCCCTGGCTTCGGTCATGGCGACGTCCGCCTGGTCAAAAACACTTGTCTATTGCTCGGAAAGCTCGCCGGAAGGTTTCGATCCGGGTCTCTACACCGGTGGCAACACTTTCGACGCCTCGTCGCGCACGGTCTATAGCCGTCTCGTCGAGTTCAAGCATGGCAGCACCGAGATCGAGCCGGGCCTCGCTGAAAGCTGGACCGTGTCTCCGGACGGTAAGGAATATACCTTCAAGCTGCGCAAGGGCGTGAAGTTCCAGACCACCGATTTCTTCACGCCGACGCGTGACCTCAACGCTGATGACATCATCTTCTCCATCAGCCGTCAGCTGGGCACGGATAGCCCCTGGGCAAAGTATGTCGCCGGCGGCTCCTATGAATACGCCGATGGCATGGGCTTCCCGAAGCTCATCAAGTCGATCGACAAGGTTGACGATCTCACCGTCAAGTTCGTCCTGAACCGTCCGGAAGCTCCCTTCCTCGCCGACCTTGCGATGGACTTTGCCTCGATCCTGTCGAAGGAATATGCCGACAAGCTTCAGGCCGATGGCAAGATGGAGCAGATGAACCAGCAGCCGCTCGGCACTGGCGCATTCACGTTCGTTGCCTACCAGCCGGATGCCGTCATCCGCTACAAGGCAAACGAAACCTATTTCAAGGGCAAGGAAAAGATCGACGATCTCGTCTTTGCGATCACGCCGGACGCTTCCGTCCGTGCGCAGAAGCTGAAGTCCGGTGAGTGCAACATCATGCCTTACCCGAATGCAGCCGATATCAAGGACCTCAAGGCTGACAAGAACCTCAAGGTTCTCGAGCAGGCCGGTCTGAACGTTTCCTACCTCGCCTACAACACGATGGTTGCTCCGTTCGACAAGGTCGAAGTGCGCAAGGCGATCAACATGGCCGTCAACAAGCAAGCCATCGTCGACGCCGTCTTCCAGGGCTCTGCCAAGGTTGCGACGAACCCGATCCCGCCGACCATGTGGTCCTACAACAAGGACATCAAGGACGACGCCTTCAATCCGGACGAAGCCAAGAAGCTGCTTGAAAAGGCTGGCGTCAAGGATCTCAGCATGAAGATCTGGGCGATGCCGGTTTCGCGTCCGTACATGCTGAACGCGCGCCGCGCTGCCGAGCTGATGCAGGCGGACCTCGCCAAGATCGGCGTCAAGGTCGAGATCGTCACCTATGACTGGGCCCAGTATCTGAAGCTCTCCTCCGCCAAGGACCGTGATGGTGCGGCCATCCTCGGCTGGACCGGTGACAACGGCGACCCGGACAACTTCCTTGACACACTGCTCGGCTGCGACGCTGTCGGCGGCAACAACCGTGCACAGTGGTGCAACAAGGAATTCGACGATCTGGTGAAGAAGGCCAAGCAGACGGCTGACCTCAAGGAGCGCTCCAAGCTCTACGAAGAAGCCCAGGTTATCTTCAAGCGTGAAGCACCCTGGATGACCATCGACCATTCGGAAGAATTCATCCCGATGACGAAGAATGTCTCCGGCTACCATCAGGACCCGGTTGGCGTTCACCGCTTCGACGGCGTCGATATCGCCGAATAACAAAAAATCTGTAAGAATGCCCGGCTAGGACCGGGCGACCCGGCGGTCAGACACCCTGTCTGACCGCCGGAAAAATTTGGACAACTGTCATGTTGCGATTTTTTTTCAGCCGCCTTGCGGTGCTGATCCCGACATTCCTCGGCGTATCGATCGTCGCCTTTTCACTCATTCGCCTGCTTCCCGGCGATCCTGTCATGCTGATGTCGGGCGAACGCGTCATGTCGCCGGAACGTCATGCACAGATCTCGCACGATCTCGGCTACGACCAGCCGATGGTCGTCCAGTACGGCAAATATCTCTGGAACGTCCTGCATGGCGATTTCGGCGCCTCGATCACGACAAAGCGTGACGTATTGACCGACTTCTTCACCTTCTTTCCAGCGACGCTGGAGCTGTCGCTCTGCGCCATGATACTTGCGGCCTGTCTTGGCATCCCGGCCGGCGTTTTCGCCGCCGTCAAGCGAGGCACATGGTTCGATCAGAGCGTCATGGGCGTGGCCCTTGTCGGCTTTTCCATGCCGATCTTCTGGTGGGGCCTGCTGCTGATCATCTTGTTCAGCGGCTATCTGCACTGGACGCCGGTTTCCGGTCGTATCGGCCTTATTTATTTCTTCAAGCCCGTTACCGGCTTCATGCTGATCGACAGCCTGCTCTCCGGTCAGAAGGGCGCCTTCTGGTCCGCTTTCAATTCGCTGATCCTGCCGACCATCGTGCTCGGCACCATCCCGCTTGCCGTCATCGCCCGCCAGACACGCTCCGCCATGCTCGAAGTGCTCGGTGAGGATTATGTCCGCACCGCCCGCTCCAAGGGCCTGTCGCCGGTGCGTGTCGTTTCCGTGCATGCGCTGCGCAACGCCATGATCCCCGTCATCACCACGATCGGCCTGCAGACGGGTGTGCTGCTCGGCGGCGCCATCCTGACGGAGAGCATCTTCTCCTGGCCGGGCATCGGCAAATGGATGATCGATGCGGTCACCAAGCGTGATTATCCGGTGGTGCAGGGTGGCCTGTTGCTGATCGCCGGCATCGTCATGTCCGTCAATCTCGCCGTCGACCTGCTCTACGGCTTTATCAATCCACGCATTCGTCACTAGGAGCGGTCCATGAGCACGGTAAGCGTCAAAACCGACCGTCCTTCCGCTCTGGCGGAGTTCTGGTACTATTTTTCCCGCAACAAGGGCGCCGTCATCGGACTTGCGATCTTCGTCTTCGTTCTCTTGCTGGCGATCTTCGCCAGCGTCGTCGCACCCCATAATCCTGACGCCGCTTACGGCAGCGACATGCAGCGCTTGCCGCCGGTCTGGGCGGCCGGCGGCAACAGCAGCTTCCTGCTCGGCACGGACGCCATTGGCCGCGATTTGCTGTCGCGCCTCATCTACGGCACGCGGTATTCGCTGTTCATCGGCCTCGTGGTTGCTTCGGTTTCCGCGGCCGCCGGCGTCCTGATCGGCCTTGTCGCCGGCTATGTTCGCGGCTACACCGACACGATCATCATGCGCGTCATGGATATCATCCTCGCCGTCCCTTCGCTGCTGCTCGCCCTGGTGCTGGTGGCGATCCTCGGGGCTGGTCTGACGAATGCGATGATAGCCATCGCCATCACCTACCAGCCGCATTTCGTTCGCCTGACCCGCGCCTCCGTCATGGCCGAGCGCGACAAGGAATATGTCGTTGCCTCGCGCGTTGCCGGCGCTGGTTCGTTGCGGCTGATGTTCAAGACGATCCTGCCCAACTGTCTTGGGCCGCTGATCGTCCAGACGACGCTCTCCTTCTCGTCGGCCATTCTGGATGCCGCCGCTCTTGGCTTCCTCGGCCAGGGCGCCCAGCCGCCGACGGCGGAATGGGGCACGATGCTCGCGGACTCGCGTGAATTCTTCCTGAGCAATCCTTGGCTCGTCACTTTCCCCGGTCTCTGTATCCTGATTACGGTGCTCGCCATCAATCTGATGGGCGACGGCCTGCGCGATGCCTTCGACCCGAAGCTGAAGAGGTCGTAATGGCACTCCTCGATATTGAAAACCTATCCGTTGAATTCCAGACCTCGTCCGGCCTGTTCCGGGCGGTCGATGGTGTCTCGCTGAAATGCGACAAGGGAGAGATCCTCTCGATCGTCGGCGAGTCCGGTTCTGGTAAATCCGTCTCGATGCTCGCCATGATGGGCCTTCTGCCCTGGACGGCGAAGATCACCGCCGACCGCATGATGTTCGATGGCAAGGATCTGCGCGGTATCTCCTCGCGTCAACGCCGCAAGATCATCGGCAAGGACATGGCGATGATCTTCCAGGAGCCGATGTCGAGCCTCAACCCGTGCTTCACGGTCGGCTTCCAGCTCGGCGAGACGCTCCGCATCCACATGGGGCTTGACCGCAAGGCGCGCCGCGAGCGCTCCATCGAGCTTTTGAAGCTCGTCGGCATTCCGGCACCGGAAGATCGTCTGTCGAACTTCCCGCACCAGATGTCCGGCGGCATGAGCCAGCGCGTCATGATCGCCATGGCGCTCGCCTGCAATCCGAAGCTTTTGATCGCCGATGAGCCGACCACTGCGCTCGACGTGACGATCCAGGCGCAGATCCTCGATCTGCTCGTGCGCCTGCAGCAGGAGCAGGGCATGGCGCTCGTGCTCATTACCCACGACATGGGCGTCGTTGCCGAAACGGCAGAGCGGGTGCAGGTGCAATATGCCGGCCAGAAGGTCGAGGAGCAGCCGGTCAAGGCGCTGTTCCGCGATCCGCATCATCCCTATACGGCAGCCCTTCTCTCGGCTCTGCCGGAGCGTGCCGAAGTCGGCGAGCGCCTGCCATCGATTGCCGGCGTCGTTCCCGGTCAGCACGATCGCCCGACGGGCTGTCTCTTTGCGCCCCGCTGTTCCTTTGCCACGCCGGAATGCGACAAGGGCGTCAAGCGCCAGGGTAGCGAACTCGGCCTGACCCTTTGCAACTATCCGCTGGAACATGGCAAGCCGCTCGGTCACCCCGGCATTGCCGCCACGCAAGCAGCAGGAGGTGCCGCATGACCGGCGCTGTTCTCGAAGGGCGCGATCTCGCCCGCTTTTACACCGTCAAGCGCGGCACCTTCAAACCGGAAGCGACCGTCAAGGCGCTGAACGGCGTCAGCTTCAGCCTGCAGTCGGGCCGCACGCTCGCCGTCGTCGGTGAATCCGGTTGCGGCAAGTCGACGCTCGCCCGTCTGGTGACGATGATCGAACATCCGACGGCAGGCGAATTGCTGATCGACGGCAAGCCGGCAAAGCTTGGCGACCGCAACCTGCGCAGCGCCGTGCAGATCGTGTTCCAGAACCCTTATGGTTCGCTCAACCCGCGTCAGAAGGTCGGCTCGATCCTGGAAGAGCCGCTGAAGATCAACACGGATGATGACGCCGCCACCCGCCGCCGCAAGGCGGAGGAGATGATGGCGCGTGTCGGCCTGCGCCCGGAGCATTACGATCGTTACCCGCATATGTTCTCCGGCGGTCAGCGCCAGCGTATCGCCATTGCGCGCGCCCTGATGCTCCGGCCGAAGGTGCTGGTGCTCGACGAGCCGGTGTCCGCGCTCGATCTGTCGATCCAGGCACAGGTGCTGAACCTCTTGATGGACCTGCAGAAGGAGATGGGTCTTGCCTATCTCTTCATCTCGCACGGCCTTTCCGTCGTCCGCCATATCGCCGACGACGTGATGGTGATGTATCTCGGACGCCCGGTCGAAACCGGCACAGCCGAAGAAGTCTTCACCCGGCCGCGTCATCCTTATACGGCCGCCCTTCTGTCGGCGACGCCGATCGCTGACCCGGAGCGCGAGAAGAACCGCATCCGCCTGCAGGGCGAGCTGCCGTCGCCGCTCAACCCGCCGAAGGGATGTCACTTCAATCCGCGCTGCTGGCGTGCCCAGGACAAGTGTCGCCAGGTCGAACCGGAACTTGCGGGCGAGGGAACGCATAAATTTTCCTGTTTCTTTCCGCTGGATTGATCCAAGTTGTGAATCAGGCAGATGCCAGCTTTACCGCGCCTTTCTGCCTGACCCCTCACCCCAACCCTCTCCCCGCATGCGGGGAGAGGGGTCTGGTCCTGCGAACTGGCTCTGTCGTTCCCTCGCCCCGTTTACGGGGAGAGGGTTAGGGTGAAGGGCCAGGCAATCGGATGCGTCAACGGCACAATCCGCCTGACTATCACTATCGGCCACGATCCAAGGCAGAAAACAGCATGAACGAACCATCCAACACACCTCTCGCCATCATCGTCATGGGCGTGAGCGGCAGCGGCAAATCCTCGATTGGGGAAGGAGTCGCAGCTCAGCTCGGTGTCCATTTCATCGAAGGCGATGCGCTGCACCCGGCCGCCAATGTCGAGAAGATGAGCAAGGGCATTCCACTGACCGACGAGGATCGCTGGCCTTGGCTCGAACGGATCGGCCGTGAGATCACCGCAAGCCTTGCCAAGGGCGAGGGGATCGCCGTCTCGTGCTCGGCCTTGAAGCGTGTCTATCGCGAGCGCCTGCGCGCGTCTGCCGGCGGCCACCTCTACTTCATCTATCTCCACGGATCCAAGGAGCTGCTGACGAAGCGCATGGGCGAGCGCAAGGGCCACTTCATGCCGGCCTCGCTGCTCGAAAGCCAGCTGCAGACCTTGGAAGTGCCGACCGGCGAGCCCGGCGTCGTCACCGTCGACATCGATGCCACGATCGAGGAGATCGTCGATGCCTCTGTCAAAAGCCTGAAGGCTATTCTCTAAATCAGTAATTTAAGGCGCAAACCGGCCCGGAGCATAAGCCGAAATATCGATAAAGGGTGTCTCGCCGGTGATGAGCTCGGCCAGCACGCGGCCGGTCACCGGCCCGAGCGTCAGCCCGTGATGTGCGTGCCCGAAGGCGAACCACAGGCCGTTATGGCGCGGCGCCTTGCCGATGATCGGCATCATGTCGGGCGTGCAGGGTCGCGCTCCCATCCAGGGTTCAGGGTCGAGCCGCTCGCCGAGCGGGAAGGCAGTGCGGGCGACGGCTTCGGCACGGTCGAGCTGGACCGGCGTCTTCGGTGCATCTCGCAAGGCAAATTCGGCACCGGTCGTCAGGCGAATACCGCGGCTCATCGGTGCCAGCAAATAGCCACGCTCGGCATCCAGCATCCAGTTGTTGAGAACCGCATCGCCCTCGGGCGCATAATGCATGTGATAGCCGCGCTTGACACCGAGCGGGAAGGCATAGCCGAAGCGTTTCGTCACGATATCCGCCCAGGGGCCGAGTGCCACGACGACATCCTCCGCCTCGATCGAACCTTCCGCCGTCACCATTCTCCAGGCGGAACCGGCCATGCCGAGCGAGACGGCATCTCCCGTCGTCACACGCCCACCGATGCTCTCGAAATAGCGACGATAGGCCGCCGTTAGCCCATGCGGGTCCAGCACCGACCAGGGATCGCGCCAGCGAAGCGCGCCGGCAAAATTACCCCTTAGATGCGGCTCGGCTGCTGCGATCTCCGCGCTGTTCATCGCGTCGTAGCCGATCCCGAACTCGCGGCTCAGGCGTTCGGCTTCGGCAAACTCGGCGTCGCGCTTCCCGTTCGTACGGAACAGCTCCACCCAGCCGTTCTTGCGGATGAGTTCTTCGGCATGCGAGGCCTCGATGAGGTCGTTGTGCTCGCTGACGGAATGTTCGATCAGCGGCGCATAGGCGCGTGAGATCATTTCATGGCGCTTGGTATTGGAGTTCCACCAATAGCGAGCGAGGAAAGCGATCTGCGCCGGCAGCGCGCGCAGATGGTAATGCGCGTCGATGCGATTGTTGAAGGCATAGCGCAGCAGCAGGCCGAATTGCTGCGGAAAGCCATAGGGCACCACGCCCTCGCGCTGTATGAGGCCGGCATTGCCGAAGGAGGTTCCCTGACCGGGCGGCTGGCGATCGACGAGGACGACCTGTCGCCCCCGCCGCTGCAGATGGATTGCCGTCGAAACCCCGACGATACCAGCACCGAGAACGATTGCGTCCTTTGTCATCTTATCCTGCTATCCGCATGCTCATTGCCTTGTCACGTGACCTTCGGCATAGCCTGGGCCGTGCTCTAAGCATCGAAAATGCCTGCCAAATTTCAGCGGCGCAATTGAAAAATGCGGGTCAGGTCGCACTCTGTTTCAGGCAGGCGTTTTCGGCGCGGATGCGGATCGCAAGGATGATGCCGTTGAGCAGCGAAAAGATCGCGGCGTAAAGCGGCATACCGAAAGCGAGAGGCAAGACGGCGATCTCGCCGACGACAACGGCATAGTTGGGATGGCTGAGGAAGCGATAGGGACCGTTGGTCACTAGTGGCGCGCCGGGCAGGATGATGATGCGCGTTGTCCAGCGCTCTCCAAGCGTCGCCAGTACCCAGAGACGCAGTCCCTGCAGCACCATGAAGAGCAGGAACCAGACGGGATCGACTGGCCTCCCGATGGCGAGCAGCCATAGTCCGATCAGCCAGGCCGCATGCATCGCCACCATAAACGGATAGTGCTCCGAGGCATATTCCCGGGCACCACGGGCAAGGAGCGCTGCGGTGTTGTGCCTGGCATAGATGAGTTCTGCCAGCCGCTGCAGCGTCACGAAGGTCAGAAGCGCGATCGATGGCCACAGCATCAGGCGACCCTTTTCAAGGTGATGCAGCTCGCCGAAAATCCCGGCCCCATGGCGAGCAGGGCGGAACGTTCGGGCAATCCGGCCGCAATGGCGCGCTCCAACACGAACAGCACGGTGGGCGAGGACATGTTGCCATAGTCGCCGATCACCTCGCGCTCGATATCGAGCGAACCTTCTTCCAGGCGGAGTGCGCTTTCCAGCGCTGACAGCACCTTGGCGCCGCCGGGATGGCAGATGAAGCGGTCGATATCGGAGATCAATAGCCCGGATCGCTCCAGGATGCCGGCAACCGCGCCCCTCAGATGTGTTTCGGCAAAGACCGGCAGCGATTGTTCGAGGATGATGCCGAAGCCGGTATCGTCGATCTTCCATCCCATGATGCCGAGACTGTCGGGGAAAAGATGTTCGCCCGTCGATTCGATGTCCGCGATACCGCCTTCGCCGGCGCGGAGCACGCAGGCCGCTCCACCATCGCCGAACAGCGCCGTCGCGATAATGTTCGGCCGTGTCAGCTCATCCAGGCGAAACGCAAGCGAGCAGAGTTCGATCGCGACGAAGAGTATGACGGCGCCCGGCCGGCTTCTTGCCATTTTCGTCGCGACGGCAAGGCCGGACACGCCCGCCGCACAGCCGAGCCCGAAGATCGGCACGCGCTCGATATCCAGGCGGAAGCCCATCTCGCCCGCAAGCCGTGCTTCGAGGCTCGGCGTCGCAAGCCCTGTGGACGAAGCCGTGACGATGCAGTCCACCTCTCTGGCCTCGAGACCGGCGCGCTGCAACGCCGCTGTTGCGGACTGACGGAAAAGTTCGGAGGCTACCTCGGTATAGGCAGCCATGCGATCCCGCCAGCCGTGCGGCTCTTCGAACCAGGAAAGCGGCCGCGCCACATGGCGCTTGCGGATGCCGGTGCTTTCGAACACGCGGGCGAGATATTTGAAGTCCTGAAAGCGGTCCGAAAAGAGGCGGCCCGCCGTCTCGGTGGCATCGGTCTGAAGGATGATGTTGTCGGGTGTGGCGACGGCGAGGCTTAGAAGTTTGACTGTTGCGGTCACGGGTTTCTCCTGTGCCCTTGAGGGGCATGTCGGCGGAAACACGCGATGACGCTCGTCTATTCGATGCCGGACCGGTCACGAAAGAGTGACGGCATCTGAAAATGGGTTTGCTGAAAAAAGTTCGGAACCTATCCGAATAAAAGATGCCGGCGGTGTGTTCTCTCCTCGCAACGTTCATTTTGCCAAGGAGACATTCCATGACGACCAAAGCATTTCGCCTGGCTTCCATCGCCCTCGGCGCAGGCCTGACCCTCGGCGCTTTCGCCGTTCCGGTCTTTGCCGCCGGCGACGATTCCAGCACGACGCCGACCTGCAAGAAGGGCGAGATCTACGATCAGAAGGCGAAGAAGTGCGTCAAGCAGCAGAGCGCCAACGTCACCGACGAAAACCGTGCCGACTATGCTTATTCGCTCGCCAAGAAGGATCATCGCTACGAGGAAGCCCTGGCGGTTCTCGACACGATGAAGAACCCAAATACGGCCGAAGCGCTGAACTATCGCGGCTATGTCACCCGCAAGCTCGGCCGCACGGATGAAGGCATTTCCTATTACCAGAAGTCCGTCGCCATGGATCCGAAATACACGCTGGTCCGCGAATATCTCGGTGAGGCCTATGTCATCAAGGGCCAGATGGATCTCGCCAAGGATCAGCTGGACACGATCAAGACGCTCTGCGGCAATACGAGCTGCGAGGAATATCGCGATCTTCACGCCGCGATCATGAACCCGTCCAGCCTGTGATCGCAGGTTCGGGTCAACGATGAAGGCGACAAGCAGGGAGCTTTGCGAGGGATATGGGAGTGATGCCGGTCGCTCGTGGCGCGATTTCTGCTTATAGTCTGACGGCAACGGAGCCGCCGAAAAGGATGGCGGCTCCCCGACATGCGAATGCCGCGGAGGATGCCATAGCGAGCGAAGAGGATATCAGGACAGGCCTGTCCCAGCACCTGACGCGGCTGTGGCGCTATGGCTTGGTGCTGTCGCGCCAGCGCGACGTGGCCGACGATCTCGTGCAGGCGACCTGCGTGAGAGCGCTGGAGCGGGCGGCTCAGTTTGCCGCGGGCACGAGGCTTGATCGCTGGTTGTTTGCGATCCTTCATTCGATCTGGCTGAACGAGGTCCGTTCGCGCCGGGTTCGTATGGGGCAAGGCTTCGTCGATGCCGACGAGACGCTGGTGTTCGACGGCGCGCAGGAAACCGAAACGCATATTCTGGCCGGACAGGTGTTGCAGCGCGTGCAGGCATTGCCGGAAGCGCAGCGCACCGCCGTGTTCCTGGCCTATGTCGAGGGGCTTTCCTATCGCGAGGTGGCCGAGATCCTTGATGTGCCGATCGGAACCGTCATGAGCCGGCTGGCGGCAGCGCGGGCAAAACTGGCAGATGGTATGGGGATGGCGGCTGACGGAAAATCGTCCGGAGGTGGGCGACTGGGGAATGGAAATGAGTGAATTGAACAAAGAACAGATGGTTACGGACGAACAGCTGACCGCCTTCATCGATGGCGAACTGGATGCCGCCGACCGCGACAGGATCGAGGCGCTAATCGCCAGTGACGAGCGCGTGGCGGAGCGTTTCGATTTCCTGTCGCACAGCACGCTGCCCTTTTCTGAGGCGTTTCAGCCGATGCTTGCCGAGGCGCCGGCTGCGAAGCTGGATGCCATGCTCGCCGCCATTCCCTTGAGAGAGGAGAGCAAGATCCGCGCCGGTGGCATTGGCCGCCGTGGTTTTCTGGCCGCAATGGCCGCGAGCTTCGTGGCCGCCATTGCTATCGACCGCGCGGTGATCGGCATCGGTCGCAAGCTTTCGAAGCCGGACGAGGATACGGAATGGCGTGCCGTTGTGGCGGAATATCTTTCGCTTTACACGGCGGATACGCTGAGTGCTCCGGCCGGTGACCATGCGCAGCAGGTCGCGCAGTTGAATGAGGTCGGTGCCAAGTTGGATCTGCCGCTGGCGCCGGAAGCGATTGCCATGCCGGGCATAGAGTTCAAGCGTGCTCAGATCCTGAACTACGACAGCAAGCCACTCGCCCAGATCGCCTATCTCGACCCGGAAAGCGGCCCGATGGCGCTCTGCATCGTTCAATCTAACAGGGGTGTGGTCGCGCCGGACATGGAAAATCGTCGCGGCATGAATGTCGTCTATTGGTCGAGCGCCACACACGCCTTCATGCTGATCGGTCATGCGCCGATCGATCGCATGCAGCAACTTGCGGCTGATGTCAGGGTGCGCCTCGTCGCCTGAGGGCTGTTTCCGGCGCGACTAAAATGGCGTGATTCAAAAAGAATTTGGCGAAAACCCATCCTGCTGGTATTCTTTGGCCAACGAAAATCGAACGAGCGCCAGCAGCATGCCCCCAAGGCCTTGCGCGGTGCGGTGGAAAAGATACGTGAGTGACCCCGAAAGCGGCCTAGCGCCGCAGGCAGACGGGGCGTCGGCAGCAGAGCGCAGGAAGGGTAAATCCTCCCGGCGCGCGAAGCGTAAGCGCGGTCATGGCCGCCAGAACGCTCATTCTGCGGAGGCTAGCCAGGCAGGTAAGTCCAGCCAGGCGGCACAGCGCCCAGCAGAGGACGAGGCCGGTTCGCCGGCCAGAAAGCGCAAGCGCCGCCGCCGTGCACGCGGCGCAGCCCAGGGCGGCGCGCAGCCTGCTTCCCCAACACAGCAGTTTTCGTCACCGGCGGAGCATCGCGCTTCGCCGGAGCATGGCCACCCCTCCTCGCATAAGAGCGGCAAGAATCGACGCAAGCATCGCAGCAAGCGCGGCCTGCAGGGTCGGCCTCTCGCGCATGAGAAGACGGCACAGATCGTCGCTCCAGCGAATACGCAGGCGAATGTCCACGCTCCGACCCATGACGATCACCGTCAGAACCGGCAGCCACAGCCGCGACGCGAAGGGCAGGGGCAGCATCATTATGCCGAGGCTGACTCCCGGCCGCTCGACCTCTATGCCGCCCTCGATCTCGGCACCAACAATTGCCGCCTGCTGATTGCGCAGCCGACACGCCCGGGTCAGTTCCGCGTGGTCGATGCCTTTTCGCGCATCGTGCGCCTCGGTGAAGGGCTTGGCGCCAGCGGGCGCCTCTCCGGCGATGCGATGGATCGGGCGGTCGAGGCGCTGCGTATCTGCGCGGCCAAACTGAAGACCCGCGAAATCCGCCGTATGCGGCTAATCGCGACCGAGGCCTGCCGTGCCGCCGACAATGGCGAAGCGTTTCTTTCGCGCGTCACCGAAGAAACCGGACTGCAGCTCGAAATCATCGACCGCGAGACGGAGGCTCGGCTTGCCGTTTCCGGTTGCTCGTCGCTCGTCGGGCCGGAGGCGCGCTCGGTCGTGCTGTTCGATATTGGCGGCGGCTCTTCCGAAATCGCCGTCATTCGCATTGGCGAGAATCGCTCCAGCCGGCTTGCCAATCACATTACCCATTGGACTTCGCTGCCCGTCGGCGTTGTCACGCTCTCGGAGCGGCATGGCGGACGCGATGTGACGCCGGAACTGTTCGAGACCATGGTTTGCGAAGTCCAGCGCATGCTCGAGCATTTCGATTGCCCGCCCGTCCAGGGCGCGGCGCGCGACAGCGGCGACTTCCATCTGATCGGGACTTCGGGCACGGTGACGACGCTTGCCGGTGTCCATCTCGATCTGCCGCGCTACGATCGGCGTCGGGTCGATGGCGTCTGGCTGTCTGATGATGAAGTGAGCGCGATGCAGGCCAAGCTCTTGTCCTGGGATTTCGCGGGCCGCGCCGCTAATCCCTGCATCGGGCCGGATCGCGCCGATCTGGTGCTGGCCGGTTGCGCCATTCTGGAGGCGATCCGCCGCCGTTGGCCGAGCCCGCGCATGCGCGTGGCCGATCGCGGCCTGCGCGAGGGATTGCTGACCGACATGATGGCAGACGATGGCGTGTGGCGGCGAGGCCGCTCGCGCAGAGGTCATCGACCGAGGGATACAAAGGGGCCGCAGACGTGACCAAGCCAACCATCGCCGGCAACCGCACGGGCCGCAAGCTCGGCCAGCGCGTCAAGAAAAAGAAGCTGAAGGCCTCGTCGCGGCAATGGCTGCAACGGCATATCAACGATCCCTATGTGCAGCGCGCCCAGCTTGAAGGCTATCGCGCCCGCGCCGCCTTCAAGCTTTTGGAGATCGATGAGAAGCATCAGATCCTGAAGGGCGCGCGCCGTATCATCGATCTCGGCGCGGCACCCGGCAGCTGGTCGCAGATCGCCGCCAAGGTCACAGACTCGACTGAAGAGGATATCCGCGTTGCCGCCATCGACTTCCTCGAAATGGCGCCGATTCCCGGCGTCACCATCCTGCAGCTCGATTTCCTCGATCCGGAAGCGCCGCAGCGGCTGATCGACGCCGTCGGCGGTACGCCGAATCTGGTCATTTCCGATATGGCCGCACCGACGACAGGCCATCACCGCACTGACCACCTGCGCACCATGCATTTGTGTGAAGTCGCGGCGCACTTTGCCGTCGAGGTGCTGGCGGAAGGCGGTCATTTCCTCGCCAAGACCTTCCAGGGCGGCACGGAGCGTGACCTCTTGACCTTCCTCAAGCAGAATTTCCGTCAGGTCATCCATGTGAAGCCCGGCGCATCCAGAGCCGAGTCGGTGGAAATGTTCCTGCTGGCAAAAGGCTTCAAGGGCCGGAAGCCGGAAGGCGAAACGGAAGAAGCGGAAGCCGCCGCCGATCGTTGAGCTCGGCGGCTCTTGATCCATAAATTAGCGAGATTTCGACCACGCTGCGGTTTTGCCGAAGCGTAGGGGTCGTATTGTCACTTGGCGGCAGGCTGTTGTACCTGAGGCTGCAGTGCGTCGACGCGCTTGAGGCCGGCCTTATGGCCGGAAACCATGGCGCCGGCGCTGCGATCCATCCGGATGAAGGGGATGGTCGCAACCACGGTCAGAATCGAGATGCAGAAGAAGGCGATGTGGAAATCGCGGACCTGCAGCTCCGTACCGCTGAAGAAGGTCGAGGTTTCCAGGATCATGGCGGCGACGGCAACGCCGAGCGCCAGGCTGATCTGCTGCATGACCGAGCTCATCGACGTCGCCTGGCTTGCCTGCTTGTCGCTGATATCGGCGAAGGCCAGCGCATTGATGCCGGTGAAGAAGAAGGAGCGGGAGAAGCCGCCGATCAGCAATATCGCGACGATGATGAGATGCGGCGTCCAGGGCTGGAAGAAGCCGGTGCAGATCGTGGTGATGGTGGTGACGGCTGCTGCCGAAAGCAGCGCCGTCTTGAAGCCGACGGCAGTAAAGACGCGGCGGGCAATGAACTTCGTCGAAATCGCGCCGATGGCGCCGGCGAAGGTGATGAGGCCGGACTGGAACGGATTGAGGCCGAAGCCGAGCTGCAGCATCAGCGGTGTCAGGAAAGGCATGGCGCCGATGCAGATGCGGAACAGCGTGCCGCCCGTCACCGAAGCGCGGAAGGTGGCATTCTTCAGCAGCGTCAGATCGAGGATCGGAGCCGGGTGACGGCGCGCGTGGCCGATATAGAGGAAGCCGCAGACGAAGCCGATGACGACGGCAGAGATGCCGATATAGGGCGGCAGCGCCGGCAGGCTGATGACGGACATGCCGAAAACGACGCCGGAGGCTGCAAAAGATGTCAGCAGGAAACCGATGACATCGAGCTTCGGCGGCATGGTCGCTTCCACATCGGGCAGGAAGATCGACGAGAGAATGACGCCGAGAATGCCGACGGGCACGTTGATGAGGAAGATCCAGTGCCAGGAGGCATAGGTGGTGATGAAACCGCCGAGCGGCGGGCCGGCAAGCGGGCCGACGAGCGCGGGAATGGAGAGGAGCGCCATCGCCGACACCAGATCGCTCTTCTGCGTGGTGCGCACCAGCACAAGGCGTCCGACCGGTGTCATCATCGAGCCGCCGACGCCCTGCAGGAAGCGGGCGAAGACGAACTCCAGAAGGCCGCCGGAAAAGGCGCACATGATAGAGCCGATGACGAAGACGCAGATGGCGACGCGGAAAATGTTCTTCGCGCCGAAACGATCCGCCATCCAGCCGCTGATCGGGATGAAGACCGCCAGCGACACCATATAGGAGGTCAGCGCCAGCTTCAGCGTGATCGGGCCGACATGGAGGTCGTTGGCGATGGCCGGCAGCGCTGTCGCGATGACGGTGGAATCCATCTGTTCCATGAAAAGGGCTACGGCGAGGATCAATGGAACGATGCGATTCATGGGCATCCGCCTTGATAGGTCTGTCTTCGGAAAGCCGTCGCTCAGGGTGCGATCAGCCGCTCTGTAGTCCTATGCGAGGCTGCTGCCAATCCTGGATTTTGCTCCATGAAGGCTTGGGGATCACGTCTTCGTGATATCCACTGCCGCATCGGGTAGGACGCAGGATTTGACATATGCTAAGAGCATGGAAATGCTAAGCGCATAAAACGTCGTCCGGTCTATTAGCGGATTTGGATTGTCTTGTCATGACCAAATTTTCGGTTGTAGGCGAGGACCTTCCGGGCCGCTGTCGCCGGCGACGACGATAGGCGCAGCTTACGCTGCGCATCAGCACAAGGAGTGAGTTCATGACTGCCGTCCTGCCCCCGGATACGCATCAGTTCAAATTGGGATCCTGCACAGTCACCGTCGTCAAGGACGGCGCCAACATCATGGACAATCCCTGGGAGACCTTCGGCTCGAACCAGACGCCGGACACCGTTCGCAAATTGCTGGAGCAGAATTTCCTGCCGACGGAAAAGTTCGTCAACAGCTATGCGCCGGCCGTCATCGATACCGGTTCCGACGTGATCGTCGTCGATACGGGTTTTGGTGCGGCCGGTCGCGCTCGTGGCCTCGGCCGCTTTCGTGAGGGGCTGAAAGCTGCAGGCTACGCGCCGGAGCAGGTTACGGTCGTCGCTCTCACGCATCTGCATGGCGATCATATCAACGGGCTGATGGAGGAAGGCGGTCCTGCCTTTCCGAACGCCCGCTATGTCGCCGGCGAGATCGAATATGGGTTCTGGACCGACACGGCGCGCGAGGGAACCCCGGCGGAAGGCGGCCATAAGGCAGTCCTCGCCAATGTCGTGCCCTTCGCCGAAAAGATGACTTTCCTTAGGGATGGCGACCAGATCGTCGGCGGCATGACCGCCATGCTGGCGCCAGGCCACACCCCCGGCCATCTTGTCTTTCATCTCGAATCAGACGGCAGGCAGCTCGTCATGACCGGCGACACCGCCAACCATTATGTCCTGTCGCTCGGTCGCCCGGATTGGGAAGTCCGCTTCGATGCTGATAAGGCACAGGCCGCGAAAACCCGCCGACGCATCTTCGACATGATCGCCGCCGACCGCATCCCCTTCCTCGGCTTCCACATGCCTTTCCCCGCCGTCGGCTTCGTCGAAAAGCAGCCGGAAGGCTTCCGCTACATCCCGAAAACCTATCAGCTCGACGTTTAAGGACGGCAAATGCTATTACTTAAACGCGGAATGTGAGCTCAAGAACGGTCGCGAAAGAGACCGTCATCCCGATGCGCAACAGCGCGGATGGCATCTGCAAAAACAGCAGGCGCCTCCTGAGGCAGATTATGTCCAACCCTTGCAATAATGCGGCGTTGATAAAATGCCGTTTTGAAATGGCGCGCGGCGTGGTCGGTTGTATCGGGTGGATCGACACCGTCATCGGCACCCTGCAGAACAAAGCTCGGCACGACGATGTCAGGTTGCTTGGCTAGTTCTGCCTCTATGGACTGCAGCCGCGGATCCCCCGGAATGCCGCCAAACCGATGTCGATAGGAGTGAATGACGATATCGACGAAATCCGGATTTTCGAACGCCGCAAAGCTCTGCTCATAGGTGGTGTCATCGAAATCCCATGTGGGAGACCATAGCTTCCAGATGAAACGGCAAAGCTCGTGGCGTTTCTCGGTCAATCCCGTCCGGCCGCGCTCCGAGTGAAAGTAATATTGGTACCAATAACGGTATTCTTCCTCGGGCGGGACAGGTTGTCCTGCGGCAGCGATGTTCTGGATGTTGTATCCCATGCCGCAGCTTACCAGTCCGCGAACGCGCTCCGGCCAAAGGGCAGCGAGAATACAGGCTGCCCGGCCACCCCAATCATAGCCGCCAAGCGTCGCCGAAGAGATGCCAAGCGCGTCCATGAAAGCCAGAAGGTCTGAACCTAGAGCGGCTTGCTCTCCTGACCGGAAGGTTTCGTCAGAAAGGAATCGCGTCGAGCCGAATCCACGCAAAAACGGCACGAAACAATGCCATCCATCTAAAGCAAGTTGCTCGGCCACTTGGTCATAAGCATGAATGTCATACGGAAAGCCGTGCAAAAGGATCACCGGCTGGCCGTCGAGTGGTCCGCTTTCGCGATAGGCAATTTCCAGAACGCCGGCTGTGACTGTCTTCATGTGCCATTCCTCTTCCGGCCAGATGCGCATGCGAGAGGCTTTTGAGCATGACAAAACCGGCTCTAGGTCACAATCGAAATTCGCGAAGCTCCGTGCTTTCAATTCCGGACCACGGCATTTCGCCCAAGACGAGGTTCCGTTCCTGCCAGCAGTCGCTGAATGTTCGTACGATGGCGCGCTATCACGTAAAGGCCGCCGGCAATCACCAACAATCGATAAGGTAACGGCTGCTCCAGGCCGCAAATAAGGGCAATCGCAGTCAAGGCTGCCAGGATTGAGCCCAGAGAAACAATCCGAAAAATAGCCAAGGCAACCCCAAAAACGGTCACTGCACCTAATCCCACCGGCCAGGCTATGGCCAGCAAAAGGCCAAGTCCCGTTGCAACGGATTTGCCGCCTCTAAAATTCAACCAAATCGGGCGGCTATGTCCCAGCAACGCGGCAAGTCCGGCCAAACAAACAGCCCAGGGAACCAAGCTTTGTTGGCTCTGCGAACCAAGCGCGGTCGGCAGTGTATCGAACCAAGGATAGAACCAACGGGCAAAGACGATCGCCGCGGCGCCCTTCAGCACATCGATCGCGAGCACCGCCAGGGCGGCCCATTTCCCGAGAGTGCGCAACACATTTGTTGCGCCGGTGGATTTGGAACCAAGTTCCCGAATATCAACGCCCTTGAGCAGTCTTCCCGCCAGATAGCCCGTGGGTATGGAGCCGAAGAGATAGGCGATCGCCAATCCAGCGACATTTGCGATCCAGAAACCCATGAGCGTCACCTCTGTCTAAGTCTTTGCCCGTCATCGGTCGCGAGCAGGAATTGCGATGTCGCGAAACTCTTGGAGACTGTCCGAAAGCTCGTAAAGGCCATGGTCCTATGCTGGTGTCAGTTTGCTCGGGGCATCGGCTGCAAGAAAGTTCGCTCGTAGCTGATGAATGGCGGGTTTTTGCCGAAGCGTTCATTTGCGGCAATTCCGTCCGGGTCGGCTGCAACACGCTCGCGGTATTGCAAGTAGGTTGTCTCATCTGGAAATGTGAATAGTGCGACCGCTGTATTGCCGGGTCCTTCCTCACCTATACCCGGAAAGCTCACTCCGGCCTCTGCCGGCTTGTCCCGGGGTATGAAATAGCCGTGATGTGTTCCGCCATGGCGTTCGATGAGCTCAATCCAAATTCGGCTGTAAGCTTCGAATTCCGAAATTCTGTGGAGATCGATGCGGTAGCGAACTTCGCACGTAACCGGGCTTTTGAGCATTGAAAGACCATTTCCTTAGATCACAGGCAGGCACCAGGGTTCCTGCATCCAATCGGCCGTGACCTTATGCCATGGCGCACCTTTCCGGAATAGACTGCCCGAACTGCTGCTTCTGCCGGAGGCGACCGACGATTACGCAGGTCCGGACAATCCGGTGCGCTGTGACATCTGAAACCAGACGTTCGCAACACCCGCACAAAAATCTCCGAACACCGCAGCCAAATCCCGCATTGAAGCCAAGGCTTAGCATGTCTGCCCCGCGCTTTTTGCTATTCCCTTCCTGTCATGAACGTGTTACCAGCCCTCGCCAACTTCCAAGCAACACTTGCAAGATCGCCCGGTAGACGATTCGTTCCGGGCTTTCCTGTTTTTCACAGACGAAGGAATTGGCCATGGCACGCATTATTGAAACGTCAACCGGGTTGGATGCTCTGACATTCGACGACGTGCTCCTGCAGCCGGGACACTCCGAGGTCATGCCGGGCCAGACGAATATCGCGACCCGCATCGCCCAGGACATCGAGCTCAACCTGCCGATCCTCTCCGCCGCGATGGATACGGTCACGGAAAGCCGCCTTGCGATCGCCATGGCCCAGGCCGGCGGCATGGGTGTTATCCACCGCAATCTGACGCCGCTGCAGCAGGCTGAAGAAGTCCGCCAGGTCAAGAAGTTCGAAAGCGGCATGGTGGTCAATCCGGTCACCATCGGTCCGGATGCCACGCTTGCCGAAGCGCTCGCTTTGATGAAGGCGCACGGCATTTCCGGCATCCCGGTCGTCGAAAAGTCGCATCGCCTCGTCGGCATCCTCACCAACCGCGATGTCCGCTTCGCCTCCGACCCATCCCAGAAGATCTACGAGCTGATGACCCGCGAAAATCTGGTCACGGTCGCGGAAAGCGTCCAGCAGCAGGAAGCCAAGCGTTTGCTGCACAAGCATCGCATCGAAAAGCTACTTGTCGTCGATGCTGACAGCCGTCTGGTCGGTTTGATTACCGTCAAGGATATCGAGAAGTCGCAGCTCAACCCGAACGCTTCGAAGGATGCGCAGGGCCGGCTTCGCGCCGCCGCCGCCATCAGTGTCGGCGACGATGGCTATGAGCGCGCCGAGCGCCTGATCGATGCCGGCGTCGACCTTCTGGTCGTCGATACGGCCCACGGCCACTCGCAGCGCGTTCTCGATGCCGTCACCCGCGTCAAGAAGCTTTCCAACTCGGTGCGCATCATGGCCGGCAATGTCGCCACCTATGACGGCACGCGGGCGCTGATCGATGCCGGTGCTGACGCCGTCAAGGTCGGTATCGGCCCCGGCTCCATCTGCACGACCCGTATCGTCGCCGGCGTCGGCGTGCCGCAGCTCGCCGCCATCATGTCGGCTGTGCAGGCCGCGCAGGATCAGAACATCCCCGTCATCGCCGATGGCGGCATCAAGTTCTCGGGCGACCTGGCAAAGGCGATCGCCGCCGGTGCCTCCGCCGCGATGATCGGTTCGCTGCTCGCCGGCACGGACGAAAGCCCGGGCGAGGTCTATCTGTACCAGGGCCGCTCCTTCAAGGCCTATCGCGGCATGGGCTCCGTCGGCGCCATGGCCCGCGGCTCGGCTGACCGCTACTTCCAGGCAGAGGTTCGCGACACGCTGAAGCTCGTGCCGGAAGGCATCGAAGGCCAGGTCCCTTATAAGGGTTCCGTTTCCGGTGTGCTGCACCAGCTCGCAGGCGGCCTCAAGGCGGCCATGGGCTATGTCGGCGGCTCCGACCTCAAGGATTTCCAGGAGCGCGCGACTTTCGTGCGCATCTCCGGCGCGGGCCTGCGTGAAAGCCATGCCCACGACGTCACGATCACGCGCGAAAGTCCGAACTATCCGGGCGCAGGCGGCTGATTGATGGCAGATCGCGCTTCGGGCAACGTCAGGTCCCTACTGCATAATTCCTTAAATCGCGATCGATTTAAGGATAAAATTATGCAGCAGATTAAACGTGCTACAGCGACCTTTGCGTGTCACATATGACACGCGGCGCTGTAGAGGGCCTGACAGCGATCCTCGCAGCGCTTTCGCTGGCACTGTTTGCCTGGATCTATGCCGGCTTCGTCCGCGCGTTCAGCGATGCCGCAGCCGGCCAGTCGATGCTCGATGCCCGCATCGGCGGCTATGAAAGCGACGACGTCGTCGCCATGCTGCGCTATCTCAAGGAGCATCCCGATCCGGCCGCGATCCTGCATTCCATGTATCTCGGGCCGGAGCTGATTTTCCCGCTGGTGTTGGGGGGATTGCTGTTTTGCCTGATGCGGCTGGTCGGGCCGGGCGGCTTTTTCTTCGGCCGGCCGATCCCACCCGGCGCGACCATAGTCATTTTCTGCCTGCCGATCTTCTACACACTCGTCGATTATGCCGAGAATATCGCCGGCCTGATGCTCTATCCGCCGGCAACGCCCTCGGATGCCACGGTATCGCTGCTTGCGAGCCTGCTGCCCATCATCGTGCGGCTGAAATTCCTGACGCTGGTCGTGACGGTTATTCTGCTGGCCCGCTTCGCGATTTTTCGCTACCTCTCGCCGGGCGGCTCCAAGCCGTCCTGATCGATTACAGCGACCTTTGCGCGTCATACGTGACGCGCAAAGGTCGCTGTAGCACTTTAAATTTACTGCATAGCTTTGTCCTTAAATCGGAATCGATTTAAGGACAAAGCTATGCAGTGGTTCGGCTTTCGGAAATTCCAAAGGAGTTGGCGGCGTGACAGGCTATGAAATGTTCTGGCCCATGGTGGCGCATGCGGTGCTGGTCTTCATCCTCTACGCGCTCCTCGGATGGCGTCGCCGCGTTCTCGTCAAAGCCGGCCGGATACAGCCTGCGAACTTTCGCGAGAACCATGCCGCCAATGAGCCGGCCGAAAGCCTGGTGGTGCGCAACAGCATCGCCAACCAGTTCGAGGTCCCGTTGCTGTTCCATGCCTGCTGCATCGTGCTCTATACCACCCAGGCGGATAATCTGGCGGCCATAATCCTCGCCTGGATCTTCGTCGTGGCGCGCTATGCGCATGCCTACGTGCACGTCACCAGCAACAATCTGCGTTATCGTAGCCCGCTCTTTGCTCTCGGCTTTGCGGCGCTCGTCTTTATGTGGGCGTGGCTCGCCATCTGGCTTGCCTTCTCCTGATCAAGGATGATGACCGCAGCAGCAACCTGTGGTAACGCATTTGTGTTTTTCCTTTATCGTTACGCCTCCACCCGTTGACCTATCTTGTCAGCGGGTAGCTGGTCGTTTGTTGCCTGCTGCCGGGGAAACAGGGAGAACAGGACCATGAGCACGGAAAAGCCCGTTGTAACGCAGGCGATGATCAACGCCTATGACGAATATACGCATTTGACGCTCGATCGTCGGGGTTTCATGGAAAAGCTGACCAAGCTTGCCGGCTCGGCCGGGGCCGCCGCCGCCATCGCGCCGCTGCTTGCCGCCAACAAGGCAAGCGCCGAGGTCATTGCCGCCGATGACAGCAGGCTGGAAGCAAAGGATGTGACTTTTGCCGGTAGCAAGGGTGAGATGAAGGGGTATCTCGCCCGCCCGAAGGATGCGGCCGGCAAGCTCGGCGGCGTCATCGTCATCCACGAGAACCGTGGCCTCAACCCGCATATCCGTGATGTCGCCCGTCGCATGGCGCTGGAAGGTTTCGTCGCGCTGGCACCGGATTTCCTGTCGCCGCTCGGCGGCACGCCCGGGGATGAAGACAAGGCGCGCGACATGTTCACCAATCTCGATCCGGCATTGACGGCCGCCAATGCCGAGGCGAGCCTGACCTACCTCGCGAAGACGGATGGTGCCAACGGCAATGTCGGCGCCGTTGGCTTCTGCTGGGGCGGCGGTCTCGTCAATCGTTTCGCGACGATCTCGCCGGAGCTGAAGGCGGGGGTCGCCTATTATGGCGCTCAGCCGCCGGCGGGCGACGTTCCAAAGATCAAGGCGGCCCTGCTGCTGCACTATGCCGGCCTCGACGACCGCATCAACGCCGGCATCGATGCCTATCGCAAGGAGTTGCAGGCCGGCGGCAAGACTTTCGAGATCTTTGTCTATGACGGAGTCAATCATGCCTTCAACAACGATACCTCGGCTGCCCGATATGACAAGAAGGCGGCCGACCTCGCTTGGGGCAGGACGGTCGAATTTTTGAAGAAGTACGTGTCCTAGAACGACACAAATCGCCGATGTGGGCGTGTCGGCCATAGGTTGGTTACGAGGGCGAAACCATGTTTCGGCCTCGTTTCCCGGAGTTCGATTACCGCTCCTAAGTGATGATTAAAATTGAGCTTTTCCCGTTTACGCGCATTGAACGCGTCTGGTGTCATAGCGTCAGCGCGCTTGAGCGTCGTTCAGTATGACAATGAAACGGGTAAAGAATGAAGCCGAATAAGCCTGACCGCGTCACGTTCCGAAAAAGGCCACAGCAGGAGCGAAGTATCCAGCGTGTCGATGCCATCCTGTCGGTTGCGGCTGCGCTGATCGCCGAGAAAGGCGTCAGCGCCATGAAGATGACGGAGCTGGCTGCGGTTGCCACGGTCCCGATCGGTTCCGTCTATCAGTATTTTCCCGACAAGGCCGCGATCGTCAGAGCTTTGCTTGACCGGCACTCCAGTCGTATCCAGCAAAAGGTGAGCGAAGCCTTTGCCATCGTGACATCGCTCGATCACGCCATCGAGCTCGCTTGCGGCATGATCGATTGGTACTATCGCGAATATCGCAGCGATCCCGCCTATCTCGGCGTCTGGCTCGGCACGGATATCGATAGGGATATTCTCCAGCTCAACATACAGCACAGCAATCGTGTCGCCGAAATTTTCCTGGAAAGCATTCGGCCGTTCCTGCCGACCGAAAGCCGCATCGACCTTGAGGCGCGCACCCAGCTGTTCAGCCATCTGATCGGCGCATCCGTCCGTTTTGCCATCATGAGCGACGACGAGATGGCCAAGCGCATGCTGCACGAATGGAAGCAGGTGATCCGCGCCACCCTGCTGGCGGAGCCGGCGCAATAACCATCGTCGAAGCTAATCGGCTGGTGCGCTTCTAGCTCACCAGCCCGGTAGAATGTGCCCGGCACGCAGTCGCGGGTAGAAGCGCGTATAGGTTTTCACCTCGCCATCAAGATCGTCATCCACAGCAGCCGGCGTGATGTTGTCGAGGCACGCCGAGATATGTGCGGTGATGGCATTCATCAGCGATACGGAGAGGCCGGCCCGCTTCATGATGCCGATCTGCACCGGCGGCAGCGGCGGGAAGCCGTCAGCCTGGGTCAGCACCTTCATGCCGGTGCGCAGAGCTGATTCCGGCATGACCGAAACCGCCATGCCGGCAAGCACGGCCGCTGCGACGACGGTGCAGGACCAGCTGGTGAACAGGATCTGATAGTCGCGGCCGCCGGCATCGAGCGCTGAGCAGGCGAGCTGTCGCCACTGACAGTCGCGACGCCCGACGGCAAGCGGAATGGGCGCGTCGTCACGCAGCGGATGGTTGGCCGAGCCAACCCAGCAGAGCGGCTCCGTGCGCACCACATCCGACATACGTTCGCGCGGATTATGGGTGACGAGCGCGATATCGAGCTCGCCGCGATGCATACGCTCGGCAAGATCCACCGAGGGTTCGCAGACGATGTAGAGCTCGACATTCGGATGCGTCTTGGCGAAGCGGCCGATGATTTCAGGCATGTAGCGGTCGGCATAATCGTCCGGTGTGCCAATGCGCAGCGTGCCTTCAAGACGGTTGTCGTCGAAGGCGGCGATAGCTTCGTTGTTCAGGCGAATGATCCGGCGGGCATAGTTCAGCAGCTTGTCGCCTTCCGCCGTCAGGCGGTTGCCGCGGCCGTCCTTGATGAAAAGCTGCTTGCCGACCCGCTCTTCCAGCCGGCGCATCTGCATGGAGACGGCCGACTGGGTCTTGAATACCCGGTCGGCAGCCTTGGTGAAGCTGCCGGAATCCACGATTGCGATGAAGGTCTGCAACTGATCGATATCAAGCGGCGCGGACATGGATCTCACCTATAAAGGAGTTTGATAGTTATCATTAGAAACATTCGTTGGACTGATCAATAGGGCTTTGGCATCTTCTGAATGCAATTCAGCATACCAATCGAACAGAGACACCTGTCGAACTCCTCCCGGCCTTCGCCCCTTTTCCGGATCATCGGGAAGGGGCTTGGCTCGCGTGTGCCCAAAGAAAGGAATACGGAAATGCGCACGACAGATCGGACCCTTGACCTCGGCCTGGCAACGCCATCGCTGTCGCTGACGGCACGCATGATGCTTGCTTTGGGCAACGTTGCATCGATCTGGCGCGCAATCCGAAATCGCCAGGAGATCAACTATCTGAATGAGCTAAATGATAGCCAGCTGTGCGACATCGGCCTCAGCAGGCAGGATGTGAGCTCCGCGCTGACTACCTCGACCTTCTTCGAGGACCCGTCCAGCTACCTGACCAATTCCGCGCGTCGCCGCACGCGCCTTTCCGCCTTCAGCAGCTTTAGAGGCTGACGGCGGACAACAGTTTCCCCGCAGGGTGATAGCCAATAAGCCCTGCCTCTTTCCCGGTGTTCGGCCCAAGGGCCAACACCGGGTTTTTTCTTTTTGGGCGCTGTTTCGGCGATGAAACATGCGCGGCGAAGTTGCCTCGGGCGGCAATGACCTTATCTTATGATCCGATGCGAAGAATGGGGATTCGACGATGGCAACGGTAATCTTCTTCCACTCCGTCTATGGTCTGCGCTCGCTTGAGCATGAAGCGGTCGAGCGTGTGCAGGCGGCGGGGCATAAGGCTTTCGCACCGGATCTCTATGAAGGGCTGATCGCGCGATCGATCGACGAGGGTTTCGAGTTCAAGGACGAGGTCGGCTGGCCGACGATCTGCGAACGTGCTGAATGGGCGCTCGCCGGTCTGCCTGCCTCGACCGTGCTTGCCGGCTTTTCGATGGGCGCCGCCGTCGCCGCCAGTCTCTGGCCAAAGCGGGAGAAGACCGCCGGCATCCTGTTCCTGCACGGCATTGCCTCCATCGCCGACAATGCGCGCAAGGGTTTGCCCCTGCAGCTTCATCTGGCCGATCCCGATCCGTTCGAGCCGGAGGAAGACGTTGCCAGCTGGCGACAGGCCGTCGCCAAGTCCGGCGTCGCGGCAGAGATCTTCCGGTATCCGGGCGGTGGCGGCCATCTCTATACCGATGCCAGCCTGCCAGATTATAGCGCCCAGGCCGCCGATCTCACCTGGAAGCGTGTCATCGACTTCCTTGACGCAGTCGATGCCAATGCGTGAAATGCCTGCATCTTCACTCGCAGGACTTGAACTGAAGATGCCGCTCGCCTAGTTTGTGAGCATCGTTGATACCAACAGGATGTGTGCCCCGATGAAAATTGACCCGACCGCAATGCCGTTCAGCCTTGCCATCGGGGAAATTCTTGCTCATGCCCATATCCATCACTCTATCCAATCTTTCGTGGTCCACGCCTGACGGCCGGCCGCTTCTTTCCCATCTCGACCTGAGCTTTGGCGCGGAGCGCACCGGCCTCGTCGGACGCAACGGCGTCGGTAAGACGACGCTGATCAAGCTCGTCTCCGGCGAACTGCAGCCGCAATCCGGCAGCATCTCCTTCAACGGTCGATTGGGAATCCTGCGCCAAAGCGTGCAAGTGGAAGCCGACGAAACTGTTGCCGATCTTTTCGGTGCGAGCGAAGCCCTTGCCGTCCTGAAGCGGGCGGAAGCCGGCGAAGCCACAAATGACGAACTCGCCTCGGCCGACTGGACGCTCGAGTCGCGCATCGCCACAGCCCTTGATCGTGTTGAGCTCGACGTCACCCCGGAAACGCGTCTCGTCACTCTGTCCGGCGGGCAACGTACGCGATGCGGCCTTGCTGCCCTCATCGTCGACGATCCCGATTTCCTGATCCTCGACGAGCCGACCAACAATCTCGATCGTGACGGCCGCGTCGCGGTGATCGATCTGTTGGCCGGCTGGAGGGCAGGGGCCATCGTCATCAGCCATGATCGCGAATTGCTCGATACCATGGATGCGATCGTCGAGCTGACCTCGCTCGGCGCCTCGCGCTATGGCGGCAACTGGAGCCAATATCGCGAGCGCAAGGCACTGGAGCTTTCCGCAGCCGAACATGATTTTGCCGAGGCGGAGAAGCGTGTCGCCGAGGTGGAAAGAAGTGCCCAGGCAGCCGTCGAACGGCAGGCGAGGCGGGACAAGGCCGGCCGGAAGATGGCCGCGAAAGGTGGCATTCCGCGCATCATGCTCGGCGGATTGAAGGAGCGGGCCGAAATGACGAGTGCGGAGAATACGCGGCTCGCCGAACGGCGTCGCGGCCAGGCTCTGCAAGATGCTGTCGCTGCCCGCGAGAAGATCGAGGTCCTGCAGCCCCTGACCGTGAAGTTGCCGACGTCAGGATTGCCGGCAAACAGGATCGTCCTGCGGATGGAAGCTATTACCGCTGGCTACGAGCCGGAGCAGCCAATCCTGCGCGACTTCGATTTCATCATGACGGGGCCGGAACGCGTTGCCGTCACCGGGCCGAACGGTTCGGGCAAAACGACACTGCTGGCGCTGGTCTCCGGCGCGCTAAAACCCTGGAGCGGCACGGTGCGGGTCGTCCATTCCGCCCTGCTGGACCAAAGGGTCAGCCTCCTCGATCCATCGCTTTCGATCCGCGACAATTTCCGCAGGATCAACCCTGATGCGGACGAAAATGCCTGCCGAGCCGCCCTGGCGCGCTTCATGTTCCGGGCGGACGCCGCGCTGCAGATCGTCTCCAGCTTGAGCGGCGGCCAGCTTCTGCGAGCCGGGCTTGCCTGCGTGCTTGGCGGCACGGTGCCGCCTTCGTTGCTGATCCTCGACGAACCGACCAACCATCTCGATATCGATTCCATCACCGCGGTCGAAGCCGGGTTGCGGGCCTATGACGGCGCGCTTCTGGTCGTCAGCCACGACGAGGTGTTTCTCGACAACATCGGCATAGAGAGACGGCTCGAGCTCTCTGCCCGAGCCGTCTCGGATCGGTGAAGGGACGCCTCAGGTGTGGCTGGCGCTGGCGATGCGATCGAGTTCGGCGATCGCATTCTCCGGCAGCTTGAGTTCGGCGGCCGCGATATTCTGCTTGAGATGCGCAAGCGACGACGTGCCCGGAATAAGCAGGATGTTCGGCGAGCGGTGCAGCAGCCAGGCGAGCGCCACCTGCATCGGCGTTGCATTCAGCCGGGCAGCGACATCGGACAGGGCCGAAGATTGCAGCGGAGTGAAGCCGCCGAGCGGGAAGAAGGGCACATAAGCGATGCCGTCACGATTGAGTTCGTCGATCAGCGCGTCGTCCGTGCGCTGCGCCAGATTGTAGAGGTTCTGCACGCAGACGATCTCGGCGATCGTGCGCCCCTCGGCGATCTGTTTGCGCGTGACGTTGCTAAGCCCGATATGGCGCACCAGACCCTGCTGTTTAAGCTCGGCTAGGGCAGTCAGCGGCGCCTCGATCGATCCTTCAGCGGGACCGTGCACGTCGAGCATGATGCGCAGGTTCACGGCATCGAGTACATCCAGCCTAAGATTGCGCAGATTGTCGCGCACCGCCTGCTGCAGCTCATCGGCGGAGAAGGCCGGGACCCAGGAGGCATCCGCGCCGCGCCGTGCGCCGATCTTGGTGACGATGACAAGATCGTCTCGATAGGGATGGAGCGCTTCCCGGATCAGCTGGTTGGTCACATGCGGGCCGTAGAAGTCGCTGGTATCGATATGGTCGACGCCGGAGGCAATGGCTTCGCGCAGAACCGCAAGTGCCGTCTCGTGGTCCTTCGGCGGACCGAACACGCCGGGGCCTGCAAGCTGCATGGCACCGTAGCCGAGCCGTTTGACCTTGAGGTCGCCGAGGGTGAAGCTTCCGGATTGTTCGATACTGGACATGGCTGTCTCCTTTTCAAGATGAAAGGAGAAATAGGCAGTGTTTGAATGTAAGATAACTGGGGCCAATGTGCACGGGCTGTGCGATAGGGCGAACAGTGAGCGCCGGCCATGAAGGACAGGTCGACGTGCAATCGCGATATCGCATTGGGCGGGTTTGTCCGGGCCGCCGGCTGATGAGCCGCTCTCAGACCGGGATGAGACGGTGTTACACCTCGCGAAGCCGCTCTCGCAGGAACTCGATAAAGCGTTGTGTCTTGGCGGGAAGCAGGCGTGTCTCCGTAACAGCATAGACCGAAGTGGGGGCCAACTGCCATTCCGGCAGGATGCGCCGCAATTGTCCGCTTGCAAGCTCTTCCACGACGACCCTCTCCGGAACGGCGGTAATGCCCATCTCCAGTGTTGCAAGCCGCCGGATCATGGCAACGCTATTGCCGCGAAAACGGCTTCCTGCCTTGGTCTCGACGCTTTCCGTTCCGCGATGGAGGATCCAGCTGCCGATATTCTGCATCGTCAGACATTGGTGCCGTTCCAATTCGGACGGATGTTGCGGTTCGCCATTTTGTTCAAGGTAGCCCGGAGCGGCATAGAGCCGGGGTGTCAGTCGGGCGATGACCCGGGCAATCAGGTTTTGCGTTTGAGGGGCAGCCATGCGGATTGCCAGATCGAAAGGCTCTGCAACGAGATCGACGTTGCGGGGCGTCAGGTCGAAATCGAAATCCAGGCCCGGGTAAAGCGCGGCGAATTCCGGCAGTAGCGGCGCCAGATATGTTGTGGCGAAATCCACGGGCAGGGAAACCTTGAGCAGGCCGCTTGGCCGCGCCACCATCTCGCCCAACTGCTCGTGGGCAATTTTCGCCTCCTCGACGATGCGCTTGCTGCGTTCGTAATAGAGCTGTCCGGCCTCGGTCAGCTCGATCCGACGCGTGGTGCGATGCAGAAGACGCAATCCGATCGACTTCTCAAGGAGGCTGATCCTGCGGGAAAGCGTGGAGTTGGGTATCCCGAGCACTTCCGCCGCGCGGCGAAAACTTCGAGCTTTCGCGACCTCAACGAAAAGCGCCATGTCATTCAGGTATTCCATCGAGATTGCGCCATTATTGGAATAATCATTTCCACAATAGCCTGTTTATGCCACCACAGAAAGGTCCCATGTCTTGTTCGAACCGACAGAAAGGACGTTCCATGAGCAAGATCTTCACATCCACTCGCCTCGGCCGAACCGAGATCGCCAACCGCCTTGTCATGGCCCCGATGACCCGCTCCCGGGCCGATGATGATGGTGTGCCGGGAGATCTGACCGTCACCTACTATGCGCAGCGTGCCGGTGCGGGTCTTATCGTCACGGAAGGTGTCTTCCCGACATCCGGCGGCAAGGGCTATGTGCGCACACCGGGCATCCAGACGGAGCCGCAGCTCAAGGCCTGGAAGGCCGTGGTCGATGCCGTTCACGCTGCGGGCGGCCGGATTTTCCTGCAGCTGATGCATACCGGCAGGATCTCCCATCCCTTGTTGCTGCCCGACGGCGAACTGCCGGTCGCTCCTTCGGCCATCCGTCCTAACGGGCAGACCTGGACCAATGAGGGTCAGAAGGATTTTGTCACACCCCGCGCGCTTTCGCTTGTCGAGATCAAGGAGACTATCGGAAGTTATCGTGTCGCGACCCGCAACGCGCTTGCCATCGGCTTCGACGGCGTCGAACTCCATGGCGCTTCAGGCTACCTTCCGGAGCAATTCCTCTCGACCGGCAGCAATGAGCGCACGGACGAATACGGTGGCTCTGTGGCCAACCGCGCCAGGTTCATACTCGAAGTTCTCGCCGGGATGATCGAGGAGGCCGGGGTCGGCCGGGTTGGTCTCAAGATCTCGCCGGAGATGAATTTCAACGATATATCGGACGCCAATCCGCAAGAAACCTACTCCTATCTGGTCGAGCATCTTCCAGCCTCGGACATGGCCTATCTCCACGTCGCATTGTTTGGCGCTGCGGTGGACTATCACGAGCTGCTGCGTCCGCGTTTTGCCGGATCTTACATCATCGGCGGCGGGCTCAATCAGGCGCGTGCGGAGGAACTCTTGCAACAGGGCAAAGCTGATGCCGTGGTTTTCGGCAGCGCATTTCTCGCCAACCCGGACTTGGCAGAGCGTTTCCGTCGCCATGCGCCCTTGAATGAACCGGATCGCTCGACCTTCTACACGCCTGGAGCCAAGGGCTATCTCGATTATCCGGTACTTGCCAGGTCGATCGGCCAGCAGGCCGGCAGTCTTTGAGGGGTGGGACGAAATGAAACGTGACAAGTCGCTCGGATGGCGCCACGTCGAGGCGGACAGCCTCGATCTCGGCAGCATGAACGTTGCGATCGTCGGAGGCACGGGCGGGATAGGCCGTGCCCTCGCGCATACGATGACCGCGCGAGGCGCCCATGTCGTCGTGATCGGTCAGACATTCAGGGATGCCGGCAGCCGTGGGATCGAGTTCGTCAAAGCCGATTTGAGCCTGTTGAGCGAGGCCAGGCGCGTCGCTACGGACCTGCCCGCAGGCAATCTCGATCTTGTTGTCATGACAACCGGGGTCATGGCTGGTCCCCGGCGCGAGCAAACCGCCGAGGGGCTCGAGCGCGATTTGGCGATCAGCTATCTCAGCCGGTTCGTCATTGTGAATGAGATCGCGTCGCGGCTTGGCAAAGATCGGCCAAATGCCGGAATGAAACCGCGCATCTTCGTCACAGGCTTTCCCGGAACAGGTCAGGCCGGGGCCGTGGACGACCTGAATACGGAGAAGAAGTATGGCCGATGGCGCGCGCACTCGAACACTGTGGCTGGAAACGAGGCGCTTGTTCTGGACGCCGCTAGACGGTTTCCGGAGGTTGATTTTTTCGGGCTAAACCCCGGCTTCGTTAAAACCAACATTCGCGGCAATCTTTTCGGATCGAACAGGCTGCTGCTGAGGACGATCGAGTGGATGTTCGGCTTTGCAACCATCAGCGCGGAAACCTATGCCGCACGCATGATCCCGCTCCTTGTCTCGCCCGATCTCGAAGGTCACAGCGGTGCCATGTTCAACAACAAGGCAGAGGCGATCCTGCCATCGCCAAAGCTGATGGACGCATCCTATGTAAGGGCTCTCATAGACGCTTCGGAAGCTCTGATCTTGCGGGCAAGCAAGTCAAACACCAAGGGTGCGGGTTAGGATTCGCGCCCCGGCGTTTTGATCCCGTCGCCCGCGGATTTATAACTGTCGAAGATCGCCTCCATGCTCTTCTGGTAGCTCCTCTGCACTTCGAGACCGCTGTCGAACATGGCGTTGAACATCTCGGTATAGGCCGCCATGTCGACGCCGACGGCGGGCTTGGTCTTCGGCTCTTCCTTCGGCGGCTCTGATGGCATCGGGAAGTTCTTCATCATGTCCTGGAACGCCTTGGCGAAGGGATTGTCGAGGAACGGATTGGTCGGCGCCGGCTTCTCGCGCTTGACGGCGTCGGCGCCGAACATCAGTTCCATCGCCTGGGTGAAGGGATTGTCGAAGATGCTCGCCTGCGGCGTCGGCTGTTGCTTGGGCGCAAAGCCGATGCTCTGCAGCCAGCCCTGCATCATCTCGCCCATCGCGGTGTTGAGGAAGGGATTGGCCATCTGCGGGATCTGGCCGCTCGTTTCCTTGAAAAGGCCGCCCATCAGCGTGTCGGCCATGGCGGGCAGCATGCGCTTGTAGATCTCCTGGCCGATGCCGGTCATCTGCGCTGCCTGTGCCGCAACCGCGCGGGAAACGTCCTTGGAGCCGAACAGCCTGCCCAGCACCGCATTGCCGTCGGCAATGCCCTCGGGCGTGAAAGCTTTCGTCATATCCTCGAAATATTTCGCGTAGTTGCCGGAGCTGATGTCCTGCATCACACCCATGAAATTATAGGGATCGGTGGCGCTGCGCTTGAAGCCGGAGGAAAAAGCCGGCATCAGCGCGGCCATCGCCTTGGTCGCCTGCTCCTGCGCCAGATTGAACTGCTTGGCCATGGCCTCCGTGGCGGCGCCATTCTGTGCCTGCATCATCATGTCGAAGAGTGGCAGCATCGAAGTCCCTTTCCCCGCTATGAAGCCGCTTCGGAATCAGGCGGCGCTTGATTCCGATAGTATAGCGGGAAAAAAGAGAGCGCATACCGGTTTCTGCCGGAGACTCGCCAGGTAGCGACGGCAGATAACCGCCTATCAGTACTGATATTCCTCGAAGATCGGCTCGACCGATTGGTTCCAGCGGCCGTTGTAGAGCATCAACAGATCGTCTGCGAGCGTGCCCTTCTTGGCGAGCACCTCGTCGAGCGGAGCAAGGAAGACGGTTTCGTCCTGCCCGTCGCCATTCAAGCGATTGCGGTTCTTCAGGCCGAGGCGGGAAACGCCGACGACTTCGCGCGCGACATCGAGCAGGCTGTGGCCCTTGATGGAGGCTTTCAGACCCTGAACCGGCACGACGTCACGCAGCGCGTTGACCTCGTTAAAGCTCCAATCCTTGGTCAGCTCGTCGGCCGCCGTCAGCGCCTCGTCGTCATAGAGCAGGCCGACCCAGAAGGCCGGCAGTGCACAGATGCGCCGCCACGGGCCGCCATCTGCGCCGCGCATTTCAAGGAAGCGCTTGAGACGCACGTCGGGGAACAGCGTCGACAGATGGTTTGTCCAGTCGCCCATCGTTGGTTCCCAATCGGCGATTTCACCCTTGAGCCCACCGTCCATGAACTGGCGGAAGGTGACATGCGTACAGTCGTGGTAACGACCGTCACGAACGACGAAATACATGGGAACGTCGAGCGCCCACTTCACATAATCCTCAAAGCCGAAATCGTCGCGGAAGGTGAAATCGAGCAGGCCGCCGCGGCGATTGTCGGTATCCTTCCAGATCTCGCCACGCCAGGAGGAAAGCCCGTTCGGCTTGCCATCGGTGAAGGGCGAGGAGGCAAACAGTGCGGTTGCCAGCGACTGCAGCTTCATCGAGACGCGCATCTTGCGGCGCATGTCGGCTTCCGAGGAGAAGTCGAGGTTCACCTGGATGGTGCAGGTGCGGTACATCATGTCGAGACCCATGGTGCCGACCTTCGGCATGTAGCGGGTCATGATCTCGTAGCGCGATTTCGGCATGCGCGGCGTTTCGGCGAGCGTCCATTTCGGGCTGCCGCCGACACCGAGGAAGCGGATGCCCATCGGCTCGGCGATTTCACGCACCGTCGCCAGATGAGCGTTCGATTCCTTGCAGGTCTCGTGGATGGTTTCGAGCGGCGCACCCGACAGCTCGAACTGTCCGCCCGGCTCGATCGAGATCGCGCCCATGCCCGAGGGTTCGCCGAGCCCGATGATGTTGTCGCCGTCCATGATCGGGTCCCAGCCGCTCTTCTTCTGCAGCCCCGTGAGGAGCGCGGAAATGCTGGCTTCGCCGAAATAGGGAACGGGGCTGTTGTCGGCGCGGAAGAACACGAATTTCTCATGCTCGGTGCCGATGCGGAATTTCTCCTCAGGCTTGTTGCCGGCGGCCAGATAGGCCGTCATTTCCGAGACCGAGGAGAGCGGAGTCTGGTCGGTAGTATCGCGCGCCATGGTATACCTTAGATCTCGGAGGAGAACCCGCGCCAGCCGCAGGTCAATTGGAGGCTGATTGACGCGGATTGAGGTACGGTGCAAGTGAATTTCTTTCAAGGGTCGTTCAAAAAAATAGGATTTTATGTCTCGCAACTGCATCACAGCCGTGCCAGCCACCGGCATATTTGCACAAGCGTTCAAGACGTCTCGCTCCTGGCACGGATAGTTTCGCTTCCACTGACATAAGGCGGAGCATATCGATGAGCGATCCAGACGGCCTCTTCTATCCCATACTGACATTGCTTCTGGCTGCACTGGTCATCATGGGAAGCCCGGGCCCCTCGACGATCAGCGCGACGGCGATGGGAGCCGCCTATGGCTTCCGGCGGTCGCTCGGTTACGTCTTCGGTCTCATCGCGGGCACCGTGGCGGTCTTGCTGGCCGTGGCGGCCGGCGTCGTTGCGATCCTCCTCTCCGTGCCGCACGGCGCCTTGGTGCTGACGATCGTCTCGGCCGTCTACATCCTTTATCTCGCCTTCAAGATCGCCACGGCGCCGCCGCTGTCTCGCCGCGACGATCGGGTCGCGGCGCCTGCCTTTTCCGGCGGGTTCCTGCTGGCCGTCGCCAATCCCAAGGCCTATCTGGCGATCGCCGCCGTCTTTGCCGGCGTCAGCCTGTTTCAGGATCAGAGGCTGCTCGACGCTGCCTCCAAGATCGTGCTGCTGACGGCAATGATCGTCGCCATCCATATGATCTGGCTTCTCGTCGGTGCTTCCCTATCCCGTTTCCTCCAAGATCCGAAGATCTCGCGGATCGTCAATATCTTGCTGGCGATCCTGTTGATCGTTGCAACCGTCGTCGCCGTGCTGGAGTGAAGCCTCAGTTCCAGTCGCCGATCGCGACCTGGATCACCGCCATGGCGGCCACAGCCGCCGTATCGGCACGCAGGATGCGCGGGCCGAGCGGAATGGCGGTGACGAAATCGAGGCTGCGCAAGAGGGAGCGCTCTTCTTCGGAAAAACCGCCTTCGGGGCCGACCAGCAGCGCCAGATGCTTCTCCTTTACCTGCGTCAAAAGCGGCAGCGGGTTTTGGCCGGCATCGCCTTCGTCGCAATAGATGATGCGGCGCTCACGCGGCCAGCGGGCAAGCAGGTCGGCAAGCTTCATCGGCTCAGCCACATCGGGAATGCCGAGAATGCCGCATTGCTCGGCCGCCTCGATGACATTGGCCTTGACCTTGTCGAGATTGGTGATCTTGCCTTGGACGTGCTGGGTCATGACCGGCTGCAGCAGGCCGGCACCCATTTCGACCGCCTTCTGCACGAGATAGTCGAGGCGCCCGACCTTTAAGGGCGCAAAGAGATAATGCAGATCGGACGGGGCCGGCTGGGGCCGCGTTTCTTCGACCGGTGTCAGCAGAATGCGTTTGCGGGTGGGGAAGGAGACGCCGACTTTCCATTCGCCGTCGCGGCCGTTGAAGACAAGAAGTTCGGCACCATCCTCCATGCGCAGTACGTTGGCGAGATAGTTGAATTGATCCTGGTCTACCTCGATGGTGGTGCCAGCCTTGATGTCTGACGTCACGTACAGCCGCTGCATGCGGAAATTGGCGCGCATGGATTACCCCCGGAATTACCTGGAACTATGAGATGGAGCGGCCCGAAGATCCGGCGAGAAGCCGAACCGCTCTAAATGAAGAGCGCGACCATAACCCAATATACGGCGGCGGCAAGCAGGGCAGCCACGGGAACGGTGATCGCCCATGCGCCGATGATGGTCATGAAATGAGAGCGGCGCACCAGGCGCCGGCGATGAACCTCGTCGGGATTGCGCTCATCCGTGGTTTCCGGCTCGTGCCAGGGGATACCGGCGGCTTCGGCCCTCTTGCGCATGTAGGCGAGGCGCCGTCTGGAGCGCACGGTGGACCATTCGCGGAAGAAGCCGACGCCGAAGACCGCACCGACGGCGATATGGGTCGAACTGACAGGAAAGCCGAACCAGGCCGCGACGATGACGGTAAGCGCGGCGGAGACCGCCACGCAATAGGCCCGCATCGGGTTGAGCTTGGTGATCTGCTCGCCGAGCAGGCGGATCAGGCGCGGCCCATAGAGCAGGATGCCCACCGAAATGCCGCAGCCACCGATCATGACGACCCAGAAGGGCGCCTTCTGCGTCGTCGTTTCGGCCACCACGCCAAGCGAGCCGCCGAGCCCGATATCGCGGACGATCGCGGCCAGCGGGCCGATGGCATTGGCGACGTCGTTGGCGCCGTGCGCGAAGGACATCAGCGCCGCCGAACAGATCAAGGGCAGGCGGAAAAGCTTGCGCAGCGAGCTGTTCTTGTTTTCGAGCCCGACCGATTGCGCCGCCACCAGCGGCCCCGCACCGAGCCAGGCGACGATGCCGACGATAATGCCGATCCCAAGGTTCAGTACATTGGGAATGGCACCTTTCGGCTCCAGCTGGACGACGAGATAGCCCGAAAAAGCGCCGGCCATCAGTCCGATCAGGATCGGAATCCAGTATCTGGCGGCGGCGATCTTGTCGTCGCGATAGATGATACGCGTCTCGATGAAGAACAGGATGCCGGCAGCGATGGTGCCCCCGAGAAACGGCGTTATCACCCAGCCGGCGGAGATCGCGGCAAGAACATTCCAGTTTACGAGTTCCGGGCCGACGGCGGCAACGCCTGCGCCGACGACGGCTCCCACGATCGTATGGGTGGTCGAAACGGGGGCTTTCAGCCAGGTGGCGAAGTTGATCCAGAGCGCGGCGGAGAGAAGTGCTGCCATCATCAGCCAGGCAAGCTTGCCGATACTGATGATGCGGTTGGTGTCGACGATATGGGTCGAGATCGTATTGATGACCGGGCCGCCGGCGATCGTCGCACCGAGGATCTCGAAGATTGCGGCCATGACGAGGGCCTGCGTCATGGTGATCGCACGCGCGCCGACCGCCGCACCGACATTGTTGGCGACGTCTTTCGCGCCGATGTTCATGGCCATGTAGCCGGCAAGGGCAACGGCGGCAAAGATCAGTGTCGCGCGCGGCTGGTCGAAAACGTAGATGCCGGCAAAGACCATGGCGAGACCGAGGAAGATCAGGCCGATGCCCGGCGCCACCAGACGTCTCGTGACGTGATGGGTCGCGTCCTCGACATAGGTGACTTTGTCGAGGTCCTTGTCGAGCGTCCTTTTTACTGGTGTGGCCGGTCGGTCGGGCATGCAATTCTCTGGATCAAAACTCTCGTATCGCGCTGACCGATAAGGCGCGCAATATCCACCAAGCATACTGGCACAGTTTTTTGTGAGTAATGTGGCTTACTTCGCCTGCAAAACCGCTGGAGCGGCCGTCATCCGTTGCGCGAAGGCGAGAATGAGATCGTGCAGTTCCGGTTCGCGAACGCGTTCGGCTGCTTCCTCGCAGGAGACCCACTCAATGGAGCGCTCGCCCTTTTCCTTGAAGTTCTTGACGAGTTCGCTGACCTCAAGGGCGTAGACCTGCACGCGGCATGGCACCTGAATGCCGTCCTTCAGCACCTTGTCGTAGCCGAACGAGCCGAGCGGCTCAGTTTCCACCACGCCTCGCACGCCTGCCTCTTCATAGGCTTCGCGGGCAGCGACCTCGTGGGAGAGCTTGCCGGGCATCGGCCATCCCTTGGGAACGACCCAGCGACCGGTGTCGCGGCTGGTCAGCAACAACATCTCAAGTTGACCGGTTTTCTTTTTCACCCGATAGCAAAGCGCAGCATATTGCTGTCGCGGCGGACGCCGAAACATGAGTTGCACATCATTTGCTATGCGGCTGAGAAAGGCCAATTGTCGGTTCACCTTTGAGCGTTGGAGTGAAGGCTGGAATCTATATTATCATGGTGTGGAAAAAATTTGCGCTCCATATAAGGCTATATGGTATTTCCCCACAAAATTATTGAGTGTTGCATAGATAAAAATGCGAAGATTTGTCTTCTGATATTCGCCAGCGATTGTGCTGAAAACGACATTCAACAGCATTTTCGTGCCGCAGATGGCGCAATTGCTTGGATGTGGCTGCTATCGTTTTGGAAAGAAAGAAAAAACTTATTATGTCCGGACGCATTCCGCCTCGACGCCTGCCGCCCTTGAACGCGCTGCGCGCCTTCGATGCGGTTGCGCGCTGTGGCAGCATCCTGAAGGCGGCCGATGAGCTTGGCGTCGTGCGCGGGGCCATCAGGCAGCAGCTGAACCTGCTGGAGGCACATTTTGGCGTACCCCTGTTCGATCGGCAGAATGGCAGGCTGGTACTGACGGCGAAGGGCAGGGCATTTGCCGATTCTGTCGGTATCGCATTCGGCATCCTGACGCGGGCTTCGGCAGAACTTTCCATAGGAGGCCGGCGGTCGATCCGGCTCGGCGTTCCCTCCGCCTTTGCCGTCTGGTGGCTGATGCCTCGCGTCGCCGCGCTCCAGGCGGCTCTTCAGGATATCGATATAGACATCGTGCCCATGGCGACGGTGGAGCCGCTTGCCAAGCGCGCCGAGCTTGAGGCGGTCATCATGGGCGGCGAATACAGGCCGATGCGTGATATCACGGCCATTCGCTTCATGGAGGACGAGTTCGGCCCTGTCGCCACGCCAGATCTTGCCGATCGCGTCGGGCTTGCCGACGGCGTTTCGGCGCTTGCCGGGGCTATCGCCCTTGCAAGCCGTTCCGCCCCAAGCCTGTGGGAGGATTGGTTTGCCGAAAGTGGCCACGCCACTGTCCGCTTTGCCGGAAATCGCGAATTTGAAGACCTATTGCTTGCGATCGGCGCCGCCCGCTCGGGCCTGGGGGTGGCGATTGCGCCGCGCACGGCCATTGGCGAGGATATCGATCGTGGCGCATTGGTCGCGCCATTCGGCTTCATCCGGCGGCCGGCGGGCTATAGCCTCAGTATCCGCAGCAGCGATGTGAAGGACCCGGCCCTCGTCCGGCTGGCGAATTGGTTGAGTGCGGCCGGGGCCGAACAAGCTTAACAAGACACTCTGCTCCCGATCATATGGCAGAAAATCTGCCATATGACGCATCGCAATGTCCATCGACATGCCCTTTGCCATCATGCCAGATCGTGGCATCGAACCAGCCGGCAGGAGCGCATCATGGATCAGCCTTCTTTTCTTTCCCGTATCGACTGGGTGGCGCGCAGCTGCCGGCTCCTGGCGGCCACGGCAGCGGAGTTTCGCGACACAAAACCCTTTGCCGGTCTCACCATCGGCACGGGCATCCATCTGGAACCGAAGACCGTTGCGCTGCTGATGACGCTACGCGCCGGCGGCGCCGATCTCGTCTGCACCGGCAATCTCAACAGCACCCAGCCGGAAACGGTGGACTATCTCCGCGCCCAGGGCATCAAGGTCTTCGCGACACAGACCCGCGACGCCGGCGAGCACGGCGCCAGCCTCGATGCGATCCTGGCGGAAAAACCAGATCTGCTACTCGACAATGGCGGCGATCTCTTCGCCCGTGCGGCCGACCGGCCCTATGCCAACCTGCTCGGCGGCACCGAGGAGACCACATCCGGCCGCACCCGCCTCCTGCCGATGCGCGACAAGCTCAACATGCCGATCCTCGTCATCAACGACAGCCCGATCAAGCAGTTCGCCGAAAACCGCCATGCCGTCGGCCAGAGCCTGTTCGAGAGCTATCTGCGCTTCACCAACCGCTCCACCAACGGCAAGCGCGTCACCGTCTTCGGCTATGGTGCCTGCGGCAAGGGCACGGCTGCCTGCTTCCGTAACGCATTCTCCGCCGTCAGCGTCGTCGACATCAATCCTGTCACCACGCTCGAGGCGCATCTCGACGGCTTCTCGACGCCGCTGCGCGAAGCGGCGATCCGTTCCGCCGATATCCTGATTACCGTCACAGGCTATCCAGATATCATCACGGTTGCCGATCTGCCGTTGATCAAGGACGGTGCGATCCTGATGAATGGCGGTCACTTCCCGCATGAGATCGATGTCGAAGGCTTCCGCAACAGTCCCGATGTCTCAGGTATCGACCGCTATGAAGCCGAGCAGATCGAGACCGTCCGCATGCGCGATGGCCGTGCCTTCCACATTCTCGGCGGCGGTCACATGGCCAATCTGGCCGGCCCGCGTCCGCTGGGGAATACCGTCGAATCCATGGATCTCGGCTTTGCGCTGCAGGCCCGTTGCCTGGAGCGAGTCGCCAGGGGCGACCTCGGCAAGGAAGCCTGCGTTATCCCTGTTCCCACTGATATCGACGCTTTGGTCGCCTCCGCCTATCTCGACCTGACACGCTAAATCTCGGTCAGCGCCTGCGGCAGTAGACGATCATAGAGTGCCGCCATCTCGTCGCCGAAACAGCAGAAGATGATTTCCTCGAACGCACCGTCCTTGCTTTCGGCAAGGGTGGTGCGGATCGCGATTTCTGCCGCCGGCGCGGCGGGAAAGCGATAGACGCCGGTGGAGATCGCGGGAAAGGCGATAGTTCTGAGGCCGTGCTGCCGGGCAAGGCTGAGGCTGTTGCCGTAACAACCGGCAAGCAACTGCTCTTCGCCACGGTCGCCGCCATTCCAGACCGGGCCGACCGTATGGATCACATGCTTTGCCGGCAGGCGATATCCGGCTGTCATCTTCGCCTGGCCGGTCTTACAGCCGTTCAGCGTCCGGCATTCTGCAAGGAGATCCGGCCCGGCGGCGCGATGGATCGCGCCATCCACGCCACCGCCGCCGAGCAGGCTGCTGTTGGCCGCATTGACGATGGCATCGACCGCAAGCCGGGTGATGTCACCAACAACAACGGTGAAGCGGGTCTTAGAATTCTTGGCAACATCGGAGCGGATGGTTTCAGGCGCGGACATGATGCTCTCCTCGGACTTCGAAAGGGCTTTCACCGTTCCCAATAGGGAACAGGACCGTAAAGTTCCGCCAGAAAATCGATGAAGACACGTACTTTCGCCGGCAGGAACTGTCGGCTGGGGTAAACGGCCGACAGCGTGACATTGTGCGAGCCTTCATAGGCCGGCAGCACCTGCACGAGGCGGCCGTCGCGCAATTCTCCCCCGATATCCCAGGTGGAGCGCAGCGCAATGCCGAGCCCGGCGATCACGGCTTCGCGCACGACCTCGCTGGAATTGGTGATCAGCCTGCCCTCCGGCCGAAAGATCAGGCTGCCTTTCGGCCCTTCTAGCCGCCATGGATCGAGATTGTGCGCCGGCAGGCAGATATGCCGGCGCAGATCGTCGATATCCTGCGGCATGCCGTAGGCTGCGATATAGTTAGGCGAGGCACAGAGCACGCGGCGCACCGGCGCGAGCCGGCGGGCGACAAGACTGGAATCGGTGAGCTCGGCAATGCGGATGGCAAGATCGAAGCCGCCGCCGACGATGTCGACGAATTCATCGCTGAGCACGAGATTGAGAGCCAGTTCGGGATGCGCCTGCATGAAGGATTTCAGATGTGGCGCGATGTGCAGCCGGCCGAAGGATGTCGGGGCTGAGATTTTTAGCGTGCCGTGCATCTGCGAGGAGCGCCCGGCAATATAGGCTTCCGCCTCTTCCAGCCCTGCAAGAATGGCAAGCACGCGATCGTAGAAACCCTGGCCCGCTTCCGTCAGCGAAATCTGCCGCGTCGTGCGCTGCAGGAGGCGCGTGCCCAGCCTGTCTTCGAGGCGCTTGATGCGCTTGGAAATGACGGCCGGCGAAAAGCCGAGCGCACGGCCGGTCAGGGACATGCTGCCGGTCGCAACGACGCTCGCGAAGATTTCGAGATCTCCTAAATTGGTCATGCAGAATTATTTCCTGTTTTGGAATAAGTGCTTATCATTTGCTCCAAACTTGGGAAAGCGCTAAGCCTGTAATGCGCTACAAGGGGGCTGTATCCGCAACGGGATGCAGGAGGAGGACGGCATGGCCGAGGCCATTTCATTTCTGGAACCGCGTGCGGATGTTCTGGCCCGGCGCAGCGCGATCGTTGCCGATCTCGCCGATCTCTTGGCGCCCGAATGCTTGATCCACGAGGCGCGCGAGCTCGTGCCCTTCGAGACCGACGCCTTCGTGTCCTATCGCCGCCTGCCGCTCGCCGTCGCCCTGCCGCGCTCGACGGCGGAAGTCGCGGCCGTCATGAAATATTGCCATCGCTACGGCATTCCCGTCGTGCCGCGGGGCGCCGGCACCTCGCTCTCCGGCGGTGCCATCCCGCAGGAGGATGCCGTCGTTCTCGGCCTCTCCAAGATGAACCGCATCCTCGATATCGATTATGCCAACCGCACCGCGACCGTGCAGGCGGGGGTGACGAACCTGCATGTCTCCGAAAGCGTTTCGGCCGATGGCTTCTTCTATGCGCCCGACCCGAGTTCGCAGCTTGCCTGCACCATCGGCGGCAATATCGGCATGAATTCCGGCGGCGCCCATTGTCTGAAATACGGTGTCACGACGAACAATCTGCTCGGCGTCAAACTGGTGCTGACCGACGGCACCGTCATCGATCTCGGCGGCAAGGCGCTGGATGCGGCGGGCTACGATCTGCTCGGCCTCGTCTGCGGGTCGGAAGGCCAACTCGGCATCGTCACCGAGGCGACAGTGCGGCTGCTCGCCAAGCCTGAGGGTGCCCGGCCGGTGCTCTTCGGCTTCGACAGCTCCGAGGAGGCCGGCGCCTGCGTCGCCGATGTCATCGCCGCTGGCATCGTGCCCGTCGCAATCGAATTCATGGACAAGCCGGCGATCGAGATCTGCGAAGCTTTTGCCAAGGCCGGCTATCCCCTCGATGTCGGGGCGCTGCTGATCGTCGAGGTGGAGGGGTCGGAGGCGGAAATGGACGACATGCTGGCTAGCATCGTCGCCATCGCCCATACCCATAAGGTCAAGACCGTGCGCGAATGCCAGTCGGCAACGGAAGCCGCCCTGATCTGGAAGGGCCGGAAATCCGCATTCGGCGCCACCGGCCGCATCGCCGATTATATCTGCATGGACGGCACCGTGCCGCTTAGCCAGCTTTCCTATGTGCTGCAGAAGACGGGGGAAATCGTCGACGGCTACGGTCTGCGCGTCGCCAATGTTTTTCATGCCGGCGATGGCAACATGCATCCGCTGATTCTCTTCAACGCCAACGATCCCGAGGAGGCGGCCAAGGCGGAAGCGGCCGGCAACGATATCCTGCGGCTCTGCGTCGATGCCGGCGGCTGTCTTACCGGCGAGCACGGCGTCGGCATCGAAAAGCGCGACCTGATGCGGCACCAATATGCCGATGTCGATCTTGCCCAGATGATGTCGGTGAGATCGGCCTTCGATCCCGGCTGGATCCTCAACCCCTCCAAGGTCTTTCCGCTCGACGGACGCAACGCTGCATGACCGAATTTCACCCCAGGACCGAGGAGGAAGCCGCCTCCATCATCGGCGATCACGCGGCACGCGGCGCGGCTCTCGCGATCGTCGGCGGCAATACGCGATCCGGCTTCGGCAATGCGGTCATATCCGAAGCCACTCTGTCTTCGCGCGATCTTGCCGGCATCGTCGCCTATAATCCGGGGGAGATGGTCATGACCGCGCGTGCGGGCACGCCGGTCGCGGAGATCGAGGCCGCTCTTGCCGCAAGTGGTCAGATGATGGCGTTCGAGCCGATGGATCATCGGCCGCTGATGGCGACGGAAGGCGAGCCGACGATCGGCGGCATTTTCGCCGCCAATGTCTCTGGCCCGCGCCGTTTCGTCAGCGGTGCTGCGCGCGATAGCCTGCTTGGCGTCCGTTTCGTCAATGGCCGGGGCGAGATCGTCAAGGCCGGCGGGCGGGTGATGAAGAATGTCACTGGCCTCGATCTGGTCAAGCTGATGGCCGGTTCGCACGGCACGTTCGGCCTTCTGACCGAAGTGACCTTCCGCGTGCCGCCGAAACCGAAGACGGAGGAGACGATCGTGCTGTCCGGCCTCAACGATGCGGAAGCCGCCAATGCGATGGCCGCTGCCATGGCCCTGCCGCTTGAAGTGTCCGGCGCTGCTCATCTGCCCCTAACGGTCGCCTGGTCCTTTCTCGACGGCAGGCTGCCGCAGGGCGAGGCGACGGTACTGCGCCTCGAGGGTCTTCCAGGCTCTGTCTCCGTCAGGGGTGAAAAACTCGCCGCTGCGATGGGCCGGCTCGGGTCGGTGAAGCGCCTTCCAGAAGACGACAGTCGCAGGCTCTGGCGCGAGATCCGCGATGTGAAGCCCTATGCTGACGGTACGACGCGCCCCGTTTGGCGTGTGTCCGTGGCACCCAGTATCGGCCACCAGCTCGTCGCGGCCCTTCGCCTGGAAGCGGGCGTCGACGCCTATTACGACTGGCAGGGCGGATTAGTCTGGATGCGCATGGAAGCGGAGCCGGAAGGCGATGTATTGCGACGCTACATCCATGCCTTGGGCGGCGGACATGCGACTTTGATGCGCGCGACCTCGGCCCACCGCGCGATGACACCGGCCTTCCAGCCGCAACCGGACGCCGTGGCGCTGCTGTCTGCGCACGTGAAGGAAAAGTTCGATCCGGTGGGGATTTTCAATCCGGGGAAGATGGGGTGATGCGGCACTGTCCAAGATTGCCCCTCACCCTAACCCTCTCCCCGCAGGCGGGGAGAGGGGACGATCTTTTTCCGAGCGGCCTTTCGATGCTTGCAAAGGTTAGAGACGACGGAGGGCGCGTCCATCACCTTCTCCCCGTCAAAACGGGGAGAAGGTGGCCGCCCTTCGGCAAAAACTCAGGAGGCCGGATGAGGGGCAGGATCTTGCTCGAACGGGGACATGTGTAAATGCAAACCAATTTCACGCCCGAACAGCTTGCCGATCCGCATGTGGCCGAGTCCGAGGCGATCCTGCGCAAATGCGTGCATTGCGGCTTCTGCACCGCCACCTGTCCGACCTACGTCACGCTCGGCAATGAGCTCGATAGCCCGCGCGGCCGCATCTATCTCATCAAGGATATGCTGGAAAATGGCCGACCCGCCGATGCCGAAGTGGTCACGCATATCGACCGCTGCCTTTCCTGTCTTGCCTGCACGACGACCTGCCCCTCGGGCGTCGATTACATGCACCTGATCGATCATGCGCGCGTCCATGTCGAAAACACCTACAAGCGTCCCCTGATGGACCGGCTGACCCGCAATGTGCTCGCCGCTGTCTTGCCCTATCCCGGCCGTTTTCGGTTGGCTCTGCGGCTTGCGAAGCTTGGCCGGCCGTTCAAGGGCCTGTTGAAGCGCGTTCCGGCATTGAAGGCTTTCGCCGCCATGCTCGATCTTGCGCCCCGCAGCATCCCGGCGCCTTCTCCCTTTGCCAAGCCCGCTCAATATGAGCCGCAGGCGGAACGGCGCGGCCGCGTGGCGATCCTGACGGGCTGCGCCCAGCCGGTGCTCGATCCGGAGATCAACGCAGCCACCATCCGCCTGCTGACACGCCTCGGCGTCGAGGTCGTGGCGCCGGAAGGGGAGGTCTGCTGTGGCTCGCTGGTCCATCATATGGGCCGCGAGGAACAGGCGCTTGCCGCCGCCCGCACGAATGTCGATGTATGGATACGCGAGATCGAGGCGGGAGGGCTGGACGCCATCATCATCACCGCGTCAGGCTGCGGCACGACGATCAAGGATTACGGTCACATGCTGCGCCTCGATCCGGCCTATGCTGAAAAGGCGGCGAGGGTTTCGGCGCTCGCCAAGGACATCACTGAATATCTGGCTGGCCTCGATCTTCCCTCGCATATGCCGCGGGGCATTGCGGTTGCTTATCATTCCGCCTGCTCCATGCAGCATGGGCAGAAGATCACTATGGCCCCGAAACTCTTGCTGAAGGCAGCCGGCTTCACCGTGCGCGATCCGGCGGAGGGCCACCTCTGTTGCGGCTCGGCCGGCACCTACAACATCATGCAGCCGGAGATTTCGGCCGAGTTGAAGGCGCGCAAGGTGAGGAATATCGAGGCAACGAAAGCCGATATCATCGCAACGGGCAACATCGGCTGCATCACCCAGATCGCCACAGGAACCGGCATTCCCATCCTGCATACGGTGGAATTGCTGGATTGGGCCTATGGCGGCGAGATGCCTGCGAAACTGAAGGGTCTGCAGCCGGCCGCTGCCTAGCGCATTTTCAGGAGAAGCGGGAATGATCTAATGCAGCTTATCGCGCGCCGGTCGGCGATGTGCCTGCCATTCGACCTCGAACCGGTCGGCGGCAATCTGCGTCATGCTGATGCGATCCTGGCCTTCCTCGAAGAAGAGGCCATCCACCAGGCCGGCGATGCCCTCGTAAAACGAACCTTCGACAAGACTGGTGAGCCGCCGCATCTCGCGGCCCAATGCAGCATAGTCGGCAACCGACATGCAATGCCGGCGGCCGTCCGCGAAAACGTCGATCAGTCGCGGAACATCGCCGGCGACATCGACTTCGTAATAAACGATGACTGGCTCCTCGCTTTCCGGATGGATCCAGTCACATCGGTAGTAGAAAAAGCTCATGGCTGAAACATAGCACAAGATCCCCCAAGCCTGAACCGGTTTGAGGGATCGATTGCGACTTCAGCCTGAGCGACGTCAGAAGTTGAACGAAACGCCGAAGTTGAGAGCGTGGGTGAAAACCCTGGTCTTCAGCGTGTCGCCGCTGTCGATCGAGACGTTGTTCACGAAGTTGTAGTTGCCCTTGTATTCGACGAAGGTCGACCAGTGCTTGGCGAACTGGTAGCTGACGCCGGCTTGAGCCTGCAGCGAAGCGCCGCCGAACTGGTAGTCGAAGGTTGTGCCGGAAGCGCGCGTGACTTCGACGTGCGGCACGTTGATGCCGGCGCCGAGACCGACATAGGGTGTCCAGTTGCGGCTCGAATCCTGGAAGCGGTAGAGCGCATTCAGCGTCAGCATGTTCAGGCCGTCGGTGAACTCGAAATGCGACCAGCCGGGCGTGTTGCCGAGATCGCCGTAGACCTTCGCATGGGTATAATCGAGCGACACGCCCCAATTCGGCTTGTCGAACTGGTCAAGCCACCAGATGCCGCGGAAGCCGAAATAGGGCGGCATCTTGAACGATTTGCCGGACCAGTTGGGGTCAAAATCAGCGCCGTCCGACGTGGTCACATTGCTGCCTGTCGCGCCCTGTATGCCGCCGTAAGCGGAAAATTGCATCTCTGCCGAGGCAGAGCTTGCGGCAAATATGAATGCGGAAGTCGCAAGCGCGGCGAATGCCGGCTGCTTGATGCGAAATGCACGATGCATATGAAATCCCCGGATGCCAAAGTGCCGCTATCTAAACGCGCTTCCATGACACTTCTATTGCAGTCACGGGTAAGCAAGTACGGCTTAGGCGGGAAAACTGACGGCAAACTGAAGGCAATGGGCCGTTTTTCAGCGGTGCAGCGTGATAAATTTCAGGCTGTAACCCCGGCGCAACAGTGCCTCCATCCGCGCCTGCACACAATAAGCTATTGCAAGTGATACGGGCGTCCCTTCCTGGCATGAATGGTGTCATGCCAGGAAGGGACGCCCGCTATCTTGGTGCCTGATTCGGGTCGGCCAGATCTCGGTTCTATCAGCCGCCGAACAGGGTCCTCAGCACATCGACGCCGCGATCCTGATAGCTGACTTCGCCCTGCTTGTTGCCGGGACCGACGACGATGACCTTCGTGCCGACGGGAACGCGGTCATAGAGATCGATCACGTCCTTGTTCATCATGCGGATGCAGCCGGACGACATGTTGAGGCCGATGCTCCATGGCTGGTTGGTGCCGTGGATGCGGAAGGCGGTGTCGTTGCCGTTGCGATAGAGATACATGGCGCGCGCGCCAAGCGGATTGTCCTCGCCGCCTTCCTGGAATGCCGGCAGCTTGTGGCCCTTCTTGGCTTCGCGAACGATCATTTCCGGCGGCGGCGTCCAGCCGGGCCATTCCGCCTTGCGGCCGACCTTGACGACGCCCGACCAGCCGAAGCCGTCGCGACCGACACCGATGCCGTAGCGTCTTGCGCGATTATTGCCTTCGACGAGGTAGAGATACTTGTTGTTGGTGTCGACGATAACGGTGCCCGGCTCCTCGTTCGTCGCCAGCCGCACCATGCGCCGCTGGAACTGCGGCTTCACCTGGCCCTGCGGCTCCATCGCGACCCGGACAACATCGCCGCGGGTAGCAGGTGCTGCATAGGGTGCGGAGGCGGTGAAGGCCGCCGCGTTCGATGCTGCAAGAAGACACGCCGCAACGACACCTGTCGTCACGATCGACAATGCTGCTTTCATAATGCCATTCCCCTCGTTGAATTCGGTAGGAAACTACCGGAACCAACGAGGGGATCAAGATCAAAATGCCCGATGAGGAGAACGGCCTGGAAGAACCGCCCTCTCTTCTATGGTGGATCAGACTATAGTCTGAACTATAGTGGAGGGCTTTCCGGTGCGGCGAATACTGCCCCTTCGATGGGATAGTATCGCCGCACAGGTCCAGCGGTCGTTCGAGATTACATCACGGTGACGCGGGTGCCGACCTTCACGCGATTGTAAAGGTCGATGACATCCTCGTTGCGAAGGCGGATGCAGCCGGACGAGACGGCATTGCCGATTGTCCACGGCGCGTTGGTGCCGTGGATGCGATAGAGCGTGGAGCCGAGATACATGGCGCGGGCGCCGAGCGGATTGCCTTCGCCGCCTTCCATGTGCGCCGGCAGATAGTGGCCCTTGGCTGCTTCACGGGAGATCATTTCGGCCGGCGGCGTCCAATCCGGCCATTCCTGCTTGCGGGTCACGGTGTGGGCGCCGGCCCATTCGAAGCCAGGCTTGCCGACGCCGACACCATAGCGACGCGCCTTGCCGCCATCCATCACGAGATAGAGAAAGCGGTTGTTGGTGTCGATGACGATGCTGCCGGGCTTTTCCTTCGTCTGGTAGTCGACGATCTGCGGCAGGAACTGCGGATCGATCTGGCCGCGGATTGCCGGATATTGCGGACGGGCCATGGCGACCTGCTGCACGGCGGGACGCGCAAACAGGCCGCGCGGCTGCACGACCTGACGCACCTGCGGATTGGCCTGCTGCTCCATTCTGGGATCGGCGGCGCGACGCGCCATCGGGCGGGGGTAGACGACCGGCTGCACGTTGCCGCCGCCAAGCTGCATCACCCAAGGGGCGGTCAGATCGGGACTGACGATAACGGGCGGGCGCGACTGATAGCGATCGTCGGCAAAGGCGGTGGAAGCAAGCAGGCTCAGGGCGCCGGCGGCGCATAGAACGGCATGTTTCATCATCGGACAAACTCTCTACACATGGGCCGAAGATGGGCGCGAAGCACCCGGTCGAAATCATGGTGCCACTTGCACGCGAGCGAATGGTAAAGATCTATTCATCAAAATGCCGCGAAGCCGATAAAGCTTTATCAGGGTTACCACCTGGTTTGGAAAGATGGTTTGCAAGTGGTAAATCATGAATCGGAATGCGCGGTCGTCGAAATCAGCCTATGAATTTAAGCATTTGATTGATCTCAATTTATCCGATAGTTGCATACCGGTTTCCGGTAGCGCGCGCTGAAATAGGGGACGAATCGCGAAAATGACCGAAACGGGCATAATCACCGGCGAAGATGGCAAGGACCGCTGCTTCTGGCACGGCAATCTGCCGGAATATCAGCGCTATCACGACGAGGAATGGGGCCGCCCGGTCGTCAACGACATCAGGCTCTTCGAGAAGATCTGCCTGGAAGGCTTCCAGTCGGGCCTGTCCTGGCTGACGATCCTGCGCAAGCGAGAGAATTTTCGCGCCGCTTTTGCGGGCTTCGATTTCGAGAAGGTCGCCAAGTTTGGCGAAGCCGATATCGAGCGCTGCCTCGCCGATGCCGGCATCATCCGCCACCGCGGCAAGATCGTCTCCACCATCAACAATGCCAATCGCGCCATCGAGCTGCGCAACGAATTCGGTTCGCTCGCCCGCTATTTCTGGGGCCATGAGCCGACCGCTGCCGAGCGCCCCGAGGTCTTCGATCTTGCGCATCTTCGCGCCAATCCGACGACTGCGGCTTCGGTGCGGATTTCGAAGGATCTGAAGAAGCGCGGCTGGACCTTTGTCGGTCCGACCACAGTTTATGCCTTCATGCAGGCCATGGGCCTCGTCAACGATCACATCGAAGGCTGCTATTGCCGGAAAGAGGTGGAGGCGATGCGATACGCATTGGTGCGGCCGTGAGAGCTGCACTTCTCGGTTTTTCGCTGACGGCGTTTGCGCTGTTGGGCGCTGCCGGCGCCCAGGCTCAAAGCGACACCCAGCAACAGCAATTGCCGCAGCTCGACCGCGGCGAAAAGCTCGAGAAGATCGCCTTGCCGGCTGTCCTGGAAAAGCTGACGGGTTGGACGAAATTCGGCAAGGGTAAGGTCTATCTGCTGCCGCTCAAGAAGGGCCAGCATGTGCGGATCAGCTTCAGCTCGAAGAGCAAATACGCCTATATGGCGATCTTCGATCTATCGTCGAGCGAGGATGAATCCTTCTTCGGCACGGATGAGGACGGCGATACCGCAGACGTCACCGTCAACGAGGACACGACCTGGCTGATCAAGCCATACTATTCGCGTGTCACGCGCCGTCGCGGTCTCGGCGCCCCCTACGAGATCCTCATCGATCCCAATCCGCCGGCCACACAGCAACCGGCCGACCAGCAGAAGGATCAGGGTCCGATGCTGTTTCCGCCGCGCTCGAAGCAGGGACAGTAAAGCTCAGGAAAGCGCCTCGATGATGCCGTGCAACTCGCCGAGATGGCCGATCTTGCGGAAACGCGGCGCCTCGCTCGGTTCGTCGACATGTTCGAAGGACCATGTGAGTTCGTGCGGCACGAAGACGCCGTAGCTGCCGGCTGCGAGCGCCGGCACGATGTCCGATTTCAGCGAATTGCCGATCATCATCGCCCGTTCCGGCCCGTCACCGACCTTGGAAAAGATGCGGCGATAGGTCGACGCGTTCTTGTCGGAGACGATCTCGACCGCATCGAAAAGGTCACCCAGCCCGGATTGGGCAAGCTTGCGCTCCTGGTCGAAGAGATCGCCCTTGGTAATCAGCACCAGCAGATACTTGCCCGATAGCGCTTCCAGCGTCTGGCGCACATGTGGAAGCGTTTCGACGGGATGGGCGAGAAGGTCGCGGCCGATATCGAGAATTTGCGCGATAACGGTCGCCGGCACTTCTCCCTCCGTGATTTCGATGGCCGTCTCGATCATCGAGAGGGTGAAGCCCTTTATGCCGAAGCCGTAATGCCTGAGGTTGCGTTTTTCCGCCTCCAGCAGCCGTGCGGAAATGACGTCGCTTGCCGCATGATTGGCGAGAAGATCGGTAAATTGCAGCTCTGTCAGCCGGTAGAACTGTTCGTTCTGCCAGAGCGTGTCGTCGGCGTCGAAGCCGATCGTGGTCAAAGGGCGTTGCGTCATCGGTATGTCCGTTCTGCGCATGATATGAAGGCTAGAGTCTAATCCGCGCCCGGCCGGACGCAAGAGTAAGCGTCGGTCACCGCATCGTGATCGGTCCGAGGTCTCGCGTTGAAATCGGTTTCCGGTGCATTATGTGCTTGTTGTCTCGATTGCCGCGGAGCCAGAGCCGGGCCTCGATGACTGTCTTATGACCTCTCCAGGGCAGTGCCGACAGCGGCTGCCGTGCCGAGGCCAATCTATACCAAGAGATAAGCATTCACCGGCCGGAAGCATCTTCCGGCTGACCACAAGGGAATTTCTCCTATGCGTTACAATCAACTCGGCAATACCGGGCTGTTCGTCTCCGAACTCTGCCTGGGCACGATGACCTTCGGCGAAGCCAATCCCAACACGCCCTGGGGTTCGATCGCCGACGTCGACCAGGCGCTGGCCGACAAGATCGTCGAAGGCTCGCTCGCAGCCGGCGTCAATTTCATCGATACCGCCGACGTCTATTCCTTCGGCAATTCCGAAAAACTGCTCGGCCAGGCCCTGAAGAACCTCGGCGTTCCCCGCAAGGATGTCGTCATCGCCACCAAGGTCTACGGCGTCATGGGCGACAAGCCGAACGACCGCGGCGCCTCGCGCGGCCATATCATGGACTCGGTGCAGGCAAGCCTCGACCGTCTCCAGACTGATCATATCGACCTCTATCAGATCCATGCCACGGATACGGTGACCCCGATCGACGAGACGCTGCGGGCGCTGGACGATCTCGTCTCGCGCGGTCTGGTCCGCTATGTCGGCGTTTCCAACTGGCAGGCTTGGCGCATCGCCAAGGCGCTCGGCATTTCCGAACGTCGCGGCTTTGCCCGCTTCGAGACGGTGCAGGCCTATTATTCCATCGCCGGCCGCGATCTCGAGCGTGAAATCGTGCCGCTGATGGCAGAAGGGAAACTCGGTTTGATGGTCTGGTCGCCGCTGGCAGGCGGTCTGCTCTCGGGCAAGTATGGTCCGGGCGCTCCCGGCAATGGCGAGGGACGGCGTGCGAGCTTCGACTTCCCGCCCGTCGATAAGGACCGCGCCTGGGCCTGCGTCGCCGCTATGCGCGAAGTGGCGGAGAAGCACGGCTCCAGCGTCGCAACCGTGGCGCTTGCCTGGATCCTGGCGAAGCCCTTCGTCACATCAATCATCATCGGCGCCAAGCGTCTGGACCAGCTCGATCAGAATCTGGCCGCGGTCAGGCTGAAGCTCGATGCCGACGATATGGCCAAGCTCGACGACGTCAGCGCGCTTCCGGCCGAATATCCCGGCTGGATGTTGGCCCGCCAGGGCGCCCAGCGCGTGCCGCAACCCTTCGAGCCGAAGGCCTGATATCATGCAAAGCCGGGCCGCAGCTTTTCGCCGCGGCCCGGCGGCTGTCACAGCTCGATGACGATCTTGCCGAAGGGGCCGCGATCGAGATGATCGAAGGCGGCCGGTACCTCGCCGAGTGCATAGCGATGATCGATGACGGGCTTCAGGCCGATGCTGTCGACCGCACGCACGAAGTCTTCGAGTGAGCGGCGATGGCCGACGCCGATGCCCTGCACGGTGGGGGACTTCAGCAGCAGCGGTGCTGCCGGACCCGAGATGTCAAAACCCTCGAGGACGCCGATGACCGAGATGCGGCCATGAGGCGCCACCGCCTTCAGCGACTGGCCGAAGTTCGGCCCGCCGGCAATTTCGATGATATGGTCGATGCCCTGATCGTTGGTGAGACGATAGACTTCCTCCACCCAGTCGCCTTTATTGCGGTCGATGCCGTGATGGGCGCCGAGTGCCTTCGTCCGTGCGAGCTTCTCCGGCCCCGACGAGGTCACGAAGACCTCGGCTCCCTGGGCGGCGGCGATCTGCAGGCCAAACAGCGCCACGCCACCCGTTCCCTGTACCAATACGCTATCACCGGGCCTGATCTTGCCTCGCTCGACCAGAGCGAACCATGCCGTCAGGCCAGCGCAGGGCAAAGTGCTTGCCTCGGCATAATCGAGGCTCGCCGGAGCCGATACGAACCAGCCCTCCGGCATGGAGATATATTCGGAGAGCACGCCGGGATAAAAGCCGCCAAGCGTCTTGTAGGGAGGTGTGCGGGCATCGCCGAGCGGCTTGCCGTCGATCCAGCCGGGATGGAAGGTCGAAATGACCCGGTCGCCCACGGCAAATCTGGTCACGTCGTCTCCGACCGCTTCGATCACGCCTGCCATATCGGAGGCCGGCACGAAGGGAAATTGGATCGGTAGGCCCATGCCGGTCTCGCGCACGAGCTTGTCGCGATAGTTCAGCGAAACGGCTTTGACCCGCACAAGCACTTCGCCGCGCGCCGGCTTAGGTACTGCCGTTTCCGTGAGGTTCAAGGGAGCGCCGACGGCAATCGTATCGAGAGTCCAGCGCTTCATGGTCTTCGTCATCATGATCTCCTGAGAGGAATTGGAAGCAATGGACAGAGCATATCGTTGCTTTTTGGTCGCCAGTGGCGATATTATTTCCGCTAAATGGTTCCTTATGGGAAGCAATCATCATGAACGACATGCTCAACGGCATTCCGGAATTCGTGGAGGCGGTCGAGGCCGGCGGCTTTTCGGCGGCGGCGGCACGTATGAACCTGTCGCGCTCGGCGATCGGCAAGACCATCGCCAAATTGGAGCGGCGCCTGAATGTGCGCTTGTTCCACCGCACCACCCGCATGCAGAGCCTGACGGATGAAGGCCAAGCCTTTTACGAGCGCTGCCGCCGGGCGCTGGACGAGATACAATCCGGCGAAGCTATGCTGGAATCGGGCAAGCGCGAGGTCACCGGACGCCTGCGCATCTCCATGCCGGTTCTCTTCGGCCGCCGCTGCCTTACGCCGCTGCTGCTGGAGCTGGCCCGCATGCACCCGAAGCTCGAACTGGATCTCTCCTTCAGCGATCGCGTCGTCGATCTCTTCGACGAGGGCTTCGATCTCGCTATTCGCAACGGCGTACTGCGGGACGAGGCCGGTCTTGCCGCGCGCAAGATCGCCTTCCATCACATGACGCTATGTGCATCGCCGGCCTATCTGGCCGCAAGAGGGACGCCGCAGATCGTTGCCGATCTCGCCGATCACGATCTCGTCGTCTATGCGAGATCCGGCGAGGCGAAGAGATGGGCTTTCCTGAAGGATGATGGCGCAGCCCTCGACTATTTTCCGCAAACGCGGTTGCGGTTCGATGACCTGGAGGTCATTGCGGACGCGGCTGCTGCCGGAATGGGCATTACCTGGCTACCCTGCTGGCTCGTAAGGGGCTATGTGCACGCGGGCAAGCTCATGCCCGTGCTCAATGTCTCCAGCCGTCCCGTCAACGTCTATGCCGTCTGGCCGCAGGTACCGCAGCTTTCTCTGAAGATGCGTGTGATCATTGATCTGCTCGCCGCGCGCTTGCCTGGAATCATGGACTGAGCGCGTGATGATGCCTCCGGCTAGAGCAATTCCAGGAAAAGTGCGGAGCGGTTTTCCGTCCGGAAGTGCGTGAAAACAAAGAGATAGAGCGGTTCAGAGTTTCCGTGAAAAGCTGAGCCGCTCTAGAGCAGGGCGCCCTCGGCAAAGACCTGGTTCCATCTGAAGACCCGCACGGATTTGCGCAGGCCCGACGCCCAGAATGGATCTTCCTTCACCAGACGGTCGACGGCATCGCCGGTCTCCGCTTCGACAAGCCACAGGCCGCCGGCAAATGCGTCACCCTCCCGGCTGAGCGGTCCGGCCGTCCTGATGGACGCGGCATTCGCTTCCAGGAAGGCGAAGTGGCGCGACAGATACTCCTTGCGGATCGCGGCGGCGTTTTGCTGATCGTCCTCGAACAGAACTGCGAACAGGGTCATCTTCATCTCCTTGCTGGATATTTCCAGTCTATGACTGCAATAATGCCGATACACGCGGTAAATTTTCAGCAGGGAGCTGCAAAATTGCACGATATCGATTGGAATGATCTGCGCCATCTTCTCGCCCTTGCGCGGGGAGGGTCCTTCGCTGCTGCCGGCAGGGCGCTTCGCACGGATGCGACGACGGTCGGTCGCCGCCTGCGCGTCCTGGAGAAACGCCTCGGCACGACGCTGTTTTCGCGCGATGGAGGTGGCGCCCTGTCGCCGACGCCAGCGGGCGAGATCGCGGTGGCGAAAGCCGAGGCGATCGAGGCCGAAGTCATGGCGCTGTCGGGCGCGTTGGATGCGGCCGATCCGATGGCACTCGGCAAGGTGCGCCTCACGGCGGCGCCATCCTTCATCAGCCGGCTGTTGATCCCCTCGCTGCCCAGCCTGCTGGCGCAACATTCCGGCCTGCAATTGGAACTCATCGGCGATTCCAGAAATTTCAACCTGACCCGGCGCGAGGCCGATATGGCGCTGCGCCTTGCAAGACCCGCCGATATGACAAACGGCAAAGTCGTCGCCAGGCGGATCGCAACGCTGGACTATGCCGTCTACGTCGCTGCCGGGCAGGAGAGGCATGCGGAAAAGCTGCCCTGGATCGTCTATGAAGAGGCGATGGTGCATCTGCCGCACGCCCGCTGGATCGCCGCGCAGGCGGAAAGGTCAGGTCGTTCCAGCCCGCTTGCGGTCAACGATGCCGAAGCTCTGCTGCAGGCCGCGGCTGCAGGGTTGGGGCGCGCGCTGCTGCCGAAAATTCTCGCTCAGAATGTAGGAGGTCTTTGCCGTGTCGATAGCGGCGACGGCAATCCGCCGGTGCGAGAGATGTGGCTGCTGATACATGCCGAGCTTCGCCAGCTCGTCCGCATTCGCGCCGTTTCCGGTTGGCTGGATGGGATCTTTCGCCATCCGCATCCAGAGCGGTGAGAAAGGCGGCACGGATGCCGCCTCCCATTATCGGGCGAATTACTTGCCGTGCTTCTGCAGCCAGGCTTTCATTTCCTTGATCTCGGCTTCCTGCGCGGTAACGACGGCTTCCGCCAGCTTGCGCAGTTCGGGATCCTTGCCGTATTTCAGCTCGATCTTCGCCATGTCGATCGCGCCTTGATGATGCGGGATCATGCCGCGAACGAAATCCGCATCGGCGTCGCCGCTGTAGTGGATCATCATGTCCTTGTGCATCTTGCCCATGGCGTCGTTGAACGCCTTGCTGGAAGCGCCCTGGTCGCCCATCGGCTTGCTCATATCCATGCCCTTCATGTCGTCGGCAAGGGCAGGAAGGGCGATGACAAAGGCGAATGCGCCGGCAAGCATCAGCGATTTTGAGGTAGTCATAGGTGTTCTCTCCGTTTCTGGACGGTATCTGGATTTGAGCGGCAGCGCTCGTCGATTGAATGCAGGATATCGTCAGGCAAAACGGGGAGGCGGTGCTGTCGGCTGCAGCTGGGAGCCGGTAAGACGCTGGCCGGGCGCCGGTGCTGGATAGGAGAAGGCGTGTTTGCCACCTTCGATCGCAAGGGTCGGCATCAAGGCAAGGCAGGCGGCGCAGGACGCCACATGCGCCATACCGCCGGCGCAGGGATTTTCCGGCTTCTTTTGCTGGGGTTCGGCCATGTTGGCGTGACCGGCGATGTCAGGCATATCGGCCATATTCATCGACGCTGCTTGAGGCGTAGACATGACAGATTCGCAGACAGGGCAATTCGCCAGCGCCGGCATGGCACCGTAGAGCACCCAGGCAATCAGCATCGTCAGGATCGCAAATACACGCATGAACAGAAACCTAGCCGTGCAATCCATGAAGGCAAGCGCGAATTGCATCCTCGGGACACCAGAAGGCGATCAAGGCTGTAGTTTGACTTCCCTGATGATTTCGATCGGCGGAAAGTGGATGCAATCCACCACATCGAAGGTGAGCGTAAACTGGGCTGGCGTTGCGGCCGCCCATCTCAGCGCCTCTTCCGCCGCGTTCGCCGGGATTTTCATCGCAAGGGTGCAATGCGGCTGCCAGCGATCAGGTCGGGAATGCTCATGGCAAAGGGCAGGATCGATCTCGTCGTGAATGGTGCGGTGTATCCGTCTCAGGACATGATCATTCGTCGGACGCGCCCAGAGCACCAGCATCTCGTTTGGAAAATGATCGATCCCCGAAAACTCGATTGCTAACGGCGGGACGTTTGCGAAGGCCCTTTGAGCCGCGGCGACGAGCAAGGAAACGGCAATGTCCTCATAAACAGCGAATGTCAGATGTGGCGGATAGTGCAGCGCCTGCATCGACGCAGAGGCTTCGAACCGGCTCGCCTCCCGCCAGAGATCGAGAACCGGAGCGGCGCTATCATCGCTGCATTTCAAAACGATTGCGTGTGGCATGGTTTCTCTGCTGCCCTCTCCGGCTTTTCTCGGTTTTGTCGGCCGCTAACTTATAACAATCCTTGCCGCATTCGGCCCAATCCGCTAGTTAACCGCGACTGTTCCCATACCGGATTACCCTAGAGATGAGCGACAAACAAAAGAAACCGCAGAAGCTCAAGGCCCGCCTGCCGCGTGGCTTTGTCGATCGTTCGGCCAGCGACATTCGCGCCGTCAACGAGATGACCTCCAAGATCCGGGCCGTTTATGAGCATTATGGTTTCGATCCCGTCGAAACGCCGCTGTTCGAATATACCGATGCGCTCGGCAAATTCCTGCCCGATAGCGACCGGCCGAACGAAGGCGTGTTCTCGCTGCAGGATGAAGACGAGCAGTGGATGTCTCTGCGCTACGACCTGACGGCGCCGCTTGCCCGTCATGTTGCCGAGAATTTCAACGAGATCCAGCTTCCCTACCGCACCTATCGCGCCGGCTATGTGTTCCGCAACGAGAAGCCAGGCCCGGGCCGTTTCCGCCAGTTCATGCAGTTCGATGCCGATACCGTCGGTGCGCCGGGCGTTCAGGCCGATGCCGAGATGTGCATGATGATGGCCGATACGCTGGAAGCCCTCGGCATCAAGCGCGGCGACTATGTGATCCGCGTCAACAACCGCAAGGTTCTTGACGGCGTCCTGGAAGCGATCGGCCTCGGCGGCGATGACAAGGCCGCCCAGCGATTGAACGTGCTGCGTGCCATCGACAAGCTCGACAAGTTCGGCCCGGAAGGCGTGGCGCTGCTGCTCGGTCCCGGCCGCAAGGATGAATCCGGCGACTTCACCAAGGGTGCCGGCCTCAATGCCGACCAGATCGATAAGGTGCTCTTCTTCGTTGGCATCAAGGATTATGCCGAAAGTGCCGCACAGCTCGCCGAGCTGGTCGCCGGTACGTCCAACGGCGTCGAGGGCGTCGACGAATTGAATTTCATCGGCAGCCTCGTCACCAGCGCCGGCTATCAGTCGGATCGCATCAAGATCGATCCGTCGGTCGTGCGCGGCCTCGAATATTACACCGGCCCGGTCTACGAGGCTGAGCTCACCTTCGACGTCACCAACGAGAAGGGCGAGAAGGTCGTCTTCGGTTCGGTCGGCGGTGGCGGCCGTTATGACGGGCTCGTCTCGCGCTTCATGGGCCAGCCGGTGCCGGCGACAGGCTTCTCCATCGGCGTGTCGCGCCTGATGACGGCGCTGAAGAATCTCGGCAAGCTCGGCACCGAGGAGGTCATCGAGCCTGTCCTCGTCACCGTCATGGATGGCGATGTCGATGCCATGGGTCGCTACCAGCGCTTCACCCAGCAATTGCGCGCCGCCGGCATCCGCGCCGAGATGTTCCAGGGCAACTGGAAGAAATTCGGCAACCAGCTGAAATACGCCGACCGTCGCGGCTGCCCCATCGCCATCATCCAGGGCGGCGATGAGCGCGCCCAGGGCGTCGTCCAGCTCAAGGATCTGATCGAGGGCAAGCGCCTCTCCGGTGAGATCGAGGACAATGCCAGCTGGCGTGAGGCTCGCGTGGCCCAGGAAACCGTGCCGGAAGCCGAGCTGATCGCGAAGGTCAAGGCGATGCTCGCAGCACAGGCGGAAGACCGGAAGAGGGCGCTCGGCAATGTCTGAGTGCGCGGCTTTGCCCCTCACCCTAGCCCTCTCCCCGCTTGCGGGGAGAGGGGACGACCTCTTTTGTTGCACTTCATCGGTTCCCACAGAGGTGAGAGAAGATGGAAGGCGCGCCCATCCCCTTCTCCCCGTCCGAACGGGGAGAAGGTGGCCGCCCTTCGATAAAAACTCAGGAGGCCGGATGAGGGGCTTTGATGGCGGCGAGAGGGGAGTTTTGATCCCATGCCCCTGATCAACCTTCCGAATTTTGCCAGCGACCTGCTGGACGAATTCTCGGTTCGCGGGACGGAGAGGGTGGATACGCCCATCATCCAGCCGGCCGAACCCTTTCTCGACATGGCCGGCGAGGATCTTCGCCGCCGTATCTTCATGACCGAAAGCGAAACCGGCGCCAGCCTTTGCCTGCGCCCGGAATTCACCATTCCGGTCTGCCTGCGCCATATCGAAACCGCGACCGGCACGCCGAAGCGCTATTCCTATCTCGGTGAGATCTTCCGCCAGCGCCGCGAAGGTGGCCATGAGTTCTACCAGGCCGGCATCGAGGATTTGGGTGATGGCAATACGGCGAGTGCCGACGCTCGCGCCGTCAGCGATGCCATTGGCATCCTGGACCGCGTGGTGCCCGGCAGGCAGCTCTCCGTGACCCTTGGCGATCAGGCCGTGTTCGAGGCCGTGGTGCAGGCGCTCGGCCTGCCATCCGGCTGGCAGAAGCGGCTGATCCACGCTTTTGGCAACATGATGCAGCTCGAAACCCTGCTCGCGCATCTTGCAAGCCCGCAGCCGGTCACCGGACTCGATGCCCATGTGCTCGATTTCCTGAGCCGCGGCGACGAGCAGGGGCTGGTCAGGCATATCGATGCCACTATGCACGCAACCGGCTATTCCACCAATGCCAGCCGCTCGCCGAAGGAGATCGCCCGCCGCCTTCGCGAGAAGCTGGTCCTGTCGGAAACGCGGCTCGATGATGCGGCCTTCCGCGTACTGGAGGAGTTTCTGTCCTTGAGTGTGCCGCTGGCGGATGCTTCCGCGGCACTGGCGGGCTTTGCCGACGCGGCAGGCTTGAAGCTTAGTGCGGCTCTGAAGAATTTCGACGCTCGCGTCGCGGCCTTGGCCAATGCCGGTGTCGACGCTTCCAAGATCGACTATCGCGCCGCCTTCGGTCGCCCGCTTGATTATTACACCGGCCTCGTCTTCGAGGTGACGGTGCAGGGATCGAGCGCGGTGCTTGCCGGCGGCGGCCGCTTCGACCGGTTGATGACCTTGCTCGGTGCCAAGAATCATATCCCGGCTGTCGGCTTCGCGCTTTGGCTCGACCGCATCGAAATCGCGAGGGCGGCCTGATGACCATCACGATAGCGATTCCTTCCAAGGGCAGGATGAAGGACGATTGCGCCGCGATCTTCGAGCGCGCCGGCATGCCGATCGTTGCCGTCGGCAATGACCGCTCCTATCGTGGCCGTGTCGAAGGTTGGGATGGCGTCGAGATCGCCTTCCTGTCGGCCTCGGAAATCTCGCGAGAGATCGGCAACGGCAGCGTCGATTTCGGCATTACCGGCGAAGACCTCGTGCGCGAGGGCATGGCGGAGGCGGACCGCCGCGTCGAATTCTGCGCACGGCTCGGCTTCGGTCATGCCGATGTCGTTGTCGCGGTACCGGAAATCTGGCTCGATGTCGATAGCATGGCTGACCTCGGCGATGTCGCCGCCGATTTCCGTACCCGGCATGGCCACAGGCTGACGGTCGCGACGAAATACTGGCGGCTGACTCAGCAGTTCTTCTCCAGCCAGCACGGCATCCAGCTCTACCGCATCGTCGAAAGCCTAGGCGCCACCGAAGGCGCACCGGCCGCCGGCTCGGCCGATATCATCGTCGACATCACCTCCACCGGCTCGACGCTCAGGGCGAACCATCTGAAGATCTTGTCGGATGGGGTTATCCTGCGCTCGGAGGCTTGCCTGGTGCGCGCGCGCAAGGAAAGCCACGATGGCAATCCGCTGGTTCCGCGTATCATTGCAGCGGTGCGCAGCGCGCTCTGACGTTTCAGTTTCCTATTGACGCAAAAAGCCCGCCGGAATTCCGGCGGGCTTTTTTGTCTTGGAAGGATATTGGTCGATCAGGCGGTAGCGTAGGCGCCGCGGCGAGCGTCGACCGAGTAGACGCCAGCACCGTTGGTGGCGAGCATGATATAGGCGCCGGCCAGCGTGATGTTCTTCAGGAAGTTCACGAAGTTCAGGCCGTTGATCCAGCCATTGGCGGCGGCCGGGAAGTCCGGAACGTTGACCGTCGGCAGATGGAAGACGACGCCGGTGAAGACGCAGAAGGCAGCGAGCAGCCAGCCGACGATGCGGACCTGGAAGCCGATCAGGACGCAGACGCCAGTGATGAATTCGAAGGCGCCGGCGACATAGGTGAGCAGCGTCGAGGCGGGCAGACCGGCACCGGCGATCATGCCAGCGGTACCTGCGGGATCGCTCAGCTTGCCGAAGCCTGCGAAGATAAACATGAAGGCGAGCAGGATGCGCGCCACGAGAATGATGATGTTGTTGGTGTTGGACATGACAGTCTCCGGTAAATTCACTTGGGATCGGGTGGCGACAATTTCTGGAGACTGATATTCGTGATTTTCGGGAGGTTGAAAAGATAAACAACTGCGCACAATTAGTTCACAATCATTGAACAATGATCCGCTGAGATCGCTCTTCCCATACGCGCCGCATCGGCTATTGTTGCGCCAAATCAATCGTCAAATCATGGTTTTCAGGAGCGAGCCCATGGCCGATCTGTCGTCCTTTCCGATCACGAAGCGCTGGCCTGCCAGCAATCCGGATATTATCCAGCTCTATTCCTTGCCGACGCCGAACGGTGTCAAAGTCTCGATCGCGCTGGAAGAACTCGGTCTGGCCTATGAGCCGCATCTCATCTCCTTCGGCACCAACGACCAGAAATCCCCGGAATTCCTGTCGCTGAATCCGAACGGTCGCATTCCTGCGATCATCGATCCCAATGGTCCCGACGGCAAGCCGATCGGTCTGTTCGAATCCGGCGCAATCCTCGTCTATCTGGCGGAGAAGACCGGCCAGCTCATGCCGAGCGATGCGGCCAGGCGCTACGAGACGCTGGAGTGGGTCTTCTTCCAGATGGCCGGCGTCGGCCCGATGTTCGGCCAGTTTGGCCACTTCTTCAAATTCGCCGCCGAGAAAGTTGCGAACAACTCTTATCCGGTCGAGCGTTATCGCGATGAGGCCAAGCGTCTGCTCGGCGTGCTGGAAGAGCGCCTGAAAGGCCGCGAATGGATCATGGGGAACGAATATACGATCGCCGACATCACCACTTTCCCCTGGGTTCGCGGCGTCGACGTCTTCTATGGCGGCCGCGAGGTTCTGGAGTTCGAAAGTTTCCCCTCGGTCATGGCCTGGCTGGAGCGAGCCCTTGCGCGCCCGGCAAGCCAGCGTGGCTTGAGTATCCCCAAGCGGGATTGATTCCTTACCTGTCAGCAGGTCAGGCATATGCTTTTATAGCGGCGCCTTTCTGCCTGGCCCCTCACCCCGGCCCTCTCCCCGTAAACGGGGCGAGGGGCTAGTAAGCTTTTTGGGCAGGTCAGCCTTCAGCAACGTAGATGTCGGTTTTAGAAGAGGAAACGCCCTCTCCCCACATGGTTTGCAAGCGCGGCGATGACGAACTCACCCGACCATCATCGACAGCCGTTTACTGCCGGGTGGCGAGTTGACTGCCCGGTTCCAGTTTGAAGCGCGGGAACAGGAAGACGCCGACCATGCTGCCGGCATGTTGCTTGTCGGCAGCAACGGATTCGCCGACGCAGAAGACCGGCTGGCGATGACCACTGGTGCCGAGCGTCGTCGTGGAATAACAGAAGGAGGAATTGGCCGTTGCCGCCTGCTCGAAGAGATCGAGGATACGAGCTCGATCGTGCGGATCATAGCAATGCATGAGGCTCAGCAGGCCGCATTCCGAAGAGCTCAGCCCGTGCAGCATCGTGCTCCACTGCCCAAGTTTGATGATGCCGCTTGAAAGATCGCCCGTCCATCCTTCGGAAACACAGAACTGTGCCAGAAGATCGGGGTCGTGGCCTTCGAACTCCAGCGAGCCGGGAGCAAATGGTGCGGAAAAATTGGCCTTGGCAATCTTGAACAAGATGATCCCCACATGAGCGCATGGTCCCCCCGCGCGCGTCACTTCAATTCCATATCTCTCCGGATGGAAGGTCTCCCTGCATTTTTCGGCGCTGCTCATGGCGGAGGCGTGCCTCCGCTAATCCGCTGTCGACAATGCTCTTTGGGATGGCGCTCCAGTTTATGAAGTCATTTCAAGTAATAAATCCGGACAGTGTCAGCGATCAAGGTCACGATCATGCCAAGCCGCAGGTTAAGCCTGTCCAAAAGAAGTAAAAATTACGTGTATTGCAGCTAACTCTCCAAAATCACTGCGCTGCGAGTTATAGGGGCTTTTTCCAAAACAGCAATGGGCAAGTTGCAAAATTTGCAACGCAATAGAATCTTGCAGGAATTGCAGTTGTACAATTTCAGCACAATTAAAAAGGGCGACCCGAGGGCCGCCCTTCATCAATTCCGGATGTCGGATTGAACAATCGCGACAGGCCGTTGGCCTATCACATCATGTCCATGCCGCCACTTCAGGCCGCTTGGCGGCCTGAAGCACTCAAAGTGCATGGGCGAAGCTTTATGGACATTCCTGCGATTAGGCCGTTGGCCTATCACATCATGTCCATGCCGCCCATGCCACCCATGCCGCCCGGCATGCCAGCAGGGGCATCCTTCTTCGGCAGTTCGGCGATCATGGCTTCGGTGGTGATCAGCAGCGAGGCAACCGAAGCTGCGTCCTGCAGAGCCGTGCGAACGACCTTGACCGGGTCGACGATGCCCATGGCGATCATGTCGCCGTAGACGCCCGTCTGAGCGTTGTAGCCGAAGTTGTCTTCGTTCTTGTCGAGGATCTTGCCGACAACGATGGAGGCTTCGTCACCAGCGTTTTCAGCGATCTGGCGGCAAGGAGCCTGCAGAGCGCGGCGAACGATGTTGATGCCGGCTTCCTGGTCGTCGTTTTCACCCTTGGCAGAGATCTTCGTGGAGGAGCGCAGCAGAGCGGTACCGCCGCCCGGCACGATGCCTTCCTGAACGGCAGCGCGCGTCGCGTTGAGAGCGTCGTCGATGCGGTCCTTCTTTTCCTTCACTTCGATTTCCGTCGAGCCGCCAACGCGGATAACGGCAACGCCGCCAGCGAGCTTGGCAAGACGTTCCTGCAGCTTCTCGCGGTCGTAGTCGGAAGTGGTTTCTTCGATCTGAGCCTTGATCTGGGCAACGCGGCCTTCGATGTCGGACTTGGCGCCAGCGCCGTCGACGATCGTGGTGTTTTCCTTGGAGATCGAAACCTTCTTGGAACGGCCGAGCATGTCGAGCGTAACCGACTCGAGCTTGATGCCGAGGTCTTCGGAGATGACAGTGCCGCCCGTCAGGATGGCGATGTCTTCCAGCATGGCCTTGCGGCGGTCGCCGAAGCCCGGAGCCTTGACGGCAGCAATCTTCAGGCCACCGCGCAGCTTGTTGACGACGAGCGTTGCAAGAGCTTCGCCTTCGACGTCTTCAGCGATGATGAGGAGCGGCTTGCCGGTCTGAACGACGGCTTCGAGAACCGGAAGCATGGCCTGCAGGTTCGAGAGCTTCTTCTCGTGGAGCAGGATGAACGCGTCTTCGAGGTCGGCGATCATCTTTTCCGGGTTGGTCACGAAGTAGGGGCTGAGGTAGCCGCGGTCGAACTGCATGCCTTCGACGACTTCGAGTTCGGTTTCGGCGGTCTTGGCTTCTTCAACCGTGATGACGCCTTCGTTGCCGACCTTCTGCATGGCTTCAGCAATATCGAGACCGATCTGCTTTTCGCCGTTTGCCGAGATCGTGCCGACCTGTGCGACTTCTTCCGACGTGTTGATCTTCTTGGCCTTGGCCTGGAGATCCTTGACGACTTCAGCAACAGCGAGGTCGATGCCGCGCTTCAGGTCCATCGGGTTCATGCCAGCTGCAACTGCCTTGGCGCCTTCGCGAACGATGGCCTGGGCGAGAACGGTTGCGGTCGTGGTGCCGTCGCCGGCGATGTCGTTGGTCTTCGAAGCAACTTCGCGGACCATCTGGGCGCCCATGTTTTCGAACTTGTCTTCGAGTTCGATTTCCTTGGCGACCGTGACGCCGTCCTTGGTGATGCGCGGAGCGCCGAACGACTTGTCGATAACGACGTTGCGACCCTTCGGGCCGAGCGTGACCTTCACTGCGTCAGCGAGGATGTCGACGCCACGAAGCATCTTTTCGCGGGCGCTGCGGCCGAATTTTACTTCTTTAGCTGCCATTGTTTGAACTCCTGAATTCGCGTTGTCCGGGTTTGTGGCCCGTCAGCTTTATCGGAAAGGGAACCGGCCGGATTAGCCGATGATGCCCATGATGTCGGCTTCCTTCATGATCAGAAGGTCTTCGCCGTTGAGCTTGACTTCGGTGCCCGACCACTTGCCGAACAGAACGCGATCGCCAACCTTGACGTCGAGTGCGACGACCTTGCCGGATTCATCGCGAGCGCCGGAACCGACGGCGACGATTTCGCCTTCCTGCGGCTTTTCCTTGGCGGTGTCGGGAATGATGATGCCACCCTTGGTCTTTTCTTCCGACTCGACGCGACGAACGACGACACGGTCATGAAGGGGGCGGAAATTGGTGCTTGCCATTGTCTAATCCCTCGATCAAATGACATTCACGGATCAGCGGGGGATCCGTATGGGCTTGTGTTAGCACTCAGCATTGGCGAGTGCTAGCGACGGTGATTTAGGGGTGGCTTCCGGACGAGTCAAGAACAGCACTGTGAATTTTTTACGGCGCGCATCGGCTTGTTTTGGGGATGATTAACGCCCATGGCGTCGCAGCGTAGCATGTCGTTGCAAGGACTCTCTCATTTTGATCTCGTAAAGAAGGGCATGGTAACGCTCTTTCTGGACCATCAATCCGCTGCCTTCACCTGGTCACTTTGCCGCTCGCAGACCCTGTCTATGCCTGCTCCTTGGGCCTTGTGCGGTGCAAAAACCTTGTGGGCCGCTCTTGTAATTTGCCGGCCGGTTTGCGATGTCAGCCCGTGATTTATTTGATGTGAGGACGGCATGGGCAAACGGATCGAGAGCTTTCGCGACATCGGCGGACTTTATGATGTTGCGCTCTGCGATGTCTGGGGCGTGCTCCATAACGGCGTCACGGCCTATAAGGAGGCCTCCATCGCGCTCGAAGCCGCCCGCCGCGAAGGCCTTGCGGTCGTCCTCATCACCAATTCTCCGCGCGTCGCTCCGAAGGTCGTCGAGCAATTGCGGGCAATCGGTGTTCCTGACAGCGTCTACGATCGTATTATCACATCGGGTGATGTTACCCGCAAGCTGATTGCCGAGGGGCCGAAGAAAGTGTTCCTGCTCGGTCCGGAGCGCGACACCGGCATCCTCGAAGGCCTTGATGTTCAGCGTGTCGACGCTGGCGAGGCCGAAAGCATCGTCTGTACGGGTTTCTTCGACGACGAGACCGAAACGCCTGACGATTATACCGACATGCTGACGGCCTGGTCTGCCCGCAAGGTGCCGCTGATCTGCGCCAACCCGGATCTCGTCGTTGAGCGCGGCCACCGCATGATCCCCTGTGCCGGCGCCATGGCCGCCTATTACGAGCGCCTGGGTGGTCAGACGCGCATCGCTGGCAAACCGCACCAGCCGATCTATGATGCCGCGATCGCAGCGGCCCGCGAAGTGAAAAGCGAGTTTCCACTGTCGCGGGTGGTGGCGATCGGCGACGGCATGCCGACCGACGTGCGCGGCGCACTCGATTATGGTCTCGATCTTCTTTATATCAGCCATGGCATCCACGCCCGCGAATATGTCGTCGAGGGGCATACGGATGAGGCCGCTCTCGGCGCTTTCCTGGCGCGCGAGCAGGCTTCACCGAAGTGGTGGATGCCGCGCCTTGTCTGAGGAGAGTGGCAGTCGATGACCGTGTTCCATCGCAACGAAACCCGCGAGCCGCTTCCCGATGCCTTGAAGGGTGGCGTGGTTGCCATCGGCAATTTCGACGGCGTGCATCGCGGCCATCAGTCTGTATTGACGCGTGCGTTGGAAATCGCAAGAGAGCGCGGCATTCCCGCACTGCTGTTGACCTTCGAGCCGCATCCGCGCAGCGTCTTCAAGCCGGATCAGCCGGTGTTCCGCCTGACGCCGGCGCCGCTCAGAGCGCGTCTCCTCGAAGCACTCGGCTTCAACGCCGTCATCGAATATCCTTTTGATCGCGCCTTTTCGCAGCGTTCGGCGGATGAATTTGTCCATTCGATCCTGATCGACTGGCTGCATGCCTCCGAAGTCGTCACCGGTTTCGATTTCCATTTCGGCCATGATCGCCAGGGCGGCCCGGCCTTCCTGATGAATGCCGGCAGTCACAATGGTTTCGGCGTGACGCTGATCGATGCCTTCCGCGACGAAAATACCGAAGTGATTTCGTCGAGCCGTATTCGCTCGCTGCTGGCTGAAGGCGATGTGGCGCAGGCAGCGAGACTGCTCGGATACCGCTATACCGTCGAAGCTCCCATCATCGGTGGCGAGAAGCTCGGCCGCACGCTCGGCTTCCCGACGGCCAACATGCAGCTTCCGCCTGAGATCTCGCTGAAAGCCGGCATTTATGCCGTGCGCTTCCGTACGGCCGATGGCGTCATCCGAAATGCCGTTGCCAGCTACGGCCGGCGTCCGACGGTGACGGATAATGGCGCCCCGCTGCTCGAGACCTTCGTCTTCGATTTCAGCGGCGATCTCTACGGCCAGGTCTGTTCGGTTTCCTTCTTCGGCTATCTCCGTCCCGAATTGAAATTCGACGGGCTCGACCCGCTGGTGGCGCAGATCCGCAAGGATGAGGATGAGGCGAGGGCACTGCTTGCCGGCGTCCAGCCGCTCAGCGACCTCGATCGCGTCATCGCCTTCGACTGATATTCCCGAAGTGATGGAGTGGAAAAGGTTTTCCGCCTTGTATCATCGCTCCGATTTAGGGCCGGTATCAACACTGCCGAGAGACTGTTGAATTCACGCCCGACAAGGGTCATTGTTCCGCGCCGGTTCTTGGGAGGAGCAATCGTTGACACTACGCAACCAGATCATTGCGCTTGCGCTCGCGCCTCTCGTCATCTCGATCCTGGCAATCACTGCCTTCATTACCTGGCAGTCGACCAATCTGACCAAGAACAATATCGAGACCTTCGAACAGAACATGCTGAGGGCGAAGGAAAAGGAAATCGTCAACCTCACAAATCTTGCCGTGTCGGCCATTCAGGCGGTCTATCGGGATGCCGCGCCGGACGATCAGGCCGCGAAAGACAAGGTAGCCGCGATCCTGACGTCGCTTGATTATGGACCGGACGGATACTTCTTTGTCTACGACTATGATGGCAACAACATCGTTCATCCGCGCGAGAGATTTCGCAATGGGCGCAATTGGCTCGATTTGACCGATCCGGACGGCGACAGGGTCATCGCCGAGCTCATCAAGACCGCAAAGGCTGGCGGGGGCCTGCACCAGTACAAATGGGAGAAACCTTCTACCGGCCGTGTCGCCGATAAGCTCTCATTCGCTGTCGGCCTTGACAAATGGCACTGGGTTGTCGGAACCGGCGTCTATCTGGACGATATTTTCACCCAGACTGCGGCCGCCAATGCCGCCATGCGGGCAAACATAAAAGGAACCTTTGTCGTCGTCACACTCATTGCCGTTCCTGCCGTTCTCGTTGTTTTCACCACATGCATGCTGTTGACTTTCCGCGAGCGACGCATGGCCGATGGCCGGCTGAAGGAGCTGACGCAAAGAGTGATCGATACCCAGGAGGAGGAGCGCGCGCGTCTTGCCCGTGAACTGCACGACGGCGTGTCGCAGAATCTCCTCGGCGTGCGCTATGTCATGGATCTTGCCAACCGCAAGGTACGAAACCAGGTCGATGATGCCGCCACGACGATCGAGAAGGGGATCGATACCCTGAACAGCGCGATCAAGGACATCCGGCGGCTCTCGCATGATTTGCGCCCCCGTGTGCTCGATGATCTCGGTTTGACGGCGGCGCTGACCGCTCTCGCGAACAATTTCGCTGAGCGAACCGGCATCGCAACCGAAATCGAGGCTTCCGGTTTCGCCAATATGCTGAAGCCGGAAGCCAATACGGCGCTCTACCGTGTCGCGCAGGAAGCCTTGAACAACGTGGAACGCCATTCCGGGGCGACGGTTCTGACGATCAAACTTTGGAGCGATCGTGGGCGTGCACGCTTGAGAATTTCGGACAACGGCATGGGTTTTGACGGCACCGGCGACGGCAAGGGCGGGCTCGGGCTCAGGAACATGCAGGAACGAATGGCGCATTTCCGCGGCCTACTTCTCGTCCAAAGCACAGCCGATGGCACGACGCTCATTGCGATGTTGCCGAAATCGGCAAACGCCTCGCCAAGAGCAAAGGTGGATGCCGCATGACAAGCGACAGGATCCGCGTTCTGCTGATCGATAATCATCCGGTGGTGCTGGACGGACTGAAGGCCGTGCTGGAGACGTTCGACCACATAAAGGTGGTCGGGACGGCAAATCTTGCGCAAGTCGGCCTGGAGGTCGGCCGAAGGACGCTGCCGCAAGTGACCCTGATGGACATCAACATGCCGAAGCTCTCCGGCATCGATGCGATCGAGCTTTTTCGCCGGGAGCTTCCGGAGACGCGGATCGTGATGTTGTCCATGCATGACAGCCGTGAATACATCTCCTCGTCGATCATGCGCGGTGCGGTCGGATATATCCTCAAGGACGTTTCGACCGACGAAGTCGTCTGCGCCATCGAGACCGTCGCGGCCGGCGGGACTTACTTCTCGTCCGGCGTCCGCGACATACTGGTGGCGGATGCGATGCCGAAAGAGGCCGACCCTTTGACACCGCGCGAGCGTCGCATTCTGGGTCTGATTGTTACAGGCAAAAGCAACCGCGAGATTGCCGAACAGCTTGAGATTACGCCTGCGACGGCGGAAACGCATCGCAAGAACCTGAAGAAGAAGCTTGGCATCGCAACGACGGCCGGTCTGATCCGCTACGCTCTTGACCATGGCATCGCAACCGCAGCGGGCTAGCGTCCGTCTACCCACTTCTGGGTAGGTTCGGCGATTTCGCATCAGCTAATATCTTGTTCGGCCGGCAGACTCGCCGTAGGACTTTAATCAGCGGCTGCTCGCAGGCGGGCCGTTGGGAGGAATTCACACTCGTTGGTCTCGCTCTGCATAGCCAAAGCTCATCGGCTTCGGCCCTTGGGCGCATATTGCAATCGCAGACTGATGCACCCTTCCACTCTGACAACTGCAACAAGGTGGCGCGCAGACACCGCGTGAGAGGTATCGGACATGGACAAACGCTTTGGGACGGCGGCCTGCTGGCTGCTCGTCATTCCCTACATAGGCTTGCTTTGGGTTCCCTTCTACAACAGCCACGATCCGGTGCTGTTGGGTTTCCCCTTCTTCTATTGGTATCAGCTGGCCTGGGTGCCGATCACCGCCTTCCTGACCTGGATCGCCTATCGGAGCATGCGCCATGATGACTGATATCGATCCGACAGCTCTTGCCGTCTTCATCTTCTTTTTGGCCCTTGTGACTGTCATGGGCTTCGTCGCTGCCCGCTGGCGCCGGCCGAAGACCCTTGCCCATATCGACGAATGGGGTCTCGGCGGCCGCACCTTCGGCACCTGGATCACCTGGTTCCTCGTCGGCGGCGACTTCTACACCGCCTATACCGTGATCGCCGTCCCGGCTCTGGTCTACACGGTCGGCGCTTATGGCTTCTTCGCGCTGCCCTACACCATCGTCGTCTATCCCTTCGTCTTCATGGTCATGCCGCTGCTGTGGCGGCGCGCCAAGGATCACGGCTACGTCACGGCCGGTGATATCGTGCACGGCCAATATGGTTCGAGAGCGCTTGAGCTGGCGGTCGCGCTCACAGGCGTCATCGCCACCATGCCCTATATCGCCCTGCAGCTCGTCGGCATGACGGCGGTGTTCAAGGCGCTCGGGCTCCATGGCGAATTGCCGCTCGCCGTCGCCTTCATCATTCTGGCGCTCTATACCTATTCGGCCGGTCTTCGTGCGCCGGCGCTGATCGCCTTCGTCAAGGATATCATGATCTATATCGTGGTGATCGCGGCGATCGCGCTCATTCCGGCCAAGCTTGGCGGCTACGCCAATGTCTTTGCGGCGGCCGATGCGGATTTCAAGGCCAAGGGTGCGGGCAGCCTGCTGCTCGGCGGCAATCAGTACGTCGCCTACGCGACTTTGGCGCTCGGCTCGGCGCTGGCGGCCTTCATGTACCCGCATACGCTGACCGGCATCTTCGCCTCCAACAGCGGCAACACCATCCGCAAGAATGCGGTGCTGCTGCCGGCCTATACGCTGCTGCTCGGGTTGCTGGCGCTGCTCGGCTATATGGGCCATGCCGCGCAACTGAAGCTGGACAGCCCGAACGATGTCGTCCCGGCTCTGTTCCAGACCTTGTTCTCAAGCTGGTTTGCCGGCTTCGCCTTCGCAGCCATCGCCATCGGTGCGCTCGTTCCCGCAGCCGTGATGAGCATTGGCGCCGCCAATCTCTTCACCCGCAACTTCTGGAAGGCCTATATCGATCCGCAGGTTTCCGATGCCGGCGAGGCAAAGGTTGCCAAGATGACGTCGCTGGTCGTCAAGGTCGGCGCGCTTCTGGTCATCATTTTCCTGCCGACGCAGTTCGCGCTCGATCTGCAGCTCTTGGGCGGCATCTGGATATTGCAGACGCTGCCGGCGCTGGTCTTCGGCCTCTACACCAAGTGGTTCCGCGCGCCGGCTCTGCTTGTCGGCTGGGCTGTCGGCTTCTTTGGCGGCACCTATCTCGTCTGGGATGCCGGCTGGAAGCCGCTGCACGTGGTTGCTCTCGGCGACACCAGCTTCACCGTTTATACGGGGCTGCTGGCGCTTGCCGCCAACATCGTCGTCTCGGTGGTTCTCAATGCCGTCATGCCGGCACGCGCGACCGCACGCGCCTGATCCGCACGATACCCTGATGGCCGCGGGCGGAAACGTCCGCGGCCTTTCTATATGCCGGCTGCGTTGTTTCCTCTTCCTTTCCTTGGAAAAAACGCCTATGAACCGGCGGCTATGACCCAATTTCGGCTGAGCCCATCGATACGAATTATTGGCCCGGCCTTCCGCGCGCTATAAGCTGCCGGAAGGTCCGGGTTTTTGGCGTCTCGTTCAAGAGGCGCTTTCCGCCGCCGAAAAATCCCCATATGGCTGCGCCCTCAAGGCGCAAGACGCCCGAGACACCGAGGCAATTGTCAGAACTATGACCGATACCGCTGAAAAGATGGATTACTCCAAGACCCTTTACCTGCCGGAAACCGATTTTCCGATGCGCGCCGGGCTGCCGCAGAAGGAGCCGGAACTGGTGAAGCGCTGGGAGGAGATGAACCTCTACAAAAAGCTGCGCTCTTCCGCCGCCGGCCGCGAGAAGTTCGTGCTGCATGACGGCCCTCCCTATGCCAACGGCCACATCCACATCGGCCATGCCCTCAACAAGATCCTCAAGGACGTCATCACCCGCTCGTTCCAGATGCGCGGCTATGACAGCAACTACGTTCCGGGTTGGGATTGCCACGGCCTGCCGATCGAATGGAAGATCGAGGAAAAGTACCGCGAGAAGGGCAAGAACAAGGACGAGGTTCCGGTGAACGAGTTTCGCCAGGAATGCCGCGACTTTGCCGCCGGCTGGATCAAGATCCAGTCCGAGGAGTTCAAGCGCTTGGGCATCACGGGCGATTTCGACAATCCCTATCTCACCATGAACTTCCATGCGGAATCCCGCATCGCCGGCGAGCTTTTGAAGATCGCCCGTACCGGCCAGCTTTACCGTGGCTCCAAGCCGGTCATGTGGTCAGTGGTCGAGCGCACGGCTCTGGCCGAAGCCGAAGTCGAATATGCCGATGTCGAGAGCGACATGATCTGGGTGAAGTTCCCGGTTGTAGATGGTGCATCGGTGGTGGATGTCGTCGTAAAGCCTGGTCCGAATCCTGTGCCTTTGTCGGAGACGCCCATGTCACCGAACTCTCTTGCGGAGGATGGTGCCCACATCGTCATTTGGACCACGACACCCTGGACGATCCCCGGTAATCGCGCGATCGCCTATTCTTCACGCGTGTCTTACGGACTTTATCAGGTGACGGCAGCCGCGAATGATTTCGGGCCTCGTCCTGGTGAAAAGCTTGTTTTTGCTGATAAGCTCGCCGAAGAGGCATTCGCAAAAGCGAAACTGCAGTATGAGCGGCTGCGCGATGTGACCGCCGACGAACTCGAACAGACCATCTGCGCCCATCCGCTGGCCTCGCTCGGCTACGGCTTCAAGGTGCCGCTGCTCGACGGCGACCATGTTACCGACGATGCCGGTACGGGTTTTGTCCACACCGCGCCCAGCCACGGCCGCGAGGACTTTGACGCCTGGATGTCGCATTCCCGAGCCATCGAAGCGCGAGGCATCTCGTCCGCCATCCCGTTCCCGGTCGACGACGGCGGCTTTTATACCGCCGATGCCCCCGGTTTCGAGGGCGGCCGCGTCATGGACGACAACGGCAAGAAGGGCAATGCCAACGATCTCGTCATCAAGGCGCTGATCGAGACGAACACGCTCTTTGCGCGTGGCAGGCTGAAGCATTCCTATCCGCATTCCTGGCGCTCGAAGAAGCCGGTCATCTTCCGCAACACGCCGCAATGGTTCGTCTATATGGACAAGGACTTTACGGATGGTTCGACGCTGCGTTCGCGCGCCCTGACGGCGATCGACGACACCCGCTTCGTGCCGGCTGCCGGCCAGAACCGCCTGCGCGCCATGATCGAGCAGCGCCCGGATTGGGTGCTCTCACGCCAGCGCGCCTGGGGCGTGCCGATCGCGATCTTCGTCGATGAGCAGGGCAACATCCTGCAGGATGATCGCGTCAACGCGCGCATTCTCGACGCTTTCGAGCAGGAAGGCGCCGATGCCTGGTTCGCCGAAGGCGCGCGTGAGCGCTTCCTTGGCGAGAAGGCCAACGAGCCCTGGACGCAGGTCATGGACATCCTCGACGTCTGGTTTGACTCTGGCTCGACCCACACCTTCACGCTGGAGGATCGCCCGGACCTGAAGTGGCCGGCCGATCTCTATCTCGAAGGCTCCGACCAGCATCGCGGCTGGTTCCATTCGTCGCTGCTCGAAAGTGCGGCGACGCGTGGCCGCGCGCCCTACGATGCCGTCCTCACCCATGGCTTCACCATGGACGAGAAGGGCGAAAAGATGTCGAAGTCCAAGGGCAACGTCACGTCGCCGCAAGAGGTGATGAAGGATGCGGGCGCCGATATCCTCCGCCTCTGGGTCATGACGTCGGACTATTCGGAAGATCTGCGCGTCGGCAAGGCCATCATCCAGACTAACGTCGATGCCTATCGCAAGCTGCGCAACACCATCCGCTGGATGCTCGGCACGCTGGCGCATGACAAGGGCGAAGTGATTGCCTATGCCGATATGCCGGAGCTGGAGCAGCTGATGCTGCACCGCCTCGCCGAACTCGACGAGCTGGTGCGCGAAAGCTATGATGCCTTCGATTTCAAGCGCATTGCTCGCGCCTTGATCGATTTCGCCAATGTCGAGCTGTCGGCCTTCTATTTCGACGTCCGCAAGGATGCGCTCTACTGCGATGCGCCGTCGAGCCTGCGCCGCCGTGCCTCGCTCGCCGTCATCCGCACGATCTTCGATTGCATGGTGACGTGGCTGGCGCCGATGCTGCCCTTCACCACGGAAGAGGCGTGGCTCTCGCGCAATCCCTCGGCGGTCTCGGTTCACCTCGAACAGTTCGTCACCGTTCCGGCCGAGTGGAAGAACGAGGCGCTGGCCGAGAAGTGGAAGAAGATCCGCTCGGTGCGCAGCGTCGTCACAGGCGCGTTGGAAATCGAACGCAAGGACAAGCGTATCGGCTCGTCGCTCGAGGCTGCCCCGGTCGTCTACATCGCCGATCCGGAGCTGCTGAAGGTACTTGAAGGGCAGGATCTCGCTGAGATCTGCATCACCTCCGATATCACTATCGAAGGCGGTGAAGGCCCGGCGGATGCTTTCCGCCTTGACGATACAGCCAAGGTCAGCGTCGTTCCGAAGCTTGCCGAAGGCCGCAAATGCGCCCGTTCCTGGCGCATCACCACCGATGTCGGCTCCGATCCGGAATACCCTGACGTCTCGGCGCGCGATGCCGTGGCACTGCGCGAACTCGCGACAGCATCGGCCTGAAAATCGGAATCGATTTTCAGAAAGCCTGATGCGTGAATTAAAAGCGGTAGAGCGTCCTTTGTGCTTCCAAAGGGAAGCACGGCGCTCTACTGTCAACTGAAGAAAATTGCCGGGTGAATTGCCTTTGCGGCGTTCATCCGGTAAAAGCTGCCTGAAAATGGCCCGATTTTTACGGCAGTTGCCGTCGAATGGGGTCCTGTTACGTTTATTCCGGCATGGCTGGGAAGGGTTTTCATGAGAGCGATGCATAAGGTTCGTGTCGGCGTCAGCTTGGCGGCACTTGTGGTTGGCTGCGGCGCGATGTCCGGTTGCCTCAGCAGCCCGACTTACGGCACCGACAAGACAGCCGGCGTACAGCTCCTGGACGACCTCGGCGATATCGCCTCCGTTTCGGCCGCAACGCCGAAGGACAAGGGCGTCAAGTACCCGAACCGTCCGGGTCTGGTTGTGGGCGGCGACAAGGATACTCTGACGCAGCCGCAGCAGTCGCTGGCAAGCAAGGACAACCCGGCCTGGCTGGAATCGCCGGAAGATGCCCGCAAGCGCCTTGCCGCAGAAGCCGACGAGAAGAAGAACGACGTCAACTATCGTTCGCCGCTGGCTCAGGCCGACAGCGCCAGGAATCACATGAGCGAAGCGCAGCAGACGGCTGCCTATCGCGCCGCGCGCCAGGATCAGGCCGGTACCTACGATCAGCGCCGCTACCTGATCGATCCGCCGCAACAATATCGCCAGGTCGCCGACCAGGCCGCGCTTAGCGATCTCGGTACGCCCGAATCCAAGAAAGAAAAGAAACGCAAGAAGGATGCCGAGGCTGCGCAGCAGTCCAACAACAGCAGCTGGTGGAAGCCCTTCCAATAAGAAGTTTTCAAAGCGGCGGTGTCAAAACCGCCGTTTTTCAATCTTCGGAGCGTTTCGTTTGAAAGAAACCTCTGAGGATCTCGGCGGATGCAGTCTCGCCGAGGCCGGAATAGACCTCCGGCGCATGGTGGCATGTCGGTTGGCGATAGAAGCGCACGCCGTTGTCGACGCCGCCGCCCTTCGGATCCTCGGCGCCATAGTAGAGACGGCGTATGCGCGCGAACGAAATGGCCGCGGCGCACATGGTGCAGGGTTCCAGCGTGACGTAGAGATCGGCGCCCGCGAGACGCTCCTGGCCGAGTTCCTCACAGGCCAGGCGGATGGCGACGATTTCGGCATGGGCGGTGACGTCGTTGAGTTCGCGGGTGCGGTTGCCGGCTGTGGCGATGACCTTGTTATCGAGCACGACAACGGCGCCGATCGGCACTTCGCCGCGCTCTCCGGCACGGCGCGCTTCGGACAAAGCACGCTCCATGAATTGATTTGTAGCCGCCATTCAAGTTTTTCCACTTAACCGCAAGGGCGTGACCTGATAGGAACACGCGTTAAAAATTCAGGCAAACAACAAATGACGATGAATGACAAGCCCAAGCGGCCTGGGTCTAAACCCTTTGCTGGCGACAAGAAGACGATAAAACGCGATGGCGCGAAGCCTGCGAAGGCCGCAGCCGTCAAAGCTGCAGATGAGAGCGCAGTCGAGGATGGAAAGGCCGAGCGCATTTCCAAGGTGATGGCGCGCGCCGGTGTGGCCTCGCGCCGCGATATCGAGCGCATGATCCTGGATGGCCGCGTCAAGCTGAATGGCGTCCTGCTCGACACGCCCGTGGTCAACGTTACCCTTACCGACAAGATCGAGGTCGACGGCGTGCCGATCCGCGGCATCGAGCGCACCCGGCTGTGGCTCTATCACAAGCCGGCCGGCCTGGTGACCACCAATGCCGACCCGGAAGGACGCCCGACCGTTTTCGACAACTTGCCGGAAGAGCTGCCGCGCGTCATGTCGATCGGCCGTCTCGATATCAACACCGAGGGTTTGCTGCTGCTGACCAACGACGGCGGCCTCGCCCGCGTGCTGGAATTGCCGACCACGGGCTGGCTGCGCCGTTATCGCGTCCGTGCCCATGGCGAGATCGATCAGGAAGCGCTCGACAAGCTGAAGGAAGGCATCGCCGTCGACGGCGTGCTTTACGGCTCGATCGACGCGACGCTCGATCGCACGCAAGGGTCCAACGTCTGGATCACCATGGGCCTGCGCGAAGGCAAGAACCGCGAAATCAAGAATGTGCTCGGCGCGCTCGGCCTCGAGGTCAACCGCCTGATCCGTATTTCCTATGGCCCGTTCCAGCTCGGCGAGCTGCCGGAAGGCCATGTGCTTGAAGTGCGTGGCCGCACGCTGCGCGACCAGCTCGGCCCGCGTCTGGTCGAGGACGCCAAGGCGAATTTCGACGCGCCGCTCTACAATGCGCCGGCCGTGGCCGAGCCCGAAGAGGCGGATGCCCAACCGGCTCGGACGACCCCGGCCCGTACGGCCAAGGAAGAACGCCCGCGTCGCGAGCGCCCTGAGGACAAGCGCGAGCGTGCGCTCAGCCGTCTCGATACCAAACGCGATGCCAAGCGCGACGATCGTCGCGAAGGCGGCCACAAGGATGATGATCGCGCGAAGCGCCAGCCGCTCGGCCCGCGTCGCAGCGCCAATGTCTGGATGGCGCCCGGTGCTCGCCCGCTCGGCGAAAAGGCGGCTGCGAAAGCCGCCAAGAATGCAAAGACTGCCTCGCGGCGTGGTGAGATTGAACGCCCGCAGCGCAGCGGCTTCGACCGTCCGGACGAAGGCCCGCGCGTTCGCATCAATCGCGTCGACGAGGGCGATGGCGAATGGATCCGTTCAAGCGAGGAAGCACCGCGCCGGTCGCGTGGCGATGACGAGGGCTTTGATCGCAAGCGCTCGCGCGGTGACCGCCCACAAGGCGACCGTCCCGCCCGTGGGGACCGCCCGTTTGGCGATCGTCCGCGCGGCGAACGCGGTTCGCGGTCGGAGGGCGGCGACCGTCCTCGTGCGAAATCCTTTCAGGGAGAAGCTCGCTCCGAGCGTTCGTTCGGAGATCGGCCCGCGCGTGGCGACCGGCCTTTCAGCGACAAACTCCGGGGTGACCGGCGTCCACGTGCCGAGGGAGACGAGCGTCCGCGCAGCAAGTCTTTCGGCGGCGAGCAGCGCTCGGAACGCCCCCGTGGCGAGCGCTCGTTTGGTGATCGTCCGCCCCGTGGTGACCGGCCCTTCGGTGATCGCCCGCAGGGCGAACGGTCCTTTGGAGATCGGCCGGCCGGCAAGCCCTTCGGCAAGAAGCCGGGTGGCGGCAAATCCTTCGGCGGCAAGCCGGGCGGGAAGCCCGGTGGTTCACGCGGCTTTGGCGGCAAGCCCGGCGGTGCAGGTCGCCCGTCCGGCGGTCCGCGCGGCGGTTCTGGCCGGGGTGGCCCCGGCAGGGGCGGCCCCAAGGGCGGCAGGGGCTGACGCGCGGTGAGGATCGTCGGCGGTGAGTTTCGCGGTCGCTCGCTTGCAACGCCGAAGTCGAACGACATTCGTCCGACGGCGGATCGCACGCGCGAAAGCCTGTTCAACATTCTGAACCACGCCTATCCGGAAGCCATCGACAGCACCCGGATGATGGATGTGTTTGCCGGCACCGGCGCCGTTGGCCTGGAGGCCGCCTCGCGAGGCTGCCGTCATGTGCTCTTCGTGGAAAGCAGCGTCGAGGGCAGGGGCCTTCTCTGGGAAAATATCGATGCGCTCGGCCTGCACGGCCGCACGCGCATGCTGCGGCGCGACGCGACCGATCTCGGCAGCGTCGGCAATCTCGAGCCTTTCGATTTCCTCTTCGCTGACCCGCCATACGGCAAGGGGCTGGGCGAGAAGGCTTTTGCGGCGGCGGCTGCCGGCGGCTGGCTGGTGCCGGGCGCTCTGGCGATCCTCGAGGAGCGCGCCGATGTCACAGTTGCCGCGCCATCGGATTTCCTGTTTCTGGAGGAGCGAACCTTCGGCGACAGCAAGATGCATTTCTTCCGTTACCAGCCGCTGGCGGCCTGACGGAGGAAGGAGAGCAATATGGGCGATTATGCTGATTTCGTCGGCAGCGACTATCCGCTCGCCGCCTCCGGCACGCCGAGCGTCGCAGTTGCCTTCGGCTGCGGCGGTGCGCGCGGTCTCGCCCATATTCATATCATCGAGGCGCTGGACGAGCTCGGCATCCGCCCGATTGCGATCGCCGGTGCCTCTATCGGCTCCATCATGGGTGCCGCCATGGCGGTCGGCATGAGCGGTGCCGAAATCCGCGATCACACGCTGGCAACGGTCGGTAATCGTCCTGCGGTGCTTAACAAGATCTGGAGCCTGCGGCCGGTTAGCATGCGCAGCATCCGCTTCGGCCAGTTCAATCTCGAACGCATTCTCCGCACATTCCTGCCGGCCGCCTTCCCGGAAAATTTTTCGGAATTGCACATACCGCTGAAGGTGGTGGCGACCGATTACTATCAGCAGGCGGAAGTGGTGATCGAGAAGGGTGAGCTTTTTCCGGTGCTTGCAGCCTCAGCCGCCATTCCTGCGGTCTTCATGCCCGTCAGGCTCGGGGACCGCGTGATGATCGACGGCGGCATCATGAACCCGGTTCCCTACGAGCATCTGGCCGGGCTTGCCGATATCATCATCGGCATTGACGTCGTTGGTGGCCCGGAGGGTGGCGGCAGGCATATTCCGAACCGCATCGAAAGCCTGTTCGGTGCGGGCCAGCTGACCATGCAGTCCAACATTGCCCTGAAGCTGCGCCTGCAGGCGCCGCAAATCTTCCTGCGTCCTGCCGTCGGCCGCACCGGCGTCCTCGATTTCCTAAAGGCGCGCGACATCCTCGCCATGTCGGCCGGCATCAAGGACGAACTGAAATTCGCCCTTGATCGGGTGATGACGGCGAAAAGCTAGCCAATCCCCCTCAATTGCCGAAAGCGATTTCAGCGACGCGATGAGCCCGAACGCGCGGACCATCGAAACCGGTATGGCCGATTGGGGCCTTTGCAGGGGCGATGGGTCCGCGATTGGTCAGGACGACGATCGTGCGCTGACTGTCGAGAAGGCGGATGATGTAGTTGTAATAGGTTGGCCAGCTGCCGCCATGCGCGACATGGCGCAAATCGGTGCCCCCAAGCACGTCCAGCTGTTTGCGTTCGGTCCCGCTCAAGTAGGGAAAAACATCCGTGATCCATCCAAACCCATAGCCGACCGGCGCGCCGTCGTTGGTGCTGCCCGAGGTAAAAGCTTGCTCCAACATGGATTTTGAGACGAGGCGTTCGGTGTTCAAAGCCTGGTCCCAAAGAAACAGATCGTCGATGGTTGAAAAGAGGCCACCGTCCCCAGCCGTCAGCATCGGGTAGTCCAAGCGCTCGAACCGATCCTGTTCCTTCCAATAGCCGTGCGCCAGCTTGTGGCGGGCGGGACGCGCCTCGTCGTAAACGACGGTATGCTTCATGCCGATGGGATCGAAGACTTTGGCTTTCAGGAAGTCGCCGAAGGATTGGCCGCAGACAAGTCCTGCAATCATCGCCAGCAGCGTATAGCCGATGCCGCCATAGGCGTATTGAGTGCCCGTAGCAAAGTCGAGCCCGGGCAAATCCATGGTCCGCTCAAACACAGCTTGGTTGGTAAGTCCGGTGACATCACGCGTGAACTGGGAAACCTCTTCGCTGGAACTGAATAGCTGCGTGTAATGTGGCAGGCCAGACGTGTGGTGCAGCAGGTGGCGAAGCGTGATTTCCGCACCCCAGGAGGGAAATTCAGGAAAGTAGGTGTGTAAGCGATCATCGAGAGCAAGCTTCCCTTGCTCGGCGAGCAGCATGATCGCCATGCCGGTGAATTGCTTGGAGAGTGAGGCCAGATAGAACGATGTGTCCGTCGTGATTGCTCGCCCGGTATCCAGGTCGGCAAGACCATAACACCGGCTGCAAACGATCTCGCCATGGTCGACGACGAGAAGTGCTGCGCCCGGTTCGTTTTGCGTGTCTATATCGGCGAAGACGGTATCGATTTTACTGTCGAATCTGGCCATTGATCCTCCCTTCAGGCGGCAATGATGGATTCCCATTGCCACTGACATCCCGGCCAGATGAGATATCGGACCCACGTGACATCGAGGTGTCGCCAAGGGACGGGGCTAAACCCGCTCCGGCTCCTCCTGCGGCAACGCCATCAGATCGTCGGCGTCGCTGTAGGTGTCGGCCGCGCGCTTCGGCTTGACCAGCGGTTCGGGCTTGACCGGGCGCGAATAGAGCATGTCGCGGCCGGCCTGCAGGCCTTCGCTGACCTGCAGTACGAGCCTTTGCTCGTCGCGCTTGCGGATATCCTCGCCGATCTCATAGGCTTCCGCTTCGCTGACCCCCAGCGCCTCCAGCGTGCGGCGGCCGAAGAGCAGACCAGATTCCAGCGTCTCGCGCAGCTCATAGTCCACGCCCTTGTGACGCAGCTCGATCGAATGAACGCGGTCATAGGAGCGCACAAAGATGCGCGCATGCGGATAATCCGTCTGCACGAGCTCGACGATCTTGTCAGTCACCTCACGCAGATGCGTGCTGACGACGACGATCTTGGCGCGGTCGATGCCGGCGGAGCGCAGCACGTCCTTGCGGGTTCCGTCGCCGAAATAGATGCGGAAACCGAAGCTCGATGCCTGGCGGATGCGGTCGGCCGAGAAATCGATGACGGTCACATCCCGGCCGCTGGCAAGCAGGATTTGCGCGGCGATCTGGCCGAAACGCGAGAAGCCGATCATCAGCACATCGGAGCCGGCGCCTTCGAAATCTTCATCCAGCTCTTCCTGCGTGTCGCCCTTCACCAGCCGCTTCGCCAGCGCGGAACTGAGTGGCGTCAGCGCCATCGACAGTGTCACGATGGCGATCAGCATCGATGCTGTGTTGGCGGAAAACAGCCCACCGCTGGCGCTCGCAGCGCTGAACAGCACGAAGCCGAATTCGCCGCCTTGCGGCAGTAGCCCCGCAATGCGAACGGCATCATTGTGCGCCGAGCCCGCGACGCGGCAGAGCGCATAGATCACGATCGCCTTGATAACCATCATCACCGGGACGGCGAGCACGATCATCACCCAATTGTCGAGGATCACTTCAAGTTTCAGCGACAGGCCGACCGCGATGAAGAAAATGGCGAGCAGCACGCCGCGAAAGGGCTCGATATCCGCTTCCAGCTCATGCCGGTAGGAGGATTCCGCCAGCATCACGCCGGAGAGAAAGGCACCCATCGCCATCGAGAGGCCGGCAAGCTGCATCAGCGTTGCCGATCCCATGACGACGAAGAGGGCAGCTGCAATCATCGCCTCGCGGGCGCCGGTACGCGCAATCACCTGAAACAGCGGCGTCAGCAGATAGCGGCCGGCGATGATCATCGCCGCCACCGCGCCGACCGCGATTGCCAGGCTTGGCAGGGGATTGGCGGTTTCCTTCGCACCATCGAGCACGGTGATCAGCGCCAGCAGTGGCACGATGGCCAGATCCTGCAGCAGCAGCATCGAGAAGGAGCGCTGGCCGTACCGTGTGTTGACGTCGCCCTGCTGTTCCAGGATCTGCATGGCGAAGGCGGTCGAGGACAGCGCCAGGCCGAAGCCGATGATGATGCTGCCCTTCCAGCCGGCAATGCCGCCGAAATAGGCGGCGACCATCAGCGCAAGTCCGCTGAGCACTACCTGCGCCGTGCCAAGGCCGAAAATGTCCCGCCGCATCTGCCAGAGGCGGGTTGGCTTCAGTTCCAGTCCGATGATGAACAACAGAAAGACGACGCCGAGTTCGGCAACCGCGAGCACGGCCTCGCTGTCGCCGATGCTGTGCAGGATCGGGCCGATCACCACGCCGGCGGCCAGATAGCCGAGCACCGTACCGAGCCCCAATTTCTTGAAGATCGGCGCCGTGACGACGGCACCTCCGAGCAGCAGCAGGGTTTCGGTGAAAAGCGTATTGGGGGCGGACATCGTCTGTTTCTTTCCGTGGGGCAGGCGGTGTTGCGACGCGCGGTCATGATAAACAACCATGCGTGAAGAGATTAGAACAAGAATCGGCTTTGCCGCCCTTGATGCTTTATGTAGTGCACAATAAATGGAACGCGAAGGAAAGGCCAAGTCATGACCTCAGAAATCGATTCCGCCACTCTGCTTTCCCGTGCCAGCCAGTTGATCGACCTCGCCCGGAAAGCCGGTGCGGATGCGGCCGATGCCGTCGTGGTGCGATCGCGAGCCCATTCCGTCAGCGTGCGCCTCGGCAAAGTCGAAGGCACGGAATCTTCCGAGAGCGACGACTTCTCGCTTCGCGTCTTCGTCGGCAATCGCGTTGCCAGCGTTTCCGCCAATCCCGGCTTCGACCTCAACGCTCTTGCCGAGCGTGCCGTCGCCATGGCGAAGGTTTCGCCGGAAGATCCCTTCGCCTGCCTTGCAGATGACGCCGATCTTGCCAAGAGCTACCCGGATCTCGAACTGTTCGATCCCACCGAGGTTTCCACCGAGCAGCTGCGCGAAGCGGCCCTTGCGACCGAAGCAGCGGCCCTTGCCGTTTCAGGCGTCACCAATTCCTCAGGCGCCGGCGCTTCCGCCGGCATGGGCGGACTCGTGCTCGTCACCTCGCATGGTTTTTCGGGCCATTATATGGGCTCGCGCTTCGGGCGCTCCGTCAGCGTCATTGCCGGCGAAGGCACCGGCATGGAGCGCGACTATGATTTCGACAGCCGCCTCTATTTCGCCGATCTCGATGCGGCCGAGGAGATCGGCCGCCGCGCGGGCGAGCGCGTGGTCAAGCGCCTCAATCCGCGCCAGGTTCCGACGGACAAGAACGTTACCGTCGTCTTCGATCCGCGCGTGGCGCGCGGTTTTGTCGGCCATATTGCCGGCGCGATCAACGGCGCTTCCGTCGCCCGCAAGACGAGCTTCCTACGCGACAAGATGGGCCAGCAAGTGCTGAAGGCCGGGCTTTCGATCACGGATGATCCGCTGATCGTACGCGGCCCGTCCTCGCGGCCCTTCGACGGCGAGGGTGTGTCCGGCAAGCGGCTGGTCATGATCGAGGACGGCGTGCTGAAATCCTGGTTTCTCTCGACGGCAACGGCGCGGGAAATCGGCGGCGGACTGAAGACCAACGGCCGCGGCGTGCGCGGCGGTACGTCCGTATCGCCCGCTTCGACCAACCTGGCACTGGAGCCGGGCGATATTTCGCCGGAAGAACTGATCCGCAACGTCGGAACCGGCTTCTACGTCACCGAGTTGATCGGTCAGGGCGTCAACATGATAACAGGCGAATACAGCCGTGGTGCCACCGGCTTCTGGATCGAGAATGGCGAACTGACCTTTGCAGTTTCGGAGGTGACCATCGCCTCCAATCTGAAGGACATGTTCATGCGCGTGACGCCGGCCAACGATATCGACCGCGATTTCGGCGTCGCTGCTCCGACGCTTGCGATCGAAGGCATGACGCTGGCGGGCCGCTGAGAAACGAGCGGAGATTGGAATTATTGAATGATCGATAGCCAGAAGGCTGGCCAATTGAGCGACGTGGACCTGATCGTCGGGGCCGCGCTCGAGGCGGGCAAGATCGCTCTCGGTTTCTTCCGGCAATCGCCGGAAGTCTGGTGGAAGAACAACGGTCAGTCCCCGGTCAGCGCCGCCGATTTTGCCGCCAATGAAAGCCTTGCCGCCACGTTGCGCTCGGCACGTCCGGACTACGGCTGGCTTTCCGAGGAAACCGATGACGATGCCGAGCGGCTAAAGCATGCGACTGTCTTCGTCGTCGACCCGATCGACGGCACAAGGGGCTTTCTCTCGGGTCTGGATCTCTGGTGCGTCAGCGTTGCCGTCGTCACCGACGGCCGGCCCGTGGCTGGGGTTCTCTACGCGCCGGCGCTGGACGAGCTTTTCGTGGCGACCAGCGGCGGGCAGGCGTTGAAGAACGGCAAGCCGATCCGCGTGTCTCAGAGAGTCGGGGATGACATCCATCGGCTGGCGACCGGCGAGGACATGCTGAAGGGCTTCGATCCGGATTTCCGCAAGACGGTCGAACGGGTGAAGCACGTTCCTTCGCTCGCCTATCGCCTCGCCATGGTGGCGGATGGGCGTCTTGAAGGAACGATCGTCAAACGAAACTCCCATGACTGGGATCTGGCTGCCGCCGATCTCATTCTGGAGCGGGCCGGCGGCGCGCTCGTTGACCTTTCAGGCAATACCCTTCGCTACAATCGCGCCGAAGTATCGCATGACGAACTTTGCGGTGCATCGGCATCGCAATTACCGGAGTTTCTCCGCCAGCTTTCACATCGACGAGACGGTTGACCTTTCGGTCAAAATCCCGCAGATGAAAGGCGGAGGGGGACGACAGCAGAAAGAGACGAAAATGACTGATACCAGCGGCAAAAAGCAGCTCCTGCATCTTGTCTTCGGCGGCGAATTGGAAAGCCTCGAAGAGGTCCAGTTCCGCAATCTGAACGAACTCGATATCGTCGGCATGTATCCCGATTATGCGAGCGCGCTGACGGCGTGGAAGTCCAAGGCGCAGCAGACCGTTGACAACGCCCATATGCGTTATTTCATCGTCCACCTGCACCGTCTGCTCGATCCGCAGGAAAAAGCGGCATCCTGAGCTCGCCTCGCACCGAATTTTGCATTTGATATCTCTATCCGGTACAGCCTCGTCGCTTTAAATCCGGTCATGAAGCAGTATCTTTGACACAATAAGAACGAAAATTCGGCTGTTTATTCGGCCGGTTGATAATCGGGATTTGGCATTGATGGTGATCAGCTGGGATAGGAGGCGAACGAAATGAGTAGCCTCAGGGCGCGTCTTGCCTTGAGCGCCTATCGTTTTGGCGGGATCGCCGTCTATCCGTTCATCGGGCCTTATCTTGCCGTTCGCGCGGCCAAGGGCAAGGAAGACAGTTCCCGCAAGCTGGAGCGCTCGGGTTATGCGAGCGCCAATCGTCCGCAGGGGCCGTTGATCTGGTTCCATGCCGCAAGCGTGGGCGAAACCTCGGCCGTCATTCCGTTAATCCGCGAAATCCGTCGCCGCGACATTCACGTCATCCTGACGACGGGCACGATGACCTCGGCCAAGGTTGCGCATCAGCGTCTTGGCGAAGAGGTTATCCATCAATACGTGCCGCTCGATCTCAAGCCCGCCGTCAAGCGCTTCCTCGAATACTGGCAGCCCGATTGCGCCATTTTTGCCGAATCCGAGATCTGGCCGACGACGATCATGGAGCTTGGCCGCAAGCGAATCCCGCAGATCCTCGTCAATGCCCGCATGTCGGATCGATCCTTTGAACGCTGGAACCGGCATCTCTCGCTTGCCGAGGCGCTGTTTGAAAATCTGGCGCTTGTGGTGGCCCAGTCCGACCTCGATGCCGAACGCTTCCGTGATCTCGGCGCTTTGCAGGTTCTGAAATCGGGCAATCTCAAGGTGGATACGGACGCACCGTCCTACGATGCGCCGACGCTTGCCAGCTACATGAAGCAGATCGGCGACCGCAAGACCTGGGCCGCGGCTTCCACTTTCGAGGGCGAAGAGGGTGCTGCAGCCTCCGTCCATTCGATGCTGAAGGAGCACAACGGCCAGCTTACTATCATCGTGCCGCGCCATCCCGAGCGCAGCGACGCGATCGAGACGATGCTCGTGGAGCAGGGCCTGAAAGTGGCGCGCCGCACCCGCAACGACATCCTTTCGCCCGATGTCGATGTCTTCCTCGGCGATACGATCGGCGAGATGGGTCTCTATCTGCGGATGACCGAAGTTGCCTTCATGGGCAAATCGCTGTTCAACGAAGGTGGCCAGAATCCGCTTGAGCCGGCCATGCTCGGCTGCGCGATCCTGACCGGCGGCCATGTCCAGAATTTCCGCGATTCCTATCAGCTGCTCGCCCGGCGTGGCAGTGCCCGCATGGTGCGGGACACGGAGATGCTGGCGCGCGGCGTCCATTATTTGCTCACGAACGACACGGCACGGCGCGGTATGATCGACGCCGGTTTTGCCGCCGTGCATGAAATGCGCGGTGCGCTGGCCGCAACGGTCAAGGGGCTGGAGCCCTATATCAATCCGCTTTCGGTGAAGGCGCGGCTGATGCCGAAGACGATGGCAAACGGATAAGAAGGGAAGGGCATGACGGCGGTCAAGCTGGGAGCAATTGCGGGCATTCTTTTCGACAAGGACGGCACGCTGCTCGACTATGACCAGAGCTGGTTGCCGGTTAACCGCGAGCTCGCGCGGATCGCAGCTCAGGACGATCCCATTCTCGCCGATCATCTCTTGTCTTCCTGCGGCATGGACCCGATCAGCGGTCATATCGTGCCCGACAGCCTGCTGGCCGCCGGCAACACCAGGCAGATTTCCGAGGGGCTGGTCGCCGCCGGCTCGAAAGTGGATGTCGCGGAACTGGTGGAGAAACTCGATGCGCTCTTTGCGCATGCGGCCGATTTTTCCTCGCCTGTCACTGATCTTGCCGCCTTCTTCCGGCGCCTGCGTGAGCGCGGCTACAAGCTCGGTGTTGCCTCCAGCGACAATGAGCGCTCCATCCGCCAGACGGCGCGTCGCTTCGGCTTCATCGATTATCTCGATTATATCGCCGGATATGACAGCGGCTTCGGCACCAAGCCGGAGCCGGGCATGGTGCTCGGCTTCTACGCGGCGACGGGTCTTTCGCCCGCACAGGTCGCTGTCGTCGGCGACAACAATCATGATCTCCATATGGGCCGCAACGCCGGCGTCGGCCTGACCGTCGGCGTACTGACGGGCACCGGCTCGCGCGAGACGCTGACGGCGGCCTCCGATTATTGCCTCAACGACATTACCGAGCTGGAAGGCCTGCTCATGCCTGTGGCGCAATCGGCCTGATCCTGGCAATGGCTTGCTTTTTCACGCAATCTGGCCTTTCTTGCCGGTTTGTTGCAGGCACAAGAATAGGGCTGGACTAGACGCATGGTATCGGAAGCCCCACCTTTCTGGTGGCGAAAGCCGGATTGGCGTGCCTGGGGGCTCTCACCCTTTTCGTTCCTATACGGCCGTATCGCCGGGCATCGAATGGTGAATGGAAAACGCGCCTCCGTACCGGTGCCTGTCATCTGCGTCGGCAATTTCACGGTGGGCGGCGCTGGCAAGACGCCGACGGCGCTTGCGCTGGCTCAGGCTGCCAAGGCCAAAGGACTGACACCGGGTTTTCTCAGCCGCGGCTATGGCGGCTCGCTCGATGTAACAACGGTCGTCGATCCCGCCCATCACCACGCTACGGCTGTCGGTGACGAGCCGCTGCTGCTTGCCCGCGAGGCTCTGACGGTCATTGCCCGTCGCCGGGCCGATGGTGCGGAAAGGCTGGTGCGCGAAGGCGCCGACCTCATCATCATGGATGACGGCTTCCAGAGCGCGCAGCTTGCGATCGACTACGCGTTGGTCGTGATCGATGCCGGCAGAGGCATCGGCAACGGCCACCTCGTTCCAGGCGGTCCTGTGCGTGCGCCGCTGCGCACCCAGCTTCTTTACGCATCCGCTCTCTTGAAGGTGGGCGAGGGCACTGCCGCCGATCGCGTCGTTCGCCTTGCGGCAAGGGCGGGGAAGCCTTTCTTTTCCGCAGGCGTCAGAGTGCGTGGGCAGGAAGATTTGCGTGGCCGCAAGGTGCTTGCCTTCGCCGGCATTGCCGATCCGACCAAGTTCTTCCGCACAGTCGAGACGCTGGGGGCCGATATCGCCGTCCGGCGTAGCTTCGGAGACCACGAACATCCCGGCGAGGATGACGTCTCCGACATGCTCGACATCGCCTCGCGTGAAGGGCTGGAGATCGTCACCACCTCGAAGGATTACGTGCGCCTGATCGGCCATCATGGTCGCGCCGATGAACTCTTGCGGCGCTGCAGGGTGATCGAGATCGATATGGTCTTTGACGATCCGCAGGCTCCAGCCCTGATTATCGACAGGGCAGTTGCAATCGCCCGCGAGCGTCGCTTGCGGGAAAAGCGCGGCAAAACGGCTTAAAACTAGATCAGCTATTCAGCAAGAGATCAGCGCTTCTGGTTGGGCAGTGCGCCGGCGCGCTTTTCAGCCTCGAGCGAAGTGATGACATCGGCATAGGGTTCCTGGCGGGCAACGCTCCAGTAGCGAAGCTCATCGAGCGCGATATGTTTGCCGGTCATGGCGCAGACGACATAGGAGCCGGGCATCAGGATCTGGAAATCACCGTCGAGATAGCGAACTTTCGCCTCGCGGTTTCCATGTCCTTCGAAAAGATTCATCTGATGCCGTCCTTGATCTCTGTCATCTATCTGCCATACCGCACTACAGCGCCGCGCGTCAAATATGACGCGCAAAGGTCGGTGCAGCACCTTAAATCTGCTGCATGATTTTATCCTCAAATCGATTTCGACTTAACGATAAAATCATGCAGCAGGCGTGACTTTCCCAGACTATTTCCCGCAAAAGTTCCTTTTAGAAACGGCTGGGGTCAGCTGCGCCCGAACAGCCGTTCGATGTCTGTGAGTTTCAGCTCTATATAGGTCGGCCTGCCGTGATTGCATTGTCCGGAGCCGGGTGTGGCTTCCATCTGGCGCAAAAGCGCATTCATCTCTTCCGGGCGCAGCCGTCGGCCTGAGCGCACGGAGCCGTGACAGGCCATGGTCGCCGCGACATATTCCAGCTTGGCGGCAAGCCCCGAAGCCGTATCCCATTCGGCGATCTCGTCGGCCAGCTGCCGGACGAGACCCTGCGCGTCGACCTCGCCGAGCATCGCCGGCGTTTCCCTAACGGCGACTGCGCCTGGTCCGAAGCGTTCGATCGCAAGCCCGAGCTCGCCCAGCTCTTCGGCAAACACCATCAGCCGGTCGCAATCCTCCTCAGGCAGGTCGACGATTTCCGGAATCAGCAGCACCTGCGAGGACAGCCGCTTCGAATGCAGGGCCTTGCGCATGGCTTCGAACACCAGCCGCTCATGCGCCGCATGCTGATCGACGATGACAAGCCCGTTCTCTGTCTGGGCGACGATGTAATTCTCGTGCAATTGCGCCCGCGCGGCGCCCAGCGGAAAGCGCGCCGGCTCCTCAACTCGCACAGGCTCCAGCGGAGGCGCCACGTCTGCGCGGGCGGTCGGCATCGAAAGTCCCTCGAAGGCCGCCTGTGGCCTTTCGGAGAAGCCATGGCCTGTCGGCGACGCCGGTCTTTCATAGGGGCGGAAGGGAGAGGCTTCAGCGGTCCACGGCGCCGCTGCGGGCGAGGGACGCCAGCCCGGCTGGAAGCCGGAGCGTCCGGCTGTGAAGGCGCGCAGCATGCCATCCGCGCCGGTCGTGGCCGCCCGGTCGCCTTCACGCGCAAGCGCTTCGCGCACGGCGCCGACGATCAGGCCGCGCACCAGCCCCGGATCGCGGAAGCGCACATCGGATTTCGCCGGATGTACGTTGACATCAACAAGGGCGGGATCGAGCGTCAGCGACAGCACGGCAATGGGATAGCGTCCGGCCGGAATAGTTTCGGCATAGGCGCCGCGGATCGCAGACAGGATCAGCTTGTCCTGTACCGGCCGGCCATTGACGAAGGCATATTGATGCGCGGAGTTGCCGCGATTGAAGGTCGGCACGCCGGCAAAACCGGTAAGGCTCACATCCTCGCGTACGGCATCGAGCGCGATGGCATTGTCCTTGAAATCGCCACCCAGAATCTGTGCCATGCGGGCGAGATGATCATCGCCCGTCGCGGGAAATTCCAGCGTCGAGCGGTCGCTGCCCGACAGAACGAAGCGTACGCGCGGAAAGGCGATCGCCATGCGCTTGACGACTTCGGTGATCGCGGCCGCCTCCGCCTTTTCCGTCTTCAGGAATTTCAGGCGTGCCGGCGTCGCAAAGAACAGGTCGCGCACCTCGACGATCGTGCCCGGATTGGCGGCCGCCGGACGCAGATGCAGAACCTTGCCGCCGGCAACGGCGATCTCGGCACCGCCCGCGGCACCCACTCTACGGCTCGCGATCGAAAGCTTCGCCACCGAGCCGATCGAAGGCAGCGCTTCGCCGCGAAAGCCGAGGGTACGGATATCCTCAAGCGTTTCGGAAATCTTCGAAGTGCAGTGACGCCGCACCGCGAGTTCGAGATCCGTCTCCTCCATGCCGGAGCCGTTGTCGGTTACCCTCAGCAGCGCCTTGCCACCGCCCGCCGTCGCGATCTCGATCCGGGTCGCACCGGCATCGAGCGCATTTTCGATCAGTTCCTTGGCGGCGCTCGCCGGGCGCTCGATGACTTCGCCGGCGGCGATCTGATTGATCAGGGTCTCGGAAAGTTGCTTGATGGCCATGGCTGTATTCTCGTGGATTCGCGGCGGCGTGGAAAGAGGAAAGGCGATTTTCCGGCCTTGATCCACCCGTTTACGTCGGGGGCTTTGTTAAGAAATTTAATCAATGTTTAAGGGAATGATGACAGGTTGCCGAGACAGAACTTGAAATGACCGCAGGTGGCGCGTTTCGTGCATGCTGACGGCTCTCGATGGCAGGTTGGTGGCCATCAGTCAAAATGGAGCCAGGTGCCATCTGCTTCAAGTGCCGAGGCCAGCATGCAACTTCCATGAATTTGCCTCGCAGAGCGAATGCCGCTTTGTCGATTTGCCGTGTTGTGAAACTGGTTGAGTGTAGGAATCCGACGAATGACTGCCGAGATTGAAAAGGCAGCTTTGGCAATGATGACGGCTGATGCGCCTTTCGGCGGCAGTCTGCAGACGATGTTCTTCGATGCCTTTTGCGATGGTCTTTCCAGCGCCTTTTTCGCCTACGACAAGAACGACCTTCTGCTGTTTGCCAGCCGTCAGGTTCTGAACTTCTTCCCGATTGAGCCGGAATTCTTGCAGCCCTCCACGCGGCTGCGCGATTTTCTGAGCGCCGTCTTCGATACGGGCGTACGCTATCAGCGCCACCAGACCAAAACGGCCGCCAATCGCGACGATTGGATATCGCAGCGCATAGCCACCCATTGGCGCGAACGCTACGAGACGACCGAGCATTTCACCGACGACCGCTGGGTGCGCATCCTCAAGCGGCGGCTGTCGTCGGGTATTGGCTTTTGCATCATCTCCGACGTTTCCGAAGTCAAGAAGCGCGAAGAGCAGTGGCGCGTCGACATGGAGCGCGTGCAGCTGACCGAGGACATTCTCGACAATCTGCCCTTTCCGGTTTTCGTCAAGGATCAGAACCTCGTCTACGTCGCGGTCAACCGGGCGTTCTGCGACAAGTACCAGACGGCGGCAGACGAAGTGCGCGGGCGCAAGAGCATCGATATCTTCTCCACAGACCTTGCCAACCGCTTCCATGAGAGTGACCGGCATGTGATCGAGACCGGCGAGATGTCGATCTCGCGGCAGCGCCAGATCGCCCGTGATGGCGTCGAACGTGACATCGTCACCCGCAAGCAGCGCATCGGCAAACCGGGCCGCTATTTCCTGGTCTGCACCATGCAGGACCTGCCCAAGGATGGCGCCGATTTCGACGAATTCGCGCTGGCATCGAGCATCCGGGAAAACAGCGATCGCTCCTATCGCCGTGCCTATGTTCCGATGGTCGCGCTGCAGACCATTTCGCGCCGTCCGGCCGCCATGGAGACCTTCGTTCCGGAGAATTTCAGCGGCCGCAAGGTGCTCGTGGTCACGCCGGATTTCGCTGCCGAAACCGCGGCCCTGAAGACCCTCGAGAAATATGGCTTCGAAGCCTGTGTCGTTCACAACGAAAACGAAGAGGCGGCATTTCTGGACGTGGCGAGCGAACATGGCGTCAAGATCGACCTGGTCATCGTCGACAACCAGCTCGGCAAGCGCGGGATCGAGCTGGCCGAGCGGCAGAACCTCGCCGCGCTGTCGCTGAACGGATCGCAGCTTGCAACCGAGCTTGCTTTCCTGATCGCGCGCCATTTCAATCGCAACATCCGTGGCGAACTCGGCGAGATCACAGAGCCGGGGCTTGCGCCCGAATGGCGGCGTGTGACCGGCGAGGAGCGTCGGGCGCAGATCCTGGTCGCTGAAGACAATGATATCAACCAGATCGTCTTCTCGCAGATCCTTGAGGGCTTGGGATACAGCTATGTGATCGCCGCAAGCGGTGACGAGGCGGTGCGCCTGTGGCAGGAGCATCGTCCGGAGCTGATCCTGATGGACATTTCGCTGCCGGGGCTGAACGGCTTTGAATCCACCCGGCTGATCCGTGGCGCAGAAAAGGGCAGCGGCTCCCATACGCCGATCATCGGTGTTCTGACACAGGCTTTCGAGCGCGACCGCAAGGAATGCGCTGAGGTGGGCATGGACGACGTTATTCTGAAACCGGTTAGTCCCGATATCATCGAGACGGTCTTCCAGAAGCATATGCGCGGTGTCCTGAAGGCGCAAAATAGATAAATGTTACAATGATATCACCGCCGACGGCAACTTATCGCCGACGCCGAATGACTGTCGTCTTGGCATCCTTTGTTAAGACTTCCTCGGCATGCTTTTCCCCCGGGTGGAGAAAAGGTCGGAACCAAATATGAAATCGACTGAGATGCTGCCGGGGCCGGTCAATCAGGAGCCGCAGACAATCGCTTATACCGATCCGCTCACCGGATTGGGCAATCGCCATCGCATGCGCGAGCGTGCGCGCGCGCTTTCGCTTGAGCGTGCCGGCGATCCCGCACCCTTTACGATCGGCATCGTCAATCTCGATGCCTTCAAGCCGATCAATGACCTGTTCGGCGTCGAGGCAGGCGACGAGATCCTCTGCCAGGTTGCCCATCGTCTCAAGGCCTGCATCCCCGATGGCGCGATGGTGACGCGTCATGACGGCGATGAATTCGCCTTCGTCCTGCCGCTTGTCTTCGAACGCGTCGGTGCCGAGAAATTCGGGCAGATGATCCGCGAGGTGTTGTCAGCGCCTTATGATCTCGGTGACCGCAATGTCCGCCTTTCCGCGTCCTTCGGCTTCGCCATCCACCCTTTCGCGGGAGAAGAGTTCGACGATCTCCTGAAAAATGCGGATACGGCGCTCTATCGCTCCAAGCGTCGCGGCCGCGGCCAGATCACCGTCTATTCCAGAGAGATTGCCCAGGAGATGAAGCGTGCGACGCAGCTCGAGCAAGCGCTGCGCAATGCCATCATTTCCGACTCCATCGACGTGCATTTCCAGCCGATCGTCTCGCTCGCCAACAACATCGTTCTCGGTTTCGAGGCCCTGGCGCGCTGGAACGATCCCGATCTCGGCTTCGTCTCACCCGCTGTCTTCGTGCCGCTTGCCGAGGAGCGAGGCTTTATCGATGCGCTATCCGAAACGCTGCTGCGAAAGGCGGCGGAGGCGGCACTCTCGTGGCCGCGCGAACTGTTTCTGTCCTTCAATCTCTCTTCGGCGCAGCTGATGGACCCCGGCACCAGCAGCAGCATTCTCGCGATCCTGACGCGCGCCGGTCTGGACCCGCACCGCCTCGAACTTGAAATCACGGAAACCGCGGTCATGAGCTCGGCGGATACGGCTCATCAAATCATCGCTGATCTTCGTGCGGTCGGCGTGCGCATCTCTCTCGATGATTTCGGCACCGGCCAGTCCAGCCTTGGGCGCTTGCGCGAATTCATCTTCGACAAGGTCAAGATCGATCGGGCTTTCGTCTCACGCATGAATTCGGACAGGGCCTCCGAACATATCATCAAGGCTGTTCTTGCCATGTGCGAAGGGCTTGAACTGCGTGTGGTCGCGGAGGGCATAGAAGAACATGCGGAAGCGGCAAAGCTGAAGGCGCTCGGTTGCGCCATGGGACAAGGCTATTATTTCGGAAAGCCGGCAGACGGCGCAGCGACGCTTCGTTACCTGCAAACCCATTACTTCGAGCTCAGCCACGAACGCGAAATCGCCTAGGCAATTCCAGCAAAAGTGCGTAGCGGTTTTCCGTCCGGAATTGCGTGAAAACAAAGAGCTGGAGCGATCCTAGCATTCCGTGAAAAGCTGAGCCGCGCTAGGTCCGGAAAGTTGACAAAGAAAAGCGGCGACCGGTAAGGGCCGCCGCTTCTGTATTTCGTCTGACCAATGTTTATTCGTTACAGATATTTACTTGTTGGTGGTCGACGAAGTGGTCGTGCTGTCCGTTCCCGGCATGGTCGACGTGCCGGCCGAGCTTGCGGCCTTCTCGGAGGCCTGCATCGAAAGCGTCTTGAATTCCGGCGCAGCCTTCAGAGCGTCGGCCGTTTCGGTCGTCGTCAGCTTGATGGTGCCATCCTGGGCATTCTGGGCAGCGTTGATCTCATCGAACGGAACGGCGACGTTTTTCTGGCCCATGCCAAGGAAACCGCCGACGCCGACGACTGCGGCGACGACACCGCCCTGCTTCTGCAGGATCAGGTCGTTGATGCTACCGATGCTTTCGTTCTGACCATTATAGACCGACTGGCCCATATAAGTCCTGGCACTGATCTGGTCCGCGGACTGCACGGTCAGATAGCCGCCGGCTTGATCTGTCCCCGTTGCCGGGGCAGGTGCCTGAGCGCTTTTCTGTGTCGTCGAGCTGTCCGGCTTCGTGGCATCCGGCGTTGCCGGCGCGGACTGCGTCACCGGTGCATTACTGCCCGTACCTCCGTTCGATGGCTGTTGCGCCTGGGCGAAAGCCATGGGTGAAAGCACGGACGCCGTGGCAAAGATTGCGCCTGCGGCGACAGAAGTGAAGAGTTTCCCAGTCATCGTGAACCTACCTTTCATTCTGATGGGCATGCTTGATCAACGCGCATGCTTACCAGCGCGAGTGGAACCTTTGTGGTGCCGACCGTTATCGTACCGGTCTTAGAGGCAATGGCTCAGGGAGGTTTTGGTTCCGTCAAAAGTTGCAGAAAATCGTGTCATGCAGCTCGAAAACAAAAGAAATATGCTGCAAAATCAGTTAATTGTAGCGTCAAGAGACAACCAGAAAGATTGTTGGAATAACAGGGTGGTTCAATACAGGTTTCGATTTTTGCGCGGTTGGCGCGTCTGCCGGTCCCGCATTGCCGGTCGAAAACAATGCCGCCTTCAGCGCCGATCAGCTGAAGGCGGATCTCAATCAAAGCTTGTATGGAGGGTCGAAAACGCCCCTGACGGTGGGGCCGAGCTCCAGAAGCGCGCCAGCCTGGGGCTGCATGGAGCGCGCTTCCTCATCCAGCCCTTCCCAGGCGGTCGTCACGGCCAGCCGGTCCGCATTCTTGCCGATGAAGGCGGGGCAGGACGGCTGCATGGCGGGTACGCGAAAGCGCTCGATGCGCAGACCATCCGGGCTGTATTTGTCGACGAAGCCGGAGCCCCAGCGCGCATTCCAGATATAGCCGTCCGCGTCGCAGACCGAACCGTCAAGGCCGCCCGGATCCTCCATGCTGTCGACCATGACGATCGGCTCGCCGGTCGGTAGCCCTGTCTCGGGGTCGACGAGCACGCGCATGAGCTGGCTGACGCGCGTATCGGTGAAATAGCCGATCGTGCCGTCGGGCGAGAAGCAGATGGAATTCGGAATGCTGATCTGGTCGAAGATCTTCGTAACCTTGCCGCCGGCGACATGATAGATGGCGCCCGCCTGCATCTCGGCGCGCTTGCCCATCGTGCCGATCCAGAGCGAACCGGAAACATGCGTGCGTCCGTCATTGGAACGGTTTTCAGGCTTGTCTGCTTCGATGGCCGTATAGAAGCTCAATTCGCCGGTCGCGATGTCGCGCAGGAACAGTCCCTGCTCGGTGGCGATCATCTGCCGTTCCGCATCGACGCGGGCCAGCACGCTTGCCATCATCGGCAGCTCGTGAACCTGTTTCTTCCCGGTCGGCAGGTGCAGTTCGTGCAGTTCCTTGCCGAGGATGTTGAACCACCAGACGGTGTCCGTATCGGGGTCGTAGGTCGGGCCTTCTCCCAGGACGGAGGAGGTGTTGCAGAGAATATTGCCCTGGAAATCATGAATATCGGTCATAGATCAGGCTCCTATGGCGGCATCATAGGCATAAATGGTGACCTTGGCGCGTTCGGCAACCTCTGCAGCCGTCATTCCCGGCTTGTAAAGGCTGGTGCCGAGGCCGAAGGCGAGCACGCCGGCCTTGGTGTAATCGGCGAAATTCTTGTCCGAAACGCCGCCGACCGCAGCAATCACGAGCTCAGGCGGCAAGACGGCGCGAATGGCTGTGATGCCGGAAGCGCCGAGCACGCCGGCGGGGAAGAATTTGAGACCGGTGGCACCGGCGCGCGCGGCCGAAAGCGCTTCCGTGGCGGTGAACACGCCAGGCATCGTCACCATGCCCTTGTCGCGAGCGCGGCTGATGACCGCAGGCTCGACATTCGGCGTCACCAGCAGCTTGCCGCCGGCGCCATCCAGCCTGTCGACGTCTTCCACCGTCAGTACCGTGCCGGCACCGATCAGGCAATCGGCCGGCGCCATCTTCGCGGCGATTTCGATGGAGCGGAACGGCTCCGGCGAATTCAGCGGGATTTCGATCGCCGTGAAGCCGGTTTCGATCAGCGCACCGACGATATCGGCCGTTTCCTCCGGCTTGATGCCGCGAAGAATGGCGATGAGCGGGCGCTTCATGGGCGGGAAGGGGATGCGGGTCGTCATCAGCTTTTGCTTTCTTTCTTGAACCAGATCGCTTCGGCCGCAGCGGACAGTCCGCGACGGACGGCGGCATCGGCATCGATGGTCTTGTAATTGAGGGAGAGGGTTCGGAAGGCATCCTCATAGAGAGCCTGGAGACGGCCGGAGGCGACAAGCGTGATCGCAGCATCCTGCCCGGCCGAAGCGAGCGCGCCGGCGATTTCCGCACCGATCAAGGTGCCCGAAATCAGCGCCTGCGCGCCGGCCGCCGTAAGCCCGTTCAGGAGCTGGCCGGAGCGGGCGGTGAACAGCAGGTTGGTCACGAGGGCCGGCTTGTCCAGGGCGGTCCTCAGAGCAGCCTCGAATGCTTTCGTATCGGCCGGCATCTCTGCAGCGCCGGCAACGGCATGCGACAGGATGCTGTGCTTGGTAATGACGTCGAAAAGCTCGCCGGTCATGAAGGTGGAAAAGCCCGTCACCTGGCCGTCCAGTGCGCGCACCCATTTCGAATGCGTTCCCGGCATGCAGACGAGCTGTTCGCCCTTGGCATCGGCGGCAATCGCGCCGAGCAGCTGCGTTTCCTCGCCGCGCATGACATCGGGCACCTGCTGGCTTCGCTGTGCGAGACCCGGCAGGATGCGCACATCGCGGGATTGTCCGGGCACTGAAACGGCGCCGGTCAGGATGGCGGCAAGCGAGGTCGGCGTGTCGATATATCCGGCTTCCACCCAGCCCTGGCGCGCTCCGGCCATGCCGCAAACGATAACGGGAATGGCGTCCGGCGCGGATATGGCGTCGAGATGCGTTTGCAAGACCTTGGCAAAGCCCGTCTGGGCGGCGGTGGTCATGCCTTCGCCGCTGCGGCGCTCTGCGAGAATGCTGCCGTCTTCGCCGATCAGCCACAGCCGGAAACTGCTGGTGCCCCAGTCCACCGCGACATATGCGGGTTTCGTCATGAGAAATGCTCCAAGTCTTACGTCAGAAATCCTGAGATTAGAAAATACCGCCGTCGACGGTGATGGCTTGTCCGGTCATGGCGCCGGAGCAGTCCGAGGCCAGGAAGAGCACCGGCCCGACCAGGTCGTCGGCGCTCAGCACGCGCTTCAGGCATTGCCGGTCTATCGTCTTGGCCATGCCCTCCTCGGTCAGCCAGAGGTCGAGCTGCCGCTGGGTGACGATCATGCCGGGCAGAACGGCGTTGACGCGGATATTCTCCGGGCCGAAGCGACCGGCAAAGCTCTTGGTCAGCCCGATGATGCCGGACTTCGCCGTTGCGTAGGAAGATAGCAGTGGCGGGTTCATCTTGAAGACGATCGAGGAGAAGTTGATGATCGCGCCGCCGCCGGCGGCACGCATCCCGGGTGCAGCCGCCTGCGAGACGAAGAAGACCTGTTTCAGGTTGATCGCCTGGCTGTTGTCCCAATAGTCCTCGGTCATGGTGTCGATGTCGTGCCGGTCGTCCCAGGCGGCATTGTTGACGAGGACGCGGACCGCGCCGAGATCGGACTCGACCGCTGCAACCGTGCTTTTGATCGCGCCGACATCGCGCAGGTCGGCGTGATAGAAGGAAACGGGATGCACCGATTGGCTCGAAAGCTTGGCCGCCAATGCCTTGCTGGGTTCCTCGGCGATATCGATGAAGGCGACCTTTGCGCCCTGTTTTACGAAGGCTTCCACGAGGCTTGCGCCGATGCCGGAGCCGCCGCCGGTGATGAGGACGGTGCGATCTTTCAGATCGGGAAATTGCGTCTGAGTATCCACCAAAATGTCTCCTCCCGGATCAATCGAAAGTTCCATTATTCGGAACATAATTTGACTATATGGAATTATCGATCTACCCTTGCACGGTGTCAAGGATAGTGCGGCTCTGCCAGAGATAAATGAATGAGCGTGGATCTGGGTTCAGAGAGTGGAAAAAATAAAGGGCATCGCGACCGGGAAACCGGAACGCTGGGAAAGCTCGTCTCCCTGCTCGATCTTGTCGCGCTCGCCGATAGCCCGATGCGCTTTACCGACATCCTTTCGCTCTCCGATCAGCCACGTGGCACATTGCACCGCCAATTGTCGCACCTTGTCGAGGAAGGGCTTCTGGAGGTCGACCGCGATGGTCGTTATCTGATCGGGTTGCGGCTCTTGACGCTTGCCTCGCGCAGCTGGGCGCGCAACGAGTTTCGCGCCGTTGCCGAGCCACATCTGTATCGCTTGCAGGAGGTAACTGGTGAAACCGTCCATCTTGGCGTCCTGCGCGGCACGGAGGTCATCTATCTCGACAAGGTCGAGGGTCGCCAATCCGTACGCATGTATTCGCAGGTCGGCAATGCATCTCCGGCCTACTGTACCGGTGTCGGCAAGGCAGCGCTCTCCGCGCTCGATGATGCCGAGCTTGAAGCGAGAATCTCAAGCCTCGAATATCGCCCTTATACCGAGCATACGCTTCGCAACGCCTCCGAACTGCTTTCGGATATCTACGAAATCAGGAAGCGAGGCTATGCCTTCGATCTTGAGGAGCATGAAAGCGGCATATGCTGTGTTGCCGCGCCGATCTGCTCCGACGATGGTCATATGCTGGCCGGCGTCTCCGTGACCGGCCCGGCCTATCGAGTCACATCGGAAAACTTGCGGTCATGGGCGCCGTTGGTGGTTGCCGCTGCTGATTCGATCATGACGGACATGCGCAACCGCATGGGGCCTAAGCGTTGACTCCATAAATTTCGCGCAACGGCTGTCCGAAACTTGCGGATTTAATGCTGTCAGCGCCTGATCTTAGCGAAATTGCTCGTTTATCTTGAATTTTACTGTTGAGATATGCCGAAGAACTGCCATTATCCCCAAGTGATTATTGGAACCATACAGGATTTGGCGAGGTGTTGAGCGGACATAATAGTAACGGGCGTTGATGCAGTCGCGATTTTGGAAAACTTATATTTTGCCGAGCGGCTGAGACCGGCTGCCGTACGATAATCGTGAGGGACAAGAGACGGAAGTTTCGTATTTTTTTCCTCTTTTACATAAAGAAGACTGATGATGACGGCATTGATACAGGCGGGCATGTCCCCTCGTGGCGAGGACTTTATCGAGGAAATCAGCAGGCTTAAGACGCAGTTCGATGTGTTCCGTTTCATGAAGGGCCTGACGGAGGCCTATCGTTGCCGGGCCTTCATGGTGCTCAATCTGCCGCCGATTACGTCCTCAGACCTGCAGAGCAATTCAGTCATCAACAATTGGCCGGCAGAGCTGCTGTCGATCTACGATCAGGAAAACCTGTTGTCGACCAGCCCTGCGCTGCAACGCCTGCGCGGCTCCACGCTGCCCTTTCTCTATGAGGTGACGACAAGCCCCAATCGCGAGGAGAGCAAGTCGCAGCTCGTGGTGGCTCTGTTCGAACGTTTCCGCATGACGCGCTTCGTCTATTTCCCGACCCACGATGCCTCCGGTCTTCGCGGCGCGGTCTGTTTGGCTGGCGATCGCGAGCTTTTTTCGACGGAAGAGATCAAGGATCTTTTCTATATTGCAGTTCACGTCTTCGACCGACTTGCGGAAATCCGCAATCTCGATGTTCGCGTCGTCGATGCCCTGACCGACCGGGAGATCGATTGTCTGAACTGGACGGCGGCCGGAAAGACCAGCGCCGAAATCGCCGAAATCCTGTCTCTGTCCGAACATACGGTCAATCACTACCTCAATCGCGCTACCAAGAAGCTCGACACCGTCAACCGCACTCAGGCCGTCGCCAAGGCCTTGCGTGTCGGATTGATCAAATAATGACATCGCCGTCTCGACGCGATGCTCGAGATTCGAGCAGCGTGTGAACGAATTTTGTGCGCTCAGAATAAAATATGATGAAGCCTGCGGCGGTGATCGATCATCCCGATCCAGGTAGGGCAGCCAATAAACAATTGAAATATCGTTGTTTCCCCGATTTTCTGAGAACTGGCACGCTTCCTGCTTCTGAAAAGACAGAGGTCCAGAGGGGACTTTGATAACAGCGCCGATGAAACGAGCGCGGATCAAACGACCGTCGCTGATCCCTTCGCCATAGCTTCTCCTGGCGAAGGGATCGGTGGCGGTTGTTGCTCATTTAACACGTTTGGCAAGTTCTGGCGCGCCTGTGAGACGATTTTCGCGCCTTTGCCCTATTCCTTTCAGACGAGTGTTCTATGTCGGCCCGCGATCATGTCTTCCCGAATTGGGAGAGCGTTGCGGCTGGTAAGGGTCTTTTATGGACCCGGCGGACCTGCCGGCCGCAACGAAGACGCATTTTATCGACGGCGTCCCGAATTTCGTTTGGCGAAGTCCCGCCTCTCTACTATCTAAGCCAGAATGATTTCGGTAAGCGCCCGCCCGATGCGGCGTTGCCGAAAAGGATTCTGCAGTGAGGATGAAATGGCAGACATCACCAAGGAACAGGTGCTGGAAACGTTGAAGACGGTTCGCGGCCCCGACCTGGAGCACAACATCGTCGAACTCGGCATGGTGTCGGATGTCTTCATCTCCGATGGCAAGGTCTATTTCTCCATCACAGTTCCCGCCGAGCGCGCCAAGGATCTGGAGCCGATGCGTCTTGCCGCCGAGCGGGTCGTCAAGGATATGCCGGGGGTCAAGGGCGCTCTGGTCGCGCTGACGGCCGACAAGAAGGCTGGCGTTCCGGCGTCCCGGCCCACGCCTGCGCAAGCTGCCCCGCATGGCCATTCGCATCCTCATCCTCATCAGCCCGCGCCGCAACAGCCGCCCCGCGCCGCCAAGATCGGCGTTCCGGGCGTCAAGGCGATCATCGCGGTCGCTTCGGGTAAGGGCGGCGTCGGCAAATCGACGACGGCGGTCAATCTTGCGCTGGGGCTGCTTGCCAACGGCCTGAAGGTCGGCATTCTAGACGCCGACATCTATGGCCCTTCGATGCCGCGTCTCCTGAAGATTTCCGGGCGTCCGACCCAGATCGATGGGCGCATCATCAATCCCATGGAGAATTACGGCCTCAAGGTCATGTCGATGGGTTTCCTCGTCGAAGAGGAAACCGCGATGATCTGGCGCGGGCCGATGGTGCAATCGGCGCTGTTGCAGATGCTGCGCGAGGTCGCCTGGGGCGAGCTCGACGTGCTGGTCGTGGACATGCCGCCCGGCACCGGCGATGTGCAGCTGACCATGGCGCAGCAGGTGCCGCTTGCTGGCGCCGTTATTGTTTCGACACCGCAGGATCTGGCGCTGATCGATGCGCGCAAGGGCTTGAACATGTTCCGCAAGGTCGAGGTTCCCGTCCTCGGCATCGTCGAGAACATGAGCTATTTCATCGCCCCGGATACCGGTGCACGCTACGATATTTTCGGCCATGGCGGCGCCCGCAAGGAGGCAGAGCGCATCGGCGTGCCTTTCCTCGGTGAAGTGCCGCTGACCATGGGCATTCGCGAAACCTCGGATGCCGGGACGCCGCTGGTCGCGGCCGAGCCGGAAGGCGTGGTTGCCGGCATATATCGCGAGATCGCAGCCAATGTCTGGAAGCAAGTGACGGGCGCACCGCAGCGCGCGGCGCCATCGATCGTATTTGAATAATTCACAAAGACATGCCTGCTTTCCGTATAGTGACGGATTGTCTTGTCGGCGTCCTGTGCTATGACTTCGCAAGTTTAGCCAAACTGCGGTGAAATCGCGCAATGAAGAGGTTGTGACTTGATTCTTTGCGAGCTTTGCTGCATATGCGCCGCCGGCGTGGAACTGGTCGAGCATTTCCGATGACCGCCCTCCGCCGCATGGTGGTTTTATTTCGTCCGAGCAGGCGGCTTCGCCAGGACGGGCGAAGGATTGGTACAGCAGCGCAATGGAACATGGACACGGATTCCCGGCCGGACCGGCGGGATACGACCGGGGTTTTATGAGCTTTTTTCATTGGCCATTGGTGGGATCGCGGCAAGCGCGCGCAAGGCGCCTTGATGGCGGCTTCGTCTCCGCCGCTGCGGGAGCGAGCAGTTGATAACTGCCTATTGCTCAGACCAGAAGCCGCTCGAGCTTCCCGATCTTTCGGCGGCCTCCCGGCTGCCGGACAATGCCGTCTGGATCGACATGGTCGACCCGTCCCGCGAAGAGGAAGCCAGCATCGAGCGCCTGCTTGGCCTCGAGGTGCCGACCCGCGAGGACATGAAGGACATCGAGCCGTCGAGCCGCCTCTATGTCGAAAACGGCTCCGTCTTTCTCACGGCCTCGCTGTTGTGGAAGGCCGATACCAATCTGCCGATGCTCACCGATGTCGCCTTCATCCTGACGGGACATCGGCTGGTCACCATCCGCTATGCACAGCCGAAGTCCTTCGCACTCTTCATCGCGGCGCTGCAGCGCATTCCACAGGAGCGGCGCACGGGTGTCGCGCTTCTTGCCAAGCTTCTCGAAACCATCGTCGACCGTACCGCCGAGGTCCTTGAACAGACCGTTGCGGGTATCGATATATTGTCGGTGCACGTGTTCGGCGATCGGGTAAAGAAGATCCGCCGCCCGGGCAACTATCTGGAAGAAAAGCTCAAGGACATCGCAGGCTATCACCGTACGCTCAGCAAGGTACGCGACAGTCTGAGTTCGCTGTCCCGGCTGCTGACCTTTCTTCATACCATCCCCGCCATGCAGCAGGACCACGAGGCCAGGGAACTGTGTCGCAACGTCTCGCGGGATGTCCAGTCACTGTCGGAGCACGCGTCCTTCGTCGCGGGAAACATCACCTTCCTGCTGGATGCATCGCTTGGGCTGATCAATATCGAGCAGAACGCCATCATCAAGATCTTTTCGATCGCTTCCGTGGTGTTCCTGCCGCCGACGCTCGTGGCGTCCGTCTATGGCATGAATTTCGAGCATATGCCCGAACTGCATTTTGCCTACGGCTACCCGACATCGCTGTTGTTGATGGTGGTTTCCGCCATCGTTCCGTTTTTCTTTTTTCGCTGGAAAGGCTGGCTCTGAGAGTCTAGTGATCCTGAATGTCTAACGAAACCCATCATTCTCCCGACGGGAAAATGAACGCTCGTAAGCTCGCATACCTCGCCCTCGGCTCGATCGGCGTTGTTTATGGCGATATCGGTACGAGCCCGCTCTATGCCTTTCGCGAAGCATTGAAGCCGGTGGCCGCTGACGGTCTGACGCGCGGCGAAGTCATCAGCGTCGTATCGCTGATGTTCTGGACGCTGACGATCATCGTCACGATCAAATATGTCCTTTTTCTGCTCCGCGCGGACAACGACGGCGAAGGCGGCACCTTGTCGCTGCTGGCGCTGTTGATGAAGACGGCGAATGGCCACACGGCCATCCTAATGCTGCTTGGCCTTTTAGGCGCCGCGCTCTTCCTCGGTGATGCGATGATCACCCCGGCGCTTTCGGTCCTTTCAGCTGTCGAAGGTCTGAAGCTGGTCACGCCACAACTGTCGGATTATATCGTGCCCATATCCGTCGCGATCCTGGCGCTGCTTTTTGCGATCCAGTCGCATGGCACCGGCGCGGTCGCTCGCTTCTTCGGTCCGATCACGGCGCTTTGGTTCATCGTCATGGGCGTTGCCGGCATCATGCACATTTCCGATGATTACAGCATTCTGGCAGCGCTCAATCCCTGGTATGCGGTGAGCTTCCTCCTGCGCGAAGGCTTTCTCGGCGTCGTGGTTCTCGGCGCGGTCTTCCTGACCGTGACGGGCGCAGAAGCGCTCTATGCCGACCTTGGCCATTTCGGCCGCCGTCCGATCCAGTGGGCCTGGTTCGTGCTGGTGTTTCCGTCCCTCACGCTGAACTATTTTGGCCAGGGAGCGCTGGTTCTGCGCGATCCTATGGCCATGTCGGACCCGTTCTTCCTGATGTATCCGCATTGGGCGATCCTGCCGGTGGTCATTCTTGCGACGATGGCGACGATCATCGCCAGCCAGGCCGTCATCACGGGTGCTTTCTCGCTCACGCGTCAGGCGATTCACCTCGGCTTCCTGCCGCGCATGGAAATCCTCTTCACCTCCGAGACCAATACCGGGCAGATCTTCCTGCCGTCGGTCAATACGGTCCTGTTCTTCGGCGTCATCTTCCTCGTATTGGCCTTCAAGACCTCGGACGCGCTGGCAACGGCCTATGGTATTTCGGTGACCGGCGCGATGGTCGTCACCTCGATCATGGCGTTTGAATTCGTCCGCGTCCGCTGGAACTGGACGCTGCCGATGGCGGTTGCCGTGCTCACGCCGCTCTTGCTGCTGGAATTCGTCTTCCTCGGCGCCAACCTCTTGAAGATCCACGACGGCGGCTATGTTCCGGTCATGATCGCGACGGCCTTCACCGTCATCATGTGGACCTGGCGCCGCGGCACCTCGATCCTGATGGAAAAGACGCGGCACACCGATATCCCGCTGTCTTCCTTCGTCAGCTCCATCGAGCGCAAGAGCGATCATTCGCCCGCGCATGTGCCCGGTACGGCGATCTTCCTGACCAGCGATCCGGAATCTGCGCCCGCCGCGCTGTTGCACAATCTGAAGCACAATCACGTCCTTCACGACAAGAACGTCATCCTGACGATCCGCACCATCAACAAGCCGCGCGTCGCCCAGGAGGATCGCTATTCGGTCGAGAAGGTCTCGGAGCGCTTCTCGCGCGTCGAGCTGCGCTTCGGCTTCATGGAATCGCAGAATGTCTCGCAGGCGCTCGCAACCCTGCGCAAGACGGGCCTGAAGTTCGATATCATGTCGACCTCCTTCTATCTCGGCCGCCGCAAGCTGGTGCCGGATGCGAAATCGGGCATGCCGCACTGGCAGGACCGGCTTTACATCGCGCTCGCCAACGCCGCGACCGACCCCTCCGACTACTTCCGCCTGCCTGCCAACCGCGTTGTGGAACTGGGCTCGCACGTCATCATCTGAGGCAGATATTCTTGCTGCTCGTTCAAAAAGGCCTGGTGGATATCCGCCGGGCCTTTTTCATATTTGCGAGCCATCGCATCCCTAATCATAGATTCGCCTGAATTAACCATCCATCAAGGTTAATGGGAGATTATTCCGGCTCCTAGTTTCGAGTGCCGTTTGGAGTCCGGTGTTGTCTCGCTCGCGTTATGCCAGCCGCAAATTGCGGTTCCTGCCACAAAACTGGACCTCTCCAGCCGTCTTCGGGCTTTGCGCCTGGCTTATTTTTCCATCGACAGCAGCCTATGGCGATCTTGCCGGCCTGCTTGCCGGGATCGACAGGGAAGGTGCCAATTGGCGCATGGTGATGACCGACTCGCCAGCCGGCTCCACCCATCAGGCGGAACTGGCCTTTGGTGACGTCAAGGCCTCTGCCGCCATTGGAGATGGTGGTCTGGTGCTGCCGGACGGGCGCCGCGTCGCGTTCCAGTCCGAACAGAAGGGCAGCGATCCCCGGCCCGATGAGGATCGTATCAACCGGCAGGACAAGAAGGGCAGGGTGGTGGCCATCACGCCGATGCAGCCGCCGAAGGATTTTTCCGCAGGCTCGGTGCTGCAGCGCCAGAGCCTGCTGCTTCGGCCGGAATCCGCGACCGGCGAGCGCACCGCTTTCCTGAAGCCGAAACTCGGCGGCAAGGAAATCCAGATCGCCACCGCCTTCTACAAGAAAGAGCCGCCGAAGCCGGACGATAGCGTGCCGGCCTATATCGCCAATCTGGTCACCAATCAGAATGCCGATGTTCTGGCGGCGGCCTACGCCTCGCCGGCACCGGACTATGCCCGTGTCTCGCCCTTCGATTCCATTCTCGCCAAGGATCAGGACGGCGAGGGCCGCTTCGTACCGCAGATCGGCCCAAAGGATCATGCCTGGGCCGCCAATGTCCTGCCGCCATCGGTTTTCTCATCCGACGAGCAGCAGTGCCTTGCCACCGGTATCTATTTCGAGGCGAGGGGCGAATCCGTGAAAGGACAGGCGGCGGTTGCCCAGGTCATCCTCAACCGTGTCCGCAACCCCGCCTATCCGAAGACGATTTGCGGCGTCGTCTATCAAAACGAGGATTGGACCAACGCTTGCCAGTTTTCCTTCGCTTGCGACAACGTCAAGGAGCGCGTCAATTCTCCCGAACACTGGCGTATCGCCCGTCAGGTAGCCATGGCTGTGACCGCCGGCAAGATCTGGCTGCCGGAAGTCGGCTCCGCCACCCATTATCATGCTGTCTATGTCCGGCCGAAATGGGCCGCTGAAATGGTGAAGGTCGGCCGCATAGGCATGCACATCTTCTACAGGACCTATGGCGGCGGCTGGAGCTGAGGCGACCGGTTCCGACAGATTGACAGCGCGGGCAGGGTCGCTTCCCTGGCAAAAAAGCCACAGGAAAGCATGGGCTGAAGAGGATTCTTCCGCTCAGTTTTCGGTCAATATGGCTCTTTCGCTCTAAGATCATGATTTAATTGGGCTAATTTATGGCTGGACAGATGACGTCTACGCCTTGACTATGCTTTTTCCTAAAACTATGTTGCGCGCGACTTCAAAACGGGCCGAAAGGTGGCGAAACCTGCTGTTCGTTTACGCGTTGACCGGGGTACAGGGATTGCGCGCAACGAAAATTGGGAGGATGCCACCATGACGGATGACCGCGACGAGGGTCTGGAGCAGCGGCGGGCGCAGCTGGGAGCCGAATTGGCGAACAAGCGTTCCGCGATGAGAGAGGGTGAGCACGAGGAGGTTCGCGCCGAGGAAAGCCGTAAAGGCTACGCTCAGGCGATGAAGCTTTCCAGTGAGTTCATAGCCGCAATCATCGTTGGCGCCGTTCTGGGCTATGTCTTCGACCGTTTTGTCGGTACGACGCCGTGGGGCATGATTATCTTGCTGCTTCTCGGATTTTGTGCCGGCGTTTTGAATGTGCTGCGCTCTGCGGGCAAGGTGGCGACACCGGTGCCAGGCGAGGGCGGGCCTGATAAGAAATGAGCGGAGGCAGCGCTGCGGCGCTGTTTCCAGATGAGAAGCATCCGCTCGGTGGAGCGGAAAAATGAAAGAGAACAAGCGGTGGCAAACGATCCTACCCATCAGTTCCTGATCTTCAAGATTATCCCGATCGATATCGGCGGAATTGATTTTTCGTTCACCAACGCCTCGCTGTTCATGGTTGCCTCCGCAGTGCTTTCCGCGGGCTTCCTTTATTTCGCCAGTGCGCCGCGCGGCGTCATCCCGACGCGCTCGCAGTCGGTGGCGGAAATGGCCTATGAGTTCATTGCCTCTATGTTGAAAGAAGGGGCGGGGACGAAGGGAATGAAGTTCTTCCCGCTGGTCTTCTCTCTCTTCATGTTCGTCCTGACGGCGAACCTGCTCGGCCTCGTTCCTTACTTCTACACCGTCACCAGCCAGATCATCGTGACGCTGGCGCTCGCATTGCTCGTCATCTTTACCGTTATTTTCTACGGCTTGATCAAGCATGGTTTCGGCTTCTTCAAGATCTTCGTCCCGCAGGGTGTTCCTGGTGTTCTTCTGCCGCTGGTGGTGGCGATCGAGATCATCTCCTTCCTGTCCCGTCCGGTTTCGCTCTCCGTTCGTCTTTTCGCCAACATGCTGGCCGGTCATATCACGCTTAAGGTGTTCGCAGGCTTCGTCGCCTCGCTTGGAGCACTCGGCGCGCTCGGTATCGGCGGGGCTGTCCTTCCTCTTATCATGACCGTCGCCCTTACCGGTCTCGAGTTCCTTGTCGCCTTCCTTCAGGCTTACGTCTTTGCGGTGCTGACTTGCATGTACCTCAATGACGCAATCCATCCGGGCGGCCACTAAGGATAAAGACATTGGCGTCTAACGGCGTCAGTCATTCACCGCACAACCATTTCAAAGGAGTTCAACATGGACGCGGAAGCAGCAAAGTTCATCGGCGCAGGTTTGGCTTGCTTTGGTATGGCCGGCACGGCTCTCGGCCTCGGCAATATCTTCGGCAGCTACCTGTCCGGCGCACTGCGCAACCCGTCGGCTGCTGACAGCCAGTTCGGCCGTCTGGTATTCGGCTTCGCCGTTACGGAAGCTCTGGGCATCTTCTCGCTGCTCGTCGCTCTCCTCCTGCTCTTCGCCGTCTGATATCAGCGGCGTCATAGATCACGGTTCGCGGTCAGCGAGCCGTGATTCTTTGTATTTGCAGACCACCTGGAGGTGAGCATGTTTGTGACCCCGGCATATGCTGAAGAAGCACCGCCGGCCGCCGGAGCGGTGCACACGGAAACGGGTGTGCCGAAAGAGGGCCATAAGGGCGGCGTGTTCCCGCCGTTTGACCATACGACGTATCCGTCACAGCTGCTTTGGCTGGTGATCACCTTCGTCATCTTCTACGTGGCCATGCAGAAGATCGTTATTCCGCGCGTCGGAACCATTCTGGAAAGCCGGCACGACCGGATCGCCCAGGATATCGAAGAAGCCTCGCGTCTGAAGGCTGAAGCCGACGCCGCCGTCGCGACCTATGAAAGCGAATTGGCCGCTGCGCGCGCCAAGGCGAATTCCATCGGCGCCACCGCCCGCGATGCCGCCAAGGCCAAGGCCGAAGAGGATCGCAAGGCGATCGAGGCAAGCCTTGCTGAGAAGCTCAAGGCCGCAGAAGGCCGCATTGCTGAAATCAAGGCGAAAGCCTTCGGTGATGTCGGTGCGATTGCCGAGGAGACGGCTGGTGCCGTCGTCGAGCAACTGGTTGGCAATGTCGCCGGCAAGGCCGATGTCGCCTCTGCGGTTGCAGCAGCTGCCGCCAAGCAGGAGGGGTGATCCATGGAATTCGCTTTCGACAACACCTTCTTCGCGTTTGTCAGCCTTCTCATCTTCCTCGGCCTGATCGTTTACCTGAAGGTTCCGGGCATGATGGCAAAGTCGCTGGACGACCGTGCCGATCAGATCCGCAACGAGCTGGCGGAAGCCAAGCGCCTGCGCGAAGAGGCCCAGCACCTGCTGGCCGAGTATCAGCGCAAGCGCAAGGAAGCCGAGGCTGAAGCAGCGCACATCGTTGCCGCAGCCGAGCGTGAAGCCGAAATGCTGACGAACGAAGCTCGCAAGAAGACCGAGGAATTCGTTGCCAACCGCACGGCTTTGTCCGAGCAGAAGATCAAGCAGGCCGAAGCCGATGCGATGAAGGCGGTCCGCTCCGCCGCTGTCGACCTCGCGATCGCCGCTGCTGAATCGGTGCTTGCGAAGAAGGCCGATGGCAGCGTCCAGTCCGGCCTCTTCAGCGATGCCGTCAAGGAAGTGAAGACGCGGCTGAACTAAGCCCTGGGAATATCGAAATTCAAAAGAGCCCCGCTTCGGCGGGGCTTTTTTATTTCCGCCCTGCCGGGTTGATCATTGCCGCAACCATCAGCAAAATCATGAGATTGAGGAGGGGCGGATGCAGACAGCGACAGGCGATGAACCGTTTCGTCAAGGCGATCTTATCGTGAGACCGGCTGCGGCATGGACACCGGGCGTGCACGCCTTGCTGGCTGCGCTGCATCGGCATGGTTTCGATGCCGCGTCGATTTCGGCTGGATATGATGGGGCCTGGGAGCGGGTGACCTATCTGCCTGGGGACACCGGCGATCTCGATGATCGCACTGATATGCGCGGCGAAATGGCACTGTGGTCGGCTGCATCGCTGCTGCGCCGCTATCATGATTGTTCTAGCTTGTTCGCAAAGGGCCTTGAGGCCGATTATACGTGGCAACTGCCGGCCCGCTCGCCCTGCGAGGTCATCTGCCATGGGGATTTTGCCCCCTACAATGTCGTCCTGAACGATGGCGAAGTGACCGGTATCATCGATTTTGAGGCTGCGCATCCCGGTCCGCGAATGTGGGATCTTGCCTATGCCATCTATCGCTGGGCGCCGCTGTCCTCCAGCGTCGCTATCGAGGGAATGGACACACTTGCCGCCCAAGTCGGTCGTGCCCGCATCTTTGTCGATGCCTATGGCTTGTCCATTGCCGAGCGTCCCTCATTGCCTGACCTCATCGTCGAGCGGCTTGAGGCTCTGTTGGCTTTCATGGAAGGGGAGGCGGCCCGCGGCATCGAGAGATATCGTCGGAATCTCCAGGACGGACATGATCGCGTCTACAGGGAAGATATCGCCTATATCAGAAAACGGTCGGCTGAAATCGTCGCGGGGCTGACGGGCTGAATGGTCAGACGGCCTCTTTGCGCAAGGGGCGAAAGCTCATGCGGTGCAGCGGGCAGGGACCATGCTCTTCGATGCCGGCGCGATGCTGCGCTGTGCCATAGCCGGCATGGGCTGCAAAACCATAGGCGGGAAAGACGACACCGGCGCGCGCCATCATCCGGTCGCGCGTTACCTTGGCGACGATCGATGCGGCGGCGATGGAGAATGAGCGCGCATCACCTTTGACCACGGCTTTTCCTGGGCAGGCAAGGCCCGTGGGCACATCCAGGCCATCGGTCAGCACATAGCTTGCCGGTACGGCCAGCGCACAAATGGCCCGCCGCATGGCATCCAGACTGGCCTTGCGTATATCCGTCGTGTCGATACGGCCGGCACTTGATGAGGCGATCGAGACGGTTGCCGTTGCCAGGATTTCGACGAACAATTCCTCGCGTCTGGCGGCGGTCAACTGTTTGGAATCGTTCAGCCCATCCGGGATACGCTCGGGATCGAGAATGACGGCGGCGGCCACGACCGGTCCTGCGAGCGGGCCTCGACCTGCCTCATCGGCTCCGGCAACCGGCCAATGGCCGGCACGGCGCGCAATCAATTCCAGCTCGAAAGTGGGGACGAGCGGAACGTCCTCGAACAGCATGGGAGAATCGGGTGGTGCACGGCGTGACATGCGGCGAAGCTCGCACACCACCCGATCTCCTGCAAGCCCCCGGTGGATCAGGGCGGCGAAGCCAGGGGCTTTTCCAGCGGGCACAGGGAAAGCCCGCGAGGATGGTCAGAGCAGCGAAAGCTGGACGCCACTGCCATCAGGCGGCACGAACAGGTCGTCGCGTAGCGCAATATTGCGGCGCGTCAGCGCGAGCCGGCGTGTTGCCATCTCGAAGCGGCGGCTGATCTGCCAGGCATAGGGTCCGGCACCCTTCATGCGCTTGCCGAATTCGGCATCGTAGTCCTTGCCGCCGCGCATCGAGCGGATCAGCGACATGACATGGCGATAACGGTCCGGATAGTTTTGCAGCAGCCAGTCGCGAAAGAGTGGGCTTACTTCCAGCGGCAGCCGCAGGATGACATAGCTTGCCTCCAGCGCACCGGCCGCTTTGCCGGCATCGAGGATACGCTCGATCTCATGGTCATTGAGCGCGGGAATGATCGGCGCCACCATGATCGAGGTGCGAATGCCCGCTTCGCTCAAGGCCTGGATCGCCTCCAGCCGCCGCGGCGGCGTAGCCGCCCGCGGTTCCATCGTGCGTGCCAGTTTGCGGTCGAGCGTCGTCACCGACAGGCCCACCCGCACCAGGTTCCTGGCGGCCATCTCCTTCAGAATGTCGATATCGCGCATGATCAGCGCCGACTTGGTGACGATGGCGACGGGATGGTTGGCTCGGTTCAGCACTTCGAGAATCTGGCGCATGATCCGCCATTCCTTCTCGATCGGCTGATAGGGGTCGGTATTGGTGCCGATGGCAATCACGCGCGGCTTGTAGCCGGGCTTTGCCAACTCGCGCTCCAGAAGCTTGGCGGCATCCGGCTTGGCAAACAGCTTCGATTCGAAATCCAGCCCCGCTGACAGGCCCATATAGGCATGGGTCGGTCGCGCGAAGCAGTAGATGCAGCCGTGCTCGCAACCGCGATAAGGGTTGATGGACCGGTCGAAGGGAATATCAGGGGATTCGTTGCGGGTAATCGCTGTGCGCGGCTTCTCCACCTGCACCTCGGTCTTGAAGGGCGGCAGCTCTTCGAAGCTCTGCCAGCCATCGTCGAAGGTTTCGCGCTGCTGCGGCTCGAACCGGCCGCTCGGGTTCAATCCGGCGCCACGCCCACGCCGGCGCTCGGCGTCGACCCTGAGACCGGCATCGGCGATCAAAGCATTGGCAACGTCTGCCGTATTGGCAGGCGCGAAAGCGGCCTGCCCTGCAAGGGACTGCTCGTTCATCGGTAGCTCCAGGGCGGCTCATGCCATCGCAGCCGCGTCTAAGATGATTAAATTCCTATCCGACAAATGAGAACATTGCAAGAACAAAAATCCAGGATCACCATTTTCCATCTCATTCACGGGAGGCATTTGGCGCTGCCGGCTTTGAGAATTTCCGGCAGCTTATGATGCTTTTCTTAAACGCTCGGGCCTGAGGGTTAGGTGCTGGCAATAAATTATGCGCCGCTCTATAAATGGGCAATGTTGACGGTCATCATCGAATGCCAGGATCACGAACCCGAGCTGGCGCAGACATTGGCGGCATTGGTGGCAGGCGCGGTCGAAGGACTGGTCAGCGACGTGGTCGTGCTCGATCACGGTTCCAGGGACGGCACATCGAAGGTGGCGGATGCGGCCGGCTGCCGGTTTTATTCGCAATGGGATATCAAGGACATATTGCGGTCTGCGAGGGGCGAATGGCTGCTGCTGGTCGAGCCAGGTGCGCGGCCGCAAGCGGGCTGGATCGATGAGATCGCCGAATATGTCTCGCTGAACAAGGTGCCGGCGCGCTTTACAGCATCGCGCGGTTATCGCCGTCCGTTTCTGAAGCGAATCGGCCGGCGTACGGCGCCGCTGGAACTGGGCTTGCTGCTTTCCAAGCACCAGGCCATCGCCGTCGCCAGATCGGGCATGGGGCTGGCGGAGTTCGCCAAGGGACAGAAGGGCCGACGGCTTTCAAGCGAGCTCATTCCGTCCTGGGTGGCACGCGCGGCGCGATAAGGCCCAGCGTTCCACAGATTTCGTTTGTAAACGCGAGAATAGCTGCGATAATTTGCATGTGGCGGCACCTTACGCGTGTCGCGTCAGGCGGCCGACCATGAAGATGCCGATATCAGGCGGAACTGGTCAGCGGAACTCTCCTTTTCCGCCGGGATTTCGGCGAAAGGAGGTGCGTTATGAAACGCACGATGCTCTACCGCCTCTTGGCAACGATCTTCGTTGCAAGTGCAATTCTTTTCCCCGGCATTGCCGCCGCTCAGGTGACCTTGGCCTGCGCCAAGCGCGTCGACATCGTCGCGTTCCTTGGCGACCATCTTTCGGAAAAGCTGTCGGCCGTCGGCAAGCTCGATCAGAGTACGATCGTTGAGATCTACGCTGCTGAGAGCGGCAACTGGACACTGCTGATGAGCGACGCTTCCGGCCGCAGCTGCATCATTCTCAGTGGCGACACTTGGGAATCAATTCCCACTCTGCCGAAGGCATGATGGGCGCGCAACGCCGCAGCGCGTAGAAGATCTACTTAGGCCGGGCGCCGCGCTTCAGATGCTCGTCGAGGCGCGGCATGATCTCCACGAAATTGCAGGGCATGTGCCGGTAGTCGAGCTGCGCCTTGAGGATGCCATCCCAGGCATCCTTGCAGGCGCCGGGAGAGCCCGGCAGCACGAAGATGAAAGTGGCGTTGGCGACACCGCCGGTTGCCCGCGACTGGATCGTCGCCGTGCCGATCTTGTCGTAGGAGATGCGATGGAAGACTTCCGAAAACCCATCCATCCGCTTCTCGAACAAAGGCTCCAGCGCCTCCGGCGTGACGTCCCGGCCGGTAAAGCCAGTCCCGCCGGTGGTAATCACCACATCGATCGCATCGTCCTTCGTCCAGGCTTCCACCTGCGCGCGGATGCGCTCCTTGTCGTCGGGCACGATGGCGCGAGCAACAAGCCTATGTCCGGCTTCCGCAATGCGGGCAATCAGCGTATCGCCGGATTTGTCGTCGGCGAGCGTGCGCGTATCGGAAACGGTCAATACGGCGATGCCGACGGGAATGAAGGATCTTTCGTTGCCTGACGCTGCCATCATGCCTCTCCCGCGATCGTTTCGGTTACCTGGAAATACCAGTCCGGCCGCTGCCTGTGAAGCGAAGCGGCGGCCGCCGTCGCCTGTTCGATATTCGTGAAGATCCCGAAGCACGTCGCACCGGAACCGGACATACGCGTCATGATCGGCGCCTGGCTGTCGATCAGGCTGGAGAGCGCCGAAATCTCACCGCAGATCGAGCGTGCTGGTGGCTCGAGATCATTGCGCAGGGTCTTGATCGTGTCGATCCATTCGCCATGTCCCTGCGGCATCTGCGATGGAAACAAGAGCGGCGGATTGTCCTTGCGGGTGAGCTGCCGGAACACATCCGATGTCGAGACGCCGACAAGCGGATTGCCGAGGACCATGGCAAAGGCGGGAAATCCCGGCAGCAGGTCGATCGCCTCGCCGATGCCGCGCGCGACCAGCGGTTGGCTGGCAAGGCACATCGGCACATCGGCGCCGAGTTTCAAGGCGATGGTCTTGACTGTCGCATCCGGCAGGGTAATGCGCCATAGCTGCATCAACCCGCGCAAGGTCGCCGCCGCATCCGCCGAGCCGCCGCCGATGCCGGATGCGATCGGCAGGTTCTTTTCCAGGTGGATATGGGCAGGAGGGGCATCGAAGCCGGCCGAGTTGGCTGCCTGTCGCAAGAGATCACGCGCTTTGAGCACGAGATTGTCGCCGGCCTCGGCATCGGCGGAAAGCAACGGGCCAAAACGTCCGGAAAGACTGAAGTCGTCATCTTCGCTTGCGCGAAAGAAAAGACGATCGCCATGGCGGGCAAAGCTGACGAGCATGTCGAGCAGATGATAGCCATCGGCGCGGCGGCCCGTGACATGCAGCGCAAGATTGATCTTTGCGGGCGCTTCTTCCGTGAGGTCGAAATCACCCGCTGCCAAGATCGTGTCCATCGGAGATCTTAGGACTTCTTGTCGACCGGCGCCGGAGCGTTCGTGTCGGGCGAGGGCGCGGGTGCCGGATCGGGCTGCTTGCTCTTGTCGACGGTCTTCGGATCGTTATCGAGCGGCGGCAAGCCCTTCTCGACCTTCTCCTTGATCTTCGGAATATCGGCCTCTTCCGGCTTCGAGGCGAGCGCTCGATTCCATTGATAGACGGCTTCGAGCTTACGGTTGACGCGCCAATAGGCGTCGCCGAGATGGTCGTTGATCGTCGGATCGCCGGCCTTCAGCTGTGCCGCCCGCTCCAGTTCGCTCACGGCGTCGTCGAAACGGTTTAGGCGGAAATAGGCCCAGCCAAGCGAATCGACGATGTAGCCGTCGTCCGGCCTCAGATCGACGGCCTTCTTGATCATGTCCAGACCCTGGTCGAGGTTCATGTTCATGTCGACCCAGGAATAACCGAGATAATTCAGGACCTGTGGCTGATCCGGATTGAGTTCCAGGGCCTTCTTGAAGTTCAGCTCGGCATCCGGCCACTTCTTGAGCCGCTCATAGGCGATGCCGCGCTGGAAGAATACGGCCCAGTCGCTGCGCTTCGGCACGGGGCCGATGATCTGCACGGCCTTGTCGTAATTGTCGGCCATGGCCTGGAAGTCCTTGGCATCCGAAAGGACGCTGCCATAGGCGAGATAGCTGCGGACATCGTTGGGATCGGAATCGATCAGTGCCTTCAGGTGCTTGCGCGCGTCGTCGACCTTGCCGGACTGGGCAAGCGCAAGGCCGAGCTGCAGCTCGGAGATGCGGGCCATCGGCGAATTATCGGGCACTTTCTTGTAGAAGGCGATCGCGCGATCGGTCTGGTCCTGCTTTTCAGCCAGCCCGCCAAGCAGAACCAGCGTATCGGCTGCCTTCGGATCGAGGGAGTTGGCGATCTGCAGGTAGAGCGAAACGACGTCTTCGGCGCCGTCGCGGTTCAGCGCTGCGCCGATGGTGAAGAGCACGGCGGCCGCACCTTCGCTGGCGTTCGTCACCTGCTGGTCCGGCGTATCGCCCTTGCTGATGCTGTCGCGCAGCGCATTCAGCGGCGCATAATTGCTGACGAGATTGTCGCCAACGGAGATCGCATCCAGGGCCTTCTGCTTGTCGCCAGCCTTGGCTTCAAGACGAGCGAGCGCCATGACGGCGCGCATGAAGGTGTCAGGTGCCGTCGCGCCGCCTGTCTTGTCGAGAATCGCGTCGTTCAAGTGCGAACGCGCCGATTTCAGGTCGCCGATCGTCAGGGCGATGGCGCCGGCATGATAGTTCTTGAAGATGTTGAACCAATCCGGTCCCTTCATCTTGTCGATCATCGAGATCGCTTCCTTGCCGCGGCCGGATCCGGCGCGCGCCCAGGCGGCGAGCAGGTTGGTCATCATCCGGTCCAGATCGTTCGGGCCGTTATATTTGAGGATTTCCTGTGCGGTGCGGTATTCGTGGCGGCGGATGGCATCCATGCCGCGCACGATCGTCGTGACGCGTTCGACGGAAGGATCGCTCTTCAGCTCGTTGGCGTATTTGACGCCTTCCTCCAGATTGCCGTTCAGCAGCAGCGAGATCATCAGCCGCTGGCGGATCTCCGGATTGCTTGGATCGATCATCAGCGCCTTTTTGTAGAGCGCGACGGCAGTATCGTAGTCGTGATCGACATCTGCAGTACGGGCGGCCAGGAAAGCGCCTGCGAACGTATCGACGCTATCCGGATCGAAAGAAGTGACCGGAGCACTGGCCTCCGGCGCTGCCGGCTTATCCTCTGCGCGTGCGCCAGTCAGGGCGGACACCGAAAGGATTGCCGCCAAGGCTACGCCCGAAAGGAAGCGGATGGCAAGTCTCTGCCGCATTAGAAAGCCTTTCATCAAGGGAATGGCCGGCGAAGTTGCCGGCGGCACAACGCATTCGTGTCAACTGATTCACAACAGGATGGCTTTTTTGAAGCGGCCCTGCAACAAATTCGGGTTGCCGCTATCAATTAACCCGTTCGATGCAGAAGTCGATCACTTCCAGAAGTGCCGATTTCCAGGGCGTTTCCGGCAATGGTGCCAAGGCATCCCGGGCGATGGTGCCGTAGTGTACGGCACGGGCAATTGTGTCGGCCAGTGCGCCGTATTTCGTGATCAGGCCAAGCGCCTTTTCCAGATTCTCATCGCTGTTGTTGCCGGTTTCGATGGCGTCACGCCAGAAGGCGCGTTCCTTCTCAGTACCGCGGCGATAGGCGAGGATCACCGGAAGCGTGATCTTGCCCTCGCGGAAATCGTCGCCGACATTCTTGCCGAGATCGGCAGCCTTGCCGCCATAATCCAGCGCATCGTCGACGAGCTGGAAGGCGAGGCCGAGATTGGTGCCGTAGGATTTCAGTGCATTACGCTCCGCCTTGCCGGCATTGGCGACGATCGGGCCGACTTCGGCCGCTGCGGCAAAGAGCGCTGCGGTCTTGGCGCGGATGACCGAGAGATAATCGTCTTCGGTCGTTTCCATGTTCTTGGAAACGGAGAGCTGCAGCACTTCGCCTTCTGCGATCACGCAGGCAGCCGACGAGAGCACGTCGAGCGCTTCGATCGAACCGACTTCGACCATCATGCGGAAGGCCTGGCCGAGCAGGAAGTCGCCGACCAGCACGCTCGCCTGGTTGCCCCAGATCATGCGGGCCGTGGATTTGCCCCGGCGCAGATCGCTTTCATCGACCACGTCATCATGCAGCAGCGTGGCCGTATGCAGGAACTCAACTGATGTCGCGAGCTTGATGTGGTTGTCGCCCTGGTAGTTGTAGAGGGCGGCGGAAGCGATCGTCAGCATCGGCCGCAGGCGCTTGCCGCCCGACGAGATCAAATGCTCCGCAACCTCGGGGATCATCTGCACATCCGAGCCGGCCTTGGACAGGATGAGCTGGTTGACGCGTTCCATGTCCGCCTTGGTCAGGTCCACCAAGGGCTTGATGGATGCCAGTTTATTCTTGCTTTCTTCCAGCGGTATCACGACGCCCAACGATCCGGACTCCTGTTCATTTTCTGCAAAGCACAATAAGAAGGGGCGAAACAGGCGGCAAGAGGCGAATTGTCTCGTCGCGTAAATTTGACAGGAATTCTAGGGCTTATGCACGAGCTGATCCGCACCAACGACCCCGTCCTACTCTCATTTGCCGAGAGCCTGATGAAGGATGCGGGGATTCATTGCCTGGTGGCGGATCAGGCAATGAGCATTCTGGAGGGTTCGCTCGGCATGCTGCCGCGCCGCTTTCTGGTGGAGGAAGAGCGGGCCGATCTGGCCCGCCGCATCCTGATCGATGCCGGTCTCGGCGACGAGCTGCGCCCGGTGCGGACCTGAGGTCGGCCATGACCGGCAAGCCCTCCGAAACCATCGATGCCTTCCATCGCGGCGCCTTTCATGTCGTCCAGCCGAAGGGCAGGGGGCACCGTTCCGGCATGGATGCCATGCTGTTGGCGGCGCTCGTCGCAGATGAGCGCTCCATACGGGTGGCGGATCTCGGTGCAGGTGCCGGAGCCGCCGGAATGGCCGTGGCGTCGAGACTGGACCGGGCGGAGGTCGTGCTGTTCGAGCGCTCGCCCGATATGGCCGAATTCGCCCGCAAAAGCCTGCTTCTGACGGAAAACAGCCGTTTTGCCGACCGTGTCTCGGTGATGGAGGCCGATGTGACACTGACAGGCAAGGACCGCAACGAGGCGGGCCTTGTCGACGACAGCTTCCACCATGTTATCATGAACCCACCCTTCAATGATGCCAGCGACAGGCTGACGCCCGATGCACTGAAAGCTGAAGCGCATGCCATGACCGAGGAGCTGTTCGAACGGTGGATCCGCACGGCAGGTGCGATCATGATCCCTGGCGGTCAGCTATCGCTGATTGCGCGGCCGGAATCGATCGGCGATATCATCACCGCCTGTGGTCGCCGCTTCGGCGGCATTGAAATCACCCCAATCCATCCCCGCGAAGGGGAGAGTGCGGTGCGCATCCTGGTGACGGCGATCAAGGGTTCGAGGGCGAGGCTCTCACTGCGCGCGCCTCTGATCATGCATGGCGAGGGGACGCATAAATTCTCCGATTTTGTCGACGACCTCAACAATGGCCGCGCCGCCTATCCGCGCCGATAGCGCCTGCATTGATGAATCTCTTCGTGAAATGCGGTCCGCAATGTTGCGTTTGCCGTTTCCATGCATACATCACGGGGCAGCAAACATCATGATTCAGGGATGACGAATGGTTGGGTTCTTGAGACGCATGCTTCCGAAGCGCTTCCGCAAGGAGGAGGTGATCGTACCCGTCGTCCGCCTGAGCGGCGTCATCTCTTCCGGTGGAGGGCCGCTGCGGCAATCGCTCAACCTTGCAGGCGTGTCGCAGGCGCTCGAAAAGGCCTTCAACATGAAGACGGCGCCAGCCGTTGCCATCGTCGTCAATTCGCCGGGCGGTTCTCCGGTGCAGTCGCGGATGATCTACAATCGCATCCGCGATCTCGCCGCCGAGAAAAACAAGAAAGTCCTGGTCTTCGTCGAGGATGTCGCGGCCTCCGGTGGCTACATGATTGCGCTGGCGGGTGATGAGATCATCGCCGATGCGACCTCCATCGTCGGTTCGATCGGCGTCGTCTCCGGCGGCTTCGGCTTTCCGGAGCTGCTGAAGAAGATCGGCGTCGAGCGCCGCGTCTATACAGCCGGCGCTAACAAGGCGATCCTCGATCCCTTCCAGCCGGAGAAGGAAAAGGACATCGAATATCTGAAGAGCCTGCAGCTGGAGATCCATAAGGTCTTCATCGATATGGTGCTCGAACGGCGCACAGGAAAGCTCTCGGCCGACGAGACGGTGTTCTCCGGCCTGTTCTGGACGGGAAGCCGCGGACTGGAGCTCGGCCTGATCGACGGTCTCGGCGACATGCGCCAGGAGTTGAGGAAGCGCTTCGGCGACAAGGTCAAGCTGACGCTGGTCACCACGCCGCGCAGCCTTTTCGGCCGCAAGGCTCCAGGCATCTCGCTTGGCGGCATGGATGGTATCGGTGCCGGCCTTGCATCCGGGCTTGCCGAAGCAGCAGAGGAAAAGGCATTGTGGGGCCGATACGGATTGTAATCGGGAGCGCTGGGTAATGCCCCAGATCATCTTTTTCATCGTCGCCATTGGCGGCATCTGGTTCTTGTATCGGCGTTTCGTCCGCGACGCTCAGCGGCTTGCCGAAAAATCCCGCCGCGCCGAAACGGAACGCCGCACCGGCGCGATGGGGACGTTGGTCAAGGACCCGAAGACCGGCGAGTATCACGTGAAGCGCGAGGATGAGTAGGGTCGAATTGCGCTGCATTCAAATTCATGATATACATTTTCTTATGTATATCATGAGAGGTGCTTCATGCAGGTAGCGAAATGGGGGAATAGTTTGGCCATTCGCATTCCTTCGTCCGTTGCCGACGCGTTGGATCTGAAGGAAGGCGACGACATCGTCGTTCGCATCGGCAAAGGTAACGCTTTCGAAATAGAGCGGGATGACAGCCGGCAGAGAGCTTTGGAAAAGATCAAATCGTTCAAGCTCAAGCTTCCCTCGGATTGGAAGTTTGATCGCGACGAGGCCAATTCGCGCTAATGCGTCCGGTCTTGGACTTCCTCGATACGAATGTTCTTCTATACGCTTTAATGGAAGATCATAGGGCGGAAAGGGCGCAGGCTCTCTTGGCGCAGCCGTTCGTGGTAGGCGCACAAGCGCTCAACGAATTTGCCAATGTCGGACGCAAGAAGCTCCACATGCCATGGGGGGATATTCGCGAGGCGGTTGAGGCTATAGTGAAATTGTCCGCGAACGTCATTCCGGTGAGTGAGAAAATCACGCTAGCTGCTCTGCAACTCGTCGAGCGGTATAATTTCTCCTTCTATGATGCGACCATGGTTGCTGCCGCGATAGAGGCTGGTTGTACGCGATATCATTCGGAGGACTTGCACGATGGCCTGCTGGTCGAAAAGCAACTAACGATCGTCAACCCTTTTCACTGACAGACCATTCTCTGCACCGCCGCAAATGCAATGTCCTTGTGCCCGGCAGCGCAAAAACCTTGACCCTTGTCTTCCATCGTGGCACCTGTCGCGGCAATCCACATCAAGCAGATAGTAGCGGATCCCATGACTGCCAACGTGCCCGACCACATGAACCCGAAGCGCTCCTTTCAGGCGCTGATCCTGACGCTGCACAATTACTGGGCTGACAAGGGTTGCGCGGTTCTGCAGCCCTACGACATGGAAGTCGGTGCAGGCACGTTCCATCCAGCGACCACGCTGCGTTCGCTGGGTCCGAAGCCATGGCGGGCCGCCTATGTCCAGCCGTCCCGCCGTCCGTCCGACGGTCGCTACGGTGAAAACCCGAACCGCCTGCAGCATTATTACCAGTATCAGGTCATCCTGAAGCCCAATCCGCCGAACCTGCAGGAGCTCTATCTCGGCTCGCTGAAAGCGATCGGCCTTGATCCGCTGCTGCATGATATCCGTTTCGTCGAGGACGATTGGGAAAGCCCGACGCTCGGCGCTTGGGGCCTCGGCTGGGAATGCTGGTGCGACGGCATGGAAGTCTCGCAGTTCACCTATTTCCAGCAGGTCTGCGGCATCGAATGTGCGCCGGTCGCCGGCGAACTGACCTACGGTCTGGAGCGTCTTGCGACCTATGTGCAGGGTGTCGACAGCGTCTATGACCTGAATTTCAATGGTCTCGAAGGCGAAGACAAGATCACCTATGGCGATGTCTTCCTGCAGGCCGAGCAGGAATATTCCCGGCATAATTTCGAATATGCCAATACCGAGATGCTGCATCGCCATTTCATCGATGCCGAGAAGGAGTGTCAGGCATTGCTGGCGGCCGGCGCGCCCGGCGACAGCGATAACCATCGCCTGCACAAGTGCGTTTTTCCGGCCTATGACCAGTGCATCAAGGCGAGCCATGTCTTCAACCTGCTCGATGCCCGCGGCGTCATCTCGGTGACGGAACGCCAAAGCTACATCCTGCGCGTGCGCACGCTTGCCAAGGCCTGCGGCGAAGCCTTCCTGCTGACCGATGCCGGCGGCGTCAACTGGAACCAGCAGGCCGCGTAAGCCTGAATTGCGGCCGGAGAGCGCAGGATGCTTGCGCTCCCAAAAGCTGCGATAACGGGATATGCTTTCCGAACAATCTCAAGGCGGATGTCCCCAGGATCGGGTTACGATGACCCGGTCTCGCTGCCGCATGATCGTTAAGCCGGGTGACATTGCCGGCAAATCTGCCTACTGTCCTTGTGGTTGCAGTCGCCCAGGGGATTCCAGATGTATATTCTTCTCGCGATCATAGTTCTGGCCGCGCTCTATGCCGTCTTCGTCTATAACGGGCTCGTTCGTGCGCGCCAGGTTGCCGAAGAGGCGTGGTCCGGCATCGACGTGCAGTTGAAGCGCCGTGCCGATCTCATCCCCAATCTGGTCGAGACGGTCAAAGGCTATGCCGGCCATGAGCGCCAGACCCTGGAAGAGGTTGTGGAGCTGCGCAACAAGGCACAGGCCGTGCCCGCAGGGGATGTTGCGGCTCGCGGCCAGGTGGAAGGCTTGCTGTCGCAGGCACTCGGCCGCGTGATTGCGCTCGCGGAAGCCTATCCCGATCTCAAAGCCAATACGAACTTCCTCGAATTACAGCGCTCGCTGGAAGGCGTGGAAGGCGAGATCCAGATGTCCCGCCGCTATTATAACGGTGCCGCACGCGATCTGAACGTCAAGGTCGAGTCCTTCCCGAACAATCTCATCGCCGGCCCCTTCGGCTTCGTCAAGAAGGCCTATTTCGAGGTGACCAACGAGGCCGATCGCGCCGTTCCCACGGTAAAGTTCTGAGATTTCCGCTATCGGTTTTTCATGCAAGGCGGTAAAGGATGCCGACCGCCGGCCATCGGCCGCCTTCTTGACTGACCAAAGAGAATGATGATGGGTAGAGCCAAACTCACGATTATCCCGCCGGGCAAGCCTTTGACCGGACGCGCCATGCCGCCGGGATCGAAGTCGATCACCAACCGCGCACTGCTGCTCGCAGGCCTTGCCAAGGGCACGAGCCGGCTGACCGGCGCGCTGAAGAGCGACGATACCCGCTATATGGCCGAAGCGCTGCGCGCCATGGGCGTTGTCATCGACGAGCCCGACGATACCACGTTCATCGTCACCGGCAGCGGAAAGCTGCAGGCGCCGGCTGCCCCGCTTTTCCTCGGCAATGCCGGCACGGCGACGCGCTTCCTGACGGCTGCCGCCGCTCTGGTCGAAGGCAAGGTCATCGTCGATGGTGACGCCCATATGCGCAAGCGGCCGATCGGCCCGCTCGTCGACGCATTGCGCTCGCTCGGCGTCGATGCCTCCACGGAAACTGGCTGCCCGCCCGTCACCATCAACGGCACCGGCCGCTTCGAGGCTAGCCGCGTGCAGATCGATGGTGGCCTGTCCAGCCAGTATGTCTCGGCGCTGTTGATGATGGCCGCCGGTGGCGACCGCGCCGTCGATGTCGAGCTACTGGGCGAGCATATCGGCGCCCTCGGCTATATCGACCTGACGGTCGCGGCCATGCGCGCTTTCGGCGCCAAGGTCGAGCGCGTGAGCCCGGTCGCCTGGCGTGTCGAGCCCACCGGCTATCATGCGGCCGATTTCCTGATCGAGCCGGATGCCTCTGCGGCAACCTATCTCTGGGCGGCCGAAGTGCTGAGCGGCGGCAGGATCGATCTTGGCACGCCGGCCGAGCAGTTCTCGCAGCCGGACGCAAAGGCCTATGATCTGATCTCGAAATTCCCGCATCTTCCGGCCGTCATCGACGGTTCGCAGATGCAGGATGCCATCCCGACGCTCGCCGTTCTCGCCGCCTTCAACGAAACGCCGGTGCGCTTCGTCGGCATCGAAAACCTGCGCGTCAAGGAATGCGATCGTATTCGTGCGCTGTCGAGCGGCCTGTCGCGCATCGTTCCGAACCTCGGCACGGAAGAGGGTGACGATCTGATCGTCGCATCCGATCCGGGTCTCGCCGGCAAGGTCCTGCCGGCGGAGATCGACAGTTTCGCCGATCACCGCATCGCCATGAGCTTTGCGCTCGCCGGCCTGAAAATCGGCGGCATCACCATTCTCGACCCCGATTGCGTCGCCAAAACCTTCCCGTCCTATTGGAACGTGCTGGCTTCGCTTGGAGTCGCTTACGAAGACTGACGCTCCGCCATCTTAGGGAGGGCTGAGCGCAGGCATATTCCTGACGTGAAGCGGCGCCGACAACGGCGTCGCAGCCGTCCTTTGGGGGAGTGATGACACGGCTTTGCGGGTTCTTCCTGGCTCTGTGCCTGCTGCTTTGCGCAACGGCGGTGGCGGCAGCCGAGCTCATCACCAGTTTCGATCAGGCAATCGTCCTCCATCGTGACGGTTCCATGCGGGTCGTCGAGACGATCTCCGTCAATGCCGAGGGCCGAAGCATCCGCCGCGGCATCTTCCGGGATTTTCCGCTTGTTATGACCGATGCCAACGGCCGCGAGATTGAGGTGGATTTCAAGGTCGTCTCTGTCGAGCGTGACGGCCAGCCGGAGGATTGGCGCAGCGAGCGCATCAGCGGCGGCGAGCGCATCTATATCGGCAACGCCGACAGAAGCCTCAACCCGGGCCTGCACACATTCCGCATCACCTACGACACCGACAGGCAGATGCGTTATTTCGACGATCACGATGAGCTGTACTGGAACGTGACCGGCAATGGCTGGGTGTTCCCGATCATCAATGCCAAGGCGGTGGTGACGCTGCCGGATGGCGTGCAGCCGCAGCAGCTTGCCTTCTTCACCGGGCCACTCGGCGCCACTGACAAGAACGCAAGTGCGAGCGCGCAGGGCAATACGGTGGCTTTCGTCACGACCAGGCCGCTCGCCACGGCTGAAGGCCTGACGATCGCCATCAAGCTGGCGAAGGGAGTAATTGCGCCGCCGAGCGACAGCCGGCAATGGGGGTGGTTCCTTCGGGATCATCTCGATACGATCATTGCCATCGGCGGGTTGATCCTGCTGTTTGCCTATTACATGCGAAGCTGGATCGCCGTCGGCCGAGATCCTCCGGCGGGCGTCATGGTCCCGCGCTGGGACCCGCCCGAAGGCATCTCTCCGGCGCTAGTGAACTATATCGACAACAAGGGTTTCGGCAGTTCCGGCTGGACGGCGTTCTCGGCAACGGCGATCGATCTTGCCGTGCGCGGCTATGTGATCCTCGACGACCTGCAGAAAAAACTGGTCATCCGTCCGTCAGGCAAGGCAGGCAGCGATCTCGGCGGCGGCGACAAGGTGCTGATGCAGGCCGTTGGGCCATTCTCTCCGCTTGTCATCGACAGGGAAAACGGCGAGGCGGTGCAGCGGCTCGGCGCGAAGTTCCGCAGCGCCATCGAGCGCGATCATCGCGGCGAATATTACAAGGCCAATTCGCTCTACATTATCGGCGGTGTTGCCCTGTCGATCTTCATCCTGGCCTCCATCATCATTTTCGGGCGGCTGCATGAAAATGTGGTGCCGCTGATCCTCATGCCCGGCTTCCTGTCGGTCTTCGTGACGATCTTTGCCAGCATCATCGGCCGGCGATTCCGGCGCCACAATGCCGGCCTCGGCCAGCGAATTATTTCCGTTTTGATCTGCGCCTTCTTCGGCTTCATCCTGGTATCGGCTATCGTCAACGGTTTTGCCGTAGCCGTCGTGCCGCTATGGGAAGCCGGCCTGCTGCCGCTAGTGGCCGGCATTGTCGGCATTTTCGCGCTCAACGTCGTCTTCTATTTCCTGATGGGCGCGCCGACGCCGCTCGGACGCAAGATGATGGATGGCATCGCCGGCCTCAGGCAATATCTGACGCTTGCCGAGCGTGACCGCATGAACATGCAGGGCGCACCGCAGATGTCGCCGCAGCATTTCGAAAAGCTGCTGCCCTATGCAGTCGCGCTCGGTGTCGAAAAGCCCTGGTCGAGTGCCTTCGAGAATTGGCTTGCCACAGCCGCAGGAGCAACCGTAGCAGCCGCCTATGCGCCGGTCTGGTATTCCGGCAATTTCAACCCCGGCAATATCGGCGGAACGATCGGCGATTTCTCCTCCTCGATGGCCTCCACCATCGCCTCGACCATTCCTGCGCCGGCATCGAGCTCATCGTCCGCTTTCGGCGGCGGTGGAGGTGGCGGCGGGTCCTCCGGCGGCGGTGGCGGCGGTGGCGGCGGCGGAGGGTGGTAATTGACCACCTCCCCCTTGAGGGGGGAGGTCGCCGCAAAGCGGCGGGTGGGGGTGACTATTGTTTGGCTGTGGAGGTTATCGCAATCACCCCACCCCGGCCTTCGGCCGACCCTCCCCCTCAAGGGGAGGGTGTAGATCGCGGCGCATCAATTTTGTGTCTTCAACAGATGGATACCCTGATGCCCCAAAAACCCTCCAAGCTCGATCGCTTCAAAATCGCCAACAGCCGCCGTCTGCGAGCCGGTTCGACCGATGCGGAAGCCAAGCTTTGGAAGCATCTGTGGCGCATCCCGATCGAGGGCACCCACTTTCGCCGGCAGGTTCCGATCGGGCGCTATTTTGCTGATTTCGCCTGTCATCAGATCGGCCTGATCATCGAGCTTGACGGCAGTCAACATGCTGAGGATGCGGCAAGACGTTACGATGCCGAGCGGACGGCCTTTCTTGAAGGCCAAGGCTATCACGTGGTCCGATTCTGGAATGCCGAGGTCATGGATGAGGTCGAGGCCGTCCTGGATACGATATTTGCCATTGTGCAGCAGCGGCAAATTTTGCTAGCAGAGGCCGACTATTTTCACCCCACTCCGGCACGCCGTGCCGACCCTCTCTCTCAAGGGGAGGGTGAGGAACCTTGACATGCCCGATCTCCTTCTCGAACTCCGCTCCGAGGAAATTCCCGCCCGTATGCAGCGCAAGGCTGCCGGCGACCTGAAGAAGCTGGTGACCGATGCCCTGGTCGAAGCGGGTCTTTCCTATGAAGGTGCCAGGGAATATTGGACGCCGCGGCGCCTCACGCTCGATATCCGCGGCCTGACGGCGCGCTCGGCCGATGTGCGCGAGGAGCGCAAGGGACCGCGCACCGATGCCAACGAGAAGGCGATCGAAGGCTTTTTGCGCGGTGCAGGCCTTTCTTCGGTTTCGGAAGCACAGGTCCAGAGCGATCCAAAAAAGGGCGATTTCTACGTCGCGATCATTTCCAAGCCTGGCCGTTCCGCCGAGGAAATCGTTGCTGCGGTCATGCCCGACATCATAAGAAATTTCCCCTGGCCGAAGTCGATGCGCTGGGGCAAGGCCTCGGTAAAACCCGGCTCGCTGCGCTGGGTGCGCCCGCTGCAGTCGATCGTCTGCACCTTCGGCACCGAGCATGAAGAAACCGTCGTCATCCCCTTCGAGATCGACGGCATCGTCGCCTCGAACGTGACCTATGGCCATCGCTTCCATGCGCCAGGCCCGATCACCGTCAAGCGTTTCGAAGACTATGCCTCGAGCCTGGAAAAGGCCTACGTTGTGCTCGATGCGGAGCGCCGCAAGGATATCATCCTGCATGATGCCCGTGATGTCGCCTTTGCCAATGGCCTCGAGCTGGTCGAGGACGAAGGCCTGCTGGAGGAAGTCTCCGGTCTTGTCGAGTGGCCGCAGGTACTGATGGGCTCCTTCGAGGAGGATTATTTGTCGATCCCGTCGGAAATCATCCGTCTGACCATCAAGACTAACCAGAAGTGTTTCGTCACCCGGCCACAGGCCGGGGAGACGCTATCCAACCGCTTCATCCTCGTCGCCAATATTCAGGCGACGGATGGCGGCAAGGAAATCATCCACGGCAACGGCAAGGTCGTGCGCGCCCGTCTGTCCGACGCGCTGCACTTCTGGAAGCGCGACCAGGGCGATCTGCCCGATCTCGAAACGCTGGAAGCCTCGGCTAAAAAATTCGGTCTCGATCTGAAGAAGCCGCTCGACCAGCGCATGGCCAAGCTCGATGCGTTGAACGTCACCTTCCACGCCAAGCTCGGCAGCCAGGGCGAACGTGTCGCCCGCATCCGTGCGCTGGCCGCTGACCTCGCCAAGATCACCGGCGCCGATGCCGCTCTGGCCGACCGCGCCGTCGTGCTCGCCAAGGCCGATCTGCGCACCGAAGCCGTCGGCGAGTTCCCCGAGCTGCAGGGCGTCATGGGCCGCAAATATGCGTCGCTGCAGGGCGAGAACGCGTCCGTGGCGACGGCGATCGAAGATCACTACAAGCCGCAAGGTCCCTCCGACCGCGTCCCCGAGGACAAAGTCGCCATCACGGTCGCGCTCGCTGACAAGCTGGATACGCTCGTCGGCTTCTGGGCGATCGACGAAAAGCCAACGGGCTCGAAGGACCCCTACGCGTTGCGCCGTGCCGCGCTTGGCGTCGTCCGCATCCTTCTGGAGCGCGGCGTGCGCCTGCCGCTGCTCGCAACCACCAAGGATGCCGACCTACTCGCTTTCTTCCATGATCGTCTCAAGGTTTATCTCCGCGATCTTGGCGCTCGCCACGACCTGATAGACGCCGTGCTGACGCCGGAGACTGACGATCTGCTGATGGTCGCCCGTCGCGTCGAGGCGCTGACCGCCTTCATCACCTCCGAGGACGGCAAGAACCTGCTCGCCGGCACCAAGCGCGCCACCCAGCTTCTCGCTGCCGAAGAGAAGAAGGGCACCGTCGTTGCCGATAGCGTTTCGGAAGCCCTGCTGAAGCTCGATGCGGAAAAGGATCTCTTCGCCGCCGTGAAGGCTGCCTCCGCCGAGGCTTCCGACGCAATTGCCAAGGAAGATTTCCGCTCGGCCATGGCAGCCCTTTCCAAGCTGCGCGCGCCGGTCGACCGCTTCTTCGAGGACGTGCTCGTCAACGATGAAGACGCCGCCATCCGGGCCAATCGCCTGGCATTGCTGCGCCTGATCCGCGAGGCGACCGGCACCGTCGCCGACTTCTCGAAGATCGCGGGATAAGACATGGGGGCGCGATGACCGGAAAGATCCTCGTCAGCGCCTGCCTCATGGGCCATGCCGTCCGCTACGACGGCCGTTCCAAGCCGCTTGTCCATCCGGCGATCGATCGCTGGCGCGAGGAGGGGCTGTTGGTGACGATCTGCCCGGAGATGTCGGCGGGCATGGTGGTTCCAAGGCCGCCAGCCGAGATTGCTGGCGGCGCTACCGGCAAGGATGTGCTGGCCGGCACAGCAAAGGTAATGGAGATCACCGGCGGTGATGTTACGGCCGAATTTCGCCAGGCGGCGGAAAATGCGCTGGCGCTCGCAACGGAAACCGGTTGTTGCTACGCTCTCTTGATCGACGGCAGCCCGTCCTGCGGCTCCGGCTTCATCTATGACGGCTCATTTTCCGGCGGCCGGCAGAATGGCATGGGCGTCACGGCGGCATTGCTCAAGCAGGCCGGCATCGAAGTCTATTCCGATCGCGAGATCGACAGGTTGGTCGAACGGCTGGCACTGATCGACTGATACATCCATAGCAGCCAATTAAAAAACCGCCGGACGCAAGCCCGGCGGTTTCGCTTTTTGTCGTTGTGTCTCGCGCTCAGGCGGCCCTGCGACGATGATCCGCAGCCGGATGGCCATCGTTGACGCGGAAGCCGCGGATAAGTGCAAGAAGATCTTCCGTGTCGGCGGCGAGCGTCTCGGCCGATGCGGTGGTCTCTTCGGCCATGGCGGCGTTCTGCTGCGTGGCGGCATCGAGCTGGTTCATCGAAGAGGAGATCGAGCGTAGCGTGGTGTCCTGCTCGGAGGCGCTGTGGGCGATCTTTGAGACGATCTCGTTGGCGGCCTTGATCTGATCGGAGATGCGCTTCAGCGCTTCGCCTGCCTCGCCGACGAGGCGAACGCCCTGGTCGACCTGGCCGGAGGAGCGGGCGATCTGGTCCTTGATCTCCTTGGCGGCTGCCGCGGAGCGCTGGGCGAGTTCGCGCACTTCCTGGGCAACGACCGCAAAGCCCTTGCCGGATTCGCCGGCACGAGCCGCTTCCACGCCGGCGTTGAGCGCCAGCAAATTGGTCTGGAAGGCGATCTCGTCGATGACGCCGATGATCTTGCCGATTTCGGCCGAAGACTTCTCGATGCCGCTCATCGCTTCGATCGCCTGGGCAACCACGGCATCGCTGCGCGATGCTTCGGCGCTGACGGCATGGACGCGCTTGCTGGCTTCATCGGCACCTTCAGCGGTCTGACGGACGGCGACGGTGAGCTCATCGAGTGCAGCCGAGGTCTCTTCCAGGCTGGCGGCCTGGCGCTCGGTGCGCTGCGATAGTTCGTTGGAAGCGCGACGGATCTCCTCCTTGCTGAGGCCGATGTCGTTGCCCTTGGAGTTGACACGACCCATCGCAGCTTCGAGATGCGATAGCGCCTCGTTGAAGTTGTTGCGAAGGCCGGCGTAGCTGGCGCCGAGATCGCCGCAACGCACCGTCAGGTCGCCGCGAGCGAGATCCTCGAGCGACTTGCCGATAACGGAGACGACACGCGCCTGTTCCTGGGCCTCGTCCTGCTGCTGGCGCAGGTTCTGTTCGCGCTCGTTGCTGATTTCAAGTTCCTGCGCCGCCTGACGGTCGGCGAGCGCGTGACGTTCGCGAATCTTTTCTTGCAGCGCCTGGGTCGCCTTCGCCATCAAGCCGATTTCGTTGCGCATCTCGGTATGCGGGATGGCGGTCTTCACGTCTTCGTCGGCCACGGCCTTGAGGGCTGCATGGACATCGCCGAGCGGCTTGGTGATGCCGCGGATGAAGTAGAAGGCGGCGCCGATGCCGACCAGGAAGACGATGCCGCAGATCATGAGCGCACGCCACATGGTGGCATTGATCTGGTCCTGCAGGTCATCCATGTAGACGCCGCATCCCAGAACGATCTGCCAGGGCGCGAATGCTGCCGAATAGCTGCCCTTCAGGAAGAAGTCGCTGTCGGGGTGGCCGGGCTTGTTCCAGTAATAGATGGTGCGGCCGCCGCCCTTGATGGCCTTTTCCACCATTTCCTTGCTGAAATGGGTGCCGTTCTTGTCGACTTGCGAGGACATGTCCTTGCCGATATTGACCGGGCTCGGATGAATACGCTGGATAACGTTGTAATCGAAGCCGAAGAAATAGCCTGATGGCGTGAAGCTCACATGCGACAGCACCTTGAACGCCTCGGCCTGGGCGGCCTCATGCGTCATCTCGCCGGATTTCTCGCGCTGATAATACTGGTTCAAAACCGAGATGCCGGATTCGACCTGCGTGCGCAGCATGTCAAAGCGGTCGTCGTAAATGGAATCGGCCTGGGATCTGATCTGGAAATAAGTGGCCACCGCGAAGGCCGCCATCAGAACACCGAGCAGGGCAAATAATTGATGTGAAATCTTGAGATTCTTCATGGGGCCTCCCACAGGGGTGAATACCGGTGCGGTTTCCTACCGCCTGTGCGATCGCCTGAGAAAATCCCAATACGCTTGCCGCCGCTTGAATGACATGCTGCTGTCCGGTGGACAGTAAAATCGCTGTTTATGTCTAAAAAAGCTTTAATTGTAGGGGCTTGGTTGTATTTGTTCGCAAATGAAACCGGGGATATGTTCTTGGATCATAAGTAATACTTATTTTGACTTGAGAACAACTGTAATGACGCTGGAGTTTCGAACAATTTATTTAGATACGCCGAATATTAGAGATCTATATTTCAAACACGCGAACGCTTTCCTGCATTCGGCAAGCAAACAAACGCTGCCGGGAATGAGTTGCCAGACTATTGGCGAAGCTGGAAGCCGGAGATATCGAGCGGCGCAGGTTCGCGCGCTGTGGAGGAGTTCGGCAAGGCTGCCGTCTGAGCCGTCATGTCGATGCCGTCGACGGGCTCACCTGCGGCTGCGAGCGCTTCGGGTGTGGGTTTGCTGACGAAGGTAACAGGCGAGCCGCCCATCCATGCTTCGGTGCGCACGACTCTTTTCTGACCATCGATATCGCGCACGACGACCGATTGGGTGCCGGGCTCCAGCGTCGGCACGCTATATTCCTTTTCCGTGACCGGCGGCTTGAGCGGAGGGCAGTCGGCGCAGCTCTTGTCGATAATGCTGCCTCTGCCGCCGATCATCGTGCCGTCGATCGGCTGGATCGACGAGGCCATGGCGGAGCCTCCGGCCAGTACGCATGCCAAGGTCAGAAAGAAGGAACGCATAACCGAGAACTCCGCCTATAGTGACGAAGACATTAGTGTAGCTTTATTTCCATCCCGTCAGGAGATTAGGTAAAAATTTAATGGACTTGCGATTGCAGAGCCGCAGTGATGTTTACTTTTCGCGCTCCACTGCACGCCATCCGATATCATTGCGATAGAAGCCGTTATCCCATTTCACCTTGCCGGCGAGGGCATAGACACGTTCTTTTGCTTCGCCCACCGTCTTGCCGGTTGCCGTAATGTTGAGGACGCGCCCGCCCGTCGCGACGAGAGCGCCGTCCTTCAGGCCTGTGCCGGCATGGAACACTTTCTCGCCCTCGCCGCCTATCGGCAGCGCCGCGATCGGCGTGTTCTTGGCATAGGAGCCGGGATAGCCCTGCGAGGCCATGACGACGGTCAGCGCCGGGTCGTCACGCCATTCGGCCGTTATCTGATCCAGCGTGCCGTTGGCGCAGGCAACGAGCAGTGGCAGCAGATCGCTCTTCAGCCGCATCATCAGCACCTGGCATTCGGGATCGCCGAAGCGGACATTGTATTCGATCAGCTCCGGTCCCTTGGCGGTGATCATCAGTCCGGCGAAGAAGACGCCGCTGAATGGATGGCCGCTTTCTGCCATGCCGCGCATCGTCGGCTCGATGATCTCCTTCATGGTGCGCTCGACCATATCGGGAGTCATCACGGGGGCGGGGGAATAAGCGCCCATGCCGCCGGTGTTCGGGCCGGTATCGCCATCGCCGACGCGCTTGTGGTCCTGGGCGGTTGCAAGCGCCAGCGCATGCTTGCCGTCGCAGAGGCAGAAGAAGCTCGCCTCCTCGCCATCGAGATAGGCCTCGATCACCACTTCCGCGCCGGCCTCGCCGAATGCGCCCTCGAAGCAATCGTCGATCGCGGCAAGCGCTTCGTCGACGGTCATGGCAACGGTGACGCCCTTGCCCGCCGCAAGCCCATCTGCCTTCACGACGATCGGCGCGCCTTGAGCGCGGACATAGGCCTTCGCCTTCGGGCCGTTGTTGAAACGCTGGTACGCGCCCGTGGGAATATCGTAGCGGGCGCAGATATCCTTGGTGAAGCCCTTGGACCCTTCGAGCTGGGCTGCTGCTGCGGAAGGACCGAAGACGGTAATGTCGGCGGCACGCAGGACATCGGCAATGCCGGCGACCAAAGGCGCCTCCGGGCCGACCACGACAAAGTCGATGGATTTTTCCTTGCAGAAGGCAACGACGGCATCGTGATCGTCGACATCGAGTGCCGCAAGCGTCGCATGCTCGGCGATGCCGGGATTGCCCGGCGCCGCATAGAATTCCGTCATGAGAGGCGATTGCGCCAGTTTCCAGGCCAGTGCGTGCTCGCGTCCGCCCGATCCGATCAACAGAACTCTCATGGCTTGCCCTTTCGTTGCGTCCTTTGCGCGGTTAAGGGGGGTTGAGCCAAAGGTCAAGCGGCAATTCCTGTGGAGGCAGGGCCGGCAACATTGCCATGCCTTTTTATCTCGCTAAAGCGGATGCAGCTTCGCCTTCCACGCCATCTCCGCGCCCGGATTGGTGTGTTCCGTGGCGAAAACCGCTTCTTATGTCCGCGGGATCGTGCTTATGGTCCCCTTTACGCTCGTTCAGTTCAGAGAGACACATGGCCGCTGATATTCGTTCCCTTGCTGCTACCATCGCCGCCGAGATCAACTCCCGCCCGGATCAGGCCAAGGCCGCTATCGAGCTTTTGGACGAAGGCGCAACGGTGCCCTTCATTGCCCGCTACCGCAAGGAGGTGACCGGCGGCCTCGACGATACGCAGCTTCGGACCCTATCGGAACGCCTGGTCTATCTGCGAGAATTGGAAGCCCGCCGCGCCGCTATCATCGAATCCATCACCAGCCAGGGCAAGATGACCGATGAGCTGATGGGCAAGGTCACCACGGTTGCCACCAAGTCCGAGCTGGAAGACCTTTATCTGCCCTATAAGCCGAAGCGCCGCACGCGTGCCGAGATTGCCAGGGAGCGCGGCCTTGGCCCCTTGGCCGACACGATCCTCGCCGATCGTTCGAAGGAGCCCGCTGTTCTCGCCGAAGGCTTCACGACCGCCGATGTGCCCGACGTGAAGACGGCACTGGAAGGCGCGCGCGATATCATCGCCGAAGGCATTGCCGAAAATGCCGACCTGCTCGGTAAGCTCCGTAACTACATGAAGACCAGCGCCACGCTGAAGGCCGCCGTCGTTGATGGCAAGCAGGAAGCAGGCGCCAAGTTCTCCGATTATTTCGCCCATCAGGAGCGCTGGGCGACGGCGCCGGGTCATCGCGCACTTGCCATGCTGCGCGGCTGGAACGAAGAGGTGCTGACGCTGACCATCGACGTCGACACAGACGCCGTCTCGCCGAACAAGCCGGTCGAGCGCATGGTCACCACGGCCTATGATATCGGCACGAGCCGGCCCGGTGACCGCTGGCTGACGGAAGTTGCGAGCTGGACCTGGCGCGTGAAGCTCTCGATGTCGCTGTCGCTCGACCTGATGCGCGAGCTACGGGAGAGGGCAGAGGAGGAGGCGATCCATGTCTTCGCCCGCAATCTGAAGGATCTGCTGCTGGCAGCGCCCGCGGGTTCGCGCGCCACCATGGGCCTCGATCCGGGCATCCGCACCGGCGTCAAGGTTGCTGTCGTCGACGGCACGGGCAAGCTCCTGGAGACGACGACGGTCTATCCTTTCCCACCGAAGAACGATGTGCGCGGCACACAGGCCGCACTGGCCTCGCTCATCTGCAAGCACAAGGTCGAGCTGATCGCCATCGGCAACGGCACCGGCAGCCGCGAGACCGAGAAGCTGGTGGCCGACATGCTGGCGGACCTGCCAGCGCCGAAGCCGACCAAGGTTATCGTCTCCGAAGCCGGCGCTTCGGTCTATTCTGCCTCGGAAACCGCAGCGCTCGAATTCCCCGGCCTCGATGTTTCGTTGCGCGGCGCTGTCTCCATCGCCCGCCGCCTGCAGGACCCGCTGGCGGAACTGGTGAAGATCGAGCCGAAATCGATCGGCGTCGGCCAGTACCAGCACGATGTCGATCAGCAGAAGCTGTCGCGCTCGCTGGATGCCGTGGTCGAGGACGCGGTGAATGCCGTCGGTGTCGATCTGAACACGGCCTCGGCACCGCTGCTTGCCCGCGTTTCGGGCCTTGGGCCTTCGATCGCCGAGGCGATCGTCAGGCATCGTGATGGCGAAGGCGCATTCGAGACGCGGCGCGATCTTCTGAAGGTCGCCCGTCTCGGCCAGCGTACCTTCGAGCAATGCGCTGGCTTCCTGCGTATCCCGAACGGCAAGGAGCCGCTCGACGCTTCTTCGGTGCACCCGGAAGCCTATGGTGTGGCAAAGAAGATCGTCGCTGCCTGTGGTCGTGATCTCCGCACGCTGATGGGCGATACGGCAATGCTGAAGGCCATCGATCCCAGGCAGTTCATCGACGACAAGTTCGGCCTGCCGACCGTGCGAGATATCATCGCCGAACTGGAAAAGCCTGGCCGAGATCCGCGCCCGAGCTTCAAGACCGCAACCTTTGCGGAGGGCGTCAACGAGATCAGCGACCTCAAGCCCGGAATGCTGTTGGAAGGAACCGTCACCAACGTCGCCGCCTTTGGTGCCTTCGTCGATATAGGCGTCCATCAGGACGGTTTGGTGCACGTCTCGCAGCTGGCGGATCGCTTCATCAAGGACCCGCACGAGGTCGTGAAGGCCGGCGACGTCGTCAAGGTCAGGGTCGTGGAAGTCGACGCCAAGCGCAAGCGAATCGGCCTTTCCATGCGCAAAGATGGCAGCACTGTGGCGGCCCCATCTGGGCGGGACTCGCGCGAGCAGGCCGGTGCGCGCAACGCTGGGGTTAAGGCAAATGCCCGTCCGAAGGTCGAACAGCAGGGTAGTTTTGGAGCCGCCTTGGCCGACGCACTCAAGCGAAAATAAGGACTTAGCAGAACTTCGTGCAAGAATGTCACACTCTGGCAGCGTTGTTGTCAGAGTGCCAATGACTGTCCAAAGGTAAGCTTGCCACAATGCTGTGAGGCGTTAGAGTCTGCCTTAATGTCATGTCATAACATTCGGGGCGTCCATGGCGTCGGCACTCTTTTCTCTCGTCAAGAAAATCATCCGTAAAGGTTCACTCAAACTTACACTCGCATCCGGCGAGACCCATCTGGTCGGCGACGGAACGGGAGAGACGGTTGCCGTCCGCTTTGCCGATCAGCAGGCGGAAGATGCCGTTGCGCGCGATCCGACGCTCAAGCTCGGCGAGATGTACATGGAGGGCCGCTTCATCATCGAGCAGGGGGACATCTACGAGTTCCTGTCGCTGGTGAAGCAGAATACCACCAATGAGATCTTCGATTTCCGCATGGTGGCGCTGCTGATCGGCCGCATTGCCTGGCAGCAGATCAAGAGCCGCTCGCCGATTAACCGCAACAAGTACAATGTTGCGCATCACTATGACCTGTCGGCGAAACTGTTCGATCTCTTCCTCGATGAGGACTGGCAATATTCCTGCGCCTATTTCAATCCGCCAGGTATCAGCCTCTATGAAGCGCAGGTTGCCAAGAAGCGTCACATCGCTGCAAAGCTGCTGGTCGAGCCCGGCCAGAAGGTGCTGGAGATCGGCTCCGGCTGGGGTGGCATGGCCATGTATCTCGCCGAGGCCTATCCCGGTCTTGACGTAACGGGCATCACCCTCAGCGAAGAGCAGCTGAAAGTATCGCGCGAGCGGGCGGCCAAACGCGGCCTTTCCGATCGCGTCCGCTTCGAGCTGCAGGACTATCGCTACATGACCGGCAAGAAGTTCGACCGCATCGTCTCGGTCGGCATGTTCGAGCATGTCGGCATCGGCGACTATGGCAAGTTCTTCCGCAAGGTCTCGGAGCTGCTTGACGATAACGGCGTCATGCTGCTGCATTCCATCGCACGACCGAAGCCGAGCTTTGCCACCAACGCCTTCATCGAGAAGTATATCTTCCCGGGCGGCTACATTCCGTCGATCGGCGAGACCACGCCGCCGCTCGAAAAGGCTGGATTGCTCACCAGAGACGTCGAGACCCTGCCGATGCACTATGCCTATACGCTGAGGCACTGGCGCAATCGCTTCGTGGCGCGCAAGGCCGATGCCGTCGCGCTCTACGACGAAAAATTCTTCCGCATGTGGGAATTCTATCTGGCCGGTTCGGAAATGGGCTTCCGCTGGGATGAGCTTTTCATCATGCAGCTGCAGATCACCAAGAATCAGTTCGCCGTCCCCGACAACCGCAACTACATCGCGGAGCGCGAGGCGAAGCTGAAGGAGTTCGAGGCAGGGCGTGCACCTTTGGAGAAGGTGACATTCTGAGCCTCTGTCATAGCGCCGTTTGATAAGGCCGGACCGCGGGAACCCACGGTCCGGCCTTTCCATTCATACTCCACCCGCCGGCAAAATCATCATTTGCCGACATGGACGGTGAAAGTGCCGTCCTGCACCGTACCGTCGGTGTTCAATCCCGTCAGTCGCAGCGTGAATTGATCGGTGCCTGAAAAGCCGGGGTTCGGCGTGTAGTAGATAATGTTCCCCTGGACTGACTTGCCGGAGCAAAGATAGGCATTGCTGTCTTTCGGAAACTTTGCCGTGACCGGACCGTGCTCGATGTCGATCTTGCCATGCGCAGGTGCCTTGACGACACCGGTGTAGGGGAACCCTGCAAAGGTGCAGTCCTGTTTCACAAGAGAAGCGCTCGTGATCTTCGTCTTTTTCCCCGGCGCGATTTGGCGGGAAAACTGGCTTTGCTTCGCCCCGCCGATCGGAGTGCCGACGCAGCCGGAAAGGGCCATGCCGGCGCTGAGGATCAGACCCAGGGAGATCAGGGATACGGTCTTCATTCGTTTCTCATCTTTTGAAATTGGGGGCTGTGAGATCGCGGGTGTCCGGCAAGCCTCGGCCATTACCCACGATTGAGTATTTTATACAGAAATTAAATCAGCACGATAGGTCGGCGCATGTCGAATGGCATTCGGTCGAGCAACCTGAATTTGATGTTCTGACTGGATTCTCCGTCTTGTGGTTAAGGGAGCGGTAACGCGATCCGCATAATTTGAGGCAACTCTCGGGCCATATGGTCCTTTGTATTGCGTATCATGGAGTTTCGTTGTGTTAGCAAAGTTAAGGTTCCTTTTCATTGGTGGCCTCTCCGTCGTCGCCTATGCCGGCGCTGCCGAGGCGGGTGACGGTCAGCATTTCTGGTCGGGTGACTGGTACCTAAGCGTCGGTGCGGCCGGTTTCTCTGCGCCGAAGTTCGAAGGCGGCAAGCACAACAAGCTGCAATGGTCGCCGCTGGTCTCGATCGGCCGGCAGGGTCCTGGCCCACGCTTTTCCTCGCGCAACGACAATCCCTCCTTTGCTCTCATCGAAAGCGACGCGTTCCGCATCGGCATCGTCGGCAAGTTCGTACCGAGCCGCGATAGCGGCGACGGCCACGAGCTGAGAGGATTGAAGAAGGTCAAGTGGGGTGTGGAAGCCGGTGGCTTTGCCGAAGCCTATCCGACGGACTGGCTGCGCGCCCGCGTCGAAGTCCGCCAGGGTATTCGCGCCCATAGCGGCGTCGTCGCCGATGCCGCGGTCGATGCCTTTACCGACATCACGCCGGAGCTTCGCGCCTCGGCCGGTCCGCGCATGACGCTCGCCAGCAGCGACTATTTCGACGCCTATTACGGCGTCAATGCGCGCGAATCGGCCGCGTCCGGCCTCAGCGGCTACAAGCCCGGCGGCGGCGTCAAATCCGTCGGTTTCGGGGGCGCCCTGACCTGGAAGGCCTCGCAGAACTGGACCACCAGCACCTTCCTCGAATATACCCGGCTCACCGGCCCCGCCGCCGACAGCAGCCTCGTGCGCGAGCGCGGCGACCGCAACCAGCTGCTGATCGGCATTTCCGCCAGCTACAAGTTCAATTTCACGATGAACTGAGCAACGGACGAGGTCATGTCCCGTTATGACCTCGCCGCTTGACCTGAGGCGCCGGATTTCACTACTACTCGCCTATGCAAAACACAGGCGACATCAATGGGCGCGTCGCCGACGCGCCTTCCGGCAACTGGGTCTATCGCGTTCTGCCCGCGACGCTATGGCCTTATGCTCAGCTTGCGCGCTGGGACAGGCCGATCGGCTGGCAGCTCCTGATGTGGCCATGCTTCTGGTCCGTGGCGCTTGCGGCCAATGCCTCCGTCGCCTTGGGACATGGTTCCCCCGGCTTCGTGGTGATCTATCACCTCTTCCTCTATTTCATCGGCGCGGTCGCCATGCGCGGTGCCGGCTGCACCTACAACGATCTGGTCGACCACGAGATCGACATGTCCGTGGCGCGCACGCGCTCGCGCCCGCTGCCATCGGGCCGCGTGACGCGCCTCCAGGCCAAGGTGTTCATCGCATTGCAGGCTCTGGTCGGCTTGCTGGTGCTGCTGCAGTTCAATTGGTTTGCCGTCGTGCTCGGTGTCCTGTCGCTCGGCATTGTCGCGCTATATCCCTTCGCCAAGCGTTTTACCGACTGGCCGCAATTCTTCCTTGGCCTTGCCTTTTCCTGGGGCGCGCTGATGGGATGGGCGGGTTTGTTCGGCAGCCTGTCGCTTGCCCCAATCGTGCTCTATCTCGCCGCCATCCTCTGGACCATCGGCTATGATACGATCTACGCGCATCAGGACAAGGAGGATGACGAGCTGATCGGCGTGCGGTCGACGGCCCGGCTTTTCGGCGATCAGACGCGCCTCTGGCTGGTCGGGCTCTATGGGGCAACGCTGCTTCTGATGCTGCTGTCCTTTGCGCTCGCGGGTACAAGCTGGCTGGCCTATCTCGGCCTGATCGTCGCCGGCGGCATGTTCGCCTATCAGATCGCCGTGCTCGATATCGACGACGGCGCACAATGCCTGGCCCTCTTCAAATCGAACAACCGGGTCGGGCTGATCATCTTCGTTGGTCTCTTCCTGTCGTTCCTGTTTCTTGCTCCCTGAGGGGAGGGAAGCGTCGCATCAGGTTCGGGAGGAGGGGCGTCATGGCATGTGAAATCCGTCTGGCCTCAGGGGCGGACGCCGAGGCGATCAGCGGCGTAATCCTGACCGCACTTCACGAGAACAACGCGCAGGACTATTCACCGGATATCATCGCGCGCGTTGCCGAAAGCTTTAGTCCCGCAGGCGTGCGCCGGCTCATGAGCAGCAGGACGGTCTTCGTGGCGATCGACGACGGAAGCCTTGTCGGCACCGCGAGCCTTGACCGCGCCGTCGTGCGCACGGTGTTCGTCTCTCCCTCTGCGCAGGGACGCGGCATTGGCGCTTGCCTGATGGCCGCAATCGAACGGGCAGCGAGGGCAGCGGGCATCGCCACCTTGTCCGTCCCCTCGTCGATTACCGCGCAGGGTTTCTACGAAAAGCTCGGCTTCAATGCCGTCGGCGAGAGTTTCCATGGCGATGAACGAACGATCGTTATGGAGCGCTCGCTGATACCATAAGATTTCGGCCGCGGGATCGGTTTTCCCACGGCCGGTTTCTGGCGATATTCGGTTTTCGAGCCTTATCGCTTAATGTCTGGCGATGATCTCGCGCCCCTGGATCTTCATCTTGACGCCGAGTTTGCCCGTCGTGCGGCGCACGAGGAAGCGGGGACGGCGGTTTGCGAAGTAGGAATGGCGACGACGCGGCTGGCTGTCCTGCGAGCGGACGCCGCCGAGATGTTCCTCCAGCGGGCGGGCAACGCCGTCGGCTTCGATCATCAGCATAGGAATACGGAAGGCTTCCGACCAGGAGCGCCAGTCGGCGGCGATGTCGCTCAAATCGTGAGCGACGAGAAGGGGGATGCAGAGATCCGGATCGGAGTGATGCAGTTCCAGCGTGACGGTGACTTCGCCGTCGCCGTGATCTATAGCGCGGGCGGCTACACCCTGGAACGCACGCTTGGGCAGGGCGACGGACAGCGGCAGGCCGCTGGACGGCAGGATCTTGCGCAGCACTGCGCCGCGCTCGTCGATCGTAATGGTGACATCACCTTCGGCACCTCGCATGGCGTAGCTGACCTGTTGCGGGAAACGCGCCGGATCAAGCCGCAGTGTGGTTCCAGCCCAGTCGGGCTTCAGGACGGTATTAGTCATCGATTTTTCTACCCTTGCTTTACCTGAGAGCCGGTTGTTCCGGTCTTCTCTCGGAGAACTTCTGTCCTCTCGTTGTTGGGCAGATTAGGCGCCGTCCCTTCCAGACAGCTTAAAAATCGAGGTTAAGAAAACTTTGCGTCCTCAAATGGTTAGCAAAGTCGAATGCATCAGGGTTTCCATAAGGTGAACACAGGGCAGGGTGGTGCCTCAATATAGTGCACGCATAAGATGAATGCGTGTAAGTCTCAGGTAAGGTTTGTATGAAATAATGTCAGTCAGATTCGACCCCTTTATTAGAGATCTATTGGGATTCTGCTGATGATTTCCACTTATCTTGGTTATACGATCGCAACCAGAGATATGGCGACCTCGCTCAATCAGGTGGCGCAGCAGTCGCAAAACAAGCGTTTGATCGACTATTACAATGCCAATATCGGCAAAGTAACCAATGTCGATGACTTCCTGAATAACTATCAGCTATACAGTTACGCAATGGAAGCCTACGGGCTTTCGGACATGACCTACGCCAAGGCCTTTATGAAACAGGTCCTGACCAGCGACCTCAGCGACTCCAGCAGTTTTGCCAATAAGCTCACCGATCCGCGCTACAAGGAATTCGCCGCGGCGTTCAATTTCGGTACGAGTTCGTCGGGCTCGACGAATACGGCACAAACCAGCACGCAGGAAGACGACCTCATCGGGCTTTACCAGCAATCGTTTACGAATGAGGAGACGTCGGCGGCGACCGAAACGACCTATTACAGCCAGAACATCAGTTCGGTTAAGACGGTCGATGATCTCCTCGGCAATACCCGCCTGCGCAATTACGTGCTGCAGGCCTACGGTATCGATCCGACCTATGTGTCGAATTCGTCTCTGAAGCAGATGCTGACGAGCGATCTCAGCGATCCGAACAGCTACGTCAACCAGAATGGCGGCACTGCCGACAAGGCTCTGGTGGCGGAATTCAATTTCAATGCCGACGGCACCATCAAGACATCGACGCCGGACGGCGACACGGCCTATTACGAGGCCAATATCGGCAGCGTCACCTCGGTCGATCAGCTGACGTCCAATCCGCAGCTGTTCCAGTACGTCAAGACGGCTTTCAATATCCCGTCCTATATCACCGCGGATCAGTTCAATGCTTCGGCCAAGGATGCCAGCACCGCAAGTTCGAACGGACTGACCGCCGTCATGGCGGAATTCAACTTCCAGAGCGACGGCACGGTCGCATCCGGTTCACAAGCACAGACATCTGACCAGATAAGCGCCACCACGGCAGGCTATACCGCGAATTATCCCGGGGGGCCGCAGACGCTCAGCCAGCAGGCCGATGTGATGAGCGCCTACAATTCCACCGTGCCCTCGTTCACGACGAGCGTCGGCGCAACCGACAACGATCTCTATTACAAGAATCATATCGGCTCCATCACGTCAGTCGACCAGTTGACCTCGGACACGCGTCTTTTCGATTACATCAAGACGGCTTATGGCATCGATTCAACGACGCCTGCGGTCGTCTTCAAGAACGCCTTCGCCGATTCGACGACCGCCGCCATCTTCGGTCTGACCGACGTCGTCTCCCAATTCAATTTCCAGTCGGACGGCACGCTTGCTTCCGGCCAGACGGCGCAGTCCCAGGATGAGATCGACGCGGCCTCCACGGCCTATATGAGCAACTATCAGTCATCGCAATCGACCCTGACCACGGATGCGGTCAACAACTACAAGAACCGCATCGCTGACGTGAAGACCATCAAGGATTTCTTTGCGAGCAATACGTCCGACAGCAGCACCTCCAACGACAGCGCGCCGGAGCTCTATCAGATGGCGCTGCGCGCCTATGGCATCGGTGAGAACGAAGTCACGAAGTCCCAGCTGACCAAGATTCTCGAAAGCGATCCCTACGATCCGAAGAGCTATGTCAACTCGCTCAAGGATTCTCGCTTCACGGCGCTTGCCAAGGCGTTCAATTTCGACAGCAAAGGCAATCTGAAGGCGCCGGTACAGTCTTTGTCGCAAACGCAGATCAACAGCTACATCTCGGAATATTCCAGCCGCTCCACGGCGGGGCTGTCGGGCGCCGAACTGACCAAGGCCACAAGCGATGCCAAAACCGCCGGCACCTATTTCGCCACCAACATTGTCAAGGTGACCAGCGTCACGGATCTGCTGGCCGACAGCAAGCTTACGAATTTCATCTTGACCGCCAACGGCATCAATCCGAAGACGGTCGATACGGCGACGCTGAAGAAGGCTTTCGCCTCTGATCCGTCCGATTCGAAGAGCTTCATCAACACGACCGATGGCGCCAAGTTCAAGAGCATCGTCGAGGCGTTCAATTTTGGCACCGACGGCAACCTGACCGACAGCAAGCTCGGCACCGCGCAAAACCAGGGCGCTCTTGCGGCGACCAATGATCTCTTTCTGCATCAAACGCTGGAAGATCAGCAAGGCGAGACCAATCCCGGCGTGCGTCTGGCGCTCTACTTCCAGCGCAAGGCGCCCGATATCAACTCCATCTATGACATCATGGGCGATTCCGCGCTCTATGAGGTCATCACCACGACCTACAACCTGCCAAGCTCGATCTCCAACATGGATGTCGATACCCAGGCCAGCATGCTGAAAAAGTTCGTCAATGTGAGCGACCTGCAGGACCCGGACAAGGTCAAGCAGCTGCTGCAGCGATTCTCCGCGATGTACGACATGGAAAACAATACGACCTCCTCGACATCGCCGGCGCTATCGATTCTCACGGGCTCGTCGTCGAGCTCCGGCATCAGCGCCGATACGCTGCTTTCCATCGCGCAGCTGTCCTCGTCGCGGTAACGGGGCCTGCAAAAAATTTAACCTGTCTCCCTGTCGCGTTCCCGCGCGGTAGAGACTTGTCATGCACTTGTTTTCGCAGGATTTCCGGGCATATTCGGATGTGTTTTTCGGGTGTGGAATGGCAGCTTTCCACAACGGCAGGAAGGAACTTATTAACCATCCCTGGCCTATTCGATTTGAGAAGCCAACGGCAATATCAATGACTGGGTTGCAGGTCTCATGCGTCTTTCCCGAACGACACTTTCCAATGCCTCGCAAGGCGTCCAGCCGGAGGGCGATCTCGACCCGGAGCAGGCGGCCGAAGAGGCTCGCCGCGCCGAGCAGATCGCCGCTCGCCGCGCGTTTCTGGAAGAGAAGATTCGCAATGCCCGCGAAGCCAAGCGCAAAGCCGAAGAGCAGCGCCGCGCCGAGGAAAAGCGCCTTGCCGACGAGGTGAGGAAGCGCACCGCCGCAGCCCCGCCGCCGGTCGTGGAAGCGCTGCAGTCCGCCGCCGTCACGAGCGAGCAGGAAATGCCGGTTCTGCCACAGGGAATCTCCGCGGAAGATCTTGCGTCTCCCGGCTGGCAGAATGCCTTCCTGATGGGGCCGAACGTGCGCTTTACCCGCACGCGCGAAAACGAAATCATCAGCCGCCGTCCGCCTGCCGAGCCGAAACCCGAAATCCGGCCGCAGGCTTCCGCGCACGCCGCGATACGGGTGATGGAGCCGCCTGTTGTGATCGTAGCACCTGTGGCACCGGCTGCAACCATTGTCGTCCCGCCGATGCGGCAGGACGAGTTCCATCTGCCGCCGCTCGAAGACATGCCGCTGGTGGTGGACGGCTATATTCCGACAGTAATTCAGAATTCCCCGGCAACCGAGCCGGACGCATTGGAGATGACCGTTATCGCTACCGCATTCTCGAAGGCTCCCGCGATCGCGCTGGATGCTTCCCCTGTTCAGTCAAGTGTTCCCGAGTCCCTAGCCGCGCCTGTGGTCGAGTCGCGTCTTGTCCATCTTTCCGATTTCGCCTTCTGGGATGCGATGCCGTTCGACGGCGAGTTCGTCTCTGCCCTCAAGGGGGAGCCGAAGCAGCCGACGACATCACCCAAGCCGGAAGTCGATGCCGAATCGATCATTGCCAAATTCCGCGTCGTCGAGTGCCGTCGCCTGGTTGCCGCTGTTGAGGCGCAGCCTGTTGTCGTACTGTCTCCGGCGGTCGAAGTTGCAGCGCCCGCCAAATCCGCTTCCAGCCTGCTGGCGGCAGATCTGAGCAACCCAGCCATGGACGAACTCGCCGCATTGGAAGCCGTCGTTTTGGCTCCCGCCATCGAAGAAACACTGGCCGTCGCTGAAGCTCCTCCAGCTGAGCAGCAGACCGCGGCGGAGCCGGCCGAAACATTCGTACCGCCTGCCTTTGTCACCGCCGTTTATGGCGCTGAAACCGCTCCTGCCGTCGAAACTCGCCCCGCGCCGGTCATGGTCGTTGCCCCGATGCCGGCGAAGGTCGCCGCTCCGGCTGCCGCCGAGCCGGTTGCCAAGGCTGCGCCGATCGTTCCTGCCGTGGAAGCTGCAGCTAAGCGTCTGATCGACGCGCCGCCGTCGCCGATCTCGCCGCGCCGTCCCGTCTCCCTGACGCCGCCCGAATGGCGTCCGATTGCCCGCACTGCGGACGGCGAATATGAGCTGCCGCCGCGCGAGCTGTTGCAGGAGCCCGTCGCCCGTTCCGGCGTGATCATGACGCAGGAAACGCTGGAGCAGAATGCCGGCCTGCTGGAAAGCGTGCTCGAGGATTTCGGCGTCAAGGGCGAGATTATTCATGTTCGCCCCGGCCCGGTCGTCACCCTTTATGAGTTCGAGCCGGCACCCGGTGTCAAATCCTCGCGCGTCATCAACCTTGCCGACGATATCGCCCGTTCGATGTCGGCGCTCTCGGCTCGCGTCGCCGTCGTTCCCGGTCGCAACGTCATCGGCATCGAACTGCCGAACGTCAACCGCGAGACCGTCTACTTCCGCGAAATGATCGATTCGCCCGATTTCGAGAAGAGCGGCTACAAGCTGGCGCTCGGCCTCGGCAAGACGATCGGCGGCGAGCCCGTCATCGCCGAGCTGGCGAAGATGCCGCATCTGCTCGTCGCCGGCACGACCGGTTCGGGCAAGTCGGTCGCCATCAACACCATGATCCTGTCGCTGCTCTATCGCATGACGCCGGAACAGTGCCGCCTGATCATGGTCGATCCGAAGATGCTGGAACTCTCTGTCTATGACGGCATCCCGCACCTGCTGACTCCCGTCGTGACCGATCCCAAGAAGGCCGTCATGGCGCTGAAGTGGGCGGTGCGCGAGATGGAGGATCGCTACAAGAAGATGTCGCGTCTCGGCGTGCGCAATATCGACGGCTACAACAGCCGCGTCGCCTCCGCCAAGGAAAAGGGCGAGACGATCCACGTCATGGTCCAGACCGGCTTCGACAAGGGCACGGGTGCCCCGATCGAGGAAAGCCAGGAAATGGACCTGACGCCGATGCCCTATATCGTCGTCATCGTCGACGAAATGGCCGACCTGATGATGGTCGCCGGCAAGGAGATCGAAGGCGCGATCCAGCGTCTGGCGCAGATGGCGCGTGCGGCCGGCATCCACCTGATCATGGCGACGCAGCGTCCGTCCGTCGACGTCATCACCGGCACGATCAAGGCGAATTTCCCGACGCGCATCTCCTTCCAGGTGACGTCGAAGATCGACAGTCGCACCATTCTCGGCGAACAGGGTGCCGAACAGCTCCTCGGCCAGGGCGATATGCTGCATATGGCCGGCGGCGGCCGCATCTCCCGCGTCCATGGTCCCTTCGTTTCCGATGAGGAAGTCGAAAAGGTCGTGGCTCATCTGAAGCTGCAGGGCCGTCCGGAATATCTCGACACGGTCACCGCCGACGAGGATGAGGAAGACGAGGAAGAAGATACGGCCGTCTTCGACAAGGGCGCGATTGCCTCGGAAGATGGCGACGATCTCTACGAGCAGGCGATCAAGGTGGTCATGCGCGACAAGAAGTGCTCGACCTCTTACATCCAGCGCCGCCTCGGCATCGGCTACAACCGCGCCGCATCGCTCGTCGAGCGCATGGAAAAGGACGGTCTGGTTGGCCCGGCCAATCATGTCGGCAAGCGCGAGATCATCACCGGCAACCGCAATGGCGGCGGGAATTCGGGTCAGGACGATTTCGATTGATTTGATGAGGGGATAACACTAGCTGCGGTCGCCGTGGAGGGTGTACACCCCCCTCTGTCACTATCGTGACATCTCCCCCACAAGGGGGGAGATTGGTGACCCGCGGCAAATACCTGCTTCAAACAAGCATCGTACGCTTAGAGACCAAAGCATGATGGTTTGCTGAGACGGTGCGACGTACTCCCAACAATCTCCCCCCTTGTGGGGGAGATGTCACGAAGTGACAGAGGGGGGTATCAGACGCTCGGCATACTCAAAGCTAACTTTTTCCCGTGCAGAGCGTATCAGATCGATCTTGATATCAAACCCGCTCGAGCTTCACATGCGGCAGCGGCGGCAACTCGACACGAATGGCGTCATCACGCCGCACCTGCCCGCCCTGCACGACAATGCTCATGATCCCCGCCTTGCGGACCAACCCACCATCGGCATCCCTGTCGAGCACGGCATGCAGCAGGCCCTTCTGAAAATTATCGATCTGCTTGCAGGGGTTGCGCAGGCCCGTCACCTCCACGATCGCCTTCTCGCCGATATGCAGGCGCGTTCCTCTCGGCAAGGAAAGCAGGTCGATCCCTCTGGTCGCGATGTTCTCGCCCATATCGCCCGGAGCGACGGAGAATCCCTTTTCCGTGAGTTCGTCGAACAGCTCTTCGTGGATGATGTGGACCTGGCGCAGATTGGGCTGTGTCGGATCGACTGCGACGCGCGAGCGATGCTTCACCGTCACCCCCATATGTGCGTCGCCTTCCACGCCAAGACCCGTTAGCAACTGAATGTGATCTCTGGTCTGCTTGCTGAACGCGTGCACGCCGCTGCTGCTGACCGATGTCACATATATGCGCTTGTCGCCCATGCCGAACCCTTCCATAAACGATCGAGATCTTTATAAATTGGTATATACCAATTTCAAGGCGACAGATTTGTGATGGACGAGAAGAATCGGCAGGACAAAGACGCAAAAACTGCGGGAGGTTGGGTGACCGTTGCCGCGGAACTTCGACGCGCCATCGACAAGGGCAGCCATACTCCGGGTAGCCGCCTGCCGAGCGAGCGTGCCCTGTCCGAGCAATTCGGTGTTTCGCGGGTAACGATGCGGCGCGCGATCGCCGAGCTGGAGGGGGAGGGCCTGCTACGGGTCGCACGCGGAAGCGGCGCCTATGTTCGCGCCGACATGCCCGTCCGCTTTCAATTGGGCGACAAGGTGCGTTTCAGCAAGGATCTTACAGCGACGGATGCAAACCTGACACGCAAGGTTTTCTTGGCGAAGGAAGTTTCGGCCAATGCCGAGATTGCTGCAAGGCTGAATATGCAGCCGGGCGAGGCGGTACTCGAAATGTGCATCGTCGCCTATGCCGACGCGCTTCCAGTTTCGGTGGTCATGCGCAGCTGCTCGGCCAGTCGCTTTGCGGGTCTGGCGGAAAAATTCGCTGCGATGGGTTCGTTCACGGCGGCGCTGAAGGATTACGGCGTGATGGATTACTGGCGCCGCTCCACCGACATCACCGCGCGGATGCCAACGGAAACCGAGGCACGGCTCCTGCAGCAATCGCGCCTGACGCCGGTGCTTGCCTATGCCGGCGAAGACATCGATGCCGATGGCACGATCATCTCCTGCCAGATCGGCTGCTTCGCGTCCGAACGGGTCGTCGTGACGGTGTAAAACCTAGAGCGGTTCAGCTTTTCACGCAAACTCTGAACCGCTCTATCTCTTTGACTTCACGCAATTCCGGACGGAAAACCGCTCCGCACTTTTCCTGGAATTGCTCTAGGCCTTGAGAACCTTCCCGGGGTTCATGATCCCAGCCGGATCGAATGCCGTCTTGATCCGACGCATCAGGTCCATCTCGATATCCGAGCGGATCGATGCCAGTTCATCGCGCTTCAGCTGGCCGATGCCGTGCTCGGCGGAGATAGAGCCGCCATGGTGCAGCACCAGCCCGTGCACGATCTTGTTGATCTCACGCCAGCGGCCGATGAACTCCGCCTTGTCTGCGCCGACGGGCTGCGAGATGTTGTAGTGAATATTGCCATCGCCCATATGGCCGAAGGCGCAGACGCGTGCACCCGGCATGGCCGCGACAACGGCTTTCTCGGCTTCGGCCATGAATTGTGGGATTTGCGCGACCGGCACGGAAACATCGTGCTTGATCGAGCCGCCTTCCGGCTTCTGCGCGTCCGACATGCTCTCGCGCATATGCCAGATGGCCTTTTGCTGTGTCTCGGAGCTGGCAATGGTCGCATCTTGGACCAGGCCGGCCTCATAGCCCTGCTCGAGCAGCGCCGACATCATCCGCTCGGCCGTTTCGGCCGAATCGGAAGTGGAGATGTCGATCAGCACATACCAGGGATGGGCTGTGTCGAGCGGGTCGCGCACGCCCGGAATATGCCGCGTGGTGAATTCGACGCCGATGCGCGGCATCAGCTCGAAGCCGGTCAGCGCCGTGCCGCACAAGCTGGAGGCATTCTTGAACAGCGTCAGCGCATCATCGACCGATTGCAGGCCGGCAAAGGCCACCTGATGCCCAAGCGGCTGCGGAAAGAGCTTCAGCACCGCGCCTGTGATGACACCCAGCGTGCCTTCCGCGCCGATGAAGAGATCGCGCAGATCGTAGCCTGTATTGTCCTTCTTCAGGCGGCGCAAGCCGTTCCAGATCTCGCCCGTGGGCAGCACGACTTCGAGGCCAAGGCAGAGCTGGCGCATGTTGCCATAGGCGAGAACGGCCGTGCCGCCGGCATTGGTGGAAAGATTGCCGGCGATGCGGCAGGAGCCCTCGGAGCCGAGCGAAAGCGGAAACATGCGGCCATGCTCGGCCGCTGCCTTATGGACATCGGCGAGAATGCAGCCGCCGTCGACGATCATGGTATTGCCGACCGGATCGATATCCCGCACGCGGTTCATGCGTTCCAGTGATAGGATGATGTCGGAACCATCTTCGCGCGGCGTCTGCCCGCCGACAAGGCCGGTATTGCCGGTCTGCGGAACAATGGCCGTACCGGTCTCGCTTGCCAGTTTCAGGATCGCCGAAACCTCTTCCACCGAGCCGGGCTTCAACAGCATGGGCGAGGCGCCGTGATAGAGCCCACGGTTCTCAACGAGATGCGGCGCAATTTCCGCCGCGTCCCGCACGGCATGTTTCTCGCCGACGATGGCGGCGAAGCGATCGAGAAGGTCGGAGGAGAGGGCGGAGCTGCTCATGGCGTGTCCTTTGCCTGATGGGGTCGGGCTGATTTATTCTCTGGGAGCGGCTGCGCGGCGCAGCCGGTCGTTGATGGCCTCGCCGAGGCCTTCGTCTGGAATATGCGAAAACGCAATGGTCGCGGCGCCGGTGGCATCGGCGCGCTTCATGAAATCGAAGAGGTTTGCGGCGGCTTCGGAGAGATCGCCGGCAGCGCTCAGATCCAGCACGGCAACGGCATTCTCGCTGCCGGGAATGTCCGGCGTTCCGAAGCGGATCAGCGCTTCGTTCGCGGAAACATCCGTCGCGTCGAGCCGCACGGCAGCCCCCGGCGCATAATGCGAGGCCATCATGCCAGGTGCCTCGATCGCTGCCGAAGCTTTCTTCTTGCGCTTCAGCGCCTTGCCGGCCACCCGCTCGATCTCGCTCGCCGCAAGGCCACCAGGCCGCAAGAGGCGCATCTCGCCATCCTCGACCTTGACGATGGTCGATTCTACGCCGACGACCGAAGCCCCGGCATCGAGGATGAGCGTGATCCGCTCCCCGAGATCGTCGTCCACATGATCGGCGCTGGTGGCGCTGATCTTGCCCGACGTGTTGGCGCTCGGTGCAGCAAGCGGTCGGTCGAAGGCGCGGATCAACTCGCCGGCAAAGCCCTGCGGCACGCGGATGCCGACCGTGTCGAGCCCTGCGGTCGCCAGCGGATGGATGCCGCTGTCGGATTTCAGCGGCAGCACCAGTGTCAGCGGGCCAGGCCAGAAGGCCTCCGCAAGCTTCCGCGAGATGGGATCGAAGACCGCGTAGCGTTCGGCCATGGCGAGATCGCTCATATGGCAGATCAGCGGATTGAAGCGCGGCCGGCCCTTGGTCTCGTAGATCCGGGTAATCGCGGCAGGGTTGGTGGCGTCGGCGGCAAGGCCGTAAACTGTTTCTGTCGGCAGTCCGATCGGCAAACCTTCGGCAAGCGTTGCCGTCGCAACCTCTATTGCCGTTTGCGGATGTTCGAGAATGTCTATGTGTCGTGCCATGGCCTGCCTGCTTGCAGTTCAGGCCGTTTCTTATGCTCTTCGAGTTTTCGGATCAATCATCAAAGCTGGCGAATGATGTCGCGAAGCTGCTCGTTGCGCGCGCCGAGGAGAAGAACGTTGCGGATGGCGATCTGCGGATCGTGCGTGTGGAACAGCACGCCGTTGCCTCTGACGTCGCGATTGATCGTCAGCTTCTTGTCTTCCGCTTGCCTGTCCGGATGGATGGCGACGGCGAAATACATGCGCGAATATTTCAGGCTGATGTCCTCGAAGAAGTTCTCTTCCTGGCCGATCCGGGCAAAGAAGTTGGCAATGTAGAAGGCCCAGTTCACCTGCTCATATTGAGCAAATTGCGTCCGCGCGGCGGTGACATGGCAATAGCCGAGATGCGGCGTGTCCTTCAGCGTGTGATGAAAGATGAGCTTGGGGAAGCGGATGGACTTATGGAAGCTGTTGAGCCGGTCGTGTGTCTTTTCGCCAGCATCGCGCAGCTTCAGCGCGGTGCGTTCGGCCACATGCTCATGGGTGAGATATTCCCGCTCTTCCGCCAGCCAGTGTGGCCTGTTGCGGTTGATGCGGCCGGTGCGCAGGAATTCGCTGTAGCCCGTCGTCGATACCGGTGGCGCCGGTTCGGGCTCGGCGGGCTTCCCAGCGTCGAAATATCTGAGTTTGGCCATGCCGGATCTCGCTTTAGACATCTCTGGACGACATAGTAGACGGAATAGCTTGAGCCGGGCTTAACCGTTTTGAGACGCCGAACCTTGAGGAGACAGAGAACGTGCCTGGAATAATCAATCTCAAGCAGCTTCTGTCCGACATGAAACCAAATCTCGCCGAGGGTGAATTCGTCTATTGCAGCGTGCCGGCATCGGCACTGGCGGATCATCTGCATCTGGACCCGATCGGGCTGTTTCGCGAAAAGGAGGGTGTGACGCTGATCCTTCCGCTGGAGGCGGCCCGCATGGCGGGATTTCCGGCTGCCCCGGTTATGCGCATGATTACGCTCGAAGTGCATTCGTCCCTCGAGGCGGTCGGGCTCACGGCAGCCTTCGCCACGGCCCTTGGAAATGAAGGCATTAGCGCCAATGTCGTCGCCGCCTATTACCACGATCACATCTTCATTCCGGCTGCCGATGCGGGTCGCGCCATGGCCGCGCTGTTGGCGCTTTCCGCCACCCAGGCGGCCCGTCGATAACAGCCCTGTCGCATTCAGAATAAAGCGTCATCATTCGGGTGCGGATGGACCGTTTACCCGCATTTTGATGTGGTCGCATAAGCGATTGAATTGTCTTTCTATATTGCTTCTTTCTGGAACCGTCCCGGCGTCTCGTTTCGCCTGTCGTCAATTTCGGAGCCGATGTCGCATTGCAGCGCAGCGGCTGGCGGAGCCGAGAGCTATGATGCGATCAATCTCAAGGTGCCGCCTGCTAGGGAGACGGAGAATTGGGAAGCCGGTCAAAATCCGGCGCTGCCCCCGCAACGGTGGTGGAGTGAGGCATGGCGAATAAAGCCACTGGGTCGATCGACCTGGGAAGGTGCCATGGGGCTCTGGAAACGGGGCCGCTCCAGAGCCCGGAAACCAGCCTTGGGCACATAGGTTTACTGACCGCGGCGGGTGGTCGGGACATTGCTTTTGGCCGCTCCCAATCGGCCGCGCATGTCCTTTGCCCGCCTCCTGGTACTGTTAAGGATAGGCAAATGGACATCGGCAGCAAAGTTCTGCGGCAACTGAAGAACCACCGGACGGGTTTGAGCCTTGAGCAACCGTTCTACACCGATCCAGATTACTTCAAGCTCGATATGGAGACGATCTATTATCGCGACTGGCTGTTCATCGGCCATGATTGCGAAGTGCCGCGTGCAGGCAACTATTTCACCGTCCAGATCGGCGATTATCCCGTCGTCATCGTCCGCGGCCGCGATCAGGTCATCCGCGCCTTCCACAATAGCTGTCGCCATCGCGGTTCGCGCGTCTGCACGACGGAGCGCGGCTCGTCTGCAAAGCTCGTCTGCCCCTATCATCAGTGGACCTACGAACTCGACGGCTCGCTGCTGTTTGCTCGCCAGATGGCCGAGGATTTCGACAAGAGCCAGCATTCGCTGAAGCCGGTCCATTGCGAAAGCGTCGGCGGCTACATCTTCATCTGCCTCGCGCAGAACGCTCCGGATTTCGCACCGGTTCGCGCCGCGATCGAGCCCTATATGGCGCCGCACCGCATCAGCGAAGCCAAGGTCGCCTTCCAGAGCACGATCATCGAGAAGGGCAACTGGAAGCTCGTCTGGGAAAACAACCGCGAGTGCTATCATTGCGCGGCCAATCATCCCGAGCTTTGCCGCACCTTCCCGGAGGCGCCGACCGTGACGGGCGTGCAGGGCGCGATGAACGACCCCGTCATCGCCGAGCACTGGCAGCGCTGCGAAGCCGCCGGCCTTCCGAGCGAGTTCAAGATCTCGCCGGATGGGCAGTTCCGTGCCGCCCGCATGCCGCTGATCGAAGGCGCCGAAAGCTACACCATGTCCGGTCAGAACGCCGTGAAGCGGCCGCTCTCATCCGACGTGACGATCAATGGCATCGGCACCATGCTGCTGTTCCACTATCCGACGACGTGGAACCACATGCTCGGCGACCACGCGATCTCCTTCCGCGTCCTGCCGATCAGTGCCGAGGAAACCGCCGTGACCACGAAGTGGCTCGTTCATAAGGATGCCGTCGAGGGTGTCGATTACAATCTTGAGGAACTGACGCACGTCTGGACCGAAACCAACGATCAGGACCGCCGCATCGTCGAGGAAAATGCCTTCGGCATCCGCTCGCCGGCCTATGAGCCCGGTCCCTATTCGGAAATCCATGAAGGCGGTGTCATGCAGTTCGTCGAGTGGTACACGACGTTCATGATCAACCGGCTGCAGGGCGACCAGGCCAAGCTGTCGGCGGTTGCCTGAGCATGAACATGACCGTCTCCCTTCCGCATCGCCACCTCGACCAGATGCAGCCCTGGAATGACAGGCAGCATGTGCTCGAATGCCTCTCGGCAACGCCTGAAGCGCCCGACGTGATGACCTTCACGTTCGGGTCCGACAAGGACAACTGGTTCCGCTATCTGCCGGGCCAGTTCGTGACGCTGGAGCTGCCGGCGGCTCCGGAGCCGGTCATGCGCACCTATACGCTGTCGTCGACGCCGTCGCGGCCCTATTCGGTTGCCGTGACGGTGAAGGCGCAGAAGGACAGCATCGGCACGCGCTGGATGTTCGAGAACCTGAAGCCGGGCATGCGCATCAAGGCTTTCGGCCCTCTCGGCGATTTCAGCCATATCCGCCATCCCGGCGAGAAATATCTCTTCGTCTCGGCCGGCTCCGGCATCACGCCGATGATGTCGATGACGCGCTACATGTCCGATATCGCGCCGCTGTCTGATATCACCTTCGTCAACTGTTCGCGCAGCCCGGCCGATATCATCTTTCGTTCCGAACTCGAATATCTCGCCCGCTTCATGCCGAACCTCAATCTCGGCTTCATCGTCGAAGGCTGTGGCCGCACCGATCTCTGGTCTGGCTTGAAGGGCCGCATCGACAAGGCGAAGATCGGTCTGCTGGCACCCGATTTCATGGACCGGACGATCTTCTGTTGCGGTCCGGAAGTCTTCATGGATGCCGTTCGCTCCATGTTGGAAGCCCATGGCTTCGACATGTCGCGCTACCATCAGGAAAGCTTCCAGCCGGCGAACGCGGCGACACCGCTTGCGGAAGTCTCCGACGATGCCTCCGGTGAGGCTGCGACCACGATCCGTTTCACTATGGCTGGCAAGGATGTCGTCTGTGCGGCGGGGCAGACCGTGCTTCAGGCGGCGCGCGGTGCCGGCGTGCGCATCGGTGCGGCCTGCGAATCCGGCCTCTGCGGGACATGCCGCGTCATGAAGCTCTCCGGCGAAGTCGAGATGAGCCATAATGGCGGCATCTTGGATGACGAGATCGACGAGGGCTACATCCTCGCCTGCTGCTCGCGCCCGAAGACGGATGTGCAGATCGAGGCCTAGCATCGATCCAAGGGCTTCCGTACTGGCCTCAAAAATCCTGGTAGTTCAGCTCGTTGATCTCGACCGGCCTCGTTTGCGGGGTCGAGGCCGTGACGACCGGGTCGATATCGGCCATGAGCGAAACGAGCGTCTGCCGCGGCCCGCTACACATCTGGGCGAGCGCGATCGTCAGGTCTGGGGCGGGCAGGGGTTTGGCCGGCAGGAGATCGCCCTGTGGCCAGATCTTGGCAAGCTGAACCTTCGTCATCGGCACGACATTGACGTCGATATCGGTGAGCGTGCCCGGCACCCGATAGGGGCAGCTTTTCTCCGAGCAATTGTCCGACGACGCAAATTGCCAGATGGCATAATTATCCCAGTTGCCGAGTGGGAAGGTGCCTTTGACATCAGGCTTGTAGCGCGCATACCACAAAGGCAGTCGCGACAGCAGCGGATAGGTGCCGCGGTGCTCGGCGATATAGCGTGCCGTATTGTGATTGACGTAGAGAATGGGGTAGCGTCCGGTCCTGACCTTGATGTGGGCGACGTAGATCTGCGCGTCATCGAGCGACATGAACTGCGTCGTGTCCATGCCGTCGATGTCGAGCACCATCAGTTCATCCGGCTGCGGATTGGCATAGTCGAGAAAATGATTGGCCTGGTCGATCGGATTGCCGGGCCGACCGAGATGATAGGCTCCCCATAACAGGCCATTTGTCTTTGCCAGCATGCGGCGCGTTTGAAACAGTTCGCGGCTAACAGCGTATTTGCGCCACATCGTCCTGCAATGGGCCACCGTATCGCCGCCGTGGTCGCCGGTGCAACTGAAGCTTTCAGGCAATCCGTCCGACGCCTTGGAGATGAAGCCGGCGATGCGCTTGTCCTGCAGAAATGCGGTCCAGTCGATGGTGTTCAGCTCGTAGGCATCGACAATCAGGGCGTTTTTCGGATCGCCCCAAGGCTGGATTTCACCAGCCGAAGGCTTGGAGACCGGCCCCATCAGGGTCAGGATCGTCAGCAAGCTGTAAATGAGGAGGTTACTCTTTCGGTATCCTTTCATGAAATAATAGTAAGGATTGCTGGTTAATCTTGGGTTAAGAATGAAATCACTATAAATTCATCGTGGAGCCCCGCATAACTCCTTAATTCGGTAGGGATTTGAGGAACTAAATAACGCGCTGCCGCGTTTCTTGCCGTCTATTCGCATATGCGACGAAGCAGGCAGCGAAACCTTGCTCGGGAAGCATTCCCGACATGAAGCGCCTACAGGCTTGAGTATCAAGTCGAACCAGGGAATGGAGATAAAAATGCTTGGTTTCCGTGCAAAAATCGCGACAGTCGCCGTAACGGCTGCCGTCGCATTGACGAGCTTCACACCGTCTTTTGCCATGCAGATGCCCGCCGCACCGATCGTAAAACAGTCCGCACCCGCCCAAGCCGCGCCGGGCAATGTCGAACACGTTCAATGGCGTCGCGATGGTTATTATCGCCGTGGCTGGTATGGCGGCTATCGCGGTTATCGCGGCGGCTATCGTCATGGTTATCGCTATCATGACGGCTACTGGTTCCCGCTGGCCGCCTTCGGTGCGGGCGCGCTGATCGGCGGCGCTATCGCCAGCCAGCCACGCTATTATGAGCCGGCTCCGGCCCCGAGCGCAGGCATCAATCCGCGCCATGTCGAATGGTGCGAGGGACGTTATCGTTCCTACCGCGCTTACGACAATACGTTCCAGCCGAATTCCGGCCCGCGCCGTCAATGCTATTCGCCGTATTTCTAAGCAGCCAGCGATTGCTGACCGATGAATATCAGCCGTCCGGTTCCCGCCGGGCGGCTTTTTGCATGGTTTGAAATCAGAGAATGTTGACCCGCTTGAGCAGCCACCATGCCAGCAGCATGGAGGCGATGATGAAGCCCACCGCATAGCCGGTACCGCTTCCGCCGCCCGCCAGCGGCAGGCCCGATGTATTCATCCCGAAGAACCCCGTCACCAGCGTCGGCGGCAGCAGAAACGCGGTCATGATCGACAGGATGTAGAGATGCCGGTTGATCTCGGAGGCAAGCTTCGAATCGATCTCTTCGTGCAGGAGCCTCGCCCGTTCCTGCAGCGCATAGACATCGTGCTCGACCGCTTCCAATCGTCCCGTCAGCCGCGCAGCGACATCCTCGAAGCCGAGCGGCATTTCCTCGTCGTCGGAGGCAGCGGCATGGCGCATCAGCGAAAGAACGGTCCGCAAATGACGATGCAAGCGCACGATCGTCCTGCGGATGGGCGGAAGCTTGGTACGCTCGTCGCGTGACGTATTGCCGTGGACGAAATCCTCGATGCCATTCAGCTCTTCGCTGATTTCGATGACGACGGAGATCAGGGTCCGCTGGAACTCGACGACGATCAGCTCGAAAATATCGACGGGATTGGAAAATCGTGCGGCGTTCTTTTCGATCAGCACCCGGGTTCGATCCAGGCTGCGAAGCGGCTGCAGCCGGGTTGTTATCAACAGGCGATCTGTCAGTGCGAAATGCAGCCAGCCGATGTCGTGGGTGTTGTGGGCGAAGTCGCGCTGGAAGTCGACCAATGTGCCGAAAAGCATCTGCTCGTCGACCGTAATCGTTGCATGTGTCTCATGCGTGGTCAGCGCTATGCGGGCGGCCTCGTTCAGCCCCGGCGCATCCTCGAGGAAGGCCGGCACCCGGGCATCCACGAGATTGAGATGCAGCCAGAGAAAACCGTCGGCGCCGAACAGCGTCGAACGATCGATGTCGTCAGGCAGGCGCTCCGGCTTGGTTTCACCGGGACGGAGACGGTATGCCCAGATAAAGCCTGGTATGGTATTGGCTAACGTGAGCGTGTTCATGGGGGCATCGTTCGCATTGTCTGAACAGTTGCCTTAGTCTTCGTTCATGACGATTGTTTATGCAAGTCCGTGCTTTGACGGAATAATCGCGGATATAGGCGGCGATGTCACAGCCGCTCGGCGCGCGTAAGACGCATGTCATGTTCGGGTTCGCGAGGCGGTGGAAATCGATGCCTCTTGCAATTTGAGAAAATTGACGTTTACGTAAAAATAAACTAGCTATAGCCACAAATGGCCGATGGTCCGGGTGAGGCGGGTCATTGCCAGCACCGATCCGGAGGAAATCATCATGTACAAGGCGCCTGTCGAAGAAATCGCGTTCACGCTGAAACATGTCGCCGGCATGGAGCGCGCCATGGAGGAGGGCGTTCTCGGCGATCTCAGCACCGATCTTGTCGATGCCATCCTGTCGGAAGCCGGGCGCTTCGCCGGCGAGGAGGTGGAGCCGCTTGCCGAGAACGGCGACAAGCAAGGCGCAAGGCTGGTGGATGGCAAGGTGGTCCTTCCAGATGGCTGGGAGAAGCTCTATCGCGACTGGACCGCCGGCGGCTGGAATGGCCTGACCGCGCCGGAGGAGTTCGGTGGGCAGGGCCTGCCGCACATGCTGAATATCGCGACGCTGGAAATGTGGAATTCCGCCTCGATGGCCTTCGGCCTCGCGCCGACGCTGACTATGGGGGCGGTCGAGGCGCTACGGGCTCACGGCAGCGAAGACCTCAAGAAGACATATCTGGCAAGGCTCGTCTCGGGCGAGTGGACGGGAACCATGAACCTGACGGAGCCGCATGCCGGTTCTGATGTCGGCGCCCTGCGTTCTCGCGCCGAACGCCGCGATGACGGCACCTATCGCATCTTCGGCCAGAAGATTTTCATCACCTGGGGCGATCACGAAGCGACCGAGAACATCATCCATCTCGTTCTCGCCCGCCTTCCGGATGCGCCTGCCGGCACGCGCGGCATTTCGTTGTTTCTCGTGCCGAAATTCCTTGTGAAGGAAGACGGCTCGCTGGGCGCACGCAACGACCTTTTCGTGCATTCGCTGGAGCATAAGCTCGGCATCCATGGTTCGCCGACCTGCACGATGATCTATGGCGACGGCAAATACGGCGCGGAAAAGGGCGCCGTCGGCTGGCTGGTCGGCGAGGAGAACAAGGGCCTCGCCTGCATGTTCACGATGATGAACAATGCGCGCCTTGCCGTAGGCATCCAGGGTGTTGCGATTGCCGAGGCCGCAACCCAGAAAGCCATCGCCTATGCCCGCGAGCGCACCCAGGGTCGCGCGCCGGCTACGACCGCATCGGGCATGAGCCCGATCATCGAGCATCCCGATGTCGTGCGCATGCTGCTGACCATGAAGGCGCTGACGCAAGGCTCGCGCGCAATCTGCTACGCCTGTGCCGAAGCGCTCGATATGTCGCATCGTGATCCGCAGAAGGCACGCTTCTGGCAGGAGCGCGCAGCCCTGCTGACGCCGATCGCAAAATCCTTTTCCACCGACGCGGGCGTCGATGTCGCCTCGCTCGGCGTCCAGGTCCATGGCGGCATGGGCTTCATCGAGGAGACGGGCGCGGCGCGCCTGCTGCGCGATGTGCGCATCGCACCGATCTACGAGGGCACCAACGGTATTCAGGCCATCGATCTTGTGACGCGCAAGCTGACGATCGGCAATGGCGGTCATGTGCGTGGCTTCATTACCGAATTGCGCGAGATTGCCGATAGTGTCGCAAAATCCAATCTTGAAGGTTTCGGTGAAACGGCCGCGCGTCTGCAGGCAGCCATTGCCGATCTCGAAAAGACGAGCGAATGGCTCTTGTCGAAGCAGGCAGAAGGTGCCGTCGCCGAGGCTCTGGCGGGCGCCACGCCTTACCAGCGGCTCTTCGGCCTCGTGCTGACAAGCTCCTATCTGGCCAAGGGGGGCCTTGCCGATGTGAGTGACGGCGAGGGATCCAAGCGCATCGCACTCTGCCGCTTTGCCGCCGAAAATCTTCTGGCCGAGACTGCCGCTCTCTCTGATCGGGTCATCGCCGGCGCATCCAGCCTTGAAGCCGCCCGCGCCGCACTAGCCTAAGGAAAAGCCATGACCGACCACATCCTGATCGAACGCCCCGAGACTGCGCCGCAGGTCCAGATAATCCGCTTCAACCGGCCGGAAAAGAAGAATGCAATCACGCGTGCCATGTATCAGACGATGACCGATGCGGTGAAGGCGGCGGAGGACGATCCGGATATCCGCGTCCACGTATTCCTCGGCACCGAAGGCTGTTTTTCCGCCGGCAATGACCTAGCCGATTTCCTCGCCTTCGCCATGAGCGGCAATATGGGGCGTGAAGTCATTGATTTCCTCGTCGCGCTGGCGAGTACGAAGAAGCCCGTCGTCTCCGGCGTCGATGGCCTGGCGATCGGCATCGGCACGACGATCCATCTGCATTGCGATCTGACGATTGCTTCCGATCGCAGTCTGTTCAAGACGCCTTTCGTCGATCTTGCCCTTGTTCCCGAGGCTGCCTCAAGCCTGCTTGCCCCACGCGTGATGGGCCATCAACGCGCTTTCGCCCTGCTTGCCCTCGGCGAAGGTCTTTCCGCTGCCGAAGCCAAGGAAACCGGCCTGATCTGGAAAGTGGTTGCGCCGGAAGCCGTGGAGGCCGAAACGCTGTTGCTCGCAACAAAGCTCGCCGCCAAGCCGCCAGAAGCCCTTCGGATCGCCCGCGACCTGATGCGCGGGTCGCCGGATGCTGTGCTTGATCGGATCCAGAAAGAGGCTGAACATTTCGCCGCCCAGTTGAAAAGCGCCGAGGCGAGGGCGGCCTTCGAAGCATTCATGAAGCGGTAAACCAACCCGCTCTCGTGGTTCGAGACGGCCCTTCAGGCCTCCTCACCATGAGGGCTAGTCTTCGCACCAGCCTCTCAAGGCCACAAACCCTCAGGCGGTCGAAGCATGAATCTACTCGGAGGACATCCTCCGCCCTCATAGTGAGGTGCGAAGCCTGAAAGGCGTAGCCTCGAACCACGAAGGTCGGCCACCAAATTCGTGGCGAAGATAATTACTTTTCCAGTGCCACCACCACCTCGACATGCGAGGTCCACAGGAACTGGTCAATCGGCGTCACCCGCGTAATGCGGTAGCCGCCCTCGACCAGGATAGCGAGATCGCGGGCGAGCGTCAGCGGGTTGCAGGAGACGGCGACGATCTTTTTCACCTGGGAGCGCGCGAGTTCCTTGCTCTGGAATTCCGCGCCGGCGCGAGGCGGGTCGAAGACGACGGCGTCATAAACCTTCAGTTCCTGCATCATCAACGGCCGTCGAAAGAGATCGCGACGTTCGATGCTGACGGGCTTCAGTCCCTGCGTATTGCGGGCAGCGTGATCCAATGCCGCAAGCGGCTTGTCTTCGCTTTCGACCGCATGCACGCGCCCGATCCGCGCCAGGCGAAGCGAAAAGGTGCCGTTGCCGGCGAAGAGATCGGCAATGCGCTTCGCCTTGCCGACATGGCTTGCAACCAGCTCCGCCATGGCGTCCTCGGCCTGTTTGGTCGCCTGCGTGAAGGCACCGGGCGGCGGCGCAACCTGCACGCCGCCGAAATCGATCATCGGTTTCACCGGTTCCACCAGGATCTCGCCGTTCAGCGAAACGCGGGCGATGTCGCGAAGCGACAGCACTGTTTCGATCGTGCTGCGGCGCTGCTTGTCCGAAAGCGACTTGATGCCGTCGACGGCAAGGTCGAGGCCGGTCTGCGTCTCCAATACGGAGATGCGGAAGGCTTCGGCATTGATGGCGATTGCCGCGCCGATCGTCTTGATCGCCGGCAGGCGGGCCATGATGCCGGCCGAGGCGATGGGACATTCCTCGATAGCGACGATGTGGTGGCTTTCAGCCTGGTTGAAGCCGATCAGCATATCCTTTTCGGTCTTGCGCGCCGCGAAGACGACCCGGCGCCGCTCGCCCGGATGCGCGACAACGATATCGTCGACCTCTGGCGTCAGGCCCTTCGAGCGTAGCGCATCGACCACAAGCTGGCGCTTGAAGGCGCGATAAGGCGCATCGGCATAATGCTGCAGGCTGCAGCCGCCGCAGGCGCCGTTGACGCCATGCGGGCCGAAATGCCGACAGTGCGGCTCCTGCCGGTCCGGCGAAGCCGTCGTGATCGACATCAGCGTGCCCTGGTTCTTCACCCGCGCGATGGCGACGGTTTCGCCCGGCAGCGTGAAGGGCACATAGATCGGGCCATCGGCGCCCTGCGCAATGCCGTCGCCCTGGGCGCCGAGCTTCTGGATGGTGATGGTTTCGGTGCTCATGGCTTGATCCCTGCGAGAAGAAATTCCTGGTTGCCGTCGCCGCCCGCGATCGGCGAAGCGATGAGGCCGAGGCTTTTCCAGCCCATATCCTCGGTGAACCAGCGCTCGAGTTCGGCCGCCACCGCCGGAGCGGAGGAGGGGTCCTTCAGGAGGCCGGCCTTGCCGATCGCATCGCGGCCCGCCTCGAATTGCGGTTTCACGAGCAGCGCCGCCCGCGCGCCATGTTCGGCAAGCGCGAGCGTCGGCGCGAGAGCCAGCTTCAGCGAAATGAAGGAGACATCGGAAACGACGAAGGTGAAAGGCTCGCCGATATCGTCGGCAGTCAGGTTGCGCGCGTTCAAACCCTCGATATTGGTCACGCGCTGATCCTTCGCTATGCGCGGATGCATCTGGTCGTGGCCGACGTCGATTGCCGTGACATGGGCAGCGCCGCGCTCAAGCAGCACCTCGGTAAAGCCGCCTGTCGATGCGCCGACATCGAGACAACGTTGTCCCTTCGGATCGAGGCCGAAATGGTCGAGCGCAGCCACCAGCTTCAACGCCGCGCGTGAGACGTAGTCCTGCGCCGGATCGTCGATACTGATGTCAGCGCTTTCGGAAAAAAGTGCTCCTGGTTTCGTCACGATCTTGCCGTTTACGGTCACCGTGCCGCGCTGGATTGCATCGCGCGCCCGTGATCGGCTTGCAAAGAGCGAGAGGGTAACGAGGAGCTGGTCGAGGCGTTGCGGTTCGGACATGGGCTGTCCATGCCGGGCAATGCGTTATGTTGCAAGCCTTTTATGCTGATATCGACATTGACGGCGGATCGCGGCCGGCGATAATCGCCGGCATCAACAGGCGAGGGGCATCATGCGGAAGATCGTTAGCTTAGCGGCGTTACCGGCGATGTTCGCCGCTCCAGTTATGGCGAACGACACGATGGCCGAGCTGAAGACGGGCGGTCTCGCCTATGTTCGCACCGGCGATATCAGCATGGATCAGGAAAAGCTGTTCATTTCGGCAGAGCAGGTCCGTGTCGATTATGTCTTCGAAAACACGTCCGACAAGGATGTCGAAAGCGTCGTCGCCTTTCCGATGCCCGATATCAAGGGCGACATCGACAGCATGGTCGATGCCGGAAATGTCGATTCCGACAATTTCCTCGGCTTCACCGTCACACAGGACGGCAAGGCCATCACCCCGACTCTGCAGCAGCGCGTATCGGTTGCCGGGGTCGACATGACCGATGAACTGAAAGCGCACGGCGTGCCGCTGCTGCCACTCAGCAAGGCGGCGACGGATGCAGTCGCCAAGTTACCCATTGATGTGCTCGAGGACTGGACAGCCCGCGGTCTGATCGCCGATGACGAATACGACGCTGACGGCCAGGGCATGAAACATCATCCGACGCCGATGTGGACGCTGCACACGACCTATTGGTGGCGCACCAAGTTTCCGGCCAAGGCCAGGATTGCAGTGGAGCATCGCTACAAGCCAAGCGTCGGCGGCACCGTTGCCATCACCTTCGCCGGCAACGAAGATTACCAGAAGCAGCAGTTGCAGAACTATCGCGCCAAATACTGTCTCGACGAAACGTTTCTGAAGACGGCGGTCAAGCTTGCCGCGGCGGCCGACAAGGGTGGTCGCGGTTATACCGAGAGCTGGATTTCCTACGTGCTGACGACGGGCGCCAACTGGTCCGGCCCGATCAAGCATTTCGAGCTGACGGTCGATAAGGGCAACCCCGAGAACTACATCAGCTTCTGCGGTACGAATGTGAAGAAAATTGGCGCGACGACGTTCCAGATAACGGCGCAGGATTTTTATCCGGAGCACGATCTGGATATCCTGATCCTGGCCGCGGCGGCGGTGAACTAGCGCTGAGCTGAGCGGTCCCCGCAAATTAAATAAATTTAAAGCCGAAGCCTCTACTCATGCCGGGGATTGCGGTGATCCGTTTTCAGGTTACCGCCTGCCATGAAGGCTTCGCGCATCCGCGTCCCAATCATGCCCTCCCTGAATTATTCGAGTGTCGGCCGTATTCCCTCCCGATGACGGCCGGACGATGCTCGCCAGGACCGGCGCTCAGGAGGCGCTCGCTCATGTTTGCGAAAAAACTCTCTTTGAATGGCAAGCTTGCCATTACATTTACGGCCCTGATCGCCATTTTTGCCTGCGTTTCCGCTTTCGTCTACGCAAAGCAGGATGTGTCGGCTGGAGCCGCTGCCGAGCAGGCAAAGTCGCAGCAGCTCGTCAGCCTGATCGACGACTCCCTGCAGGCGATGCTGGAGCAGGCCGTCAATCTGCGCGGTTTTCTGCTTTTGCGCAGCGAAAGCACCTACGGCGATATCTTCAACAATCGCGAGCGGATGCTGAAGAGCATTGCAGCCGCGAAGGAGGCAGCCGCCGATTCTCCGGACCTGCTGCAGGCGATCGATAACATGCAGAAGGCTGCCGATCTCTATTTCCATCAGCTCGCGGAGCCACAGGCTAAGGCGCGCAAGGAAACCGAGATGCCGCTCGACCAGATCGTCAAGATCGGCCAGAACGAAACCAAGGGTCAGCTTGATGGCTTCCGCGAGGCGGCTGGCAAGATCAAGCAGGCCGCCCGCGCCAAGGCGAGCGACCTGGCAGCCATGCAGGACGATGCCAATGGCGATCTTCGCCTGACGCTCATCGTCGGCGGTATCTTCGCCTCGCTCGCCGCCGCCGTGCTTGCATGGCTGCTGTCGCGGATCATCGTGCGCCCGATCGTCGGCATGACGGCTGCAATGGGGCGCCTGGCAAATGGCGAGCATGACGTCGAAGTCCCGGCTGTTGGCCGCGGCGACGAAATCGGCCGCATGGCCGATGCCGTCCTCGTCTTCAAGCAGGCGGGGATCGAGAAGCTGCGTCTTGCCGGTGAGACCGAGCGCATGCGCGGCGATGCCGAACGCCAGCGCCTGATGAATGATGAGCAGAAGGCGCGGGAGGAAGGTGAAATCCGTTTCGCCATGGAAGCGCTCGCCGGTGGTCTCTCGGCTCTGTCGTCGGGCAATGTCGCAACCCGCCTCCACAACAGTTTTGCACCGCAATTCGACAGTGTTCGCGCCGATTTCAACAATGCAGTCGAGAAGCTGGAAGCCGCCCTGCAGTCCGTCGGCTCCAATGCCCGCGCCATCAATGCGGGTGCTGACGAAATCCGGTCGGCCGCCGACGATCTGGCGCATCGCACCGAGCAGCAGGCCGCTGCGGTCGAAGAGACGGCCGCAGCGCTGGAAGAGGTCACGACCACGGTTCGCGACTCTGCCAAGCGGGCCGAAGATGTCGGCCACCTCGTCGAACGCGCCCGCCTCGGCGCGGAACGGTCTGGCGAAGTGGTTCGCAAAGCCGTCTCGGCCATGCAGCAGATCGAGAAATCCTCGGGCGAGATCAGCAACATCATCAGCGTCATCGACGATATCGCCTTCCAGACCAATCTCTTGGCGCTGAACGCCGGCGTCGAGGCCGCGCGTGCGGGGGATGCCGGCAAGGGCTTTGCAGTCGTTGCCCAGGAAGTGCGCGAGCTTGCCCAGCGCTCCGCCAACGCGGCCAAGGAGATCAAATCGCTCATCACGACGTCGAGCGATCAGGTCAATACTGGTGTGTCGCTGGTCGGCGAGACCGGCAAGGCGCTGGAACTGATCGTTTCGGAAGTGCAGGAAATCAACCGCCATGTCGGCGCGATCGTGACTGCGACCCGCGAGCAATCGACCGGCCTGCAGGAGATCAACACGGCCGTCAACAACATGGACCAGGGCACGCAGAAGAATGCCGCCATGGTCGAGGAGCAGACGGCGGCAAGCCACGCGCTCGCCCGCGAAGCTGCGGCGCTCAACGAGCTGCTCCAGCAGTTCCGTCTCGGCGATGCCACACAGGCTGCACCTGTCCGGCCGGCCGTTGCGACCGCACGCTCGAAACCGGCCGCATCGCCAGCTCGGGCTCTCGGCCGCACGGTTGCCAAGGCCTTCGCCGGAAAGGCAACCGCCGCGGCTGCCGCCACCGCGCGGGACGATTGGGAGGAGTTCTGATCGTCCGACGATGGCTTCGTGGGCGCGCTTTAGCGGCGGCTCACGGCGAATCATCTTTATGAACTTCGTCGGCCCGTCGCTTTGCGGCGGGCCGCTTCGTTTTTTCACTGTGTGTATGAGAGCGTCATCATCTGTGGCCTGTCCGACTTTGGTGCAGCGCCGCCGCGCCTGAAGCGTTCTTTCTCTTGAAGAACGGCTCTTTGGGTCGTGACCTTGTTTTCAGCGAACCATCCTTTGGTCAAGATTTATTAAATATTTGATCGGTGGCGGGGTTGCCCTGAGCGGTGAACCACCATTCTTATAAAATGCGTGATGATTGCTGAGGGAGATTCGAATGGGACAGCTCGTCCGAGTTCCGGCCAATGAAACACAAAGGCTTTTGGCCGTGCGGTCCCTGAATGCGATTCACAGCGGTCCGACTCCGGAGCTCGCAACCCTTGCGGAACTGGCGAGAGGCGTGTTCGAGACGCCCTATGCGGCAATCAATATCATCGATGAGGACTGGCAGCGCATAGCAGGGCAGGCAGGGCTGAAGATCGCCGAATGCTCGCGCGATATGTCGATCTGCACGCGGGTAGTATTCGATGATGAGCTGCTGGTCCTTCCTGATCTTACGGAGGAACCGGAGCTGAAGACTGCTCCTTTCGTGCTCGACGATCCCCATTTTCGCTTTTATGCCGGTGCGCCGGTGCGATTGGAAAACGGTCTGCCGGTAGGCGCCTTCTGCATCCTCGATCAGAGACCGAGGCAATTTTCCTCGAGCGAGGAGCAGAGCCTCATGCGGTTCGCCCAGATCGCAAGCGCGCTCCTGCGGCTGCAAAAAACGAACTTGCTGATGGGAATAGCCGAGAATGGCCTGCGCGCGGCGGCCATGACCGATCCGCTGACCCGTTTCTTCAATCGGTCGGCCTTGGAAGCCGTTGTCGATGGTGCGTTGAGCACGGCGATAGCGACCGGCAGCAATTTCGGCGTCCTCTATCTCGACATGGACGGCTTCAAATCAATCAACGATCGTTTCGGTCACAATGTCGGCGACGAAGTTCTGTGCGAGGCATCGGTGCGTATCCGTTCGGTCCTGCGCGCGGACGACATCGTCGTGCGCATGGGCGGTGATGAGTTCGCGATATTCGTCCCCGACTCGCCTGACAAGAATGCGCTCGTGTCCCTGTCAGAACGGCTGCTTGCCGCTTTCAGGGCGCCCTTTGCGGTGGATGGCGTGTCGATTTTCGCAAGGCTCAGCATCGGCGCCGCCCTCGCGCCACATGATGGCGCGACGCGTATCTTGCTGTTGAAGAACGTCGATTCTGCGCTCTATCAGGCAAAGGCAGCAGGACGGGACCGCGTAGCGGTCTTTAATGCACTCGATGCCTGATGCGCTCGGACCTGACGATATCAGGCAGCCGTAGGGCCGCCTGATTTTTACGCATCATCCGGCTGCTTCGACGATGCGGCCGCGGCCAAGCGCCCGGAATACCGTCTGCACGATGCCGGCGCGATCAAGGCCAGCCATGGCGTTCATGGCCTCGGGCTTGGCCTGTTCCATCCAGATATCGGGCATGACCAGCGAGCGTACTTTCAGGCCGTTGTCGAGCAGGCCTTCATTGGCAAGGAACTGCATGACCTGGCTGCCAAAGCCACCGACCGAGCCTTCCTCGATGGTGATGAGGATTTCGTGATGGGCGGCGAGCTGGCGAATAAGGTCGCGATCGAGCGGCTTGGCAAAGCGCGCATCAGCAACCGTCGTCGAAAGCCCGGCGGCGTCGAGATCTTCGGCGGCCGCAAGGCTGTCGGCCAGACGCGTGCCGAAGGAGAGCAGCGCGACCTTCGAGCCTTGCTTGATGACGCGGCCCTTGCCGATTTCGAGAATCTGACCCCGTTCCGGCAGATCGACGCCGACGCCTTCGCCACGCGGATAGCGGAAGGAGATCGGGCCGAGATCATAGGCGGCGGCGGTGCGCACCATATGCTTGAGTTCCGCCTCGTCGGCAGCGGCCATGACGACGAAGCCCGGCAGCGTTGCCAGGAAAGCGGTGTCGAAGGAGCCCGCATGCGTCGGGCCATCGGCACCGACGAAGCCGGCGCGATCGATGGGGAAGCGCACGGGCAGGCTCTGGATCGCCACATCGTGCACCACCTGGTCGTAGGCGCGCTGCAGGAAGGTGGAATAGAGGGCGGCAAAGGGCTTGTAGCCTTCGGCGGCGAGGCCGGCTGCAAAGGTCACGGCATGCTGCTCGGCAATGCCGACATCGAAGCAGCGCTTGGGGAAGAATTCCTGCAGCTTGTCGAGGCCGGTGCCGTTCGGCATGGCGGCGGTGATGCCGACGATCTTCTCATCGAGTGTTGCTTCTTGCACCAAAGCGTCCGCAAAGACGCTTGTATAGCTCGGCGCATTCGGCTTCACCTTGGTCTGCGCGCCGGTGATGACGTCGAACTTGTTGACGCCATGATATTTGTCGGCAGCAGCCTCGGCGGGCGCATAGCCTTTGCCCTTCTGCGTGACGACATGGATCAGAACCGGCCCTTGCGCATTGTCGCGCACATTGCGAAGCACCGGCAGCAGGTGTTCGAAGGAATGGCCGTCGATCGGACCGATATGGTAGAAGCCCATTTCTTCGAACATGGTGCCGCCGGTCACATAGCCCCGTGCGTGCTCGACTGCCCGCGTGATGGCGCGGTCGACCTTCTTGCCGAGATAGGCGGTCAGTTTCTTTCCAAAATCCCGGAAGCCCATATAGGTGCGCCCCGATGCGAGGCGCGCGAGATAGGCGCTCATCGCTCCGGTCGGCGGGGCGATCGACATGTCGTTGTCGTTGAGGATGACGATCAGCCGCGCGTCGAGCGCGCCGGCATTGTTCAAGGCTTCATAGGCCATGCCGGCCGACATGGCGCCGTCGCCGATGACGGCGATTACGCGGCGGTCGGTATTATCCAGTTCGGCGGCAACCGCCATGCCGAGACCGGCGGAAATGGAGGTCGAGGAATGCGCGGCACCGAAGGGGTCGTATTCGCTCTCGGCGCGGCGGGTGAAGCCGGAAAGGCCGTTTTCCTGGCGCAGCGTGCGAATGCGGTCGCGGCGCCCGGTCAGAATCTTGTGCGGATAACACTGATGCCCGACATCGAAGATCAGGCGGTCGTTCGGCGTATCGAAGACGCTGTGGATGGCAATGGTCAATTCGACGACGCCGAGGCCGGCGCCGAGATGTCCGCCGGTACGCGACACTGCATCGATCATCTCGTCGCGGACTTCGCGGGCGAGCTGCGGCAATTCACGGTCCTCCAGCTTTCGCAGGTCGGAAGGATATTGGACCCGGTCCAGCAGTGGCGTCTCTGGCATTTGTGTCAAGGCTGATGCCTCTTTCTTGCTATTCTTGGGCGGTTGTCCGCCTTTACGTCAAAACAGATTGCGACAAAAGACGCCGAATTCAAGGTGTTCCTGAACAAGAAACATGTGGGAGTGTTATGAACCCGTTAGCCTTCCGGCAGGGGAATGAACTCTTCCTCGTCGCCCGGCACGATATCGAAGCGGCCTGTACGCCATTCTTCCTTGGCCTTTTCGATACGCTCCTTGGAGGACGAGACGAAGTTCCACCAGATATAGCGCTTCGAATTGAGCGCTGCACCGCCAAAAAGCATGAGATGACAGCCTTTTTCGCCCGCTTCCAGCGTAATTGCATCGCCGGGCCGGAAAACGAGCAGCTGATCGCTAGCGAAATGGTCGCCGGCGACGATGAGCGACCCGGAGAGAATGTAGACCGCGCGTTCCTCATGCGCTGCCCCAAAAGGAAACGTCGTGTTCGGCTGCAGCTGCAGATCGACATAAAGCGTATCGGAAAAGGATTTCACCGGCGACTTCAGGCCTTCGAAATCGCCGATCACCACACGCCCGCTCACGCCGCCATCGGCGATGACAGGCAGCTCGTCCTTTTCCGTATGGGCGAAGGACGGATCAATCTCTTCCTTGTCATCGGGCAGCGCCAGCCAAGTCTGCAGACCGGACATGGAGAATGGATGGTCGCGCAGGTTCTCCGGCGTACGCTCGGAATGCACGATGCCGCGTCCGGCCGTCATCAGGTTGATGTCACCGGGACGGATCACCTTGGCCGTGCCGAGGCTGTCGAGATGGCGGATTTCGCCATCGAACAGATAGGTAACGGTGGAAAGACCGATATGCGGATGCGGCCGCACATCGACCGCCTGGCCCGGCCGGAAAATCGCAGGCCCCATGCGGTCGAAGAAGATGAATGGCCCCACCAGCCGCCGGCGGCTGCTCGGCAGCGCACGCCGCACGGAAAAGCCGCCGAGGTCGCTAGTGCGTGGAATGATGAGGTTCTCGATCGCGTCACAGGCAAAGGCATCACCGGCCTGCGGATCGTTTCCTGGGAAGAAGGACATATCGGCTCTCCTTTGGGTTGGGACTCAACCTAGCGAGAAAGGTCGGGAAACTCAAATTTCCTGTATGAGGTGCGCGTGCAGATTGCCTCACCTTTCAACCTGTGCGATTGGCTCGAGGAATCTATTTGAGGGCCGTACGCATGGACAGCACGAGAAATAAGGCGTTGATCGCCGTTCTGTTGGGAACGGCATTGATGGGATGCAGCACGACGAGCGATAAGTCTGCTACGACCGTCGCAAAGCCCGCAGGTCCAGTCGCAATGGATCGCGGTGTCGCCGCATTTCGCGATATCTGCTTCGCCCACAAGGCACCCTATGCCGAAAGCTACGCCGCAGCGGCGCGATACGGCATAAAGAAGTTCGAAACCAAGCAAAAGTCGAGCTTGTTGTCTGGAAAATATACCTATTCCGAAGGCTCTACGGATGATGGGTCGCTCATCGTGGGTATCAATCCAAAGGGATTGTGCACTGTCCAGGACCGTCGTCATCCCGGCATGGCCGACGACAAGACCATCGAAGATCAATTCGCAGCGGTGATTCACACAAAATACCCGCTAGCCAGCCGGCTTCGGGAAAACAGCGTCTCCTACACGACAGTTGAAAATTGGAAGACCATCAATTTTGCATTCGCCCTCGACTATAAGGGCTACAATATGTTCGGCTCGCCGCTGTGATATTGTCTATTCTTTAGCCAGCGGCCGGCCTTACGCGCCGTCCAGCGCTTCCGTGCCCTGCGGCTTGCCGGCGCGGTCGAGCCTGATCTTCTCGATGCGGTTTTCCGCCGCCGAAAGCAGCGCTTCGCAATGCTTCTTCAGTGCTTCGCCGCGCTCGTAGATCGAGATGGATTCGTCCAGCGCCACGTCACCGCGTTCGAGCCGGGCAACGATGCTTTCAAGCTCCGCCACGGCCTTCTCGAAGGAATAGCCCGAAACATCTGTTTTGGCGTTCTCACTCATCGTCAACCTCTCATCATGCGTAGAATATGCATTCCCGCCGACTCGGCGAGACCTTCCAGATCATAGCCGCCTTCGAGCAGGCTGACGACCCGGTTCTTGGCGCTGCGGTCTGCAACTTCGAGCAACCGCCCCGTCGCCCAGTCAAAATCCTCGCCGGTCAGGTTTAATTGCGCCAGGGGATCGCGGTGGTGGGCGTCGAAACCGGCCGAGATGATGATGAGGTCCGGGCGGAAATCGTGCAATGCCGGCAGCACGCGCGACTTGAAGGCTTCGCGGAAATGATCGCTGCCGGTATTGGGCGAGAGCGGCGCATTGACGATGGTGTTGTGCGTGCCGCACTCGTCCTTTTTGCCCGTGCCTGGATAGAGCGGCATCTGATGGGTTGAGCAGAAGAGCACGGACGGGTCGTCCCAGAAGATATCCTGCGTGCCGTTGCCATGATGCACGTCCCAGTCGACGATGGCGACGTGCTCGGCGCCATGGGCCTTTTGCGCGTGGCGCGCAGCGATTGCGGCATTGTTGAAGAAACAGAAGCCCATCGCCTTTGTCTTCTCGGCATGATGGCCGGGCGGGCGGGCTGCGACGAAAACATTGTCGGCCGCACCCGAGAAAACATCGTCCACCGCCGCCATGGCGCCGCCGACGCCGTGCATGATCGCCTGCAGCGTCTTCGGGCTGGCATAGGTATCGGCCTCGAGCTGGTTGATCTCGCCGTCGTCGCCCTTGTCGGGCATCGAGCGCAGCACGAACTCCAGGTGCTCTTCGGGATGCGCGAGCAGGATCGCATCCTCATGCGCAGGCGGCGCCTTTCGCCGGTCCAGCCGCTCGAAATTCGGATGCTCCAGCGCGATGTTCAGCGAGCGCAGCCGGTCCGGTCGCTCCGGATGGCCGGGTGGAACGATGTGTTCAAGAAAGATCGGATGTTCGTAAAGACGTGTGCTCATGGTGCCAATCTATAAATGAGGTGTGACGCCTATTACAGGACATGGACCATGTCACTACAATGTCAACAATCCATCTTAACCACTTTAGAGTGACGCCGTTTACTTATCGAGGCGCGGTGTTAAGCTTTCATTAAGGCCAGTACGGCGTCGGCCAGGGTTGTTGCATGATGGCGAGAGTAGAACGATCCGATGTCATCGAGGTAAGGGTGCCGCCGCGTGATGTCGACCGGCACGGCCAGATGTTTATCGCCTCCTACATCTCCCAGGCGGAGACCGCACTCTCCAACTTTTGGCGCACGCGGCCGCTGGTCGATGACGAGCCTATCTATATCGCCAAGAAGGCATCATGCTCGCTGCACCACGCCTTGCACTATGATGACCTTGTCCGTTACTCGATCAGCGTCAACAAGATTGGCGGCAAGTCGATCGGTTTCGTCGTCTCGGTCGAAACCGGCAACGAACTGGCCGCGGAGGTGGAAATTCTCTGGCTCGCGGTGCGCGGCGATGAGCATGACCCGGTGCCACTGCCGGAAGACACGCGCGACTGGCTCTACAAATATCTGGCTTAGTCTCGATTTAGCTCCGCTGCGGCAGAAGCGGGTAGCCGACCATGACGGCGCGGCCGACCAGGGCCGCGACCACAGCCTTGATGACGTCGCCCGGCACGAAGCCCAGAGATCCGATAAACGCCTTGCTGAAGCCGATATTGATGGCCAGCCAGGCAACGCCGAACGCATAGAGCACCACCACACCGCCGATGACTGCAGCGATAAAGAAGCCGATACCCTGAACCAGGCCGCTCTGTTCCGGCTTCACCAGTCGTTCGGAGAGATAGCCGGTGATGAAGGCTGCGAAAATCCAGCCGACGAAGAAGCCGGCCGTCGGACCGGCAAAGACGGCAAGGCCGCCGCGTCCGCCTGAGAGCACCGGCAGGCCGATCGTAACAAGCACGACCACCAGCAGCACCGCGATCGTGCCGCGCTTGGCGCCCAGCACGACGCCGGCGAGCATGACGCCGAGCGATTGCGCCGTGATCGGCACGGGAATGATGCCGATCGGGATCGGCGGCAGCAGGCCGAGCGCCACGATGATGGCGGCAAACAGCGCCGAGAGGACGAGATCGCGGGTGTTCATGGCGGCTCCTTCAGAAAAAGATCTGTGTTCATTGACGCCGAATGCCGCGCGCGTCAATCGCAGCGGCGATATTGTCCGCATCGCGCAGCGTCAGGATGATCAGCGGTGCAATTGTAGTTGCCAGGCGGACCTTGATCCCGCGCGCCTGATGCGCTTCACGGATCGCGCGGTAGCGATCGAGGATCTCGGGGACGAAACGGATCACCAGCCCAATCGCCAGCCCGATATCGGCGGCCTTGAGCAGGCCGAGCTTTTCGAGCGGCATGGCAAGAACGGTGATTTCGTCGATGAAAGCGGCCATCGAGGTCGTCGCCGTCACGGTTGCAGCAAACAGCGCCAGCGCTGTGAGCCGGAGCGCCGTGACGATCGCGGCATGAAGCGGGCCGACGAGGGCGGCGAAAACAGCGAGCACGGCAATCGAGATCAGAATAGGCCGCAGCCGCTTCAGCGCCTCTCCAACCGGCAGGCCGCTGCGAAGATATAGGGCGGCACCGACAAGGTTTGCGCAGGCAAGCAGCGCGATGGACTGCGTCAGAAACAGCAACACGCCGAATGCGGTCAGCGCCAGCAGCTTTATGCGCGGCGAAAGCCGGTGCAGCCAGGTATCGACGTCGACATGCAGCGTCTGCATCAGCCTGCCATCTCCCTGTAGCGGGCAATCGCTTGCGCTGCCGGAGCGTCGGCCACCAGCCGGCCCTGGTCGAACAGCAGCACCCGCTCGAAATCCTCGAGCAGCGGCAGGTCGTGGCTGATGACGATGACGCTTTCCGGCAGGCCCATGATGGTCTTCTGCACGAGCGCCCGGTTCTTGAGATCGAGCTGGTTCGTTGGCTCGTCCAGGATGAGAATGTCAGGTCCGGTCACCAGCACCGAGCAGAGTGCCGCCATCTGCAGCTCCCCGCCGGAAAGCTCATGCGCGCGCCGCGAACCAAGATGGCTGACGCCGAACCGCCCAAGGATGCCCTCGACCGCGGCCTCGATTTGCGTCTTGTCATACCCGCGCGCCTTCAGCCCATAGGCAATGTCGTCGCGCACGATGGGGAGGATGATCTGGTTCTGCGGCGACTGGAAGATATAGCCGACCTTGCCGAGCACCTTGGCGGCATCGCCGAGCGTGTCGAGCCCATCGACCACAACACGCCCCGTTGTCGGCTTGATGAGCCCGTTGATGAGGCGCGCAAAGGTCGTCTTGCCGGAACCATTGAGACCGATCACCCCGATGCGGCGCTCCTTCAGCGTCAGGCTTAGCGGAAACAGCGCTGTGCGTTTGCCGTAATCGACGCCGGCATTGTCGAAGCGGATATCCAAGCGGTTTCCCTTGTCCCATAGTGTGGCCCGGAGCTATAGCGCATCGCCTCGATTTATCAAATCAGCACCTCTTTGAAAGCATGGGAATTTATGCCTATGATCGTCTCATGACGAATCTGCTTTCGAATCGTGACGCCCGCCGCGTGTTCCTTGCCAAGCAGGGGCTTGCCAATCCACCGAACCGCGCCTTGACCAAGGCGGGGCTGCTGCAGCTCATCCACGATATCGGCTTCGTGCAGGTGGATAGCATCGGCACCGTCGAGCGCGCCCATCACCAGATCCTGTTTTCGCGCAACCAGACCTATCGACGCGAGCACCTGACGGAACTCCTGGAAAAGGATGGCGCGCTCTTCGAGAACTGGACGCATGATGCCTCCATCCTGCCGAGCGCCTTCTTCGTCTATTGGAAGCATCGCTTCCGCCGCGAGGACGAGGCGATCATCGCGCGCTGGCGCAAATGGCGCGGGGAGGGGTTCGAGGCGGCCTTCGAGGAAACCTACGAACGCGTGCTGAAGAACGGCGCGATTACCGCCCGCGAGGTCAAGGCGGAAGATCATGTTTCCGGCGGCTGGTGGAACTGGCACCCGAACAAGACGGCGCTCGAATATTTCTGGCGCACCGGCAAGTTCGCCATCGCCGGCCGCACCAATTTCCAGAAGGTCTACGATCTCGTCGAGCGCGTCCTGCCGAGCCATTTCCACGAGCCGGAAGTGGAGCACGACGAATTCGTGGACTGGGCCTGCCGTAGCGCGCTGCAGCGCCTCGGCTTTGCCACCTCGGGTGAAATCGCCGCCTTCTGGGATCTCGTGACGCCGCAGGAAGCCAAAAGCTGGGTCGAGACGCATCGTGACGAGTTGACCGAAGTGCTGATCGAGCCCGCCGGCGGCGGCAAGCCGCGCTCGTCCTTCGCCTTCCTCGACTTCCATGACACGCTCGACGATCATGCCGAAGCGCCGGCGCGAATCCGCGTGCTTAGCCCCTTCGATCCCACGCTGCGCGATCGCAACCGCACCGAACGTCTGTTCGGCTTCTTCTACCGTATCGAGATTTTCGTGCCGGAGCCGAAACGCGAATACGGCTACTACGTCTTTCCGCTGCTGGAGGGTGACCGGCTGATCGGGCGGATCGACATGAAAGCCGACCGCAAGGCCGGCACCCTTGATGTGAAGCGCCTGTGGCTGGAGCCCGGTGTCAAGGCATCGGCCGGCCGGCTGGAGAAGCTGGAAGCGGAGCTGGAGCGTGTTGCCCGTTTCACTGGCGTCGGGAAGGTCGTGTTTCTCGACGGCTGGCGGGGATGACCGACATTCCTTTTTCGGGAAATCGGTAGCGAATTGCGTTGTGGCATAAGCAAAATTGCCTCTAATTTTGGGGACTACGATCGCATGGACACTGTTCGGATTTTCGATGGGCATAATGATGCGGTCCAGTTCATGTTGGATTATAAGCCTGACGGCCGCGATTTTCTGGCTCGGTCTGAGGCCGGGCATCTCGATCTTCCAAGAGCGCTCGAAGGCGGCTTGGCCGGCGGATTGTTTGCGATGTATGCCCCGCCGGAGCATGAGCCGGTGGATGATCTGACGATCACCCATAATGGCTACGAAGTTCGCTATGCCGAGGCGGTGCATCCGGACCATGCCCGCCGGCAAATCGACGGACAGCTTTCGGCAATAAGGAAGCTGATTGGGCGTTCTGGCGATAAAATACGTCTCGCAACGAGCGTCCGCGAGATCGAGGCGGCGCGATATGATACCGACTTTGCCGTCGTACTCCATATGGAGGGCGCCGATGCCATCGGCCCCGATCTCGGTTATCTGGATAGCCTTTACGATGCCGGCCTCCGATCCCTGGGCATCGTATGGAGCCGCCCGAACATCTTTGGCTATGGCGTTCCGTTTGCCTATCCGAGATCGCCCGATACAGGACCCGGGCTGACGGATTTGGGCAAGAACCTGGTCAGAAGATGCAATGAACTCGGGATCATGATCGACGTTTCCCATCTGAACGAGCGCGGATTTTGGGATGTCGCGGCATTGAGCACCGCTCCGCTTGTGGCCACGCATGTCTGCGCCCATACCATATGTCCATCGACGCGAAACTTGACCGACCGGCAATTGGACGCCATCCGCGACACCGGTGGGGTCGTTGGGTTGAATCTTGCCGTCAACGATATTCGCGCCGATGCCCATCTTGAGGAGGACACTTCGCTCGACTCCGTTGTGCGCCAGATCGATTATCTTATTGCCCGCGTTGGAGCGGATGGGGTCGCCCTTGGATCGGATTTCGACGGCGCCGTCGTGCCCCGCGAGATTGGGGACGCAAGTGGTTTGCCACGCCTCATGGAGGCCATGCGCAAAAGCGGATTCGATGAACAGGCTCTGCGAAAATTCTCCTATGATAATTGGCTCCGCGTGTTCGACCTCACGTGGCTGGATCGATCGCGAACTTTGTCACCTCCCCCTTGAGGGGGGAGGTCGCGCGGAACGCGCGGGTGGGGGTGACCGACGACTCCGGTGAGACATCACCCCACCCCGGAGTTTCGCTCAGACCCTCCCCCTCAAGGGGAGGGTTATGATCGGCAGATTTCCGTGGCGGCGATGTTGACGCAGGAGCCTTCCAGGCCGGGATACTGCTGATCGGTGCTTGTAAGCTGTGGCAAAACCACTTCTAGTGGTTCGAATATAGCGTTTCAAACCTCCGTCTCCGGTGGAGGGCCTGACTTATAGGGTCGAATAGGCAGAACAGCGCCTGGAAAGGGAGGGTTCGTTGTCACCAATTCTCGAGGGGCGCAATGTCAAGCTCCGCCCGCCATGTGCCGACGACGCCGATGCGCGCCTCGCCCTGGACACGAATGCGGAGATCGCGGAAATGTATGGCGTGAACAAAGAGGACATCAAGCCCATCACGCGGGAGGGGGCAGTCAGATGGGTGCAGCACTTCGCCGGTCACCCGTACGCCTGGGTCATCGAAATCAACGGTTCCTTTGGCGGCGAAATCAGATTGGACAACGTCAACCTCCAAGACAGGCGCGCGACGATGGCGATCGGTATCCGTAATCCGGCCTTGCTCGGCAAAGGCTTTGGCACCGAAGCGATCATGCTTCTGCTGCGTCATGCTTTCGGCGAGATGGGGCTGCATCGCGTCGGAATACGCGTGCTGGCCTACAACAAGCGCGCCATTCGGGCCTATGAGAAATGCGGCTTTGTCGTCGAGGGGAGGGAGCGGGAAACCGCTTACGTCAACGGCCGCTGGCACGACGACATCATGATGGGTCTGCTGGATCGCGAGTTTTCACGACCTCCCCTTTGAGGGTGAGACGGCCAGCGTTCGCTCATGTCGTTGGCTGACGTTGCCGCGCCATTTGGAGAGCCTGTAAATTCGGCTTGAGATAGGGTGGCGACCAGATCACGAAGCCCGTTAAAATTCCGGCGATGAATATAATCTTGGCAATCACCGCGAAAATTGTTCCGAGCAGGCCCGTCCAAAAAAGGGCTCGATAAGGGCCGTAGCGAGATTCAATCACGTCATAGAATAGGTGTCCGCCATCGAGCGGAAACGCCGGCAGCAGATTTACGACACACCAGATGAGATTCAGCACGCCGAGCCACTGAAGAGCCCGGCAAAACGGCGGTATCGCCATGGGTGGCGGCACAGTCCAGGGACTTTCGGGGGTTGGTACGAAGGGTACTGCCGTGTCTGGCATGGCAACATAATATGCCGACAGAAGCGCAAGCGCGATCAGGAGGTTTGCGGCTGGCCCTGCGATCGTAATCAAACGCGCTTCAGCTCGTGTAATATTGCCGCTTTCCAAAATTGCCTCGCCGCCACCGGCATGCAGGCGTATCAGTGTCGGTTTGCAGCCGAGATAACGGGCCGTCACGGCATGTCCAAGTTCGTGAGCCAATACAGACAGGATAATTCCGGGAATGACGATGCAGGCAGTGGCAAGTCCCCCTGCATGAAGCTCGATCCATAGGGGGAAGGTGATCAGACAAGCAATGATCACAATCCCCATATGCATCCAGATCGGTGGTAAACCGCCGATCCGCAATTCTATCCCATCGTTGCGATAGGCGAGCTTCAATGGCTATAAACCTCGCATCCAGCTTTCCGCTTCCGGACCGGGCAAAGATCAGCAGATTTCCGTCGTGGTAATTTTGATGCCGAAGCCTTCGAGCCCGACATAATGTCGCTCGCGGCTGGTGAGCAGCTTGATCGAGCTGACGCCGAGATCCTTCAGGATCTGCGCGCCGAGGCCGATTTCCAGCCATTCGCTGTCTCGCGCCTGTGCCTCGGCATGGCTCTCGCGCTCGGCCTGACGCGCCTTGCGGCCATTGTCGAAATGACCGACACCGACGGAACCTTCACGCAGATAGACGATGACGCCCCGGCCTTCCTCGGCGATCTTCTTCATGTAGAAATCGACCGGACGGCGCTTGCCGAACAGATCCTCGGCGACGTTTTCCGGATGCAGCCGGACCGGAATATCGACGCCATCGCGAATATCGCCGAAGACCACGGCAAGATGCTGCATCGGGTCCCAGGGCAGGGAATAGGTATGCGCGCGTGCCTTGCCGAACGGCGTTTCGATGTCGAAGCTGGTGCCGAGCTCGATCAGGGTTTCCTTGCGCTGGCGATAGGCGATGAGGTCGGCGACGGAAACGAGCTTCAGGCCGTTCTGCTCAGCGAATTCCACCACCTGCTGGCCGCGCGTCACCGTGCCGTCATCATTGACGAGCTCGCTGATGACGCCGATCGGCGGCAGGTTGGCAAGCTTGCAGAGGTCGACGGCGGCTTCCGTATGGCCGGAACGCATCAGCACGCCGCCTTCGCGCGCAACCAGCGGGAAGATATGGCCCGGACGAACGAAATCCGTGGGACCGACATTCGGATTGGCGAGGTTTCGAACCGTCAGGGTCCGGTCGTCGGCGGAGATGCCTGTTGTGGTGCCGTGCTTGAAATCGACGGAAACGGTGAAAGCCGTCGTATGGGCGGAATCATTTTCTGCGACCATGGCGTTGAGGTTCAGCCGCTTGGCCTCCTCGCGCGGCATCGGCGTGCAGACGATGCCGGAAGTGTGCCGGACGATGAAAGCCATCTTTTCCGGGGTGCAGTGAACGGCGGCAACGATCAGATCGCCTTCGTTCTCGCGGTCGTTGTCGTCCATGACGACGACGATCTCGCCGGCTTCGAAAGCCCGGATAGCATCGACAACACGCTTCTGGTCGTAAGACATCTCGAAGTTCCTACCTCTGCTGGCCCGTCTGGCCGCGATCCCTCAGATAATGGTCGGCAACGGCGCAGGCGACCATCGCCTCGCCGATCGGCACGGCGCGAATGCCGACGCAAGGATCGTGGCGGCCCTTGGTGCGCACGTCGACATTGTTGCCATCGGCATCGATCGACTGGCGTTCCGTCAGGATCGAGGAGGTCGGCTTGATGGCAAAGCGCGCGACGATGGCCTCGCCGGTGGAAATGCCGCCGAGGATGCCGCCGGCATGGTTGGAGAGGAAGATGCGCTTGCCGTCGTTGCCCATGCGCATTGCATCAGCGTTTTCCTCGCCTGTGAGCTCAGCGGAGGCGAAACCCTCGCCGATTTCGACGCCCTTGACGGCATTGATCGACATCAGCAGCGAGGCGATATCCTGATCGAGCTTGCCATAGATCGGAGCGCCGAGACCGGCAGGCACGCCCTCGGCCACGACTTCGACGACGGCGCCGATAGAGGAGCCGGCCTTGCGGATGCCGTCGAGATATTCTTCCCATACCGGCACGATCGCCGGATCGGGGGCGAAGAAGGGGTTCTGGTCGACCTGAGCCCAGTCCCAGTTGGCGCGGTTGATCTTGTGCTTGCCGATCTGCACCAGCGCGCCGCGGATCGTCACGCCGGGCACAACGAGGCGGGCGATGCCGCCGGCTGCGACGCGTGCGGCCGTTTCGCGGGCCGATGAGCGACCGCCGCCGCGATAGTCACGAATGCCATATTTGACGTCATAGGTATAATCGGCATGGCCGGGGCGGTAACGCCGGGCGATCTCACCATAATCCTTCGAGCGCTGGTCGGTATTCTCGATCAGCATCGAGATCGGCGTGCCGGTCGAGATCATCGTCTCGCCATCCTCGTCGAACATCACGCCCGACAGAACCTTGACGAGATCGTCCTCGCGTCGCTGCGTCACGAAGCGCGATTGCCCCGGCTTGCGCTTGTCGAGCCAGGTCTGAATATCTTCCAGCTTGAAGCGGAGGCCGGGAGGGCAGCCGTCAACGACGCAGCCGAGCGCCGGGCCGTGGCTTTCGCCCCAGGTGGTGACGCGGAAAAGATGACCGAATGTATTGTGCGACATGAAAAACGACCGGATTATTGCGGCCTGTCGTGCAGACCGCGTCTTGTCTCTTGCAATTTCGGCCCACTCATAGAGCATGACGCCGAAAAGTGTAAGCAGTTTTCGGGCGACACCATGCTCTACCTATTTGATTCCAGTGCCGGATGCCGGCAAAATAAAATCTTTCTTTCAGGCTGCGGGGAAACGGCTGTCGCAGCTGCCGTCCGCCGCTTCATCATCATGGTAAACAAAGATTAATCCGCGCTGTGGATTGTGACGATGCATTCACCAATTGGGCGAGCGAAGCCACTATTGGGGGCAACTTCCGCCATATTCGACGTGTTTTCTACATCACAATAAGAAATGAAAAGCAAATTGACCTGAAGGGTGACGACGATGCGCTTCTTTGTAGCGACGCTTTTGGCCACGGCAAGCCTGCTTGCTCCTGTCGCGGGCTTTGCCGAAAGCGCGGATGTCGAGGCCGTCATCAAGAAGGTCGACACGAAGAATTTCAACATCACGCTGGATGATGGCAAGAGCTATCAGGTGCCCGAAGATTTCGATTTCAGTGGCCTGCAGGCCGGTGTGAAGGTCGTGGTCTTCTATACGGAAGTCGACGGCAAGCGCGTCGTCAACGATCTCGATATCGTCCAGTAAATAGCATTGCCGCCGGGCAGCCCGCGGTCTTGGGCGGGTTTTCCGCCTTCAAGGTGATTGTTCTTCTTCGCTCACTTCCAAACTATGCAGCCAATCGCGCCTAGTCGGGAACTGTCTACATCCAGCCGATGATCTTCATCTGCGGATCGATCTTCAGGATCTGATCCTGATGGATCGGGATTTCCGCCGCCTCTTCCTTTTCGACATCGCCGATCAGACGGAACAGCGTACGGATGACGCCGCCATGCGTGACGCAGACCGTCGGACGGTCGACCGATGCCAGCCACGAGCCGACGCGCCAGGAGAGGATTTCATAGCTTTCGGCATCTTCACCGGGCGGGATGAAGTCCCATTTGTTCGCCTTGCGCTCGGCAAGCCGGTCGGGCGTTGTCGCCTTCAATTCCTTGAGCGTGAAGCCTTCCCAGGCGCCGAACGACAGTTCGACCAGCCTGTCGTCGGTCGCATAGTCCTTGGGCGGCAGGCCCATGGCATCTCTGGCGATTTCCATGGTCTCGCGCGTGCGCCGCATGGGGCTCGCGACGAAATCGAAGGGCTGGTTTTCGAAGGCGAGGATTTCGGCGAGATCGATGCCGTTCTGCCGGGCCTGTTCGCGGCCGATGGCGTTGAGATCGATGTCCTTCTGCCCTTGCAGGCGGCGCTCGGCATTCCAGTCGGTCTGACCGTGGCGTATCACATAGAGGATGGGCGACACGGTCAGATTCCTGTTGGTCAGTCCTTCGCGACGGAAATGTCGGGCGCGTCCACGGCCTTCATGCCAACCGTGTGATAGCCCGAATCGACGTGGTGGATTTCGCCGGTAACGGCCGTCGACAGATCGGACAGCAGATAGAGGGCGGAATTGCCGACTTCGTCGATCGTAACCGTCCGCTTCAGCGGCGCGTTATATTCGTTCCACTTCAGGATGTAGCGGAAGTCGCCGATGCCGGAAGCTGCCAGCGTCTTTATCGGGCCTGCCGAGATCGCGTTGACGCGGATACCGCGGCTGCCGAGGTCGACTGCGAGATAGCGCACGCTTGCTTCGAGAGCAGCCTTTGCGACACCCATCACGTTGTAGTGCGGCATGACCTTCTCTGCACCGTAATAGGTGAGGGTGATCATCGAGCCGCCGTCATTCATGATTCGCTCGGCGCGCTGCGCAACTGCCGTGAAGGAATAGACGGAGATGTCCATCGTCTTCGTGAAGTTGTCGCGGCTGGTATCGAGGTAACGGCCGGTCAGCTCATCCTTGTCGGAAAATGCGATGGCGTGAACGACGAAATCGATCTTGCCCCATTTCGCCTCCAGCGTGTCGATGACGGCATCGATCGTTGCCGGCTCGGTCACGTCGCAATGGCCAGCCATGAAGGCGCCGAGTTCCTGAGCAAGCGGCTCGACGCGCTTCTTCAGGGCATCGCCCTGCCACGTCAATGCGATTTCGGCTCCGGCATCCGAACAGGCCTTGGCAATACCCCACGCTATCGAACGGTTGTTTGCTACGCCGAGGATGACGCCGCGTTTGCCTGCCATGAGGCCAGTGGATTGAGCCATATTCTGCTCCCTTGAACTTTCGAATGACCCTGCCTATGGCATAGGCCGTTCCCCTGTTCAAGCATCGTAAAGATCATCAACTGTTAGGGATCGTAACAAAGGGTGCTGTTGTCACCAAAATTTCACAGGAAAAGCCCTTCACGCATGCTGCGCATGAGATCGGTGACCTTATCGTCGGGTTTTTCCCACAGCATCAGCCGCAATTCGACGATGAGATCGCCTTTTCCGCCATTGCCGTCGGGCAATCCCTCGCCGGAAATGCGCACGACCTGATCCGAACCGGACCAGGCCGGCACCGTGATCCTGACCGGTCCGTTCAATCCCTCGACTGTGGTTTCACAACCGAGAACGGCATTCTCTATGGTAATGGGCAATATCGTGTGCACATCGCTGCCGTCGAGCGTGAAGCGCCCGTCGGTCGACAGATGCACGGTGACGGCGACATCGCCGCGCAGCATGCCCTGCAGTTTCAGTCCCTGGCCCTTGAGGTGAAGCACCTGGCCATTGGAGATATCAGTCGTCGCCTGGAAGCGCGCCTCACGGTTGTCGGGCAGCGGAACGGCAATCCAGCGGCTCTTCAGCATGTCGTCGAGCGTTACCGTGGCTTCGGCGGCGACCTCCGGGGTTTTTTCCGGCGGCTTTTCGGGCGCATTGGTACCCGTGATGCGACGCACCAGAGAGCCGAGGATGCCGAAGGCGGAGCGCGAACCGGCGGAAGCTGTTGCCAGTTGCTCTTCTTCCATCTGCGGCTCTTCCGGTGCCGCGGTATCGGGTTGCTCTTGCGGTTTTTCCGCCTGCTTTGCGCCGGCCGCCGCAGTGGCTTGTGCCTGCTGCGCCTGGCCGGTCTTCACTCCAAAAATGCGTTCGACCATGTCTTCGGGGGATTCGGCAGCGTTGCCCTGCTGGCCGGATGCGGTGGAGGCTGCCGCCTTGCGGGCATTAGCCCTGGCAAGCTCTTCCATGATCTTGTCGGCATTGGCGCGCGCGGCCTTGGCTCGCTCGGCGGCCTCGCGGGCCGCCTGCCGCTGCTGCATGATCGTCTGTTCCTGGCTCTGACCCTTTGCCTCGGCCATGCGCGCGATCTGATCGTAGCGGCTGCGCTTTTGTGGATCCTTCAACGTCTCGTAGGCACGGCCAATTTCGGCAAACCGCTCCGACGCGGTTGGATCGCCCAGATTGTGATCGGGATGGGCAGTCTTCGCCAGACTGCGCCAGGCGGACTTGATTTCGTCCGCCCCCGCATCTTTCCTAACGCCCAGCACCTTATACGGATCGCGCATCTTTCCCGCCATCATTCATGGGTGTGCCCAGCCCCATCGCAGCACCCCAAGCAAAGAACCAGTTGATAGCGCTTCGCCATCCTGCTTCCCGTCATGGGAGGCAAGGCTGATGCGCCGATGAGCCGATCCTGCGGGAAAAGTTGCTAATCAGGCGTTACGGCGGATGGGGACCAGAAGCCTGCATTTCAAGGCATGGTTAGCCGATCGCTAACGGGCGATGCTTGGGATTTGCAGTCGGAGGCGGATCGCCGACTACGATAGAATGCCTAGCAGCGTGAACTGATTTGCGGGCAGGACAAGAAGGGGAAAAAGGCGGTCAGCCTGCCTGCTGGAAGCTGAGCAGCTGCCATTCGCCCAAGCCGACAAGGCAGGTCCTGCCAGAGAAGTTGGCAACGCCCTGATAGGAGTGTCGGCTGGTACGGAATTGACGGCAGACCACGCCGGAGGCGTTGCTTTCCACGATGGCGTCGATGACGCCGGCGCTGCCGGTTGAGGTGTTTGCCCAGGGTATGGGCTGGCCGTTGAGCTTATGAAGGTCCGCCGAGGTGACGGCATTGCGCACTGTGGTTTCGTCGGACATGCTGTCGGTCGTCACGGCAGCGGTCGGTACCGTGCCTGTAGAAACGCTGCGATCGACCTTTGCAGAGCTCAGATAGTCCATGCCGCCGCCGACGCAGCCGCCAAGGGCAAGAAGGGAGACAAGGGCGACAGCCATCGTCACGCCTTTTGCAAGCTTGCGCTTTGTATGAACGGTCGACTTTGCTATGACTTCCACCCGAACATCTTGGCCAGCCAGAGGGGCCAGCGGTTATTAGGAATTGCGGAGCATTTGAATTAATATGTCGGAAAACGAGTTAACAAGCGGTGACTTCACCGAGCAGAACGAACCTTTCACTCTTTTTGCGTCCTGGCTGCGCGAAGCCGAGACCACCGAACCGAACGATCCGAATGCGGTAGCACTGGCAACGGTGGATAAGGATGGCTTGCCAAATGTCCGCATGGTTCTTCTGAAGGGTTTCGATAGCGACGGATTCGTATTCTATACAAATTTCGAGAGCCAGAAAGGCCAAGAAATTCTTTCCCAGAAGAAAGCGGCCATGTGCTTCCACTGGAAGTCGCTGCGTCGTCAGGTGCGCCTGCGCGGCCTGGTTGAAGTGGTAAGCGACAAGGAAGCCGACGAGTACTACAAGACAAGGGCTCGCGGCAGCCGCATCGGCGCCTGGGCCTCGAAGCAGTCTCGTCCGCTGGAAGGTCGTTTTGCACTGGAAAAAGCTGTTGCCGAATATACCGCCCGCTACGCCATCGGTGATATTCCGCGCCCGCCTTACTGGTCCGGCTTCCGCATCCGGCCGCTGTCGATCGAATTCTGGCACGATCGCCAGTTCCGCCTGCACGATCGCATCGAGTTTCGCCGCGATATACCCGAAGGCGCCTGGCAGAAGGTGCGGATGTATCCCTGAAGTTCGTCGCGATCTTTCAGATTCGCTTCTCGCACTTTAGGTCTTTGGATGTTGCGCATGTCGTCGTCGCAAAACCGCTGCACACTTTTGCGCGACATGCTTTGAATCCTATGCCGTTTCCCGGCGCCCCATTAGCCGCATGGGGATGCCGGAGGCGAGCGCCGACGCATAACGCGGCTTCTGGTAATGACCGTTCAGCGACAGCCGCGGCAGCAATAGCGGCACATTTCCATTTGTCGTGGTGATCGTGCCGGGGCGCGTGGTGACCCCGACAGAAAAGCCGAGTTCGGCCGCAAGCCGTCCCTCGCGCGCCGAGACGGCCTCGTTCGTGCCATAGGGGTAGGCGATCGTGGTTGGCCGCTTTCCGATGATGTCGGCGACATAATCGGCCGAGAGCGCCATCTCCGCGACAGCCTCTGCTTCGGGGAGCCTTGTCAATGCCCGATGGCTCACCGTATGGGCGCCGAGCGAGGCAAGGGGATGGCGAGCGAGCTGCCGCAATTCGTTCCGATCCATGATCGATGCACGGACGATATCGAGCGGTTCCAGGCCATGACGCCGGGCAAGCTCATCGATCCGGCCGACGGCTTCGCTTTCCTCATGACTATGGACAAAGGCGGCGAAGCGGGCAAATGCGGCATGCTTCTGGCTGTCCCTGCCGAGTGGCAGAAACTCTTCTCCCGACCCGAAATCGAATGTCAGCCGATCTAGCCGGCCGAGCAGCTCGGCCAGCGTCTCCCACCATAAACTATGGGTGCGCTCCGAAAGTCCCTGGGCGACGAAGACGGTGAAAGGTACATCGCGGCGTGCGAAGATCGGCAGGGCGTGGTCAAGATTGTCCCGGTTGCCGTCGTCGAGCGTGAAGGCGACGAAGGGCGGCTTGCCGTCAACGCCTTTTGCTCGTGACGGAAGGGCGTCGAGTGCGATGAACTCGTAACCGTCCTGTTTCAGCCGGGCGATCGCCTGATCGAGAAAGTCTGGCGAGACCTCCAGATGTGCATTGGGCGCAAAACGACGGGGAAGGGCGGGGCGGACGTGATGCAGGGTGAATATCGTGCCGAGGCCCGCAACATCACGCATCAGCCCCGCACCCTTCAAGATTGCGGCAGCCTCAAGCCCGCTTGAGATCATCGTGCGCTTGAGGCGGACCTTGATGCCCTGTTCCATGCGGCTCGACCCGGTTGACCAATGTCAACGCTGTAGCGCATCCCCGTTAAACCTTACTGAATCTTTGCCATAATTTCCAATACGTTAACAATTATTTTACCAGCAATAGCAAAATTAAAGAACTATCGAGGCTGTTGCCTCAATATCGCACCGATATCAGGTTTTTTGTCGCAAAATCATACAGGGATTGATGCGGTGTGTTGGCATTCTTTCGGTTGGGGACAATTATGAAAAGACTTCTGATGGCTCTGTCTGCGGCCGTCTTGCTATTGAGCGCGCCCGCGGCGAGCTTCGCGGGCAGCGCCTATTTCATCATGGATGCGAAGACCGGCAAGGTGCTCGCCTCAAGCAATGCGGATGACCTCAACCATCCGGCATCGCTGACCAAGATGATGACCTTGTACATGACTTTCGAGGCGATCCATCGCGGCAAGCTGAGCTGGAACACGCGGATCCCGGTCTCGCGTTTCGCCGCTGCCAAGCCCCCGACCAAGCTGGGCCTGAAGCCCGGCGGCACGGTGACGGTCCGCGAGGCGGTCGATGGTATGATCATCAAGTCCGCCAACGATGCCGCCGCGGCCATGGCGGAAGCGCTCGGTGGCAGCGAAAGCGGCTTTGCCCGGCTGATGACGCAGAAGGCGCGCGAAATCGGCATGCGCCGCACCACCTTCCTGAATGCGTCCGGTCTTCCGAACATGCAGCAGTGGACGACCGCCCGCGATATGTCGACGCTCGCCGTCGCGCTCATCAATAACTATCCCCAGGAATACCGGCTCTTCTCGCAGACGAGCTTCAACTATCGTGGCCACAGCGTTCGCGGCCACAACAACCTGATGTATCGCTATGAAGGCATGGACGGCATCAAGACCGGCTATACCAACGCCTCCGGCTTCAATCTCGTCAGCGCCGTGCGCCAGGGCAATCGCCGCGTGATCGGCGTCGTCATGGGCGGCGCCACCGCGCGCGGCCGCGATGCGCTGATGGCCTCGCTGCTGGATCGCTATGTGCCGAAGGCAAGCTCGGTCTCCTCATCGCGGCTGCTGGCAAGTGTCGGTGGCGGCAAGGTCGCGAAGCAGGTTGAAGTGGCCTCCGTATCGGACGATGTTGCCGTCGATGTCGATGCCCAGACGACTGCCACGACGACCCCTGCGCCGGCGCGCAAGCGTACCGAGGTCGTCCCGATGGCGTTTGCCGCGACGTCGAACGTCACCGTCCCAATGGATCGCCCGGCTGCGATGGACGAGATCCTCGTTGCCAACAAGCCGGCAGCGGGCGGCAGCTGGCAGGTGCAGATCGCCGCAACCCCGACGGCCCAGGCAGCCAAGGATTTGCTTTCCGAAGCGAAATCCAAGGCTGGCAATGCGCTCGCCAATGCCTCGCCCTATACCGAAGCTGTCGGCAAGGGCGGCAACACGGTCTATCGTGCCCGCTTCGTTGGCTTTGCAAGCCGAGACGATGCAAGTTCGGCCTGCTCCGCTTTGAAGCGCAAGGATTTCGATTGCATGCTGCTGCCGAGCAAGGGCTGAGTATAATCTGAATTGGATGGACGCGAGCCGGCGGAGCAAATCTCCGCCGGCTCGACTTTTTTGCGGGAATCGTTCATTGATGACTAGAACATAAAGGGAACGATTTCGATGCTGAAAGACCTGATGGAGCAATTCGAAACGGCTTCGGCGACCTATGCCGCCGACACCGGCCTGACGCGCGACGACGATTGGTTCGTGCTGAAACTCCAGGAAGAAATGGGCGAGTTGGTCCAGATCTGGAATAGGATCACCGGCCGCGGGCGCCGCAAGGGCATGAGCGACGCGGATCTGGCGACGGCGCTTGCCGATGAAACGGCCGATGTACTCGGCCATATTCTTCTATTCGCGCATCGCAACGGCCTCGATCTGCCGGCTGCCGTCGAGCGGAAATGGCGGTTTCGGCCCCAAGCGTAGTGCAGCGGGGCGGTTAAGCCTTGGTGCCGCCCACCGTGATCTGGTCCATGCGCAGATGCGGTTGGCCGACGCCGACCGGAACCCATTGGCCGGCCTTGCCGCAATTGCCGATGCCGGTATCGAGCTTCATGTCGTTGCCGATCATGGTGACACGCTTCATTGCGTCCGGGCCGTTGCCGATCAGCATCGCGCCCTTGATCGGAGCGCCGACCTTGCCGTTCTCAATCAGATAGGCCTCGGTGCAGCCGAAGACGAACTTGCCCGAGGTGATATCCACCTGGCCGCCGCCGAAGGAGACGGCATAGATACCCTTCTTCACCGAGGCGATGATTTCGTCCGGCGTCTTGTCGCCGCCGAGCATGTAGGTGTTGGTCATGCGCGGCATCGGCGTATGGGCATAGCCCTGGCGACGGCCGTTGCCGGTCGCCTGCATGCCCATCAGCCGGGCATTCTGCCGATCCTGCATATAGCCGACCAGCTTACCGTTCTCGATCAGCACATTATAGGCCGAAGGCGTGCCTTCGTCGTCTACCGTGATCGAGCCGCGGCGGTTCTCGATCGTGCCGTCATCGACGACGGTAACGCCGGGAGCGGCCACCATCTGACCCAGCAAGCCTGCGAAGGCCGATGTCTTCTTGCGGTTGAAATCGCCTTCCAGCCCGTGGCCGACGGCTTCGTGCAGCATCACCCCCGGCCAGCCGGAGCCGAGCACGACGTCCATCGTGCCGGCCGGTGCCTCGATCGCCTCGAGATTGACGAGCGCCTGCCGAAGCGCCTCGTCGGCGCCGTGGTGCCAATTGTCCTCGGTAACGAAATCTCCGAAGCCGATGCGCCCGCCCGTGCCGAAGGAACCGGCTTCCTGCCGGTCGCCGTCGCCGACGATGACCGAGATATTGACGCGCGTCATCGGCCTGACATCCCGAACGCGATGACCGTCGGCGCGAAGAATGTCGACCACCTGCCAGCTCGCGGCGATGGATGCCGTCACCTGGCGCACCTTGTCGTTCTTGTCACGCAGATAACTGTCGATCCGCTGCAGGAGCTTCGCCTTCTCCTCGAAGCTCGGCGTGCCGATCGGGTTCTCGTCGCCATAGAGCACCTTGTTGGTGCGCTGTGGCGCCGCCGCATAGGAACCGGCATAGCCCGATGTCACCGCACGCACGGCGTCGGCGGCGCGCTTCAGCGCAGCCTCGGAAAGATCGCCTGCATGGGCATAGCCCACCGCTTCGCCGGCAACGGCGCGAAGGCCGAAGCCCTGCTCGGTGTTGAAGCTGCCGCCCTTCATCCGGCCATTGTCGAAGGTCAGCGATTCCGCCTGGACATGCTCGACGAAGAGTTCGCCGTCATCGGCGCCCGACAGCGCCTCGGCAACAATGCCGCGCAGCTTGGCTTCATCGGCATCGAAAAGAGTAAGGAGATCGGTATTCATGGGTCAGGTGCTCCGTTCAGAGCCGATGTAGGCTTCGCACCGCGCAAGAGCAAGCCCATCCCGTCAGGGAAGGGCGTCGTAGCCGTCCGCAAAGCCCTTCAAGTCCACAGGGATGCCGATGCCTTCTTCCGGCGACTGGAAGACGATGAAGGTTGCGGTGGCGCCGCTGCGCAGCGTCTTCAGCAATTCATCCTCCAGCACGACCTCGGCATAGCAGCCATCGGAGAAGCAGCGCACGAAATAGGCGCGGCCGATATCCTTGCCATCGATATTAAGGCCGAGACCGTTCGGCAGCAGCACGCCGAGCGGCGCCAGCACGCGCAGGATCTTGGACTTGCGGTCGGCAGTCTTCAGCACGACGACGGATAGACCGATTTCCGGACGATCCTCGGCGATGACGTTCTGCATCAGCGCGCATTGCTCGGTCGCAGCACCGGCCGGCTTGTCGCAGACGACGGACCATGCGCCATGGCTGGAGCGCACCGTACCCGGCGGTTGCGGAACCTGGCTGGTGGGAACCTGCTGCGTATGCGGCTGCTGCTGGCCAGGCTGATCCGGCTGCAATTGCTGGGTCTGCTGCGCCGGCGGCTGTGTCTGCTGTGCCTGTTGCGCCCATGCGGGTGCAGCGACTGCGGCAGCGACGCTGCCGGTAACAAGCAAAAGCCGGGCGAGGGAACGAAAACCCATGGAAACCTCTAGATTCGAATCAGTGCCGCTATTGTTGAAGCCCAGGCCGGCAAATGAAAAGCCCCGGCTGCTGGATTCCAACCGACTACGGCGGAAATACGACGTCTACTCCATTTTGTCCCGGCGGCGCCATGGACCGCGATGCAATTTTTCGTATGATGATGAAATGCTTGCCATGTCCGGGACAAGCATGGGGGGATATTCGCGCAAAAATGCCGCACTAACAAATGTCTTGAGTTGTTGCGGAGCACCCCAAACTGTGGTTTGAAGCGCAATGGATTGTAGGGATACTGCGTTTGAGGAAGATCTGGGATCAAACGCTGGAGGGAGAGACATCGTGATGAAAAGAGCTTACGCGGCTCTGGCGGCTATGATCTGTCTGCTTTTTGCGACAGGTAGCTACGCCGATCAGCCGAGACCTTGGGAAACCGGTATGCAGCAGGCGGCAACCGGCAACATGCATCAAATCCGCTGGTTTGAGGCATACACGCTTTGGTTTATCATTCCGATCACGCTGCTTGTTCTGGTCCTCCTGGTGGTGGTCATGGTCAAGTTCCGGGCTTCCAAGAACCCGGTTCCGTCCAAGACGAGCCATAACACGCTGATCGAAGTCATCTGGACCATCGGACCGGTCCTCGTTCTTCTCTTCCTGGCCATTCCCTCCTTCAATCTACTGACCGATCAGCTGACCTTCCCGGAGAAGACGGATGTCACCATCAAGGCGACGGCGACGCAGTGGCAGTGGAATTATGAATATGAGGGCAGCGGCACGACGCCGGTTGCCTTCGATTCCTTCATGCTGAAGGAGCAGGATCGCACCGCCGCCGGCAAGGACGACAAGTCGAAATATCCGCGGCTGCTTGCTGTCGACAATGAAATGGTCGTGCCTGTCGGCAAGAATGTGCGCCTTCTTGTCACCGCCGCACCGGCCGACGTGATCCATTCCTTCGCCATGCCCGCCTTCGGCGTCAGAATCGACGCCATTCCGGGTCGCCTGAACGAAACCTGGTTCAATGCCGACCGCGAAGGCCTGTACTACGGACAGTGTTCCGAGCTCTGCGGCAAGGATCACTCTTTCATGCCGATCGCCATCCGCGTCGTCTCCGATGATCAGTACAAGCAGTGGCTGGCCGCTGCCGCAACCGATGTCGGCAAGGCGAACAAGGCTCTGATGGCCGCCGTCGATCAACCGACGACCGTCAAGGTCGCCGAAAACACGGCGAAGTAAGAGGGGATAGGAACAATGGCTGGATCCACGGCACACGACGATCACTCGCACGATCTTCACGACGCCCACGCGCATGACGATCATCACGCACACAAGCAGTCTTTTGCCAACCGTTGGCTGTTTTCGACGAATCACAAGGACATCGGCACGCTCTATCTGATCTTCGCGATCTTCGCGGGCGTGATCGGCTTCCTGCTTTCTGTCGCCATCCGCATGGAGTTGCAGGAGCCTGGCATCCAGATCTTCAGCGGTCTGGCGTCGATGGTCTACGGCTTCTCCGGCGATGCCGCGATCGATGGCGGCAAGCAGATGTACAACGTCTTCGTCACCGCTCACGCGCTGATCATGATCTTCTTCATGGTCATGCCGGCGATGATCGGCGGTTTCGCCAACTGGATGGTGCCGATCATGATCGGCGCTCCGGATATGGCTTTCCCGCGTCTGAACAACATTTCGTTCTGGTTGCTCGTTCCGGCCTTTCTGCTGCTCATCCTTTCGATGTTCGTCGAAGGCCCGGCAGGCGCTTATGGCGCGGGCGGTGGCTGGACGATGTATGTGCCCTTGTCAGGTACGGTCGGCCATCCCGGTCCGGCGATCGATCTCGTGATTTTCGCGCTGCATATTGCCGGTGCCTCCTCGATCCTCGGTGCGATCAACTTCATCACCACGATCCTGAACATGCGCGCTCCGGGCATGACGCTGCACAAGATGCCGCTGTTTGCCTGGTCGGTTCTGATCACCGCCTTCCTGCTGCTCCTGTCGCTGCCGGTTCTGGCTGGCGCCATCACCATGGTGCTGACGGACCGCAACTTCGGCACGACCTTCTTCGCGCCGGAAGGCGGCGGCGACCCGCTGCTCTACCAGCACCTCTTCTGGTTCTTCGGTCATCCGGAAGTCTACATCCTGATCCTGCCCGGCTTCGGCATGATCAGCCACATCATCTCCACCTTCTCGCGCAAGCCGATCTTCGGTTATCTCGGTATGGCCTACGCCATGGTCGCGATCGGTGCCGTCGGCTTCGTCGTCTGGGCTCACCACATGTATGTGACAGGCCTCTCGCTCGACACGCAGCGCTACTTCGTCTTCGCGACGATGGTTATCGCGGTGCCGACGGGCGTTAAGGTCTTCTCGTGGATTGCGACGATGTGGGGCGGCTCGATCCAGTTCCGCACGCCGATGATCTGGGCGCTCGGCTTCATCTTCCTGTTCACGCTCGGTGGCGTCACCGGCGTCCAGCTCGCCAATGCCGGCCTCGACCGCGAATTGCACGCGACCTACTTCGTGGTGGCGCACTTCCACTACGTGCTGTCGCTCGGCGCCGTCTTCGCCATCTTCGCCGCCTGGTACTACTGGTTCCCGAAGATGACCGGTTACATGTACAACGAGCGGATCGGCAACTGGCACTTCTGGATCACCTTCGTCGGCGTCAACATGGTGTTCTTCCCGCAGCACTTCCTGGGCCGCGCAGGCATGCCACGCCGCTACATCGACTATCCGGATGCCTATGCCGGCTGGAACTTCGTCTCCTCCATCGGCTCCTATGTCGCAGCCGTAGGCCTTTGCTTCTTCTTCTGGGGCGTTATAGATGCATTCATGAAGAAGCGCGTTGCAGGCGATAATCCCTGGGGCGACGGCGCAACCACGCTCGAGTGGCAGCTTTCGTCGCCGCCGCCGCACCACCAGTGGGAAGAGCTGCCGCGCATCAAGTAGCTCATTTCCGGACGCCGTGATAAGCGGCGTCCGGTTCAACTGACAATTGGAAGAGAGAATGACGGTCATCGACAATCACGAAGCACTCGCGAAGCAAGGCGAAACCGGCCTGTCGGAAGCGGGTGCGCGCGATTATTTCGAGCTTCTGAAGCCGCGCGTCATGTCGCTGGTCGTCTTTACGGCCTTTACGGGGCTGGTGCTGGCCCCCGGCCACATCAATCCCGTCCTTGGCTTCATCGCCATCCTCTGCATCGCCGTCGGTGCCGGCGCGTCCGGCGCGCTGAACATGTGGTATGACGCCGATATCGACGCCGTCATGACCCGCACCAAGAGCCGGCCAATACCATCGGGCCGTATCAATCCATCGGAAGCCCTGGCCTTCGGCTTGGTATTGTCGGGCTTCTCGGTGACGATCCTCGGTCTTGCGATCAACTGGCTTTCAGCCGGCATTCTCGCCTTCACCATCTTCTTCTATGCCGTCGTCTACACGATGTGGCTGAAGCGCTCGACGCCGCAGAACATCGTCATCGGCGGTGCGGCCGGCGCTTTCCCGCCCGTCATTGGCTGGGCATGCGTCACCGGCAGCGTGCCGGTCGAAAGCATCGTGCTCTTCCTGATCATCTTCCTCTGGACGCCGGCCCATTTCTGGGCGCTGGCGCTCTTCAAGATGGGTGACTACGAGGCCGTCGACGTGCCGATGCTGCCGAATGTCTCGGGCGTCCCGACGACGAAGAATCAGATCGTCGTCTATGCGGTGCTGACCGCGATCGTCGGCGTCGTGCCGGCCTTCATGGGCTTTGCGAGCCTTGGCTATGGTATTGTTGCCGCGATCCTCGGCGCGATCTTCGTGCACTGTTCCATCGCCGTCTGGCGCATGGCCGATGGCGACGTGAAGATGGTGCCGGCAAAGAAGCTCTTCGGCTTTTCCATTTTCTATCTTTTCGCGATCTTTTCGGCGCTGCTGATCGACCGGCTCGTTACCGTGCTGATGTCGGGCGGCGCTGGAGGCTGGCTATGATCGAACTCGTCAAGCTGACCGAAGCGCAGAAGAAATCGCGGCGAGGGCGCAATATCGCGCTCGGGCTGGTGCTTGCCGGTCTGGTGGTCCTGTTCTACGCGATCACCATCATCAAGGTCGGTTCCGGACACGTTTGAGGAGGCGTGATGGAGGGGGAGGTTAAAAAGAGCACGAGAAGCGGCAGCCGCAACAACGGGATGATCGTTGCCATGTGCCTGAGCTTCGTCGTCGGCATGAGCGCCATGTGCGCCGCTGCCGTGCCGCTCTATCGCATGTTCTGCCAGGTGACGGGCTACAACGGCACGACGCAGCGCGTCGAGCAGGTGTCGAACGTCATTCTCGACAAGCAGATCCAGGTTTCCTTCGACGCCAATGTCGCGCCGGGCCTGCCATGGGATTTCAAGCCACTGCAGAAGTCGGTGAGCCCGAAGATCGGCGAGACGGTCGAGGTCAAGTTCCAGATCGAGAACAAGTCGGACAAGATGGAACGCGGCCAGGCGATCTTCAACGTCACGCCGCTGGAAGCCGGGGTCTATTTCAACAAGGTCCAGTGCTTCTGCTTCAATGAGACGGATCTTGCACCCGGCGAAAAGCGTGAGATGTCGGTGGTTTTCTATGTCGATCCGGAGATCACCAAGGCTGTGGAAACCAAGACGATCAATGCGTTGACACTGTCCTACACCTATTACCCACGGGAGGGCGCAAAGCCCGTGGCTTCCAATGACGGCGGTACGAAGCCGGTGGAAAAGAAACTTTGATGGAGAGTGCTTCTCGGTTTGACCGGAAGCAATATGGGAAAAAGTTATTCGGGGATTGCTGATATGGCCGAGGCGCATCAGAGAAAACACGACTATCACATTATCGATCCCAGTCCGTGGCCGATCATTGCGGCCTTTGGGGCTTTCGTGATCACCTTCGGCGGCGTCTGCTTCATGCGCTACCTGAATGGTGGCGCGGTGCATCTGTTCGGGATCAATTTCGCGCAGCCCTGGCTGTTCTTCATCGGCCTCGCCGTAATCCTCTACGTCATGTACGGCTGGTGGGCAGACACGATCAAGGAAGCGCATGAGGGCGCCCATACCCGCGTCGTCTCGCTGCATCTGCGCTACGGCATGATCATGTTCATCGCTTCCGAAGTGATGTTCTTCGTTGCTTGGTTCTGGGCCTATTTCGATGTCAGCCTGTTCCCGAACGAGGCGATCCAGGCATCGCGCACGGCCTTCCTCGGTGGTCAGTTCCCGCCGAAGGGCGTCGAGGTTCTCGATCCCTGGCACCTGCCGATCTACAACACCATCATCCTGCTGTTGTCGGGCACGACCGTCACCTGGGCGCACCATGCGCTGCTGCATGGCGACCGCAAGGGGCTGATCCAGGGTCTGACGCTGACGGTTCTCCTCGGCGCTCTGTTCTCCTGCGTCCAGGCCTATGAGTACGCGCATGCACCCTTCGAGTTCAAGAACTCGATCTATGGTGCGACCTTCTTCATGGCGACTGGCTTCCATGGCTTCCACGTCCTGATCGGTACGATCTTCCTGCTGGTCTGCCTCATCCGTGCCATCCGGGGTGATTTCACGCCGAAGCAGCATTTCGGCTTCGAGGCCGCCGCCTGGTACTGGCATTTCGTCGACGTCGTCTGGCTGTTCCTGTTCTTCTGCATCTACATCTGGGGCAGCTGGGGCGCACCGCTCGCGGCGGGCTGATCGCCATTGATATCTGGAAAACAAAAGGCGGGCGCTCGGCGTCTGCCTTTTGTTTTGTTTCCTCAATCCCCAGAGGCAATTCTCTCGAATGCCGTGGGACGAGGCAGGCCTCTGGCAAGCAATTGCCGGATTTGCTCGGCACAGGCCTCGGGGCTGTTCATCGACGTATCGACCTCCAGATCATAGATGCCGGGCCGGTGCACATGCTCCTGCCAGGCAATGACCGGCGCGGGGACGGGCATATTAGCTTCAACCTTCACATAAGTCCCTTGTCGCTCCGGCCCTTCCTCCAGCCGCCGCCGCATGACGATATCGAGCGGGCAGCGCACGCCGACGAACAAGGTGGGCAGGCCGGTTAGGAGCCGGGCGCAATCGGCGAGAATGCCGAGTGGTCGCGAATAGGCGTCGTGATGACCGAACTCGGCGACGACATTCAATCCCATGCGGCTATGTGCGGCGATCGAGGCATAGAGTGCGGCATAAAAGCGCGCAACCAGCGGCTCGAGATCGGGCCGCTCGCCGCCGGGGCGCATGCCGATGCCCGGACGGTAGCGTGGAGGCGTGATATGCCGCACATAGGCGTCGACGCCGAGATTGACCCACACGCCCTCAAAATCAGCCTGTATCGCCTCGACGATGCTGCTTTTTCCGGATCGCGGCGCACCGTTGAGAATGACGATCTGGCCGGGCGGCGAGCCTTCGCTGAATGCCATGAATTCAATCCTTTTTGCATGTTTTTCAGGCCGATGGGGAGGGCTTGGGAGCTTTTCGATTGGACGGATGCGCGCATCGCGGTTAGTTATAATAATGGGGCGGGATTCACATGATCGCCCGTAATGGTAGCCGATCGAGATAGAACTTTGACCTCAGAGCAAGACAAGACGCCGGAAGAGGCATCCCATAGCGACAGCGCTCTCTTTGCGCCCGTCGATCCGTTCAAGGTCGGCATACAGGGATGTTGCCCGCGTTGCGGCCAAGGCAAGCTTTTTAACGGATTATTATCGCTGAAGCCGCGCTGTGCCGCCTGCGATCTCGATTATGCCTTTGCTGATGCGGGCGATGGCCCGGCGGTCTTCGTCATCCTGATTGTCGGCTTCATTATCATCGGCTCGGTCCTGTGGATGCAGATCAATTATGCGCCGCCGGTCTGGGTCTATATCGTGCTTTTCGCGCCATTGACGATCATCCTGTCGCTTCTGTCCCTGCGCTGGTGCAAGGGTATCCTGATCGCGCTCCAATATCGCAACAATGCCAGCGAAGGGCGCGTCCACCGTGACTGAGTCCGCAGCGCCCGTGCGCCGCGCCAGTCTCTTGTGGCAGATCGGCAAGGCACTGCTTCTTCTCGCCGCACTCGTCATCCTGCTCGGGCTTGGAACCTGGCAGGTGGAGCGGCTGCAGTGGAAGGAAGGTCTACTCGCCGATATCGCCGCCCGCAAGGATGCGCCCACCGTACCTGTGTCGGCGATCGAGGCGATGGCGGCATCCGGCGGCGACATCGAATATCGCGTGGTGACGGCGTCAGGCCATTACCTCAACGACAAGGAGCGGCATTTCCTCGCCACCTATGACGGCGATCCCGGCTATCACATCTATACGCCTTTGCAGCTGGACGATGGCCGTTACGTCTTCGTCAACAGAGGCTTCGTACCTACTGAGGCCAAGGAGCCTGAAAAACGCAAGCAGGGTGAATTGACCGGCGAACAGACCGTTACCGGTCTCGCCCGTGCCAAGCTCACCGGGCGGCCCGACGGCATGCCGGACAATGATCTCGGCAAGAACATCTTCTTCTGGAAGGATCTGGATGTCATGGCGGAGAGCGTCGGCCTGCCGAAGGACAAGGTGCTGCCGTTCTTCATCGATGCCGACAAGACGCCCAATCCGCAAGGGCTGCCGATCGGCGGCGTGACCATCATCGATCTGCCGAACAATCACCTGCAATATGCGGTGACGTGGTATGGCTTGGCGGTGGCATTGGTGGCGATCGTCGCCATTTCCTGGTGGCGGAAACGCCATCCGGATGCGCCGAGCCAGTGAGATCGGCAATAGAATAGCTTCATTTCGATGGAATATTCGTCTAGAGCATGATCCCAACAAGTGCGCAGCGGTTTTTGGATAAGATCATGCGGATTAGATGGAGCAGGCGGCAGGAGCACCTATCTATGCTCAAGCCACCGTTGCGGATTTCGGAAGAGAGATGAACATAGCCGTTTCCAAACCTGACCTGACCATCCGGCTTTGCGGGCCGCGCGGCTTCTGCGCCGGCGTCGACCGCGCCATCCAGATCGTCGTTCTGGCGCTGAAAGCCTATGGCGCGCCGGTCTATGTCCGCCACGAAATCGTGCACAACCGCTACGTCGTGGAGGGTCTGGAAGCCAAGGGCGCCATCTTCGTCGAGGAACTGGATGAGATCCCAGCCGAGCATCGCGCCCAGCCCGTCGTTTTCTCCGCGCATGGCGTGCCGAAATCCGTGCCGGCGGATGCCGATGCGCGCAATCTCTTCTATCTCGATGCCACCTGTCCGCTGGTCTCCAAGGTGCACAAACAGGCCATGCGTCACAATCGCCTCGGCCGCCACGTCGTCCTGATCGGCCATGCCGGCCACCCGGAAGTGATCGGCACCATGGGTCAGCTGCCCGAGGGTGCCGTGTCGCTGATCGAGACGGTCGAGGATGCCGACGTCTACGAGCCTGATGATCCCGACAATCTCGGCTTCGTCACGCAGACGACGCTTTCGGTCGACGATACCGCCGGCGTCATCGCGCGGCTGCAGGAGCGTTTTCCCAATCTCACCGCGCCGGCCGCCGATTCGATCTGCTATGCCACCACCAACCGCCAGGAAGTGGTGAAAGAGGCGGCTCCGGGCTGCGATCTCTTCATCGTCGTCGGCGCGCCGAATTCCTCCAATTCCAAGCGCCTCGTCGAAGTGGCGCTGAGGGCAGGAGCAAAGAAATCCGTCCTCGTCCAGCGCGCCGCCGAGATCGACTGGGACAATATCGGCGATATCAAAACAGTTGGCCTCTCGGCTGGTGCATCTGCGCCAGAAGTCATCGTCAACGAGATCATTGAAGCCTTCCGCGCCCGCTACAATGCCGTGGTGGAGCTTGCTGAAACTGTGAAGGAAACCGAGAATTTCCTCGTCAATCGCGAGCTGCGCAGCATCGAGCTGACGACGGCAGACATGGCCTTCGTCAACGGCGATTGAGGAAGGGTCGCCTCGTCCTTCGAGGTCTAGCCGCTCGGCACTGTCGCTGCATCGGCAAAGCACCTCAGGATGAGGTGGAGGGAGTCTTAAAGCCGTGTGCCAAGGACCAGCCCTCATAGTGAGGAGGCGCTCCTGAGCTTGTCGAAGGGGCCGTCTCGAACCACGAGGGCGTGTGGCTACGGCGGCATGCATGTATCAAGGGAATAATTCGTGGCTGTTTATACCGATATTACCGAAGACGATTTGAAGTGGTTCCTGACCGAATATGATGTCGGCGAACTGCTTTCCTACAAGGGCATTGCGGAGGGCGTCGAGAACTCGAACTTCCTGCTGCATACGAGCCGCGAACCGCTGATCCTGACGCTTTACGAGAAGCGCGTCGACAAGGGCGATCTGCCGTTCTTCCTGGGGTTGATGCAGCACTTGGCAAGCCGCGGCCTGTCCTGCCCGCTGCCGCTGCCGCGCCGCGACGGCGCCTTGCTCGGTCATCTCTCCGGCCGTCCCGCCGCCCTGATCTCCTTCCTGGAGGGCATGTGGCTGCGCAAGCCCGAGGCGCATCATTGCCGCGAAGTCGGCAAGGCGCTGGCCGCCATGCATATTGCCGGTGAGGGCTTTGCCATCCGCCGCCCGAATGCACTGTCGCTCGAGGGCTGGCAGACGCTTTGGGAGAAGTCCGAGGCGCGTGCCGATGAAGTCGAAGCCGGTCTGCAGGATGAGATCCGCGGCGAGCTCGAGTTCCTCGGAAAGCATTGGCCGAAGGATCTGCCCGAGGGCGTCATCCATGCCGATCTTTTCCCGGACAATGTCTTCTTTCTCGGCGACACGCTGTCCGGCTTGATCGATTTCTATTTCGCCTGCAACGACCAGCTCGCCTATGACGTCTCGATCTGCCTCAACGCCTGGTGTTTCGAGAAGGATCATGCCTACAACATCACCAAGGGCATGGCGCTGCTGGAAGGCTATCAGAGCGTGCGGCCGCTGAGTGCTACCGAAATTGCCGCCTTGCCGACGCTGGCCCGCGGTTCGGCGCTCCGCTTCTTTCTGACCCGGCTTTACGACTGGCTGACGACGCCGGCCGGCGCCATGGTCACCAAGAAAGATCCGATCGAATATCTGCGCAAGCTGCGCTTCCATCGCCAGATCGCTTCCGCTGCCGAATACGGGCTGAAGGCATGAAGCACGTCGATATTTTTACCGACGGTGCCTGCTCCGGCAATCCCGGTCCCGGCGGCTGGGGCGCCGTGCTTCGCTACGGCGAGGTGGAGAAGGAACTCTGCGGCGGCGAGGCGGAAACGACCAACAACCGCATGGAACTGATGGCGGCGATCTCGGCGTTATCAGCGCTCAAGAGCACTTGCGAGGTCGATCTTTACACCGACAGCGTCTACGTCAAGGACGGCATCACCAAGTGGATTTTCGGCTGGAAGAAGAACGGCTGGAAGACCGCGGACAAGAAGCCGGTGAAGAATGCCGAGCTCTGGCAGGCGCTGGACGAGGCTTATAACAGGCACAAGGTGACGCTGCACTGGGTCAAGGGCCATGCCGGGCATCCGGAGAACGAGCGGGCCGACGAGCTGGCGCGGAAGGGCATGGAGCCGTTTAAGCGGAAGTAGGAACGATGATCATTCGTTCCCGGCTCAGGCTTTTCACCAGGGGCTATTCCGGTTTCGGACTCTTCTCGAGGCTTGGCATCGCGCGATCATAGTGGATAGTTCGAGTAGATCATTTTGAGATTTGGATCGTTAGCAATGCTGACCGGAGTAACGAGGCTCTGGTTGAGGATGTATCGATAGCACTGATCGAAATCGTAACCGCTTTCCATGCATTCGCTGTCGCGCTTCCATCGTGACTGGACCAGCTTTCTGACAAGCATATTGTCGATGTTCAGCTCCGATATTTTCTGCACCTTGCCGATCTCCATACCCACTGTCTTGTAAGCGAGATAGGGCAATTCGCTGCAGTAGATCGCGTCGTTGTTGAAGGAGAAGAAAAGGTCATAGGGTTTGCCGTAAAGCGTGCGGGAATAGGATATGAGCCGCTGCGCCATCTCAGGCGTGAGGCGCTGATCGCGATAGATCGCAATCCGCTTTAGCAAGCCGCGACTGACCCATGCCTTTAGCGGCGTTTCCTTGACCTTCTCTGCGGCCTCTATGACGGTGATGGTGCCGTGGTCATTCTTGATGATGCCCATATGCGAAAAGGTCGAGCCGGTCGCGAATATGATGGCGCTTGATTGATTGCTGGTCGATGTCTGAAAAATCAGATCACCATCCTTAAGCGGCGGATAATCGCCACCGGCAGTGGCATAGAGTGTTCCCGCAACAAGACAGGCGCACAGGATCGCGGCGGCTATCAGCTTCTTCATGCCATCCCCGGAACCAATTGAAAGCTTTTGATCAATTTGTCTTCTTGAAAGGACATCTCCCGCTGAAAGATGGCATCTGGAAGGCCGGCAACGAAACAGATGACGATTTGGCCGCAATCCCAGCGGGAGTCATCGAGCGGATACTTCCTGGAGGCAGGGATATAAGGCGGGGCTTGCCGCGCAGTACAGGACTCGGTCACGTCAGGATATGATCCAGCGCATTTCTCACTCGCGGCTTTTCGGCTTCAGAGAGCGGCAGGATCGGGCGCGGCGGATCGGTCCTGCAAAGATCGAGCGCTTCCGCAATCGCATACATCACACGGAAGCTGCCGAATTCTTTGAACAGGCTCCATAGCGGTTGGAACTTTTGATCGAGTCGTTCGGCTTCGGCGGTGTCGCCGGCTTGGGCCGCCCTTGTGAGCGCCAGCGCTTCGACGGGCAGAAGGCCGGCGACGACGCTGTACCAGCAGTCGCAACCCGCCAGCAACCCGGCCGCTGCTCCCCAATCACCGCTATAACCGATAGAAAAATCCTTTGGCGTTTCCTGGCGCAGAAGTGCCATCTCTCCCTTGAAATCGCTCGCCGACGGCAATGGCATCTTCACTGCCGTGATATTCGCCACTTTCGCTAGCCGCGTAATCAGCGCATGACTGAATGTGAATTTCGTCGTGCCGGGATTGTTGTAGATGCAGAGCGGCAGGTCACCGGCCTCCGCGACGGCAACGAAGTGCTGGTAGACTTCTTCCTCCATCAGCGGCGTATAGGATATGGGCGCAAGCAGCAGCCCGTCGGCGCCGGCGGCCTTGGCGTCACGTGCCAATGCCTGTGCCTCGTCGGTTCGCAGCGCTCCAACTCCGACGATGACGGGAATCTTGCCACCGACACTTGTCATCGCCGCCTGGACGGCACGCCGACGCTCGTCGCGCGAAAGAAAAGCATAACCGCCGGTACTGCCGAGCAAGCCGATGGAATCAGCACCGGCAAGGCGGATGCGTTCAAGCAGGCGCGTGAGCGCTATAACGTCCACGTGTCCGGAAGCATCGGTCGGCGTAATCGGAAAGGCCGAAAGACCGGTAAAGAGTGTCATGATTGTCTTCCTCTTTCATCAGCTTCCCGACGACGGCGAGCGACAACCAGCCGTGCCGAAAGCAGCGTCCAAATTCGTCCACGTCTATCACCGTGCGCCGTCGCCGACAGCCGCAAATGTTTCATACGGCTCCCGGTCCAGGATCGAGCATCATCACGACGATGCATGCGAATGCCTGCCCGGGAATCCATCAGAAATCTCATACACCGCTCAGCAGCTTGGTGGCGATCATCCACATGGTAAAGGCGATGAGCGTTTCCAGAATGCGCCAGGAGGCGGGTTTTACGAAGATCGGCCTCAACCACCTCGCGCCAAAACCGAGCGAAAAGAAGAACAGGAAGGAGCCTGTCATGGCACCCGTCGCAAACGAAATCTCATTTCCTGGAAACCGGGTCGAGATCGTGCCGAGCAGCGCGACGGTATCGAGATAGACATGCGGGTTGAGCCAGGTGAGCGCTAGGCACATGGCAAGCGTCTGCCGGAAGCTCGATGATTTCGTCTCTCCGGCAGCCAGCACCGCGGACGAACGAAAGGCGGAGTAGAGGCTCCTGGCTCCATACCAGATGAGGAAGGCTGCCCCGGCATAGCGCATGACAGGATCGAGCCAGGGCAGCAGTGCGGAGATCTGGCGGAAACTCGTCACCCCGAGCACGATGAGCGCTGCATCGGAGAGCGCACATGCAAGGCAGACTGCGAACACATGCTCGTTGCGAAGGCCCTGACGCAGGACGAAGGCATTTTGCGCGCCGATCGCGACAATCAGGCTGAGCCCCATCATCAGGCCCGTCATATAGATCGAAAAATTCATGCCTGCCGAAATGCTCCAGAACCAATGAGCATTTCCGGTATCGGCATAAGAAGATTTAGGCTAGTTAATGCTGCTAATCCCGATTAAGAAAAACTAAGCCATGCTCGATTATTCCGCTCTCCGTGCCGTCTCCATGGTCGTCCAGACAGGCAGCTTCGAAAAGGCGGCGGCCATTCTCAACGTCACGCCTTCGGCCGTCTCGCAGCGGGTGAAGCAGCTCGAAGAGCGCCTCGGCATCGTCCTGATTGTCAGGGGTAATCCCTGCACCGCAACGGAGAAGGGCGAATGGCTTTGCCGCCATATGGAGAATGTCGGCATGCTCGAAGACGAGCTGTTCGGGCGTCTGCCGGCCCTCATCGATCCGGGGGAGCCCAAGCAAAGGGTCACGCTTCACATTGCAACGAATGCCGATAGTCTCGGGACATGGTTCGTGGAAGCCATATCCGGTTTTGCCAAACGCTCTCCCTATCTGCTGAATATCGCCATCGACGACCAGGATCATACCGCCGAATGGCTGCAGCGCGGGCGGGTCATTGCAGCCGTCACCGGCCTGGAAAAACCGATCCAGGGATGCCGGCGCATGTCCCTCGGCGCGCTTCGCTACCATGCAACGGCAAGCCCGGATTTCATTGCCCGGCATTTTGAACAGGGCGTTACCCCGGAAGCGATCATGAACGCGCCGGCCTTGACCTTCAACCAGAAGGACAGGCTTCAAAGCCGGTGGATACGCCAGACATTCGGAGAGGATTTTGCCTATCCGAGCCACTGGCTGCCTTCGACTCAAGGCTTCGTTGATGCCAGCCTTGCAGGTATGGGGTGGGGGATGAATCCCATTCAGCTCGTGCGGGAGCATTTGGAGGCCGGGCGCCTGGTCGAGCTGACCCCCGGCACGCCGCTGGACATTCCATTATATTGGCAAGTGAATCGTCTCGCGGCCGACCGGCTTGTCGAACTGACGCGCGAGATCACTGCGGCTGCCAAAGCTCATCTGTCAGCGTGAGCTGTGCTTCGAGCTAAACACGTTGCCATTTGCCTCGCGACTGGAACGCAATGTTCGCGAATTGGTGCCTTGCCCGGCTGCCCTTTCCCTCTATGCTCCCCCCGACTTCCAGGGAGATTGCCTTATGATCCTGCATTGCGTTTTTCTTAGACTCAAATCCGCCCTGACACAGGACGAGAAGAGGGCGCTCTTCGACTCTGTCGTCGCCTTGCAGAAGGTCATTCCCGGCATTGTCGATGTGAAACACGGGCCGAACGTCTCGCCGGAGGGGCTGCATGGCGGTTTCGCGGATGGATTTGTCGTCACCTTCGAGAGCGCCGAGGCGCGTGACGCCTATCTGGTGCATCCAGATCACGTCGCCGTTGGCGAGCGGATCGTTTCGTCCACGGACGGCGGTCTGGCTGGCCTGATGGTCTTCGATTTCAACATTTAAGCGGGGTGGTCGCAGGCAGCTATGTCTGCGACCGTGCTCGTTGAGTGATCAGCTCGACTTTGCCATCGCCGCGGCAAGCTGATCAACGTTATAACGGAACATTTTTTCGTAAGTCGAAGCCGGTCCGTTGGACTTGGAGAGGGCCTCGACATAGAGCTCGCCGCCGGGCTCGGCGCCAGTCGCCTTGGCGACCTGCTTGACGAGGCGCGGATCGTTCGAGTTTTCGAAGAAATAGGTCTTCACATGCTCGGTCTTGATCTGCTCGATCAGCTTGGCGACGTCGGCAGCCGATGCTTCCGTTTCCGTGGAGACGCCGAGCGGCGAGAGGAAGCTGACCTTGTATTCGCGGCCGAAATAGCCAAAGGCGTCATGGCTGGTCAGCACCTTGCGGCGATCGTCCGGAATCTTGTCGAACTTGCTGTGCGCATAGGTGTCGAGTTCGGTGAGAACCTTGGTATAGCGCTCGGCATTGGCCTTGAAGTCGGCGGCATCGGCCGGATCGGCAGCGGAAAGAGCCTTTTCGATATTGGCGACCCAGACCTTCACATTGACGGGGCTGTTCCAAACATGCGGATCGGTGACCGTCTTGCCGTCGTCGACCATGGTGCGGGTGTTGACGCCCTCGGAGGTGACAACAGGCGTTCCCTTGTAGCCGGATGCGGTAATCAGCCGGTCCATCCAGCCTTCCAGGCCTTCACCGCTGACGAAGACGACCTTGGCGGCGTTCAGCGTCTTGGCATCGGCCGGAGACGGCTCGAATTCATGGGGATCGCCGTTCGGGCCGACGAGGCTCGACACCTTCACATGGTCACCGCCGACATGCTTGACGACGTCGGCAAGCACGGTGAAGGACGCGACCACATTGAGGGTTTCGGCGGAAGCCGGTGCGGCAACGCCGAAGGCGACGAAGGCCGTTGCTGCCGCCGAGAGAAGCAGTCTTTGTTTGTTCATGCGAGTCTCCTTGTTCGAATTAGCCCCGGAGATGGGGACGGGGGAAGAACCGCCGGGCAAGGCCCGAGGGTGCGAAGAGAATGGAGAAGCCGTAGATCAGGCTGGCGGTGATGATGATGGTCGGGCCGGAGGCGAATTCGAGGTGATAGGAGGCAATCAGCCCGATATAGCCGGAGGCCGTCGCTGTGCCCGTCGCGATTATCATCATCGCAGGCAGGCTGCGCGACCAGAGCTGGGCGACGGCGGCCGGTAGCATCATCAGCCCGACGGCCATCAGCGTGCCGAGCGCCTGGAAGCTTGCGACGAGGTTGAGGACGACCAGCAGCAGGAACAGGAAGTGATAAAGCGGGCCGCGCCCGCCGACGGCGCGCAGGAAACCAGGATCGAAGCATTCCATCACCAACGGCCGATAGATGACGGCGAGTGCGAGAAGCGTCGCCGTCGTGATCGCGCCGATCTGGTAGAGAGCCGGCGCATCGATTGCGAGGATGGTGCCGAAGAGCACATGCAGCAGGTCGATGTTGGAGCCGCGCAACGACACGATGAGGACACCGAGCGCCAGCGAGGTCAGATAGAAGCTCGCAAAGCTCGCATCCTCCTGCAGCACGGTCGCGCGGCTGACGAGGCCGGATAGCAGCGCCACCGAAAGGCCGGCCACGAGCCCGCCAAGCCCCATTGCGGTCAGCGACAGCGAGCCGGCGATGAGATAGCCGATGGCAGCCCCAGGCAGAACGGCATGGCTCATGGCATCGCCCATCAGGCTCATGCGCCGGAGCATCAGGAAGACGCCGATTGGCCCGGAGCCGAGGCCGAGGCAGATACATGCGATCAGCGCGCGCCGCATGAAACCATAATCCGCGAAGGGCGCGAGAAAGATATCGTAGACGGTCATTCGGCGGGCTCCCGCTTCACGAGGCCGCCGTCGTCATGCTCTTCTTCGGGCAGGCATGTCGCGGCCTCCTCATCCCAACGCTCGGCCATGGCGCGCGCCTTGATGAGATTGGCGGGGCTCATAATATCCTGCGTCTTGCCCCAGCCCACGAGTTCGCGGGCAATCAGCAGCGTTTCGGGGAAATAGCTTCGCACCTGCTCGAAATCGTGCAGGACGGCGATGACAGTGCGTCCCTCCCGGTTCCACCGCAGCACGAGGTCGAGAAGATCGCGCGTCGTGCGCTGATCGATCGCGGTGAAGGGTTCATCCAGGAGAATGACGCGGGCATCCTGCAGCAGCAGCCGCGCAAACAGTACGCGCTGAAACTGCCCGGCCGAAAGCGAGCCGATATGCCTGTTTTCGAAGCCCGAGAGCCCGACGATGCCAAGCGCCTCGCGCGCCCGCTTGGCATCCTCTAGGGAAAACTGGCCGAAGGCACCTGCGTTCTTCCAGGCGCCAAGCATGACGGTATTGGCGACCGAGATCGGAAAGCGTCTGACGATATCAGCCGCCTGCGGCAGATAGCCAAAATCGTTGCGCGTCAGCGTGCCGCGATCGATCGATCCTTCCGCCGGCCGCAATTCTCCGACGATCGCTTTCAGCAGCGTCGACTTGCCGGCGCCGTTCGGCCCGGCAATCGCCGTGAGGCTGCCGGCAGCAAAGCCGCCCGAGATATGGTGTACGGCTGGATGACGCTCATAGGTAACGGTGAGATTGTTGAGGCGGATCAGATCGTTCATGCCAGAGCCACCGCCCAGCCGATAGCCGCCCACAACACTGCAATGCCAACCGCCACATAGGCAAGGCGCATCAACGCCGAGCGCCCCATGAGGGACGACGCGAAGGGATCACGATCAAAAGGCATTTCGGGGCTCTCAATTATGTAATAACATTACATGTTGTAGCCGATGAATTGCGGCGAAAAAGAGGCGGAGAGTAAATTGAGGGTTTTGGGCACCGGTAATTGGTGCTCTCCACCGTTGATGCTATATATAGTACATTATCTGTTATTCGGCGGTTCATCGAGCCAGCAGGAGGTGACACATATGAATGTTTCTATCGGTGAACGCTGGGAAAAATTCGTTGAGAAGACCGTGGAAGAGGGCCGTTACAGCTCCGCCAGCGAGGTTGTGCGCGAAGGTCTCCGGCTCGTAGAGGAGCGTGAGGCGAAAATAGCGGCGCTACGGCGTACTTTGGAGGCATCGATCGATCGCGGAGGCGATATATCTGACGAGCAGCTTGGCGCTGTTTTGGAAGCCAAGGCTGCCGAGCTGGCAAAAGAAAGCCATTGAGTGCCTCGGCTTCGTTATACAGCCGCAGCGCAGGATAACATCCTCGATATTCTTGTGTTTATAGCGCGCCAAAGCGGCAGCCCAAAGGTCGCTTTGAAATTTACTGAAGAGCTACGCCGCAAATGCGCAAGTCTTGCGGCCTTGCCCGGTCAAATGGGTCGCCTGCGACCGGAGTTGAAAGACGACATGCGCAGCTTTGCATTTCGTGGTTACGTGATCTTTTTCCGCTATGTCGACGATGTCTTCGAGGTTTTGAATGTGCTTGAAGGACATCGGGATTTCGACACTCATTTCAACGAGGAAGAATAAAGCAAGGCGCCTTTGAGGCGCCCTGTTTCTTCCATCTGAATAATCTTAAAGCTGCTCGATCATCGCAGCCGCACCCGAAACCGTCGCCTGGCCTGGGCTTTCCTCGATATTGAGCGTTTTCACCACGCCGTTTTCCACCAGCATGGAATAACGCTTGGAGCGAATGCCGAGGCCGCCTGCCGAGAGATCGACGTCGAGGCCGAGCGCCTTGGTGAAGACGCCGTCCCAATCGGCGAGGAAGTGGATTTTGCCGAGGCCGCCGGATGATTGCGCCCAGGCGCCCATGACGTGCCAGTCGTTGATGGAGACGACCGCGATGTCATCGACGCCCTTGGCGAGAATGGCGTCGCGGTTTTCGAGAAAGCCCGGCAGGTGATTGAGCGAGCAGGTGGGCGTAAACGCGCCGGGCACGGCGAAGAGCACGACGCGCTTGCCGGCAAAGAGCTGCTCGGTGCTGATCTCAACCGGGCCGTCGGCGGTCTTTTCCTTGAAGGTGGCGGCAGGCAGCGTGTCGCCGATGGCGATAGTCATGTCTCTCTCCTTGGGTCGTTGTCTCGGGGCGCTCGAACGGCCGCCGATGGCATGAAGACGGTTCTGAGGACTATAGATCCGGCCTATTCGAGCGCAAGGGTGGTTTCCATCGCCCGATCGCCATCGACGACCAGAATGCCCCAGCTTTTGCCCTTCGGATCATAGTCCTTCGGTAGTTTGCCGATCACTATATCGGCCGAGAAGGCAGTTCCCTCCCGCTTCGCATTCGCTTGCTGAAAGAACACGTAGCCCGACGGCCCGGTGACATAGATCTCTGGCATCTTTCCGCTCGCTTCCGGCAGTGTCAGATGCAGGGAAAGGCTCTTGCCGTCGGTGGAGATCTTATGGTTCTCGACGGCGAAATCCGGAGAGGGAGGCTGTGGTAGCACGGCCTTCGCCGCATCGAGCAAAGCCAGCTCATGCGAAGTCGGCTGCACATCTGCCGGCAAGGGCAGGGAATACTCGGCTTGGAAAGGAATGCAGATATCCTTGCAGAGGCCGATGAAAGCCGTCAGCTCAAGTTTTGCAGGCGCCTTGCCGGTGACGCGCAGAGCAAGCGGAAACGTGACCGGCGCGTCGTAGCCGATTTCCTGGATAGAGCCGAGTCGGATCGATTTTGGTATCGGGTAGTCTGCTCTTTCGAGTGTTACGCCGCTGCCGGCTGCCGGTGTTATTTGTGGCGGAATTCCGCCCTGGCCCGGCTCACGCCAATAGGTGATCCAGCCCGGCTCCGGTTCGATCTGCAAGGCGGCGCGGATATGCCCTTCTGCGTCCGGCGCCAGTGCGATCAGACGCATTCTGCCGCCCTGATTGTCTATCCACTCGCTCGTTGCGGCATGGGCCACCACGGTGCTGAAAAACAAAGTGGCGAGAAGTGCCGACAGGCGGGCAACGGTACTTATTTCGATCATGGAACAAGGATTTAGCGGATTGGGTCGCCGGGAGCCAGCACGACCGAAGAGGTAAATGATCATTTTCAGTTGATTGATTTATGACATTGCCCCATCTTGGTATGAGGCGGCGCAGTTGCGAACTGCGGTCAGGAGGCACGATGTCCCTATCGACGCTGAAGAATAGACGCGAAAGAGGTTTTCTCGACGGTCAGTTCCTGATCGCCATGCCTGGCATGGAGGATCGGAATTTCCATCGCACGGTTGTTTATATCTGCGCCCATTCTGATGCCGGTGCCATGGGCTTCGTCATCAACCGGGCTCAGAAGCTGACATTCACCGATGTCCTCTTGCATCTCGAAATGATCAAGGACGACGATGCCATCGTGCTTCCGCAGATGGCGCGCGATTTCCCGATCCAGACCGGCGGTCCCGTCGAAAGCGGTCGAGGTTTCGTTCTGCATTCCGACGATTACATCAGCGACAGCAGCATTCCGGTCAGCGACGATATCAGCCTGACGGCGACGCTCGATATCGTCAGGGCCATTTCGAAAGGAAGCGGCCCGAAGCGCGCGACGATGCTGCTTGGCTATGCCGGCTGGGGCGCTGGCCAGCTGGAAGCGGAAATCGGCAATAATGGCTGGCTGAATTGCCCTGCCAACGAAGAGTTGATCTTCGACCGCAGCCTCGACAACAAGTATGACCGGGCGCTTGCTCTTATGGGTATCAAGCCCGCGATGCTGTCGCCGCATGCCGGCCATAGCTGAGCCGATTGCGTTAATTTGGAACGAAACGAGGTCCCATGACGTTTTCCTGGCAGAGCAACGGCAATACCGCCGTGCCAGCCAAGGAGGCGTCAGATATGAGCAGCACGACCGACAAGGTATCCGGCAAAGTGAATGAAGTGGCCGGCAAGGCCAAGCAGATGGCCGGCAAGGCCACCAACGACAAGAATATGCGCGCCAAAGGTGCGGCCCAGGAAGCCAAGGGCAAGGTGCAAACAGCCGTTGGCAAGGCCAAGGATAAGGTCAAGGGCGCAGTCGACCGGATGTAACCGGTTGCTTGTATCCACGAATCCATGGTCGCTGCTCCGTTGAATTGACGTTGAAGCAGCGATGTTGGGAGGAAGAGCCTGTTACGGAAACGTGGCAGGCTCTTTAATGTTGAGTATCAGGCAATCATCCTTTGCGAGGGGGCATGCGGCTTTTCACCTGCGACCATTGCGGCCAGCCAGTGCATTTCGACAACAGGCAATGCGTTCGTTGCGGCCATCAGCTCGGCTTCGTCCCGGATCTTATGGCGATCCATGCGCTGGAGCCTGATGAGAGCCCGAATTGGCATCTGGTTTCCGAGCCCGCCAGGCACCTTCGCTTCTGCGCCAATGCCGATCTCGATATCTGCAACTGGCTCATCGATGCCGAGGATCAGCAGCCCTATTGCGTCGCCTGCCGGCACAATCGTCTCGTGCCGAACACCGACACGGAGCAGGGCATAGATCGCTGGCGGCGCATCGGCCAGGCGCAGCGGCATCTGTTCTATTCGCTCTTGCGCTGGAATCTGCCGCATCCCGATCGGGCGGAGGACCCGCAAGGTGGTTTGGTATTCGACTTCCTCGAGGATGAGGTGCAAGGCGGCACCGTGGTCCCGGCGATGACAGGCCATGAGGAGGGGCTGATCGCCATCCGAGCAGCCGAAGCCGACGACGTGACACGCGAGCAGGCGCGGACCTCCATGAACGAGCCCTATCGCACCTTGCTCGGCCACTTCCGCCACGAAACCGGCCATTTCATTTGGGACAAGCTTGTCCGCGACCGCGGGCAATTCGATGCCTTTCGCGCAGTCTTCGGCGACGAGCGCGCCGATTATGGCGCCGCACTTCAAGCTCACTACGACAACGGTCCGCCGGCGAATTGGCAGGAAAGTTTCATCAGCGCTTATGCCAGCTCCCATCCATGGGAAGATTTCGCCGAATGCTTCGCGCATTATCTGCACATCGTCGATACGCTGGAAACGGCGCGCTCCTTCGGCCTGGCGATCGATCCCCATCGCTATCACGATATGGCGGCCGAGGTGGATTTCAATCCTTACAAGGCAGAAAGCGCCGAGCAGATCGTCAGCGCCTGGATCCCTTTGAGCGTGGCGATCAATTCCATCCAGCGCAGCATGGGACAGCCGGATTCCTATCCCTTTATTCTCTCGCCGCCGGTGGTCACGAAGCTCGACTATATAAGAGAATTGATCGACGGCGCCTGATGGCGCGCGCCACACATTGTCGATGACGGTTCGCGAAAAGCCTTAGGCGCGCTTCGTCAGCGGAAAGCGTTCCTTCAACAGGCGTATCACCGAATCCGATCCCATCGGCGGACCGAAGATGAAACTCTGGCCGTAGCTGCAGCCGATCTTGGCGAGCTCCAGCGCATCCTCTTCCGACTCGATGCCCTCGGCGACGACACGCATATTGAGTTCGCGTGCCATGGAAATGACCGAGCGCAGCAGGACAGCCTTCTTGTCGCTATCGTCGCGGACCATCGCCTTGTCGAGCTTGATCGTATCGAAGGGGAAGCGGGTGAGGTAGGCGAGCGAGGAGTAGCCGGTGCCGAAATCGTCGAGCGCAAGGCCGATGCCGGCTTCGCGCAGCTTGTCGAGCACGAGCCGCGCCTGTTCCGGATTCTCCATCACCTGCGATTCCGTCAGCTCCAGCTTGATGCGGCTCGGGTCACAATGGGTCTTGGCGAGCAGGGCGCGGATATCGTCGTAAAGCTCGTTGTTGAGGAGCTGCACGCTGGAAAGGTTGATGGAGACGAACAGCGGCAGGTCGCCGGTCTGTCGTTGCCATGCTTTCAGGTCGTTGGTCGCTTGCTCCAGCGCGAACATGCCGAGCGGACCGATGATGTCGGAGGCTTCGGCGATCGGGATGAATTCCGAGGGCGGAATATTGCCGCGCTTCGGATGCTCCCAGCGCATCAGCGCCTCAAAGCCTGCAATCTCTGCATCCTCAAGCCGAACGATGGGCTGGTAGACGAGCGAGAGCTCCTTGCGCTCGACGGCGCGGCGCAGATCGGTTTCGAGCTGCAGCCGGTCGGTGCCGAAGCTGCGGAACGCCGGCTGGAAGGGCTCGACGCGATTGCCGCCGGCGCGCTTCGCGCGATACATGGCGAGTTCCGCATCGCTCAGCATACCCGCCGCATTTTCCTGCTGATCGACCCACGATGTCAGGCCGACCGAAGCCGTCAGAATGATCTCGCGATTGGCGAAATTGATCGGCACCATGATCGCCTTGCTGATCGCATCGGCAAAGTCCGCGACTTTGGCGGGATCGCGTTCGGAAACGAGGATGAGGCCGAATTGGTCGCCCGAAAGACGCGCCAGCGTATCCTGCGGCTTCATCAGGCGGCGAAGGCGTCGCGTCAGTGCGATGAGGATATTGTCGCCAGCGGCAAAGCCAAGCGTATCGTTGACGAGCTTGTAGCGGTCGATGTCGATGACCATCACGGTTGGCCGGAGCTGATTTCCATCGGACGCCAGCGTCAGAACGGCCTGCAGTCGATCGAGGAAGACCTGGCGGTTCGGCAATCCTGTTAGATTATCGTGCACGGCATCGTGCAGCAGCCGTTCGACAGAATTCTTCTGCTCGGTAATGTCGACGATCGTGCCGACGCAGCGGATGATCTCGCCATTGGAGCCGAGCACCGGCCGGGCGCGGATCGACAACCAGTGGAAATGTCCATCCTCGGCGCGAATGCGGAATTCGTGGTTCAGCCGGCCGCGCCGGTGTTCCAGCAGAACGTCGAGCGTCGCTCGGAAGCGGTCGCGATCGTCTGGATGCAGCCGCGGCAGCCAGTTGCGCGCCGCGCCATGCATGGTGCCGGGTGAAAGGCCGAGCTTCATCGAGATATCGGGCGTCGTCACCACGCGATCGCGCGCGACGTCCCAATCCCAGACGGTATCGCCGGAACCGGTGAGCGCCAGGGATTGCCGCTCCAGATCCGAGAACAGGCCCTGCTGGAAGGCGCCGCCGGCAAAGGCGTGCTGCATGACGGTGAAGCCGATCAAGAGCACGATCAGCACGAGGCCGCCGCCGAGTGCCGGCTGGATGATGTCGTTGTCGAGCTTGCCCATGACCGTCATCCAGGCCCCGAACAGCCAGACGAGGATCAATGCCCAGGCGGGCACGAGCAGGATGGCACGGTCATACCGGCTAAAGCCGAGATAGATGATGAGCAGCAGGCCGGCGGTCGCGGTCAGCGCCAGAGACAGCCGCGCAATACCGGCCGCGATCGACGGATCATAGATCGCCACGCCGAAGAGCAGCGCAAGGCCGAGTACCCAGGCGAGCGTCACATAGCCGAGATGGGCATGCCAGCGATTAAGATTGAGATAGGTGAACAGGAAGATCACCAGGCTCGACGCGAGCGCCACCTCCGCACAGGCGCGCCATATTCGCTGGTCGCTCGACGTGATGCTGATGAGCTTGCCGAGGAAGCCGAAATCGACGCAGATATAGCCAAGCACCGCCCAGGCGAGTGCTGCCGTCGCCGGCAGCATCGAGGTTCCCTTGACCACGAAAAGGATGGTCAGAAACACCGCCAGAAGGCCGGCAATGCCGAGCACGATGCCGCGATAGAGCGTGAAGGCGTTGACCGTGTCCTTGTAGGCGTTCGGTTCCCAAAGATAGAGCTGCGGCAGGTTTGGTGACGAAAGCTCGGCAACGAAGGTGACGACGGCGCCGGGGTTCAGCGTGATGCGGAAAACGTCAGCCTCGTCGCTCGGCTGACGGTCGAGCGCGAAACCTTCGCTCGGCGTGATCGCGACGATGCGCTGCGAGCCGAGATCGGGCCAGAAGACCTTCGAGTTCACCAGACGGAAATGCGGTGCCACGATGACGCGCTCCAGCTGCTCTTCCGAGACATTGGCGAGCGCGAAAACCGCCCAATCGCCCTGGTGGTTTGGGGAGGAGGATCGTACCTCAATTCGGCGTCGAATACCGTCGGCGCCAGCGGCAGTTGAAACCTGAAAGGCCTCGCCCTGATTGGTGTAGATTTCCGTCGTTGCCGTCAGATCGAGGGCGGTATCATCGCGGGAAATCTTCACGGGTTCGGCGGCTTCAGCCACGCTGGCGATCAGCAGCAGCATGGCGGCTGCAAGCGTCGCGATCACGGCGCATAGCCGGCGGGCCATTGGCCACGTCTGCATGGGTCCGGCGATCATCGCTGGTCGAAGCTTCGGTTCGGGTTGGTATCGGATGCCAACCTTGAAAACATCACATGGTCGCGCCACTGACCGTTGATTTTAAGATAACCGCGCAAATGACCTTCCCGCTGGAAACCGGCTTTTTCTAAAAGCCGCATGCTACGCTCGTTATCCGGAATACAGGCTGCTTCAATTCGGTGCAACTCAAGTCCGGAAAAGATATAGGGTATAACCAACTGAAGTGCGGCGAACATGTGGCCCTGACCGGAATAGCGTTCGCCCATCCAATATCCGATCATGCAGCTCTGCGCAGCACCGCGGCGAATATAGCCGATCGTGATGCCGCCAACCAGCGTTCTGTTTTCCCTGAGGAAAATGAAGAGCGGTATGGCCTGGCCGGAGCTGTATTCCTGCTTGCCGCGGATGATGCGTGCCCGATACGCGCCTTCCGTCAGCTCATCATGCCGCCAGGTCGGTTCCCATGGTTCGAGAAAACGGCGGCTTTCGGCTCGCAGCTTATGCCATTGATTGAAATCGGAATAGCGCGGCAGGCGCAGCAAATAATTGTCGTTTTCGAGTTCAACCGCGTCCGGATGACGTGAGAGAAACCGAAAGACAGATTTTTGCATGCCGCCAAGCACTCCCCCGAGAATTGAACCCATAGGCCCGCGGCGTGCCCTTAGCCGCTTGCGCTTCTGGAAGCAGGGGCCGGCGACGACAGCGAGGTAACGATGTCTTCCATCGGCGCAAGCTGCTCGAGCGGCCCGATTGCCGAAAGCGTCGGTACTGTATCGAAGAACAGCCGCCCGGCAAGATCCGTCAGGCGGTCGATCGTGATGCCTTCCAGCCGCTCCAGCATCTCCTGGTTCGGGATGGGGCGACCATAAAGCATCATCTGACGTGCGACTTGGCCGGCGCGGGCGGCCGGGCTTTCCTGGCCCATGAGCAGCTGTGCGCGGATCTGGGCGCGGGCGCGCTCGATTTCCTGCTGCTGGATGTCGTGTGACGACTTGCGCAGCTCGTCGACGATGACGGGCAGAAGTTCCGGCAGGTTCTCGCCGCCGGTTGCTGCGTGAATGCCGAAAATGCCGGTGTCGGAGAAGCCCCAATGGAAGGCGTAGACCGAATAACAGAGACCGCGGAATTCGCGCACTTCCTGGAACAGCCGTGAGGACATGCCGCCGCCGAGGATATTGGCGAGGATCTGCGAGCAGTAGAAATCGCGGGTATGATAGGCCCGGCCTTCGAAGCCGAGCAGGATTTGCGCATCCATCAGGTCGCGCGTTTCCCGGATGTTGCCGCCGATATAACGGGCCGGCTCGATAACGGGCGGAGCGGACGGTTTGGCCGGCAGGCTGGAGAAGCGCTCCTCGACCTGACGCACGAAGCTTTCATGATCGACCGCGCCGGCCGCGACGACGAACATCCGGTCGGTTGTATAGTTGCGGCCGAGGTAATGGCGGATCTGTTCCGGCGAGAAGGAGACGACGGTCTCCGGCGTGCCGAGAATGGCGCGCCCGAGCGTCTGGCCGCGATAGGCGACTTCGGAAAACTTGTCGAAGACGACATCGTCGGGCGTGTCGTTCGCGGCATTGATTTCCTGCAGGATGACCTGCTTTTCGCGCGCCAGCTCTTCCTCGTCGAAGGCGGATTCCGTCAGGATATCCGCAAGGATATCGACGGCGAGCGGCACATGGTCCTTCAGCACGCGGGCATAATAGGAGGTGGTTTCGGTCGAGGTGGCTGCGTTGACTTCGCCGCCGACATTCTCGATTTCCTCGGCGATCTGCCGGGCCGAACGCCGCGCCGTGCCCTTGAACGCCATATGCTCGAGCAGATGCGCGATACCGTGTTCTGCCTCGGTTTCGTTACGCGAACCCGACTTGATCCAAACGCCGAGTGCCACGCTTTCGAGGTGTGGCATCGATTGGGTCGCTACTGTCAGCCCGGACGCTAGCCGGGTGCACTCCACTGTCATCGCCTGTCTTTCCGCGTCTGTTATTCGCCGGTCCGGGTATGCTTGCCGATAAAGCTTTCAACGGCTTTAAGTTCCGGATCGAGAATGTCGAAACGCTCCTCCCTGGTCATCAGACCAGCAAGCCACGTCGGAAGCGCCGGGTCAATACCGGATGCGGATTTTACTGCGGCGGGGAATTTTGCCGGGTGCGCGGTGGCAAGCGTCACCATCGGGCTCGTCGGACGCTCGTTCTTTCCCGCAATGAAGACGCCGATCGCCGTATGCGGATCGAGCAGATAGCCCGTATCGGCAAGGGTTTTGCGGATCGTGTCGGCCACCTGCTTCTCGCTGGCGCGGCCGGCGCGGAAGTCCTTCTTGATGAGCTTCAGGGCCTCTTCGCTGATCGAAAATCCGTTCGACTGCTTCAGGCTTTCCATGGCGGCGCGCACCTTGGAGGCGTCTCGACCATTGGCCTCGAACAGCAGGCGCTCGAAATTGGAGGAGATCTGAATATCCATCGACGGCGACGTGGTGGCTTTGACCGAGCGCATTTCATAGCGGCCGGTCTTCAGCATGCGCGCGAGGATATCGTTCTCGTTGGTGGCGATGACCAGCCGTTCGATCGGCAGGCCCATCCGCTTGGCGACATAGCCGGCGAAAATATCGCCGAAATTGCCCGTTGGCACAGTGAAGGAAATCTTTCGGTCCGGGCCGCCAAGGGCGACAGCAGTGGTGAAGTAGTAGACCACCTGCGCCATGATTCGCGCCCAGTTGATGGAATTGACGCCGGAAAGCTTGACCCTGTCGCGGAAAGCGGCGTCGTTGAACATGGCTTTGACGAGGTTCTGGCAATCGTCGAAATTGCCCTTGATCGCCAGCGCATGGACGTTTGCCGCCGTCGAGGTGGTCATCTGCCGCTGCTGCACCGGCGAGACCTTCTCATGCGGGAACAGAATGAAGATATCGGTGCGCTCGCGGCCGGCAAAGGCGTCGATCGCCGCGCCGCCGGTATCGCCCGAGGTCGCGCCGACGATGGTCGCCCGTTGACCGCGCTTTTCCAGCGCATAATCCATCAGCCGCGCAAGCAGCTGCATGGCGACATCCTTGAAGGCGAGCGTCGTGCCGTGGAAGAGCTCCATGACGAAGCTGTTCGGTCCGGTCTGGACGAGCGGCGCCACCGCCGGATGCCGGAACGTGGCGTAGGCATCGTCGATCATGCCGCGGAAGACATCCGCCGGGATTTCGCCATTGGTGAAGGGCGAAAGCACGGCGAAGGCGACATCCTGATAGCTCTTGCCGCGAAAGCCGCGGATTTCCTTCTTCGTCAGGACAGGCCATTCACGGGGAACATAGAGCCCGCCATCACGAGCAAGGCCGGCCAGAAGAGCGTCACAGAAGCCAAGGGCAGGGGCTTCTCCCCGCGTTGAAATGTAGTCCACGGTCTAGAATTCCTTTGGTCGCAAAATTGCCTGAGTGATCGATTGAGAGGGTAGAGGAACGAAGCGGCGGCGGCCTGTCTTTTTGCGCCGGATCAGCCGCGTGGTTTTCGTGTTTGCGCAAGGCGCGTGGGATCAGCGCCCGGCGTTGTCTGTTTGTACCAATCTGTCGATCTCGAAAAGTGAGCCAAAACGGTGTCTACCCAATCGATTTTTCGCTGCGTCGCTGGTATAGACCATCGCCAAGTGTCATAAAAGGCCCGTTTGACAGGCTGCAGGCCGATTACATGAAATATATGGAGAGGGTGGAATTATAGTGTTTGGCAAGGTTTCGCGTCGTCTTTTCTCCGCTTCGCTTCTGGCATTGCTGACGGGTTGCAGCACCCTCGGTATTGGCGGCAACAGTGAAAAACAGCCGGCAACGGATGTAACCGTTGCGCCGCAAACCGGAACCACGACTGCCGCGCCCACGGGCGGTCAGACCTATGTCGCCGGTAAATGCCCACAGGCTGTCATCCGCGACGAGGATTCGGTCTATCGCACCTACGCCAAGGGCGCCAAGGATGATGCGAACCAGCTGATCTATCAGGCTTCGCTGGCTCAGGCGACGCGTCAGTGCACGTCCGACGGCACCAGCCTCGGCATCCATGTCGTGGCACAAGGGCGCCTTGTTGCAGGGCCGATGGGCAGCGCCGGCAAGGTGACCCTGCCGATCCATGTTGCCGTGATGGACAATGACAACGCGCTCTATAGCAAGACCATCATGTATACTGCGGAGATTCCGCCGGGCGAAACCACGGCGCAGTTCCTCTTCACCGACGACGATATTCAGGTTGCTGGCGGTTCGGGCGGCTTTACCATCGTCCAGATCGGCTTCGATCAAGGCCCGCAGAAGCCTGTGAAGGGTGCGAAGCCGGTACGCAAGAAGCGTCACTAAGCTTTTGATTGCGGTCTATGCCCAAGCGGCGCAGGCGTCTGCGATGAGCTGAAAAGAAAAGGCCCCGCCGATTGGCGGGGCCTTTTCTTTTGGTCTGTGTTTCAATCCGTCCTAGAAGACGCCATCCCATTCGGCGAGTGCCATGACGACGCCGGGCAGGTCGGCCATGCGGCTGATGACGGTCTCTGCACCCGCATCCGTCAGCCGGTCGGCGTGCGAAGGATAGCTGTGCGATGCGCCGGTGAAGCCGATGACGCGAATGCCGGCCGCCCGCGCCGCCTGAACGCCATGAACCGAATCTTCGACGACGATCGTATTGGCCGGGCTGACATTCATCTGCTTGGCGCCGTGCAGGAAGATATCCGGCTTGGGCTTTACCCGGTCGGCGCCGAGATCCTTGGCGGAAAAGATATTCGGAGCGAACAGCTTGAAGTAGCCGACCTTCGTCAGCATCATCTCGAGGCGAGCAGAGCTGGAGTTCGAACAGATGCAGCGTGGCATCGGCAGTCGCGACAGCGCCAGCGGAACACCAGGAATGGCCTGGACATCATTGGCAAGCTTCAGATCGAGCAGCTTCTCCGATTTGTCGAGCAGCGATGCGGAGAGCGGGATGCTCGCCTCGCGCTCGACTTCGAACAGGATGTTGTGCCAGGTCATGCCGGAAAAGCGCTCGCCCATTTCTTCGACGCTGATCGGATAACCCGCATCGGTCAGCAGCTTCGATTCCACCCGCGCCGCGATGATTTCCGAATCGACCAGAACGCCGTCGCAGTCGAAGATGATGAGGTCGAAGCCATTGCTCATGAAATGTCTGCCTTTGATGTGGCTGGGTGCGGCATGCTCCAGGAAACTTTCGGTGTTTCGGGACATGCTCTGAAAAATGACCGCCGGGCTTTACACGATATGTCGACAAAGCTCAACCAATTGGCGGGCATGGCTGCGCTGCAGTTGGCGAAAAGGTCGAAATGCGTAAAAGAGGTGATGACTGTTGCTTGTCGCTCGACATCGGGCCTCGACATCAGATAGGCCCGCCTTTAAGGATCGGCCATGGCCAAGGAGCGCGACGACACCATTGCCAGCCGCATCAGCCGGGTGCTTGCCGACCGCATCATCCGCGGCGAGATCGCACCCGATGCCCGCCTGCGGCAGGATCACATCGCCGAGGAGTTCGGCACCAGCCATGTGCCCGTACGCGAAGCGTTCCGGCGGCTGGAAGCGCAGGGACTGGCGATCAGCCTGCCGCGCCGTGGCGTCCGTGTCGCCTCCTTCGATCTCAAGGAAGTCCGCGAGGTCGCGGAAATGCGCGCAGCCCTCGAAGGCCTTGCACTCAAGCATGCGGCCCCGCATCTGACTTCAGCCATTCTGGACGAGGCCGAACAAGCGACGCGCGACGGCGATGCAGCCGGTGATGTCCACGCCTGGGAGGAGGCCAATCGCCGCTTCCACCGCCTGATCCTGGCGCCTTGCGGCATGGCGCGTCTTCTTGCCGCGATCGATGACCTGCATGCGGCGAGCGCCCGCTTCCTCTTCTCCGCCTGGCAATCCGGCTGGGAAAAGCGCACGGACCACGATCACCGCGCCATTCTGGCCGCGCTCCGCCAAGGGCGGCCCGACGAGGCGGCTGTAATCCTGCAAAAGCATGTGCAGTGGATCGGCCGCGCGCCGGTACGCACGCCTTCGGGATCGACACGCGACGCCTTCGCAATCGTCGGCTAAAAATTATAGATAATTTTGAGATGCATGGCGGAGCACTTCCCACAGATTGTGCTCCGCGAGGAGCTTCTTCGCTTTGTCGCCGCCGCATCTCAATCGGCGACGAGCCGCAGTTCGTCGCACTTTCTTGGATTTATTACCCTTATTTTTCAATATGATTTGGCGCTTGGTCGAAATATTGAGCGCTTGCCACTTGCCTGATTTCGCGATCTCTCTCATAAAATAGATGAGACTCAAAAATTATCTATAATTTGAAAGGAGAGCCTATGTCCCTGTTGCAGCATCATGATGAAGTCGCTTTCGATCCGCTTCGCCTCGGGCAGCGTTCGCTTGTTACCAAGGCTGTGTTCGTTCTCGCCGGAACGCTGATCCTGGCTTTGGCATCGCAAATCGCGGTACCGATGGTGCCGGTGCCGATCACCATGCAGACATTCGCGATCACCATGATCGGTGCGCTCTATGGCTGGCGTCTCGGTGCGGTCACTGTTCTCGCCTGGCTCGGCGAAGCTGCGATCGGGTTTCCGGTGCTCGCCGGCGGGGCAGGCGGCGTTGCGCCCTTCATGGGTCCGACGGCGGGTTATCTCGCATCCTTCCCGATTATCGCCGCCCTCGTCGGCTGGCTTGCCGAGCGGGGTTGGAGCGGCAACCGTGTCGTGCGTAGCTTCCTTGCGCATCTCTCGGCCAACATTCTTTGCCTTGCAATCGGCGGTGCATGGCTCGCGGCGCTGATCGGTGCGGAAAAAGGCTGGCTGCTTGGCGTGGCGCCTTTCATCCTCGGCGCTGTGCTCAAGTCGGCACTTGCAGCTGCGGTGCTGAAGACCATCCAGGTCTATAGCGGCAAGGCGCGTCTGAATTGACCGTCAGGCTTCGCGCCCACCATCTGCTCTGCATGCTGACCTTCGTCGGTGAAGGCTATACCTCAGCCTTCACTGACAATTATCGCCGCATCGCTGAGCGGCTGTCGGAAGGGGAGGAGATCAAACTGGTCTCCGGTCCCGACGACATCTGCGCGCCACTCCTCAGCGGGGAGGAGCCGCATTGCTTCAAGGCTTCGGTCATCGAGCGGGATGCGGCTGCCGTTGCCGATATCGCGGCCTTGCTGGGCGAGGAGATCGGCCCTGGAAGCACATTAGTGCCGGATGCCAGGCTGCTTTCCAAGCTCCGCCGGAATTTCGCTAGCGGTGAAATCCGTCACGCCTGCATCGGCTGCGAATGGGGTAAGCTCTGCAGCCGCATTGCTGCAAGCAATTTCAGCGATGTCCTGATCAAGGCAGCCTAAGGTTGATCATCTAGCTCTGGCTGCGACGCGCCATCGCTTAACTCAAGTGGAAAGAGCGTCAGAAAGCGGCGCTCGCCTTCGGGCGTGAAGAAGATCGAACGGCTGCTTTCGGTTCGCCGCGCCCAACCCTTGTCAAGGAAATTCGAAAGCAGCGCCTTGCCGAGGCTGCCGGCGAGATGCGCGCGCCGCTCGCTCCAGTCCAGGCAGGATCGGCAAAGCGGGCGGCGGCTCGAACGCAGCCCGGAAACATCGATACCGATCGATCCCAGATGCTTCTCGCCCTCGGTCGTCAGGCTCAGACCTTCGCCCACGGCGGAGATCGACCCGGCCTCGATCAGGCTGTCGAGCATGCGCACACCATAGTCGCCGGCCAGATGATCGTAGCAGATGCGCGCCTTGCGCAACGCCGGTTCCTTCGGGCCTGGGCGGTGACGCAGATGGCCGCGACTTGCGGCAAAACCCATGATGCCCTCAAGCAGCTTGCCGACGCGATCGTCTGCCAGCGTGAAATAGCGATGGCGGCCCTGCTTGCGCTGTGCCAGCAAGCCGCCTGCCTCGAGCTTGGAAAGATGGGCGCTTGCGGTCTGCAGCGTCACGCCGGCCGTAGCCGCCAGCTCGGTTGCCGTCAAGGCACGGCCGCCCATCAGCGCCGTCAATATGTTGGCTCGCGCCGGATCGCCGATCAGCGAGCCGATCTGTGCTATGTCTGGACCTTCTTTCATACTTCGATCGTAACCGAACCATCTCCGACCTGCAACGTGCGAAAACTGCGCCATCAGCAAAGGAGAAAGCCCATGATTACCTGTTTCATCCGCTATCAGATCGACCCGTTCAAGCAGGAAGCCTTCGCCGAATATGGCAAAGCCTGGGGCCAGGTCATCCCGCGCAACGGCGCCGATTTGATCGGCTATTTCGCCCCGCATGAGGGCTCCCTGACGACGGCCTACGGTATCTACAACATCGAGAACCTCGCCGCCTACGAAGACTATCGCAGAAGCCTCGCCTCCGATCCGGTGGCAAAGGCCAATCTCGATTTTGCTCGCCGCGAGCGCTTCATCTTGCAGGAAGACCGCATTTTCCTGAAAAATGTCTCCCTGCCGCATACTCCGAGGGTATCGCCGTGATCGCAGTTATTTTCGAAGTCATTCCCCATCCCGATGAACGCCAGCGCTATCTCGACATCGCCGCAAGGCTGCGCTCCGAGCTGGAGACGATCGACGGTTTCGTCTCCATTGAACGCTTCGAAAGCCTCAGCCAACCGGGCAAGATCCTGTCGCTGTCCTTCTGGCGCGACGAGGCGGCCGTTCGCGAATGGCGAAACCGCGAAGCCCACCGCGCCGCCCAGAAAGCGGGGCGCAAGACGGTCTTTGCCGACTATCGTTTGCGCGTCGCGCAAGTGCTTCGCGATTACGGCATGACGGAACGCGCAGAAGCGCCGGACGACAGCCACACAGTACACGACATCTAGGGCTTTCAATGCGATAGCGCCTATCGACGAGGCCTGCATTCCCGGCGGTTTCGTCGGGAATGCAGAAAATATGACGCCGCTTTAGCCTTTGGTAACCAAGTTAGGTAACCATAACACTCAGTTAAGAGCACCGAGTAAGTGTAACAGCGAGTATCAAATGGCGTCAGTTTTCCCGCTTGCCGACCTCAGGACTTCAGCCGTTCCGGGGTCCTGGATCGACACGATCATCAAGGGCGATTGCGTGGCCGCTCTTGAGGCACTGCCCAATCAATCCGTCGATGTCATCTTCGCCGACCCGCCGTACAATCTCCAGCTTGGCGGCACGCTGCATCGCCCGGATCAGTCGCTGGTCGACGCCGTCGATGACGAGTGGGACCAATTTGCCTCCTTCGAAGCCTATGATGCCTTCACCCGCGCCTGGCTGCTTGCCTGCCGCCGCGTGCTGAAGCCGACGGGTACGATCTGGGTCATCGGCTCCTATCACAACATCTTCCGCGTCGGTGCTACCTTGCAGGATCTGAACTTCTGGATCTTGAACGACATCGTCTGGCGCAAGACCAACCCGATGCCGAACTTCAAGGGCCGCCGCTTCCAGAACGCGCATGAGACGATGATCTGGGCGAGCCCGAACGCCAAGGCGAAGGGCTATACCTTCAACTACGACGCCATGAAGGCTGCCAATGACGACGTGCAGATGCGTTCCGACTGGCTGTTCCCGATCTGCAGCGGCAATGAGCGCCTGAAGGGCGACGACGGCAAGAAGGTGCATCCGACACAGAAGCCGGAAGCGCTGCTTGCCCGCGTCATCATGGCCTCGTCCAAGCCCGGCGACATCATTCTCGATCCCTTCTTCGGTTCGGGCACGACGGGCGCCGTTGCCAAGCGCCTCGGCCGCCACTTCGTCGGCATCGAGCGCGAGCAGGATTATATCGATGCGGCCAGCGCCCGCATCGCCGCCGTCGAACCTCTCGGTAAGGCTGAGCTGACCGTCATGACCGGCAAGAAGGCGGAAGTGCGCGTTGCGTTCAACGTTCTGATCGAGAGCGGCCTCATCAAGCCCGGCCAGGTGCTGACGGATGCGAAGCGCCGCTATAGCGCCATCGTGCGCGCCGACGGCACGGTCGCTTCCGGTGGCGAAGCGGGTTCCATTCATCGTCTTGGAGCGAAGGTCCAGGGCCTTGATGCGTGCAACGGATGGATGTTTTGGCATGTCGACGATGGGCGTTCCCTGCGTCCGATCGACGAACTCCGGGCCATCATCCGCAGCGATCTGGCGAAGGTTGAGTAGTCTCAACTGCTAAACGGGTCAGGTTTCAAAGCCGCCCCACGGCTGCCGGCCGCTTGTCAGATCGACATATCCGTCTTCTTCCGTCGTGTACCTCCAGTTGGGAAGAAGACGAGACACCCTGGGCCTTACCGGAATTATCTACGGTAAGGCCCAGGGTGTTTTCAGCTTCGGCTATCAGAAGTCCTGATAGTCCGTAACGTCGACCCGCACGACGCGGCCGTCTTCGTTAAATGTAATCGTCTCTTCACCCTCACGGATCAGCGGCTTGCCCGTCTTGCTGTTGGTGGCGCGCACCGACCAGACGGCGCGGCCAGACAGCGGCGTCAGCGTTTCCACCAGGGAATTCGACGCGGTCTGGTCCGGATAGGTGTCGAAATAGCCGCGGAAGGCTTCCATGATCGCCGCACGGCCGGCGAGGCTGCCGACGCCGTTGGAAACGTAGGTGGCATTCTCTGCGAAGAAGTTCTCGATCGCCTCGTAATCAAGGCGGTTGATCGCGTCGTGGAACAGATCGATGCGTTCTGCAGGGTCGAAGATCATCGGCTCAAACCTTTATGTCATAGGCGGCGAGATCGCTGCGCAGCTTCGCGGCGCCGGTGAAGTGAACTGCATGCCAGCCGGCAGCCCGCGCACCTTCGACGTTCGGATAGGAATCGTCGATGAAGATCGTCGAGGCTGGATCGAGACCAAAGCTCTTGGCGTGTGTGTCGTAGATTGCGACATCCGGCTTGATCAGCCCGATATCGCCGGAAACCGTCACACCGCGCGGCTTCTTGAGGAAGGGGTAGCGCTCCTGCGCTTCGCGAAACGTGTCGGAAGCGAAGTTGGTCAGCATGGTGACGTCGCGGCCTTCCGCGATCAGCTGTTCCAGAATGGCGACGCTGTCGTCATAGGCGTGCGGAACCATCTCATGCCAATATTGGCGGAAGGCGCGGATCTGCTCTTCACGCTCCGGATGTTCGGCGATCAACAGGGCCTCGGCATCGCCCCAGGTGCGGCCGCGATCCTGCTCGATGTTCCAGTCGCTGGTGCAGACGTTGGTGAAGAACCATTCGCGCTCGGCATCGTCGGGAATGATGCGGCTGTAAGGAAGGCTCGGATCGTAGTGAAGCAGAACCTTGCCGATATCGAAAACGATGTGCCGTATTTCCGTCGTCATGAATGAATTCCTGATTTTTGCTTTAAAGGCATTTTTGCGAACGCATTGGGAATAGCCTGAGCGATCGCTTTTTTCATGACTGTTGGCAGTGCCTGCTCTTCAAGATTTGTAACCGGCGCCCACCATCCGTCATGGTTGTTCTTCTCGAGAACCGACTTTGCGCGCCAGATCGACAGCCGCAGCTCGAAATGCGTAAAGACATGCGTCACCATGCCCGCCGGCTGCCAGTCGGCAGGGAAGGGGGCTGCCTCGATGCCGGTCTCGCCATCGATACGAGCCGTCCAGCCGGTCGTCGGTACTTCCGTCATCCCCCCAAGCAGGCCGCTTTCGATGCGACGGCGCAGAAAGATTTCGCCTTCGTCATTGACGGCGACGAAGGCCGCCCCTTGGCGCACCGGTTTCTCCTTCTTGGCGGCCTTGACCGGAAAACGCTCGGGGTCATGTCCGGCTAGCGCCTGACAGGCGCCGTTGAAGGGACAGAGCGAGCAGACCGGACGCTTCGGCGTACAGATCGTCGCGCCGAGATCCATCATCGCCTGGGCAAAATCGCCTGGCCGGTCGGCGGGCGTCAGCGCGGCCACCTTCTGTTTCATCTGCGGCTTGGCGCCGGGCAAAGGCGTCGAAATCGCATAGAGGCGGGAAATGACACGCTCCACATTGCCGTCCATCACGGCCGCCTGGCGATTGAAGGCGATGGCGGCAACGGTAGCGGATGTGTAATCGCCGATGCCGGGGAGTGCCCGCAGACCATCTTCGGTATCGGGAAAGCGGCCGCCATGATCTGCCGCAACCGCCTCGGCGCATTTCTTCAGGTTGCGGGCGCGGGCGTAGTAGCCGAGCCCCGCCCAGGCCGTCATGACGTCTTCACTCGTGGCTGCGGCGAGATCGTCGACCGTCGGCCAGCGCTCCAGGAATTTCGCGAAATAGGATTTGACCGCCGGCACGGTCGTCTGCTGCAGCATCACTTCCGACAGCCAGATGCGATAGGGGTCCGGCTTGACGCCGCGCGCGGCCATCGGTGGCGAGACGCGCCAGGGCAGGTCGCGATGGTGGCGGTCGTACCAGTCAAGCAGCGATGCGGCCGTGGGGGATTGTAAAGTCGTCGTCATGATTTGCCGCGCCGAGGGGAAGTGCTCTATACTTGGCCAAGCTGCGTCGGGCGATCAAGGTCCAGAACGTACAAAGCGTGTGCCGGAACCTTATTGCGATGAGTTATCCCCGAAAAGGCGAGAAGCAGATATCCGAGCTGACCAACGGTATCGTTGATCCGGTGCTGGCAAAGCGTGCCGGCATCAATACGACGCTGCTCGGCTGCTGGGACGAAATCGCCGGTGAGGACTTTGCCGATTGCACGCGGCCGGAAAAGATCGCCTGGGCCAAGCGGAGCGGCCCGGGCTTGGACGACCGCTATCAGCCGGGTGTCTTGACGATCGCCTGCGAGGGCGCCCGCGCACTCTTTCTCACTCATGCGCAGGGCGAACTCATCCAGCGCATCAACAGTTTCTTCGGCTTCTATGCCGTCAATCAGATCCGCATCGTGCAGAAGCCGGTTTCGATTGCATCCAAACGCTCCCGCACGCCGCCACCGCTGAAGGGTGAGGCGGCGCGCAAGCTGGCCGATATGATTGAAGGCATCGAGGATGAGAAGATCAGGGCCGCCGTTCAGCGTTTGGGAACGGCCATGGCCTGGAAGCGGCGCTAGGAGATAGCGGAGCTGAATTTCGAAATCCGATTGGATATCGTTCCCGAGTTGCTATATTTGTATAGCAAACGGAGTTGAATGTGATGTTGGCCCTGAGGCTTCCGCCGGAAATTGAAGCAAGGCTCGATGAGCTCGCCAAGCGTACGGGGCGCAGCAAGAGTTTCTATGCGCGCGAAGCAATTCTCGAGCATCTTGATGATCTTGAGGATATCTATTTGGCGGAAAAGCGTCTCGAAGAGCTTCGCCGTGGTGAGAGTGACACCGTTTCGCTGGCCGAACTGATGGCGCGTTATGGCGTGGCGGATTGAGTTTCAGCAAGCCGCCGAGCGCGAACTGGATAAACTCGGACATGAGGTTTCCCGCCGAATCTTGAAGTTTCTTTACGACCGCGTCGCCAAGTTGGATGATCCACGTGCCATCGGAGAGGCGCTGAAGGGCTCGGAGCTCGGTGATTTCTGGAAATATAGAGTAGGGGATTATCGCATTATCGCGCACATAGAAGATAGCGCCGTGCGGATACTGATCGTTCGAATTGGGAACAGGCGCGAAGTCTATCGAAAATAATCCCGACCATGCCGTATTCGATACAGTTGATTGTCTTGTTGCGGTTACGGCGACAATTTTGGCTCTTTGTCTTTGCCAGGTCACAATTCTTTGAAGAAAGTTGGTCAACCGTGCCTTGTTAGCGGCAAGCAGCCGTTATATCGCATGAAACATTCGAAGACCTTTTTTAACGACGGGTGACTCTATGCCGATGTCCGACATGCTCTTGACCAAACGCCATCTGCTGGGCGGCTCTGCCGTTGCGGCCCTTTCCGTGGCGTTCTCTACCTTTGCCGACACCGCATCCGCCGCGTCCGCCGAGGACGAAGTGCCGCCATCCGACGGCAATGTCGATATGAACGAGGTGCTGAAGCCCGGCCCACTGCCGGAAATCGCACTCGGCAAGCAGGACGCGCCGGTCAAGATTGTCGAATACATGTCGCTGACCTGCCCGCACTGCGCGAATTTCGCGGTCAAGACCTTCGACACGATCAAGCAGAAGTATGTCGACACCGGCAAGGTTCTCTTCATCATCCGTGAATTCCCGTTCGATCCGCGTGCCGCTGCAGCCTTCATGCTCGCGCGTTGCGCACCTCAGGAACAGTACATGCCGATGGTCGAAATGCTGTTCAAGCAGCAGATCGCCTGGGCTTCCCCTGACGTCGACGGCCGCGCCGCACTGCTCCAGATGTCGAAACTCGCTGGTTTTACTGAGGATAGCTTCACGAAGTGCTTGACGAACCAGAAGCTTCTGGATGATGTCAATTCCGTACGGGAACGCGCAGCCAAGGATTTCGGTGTCAACGCAACGCCGACCTTCCTGATCAATGGCAAGCGCTATGCAGGGGACATGTCTGTTGCTGCCATGTCGAAGCTTATCGACAGCCTGCTCTGATCCGCGCCTTTTTCGATCACAGGCGGGCGGCCAGGGCCGCACGCCTGTTTACCTCCCCCTTGAGGGGGGAAGTCGCGCGGAACGCGCGAGTGGGGGTGATTTCTGGGGTGAACGCATGATCACTCCACCCCGTACCGTCGCTCCGACCCTCCTCCTCAAGATGAGGGTGGAGATCAGCCTATGAAGTTCAACAAGCTTAGACTCGTCGGTTTCAAATCCTTCGTGGAACCGGGAGAATTTGTCATCGAGCGCGGCCTGACTGGTGTGGTCGGACCGAACGGCTGCGGCAAATCCAATCTTGTCGAAGCGCTGCGCTGGGTGATGGGCGAGAATTCCTACAAGAACATGCGCGCCTCCGGCATGGACGACGTGATCTTTTCCGGATCGGCGAATCGCCCGGCGCGAAATACAGCGGAAGTAGGCCTTTACCTCGATAATAGCGACCGCACAGCACCCGCCGCCTTCAACGACAGCGACGAAATCCAGGTCACGCGCCGTATTGAGCGTGAACAGGGCTCTGTCTATCGCATCAACGGCAAGGAAGCGCGCGCCAAGGATGTGCAACTGCTGTTTGCCGATGCCTCCACCGGGGCGCGTTCGCCTTCCATGGTCGGGCAGGGGCGCATCGGGGAGCTGATCCAGGCCAAGCCCCAGGCGCGGCGCCAGTTGCTGGAAGAGGCAGCCGGCATTTCCGGCCTGCACTCGCGCCGCCATGAAGCTGAGCTGCGCCTGCGCGCCGCCGAAGGCAATCTCGAGCGGCTTGACGATGTGACGTCGCAGCTCGAAAGCCAGATAGAGAGCTTGAAGCGTCAGGCGCGTCAGGCCAACCGCTTCAAGATGCTCTCTGCCGATATCCGCGCCCGTGAGGCCATGCTGCTGCATATTCGCTGGGTGCAGGCGAAAGAAGCCGAAGCCGAGGCCGATAGTGCGCTCAATCAGGCGACCGTGCTGGTTGCCGAAAAGGCGCAGATCCAGATGGAGGCGGCAAAGGCGCAGGGCATTGCAAGCTTCAAGCTGCCGGAACTGCGCGATGAAGAGGCGAAGGCCGCCGCCGCCCTGCAGCGGCTGCAATTTGCTCGCAATCAGCTGGAAGAGGATGTCAATCGTATCCTGCGGCGGCGGGACGAATTGGTCCGTCGCCTGGCACAGCTCGGAGAGGATATCAGCCGTGAGCAGCGCCTTGTTGCCGACAATGCGGCCATCCTTGCCAAATTGGATGCCGAAGAAGCTGATCTCGCCGATATTCTTGCCGATTCAGGTCGGCTTGCCGAGGAAACGCGCTTCGTTTTCGAAGAAGCGGCGACCAAACTCACTGATAGCGAGCGGATTTTTACTGCCCTGACTGCGGAACGCGCCGAAGCCGCAGCTGCCCGCAATCAGCTGGAGCGCGCCATTCGCGATCTGGCCGACCGCAAGATGCGGCTGGAACGCCAGGCCGACGAAGCGAACCGCGAGCTTGCCTCGATCGACGAGAAGATGGCCGATCTGCCCGACCCGAGCGAAAAGCGCGACATGGTCGAAGCGGCGGAAAACGTCGTTGCGGACGCGGAGGCCGAGATCCAGCGCGTTGAAGCTGTTATTGCCAAGGCGCGTGAAACCGAGGCGCTGTCGCGTGGCCCGGTCGAACAAGCGCGGGCGGGTCTGAATGCGCTGGAAACCGAGGCGCGGACGATTTCGAAGATGCTGGCGGCGGGCGATACCTCTGGTGCCTTTTCGCCCGTGGCCGAGGAGCTGCGTGTCGATCGCGGCTTCGAAACTGCGCTCGGCGCAGCACTTGGCGATGACCTGGAATCCTCGCTCAACTCCGAGGCGCCGGTCTACTGGTCGGACAATGGCAGCGGTGTCAACGATCCGGCCCTGCCGGAAGGCGCCGCGCCACTGATTACCCATGTCGGTGCGCCGGCTGCGCTGACGCGCCGTCTCCGCCAGATCGGCATTGTCTCGGTAGACGATGCTTTGCGGCTGATGCCGGAGCTAAAACCGGGACAGCGGCTTGTGACCAAAGACGGCGCCGTCTTTCGCTGGGACGGCCATGTGACCGGGGCGGACGCGCCAAGTGCAGCTGCCCTGCGATTGGCCCAGAAGAACCGGCTCTCCGAACTGGAAGCCGAAGCAGAGCTTGCCCGCGATGTGCTTGCCGAGGCTGAAGAGCGCCTTTCGGCTGCGGCCGAGGCGATCCGGGGCGAGGAGGGCCGTTTGGCCGGCGCCCGTGACGCGAGCCGCCTTGCCGCCCGACATCTGGCCGAAGCGCGCGAAGCGCTCGCTGCCGCGGAACGCGCTTCCGGCGATCTCATCCGCCGCCGCGACGTGATTGTCGAGGCCGTCAGCCGGCTGCAGGAGCAGCTGGAAGACGTTGTCATGCAGGACGAGAACGTCCGCATCGAACTGGAAGATGCGCCGAACCTCGATGCCATCGATCTGAAGCTGCGCGACCAGCAGGCCGAAGTCGCGACAGATCGTGGCGTGCTGGCCGAGGCCCGAGCCCGCCATGAGGGCCTGAACCGCGAAAACGAGGCGCGGCAGCGCCGTATTCTGGCGATCCGGCAGGAGCGCGACACCTGGCGCCAGCGCGCGGCCAGTGCCGAGGAGCATATTCAGACGCTGCGCGACCGTGAAGAGGAAGCGCGCGAAGAGGCGGCCGAACTCGATCTGGCACCCGATGAATTCGAGGACAAGCGCCGCGCCCTGATGAACGAGCTGCAGAAGGCCGAGGATGCCCGCCGCCAAGCGGCAGACCGCCTTGCCGAAGCTGAAGGCATCCAGCGCGAAGCCGATCGCCATGCGGCGACGGCGCTCTCCGAACTTGCTGAGAGCCGGGAAAAGCGCGGCCGCGTCGAGGAGCGGCTGGTCTCGGCTCGTGAACGCCGGCAGGAAAGCGAATTGCGCATCCGCCAGTCCCTCAATGTCGAACCGCATGAGGCCATGCGCCTGACCGGCCTTTCAGTATCGCAAAACGTACCTGACCTCCGCGAGGTCGAGCGCGAGCTGGAGCGGCTGAAGATCGAGCGCGAGCGTCTCGGTGCCGTCAACCTGCGCGCCGAGGAGGAAAGCAAGGAGCTGACGGAGCGGCTGCAGGCGCTGATCAAGGAGCGCGATGACGTCATCGACGCCATCCGGAAGCTGCGCGGCGCCATCCAGAGCCTCAACCGCGAGGGTCGCGAACGTCTGATCGTTGCCTTCGACATCGTCAACGCGCAGTTCCAGCGGCTGTTTACCCATCTTTTCGGCGGCGGCACTGCTGAGCTTCAGCTGATCGAGTCGGACGATCCGCTGGAAGCCGGCCTTGAAATTCTCGCCCGCCCGCCTGGCAAGAAGCCGCAGACCATGACGCTGCTTTCGGGCGGCGAGCAGGCGTTGACGGCCATGGCGCTGATCTTCGCGGTGTTCCTCACCAATCCCGCACCGATCTGCGTTCTGGACGAAGTGGACGCGCCGCTCGACGACCACAATGTCGAGCGCTACTGCAATCTCATGGACGAGATGGCGGCCTCCACCGAGACCCGCTTCGTGGTCATCACCCACAATCCCATCACCATGGCCCGCATGGATCGCCTTTTCGGCGTCACCATGGCGGAGCAGGGCGTCTCGCAACTCGTCTCCGTCGATCTGCAGACCGCCGAACGGCTGCGCGAAATCGCTTGAGCGCGATGATAAAACTGTTCCCGTTTCGACAAGAAATTGCTCCGTCGTCTGCCGCACAGCCCTAAAGCGTGCTAGCGTCGTCTTTAAATCAACAACATGGGCGCTGATCCGCCCGGAAGGGACGTATGTCTGACTCGACTGGCGGTATTTTCGATTTCCTCGGAATACTTGCCGTATTGCTGCTCGTCGCCGCCAACGGCTTTTTCGTTGCGGCGGAGTTTTCTCTGGTATCCGTCCGACGCAGCCGCGTGACAGAGCTTGTTGCCGAAGGGCGGATGAACGCCAAGGCGTTGCAGAAGGCGGTCGACAATCTCGACGCCAATCTGGCAGCCACACAGCTCGGCATCACCATTTCATCCCTGGCACTTGGCTGGGTCGGCGAGCCGGCCCTTGCCCATCTTCTGGAACCGCTGCTCGATTTCCTGCCCGGAGCATGGGCGGCGGCCGGTTCGCATGCGATTGCCGTCGCCATTTCCTTCATCATCATCACCGCGCTTCATATCGTCCTCGGCGAACTCGCGCCGAAGAGCCTGGCCCTGCAGCGCAGCGAAGGCACTGCGCTCGGCGTCGTCCGTCCGCTCGGACTGTTTCTTTTCCTTCTGCGCCCGGCGATCACTGTGCTCAATGGTCTTGGCAATCTGGTCCTACGTCTTGTCGGGCTGCGTCCCGGCACCGGTGAAGGCTCGTTGCACTCACCTTCCGAAATCAAGCTGTTGATCGCGGAAAGCCAGGAGGCGGGGCTGCTGGAGCAGGCGCAACAGGAACTCGTCGAGCGCGTTTTCAACATTGGCGACCGCGACGTTTCCGACATCATGACGCCGCGGCTCGAGGTCGAATGGATCGATGCCGAAGACCCGCCGGAGGAAATACAGAAGACCATTCGAGAAAGCCGCTTCGAACAGCTTCTTGTGGGTCGCGGCTCGATCGATGAGCCGATCGGCATGATCCTGAAGAAGGATTTGCTCGACCAGCTCTTGAACGGCGAGCCGCTGAACCCGATGGCCGTCATCCGCCAACCGCTTGTCGTCCATGAGTCCACGGCCGTGTTCAAGGTGCTTGAAAACTTCAAGCGCGCGCCCGTCCGCCTCGCCATGGTCATCGATGAGTATGGCAGCCTGGAAGGCATCGTCACGCAGACCGACCTCCTGGAAGCGATCGCCGGCGACCTGCCTGACATGGACAACGACACGCCCGATGTCGTCGAGCGCGCCGATGGTTCGCTGCTGATGGAAGGCATGATGCCGGTTTATGACGCCTTCGCGCGGCTGGGCCTGCGTTTCAGCGAGGAAGACGTCAATTTCCATACGCTGGCGGGCTTTGCACTTTACCAGCTCGGCCATCTGCCCGAAGTGGGCGAAAGCTTCTCCTTTGGCGGCTGGCATTTCGAGATCGTCGATCTCGACGGCATGCGCATCGACAAAATCCTGGCCCAGCGCGAGCCGCAGGCTTAGCCGTCAAGTCCGACCCGGAAGCGCCCGATTTCGATCAATTGATTGAAATCGGGAGCCGCCGGGTCATATTTATTGTGCAGTGCAACATTTTGCCATATTTGTCGATTTTCATTTGTGCTGCAGTGAATTAAGTTCAACCGGAGGAGTTGGACGGAGACGATGACGAATTGGGTCTACACATTCGGCGACGGTAAGGCCGAGGGGGGCGCCGGCGATTTTGAACGCCTCGGCGGCAAGGGCGCAAATCTTGCCGAAATGTGCAATCTCGGCCTGCCGGTTCCGCCGGGCCTGACGATCGTCAGCGATGTCTGCACCTTCTATTACAAGAATGGCCGGAAAATCCCCGAGGAGCTGAAGCCGCAGGTCATGCGAGGTCTGCAGCGGATGGAAGCCATCACCGGGCGCAAGTTCGGCGATACCGCTCGGCCGCTGCTGGTTTCCGTGCGTTCGGGCGGCCGCGCCTCGATGCCGGGCATGATGGACACTGTCCTCAATCTCGGCCTCAACGACGCAACTGTGCAGGCGCTCGGCCACGATGCCGGCGACGCACGATTTGCCTGGGACAGCTACCGCCGTTTCATCCAGATGTATGCCGATGTCGTCATGGGCCTCGACAACGAAGTCTTCGAAGAGATCCTGGAAGATGAGAAGGCCCGGTTCGGTCATGAGTTCGACACCGATCTGACTGCGGTCGAGTGGCAGCACGTCGTCTCGATCTACAAGACTGTCATCGAGGAGGAGTTGGGCGAAGCTTTCCCGCAGGAGCCGGAGGTTCAGCTCTGGGGTGCCGTCGGTGCCGTCTTTGCAAGCTGGATGAATGCGCGCGCCGTCACCTACCGCAATTTGCACAATATTCCCGAGGCCTGGGGCACTGCCGTCAATATTCAGGCGATGGTATTCGGCAATCTCGGCAATTCGTCCGCGACAGGCGTTGCTTTCACCCGCAATCCGTCGACCGGCGAGAAGGAGCTTTACGGCGAATTCCTCGTCAATGCGCAAGGCGAGGATGTCGTTGCCGGCATCCGCACGCCGCAAAGCATCACCGAAGTCGCTCGCATCGCCTCCGGCTATGACAAGCCGTCGATGGAAAAATTGATGCCGGAAGCCTTTGCCGAGTTTCGCGGCATCTGTGCGCAGCTCGAAGCGCATTACCGCGATGTGCAGGATCTGGAATTCACCATCGAGCGCGGCAAGCTCTGGATGCTGCAGACCCGCAACGCCAAGCGAACCACCAAGGCGGCAATGAAGATCGCCGTCGACATGGTCGACGAGGGCCTGATTACCGAGGACGAAGCTGTCTCCCGCATCGAACCGTCGACGCTGGACCAGCTGCTGCATCCGACGATCGACCCGCGCGCCCGCCGCGAACTTATCGGCTCCGGCCTGCCCGCATCGCCTGGTGCTGCAACCGGCGAGATTGTCTTCACCGCGGAAGAGGCGATCATTGCCGAGGAGGAAGGCCGTAAGGCGATCCTCGTGCGGATCGAGACGAGCCCGGAAGACATTCACGGCATGCACGCCGCCGAAGCGATCCTCACCACGCGCGGCGGGATGACCAGTCACGCGGCCGTGGTCGCTCGCGGCATGGGCATTCCCTGCGTCGTCGGCGCCGGCACCATGCGCATCGACATGCGCAACGAGAAGCTGATCGGTATCGGCGTCACCTTGAAGAAGGGCGACATCGTCACGATCGACGGTTCGGCCGGCCAGGTGCTGAAGGGCGAGGTGCCGATGATCCAGCCGGAGCTGTCAGGGGATTTCGGGCGCATCATGGCCTGGGCCGACCGTTCCCGGCGCATGACGGTACGCACCAACGCCGACACACCCGCCGATGCGCGTGCGGCCCGCTCCTTCGGCGCCGAGGGCATCGGCCTTTGCCGCACAGAGCATATGTTCTTCGAAGGCGACCGCATCCATGTGATGCGCGAGATGATCCTTGCCGAAGACGAGGAGGGGCGCCGTACCGCCCTTGCCAAGCTCATGCCGATGCAGCGGCTCGATTTCACCGGCCTCTTCACCATCATGCACGGCCTGCCGGTGACGATCCGCCTGCTCGATCCGCCGCTGCACGAATTCCTGCCGAAGACGGATGAGGAAATCGCCGAAGTTGCCGGGATCATGGGCATGGAACCTGCGGCACTCCGCCAGCGGGTCGATGCGCTGCACGAGTTCAACCCCATGCTTGGCCATCGCGGCTGTCGTCTGGCGATTTCCTATCCGGAAATCGTCGAGATGCAGGCCCGCGCGATCTTCGAGGCGGCTGTCCTTGCCGCACGCGAGACGGGAGCGGCGGTCGTGCCTGAAATCATGGTGCCGCTCGTCGGCCTGCGCTCGGAGCTGGATTACGTCAAGGCCCGCATCGACGAGGTGGCGCGCGCCGTGATGACCGAAGCGAAGATGAAGATCGACTATCTCGTTGGCACGATGATCGAGCTGCCGCGCGCCGCATTGCGTGCCCATATCATCGCGGAGGCCGCCGAATTCTTCTCCTTCGGCACGAACGATCTGACGCAGACGACGTTCGGCATGTCGCGCGATGACGCAGCCGCCTTCATCCCGACATACCAGCGCAAGGGCATCATCGAGCACGATCCTTTCATATCGCTCGATTTCGACGGGGTCGGCGAGCTCATCCGCATCGCGTCGGAGCGTGGCCGCCGCACGCGCAATGACATGAAGCTCGGGATCTGCGGCGAGCATGGCGGCGATCCCGCCTCGATCCATTTCTGCGAGGATATCGGGCTGGACTATGTGTCCTGTTCCCCCTTCCGCGTGCCGATTGCGCGGCTTGCCGCAGCGCAGGCGGCGATCAAGGGGCGAGCCTGATTCTCTAAAACTGAAATATGCCGGTCAGCGGCGCCAGTAGCCGCGATGATAGTAATATCCCGGGCCACCAACGACGACGGTCGGACCCCAGAAGAAATCATCGTTGCTTTCCATGAAAGCCCGCTGGTCCGCGCGCCGGCTAAGGTCCTGGTTCATGAGGCAATTGGCGAAGTTCTGGGTGCCTGGCCTAAAACCATAGCCGCTGCATCTGGCCTCGTCGGCCGCGCGTATTTCCTCGGCCGTCTGGCAGGAGGAGAGCACAAGCGTAATAGCGAGAAGAGATAGGGCGGAAGCAGCGATACGCATGACTTGGTGTCCTGATGCAGGTGTGCAGGCACGAATTATAGCGCCGCGCGTGATGGCGCGAAAGGCGTATTACCGCCGCAGGTCTGGTAGCTTACGCTGCTTCCTTGGGCTTGGCCGGCAGCCTCTGCAAGAGATCGACGAAGGCATCGGCGAACCGCAACAGGTGCTCGGTCTCTTCATCCGGCTGCAGCAAACGGATTTCCGCGCCGTCTTCGTCCAGTGCGGCAAAGAGCGTGCGCATCGTCGCATCGCTCTCGGGAATCCGGATGACGGCCAGTCTGCGGCAATCGGAGATCAGTCCCGCCGCAGGGAGATCGAAGAGGAAGTCGCCGTGCACCGCCGAAGCGGCATGCCGCACGGCCTCGCAAAAGCCCGGTTCCCCACCGGAAAAACCTTCGAGCGAAAGCTCCAGCTCCAGGAGCTCCAACGGCAGAATAGGGTCGACCGTGTCGGCTCCGGCAATCGCCGCGCCCGGCAGTGCCTTGGCAGCGACGTCTTGAGAAAGCATCGGTTCCATCTCATCAAGTCCTTTCAAAGCCTCGATAAAACGCTAAAGAATGGCCTTTTTTAGGAATTTAAGCAAGCGCTCACGTTTTTGGTCTAAAGCATGGCGCGCAAAAGTGCGTAGCGGTTTTGCGATAACGTCATGCGGAGAAACGAGGGCCTGAAGCGCGGGGAGCGAATCTCAGAGATCGCGACGCGCTTTAGGCGTTACTGGTTTGAGCGTTGAGAGAACATTGCGTGTTGGTGCCGTGACATTCGATTTATTTTCGTCGTTTCTTGATCTAAACATAAATCGTATTCTGGGATTCGGTGCATCCGGCTTCCGATCCGACGCGCCGACGAGCCCTTGATGACCATTCGCTTCGACCGTCCCGTTTCACATGCCGCCCGCGCCGCGCGTCTGATCGCTTCGTTTGCACTGGTGCTCTGCGGAGTGACGCTGATCGGCCACCGCTTTGCGCCGCTGGAAACGCCTTATTTTGTGCTGCTGCTCTTGATTTCCGCTGGCTGCGCCATCCTGGCGGTGCTGCTTGCGCTGGTCGGCCTTGCTCAGCTTTGGCAGAGTGCCGCGATCGGTGGCGTCTCCGCCGTCAAGGCGCTCGTCTATGCCGCCCTGCCACTTGCCATTTTCGGCTTCGGTGCAGAGCGCTACTGGACCCGGCCGCATATTTACGAGATTTCGACCGATCTCAACGATCCGCCGGAATGGCTGGCAACACCTGATGCGCGGCAGCTGTGGCTACCGCCGCGCCATCTGGTGACACAGCAGGAACGCGAGGCGCAGTTCGATGCCTATCCCGCTTTGATCAGCCGCCGCTACGAGGGCGCTGCCGACCGTGTTCTGGAGGCGGTGCGCAAGGTCGCGCATGATTATCACATCACCATCGTCAAGGCCGAAGGCGCCGATGTCGCCGATCCGAACGGCAATGTGAGGCCGAAGCGGCGTGGACGCCCGCAGACCGTCAATCCGGCCCAGGATGACGCTGCCGGCGATGTGCCGGCCATCGTTCCCGTGCCGACGCCACGTCCCTTCCGTGACGGAGTGGCAGAGCTCATCCGCCAGAATACCGACGTCATTCTCCAGGGCGAAGTGCGAACTCGCATTTTTGGCCTGCCATGCGACATACTGATCCGTATTCGCGAGGAGGCGGAAACGACCCTGGTCGATATCCGTGTTGCCTCTCGCTATGGCCAGGATGATCTCGGAGTGAGCGCTGATATGGCGGATGGCTATCTGAAGGCGTTGGATGCGGAATTGCTCGGCATCGCCGGAAGCTGAGTTTTGCCACTCCTTCTCCCGGGGGAGAAGGGGATCTGCCGCAACCGCTTCATTTTATAGGCAATCGCCCAGCGGGGAGACTGCGCCCACCATTCAAATACCGACAATCCGCCAGACGCTGCCCCTCTTGCTCAGACCGGGCGATAGGCGCCCAGAAGCGCCGGCGGCCCATCGGTTTCCACCTGACCCTTCTCGACCAGATCCTCCAGATGCGCCAGCACCGAAAGTGCCGCCGCGCCATGCAGACGCGGGTCCGTGTCGCGATAGATGGCCTTCACCATATCCGGGATCAGCCGGTCGCCGGCCTTGATCCGCTCCAGCACGGCGCGCTCGCGCATGCGGCGGTGGGTTCTAAGGCCGCGCATGAAGGAGGCCGGCTCTTTCACCGGGCCGCCATGACCGGGCAGGAACAGCCGGTCATCGCGGGCAAGCAGCCGCTCCAGCGAGGCCATGTAATCCGCCATGGATCCGTCCGGCGGCGCGACGATCGACGTTGCCCAGGCCATGACATGATCGGCGGAGAAGACGATGCCCGTGCCCTCGAGCGCGAAGCAGGCGTGATTGGCGGTATGCCCCGGCGTCAGCAGCGCCGTCATCGCCCAACCGTCTCCGGAGACGCTTTGACCATCGGCAAGCGCGATATCCGGCTGGAACTCCATGTCGGAGCTTTCGGCAAAGGGATTGATCTCGCCCTGATAGAGCGGACGGGCGGCGCGATGCGGCCCTTCGCCGACGGTCAGCGCGCCCGTCGCTTCTTTCAATCGCTTCGCCAGCGGCGAGTGATCGCGATGGGTGTGGCTGACGAAGATGTGCGTGACCTCGCGCCCTTTGAGCGCCGCCATCAGGGCGGCGAAATGCGCCTCATTCTCCGGGCCGGGATCGATGACCGCGACGGAGGAGGCGCCGACGATATAGCTGTTGGTGCCATGAAAGGTGAAGGCGCTGGGATTGTTGACCGTCATCCGCTCGATGACTGGGGCGACCGGAACGGCGCGGCCATAGGCAGGGTCGAAGGCAAGGTCGAAGTCAGGCGTGCTCATGATTGCTTGTATTCGATTTCGATAAAGGACATCGGCTCGGAGCCGGCATTGACGACATTGTGCTCGACGCCGGCCTCGCGCCGATAGGCAGCGCCCTTGGCGATATCGACACGGCGGCTGCCGCCCGGCTCCTCCAGCAGAAACTGGCAATCCGTCATCGGCACCACGACATAGCCCAGGCCATGGACATGATGCCCGGTATCGGCGCCCGGCTCGAAATCCCAGCGCGTGATGCGGCAGACGGCATCATCGAGAAGCACGGTGGGCACGGCCGGCGGGCGGGCGCGAAACTGGCTCATCGGACCTCCTGATTTCGAATGCGATGCAGCAAGATCTATCACAGCGGCCTCGGAAGCACACAGAAATATGCTTACGCGCATATTTAGTCATTGTAGCGCGATGCGACCTTTGCTAATCAGACGCCGATTTGGCTGATAATGCAGCCATTTCCTCAGTTGGGGCGTCGCCAAGCGGTAAGGCACCGGTTTTTGGTACCGGCATTCCCAGGTTCGAATCCTGGCGCCCCAGCCACAATTCCTGATCTTGCTATCTTCCGCTCCAGCACGTTGTCATCCCCCACACCAGAACGGAAAAGGCCCGCCGAAGCGGGCCTCGTTGTCTAGAGTATCTTCGCCAGAAAGCTCTTCGTTCGATCCATCTTTGGATTTGAGAAGAGCTCCTGGGGAGCGCCTTCTTCGAGGATCTGGCCGTGATCCATGAAGATCACGCGGTGGCCCACTTCGCGGGCGAAGCCCATTTCGTGGGTGACGACGACCATCGTCATGCCCTCATGCGCCAGATTGTTCATGACCTGCAGCACTTCGCCGACCATTTCCGGGTCGAGTGCCGAGGTCGGCTCGTCGAAGAGCATGACGTCAGGGTTCATCGCCAGCGCGCGCGCGATGGCGACACGCTGCTGCTGGCCACCGGAAAGCTCGTCCGGATAGTTCGCTTCCTTGCCGCTGAGCCCAACTTTCGCCAGCAATTCGCGCGCCACGCGGTCAGCCTCTTCCGGTGCGATCTTCTTGACCTTGCGCGGCCCGATCGTGATGTTCTCCAGGATCGTCAGATGCTTGAAGAGGTTGAACTGCTGGAAGACCATGCCGACATGCTGGCGCAGCTTGTGGATATTTGTCTTCGGATCGGTCAGCATCATCCCGGCGATCTCGATGTCGCCGCTGGTCGGCGTTTCCAGCCCGTTCAGGCAGCGCAGGAAGGTGCTCTTGCCGCTGCCGGAGGGGCCGATGACGACGACGACTTCATTATTTTCCACATGCGTGGAGATGCCTTTGAGGATCTCGTGATGCCCGAAGGACTTGTGAAGCTCTTTAACGCTTATCAACTTGAAGCCTCCTCTCAATGTAGGATGAGAACTTCGACAGGGAGAAAATCATCACGAAATAAAGTGCCGCGACGAAGCCCCATATCGTGAAGGACGCGAAGGTTTCGGAGATGACGATCTCGCCCTTGTAGACCAGCTCGGCAATGCCGACCGGCGCCAGCAGCGAGGTGTCCTTGATCGTCTGCGCCGCCTGGTTGACCAAGGGCGGGATCATCCGCTTGAAGGCCTGCGGCAGAACGATATAGCGCATCGTCTGGAAGCCGGTCATCGCGATGCTCGCCGCCGCTTCCTTCTGCCCCCGGTCGACACCGAGAATGCCGGCTCGGACGATCTCGGTGACGTAGGCGCCTTCGTTCAGGCTGAGGGTGAAGGCGGCTGCGAGAATGGGATAGGTGAGCTGTCCGAACCAGGCATTGACCGGCAGGATTGCCGGCAGGCCGAGCACGATGAAGAAGAGTTGGACCAGCAGCGGGGTCGAGCGGAAAATCTCGACATAGGCTGTGGCGATCCATCTCAGCGGTGCGACCTTCGAAAGACGCATGAGCGCCGCAACCAGGCCGATGATGACCATCAGGATGATAGCGACGATCGAGTATTCGATGGTCAGGAGCAAACCGCTTAAGATGACAGGTAGATTTTGCCAAATGGCGTCCATGAATCGCGCCCTGTTTCTTTGTTTTATGGAGGATGAGCAAGGCGCGCGGCACTCAACTTGTGTCGCGCGCGGCCCATGGATCAATCGTAGGACTTTCGGGAAGTCGAAATATCCTCGGCTCTATCTCGCCGACGGATATTACTCCGAAAGCGCGACTTTCGCCGGGTCAAGGGCCTCGTTGACCTCGCCGCTGGTATCACCGCCAAAATACTTGACGAAAAGCTGGTGGTACTCGCCGCTCTTGCGGATCTTGTCCAGGCCGTCATTGATCTTGGCGACGAGCTCAGGCTTCGTCTTGCTCAGCGCAATACCGTAATATTCGCCTGTGAGCAGCGGTCCGACGGTCTGCACGCCGTCGCTGTGCTTGGCCTTGAAGTCGATGTTGACGGGGTTGTCGAAGATGACCGCATCCGCACCGCCAGTCATAAGCGCCTGATAGGCTGCGTCGATGTTCTGGAACTGCTTGATGTAATCGGTCGAGAAGCCGTGGCCGGTGAGATAGTCGACCGAGGACGTCGCCTTCTTGGTCGCGACGACATGACCCTTGAGATCGTCGAAGCTTTTGATGTTCGAGTCTTTCTTCACCAGAACCGACAGGCCGGACTTATAGTAGGCATTGCTGAAATTGGCGTTCTGCAGACGGCTGGACTTGATCGTGATGCCCGCGACCGCGGCATCGATCGAGCCGGCCTGCAAGCTTGGAATGAGACCGTTGAACGGCAGGGTCTTCAACGTGACCGTCAGGTTCTCGGCCTTGGCGATCGCATTGATCATGTCAATGTCGAATCCCGTAACCGTGCCGTCCTTCTCGCTCTCAAAGGGCGGAAAAGTCGTATCGGCACCGACGACGATGCTGGTCGCGTCCTGGGCGGCGGCAGTCGAGGTTGTGCAAATGGTGGTTGTAAGGCCGGCGGCCAAGGCGGCGACCAAAGCGATGAATGTTTTATTTTTCAAGGGGGCTCTCCTTTTAGCGGGAGATCATGCGCCTGGGTTGCCGCAATGAGTTTCACGGCGTGTAAGCTTAGATTGCAAGCATCTCCCGCGGACCATATTCAACGACAATCTTTCCGGGTCAAGGGTCGAGCGGAAACATTTTTGAAGATCCTAAAGTGTTCATGTTTCGCCTGAATCGAGGGTTCGCTTGTGAGGCACAATGTTCATGCTGCAGGTTTGGCGACGCTCGACATGGATGATGGCGCCTTGCTCGAACGATTGGAAGAGAGCCCACTATCCGTGCCGTGATGATGGATGAGAGCAGCCCATCGACGGCGGCCATTTCAATTCTTCGTGAAACCGTTGCGCGAGATTGGCCGCGCCGCCATTCGCTCCACCCTTAAAGCTTGTTTGACCTTTTTCCTGCACTCTGGTCGCCATCTTCTCGATGCGGGCGATCATGAACCAGAAACCCCAGGAACTGCTGCTTTCCATCGTTGCCCCCTGCCATAATGAGGAGGAGGGACTTAGCGAATTTTGCCGGCGGGCGGAGGCAACGGCGAGGGGCATCGCTGGCGAAGCCTTCGAGATCGTCCTGGTGGATGATGGCTCCACCGACGGTACCTGGGAGGTCATAGCCGCGCTTGCGGCGGAAGTGCCACAGGTACTCGGCGTGCGCCTCATGCGCAATCATGGCCATCAGCTTGCCGCCACCGCCGGTCTTGCCGCCTCGCGCGGCGAGCGCGTGCTGTTGATCGATGCCGATCTTCAGGATCCGCCGGAACTGTTGCTCATGATGATGCCGATCATGGATCGCGGTGCGGATGTCGTCTACGGCCAGCGTGTGCGCCGGCAGGGGGAAAGCTGGTTCAAGCTCGCCTCCGCCTCTCTCTTCTATCGGCTGCTGTCGCGGCTCGCCTCGGTGGCGATCCCGCGCGATGTCGGCGATTTCAGGCTGATGCGCCGCCGCGTCGTCGATATCCTGCTGGCAATGCCCGAGCGCGATCGCTTCATTCGCGGCATGGTGAGCTGGATCGGCGGGAAGCAGGTGGCGTTGCCCTACGAGCGCGACGCACGCTTTGCCGGCGCCACCAAATATCCGCTGCGCAAGATGATCAATTTTGCGATCGACGCCATCACCAGCTTTTCAACCGTGCCGCTGCGCATCAGCACCTGGCTTGGCCTTGCCAGTGCCGGCTGTGCGGCCTTGCTGCTGCTCTATACGCTCGCTCGCTGGTTTGCGGGTGAAACGATCGTCGGCTGGTCCAGCATCATGGCCGCCATCACCGCTTTCAGCGCCATCCAGCTCATTTGCATCGGCATTATCGGCGAATATGTCGGCCGCCTGGTGCAGGAGAACAAGCGGCGGCCGATGTTCATGATCGAAAGCCTGTTGCAGGGTGGCCGGTCGCTCCATATTCCCAGCGGCTTTTCCGATATGGACGCAGAAGATAAGCGCCGCACGCTCGATGACGCCCTGCATGATCTCGGCGAAGGTGCTGATAGCGCGGGGCAGATGAGGGCGGCCTGCTGATGCCGCAAGGTTCCGCGACTTCACCGTCGACCGAGGGCGTCGTCGTTTCCGATATTGTTCCCGCGCACGATGCGGTTGAGGCGAATGCCGCCATCGTCAGGCAGAGGCCGGGCATCGCGATCGCTGCCTTTCTGATCCTGGTCGCCGTTTTCGTCACCGTCTTCAAGTTTCCGCCGATCCTCGACTATCCCAACCATTATGCGCGCATGTGGCTGCTCGCCGGCGGTATCAACACGCCGCCGTTTCATGAGATCTATGCGATCGACTGGAACAGGACGTTCACCAATGTCGGCATCGATCTCGCCGCATACTGGCTGGGGCCGCTGATCGGCGTTTCGCTGCTGGCGCGCAGCTTTCTTTTCCTGGCGATCGTTCTGCCGCCTCTCGGGGCGATCGCCCTGCACCGGCGCCTGCATGGCGGCGGCTATTACTGGCAGATCGGCATATTGTATTTCGCCTGGTGCGCGACGCTGATCGGCGGCTTCATCAATTTTCAGATCGGGCTCGGCTTGGCGCTGTTCTTCGCGACCGCTGACCACGCTCTGCAGTCCCGCAATCCGGCTGCTTTGTTCGGCTGGCGTCTGCTGTCGGGTCTGCTGCTCACGGTCATGCATCTCTTTTCGCTCGGCTTCTACATGGCACTCGTCTGCGGCCTCGAATTCTCGCCGACGACGGCGGCGTTGAAGTCACCTCGCGATTTCCTGCGCTTGTGCGGCAGGCTTCTGCTTGCGATGCTGGCCTGCGCCCTGCCGGCGATCTGCCTTTTCCTCTATCAGCCTGTCTTGCCCGATGGAGGCGGCAGTCTGGATGCATCCTGGAACGATTCCATCGTGCTGTTGCTGGCCAATCTGATATCGGCATTCTGGAGCTACGCGCTGCCGGTGGATATGCTGTTTCTGGTTCCGTTGATATTCGTCTGCATTTATGCGGTGTTTACGCGTCGTCTGAGCGCGCATGCCGGCATGGCGGTGACGGCGGCCGGGCTGCTGCTTCTGTCCTGCATCGTGCCGCGTCATATGCTTGGGACGGGCTGGATCAGCTGGCGCTTTCCGATCATGATGGCGCTGGCCGCCATGGTGATGATCTGTCCGTTGCCCCGCATGCCACGCCGCCAGGCTTTTCTGGTCATGCTCGCGCTCTCGGCGGCCGTCTTGGGCAGAACGGCATGGATCGGTGTCAATTGGTGGCAGGGGCAGGCGGATGCCGCTGACGTCAGCACGGTCCTGGCGACAGTGCCCGAAGGTGCTGCCGTCCTGCCGGTCATGCGGCAGCAGAACGAACGCGGCATCGCGGATCATCGCTACTTCGCCTGGAACCAGGACACGTTCCGGCATTTGCCCGCGCTTGCGGTCCCTTACGCCCATGCCTTCGTGCCGACGATCTTCACCGCCAGGGGTAAGCAGCCGCTGACCGTGTTGCCGCCCTGGAGCGATGTCGCCGTGCCGGAGGGCAATCTGTTCTCCATTAGCCTGCTGGATTGCCCTAACGAGATTTCGGCCTTCAGTGGCATTGCGCCTTATCTCAAGGATTGGCGGCATCGCTTCGACTTCGTCCTGCTCGTCAATGCCGATGTCGAGGACCGTTTCGGTGGCGTGGTTCCGCAAGGCGTGAAACTTGCCGCCGAAACGTCCTTTGCCAAGCTCTATGCCATCGACAAGGCCTTCGTACCCGCTGCCGGTATGTCGCCGCCGAAAAGCTGCGCCGAACTCGCCGCTGCAGCCGGCTAGAGCAATTCTAGGGGTGCGCAGCGGTTTTCCATACGGAATTACGTGAAAACAAAGAGCCGGAGCGGTTCGGAGATTCCATGAAAAGCTGAACCGCTCTGATGTCCGCAAACGCAACAGGCGGCCTTTGCCGACCGCCCGCTGGCATTGTTTCGTGATGAAGCTTTGCTATCAGCTCGCCTTTTCCGGCGGTGCCAGAAGCTCGGCGCAATAGGACGGGCCGTTGACACCAGGCTGGTCGCCAAGGATTTTAACCGAGCGGATCTCATAGCTCTGGTTGGTGACGATGTCGGCCTTGCAGCTGAGGGAGCGCTTGCCGCTCTTCTTGCCGTCCTTGGTGACGACGGTGACGTTCTTGTAGCCGCCGCGCCAAGTATAGACGCGATTGCCGCTTTCGTCGCGGTCGGAGATCGGCGGGCCGTAAGCCGCGAAGAAGCGGCCTGCAGACTGGCCCTGCCAGCGATCCTGAACGGGGTTCTTCGCAAGCAGCGGAAGAGCTGCCGTCGTTGTTGTCGTCGTGGTGCTGCAACCGGCCAGCGCCAGCAACAGTCCAGCCGCGGTGATCATGCGGATATTCATCGTGTCGTCCTTGAGCTTCTGTCACGCATAAGGTTGCGGAAAAGCCGCGCTGTCCCACGACGTTTCCACCTGTCCCGCATAGGGCTTTAGCGCCAAAGCCGGCAAAAGAAAATTCCCATCCGCGTGTACAAACGGGATTTTACTTGATCTGTTGCGTCTTTTGCACGCCGGCATTTTCGGCTGCGGTTTCCTGCCGATTTTCTAGGCAGATGCGGTTGTAATCTTTTCGTCAAAAATCAGATGCTTTTTTTGAATTTGGTGCTTGTGCATCAAAAATGGCTGGTCTATAGAAGCGCCGCTGGTCACGGAGTGTAGCGCAGTCTGGTAGCGCACCACGTTCGGGACGTGGGGGTCGAGTGTTCGAATCACTCCACTCCGACCAGCTTAAAATACTGATCTTGTTCCCGAAAAATCTCCCATTTAAGAATGCTGTCTGCTTGCCTTGCGCAAGGCCCGACGGTGTTACGCCAATGCCTGATGGCGGCTTTCGATCAGGCTGTCTCGCTCCGCCGAGGCCGGGCGTATGAGGCTTTGCCGCAATCCTTCTGGTGCCGGCTGCCTATTCCCCACTCCATCGGCTAACATCCAAACCGCGCCTTAGATATGCTTTTACAAAACCGGCTCTTTTTGTCGCCCGAAGCACCATATACAAGGAAGAGGGACGTGCATCCGACTCATGGAAGAGTTGGGCTGGCAGGCGCTGGAGCGGAGTAACGGAATGGATCTTGTTGACGGGGTGGCCAGATTGGCTGGGGAGACGATCATGAGGCGGCGGCGTAGCGGCGCTTTGCGCGGTCACGCCGTCGAGAAGAGATTGGGGATCGCGACCGGCTTTGGCATGCTGGCGTTGAGCGCCGCATTTCTTCTGGGTTCCAGCAGCAATGCCCTGCGTGCCGCCGATTGCGGCAATGTCGCCGGACCCGGGCTCGACTGGAGCGGCTGCAGCAAGACCAATATCATGCTGCAGAGCAGCGACCTCCACGGCGCCAATCTGGCCGGCGCGCATTTTGACAGCACCGATCTCAGCGACACCAATCTGACCTCCGCCAATTTCGAGAAAGCGACTCTGGTGCGTGCCTGGCTGAAGAATGCCAAGGCCGACGGCGCCAACTTCGCAAAGATCGAGGCATACCGCTCCGATTTCAGCAATGCCTCCGCCAATGGCGTATCCTTCGCCAATGCCGAATTGCAGCGCGCCGAATTTGCCGGCGCACAGCTGAAGAACGCCGATTTTCAGAAGGCGGAGCTCGGCCGCGCCGATTTCGACAAGGCCGTGCTGACGGGCGCGAATTTCTCCTTCGCCAATCTCTCGCGCGCCACGTTAAATGGTGCGGTGATGGACGGGTCGACTTCATTCAGCGGCGCATTCATGTATCTGACGCGCATCGAGGGCCTTGATCTGTCGAAGGCAAGCGGTCTGCAGCAGGCGCAGATCAACCTCGCCTGCGGGGATAACACCACCATATTGCCCTCCTGGTTGAAGGCGCCGTCCAGCTGGCCTTGTCCGCCCGACGACAAGGACTGACAGTCTCTTCGAGACAGGAACTTCGAAAGAGTAAGCCCATGTTCGTAGAAAAAGCGATCCGACACGACAGCAAGCCCGAATTCTATCGCGAGCTGGCGGGTCAGCTGAAGGCCCTGCTTGATGGCGAGCACGATCCGATTGCCAACGCCGCCAATACCTCGGCGCTGATCTTCCAGATGCTGCCGGATCTCAACTGGGCGGGCTTCTATTTCCTGCGGCAGGAAAATGAGCTCGTGCTCGGGCCGTTCCAGGGCAAGCCGGCCTGCGTGCGCATCGCCGTTGGCCGCGGCGTTTGTGGGACGGCGGTCGAAAGAGCGCAATCGGTCCTTGTCGAGGATGTGCATGCCTTTCCCGGACACATAGCCTGCGATGCCGCCTCGCGATCGGAGTTGGTGGTGCCGCTCTTTCGCGATGGAAAGGTCTTAGGCGTCATCGATCTCGACAGCCCGCTTCCGGGCCGTTTCGATTGTGACGATCAAGCTGGCATCGAGGCACTCGCCGCGATTTATGCCGCCTTGAGCGAGACGAATGTCTAAGGTGCGGGAAGGGCGGGGCGTCACGCAGTCGTGATCGATATGGCAAATCGATCGCGTGATACCTATATTGGCCCTGCAACCACTCCCTTAGCGCTGCTCGAGCTTCATTCGGCCTTCTCGAGTCCTCATCGAGGACGTGAGGCCCAGCTCGGAATGCATGCCGAGGGGCAAGGAGAACAACAATGGGCAAATACAGCAAGACGGCAGAGGCAGTAGCCAAGCTTACCCCTGAGCAGTATCGCGTGACGCAGCAGAGCGGCACGGAACGTCCTGGCTCCGGCGAATATCTCTATAACAAGCAGTCGGGCATTTACGTCGATATCGTCTCGGGCGAGCCGCTTTTTGCCTCCGCCGACAAATTCGATTCCGGCTGCGGCTGGCCGAGTTTTACCAAGCCGATCGAGCCCGCCAACGTCAGCGAATTGACCGACATGTCGCACGGCATGGTGCGCGTCGAAGTACGTTCGGCCAATGGCGACAGCCATCTCGGCCATGTGTTTCCAGATGGCCCGATCGATCGCGGCGGCCTGCGTTATTGCATCAATTCCGCCTCGCTTCGCTTCGTGCCGCGTGACCGCATGGAGGCAGAGGGCTATGGTGCCTATATCGATCAAGTGGAGGATGTAAGATGACAACGGAGCGTACAGTTCTCGCCGGTGGTTGCTTCTGGGGCATGCAGGATCTCATCCGCCGTTACAGCGGCGTCATCTCGACGCGCGTCGGCTACAGCGGCGGCGATGTCCCCAACGCCACCTACCGCAATCACGGCACCCATGCCGAGGCGATCGAGATCATCTTCGATCCGCAGAAGATCAGCTATCGCGATCTGCTGGAGTTTTTCTTCCAGATCCATGATCCGAGCACGCGCAATCGCCAGGGTAACGATGTCGGCATGAGCTACCGCTCGGCGATCTTTTACACCAGCGAAGAGCAGAAGCAGGTCGCCTTGGATACGATCGCCGATGTCGACGCTTCCGGCCTGTGGCCCGGCAAGGTCGTCACCGAGGTCGCGCCGGTCGGCGATTTCTGGCAAGCAGAGCCGGAGCACCAGGATTATCTGGAGCGCTACCCGAACGGCTATACCTGCCACTTCGTCCGGCCGGGCTGGAAGCTGCCGCGCCGGCAGGCCGACGCAGCGCAGCGCGCGGTCTCCTGATGGAAGGATCGGCCGGCACTGGCCGGCTGAACCGCTTCCTCGGCACATGGGAGGTGAAGCGGCGGATCATCGATCGTTTCAACCGGTCCCTGGTCACATTCGAAGGACAGGCGTTCGTGACGCCTGCCCAGTTCGAGGAGCATGGCGATACGCGCAGCGAATACGCCACGCTGAGAAGCAGCCGTACCTACCGGCTCGATGATGCGGACGACGATCTCGTCGTGCGTTTCCCCAATCTTTCGGAATTCATTCGCATCGGTAAGGGCGCCTCGCAGCATGTCACCCATCATTGCGGCCCCGATCTCTACCGGGGCCGTCTGTTCTTTCGCACGTCCGATGCCTGGGCCGAGATGTGGCATGTACGCGGACCCAGAAAAAACTATCTGAGCCTCGCGCACTACCGACGTCTTTGAATCGAATTAGCGCGCCCGTCGCCGTGCCTGCACGGCCTTTGCCAGATCTTCCAGCGTGCGTACCGAGGTCGGCCAGTCGATGCAGCCGTCCGTGATGCTTTGGCCGTAAACCAAAGGCTTGCCCGGCACGAGATCCTGGCGACCGGCGACGAGATTGCTCTCCATCATCATGCCCTTGATCCGCCGATCGCCGGCTGCGACCTGCTCCGCGACCGATGTGACGACGAGCGGCTGGTTTTCAGGATTCTTGCTGCTGTTGGCGTGGCTGGCATCGATGATGATGCGCGGTTCGAGCCCGACCTTGAGGGACTGTTCCGCCGTCGACTGCACGCTGGCAGCATCATAATTGGGCTCTTTGCCGCCGCGCAGGATGATGTGGCAATCCTCGTTGCCGCGGGTCGACGCGATCGCGGCAAGACCTTCCTTGGTCACGGCCGGGAAGTGATGCGGTTGCGATGCGGCGATGATGGCGTCGAGCGCGATGCGCACATCCCCATTCGTGCCGTTCTTGAAGCCGACGGGGCAGGAGAGGCCGGATGCCAGCTGACGATGCACCTGGCTTTCGGTCGTCCTCGCGCCGATTGCACCCCAGCTCACCAGATCCGAAATATATTGCGGCGTGATCGTATCGAGATATTCGCAGCCTGCCGGCAGGCCGATCTCGTTGACATCGAACAACAGCTTGCGGGCGATGCGCAGCCCTTCCTCGATGCGGTAGCTGCCGTCGAGATGCGGATCGTTGATCAGGCCCTTCCAGCCGACGGTCGTGCGCGGCTTCTCGAAATAGACCCGCATGATGATTTCGAGATCGCCGGCGAGGCGGTCCCGCTGCTTCCTAAGCAGCGCAGCATATTCGTGGGCGGCAGCTGGATCGTGGATGGAGCAGGGGCCGATCACGACGACCAGTCGGTCGTCTTCGTCATGCAGGATGTTGTGAACGGCATTGCGCGCCTGGGTGACGGTGGCCGTCACCGCCTCGTCGCGGGGGATTTCATCAATGATCCGAGAGGGCGGCGTCAGCGCCGTGATCTCGACAATGCGCAAGTCATCAGTGGAATTCAACACGGTATCAGTTCCTTTTGGGGTCATACCGTGGCGACAAAAAAGCCGCCAGGTAGAACTAGCGGCTGTTCGGGTCTTTGCTGTCGTGTCTCTTTTAACTACGCACAGGCCCGCCTCCGCTGAGAGCAGCGGTACGAATAAAATCGTGCGGAATATGCGTGAGCGAAAGACATGGGCTGTCTCTACGATAAAAAATGCGCGGTGTCGATGAGGAAGATTGGGATTTCGGACGGCAGGCTGCAGAAGCGTCATTTGCCAGCCAAACTGTCTGCCGGGCGCCTACGTCCGTTGTTCCTATGTCCTCCGAGTCGATTTTGAACCGGCCCTCAGAAAATGACTAACCCCTGTCTCGGAAGGACCGGCCCGACTTCGCTGGAAGTCAGGCCGATCCCCATCCGATCAGGGGTCAAGTCAGATCAGATCTCGTAAACGAGCTATTAGAAGCTGCGCTGGAAGCGGAGAATGCCAGCCCACTGGTCCTGATTGATGGAGTCCCAGTTGGTGTAGGAAACTTCCGGCGTGATCTGCAGGTTCTTGACCGGGTTCCACTTGACGTTCGCGGTAGCGGCGAAGATCTTCGAGTCGGTGTAGGCAACCTGAGCGTTAGCCTGCAGCTTTTCGTTGATCGGAACGGTGACGCCGCCCCAAACAGCCCAGTCGCCCCAGCCGATACCCTTGGCAGGGCCGGCGCCATTGGCGTTTGCGTACTTGTTCAGCTTGTCGCCATCGGTGTTCCAGCCGCCCATCAAGAAGGCCTTGAAGACGCCGAAGTCGGCATCGACGCGAGCCTTGATGGCGCCTTCTTCGACGATGGAGTCATAACCACCGACGATCTTGAAGCCGAAGTTGCCAGCCTTGTAGCCAGCACCAGCAACGACGTCGGGCAGGTAGTGGTTGGTGCTGTCTTCGCCGTTGGCACCCTTGGCGCCCGAACCGGAGTTGCTGTCTTCAACCGAGACCACAGCCGTGAAGCCGTTGCCGGCATCGTAGTTGTAGGTCAACTGGTTGAGTTCGTACGGGCCGTCATTGACCACGTCGTCGTTCATGACGCCGCCGGCGTAACCGATGTACGAGTTGTACTGGGAGTCAGCCTTACCGACGAGGAAGCCGCCGAGGCTGATGTTTGCGAACAGCAGCTTCGTGGTGGTCGCGCCGCCATCCTGCCAGTCGAAGCGGATGACCGTGTTGGTCTTCAGCGGACCGTATTCGGTGTCGGTCGCGGTGTCGACGCTCAGATGAGCACGCGTGTGCCAGAGAGTGCCATTGTGGCTGTCCGGGTTGTAGGCATCGTACCACTTGCCTTCGGTACGGACATAACCGCCGATCTTGAGGCAGGTTTCGCTGCCCGGAATGAAGAAGTAGCCAGCGCCATATGCGTCGCAAATGCGAACGTACTCAAGCGGTTCCGGCTCGGCAGCAACGATAGCGTCGGCTGCGTGAGCGCCAGAAACTGCTGCCAGGGCAGCAGCGGAGCCGAGAAGAAGGCTCTTGATGTTCATAAATACTCCAATCCAATATAGATTGGGCATAGGCAATCGCGCCGAAAAATCGACGTGCCTTACCCTATCCCTGTTTAAAACCCCGACTCGGGAGAAACGGGCCCCACCCGCTTCTGGTCCTTATTAGAGACGAATTCCTGCAAAGTTATATGATATATTTTTCTCGGGATGACTTTTTCGTGAAATTTAAGTTCAAGTTGCAAGAAAGCAACATTCACAAACAAAATGCTAAGTGCTGCATAATATTGGCTACGTAATAGTCATTTTGGAGTAGAATAGCAGGGTTTATTGTATTCGAATATTATTTGATAATATTGTTGCGGCGCTCTGCCAAAAGCAATTGCCCATTTGATGGTTACACCACGTCATCGCCCTCTCGCAGTAGCCGAGGGGTGTCTATGCAAGCCATCGCTGGCTCTTCCGGTAGAGGTTAGTATGAGGCCGGTCGCTTCGAGGCTGAAACGATGAGTTTGCTCAATATAGAGCCGATCATGATGCCCCAGAGCCCGCTGGCCATGCCGACGATGATGTCGAGCGGTGAACCATAATTGCCACTTGCCAGCAGGTGCGAAACGGAAAGCGCCAACACGCTGCCAATCATCAGGAGGCAAGTGAAGGACGGAGACTGCGGGTAGGCGAGGCGGGCAAGCATGCCTGCTACGCAGAGCGCAACGGCGCGAAAGATATCGAACGGATTGCCGAATGTGGCCTGCCAATTGAGATGCGCAAGCGTTACGCCGATAAGCGCCGCAATATAGGTCCAGGCAATAATCTTCAAAAACCGGTCTGATATCATGGAGATATGATATAGCAGCGGCGAATACAAACGCCAGCCTGACGCCGCTGCGAAGATCGTTGGCGCACGGATCTAGCGCGCACATTTTATGTGGTTTCGAAATATTCTGTTGCGGCGCGGTAAGATTTTCGGCGGTGTTCGGCCTTCGATTCGCCTTCTTGCTATGCCGCGGGCAGCGGGCGGACTGGCCGCGTTACTTTCCGGCCAGTCATCAATGCTGCTTAAGCTTTCGATACGCGAAGCGCATCCTCATCATCGTCCAGTTGCTCCGCATCTTCTGCGGCGGCGGGCGATGATGAGCGGCCGAGGAAGGAAAAGACGACGACGGCCGTCAGGACCGTGATGGCGGTCAGAAGCCAGAGGAGCGCGCTGAAGGCGTTACCATAACCCTGAATGAGGGCGTCATGTCCGATCGCCGGCGCATTCGATACCGCGGCCGCCAGATTGCCTGTCACGAGCTGCTGCGCGGCCATCGCGGCGTGCTCGCCGGCGGATGCGCCGAGGTTCGACTGGATGAAGGCGGAGAGGATGGCACTGACGATGGCAAGCGCGACACCTTCGCCGGCGACGCGAGTGGTGCTGAAGATGCCGGTCGCCATGCCGGCCCGCTCCTTGGGGACGACACTGACGGCAAGCCCGTCCATCAGGCCCCAGGGCAAGCTGATGCCGACGCCAATCGTCAGCAGCGGACCGATGAGAGCGGATGGGGCCGAGCCGGTGGTAAAATGACTAAGCCAGAAAAGGCCCGTCGCCGAGATGATGAGGCCGGTGCCGCAGATCGTTGCGGGGCTGAACCAGCGGGTGAGGAGCCCCGCGACGATCGGCAGGATGAGCAGCGGCGCCGAAAGCGCGACCATCATCCGCCCGGCAGCGATCTCGCTCATGCCTTCGATGCCGACGAAACGCACGGGCAGCAGGATCAGCAAAACGACGAAGGCATAGGCGGGTGCTGCCGCCAGAAGCTGCACGCCGACGAAACGCGGATAGCGAAACAGGCCGAGATCCAGCATAGGTCGCTTCACGACACGCTCGATGATGCCGAAGGCGAAAAAGAACAGTGCGGCACCGACCAGCAGGGCGATGACGAGCGGGTCGCTCCAGCCGGTTTCCGGCGCGCGCAGCACGCCATAGGTGAAGAGCGTCAGGGCAAGCGTGAAGCTCAGTGCGCCCGGCCAATCCAACCCCGTCGCATCGGGATCTTTGGATTCACGCAGAAAACAGGCGCCGAGGCCAAGTGCGAGCAATGCCAGCGCAACCACGAGGATGAAGATGGACGGCCAGCCGAAGGCATCGATCATCAGCCCGGATGCGATCGGCCCGAGGGCGAGACCGACGCCGAAGCTGGAACCGACGATGCTAAAGGCACGCATCCGCGCCGAGCCGTCGAATTCCTGGGCAAGCGATGCCATGCCGCCGGAAAAAGCGGCGGCTGCGCCAAGGCCCTGCAGCGCGCGCAATATATCGAACCAGACGATGTTGTTGGCAACCGCCAATCCGGCCGAGAATAGCGCGAAGCAGCCGACGCCGGTCAGAAAGATGCGCCGCCGGCCAAAGCTGTCCGCCAGGGCGCCGGATGCCATCAGGCAACTGCCGAAGGTCAGCATGAAGGCGTTGGTGACCCAGTTGAGCGCGATCGGGCTGCCGCCGAGCGTGCGGCTGATGGCCGGCAAGGCAACGGCCGGGCCGGTGAATGTCAGCGGCATCGCCGCTGCAGCGCAGCAGACGGCGACGAGGACGAAGAATTTCTCGGTCGGACTTGCGACCTTTGTCTGGGGTGAGGTCATCGGATTACCGTTGAGTTCGAGCAAGGGGAAAGCGGCGGGCAACTTTGGGAGTGATGCAGACCAGGATGGCCACCCCGCGCTTCAAATGACCTAAGCAAGATATATTTGCTGTAATCCGGTGATAATTGCCCTATTATTCCATATATACCGGAATAAAACTCTCGAATGGAATGCACCCATGGATCGTTTGAGCGGCTTGACGGCCTTTGTTCGCACGGCGGATCTCGGCAGCTTTGCTGCTGCCGGACGCGTGCTTGGCCTTTCGGCCTCCGCTGTCGGCAAGGCGGTCAGCAATCTGGAACATCAGCTTGGCGTCCGGCTGCTGCAGCGCTCCACGCGCAGCATTCGGCTGACCGAGGAGGGGCGCCTCTTTCACGAGCGTTGCCGGCGCGTGCTCGACGATCTCGACGATGCGCAAGCCTCGCTTGCGCAGGCGGTCGCCGTACCGCGCGGACGGTTGCGTGTCAGTGTGCCCATCGTCAGCTACCACTTCCTCTTGCCCGTCGTGCCGGAATTCGTGTCCCGCTATCCCGAGGTCGAGCTCGACATCGATTTCAACGACCGTATCGTCGATATGATCGAGGAGGGGGTCGATGTCGCGATCCGCAGCGGCGATCTGCCGGATTCGCGGCTGATATCGCGCACCTTGCGCCCGTTTCAGATGCTGCTCTGCGCCGCGCCCAGCTATCTCGAACGCTTTGGTCTTCCCGATTGCCCGCGTGATCTCAACCAGCATCTCGCCATCAGATTTCGCTTCCCTAATAGTGGCAAGCTGCAGGACTGGCCGCTGACGATGCCCGAAGATGAGTCGGAGCTGCGCATGCGAACGGCCTTTTCCTGCAACAATATGGAGGCTGTGCGCGGCGCGACGGTTGCCGGCCTCGGCATCGGCTGCATGCCCGATTTCCTCGTGCGCAGCACGCTTGCGGAAGGAAAGCTGCGAACGGTTCTCGACGATTTCATCGACGAACCCGGCCATTTCCATCTGATCTGGCCGTCCAATCGCCATATGTCGCCCAAGGTTCGGGTTTTCGTCGATTTTCTGAGCGAGAGACTTTTCGCGAAAAGCTGTGATGTTTTGCCTGGTATTTCCAGAACTTGAATCAAGCTCTGCGTTGGCTGACGGAACAAGGGTCGATGGCAGCTCTTTCAGGTTAGGATCTCGGCGGCGAACACCTTCTGAACGATCTGCCAGCGCCCGTCGAGGTGAAAGCACGACAGCAGATCGGTCACCTCGCGGGGCGGGATCCGCAGGCGAAGCTTGAGCAGCGCCATGTCGCGGGTAATGGCGATGGAGAGGATCTGGTCGGTGCGTAGGCTGCCGGCATCCTGTGGCGAGGTCAGCTTCCGGACCGCATCGAGCCAGGCGGCAATGGGGGTAACCACGACGCTATTGCCATCGCCACGCCTGGTGACCAGGGCCGCAGGGTCGAAGATGGTCGCGAATTTGTCGGCGTCCATCGTATAGGCGGCATCGAAGTAGGTTTTTGCCAAGGCGACCAAATTATCTATGTTTCCCATCGGGAGCGTGTCCTGCTGTGTCATGGTGGTTCCCTTCAACTCTAGTGTCCGGCAAAGTATATGGGCGGAGCGGCACTGATTAGTCAGTGCGCACTAACCGGCCTTGTAAGCTGAGCTAAGTAATTGAGGGCGATTATGAAACCTTCCCTTCTGTCTGCCGGAGACTTCAACCAGCTCCGTGCCTTCGTGGCCGTCGCCGGCTCATTGAATTTCAGCCGGGCGGCCGAGAATCTCGGCGTGTCATCCTCAGCGCTCAGCCAGATGGTCCGAGGACTCGAGGAGCGGGTTGGGGTCAGCTTGTTCAACCGCACCACCCGCAGCGTCTCCCTGACGGAAGCGGGGGCCAAGCTGTTCGAACGAGTACAGCCAGCCGTCGAGGAACTGGCGGAGGCGATGGGCGAGACCCGCGAGCGCCGCGCCCATCCCGCCGGGACCGTGCGGGTACACTGCTTCCGGGCGGCCGCGGACCTCCACCTGACGCCGATCCTTCGGGGGTTCAGCGACGCCTATCCGCAGGTGGTGCTCGACGTCACGCTCGACGATGCTGTCGTAGACATCGTGTCCGAGGGCTATGATGTCGCCATCCGCCTGGGGGAGGTGATCGACAAGGACCTCATTGCAGTGAAACTTGGCCCGGATCTGCGTCAGACTGCGGTCGCCTCACCCGATTATCTCGCCCGACACGGGACGCCGGCTCATCCGCGCGACCTTCCTGCCCATCGCTGCATCGGCTGGCGCTGGCCAGGGCAGAAAACGCCATATAAATGGGAGTTCATGGAAAACGGTAAGTGGTTCGAGGTCACGATCGACGGCCCGCTGATCTCCAACACGAAGGACTTCGGGGTGCAGGCGGCGGTCGACGGAGTCGGTATTGCCTTCGCCAGCCAGCAGCTGATCGCACCCCACATCGCCGAGGGCCGCCTTGTCGCGCTGCTCGAGACCTGGTCCGCCCCCTTTCCAGGTTATTATCTCTGCTATCCGGCCCAACGGCAGATGGCACCGGCACTTCGGGCCGTGATCGACACAATCCGCGGCGGCCCGGTTAAGAGTAACGGCGTCGAAACGGCCACGGCGATCCGCGCGGCTGTTCCTCAAGGTTTACGCCTACACCGATAGTGCGCGGCGCACCGTCGCCAAGTGCATCCGTAAGAATTTTCCGAAACGGCGCCATTACCAATTGCTTTTCTCGAGCATGATCACCAGCAGGTTTTCAACCGCTGACGGTTGGCGCCTCGTGTGTCCGACAAAGCCTGTAGTGACGAATGAATCGCTATGCCCCCATTGGGTCGAAAGCTGCCGTCCGATGCTGGCTTTTGCCATGTTGACTGCAAATCGAGCCAGGGGCCATAAAAGCCTGCCTGCAACTCCCAAGATTTGGAAATCCCGATGAGCCGCTTCTGGAGCCCGATTGTTCATTCCCTGATCCCCTATGTCGCCGGCGAGCAGCCGACCACGGGCGGGATAACCAAGCTCAATACCAATGAGAGCCCCTACGGTCCTTCGCCATCGGCGCTGGAGGCGATCTCGAAGGCCACGTCAGACACGCTCCGGCTCTATCCCGATCCGACGGCGCGGGAACTGCGCGTCGCAATTGCCGAAAGCTTCGGGCTCGACAGCGGCGAAGTCTTCGTCGGCAACGGATCGGACGAGGTTCTGGCCCATACGTTCCAGGCGCTGCTCAATCATGAAGAGCCTCTGCTTTTCCCCGACATCAGCTACAGCTTCTATCCGACCTATTGCCGCCTCTATGGTGTCACGTTTCGGCAGGTTCCGGTCGATGCCGAGATGCGGGTCCGGCTTGACGATTATCGTCAGCCCTGCGGTGCAATCATCCTGCCCAATCCCAACGCGCCGACAGGCATCGGCCTGCCTTTGGCTGATATCGAAACCCTTCTCCGCGAACATCCCGATCAGGTTGTCGTCATCGATGAAGCCTATGTCGATTTCGGCGGCGAGAGCGCCGTTCCGCTTGTCCGGACATATCCGAACCTCTTGGTGATCCAGACCCTGTCGAAGTCGCGCGGGCTTGCCGGTCTGCGCGTTGGCTTCGCCGTAGGGCAACGGCCGCTGATCGAGGCTCTGGAAAGGGTCAAGGACAGCTTCAATTCCTATCCTCTCGACCGGCTTGCGCAGGCGGGTGCCGTGGCGGCCTGGAAGGACCGGGACTGGTTCGAGCGTCATCGCGCCATGATCATCGCCAGCCGGGAACGTCTGGCCGCCGCGCTCGAGGGGCTGGGCTTTGACGTCCTCCCGTCATCCACCAATTTTGTGTTCGCGCGGTATCCGGGCCGACCAGGTGCGGAGCTGGCGGCGGAGCTGCGCAGCAGGAACATTCTGGTAAGGCGGTTTTCTGCCGAGCGCATCAGTGATTTCCTGCGCATCACGATTGGAACGGATGAGGAGTGTGACCGCCTGGTGGCGGCGCTCGGCGAGATATTGCAGTGAGCTGACGGCCTCCGACGGTCGCTGCAAGATAGAATGCCAGAAGGCCCGATTGACTCAGTCAAACCGAACCGCAGTGGTGTTGGCGCCGCAAAGCAGCACGGCCACCCGCTCGTCCGGTGCGGGGACATATTTGCCGGCAAGGAGTGCGGCAAAGGCCGCTGCGCCGCCGGGTTCGGCGACAATCCGCAGCCGATCCCACAAGGCCTGCTGTGCGAGGCGGATTTCATCGTCGGATACCAGCACAGGGCGCTGCACATAGGCCTGGGCAATCGGGAACATGATGTCTCCGACACGCTTCGGCGCAAGTGAATCCGCGGCAATGCTGCCTGCCGGCGCATCGACGGGTTTACCGGCCTCGAAGGCCTTCCAGAGTGTCGGCGCTCCGTCCGGCTCGACAGCGACGACACGGACGCGACCCCGGAACCAGGCGGCAATGCCGCCGATCAGTCCGCCGCCGCCGACCGCAACCAGCAGCGTGTCGATATCGGGAATATCCGCCTCGATCTCGAGCCCGACGGTTCCTTGTCCCAGCAGGGTCTCGGTCTGGTCAAAGGCATGGATCGCCATGGCACCCTTTTCCGCGACCCATTTCTGGCTGGCCGCCAGCGCATCGGCATAGCGCTCGCCGCCGATCACGAGGTCGGCTCCGTAGCCACGGATGCGCTCGGCCTTGGCTGGCGATGTCACGCTCGGCACGAAGATCGTCGCCGGAATTCCGAGCCGCATCGCCGTATAGGCGACCGCCGCACCGTGATTGCCGCCGGATGCCGCAACGACGCCCGCCTTCGGCACATCTCTGCCGAGCAGGCTGGAAAAGGCACCTCGCACCTTGAAGGTGCCGGAATGCTGCAGGAACTCGAGCTTGAAATCCACAGAACCGGGAGCGAGGCCGAAGTCCGCCAAATCCGCTCGCAGAACCGGCGTATGACGGACATGCGGACGAATCCGCTTTTCGGTTTCTGTAATGCGTTCCGGGGTGATCATCGTATCGGCAAGCATCGGCATCTCGCGGGCAGAGGTTGACAGGAACTTTGTTACTTAGCAAACTGACGAAATGCAAGAGGTCGATTTCATCAAAGCTTTGGCCAACGAACGCCGCATCAGGATTCTCAGGTGGTTGAGGGATCCCCGCGCTCATTTCCCGCCCCAGATCGATGGCGATCTGGTCGAGGATGGCGTCTGCGCGCTCCTCATCGCCGAGAAGCTGGAGATCTCCCAGGCGACGCTCAGCGAGCACATGCGCATCTTGGTGCAAGCCGGCCTCGTCAGGCCCAAGCGCATCAAGCAATGGATATTCTACAAGCGCGATGAAACCCGCATGGCGACGCTGGCTGCGCTGGTTGCGGACCTCTAGGTGCATCACCGTACTGCTGGCCTAGCAGGCATCTCTAAATGAAGAAGGCGACGGAACTGTGCAGCAGGGTTGTTCTGGTCAGGCGCCCTTTCGCCGAGCGCATCAGCGACTTCCTGTACATCAGTGTTAGAATGGATGAGGAGTGCGATAGGCTGGTGGCAGTGCGCGAAGAAATAGTGAGCTAGAACCGGCTCGTGGACAAGAAATCGGGGGGACCTATTGCAGGGTCAAACCTCGTTTTATCGCTGCCGCTAGGGTCTGAGGGTTTTCCCAGGCCATGGAATGTCCCGCTTGATCGACCATCTCCACATTGATTCCGTGCTTTGGCAGGGTTTCCCAATCCGGATCGGGCAAGGAGTTTTCGCCGAAGATCACCGTTGTTGGCATGGGCAATTGATATAATTGTTCGCGCCAGGTTGGGAAATCGCCCAGAACCAGGGAAGATGCGGAACGATGAACCGCGTAAGGCGATGATATCGATAGAGATGCACCCCAGATGTCGTTTCCGTCCGTCAGGCAGGTCCGAATGAGGTCGGCATGGCCATGTGCGAGATAATCGGCTTCGCTCATCTCGGCGATCTTGCGGCTGAAAAAGCCGCCTCCCGAATCGAGATTTGGTTCGCTCAACACAAGGTGTCGCACGCGATCGGCCAGAAGATGAGCAACCTTGATGGCGACGGCGCCGCCCATGCTGTGGCCGAAAAGATCGACGGACTCCAGCTTCGAGCCGCGGATGAATTCGACGATCGTTTGAGCGTGGTCGGTGATGCCGTATCCGAAATCGGCAGGATGGTCGCTGAAACCTGATCCCGGCAAATCGATCAGTAACAATCTCCGTCCTGACAGGGCCGGGTTTGCCGCGACGGTAGGATAGTCGCACGAAGATGCACATCCGAGACCGTGGACGAAGAGCAACGGCGGCTCATCCTCCGGTCCCGGTATGTCATGAAATCTTATGGCACCTTGCGCCGTTTTTGATTGGAAGGTTTTCACGCTACGACCCGATATTAGTTGTCTTGCACAATCGAGTTGCGGCTCATCCGGACATGGGCACAGCCTTGCCGCCGGCATGTGCGCTCGGAGTCGCAGGCAAGTTCTGACCGGCGGCAAATCTTTTGACAGAGCCGCCGATCAGTGAGCCGGACGTCGAGCGATCAGATATCGCTTGCCGCATTCGCCCAGATTTCCGCGGCCTGAGCGGCGGTGACGCGGCGCACATCCGTTTCATCGCGGCGGCTGGCGAAGAGCTCGCTTGCCATGATCTGCTCGGCGAGATCGGCCGGCAGCGACAGGAGAACACGCTGGCCATCCTTGTGGATGCCGCCGACGTCGGAGCGCTTGCCCGTGATCATGCCGCCGGCGACCGTGTTGTTGCTTTCAGGGTCGATCAGGATGAAGGAGCCGGTCGAGCGGTTCTGTTCGTAGGGGTCGAAGATGGCGCTCTCGTCGAAGGTCAGGCGAACCTTGCCGATGGCGTTCATCCAGAGCGCCTGCGCCGGTGCCCATGCGCCGGTCTTCAGTTCAAGCTGGGCGATCGGCTGCACCTGCACGCGCTGGCGGCGGCTGCCGCTCTTCAGCCAGTAGCGCTTGCCCGGCTCGATACCTTCCGGCTGCAGCGCAACAATCTGGGCATCGAAGGACAGGCCCGTCTGCGGCTGGCTGTCGATCGCGACGATCATGTCGCCGCGCGACACGTCGACCTGGCGATCGAGAACGAGGGTGATGGCATCGCCCGCAACGGCCGCGTTGCGCACGAGATCGAAGGTGACGATCTTCGAGACATTGGCGACCATGCCCGACGGCAGGATCATGACGCTGTCGCCCGGCTTCACCGAGCCGCCGGCAACCGTGCCCTGATAGCCACGGAAGCTTTCGCCGGGGCGGGAAACGCGCTGCACGGAAAGGCGGAAGCCGACCGTCTGGGCCGAGCGTACGGTCGCCAGTTCCAGCGTTTCGACCAGCGTTGGGCCGCTGTACCAGGGCATGGCGGCCTGGCCGGAATAAACGACATTTTCGCCCTTCAGCGCCGACATCGGGATGGCCGTGATCTGCTTGACGCCGAGCGACAGCGCGAATTCGCGAAAATCGCTGGAAATCTTCTCGAAGCCGGCGCGGTCGTAGTTCGTCAAGTCGATCTTGTTGACGGCGAGCACGAACTGCTTGATGCCGAGCAGCGAGGCGATCGTCGCATGGCGGCGGGTCTGTTCCAAGATGCCCATGCGCGCATCGACCAGCAGCACGGCGAGGTCGGCAGTGGAGGCACCGGTTGCCATGTTGCGGGTATACTGCTCGTGGCCGGGCGTATCGGCGACGATGAAGGAGCGCTTGTCGGTCGAGAAATAGCGATAGGCGACATCGATGGTGATGCCCTGTTCGCGCTCGGCCTGCAGGCCGTCGAGCAGCAGTGCGAAGTCGGGCAGGCCGAGATCGTTCTGCTTGCCGGTGGAATCGCGCTGCAGCGTGGCGGCCTGGTCTTCCTTGACTGCCTTGGTATCCCAAAGGAGACGGCCGATCAGCGTTGATTTGCCGTCATCGACGCTGCCGCAGGTAATCAGGCGAAGCGGGCGCGAGTCGCGAAGAGCTTTGGCCGGTTCGGCGGCAGGCCCAACAACAGGCATCGTGACGACGTTTGCGTTTGCGGTCATCTCAGAAATATCCTTCGCGCTTCTTCTTTTCCATGGAGCCGGATTGATCGCGGTCGATGGCGCGTCCCTGCCGTTCGGAAACCGTGGCGATTTCCAGCTCTGCAATGATGTCTTCAAGGGTCGTGGCGGTAGAGCGGATGGCCCCGGTCAACGGGAAGCAGCCGAGCGTGCGGAAGCGGATCACTTCCTCGCGCTTGGCCTCGCCGGGCAGCAGTTCAAGCCGCGGGTCGGCGGCCATGATCATCATGCCATCGCGCTCGACGATCGGGCGCTTAGCAGCGAAATAAAGCGGCACGATCGGGATTTCTTCGGCCTGGATGTAGCGCCAGATATCGACTTCGGTCCAGTTGGACAGCGGGAAGACGCGAACGCTTTCTCCCTTGCGGATCTGGCCGTTGTAAATATTCCAGAGTTCCGGGCGCTGGTTGCGCGGATCCCAGCGATGGTCCGGTGTGCGGAAGGAATAGATACGCTCCTTGGCGCGCGAAGCCTCTTCGTCTCGGCGCGCACCGCCGAAAGCGGCGTCGAACTGGCCGGCATCGAGTGCGTGGCGCAGCGCTTCCGTCTTCATGATGTCGGTGTAGCGGGCCGAGCCATAGGTGAAGGGCGTGATGTTCTCCGCCTTGCCGCGCGGATTGATATGCTCGATCAAGTCGAGATCGTATTTCTTAACGATCTCGTCGCGGAAGGTGATCATCTCGGCGAATTTCCAGCCGGTGTTCACATGCAGGAGCGGGAAGGGGATGCGGCCGGGATAGAAGGCCTTTCGCGCCAGATGCAGCAGCACCGACGAATCCTTGCCGATCGAATAGAGCATGACCGGACGCTCGAATTCCGCCGCAACCTCGCGGAAGATATGGATCGCTTCGTTTTCGAGCGCCTTCAGATGTGGATCGAGGGGCGGCTTGACGCTTTGCGGATTGGAGATTTCCGTATCCGGACGGCTATCGGGCATTGATGACTCCAGAACTTTCAAATGTCCCGACCGAAACTTGGCCGGAAAGAATGGATGCGTTGGTTCCCTGGATATCGGTGGCGCAGGAAGCGCGCTTCGGATCGATGCCGGGAACCGGCGGGTGTATTATTGTGCTGTTGCGGCAGCGCCTTCTTCGTGGACATGCAGGCCGCATTCGCGCTTTTCGTCGTTTTCCCACCACCAGCGGCCGGCCCGCTCGGGCTCGCCCGGCTTGATGGCGCGAGTGCAGGGCTCGCAGCCGATCGAGGGATAGCCGCGCGCATGCAGCGGGTTCACCGGAACGCTGTTATCGGCGACATAGGCGCGGATGACATCGATGTCCCAATCGGCAAGCGGGTTGATCTTGATCAGGTTGCGCTCGGGGTCGAATTCGGCAAAGGGCGTATCGGCACGGTTGGCGGACTGGCCGCGGCGCAGTCCGGTGATCCAGATGGTGGCGCCCGAAAGTGCACGCGCAAGCGGCTTCAGCTTGCGCACGCCACAACAGGCATGCCTGGCTTCGATGCTCTCATAGAAACCGTTCAGACCGTATTTTTCCGCATAGGCGTCGATATCGGCCTGTTCCGGCTCGTAGCGGACGATGTGGATATCGTACTGACTTTCCGTCTCGTCGATCAGAGCGAGCGTTTCGGGAAAGAGGCGGCCGGTCTGGAGGGTTGCCACTTCGATCGGCAGGCGGTGATTGCCGATCTCTGCCGTAATCACCTGATCTTCGATCCCGAGCGAGGTCGTGAACACGGCGCGGCCACCGAGGCCGGCCACGAGCGACAGACGGCCGGCAAGATCGAGCGATGCAAGCTGGCTGTTGAGCGTCGCGGCATCTTCAATAAGGGTAATGGCAGTCATGGGGGATCCTGTCCTGATGTTGCCGGGAGTATCGCAGTTCGCAACGGCAGCGGACAGAAAAATAGATTTCGAAAGGGAGCGGCTGGAGAGTAAATATCTCCATGAAGCGGCAGTCATAAGGAAAAGCGACCGCCTCGGCTGTTAACCAAGGCGTTTTGCCGCCGGAAGCGGCCCTTCGGAAGCACCAGATATGGCTCGCCATGTTTAAGTGCTTGCTTTAATGTCTATAGAAATAGTAGAGTTACACATAGCTTGTCAAACGGAAATCGGAAGTGATGCCCAAAATGATGCGCTGCGGTGGATTTTGCGCTAAACTATGGGCATAGCGACGAAGAATGATAACAAGTCTGGGTTGCTAGCGTTTCCTGGCCGTGCGCCAAGGGTGTGAGTGCTTCGAAATTGCCCCGGGGACGAGGGCTGAGGAGTTCTATAGCGGACCGGCCGAATCGCTCGACCGGGCGTGTCGCATGTGTGTGTGAAGCGGTTCGAAATGATTACTCAGAAAGCAAAATATGCGCTGCGGGCGCTGTCTGCCTTGGCCCAATCCGAGGCGGGCGAGCCGGTGATGATTTCCGACATTGCCGCCCAGCAGAAGATTCCGAAGAAATTCCTGGAACAGATCCTTCTCGACCTGAAGCATCAGGGTATCGTCATCAGCCGTCGCGGCAAGCAGGGCGGCTATCTCCTGCGCAAGCCGGCGGATGAGATCACCTTCGGCGAGATCCTGCGTGTCATCGACGGACCGCTGGCGCCGCTGCCCTGTCTCTCGCTCACCGCCTATCGTCGCTGCGACGATTGCGACGGTGAGCAGACCTGCGAAATCCGTCACGTCTTTGCCCGTGTGGCGGATGCGACCCGCAAGGTGCTGTTCTCGACGACCATCGCCGACGCAATCGCTCAGCCTGATGGCGCGGAAGTCGCCAGGCTGATGGCTTAGGCGAGTCGGGAGGCCATACGGCGCCTTCCTTCGGGAACCGCAGAGCTTCGGTATTCAGTGGGCGGCGTGTTCCTCGCCGCCTTCCTTTTCCATGGCACGCCGGGCGCGGATCGCTGCGGCGATGAAGACGCGGGACAGGCCATGATAGAGCGGCTCGCGCGATAGTAGCCGCGAGGTGACGTAACCGATCATCGATACCGCCATGATCGGGATGACGGCCTGATGATCGCCGGTCATTTCCAGGATGATGACGAAGGCGGTCATCGGTGCTTGGACGACACCAGCAAAGTAGCCGGCCATGCCGAGGATTGCCGCAAGCGCCACGCCGCCGCCGACCAGCGTGCCGACCGTGCTGCCGAAACCGGCGCCGACGGCAAGTGAGGGGGCGAAGATCCCGCCCGGAATGCCTGAGATCATCGACAGGAAGCTTGCCAGCAGTTTTTCGACGAAGAAGAGCAGGGGCAGGGCATGTCCTTCCACCGCGCCGCGGGCTTGCTCGTAACCGGTGCCGAAGGTTTGGCCGCCGGAGAGCACGCCGACGGCGGCAACGATAAAACCACAGAGGACGGCGAGAATCAGCATGCGTTTCAACGGCTGCGGTTGTGCCCAGCGGCGGATGCGGATGCCGGCATAGAGCGCCAGCCCGCTGAAGGTGGCGCCGAGCGCGCCACCGCCGACACCGCAGATCAGCATGACTATCCAGTCGCGAAGCATCGTCGGCGCAGCGTCGGCCGTGCCGAAATAATTGTAGCTGCCGGAAAGGCCGAGTGCGGCAAGACCGGAAAGAATGACGGCCGTCAGGACCAGGCCGTTGGCCCGGGATTCATAGGTCCGGCTCATCTCCTCGATGGCAAAGACGATACCCGCAAGCGGCGTATTGAAGGCGGCGGCGATGCCCGCGGCGGAACCGGCAAGGATCAGCCCCTTGGCCTGCGCCATGCCGCCGAAGCGGGCAACCGCCAGCATGAAGGACGCGCCCACCTGCACCGTCGGCCCCTCGCGGCCGATCGAAGCGCCGCTCAAAAGGCCTAATATGGTCAGCACGATTTTGCCGAAGGCGAGCCGTAGCGACAACAGCTTCGTGCGATCCTCGTCATGATGCAGGTGCCGGGCAGCAATCGCCTGCGGAATGCCGCTTCCTTGCGAGTTGGGAAACAATGTGGTGGCGAGATAGGCTGACAGCACGAAGCCGAGCGGCGTCAGCACGAGCGGCAGCAGCCACATCCACTCGCCCGACTGGGTGACGCCAGTAAAAGCCCGCTGAGCCAGATCGGCCAGCTTGGCGAAGCCGACGCTGATGACCCCGATCGCCAGAGCTCCCGTCCAAAACACCAAACGCGGCCGCCAGAGATTGAAAGAACCCCAGAAAACACGGGAACGACGGAGCAGCTTGGACTTGCGGTAGATTGGGGGCATGGGACGTGTGACCGATAGGCTGGCCCGTATGCCTCTGGCGGCATTTTGGGGCGGCGCACCTCAAGTGGCGAATGACAGTATGAATCTTTCTTACAGAATTTCCCTTTGCGGCCAAGGCTTAATCCGTGTGTTGACGATTTTGAACGATCGAATAGAATGCATCGCAATTGCAATGCAAAAGAGCCGATAAATGAAATCTGCTTCCATACCGCCTTTACGGGTCGATCCTGCCTTGCGCGCAGCTGCTGAAAGCGTGCTGCAAGAGGGCGAGACCCTGTCCGCATTTGTGGAAAGCTCGCTGCGCGCGCAGATCGAACATCGCCGAACGAAGGCGGAATTCATCACTCGCGGCCTTGCTGCGCGAGACGATGCAAAAAAAACCGGCGTGTATCACAGCGCTGACGATGTGCTTGATATGTTGAAAAGCAAACTTCAAGCGGCAAAAACATCCAAGCGAGCATGACGTTTGGCGTCCGCTATTCCCAAGGCGCGCTAGAAGACCTTGAACGGCTCTATGACTATCTCCTAGTGAGGGACATCGAGCTTGCGGAAAGGGCCTACCAAGCAATCGCCAAGGCAACGGAATTTCTGGAAAATTTTCCGTTCAGTTGCCGCAAGGCGTCAGCGGACAACGCATTCCTCCGCGAACTCGTCATTCCTTTCGGCTCGTCGGGTTATGTCGCTTTATTCGAGATCGAGGATAGCGAGACGGTGACGATACTGGCGATCAGGCATCAGCGCGAAGAAGACTATCACTGACGCCTACCCATCTATCTTACCGATCGCTCGTTTCCCACCGAGGATTGATCCAAGGCTCCTGGTTCGAGCGCGCCAGCCTCGGCTTGCCGAGGATATGATCGGCCGCCTTTTCGCCGGTCATGATCGAAGGGCCGTTCAGGTTGCCGTAGGTGACGTGCGGGAAGATCGAGCTGTCGGCGACGCGCAGGCCGTCGACGCCGATGACGCGGGTATCGGGATCGACTACCGCCATCGGATCGTCCTTCGCGCCCATCTTGCAGGTGCCGCAGGGGTGATAGGCGCTTTCCAGATGTTCGCGCAGGAAGGCATCGATCTGGTCGTCGGTCTGCACGTTTGCCCCTGGCTGGATTTCCGCGCCCCGGTAGTCGTCGAAGGCCTTCTGCCCGAAGATTTCGCGGGTGAGGCGCACGCAGTGACGGAACTTCTCCCAGTCCTCCGGATGGCTCATATAGTTGAAGCGAATGACCGGATCGGCCTTAGGGTCGGAAGAGCGCAGCGTGACGTGCCCACGAGATTTCGACAGATTATAGCCGACATGCACCTGGAAGCCGTGGCTCTTCGCTGCCGCCTTGCCGTCATAGCTGATGGCAACGGGTAGGAAGTGATACTGGATATCCGGCTGCTTGACACCAGGTGCGGAGCGCAGGAAGGCGCAGGCCTCGAACTGGTTGGATGTGCCGAGCCCCTTCTTGAAGAATAGCCACTGCGCGCCGGCAATCCCCTGCATGTACCAGGGCAGCCAGGAATAGAGCGACACCGGTTTCAGGCTCGTCTGCTGGAAATAGAATTCCATATGGTCCTGCAAATTGGCGCCGACGCCCGGCCGGTCAGCCTTCACCTCGATCCCCATGTCGCGCAGATGCTGCCCAGGTCCGATGCCCGACAGCATCAGCAGCTTCGGCGAATTGAACGAGGAAGCGGAGATAATCACCTCACGGTTTGCTTTGATGATCTCGATCTTGCCATTGCGCTCGACTTCGACGCCGGTCGCGCTGCCGTTTTCGATGACGACTTTGCGGGCAAAGCAGCGGATCAGTTCGACATTCGGCCGCTTGAGCGCTGGCTTGAGATAGGCCGTTGCCGCGGACCAGCGCCGGCCCATCCAGGTCGTCTGCTCCATCAGGCCGAAGCCTTCCTGCTTGCTGCCGTTATAATCCTCCGTCGCCTCGAAGCCCGCCTGCTTTCCGGCCTCGATAAAGGCGTGAAAGAGCGGGTTGCGGGCGTCGCCGCGACGCACATGCAGCGGGCCATCCCTGCCGCGCCAGCCTTCTTCGCCGCCATGCGAATTCTCCATCCGCTTGAAGTAGGGCAGCACGTCCGCATAGGCCCAGCCTTGAGCGCCGAGCTCCTCCCAGCGATTGAAATCTTCCGCATGGCCGCGCACATAGACCATGCCGTTGATCGAGGAGGAGCCGCCGATCACCTTGCCACGCGGGGCGGTGATGCGGCGGTTGTTGAGCTGCGGCTCGGGCTCGGAGAGATAGCCCCAATTGTAGCGGTCCATGCTCATCGGCCAGGCAAGGGCGGCCGGCATCTGGATGAAGGGGCCGAAGTCGCTGCCGCCGAACTCCAGAACGATCACCGAATGCTTGCCGTCCTCCGACAGGCGAGAAGCCATGGCGGAGCCGGCCGAACCCGAGCCAACGATGACGAAATCTGCTTGCATGATCATGTGCTCCGGGTGGACAGGGGCGTAAATCGAGGTGGCTCTACACCCTCCCCTTGAGGGGGAGGGTCGGCCAAAGGCCGGGGTGGGGTGATTGTTGGTACGCGCGCCGCGGCTGGTCACCCCCCACCCGCCGCTGTGCGGCGACCTCCCCCCTCAAGGGGGAGGTGAATCAATAAGGCGCCTGCACCGGCCCCATGCCGACATAGACGGTCTTCAGTTCCGAATAGTGCTCCAGCGCCGCCAGCGAATTCTCGCGGCCGAAGCCGGATTGCTTGGAGCCGCCGAAGGGGATTTCGACCGGGCAGAGATTGTAGGTGTTGATCCAGAGTGTTCCGGCCTCGAGCTGGTCGACGACGCGGTGGGCGCGGGTGAGATCGGCGGTGAAGACGCCGCCGGAAAGGCCGAATTCGGTGGCATTGGCGCGGGCGATCACCTCGGCCTCGTCATCGAAATCGAGAACGCACATGACCGGCCCGAAAATCTCCTCGCGGGCGATCGTCATGTCATCGGTAACGTCGGCAAACACGGTCGGCTGGATGTAATAGCCTTCGCCGGAGACATTATTCGGGATGCCGCCGCCGGTCAGCAGCGTCGCGCCCTCGGCCTTGCCCTTTTCGATGTAGGAAAGCACTTTTTCGCGCTGTGCCCAGGAGACCATCGGGCCGATCTGTGTTGCCTCGTCCATCGGGTCGCCGATGAGCATGGCGTCTGTGCGGGCCTTCAGGCGCTTCAGGAATTCAGACTTGATCTTGCTGTTGACGAAGACACGCGTGCCGTTCGAGCAGACCTGGCCGGTCGAATAGAAATTGCCGAGCATCGCGCCGCCGATGGCGCTGTCGATATCGGCATCGTCGAACACGATCAGCGGCGACTTGCCGCCGAGTTCCATGGTGACATGCTTGAGGTTGCCGGCAGCCGAAGCCGCCACCTTACGGCCAGTCGGCACCGAGCCGGTGAGCGACACCTTCGCAACATCCGGATGGTTGATGAGCAGCGGCCCGGTTTCGCGGTCGCCTTGGATGACATTGTAGAGGCCCTTTGGCAGGCCGGCCTCGATCAGGATCTCGGCGATCTTCAGTGCGCCGAGCGGCGTGTTTTCCGAGGGCTTGAACACCATGGCGTTGCCGGCGACGAGGGCAGGGGCGCCCTTCCAGCAGGCGATCTGCTGTGGGTAGTTCCATGCGCCGATGCCGACGCAGACGCCGAGCGGCACGCGCTTGGTATAGGCGAAGTCGCCGCCGAGCGGGATGTAGGAGCCGTTGAGGCCGGCTGCCGCAACGCCGCCGAAGAATTCGAAGCTGTCGGCGCCCGAGGTCGGGTCGGCAACGATGGTTTCCTGGATCGGCTTGCCCGTATCCAGCGTCTCCAGCTCGGAAAGCTCGCGGTTACGCTCGCGCATGATGTCGGCCGCCCGTTTCAGGATGCGGCCGCGCGCCGTCGGGCTCATCGCTGCCCATTCCGGCTGCGCCCGCTTGGCGGCCGCGATCGCCTTTTCGACGATGGCGGGCGTTGCCGCATGCAGGCGGGCGATCACTTCGCCGGTCGCCGGATAGATGCTTTCGATAAGAGTGCCGTCGGTGTCCTCGACATATTCCCCGTCGATGAAATGCGAGGCTTTCGGTTGTGCGCGCATTATAGAACCCTCAGTTCTTCATAGGACACCATGACATGCTCTTGAAAAGCAGGCCGCTCGGTCAGGTTTTCGTAGTAGCGCTGCAGCTGCGGATGGGCCGGGCGCTGGATGTCGATGTCGAAATAGCGATAGAGAACATGCCCGAATTGAATGTCGGCAAGCGTCAGATTATCGCTGGCGAGGAAGCGATGCCGTCCGAACTGCGACTCGGCGATGTCTAGCTTCGCAGCGAGCGCGGCAATGGCCGCGACGATCGCCTTCTCATCCTTGAGGGCAGGGGCCGTGCGCACTACGCGCCAGAACACTGGACCAGTGAAGCCCTGGGCAATGTTGATCTTGGCCCACTCCGCCCATTTGTCGATCTGAGCGCGATGACGGGCATCCCTGGGCCAGAAGGTATCGTCGCCATATTGCGTGGCGAGATAGCGCAGGATAGCGCCCGTCTCCCAGAGTGGCTCGCCATCGCCGTCGCGTAGCACCGGAACCGTTCCGTTCGGGTTCATCGCCAGGAATTCAGGCGTGTCGTTGACGCCATAGGTAAAGCCCGCATCGATGCGCTCATAGGCGAGACCCAGCTCACCGATGCACCACATCAGCGCCTGTACGTTGGATGACGATTTGCGGCCCCAGACGGTCAGCATGGTTTCAGCCTTTCACCGCGTTGAGATTGGTCGTCAGATAATCCTCCGTCAGCGCGATCGACGCCTCCGTGCTGATCGGTGCGGACCGCAAGCTTTGCCGGATGTAGAGACCGTCGATCATGGCGGCCGCACCCTCGGCGATGCGCGCGGCATCGGGGGCAGAACACAAAGCCTTGAGATTGGCGACGAGGTTCGAGTGCAGGCGGCGCGCATAGATGACGAGAAAGCGGCGCGTCTCCTCGGAACGCTGCGCCTCGGCATAGAAGGCGAGCCAGGCAGCGATCGTCTCTGGCGCGAACTGGTCGGCCTGGAAGCTGACACGGATGACGGCGGAGAGCTTTTCGCGTGGCGTTTTTGCTTCGCGGAGCGCCGTCACCACGCTGTCGCGCAGCCGCTGTAGATTCACACGGACAGTCTCGATCAGCAGCTGCTCCTTGCTGCCGAAGTAGTGATGCGCCAGAGCCGGGGAAACGCCGGCCTGCTTGGCGATTTCGGACATGGTGACGGTCAGCGAGCCGTGATCGCCGATCACGCGCATCGCAGCATCCACCAGCGCCTTGCGGCGCACCGGCTCCATTCCGACTTTCGGCATAGGTCAATCTCCAAGGCTGAAGACGAGTGTATTTTTGATTGACTGATCAATCAATAAAAAAATGGCGGGGTCGGCCATACGACGAAAAATCCGCGACCTCTTTCCGCAAAGCATTTCTGTGCCATACTCTTTTGCAGGAGGAGGTGCAGTCATGGTTGATATTCTTGATGAAGTTCCCCCATCCGCGATGCGCGACAAATGGGGTTGGTTCGTCGGGCTTGGCATATTGCTGCTGATCTGCGGCGGCATCGCCCTTGGCAATCTGTTCATCGCCACGGTCGCTTCCGTCTATTATGTCGGCATGCTGATGCTGATCGGCGGTATCGTGCATCTGGCGCATGCCTTTCAGGTGAGGGGCTGGGAGCATATCCTGTTCTGGGTGTTGAGCGGCCTGCTCTATACGGTTGCCGGTATCCTTGCCTTCACCAATCCGCTGTTGGCCTCCGAGGCATTGACCCTGTTCCTTGCCATCGCGCTCCTCATCGCCGGCACGTTCCGCGTCTGGGTCGGCCGCAAGCTGAAGCCCGAGCGCGGATGGGTCTGGATCGTCATCAGCGGTCTTGCAACGGCCGTTGCAGGCATCGCCATCGCTCTCGGCTGGCCGGTCAACAGCCTTTGGATTCTCGGTCTTTTCCTGGCCTTCGATCTGATCTTTCAAGGTTGGACGCTGGTGGTCTTCGGTCTCGTGCTCAGGCGGTAGCGCATCTCCCAAAAGGGGTAACGGACTGCTACTTTTTGACAAGGAGCGTGAGCGGCGTTACTCTTTGCGCCTCTGCCATATCAGGCAGAACGGCGTTGCGTTGATGTAACGGCAGTATCTTCATCTGGAAGTCCGCATGTCGAGGGACATGCCCGAAGAAACTGGTCGAAGCCGCGGAACATGGTTCCAGACAAATTTCCGCGCGATAACGTCAAGGGAGGAATATCATGCCGATGGTAACGGTTTCCATCTCTCCGCTTCAAGCTGCCGGCATCCGGGCGGCAGTAGACACCGGCACTTATGCCTCGAGCAGTGAAGTCGTGCGGGAAGCTCTTCGCATGTGGGATGCGGCGCGCAAGCGCGGTGACATCTGCGAGGTGCCACGTGCCGCCAACGATGGCGGCGAGACGGCAAAGAGCGGCCGCTGCGTCGCCGATATGTTTGCCGACTATGAGGCAGAGCGGCACTCCAGCAATTAGCACTGACCCCACTCGTCACGGCAGCCACTCGGCCGCCGTGTGCCGGGTCTGCGTCCCGGCGAATGGTTAATATTGCTTTACCATTCATGAAACTTTCACATAGGGGAAAGGTTTCGTTGACGCTTTATGGCGCATCCTGGGTTGAAAACGCGGTAAATCCAAAGTTTTACTTAAATAAATTAGATTAGAATCCGCAAGTGGAGATGGGCATGTCCCTGACTGCCGCAGTCGAACCGGGCGTATTGCGCCGATATGCCAGCGACCAGATCGTCACTCTCGCCAAACTCGTCATCGAAAACGCATTTCAGCCGATCGTGGAGGCCGGCACCGGCGCCGTTTTCGGCTATGAATCCCTGATGCGCGGCCAGGAGCGCATCGGTTTCGGGAGCCCTGTGGAGATACTCGACGAAGCCGAGCGCACCGGCCAGCTTCTCGGGCTGGAGCAGATGGTCACCAGCCGGGCGCTGGCGAAGTTTGCCACTCTGCCCAACATCGCCGCCACGACGCTTTTCCTCAACCTGGATGTCCGCTTGATTGCGCAAGGCGCCGCGTTGGTCGACGGCCTGCTGCAGCACATGAGAAAGGCCGGCATCGCCGCTTCCTCCGTCTGCTTTGAGTTCTCCGAACGCTTCGACAACACCATCGTGCCCGAGTTTGCGGCGCTGGTTGCCAAGATGCGCAATGCCGGCTTCAAGCTCGCTATCGACGATTTCGGCGTCGGCCGTGGCGAGATGAAGTTGCTGTCCGACTATCCGGTCGACTATCTCAAGATCGACCGGCATTTCATCGTCGATATCGACCGCAGCGCCCGCAAGCGCCATATCCTGAGGAATCTCGTCAATATCGCCCATGTCCTCGGCACGCGCGTCATCGCGGAAGGCATTGAGACTGAGGCGGAGTTCCTGACCTGCCGCGAATTCGGCGTCGATCTTGTCCAGGGCTGGTTCATTGCCCGTCCGACGGTGCTGGTCAACGAGCTCAAGCCAGGCTTTCCGCACCTGCAGGATCTCGGCAAGACGGTGCGCAACAGCCAGTCGCTTGATGAAATCCTCATCCGCAAGCAGATCGAAGTGCTTCCGACCATCCGCGAAAGCGACAGTATCGACAGCGTTTTCGAACTCTTCCGCCGCAATCCGCGCCGCGCCTATTTCCCGGTCGTGAACGCCAATGACGAGCCGCGCGGTATCATCCATGAATACCAGCTCAAGGAATATATCTATCAGCCTTTTGGCCGCGATCTGCTGAAGAACAAGGTCTACGAGCGTTCGATCTCGCATTTCGTCGAGATGGCGCCGATCGTCGGGCTCGATTCCGACGCGGACACGCTGATGACGATCTTCGCCAACATGGAAAGCAGCGATTGCCTGATCGTCACCGAAGGCACGCATTATGCCGGCATCGTCTCGGCTGCCTCGCTCATCAAGGTGATCAACGAGAAGCAGCTCAAGATCGCGCAGGACCAGAACCCGCTGACCGGCCTTCCTGGCAACAGGGCGATCCACGATTTCATGCAGAGCGCCGGCCGCGATGGCGACGAGATCAGGCATTTCTGCTATTGCGACTTCGATAATTTCAAGCCGTTCAACGATGCCTACGGCTTCCATCTCGGCGACCATGCCATCTCGCTGTTTGCGGCTCTGATGCGCCGCTATTTCTTCGCGGAGCGCCATTTCCTCGGTCATGTCGGCGGCGACGATTTCTTCATCGGTGTCACCGGCTGGAGCATGCAGGAGCTTCGTGAGGTTCTGGACCGGTTGCTTGCCGATTTCCATGCCGACGTGCTCGAGCTTTATTCCGCCGAAGATCGAGCCGCTGGCCGTATCCGCGGCCATGACCGCAGCGGCGCGATAGCGGAGTTTCCGCTGATGCGCTGCTCGATCGGCATCCTGCAACTGCCAGAGGGATTGGTGATCGACAATATCAACCGTGTCAGCACTTCCATCGCGGGTATCAAGGCGAAGGCAAAGGAAAGCGCCATTGGCGTGGCATTCCTCGGCTTGACCGAGACGAATTGACGCCATCTAGCACTCGATCCTTTTCAAGCGCGCTGCGCTAAACTATCTCCACTGCTTTGCTGGGAGAGGAGATTGTGCCATGCCCTTGCCGTCTGAAATGCGTTTCGTGGATCTGCCGTCCTTTGGCAGACCTGAGGTCATGACCATTGCCCGAAAGCCTCTTCCGGTGTTGAAACCGGGCGAGATCCTGGTCCGCGTCGAGGCTGCCGGTGTCAACCGGCCGGACGTGGCGCAACGGCAGGGCACCTATCCGCCGCCGAAGGATGCAAGCCCGATCCTGGGCCTCGAAATATCAGGCGAAGTCGTTGACGTCGCGCCCGGCGTGACGGAATTTGCGATCGGCAACAAAGTCTGCGGCCTAGCCAATGGCGGCGGCTATGCCGAATATTGCGTGCTGCCAGCCGGCCAGGCGCTGCGCTTCCCGAACGGTTATGACGCCGTGCGTGCTGCGGCCGTTCCCGAGACCTTCTTCACCGTATGGGCCAATCTCTTCCAGATGGCGGGCCTGACCGAAGGCGAAAGCGTGCTGATCCATGGTGGCTCTAGCGGCATCGGCACGACGGCGATCCAGCTTGCCCACGCTTTCGGCGTGACGGTTTATGCCACGGCCGGGTCGAAGGAAAAATGCGAGGCCTGCGAGAAGCTCGGCGCCAAGCGGGCGATCAATTACAAGGAAGAGGATTTCGCCGAGGTTATCAAGGCCGAGACGGAACATGGCGTCGATATTATCCTCGACATGATCGGCGCTGCCTATCTGGAAAAAAACCTCGCTTCGCTTGCCCGCGACGGCTGCCTTTCGATCATCGCCTTCCTTGGCGGCGCGGTGGCGGAAAAGGCCAACCTGGCGCCGATCATGGTCAAGCGGCTGACCGTGACCGGATCGACCATGCGTCCTCGCACGGCCGAAGAAAAGCGGGCCATCCGCGACGACCTTCTCTCCCAGGTCTGGCCGCTGCTGGACGAGGGCACGGTTGCCCCCGTCATCTATCGGACATTCTCTTTCGACGATGTGGTCGAGGCGCATCGATTGATGGAAACCAGCGATCATATCGGCAAGATCATGCTGAAGCTGGCTTGATCGTCAGCGACAGGGCGACGGCGATGAGGCCGGGTATGGCCATCAGCGCATAGAGCCAGGTGGCGGCAGAGAGGCCGCCGGCAATGCCACCCGGATGGGTCAGGCCCGCTCCATTGACGATGACGCCCGCGAGCGCGGCGCCGAATGCGCCGCCCAGCGACTGCGTCATCGAGATCGCTGCCGAGGCCTTGTCCTGTTCGGTCCTGCGGGCGATACCAATGATCCTGGTCACCAGATGCGCCCAGCCGAGCCCGACGCCGAACCCCATCAGGAACATGGCGATGACGGGAGGTGCGAACCTGGCGACGGTGTCAAAGGGTGTATTCGTTGCCAGGAACGGGATCAGCGATGCGGTCGCGGCGGTCTCCAAAATGCAGCCGCTGATGATGGCCACAACGGCCTGCCTGCCGGAAAACGAGGCGCTGAAGAAGGCCGCTATGGTCCAACCCAGTGCGACGAGCGCAACGAGATAGCCGGAGACCAGGGGCGTGACGCCATGCAGGGTTTGCAGGAAGTAGGGGATATAGATGTCGCTGGTCAGCACCATCATCGCCGTGAACATCGTCAGATAAAGCCGCGAAATCGGATTGCCAAGCATGACGGCACCATAGGGCAGTAGCCGCACGTCGTTCTTGCGCTCGATCACGATCATCGTTGTGACTAAAATGATGGAAATCGCAATCAGCACCGCCTTGGAGGCTCCGTGGTCGACCGTACTGGCGACGCTGACGAACAGCACGGCAGTCAGCAGAAGACCGATCTGGGCGAGGGGCGTTCGTGTGTCAATCCGGTCATCCGCGACATTAGGCAACAGGCGGCGCGCGGAAAGCGCCATGATGACCGTCAGAGGCACGAGGATGACGAAGGCCTCGCGCCATGCACCTCCGGCGGCAAAGAGGCCGCCGAGTGTCGGCCCGAGCACGGTCGCCACACCCCAGATGGCGGCATAGAGAGTGGAAGCCTTGCGCCACAATATCTCCGGATAGACGAAACGGATGAAAGCATAGGCGAGGCCGGAGAGCATGCCGGCCCCATAGCCCTGAATGGCGCGGCCCGCGAGCAATACCGGCATCATCGGCGCCATAGCGCAAGCCAGGCTGCCGATACCGAAGGTGAGCGCCGCCCCGACATACACCGCGCGCAAGCCCATGCCTTTCGGCCGCGTGGCAACGGTAATCGAGCCAAGCACGCCGGCAGCGACGAAAAGCGTCGTCATCCATGAGAACAGCTCGAGGCCGCCGATATCCCGCACGATCGAGGGGGCGATCGTGGCGGTGATGTAAGATTCGACAGCATAAAGCGTCACGCCGCCGCCGAGCATCATCGTCGCGGGCAGAAGTTTTGGTGAGAACAACGTGAAGACGGAGGAGGATGGAGTGGGGGCTGTGTTTTCGATGCTGGACATCGGATGGTCCTCGGTATTTTCCCTAGCGGTTGATTATTTTCCAAGTTATGATTTGGAAAATTACATCCTTGCTGGATTAAAACAAGAGAAAACTTGGAAAAATGCGCCAATCGCCTGCCAACCGAATTCTGATCCTGTTGAAAACCGATGGGCCGCAGCTCGCGGCCGCTATTGGCGATGCGCTCGGCATATCGTCGGAGGCGGCCCGCCAGCAACTGACGAAGATGGCTGAAGAAGGGTTGGTCGAGCCCGTGGCGGAAGCTGCCGCCGGCAGGGGCAGGCCGCGACAGTTCTGGCATCTGACGGCGGCCGGCAATCGCCAGTTTCCCGATGGCCACGCAGATCTGACCGCCACTTTGCTCGCGACCATGGCCAGCCAACTGGGGCAGGGGGCCGTCGATGCGGTCATCTCGGCGCGTGAGACGGAGACGCTTCGACGCTACCGCAGCGAAATCGACCTTACGGCCGATCTGCCGTCGCGCGTCGCGAGCCTTGCTTTAGTCCGCACGCAGGAAGGCTACATGGCCGATCATTGGCAGGATGATGATGGTTCGCTGGTGCTGGTGGAGAACCATTGCCCCATCTGTGCTGCCGCGTCTGTCTGTGCCGGCTTCTGCCGATCGGAGCTGGAAACCTTCCGCATCGTGCTTGGCGCTGACGTCGAACGGGAGGAGCATATCCTGCTCGGCGCCAGGCGCTGCGCCTACAGGATTCGCGACGCAGCCTGAGGGATCGCTTTTTGATGCTGCCTGCCGGTATCGGCGATTGGCAATGCGGGATGCAGCGGCTATCAGTGACCGTCTAGCAAATCAAAGGCTGCGTCTTCTCATGTCCAATCCCGTCTGCGTCGAAGTCACCCGTGGCAATCTGGTCGAGAGCCGCCATCGCGGCTCCGTCGTCGTGGTCGATGGTGATGGCAAGCTGGTCTTTTCGGTCGGCGATATGGAAAGCGGCGTCTTTCCGCGCTCCGCCTGCAAGGCGATGCAGGCGCTGCCATTGGTCGAAAGCGGAGCGGCAGACGCTTATGGTTTCGGCAATAAGGAATTGGCGCTGGCCTGTTCCTCCCACAACGGCGAAGACGAGCATGTTGCGCTCGCCGCCTCGATGCTGGCCCGCGCCGGCCGCGATGTCGGCACGCTCGAATGCGGCGCTCACTGGTCCTCCGATCAGAAGACGCTGATCCATCAGGCCCGCGCCATAGGCAAGCCGACGGCTCTGCACAACAATTGCTCCGGCAAGCATGCCGGCTTTATCTGCGCCTGCTGCCATCAGGACATCGATCCAACCGGTTATGTCGGTTATGACCATCCGCTGCAGCAGCAGATCCGCGACACCATGCAGAGCCTGACCGGCGCTGTTTTGGCGCATGATAATTGCGGCACCGACGGCTGCTCGATCCCGACCTATGCGGTGCCGCTCAAGGGGTTGGCGCATGGCTTTGCAAGAATGGCGACGGGTGTCGGCCTGGAACCGCTGCGCGCCAAAGCGTCGCGCCGGCTGTTCGAGGCCTGCATGGCAGAACCCTTCTATGTTGCCGGCACCGATCGCGCCTGCACCAGGCTGATGCAGATCGCTCCCGGCCGCATCTTTGCCAAGACCGGCGCGGAGGGCGTGTTTTGCGCCGCCATCCCCGAGCAGGGCATTGCCATCGCAATCAAATGTGACGATGGCAACAGCCGCGCGGCGGAAGTCATGGTAGCGACGACCTTGGCCCGCTTCTTCGAGAAGGACAGCACAGTTCATGCCGGCCTGATGGCAATGGCAGACCGGTCCTTCAAGAACTGGAACGGCATCCGCGTCGGCGATATCAGGCCGGCGGCGGCGCTGACGGCATAGGCCAGACCCTTCGGCTCAGCCGCTTGTTTTCCGGGCCGGCACATGCTGCCGGACGACTTTGTATTCCTGCCAAATGAGAACCATGACCACGATGTCGAAGATGGTGAGGATGATCAGCCCGATGCCATGCGTGTCGGTGAAGCGGTAAAGCTGGTAGGCGATGAAAAGGCCCAAGGCCACCAGCGAGGCTGGATAGGCCCACATCTTGCCTCTCAGTAGGCCGATGACCAGCAGCACCTTCACCAGCCCATGGCTCAAGAGGTAATAGGCATAGAAATTCTTCGTGCCGACCGAGAAATCCTGTGCCCAGGTGAGCAGGTGCGTCGCGATGAAATCATGCGGGTCGTTGAGCAGCTCGGGCTGGGTGATCCGGTTTGCCAGGCGAAGAATGGACTCGGTGCTGACAAGCGCCAGCACAAGGCCGCCGAGGCATTCGATCAGGGCATGCGCGCCCTTCAACAGGACGCTGATTTCGAAGAGCTGATGAATGCGGCGTTCGTTCATGGGCGATCACAACCTCTGGGCCATTCAGGTAGGCTTGATCGGCGGCGACGACAAGGCATACCGATCTCCGGCCGTCGGTCAGGCCAGGAAGATTGGCACGTCCATATCTCGATAGGGTGTCAGGCTCTCCTCCGGAATATCGGACGGCACAATCAGGCCGGAAACGCTCGCCATGGGCAGGATCTGGCATGGGGAGGCGGCATCGAGCTTCTCGGCTGTCGCCAGCACATAGGTTTCGGCCGAACACTGCGCGATATGCCGCTTGATGGCCGCCTCCTCGAAATCGCCGGTCGAAAAGCCGCGGGCGGGATGGATGGCGGTGACGCCTAGAAAGAAGATATCGGTCCTTATGGAGGCGATCGCCGCCATGGCGGCAGCACCCGTCACCACCATCGAATGCTTGTAGAGCTTGCCGCCGATCAGGATCACCTCGGCGGCATGATGCTCCAATTCGCCTGCGATCGTCGGGCTATGGGTGACGATGGTGACGGCAAGATTTTTCGGCAGCTGCCGGGCGATCTCGGCATTGGTCGTGCCGCCATCGAGAAACACGGTCTGCCCCGTCTGGATCATGTTGGCTGCATAGGCGCCGAGCCGTCGCTTCGCATCGGATGAGACCGCCTGCCGCGCTGAGAAATCGGGCAGTTCAGGCGAAAGCGGCAACGCGCCGCCATGCACCCGTTTCAGCAGTTTCTCCGTCGCCATTTCCCGCAGATCCCTGCGGATCGTGTCTTCGGACAGGCCTAGTTCGTCGGCCAGAACCTTGGCGATCACCTGGCCGTCTTGGCGCAGTCTGTCGAGGATGAGGGCTTTGCGTTGGCTGGTCAGCATGTCGATCTCTGCACGATATCTCATGAATAATCATGAATTTATCAGAATCGATTCGACATTCAAGAAAATATGCGCATATTCGTGCAAATTCCTGCAGGAAGCAGGTATAAAAAAATGGAGACATGACATGTTGATCCTGATTGCCGGCCCCTATCGCTCCGGCACCGGCGACGATCCGAAGAAGATGGCCGAGAACCTCAAGCGCCTGGAGGAGCCCTCCTACGCGCTCTTCAAGGCCGGACATCTGCCAATGATCGGCGAATGGGTCGCCTTGCCGGTCTGGCACGCCGCCGGCGGCACGAGCGTCGGCGACGATCTCTATGAGGAGATCTTCCATCCGACGGCCGGCCGCCTGCTGCAGCTTTGCGAGGGCGTTTTGAGATTGCCTGGCGATTCCAAGGGTGCCGACAACGATGTCCGCATCGCCCGCGAGCGCGGCATCCCCGTCTGGTACAGGCTGGAAGACGTGCCCGGCTGCGCCTAAGACCACCGCAGCCCATCCTCTTCACGCCAGCCGATGGGGATGGGTATGCCCGCCCGATCGATCAAAACCTTTTGTAGCGCCCATCAGCATCAGCCACTTCCGTATCGGCCGGCTTGCCTTTAGCTTCCTCAAGGAATTCAATCGAGGAACGGAACATGCTGACATTCTATTTTGCGCCTGGAAGCTGCGCGCTCGCTAGTCTCATCGCTCTGGAAGAATCGGGCCTTGTCTATGAGCCCCGGCGTCTCAACCTCGCCAATGGCGATCAGCGCCAGCCGGATTATCTGGCCATCAATCCCAAGGGCCGGGTTCCGGCCCTGGTAACCGACAGGGGTGTCATCACCGAGAATATCGCGATCATGGCCTACATCGCCCAGATCGCGCCCACCGCAAAGCTGGCGCCGCTCGACGATCCCTACGAGTTCGCGCAGATGCAGTCCTTCAACAGCTATATCGCTTCGACCGTTCATGTGAACCATTCGCACAAGGGGCGCGGCTATCGCTGGACCGACGATGCGGCAGCGATCGAGACGATGAAGGCCAAGGTTCCACAGACCATGACCGAAAGCTTCGCCTTGATCGAGGATAAGATGCTGAAGGGGCCTTGGGTAATGGGCGAGCAATATACCGTTGCCGACGGTTATCTCTTCACCATGGAGAAGTGGCTGCCGGGAGACAATGTCGATATCAACCAGTTCCCCAAAGTCAGCGCGCATTATCAGCGCATGCTCGAGCGCCCGGCTGTCCAGAAGGCGCTTGCCATAGAACAGGGCTGATCAATCAGCCGAATCTTGCCAGAAGTTTCTTCGGGGCGCGGTGTCGCCACGCCTCGATCAGACGCAGCTCCAGCTCCTCATCACCGATTGCGGTGACGCGCAAGGGTAGGGAGGGCCAACCGACATAGTGATCCGTCTGGAAATAGATCTCCGGCGCCATTTCCATCAGCTGCTCCTTGCGGTCGATCGGCAGTGACAGCACGATGGTCTCGTTGTTCTTGACGGTTACGAATGCCTTGCCGCCGACCTTGAAGGCCGGCAGGCCATAATGCAGGCCAGGTTCGACCTCAGGCAGCCGGGCTTGCGCCACCAGCCGCTGCAATCGTTCCGCTATGGCGTCCATGCCTAGGTTCGATGTCATGCGCGTTTGAGTGCGATTATATCTCTCTTACGCACATTCTTCCGGTTGAACGGTCCGCTTGTCCATAGGCCGCCCCAGATTTTCCGGCATCAGCGGCAGGTCGGCCAGTTCTTCCAGCGACATGGCCGCAAGCATGGGATGCTGCAACGGGTCACTATCCGGTTCGCGATCCTCTTCCAGCATGTGACTAAAGAAAAGCTTCAAGATCGACATGGCATGCCTCCTTGGATCCTCGCATCGATGCAACCATGAGGGCATCAGCCGGGCGAGCGGCGGCGGTCTTCAATTTCATGGTGTAATAATCGCGCGAATATGCGTTCAATGCAATTGAGAATGCGGGGACGCTGATATAGATATTCTATAATGAGAAACCTCAACAATGTTCATCTGAATGGTTTGCGCGCGCTGGAGGCCGTGGGGCGGCTCGGTTCGCTGCAAGCTGCGGCCGACGAGCTTGGGGTGACGGTCGGCGCCGTCAGCCAGCAGGTCATCAAGGCTGAGGCGCAGCTCGGCCGTCCGTTGTTCGAGCGGACGCCTAAGGGGATGACGGTAACGGCATCGGGGCTGGCGGTGCTGGCAAGGCTGGGCGAGGGATTTCAGGCGCTTTCGGCGGCGATCGCGCTTGCGCAGCACAAGGATGAAAACATCCTCACCATTTCGGTGGCGCCCGTCTTCGCGGCGCGCTGGCTGGTCTATCGGCTCGACCGCTTCGCCGGCCGCCATCCGGATATCCGCCTGCGCATCGATGCCACGACGCGGCTGATCAACCCGGCGACGTCTGATGTCGATATCGGCATTCGGGTCGGCAGCGGGCAATGGCCCGGCGTCAGGTCCGAGCTGTTGCTGGCGCAGGAGGTATTCCCGGTCGTCACACCACAGATTGCCGCCACGCTGCGTGAGCCCGCCGATCTCTTGAGGGTTCCGGCTGTCATCGATGGACACGCAATGTTCAGCTGGGAGGTGTGGCTGCGCAAGGCCGGGCTTTCGGGCCATTGCATGGAAGAGCGGCACATCTTCAACGACGCGTCGCTCTGTCTGGATGCGGCCATAGCGGGGCAAGGGGCGATGCTCGCCTGGCAGACGCTGGCGGCCTATGCCCTCCAGCAGAAATGCCTCGTCGATCCCTTCGGCATTCGCGCCAAAACGGGCTTCGGCCACTACTTCGTCACGGCGGAAGGCGTGCGCGAACCGAAGAAAGTCACCGCCTTCAAGGCCTGGATCCGCGAGGAAATGGAAGAGAGCATGCGCCTCTTCCATTGATCCATATCAGACTGGCTCCTTGCCGCGGGTCGCCTGCATCGCCTTGTAGGCATCGCGCGACTGGCAACGCTCGATCCAGGCCTTCATCCTCGGGCGAGCGTCGAACAATTCCTGTTCGGTCTGGGCGTAGCGCAGCACCTCGGCCAGGTTGAGGTCGGCAGCGGTAAAACGATTGCCGACGAGGTAGTCCTGATTTTGCAGGTGCTTTTCCAGCACGTCGAGCGGCTTCTTCAGCGAGCGGCAGGCAACCGCGATCCCGGCTTTGCCGGCCTCGCTGTTTTCCTGCGCATTGTCATAGATGCGGACGAGCGCGACGCTGTAGGGCTCGACCTCCGTCGCCGCCCACATCGTCCACATCCCGAGCAACCCTTCTTCCTCCACCGTCTTGCCGGCAAGCGGGCCGCCATATTTGCGGGCGAGATAGAGGTTGATGGCAAGTGACTCATGTATGGCAAGATCGCCATCCTTGATGCAGGGGATCATGCCCATCGGATTGACGGCCAGAAACTCCGGCGACATCGTGTTGATCGGCGCATCGGCGGCGAGCGGATTGGCAAGCCGACCGGCCTGGATCACGGGAACCGATTTGAACTCGATGCCGAGCTCCTCGGCCATCCAGTAATTGCGCGAGGCGCGCGAGCGATAGACACCGTAGATCGTCAGCATGTGGGTCTCCCAGATTCGAGTCGGCGCGACCTTATTGGGCAGGTTGGACGAGTAAAAGACCTTGCGGCTGATATCTGCGATGAAAGCTTGTGATGGATGCAGGTGCGGGGGCCACCTCGTCCTTCGAGGCATTTCTCCGCCAGGCTTCGAAATGCACCTCAGGATGAGGTGGAGCTGGCCCCGCGCCTTGCTGTAAAAAGCGGATGTTGCGGCGGCTGGCCGTGCAACATCAGCCCTCACCCTGAGGTGCGGAGGCTAAAAGCCGGAGCCTCGAAGGGCGAGGGCGGGTGGCCGGGCCGAGCAAGCACGAAAATATCCGTCACCCGCCCGAAATTTTGCAAATCATGCGGCCGATGCCCAGCCTTCGTTCGGAAATTAGCGTGGGCGCATGTTAGGGTTCAAACATGGTTTTCATCGGATGCGGTAGGAGGCACCCGGCGAAGACGCTCATGCGTAATCGGTGACTGCGATCTCGGGAGGAGAGCAGATGCTTGCGACCGGCGTTTCGCTAGACGACAAATATACGGCAGAGGACGGCCGCGTTTTCATGACCGGGCTGCAGGCGTTGGTACGTCTGCCCATGACCCAGATGCGGCGCGACCGCGCCGCCGGCCTCAACACGGCAGCCTTCATTTCCGGTTATCGCGGTTCGCCGCTCGGCGGCTACGACCAGCAGCTTTTGAAAGCGCAAACTTACCTCGACGCGCACGACGTCACCTTCCAGCCTGGCATCAACGAGGATCTTGCCGCAACGGCCGTTTGGGGCTCGCAGCAGGTCGGCCTCTCGCCCGGTGCCCGCAAGGACGGCGTGCTCGGCATCTGGTATGGCAAAGGCCCTGGCGTCGATCGGTCCGGCGATGTGCTGAAGCACGGCAATGCCGCCGGCACCTCCAGACATGGTGGCGTCCTCTGTTTTGCAGGCGACGATCACTCCGCCAAATCCTCGACTATTCCGCACCAGACCGATCATGAATTCATGTCGGCGGTCATGCCTGTCATCTACCCCTCGTCCATCCACGAGTTCCTCGAATACGGTCTGCTCGGCATCGCCATGTCGCGCTATTCCGGTTGCTGGGTCGGCATGAAGTTCATCGCTGATACGGTTGAGACGACGGCAGCCGTCGATCTCTCCGGCGAGAAGCGGCAGTTCGTACTGCCGACCGATTTCGAATTGCCGCCCGGCGGCCTCAATCTGCGTTGGCCCGATCCGCCCTTGATGCAGGATGACCGGCTGCAGAATTACAAGGCCTATGCGGCCATCGCCTTTGCTCGTGCGAACCGCGTCGACGAAATTACGCACGATGTCCCCAATGCCCGCTTCGGCATCATCTCGTCCGGCAAGGCCTATGAGGATGTGCTGCAGGCGCTGCGTGAGCTCGAGATCGGTCCGAGGGAAATGGCGGCGATCGGCCTGCGTATTCTGAAGGTGCGTATGCCCTGGCCGCTTGAGCCGGAGGCGGTGCGGCACTTCTCCGAAGGGCTGGACGAGGTACTTGTCGTCGAGGAGCGGCGCGAGATCATCGAAAACCAGATCAAGCAGCAACTGTTCAACTGGCGCTCCGATGTGCGCCCGCGCATCGTCGGCAAGTTCGACGAGCATGACAAACCCTATCTCAGCCTGTCTTCGGCTTTGACCGTCGGTGCCGTTGCCAGGGCAATCGCCGGGCGCATCGTCAAACTCGATCTCGACCAGGGTCTGCATGATCGCATCGCCGCCAAGCTTGCCTATCTTGCCGAGCGTGGCCAGATCAGCAGAAGCCATGTCGCGCCGCTGAACCGCACACCATTCTTCTGCTCCGGCTGTCCGCACAATACGTCCACCCGCGTTCCCGAAGGCAGCCGCGCCGCAGCCGGCATTGGCTGCCACTACATGGTCACCTGGATGGATCGCAACACCGAGACCTTTACCCAGATGGGTGGCGAAGGTGTGCCCTGGACGGCGATCGCCCGCTACACCGACGAAAAGCACATGTTCGTCAATCTCGGCGACGGCACCTATTTTCACTCCGGCATTCTCGCCGTCCGCCAGTCCGTCGCGGCCAAGGTCAATGTCACCTATAAGTTGCTCTACAACGATGCCGTCGCCATGACCGGCGGCCAGCAGATCGACGGCCACTTGACGCCGCAACTGGTGACGAAGCAGTTGCATGATGAGGGCGTCAGGCCGATCTATCTTCTGTCCGACAATCCCGATGCCTATCGTTCCTCTGAGCTGGCGCCCGGCGTCAAGATACTCCATCGCGACCATATTGATCAGGTGATGCTGACGCTGCGCGACACCGCAGGCTGTTCGGCGATCGTCTATGTCCAGACCTGCGCGGCCGAGAAGCGCCGTCGCCGCAGCCGCGGGCTGATGGAAGACCCGGCCAAGCGCGTCTTCATCAACAAGGCAGTCTGTGAAGGCTGCGGCGATTGCTCGGTGCAATCGAATTGCATCTCAGTGGAGCCGCTTGAGACGGAATTCGGCCGTAAGCGCCAGATCAACCAGTCGAGCTGCAACAAGGATTTCTCCTGTGTCAAAGGCTTCTGCCCGTCCTTCGTAACCGTTCATGGCGGCAAGCGCCGGAAGCGGAAGGCTGTGGACCATGCCGGCATCGACGTGCCGATGCCGGAAATCCCCGTCGTATCAGATCGTCCCTGGAACATCGCGATTGCCGGCGTCGGCGGCACCGGCATCCTGACTGTCGGCGCCATTCTCGGCATGGCTGCGCATCTGGACGGTAAGGTGCCGATGATCCTCGATATGGCCGGCCTCGCCCAGAAGGGCGGCGCGGTTATGAGCCATCTGCGCATTGGTCTCAACCAGGCCGACGTCACCTCGTCGCGCATCGTCAATGGCGGCGCGGACCTGCTGTTATCGGCAGACGAGGTGGTCGGCGCCTCCAAGGATGCGATCACGCTCTGCTCGTCGACCCGCACGACGGCCATCGTCAACACAGGCCTGATGCCGGTTGCCGACTTCGTCCGCAACCGCGATTTCGATTTCAAGACCGGCTCGATCCAGCATGCCATCGCCAAGACCGTCAGCGACAAGTCCGTCTTCCTCGATTTCAATCATGTCGCGACCGAGGTCACCGGCGATGCGATCTCGACCAATATCCTGCTGACCGGCTTTGCCTGGCAGCGCGGCCTGCTGCCGCTGTCACTGGAGGCGATCGAAAAGGCGATCGCGCTCAATGGCGTCGCCGTCAAGGCGAGCCTCTCTGCCTTCCATTGGGGCAGGCTTCTCGCGCATGATCCGCAGGCCGTGCATGCCCTGATGGCGGCACCCGATGCCGGCAGCACGCTGGCCGATATGAGCCTCGACGAGCTTGTGAAACATCGCAAGACGCATCTGACCGCCTATCAGGATGCGGCCCTTGCCGATCGCTATGGTGCTTTCGTCGCCCATGCCAATGCCCTGGCAACAAGAGAGCGACTTTCGGACAAGGTGCCTTTTGCCGTCGCCGTCACCTATGCGCGGGTTCTGGCCTACAAGGACGAATACGAGGTCGCCCGGCTTCTTACCGATCCCACTTTTGAAGCGCAGCTGCGTGAGGAGATGGAAGGTGATTTCAAGCTGGCCCTCAACCTTGCCCCGCCCATTCTCGGTGGCAAGGACCCGAACGGCCGGCCGAAGAAGCGTGAGTTCGGCGCCTGGATTTTGCCGCTGCTGCGCGCCCTTGCGCCTATGAAACGGCTGCGGGGCACCGCCCTCGATCCCTTCGGCTATATGGCGGAGCGGCGGATGGAACGCCACCTGATTGCCGAATACGAAGAGATTGCCGGGCGCGTGCTTGCCGGTCTGCGCCACGACAACGAGGGAGAAGCCCTTGCCATTCTCTCGCTGTTTGATGAGATAAGAGGCTTCGGCCCTGTCAAGGAGGAGGCTTGCCGGAAGATCATGACGAGGATCGCGGACAAGCTGAAAGCCTATGAGATGTCGCAGGAGGCGCAGCATGTACCCGCAGACGCGGCATGACGCCTGCGGTAGAAACTTGAAGCAGGCATAACAAGACATACGTTCAAAGAGATTGGACGTTCGGGAAGATCGGGAGGAGAAGCCGGATGTTTTCTGGGGGATTGAATTTCGCGCTGGGCGAGGACATCGATGCACTGCGCGAGCAGGTGCGCCGCTTTGCCAGCAACCGCATTGCACCCTTTGCAGACGAGATTGATCGCAACAACAGTTTCCCGATGCATCTGTGGCGGGAGATGGGCGATCTCGGCGTACTCGGGATCACGGTTGACGAAGCCTATGGCGGGGCAGGGCTCGGCTATCTCGCCCATACGGTTGCCATGGAGGAGATCAGCCGTGCTTCGGCTTCCGTTGGCCTCAGCTATGGCGCCCATTCCAACCTTTGCGTCAACCAGATCCATCGTAACGGCACGGTGGCGCAGAAGGAGCGCTATCTGCCGAAGCTGATTTCGGGCGAGCATGTCGGTGCGCTGGCCATGTCGGAGCCCAGTGCTGGTTCCGATGTCGTCTCCATGAAGCTGCATGCCGAGAAGCGCGGCCATCATTATGTGCTGAACGGCAGCAAGATGTGGATCACCAACGGTCCCGATGCCGATGTCCTCGTCGTCTACGCCAAGACCTCGCCGGATGCCGGCCCGCGCGGGATCACCGCCTTTCTTGTCGAGAAAGGATTTCCCGGCTTTTCGGTCGGTCAGAAGCTCGACAAGCTCGGCATGCGCGGGTCCAATACTTCGGAGCTGATCTTCCTCGATTGCGAAGTGCCGGCGGAAAATGTTCTCGGTTACGTCGATGGCGGTGTGCGCGTGCTGATGTCCGGCCTCGACTACGAGCGTGTGGTGCTCTCGGGCGGCCCCGTCGGCATCATGGCCGCGTGCATGGATGTGGTTCTGCCCTACATGCATGAGCGCAAGCAATTCGGCCAGTCGATCGGCGAATTCCAGCTCATGCAGGGCAAGCTTGCCGACATGTATGTGACGATGAATGCCGCGCGCGCCTATGTCTATGCGGTCGCCGCCGCCTGCGATCGCGGCGAGACGACGCGCAAGGATGCGGCCGGCTGCATTCTCTATTCCGCCGAAAAGGCGACGGCGCTGGCGCTCGAATGCATCCAGGCGCTCGGCGGTAACGGCTACACCAATGATTACCCCGCCGGCCGGTTGCTGCGCGACGCCAAGCTCTATGAGATCGGCGCCGGCACCTCCGAAATCCGGCGTATGCTGATCGGTCGCGAGCTGTTTGGCGAAACTGCCTGACTTGAGAAATTCCATTTCCATCAACCGGTGAAGCGCATGGCCGTCCTGAAATCAGAGATATCGACGCATACGGATCGCTTCCGCGACAACCGCGCCGCCATGCTGGAGGCGATCGGTGTCGCCGAGGCCGCGGCGTCGCAGGCGGCGGAAGGCGGCGGCGCCCAGGCGCGCGAGCGCCATGTCAGCCGCGGCAAGATGCTGCCGCGCGATCGCGTGGCCGGGCTCACCGATCCCGCTACGCCGTTTCTGGAAGTCGGTACAACGGCGGCACACGGTCTCTATAGCGGCGATGCACCAGGCGCCGGCCTGATTGCCGGTATCGGCCGTGTCTCCGGCCGCTATTGCATGATCGTCTGCAACGACGCCACGGTCAAAGGCGGCACCTATTATCCGATCACGGTGAAGAAGCATCTGCGCGCCCAGGAGATCGCGGCGGAAAACAATCTCCCTTGCATCTACCTCGTCGATTCCGGCGGCGCAAACCTGCCGAACCAGGATGAGGTCTTTCCGGACCGCGATCACTTCGGCCGCATCTTTTACAATCAGGCCAATATGTCGGCGGCCGGTATCCCACAGATCGCCGTCGTCATGGGCTCCTGTACGGCGGGCGGCGCCTACGTGCCCGCCATGTCGGACGAAACCATCATCGTCGAGAAGCAGGGGACGATCTTTCTTGCCGGTCCGCCGCTGGTCAAGGCGGCGACGGGCGAGGTGGTTTCGGCCGAGGATCTTGGCGGCGGTGATGTGCATACGCGCCTTTCCGGTGTTGCCGATCACCTGGCGCGCGACGACGCCCATGCGCTTGCGCTCGCCCGGCAGGCGGTCGCTAATCTCAACCGCCGCAAACCCGAAGGTGTCGAGCTCCGCACGCCGGAGGCGCCACTTTACGATCCGGAAGAAATCCTCGGCATCGTTCCCTCCGATCTGCGCACGCCTTATGATGTGCGCGAGGTCATCGCCCGTATGGTGGACGGCTCCCGTCTCGATGAGTTCAAGGCGCGCTACGGCACGACGTTGGTCTGTGGCTTTGCCCATATCCACGGCATTCCCGTGGGGATCATCGCCAACAACGGCGTGCTTTTCTCGGAATCGGCGCTGAAGGGCGCGCATTTCGTCGAGCTTTGCTCGCAGCGCAAGATCCCGCTGGTCTTCCTGCAGAATATCACCGGTTTCATGGTCGGCCGCAAATACGAGACGGAAGGCATCGCCAAGAATGGCGCCAAGCTGGTGACGGCGGTTGCCACGACCAAGGTTCCGAAGATCACCATGCTGATCGGCGGCTCCTTCGGCGCCGGCAACTACGGCATGGCTGGTCGAGCCTATTCGCCGCGTTTCCTGTGGACCTGGCCCAACAGCCGCATTTCGGTCATGGGCGGGGAACAGGCGGCGGGCGTGCTCGCAACCGTGCGCGGAGAGGCACTGGCCCGCGCCGGCAAACCCTGGACGACTGAGGAAGAGGCCGCCTTCAAGGCGCCGACCCTCAAGATGTTCGAAACCCAGAGCCACCCGCTCTATGCCTCGGCCCGTCTGTGGGACGACGGTATCATCGACCCGCGCAAGAGCCGCGATGTGCTGGCTCTTTCGCTTTCAGCAGCACTCAACGCGCCGATCGAAGACACACGCTTCGGTCTGTTCAGGATGTGAGGAGATGGAGATGAAACGCGATGCCATCAATGCCAAGAATGCGCCGCAGCCGCGCGGCGGTTATGCACAGGCCGTAAAGCTCGAAAATTTCGAGCGGCTGCTGTTTGTCAGCGGCCAGATCCCGATGACGTCGGATGATACGCTTCCCGAAGGGTTCAAGGCACAGGCCCGCCAGGCCTGGCTCAATGTCGATGCTCAGTTGAAGGCTGCTGGCATGAGCAAGGACGATATCGTCAAGGTCACCACCTTTCTCGCGGATCGGCACCACACAATGGAGAACCGCGAGATCCGCGCCGAATATCTAGGCTCGCTCACGCCGGCCATGACCGTCGTAATCGCCGGCATTTTCGATACCGCCTGGCTGCTCGAAGTCGAAGTCATTGCCGCGCAATAGGGTCTGCCGATGTTTTCGAAGATACTGATCGCCAATCGCGGCGAAATCGCCTGCCGGGTCATCCACACCGCAAGACGGCTCGGCATCCGCACGGTTGCCGTCTATTCCGATGCGGATCGGGATGCCCTGCATGTGGCCCTAGCTGACGAAGCCGTGCATATCGGCCCGGCGGCTGCGAGCGAGAGCTATCTGTCGAAGGAAAAGATCATCGCAGCCGCAAAGCGAACTGGCGCGGAGGCCATCCATCCCGGCTACGGCTTTCTCTCGGAAAATGCCGGTTTCGCCGAGGCCGTCGAAGCTGCCGGCCTCGTCTTCATCGGCCCGTCGCCGGCCTCGATCCGGGCCATGGGGCTGAAGGATGCGGCCAAGGCGCTGATGGAGCGGGCGGGCGTACCTGTCGTTCCCGGCTATCATGGAGACCGGCAGGAGCCCGGCTTCCTTGCCGAACAGGCTGATGGTATCGGCTTTCCCGTGCTCATCAAGGCGCGGGCCGGCGGTGGCGGCAAGGGCATGCGCCGCGTCGACCGGCCGGAGGATTTCGAGGCTTCGCTGGAGGCGGCGAAGCGCGAGGCGAAATCGGCTTTCGGCGACGACGCCGTGCTCATCGAGAAATATCTGATCAAGCCGCGCCACATCGAGATCCAGGTCTTCGGCGACAGCCTAGGCAACGCTGTGCATCTCTTCGAGCGCGATTGCTCGCTGCAGCGCCGGCATCAGAAGGTGATCGAGGAGGCGCCGGCGCCCGGCATGACGGAGGAGATGCGCAGTGCGATGGGCGAAGCGGCCGTTCGCGCCGCCCGCGCCATCGACTATCGCGGCGCCGGCACGGTCGAATTCATCGCCGATGTTTCCGACGGCCTGTCGCCGGATCGTTTCTTCTTCATGGAGATGAACACCCGGCTGCAGGTCGAGCACCCCGTCACCGAGGCAATCGCCGGCGTCGATCTGGTCGAATGGCAATTGCGCGTCGCCAGCGGCGAACCTTTGCCGAAGAGGCAGGATGAGCTCACCATAAACGGCTGGGCCTTCGAAGCCCGTATCTACGCCGAAGACCCGTCGCGCGGCTTCCTACCGGCCACCGGCACACTTTCCCACCTTCGCTTTCCCGATGGCGATGTGCGCATCGATGCCGGCGTGCACGAGGGCGACAGCATCACCCCACATTACGATCCGCTGATCGCCAAGCTGACCGTGCATGCGCCGGATCGGGCCGCGGCTCTTGCCAAGCTCACGCGCGGCCTGCAGCAGACGCAGGTCGCGGGAACCACCACCAACCTCGATTTCCTCATTCGCCTCAGCCGCCAGCCGGATTTTGCCGCCGGCCATCCGGATACGGGATTGATCGACCGCGACGTAGAGGCGCTGATCTCGGCGCAACAACCCGACGATGCCGCCCTCGCCATTGCCGCCCTCGTCGAGGCGGGTGGGTTTGCACAGGCTGCCGGCAATGATCCCTGGCTGTCGCTCGGCCCCTGGCAGCTCTGGGGCGAGGCAAGCCGTCCCGTCACGCTGCATTTTGCCGGCGGTCATCAGAATTGCCGCGTGACCACGAAGGGTCGGTCGCTGTTCGGCATCGCCTTTGATGATCGCACCATTCTCGTTCGCTTGCTCGCGGGTGAGAGCTATTCCCGCCATGTCGAGATCGACGGCCGGCAGTCCCATGTCGATATCTTCGAGACACCGTCGGATGTGACTTTGTTCCTCGATGGACAGACGCATCATTTCCATCGTCCTGATCCGCTCGACGGCGGAGAGGAGACGGCCAGCGGCGGCGATCGCGTCATTGCGCCGATGCCGGGCCTCGTCAAGATCGTCCGCGTGCGTGAGGGCGACACGGTGGTCAAGGGGCAGGCGCTGATCATCATGGAAGCCATGAAGATGGAGCTGACGCTGACAGCCGCCCGCGACGGCATCGTCGAAAGCCTGCATGTCGGCGAGGGCGACCAGACCAGCGAAAGCGCCGTGCTTCTGTCGCTTCGTCCGGAGGAGGCGGCATGACCGACCAGCCCCCCAACCACGTCACCATCGTCGAGATGTCGCCCCGCGACGGGCTGCAGAACGAGAAGCAGCAGGTCGATACCGAACGCAAGATCGAGCTGGTCAATCTGCTCTCGGATTGCGGCTTCGAGCGCATCGAGGTCACGAGTTTCGTCAGTCCGAAATGGGTGCCGCAGCTCGGCGACGCCGCTGCGGTCATGGCCGGCATAGAGCGGCGTCCAGGCGTCAGCTATGCGGCGCTGGCGCCCAATATACAGGGCTTCGAGGCGGCACTTGTGGCCGGCGCCGATGAAGTGGCGATCTTCGCGTCCGCCTCCGAAACCTTTTCCATGCGCAATATCAATTGCTCGATCGCCGAGAGCATCGGGCGTTTCCGGCCAGTGGCAGCCGCCAGCCGGGATCGCGGCGTTCCGTTGCGCGGCTATGTCAGCTGCGTCGTCGAATGCCCGTATGAAGGCGCCGTGCCGCCGCAAGATGTGGTGAGCGTTGCCTGGCAGCTGCGCGCTCTCGGTTGCTACGAGATCAGCCTTGGCGACACGATCGGCAAGGGCATGCCCGAAGCCGTCGACCGGATGCTCGCCGCGGTATTGGGCGAGCTCCCCGCAACCGTCCTTGCCGGCCATTTTCACGACACGTCCGGCCGCGCGCTCGACAATATCGGCGTCGCCCTGGAGCGCGGCCTGCGTGTCTTCGATGCGTCGGCCGGTGGCCTTGGCGGTTGTCCCTTCGCTCCCGGCGCCAAGGGCAATGTCGATACTGCTTCTGTTCAAGATTATCTATCAGCGCGGGGATTCGAGACCGGCCTCGACGAGAAAAAACTTGCCCGTGCCGCCGCCTTTGCCCGCAGCCTCAGGAGTGTCTCATGATATCGCAAACGATCCGCATCATCACCGACGAACGCGGCGTTGCCCATCTGACGCTGGCACGCCCGGAAAAGCATAATGCCCTTTCGGCAGAGATGATCGACGATCTGACGGCGGCAACGCACGACCTTGCGCACGACAGGGCAGTCCGGGTCGTCGTGCTGACCGGCGAGGGTGCCAGCTTCTGTGCCGGCGGCGATCTCGGCTGGATGCGCGCCCAGTTCGATGCCACGCGCGATGGGCGCATCGCCGAGGCGCGGCGGCTTGCGATGCTGTTCAAGGCGCTGAACGAGTTGCCGAAGCCGCTGGTCGCCCGCGTCCAGGGCAACGCCTTCGGCGGCGGTATCGGCATTCTGAGCGTCTGCGACATGGTGATATCGGCATCGACGGCCCGCTTCGGCCTGACGGAAGTGCGCCTCGGCATCATCCCCGCCACGATCAGCCCCTATGTCGTCGCCCGCATCGGCGAGACGAATGCCCGGCCGCTCTTCCTTTCCGGCAAGATCATCGATGCCTGGCTGGCACACGCAACCGGCCTTCTGTCGCGGGTCGTCGCCGAAGAGGCGCTGGATGAAGCCGTGGAAGCGGAAGTCCGCCATTTCCTCGCCGCCTCGCCGCAGGCTGCCGCTCGTGCCAAGGCCCTGGCGCGCTCCGTCGGCAGGCCGATCACCGATGGCATGATTGACCATGTCGTCGAACAATTGGCTGATGCCTGGGAGACCGACGAGGCGAGGGAGGGCATTACAGCCTTCTTCGAAAAGCGGCAGCCGAAATGGCGGTCGGCCTAAGCCAGCCTGTTGTTTTCGATGGTCAGCTGCGGGAACTGAGCGCTTCCCTTGACCAACTCGCCCGATGCCGGCTTGTCCCAGAGAAAGCCCATGATCGCGGCCTGCTCCATCTCCTGAAAGAGATTGCCCGCAATCACGGCGGAGCCTGCGCCATCCGCGACCGAGATGACGCAGCCGATGCCGGCGTGCCTGACGATATTGCCTGTCGCGACGACATTGCGGAGATATGGACCCCAGCCGAGCCTCAATCCCCAGAGCGGCGCGTTCTCGATGACATTATCTGAAACCAGCGTATCGGCTTCGGCCAGGATGCCGATGCCAAAACCGCCATCCTGGGCGTAAGGGGCGGTGAGCGACAGGTTGCGGATGACGTTGCCCGTCACCGAGGCGAGCCTTCCGTCCTTGTCGAAATTGGTGACCGAAATGCCGTTGGCGGCACCATCGACCAGATTGTTGCTGATCGTGGCGCCGACGAATTCGAATTCGCAGTAGATCGCCGTTTCGCCCGACCGCAGGCACTGATTGTTCGATATCTGTACGTTCGAGGCGGAGTTGGCACGGATGGCGGTGAAGGCGCAATCGGCGATCTGATTGCCGGATACAGTCACGCCATCGGCACGGAAGACATTGATGCCGTTACCGTTCTGGCCGGTGCCGCCATCGTTGGCGCGGATGCGGGCAATCCGGTTGTCGATGACGCTGCTGCCATCCCCGGCCTTTTCCCAGCGATGGATCAGAATGCCGCCATTGCCGCAATCCTCGACGCGATTGCCGGTCACCGACAATCCGGTGGATTGCACGGAATAGATGCCCGCCTCGGCAGCGCCGGAGATGCGGCTGCGCTCGATCCGGCCGCCGCAGCGCTCCAGTTGCAGCGCATTCTTGCGGCTGCCGGTTATCTCGCAATTGTCGATCAGCACCTCGCCGACGCCGGTAAACTGCAGCAGGCCGCCGGCATAGTCGGCAAGCCAGCGATTACCGCCGTCGAGCACGAGGCCGGAGAGCTCGATGCGCCTGGCCTTGTCCGCATTCATCAGATGACCGTCGCCGCTGTAGACGAGCCGCGAGGCGCCGGGAACGCCGGTGATACGGGTATTATCCGGCAGCGTCAGGTTGGAAATGTTGTATGTGCCCGGCGGCAGGAAGAGCGGCATGTTGGTGCGCGCTGCATTGTCGATCATCGCCTGCAGCTTGCCGCTCTTGAAGTCGCTCGCGCCTGGCGTTATCTTCAGCGCGATAGCGTCGATCGGCCCGCGCAGCTCCGCCCCGGTCATCTTGGCGAGCGGCGCGGCGAAAACGCGAGGCGCAAGCAGGCCAGCCGCTGCCGAGGCGGCGAGGGAAGCGATGAAGGCGCGGCGTTGGATCATTATGAACTCCTAGAACGTCACCCATGAAGCAGAAATCGTGCCAAGCCCATCTGTGCCGTTTTGATACAGGAACCACTCTTCAAACACGTTCGGTCGGCCAAGAGTCCCGACATTTTTCTATTTCATTTACCAGTTCGGCACAGGCGACGGCCCGCGTCCGACCCATTTGCTCTAGGGGCGACTCGCAGCGCATGTTACCGCTGCGGCATGCGGATCGCGGCCTTTCAACGTCTGGCACTTTTCGATGCCGTCGAACAGGCGGCCGAGGTTTTGGCGCGCGATCTCGCGTGGGCCGAAAGGCAGGGCATCCATCTCGCTCTCTTTCCAGAATGCTATCTGCAAGGGCACAGCTACAGCGAGGCGATCGCCAGGCGCCGCGCACTTTCGCTCGATGATCCCGGTTTGACCGCGCTTGTGGCGCGATTTGCCTCGGCTAGGACGACCGCGATCGTAGGGCTTTTTGAGCGGAGGGGCGATGCGCTCTACAACAGTGCAATCGTTGCGAGGTCCGGCCGCATAGACGGCGTTTATGCCAAGGCGCATCCGCTCGAAAGCGGCTGCACGCCGGGAAAGGATTTTCCCGTCTGGCAAGAAGGCGATTGGCACTTCGGCATCAATATTTGCGCCGATCTCCGATATCCCTATACCGCGGCGCGCCTGGCTAGAAAGGGAGCGGGCCTGATCTGCAACCCCATCAATCTGATGCTCCGGCCCCACAAGGCGGAGAAGTGGCACAGGCCGGGTATATCGAGTCTGCAGATATGCGCCAGGCATACGGGATGCTGGGTCATGGCATCGGATGTCGTCGGCGGCAACGAGGACGGCTGGGTGAGCTATGGCACCAGCGCCATCGTCGATCCCAGCGGCGTGGTCGTGGCAAAGGCCAAACCGCATAGCGAGGATGTGCTCGTCTTCGACCTGCCGGATCGGCAACCCGACCGCGGATTCGCGCGAAAAGCGGCTGATATCGCTACCTAATTGTGTAAATCGCGCTATCCTCATCTGTCATGAGACCCGACCAACTGCTTTATCCGGCGCCCGAGGGCTTGTTCTGCCCGATCGGCGGCTTTTATATCGATCCCGTGCAGCCGGTCGAGCGAGCGCTCGTCACGCATGGTCATTCCGACCATGCCCGCTCCGGCCATGCCCATGTGCTCGCCACGCGCCAGACTCTCGATATCATGCGCATCCGCTACGGCGACGGTTTTGCCGGCTCGGAGCAGGCGGTTGCCTTTGGCGAGGAGGTGACGATCAACGGCGTCAAGGTCGAGTTCCATCCTGCCGGCCATGTGCTCGGCTCGGCGCAGATCGCGGTGGAGAAGGATGGGCTGCGGATCGTGGTCTCAGGCGACTACAAGCGCCGGCCGGATCCGACCTGCGAACCCTATGTGCCGGTTCCCTGCGATGTCTTCATCACCGAGGCGACCTTCGGGCTGCCGGTGTTCCATCATCCCGATCCCCTGGCGGAGACGCGCAAGCTCCTGGCCTCGCTTCGCCAGTTTCCGGAGCGAACGCATCTGGTCGGCGCCTATGCGCTCGGCAAGGCGCAGCGGGTTATCCGCCTGCTGCGCCTTGCCGGCTATGACAAGCCGATCTATATTCACGGTGCGCTCGAAACCCTGTGCGATTACTATATCAGCCAGGGCATCGCGCTCGGCGAACTCAAGCCGGCCACGATCGAAAGCCGCGATCAGTCGATCTTCCATGGCGCCGTCGTCGTCGGCCCGCCCTCCGCTTTCCAGGATCGCTGGGCAAGGCGGTTCCATGACCCGCTGCCGGCATTCGCCTCTGGCTGGATGATGGTACGCCAGCGTGCCAAGCAGTTGGGTGTCGAGCTGCCGCTGGTCATATCTGACCATTGCGACTGGCCCGAGCTGACCGAGACGATCTCCGATCTGAAACCGAGCGAGGTCTGGGTCACCCACGGCCGCGAAGAGGCGCTGGTGCGCTGGTGCGAACTGCAAGGCATCGCCGCCAAGCCGCTGCACCTCATCGGTTATGAAGACGAGGGCGATTGATGAAAGCCTTTGCCGACCTTCTCGACCGCCTGGTGCTGACGCCGAGCCGCAACGGCAAGCTGAAGCTCTTGACCGACTATTTCCGCGATACTCCTGACCCGGACCGTGGTTATGGTCTGGCCGCCATCGCCGGCACGCTGGAGGTGCGCAACGTCAAGCCCGCCATGCTGCGCGAGCTTGTTCTCGAACGCATGGACGAGGTGCTGTTTCGCTATTCCTACGATTATGTCGGCGATCTCGCCGAGACGATCTCGCTGGTCTGGGACAAGGAGAGCGACATCGAGCGTCCTGCCGGTGAACAGCCGAGGCTCGGCGACGTCGTGCGCCGCATGAATGCGCTCGGGCGGACCGAAGTGCGCAGCTTCGTCCGAGATCTGCTCGATAGGCTAGATACGTCGGGCCGTTTCGCCTTTCTGAAGCTTGCGACCGGCGCCATGCGCATCGGCGTCTCGGCGCGACTCGCCAAGCAGGCGCTGGCGGAATTGAGCAGCAAGGACGTCACCGAAATCGAAACGCTGTGGCATGGCCTGCAGCCGCCTTATGAAAGCCTGTTCCGCTGGCTTGAAGGCAACGCGGAGAAGCCGGTATTGGCGACACCGGCGATCTTCCACTCCGTCATGCTCGCCAATCCCGTCGAACCAGGCGATCTGGATGGGCTTGATCCACGAGACTTTGCCGCCGAATGGAAATGGGATGGCATTCGCGTCCAGCTTTCGCGCTCCGGGGAAACGAGCAAGCTCTATTCGCGCTCCGGCGATGACATATCGGGTGCCTTCCCGGATATCGTCGAGGCAATGAGCTTCGACGGCGTCATGGATGGCGAGCTGCTGGTTGGCGGCACCGTGCGGTCCAACAACCCGACGCGCAGTTTTTCCGATCTCCAGCAGCGCCTCAACCGCAAGAGCGTGACTTCGAAGATGCTGGACGAGTTTCCGGCCTTCATCCGCGCGTATGACCTCCTGTTCGACGGCGCGGAGGATGTCCGCGCACGCGGCTTCCTCGATCGGCGCGAACGGCTGACGGAGATCATCGATGCCGCCCCACATGACCGCTTCGATCTCTCGCCACTTGTCGATTTCTCCTCATGGGATGAGCTTGACCGGCTGCGCTCTTCGCCGCCCGATCCGGTGATCGAAGGTGTGATGATCAAGCGCCGCGACAGCGCCTATCTCGCCGGCCGAGCCAAAGGACCTTGGTTCAAATGGAAGCGCGATCCTTATAATGTCGATGCCGTACTGATGTATGCGCAGCGCGGCCATGGCAAGCGATCCAGCTACTATTCCGATTTCACCTTCGGCGTCTGGGCAACCACCCCGGAAGGCGAGCAGCTGGTGCCCGTCGGCAAGGCATATTTCGGCTTCACCGATGCTGAGCTGGAGGTGCTCGACAAGTTCGTGCGCAACAACACTGTCGACCGCTTCGGCCCCGTGCGAGCGGTGCGCGCCGATCGCGATTTCGGCTTCGTGCTGGAAGTGGCGTTTGAAGGCATCAACCGCTCCACCCGCCATAAATCGGGCGTTGCCATGCGCTTTCCCCGCATCGCCCGGCTGCGGCCGGACAAGCCGCCATACGAAGCCGACCGGCTGGAAACTTTGATCGCGATGATTGACGCGAAGGCTCCCACTGTCGATGAATAGGGCAGGGCGATTCCTCACCACAAAGTGAGTTGGCCTTGCCCCTCAACCCGTGCAGATTTGAGCTGCGCCGGGATAATTCGACAGAGCCCATGACCATGTCCGACGACCACGCATTTCGCCCCAATCGCCGCAGCCTGCTTGCCGGTATCGCCTTCACGCTTTTTGCACCCAACATCGTCAGAGCTGCCGATGACAGCACGACTGCGAGCAAGCCGGTCGAGAACAAGGCTGCCACTGCTCGGAATGAGGAGAAGGCCGAGGATGCGCCGCCGCTGCTTGCGGGTGACTATGCCAAGGAGCGCCATCTGTTTCGCACCGACCTCTTAAGCAAGGGGCCGGCTCCGGATATCTACGAGCCGCTGGTGACGCCATCGACGGCCGAGCGGCTTTTCTATCGCAGCGGCGTTGGCGAAGAGTTGGAGCTCGTCGCCTGGGTGTCCCGCTACACGCGCTCGGAAAAGCTGAAGCCGGCCGTACTTTTCCTGCACGGTGGCAACGCCATCGGTCAGGGACATTGGCAGCTGATGAAGCCCTATGTCGAAGCGGGATATGTCGTCATGATCCCTTCCATGCGCGGTGAAAACGGCCAGAAGGGCAATTTCTCCGGCTTTTACGACGAAGTTGCCGATGTGCTGGCAGCGTCCAACCGGCTGCGACATCTGCCGGGCGTCGATCCGCATCGCATGTTCCTGGCAGGCCATAGCATCGGCGGTACGCTCGCCATGCTCGCCGCGATGTCGGCGAAGCGGTTCCGTGCGGTTGCGCCGATCTCGGGCAATCCCGATGCCTATGCCTTCTTCAGTCGCTATCCGCAGGATATCCGCTTCAACACCAGGAACCCGCGCGAATATCAGATGCGCTCGCCGCTCTGCTATGCGCACTGCTTCAAGAGCCCGATAAAGCTGTTCCACGGCACCGAGGAGGCGCATTTCGACTCGCGCCTGGCACTGCTCTCCAAGCGGGCGACGGCCGCCGGCGTGAGGATGGAAATGGTGACGGTGACGGGGAGCCACAATTCGGCACTGCCGGGCGAAATTGCTCAGAGCATCGAGTTCTTCAAGAGCGTGGCCGTTTAGAGCGGCCGGCCTTAAACCATCAGCCGCTCTATCAAGGCGGATGCCGCTTCCGCGATCACGGTGCCGGGCGGGAAGATCGCATCTGCGCCGGCTGCCTCCAGTGCCGCGAAATCCTGTGGCGGAATGACGCCGCCGACGGCGATCAGCACATTGCTGGCATGACGGCGCGCAAGCGCTTCCTTCAATTCCGGCACTAGCGTCAGATGGCCGGCGGCCAGCGACGATGCACCGAGAATGTCGACCCGCTCGCGTACGGCGACATCGGCCACCTCTTCCGGGGTCTGGAACATGGCGCCGACGACGACATCGAAGCCGAGATCGGCAAAAGCCGTGGCGATGACCTTCTGGCCACGATCGTGGCCGTCCTGGCCCATCTTGGCGATGAGGATGCGGGGCTTCTCGCCGCGCGCCTTGCGGAAGGCTTCGACCTTGGCGACTGCTCTGTTGAAGATGGGGTCGGAATCGCCGACTTCCTGGCGATAGACGCCGGAAATTGTCCTGATCTCGGCGACGTGCCGGCCATAGGCCTTTTCCAGGGCCAGAGAGATTTCGCCAACCGTGGCTCTCGCCCTTGCTGCTTTCACGGCAAAGTCGAGCAGATTGCCGGTGCGGTTGCGGGCAGCATCCATCAGCGCGTCCAAGGCGCCTTCCACTGCGGCCGTCTCGCGGGTGCCCTTCAACTGCTGCAGTTTGGATAGCTGGCGTGCCCGTACTTCTGAATTGTCGACCTTCAGCACGTCGACCTCGATATCTTTCTCCGGCTTGGAGAAGTTGATGCCGACGAGGGTCTGGTGGCCGCTATCGATCCGTGCTTGCGTGCGTGCCGCCGCCTCCTCGATGCGAAGCTTCGGAATGCCCCTCTCGATCGCCTTTGCCATGCCGCCGAGTGCTTCGACCTCTTCGATATGGGTAAGGGCGCGGGCTGCAAGATCATGAGTCAGCCGCTCGACATAGGCCGAGCCGCCCCAGGGGTCGATGATGCCTGTCGTACCCGATTCCTTTTGCAGCAGGATCTGCGTGTTGCGGGCGATGCGGGCCGAATGATCCGTTGGCAGCGCCAGCGCTTCGTCGAAGGAATTGGTGTGCAGCGACTGGGTATGCCCTTGTGTCGCCGCCATCGCCTCGACCATGGTGCGGATGATGTTGTTCATCGGGTCTTGCGCCGTCAACGACCAGCCGGAGGTCTGGCTGTGGGTCCTGAGCGCGAGGGATTTCTGGTCCTTCGGCGCGAAGTTCTTCTGCATCAGCGCCGCCCAGATCAACCGTCCCGCGCGCATCTTGGCGACTTCCATGAAGAAGTTCATGCCGACGGCCCAGAAGAAGGAAAGGCGAGGTGCGAAGCTGTCGATATCGAGCCCGGCCGCAACGCCCGCCCGCGCATATTCGATGCCGTCGGCGATGGTGTAGGCAAGCTCCAGGTCTGCTGTCGCACCGGCTTCCTGCATGTGATAGCCGGAGATGGAGATCGAGTTGAACTTCGGCATCCGCTGACTGGTATAGCTGAAAATGTCCGAAACGATGCGCATCGAGGGCTGTGGCGGGTAGATATAGGTGTTTCGAACCATGAACTCCTTGAGGATGTCGTTCTGGATCGTGCCGGACAGCTTGTCCTCGGAGACGCCCTGTTCCTCCGCCGCGACGATATAGAGCGCCATGACCGGCAGCACCGCGCCGTTCATCGTCATCGACACGCTCATCTCGTCAAGCGGGATGCCGTCGAAGAGCTGGCGCATGTCGAGGATGGAATCGATCGCTACACCCGCCATGCCGACATCGCCCGCCACTCGCGGATGATCGCTGTCATAGCCGCGATGGGTGGCAAGATCGAAGGCGACGGAAAGACCTTTCTGGCCGGCGGCAAGATTGCGGCGATAGAAGGCGTTGGACTCCTCGGCGGTAGAGAAGCCGGCATATTGGCGGATGGTCCAGGGCTGCTGGACATACATCGTCGGGTAGGGGCCGCGGACGAACGGTGCGGCGCCGGGATAGGTGTCGAGGAAGTTCAGGCCGGCGAGGTCGCTTTCATTATAAGCGCGCTTGACGGCGATGCCTTCGGGAGTTTCCCAGGCTAGGGCATCGGTTGTCGGCGCGGTTGCTTGTGGTTTGGCCCAGGGGATGGTGGTGAAGTCGGGAATCTTGGTCATGGGGCTGATGCCTCCGTGAATGCGGAGCGTGCACACCCCCCTCTGTCACTTCGTGACATCTCCCCCACAAGGGGGGAGATCGTTTTGAGCCAGTGTTTAGCCCAGTCTGCAGTGACAGATTTTGCCACTGCAGGTGAGGTTACTGTTTGGAGCAGAAAGGTTCTGCGGGTTTCCAATCTCCCCCCTTGTGGGGGAGATGTCGCGAAAGCGACAGAGGGGGGTATCAGACTTCCCGCGAATGCGATGCTCATCCTCATGCCTCCGCCCTCTCATCCAGCCGCATCGGCATCAGCCCCATGCCACCTGCAATCGGACCCAAAGGCCCCAAAACCGTCACCGGCCGCTCCACCTTCATCGCAAACAGCGTCGTCCCCACGATCGGCTTGGCGACACAGTTCGCGCGCGCCTCGGCGATCATCGCTGCCAGCTCGCCGCTAGCGATCACCTTTGCCAATCCGCCCTTGGCTTCGATCCCGGTGAAAATCTCCCATGTCCGTTCGCAAAGCGTATCGGTCAGCGCCTCGATACCCCCGGCTCCGGCGGCGGGATCGACGACATGGTCGAGGTGGCTTTCGGCGATCAGAATCGTCTGCGTGTTGCGCGCCAGGCGTCGCGCCAGCGGATCAGGAATGCCATGCGTCAGGCTGTGTGGCAGAACGGAGATTTCGTCGGCGCCGCCGACGCCGGCTGAAAAGACCGCGATCGTGTTGCGCAGGATGTTCGTCTCTGGATCGAGACGGGTCAGCATGCGATAGCTCGTCTCGGCAAAGAGATGCGCCGGCTGCGGATTGGTGACGCCGCAAGCCTCGGCGATCCGGGCAAAGATCAGCCGCGCGGCACGCATCTTTGCGATTGTCGTAAACTGGTTTTGATCGGCCGAAAGGCAGAGGCTGGTTGCCGCAAGCGCTGCTTCCGGCGAAATACCTGCCTCTTCGAGCAATCTCAGATGGCCGACGAGGCTTGCGGCCATGACCGCCAGCTCCTGCGCCTCGGTTCCCCCGGCATTATGCACCACGCGACCGTCTGCATTGACGATCGTTTCAACCGGCTTCAATTCTTTGAAGTATTTGATGTCGCTAGAAAAATTGGAAAAATTTCCGGCTGACAAGAAAGCGTCGAGTCCAAGGTGCAATCTTTGGACACCATCATCCACAATCGACGCTGCCACCATTTTGGCGACGCTGGAAGAAAAGCCATCGAGGCGCAGAGCTGTAGTCTTGGCGGATGCTGCCAGCACCTCGGAAAAGATTGGCGACTGAGCATTCATGCCGATGCCGAAGGCCGAAGCGGAACTGCTGGAAACGAGGCTGATACCGCTTGCGCCGTTGGCGAGATCGTCGCCGAGCTGCACCATTGCCCGTTCGGTGTCGGGATCGTCCATGCGCTGCGTCAACGTCCAGGGCAGATCGGCTTGCTGGCGCGAAAGCGGTGCGCAATCGTGGCGTCGCCCGTAAAGCGGTTCGATGGCGATGCCATCATCGGTTCGCGATACCAGCTCTTCCTGGAAATCCTTGCCTTTCAGCGCCCGTTCCATCAGCTTCAGCCAGCCCTTGTGGTCGGTCTGACTAAAAATGCCCGGGTCGAGACTGTCGATATTCATGTGCTCCTCCGTACTGCATTGGTCTAGCCCATGATGCCGCAAGGGAAAACAGGAGTTTGGCCGATCGGTGCAATATCTTCGTTGAAATTATCTAGCGATCGACGCCAGCCTCGCTCCAGCCGCGGCAGTCATTATGCGGCCGATCCGATGTGTCCCAACTGGTTTCCGATGATGGCCGATCTGCTGCCCGTTTCCCGTCACCTGCTTGCTGCTACCGCGCTGGCGACATTGTCCGCCTGCAGCATCATTCCTGATACGGGTGCGACCGATCCGGATCGCTTCGTGCAGGAGACGACGCCGGTCTTCTATCGTCCGGAGGGTATCGAGCCGAACAGGGTAAGGCGGCTGCCGGTGCAGCCCGTGCCGCAATCGCGCGATCTCTTCCGCACCCAGTTCCACCAGACCTATGGCCTGCCGACCTTCAATCCGGTGCATCAGGCCATGTATGCGCAGCGCAGTGAAGACGACTTCACGTTGCCGGCCATCCCCTACAAGCGCATCGATCCGCGCTTCCTGCGACAGGAGGTGGATTACCAGACCAGGGAGCGCCCCGGCACCATCGTCGTCGATACGCGCGACCACTTCCTCTATTTCATCGAACCGGGCGGCAAGGCGATGCGCTACGGTGTCGGCCTCGGCGCGGCAGGATATGCCTGGCACGGCAGGGGCCTGATCCAATGGAAGCAGAAATGGCCGCGCTGGACCCCGCCCGCCGAAATGGTCGCGCGCGATCCGCAGATGAGGCCGCTATCGGCCGAGCGCGGCGGCATGAATCCGGGGCCGACCAACCCGCTCGGCGCGCGTGCGCTCTATATCTATCAGAACGGCCGGGATACGCTTTATCGTGTTCACGGCACGCCGGATTGGCAGTCGATCGGTAAGGCGGCATCCTCCGGATGCGTGCGTATGCTCAACCAGGACGTGATAGATCTCTACAACCGGGTGCCGGATAAGACGGAAATCGTCGTTCTGTAGCGGTATTTTACCACAAATTTTCGTGATGTTGCATAAGTGCGATAGTCGGGGTGGTTTGCGCTCTTTAGTTTTGCGTCTGTCTCTGCGAACCTCTCGGGGAGCCGAATCAGCCTGTTGTTGCGGGTTTTCGCTTCCTCCACAAAAGGAACTATGCTGTCGACATGAGCCTTCCGTCATCCCTATCCCGACGTAACTTCCTCGCTCTAGCTGGTCTCGGCGCCGTTTCGACGCTTGCCAGCTGTGCCTCCACCATCGACAACGGCCCCGTCGTCAGCCCGGTTCAATATACCGGTTCCCCGCGGCCGTTCCGAACCTGGTTCTCCAGCTATGATGGCGAGCAACCCGACCCGGCTGAAATCTATGCCTCCGTCGAGGATGGCGGTTTCGTTATTCCGGCTGTTCCCTACAAGCAGATCGACCCGCGCTTCTATCGTCAGCGGGTAATAGACCCCACAGGCGAAGCGCCCGGCTCCGTGATCGTCAACACCACCCAGCGCATGCTTTACGTCACCGAGCAGGGCGGCACGGCGATGCGTTATGGCATCGGCGTCGGTCGTGAAGGTTTTGCCTGGCAGGGCCGCGGCGTCATCCAGTGGCGCAAGAAGTGGCCGCGCTGGAACCCGCCGGATGAAATGGTCGCCCGCCAGCCGGAACTCGTCAAGTTCTCCATCGCCAATGGCGGCATGGATCCGGGCCTGAAGAACCCGCTCGGCGCCCGCGCGCTTTACATTTTCGAGGACAAGCAGGACTCGCTCTATCGCCTGCACGGCAATCCCGACTGGCGCTCGATCGGCAAGGCCGTGTCCTCCGGCTGTGTCCGCCTGCTGAACCAGGACGTCATCGATCTCTATGATCGCGTGCCGGAGCGTGCGCCGATCCTGGTTACGGCCTGATATCGCACCATCGCAAAAAGAGGGCGCCGTCGGCGCCCTTTTTTGCAGTCCTGACCGGAATATCCGGTGTCCTGAATCAGTTTCAAATCGTCGTCAAATTGACCTTCAGTTGCTGCAGCTGGTCGCGGAGCTTGGCTATTTCCGTCATATCGCAGCCTGTTGCCTGGCCGATGGCATTCATGATCTCGCCAACCTGCCACTTCATGCCCATGCCTTTCTCCGTCAGCGAAATGATGACCTGACGCTCGTCCTTCGGGTCGCGGGCGCGGCTGATCAGGCCAGCCTGTTCGAGCCGCTTCAGAAGCGGCGACAGTGTGCCGGAATCCAGATCGAGCTTTTCGCCGATGGTCTTGACCGGTAGGTCGCCCATTTCCCACAGAACCAGCATGACGAGGTATTGTGGATAGGTAAGGCCGAAACGATCGAGGATCGGCTTGTAGGCCCGGTTAAAAGCGTGTGCTACGCTGTAGACGGCAAAGCAAAGCTGCCTTTCCAGCCGCTTTTCCTCATCGGGGGATCGTAGAGTTTCCATCCGCCTTGTCCGTCATCGCCAATTCGCATCCGCCATCTTCTTATTGGCGGCATTGTCACAAATTCACTTTTCGAAATCAAATCGCGAAATATCTATTGTGCACGATTAAATCGTGATGTATATAAAATCCATCCAACCGAAGGGAGACATGACATGCCTATTCTCTATACGACCAAAGCTTCCGCCACTGGTGGCCGCGCCGGCCATGCAGTTTCCGAAAATGGCGTGCTTGACGTCACGCTGACCGTGCCGAAGGAACTCGGCGGCGATGGCGCAACCGGCACCAATCCGGAGCAGCTCTTTGCAGCCGGCTATTCCGCTTGCTTCCTGGGCGCTTTGAAATTTGTCGCAGGCCAGCAGAAGGTCAAGATTCCGGAGGACGCAAAGGTTACCGCGACTGTCGGCATCGGCCCGCGCGCAGACGGCACCGGCTTCGGTATCGAAGTTTCGCTTGCTGTCCACATTCCCGGCATGGACAAGGCCGAGGCCGAAAAGCTCGCCGCCGCCGCCCATATCGTATGCCCCTACAGCCACGCCATGCGCACCTCGACCGAAGTGCCGGTTGCTGTTGTCTGACGCGAAACGTGCCACCGGTCGATTGAGGGCCGGATATGTGGAATATGAATATATCGAAAAGGAGCGGCAGTTTTATCTGTCGCTCCTTTTCTTTTGCAAGAAAAATGCTATATCTTTTCTTAGGAAAGGAAGTAGCCATGATAAAAGCCCAGGCAATAGGCCAGACGATGCCCGGCGAAGCACTCGTCATTACCAAGGCCGTCGTCAATGCTGCCGAGAGGCTGGGATTGAACGCCCGCATCCTCGCGGCCATCATCGGCGTGTCGGAGGCGACGGTATCGCGCATGAAGCGGCAGGATCATCTGCTGGAGCGCGATAGCAAGCCTTTCGAACTTGCCGTGCTCCTCGTTCGCCTCTTCCGTTCGCTCGACGCCATCGTCGGCGGCGACGAGGCTGTGGCTCGGCAATGGCTCCGCAACGGCAATCTCGCCTTTGGTGCAGCGCCGATCGACAAGATCGTCTCGATTTCTGGTTTGACCGATGTCCTTGCCTATCTGGACGCCCGCCGCGCTCTCGTCTGAGACAAGGGCTACCTTCGGCCAATATTGGCGGCTGGTGGAATCACAGCATCAGGTTTCGACGCTGAAGCTTGTCGATACGCTTGAAGAGCAGGCGCTTCTCGAAAGCGTGCTCGAGGAAAGCAAGCCGGTGCTGCCGCCGGAATGCGCCGGGCTCGACTATCTGCTCGCCACACCCTTCCGTTATGGGGCGATCTATCCCCATGGTTCCCGTTTTCGGCGCGCCGGCCGTACGCTCGGCGTCTTCTACGCCTCGGAGCAGGTGGAAACGGCGCTGGCGGAGATGAGCTTCTATCGGCTGCTCTTCTTCCGCGATTCTCCCGATACGCCGCTGCCCGCCAATGCCGCGGAATATACCGCCTTTGCTGCAGCGATTGCGACGAAAGCGGCGATCGATCTGACCGCGTCTCCCTTGGATCGCGATCGGCAGCTATGGACCGATCCTGTCGATTACGAGGCCTGCCAGTCGCTTGCGGAAGCAGCCCGAGCCGGCGGTATCGAGGCAATCCTCTATCGCTCCGTCCGGGACCCCAGGGGCGGCAGGAACATCGCGCTGCTCACAGCCAAGGCCTTCTCCGCCCGCGAACCGGTCGAGCGCCAGACCTGGCGCATCCGGCTGTCGCGCGTCGGCGTACAGGCGCTGTGCGAGTTTCCTCGCCGTCGCATCGGCTTCGAAAGGCAGGATTTCGACGGTGATCCGCGATTGTCTGAGCCGCAATTCAGAGCAGAATAGCAAGATCGCTGCGCAGGCGGTCGCCATTGCCGTCAGGCAGTCGTTCTTCCAGGGCCGCATGCGTCGTCCTCCAGATCGGCACAGCGGCGGCGAGCGTTGCCTTGCCTGATGGGGTGAGGCTGAGCAGGCGGGCGCGTCGATCTTTTGGGTTGGGCACGATGCTGACCCATCCCCGCCGTTCCAGCGGCTTTAAGGCGGCCGTCAGCGTCGTCTGATCTATTGCCAGAAGCGCTGTGACCGATCCCATGGACGCCGGCACCGGCCTGTTGAGCGACATCATCAGGGAGAACTGGCCGTTCGTTAGCCCAAACGGCCGCAATGCCTCGTCAAAGCGACGGGCAAGCGCGCGCGCCGCGCGCTGAACATGCAGGCATAGGCAGGTATCGCGTACTAACAGCGTGGTTTCAAAGGGGATTTCGACTGCGTTTGACATGATTCATTAATATTGATATCAATGTATTTGTCAAGATTTGGGAATGAAAACGCCGGAGGAGGGCGCGGACAATGAACCAGGTCGTTTCCAGGGAAGTATGGCTCGAGGCCCGCCGTCAACTGCTCGCCAGGGAGAAGGAGGCCACGCATCTTCGCGACCGCGTCAATGCGGAACGCCTAGCCTTGCCCTGGGTAAAGGTCGATAAAGACTATGTTTTCGACACGCCGGCCGGCAGGAAGACGCTTGCCGATCTATTTAACGGCCGCAGTCAGCTGATCGTCTATCATTTCATGCTCGGCCCGGATTGGGATGCCGGATGCACCGGCTGTTCCTTCCTTGCCGATCATTTCGACGGAGCCTTGCCGCATCTCAACAACCACGACGTCACGCTGGTCGCGGTGTCCCGCGCGCCACTGGAGAAGGTGGAAGCCTATAAGAAGCGCATGGGCTGGGGTTTCCCCTGGGTGTCGTCCTTCGCCAACGATTTCAACTTCGATTATCACGTCTCCTTCTCGAAGGAGGAGCTCGCCGGCGAAAAGGTCTTCTACAATTTCACGCCCATGGATGCGGCCGAGGGGTTTGACGAGCTTCCAGGTCTCAGTGCCTTCTACAAGGATGAGGCCGGCAATGTCTTCCATACCTATTCGAGCTATGCCCGCGGCCCGGAGGAATTGATCGGGACTTTGATGATCCTCGATCGCGCTCCGAAAGGGCGCAACGAAGACAGCACGATGAACTTCGTTCGCCGCCATGATGAATATGAAGATGCGGCGAAGGCGCAGTCCTGCTGCCATTGAGGCGACGGATGAGGCCTTGGAATTCACTCCTTGGGGAACAGGGGTCGAACTATTGCGTTTTGTGCCTAGGTAATACCTGACGCTTGCTTGCCGGGGAAACGGACGGACCAATCGAGGACCATCGCTTGATCGTCACTTTCATCGGCCATCATGTGCCTGCATCGACTCCGGCTCAGGACGAGACGGATGACAACAATCACAATAGGGAGAGAGGCAATGGCAGAGAAGGGATATTTTGTCTGGTACGAGTTGATGACGACGGACATGAAGGCAGCAGAAGCTTTCTATACCAAGGTCGTCGGCTGGGATGCAGCGGATGCTGGCATGCCTGAAGTCGGCATGGACTACACGCTGTTCAGCGCCGGTGCCGGCCCCGTTGCCGGTTTGATGATCCTGCCTGACGAGGCAAAGGCCATGGGCACGCCGCCCTGCTGGACCGGCTATATCGGCGTTCCCAATGTGGATGAAGCTACCAAGACCGTTGTCGCCAAGGGTGGTAAGACCTATCGCGAGCCCATGGATATCCCCGGCGTCGGCAGGTTCTCCGTTGTCTCCGATCCCTATGGCGCTGCCTTCTGCCTCTTCACGCCGCTGCCGGGCCAGGATTGGGAGCCGGCGGCTCCCGCGACGCCGGGCTATTTCGGCTGGCATGAGCTCTATTCCGGCGATGGCCCGAAGGCCTTCGATTTCTACAGCGAGATGTTCGGCTGGGAATTGAGCTCCGATTTCGATATGGGGCCAATGGGCAAGTATAAGATCTTCAAGATCGGTGATCGCGACTTCGGCGGCATCATGACCAAGCCGGCGGAAATGCCCATGGCTGCCTGGAATTTCTACATCAACGTTCCGGCGATCGACGCCGCCATCACTCGCATCACGGAAGGCGGCGGCAAGATCGTCAATGGACCGATGGAAGTCCCCGGCGGCAGCTGGATCGTCCAGGCGACCGACCCGCAGGGTGCGTTCTTCTCGCTGGTTGCGCCGGTGCGCTAGTCGTCACCCTCCCCTTGAGGGGGAGGGTCGGCCCGCAGGGCCGGGGTGGGGTGATCTCCAAGTTTGGGGGCATTTCACCCCCACCCGCGGCCTTGCCGCGACCTCCCCCCTCAGGGGGGAGGTGTTAATCTACCGCTTCAGACTGCCGAGGATGCCTCGCACAATCGCCCGCCCGACTTGCGTCGCCACCGTGCGCGCCATGCTTTTCATCGTCGCTTCCAGGATCGTCTCGCGCTGATAGCCCGACCGGCGACCGGTGGTTTTGCTGCTATCCCCGCCGAAGCCCGGCAGCGTCCAGCCGTCGCCGGCACTCTCGCTCTGCGGCGCGGCCGCCTTGCGCGCCCGCTCTGTCAGGATTTCGTAGGCGGATTCGCGGTCGATCGTCTGGTCATAGATGCCGGCAACCGGACTGCCGTTGATGATGGCCTGGCGCTCGCCATCCGTGACCGGGCCGATGCGGCCCGATGGCGGGCGGATCAGCGTGCGTTCGACGATGGAAGGCGCACCCTTGCCTTCGAGCATCGACACCAGCGCCTCGCCGGTGCCGAGCGTCGTGATGACCGTGGCGCAATCGAAAGCGGGATTGGGCCGGAAGGTCGAGGCCGCCGTCTGCACCGCCTTCTGCTCGCGCGGCGTATAGGCACGCAACGCATGCTGCACGCGGTTGCCAAGTTGCGCCAGCACCGTTTCGGGCACGTCGAGCGGATTTTGCGTCACGAAATAGACGCCGACGCCCTTGGAGCGGATCAGTCGCACGACCTGTTCGACGCGCTCGATCAGCACCTTCGGCGCGTCGTTGAAGAGCAGGTGCGCCTCGTCGAAGAAGAAGACCAGCTTCGGCTTTTCCGGATCGCCGACTTCCGGGAGTTCCTCGAACAGTTCCGATAGCAGCCACAGCAGGAAGGTGGCATAGAGGCGCGGGTTCATCATCAGCTTGTCGGCGGCGAGTACGGAAACCTGGCCATAGCCGTCATTGCTGACGCGCATGATGTCGGAGATTTTCAGCGCAGGCTCGCCGAAGAAGTTTTCCGCACCCTGCTGCTCCAGGACAAGCATGGCTCGCTGGATCGAGCCTACCGAGGATTTCGAGATCAGGCCGTATTTGGTGGAGAGCTCGCTGGCATTCTCGCCCATATAGTTCAGTAGCGCCTGCAGGTCCTTGAGATCGAGCAGCGCCAGGCCGTTTTCATCGGCGATCTTGAAAGCGATGTTGAGCACGCCCTCCTGCGCCTCGGACGCATCCATCAAGCGTGCCAGCAGCAGCGGCCCCATCTCCGCGATGGTCGTGCGTACGCGATGGCCCTTTTCGCCATAGAGATCCCAGAAGATGACCGGGAACTGATCGAATTCGTAGGGTGACAGGCCGATTTCCTCGGCCCGCTTCAGCAGGAAATCCTTGGGCTCACCCTTGACGGCAATGCCGGAAAGGTCGCCCTTGATGTCGGCGCAGAACACGGGCACGCCGGCCTTGGAAAACCCTTCCGCCAGCACTTGCAGCGTCACCGTCTTGCCGGTGCCGGTGGCACCGGTGACAAGGCCGTGGCGATTGCCGAATTTCAGCGTCAGGAACTCGTCCTTGTTGATGCTTTCATCCGGATTGCGGCTCGCGCCGACGAAAATCTGTCCATCCTGCTGCGGCATGGTGTCGTCTCCCTGAGAGCATGATACCGAAAAGTGTCACTGGTTTTCGGGCGACATCATGCTCTACCTATTTGATTCTAGTACCGGATGATTTTGGATCGAATCGATCCAAAATCATCCGGTACTGGGCGGCGGCACAGCAACCTTTTTCGGGCTGCCAGGGCCATTCATCGATTTGTCCTGACACTGTTATAAGAACTCGCGTGAAGAGGGACAACCATTCGCGTCAAGGTTCCGCTTCTGGTAGAATGTTGACCTCCGACGCGGCTTGTGTCGGTTGCTTCATTCAGTTACGTTGACGTTAACGTCGTAAAGGCAGGAGGCCACAGTGAACGAAGTTATTGATCAGATCGCGACCAAAGCCGGCATCGCTCCAGACCTCGCGGAGAAGGCCGTCGGCATGATTCTCAGCTTCCTGCAACGCGAAGCTCCGGATGGCCCCGTCACCAAGATGATTGAGTCGTTTCCCGGTGCAACTGATCTCGTCGCCCAATATGGCGGCGATCAGGGAGCAGGCGGTGGCGGCCTCCTCGGCGGCCTGCTGAGCGCAGTCGGCGCCGGCGGCGGTATCATGGGCCTTGGCCAGCAGCTGATGAGTAGCGGCCTCAGCATGGGCGACATTTCTTCGCTGGCTAAGGAAACGGTCGCGACCGCCCGGCAATATGCCGGCAACGAGGTCGTGGACGAGGTGGTGAATTCCGTTCCGGGCCTGAGCCAGTTCGTTTAAGCTCGGGAAGCAGCCCCTCGGCGACGGGAGGGCTAATCGGCCGACTGGACGTGGCTTCTACGCGGAATTCGCGCGTGTCGTCCGGAAGTGCGGGCAGTAATCCAGTTAATCTCTCGGCCTTCGCCCAGTGGGCGAGGGCCGTCGCTTTTCAGGGGATCGCTACCTATGTCCGTCGCTCCTATCAGGTCGCTTTTGCCGCAAGGGACCGGTCATCAATTTGTTCTTTATGGCGATTCCTGTTCAGGTGTCCCGAGTGCGTTGCATGAATGGACGTTTGCTGAAGTCAATGCGGTGCTGCGCCGGCTTGATCCACCACCGGAGTTCATTCTGTTTCCGGGTGATGAGATCATCGGACTGACGACTGACCCGGACGAGCTACGGGCTCAATGGCGAAATTGGTTCGAGCATGAGATGGCATGGCTCGATCGCGAGAAGACGCCGCTTTGGCACACGACAGGCAATCACACGACCTACGACGAAATGAGCGAGCGGATTTTCCGCGAGGTGCTTCAGCTGCCGCAAAACGGGCCGCCGGGACAGGAGGGACTATCCTACTGGGTTCGCCGTGGCGATCTGCTGCTCGTCTTCGTGCATACGCTATGGACCGGCCTTGGCGGCGAAGGGCATGTCGAGACCGCATGGCTGGAGGCGACGTTGAAGGCGCATGCCGATGCCAGGCATAAAATCGTTCTCGGCCATCATCCTGTCTTTCCGGTCAATGGCTATTCCGGCACATATCAGCGCGAAATCGGCCACGAATATGCCAAGCCATTCTGGGACATCCTCGTCGGAGCCGATGTTCTTGCTTACGTCTGTAGTCACATGCTGGTCTTCGATGTGCAGGTTCATCAAGGCGTTCTGCAGCTTTGCACGGCAGGGGCGGGCACTGCCCATCGGATGCCGGAGGGTGTCGAATATCTCCATTGTATCCAGGCAGCGCTGGATGCGGAGGGCTTGCGCTATCAGGTGTTGGACACGGCCGGTCTCGTTCGCGAGAGGCTGCAATGGCCCTTCAAACCAGCTGATACCTGGCGAAGCCTGTCGTCCGGATTACATGATGCCGATTTCGGCGGTCTGAAGGGTGCCGACTACAGCATTCATCTCAGAATCACGGGCAATACGGCCGACAAGGCACACGCCCCAGCGCAAACTCTGTTTTCCGCCTTCGATCCTCAGGGCATCGCCCCGATATGGCTCGGCTTGCGCGGTCCACGCCAGACACTGACTTTGATCCTTGGCCGCGATCCCGGTCGCAGCCCATATTACTGGTTCGGGCCTGATCTTCTGCCAGACCAGCCATTCGAGATCGACATCGCCCTGCATCCCGGTATGGGGCCTGGTGGGGTTCTCTATCGCAGGCCGACCGACCGTGGATGGAGCTCGTTCAAAGGTGCCGCGGCAACCGGCCTTGAACGTATCGTCTGGCCGCGACAGCTGAGCGTCGGGCATGGGCAGGGCGGCACTTACGACCGCCCCTTTGTGGGCAAGGATTTGGCCATTCGGCTGGCGATATGGGCGTAATTGCTCCTACCGCAAGCGAAAGCTTTCAGTCCTAAACCCTCTTGCCGCTCGATCCGCCGTCGATCTGATGCCATTTGCGGCCGTCGCGTTCGATGAGTTCGTCGGCGGAGGCGGGGCCTGTGCTGCCGGGAGCGTAAGGGTCTGGCTTGCCGCCCTCGGCCCAGAGGTCGAGGAAGGGCTGTACGGCAGCCCAGCCGGCTTCGATGCCGTCGGCGCGCTGGAACAGTGTCTGGTCGCCGACGAAGAGTTCGTAGAACAGGCTCTCATAACCGGTCTGCTTGCCGATGTCGAAATTGTCAGCATAGCGGAAGTCGAGCGAAACCGGCGCGGTTTTCAACACCAGACCCGGTTTCTTGATCGAGATCTCCATGTCGAGCCCCTCATCGGGCTGCACCTGGATGATGAGCCTGTTCGGCGGCAGTTCGGGCTGGGTGCCATGGCGCGGGAATTGCGCGAAGGGCACCTGGCGGAAGGTGATGACCACTTCCGTATCGCGTGCCTTCATCGCCTTGCCGGTGCGCAGATAGAAGGGCACGCCGGCCCAGCGCCAGGTATCGACGAAGAGTTTTAGCGCCACGAAGGTTTCGGTATTGCTGTCGGGCGAGACATCGGCCGTCTGGGTAAAGGCCGGCAGATCGCGGCCGGAGATCGGGCCGGCCGTATAGGCGCCGCGCACGCCGTTCCTGGCCGCGTCTTCGCGCGAATAGGTGCGCAAGGCTTTCAGCACCTTGCCTTTTTCATTGCGGACTGATTCCGCGTCAAAACTGTTCGGCGGCTCCATCGCCACCATCGCCAGCAACTGGAAGAGATGGTTCGGCACCATGTCACGCAACGCGCCGGTCGCATCATAGAATTTGCCGCGCGTGCCGACATCCACAAGTTCGGCCGCCGTGATCTGCACATGGTCGATGTAATTGTTGTTCCACAGCGCCTCGATCATCATGTTGGCGAAGCGCGTCGTCATGATGTTCTGGACAGTTTCCTTGCCGAGGAAATGGTCGATACGGTAGATTTGGCTTTCGTGGGTGTGGTTCAGCAGCCGCGCGTTCAACGCCTGTGCCGAGGCGAGATCGTGGCCGAAAGGCTTTTCGATCGCAATGCGGCGGAAGGCGCCGGTTGCCTCGTTCATCAACCCGTTTTCGGAAAGCTTCTCGGCGATGTCGCCGAAGAATTGCGGCGGCACGGCGAAATAGAAGGCCGCATTGGCGCTCGGCGCATGCGAGAGATAATCCGAAATCTCCTTGTAGACGCCGTTCTGGGTGAAGTCGCCGGAAATGTAGCTGATGCGCTTGCGCAGGCTCTGCCACGCCGCCTCTCGTGCCGGATCCTCCATGTCGCCGGAGGTTTTCAGGAACGATTCCAGTCGCTCCAGCAGCATCTCGACGCCGCCGGTCTCGATGCCGATGCCGAGGATATGCAGATCATCTCCAACAAGCCCGCTGCGGGTCATGTTGATCAGCGTCGGGATCAGCAGGCGCCGAGTGAGATCACCGGCAGCACCGAAGATCACGAATGTCAGCGGCGGAGCCGGTGCGACGTCGGGGGTGGTCATGCGCGGATCTCCTTCTGGCGGCCATACTCGGGGCTTCTGGACGACATCGACTATCTCCTCGGAGCGATTGCTGTTTCAGCTTTGGCTATGGGTGTTCTACTGCATAATTCCTTAAATCGGAATCGATTTAAGGTAAAATTATGCAGCAGATTTAAAGTGTTACAGCGACCTTTGCGCGCCATATTGGCGCGCGGCGCTGTAGCGCGGCCTGACGCCGGTTGTCGATGGGATCGACGCACCGCCGTCAGCCAGTATTTCAGGGCTGATAAATAACCTATTTCTTCACCGCGACCAGGAAGAGCCGCGGGAAGCGCAACAGCACCTTGCCGTCGATCAGCGGCGGATAGGCTTTCTCGATATGCTTCAGATATTCGGCGGTGAACGCATCGCGATGCTCGGCGCCGGCATGGTCGAGATAGGGACGCAAGCCCGTGCCCTTCACCCATTCCACGATGGCTGCTGCGTTTTCCAGCGCATGATTGTAGTTCGTGTGCCAGATGTCGACGCGAGCCGATTTGCCGATCAGCCTGTTGTAATAGACCGAGGGCGAAGGCAGCGGATTGCGGCGTACGCTCTTTTTCGCAAAGGCCTCGCTCCAAGGGCCGGTCTTGCCGGTTTCTTCCATCATCAGATGGCTCTGTTCGGTCAGATTGTCGGGCATCTGCACGGCAAGCACGCCGCCGGGCTTCAGCCCGTCCATAAGCTGGTCGAGAATATCGAGATGGTTGGGCAGCCATTGAAATACGGCATTGGCAAAAAGCAGGTCTACGGACGCTTCCGGCCGCCATGTCGCGAGATCGGCCTTTTCAAAGTGCGTGCCGGGCATGCGCTTGCGGGCTGCCTCCAGCATGTTGTCGTCGCTGTCGAGACCGGAGACGCCGGCGGCGCCATAGCGCTCGACGATCAGCTCGGTCGAATTGCCGGGGCCGCAACCAAGGTCGATCGCTCGCTCGACATGCTGCAGCGGCACTTGAGCCAGCAGATCGCGCGCCGGGCGCGTGCGTTCATCCTCGAATTTCACATATTGGCCGGCAGACCATGCCATGAGCGTTTCCTCTTCCTAGATTGCATATTCCAGCGGTTGAATCCGGACCTTGTCAATATTTCGGCCATTGAGCTTGACCACTTCGAAGGCGAGTCGGCCAGAGTTGAAGCGCTCGCCCTCATGCGGCAGATGGCCAAGGCCCCACAGGATGAAACCGGCCAGCGTCGAATAACGATCCGTCTCATCGACAAGATCGATGCCGACCAGCTTCGAGAGATGGCGAATGTCGATCCAGCCGTCGACGGTCAGCGATCCGTCTTCACCCTTGTCGATCGTCAGCGGCTCGTTGTCCTCGTCGGGGAAATCGCCGGCGATCGCCTCGAAGAGGTCCGTCGTGGTCACCAGCCCTTCGATCTCGCCATATTCGTCGAGCACAAGCGCCATGGCCTGGTTTGCCTGCCGCAGCCGCTCCATCAGCTTCAGCACGTTTATGCTCTCATGCACGGCGAGAGGCTGGCGGATGGAGCGCTGCAGGTCGATCTCGCCCTTCTGCATCAGGTCGCGCATGACGTCGCGCGCACTGGCGATACCGACGAAATCGTTGAGGCTGCCGCGCACGACCGGAAAGCGCGAATGGCCCATCTCGATGACGCGGTGCTGCTGCTCCTCGCGTGGCTTGTCGAGATCGAGCCAGACGATATCGGTGCGCGGCGTCATGATCGAGCGGACAGAACGATCCGCAAGCGTAAGAACGCCGTGGATCATGTCTTTTTCCTCGGCGGAGAAGACCTCTTCGCTGATGGTTTCCTTCGTGCTCTTCTCGGCGGCTTCGCCATGCGCGCCCTGCGGCCGTTTCGCACCGAGCAGGCCAAGGACGGCATCGGCGGTGCGATTGCGGATGTTGGTTGGCGTGATCAGCCGTTCCTTGTTGCGCCGGGCAAGCTGGTTCAGTGTTTCGATGATGATCGAGAAGCCGATGGCCGCATAGAGATAGCCCTTCGGCACATGGAAGCCGAAGCCTTCGACGACAAGCGAGAAGCCGATCATCATCAGGAAGCCAAGGCAGAGGATGACGACGGTCGGATGTTTCGAGACGAAGGCCATCAGCGGCTTCGACAGGAACAGCATGACGCCAACGGCGAAGATGACCGCAACCATCATCACCGAAAGCTCCTGCACCATGCCGACGGCGGTAATGACGCTGTCGAGCGAGAAGATGGCGTCGAGTACGACGATCTGGACGATCACCTGCCAGAAGACCGCATGGACGAGCTTCTTTTCGCCTTGTGCTTCATGTCCCTCCAGCCGTTCGTGCAGTTCCATCGTGCCCTTGAACAAGAGGAACAGGCCGCCGAAGATCAGGATGAGGTCGCGGCCGGACAGGCTGAAGCCCCAGATTGAGATCAGCGGCGCCGTCAATGTCACGACCCAGGCAATGGAGGCAAGCAGCGCCAGGCGGATGATGAGGGCCAGTGCCAGGCCGATCATGCGCGCCGCGTCGCGCTGATGCGGCGGCAGCTTGTCGGCCAGAATCGCGATGAAGACGAGATTGTCGATGCCGAGAACAATCTCGAGAACGATCAGGGTAGCAAGACCGATCCAGGCGGAAGGGTCGGATAGCCAGTCGAAGATCATCAATATGCAAGTTTGGCGCCGGCCGTGACGGGCCTGCCAATTCTTTCCTTCTGTTTGTCGGGTGAGATGCCGCGCGCCAACATTACCGCGCGGCTCATACAGCCGTCGCTATCCGGATCGCTATTTGTCGGGCCGGTTTTCCTGGAGCAGGAACTATAAGGCTCGCTTTCGGGCATGGGCGGCAATCTGGACACGAAATGAGATTTGCGCAAGGGCTTCGGATAAATCAGTCTATCCGGATTGCATGACACTTTTTCGAAAATGTCTCTGCACCGCCCGGTTGAGGCGAGCGGTGCGGGCAACTATCGGGATTTCTTCGTTGAGGCTGCCAGAGTTCAAAATTTCGTGATGACGCTGATGCCCTTGCCCTCGGCCTTATCAAGCGTCATCAGCGCCGGCACCGCCTCTTCCAGGCTGATCCGGCGGCCGATGAGCTTCTGCGGCGCGATCTTGCCGGCGGCGAGCATGTCGAGCATGGCGTCGTAGCGCCAGGCCTGCATGCCGTGGCTGCCATAGATTTCCAGCTCGTGGCCGATGACCTGCGCCATCGGGATCTGCGGCGTCGCGTAGTCGCCGAGCATGAGGCCGACCTGCACGTGCCGGCCGCGCCGGCGCAGGTTCTTGATGGAGTTGAAGCAGGTGGCGGGGTGTCCGAGCGCGTCGATCGAGACATGGGCGCCGCCCTTGGTGATTTCGCGCACGGCCTCGGCCACATCGGCGACCTCAGCCGCATTGATGGTCGCGACCGCGCCGCACTCGCGGGCGAAGGCGAGCTTCTCGTCGGAAATGTCGATGGCGATGGCATTGGCGCCGAGCGCACTGGCAATCATGATCGCCGACAGGCCGACGCCGCCGCAGCCATGCACGGCAATCCATTCGCCGGGCCGCGTCTTTGCCTGATCGGCAACGGCGCGGAAGGAGGTGGCGAAGCGGCAACCGAGGCTTGCCGCCGTCGCATCGTCGACCGTCTCGGGCAGGTGCACGAGATTGGTGTCGGCATAATCGATGGCGACATATTCGGCGAATGAGCCCCAGTGGGTGAAGCCGGGCTGGAATTGGCTGGGGCAGACCTGCTGGTTGCCGGAATGGCATTCGGCGCAATGGCCGCAGCCGGAAACGAAGGGAACGGTGACGCGATCGCCGACCTTGAAACGAACGACGCCGCGCCCGGTCGCGACCACCTTGCCGGCCAGCTCGTGGCCCGGCACATGCGGCAGCTTGATATCGGGATCATGACCCATCCAGCCATGCCAATCGCTGCGGCAGAGCCCGGTCGCGCCGACGGCGATGACCACGCCGTCTTCGCCGGGTGTCGGGTCGGGCAGGGTGCGGATTTCGGGCGTCGCCTCGAAGGCCTCGTAATACATCGCTTTCATGGGAGTTCTCCCTCTCTCCTGACGATCCGTTCCACCCATCATTTTTCCTGATGGACCTATTCGTCAAGTTGTTGTTTCGACGCATGAAAATTGCGCTATGAATGCGGTATCGGGCGCTTTGTTGCAAATGGATTTTGCTGCGCAGTTTCCGCTTGACCCTCGGGTTGCACGGTTATTTGCTCTTCGCCACCCAGAGCAATTCCAGCAAAAGTGCAAAGCCGTTTTGCGTCTGGAATTGCGAGAAAACAAAAAGATAGAGCGGTTCAGAGATTCCCTGAAAAGCTGAAGTGCCCTAGGAGAGGAAACACCATGTCCGTCGATACGTCGCCCCGCACCGCCACCTGGACCTATGTCGAGGGAGAATGGCTCTCCGGCAATCCGCCGCTGATCGGGCCTACCTCGCATGCCATGTGGCTTGGCTCGACCGTGTTCGACGGCGCACGCTGGTTCGATGGCATCGCACCCGACCTCGATCTTCATTGCCAGCGCATCAACCGCTCGGCCGTTGCCATGGGGCTGAAACCGATCAAGACCTCCGAGGAGATCGAGAAGCTCGCCTGGGAAGGCATCAAGAAATTCGACGGCAAGACGCCGATCTACATCAAGCCGATGTATTGGGGCGAGCATGGTTCGCCGGGCAGCGTCGTCGCCGTCGATGCGGAATCGACGCGCTTTGCCCTCTGCCTGTTCGAAGCGCCGCTTGGCGGCACCGGCGGCATCACGCTGACGGTCTCGCCCTTCCGCCGCCCGTCTCCGGAAACGGCGATGACCGACGCCAAGGCCGGCTCGCTCTATCCGAACAGCGGCCGCATGATCCTGGAGGCGAGGGGCCGCGGTTTTAACAATGCGCTGGTGCGCGACATGAACGGCAATGTCGTCGAGACGGCGTCGTCGAACGTCTTCATGGTCAAGGACGGCATCGTCTATACGCCGGTCGCCAACCGCACTTTCCTTGCCGGCATCACCCGCGCCCGTGTCATCGGCCTGCTGCGTCAGGAAGGCTTCGACGTGCGCGAGGAGACGCTCTCCGTCGAGCAGTTCATGGCTGCCGATGAGATCTTCACGACCGGCAACTATTCCAAGGTCGTCAGCGTCAATCGCCTCGATGGCCGCGAATTCCAGGAGGGACCGGTCGCTCGCAAGGCGCTGGAGCTTTACATGGATTGGGCACACGGCCGCAGCGCCAGCGAAGAGTGAGCCGCCGTCAGCTCAGCCTCGAAGGCAACCCTCGTCATGCTGTAGGAGGCAAAGGGCTCGTCGTGATAGGTGGTCTTGCGCGGCTGCGACAGCCCGAGCTTTTGCGCGACGCGGATGGATGCCGCATTTCCAGGGGCGATGTCGGCGGTTACACGATCGAGTTCAAGTGTCTGGAAGGCGTGGGCGAGGATAGGCTTTGCCGCCTCCGTCGCATAGCCCTTGCCCCAGGCAAGCCTGTTCAGCCGCCACCCGATCTCGATGTCAGGCCCGATGGCATCGGCGGGTATCAGCAATATCCAGCCGAGGAATTGCTTGACGTTATCCTTGGCGCGGATCGACCAATAACCCAGGCCATCGCCGAAGTCCGCCTCGATGCGGCCTTTCACGAAGGTTCGATGCGCGACCACATCGTGCCACGGGCCGGGAATGAATTTCGTCACCTCCGGATCGCGATCCATGGCCAGGCAATCGTCGATATCGTTCATAACGCGTGGGCGCAGGATCAGGCGGTCGGTTTCAAAAGTCGGAAGCACCGCGTTTCTCCACTACTGTCGAGACAAAGGCAAAGATCCAAATCGGCAATATTTAAGCGTGAACTCAATCCGAAATAAACGGCGTAAAAGCCGTTTCTGTGCTATTCTGAACATGGTCGGCATAACCACTAAGGAGGCCGCCATGAAAATTCCTCTTCCTGCTTCCGTCTATCTTTTCGACTACTACGGGCTGTTTTTGCAGCTCTGCGTCGTCGCGGCGATTGGCTTCGTCATCTATTCGATGCTGTTCGGATTGACCTGGTGACATCGGAAGCGATCGAAGCCGTCGGCCTTCATCGGGCCGCCGGATTTGTTTTGTCGTGAGGTTGTTGACGATGAGCCTGAGCTTTCCCAACCGCAGTCGCAGTTACGACGCCTCGACAAACCGTATTCGCTTCATCGGCCACGATGGCATGTTCGAGGTTCCGTTCCTCGTCGATGCGGATGTCTTTCCGGGTGCCAGCACCGAAGCGGCCTATCTTGCCGCCTTCGATGCCGGACGCGATGTTATCCAGAGGGCCGCAGCGAAAGCCTATGGCTACACGCGGCGGCGCCTCTATATCCTGACGGCCAGCGATTTTCGCTGACGAGATTATTCCGTCTCTTTCTTCGGGCTGACCCACCAGCAATAGACGGCTCCGACCGCCAGCAACACGCAGGTGCCGAGGAACGCGGCGCGCATGCCGACATGCCCGCCGACGAAGCCACCCATGACCGGGCCTGCCACCTGGCCGACATATTGCGAGGAAATCGACAGCCCGAGGATGCTGCCTGTCGCCGCATCCGGAACATTGTGCCGGATGACGGCGGTGATGCAGGGCAAAAGGCCACCGAGCGCCACGCCCATCAGGAAACGCAAGCCGATCAATTGCCAGGCCGAGGTCACGAAAGCCTGCGGTATCAACAGCAGTGCCGCAACGGCAAGCGCCGCCGTGATGACGCTCCAGTAGCCGATACGGTCGGCGAGCTTGCCGAGCCAGGAGGATGACAGGATGCTGCCGAGCGCCGCAGCGGCCATGACGACGCCCGAGATCATCGTCACATTAGCGTCCGTGACGAACTGCGCGACGTAGACTGTTATGATCGGCTCGATCGACATGTTGGCCAGCATCAGCAGCAGGCCGAGCGACAGCATGGCGACGACCGGGCGCTTGTCCGGAATCGAGGCCCAGCTACCGCTGGCCTTCGCGGCCTTCTTGCGTGCCGTGGATTTCTCCTCCTTGATGAGGAAGGTCGTCGCCAGGAAGGTGATGAAGATCACGCCGCCGGCCAGCAGGAATGTGCCGCGAATGCCGATGATCGGCGGCAGCGCCCCGCCGATCAATGGTCCCACGAGGTTACCGGCCATGATGCCGGCGGACAGCGTGCCCAGCGCCCAGGCCGAGCGATGCTTCGGCGTTTGCGCGGCCACCAGCACCATCGATCCCGAGGCATAGCCGCCGGCAAGGCCGGTAAAAAGGCGCAGCGCCACCAGCTGCCAGACATTGCCGGCCATGCCCATCAGCGAGATGGCGACCGTCATGCCGAGACTGGCGCGGATCAGCATCAGCTTGCGGCCGTAGATATCGCCGAGCCGCCCCCAGAGTGGCGCGACGAAGGCGGCGGCAAAGAAGGTGGCGCCATAGGCGATGCCGGACCATTGCACGATCGCGGCTTTATCGGCGACGCCGAGTTCCTCGACATAAAGTGGCAGGAAGGGGAGCAGCAGCGTCATCGCCACGATCGTCGTGAACGAGCCGACGAGGCAAATCATCAGGTTCCGCATCCAGTGAGCGGTTTCCGGCTCGGCCGGTGCTGCTGCATCCCATCTCGTCTCGGTCATTTCTCGGCCTTTGCATTCAATGTGTAAAACAGTTCCCGGCTGCCCGATGCCAGGATGTGACCCTTCGCCGCGGCGATGAGGTCGGCGCGGGTGAAGAGGTCCGGAAGGTTCAGCCTGTCGACGTCGAGCGCATAGACGGTGACGTGGTAGCTGTGGACACGCGCGTCATTCCAGGGCGGGCAGGCGCCCATGTAACCGCCATGCGGCCCATCCTTCAAGTTGCCGCCGCCGGCGCCATTCTGGCCGCGCCGTCCATAGGCGGTGCGCTCGAGCGGCAGGCCATTGGCCGAGGGGCCGTTTCCGTCCGTGCCTTCGGCAAGCCTGGTGCGCGACGCCGGGATATCGGCCAGAACCCAGTGAACGAATTCCATCCGCTTGAAATCCTTCGGAATGGTCTTGTCCGCCTTGTTGAACAGCGAGAAATCCGTGGGCACATCGGGATCGACCATCGTCAGCGCATAGGAGCGCGTTCCCTTCGGCCCCTTCGACCAGGAGACGGCCAGGCTCTTGTTGGGGCCGGGCGCGGATTTGTCTGACGATGTCGAAATACAGGAGGCGTTTTCCGGCAGCAGCATCCGGCCATCGCTCTTTGGAAGCGTTACCTTGAGATCGGCCGACAGGGCGGGCGTGGCGACGGCTGCTGCGATGATGGTGGCGTTCAGAATATCGAGCACGGTTTTCATGATGTTGCCCTTTCGCGTTGCGGCTCCTGTGAGCCTTCGAGAGCAGGTCTAACAAATCTGGGTCGAGCGTCGGCGCACGCAAACGCTCAAAATGCTGTCGCAAACGCTCACGCGCTGCGAAGTCGGTCGGCAAAGCGTCGTGGCGAGCGATAGCCTGTCGCAAGCGCGGCTTCACGCAGCGACAGCCCGTCTTCGGCAAGAAGGGTCGTTGCCAGCGCCACGCGCTCGCTGGCCAGCACCTCTCGCAGGGAAGCGCCCTCTCGTGACAACCGTCGCCGCAGCGTCGCGTTGCTGGTGCCGAGCTCGGCGGCGATGAGATCTGCCGTCCATGACCGATCCGGTTGCCAGCGCACCAGCGCCCGCACCGCTTCGGCTGTTGTTTCCGGCGAACCGGGCAGGGCGCCGCGCATGCCGAGCACCATGAGGATTTCGAGAAGCCTGTGTTCGATCAAGGGGATCGGCATGTTGCCGCCGGCAATGCCTTCGCCCGCATGGTTGATGGCAGCGGCGAGCAGTGGATCGAGCGGCAGGTCTGCCTGGGAAGCCATTTGGGCAGGCGGAAAGGCCTTGGCCGCGCGCCGTGTCAGCTCCTCGGGGAAGGTAATGAAGATTGCCCGGTAGACGCCAGTCTGCGGATCGGGATCGTTGACCACATCGCCACTCCAGCCGGCCGGCAGCACAAGCACCGTACCGGCCGCAAAGTGTCGCTGCCGCCCCATGCTGACGATTTCCTTGGAACCTTCAAGGATGGCGACGATTGAAGCCTGTGAGAAGGCCGAGCCGGCAATGCGCTCGCGTTCGCGCGTGACGAAGGTGAAAAGCGTGCAATAGCTGCCGATGCCGGTCGGCGCGACCGCCGGACGATTGTCCTTGGCCGCCAGGCGGCGCAGCTTTTCCAACATCTGATGATGAGCCTCGGACACGATGATGGCTTCCTGCTGATTGGGGATATTGTGGAGTTTGGACCACGCGGGCAGCAATGCCAAGTCCGCGAAGCGCCTTGTCGGTTCGCTCGCCTCATGTTATAAACCGATTGCATTTTGCAATCAGATTGAGATTGGCGGATTGAAGATCGCCCTGATACAAAGGAGGAGGCAGATGATGAGCTCTCTCGAAAATACGCGCTGTGATATGGTCAGGCGCCTGTTTGCAGCCTATATCGCGCAGCATCCCGATCTTGTTGATCCCTTGCTCACCCAGGACTTCACCTTCTCCAGCCCGCGCGACGATCATCTTGATAAGAAACGGTATTTCGAGCATTGCTGGCCGAAGGAGAAGGCTTTTCGCGCCATTCACATCGAACATCTGGTCGCCGACGGTGACGACGTGATCGTCGGCTACCGCGCCGAGAAGATGGATGGCGGCAGCTTTCGCAATGTCGAGCTGATCCGCTTTGCTGGCGATCGCATCGCCGAGGTTAATGTCTATTTTGGCCGGAACGTGTAACGGCTAGCTGCTGGCTTTCGCCATTGCCGCCGCAAGCGCAGTGGTCGGGCCGGTCATCGGTTGCGGGTGACCTTCCGGAAGGAGGTGCCCGGCATCGGTCATGGACGCCTGCGCGAAAGCGATCGTAACATGGCCCTCGTCATGAGCAGCCTTCGCGGCATTGGCAATGGCGGCGAGATAGGCGGACAGATCGCCTGCGCGAAAATGTGCCCATGCACCGGGAACCAGCCGAACCTCGATCTTGGCACCTGTCGCCTTAGCCGCTGCTTCGAAAAGTGCAGTCGTTGGCGCGATTGTCGTTTCGACCGTGCAGAGGACGATGACCTTGTCACCGCTCCTCACGGCCTTTTCGGCCAGCATCGCATCAGCCCGGATGATCGGGGCTCCAGCACCGGTCGTGATCTTCGACACTGCCGGGCCGAGCGTCGAGCAGTTGAGCACGACGGCATCGGCATCCTCCGCCAGATGCCAGAGAAGCGCTGCTGTTTCTGCTGAAATCTCATCCGTCAGGCGCCCCACCTTTTCGGCGGCGAGGAGAAGGTCGGCCCGGACATGATGACGCAGCGTGCCATCAGGCAGCCCGAGCGCCTTCGCCGCCGCCTCATAGACGGCGATGTTGCTTTCGGCGGTGTGCAGGCAGGCGATCGTCATGGGGTTCCTACCAGAGCTGAATATCCGTGAACCTAGCCACGGCAGCCTCTTTTGTCGACGTTTTGTCGCGGCATTCCGCCCTGTATCGAAACATCATTATATGCAATAAGATAAATTTCTAAGTCGGTGCTATACCTAATTGAAAAATAGGGCAATTTTTGCTCCCGCGTGCAACTTTTTTGGCATGTCGCCGGTTGCTCTTCCGGGCGACCGCTCCTATGTTCCGGTTCACCTGCCGACCGCAATTTTTTGCCAAGAGGAGATATGACCATGGCTTTCGAATTGCCTGCACTTCCTTATGATTACGACGCCCTTTCGCCTTTCATGTCGCGTGAGACGCTCGAGTATCACCACGACAAGCACCACAAGGCCTATGTCGACAACGGCAACAAGCTTGCTGCCGAAGCGGGTCTTTCCGATCTGTCGCTCGAAGAGATCGTGAAGAAGTCTTTCGGCACCAATGCAGGCCTCTTCAACAATGCAGCCCAGCACTACAACCACATCCATTTCTGGAAGTGGATGAAGAAGGGCGGCGGCGGCAACAAGCTGCCGGGCAAGCTCGAAGCAGCCTTCGCCTCCGATCTCGGCGGCTACGACAAGTTCAAGGCCGATTTCGCCGCTGCCGGTGCAACGCAGTTCGGCTCCGGCTGGGCATGGGTTTCCGTCAAGAACGGCAAGCTCGAAATCTCCAAAACCCCGAATGGCGAAAACCCGCTCGTTCATGGTGCAGACCCGATCCTCGGCGTCGACGTCTGGGAGCACTCCTATTACATCGACTATCGCAACCTGCGTCCGAAGTACCTCGAAGCCTTCATCGACAGCCTGATCAACTGGGACTACGTCCTGGAGCGCTACGAAGCCGCTACGAAGTAAGGTTTGCCGTATAGGCTGGCTTTCGCACCCGGCGTCTTCCTGGCGTCGGGTGTTTTCCTATGAGCAGCCCTATTGATCTATCCGTGCGCCGCATGGCGGCCCCGGGGAGACCGCCCAAGGAGGCTGAATGCCATCAGCACCGCTCTTCCGCTTTGGTGTCATTGCCGATCCGCAATATGCAGATCTTGAGCCCAATCTAACGCTCAATCGCTATCCGGCGAAAAGCCTCGACAAGCTTCGCGAGGCAATTGAGGAGTTCAATCGGCACGATCTCGCCTTCGTGGTGACCCTCGGCGATATCATCGATCGCGAATGGAAGAGCTTCGACGCCATTTTGGCCGTCTACGAAGCCCTGCGCCATCCCAAGCATTTCCTCCTCGGCAATCACGATTTCGCCGTGGCATCGCAACATCTCGGCGGCGTATCCGCCCGTGTGGGCATACCCTCGGCCTATTACGATTTCGATCATTCCGGCTATCGCTTCATCGCGCTCGACGGCAATGAAATCAGCGTTTTTGCCCCGCCGGAAGGCGATCCGCGCCGGCAGGAGGCGAAGGAATTGATGAAGCGCCTGGGGGATTCGGGCGCAACGAACGGCCAGCGTTGGAACGCAGCCATTGGTGAGGCGCAATTCGACTGGCTTGCCGCAAAGCTGCGGGAGACGAAGACGGTGGGCGAGAAGGTCATTATCCTGAACCATTATCCGGTCTTTCCGGAGAATGCCCACAACGCCTTGAACAGCGACCGCATGCTTTCGCTTCTGGCTAAACACGACCATGTCGTCGCCTATCTCAATGGCCACAATCACGCCGGCAATTTTGGAGTGTCGGGCGGCACATACTTCGTCAACTTCAAGGGCATGGTCGATACCGAAGATACGAGCGCCTATGCGATCGTTGCCGTCTACAATGATCGGCTGGAGGTTACGGGCTTCGGACGCGAGGATAGCCGGGTGCTGGTGCTGCCGGGCGCTTGATGAATCCCCTGTGTGGTTTGACATGGGGAACGATCCGCACCGTTGAAAGTTTAGGAACGGAGGCTGCTGTGAGGCGGAGCCGATGTTTCCGACACTGCAAATTCTGACAATCCTAGTCGTGGCAGTCGCCATGGCACTGGCGCTGGCGCATCTGCTGGAGCTGCCGGGCAAAATGCGACTGTCGAGAGAAGACTATATGACGGTTCAGCGGATTTATTATCCCGGATTTACGATCGGCGGCGTTGCCGAGCCGATCGGCATTCTTTTGCTTCTGCTTCTCCTGTTCCTGACGCCAGCCAACATCATCGCGTTCTGGCTGTTTGCCGCCGCCTTTGCTGCCATGGCTGCCATGCACGCAGTCTTTTGGTTGCTGATACAGCCGGTAAACAATTTCTGGCTCAAGGATGCCGAGCTGAAAGGGTTGGGCGCTGGGTTCTTTTCCCATGATCCGGTCGGTGGCCATCGGATCGAGACCGATGCCGAGGCGGACTGGACCATGCTGCGTGATCTCTGGGAATGGTCGCATGCCGCACGCGCTGTCTTGGGATTACTGGCTTTCATTCTGTTGGTGACTGCGATTGCTCTATAGCGGTGCGCAAACCGAGAGTTGATCTGTTATTACTCCGCTGCCATCCGCATCTCGGTCACATCCCTTTTCGGCGGCGTGCCGAACATGCGCGTATATTCGCGGCTGAACTGCGAGGCGCTTTCGTAGCCGACCCGATAGGCGGCTGTCTCGACATTGGCATGGCCGGCAGCCATCAGACGGCGGGCTTCGAGCAGCCGCATCTGCTTCTGGTATTGCAGCGGGGTCATCGAGGTCAGCGTCTTGAAATGCTGGTGGAAGGAAGAGGGGCTCATGCGCGCGACAGCGGCCAGCTGCTCGATCCGCACCGGCTCCGCGAAATTGTCACGCAACAGGCGGATGGCATCGGCGATGCGCCGGGTCTGTCCGTCCGGCAGCACCAGCTTGCAGACCTCGCCGCCATTGGGGCCGGTCAGCAGCCAGAAGCAGATTTCCCGCATGATTACCGGATAGAGCACTGGAATAGCGCTTGGCGTCGAGAGCAGGCGAGTCAATCGCACAAGGCAGTCGGCCAATTGCTCACTCAGATCCTCGACGAATATGCCGAGATGAGCGCCGCCTGTCGGTCTCGGCGGCCTGTCGAGCTGCTCCATCACTTCGCGCATCATGCCGACATCGAATTCGAGGGAGATGGCGATATAGGGCTTCTCGACGCTCGCTTGGATCACCCTGCCGGCTGCGGGCAATTCGATGCTGATGATCAGCGCCTGCATTTCGGCATAATCGATCACCCTCTCATTCAGCATCAATTGCTTGGCGCCCTGGAGAATGACGCAAAGCGCCGGTCGATAGATCATCGAATGCGGCATTTTCGGCTCGGTCGAGCACATGACGTGCAGGCCATCGATGGCGGTTGAAAACACTCTGCTATCGCCGCCGCCATTGGCTTTCATGAATTGCATGATCGCATCTTTAAGGGCCGACGACATAGGCGGTCTCCAGGACAAGGGGCTATTGCATCATCATAGCAGTGGCATGCCAGCGAACAAGGCAGTTGGAGGAATAGGCAAGAAATTCGCGAGTTCCGGCATTCAAGGAAATGGCCTTGAGGGCGTAATTTTCTGTCATCAGGCATTCCTTGGAGACGCTGCAATGACGACTGAAAATATCGATAAATCAAAGAGAAAGATCGCGATCATCACTGGCGGCAGCCGCGGTCTCGGCCGCAACACCGCCATTCACCTCGCCCGGCGTGGCGTCGATACCATCCTGACCTACAATGCAAATAAGGCAGAAGCCGATAGCGCCGTCGGCGAGATCGAAGCTCTCGGTCAAAGGGCCGTGGCGTTGAAGCTCGATGCCGGCAATGTCGCGTCCTTTGACACTTTCGTTGCCGAAGCCCGCCACGCACTGCAGCAGGGCTGGGGCCGCGATCGCTTCGACTTCCTCGTCAACAATGCCGGCACCTCCTATCACGCCTCCATCGCCGAAACGACGGAAGCCGAGTTCGACAAGCTCTACAACGTCCATCTCAAGGGCGTGTTCTTCTTGACGCAAAAGCTGCTGCCCTTCCTTGATGACGGCGGTCGCATCATCAACATTTCTTCCGGCCTTGCCCGTTTCAGCAATCCGGGCTCGTCCGCCTACGCGGCCATGAAGGGCGCGGTCGAAGTGCTGACGCGCTATTTTGCCAAAGAGTTCGGCCCGCGCGGCATCACGGTCAACACGGTGGCGCCCGGCGCGATCCAGACGGATTTCAGCGGCGGTATCGTCCGCGACAATCCCGAGGTCAACAAGATGGTCGCTTCCATGACGGCGCTCGGCCGCGCCGGCCTGCCCGATGATATCGGCCCGATGATCGCCTCGCTGCTGTCGGACGACAATCGCTGGGTCAATGGCCAGCGCATCGAAGCCTCGGGCGGCATGATCCTTTAGTTAGCAATGGTAGATCTGTGGAATCTGCAACACCTCAGCCGGCAGCGGCTGGGGTGTTTATCTGCCAGCCATTCACCCAGATCTGCCTGAGGCTATCGCCTTCGCCCTTGAACCAGAGGCCGGTCGGCTGGCAATCCTCGATCCGGTCGCTGCGGAAATTGCGGATTGCCTGGCGCAATTCGCACCAGGCGACGATATTGGCGGTTTCGGCATAATAGATCAGCGCGATCGGCCGGATGATGCGCTCACTGGCACGGCCGAGCTCATCGCGATAGGCAAGGTCCAGCTTTTCCTCGTCGCGAATGGCGCGTCGCACCAGGGCCAGATCGATCGCCGAGGCAGAAGGTGCGGCAAAGCCCCAGGCATGCAGCGCATTGGCGTCGAGCGTCTGGCGCAATGGCGCCGGCACGGCGCCGGCGATCTTCGCGGTCACGCGCTTGGCCGCCTGCTTCAACTCGGCGTCGCCCGTGCGTTCCAGCAGCGCCAGCGACAGAACGATCGCCTCCATTTCCTCGATCGAGAACATCAGCGGCGGCAGGTCGAAACCGGGCCTGAGGATATAGCCGATGCCGCGCTCGCCCTCGATCGGCACCCGCATCGCCTGTAATGCCGCGATATCGCGATAGACTGAGCGTACCGTCACCTCAAGACGGTCGGCAATGTCGGCCCCCGTCACCGGCTTCTTGGCCAGCCGCAGGATCTGGATGATCTCGAACAGGCGCGACGCCTTGCGCATTTCTTGCCTCGAAGATGAAGGCTACTGACAATACATCGTCAGTTGGCTCGCTTTATATGACTGTCTATCGACTTGAAAATCAACCATTTCCTCTCCTGATTTCGCGGAGAGGGCGATAGGCAACTGACATGGGTTACGCAGAAAATCTCTGGCTCTTCTTCATCCTTCTCTTGGGCATCATCATCGTGCCGGGCATGGACATGCTGTTCGTGCTCGCCAATTCGCTCACCGGCGGCAGCAATCGCGGACTTGCCGCAACGGGCGGCATCATGCTCGGCGGTGCGGTGCACTCGCTGAACGGCGCTATCGGCATTGGGCTGCTGATGCATTTCGTGCCCGTTCTCTTCAATCCGCTGCTTGTCATCGGCGGAGCCTACATGGCTTACATCGGCTATACGCTGATGCGCAGCTCCATCACCGTGGGAGGCGAGGGGCCGGCCGGCAGCCGTTCCGCCTGGAAAGCCTTCCGGCAGGGGGCGGTCACTTGCCTCATCAATCCCAAGGCCTATCTCTTCATCTTCGCCGTCTATCCGCAGTTCCTGAAGCCGGATTACGGCCCGATGTGGATACAGGCCGTCATCATGGGAGCCATGACCATCGCGACGCAATTTGCCATTTACGGCGGACTTGCCATCACTGCCGGGCGCAGCCGCGACCTGCTGGTCGCCAATCCCAAGGCAACCGCATTTGCAGGCCGCGCGGCCGGGCTGCTGCTGGTCGCGGTTTCGGCATTTACGGTCTGGGAGGGCCTGAAATTGGCGTGAGGGCTGATGCGCCGAATGTGTGTGTCGATTGCATGACACTGATTTTACCAAGAGCATTTCCAGGAAAAGTGCGCAGCGGTTTTCCGTCCGGAATGCGTAAAAGCGAAAAGATAGAGCGTTGTCGCGATTCAAAGAAACGCGGAAACGCTCTGTCTCTCACCACTTTGTGACTTCATTGCCGGAAGGGAAACCGGCAAACATGTCGCCGTAATCATGCGCCGGGCCGCACGCGCGGTCTTGAACACCCGAGAGCTAGGAGAACGAAATGAAGTGGAAAGCGATTGTGATGGCGACGGCTCTGGCCGGCATCGCACTGGGTTCGGTCGTCGCAGCCGACGGCACGCATGATTCCCGCATCGGGATGATGAAGAAGATCGGCGGCGCCACAGGGGCTCTCGGCGCGATTGCCAAGGGCGACAAGCCTTATGATGCCGATATCGTCAAGGCATCACTGACCACGATCGCCGAAACCGCCAAGGTTTTCCCGGACCAGTTCAATCCGCAGAGCGACAAGACTGACGCCGAGGTCAACCCGAAGATCTGGGATAACCTTGATGACTTCAAGGCGCACGCCGCCAAGCTTTCCACCGATGCCGAGACGGCACTCGCCCAGCTCCCGGCAGACAAGGCCGGCGTCGGCGCGACGTTGAAGACACTCGGCGGCAGCTGCGGCGCCTGTCATCAGGCCTACCGCATCAAGAAAGACTAAGCGGTAGGTCAGTCTCGTCTAAAATAAGATCTAGCATCCGCATCGGTCCTGCCGGTGCGGAGCTTTTTGGCTTTAAAGCTTGGGGGTAACGTGATGGCGCGGTTTGTCCGGTGGTTGCTTTGTCTGTTCGGCGTCATCATCCTTGGCTGTGGCGCCTTCTATGTTATCACCGCGCCATCGCCCTTGCCGGCGAGCCATTGGGCCAATCTCGGCGATCCAGACGTCAAGAACGGTGGGATGGTCTTCTGGGCGGGCGGCTGTACGAGCTGCCACGCTGCTCCTGGTGCGCAAGGCGATGCCAAGCTGGTGCTTTCGGGAGGCCTGGCACTGACAAGCCCTTTCGGTACTTTCCACGTGCCGAATATCTCGCCGGATGAGAAGTCCGGGCTCGGTAGCTGGACGCTTGCCGATTTTGGCAATGCCATGAAGCGCGGCGTCGGAAAGAACGGCGAGCATCTCTACCCGTCCTTTCCATACGGCTCTTACACTCGCATGAGCGACAAGGACATCAACGATCTCTGGGCGTTCCTGAAGACGCTGCCGAAGAGCGACAATGTCGCCCCGCCGCATGAGCTGCCCTTTCCCTTCGATATCAGGCTGGCGCTCGGAGCCTGGAAATTCCTCTATCTCAACGACCAGCCGCGCGTCGTGCTTGCCAATGCCGACGAGAAGATCAAGCGCGGGCAATATCTCGTCGAAGGGCCGGGACATTGCGGTGAATGCCACACCCCGCGCGACAGCCTGGGTGGCTTCGTGAGCGGCCAATGGCTGGCGGGAGCGCCCAATCCGGAGGGCAAGGGCCAGATCCCGGATATTACGCCCGGCTCCAAGGCGATCGGCAGCTGGAGCGCCGGCGACATCGCCAACTACCTCGAAACCGGCTTCACCCCGGATTACGATTCCGCCGGCGGCTCGATGGCCGAAGTCCAGCAGAACATCGCCCACCTGCCGGCAACCGACCGCGAGGCGATCGCGGCCTATCTGAAGGCGCTGCCGGCGAAATGATGCTCAAGCGGCGCTTGCGCGCTTGGCGAGATAGAGATGCGTCTCGTAATGCAGCTCGAATGCGCCGCCATGCACGTTGATGGCGTCAGCAAGCTCGGCAAGCAAAGCTTCTCTTCGATCCTCGGTCAAAAGCCGGTAACTCGAGAGCGTACGCAAAAGGTCGGTATAGCTCTGCGCCGTGTGCGATCGGCTCCAGGGATAGCAATGATGCATCGGAGCTTCGAAATAGTCGGACTGCTGGAGCTCCCGAGCAAAAGGGCCGTCGGGTAGATACCAGGCCTCCACAGGCGGGCCAGCAAGCTGCGGGGCATGGCGGGCATAGATCTCGGCAAACTTTTTGGATAGCGGCGGTTCCGGCCTAATCGGCACATTGCCGAAGACCGCGAGTGTGCCTTCCGGCGCGAGGAGGGCGGTGGTCCTGGTAAAGCGCAGTTCTGGCGAAACCCAATGGAAGGATTGTGCCGCGAATATCAGCCTGAAGCTCTCCGGCTTGCCTGGCCATGCTTCGAAGGTGGTTTGCTCGAATCGCACTCGCGGAAATTCCGCCAATCTTTCCTGGGCAATTCCAATCAATTCCGCGCCGGGATCAAGCGCGAGGATGGAGAAGCCACGGCGCGCAAAGCCCTCGGTCGCCTGTCCGGTGCCGCAGCCGATTTCGAGAATCTGATCCTTGGCTTCCAGCCCGGCAAAATCGATGACATCGGCAAAAAGCGCATCGGGATAGAGCGGGCGGGAAGTGTTATAGAGGCTGGCGACACCATCGAATGTGAACCGCTGTTCCAAGTCGCACCTCCAGTTGCAGATCGAAGCTGACAGCCATTTTTCTAGCGCATTTCCGGTCAAGCTTGTAGCCACGGGATTCGGCAACAGGAGAGGGTGGTCGTGGACGCAAGGGTGGCGCGGAAGGTTCCTTATTTCAGCCAATGGGAAACGCCTGACATGACACTGGCTGTTGTGGCCGAGGGTGCACAATCGGCCTTGCTCAGGGATCCGCTTTGGGCGTCATCCGGCGCAAGCAGCGTCGAGGATTATGCCCGCTGGGCCGGCAATCTTTGCGGCATGGCCTGCCTGAAGATGGTGCTCGCCGCCCGCACCGGCGAAACCATTCCGATCATGGAGCTGGCCATGGGCTGCCGGGAGTATGGCGGCTATGTCGAGGCGGCTGATGGCCGGATCAAAGGCTTGATCTATGCGCCGTTCGTCCCCTTCGTCCGGGATCGCTTCGATCTGGCTGCCCGCGTCGTCACCGGGATTGCCGTCGCTGATATCGCCGATATCCTCACGCAGTCGGAGTTTTTCATCGCGTCGGTGCATCACTCGATCCGCTGGCCCGAGACCGAGCCGCCGGTCAAGGGCGGCCATCTCGTACTTGTGACGTCTATAGACGGAAACAGCATCCGCTTCCATAATCCCTCCGGTCACATCGATGCGACGCGCGAGAACGCGGAGATGCCACTGGAGGTGTTCGAGAGGTTTTTTGCAGGCCGCGGGATCGCCATCGATCGTTAAATCAATATCGGATGGCGATCCTGTTAAAGGCCGGCATCAGGCCAGAGCCTGCAGGTAGCGCATGCCGGTGACCGGACGCGGCTTGAAATCCATGTTTTCGTAGAAGCGGTGAGCCTGGAAATTGCCCGTGGCGGCGCCGACCGAAAGGTAGCTGCAGCCGGCCTTGCGGGCGATATCGCGAGCGCGGTCGACGAGATGCTGCCCGACGCCATGGCCGCGATGGCCGTCACGCACGAAGAGATGATGCAAATCCATGCCGCGCTGGCCTTCCTGCGCCTTGTAGAGCGGCACGAGGATAGCGTAGCCGATCAGCCCCTGCTCGCCTTCGGCGACAAGCGCCGTGATCCAGGGCACAGGACCGAAGAGATCACGCTCCAGCTGCTCTGGCGTCGTGCCGGAGGGGTCGCCGTGATGGGCGGCGAGCAGCCGGATCATATCGTTGAGCTCAGGCAGATCGCGCGGCTGCGCGTTGCGGATGGTCAGCACCGGTGGGCGAAGAAGTGAGATGTCGCTATCGTCTAGCATGGCATTTTGCGTCCTTGTTTTTCAAATGAGCCGTCAGGACGCTGCCGATACAACAAAGCCGCCTGACGGCGGCTTGTTGACATTATGATCTGTCTTGGCCGCCCGTTACAGGTACAGCCAAAAATACGAGCAGTTGTGGAGTGCGTGCGTGATCATGGGCGCATCAATGATCCGGTTCAGCGCGTTTGTCAATGGGGGCTTAATGCTCGTGTTCGCATAGTCCGTGATCGGAGAGCGCGCGGATCACATAGCAGTCTTCGATGCTGTGACCATCGCAATGCGAGACGATGCGCTCCAGCTCATGCTCAAGCCGCTTCAGCTGTGCGATCTTGATGCGCACATCCTCGAGATGCTCCTTGGCGATGCGATCGGCGCCGACGCAAGGACGGTCCGGATGCTGGCTGAGCGAGATCAGCTCCTTGATGGCGTCGATCGTCAGGCCGAGATCGCGGCCATGGCGGATGAAGGCGAGGCGCTCCAGATCCGTCTTGGAGTAGCGTCGCTGATTGCCTTCGCTGCGCTCGGGCTCCGAGATCAGCCCCATCTGCTCGTAATAACGGATCGTCGGCACCTTCACGCCGGTGCGCCTGGATAGATCGCCGATCGTCAGCATTGCATGGCCTCCAACACCTCTAGTCTCTAGAGCAATATATGCGACCGTCAGCGCAAAATTGCAAGATCAGGTAAGAGGCATGACCGGCTCCGGATAGTCCTCCGGCTTTCTCATTGCCCAGCCCGGCTCCGCAAGAAGATGCTTCCAATCTACCGTCATAAATAGTATACCCCCCTATACTATAAATCGAGGCCGTAATGTCCCATACCGTTCATCAGCAAGCCAAGCTCCTCTCACGCGTCCGCCGCCTCAAGGGGCAGATGGAAGCAGTGGAGCGGGCGCTCGAGGCCGAGCGCCCCTGCGGGGAAATCTTGCAGTTGCTCGCCTCCATTCGCGGCGCCCTGACGGGGCTGACCGGAGAGGTTCTGGAAGACCATCTGCAGGAGCATGTGCTGCATGCCGAAAGCGACGAGGCCCGCCGACAGGCGATCGATGAGATCGCCGACGTGCTGAAGACCTATTTGCGGTGACCAAAGCATGTCGCGCAAAAGTGTGCGGCGGTTTTGCGATAACGACATGCGAAAAATCGAAGGCATAAAACGCCAGGAGTACATCTGAAAGATCGCGACGCGTTTTATGATTTCAGGCATTCAACGAGAGACTAATGTCATGAGTATTTCCCCCGAAATTGGCCACAGCCACGTCTTTCTGGGCTCCGATCATCAGCGCAACGAACGTCGCATCTGGCTCGTCATCGCCTTGACGGCGGTCATGATGGTGGTCGAGATCGGTGCTGGCACGATCTATGGCTCGATGGCACTGCTTGCCGACGGCTGGCATATGTCGACCCATGTCAGCGCCATGCTGATCTCGGCGCTCGCCTATCTCTATGCGCGCCGGCATGCGCACAATGCGCGCTTCACCTTCGGCACCGGCAAGTTCGGCGATCTCGCAGGCTTTGCCAGCGCCATCGTGCTGGCGCTGATTGCGCTGATCATGGGCTGGGAGAGCATTTTGAGATTGCTCGATCCGGTGGCGATCAATTTCCGCGAGGCCATAGCAATTGCCGTTGTCGGCCTCGTCGTCAATCTCGTCAGCGCCTGGTTGCTGCGCGACGATCACAGCCATCATCACCACGGCCATGCCGGTCACGGGCACAGCCATGGCTACGCCCATGAGCATGACCATGACGACGATCATCACCACCACGACGACCATGGCCAGAAAGGCGGCAGGGACAACAATCTGCGCTCCGTTTATGTCCATGTCATTGCCGATGCGATGACATCGGTTCTCGCCATCGTTGCCCTGCTGCTCGGGAGCCGTTTCGGCTGGACCTTCCTCGATCCCGTCATGGGTATCGTTGGCGGCCTGGTGATCCTGCAATGGGCATGGAGCCTGCTGCGCGCTTCCGGCGCCGTTCTCCTCGATTTCATTCCGCATGGCGAGGATCTGCCGGATGAGATCCGCGAGGCGATCGAGACGGACGAGGACCGCATCACCGATCTGCATGTATGGCAGGTCGGCCCGGGGCATCATGCCGCCATCGTCGCCGTCGCAACGCCCGTTTCACGCGATCCGTCCTTCTACAAGGCGCGGCTTGCCGAGATCCACGAGCTCTCGCACGTGACGGTCGAAGTTACCGTCGACAAGGCGGCATAGAATCCGCTAGCAATCGGTCAGGTCAGAGGCTCGACATATTCCTCGCATAGCCTAAGACCTGCCGATTCTGCTGGAGGCCCCTCGCATGCCCACATTGCTCACCCGCCGCCGCCTGTTGGCGGGCTCGGCGTTGCTTCTTCCCGCGCTGACACTCGGCCCAGATAGGCTTTTCGCGCAGGATAACACACCGCCGCAGACTCCGTCCGCAACGGACAATCCTGCAATGCCCGACGCCGGCGGCCAGAGCCCGCAAGGCGACAGCGGAGCGCAGGACAATTCGCAACTTTCCGATGATGTCGACAAGCAGCTCGTCGATCTGGAAAAAAAGACCGGCGGTCGGCTTGGCGTCTCCGTGCTCGACACCGAAACCAATATCTCCCTCGGTCATCGTGAGGAGGAGCGCTTCCCGCTCTGCAGCACCTACAAGGCGCTCGCCGCCGGCTTCGTGCTGGCGCGTGTCGACCAGGGTACTGAAAAGCTCGACCGTCGTATCACCTACGGCAAGGATAAGGTCGTCACCTATTCGCCGGAAACAGAAAAGCACGCCGACGGCGATGGCATGACCATTGCCGAGCTCTGCGCAGCCGCGATCACGCTGAGCGACAATACGGCCGGCAATCTTCTGCTCGAAAGCTTCGGCGGGCCTGCCGCGTTGACCTCGTGGCTGCGCACGACGGGCGATACCGAAACCCGCCTCGACCGCAACGAGCCCGACGTCAATCAGGCCGTCAAGGACGACCCGCGCGACACCACGACGCCGGATGCGATGCTGGATACGATCGGACTTCTGACGCTCGGCAATACGCTGTCGGAAACATCGAGGGATCAGCTGGTCAACTGGCTGGTCGCCAACACCACGGGCAACAATCGACTGCGGGCTGGCCTGCCGAAAGAGTGGAAGGTCGGCGATAAGACCGGCACGGGCAATAATGGTTCCTATGCCGATATCGCCGTCATCTGGCCGCCGGAACGTGGTCCCGTTCTGGTCACGACCTTCGTTGCCGAGGCAACGGCGGCTGCAAAAGACGTGGAGGCCGTTTTTGCCGAGGTCAGCAAGATCATCGTGGATATGGTCGGGCAATAGCGGAATAGAAGCAGTAAAAACAAGACGATACGATCGTGACCTGAATCAGGATCGTATCGTCTTCATGCAATCTGGTAATTTGCCCGTTGCGCATAACTACGCGGTAGCTTTGCGATAGCGTCGGACCTTAGACCATAGACAATGCCGAGGCTGCGCTGTCCGTTTCCTGATCGTTATCACCATCGGCGTTGCCAGCGCCGAGCTTCTGCTTGATCTCATCGGCAATCTGGTCGTTGATCGCCTTCTGCTGATCGGCCGACAGAGACTTGAAAGAATCTTCCGTCAGGCCATGCGCTTCCAGATATTGCGCCCGGATCTTCTGGGCAGGCGTCATATTTGCCCATTTGGCAAACTCGTCCAGAATATCCTGATCGGACTGCGCGCTTGATGACGTCGTGCTGTTGGAAGCACTCGCGCCAGACTGATCGTCAGCGGAGCCCGATGTCGAAGACGAGGAATCACCGAACTGGCTGAGCCATAGGCCGGATGAAATGGAGGAGGGAACGCCGCTGGACGAGATGGAAGGCCCTTGCGAATCGTCCTGCTGGTCGCTGCTGTCGCCCGGCAACGAGAAGAGCGTGCTGTCGTCGCTGTCGCTGCTCTGCTGGCTGCGGATCGGCGTACTGAAATAGTTTTGGGTGCTGCTGTGCACTTTCATCGTCATATCTCCCGGTGGGTGTTGCGGGGACGATGACTCTGCAAGCCTGTCTGGGGCTTGTCCGCTCAAGCTTCCTCAGGTGCCGCAGAAGGTCTGAAGCACCCGTTCTGCTGGCAATGGCGGTTCCGCATAGGGCGCAAAGGCTGGCTGATCCTCGTATGGGGTCGAGAGCACCTTCAGCAACGCCTCGAACAGTGAGAAATCACCATCCTCGACCGCCGCCTCGATAGCCTGCTCGATTCGATGATTGCGGGGAATGAAGGCCGGATTGATCTTGCGCATCGCCGCCGCCCGTGCTGCCGGCGTCTGCGGATCGCGAGCGAGCCGCTGGCGCCAGCGTTCGAGCCAAGGTGCGGCTGATTGCGGATCGTTGAACGTAGCGGCAAAATCGGTCACGTCTTCATCTGCGGCGAGTGTCGCAAGCCGGCGGAAGGTGAGGGTGAAATCCGCGCCTTGCTGCTGCATCGTCGCCAACAGCGACTGGATCAGATCGAGGTCGCCGTCTTCCTCACTCGTAAGTCCAATCTTGGCACGCATGCCGCCAAGCCAATAGGATTGAAAACGCTCGCCATAGGCCTTGATGACGACATTTGCCATCTCGATCGCCGTATCGACGGAGGGGTCGATCAGTGGAATCAGCGTCTCGCCGAGGCGCGCCAGATTCCATTGGCCGATAGCTGGCTGGTTGGCATAGGCATAGCGGCCGTTGCGGTCGATGGACGAGAAGACGGTCGCCGGATCATAGGCATCCATGAAGGCGCAGGGACCGAAATCGATCGTCTCGCCCGATACGGTCATATTGTCGGTGTTCATCACGCCATGGATGAAGCCGACATGCAGCCAACGGGCGATCAGCGCCGCCTGCCGATCCGCCACGGCTTCCAGCAGCGCGAGATAGGGGTTCTTACGGTCTCGGATCTCGGGGTAGTGCCGGGCTATGACATAATCCGCCAGAGTCCGCACGCTCTCCGTATCGCCCCGCGCCGCAAAGAACTGGAAGGTGCCGACGCGGATATGGCTTGCCGCGACACGCGTAAACACGGCGCCCGGCTGTATTTCCTCGCGATAGACTGGCTCTCCCGTCGTCACGGCCGCAAGCGCCCGCGTCGTCGGGATGCCGAGTGCGTGCATCGCCTCGCTGACGATATATTCGCGCAGAACCGGGCCGAGTGCTGCGCGCCCATCACCGCGGCGGGAGAATGGCGTCGGTCCAGAACCCTTGAGCTGGATGTCTCGGCGCTTGCCGCTGCGATCCTTCACCTCGCCGAGCAAGATCGCGCGTCCGTCGCCAAGCTGCGGCACGAAATTGCCGAACTGGTGCCCGGCATAGGCCATGGCGATCGGCCGCGATCCCGGCAACAGCTCGTTGCCGGAAAAGATCGCCGCTGCATTCTGCCGTAACGCATCCACGTCGAGCCCCAGTTCCCGCGCCAGCGCCTCGTTGAATTTGATGAGTATCGGTGCGGCAACGGACGTCGGCGCCTGATCCGCAAAAAACTGCGGCGGCAGGCGTGCGTAGCTGTTGTCGAAGGCGACCGTCGGCGCCCGAAGCGCGGTATCATCGTGAAGAGGAGAGCTCATGCTCCTAAGGTAGGGCCGGCAGGGAGGCGGCGCAAGGTGCTTGCCCCGGGTGGGAAATCATCCTACTTTATCCTACCGGATATGAGGAATTTGCGATGAACGAGAAACTGAGCATTTCGCTCCCCAGTGAAATGGTGGCTGCGATCAAGGCTCGCGTCGATGCGGGCAGCTATGCCTCCGCGAGCGAAGTGTTGCGCGCCGCCGTGAGGGTTTGGCTGCGGGAAGAAGAGGAATATCAGCAGCGGATCGCAGCGATCAGACAGAAAGTGAAAATATCGCTTGATGATCCTAGGCCGGATCTGAGCATGGAGGATGTTGATAACTGGATCGAGACGCTGGCTGCGGAAAAACAGTAACCGCATGAAACGATACTCTGTCGTATTTCGCGAAACGGCTAAAGGCGATCTTCAGTCGATATTCAGCTACGTGCTGGACCAAAGCAAAAGCAGAGATACAGCGCTCGCCTATATCAGGCGCATCCGGAATAAATGCGCAAAAATCGGCGATGTGCCTCTCGGCGGCGTTGCTCGCCCTGATCTTGGCGCTGGAATAAGGATGGCCGTCTTCGAGCGGAGCGTCGTCATTCTCTATGTTATCGAAGAGGAACGTGTGCGCGTCACCAACATCTTCTTCGGAAGCAGAGATTACGCAGCCCTCGTGACGCGTCCTTAGTCGCTTTCCAGCTCCCGCGCCATCTCCGCAAGCTTGCGCACCGTGTTGAGATTTCTCGATGTTCCCGCTTTCAGCGCTGGCAGTTTGAGCTTCGAGCGCCCCGAGCCATCGGGATAATGCACATAGATCTCCCTACCGGCGATATGCACCTCTTCGCCACTGGGCGCGACGAGCTTCTCCAGCGCATCCTTCGGTGCTGCCTCTTGCAGGAAGGTCACAAGCAGATAGTTCGGCTTGGCGTGCGGAAAGGGCGAATTTTCGGCCACCCTTTCCAGAGCCTGACGGCTGCGCAGGATCACGCCGGGGGATTTGCCCATCTTGGCGGCCAGCGCTTCTTCCAGTCGAGCCTGCACCGTCGCTTCATCCGCTTCGGCGCGGAAGACTACATTGCCGCTCTGGATGTAGGTGCGCACGTCCGTGAAGCCGATTGCCTCGCAGAGTGCCTTGAGATCGGCCATGGGTAGCAGGCCGGTGCCGCCGACATTGACGGCACGCAGCAGGGCGATGAAGACGGTCATGATTTCCTCCCGCCGTTCGGCTTACATCCTGCCGGCAACCTTGACGGCGAAGGAATATTCGAACGCCACTTCCTCAAGACGCTGGAAGCGGCCGGAAGCGCCGCCATGGCCGGCATCCATATTGGTCTTCAGAAGGATGGGCGCTTCACTCGTCGTCTTGTCACGCAGCCTGGCGACCCACTTTGCCGGCTCCCAATAGGTGACGCGCGGGTCGGTGAGGCCGCCGAGCGCAAGGATCGGCGGGTAGGGCTTCTCGCCGACATTGTCGTAGGGGCTATAGGCAGCGATCTGTTCGTACTCTTCCTTGCTCTCGATCGGATTGCCCCATTCCGGCCATTCCGGCGGCGTCAGCGGCAGGGTGTCGTCGAGCATGGTGTTGAGCACGTCGACGAAGGGCACGGCGGCAATGATGCCAGCGAATTTCTCGGGCGCCATGTTGGCGACGGCGCCCATCAGCATGCCGCCGGCTGAGCCGCCCTCGGCGATGATCTTCGCGTAGGAGGTGAACTTCTCTTGATTCAAATAGTCGGCAGCCGAGATGAAGTCCTTGAACGTATTGGTCTTCTTTTCCATCTTGCCGTCTTCGTACCAGGCAAAGCCCTTGTCCTTGCCGCCGCGGATATGGGCGATGGCGTAGACGAAGCCGCGATCGGCAAGCGACAAGCAATTGGTGTTGAAGCCGGCCGGGATGGTGACGCCATAGGCGCCGTAGCCATAGAGCAGGCAGGGTGCGGAGCCGTCGAGAGGCGTGTCCTTGCGATAAAGCAGCGTCACCGGCACTTTCTCGCCGTCCCAGGCCGGCGCGAAGACGCGGCGGGTAATGTAGTCGTCTGGATTGTGGCCAGACGGCACTTCCTGCGTTTTCAATAGGGTGCGCTCGCGCGTCACCATGTTGTAGTCGTAGAGCTGGCTCGGCGTCGTCATCGAGGAGTAGGAGAAGCGGATGACATCCGTGTCGTATTCCGCCGCACCCTGCAGGCCGAGCGCATACGCCTCCTCCTCGAAGGCGATCGCATGCTCCTCGCCACTGCGGCGGTCGCGGATGATGATGCGAGGCAGGCCATCCTTGCGCTCCAGCCAGAGGAGATGGCGGGCATAGGCAAGGTGGCTGAGGATCAGCGTGCCCGGCTTGTGAGGTACGACCTCTCGCCAGTTCTCCTTGCCCGGCTCCTTCACCGGCGCCTCCATGATCTTGAAATCCTTGGCGTCGCCGTCATTGGTGAGGATGTAGAAGACGTCGCCGCCCTCGGTGATCTCATACTCGATCTCCGTTTCGCGCTCGGCCACGATCTTGGGCTCGGCGGTGAGATCCGAGGTCGGGATGATGCGATATTCGCTGGTCTCGTGATCGTGGATATCGATGAAGATATAATCGTCCAGCAGCGAGCCGCCGACGCCCATGAAGAAGCCCGGATCCTCCTCCTCATAGACAAGCCGGTCGTCCGATTGCGGCGTGCCGATGATGTGATGGAAGATCTGCGAGGGGCGATGGTTCTCGTCCTGCAGCGTGTAGAAGAAGCTCTTGCCATCAGGCGCCCAGACGGCATCGCCGCCGGTATTCTCGATCACGTCGGGCAGATCTTCTCCTGTCTCGAAGTTGCGGATCTTAAGCGTGAAATATTCCGAGCCCTTGTCGTCGTAGCCCCAGATGCCATGGCTGTGATCGGAGGAATGGTCGAGACCCGACAGACGGAAATAGGACTTGCCCTCGTTTTCCTTGTCGCCGTTCAAAAGCAGCTTGCGTTCGCCGCCGTTGCGCGGCTCGCGGAAGAAGTGGGGCTGCTCGCCGCCGGTGATGAAGAGCGTGCCGTAGGCGTATGGGCCATCCTTCATCGGTATCGAGCTGTCGTCTTCCTTGATACGACCTTTCATCTCGCCGAAGAGAACCTTCTGCAGCTCTTTCGTGTCCGCCATTGCGGCGTTCATGTAGACGTTCTCGGCTTCCAGATGCGACCGGATTTCCGGCGCCAGGATCGATGGGTCCTTGAACATCGCCTGCCAGTTGTCGGCCCGCAGCCAGGCGTAGTCGTCGGTGCGGGTAATGCCGTGGCGTGTATCCGTGAGCGGCTTTTTCGGGGCGGCGGGCGGGGTAGGGAGATTCTTGAAAACTGACACGAGGAACGCTTTCTCTGGTGTGAAAGTCGGATGTGAAGTGAAGAGAGAAATAGAGGGCAGCGACGTGAGGTTCAAGCGGCAAGTCCGTTCCTCAAGCTTCATGCAAGCAGCCGATATTAGTCTCGCTAGAACAGGCAGCTTGCGGAAGGCCGCATTAGAGGGCTGCCTTGATGAGACCACATTCTTTACCGAAGTCGGCATACAGTGCGTCGACACGAAGGCGGTCAAGGCCTTCCCTGATGGAGCGAACGCACTCAAATCCAAAACAATGCAAGGGACCGGTCTTCATGCTGAAACTCTTCGCCATCCTGATTCCATTGGCTTGCGTCGCCACCTCTGCTTTCGCCGTCGATCCGGCCATGAAGAAGCAGTTGGAGAAACTCGATCCGTCGGAGCGGATGGAGCAGGCGTGTGACGCGGAGGCCATGAAGCGCATCGGCACGGACAAGACGGGTTTCAAACCGGACAAGGTGATTGCCTATACATTCGGCGATCCCGCCATGAACCCGGATTCGATGGATGCGCCCGGCGCGGTCTTCCGCAGCAAGGGCGACTGGTATCATCTCTCCTACACCTGCGTGACCGGGCCGCAGCATATCCACGTGCGGGATCTGAGCTATCAGATCGGCGACAAGGTGCCGCGCGATGCCTGGCAGGAACATTATCTCTACGACTGAGCGATCCGGGTTGTCCGAGTTGCCTATACCGGGGCCTTGGGACCTATCGTCGTTTCAGCGATTCCACACGCGTCAGCTCCGAGAGGATGTGATCCTGCACATCCGAGGGCTGGCGGCAGACAGCATCGGTCAGGTCGCGCAATGTCGCCCTGAGGCTGTGAAGCTGATCCACCAGGTCCATGACCACATCGACGCCTGGCTCATTCACGCCCATCGTGCTGCTGAGATCGAGGATGAGCCGGCCGCGCGCAATGTCGGCGTCACGGAAGTTGCGGCCTTGATCGGTGACTTCGGGCACAACCCAGCCCTGGGATATCCAGACTTCCAGCACTGTGGTTTCGATCCGGAGGTGCAGTCGAAACTCGCTCTCGTTCATCGCTTATCCTCCCATCGTCTTTCTGGGATCCTGTGCCTTGCCCGCCTCCCAATCGGAAACGAAGCGCGTCAGCTCAGGATCCGGCGTATCCGGCAGGACGATCTTCAGCGAGACATAGGCATCGCCATTGTCCTTACCACGCACGGGGGCACCCTTGCCCTTCAGGCGCAGCACCTTACCCGTATTGGAGTTCGGCGGCAGCGTGACGGTGACTGCGCCGGAAGGTGTGGGAACCCGGATCTTGCCGCCGAGCACAGCTTCGGCCAGCGAGATCGGCACTTCCAACCGGATATCGTCGCCATCGCGTGTGTAGAAACGGTGCGGCCGGACATGCACCGCGATCAGCGCGTCTCCGGGTTTCCCGCCGTTGAAGCCGGGATCGCCCTTACCTTTCAGACGCAGCGTCTGCCCGTCGCGCGTTCCTGGTGGAATCTGGACGTCGAGCGCCGGCCCCTCGGGCAGGCTGATCTGCTTCTTCGCGCCATTGATGGCGTCCAGAAAGTCGACCTCCATCGTATAGTGACGGTCTTGACCCTGCATCTGGGATTGGCCTCGGCTGCGACGCGAGAAGAAGCTGGAAAATATATCGTCGGCATCGCCGAAATCGGCAAAGCCGCCCGTATTCTGATAGGGGCCGCGCTGGCCTTCCTGGGCAGCATAATCGCGGTAGTAATTGCGCGGCGCCTGTTCCGCACCGCTGCTGTCGATCTCGCCGCGATCGAACCGTCCGCGCTTCTCCTCGTCGCCGAGAATGCCGTAGGCGGCCGAGACTTCCTTGAACTTGTCCTCGGCCTGCTTGTCACCCGGGTTGAGATCGGGGTGCAGCCTCTTGGCAAGCTTGCGATAGGCGCTTTGAATATCCTTTTGCGGGGCGTCCCGCTTTACGCCCAAAATTTCATAGGGATCGCGACTCATACATGTCTCTCTTTGGGAGCACGGAAAGATACGCAGATAGTGCTAGGATAGGCTCATATCAATCGTATCATAGACGCGGTCAGGTTGAAGCCTGCACTTTGCAGCTTTCATCTCTGCCGCCGTTATGATGTGAAATGGGCGCTGTTGCCGCCGCTTTGCCATATTTCCGGCGTCTTGCCGGATAATGGCGAGCAGTGTGGTTGGGCCAGCGATCGCGTGCCCGCCGAATTTTGTTTGCCTGATCCACCCGGTGGCCGTCCGATGAAACGCCTATTGCTTGCTTCCTCACTCGTTCTTGCCGCGTCAGCTGCCTTTGCCGCGCAGCCGGAGCAGCCGGAGCAGCCGCCTGCCGGCTGGCCGCAACTGCCGCCGAAAGCGCCGGTTTCGAAGATCAAGCTTGTGGAGCCGCATCTGCACGTCGATCGCGCGGGCAAGGGAGCGCCGCGCATCGCGCTTACCTTCGATGCCTGCATGGGCAAGACCGATCCGCGCATTCTGAGCACCCTTGTCGATCAACGCATCCCGGCGACGATCTTCGTCACGGCGCGCTGGCTGCGCACAAACCCGGACGCATTGAAGGTCTTCCTCGACCATCCCGATCTTTTCGAGCTGGAAAATCACGGGCAGAATCATATCCCCGCCGTCGATGCCCCGACCAAGGTTTACGGTATCGCTGCCGCCGGCTCGCCGCAGGCAGTCGCCCAGGAGGTGAAAGGCGGTGCGGACGCCATGATCGCAGCCGGCATTCCGCAGCCGCGCTGGTTCCGCGGTGCAACCGCGAAATACACGCCTGCCGCCATCATGCAGATCCGGGGCATGGGCTATCGGATCGCCGGTTATTCGGTGAATGGCGATAGCGGTTCGCTTCTGCCGGCCAAGATGGTGGAAAAGCAATACGCTTCCGCGAGGGATGGTGATGTCATCATCTCCCACATCAACCAGCCGACGCATGCGGCAGGCGAGGGGGTCGCTGCCAGCATCCTCGCGCTGAAGGCCAAGGGCGTCGATTTCGTTCGTCTGCAGGATATCCCCGAAAAGGGCGACGACGACACGACCAACTGAGCGCTTGGGTGCTAGCCCGGCAGTTGCGGCTGGGCTTTTTCCTCGATGAAGAGCTCGTCGATGATGGCCATGACGATCAGCGACAGCGGCAGCGCCAGCATGGCGCCGACCGCCCCCCACATCCATGTCCAGAAGATGATGGCGAGAAAGACGACGAAGGGATTGAGCTCCCATTGGCGGCCCATGACTGCGGGAAAGACGAGGTTCTCCACCGCCATATGCACTGCGAAGAACGCGACGGCGGGCGCGAGGCCGAAAATGATGTCCGAATGCGTGATGATGCCGGCGATCGCAAGCGCGATCGTCATGGTCGTGACGCCGAGGAACGGGATGAAACTGGATACAAAGGCGAAAACGCCCCACAGCACCGGCACGCTCATTCCGCCGACATAGGCGATCAAGGTCATCGCGAGGCCGATCCCGGCATAGATCAGCGAAGCCGTCGCGAAATAGAAGCCGAGCACCCGCTCCACGGCATTGATGATGCGGATGGCGTTCAGTCGAGATGTCCTCGTGGAAAAGGTCATGATGATCGTCTTGCGCAGGCTTAGCCTGCCGGCAAGGAACAGCAGCAGGGCCGCAAAGAAGATCAGGATTTGCACGATGGCCGGCGTCAGGCTGGTGGACACGACATGCAGCACGTTGCCGCTGTTCTCCAGCAGGGTGCTGATCGACATCGAGCTGCCTTGAAAGGTTTCGGATGAAATGTGCAGCCATTTGAACCGGTCAAGATAGGGCATCAGCCGGTCGGATGTGCGCTGGAAGAAGTCGGGTGCCTGCTGTGCGAGCTTGGCGACCGGTCCGGCGAGCGCATTGATGATGAGGAAGATCACCAGCGCAACGCCGGATGAAAGAATGACGGCATTCAGAACGCGGGGAATGCCAAGCTTGCTGAGCCTTTCGGCTGCCAAGCCGAGGATCATCCCGACGACGACGGCAAGCGTCACCGGAATGAGGATCAGCGACATCGTGTAGACGGCGGTGAAGGCCAGCATCAGGAAGATGCCGATCGTGGCCCAGGAGGCGGCAATGTCGAGCTTGTCGCGGCCCCGCCGGTGGGAGAGACCGAAAATTTCCGTTTCGTCCTCTTGTGCATGGGATGCGTTGCGATCGATTCCCGGACCGGCATCCTGCGTCGCGGTTGCTGCATCCGATCGGCCGGCGGCGATTTTGTCGAATTCCATCCCCAGAAAGTTCCCCGAAGGCAGGATCGCCTCACTACTCCAACGCGAAAAGCCCGCCGCGGTTCCGCAACGGGCCTCCTTCTGAAGCATATTTGAAGCCGGTATCAGGCGATCAGGTTGAGCCCGATACCCCATGGGTCGCGCAGCGATACGCCGCCGTCGCGCTTCTGCGTCTTGATTTCATGCTGTTCCAGGGCGGCGACGGCCTTGTCCAAGGCCGCCTTGTCGTTGAAGCGTAGCGTATAGTCGGAAAGGCCGGTCATATGCTCGCTGCGCACGCCGGCGCCGCGGCTGTTCCAGGTATTGGCGCCGAGATGATGGTGATAGCCGCCGGTCGCAAGAAAAGTCGCGCCGGGATAGCGTGCGGCCATGACCTTCATGCCGAGGACGTCGCGATAGAAGGCGTTGGCTTCGGCGACATCGCCAACCTGTAGATGGATATGGCCGATGGCCGACCCTTCGGCCATGCCGTCCCAGCGATCCTGCGGCGCGCTTTCGTAAAGCTTCTGCAGATCAAGCCGGAGCGTTGCCATCTCGACTGTGCCGTCGTCATGGAACGTCCATTCCTCATGCGGGCGATCGGCGTAGATTTCGATGCCGTTGCCTTCGGGGTCTGACAGGTAAATGGCTTCGCTGACGATATGGTCCGAAGCACCTTCCAGCACCACATTCTCATGGGCGGCATGCCGGAGCCAGCGTGCAAGTTCCTGGCGGCTCGGCAACAGGAAGGCGGTATGGAACAGGCCGGCCGCCGTCTCTGGTGCGCGCACAGCCGCCCGATCGGTCGTCAGCGTCAGAAGGGGAAGACCGGCGACACCGAGGACTTCGCCGCTGGCCGTCTTCTCGATCACCCTGAGGCCGAGCATGTCCTGATAGAAGCGGGATACCAGCCCCACGTCGGTAACGACGAGGTGCGACTGGCCGACATAGGCGGGACGGGTCAGGGCGTAGGAGGGGGCAGTTTCGGTCATGGTGTCAGTTCCAACCTTGGGATGGGGTCTTGAAAAGGCAACCGGCGTCGGCGGCAATGGCCGCCGGTGGCGGACGGGAGGGTTTCGCCGTTTGATATGCCTTTTTGATCCCCTGGTCCGCTGTACTTGCATATTCATATGGCGGATTTCGATTGTTCACAGAAGACCATAAATTGCGGATTGAGCGTTCGCTTTCCATTGACAAGCGACGAGCAGGCCTATGGCAAGCCGTTCACGAAGATTGATCGATGTGCGCGTTTGGCGCAGTTGTCTCCTCCTGTTTCTAGTGCAAGGATCGGTCTCGAACGAAAACGGAACCGGATGAAATGACCGAATACAGAGGCATCCGCTGGGCCTATGATCGCTATGAGATCATCGCAGACGGCATCGTCAATGGTGTCGGCGTGGTCTTCGCGCTGATCGGTGCCACCGTATTGATCTTCTATGCGACGGTTTGGAGCTCCTACGGCGAAATTGCCGCCGCCTGGATCTATGGCGTCGGCCTGGTGCTGACGCTCGGAATGTCCTTCACCTATAATCTATGGCCCGTATCCAGGACGAAATGGTTTCTGCGCCGCTTCGACCACTCTTTCATCTATGTCCTGATCGCCGCTACCTACACGCCCTTTCTGGAGCGGGGATCCGAGGACCCGTTGCTGCTTGGCGTGCTGATAGCCGTCTGGGTTTTTGCGGCGTTCGGCATCGTCCTGAAAGTCCTTTTTCCGGGACGCTTCGACCGGCTGGCAATCCTGCTCTACCTTGTAATGGGCTGGAGCGGCATCCTCGTCGCCAAGCCGGTTTCCACGCATATCCCCTTTGCCTCGATGCTGCTCATCGTCATCGGCGGCGTCATCTATTCGCTTGGCGTGATCTTTCACGTCTGGGAAAAACTGCGCTTCCAGAACGCCATCTGGCACGGTTTCGTCGTTGCCGCCGCCGCCGTGCACTATTCTGCGGTGCTGACCTGCTTCAGCCTGTCGCCGGAAAACTTTTGACGATCTCTGCCGTCGGCGTGCATTTCTTCGTCGAGCGCAGGCTGCGCACCAGGCGCATGACGATGGCATCGTAGCGCTGCATATCGGCCTTCGAATAATCCATCTGGAAGAAGGCGGCGGCACCGTTGCAGAGCGCAACCCCACGCACGTAGACGATGCGTCCCTGCCTGGTGCCGGAAAAGCTGATGCCGCGCGAGTTCGATTTCGAATAGGAAATCTTCCAGCCCTGGTCTCTGGCGAGCGCCACGCGTCCATTCGCTTCCGATGCAAAATCGCCGTTTGCGATCATCGTGCCGAAGACCTGTAGCGAAGCGGAGCGATCTGCCGGCGACAGCGATAGCCGATCGGTATCCTCGGAAGAGGCGGCAAGATGGAATTCCGGCGGCAGCTCGATCGCGTAGCCGAAGCCTGCATTGTCATAGGACCACCAGTCCGCGGCAAAGGCCGAGACGGGGGAAAGAAGCAGGATGGCAATCAGGCGGGCGAGCATTGCGGTTTCCGGGGGGCAGGATCTGCAAACCGGTCAAGAATAGCGCATTTTTGGGCGCGAATTCCATAGCGATTCACGAAATGCCGATAAATTAGCGCCAATTCATTACAGCTTCATTGCGAGCCATGCAGGATCGGCAGGGTAATCTGCGGCACTGCGAGGTCCAGGTGGCATCACGAACCTCCGAAAAGTCCGCAATGTCGTGCAACCCCTGCGGTCATTGACATGGAAAATCGATTTCGGTGGTTTACGTCCGGTTTTCCCTTGTCAGGGCTTGAGGCGATCTGTCCTTTCGCCTATCCCTTCAAGACCGCTCCGGCTTTGCCGGATTCTGCATGAACGTTCAGTTAGGGGGGAGCATGGCCGCCGCCACCGCGGGCCTGACATTCCTGGCTCTATGCCTGCCCTTTCTTGGTGCGCTGATCGCACCGGTTGTCGTTCGGCGTTTGGGCCACAATGCGGCGTGGCTCCTGGCGCTGCTTCCCGCTCTCGCCTTTCTGCATTTTTTGGGTTTCCTTCCCGCCGTGGCAGCCGGCGGCGTCCAACTTGGCGGTTTCGATTGGGTACCGAGCCTTGATCTGCGCTTCTCCTGGCTGATTGACGGCCTGTCGCTGACCTTTGCGCTGCTCATCACCGGCATCGGCACGCTGATCGTCCTCTATGCCGGCGGCTATCTGAAGGGGCATGTCGATCTCGGCCGCTTCTTCTCCTTCATCTTCCTCTTCATGGGCTCGATGCTCGGCTTCGTCGTCTCGGACAGCTTCCTGACGCTGTTCGTCTTCTGGGAGCTGACCTCGATCACCTCTTTCCTGCTGATCGGCTTCGACCATCAAAGAGAGGCTTCGCGGCGGGCGGCGCTGCAGGCGCTTGTCGTGACCGGCGGCGGCGGGCTGCTGTTGCTGGCGGGCCTGTTGTTGATCTGGCAGATCACCGGCATCGGCGCGATGTCCGATCTCCTGAAGGCTGGCGATGTCCTGCGCGCAAGCCCGCTCTATCTGGCGGCCCTGATCCTGGTGCTTGGCGGCGCCTTCACCAAATCGGCGCAGTTTCCCTTTCATTTCTGGCTGCCGAACGCCATGGAGGCGCCGACCCCAGTCTCGGCCTATCTGCACTCGGCAACCATGGTGAAGGCGGGCGTCTATCTTGTGATGCGGCTCAATCCGGCCATGGGCGGGACGATGGCCTGGCAGACGATCCTGCCGGTCTTCGGCGCCGCCACGCTGCTGGTCGGAACCCTGCTTGCGATCCGCCAGACCGACTTGAAGCTGAAGCTCGCCTATACGACGGTTTCCTCGCTCGGACTGCTCGTCATGCTCACTGGTTTCGGCACCGATTATGCCGTCGAGGCCGCCGTCCTCTATCTGGTGGCGCATTCGCTGTTCAAGGGCGCCCTGTTCATGGTCGCCGGTATCGTCGATCATGAAACGGGGACGCGCGATATCACCCGGCTAGGTGGCTTGCACTCGGCCATGCCGCTGACCTTTGCCGCAGCCTTGGTCGCTGCCGTGTCGATGGGTGGCCTGCCGCCGGCCTTCGGCTTTCTTGCCAAGGAAGAGATCTATGCCGCGTTGGCACAGGCATCGCCCGCTGCGATCATCCTCACCATCATCGCCGTAGCCGGCAATGCGCTGATGTTTGCCATCGCCTTTGCCGTGGCGCTGAAGCCCTTCATCGGTCCGCTGACCGAAACGCCTCACCAGCCGCATGAGGCGCCGCCATTGCTCTGGCTCGGACCGGTGGTGCTCGCGATCCTCGGCCTCCTTTCCGCGTTGTTTTCAGGCCTTTGGCACGAGTATGTCTCTTCGCCGATGGCAAGCGCGGTCGGCGGCAAGGGATTGGAGATTTCGGTCTCCTTGATCCCGCATATTGGTGTACCTCTGGCGCTTTCGCTGGTCACCGTGCTGATCGGCGTCATCGTCTACTGGCAGCTCGATCGCGCCCGCTTCCTGATGTCGGTCGTCCTGCGTGCCCTTGGGCCGGGACCGGATCGCGGTTTCGATGGGTTTATCTCCGGCCTGGTGCGATTGTCGCATGCCGTCTCGCGGCTGTTGCAGCCTGGCCGACTGGAAATCTACGTCACCGTCACCTTCCTCTGCCTGGCGGCAATGTTGCTGATCCCTCTCGCTGCTCATGGCGAGTTGCCCGCCATGCCAGCCTGGCCGAACCTACAATGGCATGAGGCGACGATCTTTCTGATTGCCATCATTGGCGTCGCCGCTGTCGTCTTTGCGCGGGACCGGCTGACGGCAATCGTCTCGCTTGGCATTCAGGGTTTTGCCGTGGCGGTTATCTTCCTGCTGTTCGGCGCACCGGATCTCTCGTTCACGCAGTTCATGGTCGAGACGCTTGCGGTCGTGATCCTGGCACTTGTCATGACGCGGCTGCGGCTTTCGCCGTCCGATCGCCGGCCGCCTTTAGCGCGGATTATCCATGCCGTCCTCGCGATTGCCTGTGGCACCGGCTTTGCGCTCCTGCTGCTGAAGGCGACCGAGGCGCCGTTCGATCTGACGCTGACCGCCTTCTTCAATCAATATTCGAAGCTGATCGCGCATGGCGATAATGTGGTGAACGTCATCATCGTCGACTTCCGCGGCACCGACACGCTGGGCGAAATCGCCGTCGTCGCTATGACCGGGCTTGCCATCTTGGCACTGATCCGCATCCGCGCCGGAGGTGAGCGCAAGCTGGCTGCCAACGATCCCGATCTTGAAGAGAAGATGGAGGCCGAGCGCTCATGAATACGCTGATCTTCCGCACCGCCGCACCATTTTTGACGGCCCTGATGCTGCTCTTCTCTGTCTTCGTGCTGTTGCGCGGCCACAATGAACCTGGCGGCGGCTTCATCGGCGGCTTGATCGCCGCCTCGGCTTTCGCGATCTATGGCATCGCCTGCGGCGTGACGGCCGTTCGGTGCGCGATCATCTTTCATCCGCTGGCGATTGCCGGTTTCGGCCTGCTCGCCTCGACCCTTGCCGGTATTGTCTCCGTTTTCGCCGGCGTGCCGTTCATGACAGGGCTCTGGATCTATCCGCACTTGTTCGGCGTCGAGGTGGCGCTTTCCACCGTCATGCTCTTCGATATCGGCGTCTATTTCGTTGTTGTCGGAGCCTTTACCTCGATCGCGCTGGCGCTCGAAGAGCGGGAGGTGGAGTGATGGAGGCTGTCTTCGCCGTCGTCGTCGGCATCTTCTTCACCGCTGCGATCTATCTGATGCTGTCGAAATTCTCGATCCGCATCATGCTGGGCATCGCGATTCTCGGCAATGCCGTTAACCTTCTGCTGTTCACGGCCGGCCGGGTCACACCCGAAGTGCCGCCCATCATTCAGAAGGGTGCGGCTACGCTCGATCTTGCCGCCGCCAATCCGCTGCCGCAGGCCTTGATCCTGACAGCGATTGTCATCTCCTTCTCGTTCCTGGCTTTTCTGCTTGTCCTGACCTATCGGGCCTATCAGGCCTTGAAGACCGACAACACGGGCGAGATGCGGCTCGCCGAACCGGAGGAGCGGCCGCTGCCGCCCCTGGGGTACTGACGCCATGGCTGGACCCACGGATACCGCAGTTGATCTTTCCCACGCGCTGGTTGCCGCGCCGATACCGATGGAAGATTGGCTGGTCATATCGCCGGTCGCATTGTGCATCGGGCTCGGTGCGCTCCTTCTGATGCTGCGCAACCGCACGGAATGGCACGCGGCGATCGCCGTTCCCGGCCTTGTATTGCTGGTTCTGGTCGATGCCGCATTGCTCTATAGGGTGGTCAGCGACGGCGCCGTGACCATGGTCATGGGGCGATGGTTGCCGCCCTTCGGCATTGCCTTCACCGTCGATATTTTCGGCGCGCTCATGGCTTTGACGGCGGCAGTCGTTGCACTCGCGGCAAGTTTCTATTCGCTCGGCGAAATCACCGTAAGCGGTCGGCGATACGGTTTCTTTCCATTTCTGATGCTGCTGCTCGCCGGCGTCAGCGGCGCTTTCCTGACAGGCGATGTCTTCAATCTCTATGTCTGGTTCGAGGTGCTGCTGATCTCGTCCTTTGGCCTGCTGATCCTCGGCTCCGAGCCGGAGCAGATCGACGGCGCGCTGAAATATGCCGTCCTCAACCTGATTGCCACGACGCTGTTCCTTGTCTCCGTCGGCTATCTCTATGCCGTCTTCGGCACGCTCAACATGGCCGATATCGCGATGAAGGCGAGGGCGGGTGACAGCAACGCACCGCTGATGACGCTGGCCGGCCTGTTCCTGCTGGCCTTCGGCATGAAGGCCGCTGCCTTTCCGGTCAATTTCTGGCTTCCGGCCTCCTATCACACACCGCGTATCACCGTTTCGGCGATTTTCGCCGGTCTGCTGACCAAGGTCGGTGTCTATGCGCTCATCCGGGTGCTGGTCATGCTGCTGCCCGTCGAGCGCGCAGGACTTGGTCCGCTCGTCACAGTCGTCGCCATCGCCACCATGCTTGTCGGTGTCGTCGGAGCGCTTGGGGCAAACGATGTGAGGCGCATGCTTGGCTATATCGTCATCTCGGGCATCGGCACGATGCTGGCCGGCGTCGCCCTCGGCAATGCCGACGGTCTCAGCGGGGCGATCTTCTATGCGCTGCATTCGATGGTGCTGATGACCGCGCTTTATCTGATCGCGGGGCAGGCGGCGCGGCTTGGCGGCAGCTTTTCCTTGAGTGCCCTCGGAGGCCTCTATCGCCGCAGTGGCTGGTTTGCCGGCGTGTCGCTGGTGCTGTTCTTCGCCATCAGTGGCCTGCCGCCCTTTTCCGGCTTCTGGCCCAAGGTCGTACTCGTGAAGGCGGCGCTTGCGACGGGCGCATGGTGGCTTGCGGCAACAATCCTTTTGGCCGGTTTCCTGACGACGATCGTCTTCGGGCGGGTATTTCTCCTGGCTTATTGGCGCCCCGCGGCGACAGATGGGATCGCAGTCGAGCCGATTGCATGGCAGGCAGCGCTGCCGCTCCTTGCGCTTTCGCTGCTTGTCGTTGGCTTCGGCCTGTTTCCGGAATCGCTTCTGCGCCTGACACACGCCGCTGCCGCTGGCCTTGAACAGCCATCGGCCTATCTACATTCAGTCTTCCCCGCGGCAGGAGGCGCACCATGATCCTGTTCGTCTTCAACCTGCTGCTCGCGATCGTCTGGGTCGCCATCACCGGCAGCGCTTCCTTCATCAATCTGGTCTTCGGATTCGTCCTTGCGGCAATCGCACTCGCGATCGTCCGCTCGTCCTATGGCGGCGTGCTTTATCTCGGCCGTATCAGGCGTATCCTCGTGCTCTTGCTGGTATTCGTGTGCGAGCTTGCCAAGTCGGTCTGGGCGGTTGCCGTCGCCGTCATGAGCCCCAGAATGGATGTGAAACCCGGCATTTTCGCCTTTCCCTTGACGGTCGACCGCGATTTCGAAATCACGCTGCTTGCCAATCTCATCACCCTGACGCCGGGCACGCTCTCCGTCGACGTCTCCGATGATCGCAAGACGCTCTACGTCCATGCGCTCGATTGCTCCGACCCGGAAACGATCCGGCGCGGCATCGCCGATGGCTTCGAACGCCGGATCATGGAGGCTTTCCGATGATCGCCGCATCCGTCGTTTCAGCCGCCGCAATGGTGGCGCTCGGCATTCTGAGCATTGCCTTCCTGCTTACGGTCTATCGTGTGGTGGCCGGCCCGACCTTGCCGGACCGGGTTCTCGCGCTCGACATGCTGGTGGCGATCGCCATTGGCTTCATCGCCGTCATCGCCGTCAAGACCGGTTTCACGCTCTATATCGATATTGCCATCTCGCTCGGCCTCGTCGGCTTTCTCGCGACCGTCGCCTTCGCACGGTTCATCCTGACACAGGCGCAATCGAATGCTGTGCAACGGGCCGACGCAGGGCCGGATGAGAGTATCGCTGTCGAAGGCAAAAAGATGCGTAGACACCGCGGGCGGAAGAAGGGAGGGAGATAGTGGATCTGCTTTGGGCCATCATAGTAACCGCGCTTCTACTTTCGGGTGCGCTGTTCTCGCTCATCGCTGCGATTGGCATCGTGCGTCTTCCCGATCTCTACAGTCGCATGCATGCTGCGTCGAAGGCGGGGACGGTCGGGTCCGGCCTGCTGCTACTTGCAGTCGGTATCCACTCGCAGGACATATCGGTCCTGGCAAGAGCGTTGGCCGGCTTCGTCTTTTTCGTGCTGACGGCGCCGATTGCGGCACATCTTCTCGCACGCGCGGCACACAAGGCCGGACATCGGCTGACACCGCCTTCCGTGCGGGATGAACTGCTGGCGAAGGAGCAGATCACCAAAAACGCGTATAGAAAGAAGGGCTAACAAACGTGGAAATTGTTCAGGAAGGAATAGCTATTCGCGTTATTAGTTATCTGTTTTTTAGTAGATGAATTTTTTGCGAAGAAATGTAGGGATTAAAAACTGGACATTTGGATAAAGAGTGCTAATTCAGATTCAAGTAGAGTTCTGATGTTGAGTTAGTCTCGACCGGGTTTAAGCTCTCGATGCTTTTATCTTTCTTTGATGAAAAGCTGAGCAAAACTTTCTTCCGGTAAGCGATTAAAGATCGCTATCGCGGTCGCTAATTCTGATATCAGGCGGCAAGGGGCGGTTTTCTCTCGTATGAGGTCTAGGGGTGGATTTCATGCGGAAAGAAATTCGGTTTTATCCACCGTTTTCTTGCTGGTGACTGCTACGAATACGAGCAATGCGTTCGCACGGATTGCTCGGCGCTGGGACATAGCGAAATCAACAGATTTCCGTAGCCAAGCGCAAATTATATAGCAACGTTGTGCCCTGCGTGCTCTCCGGAGGCGCGGACGCAGCAGGCAAGCCGATGAACAGGAGAACACAATGACAGATGCGGCCCTTGGCAACGGGCAGGAGTTACTGGTTGAACTGACTGCCGACATTGTTGCGGCCTATGTCAGCAACCATGTCGTACCGGTCAGCGACCTTCCGAATTTGATTTCCGACGTACATTCCGCCTTGAGCAGCACCTCGGCTCCGGCACCTGCCGTAACCGTGGTCGAAAAGCAGAAGCCGGCCGTATCCGTTCGCAAATCCGTGCAGGATGACCAGATCACCTGCCTGGAATGTGGTGGCAGCTTCAAGTCTTTGAAGCGCCATCTCATGACTCATCATGGTCTTTCGCCGGAAGAGTATCGCGAAAAGTGGGATCTCGCTGCCGATTATCCGATGGTAGCGCCAGCCTATGCGGAAGCCCGTTCGCGCCTGGCAAAAGAAATGGGCCTCGGCCAGCGTCGCAAGCGCGGCCGCTGAGAGTCCCATAACGAGCTTGAAGATAACCCGGCTTTTGGGCCGGGTTATCCCCATGTTGGCAGCAGCGGGGGCTATGCTGCGGCCCTGACACGAGCCTCTTCGCGAATGCGTTTGATCATCGAGCGCAGCCCGTTGGCGCGCTGCGAAGAGAGATGCTCCACCAGCCCGATCTTCCCGAAGACGTCGAGTGCGTCGAGAGCCGCGATTTCCGAAGCTGGCTTGCCGGAATAGGTGGCAAGCACGATGGCCACCAGCCCGCGCACGATATGAGCGTCTGAATCGCCTTCAAAGGTCAATATCGGATTGTCCGGATCGCCAGATGCGTGCGTGACGAGCCAGACCTGGCTCGCACAGCCCTGCACCTTGTTTTCCAGCGTCCGCTTTTCCTCCGGCAGATCGGGCAGCGCCTTGCCGAGCTCGATCACAAAGCGATAGCGATCCTCCCATTCGTCCAGGAAGGAAAAGTCTTCGATGATCTTCTCAAGCGGTGTCATTGCAGCAGTCCAGATTGTCCATTGTCTTGGATATAGGCGAAATGGTGCCCGATTTGAACCCGCGACGACAAAGAACGCCGCTGACCATAAAAGATCAGCGGCGCTGAAGTTGGGGCCAACGAAAAAATGTCAGATGTGCGGGCGCGGCATCGGCAGCGGAATGGAGGACGGCAGCTTGACCGTGCCGGTAACGACGACGTCGGTCGTTTCAGTGCCGCCGATGCGCTTGGCCGGCATCGGCTGCGCCATGGCGGCAATTTGATCGATGCCCGTATGAGCCGTTGCGGCAGCCGCCAGCGGATTTGCGGGCTGATCCTTGAAGTGACGGCCAAGCATGTCGTAGGCGACGCGAGCGCCGTCGCCGACCTGGTAGCCGAGCGCCGTCAGCGTTTCGCCGCCCTTGGCACAGACATCCGGCTTCTCGTTGCACATGGCGCCGACATATTGAACGACGCCCGATGCAGCCGAAATCGCATCGGAAACCTGTACCGTCGGCTCGCCGCCCGGCCGAGGCCCGCCTTCGGGCTTTGCAAAGATCGGCAGGAACATGAGAACCAGCGAAAACCAGAACCCTGCTCTAATCAGAAACCACATCGCCTAGCCCATCCTCTCTGTCGCTCGGCTCGAGCGCCGATTCGGACTTGCCCGTCCGATCTGGTTCGAACCCTATCCGGCAGAGGACAACAGCGCTTTTCAAAACTCGGCAGCATTTTCTGCAATTTTGATTCAAATTTTAGCTTTCCGGTTTTGAACAGCATTTGGTTCAAATTGTAGCGATTGCTGTTAAGCATGTCTCGCCCTATCCGCCTGATATGCAGGGCTTTGCGGATGCAAGCCTTGCCACAAAAGTTAACACGCGGCGGAAATACGAATAAAATCCGTTGCTTACCCGCTGTTAACCACAAAAAACAAAGGTCCCTCATTCTGCGTCAAAACGGGATTTTGGAGCCTTTTCGGCCGTCCTGCGTGTTCCGTCTTTATTCTTTCCTTAAGTCGGCGGGGCCTATTGTGCAGTCCGATAAATGACCGTTTTGACGGGTTGTAGTGTGCGCGTATTGAGTGACATTTCTGTCGGGGCCGTAGCCCTCGTGGACCGGGTAGGCCGAAGCTGGCTCTCCCGGACGAGCGGGGATGGCGAAGTCCGTGGGCAGGAACTGGCGATCCTGCGCCGGCTTGCGCTTGCTTCTTCCGTTGCGCTGTTTGCCGTTCCGGCTGGCCTCTCCCTCGTCACCAGCCCGGCCGTGGCGCTGCCTGCCGGCGTGGCCACGGTCTGCGCCGCCTTCCTCTTTTCGGCCGTCGGCAGTATCGCGCTGTCGCGTCAGCGGCCTGCTCTCCATCCGGCAGAGGCTGTCGTCGTCGAGCACCGCGATCTGATGCTGGAGTCGGCCTTCGGCCTCGTTTTGCTGCTTGATCCCCAGGGCAATGTGACTACAGTCGGTGGCCGCGACCGCGCGGAATTCCTGAGCTGGATGCGCGACCCCACCGGGCGTGGCTTCGTCGAGCAGATCCATGTCTCAGACAGAATTGTCTTCCTGCAGGCGATCGATGTGCTGCGCCAGGGCAGGGATGCCCATGGCGCCGATTTGCGCCTGGAACGCTCCGCGGTTGTCGGCGGTGATGATCAGTTCGTCCATATGCGCATGGAGCTGACTGCCCGCCGCGATGGCGAGGGGCGCCTGACGGCAATCGTCAGCCAGCTGCGCGATATCTCTCAGGACCAGCAGCTCCGCGAGGATGCGGCGCGCAAGACGGCCGAGGCGGAATCGGCCAATGATGCCAAGTCGCGCTTCCTGGCTGCCGTCAGCCATGAACTGCGTACCCCGCTCAACGCGATCCTGGGCTTTTCCGATATTCTCAGCGGCGAATATTTCGGCAAGCTGGAAAACGATCGCCAGCGCGAATATGTCGGCCTGATCCGTCAGTCGGGCGCGCATCTTCTGTCGGTCGTCAACACCATGCTCGATATGAGCAAGATCGAGGCCGGCCGCTATGAGCTGCTACTCGAATCCTTCGCGATCGAAGACACCATCGCGACATGCGAAGCAATGCTCGGGCTGCAAGCGAAGGAAAAGGGCCTGACGCTCACGAGCCGCATCCAGCGCGGTCTCGGCGAGATCGTCGCCGACCAGCGGGCGATCCAGCAGATTCTCATCAACCTCGTCGGCAATGCCATCAAGTTCACCGATGCGGGCGGCGCAATCACCATCGATGCGGCCTTGGCCGATGGCATGTTGAAGCTGTCGATCGGCGATACGGGCATCGGCATTGCCAGCGAAAGGCTGGCGTCGCTCGGCCAGCCTTTCGTGCAGATCCAGAACGACTACACGCGTCGCTATGCCGGCACCGGCCTCGGCCTGTCCCTAGTCAAGGGCCTCGTTGGGTTGCACGGCGGAAACTTCTCGATTGCCAGCGCGCCGGGTGAGGGCACGGTCATTACCATCCTCATTCCGTTCGACGGCTCCGGTGTCGTGACGATGCAGCAGCCTGTGGATGTTAATCGTCCTGTCGATTTTCCGCCGCGCCTGAAACATACTGTGGAGATAGATGAAGGGCGAAACAAGGAACTGATGAATGGCCCCGCAAAAGCGAAAATCGCCTAAGGGAAGAGGAAAGGGCAAGCGCAAGCAGCCCGGCCTGGCTTCCCGTGGTGCGGTTGCTCTAGGCAGCCTGAGCCTGCGCGGCAGCACCGCGCTGGGCGGCCTTGGCCTTCGCGGTGCGGGAGCGCTCGCCGCTCTGATCGGCAGCGCAGTCGGCCGTCATCCCGCCGTTGCCGGCGGCGTCGCGCTCTTCTTCGGGGTTTTCGGTTTCGTCACCGCCAACGCGCTCTGGTATCAGACGGGTGCGCATCCATCGCCTATATTGCGCACTCGCGATCCGGCGTCTCCCTACCAGATCCCTGGCCGCAAATCCTTCCTGCACGCGCAGCAGGCCGATGCCGGCAACGTCACCACCTTTCGGATAGAAAGGCAGGATTCGGCTTCCGATCCTGCCACGCCATCCTCAACCGGGCAGGCAGCAAGCGCCGCCACAGCACAGTCGTCCAGCGCGCCGTCGAAACTCATCGCCGATATACAGGCGGAGCTCATCCGTCACGGCCTCTATGATGGCGCCGCCAATGGAACGCCGGGATCGCGCACGACATCGGCCATCCTCTTCTTCCAGGAGGCGTCCGGCCTTGCGCAGACCGGCACGCCGACACCGGAACTTCTGGCGGCCCTCAAGGCCAGCAATGCCGCCGCTGCACAGCCGGCCGGCGGCAGGGCGAATGCGGCGGCCGCCGTCCCCGCCGAGCGCCCTGTCAATGTTTCCGCCACGGCGGATGCGATCGATCCGGTCGCTGCCGCCATCCAGAATGCCGAGAAGAACATCAGGACCGGTGCCGTTGTCGCCAAGGCAACACCAGGCGATGCGGTCAACAAGGTGAATATGGTCATGCAGATCCAGAAGGGCCTGAGCAATATCGCCTATAGCAATGTCAGCATCGACGGGGTTGCCGGCGAGCAGACGAAGGCAGCTATCCGCCGCTTTCAGAAGCACTATCGCCTGCCGGAGACCGGGGAGCCGAACATGGCGGTTCTCAAGAAGCTGCAGGATATCGGCGCGCTCTGACGCTTTGCCGCACAAGCCTCTGCCGCAAACCTGGTGACGACTACGCGCTGTAGGTGGCTTCAATTGCCTTGGCGGGCCTGCACCGCTATAGCTCGGGCATGAGATTGCGCAGCGACATCTTTGTTTCCGCTCTTGTCCGCCGCGTGTTTGCCCGTGGCGATTTTGCCGCTGTCGAGCACAAGGGCGAGGAGCACGCGGGCGCGATCTTCATCCGCCAACGCTTCCGCGATGGATCGGAAACCCTCTATGCGCCGGCACCGCAGAGCCTGTTCGATGAGGAGGAGAGCGGGACGCGACTCTTCGAGATCCGTATTGAGCGGAAGGAGCTGCAGGAAATCCGCGAAACCCTTGATCGCGAGCTGAAATTCGATCCTGATTTGTGGATCGTCGAACTGGAAACGGACGATATCGGCGATATCGTCCCCTTAGCCGGTTTCCGCGCCAATCCGCTGGATTGAGCCGTCTTTACCGACGGTTTGCCACCCGCAACTCGCGGAGAGGACCTGATTTTGCCCCGAACAACGGCGCTGCAGGACGCTGCGCCGGCTTTTCCTCCGGCAGATAGGTGTAGCTGTCGGCGCGGCGCCATGCCTCGACGCGCGCCTGGCTCTCTTCCGCATCGATATCGTCGAGCACCAGCCATGCCCGGCTGACGCTGCCATGCCGTTCGGCCAGATGCGGATAGAAGCGCTCGAGCGAGTAGACGGCATCGGCGATGCCCATGCCGAGGCTGACCAGCGTGACGGCAAGTTGTTGTCCCGAAGTGTCGAGCAGGATGCGTTCCGCAAGCCAGTAGCTGGAAGAAAGCGTGTCAGCGAGCGTCGTTGCAAATTGCACTGCATCGCGCTCGCGCGCAAAGCGGACGAGCAATGCTTCCTGCGTCTCGCTGAGGCTGCGCAGACCGAGCCGGTCGCTGTCGTCGCGGGTCAGATGGCGCGCAGCCTGCTTGATCTGCTGGCGCAAGATTTCTTCGCGTGACTGCCGTTCGGTTTCCGCCGTCTCGGTTTGAGATGAAGCGACAGCCGCTGGCTGCTCTGGCACCGTCATGCCACGTTCCGGCTCGGCCTGATGCAGGCCGACGAGCGCGTCGATGACCTTGGGGGAAAGGGACGAGCGGCGGACGATCGCCCGCGCATGAGCGGCCCCTTGCGTGCGGGCGATGGTGATGAGCGTATCGTCGTCGATCGCCTGCGAACTCGTGAGGAACGGAGCGGCGATGGCGATCGGCTGACAGCCGATGAACAAGGCAACGGCCTGAGGCACGGTTTCACATTGGGAGAGGGCGGCAACCGCCTGCCGCTTCGCCTCGTCCGAAGATGCCTGGAAAACGGGGGTGAAAAGCTCGGCAAACTGGCGAAGTTCCGATTTGGACGGATGGCCCATGCCTTCGAAGCTGGTGATCGTCGCCATCAGAACCACGTCCTTCTTGCGGACAGTCGCAGGCTCTTCAAGATCTCGAAACCGATCACGCACGCCAACACCCATACTGATACGCTGAACAAAAAAGCAGGGAGCCCGATGGCTGACCATGGCTCTCGTTTCGCCTCACTCCTGCCGAACCGGACGGCTCTTTCGATAAAGAGGGCGTCCTCGGCGGTGGTTGTCGAAACGGATATGGACACGGTCGTCCTTGTCTGGCTTTCGCGAAAGACTAAGGCCGGCAGGGTTAATGGTTCGTGAAAACTTTATTAAAATCCGAATAAAAATTGCGCGTTAAGCTTGCGCGAGGGGTGCAGCCGCATTTTGTCCGCATGGACGGCAGTTTGGGGCGCAAGCATGCCTGTGGAAAACCTTTCTGGGCATAGACGCCCGCAGACAAATTCAACCTATGAGTGCTTCGGTTGTGGAGATAGTCAAAAGCGACGTCACCCGCTGCGAAAGCAGAGATCCGGCCTCTTGATGCAGATGGGATTCTTCAGATGCCCTTATGCTCGCGCAAGGCTGCGAGCAGCTTTTCCGAAGTGTTGTAGCCGGATTGAAAGAGGCCGATTGCCGCCGTGGCCGCGAACTGGGCCTCCGTACTTTTAATATCGATCCGCTTTTCCAGGCACCACCCGTCCAGCGCATTGCGCAGGACGGTGACATCCTCCGGTGAAAAGACGGAACTGCCCGTCGCAAACATTGATTGCCCTCGAATTACGGCCTTACATTACGTTAATTTTTCGTGAGCGCAAATAATATTTGCGTGACGCTTTTCTGCAACGTGGCATTCGCGCTTTCCATTTGCCTGCCGGATCATCTTTTTATTTAAGAGTATGATATTGCTCGATTTCATGGCGAAAACGCGTTCTGCAATTTTTCAATGGCCGATGAAACCAAAGCCGCCGTCACGGCGTTAATAGAGTATGACGAGTGATGCCGAGAATGACGAGCGACGAGAATTAGCATTCTGTTAACTGCGATATGTCTGAATTCCGATTGAAAGCAGCCATTGGCAGAATGTGATCGAGTGTAAAGACAGCATGGAAGCCGAAAATCGGTGCTCATGCCACGGTGTAAGGGAAATGCCGTGAGAAGGCGCGGATGCCTCCATTGAAGCCCAAAGACAAGGGCTGGAATGGAGGGGAGCGCTAGCCCGCTTCAGTGGCGGGCAGGGTGAAATCAAGTCGCAGGTTCATCCGTCTCGAGACGTTAATGGAGACGAGAATGGCAAAGATCATATCTCTTTCGGATTGGCGATTGCGCCTGCCGCCGCGCGCCCAGAAAGAGCCGGTGGAGGCAAAGATACTGTTGTTCACCGGCGTGCGTTACGAGCATCTTGATACGCCAACGCATCGCCCCGGGACGGGACCGAAGCGGGCAAAGGGAAAGTAAGCGCTTCAAGATATGCAAGCGTACGGCGAGTTCGCACGCGCCTGCCAGTTGCCGCCGCAATCCAGGCGGATAGCGCTTGCTGGCGGCTCTCGCCACGGGTCAGCCGGTTCCAGCCGCGCAATTCTCGATCCGAGGTTTTCAGCCCAAGATCTCGGCCCCAAGATCTCAGCCATTGTCGAATTCGTCGCAGCCGGCCTGGGAGAGAAATTCTCGCGCCGCATCGTCGAAACTTGCCTGCGGCGCCATGGTGCGCAGCACCGCATAGCCTTGAGCCCGCGGCACTTCCACCAGGATCGATTGGGCAAGGGTGGGAGGTAGTGCCTTGCGTATACCAGTCAGCTGGACAGGCGATGCAAGCAGCAAATCAAGCGTTCCGCCGACCGACGTGCGGTCGCTCATGCTGAACACTTCATTGGATGCCGCATCATAAATGGCAAGCGACCAGAAGGGCACCTTGCCCTTGGCTGTCAAATGAACGGGCGTATCCTCGATGTCGAAAGCGCAGACGGCGGTGCGGATATAGGGATCGGTGTTGGAAAGCCCGGCATCGTCGTCCTTGTTGTCGAGCATGTAGAAATGGTTCTCGTCACCCTCGTCCGATACACGCGTATAGGCGTCCCGGTCGGAGAAATGCGGCAGCGACAGAATGACGATGATATGCAGCAGTACCGCACCGAATACGCCGGTCAGGATCGCGAAGACGAATCTAAACATTGCCGCATCCGATCTTCTCAAGTTTCGGCATGCCGAGATCGATCAGGCCGGAATTGCTGGCCGCGGGCGAATCCAGAAGTGTCCATACCAGGCGGAAATTGCCAGACGGCGGCAAGGCGAGCCAATTGCCCGCCTGGGCATTGGATGAAACTGTGATGCTGAAGGTTGAATCCGGCTTGCGCAGCACCACCCAGGAATTGATGGTGGAAGGGCGACCGGCGGCGTCTTCGATCGGCCGGCCGTCATTGCCGGCGATGAAGAGGGTCCAGAGCCTTGCTGGCGGCGTCTGGCCGCTGATGCGGTAGGTGCAGCTCGCCGTCAATCTGGCGCCGCCATCGTCATCCGAAGCGGTGAATACCAGCCCTTCGGCAGTGCCGTAAAGCAGCCGTCCCGCACGTGCTCTATGCGATTTCGCATAAGGGTCCGCATCCGCCGTCTGCATTTCGGGGAATGCCTGCCAGGCGCCAAGCTTGATCGCGCCGAAGCCGGAGGTGGCATCCAGCGCCAGAAGCGTGAACACGATACCGCCGCCAAAGGCGATGACAAGCGAAAGCGCAACAAGAAGGGGAACTCGGAACACCCTAGGATCGTCCTCGTGACAAATCAGTGTCGATTTATTCCTGATTCTGCCGGTAGGGGGAAGGGCAAGCCACCATTTACGGCTGTCTTGAGAACAATGGCGAAGATCGGGAGCGGCAGCGGGCATTCAAAACACCGGCTTCCGTCCCCCGATTCGACGGCAGGTTTGCCGCCGTCATCTGCATCGCGCCGCGGCGCATTTTCCGGGGGAGTTGGTCACTCAGGCGCCGTCGTGCTGCGATGCTCCGCCGTCGCCACCTTCTGCGCCCCGAGCGGTGTCGCGGCCTTCAGCCTTTCGCCGATATCGCGCAGGATATTCGTGGAGTCCACCGAAAGCGAGCGCGGACGCACCAGCGGCGGCAGGGCGCTACTGGCGGGGTCGGCGGGCTTCTTGGCCGCAACGGTTTGCGGTTTCTGTACCGGGAACGGATTGGCGATGCCGGGGATCGGCTTCAGCACGATGCCTTGATTGGCGTAATCCATGATCTTCTTGAAGGTCATGGCCGGCAGGGTGCCGCCCGTCATGTTGTTCGTTGAGGTATAGTCGTCATTGCCGAACCAGACGGCGCAGGTGTAATTGCCGGTAAAGCCGATGAACCACGCGTCGCGATAGGCCTGCGTGGTGCCGGTCTTGCCGCCGACCACGATGCCGTTGTCGAGAGCTGCCTTGCGGCCGGTGCCGATCACCGGAACCTGCGTCAGCATCTGGTTCATGTAAGACGTGGCTTTTTCGCTCAGAACCCGCTTGGCTGGCGCTTCGTCACGGCCGAAATCGTAGAGCACCTTGCCGTCATAGCCGGTGATCTGCTCGATGCCGTGGCGGCGCGACTGCATGCCGTTGGCCGGGAAGACCGCATAGGCCGTCGCCTGATCGAGCACCGTCACTTCCGAAGTGCCGATCGGAATGGTCTTGTCGTTGCGGATCGGTGTTTCCACGCCCATGGCCTTGGCCATGTTGCGGATGGGCTGAATGCCGAATTTCTCCTTGGCGAGCCGCACGGGGATGGTGTTGATCGACTGCGTCAGCGCCTGGGTGAGCGTCACCTTGCCTTCGTAGCGGTTCTCGTAATTGTGCGGGCTCCAGTTGCCCCAGCTGATCGGCGCATCGACGATGGTGGAGGTCGGCGTCATCCCGTTTTCCATCGCGACCGAGTACGTATAGATCTTGAAGGATGAACCCGGCTGGCGCAGTGCCTTGGTCGCGCGATTGAACTGGCTTTCGCCATAGTCGCTGCCGCCGACCATGGCGCGTACCGCGCCGCCGCTCTCGATGACGACCGAAGCGCCTTGTTTGGCCTTATAGCGCTCTCCGAACTCCATCAGGCTGGATTGAACCGAATCCTCTGCCGCCTTCTGCAGCCCCATATCGATGGTGGTGCGCACCATCAGCGACCGCTCGGGGAACCGCGTAGCAAGCCGCTGCACTTCATCAAAGGCCCAGTCGAGGAAATAATCCGGGGATTCGATCTGGGCGCGGTCAACCACCGAAGCTGGGTTGCGCCGCGCGGCGATCACCTGTCCCTCGGTCATCAGCCCGCTTTGCACGAGATTGGACAGCACGTCGTTGGCGCGGGCGCGTGCCGCCGGCAGATTGACGTGCGGCGCATATTTCGCCGGTGCCTTGAAGAGCCCGGCGAGCATGGCGGCTTCCGCCAGGTTGACGTCGGTGATGCTCTTGCCGAAATAGAATTGCGCTGCTGCCGCTGCGCCGAAGGTGCCGCCGCCCATATAGGTGCGGTCGAGATAGAGGCTCAGGATCTCCTTCTTGGAGAGATTGGCCTCAAGCCAGATCGCCAGGAAGGCTTCCTTGACCTTGCGCTCGATGGAGCGCTCATTGCTGAGGAAGATGTTCTTGGCAAGCTGCTGCGTCAGCGTCGAGCCACCCTGGACGACACCGCCGGCCTGCGCGTTGACCGTCACCGCGCGGAACAGGCCGATCACGTCGATGCCGAAATGGTCGAAGAAGCGCCGGTCCTCGGTCGCCAGCACCGCCTTGATGAAATAGTCCGGCAGCTGGTCGACCGGCACGGAATTCTCGTGAATGATGCCGCGATGACCGATGACATTGCCGTAGCGGTCGAGGAAGGTGACGGCGAAATTGCCGCGGTTGCGCCAGTCGCCCTGGGTCGCTTCGAAGGCAGGCATGGCGAGCATGAGCATGACAACGGAGCCGGCTGTTCCGAGCGTCAGTCCCTCGCCGAGAAGTTCGAAAAATATGCGTTTCCAGCCGCGTACGCGGAAACGACGGAAGAAGATGGTGATCTCCTCCCATGCCTCGGCGAGACCGAAACCGGCATTCCACAAAGTGGAGTCGATCCATGAATCGAGGCGCAAAAAGAAATAGCGCTTCCGACGCCGCGGCTTTTCGGCCCCGTTACCCTTTGGCGTCTCGGGCTCCATCTTCGGCCCGTTTTCTGGATTGGATGGGTCTTCCACGCTCTACTTCCCGACCACATTACTGCCGCGTGTCTCCTTGTGGGACACGCAAAGCCCATTATCTCATAGAACGGCTAATTGAATAATTGGTTGATTTAGAGAAAAGAACAAGAGACATGCATGCCGCAGCCCGAATTCCCCTTTGTCGGGTGGCGAGGACGACGATGATGACAGACGAAATACCCTTCTGGAAAAGCAAGACCCTGGCGGAGATGAGCCCGTCGGAATGGGAAAGCCTTTGCGACGGCTGTGGCCTCTGTTGTCTCAACAAGCTCGAGGAGTGGGATAGCGGCGACGTCTATTTCACCTCGATCCGCTGCAAGCTCATGGATGGCGAAAGCTGTCGTTGCACCAGCTACCCGAACCGCTGGGATTTCGTGCCCGACTGCGTGCAACTGACGCCGGAGAAGGTTCCGGAGCTGGAGTGGCTGCCGCCCACCTGCGCATATCGCCTCGTCAATGACGGCCGCGATCTCTATTGGTGGCATCCGCTGATCTCGGGCGATCCGGAAACGGTGCATATTGCGGGTGTTTCCGCCCGAGGGCGCACCGTCAGCGAGAACGATGTCGATCTCGACGATTTCGAGGATTACGTTGTCGACTGGCCGCTAACGGTCGAGGATGACATGCTGCCTAATCCTCCGGCAAAGCCATAGATTTCGGCGCCACGTTCCGCCATGCGCGCTGAATCAGCGTCTCGATCGCATCATGATCGGCGTCGTGATGAAACAGCCGCGTAAAGCCCTTCAGGCCCCAGCCACCCGGCACGGCCATGATGTCGTCCGGCATGGTTGCCAATGCCATTTGCTGCTGGTCGGGTGTTAGTTTGACGACGCAGAAATCTGGGCTCGGAAGGGTCATGAAGATCTTGCCGCGAACACGAAAGTCGCGGGTTCCGAAGTGCGAGCTGTCTGCTACCTCCGGCAGGCCAAGGGCAAGGGATATAAGGTCCTCGTCGGTCATGGCCGCAATGATAGCATGCCTCGCCGCCATCGGGTAAATGGGCGCCTGCATGACCTGCGACGAAACGGTCCGGAAAGCGAAGAGCCGGTTTATTGAATTGCTCCCATACGCATGGTATCGCGCGATGCCCTCGCATATGCACAAGGAGCCGCCGCGTGATCCGTCATATCGTCTTCTTCACCGTTCCCGATCGCGCCAAGCTCGAGGAGGTCCGTTCCGGCCTCTCGATTCTGACGGCCATTCCGCATGCGCGGCTTTTGGAGATCGGCACGAACGTCAAGACCGATCAGCTCGGAACCGAAGTCGATCTGGTAGTCTACGGCGAATTCGACGACGAGGCGGCACTGGCGGCTTACAAGGCCCATCCGAATTACCAGCGCTCCATCGAGCGCGTTCGTCCGTTGCGTGAGATGCGCATTGCGGCAGACTACGAGACGGTGACGGCCATCCGCGAACCCTTCTGAACCTCGGGCGCAGGGCAGAACCATTTCCCGTCAGTCCTTCCAACGGATTGAGCACGCGAGCGGAATCGGATTGTCGGCAACCGGATTCTCGGCTTGAGGTTCTTGAAGCAACTTTTGAAGCTCCGGACTCAACTTGAGAGGAAATCGCGGCAAGCGATTCAAAGGACTCAACGAAATCGTCACGCCTTATGCCGATAAGGCGTCTCCAGGCCGGTTGCATTGGCCACGGTAGGGCGCCGCCCACATGAACCAATGATAAGCGAGAATGATTAAAAATGGCTAAGCCTGCGGCTCCCGGCGTGGTGCCCGCGAAGGCGGACACGCATCGATTCACGCATATCGCCGATAGATTGTATCGGCGATATGCTCTGGAACGACAGTCGGTTGCCATTGTCACGCCGCTATGGATTCGAATTGAATAATTTCAAAGGCTTAGTGTATTAGCTGAGCGATCTCCACGCCCAGCCGGCTGAAAATTACAGCCCATTCATTTGCCATTCAGACGTGTTTAGGTAAATAATCGGCCAAGTTAATATCCCTGTGGGAAGTCCGAAGCATGGCCTCATTCTCAAGCATAGCAGCAGCGGCCCTCGTTCTGGCCGGCTCGTCTGTTCTGCCGGCGCCAGCGCCGACGTCGACCCTGGTCGCTCGCGCCAACAGCGATTGCAGCGAGGCTGCGGCCGAGGTCGTCGAGAAGACCGGCGGCCAGCTTCTTTCCGCACAACCGTCCGGCGACAGCTGCATCATCACCGTTCTCGTGCAGGGTAACGGGCAGCGTCCGCGCAAGGTGACGATGAAGGTGCCGATGTGAAGCAAGGCATTTTGGCGCCAACCTAAAGCCTTGAATCTCACACAAAATCTTATTGTTTCCGTGATTCCACTGCAGCGTGATTTACAGTACTGTTTCTCGAACCGGGGAAATTGGATTCAGACATGCGCATTCTCATAGTCGAAGACGATATCAACTTGAACCGCCAGCTTGCCGAGGCCTTGAAGGAGGCGGGCTACGTGGTCGATACGGCCTTTGATGGCGAGGAGGGACATTTCCTCGGCGATACCGAACCTTACGACGCGATCATCCTGGATATCGGCCTGCCTGAAATGGATGGCATCACCATGCTTGAAAAATGGCGCGGCGCCGGACGCACCGTGCCGGTGCTGATCCTGACCGCCCGCGACCGCTGGAGCGACAAGGTGGCAGGCATAGATGCCGGCGCGGACGACTATGTCGCCAAGCCTTTCCATGTCGAGGAAGTGCTCGCCCGTATCCGCGCGCTCATCCGCCGCGCCGCCGGCCACGCCTCTTCGGAAATCGTCTGCGGCCCGGTGCGCCTCGACACCAAGAGCTCGAAGGCGAGCGTCGACGGCAAGCCGCTCAAGCTTACGTCTCATGAATACCGCTTGCTTGCCTATCTCATGCATCACAAGGGCGAGGTCGTCTCGCGCACCGAGCTGGTCGAGCACATGTATGATCAGGATTTCGACCGGGATTCCAATACGATTGAAGTTTTTGTCGGACGCCTTCGCAAGAAGATGGGCGTCGATCTGATTGAAACGGTCCGTGGCCTTGGTTACCGCATCCAAGCTCCGACCAATGCGAATTAAGTCGCTCACCGCTCGCGTCCTGCTGCTGACCACGCTTTGGTCGGCGGTGGCGCTGGTAGTGATCGGGCTCGTCATTTCCAATATCTATCGCAAGAGTGCCGAACGCGGCTTTCAGGACCTGTTGCGCGCCCAGCTCTATAACGTGATCAATTCGGTGACGATCGGCGATCAGGGCGCCTTGGCCGGCAGCCCACAGCTCGGCGATCTGCGGTTCGCCCAGCCGAAGACTGGCTGGTACTGGATGGTCGAGCCGCTCGGCACCTATACGGCGACGCCGCTGGTCTCGCCGTCGCTCGGCGCCTCGAACCTGCCTGTCCTCTCGGTGCTGGAAGCGCCCTTCGACAAGAATTACGAGCGCTATTACATCGTCACCGATGCCTTCGGAAACCGCGTTCAGGTGGCCGAAACCGAAGTCGTGCTCGACACGGACGGCCGCGCCGCGCGTTTCCGCGTGACCGGCAATGTCGCCGTGGTCGAGGATGACGTCCGCAATTTCTCCCACAGTCTCTATTTCGCGCTCGTCGGCTTCGGCGTCGGAAGCTTGATCGTCAATGCGCTCGCCATTCTCTATGGCCTGAAGCCGCTCGATAAGGCGCGGGCGGCGCTGGAGCGCATCCGTGCCGGCGAAAGCGAACGACTGCAGGGCGATTTTCCGCGCGAGATCCTGCCGCTTGCCAATGAGATCAATGCGCTGATCGACAGCAACCGGCGTATCGTCGAGCGCGCCCGCATGCAGGTGGGCAATCTCGCACATTCGCTGAAAACGCCGATCGCGGTGTTGCTCAACGAATCCCGCGTCCTGGAGCGTTCGCATGGCGATCTGGTGAAGAACCAGGCAGAAGCCATGCAGGGGCAGGTGCAATCCTATCTCAATCGCGCCCGCATCGCCGCCCAGCGTGAATCCGTGTTGGCGCGCACCGAGGCCGAGCCGGCGCTGGAGCGGCTTGTCCGTGTCATGCGGCGGCTGAACGCCGACAAGGAGTTCGAACTTTCCGTCTCGCCCAATCTGGCGCTCGCCATGGAGCAGCAGGATCTGGAGGAGACGGTCGGCAATCTCCTCGAAAATGCCGCCCGTTTTGCTGAACATAAGGTGCGCCTGGTTGCAAACGAGGCGCCGGCCGAGATCAGGGGCATTGATCCGGCGCGGCGCCATTGGGTGGAACTGGTGGTTGAGGACGATGGCCCCGGTCTCGAGCCGGATCAGATCCGCGAAGCCATGAAGCGCGGACGCAGGCTGGACGAGAGCAAGCCCGGCACCGGTCTCGGCCTGTCGATCGTCAGCGAGATCACGAATGAATATCAAGGCCGTTTCGAGCTTTCCCGGGGCACCTGGGGCGGGCTTCGCGCGAGCCTAATTTTGCCGGGTCTGACGAAGGATGTTGCGTGAGGAACGGCATGATGCCAAAAAGGCGCTGTGGGTCATGATGATACCGCAGCGCAGTACCTATGGTTTTGCTTTTTGATACTGGTTCGGTTGTATGAAGCTTCGTACCTTTTTTCTGGTTGTCCCCTCTCTTTTCGCCGCGATTGCGCTTTCTGGTTGCTCGACGACGGGCGGCCTGGGGGGCGGCAAGAGCCTATTTTCGTCTGCGAAGCCTCCGGCCTCCGCAACCTTCATCAATGCTCTTGATGGTGGCATCGTCGAGCGCACCGGCGTCAAGCTCAGCGACAACGACAAGCAGCGCGCGCTGGAAGCCGAATATCGGGCGCTTGAGACCTCGCCTCTTGGCCAGCCTGTGGCATGGAAGGGCAGGAGTGCAAGCGGCGAGGTTGTTCCCGCCGCGCCCTACCAGGTCGGCTCTCAGAACTGCCGGCAATATACCCACACCGTCACTGTCGACGGTAAGCCGACGACGGCAAGGGGCGCGGCCTGCCGCAATGACGATGGCACCTGGACGCCGCTCGATTAAAGCAATTTCAGGAAAAGTGCGCAGCGGTTTCCCGTCCGGAATTGCGTAAAAATAAAAAGATGGGGCATTTCGCGATTCGAAGAAAAGCGGAAAGGCTCCAGGTTTCCGCGCCGAAAGGCGCGGCCAAACGCCTCAAATCTTCGTCAGATCGCCTTTCCCGGTTGGAATAAGCGCCCCGTTAAAGTATTGGGCGTCTATGCTGTTCTGGATTCTCGTGGCCGTTCTTACGGCGGTTGTCGGCGCTGTGTTGCTCTATCCTCTTCTGCGTGGTGCGAAGAAGGCGGAGGACTGTCGTTCCGGCGAGGCCGAGGTCTATCGTGATCAGCTTCGCGAATTGGAGCGCGATCTTGCCGGCGGTCTCATTTCCGTGCAGGAGGCCGGCTACGCCCGCGCCGAAATCGGACGGCGCCTCATCGCTGCTGCCAAGGATGAGAAGACGGCAGTGAAATCGCCCGCGCATGGCAGCTATCGTCTTGCCCAGGCCTTCATCATCGTCCTTCTTCCGGCCGTTGGTCTCTGTCTCTATCTCGTCAATGGCGATCCCGGCCTGCCGGCGCAGCCGCTGGAAGCGCGGCTGGAGAAGCCAGGAAATGATCTCGCCATTTCGATCGTCAAGATCGAACAACATCTGGCCAAGAACCCGGATGATGCCAAGGGCTGGGAGGTTCTGGCGCCGATCTATTTCAAGACCAACCGCATCGGCGATGCCGAGCTTGCCTATCGCAATGTCATCCGCCTGCTGGGACCGAACGCGATCCGGCTTGGCGATCTGGGCGAAGTGCTGGTCGTCAAGGCCAATGGCATTGTGACGGCGGAGGCGCGCAGCGTGCTGCAGCAATCGCTGGCGCTCGATGCCACCAATCCGCGCACGCTTTTCTATCTGGCGCTGGCATTGGAGCAGGAGGGCAAGGCGGCCGATGCGAAAACTGCCTTCGAGGCCCTGGCGAAACAATCGCCGCCGGATGCGCCATGGCTTGCAGCTGTCGACGAGCATATCGTTAAGAATGGCGGCCAGCAGACCGCCTCCGCGAACGCCAACGCGCCCGGCAATCCGACCGCGGAGGACGTCGCTGCGGCGAATGCGCTGAGCAGCGGCGATCGCCAGCAGATGATCCGCGGCATGGTCGACAGCCTCGATGCCAAGCTCAAGGAAGATCCGAAGAATTTCGAAGGCTGGATGCGGTTGATCCGCTCCTATGCGGTGCTGAATGATCGGGAGCGCGCAGCGGATGCGTTGAAGCGCGGTCTCGCGGCCTTTCCGGCCGATGGAGGGGAGGGCCAGCAGCTTCTGGCGCTGGCGAAGGAATTGGGCCTGCCGACGGAGGTAACACAGCAATGACCCGCAAGCAGAAACGACTGGCTGTGATCGCCGGCGGCATGGGTTTCATCGCCGTTGCCGTGCTGCTTGTCCTCTTCGCCTTCAGCCAGTCGGTCGCCTATTTCTACATGCCGGCCGATCTTGCGAAGACACCGGTCAATGCCGGCACGCTGATCCGCCTCGGCGGGCTTGTGGGGGAGGGTTCGATCGTGCGTGGTCAGGGCACCCAGGTTCAATTCTCGGTCACCGACGGCACCGACACGATCAAGGTCAGGTATGATGGCATCCTGCCGGATCTGTTCCGCGAGGGGCAGGGCGTGGTGACCGAAGGCAAGTTCGAGCCGGGCAGCGACGTTTTCGTTGCCGATAGTGTGCTCGCCAAGCATGATGAGCGCTACATGCCGAAACAGGTCGCCGACAAGCTGAAGGCCGATGGCGTGTGGAAGGGCGAGGAGGCCAGCCAATGATCATCGAGCTCGGACATTATGCCCTGGTGCTGGCGCTTGCGACCGCGCTGATCGTCTCCATCCTGCCTGTTGTCGGCGCCCGGCGCGGCGATGTCTCGATGATGGATATCGCCCCTGTGGGATCCATCGTCATGTTTCTGCTGGTCGCCTTCTCCTTCGGTGTGCTGACCTATGCTTATGTCGCCTCCGATTTCTCCGTCCTCAACGTCTGGGCCAATTCCCATTCGCTGATGCCGCTGATCTTCAAGATCTCCGGCGTCTGGGGCAATCACGAGGGATCGATGATGCTCTGGCTGCTGATCCTGGCGCTCTTCAGCGCGCTGGTGGCGCTGTTCGGGCGCAATCTGCCCGATGTGCTGCGCGCCAATGTGCTCGCCGTGCAGGCCTGGATCTCCTCGGCCTTTCTGGTCTTCATCCTGCTGACCTCCAATCCCTTCATCCGGCTTAACCCGGCGCCGGCCGAGGGCAAGGATCTCAACCCGATCCTCCAGGATATTGGCCTCGCGATCCATCCGCCGCTGCTCTATCTCGGCTATGTCGGCTTCTCCGTCTGCTTCTCCTTTGCCGTTGCGGCACTTCTGGAAGGACGCATCGATGCCGCCTGGGCGCGCTGGGTCCGTCCCTGGACGCTCGCGGCCTGGAGCTTCCTGACGCTCGGCATCGCCATGGGTTCTTATTGGGCCTATTACGAACTCGGCTGGGGCGGCTGGTGGTTCTGGGACCCGGTTGAAAACGCCTCCTTCATGCCCTGGCTTGCCGGCACGGCGCTGCTGCATTCGGCGCTCGTCATGGAAAAGCGCGATGCCCTGAAGATCTGGACGGTGCTGCTGGCGATCCTCACCTTCTCGCTGTCGCTGCTCGGCACCTTCCTCGTCCGCTCCGGTGTGTTGACCTCGGTCCATTCCTTCGCCAGCGATCCGACACGCGGCATTTTCATCCTCTGCATTCTCCTGATCTTCATCGGTGGGGCGCTCTCGCTGTTCGCGTTGCGTGCGCCAAAACTTGCCGCCGGCGGCTTGTTCGCGCCGATCTCGCGCGAAGGGGCGCTGGTGCTGAACAACCTGATCCTGACCGTCGCCTGCGGCACGGTGTTGACCGGCACGCTCTATCCGCTAGCGCTCGAAACGCTGACCGGCGACAAGATTTCCGTCGGGCCGCCCTTCTTCAACATGACCTTCGGGCTGTTGATGACCCCGATCCTCGTCGCCGTGCCGTTCGGTCCGCTGCTCGCCTGGAAGCGCGGGGATTTGCTCGGCGCGCTGCAGAGGCTTTATGTCGTGGCAGGTGTGGCCTTCCTGGCCGGCCTTGTCCTGTTCTATGTCGAGCACGGCGGACCGGTGCTGGCCGCTCTCGGCCTTATGGCCGGCTTCTTTCTGGTCTTCGGCGCCTTAGCCGATCTCTGGTATCGCGCTGGCGTCGGCAAGGTGGCGACAGGTGTCGCCTGGCGCCGTCTGAGCGGGCTGCCGCGCTCCGCTTTCGGCACGGCTCTTGCCCATGCGGGCCTCGGCATCACTGTCCTCGGCATCGTCGCGGTGACGACCTTCGAGGGAGAACACATTACCAGCATGAAGCCGGGCGAGACCGCCGAGCTTGGCGGCTACAGCTTGCGTTTCGATGGAGTGCAGCCGGGTGTCGGCCCCAATTTTACCGAAGACCGGGCTCGCTTCACTGTCAGCCGTGGCGGGGTTGCTTTCGCCCAGATGTCTTCCTCCAAGCGCGTCTTTACCGCGAGCCGCACGGCGACCACCGAATCCGGCATTCTCACGCTCGGCCTAAACCAGCTCTATGTGTCGGTCGGCGACGCCGGCAAGGATGGCGGCATGGTCGTGCGCATCTGGTGGAAGCCGTTCATTCTCTGCATATGGATGGGCGCGCTCGTCATGGCAGTCGGCGGCTTCGTGTCGCTCAGCGATCGTCGTCTGCGCGTCGGCGCCCCGAGCCGCAAGGCAAAACCGGTTCGCCCGGCGATGGAGCCGGCTGAATGAACAGCTATCGGCCGACATCGCGCTTTGCCGGCGTCCACAGTCTTGGGGGCGCCATACGGCTGATTCTTTGCCTTGTTGCGCTTCTGGCACCGATGAGCGCCTTGGCCGTCAATCCCGACGAAGTCCTCTCCGATCCGGCCTTGGAGGCACGGGCGCGCACGATCTCGGCCGAATTGCGCTGTATGGTCTGCCAGAACCAATCCATCGATGATTCCAATGCCGATCTCGCGCGTGACCTGCGCTTGCTCGTACGCAAGCGGCTCACCGATGGCGACACCGATCAGCAGGTGCTCGATTACATCGTCTCCCGTTACGGTGAGTTCGTGCTGCTCAAGCCGCGCCTGAGCGAGAAGACCTATATTCTCTGGGGCGCGCCAATTGTGCTCTTCGTAGCAGGCGGACTGGCCCTTGCCGTCTATGCGCGTCGCCGTACCGGCAAGTCCACCGGCAGCCCCCTGAGCGCCGATGAAGAGGCGCAGTTGAAAGACATCCTGGGGAAGTGACGCAGCCGTCATCTTCCGTCGTGACATTGCAACGATTTCCTTACATTACGAATTTTTCATGGGGCGGACAGTTCGTTGTAAGGTGCCGTGCCCTATATCTCTACCATGACGAACCATAGCCGGTCCTGCCGGCGTCAATCCGACGAGAAAAGAGAAGGTAACTCGCATATGTTCAGGAATATCAAGGACACCTTGTCCCGCAGCACTGCTATGAAGGCTTCCGTCGTCGCCGGCCTCGCTGTCGCTGCCCTGGCAACGGGTGTTCCGGCTGTGGTCACCGGTGCCTATGCCGATGCCGTCAATGTTCAGGCACCGCAGGTTCCGAGCTTCGCCAATGTAGTGGATGCCGTTTCGCCGGCCGTCGTTTCAGTCCGCGTCGAATCCCGTGTCAATCCGGTTGCCGATGAAGATGATTCCTTCGGTCTCGGCCGCGGCTTCGACGATCTCCCCGACGACCATCCGCTGAAGAAGTTCTTCCGTCAGTTCGAACAGCAACAGGGTCGTGGCCAGCAGCATGGCCAGAACCAGCAGAAGAATTCCGACGACAAGGGCCGCCTGCGCCCGGTCGCTCAAGGGTCGGGCTTCTTCGTCTCGGAAGACGGCTATATCGTCACCAACAATCACGTCGTTTCCGATGGAGCAGCCTTCGTTGTTGTCCTCAATGACGGCACCGAACTCGACGCCAAACTCGTCGGCAAGGATAGCCGCACCGATCTGGCCGTCTTGAAGGTCGATCCCAAGGGCAAGAAGTTTACTTATGTCGGCTGGGCCGATGATTCCAAGGTCCGCGTCGGCGATTGGGTCGTTGCCGTCGGCAATCCCTTCGGCCTCGGCGGCACCGTCACGGCCGGTATCGTCTCGGCTCGCGGCCGCGACATTCATTCCGGCCCCTATGACGATTACATCCAGATCGATGCGCCGGTGAACAAGGGCAATTCCGGCGGCCCGACCTTCAACCTTAACGGCCAGGTGGTCGGCATCAACACCGCCATCTTCTCGCAGTCGGGCGGCAGCGTCGGCATCGCCTTCGCAATTCCGGCGACCACCGCCAAGGACGTCGTGACCGACCTCATCAAGACCGGCACGGTTTCGCGTGGTTGGCTCGGCGTCCAGATCCAGCCCGTTACCAAGGATATCGCCGAGTCGCTCGGCCTGTCCGAGGCGAGCGGCGCCCTGGTCGTTTCCCCGCAGGATGGCTCGCCGGGCCAGAAGGCCGGCATCAAGAACGGCGACGTCGTGACGGCAGTCAACGGCGATCCGGTCAAGGATCCGCGCGATCTGGCTCGCCGCATCGGCGCTATGCAGCCGGGCTCCAAGGTCGAGGTTTCGCTGTGGCGCGGCGGCAAGTCGCAGTCTGTCACGGTCGAACTCGGCACCTTGCCTGCCGATCAGAATCAGGCCTCCAATGACGACTCGCAGCCGGATCAGCAGCCACAGCAGCCGTCGTCTGAAAAGGCGCTGGCTGACCTCGGCCTCACCGTCGGTCCTTCCGACGATGGCAAGGGTGTCGCGATCACCGCCGTCGACCCGGATTCCGATGCTGCCGACAAGGGCGTAAAGGAAGGCGAGAAGATTACCTCGGTCAACAACCAGCAGGTTTCGAGCGCTGGCGACATCGCCAAGGTCATCGAGCAGGCGAAGAAGGACGGCCGCACGCGCGCCCTGTTCCAGATTCAGTCCGGCGACGGCAGCCGTTTCGTCGCTCTGCCGATCAACGCCGGTTGATCCTTTAAGCGGATGAAATGAATCAGGAAGCCGCGCAGGCCACGGCTTGCGCGGCTTCCTTTTTAGAATATGTCAAAGATGACTGGCTCCAAGGCAGGTGAAAGATGACAACCGCTGGCCAACATGCCGTGAACTCCTCCGATTCTGGTTGTGCCGAGGCTGCCTCGGCAGGTAATGTCGCTCACATGAAGATTCTGATCATCGAAGACGATCTCGAAGCGGCGGCTTACCTCACCAAGGCGTTTCGCGAAGCCGGCATCATTGCCGATCACGCAAGCGACGGCGAGAGTGGCCTCTTCATGGGCACCGAGAACACCTACGATGTTGCCATCATAGACCGCATGCTGCCGCGCCGCGACGGCCTCTCTGTCATCAGCGAGCTGCGTCGCAAGGGCGTGCATACGCCAGTTCTGATCCTGTCCGCGCTCGGCCAGGTCGATGACCGCGTCACCGGCCTGCGTGCCGGCGGCGATGATTACCTGCCGAAGCCCTATGCCTTCAGCGAACTTCTGGCGCGCGTCGAAGTGCTCGGCCGCCGCAAGGGCACGCCGGAGCAGGATGTCCTCTACCGCGTCGGCGATCTCGAGCTCGACCGCCTCTCGCATGAGGTACGCCGCGGCGGCAAGGAAATCCTGCTGCAGCCGCGCGAATTCCGCCTGCTGGAATATCTGATGAAGAATGCCGGCCAGGTCGTGACCCGCACCATGCTGCTCGAAAATGTCTGGGATTATCATTTCGATCCCCAGACGAACGTCATCGACGTCCACGTTTCGCGCCTGCGCTCCAAGATCGAGAAGGATTTCAGCCAGCCGCTGCTGAAGACGATCCGCGGCGCCGGCTACATGATCAAGGACGAGGGATGAGTCGCTTCCGCGTCCTCTTCAAGTCTACCGCAGTCCGACTTTCAGCTCTCTACATCCTTCTTTTTGCGCTCTGCGCCGCAACGCTGGTCTTCTATGTCACGGCCATGTCGGAACGGCTACTGACGGGACAGATCCGCGATGCCGTCCAGCAGGAGGTCAATCAGGTCAAGCGCGCCTATGACATCGGCGGGCTGAACCTGCTTCTGCGCACCATGGAGCGCCGCGCCCGCCAGCCGGGTGCCAATCTCTATGTCATTGCCGGTCCTTCCGGCGATATCCTGGCCGGCAACGTCGCGTCCGTACAGCCCGGAGTGCTCGGTGCTGCTGGCTGGACGGAGCTTCCTTTCGTCTACGAGCGCTATACCGACGCCTCCAATGATCCGGAACGCCGGCATCTGGCAATTGCCAACATTTTCATTCTCGACAACGGGCTGCGCATCCTGATCGGCCGCGACCTGGGCGAGCCGGAGCGCTTCCGCGTGCTGGTCCGCCAGGCTCTGATGCTTGCGCTTGCGATCATGGGCCTCGGCGCGCTGGTCATCTGGTTCGGTATCGGCCGCAATGCACTCAAGCGCATCGACCGCATGACGGATGCCAGCCGCAAGATCATGGCCGGTGACCTCTCGCAGCGCCTGCCCGTCGGCGGTTCCGGCGATGAGTTCGACCGCATGTCCGCCTCGCTGAATGCCATGCTGGGGCGCATCGAGAAATTGAACGAGGGGCTGCGGCAGGTCTCCGACAATATCGCGCATGACCTCAAAACCCCGCTGACACGCTTGCGCAACAAGGCAGCCGATGCGCTCGACAGTGCCGACAGCGAGGGGCGCCGCACGGCGTTGGAGGGCATCATCGGCGAATCCGATCAGCTGATCCGCACCTTCAATGCCCTCCTGATGATTTCTCGCGTCGAGGCGGGGTCGGTGGCGGCCGAAATGACTGGTGTCGATCTCTCCTCCATCGTCGCTGATACCGCCGAACTTTATGAGCCGGTTGCTGAAGAGGCGGGTCTGACGCTGACGGCCGATATCGAGCCGAATGTCGAAATTCAGGGCAATCGCGAGCTGATCGGTCAAGCACTCTTCAATCTCATCGACAATGCCCTCAAATATGCGACGGGCTGCCATGGCGAGCAGACGATCACCTTCAAGCTGGCGCGCACCAGCGACGCGGTGACGCTCGCGGTCGCCGATCATGGGCCGGGCATTCCCGCCCATCAGCGTGCTGATGTGGTCAAGCGTTTCTTCCGTCTGGACGAAAGCCGCTCCAAGCCGGGAACCGGCCTAGGCCTTGCGCTCGTGGAGGCCGTCATGGAGCTGCATGGCGGCCGGTTGGAGCTTTCCGACACCGTCCCCGACAGTCCCGATGCCAAGGGATTAACGGTCACCATGATCTTCCCCATGCAGAAACAATAGGTTAATCCTGCACTAGAGCCGGATGATTTTAGGTCGAAACGACCTAAAATCTGAATCCGCTCTAGCGTCAAAGAAGTAGAGCATGACGTTGTCCGAAAACCGCTCACACTTTTCGGCATCATGCTCTATCCGCTTGCTGTTGGGGAGAACTGCATGACGACGACGCAAAGCGATTTGCTGCGGGATGTTCCGGCCGGGCGGCTGCGACCGTTGAACCAGACGGAGACGAAGTCTGCGCTTGCCGATCTCAAGCAGATCGCGGGAACAGAGCCGGTCGTTGCCGATCTTCTTGCGGGCGAGAGTGCGTTGCGGGATTTCATCGTCGCTGCCCTGACCCTCTCTCCTCATTTGCGTGAAATCGCCAATCTCGAACCGTCGCTCCTCGTCGCCGCCATCGAGAAGCCGCTGTCGCCACAGATCGAAGGGCTGGTGGAAGAGGCTCGGCGTGCCTGGCTGCCTGCGGATGGAGGCGGTGCCTCCCCGTCCGAATCCGAGGTGATGAGCCGCCTGCGCATCGCTAAGCGCCGCGCAGCCTTCCTCGTGGCTCTTGCCGATCTCGCACGCATCTATGATGGGAGGGTGACGACCCGCTGGTTGAGCAGGCTTGCGGAAGCCTCCATTTCGGCGGCGATAGACCATTTGTTGCTGTCATCGCACGAGGCCGGCAAGATCGTGGTTCCCGATCCCGCCGCCCCGAGCTGGAAATCGGGGCTGATCGTCCTCGGCATGGGCAAGCTGGGTGCTGAAGAGCTGAACTATTCCTCCGATATTGATCTGGTCGTCTTTTTTGACGAAACGGCAGGCATCGTGCCCGATCCCGATGATGCCATCGATATCTTCCCACGGCTGATGCGCCGGCTGGTGCGCATCCTGCAGGAGCGGACGGCGGATGGCTATGTCTTCCGCACCGACCTCCGCCTGCGCCCCGATCCCGGCTCGACGCCGCTGGCGATCCCGGTGGACGCCGCGATGATCTACTATGAGGGCAGGGGGCAGAACTGGGAGCGTGCCGCCTTCATCAAGGCGCGGCCCGTCGGCGGCGATATCGCGGCCGGCCAGGCCTTCATCCGCGATCTCGTGCCCTTCGTCTTCCGCAAATATCTCGATTATGCCGCGATATCAGACATTCACTCCATCAAGCGGCAGATCCACGCGCATAAGGGACACGGCGCGATCGCGGTGAAAGGCCACAATGTCAAGCTTGGCCGAGGCGGCATTCGCGAGATCGAGTTCTTCGTGCAGACGCAGCAGCTCATTGCGGGCGGCCGCATGCCGGCATTGCGCAGCCGATCGACGGAGGAAACGCTTTCCGAACTGACCGAGGCGAAGTGGATCGATGCGGAAACGCGCGATGAGCTGGCGGCGGCCTATTGGTTCCTGCGCGACGTCGAGCATCGTATCCAGATGGTGCGCGACGAGCAGACGCATCTGCTGCCGGAAACCGATGCCGAACTCCGGCGCATCGCCTACATGATGGGTTTTGCCGACGTGTCGGCTTTTTCCGAAGCGCTGGTGACGACGTTGAAGACCGTCGAGCGTCGCTATGCGCGCCTGTTCGAACAGGAAACCAAGCTGTCGAGCGAAACCGGCAATCTTGTCTTTACCGGCCAGGGCGACGATCCCGACACGCTGGAGACGCTGCGTCGCCTGGGCTTCGAAAGGCCGTCCGACATCGCCAATGTCATCCGCACCTGGCATTACGGCCGATATCGCGCGACGCAATCGGTAGAGGCGCGAGAACGGTTGACGGAACTGACGCCGGAGCTGCTGCGCGTTTTCGGCGAAAGCAAGCGTGCCGACAAGGCATTGCTGCGCTTCGACAGCTTCATTTCCGGCCTGCCGGCGGGCATCCAGCTCTTCTCGCTGCTCGGGACCAATCCGGCGTTGCTCTCGTTGATCGTCAACATCATGTCGTCGGCACCACGCCTTGCCGAGATCATTGCGGCCAAGCCGCATGTCTTTGATGGCATGCTGGATCCTAGGCTCATGGCCGAACTGCCGACGCGCGACTATCTGGCCGAGCGTCTCAAGAGTTTCCTTGCCCCGGCAAGGCATTATGAAGAGACGCTCGACCTCTTGCGCATTTTCGCATCCGAACAGCGCTTCCTGATCGGTATTCGCCTGTTGACGGGCGCGATCGGCGGGGTCATGGCCGCTCGTGCTTTCACCTACCTTGCCGATCTGATCGTCGAAGCGGCACTGGATGCCGTCATGAAGGAAATCCGGGCAGCACATGGCGAGTATCCCGGCGGTCGCATTGCCGTCGTCGGCATGGGCAAGCTCGGCAGTTTCGAGCTCTCGGCCGGCTCCGACATCGATATCATCCTGCTTTACGATTACGACGACACGGCCGGCGAATCCGATGGTCAGAAGCCGCTCGATGCCACGCGCTATTTCACCCGCATCACGCAGCGGCTGATCGCAGCCCTTTCGGCACCGACGGCTGAGGGCGTGCTCTACGAGGTGGACATGCGCTTGCGTCCCTCGGGCAACAAAGGCCCGGTTGCCACGCGCATCAACTCCTTCGAGAAATACCAGCGCGAGGAAGCCTGGACCTGGGAACATATGGCGCTTTCGCGGGCTCGCCTGATCTGCGGTGACGAGGAATTGGTGAACGATGCGGAGCGGGTGATCGGCGAGGTTCTTTCGACAAAGAGAGATGTCGCCAAGATCGCTAAAGATGTTCGTGAGATGCGCGCCCTGATCGAGCAGGAGAAGCCGCCGGAGAGCATTTGGGATCTGAAGCTGATCCCCGGCGGCCTGATCGATATCGAATTCATTGCGCAATATCTGCGGCTGATCGCGTCGGTCCGCGGCGTCGGCATCGACGCAAATGGCCTCAGCACAGCCGAAGCGTTGAAACTGCTCGGCGGCAGCCTGATGGATCGCAATGATCTGGACGTCTGCCTTGAGACCCTGCAGCTCTATACGGAGGTGTCGCAGCTGATCCGTCTTTGCATCGACGGCACATTCGATCCGAAAAACACGCCTTCGGGGCTGATCGAGCTGGTTTGCCGCGCCGGCGATTGCCCGGACATCCGCACGCTGGAAGCGGAGCTGAAGCGCCTGTCGAAGGCGGTGCGAAAGGTATTCCAGGCAACGGTCGGAAGCTGATCAGCTCTGATCCGGGATGCGGATTGCGATCACCGTGCCGATGCCTTCGCGCGAGCGGATCCGCATGCGGCCATGATGCAGCGCCGTCAGCGATCTCGAAATGGCAAGCCCCAGGCCGGAGCCTCCCTTGCTCTTCGCATATTGGCTCTGCACCTGCTCGAAGGGCTGGCCGATCTTGCTGAGCGCCGATTTCGGAATGCCGATGCCGGTATCGGCGATGACGAGCATGACGGCATCGTCGACCCTGCGTGTGCGAACCGCGATGCGACCGCCATCATTGGTGAATTTCACCGCATTGGAGAGCAGGTTGAGCACGATCTGTTTCATCGCCCGCCGATCGGCATTGAGCTTGATTTCGGAGGAAATGTCCTGCTCGACCAGAATGTTCTTCTGCGCGGCCGGAATGCGGGTGAAGCGCAGGCATTCCTCGATGAGCGGCGCGAGATTGATCCGCTCGCGGGAGAGCTTCATGTGCCCGGCTTCGATCTTGGACATGTCGAGAATGTCGTTGATGACATTGAGCAGATGCTTGCCGCTGTCGTGAATGTCCTTGGCATATTCATTGTAGCGGGCGGAGCCGAGCGGACCGAACATCTGGTCCTGCAGGATTTCGGAGAAGCCGAGAATGGCGTTGAGCGGCGTGCGCAACTCGTGCGACATGTTGGCGAGGAATTCCGATTTGGCCCTGTTGGCTGCTTCGGCGCGCTCCTTCTCGGCGAGATAGTTGGTGTTGGCGGTTGAAAGCTCCGCCTTCTGCTTCTCCAGGATCTGCCGCGATGCAGAGAGATCGTTGATCGTCGCCATCAGCCGGCGCTCGGACTCGCGAAGGCGCTCCTGGTTGCGCTTGAGCTGGGTGATGTCGGTGCCGACGGAGACGAGGCCGCCGTCGCGGGTGCGCCGTTCGTTGATCTGCAGCCAGCGCTCGTCGGCGAGCTGCACCTCGGTCGTCTGCGAATGATTGGAGCGGCCGGGATCGACAATGCGGCGCTCGATGACCGGTCGCGCCGCAGCGGCATTGACGACGGCGCGCTCGGTGCCGGGAACGAGCACGTTGTCGGGCAGGCCATAGGCCTGCTGAAAATGCGCATTGCACATGACCAGGCGATCGTTCTTGTCCCACAGCACGAAGGCTTCGGAGGTGCATTCGATAGCATCGGCCAGCCGCTGGTCGGCCTCGGCATAGCGCTGCGCCAGCCGGTGCTGTTCGGTCACGTCCATGGCGATGCCGATCATGTGCACGCGGCCGGAATTGGTGCGGATCACCTGGGCGCGGGCGCGCATCCAGACATAATGCCCCTTGGCGTGGCGAATGCGCAGAATCTGGTCCACCTGGCCGGCATTGCCGCGGGTGACTGTGCGGGCAAGCATATGCAGGCTGTTGTCGTCCGGATGCATCAGCCGCGCCGCATCCGTGAAAGCGAGCGGCTTGTCGGCAACCGGCAGCCCGAGCATGTCGTACATCGACCGCGACCAGAAGAACTGGCGGCTGGTGAAATCGAAATCCCAGAGGCCACAGCGCCCGCGCGATAGTGCCGTCTCGACCCGCAGGTTGGATTCGAGGAAGATTTCGTCCGCGTCCCGGGCGCGTTTCACCTGCGTATAATAGGCATAGAGGATGACGAGCAGGATGGAGGATATGCCGGCAAACAGCGTGACGTTCAGTGTCAGCTCGTCGCGCCAGAGCTTGTCGATCTGATCCATCGATGCGGCCGACAAGATGAAATCACCTTTGTCGCCGATCAGGGAAATCGCCGCATAATAGGGCTCGCCGCCGATCATGGTCTCGATCACGCCGGCATGGTCGCCAAAACTGCGGGTGGCCGACACTTCTGGGAAGAAGTCGGAAATCAGCATGCCGATATAGCCGGAGCCGGCAGCCGACGAGCCGAACACCCGGCCGCTCGCCTGCACCAACAGCACGAAAGCGCCGGTATCCAGTCGATCCTGCGGCAGATAGGAGGCCAGTTTCCGTTCTGCGCCGCTGCGGTCCCCGGTCTGGAACAGGCTGGCGTCATTCGAAAAGGCGGCGGATGCGGCAGCGATGGAAAGCGAGGTGGTGCGGCGGGCGGAAGCCGCCATCCGGCTATGTTCCGTGATCATGCCGAAGAAATGCGAGGCGGCGACGACCATCAGGAAGGAAACGATGAGGACGGGAATGATGCGCTTGAGAATATGCTCCGTCTGCGGAAAACGACGCGAAATCGTCTCCACCCGCACTCCGGTTCGATCGGTAACGCCGCTATGCCAGGATTTCAGACCGTCGAAATTAACACGCAGCCGTCCATCGGCCGCGGTTGCCCGCCGCACGTCCACCATCGCTTTAGCCTTGTCCCTCGTGTGATTCGCTGCGCCGCTCGCCCGAATCTGCCCTAATGAATCATTCGTGATTCGGCTTGTCCAGAGGGCGCGGTAAAACTTTCTTAACCATCTGCGATTTCAGCATATTTTACACACGCAGCGGTAAGTTGCGTGCGTTCGGGACTCGTTGAAGCTGAAAAGGCCGATGCAAATCAGCCTTTGAAATCGGCATGCTGAGCGATCGAAATCACTCCTTGAGGATGCGATCGACGATGTCGCGCACGTCGGTCGAAAGACCGCCCGCGCGCTCGATCCGCATCAGCGCCGATCGGGCGTGGTCGGCACGCACTGGCTCCAGCAGGCGCCAGGAACGCATCGAAGTCAGGATGCGTGCCGCAAGCTGCGGGTTGCGCTGATCGATCTCGAGGATCTCGTCGGCCAGGAAATTATATCCGGCACCATCTGCGCGGCCGAAGCCGGTGGGGTTGGCGAAGGCGAAGGTGCCGATCAGCGCACGCACACGGTTCGGATTGGTGTGCTTGAACAGCGGTGTCTCCATGAGCAGCCGAATGCGTTCCAGCGCACCGGCGCCGGGAATCGCTGCCTGAATGGCGAGCCACTTGTCGATGACGAGCGCATTGTCCGCGAAGCGGTCGCGGAAATGCGCAAGCGCTGCCGCCGTCTCAGCAGTATCGGGGAATTGCTGCGCTAGAATGGTCAGCGCCGCACTGAGATCGGTCATGTTGTTCGCAGCATCATAGGCCGCTTTGGCTCGAGCCGGCGTCTCGTCCGACTGCGACAGATAGCTCAGAGCCGCATTGCGCAAGGCGCGACGCCCGGCGCTTGCGGCATCCGGGGTGAAGCGACCCGGCGTTTGCATGCCGTCATAGAGTGCGGTGAACACACCCTGTCCAGCTACAGCGATCCGCTTGATGATTGTCTGGCGTGCGGCATGAATGGCATCCGGGTCGTTATTGCCGCCGAGTTCGCGGGCAATGTCGGATTCGCTCGGCAAGGTAAGGACCTGAGCGCGGAAAGCCGGCTCCAGACTGTCGTCGGCGGCAGCTGCGAGCAGTGCGTTGGTGAAGGCCGGATCACAGGTGATCTCGACGCCTTGGCGTGCATCGCGGGCGGCTTGCAGGAGGTTTGGCAGGCCGAGGTCGATCAGCGCCTGCCAGCGGGCGAAATGATCGGTCTCGTAACGGGCGATCAGAGCGAGATCGCCGGCGCTCTGGCTGAATTGCAGGTTGATCGGCGTCGAGAAGCTGCGATTGAGCGACAGGACCGGCCGCTGGGAAATACCGTGGAACGTCGCCGTCTGCGTCTGCTTCGTCAGGTGCAATACGTCGTCAACAAGCTCGGCCCCACTGGCGGATGCCGGCGTGATGACGGCGCCATCTTCGGCAAGCAAGCCCATGCGCAGCGGAATATGCATTGGCTTCTTGGCCGTCTGGCCCGGCGTTGCTGGCACCATCTGCTCGAGCGACAGGGTGAACGTCTTGGCGTCGGCATCATAAGCGCCGGAGGCAGTGACGAGGGGCGTGCCGGCCTGATGATACCATAGCGAGAATTGCGAGAGATCGCGGCCGCTGACATCTTCGAAGCATCTGACGAAATCCTCGATCGTGACAGCCTGTCCGTCATGCCGATCGAAATAGAGGTCCATGCCCTGCTTGAAGAGATCGCGGCCGAGCAGGGTTGCGATCATGCGCGTGACTTCGCTGCCCTTCTCATAGACCGTGGTCGTGTAGAAATTGTTGATTTCGCGGTATTTCGTCGGGCGTACGGGATGGGCGAGGGGACCGCTATCTTCCGGAAACTGCTCCGATTTCAGATGCCGAACTTCGGCGATGCGCTTGACCGGGCGCGAGCGCTGGTCTGCAGAAAACTCGTGATCGCGATAGACGGTCAGGCCTTCCTTGAGGCAGAGCTGGAACCAGTCTCGGCAGGTGATGCGATTGCCCGTCCAGTTGTGGAAGTATTCGTGCGCGATGATGGCTTCGATATTGGCGTAGTCGGCATCGGTTGCCGTCTCGGGATCGGCGAGCACATATTTGTCGTTGAAGACGTTGAGACCCTTGTTCTCCATCGCCCCCATGTTGAAGTCCGACACGGCGACGATCATGAAGATGTCGAGATCGTATTCGCGGCCGAACCGCTCCTCGTCCCACTTCATCGAGCGCTTCAGCGCATCCATGGCATAGACCGCACGCGGCTCCTTGCCGTGCTCGACATAGATCTTCAGCGCCACTTCGCGGCCGGATAGGGTGGTGAACGTGTCCTCGACGACACCAAGATCGCCGGCGACCAGCGCGAAGAGATAGCTCGGCTTCGGATGCGGATCGAACCAGGCGGCAAAATGCTTGCCCTCACCATAGCCGGCGCCGCCGAGGAAATTGCCGTTCGACAGCAGCAGCGGATTGGCGGCCTTGTCGGCGATGATATTGACCGTATAGGGCGCGAGAACATCCGGCCGGTCGGGGAAATAGGTGATGCGGCGGAAGCCTTCGGCCTCGCACTGCGTGCAATAAATGCCGCCGGTGCGATAGAGACCCATCAGCTGCGTGTTGGCTTCCGGGTTGATGACGGTCGTGATCGTCAGCTCGAAAGGCGTGCTTTCCGGCAGATCACGAACCGTGAGGCTCTCGGGCGTGGCGTCATATTGCGCGGCAGGCAGCTCCGTCTGATCGAGCAGTAGGCCGGAGAGGGCCAGTTCGTCGCCATCCAGCACCAGGGGTGCCTTGGGATCGATACCCTCACGGCGATGGAAGATTAGCCGTGCCTCCACCTTGGTCTCGGTCGGATGCAGATCGAAGGTGAGGTCCACGCGTTCCAGAACGAAGTTGGTGGGGCGATAGTCTGCCAGATTGACGATCTGGCCGGTGTCTGTACGCATGGTCTATCCTGATCAGGCTATGCTGTGGCGGGCACAGTCCGAAGCCCTCCTCCGGACTGAAGTGCCGCATCATTACACCGAAATCTGAACCAAAGTTAAAGTCATATCGCAATGCCGATATGTTTTGTTACGGCACAATAAGTATTCGCTCGCCGTGCCGCTCTCAATTCAGCTATTCGAATGAAAAGTGGCAGCTCTGCGCCTGCATTTGCAGACCGGCAGTACAATTGCTACCATAACGTTCAGGTGGATCATCATGACTGCGTTGCCGTTAGATGCAGGCCGTTACGGTTGGGAAACAATAATTTAAAGTAAATTATTTGTTTAACTCCTTGCGATATAAAGGCGCTTGCATAACTATAGCATGCTATTAGATGTCGGAATTATGATCGATTCCGATGATTTCGTTCACAAAAATGAAACATCCACTTTCTGTTGCTTTTTAAGAAGGGCACCCCAGGAGGCCCGATTGAATTTTCCCATCGAGCAGCTTGCTCGTCATCCCAAGTTCGTAGCATCCTTGAGCTTTCTCTCCGAGACATTGCGTAACCGTTATGACAGCGGCCCAAGGGTTGCGCGCATGCTCGCCTCACACCAGCGCTGGCTTCTGACCCAGGCCGCCTATGCGCTGCATCTTGAATATGATCCGGGGATTCCGGGCTCAGGACTGACCGCCGTTGCCCTGCGCAATCTCATCACGCATTACCGCATCGCCAGCCGCAATACCGTCCTGAGTTTCATTGAGGAACTGCTGACCTATCGCTTCCTGGAGCTTGCTCCGGGACCCGCACGCCGTCCGCGCCGCTACGTACCGACCGAAATCAGCTACACGGCGATGTTTGGATGGTATCTCGCCAATCTGGCCGCGCTCGATCTTCTTGATGCTGGTAGCCGCGCCGCTGCGCTTGTCGCGTCGCCGATGCTGATGGATCTGGCACAGCCGCGCATGACCCGCAATTGTCTGGCGGCCGACATCTGGCGCGAACCACCGGAAAGCGTCGGCCTGTTTCTTTGGACGGAATCCGGCGGTCTTGTTGTCGATCATATCATGTCCAGGCTCGACCTCGGCGGAGAAGCCGGCGATCGAATCGACATCGGCCATGTCGATGCCCGCGCTCTGGCGGCGCATTTCATGATATCGCGCACCCATTTGCAGCGTCTCCTGCGCAAATCTGCCGATCGCGGAGACATCGGTTGGCACGACGAAGCCAAGAAGACGCGTATGTGGATATCGCGCAATTTTCTCGAACAGTATTGCGGATGGCAGGCCGTGAAATTGGCGGCAGTCGACGAGGCCTTCGCCTGGGCGCGGTCCGCCTAGAGGGCAAGGGCTCTCTCGGATCTGCCCGTTCGGCTCGAACGGAAGATCAGGCAGCGTAATTCTGCCCGTGAAATCTCAAAGTGGAATGCTTGTCTCGACGATCCGGGCAGCACTTGTGCTGCGGCATTCGTCCTTATGAAAATTGCGTGCGCGCTCGAATTCCTCGGCGGCCCGCACCGCGGAGCCGATATGGCCGACGGAATCGAGCAGAGCGATGAATGAACGCAAACCCGAAGACATGATGGAAATCCTGATACTTGAACGTTACGCTGGATCGCCCGGCAAGTCGCGCCCGCAGGTTAGCAGGCGCGGAAATCGGCGAAAATGGCCGTCGGGCGGCTGATGCGAGCCGAGATGCCGGTGCCTCGCGCGGTCATCTGCTCATTGGCAGCGATGCCGAGATTGCGATGGCCGTTTATGGCGCGCACGGGCTCGATGGCGCGGCGCAGGGTATCAAACCCGCAGTGAATAGGGCGAAAACGTGCAGTCATTGCCTTGGTTCCTTTCGAATTCCTCCCAAGACAACCCATATATTGCAGTGCAGCATAGATTCTGCAATGCACAACAAAAGAAGACTGCCATGCCGAAAATGCATGACTAGTGTCATTCTCCGTTAATACCTGTTGGAATTAGCCTATTATTTCAGCGGCGATATAATTCTTGAAGGCCAGAAGATCGCTCCAGGAGAGGCGTTTATTGATCGGCGCGGTCAGCAATTCTTGCGGATGCAGGCTGGCAATAGCGGGGACGCTTCGGCCGAGAATGCTGATTTCCCGCCATTGTCCGCGCAATCCATGGATGGTTTCGCCACCGCCGAAAAAGTGGCGGGCGGTGAAATTGCCGAGCAGAAGCACAGCTTTCGGCTCAGCAAGCGCAATCTGCCGTTCTATGAACGGCCGGCATATCTCGATTTCCGGCGGGGAAGGGGCGCGGTTGCCCGGCGGCCGCCATGGAATGACGTTGGTGAGCAGGATCGAATCGCGCTGCAGGCCGATGGCGGCGAGCATCCTGTCGAGCAACTGTCCTGCGCGGCCGGCAAACGGCGCCCCCTCGCGATCATCGTCGGCGCTCGGCATCGGGCCGATCACCATGATCCGGCCTTCCGGAGTTCCGCTGGCAAAGATCGTCGAGCGGGCGCTGTTCTTGAGATTGCAGCCATTGAAGGCTTCGATCGCAGTCTTCAGTTCGCTCAGCGATCGCGCACTCTCGGCCGCGAATCGGGCCTGTTCCACGGCTTGCTCGTCGGGAATGGCCGGTGTTGCGCGCGGCGGTGCTGCTGCGGCAGGCGTCGCCGGCTTTGCGGCCTGGCGGCGCTCGGGCTGCGGCCGTGTGGCGGGTGCTGGCGCTTCGGCCCGTGGCGGCGGCGCTGTTCTCGCCCCTTGCCGCGCGGCGCGCATCGTCTCGAATTCGGCAAACCGATCCACCGGCTGCTCTTCCAGCAGCCAATCAACGCCGGCATCCGCATGGAAATGCAGAAGGGCGGCAAGCTCGGCCGGTGTGAGGTCGCTGGCGGAAATCATGGGCGAACTCTAACCAAAGCGGCGCAGGAACGAAAGGGCAGGGTGGTCGACTATCTCAAGCCGTCCACTGGGCGATATCGTCGCGCTCGCCGATCAGGGCAAGACCGTGGGCGATCGACAACAGTTCGCCGCCCGTTTCGATCCGCTCCTGACCAAAGCGCTCCGTGAAGATACGGCGCACGGCTGGCACGAAAGAGGTGCCGCCTGTCAGGAACACCTTGTCGATCGCATCGGGCGATGTGTTCGTCGTTGTCAGCACATCGTCGAGAGCGCCTTCGATGCGGGCGAGGTCTTCCGCAATCCACGTCTCGAAATCGGCGCGGCGCACATGCTTGCGGCCGGCCTTGCCGAGCGGTGGGAAGTTGAATTCGGCTTCTTCTTCGCTCGAAAGCGCCATCTTCGTTGCCGATACGGCCTGATAGAGCGGGTAGCCTTCGTCATGCTCGACGAGCTCGATGAAGGTCTCCAGCTTCTCCGGCTCCAGGCTGCTGCGCACCAGCGTCTTCAGGTCGGCATATTCGCGCGAGGTCTTGAAGATCGAAAGCTGGTTCCAGCGGCCGAAATTAGCGTAGTACGAGGTCGGAACTTCCAAGAGCTTGTCGAAGCTCTTGAAGAAGCTGCCCTTGCCGATCGCCGGCGAGACGATGTTGTCGATCATCCGGAAGTCGAAATGATCGCCGGCAATGCCCACACCGGAATGGCCGATGGGCTTTGCCGTCAGCTTGCCGCCGTGGGTCTCGAAACGGATGAGCGAATAATCGGTCGTACCGCCGCCGAAGTCGGCGACCAGTACGGTCGCATCCTTCTTCAGATGCTGGGCGAAATAGAAGGCCGCCGCGACCGGCTCGTAGACATAATGGATCTCCGGGAAGCCGAACCGCGCAAGGGCGGCATTGTAGCGCTCCGTGGCAAGGGCAGGGTTCGGATTGGCGCCGGCAAAATGCACCGGTCGTCCGGTGACGATGCGCGAAACATTTTCCGGCCAGCCCTCTCCGGCATAGGCGCGCAGGCGGCGCACGAAGATCTCCATCAGATCCTCGAAGCTGTGCCGCTTGGCGAAGATCAGCGTGCCCTGGAAGAGCGCGCTTGCCGCAAAGGTCTTGATCGACTGCAGGAAGCGACAGTCGCCGGGATTGTCGATGAACTGCCGGATTGCCGCATGCCCGGCTTCGACCTTGAGCGCGGCCGCACCCAGCCCCGGATCCTTCATGAAGGACAGCGCGGTGCGCATGCTGTCGGCGGTGCCGGCAGCGCTGTTGAAGGCGACCGATTGTGTCGCGGGTCCATCGGCCATCGCCAGAACCGTGTTCGTCGTGCCGAAGTCGAAACCAAGCGCCCGAGCCATGCCCGCACTCCTTTCCGTCGAAATTGTCTGGATTGGGGCCAAGCCCCTGATGGGACGCATGACGCGCCCTGTCGCAAAGAGGGCGCGTCATGACATGGCTGGACGTCAAGTTCAAGACGGGGAGGCGGTTTTATTTTGTGCCGCCGCCGCATCGCCGGCAGTGTTTCACCGGCGATGCGTTTCGCTTTGCCTGGAAAGGAACGGGCGCCTTTCGGCGCCCGCTCTTGTCATTCCGCGGCAATCGCCGAAGGCGGTTCCTTTTGGTGCGGGTCGCCATCCTTGCTTCGGCCGAAACGCCCGAGGAAGTCGCTCAGGCGGTTCATCTCAAGGAAGATGACCGGCGTGATGAACAAGGTCAGAAGCTGCGAAACCACGAGGCCGCCAACCACGGCGATACCGAGTGGCTGGCGCAGCTCGGAGCTTGCGCCGCCGCCGACCGCGATCGGCAGAGCACCGAGCAGGGCGCAGAAGGTGGTCATCATGATCGGGCGGAAACGGCGTACGCAGGCTTCGTGGATCGCTTCCGCCGCCGACATGCCTGTACTTGAACGCAAGGTTTCCAGCGCCACGTCGATCATCATGATCGCGTTTTTCTTGACGATACCGATCAGCATCAGCAAGCCGATGAGTGCGATGACCGACAGGTCGAAGCCGAAGATCTTCAGAGCCAGCAGTGCGCCGAGAGCAGCGGCCGGCAGACCGGACAGAATGGTCAGCGGGTGGATGAAGCTCTCGTAGAGAACGCCGAGAACCATATAGATCGTCAGCACCGCAGCGAGGATCAGGTAGGGTGTGCTGCCCTGCGACTGCTGGAAGATCTGCGCCGTACCGCCATAGGACGTGAAGATGTCCGCCGGCATGTTGATGTCCTTCTTGATCTGTTCGATCTGTGCCGTGGCGTCGCCAAGCGCTTCGCCGGCCGGCAGGTTGAAGGATACCGTGGTCGAGACGAGCTGGCCGGTCTGGTTGATGGTCACCGGACCGGTGTTGCGCTCGATATGGGCGAAGGCCGATAACGGAACCTGCTGGCCGCTCGAAGACGTCACATGGATACGCGACAGTTTCTGGTCGTCCCAGGGCTGGTTCGCGTCATACTCGATGATCACGTCGTAGCTGTCGCCGGTCGACTGAATCTGTGCGGCGGCATAGTCGCTGAAGGCCTCTTCAAGCGTGGTGCGCAGCAGGTTATTGTTGACGCCGTAGGCGGCAGCCTTCTCCGTATCGACCACGATATTGGCCTGCAATGCGTTATATTGCGCGTCGGTGGTCACGTCGGTGAAACGTGGATCCTTGCGCATTTCCTGCAGCATCTTGTTGGCCCATTGGTTCGTCAGATCGGCGTTGAGTGCCTGGACGACGAGCTGATACTGGCTGGCCGTCTGGCGTCCGCCGAAGCGAAGGCTTTGCTGAGGGTTGATGAAGACCTGTATGCCCGGGATCTTGGCGACGGCGGCGCGCATTTCGCGCAAAGTCTGGTCGAGTGGCGGACGATCCTTCTTATCCTTCAGCTGAGCGTAGATCGTACCATTGTTGAGTGTCTGGCGAGCGCTGGCGCCGACAACCGACATCACGTGCTCGACGGCAGGATTCGCCTTGATCGCCGCAGCGGCCTGGTTCTGCAGGTCACGCATCGCCGGATAGGAGATATCCTGGCGGGCGCGCGTTGAAATCTGCAGCCGGCCGATGTCTTCCTGCGGGAAGAAGCTGGCTGGCAGTGTCAGGAAGAGATAGGCCGAGAGCGCGACCGAAGCGAGGAAGCTTCCAAGCACGATGTAGCGATGGCGAATACACCATTCCACGCCCTTGCCGTAGTTGACCTCGGTCCAGTTGAAGCCCTTGTTGAAAAGGCGCACCGGCAGGGGAGGATGGCTGTGGGCGTTGGAGAGACGTGAGCCGAGCATCGGCGTGACGGTCAGCGAGACCACGGCGGACGAAACGATGGCAATGGCCACCACCATGCCGAATTCGTTGAAGATGCGGCCGACGACGCCACCCATCAGCAGGATAGGGATGAACACGGCGATCAGCGAGATAGACATGGAGATAATCGTATAGCTGACTTCGCCCGCGCCCTTGATGGCCGCCTGCAGCGCCGGCATACCTTCTTCCATGTGCCGCAGAATGTTCTCCAGCATCACGATGGCGTCGTCCACCACGAGACCGACCGCGATCGTCAATCCGAGCAGTGAGATATTGTCGACGCTATAGCCGAGCACATACATCATGCCGAAGGTCGATATCAGTGAAAGAGGCACGGCGAGGCCGGGAATAATCGTTGCCGTCACGTGGCCCGTGAACAGGTAAATGACGAGAACGACGAGGCCGATGGTCAGCAGCAGGGTAAACTTGACGTCCGAGATGGCCTCGCGGATCGGCTGGGCCGAGTCGTTCATGACGGTCATCTTGACGGAAGCCGGCATTTCGGCCTGCAGTTTCGGCAGTGTCTTGTTGACGGCATCGACGACGTCGACGGTATTGGCATCGGGCTGGCGTTGAATAGCCAGAATGATCGCCCGCTGGCCATCATACCAGCTGCCGATATTCTGGTTTTCGACGCTGTCCTGCACGTCGGCGACGTCGCCGAGGTGAATTGGCTTGCCGTTGGGATTGGCAATCACAAGTGTGCGAAACTCGTCGGCGTTGACGCGCTGCGTATCCGCATTGATCGTCATGCTCTGCGCCGAGTCTTGCAACGTGCCGACCGGGACCTGGTTGTTGGCGTTGACAACGGCTGTATTGACCGTGTCGATGCCGATGCCGCGATCCAGAAGCTTGTTGGGATCGACGTCGATACGCACCGCGTAGGTCTGCGCTCCGTTTACGGTCACTTCAGCGACGCCAGGTAGTGTCGAGATCGATGGAGAGATGATGTTCTCGGCGATATCGTCGAGCTTGCTGCGCTGCAAGGTGTCGCTTTGTACGGCGATCAGCATGACAGGCGCATCGGCCGGGTTGGTCTTCCTGTAGCTTGGCGGGGTGGTCAGGTTGTTGGGAAGTTTTCTTTGCGCGGTCGAGATCGCCGCCTGCACGTCACCGGCGGCCGCATCGATGTTGCGGTCGAGATTGAACTGCAGCACGATGCTGGTATTGCCGAGCGAGTTTGTCGAAGAAATTTCGCTGATGCCGGGGATCGTCTCGAACTGCTTGATCAGCGGCGTGGCGACAGATGTCGCCATTGTCTGTGGTGAGGCGCCCGTCAGCTGGGCCGAGACGTTGATCGTCGGGAAGTCCACCTGCGGCACCGCCGCGACGGGGATGAGCTGATAGCCGGCGAGACCGGCAAGAACCACACCGATCGCAAGAAGCGTAGTCGCGACCGGACGCTGGATACAGAAGGTCGGGATCATTGTTGCGCTCCAACGGCGATGGTTTCAGTTTTTCCATCATCAGCGGAAGCGACTTTCTCGTTCGGATTGTCGCTGAACTGTTCCTTGACTTCGGTGCCGTTGTTCAATTGCGACTGGCCTTCGACAACGACATGATCGCCGACCGAAAGGCCCGTGGCGACGGCTGTGCGACCGCCATTGGCACGAGCAATTGTCACCGGCGTGATCTTGACCTTGTTGTCCTTCACCACAAAGGCGATATAGCCGTCCGGCCCCGGGCTGACGGCAACGGTCGGCACGACGATAAGCTGCTCATTGTCGGCAAAGTGAACCATGACGTTCGCGGAGCGTCCCGGCCACAGGGCGCCGTTGGCATTTTCGAAGGTTGCCTTCACAGCGATCGTTCCGGAAGCCTGGTCGACTGTGTTGTCATAAAAGGTGATCGTTCCGGTGCGGGGCTTGCCCTGTGCGGAACGAGGAACAGTGGTCACCTGGACAGGACCCGCAGCCATCTGCTCCTGCAGTTCGCGCAGGTTGTTTTCCTGCAAGGTGAACTTGATGTATGCCGGATTATATTTGGCAATCGTGACGATTGACGTGCCGGCGCTGACATAAGCACCCAGGCTCAATTGAACATCTCCAAGCCGGCCATCATAGGGTGCCCGTATGTCGGTGTTTCCGAGCAGAACCTGATCCGAGGCAAGCTGTGCCTGGTCCGCGCTGAGCGTGGCAATGGCGGCGTCGCGGGTCGCACGCGCTTCGTCGGCAGTCGCCTGAGTGCCGGCGCTGCTCGTGAGCAGGCTATTGGCACGGGTGAGCGCGGTCTCCGCTTGGGCAAGGTTTGCCTGGTCTTTCGTAATGTTCGCCTGGTCCTTGTTGACAGCAGCCTGTGCCGTACGAGGATCGAGCTTTGCGATCAGATCGCCGGCTTTGACCGTCGCGCCATCTTTCACCGCAATCTGCGTGATCAGCCCGGCTTCCTGCGCGGCGATCGTCGTTGAATCGATCGGCACGACCCAGCCGGTCGCGGGGACATCCATGGGAAGCGCAGTTTTGACGGCGGCAACCGTCTTTACGGCGATTGGGCCTGCCTGACGCTTGCTGCCGGCCTGCGCCGCCTTGCTAGCGTCTTTGGTCTCTGCCGAAGCCCGGTCGATGAATGTTGAAAGAAAAGGAATGCGGTCGCGATAACCCCAGGCAACAAGGGCTGCGACGACGAGAAGGCCGAGGGGAAGCCAGAATTTTTTCATACTTAAAGAACCAGTCGGGGCTTGTTGCAGGAAACGCGGTGACGTTGAAGTGTATTTATTGCGTCGCACAACAAAGACGAGCTTCGCCGCAATCCATACATCGCCGTTACCGCTAACGTTCGGTAATTCTGTCCCTTTAACGCGAATTCATGAACGCTGATGCTCTGCAATCTACCACAGTTCCGCACGACGAAAAATTAAAGCTTGGAAAGCTTTGGAATTGCTTCGACTTGTGCAGTGCAACAAATGGTCAAATGACTATTTTTTGGTTGCCGTTACGTAATGATTGGCCGGCTCGGCGGCGCAATGCGGCATTTATAGTGAAAGGCGTGTTGCAAACCTCATGATGGCTGCTGTCGCCGTTCACGCAATTGTGTTGTCGGCCCCTTTGCTTGCAAGGGGCCGATCATTGCTTGCTCTTAATGACTTTAAAGAGAGCGGGCCGCTCCGCCATCGCAACGGACCAGCGTTCCTGTCACGTAGCTTGCCGGTTCGCTACATAGAAATGCGGCCGTCGCCGCGAATTCCTCGACCTGGCCATAGCGGCCGGCGGGAATGCGCTGCTGGCGCTCGGCGCTGACGTCTTCCAGGCTCCGGCCGCCGCGTTTGGCTGCTGCCGTATCCAGCTCAGCCAGCCGGTCGGTCGCGATGCTGCCAGGCAGAAGCATGTTCACTGTAATGCCATGTGCCGCCACCTCGCTGGCCAGCGTCTTGCTCCAGCCCACAAGCGCCGGGCGCAGCGTGTTGGAAAGCGCAAGATTAGGAATGGGCTCGATGACGCCGGAGGAGGCGACGGTGAGGATGCGTCCCCAGCCCTGTGCCTTCATGCCCGGTAAGAGAGCATTGGTGAGCGTAATGATCCGCGACACCATGGAGATGAAATAGGTCTCCAGCCGGTCGGCGATCATATCTTCCGTCGTGCCGGGCGTCGGGCCGCCGCTGTTGTTGACGAGAATGTCGATGCCACCCAATTTCTCGGTCGCGGCCTTGGTGACGACATCCACGAAGTTTTCGTCGTTGAGGTCGGCCCAGATCCAGTCGGCTCGGCCTTTGCCTTCGGCATTGATGGCCTTGCAATTGCTTTCAAGCCTTTCGCCGCTGCGGCCGCAGAGTAGGACGTTCACACCCTCGCGGGCGAGCGCCACGGCGATGCCATGGCCCAGCCCCTTCGATGAGGCGAGCACCAGTGCGCGCTTTCCGCCAATACGAAGATCCATCTTAATCACCCTTCATGCTATTCGGATTGTCTGATCGGCATTTATAGAGGGCCATCGGGCGACTATGGAAGGTGCGCTTCACAACTGACAGCAAATACCATCAGAATATTGACGTTAACGTAAGGGTAATTTAACTTGTTTTCCGTGTTGGGCAAATTGGAGGATTGCCTGTCGCTTCCCGGCTCGACAATCCCCTCCCATTTTGACAAGAGATAACCGAAGCGGGGAAGACGCCCAAGGGGACAAGGCTGCGATCCGAGATGATTGGACGCCGGCCAAGCGGAGAAGATGAATGACTGACGCGAACGAGCTGCCGGAACGCGAGAGCATGGAATTCGACGTCGTGATCGTCGGCGCAGGCCCTGCGGGCTTGTCGGCCGCGATCCGGTTGAAGCAGATCAATCCGGATCTGACCGTCGTCGTGCTCGAGAAGGGCGCCGAAGTCGGCGCGCATATTCTGTCGGGCGCTGTCGTCGATCCGATCGGCATCGACCGCCTGTTGCCTGACTGGCGCGAAGAGGAGGGGCATCCCTTCAAGACAAAAGTCACGTCGGATCACTTCCTGTTCCTCGGCCCCGCCGGCTCGATCCGCCTGCCGAACTTCCTGATGCCGCCGCTGATGAACAATCACGGCAACTACATCGTCTCGCTCGGCAACGTCTGTCGTTGGCTGGCCGAAAAGGCCGAAGCCCTCGGCGTCGAAATCTATCCCGGCTTTGCCGCGACCGAAGTGCTTTATAATGACGAGGGTGCCGTCATCGGTGTCGCCACCGGCGACATGGGCATCGAGAAGAACGGCGAACCCGGCCCGAACTACACACGCGGCATGGCGCTTCTCGGCAAATATGTGCTGATCGGCGAAGGCGTTCGCGGTTCGCTCGCCAAGCAGCTGATCGCAAAGTTCGATCTGGCTCGGGACAGCGACGTGCCGAAGTTCGGCATCGGCATCAAGGAACTCTGGGAAGTCAAGCGCGAGAACCACAAGAAAGGCCTCGTGCAGCATTCCTTCGGCTGGCCGCTGGGCATGAAGACGGGTGGCGGCTCTTTCCTCTATCATCTGGAGGACAATCTGGTCGCCGTCGGCTTCGTCGTCCATTTGAACTACAAGAACCCCTATCTCTTCCCCTTCGAGGAATTCCAGCGTTTCAAGACGCATCCGGCGATCCGCGGCACTTTCGAGGGCGGCAAGCGTATCTCCTATGGCGCCCGCGCCATCACCGAGGGCGGCTGGCAGTCCGTACCGAAGCTCACTTTCCCTGGCGGCGCGTTGATCGGCTGCTCCGCCGGCTTCGTCAATGTTCCCCGCATCAAGGGCAGCCACAATGCAGTGCTCTCAGGCATCCTGGCGGCAGACAAGATTGCCGATGCGATCGCCGCTGGCCGCGGCAATGATGAAGTGATCGAGATCGAGAACGAATGGCGCCAGACGGATATCGGCAAGGATCTGAAGCGCGTCCGCAACGTCAAGCCGCTCTGGTCGAAGTTCGGCACGGCGATCGGCGTCACGCTTGGCGGCCTCGACATGTGGACGAACCAGCTGTTCGGCTTCTCCTTCTTCGGCACGCTGAAACATGGCAAGACGGATGCGGCCTCGCTGGAGCCAGCGGCCCAGCATCAGAAGATCGACTATCCGAAGCCGGATGGCGTCTTGACCTTCGACCGGCTGTCCTCGGTGTTCCTGTCGAACACCAACCATGAGGAAGACCAGCCGGTGCATCTGAGGGTTGGCGACATGGCGCTGCAGGTCTCGTCGGAGCACGACGTCTTTGCCGGGCCGTCGACGCGCTACTGTCCGGCAGGCGTCTACGAGTGGGTGGAGAAGGATGGCAAGGAAACCTTTGTCATCAACGCCCAGAACTGTGTTCACTGCAAGACCTGCGATATCAAGGACCCCAACCAGAACATCAACTGGGTGCCGCCGCAGGGCGGCGAGGGACCTGTCTATCCCAATATGTGAGATGGAATGACCGAGATCGATCAAAGCGCCTGGACGATCCGTTCGGCCAGGGCCGATGAGCTGCATCTGCTCGCGGCCATAGAGATCGATGCCTTCTGGGCTCTGCATGAGGCCGGCGCGGTCGCCTGCGAGCCGACGTCGCTGCCGCTCGATGTCCTGCAACAATCCCTGACGGAGCAATTGCTGTTCGTTGCCGTCGACGGTGAAGATCGGCCATTCGGTTTTTTGGCCGGCATTATGAAGGATGGCTCGGTTCACATCGCCGAAATCGATGTCGTCAGGCGCCGGCAGAAGCAGGGCGTCGGACGACGGCTGATGGAAGCTGCGATCGAAGCGGCGAGAGCGCAAGAGGCCGCAGGCGTCACTCTGACTACGGATCGGCAGGTGGCTTTTAACGCGCCATTTTATGCCTCGGTGGGGTTTCGCATCCTGGGTGACGAGGAACGGCCGGCGGTTCTCACGCAGATCCTGGAAAATGAAGTCGCGCATGGTGCGGATCCAGCGAGACGCGTGGCAATGGCCCTTCGATTTTGATCCTGGTTTTAAGAATAAAAAACAGCGGCTCAGCATTTCGCCGAACCGTTCCTTATTTCCGTAAGATGTAAATCAATGCTGGGCAGGCTTGCGAGCGAGCAGGCCGGTGGAAAGGGCAACGCCGGCGCCGGTGACGATCGCAGCTGCAATGCCGGCCATTCCGATTTCTTCACCGAGCAGGAAGCCGCCGCCGATTGTGGCTAGGACGGGGGTGATGGCGGTGAAGGCTGCGGCCTGGGTGCCGCCGAGAGCCTGGACGGCAAGGCCATAGGCCAGCGTGGCGGCAAGGCCGGAGAGCAGGCCCTGGCTGACGATCTGCAGGCCGATTTCCGGCAGCGGCACCGAAGTCAGCGAGCTGCCGAAAACAGCGGCCAGGCCGAGATGGATCAGGAACGACCAGGCGGCGATGATGGCGCTGGACTGCACGGCGTTCAGCCCGGAGCGGCGGAAGGCGTGGGTATAGCTTGCCCAGAGCACCGCCGACAGCGGCAGCAGCGTAAAGCCTTCCCAGGAGATCTGCACGCCATAGAGGCTGCGTGCCAGGAGGATCACGACGCCGGCAACGATGCCGCCAAGGCCGAGCCAGCGGGTGATATCAAGCCGTTCGCGAAACAGCAGCACGCCGATCAGGGCGGTTGCCAGCGGCATGGAGCCGCCGAGCAGGATGCCGGCCGACGAGGCAGGTGTGAACTGGATGGCGAAGGTGGTCAGCTGGAAGAAGAGGGCGCCGGAGCCGCAGACCATCAGTGCCAGCAGCTTCAGCGGTACGCCCTTCGGCAGCAGGCCTGTCTTCCACCAGACGGGTGCCAGCACCAACGCCGGCACGCCATAGCGGATCAGGCCGAGATCGATGGTGCTCATCTGCGTTTCGGCGGTGTGGCGGGTTGCAAGAATCCAGTTCGCCCAGATCAAGACGGTAACGACGGCGCCGGCATAGCCGACCATGGTGGGGGTTGCCTTGCGGGTGGAGAGAGACAAAGCGGTCATCGACATATCCTTTCCAACGATCCGGTTCTCTTTCGAATGAAGAGAAGATAGCGCCGAAGGCCGAGGCATGTCCTTGCTAGTTATGGCTCAAAAATCATGCTATCAGCAATAATCTGCCAATATAGGCAACTGGATTTCTCAGATATGCTAAAACTGGATAAATTCGATATTGCGATCCTCAACTGCCTGCAGGAGGATGCGCGCGCCACCAATGTCGAGATTGCCGAGCGGGTGAACCTCTCGCCGTCCCCCTGCCTCAGGCGCATTCGAAATCTGGAAAAATCCGGGCTCCTGCGCGGCTACCGCGCTGATATCGATCGCAAGGAAGCCGGTCTCGGCCTGACGGTCTTCGTGGAGCTGAAGGTCGGCCATCACTCGAAGGAGAACTCCGAAATGCAGCAGGCAGCATTGCTCGCCATTCCGGAGGTCGTCGCCTGCCATCTGATCTCGGGCACGGCCGATTTCCTGGCGGAGGTCGTAGTGGAGGATCTTGCCGCCTATGAGAAGGTCCTGTCGGAAAAGCTTTTGGTCCTTCCCGGCGTGGTCGATCTGCGCTCTAATTTCGCGATCCGCACCATCAAGACCAATGGGCCGCTGAAATTGCCACAGCCTGAATGAAGCAGCCGGACCGGAAATGAAAAAGGGGCCGTTGCCGGCCCCTTCGCGATAGGAATTTGATTATCCTCAAAGCATCGTGCCGCTGAGGATCAGCAGCGCGACCGAGAAGTAGATCACCAGGCCCGTGACATCGACCAGCGTCGCGACAAAAGGCGCTGAGGCGCTGGCCGGGTCGAGGCGCAGCTTCTGCAAGACGAACGGCAGCATCGAGCCGGCGAGCGAGCCGAAGGTGACGATGCCGATCAACGCCGCAAAGACGGTCAAGGCGACCAGCTGCCAGTGCGGGCCGTAATCGAACAGGCCGATGGTCTGCCAGAGGATGATTCGGGCAAAGCCGACGAGGCCGAGGATCGCGCCGAGCACGATGCCTGTGGGAAGTTCGCGCAATGCCACGCGCCACCAGTCCGAAAGCTTGAGTTCGCCAAGCGCCAGCGCCCGGATGATCAGCGAGGTTGCCTGCGAGCCGGAATTGCCGCCCGAGCTCATGATCAGCGGAATGAAGAGCGTCAGCACGACGGCCTTTTCCAACTCGCCCTCGAAGTGCTGCATGGCGCTTGCCGTCAGCATTTCGCCAAGGAAAAGGGCGGCGAGCCAGCCGGCGCGTTTGCGGATCATGCCGGCGAAGCTGATCTTCATGTAGGGCTGGCCGAGAGCTTCCATGCCGCCGAACTTCTGAGCGTCTTCCGTGGTATCGGCGATCATCGTGTCGATGACGTCGTCGACGGTAACGATCCCGAGCATATGGCCCTTGTCGTCGACAACGGGCAGTGCAAGCAGATCGTGGCGGCGGATGAGGCGGGCGACATCTTCCTGCTTCATTAGCGGCGGCGCGGTGACCGGCGTGCCCTTCTGGGCAACCGTCAGGATACAGGCATCGGGCTCACCGGTGATGAGGCGGCGCAGCGTCACGACATGCAGCAGCACATGCGTCTCGTCATCGAGCACATAGATGGCATAGACCGTCTCGCGGGAGCGCTCGACCTGGCGAACGTGATCGAGCGTCTGCGCAACCGTCCAGCTTGCGAGCACGCTGACGAATTCCGTCGTCATGATGCCGCCAGCCGTGCGCGGCGGGTAGCCCATCAGGCCTTGGATCGCCTGCCTTGCATGCTCGTCAAAGGTGGCGAAGAGCCGGGCACGCGTGTCGATATCCATCTCGAGCAGCACGTCGGCGACGCGGTCGTTGGACATGCCATGCAGTAGCCGCGAGGCGTCCGCATTGCCCATGACTTCGAGAATGGCGTGCGCGTTGCGCAGTTCCGGTCGGTCGAGAATGCGCACGGCACGCTCTTCCGGCATTTTGGCGAGGATGCGGGCAGCCTCTGCCACATCTGTTGCGTTCAGAGCCTCGACGCGTTCCGCAATGGTGACGGCGCGATTGTTATTGATGAATGCACGAGCGGCATTGCCGGCCCGCGCGGGAAAGCTGTTGATGTTCATTATAGCTCGCCTTTCCGGTCGATCCGCCGTCGTAGCGGATCGTGGCGAGCCGACAGGAGTCGGTTAATGCACGAATGCTACTGACGGCAAAGGCAATCGACTACTACTGTCGCTAGGCATCGAAAGATGGCTCCGGTTAATCGGTATGGAAAACGCTGTTCCCCACGTGCGGAGAAGTCGCGCCGAAGGCATAAAAAGTCAAGAGGCCGAAGAGCCTAAACGCTCGATCCTGCGATAAAAATTTGTTTAGGCGGCTGCAAATTTTTGCGATGCAACAAAACCTGGTGCAAATGCGTTGAAACAATGCAGCCGGACGCCATGCGCCCGACCATATTTATCGTGAATTTTATGTCTTCAGAAGCCGGCCAGAACGACCTTGCCCTTCATCTTGCCGGTCTCGACGAGAGCATGCGCCTTCTTGAGATTAGCGGCGTTGATCGTACCCGTGGTCTCCGTCAGCGTTGACCTGATCTTGCCCGCATCCACCAGTTCGGCGACCTTCGTCAAGAGCTTGTGCTGCTCGATCATGTCGGCGGTGTTGAAGAGGGGGCGGGTGAACATCAACTCCCAATGGGTCGATACCGCCTTGCGCTTGAAGGGAACGACATCGAGCGTTTTCGGGTCGTCGATCAGGGCGAACCGGCCCTGTGGCGCAATGGCCTCGACGATCGAGCCGATATGGTCCGACGTGTTGGTCGTCGAGAAGACGAAGGCCGGCGCACCGATGCCGAGCGCCTCGATCTGCGGCGCAAGCGGCCTGGAATGGTCGATGACGTGATGGGCACCCAGTTCCTTCACCCAGGCCTGCGTTTCCGGCCGAGATGCCGTGGCGATGATGGTGAGATCGGTCAGTGCGCCGGCAATCTGGATGGCGATCGATCCGACCCCGCCGGCTCCGCCAATGATAAGGATAGCATTGGCGGCGCCGGGAACCGGATCCTGCACCTTCAGCCGATCGAACAGTGTCTCGTAGGCCGTGATCGAGGTCAGTGGCAGCGCGGCGGCGGCTGGAAAATCCAAGCTCTTCGGTTTCGCGCCGACGATGCGCTCGTCGACAAGCTGGAATTCGGCATTCGATCCATCGCGGCTGATAGAACCTGCATAGAAGACCTCATCGCCTGGCTTGAATATGGTGACATCGGGGCCAACCGCCTTGACGATGCCGGCGGCATCCCAGCCGAGGATCTTATAGGCGCCTTCGCTCGGAGTGACGTTGGCACGGACCTTGACGTCGACCGGGTTGACGGAAACGGCATTCACTTCGACCAGCAGATCATGCCCCCTTGCCTCGGGCGTCGGCAGCTCGACGTCGATCAGGGATGTTTCGACTGAGATGGGCTGTGGTTGCTTGTAGGCGACTGCGCGCATGGGAGAAGCTCCTGGGTTGGTTGCACAGAGGCTAGATGCGCATTATCCTCAAAAGGCGCAAGAATGCACAAATTCTGTACGTAGGTACAAAAAGGATACTGTCGATGTCGGCTCCCCGCTCCAAGCTTGTCAGGAATTTCCCCGGATGCCCGGTCGAGGCGACACTGAGCCTGCTCGACGGCAAATGGAAAGGCGTGATCCTGTTTCACCTGATGGAGGGAACGCTGCGCTTCAACGAAATCCGCCGCAAGCTGCCGTCGGTGACGCAGCGCATGCTGACCAAGCAATTGCGGGAGCTGGAGGAATCCGGGCTGGTATCACGCACCGTCTTTCCGGTCGTGCCGCCGCGCGTCGACTACGCGCTGACGCCGCTTGGCGCCAGCCTCGGGCCGATCATCAAGGCGATGGCCGTATGGGGCGAGGAGAATGTATTTTGCCACAACGGCCGGCAGGAACTGGCCGCGCCGCCGTCACGCGTGTCCGGTGCGGCGCTCCAGGCCAACTGACACGGCGAAGACTGCAAGACCACCGACCGAGAGCACTGCGCCGACATAGCCGGTCGCAGCCGCGGTAAAGCCCCAGGAAATCACCAGGCCGCCGAGCCAGGCGCCGAGCGCATTGGCGATGTTGAAGGCCGAGTGATTGGAGGCGGCGGCCAGCGTCTGCGCATCCGCGGCCACATCCATCAGGCGCGTCTGCACGGCAGGGCAGGCGGCAAAGCCGCAGCCGATCAGGAAGACGCAGATGCAGAGCATGACGGGATTGGCAGCTGTCAGCGAGAAGAGTGTCATGATGACGATATTGAAGACCATCATGCCGCCGATCGTTCCCTTGATCGAGATGTCGCCAAGGCGCGAGCCGACGATATTGCCGACATTCATGCCGATGCCGAAGAGGGCAAGCACGACCGGCACCATGGCGGTGCCGAGGCCTGCAACGTCGGTCGTCGTCGTTGCGACATAGCTGAAGATCGAGAACATGCCGCCGAAGCCGACGGCAGCGACCCCGAGCGTCAGCCAGACCTGAATGCGCTTCAGCGCACCGAGCTCGCGCGTGATGCTGGCGCCTTCCTCGACCCTATCCTTCGGCAGGAAGAGGGCGATCAGCAGCATGGTCGCAAGGCCGATGGCGCCAACCATCATGAAGGCCGCCCGCCAATTCAGAAGCTGTCCGAGGAAAGTCGCGATGGGCGTACCGATCAGCGTCGCGATCGTGAGGCCAAGCATGACCTGACCGACGGCACGGACGCGGCGATGGACCGGCACCATGGACGCGGCAACGAGTGCTGCCACGCCGAAATAGGCACCATGCGGCAGGCCGGTGATGAAGCGCAGCGCCGTAAAGCTTTCGAAGGTTGGCGCAAAGGCGCTGGAAATATTGCCGGCGGCAAAGATCGCCATCATCAAGAGGAGCAGCGTGCGGCGCGCCATCTTGGCGGCGAGCACGGCAATGATCGGCGCACCGACCACGACGCCGAGCGCGTAGGCGCTGATCACATGACCGGCTTCCGGTGTCGTCACGCCAAAGGTGTCGGCTACGTTAGGCAGCAGTCCCATGATGACGAATTCGCCCGTACCGATACCGAAGCTGCCGACAGCCAGCGCCAAAGTCACCAGTGCGATCGCGGTGCGCGACGGCGCCTCCAGGGCGGTTTGGGTATCGAGGACCTCGGCGGTAATATCGCTCACGAAAACTCCTTGGGCGGCACATGAAGATCAAGCGCCGCGAATCAGACTGCAAACTCCGGTTATGCCGCGTTCAGTGCATCAAACTGGGATATGGGACTGGCGAGGCACGGACATGCCTCCGTTGATACTATCAATGACGATAGTGCGTCTGTCGCGTGCATTTTTTGCAGTGCAGCATGTCGGAGCATGCATAAGTGCGCTGCGGCGATCGGGCGAAGCGGCCGCAATGCTTGAAATCCTTCCATCCAAAACCATCTGAGAAGAAGCGCACGGGGGCTTCAGCCCCTCAAAGACACAATTTGCGGGAAGACCGAGAGCCCCCGATGAAGTTGATCGGCTTTTTCAATCGCGATGGCGGTACGTTCCGTACGACCGACATGGCTGCCTACGAGCAGAGAGCGGAACAGGTCTTCCGCGACGCCGGTCACGATTTCGAAGCTGTGGTCGTAGAGGGGCGTAACATCGTGTCGGCCATGGAGCGGGCGGCGCGGCGTGACGATATCGACGGCATTGTCGCTGGCGGCGGCGATGGCACGATTTCGGCCGCTGCCGCCATTGCCTGGAAGAATGGCGTTGCGCTCGGCGTCATTCCGGCCGGCACCATGAATCTGTTTGCCCGTTCGCTGCGACTGCCGCTCGACATCTGGCAGACGCTCAGCGTGCTCGCGACAGGTGAGGTCGACAATGTAGACATCGGCAGCGCCAATGGCCGTGCCTTCGTGCATCAGTTTTCCGCCGGCCTGCATGCCCGCCTGGTGCGCTATCGCAATGGCTATACCTACCGCTCGCGGCTCGGGAAAATGTCGGCCAGCACGCGGGCCGCCTTTGGCGTCATTGCCAATCCGCCGGAATTCGATGTCGACTTCGAGGCCGGCGACATTCGCGAGCGCCGGCATGTTTCGGCAATTTCTGTCTCCAACAATCCTTTCGGCGCTAACGCGCTGCTCTATGCCGACAGCTTGCGCAGCGGCGAATTGGGTTTCTACACGGCAAAGCCCCTGCGCTCGCTTGGTGTCGCCCGACTCGCCATCGACATGCTGCGCGGCCGCGTTCGCGACAACGCCGATGTCATGGTCATGCACGCGCCGGAGGTGAATCTGCATTTCCCAAAACTGCGCCAGCTCGCAAACTGCGTTATGGATGGCGAGCTGCTGCCGCTTGAGCGCGACGTGACGCTCAAAGTGCACCCCGGCGAGCTCAAGGTGATGGTGCGGGAAGGGACTGCCGCTCGTGTCGAGAGCGAAGGGGCGGCCGATAGCCTCGCGGTCTGACGCGATCAGAGGCGCGGCAGATAGGTACGATAGTCGAAGTCGGAGACGGTGCGCAGATAGCGGATCGCTTCCTTGTGCTTCGTATCGCCATAGAGCTTCTGATACCGCGCGCCGAAGACATCGGCGATGAACGCCGAGGCGCGGAAGCGCTCCACGGCCGTCAGGAAATCATGCGTCAGTTTGGGCGCATCGGCGGGGACATAAGCGGGCGTCGATTCCTCGCCTGGATCGAGGTCGTTCTGCAGGCCGAGCAGCATGCCGCCGAGGATAGCGGCCAGCATGAGATAGGGATTGGCATCGGCACCGGCGACGCGGTGCTCGACGCGTGCGCCCGGCCCATCCTTTTCGGGAATGCGCACGGCCGTGCCGCGATGACCAAAACCCCAGGTCAGATCGACGGGAGCAAACGAGCCAGGCTGGAAGCGACGATAGGAATTGGCATAGGGCGCAAAGATCAGCTGCGCATCCTGCAAGGTCTGGAGCAGCCCCGCGCAGATCGACTTCAGCCTCTTCGGCTCGCCGCCTGCCGCATCGAGGATGTTGCGGCCCTGAGCGTCGATGATGCTGGCATGGACATGCAGCCCCGAACCGGCATGATCCGTATAGGGCTTGGCCATGCAGGTCGATTTCAGCCCATGCTTGCGAGCGGCCTGCTCGGCCACACGCTTCAGCATGATGCAATCGTCGGCAGCCGCCAGCGCATCCGGGCGGTGCAGCAGATTGACCTCGAACTGGCCGGGGCCGAATTCCGCCGTCGTCGCATCCGCCGGCAGGCCTTGCGCCCGCGCATAGGCGCGCAAGGTTTCCAGATAATCATCGAGAAGATCGGCGGCATCCATGTCGTAGAGCTGAAAGCCGTTCGGTTCGCCCTGATAGGTCAGGGCAGCTGGCGGGGAGGGGATGCCTCTGTCGCGCCAATCGCCTGCCAGCAGGTAGAATTCCAGCTCGGTCGCGATGACGGGTGTCAGGCCGAGTAACTTGTAGCGGTCGACCACGGCCGAAAGAATGGCGCGGGGATCCTGGAAGCTGGGGCTGCCATCGAGTTCATGCATGGTCGCGAGCACCTGCTTCGACCCCGCCGGCGCCCAGGGCATGTCGGCGAGGGTGCGCTGGTCGGCGACGCAGGTGCCGTCGGGATCGCCGATCGTCAGCGACAGGCCGGTAATATCGTCATTGTCGTCGCCCCAGATGTCGAGCGATTGCGTCGAGGTCGGCAGCCGCACGGCGCCGGACCAGACTTTCTTTTCGGCCGCAATCGGGATCTGTTTGCCTCGGAGGCGACCGTTCATGTCCGAGATCAGCACCTCGATGCGCGCGTTACCTTCGGTTGCGTTGTCGGCCGCCATGCTCTTGAAAATCCCCCATGCTCACGGCATGGTCGTAAACCAAGATAGCTTTCAGTCAAGTCTGGCTGCGTTGCAGTCTGGAGCTTAGCCCCTCACCCTAGCCCTCTCCCCGCATCGCGGGGAGAGGGGACGCATCAGCCTCCGTTCGCATGAAAGCAGCTGATTTGGTGCGAAAGCTCCTCTCCCCGTTCCACGGGGAGAGGGCCGGGGTGAGGGGCCATGCACATAATGGCGGCGTCGGAAGACTTGCCTGACAAGCACAAATCTAAACGGGGGTACTTCACCATGTCCGACACACCAAGCCGCTCCAATCTCGCCGCCCTCGATGCCGCCCATCACCTCCATCCATTCGCGGACATGAAGAAGCTGAACGCAGATGGTGCACGCATCATTCAGCGCGGCGAAGGCGTTCATATTTTCGATGCGGAAGGGCGGAAGTATCTGGATGGCTTTGCCGGCCTCTGGTGCGTGAACATCGGCTACGGCCGCACCGAAATTGCCGACGCAGTTTTCAGGCAAATGAACGAGCTGCCCTATTACAATACCTTCTTCGGCACGACGACGACGCCTGCGACGCTGCTTGCCGAAAAGGTCTGCGCCCATGCCGGGCCGCAGTTCAACCATGTCTTTTTCACCAATTCCGGCTCCGAGGCCAATGACACCTGGTTCCGCATGGCGAGAGTTTACTGGGGGGCGGTGGGCAAGCCGACCAAGAAGGCCATCATTGCCCGCAGGAACGGCTATCACGGCTCGACCGTTGCCGGCGCTAGCATGGGTGGCATGAAATACATGCATGAGCAGGGCGACCTGCCGATCCCGGGCGTCGTCCATATCGGCCAGCCCTATTGGTATGCCGAGGGCGGCGATCTCTCGCCGGAAGAGTTCGGCCTCAAGGCCGCCCGCGAACTCGAAGCCAAGATCGATGAACTGGGTGAGGACAATGTCGCAGCCTTCGTCGCCGAGCCGGTTCAGGGCGCCGGCGGCGTCATCATCCCGCCGTCCACCTACTGGCCCGAGATCGCCCGCATCTGCAAAGCAAGGAACATCCTGCTGGTCTGCGACGAAGTCATCTGCGGCTTCGGCCGCCTCGGCGCATGGTTCGGCCATCAGCATTTCGGTGTCGAGCCCGATCTCGTCCCGATCGCCAAGGGACTGTCGTCAGGCTACCTGCCGATCGGCGGCGTGCTTGTCAGCGACCGCATCGCCGATGTGTTCATCAACGAAGTCGGCGAATTCAATCATGGCTTCACCTATTCGGGCCACCCGGTCTGCGCGGCCGCTGCCCTCGAAAATCTGAGGATCATCGAGGAGGAAAGGCTGGTCGAGCGCGTGCGCGACGATATCGGTCCTTATTTCGCGAGCGCCTGGGGCGGTCTCGCCGATCACGATATGGTCGGCGAGACCGTCAGCATCGGCCTCATGGGCGGCCTGCAGCTCGCTGCCGACAAATCCACCCGCCGCCGCTTCGAAAAGCCGGATGCGATTGGCTCGGCCGTGCGCAACCATGCCCTTGCCAACGGCCTGGTACTGCGCGCGACCGGCGACCGCATGCTAGCCTCACCCCCGCTTGTCATCAGCCATGCGGAGGTGGACACCATGGTGCGCATCACGCGGGCGGCCCTCGATGCCGTCTGGGCCGAGGTGAAGTCCTAATCAGGGCTTGAGCGCTGGTGCCGGCACGTTCCATTTCCCGGCCTTGTGAAGGGCAAGGGTCAGTGCGGCAACGTGGATGACCTGGATCATCTTGCCTTCCAGCGCCAGCTCGATCGCCTGCCAGATCGGCATGCGGATCAGGCGGATGCGTTCGGTAGGATCATCCGCCGGCTTGCTGGCCAGCTCGACATTGCGGGCGATGACGATGTGCGCAAGATTGGTATGTGTGGCTGGATTGGGCGCAAGCTTGCCGACATAATCCCAATCCGTGGATGAGAGTCCGGTTTCCTCGCGCAACTCGCGTGCTGCTGCCTCGATGGGGTTTGCATCGCTCGCATCAATGGCTCCGCCGGGAAGCTCGAGCGCCACGACACCCAATCCGTGACGGTATTGCTGGACGAGATAGATGTGATCCTCGGCATCAAGGGCGATGATCTCAACCCAATCGGGATATTCCAGCACATAGTAGGGCGCAATCTCCACGCCCTCGGCCGTCACGCAATTGTCGGCACGAACCTTCAGCCAGCGATCATGAATCAGGTGCGTTGAACTCGCCACCCGCCAAGGCGGCAGATCCGCCGTGTCGGACAGCAGGCTTGCAATGTCGTCTTTCTCGCTCACGGGCGGTTCGGCTCCTGTTTCAGATAGACCCGCGCGGGCGAAAGATGCCTATGCGTCCTGATTGCTACGATCGAAGATCTTGCGCACGATGTAGTTCGGCGAGAGATCGTCGCGATAATAGATGCGGGCGATCATTTCGGCGAGAATGCCTGTCGTGATCATCTGCACCGACGATAGCAGCAGCACGACGCCGACCATCAGCAGCGGGCGGCTGCCGATATCGTCGCCAAAGATGAACTTGTCGATGAAGAGCCAGAACAGGATAATCGCTGCGAGAGCGCCGAGGCCAAGGCCGAGCGAGCCGAAGAAATGCCCCGGCCGTGCCTTGTAGCGCATGAAGAACATCACGGAGAGCAGATCGAGGATGACGCGGAAGGTGCGCGAAATCCCGTATTTCGACGTGCCGTGCTGGCGGGCATGGTGGGTGACCGGCACTTCGCCGATCCGCGAGCTCGGCACGACGCCGGCGACCCAGGCAGGGATGAAACGATGCATCTCGCCCATCAGCTTCACCTGCTTGATGATCGAGGCGCGGTAAATCTTCAGGCTGCAGCCATAATCGTGCAGCTTGACGCCGGTGATGCGGCCGATCAGGTAGTTGGCGCACCAGGAGGGGATCTTGCGCAGGAGAAGGCCGTCCTGCCGGTTCTTGCGCCAGCCGACGAGCAGGTCGAGCTGCCGCCGTTCCAGTTCCTCGACCATCGAAGGAATATCCTTCGGGTCGTTCTGCAGGTCGCCGTCCATGGTGGCGATGAGGCGGCCGTTGGCGGCGTCGATGCCGGCCTGCATGGCGGCCGTCTGGCCGAAATTGCGCTGGAGTTCGACGATGCGCAGCGTCAGCCCTTCCTGCGAAAGCGACCGGCGGGCATTGGCGAGCGTCGCATCCGTGCTGCCGTCATCGACAAGGATCAGCTCCCAAGACTTGGCATAGCCAGCCATGGCGGAACAGATGCGTTCGATCAGCGGTCCGACGCTTTCTTCCTCGTTGAAGACGGGCACGACCAGCGAAAGCTCGAGAGGGCTTGCCGGATCGGCCTGGGGGAGGGTCGACTCTGCCGTTGTCTGCAACACTTGTTTCTCCTAAAAGACCGACAGTACCTGCCGGACGGAACGAGCAAGAAGTCCGGTTTTAGCCTCCGCTCGCATTTGGGTGCCCTAACTACATGAAGACTCCGACGGTTGCCAGCCGACAGAATTGGTTTATTCGCAACCGAATGACGCTGCTGACGCTGGCTGTCGTGCTGGCCTATGCGGCCTTTATCGAATGGTTCTGGGGCTGGAGTTCGATCCTGGCGCAATGGGGCAAGGTCGGCGCACTGCCGATCCTTCTGGCGCTGGCGCTCCTGACGAGCACCTATTTCCTACGCACCTGGCGCATCTACGATTATTTCCCGAAGGAAACCTCGGGCCATTTCGCGGCGCTGTTCCGCGTGACGCAGGTCCATAACCTGCTGAATATCATGATGCCCTTTCGCACCGGAGAGACCAGCTTCCCGGTGCTGATGCGCTCCGAATTCGGCATCCCGCTGGCCCGCGGCACATCGGCGCTGTTCGTCATGCGGCTGCTCGACCTGCACGCGCTGTTGGCCGCCGCCGGTGTCGGCCTTGCACTTGCCTCGCCCTATCACGTCCTGGCCTGGATCGCATGGGCCGCCTTTCTGCTGCTACCCGTCGTGGGCTTTGCCTCCCGCCGGCCGCTGATCCGCCTTGCCGCCCGCATCCTGCCGAAGAAGGCGCAAGGGCTGGTGCACGAGCTGGAACGTGGCTTGCCGGTCGACGCCAGTGCCTTTGCGCGTGCCTGGCTGACGACCATCGTCAACTGGCTGGTCAAGGTCATGGTTCTTGCCTGGGCGCTCGGCCTCATGAACGTCACGCCGCTATCAGCAAGTTTTGGCGGTGCGCTTGGCGGCGAGCTATCCTCCGTGCTGCCCGTGCATGCGCCTGGGGGTGTCGGCACCTATCCGGCCGGCATCACCGCCGGCGCCATGGCCTTCGGCGCTTCGAGTGCGAAGGAAGCAATCGAAAATCTCGCGCAGGCGAGCATCAATGCTCACCTGCTGATCGTGGTGTCGGCGCTGACGGGAACCGCGATCGGATTGCTGGTCTCGCGCAAGCGCGTGACTGCGCCCTGAAAGATCGCGCCGCGCTTCAATGCCGGGTCGTCTTATCGTCCAGCTCGGCCAGTCGCTTGCGCAGGAAGGCTTGCTCCGGTGCCTGCTGGCAGAGCGAAAGCGCCGTTTTATAGGATAGCCGCGCCTCGTTCGTCCGACCAAGTTGGCGCAGGAAATCGGCTTTCGCCGCATGGGTCAGATGATACCGCGCCATGCGTTCTTCCCCCAGTAACCCGTCGACGATGGACAATGCTGCCGCGGGGCCGTCGCGCATGGAGATAGCCACCGCCCGATTGAGTTCGATCACCGGAGATGGGCTTGCGATCAGCAGCAGATCGTAGAGCATCACCAGCTGCCGCCAGTCGGTGTCGTCGGCGGTCACGGCGCGCGCATGTTCCGCCGCGATCGCGGCCTGCAGGGCATAGCTGCCGACGCTCTCTGCGGACATGGCCCGCGCCGACAGTGTTAGGCCCTCGCGTATCTGGCCATGATCCCACAGCGCACGATCCTGCTCGACGAGCAGCACCAGATCACCTGATGCGTCGGTGCGGGCAAGTCGCCGCGAATCCTGCAGCAGCATGATTGCCAGCAACCCCTCGACTTCCGAATCCGGCAATAGCTGCAGCAACAGCCTGCCGAGCCGAATGGCCTCCGCGGCAAGATCGGCGCGCACGATCGCAGAGCCTGACGATGCCGAATAGCCCTCGTTGAAGACGAGGTAGATGACATGCAGCACCTGCGCCAGCCGTTCCGGCAGCTCGGTCTTGTCAGGCACTTCGTAAGGAATATTGGCAGCGCGTATGCGGTTCTTGGCGCGGACGATGCGTTGGGCAACGGTCGGCGGCGGGATCAGGAAGGCATGGGCGATCTCTTCCGTCGTCAGGCCGCAGACCTCGCGCAACGCCATCGCCATGCGTGCCTCGGCGGGAATTTGGGGATGACAGCAGGTGAAGATCAGCCGCAGCATGTCGTCTTCGATCTCTTCATGTTCGGCGATCTCCATCGCCTCTCCCTCCGGATAAAGGCTCTCGGCAATATCGGAGCGGGCGGTGTCGAATCGCGCCCGTCGCCTGATATGGTCGATGGCGCGAAAGCGTCCGGCGGAGACGAGCCAGGCATAGGGATTGGCCGGGATCGTCTCGTCAGTCCATTGCTGAGCCGCAGCCGCAAAGGCATCGTGAAGGGCCTCTTCGGCCCGGTCGAAATCGCCGAGCAGACGGATCAGCGTAGCCAGCACGCGGCGCGAATGGCTGCGATAAATACCTTCTATGGTCTGGTTCAGCGACACGGTGTCAGGATGTCTCCGCCAGGTCTCCTCGAAGCGTCAGGATACGCACTGGGCGGATTTCAATCGCACCGTAACGCGCGGAGGGAATACGCTTGGCGATCTCGGTTGCTCCTTCGAGGTCGGGCGCTTCGATGAGATAGAAGCCGGCCAGATGCTCCTTCGTCTCAACGAATGGTCCGTCCGTCACCGAAAATGTCTTGCCATCAGGGCGGATGACGATCGATTTGTCCCGAAGTGCCAGCGCATCCGAAACGATCATGGTGCCGTCCTCCCGCAAGCCCTCGTCGAAGACGAAATGCTCGCCGATCAGATGGTTCATCTCGTTCGGCGTCAATCGTCCGTCGACATCGACTGTTGTGTAGATCAGGCATAGAAACCGCATGTCTTGTCCTCTCGCTGCTATTCGTTCGGAAAGCGGATGTCGAAGGCCGCACGAACCTCGATCATGCCGTAGCGGGCAACGGGGAAGGTGGCGGCAATTTCGGTCGCTTCCTTCATGTCGCGCGCTTCGATCAGCACGAAGCCGCCGAGATGCTCTTTCATTTCAGTGAAAGGGCCGTCCGTCACGGCGGTTTCGCCCTTGCGCACGCGAACTGTTTTCGCAGTCTCCGGTTCGCGCAGGGCATTGGCGACGATGAGGTGGCCGCTCTCGCGCAGCCGGTTGTCGTTGTCGACGGAATCCTGCGTCAGCTTTCGTCCTTCTTCTTCGGAAAGCTTGGCGATCTCTGATGTCTCGAACCAGACCTGGCAAAGAAACTTCATCTGAATCTCCTCAAACGTCCGGGCCGAAGTTATGGATTGGCCGCACTTCGATGGCGCCGAGCTTGGCGAGCGGGATGCCGGCGGCGACGCGGATCGCATCGTTCAGGTCCTTGGCCTCGATCAGGATGAAGCCGCCGAGATATTCTTTGGTTTCGATGAAGGGGCCGTCGGTGACCGCCGTCTCGCCATTGCGGACCCGCACCGTCACCGCCGATTTTGGCGATTGCAACGCTTCGGCTTGGATCATATTGCCGCTCGCCATCAGATCGCGGTCATAGCCGAGCGAATCCGCATCGAGCTTATGCTTTTCTTCCTTGGTCATGAGGTCGAGCCTCGTGCCATCGAACCAGACCTGGCAGAGATATTTCATCGCAGCGTCTCCTCTCTCAATTTGCTGACAGCCATAGACGAGCGGCCTAAGTGCAAATCGACATCCCGATCCGCAACATGACAAAATTTCTTGAGGTTGTCGAAAAAGCCCGAGCCCGGTCGACCAGTTCCGTCAACACCATAAGGAGAGACGGAAATGTACAGTCTGGAAGCCGCAATCGTGCATTACTGGCAAAAGAAGACGCTGTCGGAAGAGGAGCTGCTCGACGCAGCCGATGTCGGCAGGGTCGTGTTTCGCACCTGGATCGGCATGGCGGGCTTTGCTCTGTTGATCCTGTGCCTGAGCTGGGCTGGAGAGCCCTCTGGTCATCCGGAATTGACGGCAAGCCAAAATGCAGACCGCTCTATGCCTATGTCTGAGAACTAGGAAATAGAGGCTCGCGTCAAAAACGTTCCACAAAATCCGCGATGGCGTCATGAAACCTGGACACTTGATCGGCCGATGCGTCTTTTTCCGGCCAAATCGCGATCAGCGCCTCAAGATTTGTCTTGATCGCGCGGAAGGTGTCCAGAGCCTCCTGCTCACTGCCGGTAAAAACAGTGTGAGCCATATTGCCGTAAAGGCCACAGGTAATGGCAAACGGCACACGATCACACCTCTCAAGTGTGACACGCGCGCCATCGCCATGTTCTTCGTCCAAAAGAATGATGCCGCCTTCCGAACCTTGGTGGCCAATTGTCGAGCCGCCATCAAAGTTCGTCCACGTCACCTGTTTTCCTCGGTCAATTGCGACAACAGCCTATCGATACGTCACTGGAACGCCGTTTCGAAGAAGCTGCGCAGCTTGCGCGAATGCAGCGCTTCGGGCGGCATGGCGGCCAGCTTCTGGATGGCGCGGATGCCGATCTGCAGATGCTGGTTTACCTGGGTGCGATAGAAAGCCGTCGCCATGCCCGGTAGCTTCAACTCGCCATGCAGCGGCTTGTCCGAAACGCAGAGCAGCGTGCCGTAGGGAACGCGGAAACGGAAGCCGTTGGCGGCGATCGTTGCCGATTCCATGTCGAGCGCGACGGCGCGGGCCTGGGACAGTCGCTTGACCGGGCCTGCCTGATCGCGCAGTTCCCAGTTGCGGTTGTCGATGGTGCCGACCGTGCCCGTGCGCATGATGCGCTTCAGCTCGAAGCCTTCATAACCGGTGATTTCGGCAACGGCCGCTTCAAGCGCCACCTGCACTTCGGCGAGCGCCGGGATCGGCACCCAGACCGGCAGGTCGTCGTCGAGAACGTGATCTTCGCGCATATAGGCATGGGCGAGCACATAATCGCCGAGCCGCTGGCTGTTGCGCAGGCCGGCGCAATGGCCGAGCATCAGCCAGGCATGCGGGCGAAGCACGGCGACGTGGTCGGTGATCGTCTTGGCGTTGGAGGGACCGACGCCGATATTGATCATGGTGATGCCGGCGTGCCCTTTCTTCTTCAGATGGTAGGCCGGCATCTGCGGCAGGCGCGGCGGCGTGGTGTCGCCTTCGGGCTGGCTGGAACCGGCCTTGGTGATGATGTTGCCGGGTTCGACGAATTCGGTATAGCCGTCACCGCCGCTCGCCATCAGGTCGCGCGCCCACTTGCAGAATTCGTCGATATAGAACTGGTAGTTCGTGAACAGCACGAAATTCTGGAAGTGCGCGGCGCTCGTCGCCGTGTAGTGGACGAGGCGGGCGAGCGAATAGTCGATGCGCTGCGCGGTGAAGGGCGCGAGCGGCGAGGGCTCGCCCGGCGGCGGGATATATTCGCCGTTGGCGATCTCGTCGTCGGTGGTGTTCAAGTCCGGCGTATCGAAGAGATCGCGCAGCGGAATGTCTTCGAAAATACTGGCGGTTGCTTCCACATGGGCGCCTTCGCCGAAGGCGAAATGGATCGGGATGGGCGTCGTTGATTCCGATACGACGACCGGAACATTATGGCTGCGCATCAGGAGCGTCAGCTGTTCCTTGAGATAGTGCTTGAAGAGCTGCGGGCGGGTAATCGTCGTCGTATAGACGCCGGGCGCCGTGACATGGCCGTAGGAGAGGCGCGAGTCGACATGGCCGAAGCTGGTGGTCTCGATGCTGACCTGCGGATAGAAGGCGCGGTAGCGAGCCGTGATCGGTGCGCCCTTGGCAAGCTTGGTGAAATTGTCGATCAGGAACGCGGTGTTGCGATCGTAAAGCTCCGTCAGCGCTTCGACGGCCTTGCCTGGATCATCGAAAGTCCGCGGCTGGAACGGGCTGGGGGAGGAGATGTCGAGGGGTGAAAAGGGAGAGATTCTGTTGCTCATGAGCCATTATAGAGTGTCGTTGGTTACAAGCAAACGACGTTGCAACAGGCGGCCCGGATTCTCGCAGCTATTTTTAGGGCTGTCCACGGGCCTGCGCGAGGATCGCGCGCAGGCGTTTTTATTGCACCGTCGTGCAGTAAGGCGCACCGGTCTGCACGCAGGTGAAGCTTGCGCCGAAATGCGATTGTGCGCCGCTGCGGCCGCCATGCTCGACCGCAACCGAGAAGCTGAATGCGAAGATCGCGGCAAACAGCATGATAACAACGAAGCGCCGCGCGATGATGATCGAGTCCATGTTCCTGGCCTGCCCGTGCCCTATACTGGACACTGTTTTGCCATGGTCAGGCTGAACAGGTGCTGAGATACCGGTTCATCTAGCGTTCATAAATATTACCGGGTTCGAAAAAACGTCTGCAGCTTCCGCAGGCAAATAAAAAAGGCCCGCCGGCCGAGTGGCGGGCAGGCGCTGTAGTCTTTCTGGAATAGGTAAAAGCCGCTTTAGAGTTTCGTCCAGGTCTGCGATTTGCAGAATATCTTCAGCACGCAGCCTTGCATCTTGATCTTATTGCCGCTGACGGTGCCGGAGCCGCTATAGGTCTTGTCTTCCGAGGGATCGGTGAGCTCACCCGTATAGCTGTCGCCCTTGCCCTGCATCTTGCCGATCTGCTTGCCGGCATATTTGCCTGTCTTCAGCGTCACGCAGTAACTGTCGCCGCAAGGCGCGATGGCAGCGGTATCGCCGGCAACGGTTTTCCAGTTGCCGACGATCGGCTCTTCGGCAAAAGCGGCATTCGCGCTCAATAGCATTGCAGCAGCAAGAATGGTGGCACGGATCATGATCTTATTCCTCCCCCAAGGCGCCATCCGGCTCCATGGCCGGGAACGCCGCGAGATTATCTAACGCGAACGTAAAGGTAAATATGGTTTCCGGAGCCAAAATCCCCGTTTTGTCAGGCATCCGCACGCCGTCGAAACACGACATCGAATTCAACTGCGCTCTTTTTGTGGTGAAGAAAGAGTTTAAATCCAAATTCTAACGAAAGGTAAAGCCTGCCCGAAAATCCTTAATTTGCAAGGGAAGCGATGTTTAACAAAATCCCAAGTTTACCAAGCATTTGCACTTTGTTTGCATCGAATTAATCATGCATTTTAGGCGTTTTTTGAAAGCCGTCTGCGATAGTGAAGCCATCAAACGAGCGGGGCAAACCCGCCGACCGGAAGAACCGGAAAGCCGCGAATGACGGCAAGGTTCGGACGGAAAACAGGGCAGATACGAACAGAAGTAAACAGGGATAATAACAATGGCACGCTTCGAAACGCCGATGTCTGGAAATGCCATGATGGGTGGTAACAGCGCCGATGCCCTTTGCGAACTGGGCGTGAACTACGCGACCGGCAGGGGCTGCAATGCAGACCTCGTTGCCGCCCACAAATGGTTGAATATCGCCGCCATCCGTGGCAGCGAGCGCGCCGCCGAGCTTCGTGCCGACGTCGCCGCAACCTTGACCAAGATGCAGCTCGCGACCGCGCTTCGCGCCGCCCGCGAGTGGATGACTACGCACTGAAGCGGGCCAAACCGAATACGACGTACTGACCTCGAAGGAGGGGATGTCGGCGGACGAGGGAGAGGCGAGCCGCCGAACGATGAAAACCGCGACCGGCCGGGACAAGGCAGGCGCGGTTTCGTCGTTTCACAGCAATTCCAGGAAAAGTGCGTAGCGGTTTTCCGTCCGGAATTGCGTAAGAAAATCAATGCTGAATATTTTCAGGGCACGCCGATCAGCCAATCGCCTTCAGCACCTGAGGCAAGGCTTCGGCGAGCAGGTCGAGATCCTGCTGAGGCCCCACGCTGACACGGATACAGCGATTGAGCGGTGCCACGCCCGGCATGCGGATGAAGACGCCGTGCTGGATCAGCCCGTCGACGATCGCGCGGGCATAGGTGCCGTCGCGGCCGCAATCGATGGCGACGAAGTTGGTGGCGGAGGCGAGCGGCAGCAGGCCATTGTCCCGGGCGATGACGCCGATCTCCTCGCGTGCAGCCCGGATCTTGCCGACCACTTCGGCAAGATAGGCCTGGTCCTTGAGGGCGGCGAGGGCGGCCACTGTCGCAAGCCTGTTCATGCCGAAATGATTGCGGATCTTGTCGAAGGTCAGCACGGTCTCCGGCGCGCCGATGACATAGCCGACGCGGGCGCCGGCAAGGCCATAGGCTTTGGAGAAAGTGCGGGTGCGCAGTACATTCGGCAGGTCGATCAGGGCCGAGATATCAGGCAGCGAGCTGGCAGGCCCGGTCTCGCTATAGGCTTCGTCGAGGATCAGCAGGCAGTTGTCAGGCAATGCACGAGCAAAGGCGACGATCTTGTCGGCCTCCCACCAGCTGCCCATCGGATTGTCGGGATTGGCGAAATAGACAAGTGGTGCGTTCTCGCGCTTTACAGCCTCAAGCAGCCCATCGAGGTCCTCACGGTCATCGACATAGGGCACGGTAACGAGGCGGCCGCCGAAGCCGGCGACATGGAAATTGAAGGTGGGATAGCCGCCGAGCGAGGTGACGACGGGCGTGCCTGGCTCGATGACCATGCGCGCGATCAGGCCCAGCAGGCTATCGATGCCTTCGCCAACCGCGATACTGGCCGGTTGAACGCCAAGATGCGCCGCCAACGCCTGCTTCAGCTCGTAATTTTCCGGATCGTTGTACATCCAGATGTCGCCGGCCCGCTCGCGCATGGCCGCGATGACGGAGGGTGCCGGCCCGAAGCCGTTTTCATTGGCGCCGATACGCGCTTTGACCGAGAGCCCGCGCTGACGCTCCAGCGCTTCGGGGCCGACGAAAGGAACGGTGGAGGGCAGGGCGCTGAGCAGCGGCGTGAAGCGCGAAAAGGCGGACATGCTGGCTTTGTTTCCCGAATTCGATTGCAGGGTGCGGCAGAATAGGCGCTTGGCGGGTGGTTGCAAGGGTGGAAAGACGCGGCCTTCGGATTGCGTCGTCGCAATATTGAAAATCCTTGTCAGTTGTCCTTAAAGGGAGTCTCGGTCGTCGCGATAGCATCGATTAACGAGGCCTCTGATGGATAAGCTCGCAATAGCGTTCCTTGCATCAAACAATGGAACCTCATTTCGGACGGTCAACGAGGCCATTCGAGCGAACACAATGAACGCTGCTGCCGTCGTGCTGGTTAGCAATAGGGCTTCGTCGGCAGCGCTAGCCTATGCTGAGGCCAACGGTATTCCCTCGTTTCATATTCCGACGAAGGACAGGGAAGCTGATGCGGACAAACAGCTTCGCGACACGCTGGTCGCCTATGGCGCTGAAATCGTTGTCTTATCTGGCTATCTCAAGAAACTTGGCCCGCTTACGCTCGCTGCGTTTGATGGGCGAATATTGAATGTTCATCCGGGGTTGCTACCCAAATACGGCGGATTGGGAATGTATGGGCGAAGAGTTCACCAAGCCGTACTCGACAATCGAGAGACAGAAACAGGCGCAACAATCCACCTCGTAGACGGAGAGTATGACCACGGAAGAACTGTGGCCACAACGACTGTTCAAATCCATCCCGACGATAACGTACCTTCGCTGGAACAACGAGTCATGGTTGCAGAATGCAATCTTTTCACCGATCTCATACGCCGCATATCAATGGGTGAACTACGCCTGCCGTTATGAAATGAGACGTTCGCAAAGGCCCGAACGCAGCCACCGGCCGCGCTCCCGGGGCCGACGGCTGCGTGTTCCCTCTAATGCACGGTCGAAGTCGGAACGGCAACAGCTTGTTGGCTGCCACCGATTCCGGTTACAAACCTGCCTCAGCCATCCAGAGTTCAGCATCCGCACCGCCCGGAATTCGCAACGGGGCGGATGGATCGGTGGCTGCCCGCCACACTGCCTTCGCTACGTCGGGAGCATAGGTAACGGGACCGGTGTCGTCCTGTACATTCTTTATGAATTGCTGGATCAGGGGCGCATAATCCGGATCGTCCAGACCACGCAAATGTGGACGCGCATTCTCCCCAAAGCGAGTTTCCGGCGACCGGCCTGGCAGGACAATATGCACCCGTACGCCAAATGGCTCCATCTCGACCGATAGGGACTCGGTGAAGGCGTTCACCGCTGCCTTGCTGGCCCGGTAGATCCCAATCACCGGCAGAGTCTTGACCGTCACCGTAGAGGTGACGTTGACGATGACGCCGGCCCGACGTTGACGCATCTGGGGCAATACGGCCTGAACCATTGCCAATGTGCCGATCGTATTTGTCTGGAACAGCGACTGCACCGTATCCGGCGCAGTCAGCTCGATTGGTGAGGGCGCTCCGAAACCGGCATTGTTGACCAATACGTCTATCGGACCGGCAGCCTTCACGGCATCCGCGATGCTTGCCGGATTGGTGACGTCGAGGGCGAGAATACGCAAGCGTTCGGAAACCGGTAGCAGCTCGGGTTTGGGCGTGCGCATTGTCGCGATGACGTCCCACCCTCGTTCAAAAAACAGTTTCGCAGTCTCCAGGCCGAAGCCAGACGAGCAACCAGTAATCAATATCGTGGACATGAGCCTCTCCAAACAAAAGGAATGATGCCATGGTAGTGACCGAGCGAGAGACTTTATATATGCTATAGTCTCCATTTCTTTAGCGTTAGTCCTGACTATGACCGTCGATCCCCTTGCCGAAATCGTCACGCTGCTGCAGCCGGCCGCACGCTCTTCGAAGCTGGTGGAATGCGCCGGCGCCTGGCGAATTCATCGCGAGGCCACAGGCGAGCCATTCTACTGCGCAATCCTTGAGGGGCGTTGCCGCGTAACGTTTGGAGGACAGCAGCCTTTCATCCTCCGAGCCGGCGATTTCGTGCTCGTGCCGGCCATGCGCGACCTTGTCAACGAGAGCGTCGACGCACCGGCCGGTCTGTCCGCCATGGTTCCAACGCAGTTGAGTGGCGGCCATTTCCGTGTCGGTCGCCTCGAAGGGCCGGCGGATCTGCGCATGCGCATAGGGCATTGCAGCTTCGGCGCGCCGGATGCGGCCTTGCTCGTTTCCCTCTTGCCTGATGTAGTTATCGTTCGTGCCGAGCCCCGACTCGCGACGCTGATGCAATTGGTCGGTGAGGAAACGCGCGAGCGCCGCCCGGCGCGCGAACTCGTGCTGGAACGGCTGCTGGAGGTGTTGTTGATCGAGGCATTGCGATCCGGCACGGAAACAACCGTCACGTCGAGCTTGAGTCGCGGTCTTGCCGATGAACGCCTAGCCGCAGCACTTCACGCGATACATGCGCGTCCTGCGCATCCTTGGACTGTCGCGGATCTTGCGACCGAAGCGGCCCTGTCCCGATCGGCTTTCTTTGCGCGCTTCAGCCGCGTCGTTGGCCTGCCGCCAATGGAATATCTATTGGCTTGGCGCATGGCTCTTGCAAAGCAGCTATTGCGCAGCCGCGAATTGGGGATGGATCAGGTAGCTGAACGCGTTGGCTACGGATCGGCAAGCACTTTCAGCGTCGCCTTTGCGCGATACGCAGGCATGCCGCCTGCACGATATGCCCGCGGGAACGTGCGAAGCGATTGAGGACGTGAAGCCGAATTTATACCGGCCGCCTTTTGCCGCGCGCAGCCATTGCCTCGGCATTGCCGATCATGAAATCGGCGCGTACGACGCGGCGCAGGGTTTCCGGTTCGATCAGGTTGATGAAGCGGACATGGACGCGGTTGTCGTTGCGGCTGACTTCGGCGCAGGCGATGCGATAGGCAAGGCCGAGGATGTTCAGATAATAATGGGTCGGCAGCCCCACAGTCGTGGCGACGGTGAAACTCGCGCCGCCGCGCGAGATATCGGTAATCTCGGCACTGCGCACGGAAATTCCGGTCAGACAGGGACGAACCGCCACGAGACGCGCCGGCCTCTGGACGTAGAACCGTTCCCAGCTGCGTTCGTAGACTTCGGATTTGACTTTCGCCAGATGCGTTGCGCGAAGCATTGTCATTCCCTGTTGAAGAACAGACCGAATTCATCTCGGTTACTCTACGAACCTTGCACGGAGGTTTTGCAGAAGCGTCAATTGCATCGGTAGAATTTTAACGGGTTCGCCTTTTGTGCCGATTTGACTGCATCTTGACAGCGGGATCGGCTTCGATCATACGAAGGCTCGGTTCGAGGCGCCTGCCGCTCGCGGATGAAAATCCAAGGTGAAGTCCTCGCTGTTTTAGGTCACGGCCACTTGAGGCATGCTGACTGACGGTAATGCGAGCTCCGTTTCACGGTCGTAATTGCGTGCCTTAGCAAAGGCTGATCCTATGACGACGTATCCGTCCATAGATGAACTGAAGGCTCAGGCCCGGCGTCTGCGCCAGGCGATGGCCGAGCGTGGCGACGACATGAGCCACTCGACGGCGCTGGAGCTGATCGCCAAGCAACACGGGCTGCGTGATTGGAACACGCTGTCGGCGCTTGCCGCAAAACCGAATGACGGGCCGGATGCGCCCTTCGATGTCGGCTCCGCCGTGCGCGGACGCTATCTGAACAAGCCCTTCACGGGCAAAGTGATAGCGATGTCGGCAAAGTCAGGCGGGCTCTACAGGATAACGATCCATTTCGACGAACCGGTCGATGTGGTGGAATTCGAGAGCTTCTCGGCGTTTCGCCAGCGCATCAACGCTCAGGTCGATGCCGACGGCATTTCGCCGCGCAGGACATCGAATGGCCTGCCGCATCTGGTTCTCGACATCTGACTTCATCCTTCATCATTAGGTCTCTATCTTCGCCGCTTGCGAGCGATTCCGTCCGGATACCACCATGGCGCACACGAACGAAAACAACATGTTCCTCACCGGCTGGCTGCCTGGCATCTTTGCCAAGACCGCCGCGCCGATCATCATCATCACCACCGTCAGCGGCCTCTTTGCCGTCGTAGACGCCTATTTTCTTGGCGTCTATGTCGGCGCCGAAGCTCTCTCGGCGGTCAGCCTCATCTTCCCCGCGCTCATGCTGCTGATTGCGCTGCAGACGCTGGTTTCGAACGGCATGGCGAGCATTCTCGCCCGCCGCCTCGGCGCCGGAAATCGCGATGGTGCGAGATCGGTGTTCACCGGCGCCCATACACTGGCGCTCGCCGTCGTGGTGGCAATCAACCTCGTCTACTGGCTCGCAGCCCGGCAATTCATTGCCGTGGCTGCGGCAGGAAATGTCGATGTCGCCCGCAGTGCCGAAGCCTTCATGGGCGTCATGGTTGCCTTCGCGCCGATCAGCTTCTTCCTCTCGCTGCACCTCGACGGGCTGCGCTGCGAAGGAAAGCTCGGCTTCATGACGCTGGTGACGCTTGCCTCGACGCTGCTCAACATCCTGGCGAACTGGCTGCTGATGGCCGTCTTTCATTGGGGTGTCGTCGGCTCGGCCGGCGGGTCGATCCTGGCGCAGTTCATCTGCCTGGCGATCGTCGTCATCTACCGCCTGCGTCGCCCCGGCGGCCTTCGGGTCGACATGGCGCTGCATGTTCACGAGTGGCGCGGCATCTTTGCCTTCGGCGCGCCGATGAGCCTCGGCTTCATCGGCATCTCGCTAAGTTCGGCGGCGATCCTCTTCAACGTGTCGATCTGGCATCAGGGCGATTATGTGGCGACCGTTGGCGCCTACGGGATCGTTACTCGTGTCATGACCTTCGCCTATCTGCCGCTTCTGGGCTTGAGCATCGCGCTGCAGACCATATCGGGCCACAATCACGGTGCCGCGCTTCCTGCCCGCGTCGGCCACAGCGTTGTCATCGCCCTGATCTCGGCTCTGGCCTATTGCGCGGCGGTTGAAGTGATCGTCGAGCTGCTGGCAGGGCATCTAGGCTCGATCTTCGTTGCCGATCCGCTGATCGTCGCCGAGGTCGGCCGCATTCTGCCCTGGACGATCGGCGCCTATTTCCTCTTCGGGCAGGCGATCATCCTGTCGTCCTATTTCCAGTCGATCGGCGATGCCAAGCGCGGCGCGATCTTCGGTCTGTCACGATCCTATCTGTTCACCCTGCCGCTGACATTCCTGCTGCCGCTTGTCTTCGGCGAACGGGGGATCTGGATGACACCCATCTTTGCGGAAGCAGGGATGATCCTGCTCACCTGGCTGGTGCTGGCGCGCAATGCCAGGGATCGGAAATGGCGCTACGGCCTGCTGCCAGCGTGAAATGAAAAAGGCCGCGCTTTCAGGCGCGGCCTTTTGTTGGTGGGAAGCTCGCGGGCCATCCTCGCCCTTCGAGGCTTCGCTCCTCAGGGTGAGGATGGAGCGCACATCGTCGCGTAAAACAGCTTCCTGTCGGATGAGGCGAGTTCAATGTGTCGTCTTGTGCAGGAAACTAGCCCTCATGGTGAGGTGGCCCAAAGGGCCGTCTCGAACCACGAGGGCGGGTGATTAAGAACCCGACACCTCTTCAGGATTTGAGCAGCCATTCGTGCTCGACGGCATTGTGGAATTTCCAGATGCGCTTCGGGCCGGCCATCACGTTGAGATAGTAGAGATCGTAGCCGTGGCAAGCGGCGCAGGGGTGATATCCCTTCGGCACCAGCGTCACGTCGCCATCCTCCAGCACCATGACTTCGTCGAGCGAACGGTCGTCGGTATAGACGCGCTGGAAGCCAAAACCCTGCGGCGGGTTGAGGCGGTGATAGTAGGTTTCCTCCAGGAAGCTTTCGTTCGGCAGATTGTCCTGATCGTGCTTGTGCGGAGGGTAGGAGGAGGTATGTCCGCCCGGCGTGATTACTTCAACGACCAGCAACGAATGCGCCGCACCATCGTCTTCCGGCATGATGTTGTTGACGTAGCGGACATTGGTGCCCTTGCCGCGTGTCAGCGCCGGGTGCGTGCCTGGCGGAATCGCGCGCGCTTCATAGGAGCCGCCACCCGGTGCCGAGCAAACGGCCAGCTCCAGATCGGTCTCGGCGATTACCGACCAGCTTGAACCAGCCGGAATATAGAGCGCATGCGGCGCGCCCTCAAAAGGGCTCATCCGACCACCGAGCAAGCCGAAATCCTTCGCACCCGCCTTGGCGCTTCCCTTGCCGCTGACCCAGACGAGGCAGACTTCGCGATCACCGGTCTCGGCCGAAGCCGTCTCGCCCGGCTTCAGGCGATGGAGATCGAAGCCGACATAGGTCCAGCCGGCGCTTTCTGGCGTGACATGGGTGACGCGGCCATGGGAGCCGTCAGGTTTGACCTTGAGATTTGGCATGGGTCTGTTCCTCCATTGCTTGGAAAGACACCCCTCGTGATCCTTCGATGGGACGGAGGGGCGCTCATCTCTGGCTATCCCTTGGGAAAGCCTTCGGTTTCCACCGTGTAACCCGCTGCTGTCATGACGCGCATCAGCTCGGCATGACCGATCTCGGCCATTTTCTGCGGCGGTGCCTTGCGCGGATCCTGCTCGGCCTCGACCACGAACCAGCCTTCATAACCGTAACCGGCGAAGCGCTTGACGATCGCACCGAAATCGAGCGAGCCGTCGCCCGGCACCGTGAACGCGCCGAGCGCAACGGCATCGAGGAAGGACTGTCGGCTGCGATCCAGCCCATCGACGACCGATTTGCGGATGTCCTTGACGTGGACATGGTTGATACGGGCGTGGTGGTTGTCGATGGCGCGCAGCACGTCGCCGCCGGCAAAGGCGAGGTGGCCGGCATCGAGCAGCAGCGGAATGCCGGCGCCGGAATTGCGCATGAAGGCATCAAGCTCCGGCTCGGTCTCGACGACGGCCGCCATGTGATGATGATAGGAGAGCGGCATGCCCTGTTCGGCGCACCATTCGCCGAATTCGGTCACGCGGCGGGCATAGGCCTTCATCTCGTCATCCGAAAGGCGCGGCTTGGTGGCGAGCGGCTTGGAACGATCGCCCTGGATCGAGCGGCCGACTTCGCCATAGACGATGCAAGGCGCGTTGACGGCCTTGAACAGCTCGATCATCGGCGCGATGCGATCCTTGTTGGCGGCGAGCTCTTCGTTGACCAGCGTGCCCGAGAACCAGCCGCCGCAGAGCGTCACGTCGGCGGCGCGCAGGATCGGCAGCATCTCGTCGGGGTTGCTCGGGAAGCGCCGGCCCTGTTCCATGCCGGTGAAGCCCGCGCCGCGCGATTGCCGCAGGCATTCTTCCAGCGATACGTCGTCGCTGAGCTCAGGAAGGTCGTCGTTCCACCAGGCGATGGGCGACATGCCGAGTTTGGCCTTCATCAATGGTCTCCTTGAAAATTGGGATGGAGGAGCGTTTCAGCTCCTCCGGAAAAGTGTCGGAAATCGATCAGCCAATGCGTTGGGCGGCGCGGGCTTTTTCATAGGCGGCGCGGGCCTTGTTGACTTCGGCGCGCGGGCTGACCTCTGGAACGGCAACGTCCCACCAGTGGCCGCCTTCGTCCGTGGTGATCAGCGGGTCGGTGTCGATGACGATGACCGAGCTGCGGTCGTTCTTCTTCGAGGCTTCGATCGCCTGTTCCAGCTCGGTGATGGAGGAAACCTTGACCGCAATCGCGCCCATGCTGGCCGCATGCGCCCGGAAGTCGATCTCGGGCATCACTTCGAACCGCGAGTCCTTCAGGAGGTTGTTGAAGTTCGCGCCGCCGGTTACCATCTGCAGGCGGTTGATGCAGCCGTAGCCGCGATTGTCGAGCAGGACGACGGTGATCTTCAGGCCGAGCATGACCGAGGTTGCCAGTTCGGAATTCAGCATCATGTAGGAGCCGTCGCCGACCATGACGACGACGTCCTTTTCCGGATGAGCCATCTTTGCGCCGAGGCCGCCTGCGATCTCGTAGCCCATGCAGGAGAAGCCGTATTCCATGTGATAGCTGCCGGGCACCGTCGCCGGCCAGAGCTTGTGCATCTCGCCGGGCAAGCCGCCGGCGGCGCAAAGCACGATGGTCTTCTCGCCGCCGATGGTCCGCGTAACCGCACCGATCACCTGGGCGTCAGAGGGCAGGGCGGCGTTGGTGGTCGCCATTGCCCGAGCGGCAGCTTCCATCCAGATCTTCTTTTCCTGCGCTGCCCTCTCGGCAAGCGCTGCCGGAGCGCGCCAGCCCACCAGACCGGCGTCGAGTGCCTTTAGACCTTCTCGAGCATCCGTCACCAGTGGGTGACTATTGTGCTTGAGCGCGTCGTAGGCTGCGATATTAAGGCCGATCATCGCCAGCTTCTCATTCTTGAACAGCGCCCAGGAGCCGGTGGTAAAATCCTGGCAGCGCGTGCCGACGGCGATCACCAGATCGGTGTCCTCGGCAATGGCGTTGGCGGCCGAGGTGCCTGTCACGCCGACCGAGCCGAGCGCCAGGGGATGCCTTTCGTCGATGGCCGACTTGCCGGCCTGCGTGACGACAACCGGAATGCCATGTGCTTCGGCAAAAGCAGTCAGTTCTTTGGCGGCCTGCGAATAGAGCACACCGCCGCCCGCCAGAATGACCGGCTTTTCCGAGCGGCGGATCAATGCGATCGCGTTGGCCAGTTCGTCGGCATCCGGTTGCGGGCGGCGCTGGGTCCAGACATGCTCTTCGAAGAAGCTTTCGGGATAATCATAGGCTTCGGCCTGTACGTCCTGGCAGAGCGAAAGCGTCACCGGGCCGCAATCAAGGGGATCGGTCAGCACCTGCATGGCGCGCTTCAGCGCCGATATGATCTGCTCGGGCCGGGTGATGCGGTCGAAATAGCGCGAGACGGGACGGAAAGCGTCATTGGCCGAAACGGTGCCGTCGCCGAAATCCTCGATCTGCTGCAGCACCGGATCGGGCGCGCGGTTGGCAAAGACGTCGCCGGGCAGGAAGAGGACAGGGATGCGATTGACATGCGCCACGCCAGCGGCCGTCACCATGTTGAGCGCGCCGGGGCCGATGGAGGTGGTGCAGGCCATGAAACGCTGACGGAAGCTCGCCTTGGCATAGGCGATGGCGGCGTGGGCCATGCCCTGCTCGTTGTGAGCACGGAAGGTCGGCAGTTCCTCGCGCACCTGATAGAGCGCTTCGCCGATGCCGGCGACGTTGCCGTGACCGAAGATCGCCCAGACACCGCCGAAGATAGGCTGCTTCTGCCCGTCGATGATGGTCATCTGCTTCTTGAGGAAATGCGCGACGGCCTGTGCCATCGTCAATCGGATCGTCTTGCCCATCGGGCGCCTCCCAAATGCTAGAGCAATTCCAGGAAAGGTGCGTAGCGGTTTTCCATCCGGAATTGCCAGAAAACAAAGAGATAGAACGGTTCAACGCTTCGTGAAAAGCTGAACCGCCCTAGAATTTCACAGGCCGCGGGTTTTGAGCCACGCTGCCGTCAGTTGCCGGAAGCGGCTGGCCATGTCGGCAATCGCTTCCTCGTCATTCATACCACCCGAGAGCCACGCGCGAGCCGCATCGGAGAAGATGGTCCGCCCAACGGCGAAGCCCTTGACCGAGGGGGCCGCCAGCGTCGCTTCAAAGCTGCGGATCAGTTCCTCCGCCGGCGCCTCCAGGCCCAGCAACACGATACCGCGGCACCATTGATCATTTTTGGCGATCACGGCATCGATTTTTTTCCAGGCAGCCGCCGATTCCTGCGGCTCAAGCTTCCACCAGTCCGGCTTGATGCCGAGCGCATAGAGCTCTTCCATCGCCGTCGGGATCGTGTCGTCGGTCAGCGGGCCGTTCTTGCTGGCGATGATCTCGACCAGCAGTTCGCGGCCGACCTTGCGCGCGGCTTCGAACAGCGTCCGCAGCTTCTCCTGCTGCTCCGCCTTCAGCTCCTTCGGATCGTCCGGATGGTAGAAGCACAGGCATTTGATGCAATGATGCAGCGGCCATTCGACGAGCTGGGAGCCGATGTCCTGGCTGAACTCGAATTTCAGCGGCTTCGATCCCGGCAATTCGACCGGGCGTCCGATCCAGGAGAAGTTCTTGGTTGCAGCATCGAAGAAGGCATCGCGCCCGAAGCGCTCGTCGATCAGCATGCCATAGCCGGGGCGACCATCGGCCACTCGCGCCGCCGCCTCGACGGCCAGCCGCTTGAAGGCGACGATCTTGTCGTGGCCAAGGCCCAGCTCGTCGCAGACGCTGACGAGCTGCGAGCGGTGGTCGATGGCGAGAGCCATCAGCAGCGGGATTTCGTCGTCGCGGCGGGTCGTCGCCCAATGAATGTGGTTGATTGCTTCGTCTTTGCGCAGCGCCCGGTGCTTGCTGCCCGTCTTCAGGAAGAAATCGAGCTCCGTCCAGGTCGGATATTCCGGCGAGCAGAGCAGGCGGGAGACGGCAAAGGCGCCGCAGGCATTCGCCCAGGTGGCGCAGGTCTTCAAGGGCTCGCCGCGCAGATAGCCGCGCAGGAAGCCGGACATGAAGGCATCGCCAGCACCGAGAACGTTGAAGACCTCGATCGGGAAACCTTGGCCGACGATACCGGCTTCAAGGTCGTCCGAAATCGGACCTTCATAGACGATACATCCCATGGCGCCGCGCTTCAGCACGATGACGGCCGAGGAGAGGCGGCGGATTTCCTTCAGCGCGCCGAGCACATCGTCTGCGCCGGAAGCGATCATGATCTCTTCTTCCGTGCCGACGATCAGATCGCAATCCGGCAGCGTTTCCTTCATCTTCGAGGACACGCGATCCGACTTTACATAGCGCTCGAAACCTTCGGCGTGGCCGGCAAGGCCCCAGAGGTTCGGGCGATAATCGATATCGAAGATCACCTTGCGGCCATTCGCCTTGGCGATGCGGATCGCCTTGCGCTGGGCTGCTTCGGTATTCGGTTTGGAAAAATGCGTGCCGGAGACCAGGACGGCGCCCGAAGACTTGATGAAGCCTTCGTCGATATCGTCTTCGTTCAGCGCCATGTCGGCGCAATCTGATCGATAGAAGATCATCGGCGAGACGCCTTCGGCCTCGACCGCCAGCAGTACCAGCGCCGTCAGGCGCTCCTTGTCCGTCTTGATCCCGTCGACCGCCACGCCTTCGCGGGCCGACTGCTCGCGGATGAAACGGCCCATCTGCTCGTCGCCGACGCGGGTGATGAGGCCGGATTTCAGGCCGAGCCGCGCCGTGCCGATGGCGATATTGGCCGGGCAGCCGCCAACCGACTTGGCGAAGGAGGCGATGTCTTCGAGCTTCGAGCCGATCTGCTGACCATAAAGGTCGACGGAGGAGCGGCCGATGGTGATCACATCGAGTTTTGCTTCCGGCTCTGCGCCAGGATTGTCGTGTGCCATGATGTCCTCCCGTCAGGGCATGACCTCTTCTGCTTTTCAGCCTGCGCCGAGATCATGCGTTATTGAAAGTGCCGGTGTTCGTTTCGTCCCGGTTGCCATGGATCGGACGACCATCTCCCGCGGCCGTGATCCTGGCTGTAGTGAAACATTGGTTCCGAGATTTTGTCAATTCGGAATGTTTATTCCATTTTCGTTTTATCTGCTTTTGTTACAGCTTTTCGCCGGCGCTCGGCGATGGCGACCGGAAAGGCCATGATCAGCGCCATCGATGCCGACAGCGAGCGGAAGCCCGCAAAATCGGCCTCCGCAACTTCGAACCAGTGGGTCGCGCAGGCGGTAAGTGGGGAAAAGGCCGAATCGGTAATGGCGATGACGGGCACGTTGCGCGCCGCCAGATCCTGCGCCTGCGCCAGGCTGTCGGCGGCGTAGGGCGAGAAGCTTGCGGCGATCGCTGCGTCCCTCTCCGTGGCGAAACGGGCGATCTCACCGTCGATGCCGTTCGGCGAGGCGACTATCTGGTGGCGGATATTCAGCTTGGAGAAGGCATAGCTCATGTGCGCCGTCAGCGGATAGGAGCGACGCTTGGCGATGAGATAGATCGTTTCTGCAGCGGCAAGCACATCGACTGCTTTGGCGAAAGTATCCGTCTCGATGGTTGCTGCGAGTTTATTGATGGACTGGCTTGCCGCAGACAGGAAGCCGGAGAGGATGCCGGCCTCTTCATCTTTTATGCCAGACTGCTCGAGCGTGACGAGTCGCTCCTCGTAGCTAAGCGTGCGATCGCGCAGCCTTTCGCGGAAGATGCTCTGTAAGTCTGAGAACCCCTCATAGCCGAGGTGATGAGCAAGGCGTACTAGTGTGGACGGTTGAACTTCAGCCGCTGTCGCAATGCTGGCCGTTGTGCCGAAGGCGATTTCATCGGGATTGCCGAGTGCGAAGGCGGCTACCTGTGCGAGGCGCTTAGGCATGGCGTTCTTGCGCTCGATAATGATGCTGCGCAGACTTTCGAAGTCGCGCGGCACCCTGGTTTGCGTCTCGATATTGTTGTCCATGCGGCGTCCTTCAGCTTCCCCAACACCATCAATGAAACAAATGTTCCATATTCGCAACGATACCGGATTTTGAATAATTCAGCACGAATAATTTTAACACAATGATTTTAAACGAATAAATATGAATTCTGCGTTCTGGAAGAGATTTTGCTCGCGAGGCCATGCTTGTCAAAACGGTCTAAATATTCCAAAAATCCCGCAACTTCGGGAGCGGATTTGAGGAGGAAGGGCAAATGAAGCCATTGGGCGTTGGATTGATCGGCACCGGTTATATGGGCAAATGCCATGCACTGGCATGGAACGCGGTCAAGACTGTATTCGGTGATGTCGCGCGGCCGCGCCTGGTGCATCTGGCCGAAGCCAATGCCGATCTGGCAAAGGCGCGAGGCGACGAATTCGGCTTTGAAAAGGCAACGGCCGACTGGCGCGACCTCATTTCAGACCCGGATGTCGACGTCGTCTCGGTCACAACCCCCAACCAGTTCCATCCGGAAATGGCGATTGCTGCCCTCGAAGCCGGCAAGCATGTCTGGTGCGAAAAGCCGATGGCGCCATCCTATGGTGATGCCGAGCGCATGCTGGCTGCTGCCAAGGCCTCGGGCAAAGTCGCCATCCTTGGTTACAATTATATCCAGAACCCGGTGATGCGGCATATCAAGTCGCTGATTGCTGAAGGCGCGATCGGCACCGTCAACCATGTTCGCGTCGAGATGGACGAGGACTTCATGGCCGATCCGAACGGCCTGTTCTATTGGAAGAGCGAGCTCGCCTCCGGTTACGGCGCTTTGGACGATTTCGCCGTGCATCCGCTTTCGCTGCTCTGGTTCCTGTTCGGCCATGTCGAAGCCGTCATCACCGACATGGTGAAGCCCTATGCCGAACGGCCGTTGAAGGGTGGCGGCAGCCGCGCTGTCGAAAACCACGATCTTGCCAATGTGCTGATGCGCCTCGGCGGCGGCATTTCCGCCGTGCTGATGGCCAATCGCTCGGCCTGGGGTCGCAAGGGGCGGATTGTCCTGCAGATCTTCGGCTCCAAGGGCTCGATCTCCTATGACCAGGAGCGCATGAACGAATTCGAACTCTATCAGGCCGAAGGCAGGGAGAGCGAACAGGGCTTTCGCAAGGTGCTGGCCGCACCCGCCCACAAACCCTATGACCGGTTCATCCCGGCGCCTGGCCACGGCCTCGGCTTCAACGATCTGAAGATCATCGAATGCCGCGAGCTGATCCGCGCAATATCAGGCGAGGCTGCGTCAGTCGTGGCTTTCAAAGATGGTCTGCGCATCGAGGAAACGGTGCATGCCATGGCGCGATCCTTCCATGAACGCCGCTGGGTGGAAATATCAAGCTGAGCCCGTCGGCCTAACTTTCTCCCGATCCGGGGCGCAGGGTCAGCCGTGATTGACGCTTGCGGATACAGGCGTTACCCCTGAAGTCCATAGGCAGCCTTCCGCGCAGCGCGGAAGGAGCGCCATAATAACAATGGAGTACGGATCGTGACGGGCAGATTGGTCATTGTCGGGGCTGGGCAGGCGGGTTTCGCGCTTGCGGCCAAGTTGCGCGGGCTGGGTGATTCGCGGCCGATCACTATCGTTGGCGCGGAGGAGAACCTTCCCTATCAGCGCCCGCCTTTGACCAAGAAGTATCTGCTCGGCGAAATGAGCTTCGATCGCCTGCTGTTCCGTCCCGAACATTGGTATGCCGACAACAATGTCGAGATCCGCGTGTCAACCTGGGTCGAGCAGATCGACCGCGCCGCAAAGCAGATCGTCATGCAGGACGGCTCCAGACTGGATTACGAGACGCTGGCGCTGGCGACAGGCTCAACTCCCCGCCGTCTGCCGCCCTCCGTCGGCGGCGCGCTAGAAGGCGTTTATCTCGCCCGTGACAAGCGCGATGCCGATCTTCTTGCCGGCGAAATGCGCCCCGGCCGCCGGGTACTCATCATCGGCGGCGGCTATATCGGGCTTGAGGCCGCTGCTGTCGCGCGCCATCGAGGGCTCGAAGTAACCCTCATCGAGATGGGTGACAGGATATTGCAGCGTGTGGCGGCCAAGGAAACGGCCGACATTTTCAGAGCCATCCACAGGCAACATGATGTCGTCATTCGCGAGAATACGGGATTGAAGCAACTTGTCGGCCGCAACGGCCACGTCGCCGCCGCGGAACTGTCTGACGGATCTACGATCGATGTCGATTTCGTCGTCGTCGGCATCGGCGTCGCGCCGAATGACAGGCTCGCCAAGGAAGCGGGCCTTGAGGTCGGCAATGGCATCACCGTCGATTCGTTTGCCCGAACCTCCGATCCCGCGATCTTCGCCATGGGCGATTGTGTAGAGTTGCCGTGGGAAGGCGGACGCATCCGCCTCGAATCGGTCCAGAACGCCGTCGACCAGGCGGAAGCCGCGGCCGCGATCATCGCTGGCGGTGAAAAGGCCTATGATCCGAAGCCATGGTTCTGGTCGGACCAATATGATGTGAAGCTGCAGATTGCTGGTTTCAATCTTGGTTACGACGAGACATTGCTGCGGCCGGGCGCCCGCGACGGGGCGGCTTCCATATGGTATTTCAAGCAGGGCCGTTTCATCGCGGTCGACGCCATAAACGATGCAAAGGCCTATGTTACCGGCAAGAAGCTGCTGGAGACCGACGCCAATCCGTCCAAGGAGATTCTTGCCGACCCGGCTGCCGATTTGAAGCAGCTGTTGGCCTGATATGAATCTTCTCGTCGGCCGGACCATGCTTCGGCCGGCAATCGCCTATTGTTGAATCATGGAAAGAAGGTACGCAAAGGCGAAAAAGCGCTTGCGTCGATAAATGAATGGCCCTATCAGGGCCGCACCGGAGAGGTGGCCGAGTGGTCGAAGGCGCTCCCCTGCTAAGGGAGTATACCAGAAATGGTATCGTGGGTTCGAATCCCATCTTCTCCGCCATTTCGGCTCAATGCCCTCATCTGCAGATGATAGATGAATTCGGAGCCGCCAAATCCCAACGCAAGATTCTATCGGGAATTCCGGCCTGCGAAGCCTTCATAGCGCTTCAGATATGCTATGAGCGCGCGCAGCTTGGGAGCCATGTTCCGTCGATTGGGATAGTAGAGGTAGAAGCCAGGGAAATAGGGGCAATATTTCTCGAGGATCGGCATTAGCTCGTTCCTCCCGATGAAGGGGCGAAAGCTTTCCTCCATCCCGAATGTGATTCCCGCTCCGGCGACGGCCAGCTTGATCATCACGCCCATGTCATTCGTCGTCACCTCCGGCGCGACCTCCATCCGGAATTCCTTGCCCTCGTCCGCAAACTCCCAGCGGTAGGGGACCGCCTTCGGCGAGGGACGCCAACCTATGCATCGATGCACGGAGAGCTCTTTCGGATGTGTGGGGATGCCGAATCGGTCGCGATAGGCCGGGGAGCAGACGGCCAATTGCCGTTCTTCACCGGCGACGGGTACGGCAATCATGTCCTGCTCGATGACTTCGCCAAGCCGGACGCCGGCGTCATAGCCTTCCGATACGATGTCGAATTCCTCATCGGTGACGGTGATGTCGAGCTGGATCTCGGGGTTGGCGGCAGCGAAGCTCGCGAGAAAATCGCCGGCGAGAAATCGCTCTGCGATCGAGGAAACGGCGAGCCGCAATTGACCGCGGGGGCGCATCCGCAATGCGTCCGTCTTTTCCATCGCGGCGCGTATGTCCGATACCGCCGGCTCCACGTCCGCATAAAGCCGTTCGCCAGCCTCCGTCAGACTGACGCTGCGGGTTGTGCGCTGCAGCAGCGCGATGCCCATGCTCTCTTCCAAGCGCCGGATTGTCTGGCTGACCGCCGAGCGGGTGACGCCCAGCCTGTCGGCGGCGGCGCGAAAATTGCGCTCCTGGGCGACGAGAATAAAGACGGAGAGAGCGTTGAGATCAGGCCACATTGGTAAATACTGCTTTCCAAGCTGTCACAGAATGTATGTCTTATCACGACAATGAAGCTCTGTATCCTCCTCGTAGCCGGTTCCAGAAGAGAACCGTTCACATAGCAAGGAGTGATCGCATGCCTATCGATAAAGTCATTCTCATCACGGGTGCCTCCAGCGGCATCGGTGCGGGCATCGCCCGCGAACTCGCCTCCGCCGGCGCAAGGGTCATGCTGGGCGCCAGGCGCGTCGACAGATTGGAAGCATTGGCGGCCGAGATCCGGGAAAAGGGCGGCACGGTAATGACCCGCCGGCTCGATGTAACCGACAGGGCTGACGTTGCTGCCTTTGCAGAGGTGGCACGCCTGGCCTGGGGCGGCGTCGATGTGATCGTCAACAATGCCGGCATCATGCCGCTTTCCCTGATGACTTCGATGAAGGTCGAGGAATGGGACAGAATGGTCGACGTCAACATCAAGGGCGTACTTCATGGCATTGCGGCCGTTCTGCCGGAGATGACGGCGCGTGGCGCCGGCCACATTATCAATATCGCTTCGATCGGCGCGCTCGCGGTCTCTCCGACTGCCGCCGTTTATTGCGCGACCAAATATGCCGTTCGGGCAATCTCCGACGGGCTGCGGCAGGAATGCCGCGATATCCGCGTCACCTGCATCCATCCGGGCGTTGTCGAGAGCGAGCTGGCCGATACGATCACCGACCCGATAGCCGCCGAAGCGATGAGGTCCTATCGGGCCGTTGCGCTGACGCCGGATGCCATCGGTCGGGCGGTACGCTTCGCCGTCGAACAGCCCAAAGATGTCGATGTCAATGAGATCGTCGTTCGCCCGACGCGGGCGGCACATTGATTCGCGGTCTCTTTGTTCTCACCCTGGCCGGCGTCGTATTCGCGCCGCCAGCACTTTCCGAGGATCAAATCGAAATGAAGCAACCGATACACACTTACGTCGGCATGTGGACAACGGCCGAGAATCATATCCGTCATGAACTCCTGCCAAACGGCCGATATATCGAAGCGCGGGGAAGTCGTGAGCGTGCCTATCAGGGGCGCTACGCGGTGACGGGTGATCATATCGACTATTGGGACGATACCGGTTTCACCGCCGATGGCAATTTCATCGATGGCGTGCTCCATCACGCCGGAATGGTGCTCTATCGAAGGAAATGATGGTGTAAGGCGATATTTGGCCATTGGCGGCATGGTCTTGTTCGATGCCTGCTCGCCGCAGTCGAATCGGCCATCTCAGGGAATCACCCGCGTCCTTGCGTCGTTTTGGGACGTGGGCCGAGCCCACCAACGGCTATTGATCCCGGGTAGGCCGGCGAGGCAAGCGTCATACAGAGCTTACCAAACTCAGCAAAATCCGGCAGTTAGCCACGGAAAGGCCATTCGGGTGCCTCTTTCCAATGAGCTGCGACCATTTTTGCTGCGCACGTAAGTGCCGGTAGATTAAGGAGTTTCTTAATGAAGTCTAAATAATTGCGGCCGCCGTGTTGCTGACTTGTGTCCTTTCGGCAACAGGGCTTGCGGAAGGCTTACGCAAATCCCCCCTTCCGCGAAAATGTCGATTGCGTGACAGTGCACGTCTTGTATTTTCACTCTCGGAAGCGAGGGCGATTGATCGTCCACTTCTTGAAACACGAGGATGGGACAGGGAATACCTTCGGGTAGTTCTCATTCTCGATATAAAACTTTGACTGGAGGTCAATATGAACATCAAGAGCCTTCTTCTCGGCTCCGCTGCTGCTCTGGCAGCAGTATCCGGCGCTCACGCGGCTGACGCTATCGTTGCCGCTGAGCCGGAGCCGCTTGAGTACGTTCGCATTTGCGACGCATACGGTGCAGGCTACTTCTTTATTCCGGGCACCGAAACCTGCCTCAAGATCGGCGGTAAGGTTCGTACCGAAGGCAAGTGGTACGACGCCTATAATCCGGACAGCCACAACGGCACGCTCTGGCACACTCGTGCTGAACTGCAGCTGCAGACGGCAACCGACACCGAATACGGCCCGCTGAAGACCAACACCGAGCTGCGTTGGGACTGGAATGACGGCGGCTCTACGGCGACCAACCTGCTGCACGCCAGCATCAGCCTCGGCGGCTTCACCGTTGGTAAGGAAGATTCTCAGTTCAACGTCTTCACCGGTTATGCCGGCGACGTCATCAACGACGACGTGGTCTACGACGGCCCGTACGAACTGAACCAGATCACCTACAACTACGACGCCGGCAACGGCTTCACGGCTGTGATCTCGGTTGAAGACAGCAACTCTGGCTCTGGTGCTACGGGTGCAAACGGCGAAGACAGCACGAACCACTATCTGCCTGACGTCGTTGCCGGTGCTGGCTTCAAGTCTGGCGCATGGTCCTTCAAGGTCGTCGGTGGTTACGACTCGATCGTCGAAGAAGGTGCTATCAAGGCTCGCGTAGACGCCGACTTCGGCGCATTCTCGGCCTTCTTGATGGGCGGCTGGAACACAGATGGCGACAAGCTCAACAAGTACGCCGGTGCAAACGGCGCCGGTCCGGCTTCCGGTATCGGCTGGGGCGACTGGGCTGTCTGGGGTGGCGTTGGCGTTCCGGTCAACGAAAAGCTGAAGTGGAACCTCCAGCTCGCTTACACCGACTCCAAGATTTTTGCCGCTACCACGAACGTCAAGTGGAACCCGGTCAAGAACCTGCTCATCGAGCCGGAAGTCTCCTACACCAACTGGGACTCCATCAATCAGGACCAGTGGGCTGGTATCCTCCGCTTCGAGCGCACTTTCTAATCTGATCTGACCTCGGTCATTTGAGATTGTTCACTACGGTGACGGAAAGCCCGGCCAATGGCCGGGCTTTCTCTATTTGAGAATATAGACAAATTAGAATGCAGTCTTGAGAGTGCCCTGTATTCTTTTCCAGTCAGGGCGATCCATAGGTTGTATGTATTATCGAAGTAATCTTAAGTAGTTTCAAGCTGCCGACGTGTCGGCAATGTGACGGTTTTGCGACGTGTTTTTTGTGCAACGCACCTTTTGAAACCGCCGTCACAATTGTTCATAGTTTATCTCTGATATTGCTCTGAAAAAAACGATCTGTAGGTTCCAAATCGGAAGCGAGACTTAGCGTCTTGGTTCTCCCAGATCAGGGGTCAACTTTAAAACCGGGTGGGGTAGGGCACGTCGATTTTCTCGACGTGAATTCTCATACCTAATCGATATTGGAACTGGAGTTACTATGAACATCAAGAGCCTTCTTCTCGGCTCCGCTGCTGCGCTGGCAGCAGTATCCGGTGCTCATGCTGCCGACGCAATCGTCGCTGCTGAGCCCGAGCCGCTGGAATACGTCCGCATCTGCGATGCCTATGGCGCTGGCTACTTCTTCATCCCGGGCACCGAAACCTGCCTCAAGATCGGCGGCATGGTCCGTACCGAAGGCGGCTGGTACAACGCCTACAATCCGGGTCCCGGCGGCGATCGTGGCACCTACTGGCACACCCGCGCTCAGCTGAGCGTCGACACCGCGACCGACACCGAATACGGTCCGCTGAAGACCAACACCGTCTACCGTTTCGACTGGAACGACGGCAACGCCACCACCACCAAGCTGCTCTGGGCTAACATCAGCCTCGGCGGTTTCCTGGTTGGTAAGCAGGACTCGCAGTACAACCTGTACGCAGGCTACGCCGGCGACGTCATCAACGACGACGTGATCTATGACGGCCCGTACGAACTCAACCAGTTGACCTACAACTATGACGCCGGCAACGGCTTCACGGCTGTCGTCTCGCTCGAAGACTCCAACTCCGGTTCGGATTCATCTTCCTACGGCGGCGCTTGGGTTCAGTCCAAGGCTAACCACTACGCTCCGAACGCTGTTGCCGGTGTTGGCTACAAGGCTGGCGGCTTCGGCTTCAAGGTCGTCGGCGGTTACGACTCGATCGTCGAAGAAGGCGCTGTCAAGGCTCGTATCGATGCCGACTTCGGCTTCATGACGGCCTTCTTGATGGGCGGCTGGAACACCGACGGCAAGAAGCTGAACCAGTATGCCGGTTCGAACCTGAACGCATCTGCTTGCCCGGCTGGCCGTGGCGATCTTTGCGGCTGGGGCGACTGGGCTGTCTGGGGCGGCGTTGGCGTTCCGATCAACGAAAAGCTGAAGTGGAACCTCCAGCTCGCCTACACCGACTCGAAGATCTTCGAAGCCACGACGAACCTCAAGTTCACGCCGGTCAAGGGCTTCCTCATCGAGCCGGAAGTTACCTACACCAACTTCGATTCTGTGAACCAGGATCAGTGGGCTGGTATCCTGCGCTTCCAGCGCAGCTTCTAATTCGGTTCGCCGAAAAGAGTTTGACAGATCTTCCGATCAGACCTCCGATCGGAAGAGGAAAGGCCCGGTCTCCCAACCGGGCCTTTTGCTTTGGGCCGATGTCGAACAGTGCGCGGGTGCCTGTTGTCAAAACCCTGAGATGAAATGCCGGATGGCATCCGGAATATCGCCCAAATGTAAAATCGGGGCATGTCCTTGCCCTCTCGCGATCTTGATGGCCATTCCCGGATGGCGGTTTGCCATCTCGTCCGTTGAGGTCTGTGTCAGAAGCTTCGAATTTTCCCCGCGAATCACCATCAGTGGAATATCTTGAAACGCTTGGAATTGCGGCCAGAGATCTGGAATCGGCGCTTCCAGGTCGAGTGCCTGCATCTGCGCCGCGATGGCGGGATCGCAATCTGCAACCGGCTTGCCGTCACGTAAGATATAGATGGCCCGCGCCATGTCCTGCCAATCCTCTTCGTCAAGCGCGCCAAAGGCGCTGCCATGGTTTTCCCGAAGGATCTCGATCGCCTCGTCCCAATTGGCAGGTTTCTTGTCCCGGTTGAGATAGTCGCGGATATCCGCCAATCCGATCTTATCGAGGACTGGACCGATATCGTTGAGAATCACCGCCCTGAGGATATCCGGCCGGCGGGTTGCGAGCATGTGGAGAACCAGTCCGCCGCGCGACGTGCCGATGAAGATGGCCCGATGAATTCCGAGCGCAGCGCAAACCGTGAGGACATCTTGCCCTTCCACGATGAGATTGTAGTGGGATTTGTCCTCATCCCATTCGGATGCCCCGCGTCCGCGGGCATCGAGCGTGATCACTCTGCGCGGGGCTACCGGGTCCTGTGACAGAAGCAGCGCCAGCTGATGAAAGTCCCGCGAGTTGCGCGTCAGACCGGGCAGGCAGAAGACGGGTGTTCTGGCCTTCGTGGTCGTCTCGTCGCCGGCATAGTCCCTCACATGGAGCTTCAGGCCATCGTCCGCTGCGATCGTTCTGGCAAGAAAACCGCTTTCGTCGTCGCTGCGCATGCGCCATCCCTCGTACTTTGGCCGTCACGAGGGATGTAACGTCATTTCCGTAGCCTACACAACTGCGGTTATTGGCTGAAGCATATCGCTGAAGGCCGTGTGGCGGCATTGCGATCGTGATGGGCCTTAGCCGCGGCCGTCGACCAGATCGTGTACGATGTCGGCCTTCTGTCCCAGCCGCGCCTTGTAGACCTGATAGTTTTCCATCACGCGCTGGACGTAGTTGCGCGTCTCGGGGAAGGGGATGCGCTCGATCCAGTCGATCACATCGTCGAGCGACTTGCCGCGCGGGTCGCCATAGCGGCTGATCCATTCCGGCACCTTGTTCGGTCCTGCATTGTAGGCAATGAAAGTCAGGATGTAGGAGCCGCCGAAGGTGTCGATCTGCTCGCCGAGATAATGGGCGCCGAGCGTGGCGTTGTAGCCGGCATCCTGTGTCAGCTTGTCGGCGGAATAGGCCATGCCGTGCCGGCCGGCAACGGCCTTTGCCGTCTTCGGTAGCAGCTGCAGCAGGCCGCGGGCATTGGCAGAGGAGACTGCGGCCGGGTTGAAGGCGCTCTCCTGCCGGGCAATGGCATAGGCGAGCGCTTTGCCGGAGCCCGAAATATTGGCATTGTCCGGAATGACGCCGATCGGGAAGGCGAGCGCTGCGACGTCGATGCCGCGTCCATAGGCGATCTTGCCGATCTGCAGCGAAAGCTGGTGATTGCCGGAACGCTCCGCGCGGGCAGCTAGCATGGCGACTTCGCCGGGGCTATCCAGCTGTTTTGCCAGGGCACGATAGAGCGCGTCGGCACGCCATCCGTGTCCTGCCGCCTCGAGCCGCGAAATCGCCTGTACCGCCTCGCGGCCCTGGAAGCGCTGGCGATCCGTGGCCGAAGGCGAGGGATAGGTGACGTTGAGTGTGCGGCGGCCAAGCTTCTCGGCGGCAAGCTGCCCGTAGAAGGTGCTCGGATAGGAGGCGGCTTTCGCGTAGAAATCGGCAGCCTTGCCCGGTCCACCCGCCTCGGCGGCGCGGCCGAGCCAATACCAGCCGCGCGATTGCGAGATCGGCCCGTTCGAGACCTGCAGGATCTTTCGGAAATGGGCCGACGCGTTTGCGCCGTCCTGCAGGCCGCGCAGAGCGTACCAGCCGGCATGGAACTCGGCCTCGCCGACATCCTGCGGGGTTTCTGCGACGCTGGCGTCGACGACGCGATAGGCAGCCTTGAACTCGCCCTGATCCACCAGGCCGCGGCTGACGATGCGCTGCTCGGCCCACCATGCGCCGGGACTGACAAGCGCGCTGCGGTCTTGCGGCATCTGTGCCAGAAGATTGGCGGCATCGTCATATTTGTTCTGGCGACGCAGGTTTTCGATCCGCATGAAGAGATAGGCGGGGTCCTTGCGCCATTGCGTGTCGATGGCTGCGATCAGCGCGTCGGCTTTCGGCGAGCGATCATTGACCGCCGCCCAGGCCTTGTAGAGCGATTGCGCTCTGCCGAGATCACCGAAGCGTTTGGCCTGCGCGGTCCGATCGCGGTAAAGCAGATAATCCATGCGTGCCTTGTGATCGGCGGGCGAAAGCAGGCTGGGGAATTCCGCAAGGATCTTGTCCTCGAGAGGCTTGTCCAATGGCTCATCGCGCCAGATCTTGCGGATCAGCTTTCCGGCCTGTGCCGACGCACCGCGCGCCATAAAAGCACGCGAGAGGATGATGCTGCCCTCCACGGTCTCCGGCTGCGAGTTGCCGAAGGCGGCAAGGACTTGATCCGTTGCTGGATTTTCTGTGTAGAGCGCCCGCTCGGAATTGGCGCGCAGGCTGCCGAGCCCTGGCCAGCCGACAAGCTCGCGGGCGGCAGCGGCAATTTCGCCAGAGGGAATCCCCGGCTGGCCCGACGTGGCGATCGCCCAGGTCAGGATATGGCGGTCAAGCGTGCCTTCGCTCATGCCGTTACGGATAGCAAGCGCCTGCATCGGGTTCTTGTTGGAAAGGGCGTCGAGGCCTGCTTTGAGGTCGCCGCTGATGGGCGCGATAGCGCCGCCGCGCGGGATCGCAGCCGTGCTCATAGGGTCCGGCGCCATGGCGATATAGGCGTTGGCGCTCGTCGGTATCTGCTGGCCGGGAAGCTGCGAGGCAACCGCGCCCCAGGCGACCGCCAAGCCCACGGCGGTCCATATCATGATAGGTCTCTTCATCCGGCTACTCACAAAACAAACAGGCCCCTTCCATTTGCCAAATGCTATATTAACGAAACCTTACCGGTGGTCCGAATTTCAATCAATTATGATATCGGAAACTGCCCTTAACCATTCAAAGCGCGCTTGTCGCCGTCAAGCCGGCGCTTTATGGTGCGCGGATTCATAACCATGGATTGCGGCTGAAGCATGAATGCCGCGCCGCTAGGAGACTTGCATGTTCCAGGGATCCATTCCCGCTCTCGTTACGCCCTTTACTGACGCCGGCAAGGTGGACGAGACATCCTTCGCCTCGCATGTCGATTGGCAGATAAAAGAGGGCAGCAAGGGACTGGTGCCCGTTGGAACGACGGGTGAATCTCCCACCCTCTCGCATGACGAACACAAGCGCGTAGTCGAGCTCTGCATCGAAATCGCCAACAAGCGCGTTCCGGTGATGGCAGGCGCTGGCTCGAACAACACGCGCGAGGCGGTCGAGCTGGCACAGCACGCCGAGAAGGTCGGCGCCAATGCGGTTCTGGTCGTCACACCCTATTACAACAAGCCGACGCAGAAGGGCCTTTATGCGCATTTCGCCGCCGTGGCGGAAGCGGTGAAGCTGCCGATCTATATCTACAACATTCCGGGCCGTTCGGTTGTCGATATGACGCCTGAGACGATGGGTGCGCTTGCCAAGGCCTACGCAAATATCGTCGGTGTGAAGGATGCGACCGGCAAGATCGAGCGCGTCTCCGAGCAGCGCATCAGCTGCGGCCGCGATTTCCGCCAGCTTTCCGGCGAGGATGCAACGGCGCTCGGCTTCAACGCCCATGGCGGCGTCGGCTGCATCTCGGTCACGGCCAATGTCGCGCCGCGCCTGTGTGCGGAATTCCAGGCGGCGACGCTTGCAGGCGATTATGCCAAGGCTCTCGAATATCAGGATCGCCTGATGCCGCTGCACAAGGCGATCTTCCTGGAGCCCGGTCTCTGCGGCGCCAAGTATGGTCTTTCCCGTCTTGGCCGCATGAGCCGCAACGTGCGTTCGCCGCTCCTGTCGACCCTGGAACCAGGCACGGAGGCTGCGATCGATGCGGCCATGCGCCATGCCGGCCTCCTGAACTAACGGCTCACAGGCACGCTGCCGAAACTCTGCAAGACCGCTCTCTTCACAAGGAGGGCGGTCTCGCTTATTTAGGGGACAGGAACTTGGCACGCCTTCGGCCGCTGCCGAATGAGGCAAGAAAAGAAGAAGAATCATGGCACCCAAAGGCAGCCAGCGCGTGGTGAACAGGGTCGTGGCGGAAAACCGCAAGGCTCGCTTCAACTACGAGATCATCGATACTTATGAGGCAGGGCTCGTGCTGATGGGCACGGAGGTCAAGTCGCTGCGTGAGGGCAAGGCGAATATCGCCGAATCCTACGCGTCGGATGAAGGCGACGAGATCTGGCTGATCAACTCCTATCTGCCGGAGTACCTGCAGGCAAACCGCTTCAATCACGAGCCGCGCCGCCGCCGTAAGCTATTGCTTTCCAGCCGCGAAATCGGCCGGCTGCGTTCGGCGATCAATCGCGAGGGCATGACTCTGGTGCCGTTGAAAATCTATTTCAACGACCGCGGCCGCGCCAAGCTGGAACTGGCCCTCGCCAAGGGTAAGAAGCTGCATGACAAGCGCGAATCCGAGAAGGAACGCGATTGGAACAGGCAGAAGAGCCGCCTGCTGAAGGACAATGGGTGAGGGTGAGGAGCGGTCGGGCAAAGCCCGAGCAATCGGTCCAGTGAATCGATTGCAGCGACGAACGCCCCTTCTACGAGCTCGGGATGCCTCAGCGAAGGGCCGGCTGCCGCGGCAAAACGAAATGGCTCCGCTGCGGCAACCCTAACTTGTCCGATGCAGTCCCAAATTATTCTTCTGTATCCGCCGGGGCGTGACTGGGCTCAGCGGTGCGCGCAGGGCGTTCCGATGCTTCGCGGCCGATTTCCGCCTTCAGCGTTACGAGGTCGATGAAATGATCGGCTTGGCGGCGCAGATCGTCGGCGATCATCGGCGGCTGGGTCGCCATGGTCGAAATCACAGAAACCTTGCGTCCGCGGCGCTGGAGGGCTTCCACCAAGGTCGTGAAGTCGCCGTCGCCGGAGAAGATCACCAGATGATCGACGGTCTCGGATTGCTCCATGGCGTCGATCGCCAGCTCGATATCCATGTTGCCCTTGATCTTGCGGCGCCCCATGGAGTCCGTGAATTCCTTGGCCGGCTTGGTGACGACCTTGTAGCCGTTGTAATCGAGCCAGTCGATCAGCGGGCGGATGGAGGAATATTCCTGATCCTCGATCAGAGCCGTGTAATAATAGGCGCGCAGCAGATATCCGCGCTTTTGAAATGCTTTCAGGAGCTTGCGGTAGTCGATATCGAAGCCGAGGCTCTTGGATGCAGCGTAGAGATTGGCGCCGTCTATAAAGAGTGCAATTTTTTCGCGTGGGTCAAACATCTCTTACATATCCACTGTTATAAAAACGTAATCACTTCATTCAAAGGCTAGCTAAAACAATGCCTTGTAAGGCGTTGCAGAATAATTCGTATTACTTTATGAATTATTCATATAATCGAGATTTAGGGCACGAAATGTGATATTCCAAGCAACCAAAGGTGGAAACAGCCGTTTGTCTAGGGGAATTTTAGCACTTTCCCAGAGGGTGCAAAGGCACTGAAACAGGAAAAACTTGAATTTGCCATCGTTTGCTTGTATCGGCGTGCTACTCCGAGACATGATGACGACATCACGACCGCAAAGGACAGGCAATGGCCCGTGTCACAGTAGAAGATTGCATTGATAAAGTAGAGAACCGGTTCGAGCTCGTGCTGCTCGCCAGCCACCGCGCCCGCCTGATTTCGCAGGGCTCCTCGATCACCATCGACCGCGACAACGATAAGAACCCGGTCGTTGCGCTGCGCGAAATTGCCGATGAGACGCTGTCGCCCGACGATCTCAAGGAAGATCTGATCCACTCGCTGCAGAAGCATGTGGAAGTGGATGAGCCCGAGCCCGATCCGGCAAGCCTGCTGGCCGCAGGTGCTTCCGCCACCAGCGAAGAGGAAGAAGACCTGCCGGAAACCGTTACTTTCGACCAGATGTCGGAAGAAGAACTTCTGGCCGGTATCGAAGGCCTGGTTCCGCCGGAAAAAAGCGACGATTACTGATCGTTGACCTTGATGCTCCGGGCAGGAGCGATATGATGGCAAGATGCGTGCGCCGGTCAGAAGACTGGCGCGCTTTTGTTTTTGCTGGAGTAGCTTTGGAATGATGCGGCAATACGAGCTTGTCGAGCGCGTGCAGAAATACAAGCCCGATGCCAACGAAGCTCTCCTCAACAAAGCCTATGTTTATGCGATGCAGAAGCATGGCCAGCAGAAACGTGCCAGCGGCGACCCCTATATTTCCCATCCTCTCGAAGTTGCTGCGATCCTGACGGATATGCGTCTGGATGAATCGACCATCGCGGTCGCGCTTCTCCATGACACGATCGAGGATACGACGGCGACGCGCGCCGAGATCGACGAGATGTTCGGCGAGGACATCGGTCGCCTGGTCGAAGGCCTGACGAAGATCAAGAAGCTCGATCTCGTCACCAAGAAGGCCAAGCAGGCCGAAAACCTGCGCAAGCTGCTGCTTGCCATTTCCGACGACGTGCGCGTGCTTCTGGTGAAGCTTGCCGACCGCCTGCACAATATGCGCACGCTCGATCACATGTCGCCGGAAAAGCGCGCCCGCATCTCCGAGGAAACGATGGAAATCTATGCGCCGCTCGCGGGCCGCATGGGCATGCAGGACATGCGCGAGGAGCTGGAGGAGCTTTCCTTCCGCCATATCAATCCGGAAGCGCATGATACCGTCACGAAGCGCCTGGAGGAGCTCTCACGGCGCAACGAAGGACTCGTCAAGAAGATCGAGACCGAGCTGCGCGACCTGCTCGTCGCCAACGGCCTTGCCAACGCCATGGTCAAGGGCCGGCTGAAGAAGCCCTATTCGGTCTTCCGCAAGATGCAGTCGAAGTCGCTCTCTTTCGAGCAGCTCTCCGATGTCTACGGCTTCCGCCTTCTCGTCGACGACATTCCCTCCTGCTACCGGGCGCTCGGCATCGTCCACACCCGCTGGCGTGTCGTTCCTGGCCGCTTCAAGGACTATATCTCGACGCCGAAGCAGAACGACTATCGCTCTCTGCACACGACGATCGTCGGCCCCTCCAGCCAGCGCATCGAGCTGCAGATCCGCACCAAGCGCATGCATGAAATCGCCGAGTTCGGCATCGCCGCCCATACACTTTACAAGGACGGCGCGAACGGCAATGGCGACAACGAACTCGCCTCGCGCGAAAGCAACGCCTATTCCTGGCTGCGCCATACCATCGAGGCGCTGGCCGAAGGCGACAGCCCGGAAGAGTTCCTCGAGCACACGAAGCTCGAGCTGTTTCAGGATCAGGTCTTCTGCTTCACACCCAAGGGCAAGCTGATCGCCCTACCGCGCGGCGCAACCCCGATCGACTTCGCCTATGCCGTCCACACCAATATCGGCGACACCACGGTTGGCGCCAAGATCAACGGCCGCATCATGCCGCTGGTGACGCGGCTGAACAACGGCGATGAAGTCGAGATCATCCGCTCGGGCGTGCAGGTGCCGCCGGCCGCTTGGGAAGAGATCGTCGTGACGGGCAAGGCACGCGCCGCCATTCGCCGCGCCACCCGCCTTGCCATCCGCAAGCAATATGCCGGCCTCGGCCATCGCATTCTGGAACGCACCTTCGAACGCGCCGGCAAGGTCTTCTCGCGCGATGCTCTGAAGCCCGCCCTGCATCGCCTCGGCCAGAAGGATGTCGAGGATGCGATTGCCGCGGTCGGGCGAGGGGAGATGTCGTCGCTCGATGTTTTGCGCGCCGTCTACCCCGATCATCAGGATGAACGCGTGACCGTGAAGCCTGCCGGCGACGAGGGCTGGTTCAACGTCCGCAGCGCCTCGGGCATGATCTTCAAGATCCCCGGCAAGAACAAGGCCGAGGTTTCCGACGGCGCCGATCTCGATGCGCCGCCGATCCGCGGCATCTCCTCGAATGTCGAGGTGCATTTCGCGCCGACCGGCGCCGTTCCGGGCGACCGTATCGTCGGCATCATGGAAAAGGGCAAGGGGATTACCATATATCCGATCCAGTCGCCGGTCCTGCAGCGGTTCGACGACGAGCCGGAACGCTGGATCGATGTGCGCTGGGATCTGGACGAGGCCAACAAGTCCCGTTTTGCCGCACGCATCCTGATCAATGCCCTCAACGAGCCGGGTACACTGGCGAAGGTGGCGCAGACCGTTGCGGACGTGGACGTCAATATCCGCGTGCTCAACACCGTTCGGGTTGCAGCCGACTTCACCGAGATGGCCCTCGACGTCGAAGTCTGGGATCTGCGCCAGCTCAACCAGTTGCTGGTACAGCTCAAGGAGCTGGACTGCATCGCGACCGTAAAGCGCCTCTATGAGTAATATTCGCTGCCCATAGCCATCGATCCGGGCAGGCTGCATATTTTGTGATCATTTTATGACCAAAATCGAGCGGCTTTCCGGATCGCTATGCGCTGAACGCATGGCTGTGTGTATTTTCGAGCGGTGGTAATTAACCTTTATCGCGCCTATCTTCTGGTCATCGAAGAAACGAAACTGAGATGAGAAAAGACAATGTTTAGCCCGATCAAGAAAATCGCCCGTGCCCTGCGTGTTCCGAGTGTTGAAGAACGCGAAATGGCTTACCTGAATGGTTCGCATGACCGTTTTGACCTTGAGTATCGGCAGCGTCAGGTCGACCGCGGTCTGTTCCGCACGCGTTAATCGCTATTAATACTTAAAAGACCAGGAGGGGCGCGTCGTTGTTGCGCCCTTGGAGCATCCCGATCTTGCGGGATTGCTTTCGGCAAATGAAGCGAGCGTCCATTTTCTGCGTCCAGCGCCGATGACGTTCCAAAAAAGAGCCGTACTTTCGGTTCTTAATCAGTGCATGATACGTTCGGCCGCTCTTGTCACGACGGCCCCCATTGCACTAGATAAGCCGCATGCTGTTTCGTCGCCGAAAACCACTGACATTCAAGGAAAAGTTGCGAGAGCACCTTTGGCCCCGCAAGGGTTTTGTCCGCTCGTTCCAATATTTCGGTAAGCGCCTCGTTCGCCTCGCCGCGTCGCCGCATTCGGTTGCGGCCGGCTTTGCAGCGGGCATCGTCGTGTCCTGGACGCCGTTCATCGGTGTGCATTTCGTCATGGCGATCGTCATTGCCTATCTCGTCGGCGGCAATGTCATTGCCTCCGCGCTCGGCTGTCTGGCTGCCGGCAATCCGATTACCTACCCCTTCATCTGGGCTTTGACCTGGGAGATCGGTCATCTGATTCTGGCGCGTGACAGCGGCGGCCAGGGCGGCAGCATCGATCTGCCCGCGCTGTGGCACAAGGGCGATCTCACGCAAATCTGGGATCCGGTTTTGAAGCCGATGCTGATCGGCGGCATTCCGCCTGCCATTGTCACGGGCGTAATCGTCTATGCGCTTACCTATTATGGTGTGAAGACCTTCAAGACGCGCCGCAAGGAGCGCCTGATGGAACGTGCCCGCGAGCGGCTGGCACTCGCCGAAAACGCATCGAGCGTCTGACGTGCCTGACCTCGTCCGGACCGCCAGGAGGGCCTTCCCATGATCATCGGCATAGGCAGCGATCTTATCGACATCCGCCGGGTCGAGAAGACGATCGAACGTTTCGGCGCCCGGTTCACCGAGCGCTGCTTTACCGATATCGAGCGCGCCAAGTCCGAGCGCCGCAAGAACAAGGCGGCCTCCTACGCCAAGCGCTTTGCCGCCAAGGAAGCCTGCTCCAAGGCTTTGGGCACCGGGTTGGCCCAGGGTGTCTTCTGGCGCGACATGGGTGTCGTCAATCTGCCAAGCGGCAAGCCGACGATGCAATTGACCGGCGGTGCCGCCGAAAGAGTGGCGGCCATGCTGCCGCCAAATCATCGCGCCGCCATTCATTTGACCATAACGGATGATTTTCCTCTTGCTCAGGCTTTTGTGATCATCGAAGCGCTACCGATGGATGCCTGAATCACGACTGTATGTCGCTTTTGGCATCCGCGCCATTGCCGCGATGATGTGAAGCGAGTAGACAGTGCCTGAATGCAAGTGCGCCGGTGGGGTGCGAAAAAGGAATAAGACTGCGTGTCCGAGAAAGCCGTAAAACAGCAGAACGCCCTGTGGGAGAACATCAAGGTCATCGTTCAGGCTCTTGTCCTGGCCATGATCATCCGCACGTTTCTCTTTCAGCCATTCACCATCCCGTCAGGCTCGATGATGCCGACGCTTCTTGTCGGCGATTACATCTTCGTCAACAAGTTCGCCTACGGCTATTCCAAGTATTCAATGCCGTTCTCGCCGGATCTGTTCAGCGGCCGCATCCTGGGCAGCGAGCCGAAGCGCGGCGACGTCGTGGTCTTCCGCTTCCCGCCGAATCCGGATGTCGACTACATCAAGCGCGTGATCGGCCTGCCTGGTGATCGCATCCAGGTCAAGAACGACATCCTCTACATCAACGGTCAGGCCGTTCCGCGCGAGCCGCATGGCACCTTTTCGTCGGACTACAGCCAGGAGCCGGGCAACAACATCGCCGTCTACAGCGAGCGCTTGCCGGATACCGGCAAGGTCTATGACACGCTGGATCTCTCGCCGAATTCCCGTGGCGACAACACTCAGGAATATGTCGTTCCGCCGGGCCATTATTTCATGATGGGCGACAATCGTGACAATTCCGACGATAGCCGTTTCGATGTCGGCTATGTCCCTGCTGAGAATCTGATCGGCCGCGCCAGCATCATCTTCTTCTCGCTGGGTCACGACACCTCGTTCCGTGAAGTCTGGAAATGGCCGACCAACATGCGTTGGGACCGTATTTTCAAGGTTGTCGAATGACGAAGGCGCAGACGCTCTCCCAGGCGGATCGTGCCAGGCTTGAGGCCGCTATAGGCCACGAATTCGCCGAAAAGGAGCGTCTCGACCGCGCGCTGACTCATGCCAGCGCGCGTACGCACAAGACGGGCAACTATGAACGGCTGGAATTTCTCGGCGACCGTGTACTCGGCCTGTGCATCGCAGAATTGCTCTTCAAGACCTTCGGCGCGGCGACGGAAGGCGAGCTTTCGGTACGTCTCAACCAGCTGGTGAGTGCAGAGACCTGTGCCGAAGTCGCCGATGAGATGGAGCTGCATCTTTACATCCGCACTGGCGCCGACGTGAAGAAGCTGACGGGAAAGCGCATGCTGAACGTGCGTGCCGATGTCGTCGAAAGCCTGATTGCCGCGCTCTATCTGGATGGCGGGCTCGAAGTCGCCCGCGCGTTCATCCTGCGATTTTGGGAGCGTCGCGCCATCCGGCCGGAGGGTGCAAGGCGCGATGCCAAGACGGAATTGCAGGAATGGGCGCATGCGAAATTCGGCGTCACCCCGGTCTACAGGGTTGATGATCGCAGCGGACCGGATCATGATCCACGCTTCACCGTGACGGTGGAAGTGAAGGGAACGACGCCCGAGACGGGAATAGAACGCTCCAAGCGCGCGGCCGAGCAGGTGGCCGCAACGCGGATCCTGGAGCGTGAAGGTGTATGGCAGCCTCAATTGACTGAGACCTAACTGCTAGAGCATGATTCCGAAAAGTGTCAGGGGATTTCGGACGACATCATGCTCTACTTCTTTGAGTTTAGAGCGGACCCAGATTTTAGGCCGGTTCGACCTAAAATCTGGGTCCGCTCTAGGGAATGACGGAAAAAATGAGCAATCAGCAGGATACGCCCGCCGAAGACGGCGCGGTTGAACATATCGGCCCGACGCATTCGGGCTTCGTGGCCCTCATCGGCCCCACCAATGCCGGCAAGTCGACGCTGGTCAACCGGCTCGTAGGCGCCAAGGTTTCGATCGTCAGCCACAAGGTGCAGACGACGCGCGCGATCGTGCGCGGCATCGCCATTCACAACAACGCGCAGATCGTCTTCATGGACACGCCCGGCATCTTCAAGCCGCGCCGCCGGCTTGATCGCGCAATGGTGACGTCTGCCTGGGGCGGAGCCAAGGATGCCGACCTCATCATGCTGCTGATCGACAGCGAGCGCGGCTTGCGCGGCGATGCCGAGGCCATTCTGGAAGGTTTGAAGGACGTTTCCCAGCCGAAGATCCTGGTCTTGAACAAGATCGACCGCGTCCGCCGCGAGGATCTGCTGGCGCTTGCCGCCGCCGCTAACGAGAAGATCGCCTTCGAACAGACCTTCATGATCTCGGCGGAGAACGGCTCCGGCTGCGACGACGTGATGGATTATCTGGCAAAGACCTTGCCGGAAGGTCCCTGGTACTATCCCGAGGATCAGATTTCGGACTTGCCGATGCGCCAGCTCGCCGCGGAAATCACGCGCGAAAAGCTGTTCCTGCGCCTGCACCAGGAGCTTCCCTATTCCTCGCACGTCGAGACGGAGAAGTGGGAAGAGCGCAAGGACGGCTCGGTGCGCATCGAGCAGGTGATCTATGTGGAGCGCGACAGCCAGAAGAAGATTGCGCTCGGCAAGGGTGGCGAAACGATCAAGGCGATCTCGACTGCGTCGCGCAAGGAGCTCTCCGAAATTCTGGAGCAGCCCGTGCACCTGTTCCTCTTCATCAAGGTCCGTGAGAACTGGGGAGACGACCCCGAGCGTTTCCGGGAAATGGGGCTCGACTTCCCGCATTGATGGAACTTTGCTTCCCTGAGCGCTTTATATTGCAGTGGTTTATCAGGCATATGGCTCATGCCGCTGCAACTTGAGGGAGCGTTTCATGGCGAAGGCAGCTGCGACTGTGCATGGACAACGCACGCCCTGCCAGCAATGTCCGCTAAGATCCCTGCCGCATTTTCGCGAATTTGACCGCGACGAGCTGAATTTCGTCAGCGGCTTCAAGAAGGGCGAACTTCTTGTCGACGCCGGTGCCACGATTTTCCTCGAAGGCGCGCATAGCGCCCACCTTTTCACCATCCTCTCGGGCTGGGGCTTCCGCTACAAGACGCTGGAGGATGGGCGCCGCCAGATCCTGAATTATGTGATGCCTGGCGACCTCATCGGATTGCAGGGTTCGATCATGGGCGAGATGCAACACTCGACAGAGGCGCTTTCGCCGATATCGCTTTGCGTTTTCGAGCGCACGGAATTGATGACGCTCTACAATTCCCACCCTTCGCTGGCCTATGATCTGACCTGGATCGCCTCGCGTGAGGAGCGGATACTGGATGAACATCTTCTAAGCATAGGCCGCCGCTCTGCACTCGAGCGCGCAGCCTATCTGATCGCGTATCTGCATCAGCGCGCCCGTGCTCTCCGCTTGTTCAACGGCAGCAAGACCATCCCGATCCGGCAGCAGCACGTCGCCGACACGCTTGGTCTTTCGGTGGTCCATACCAACAAAACATTGAAAAAGTTGGCGGCGCGGAAGCTGCTGTTCTGGCATGAGCGAGGCTGTGAGGTTTTGGACGGCGAAGGGCTTGCTGAGCTTGCCGGTTGGGACGGCCTTGATTCGGTCAGGCGCCCCTTCATTTGAGGGCAGCTCTTTGCGCAAACAACATGTCTTTTTTAAATGCTGACAACAACTGTATCAGCATAGATTATTGTCATCGTCACTTTTCCACCAGTTTCACCTTTTACTAACCCCGGCGGCAAAAGCGATTGGAGCATGGTGACGAGCCCATAGTACCGCAGTGCAAAAAGTGCGAAGCGGATTGGAGGCGAAGTCATGTCACAAGAGACTGAGCCAAAACGGATGGGCAAAACCATCCATTCAAGACGGGCCGATGATTGGCGCCGGAGGGATAGATGCGGGACTTTTTACGGGGTGCGCCAACTGGCGCGTACGTGCAAGGATGGCGCTGATATGACGTTTCAGCGCGTCCTTATACTGGAAGATAATCTTATCATTGCCATGGAGGCGGAGGAAATTCTTCACCTCGTCGGAATTCAACAGATTGAGATTGCTTCGAATCTGGAACAGGCGGTCAACGCCGTTCATTCGGAACATTATGATTTTGCAATGCTCGACGTGAATCTTGGGGAGTCGACCAGTTTCGGCTTTGCCCGATTGCTGATGGAACGCGGCATTTCCTTCGGCTTCGTCAGCGGCTATTCCGATACACTCGATTTTCCGGCAGATCTGCGGCATGTGCCGCTTTTGAACAAGCCTTTCGACGAGCAATCCATGCGCCTCTTCGTAGAGAAGCTGGCCGGCAGCTCCCCGCTCGCTATGTGACAGCGGCAGCCATTTGTCCTAAACTCGAATCGCAAAAATCTTTCGGGGCAACCGGCTGATGCAGTGGCAGGACCATGCGATCATTCTAGGCGTCAAACGTCTCGGCGAGACCAGCGTCGTTGCCGAAGTGATGACGCGTACCCGCGGCCGCCATATGGGATTGGTGCGATCCGGCCGCTCGCGCGCCATGCAGCCGGTGCTGCAGGCCGGCAATCTCGTCGAAGTCACCTGGCGGGCGAGACTGCATGAGCATCTCGGCGAATTTCGCATGGAGCCGGTTACGCTCAGAGCTGCGCGGCTTATGGAAACCGCCACCGCTGTCTATGGCGTGCAGGCGATGGCCGCACTGCTGCGGTTGCTGCCGGAGCGCGATCCGCACCCGCATCTCTACGATGCGCTCGATGTCATCCTTGAAAACCTGCAGAATCCCGCCGACGCCGGCGAACTCTTCGTGCGCTTCGAGCTTGCCGTGCTGAACGATCTTGGTTTTGGCCTCGATTTGACGGAATGCGCGGCAACCGGCGTGCGTGAGGATCTGGCTTTCGTTTCGCCGAAGTCCGGGCGTGCCGTTTGCCGGGCAGCCGGCATGCCCTGGGCAGACAAGATGTTGGCGCTGCCGCCGTTTCTCTCAACGGGCGCTGTGGTCGCTGCGGATCGGGAAAGCCTTTCTGCCGCCTTCCGCCTCACCGGCTTCTTCCTGCATCGGCACGTCTACGAGCCGCGCGGCATAGAGATCGCGGCGGCGCGCAACGGCTTCATGCAAGCCGCGCTGAAGGCGGTTGCCGTCGCTTCCCTGGATGACGATCTGGCATCGCCGGGTCTCGCCGTCAAAGGCTGAGCGGCGAGACGCCCGCAACGGGGTTATTCTAGCGCCGCTTGAGCGCCCAGCCTTCCGGCCGTTCCTCTAGTACCGTGACGGTATCACCAATCTTCACCGTGCCTTCGCCGCGCGGTACGGCGTTCCAGCCGAAGAGCGGGCCGGGGACGCGCCGGTCGGCGGACATGCGGATGCGGCCCATGGCGGGTATCGGGTTCGGCACGTCGCGCGAGCCGGTCTGCTGATCCTGCGTTGTCATGATGCAGCGCGAGCAAGGCTTGACGAGATCGAGGCGGATGCCGCCGATCTCGATGGCGGCCCAGCGGTCCTCCGGCCATTCCTCGTCGATATCGATGACGATATTCGGGCGGAAGCGCTCCATGCCGATTGCGCCTTCGCCGTGAGCGGCAAGGTTGGCGTTGAGCGCCTTCAGCGAGCCGGTCGTCGTGACGAGGATCTGGTATCCGTCGGCAAATGTGACCGGCGTGTCCTCTCCCGCCCATTCCGGGCTGGCAATGCGCTTGGCAAGCCTGTCGAAGAAGACCATCTTGACCTCGCGATCCAGCCAGGCCGACAGGGCCTTGTTGGTTTCCTCATCCGCGACGGACGCATTGACGGCTGATTTCCAGACGACGATGTCCATGCGGTTGTCGGGGTGCGGCGGCGGCACGATGATATCGGGCTTGCCCTCCATCTTCAGGCGCAGATAGGAGGGTGCTGGCTGGATATCGATCCGCGCCAATGCCTGTAATTCGCGCTGGGTAATGAAGTTGCCCGAGGGATCGACCAGCATGGCGCGGCGATCTCCCGCCAGCCCGAAGGCATCGATGGCTGCCGACGGAATGGCGATGCCGCGCGCGCTCTTGAGGGGATAGATGAAAAGATCGCTGACGCGCATGGATAGCCCTCAAATTTCGTCGATGAACATTGCCAGCACGGTTTTCAGCCGGTCGTGCCGTGCTTCGGCAAACCTGGCCCCGGTCTCGGTCTGGAATCCATCCGCCAGTTTGAACAGCTTTGTCTCGAAATGGTCAATGGCGAAGCGCTTGTCGTCAAGCGGCCGCTCTGCCGCAAGCGGATCGAAGGGATCGTAGAGGCCGGAGCCGAGACGTCCCGCAATGTAGAAGCAGCGAGCCGCGCCGACCATGCCGATCGCATCCAGCCGGTCGGCATCCTGCAGGATCTTCGCTTCCAGCGTTTCCGGCGGCAGGTTGGCGGAGAAACTATGCGTGGTGATCGCATGCGCCGTCGCCGCAATATCTTCGTCCGCCCAGCCGAGCTGCCGCAGAATGCCCGAGGCCTTTTCAGCAGCGAGCCGCGACGCCTGCGCGCGATGCGGCGAATTCTTTTCGACGGCAACGCAATCATGCAGCAGCACGGCAGCGGCGAGAATCCGGGCATTGCCGCCTTCTTCGGCCTGGATGGCCATGGCATTGCGGAAGACGCGCAGGATATGGGCAATATCGTGCGAACCGTCATCGCCATCGGCGGCGTGGGGGATGAGATCCGCAGCCAGTGCTTCGAACGGGGCAAAGGCCCGCGCCATCTTGTCGGTGTCCATAGTCGCACTTGCTCCGGGATGATCAGTCGGCAGGTTCTTTCCTCCTACCGGGCGAATGGATTCGCCGCAATCACTCCGTCGCTTTCTTGCGCGTCAGGATCTTTTGGTAGAACAGCCCGATGCCGATCAGCACGGCGCCGAGGCCAATGAAGGACAGCGCCCGCAGAAAGCCTTCGAGGTTCGCCATATCGATGAGGAAGGCCTTGACGACGGCGATGAAGACCAGCACCGCCGAGGCGATGCGCAGGCTCCGGGCTTCGAAGCGGGCGCCGAGCCCCAGAAGCGCGATGCCGATCAGCAACCAGACGACCGAGTAGGAATAGAGCTCGCCCTGGATGAAACCGTTCCAGAAGGGAATGTACTCGCCCTGCCAGAAGCGGCGCACCGACAAGGTTGCCCATGCAAAAGCCATGACGGCCGCCGCGACGGCCAGCATGCTGACATAGGGCAGGGGGCGTCGGTTGCGGGCAAAGAGCGCCAATCCGCCATAGGCGATCGCTGGCAGAAAATAGGCAAGCAGCAGCAGATTGAAGAGCGGGATACCACCCGTGCTCTCGCCCGTCATGAACGGATTCAGCCCCAGCAGATGCAGGGTGAGGATCATGAAGACCGAAATGACACCGAGCGCCATGCCACCGTAACGGAAGACAGGGCTCGCGGCGCTCAGATCGAGCGCCATCAGCGTCGCGGAGGCACCGATCGCCAGCAGCGTGTAGATCGACTGTTCGCCGAGCGTCGGAACCGCATCATTAAGCACGCCGCCATTCATGGCATGGCGCACGAGGATGGCAATGGTCAGCAGCACGAGGAAACAGGCGAGCGCCTGCAGGGCATTGCGCAGCCGCAGGCTCGGCGAATGGCGCGTGATGAAGGCGGCTAGGACGGCAAGGGCGGCCGGAATGCCGTAGCCGGCAAGCAGCATGTTGAAGACCGGCGTCGTGCCAAGCTCGGCCGGGTCGACGATCGTCGGCTGCCAGGTGATGCGCCCCATGGCGATGACCAGCGCGGCAACCATGGCCCACGGCAGAACGAGCCAATTGCGCAGACGTCCCGCCAGCAGATAGGCGATGCCGAGAACCGGCAGCAGGATCGTCGCGGTGGCATGATGCGCAAGCGTATGCAGGGCGAAGACGGCGGCGGCAAAAGAGCCGGCGGCGAGGATGTTCGTCGGCAGGTTCAGCCCTTCGCCGTCGCTGCGGTTCTGCCATTCTGCAAGCGCGATCAGCGCAAGGGCCAGCCCGATGCCGTAGAGCCCGTGCAGCCAGTCGAGCGTCCAGTTGCCGAAGTTGACGAAGCTGATCGTGGCGATCGCCAGCGGCGTGGTGGCCATGACAAGGCTCCAAAGCGCGGCATAGGGTTTTTCTTGGCCAGCAAAGCGCCTGAGGAAAAAGGCACCGATCAGTACGAAGAGGGCGCCGAGGCCGAGCACTTCATAGAGCACCGTGCTCTGTAGGCTGGCGGTTCCATCCGTACTTGCGGATTCGAGCCCGGCGATCCAGTTGGTCAGAATGCCGGACGCGCCGACGACGGCGACAAGCGCCGACAGGATCGTCGCCCAGGCCGCATGCAGGCGACCGGCGCCGAAGGCCGCGACCGCCGCAACGATCGCCGCAAACATGAATGTGGCGTCGACAATGGGGTATCCATGTTGAAGACTGTAGTTGACGAGGCAGAGAGACACCGTAAGCGCGCCAACCGCTGCCGTCAGCGTCATGCCGAGCGGCTGCCGGGCAAGAAATGCAGCCCATCCCATGTCGGCGCCGGGCCGCGGAGGTGCGTCTTCGGTGGGCACGGTTGCAATGTCTTCCTTCGCCGTCTCGGAGATCGGATAGCGCCCCGGCCAGAGGAAGATGGTGCCGCCGATCATCGCCAACATGGCAAGCGTAACCGGCGCCAGATCGACGGCCGGGCTGAAGGTGATGTAGAGCAGAGGCCAGAGACTCAGCAGCCCGTTCGCGAGGGACGGGGCGATTAACCAGCGGCGCAGGCGCGACGCCAATAGGGTCGCAAGCCAGGTCAGGACGAGATAGCCGAAGAGAATCCAGGGCCTTGGCGCGGTCGAAGCGATCAGGGCAGGGGTTGCCATCGACGCCAGCAAACCAAGGCCGGCAAGCGCCTGTCCATGCAATAGCGATAGCCCGAGTGTGGCGAGCGAGATCAGTGCGAGAAGAATGAAGGCGGTCGTGGGGCCGATGAATTCGTAGATGGCATGTGCGGCATAGGTGGAGCCGAACAGTGCGACGACGCCGGCTGCCGTCAGCACGCCGGGGATCATCGCATTCTGGAAGGCATTGTTCAGAACCGGCGCGGCGCGACGGCGGATCACTTCGCCTGCGGCAATCAGGACAAGGCCGAAGAGTGCAGCAAGAACAAGCCGGACGCCGGGGCTGAGAAGACCGCTCTCGATCGAATATTTGACCATGAAGATGCCGCCGAGCGCCAAAGCAATGCCGCCGACCCAGACGGCCCAGCGTGCGCCGATCGTGCTCTCCAGGCTTTCCTTGGTCTGCGTGGATGTCTGGCTGGCAAGAGGGGCGGCCTTTTCCTCGACCGTATCCGCGACATTGTTTGCGGCGAGGGCCGGCTGCTCGATACCGGACGTCGAAGTGTGTTCGATCGCCACTTTCGGCTCGTCTTCGATAGGCTGTTCAGCAGCAAGAGCCATCGAATCTGTCACGGGAACCGATTCGGCCGCATCCGCCGTCAGCACCTTGCCCGCGAGAGCATTTTGCAGCTCCTGAACGCGCGCTTCCAGCTGCTTTATCCTTAGGTTGTGGCCTCGCAGTACCAGGATGCCGACGACCAGGATGACGAGCGGTAACAATTCCATCATGTCTTCTCCATGGGCGATCCGCCGTAGCATATACGAAAGCGCTCGCCGGGTAAGATTAGATAGTCAGATTCCCCTATGATTCCAGTGGATTATACCGAATTGCCTCATAATGGATTGCGAAGGAAACATTAGGAAATTCAGATTTACCACTTGGGAACTATGGTTAATACTCATTAACAATTTGTCTTTACCGGCAACGCGAAGCAGCTTAAAAGCGATTCATAGTCCAACTCTGAATGTATTGCGTACAAACGACGTCGCATGAGGCGGCTCCTACCTCAGGAGGTTTGTATGTCCCATGTTTCTTCCGTATCCAACAGCTCCTACCCGTATCGTGGCACGCTTTCGCGTCTCGATTCGAATGGCGACGGTCTTTTAAGCCAAGAAGAACGCTCGGTGGACGAACGCCCCGGCATTCTCGAGGCCAACAATACCGACGCTACTGCCGATGGTTCGAACAGTGCGTTGAGCGGCCTGATTGCTAAGCTCATGCAGTTGCCGAGCGCCGATACCGCTTCCACGGCCAAGTCACCGGAATCCAATGTCGGCTTCGACCTTGATCTGATGTCGCCGATGGATGCCTATAACAGCACATACGGCCAGTATGACGTCGGCAGCATAGCGGCCTGACGCGCACTTTCATCCGATGTAAGGCGGCCGCCGGGATGTCGGCAAGCCGCCTTATCATTTTGATTAGGGTCATTTTTTCCACTCGCCGGAACCCTCATGCCTGCCATGCGTTGGGCAATTGCCACGCAGAACAGGGAGGGTGTTCCATGAAGCGGATCATGATCGTTGCAATTCTCGCTCTTGCAGCAGCGACGCCTGCGGCAGCGCAAACCCAAAGTCAGAATACCGCCACTGCTGATTTCGTCGGCCTCGACGGCAAGCAGGCCGGCCGGGCGACGTTGACCGAGGGCAAAAAGGGCGTGCTGATCGAGATGGAAGTGTCCGGCATGCCCGCCAATCGCTGGGTCGCCTTCCATATCCATGAAAATAGCCGTTGCGACCATACGCACGGCTTCGAGTCCGCCGGTGGTCATTTCAATCCCACCAAGGCGGAGCACGGCTTTCTGGCCGCCAACGGGCCGCATGCCGGCGATATGCCCAACCAGTATGTCGATCAGGATGGCAAGCTGCGCGCCCAGGTCTTCAACGGCATGGTGTCGCTGAACGGCAAGAACGGCATCCGCGGCCGCACGCTGATGATCCATGCCGACTCGGATGATTACCGCAGCCAGCCCGTCGGCGGCGCCGGCAAGCGCCTGGCATGTGCCGTCATTCAATAGGAAAGCAGCCAATAGAGGCTCGAAAATGATTCGAGCATTGAGCCGGTGGAAATTCAAGCAACGGTTGTTCCGGTCGCGTAAGCGCCCACCGGCAATATGATTCGATGGCTGTCAATTATGGTTAATGGTGAATTAACACCAATCTCAATCCGCGAGGCAAAACGGCCTATCCTGTTTGCAGATGACTAAGCGTGCCGGGGTCTTTCAACCACGCGATGGCATTTGCCGTAGGAGATTTGGATGAGCGGGGTTTCTTCAATTGGAAGCAGCATGACGGCTGCCTCGTACAGTCCCCTGGATAAGAATCAGGATGGTGTCGTGGATGCTCAGGAGCTGGAGGCGGCGGCGCAATCCGGCCTCCTGTCGGCGAGCATTGTCAACGACGAGAATGGCGACAGCAGCAGCGATCCGAGCGCCACGGACGTCTTTTCCGGCAATCTGGCGTCGATGCTGTTGCAGATGCAGCAGAACACCCAGTCAAGCAGCTCCACGTCAGGGGACGGCTCTTCCAGCGAATCCCCCATGGACCAGCTGTTTGCCAGCCTCGACACCAATCAGGACGGCACGATTTCGCAGGACGAGTTCGTCGCCGGGCGTCCGAAGGACATGAGCCAAAGCGATGCAGAAGCCTTGTTCAAGAGCCTGGATACACAAAACGCCGGCTCCCTGACCAAGGATCAGTTCGCCGAGGGCCTCGATGCTCTGAAATCGTCGGATGTTTCCGCCGCCGATATGCTGTCTCTGGAGCCGAGTACGAGCGACAGCAATCCAACGGATGCCGCGACGCTTGCCAAGGATCAGGCGCTGGACGTCTTGCTGAACAACATGCAGGAACCGTCGTCGCTTTATCAGAACACCTATGGCCAGTATGATCCGGACCAAACGGATGGCGTCGCCGTGTGATCGCGGTGGTTCATTGCTGTGAAACGAGCGGAGATTGCGAAACGCGATCTCCGTTTTTTATGCGCCAGTGCTCAAGGCGGCCAAGGGCAGCATGAAAGGCGCATTGCCGTCAGTATCTGCGCCACGGCCGATCTCTTTGACTGCGGCAACGAGACGCCCCCGGCGCCCGAGCATGTCATCGCCGATGGCGACCAGCCGGGCATTCGGCGTGGCGAATGGCGAACTCGCGCGCAACCGATGCGCAAGCGCCAGATCGTCTTCTTCCGGGTGAACGACCAAAGCCGCGATCAGTGCTGCCGCTGGCGAGCGCGAGACGCCCATCCAGCAATGGATGAGCAAAGGCGCGCTTCGATCCCAACCGGTCGCGAAATCGATGATGGCGCGGACATGCGTCTCCTGCGGGGCGACGAGATCGCCGGTCCCGGCAAAGTTGATGTCGTTCATGTTGAGCAGCAGATGCCGATCCGCCTTGATGACGGCAGGCCGATGAAAATTCTGCTCCTTGGCCATCAGGCTGATCATTTCGCGCGCGCCATGGCGAACGGCCATTTCGGCGATGCGCGCCAGCGGCGATATGACGATCGCGGTCACGCGCCGATCCTCATGGCAGCACGCTCCGCCTCGATCGTCTCGAAGCGCTTGAGGAACAGCCGTTGTGCCTCGATCGCCGGCACGGGATCGATCGGCAGCATCTCGCGTGTGATATCGCGCGGCTGGCCGAAGAATTTGCGGGCTTCATCGGGCGTGAAGCCGGCAAGCAGCGTCGCCTCGAAGTAGGCGGAGATCGTATCGGCCTTCTTGATCTTTTCCTTGAGCTTTGGCGCGCAATGCGGGGGCAGGGTGAAGCGTCGGTAGATCGCCGCTTCGAGCCGCTTCTCCACGACCTTGTAATCGCCGCCGACGACGGACTTGAACGGCGAGATCATGTCGCCGATCACATATTCCGGCGCATCATGCAGCAAGGCGGCAAGCAGTTCGTCCGGCGTTGCCGGATTGAGGTGGCGAAAGATTGCCTCCACGACAAGGCTGTGCTGTGCCACCGAAAAGGCGTGATCGCCGGAGGTCTGCCCGTTCCAGCGGGCGACACGGGCAAGCCCGTGCGCGATGTCGCCGATCTCGACATCGAGCGGCGATGGGTCGAGCAGGTCGAGCCGGCGCCCGGATAGCATGCGCTGCCAGGCGCGCGTCGCCTTGGCGGATATCATGCCGACGCCTCATCGGCGCTGGTGGGGAAGGAGAGGCCGGACCAGGCTGGAAGAGAGACGGTGATGTCGACACCGCCAGCTTTTATCGGAGCCTCTTCGGCAATGGCTTCGCCGGCCCGGTCGATGCGGACGATGGCAAGGCCCATATTGCCGGCGGTTGAGCCGAGCGTGCCGATCGGCTTGCTGCCGACAGTCAATTCCGTGCCGGAGGGCGGCAATTCGGCGCTGCCGTTGACGATGACGACCCGCCTGCGTGCCGTGCCGCGATGGTGCATGCGGGATATCACTTCCTGGCCGATATAGCAGCCCTTGCGGAAGCCCAGGCCGCCGTTCAGATCCATCAGCACATCGTGCGGGAACGCGTCCTGCAACGCGAAATCACGGCCGGAAACGGTGATGCCATTGGCGATCCGCAGCGCGTCATAAAGCGTCTCGGGATCGCTGCCATGTTCACCGGGCGTCCGCGTCAGGAGAATTCCAGCCTTGGCGAAGCGGCTGTCTCTTGGTCCATCCGTTGAGGCATCTCCCCATGCGACCGTGACGCCCTGTGCGTCCTCCGCGGCGAAATCGACTTTGGCACGCAAGCGATACATCGTGAGCCGCTTGAGCAGGCCTTCCCGCTGCGCCGTGTCGGTTTCAACCAGAAAGCCGGGGCCATCCCGCCAGATCATGAAGTCGAACAGGATCTTGCCTTGCGGCGTCAGCAGCGCGCCGGGGCGCGCCTCGTCGGCGCCAAGCGAGGCGAGATCGGTGGTGATGAGATTGTGCAGGAACGTCTCCGCCTCCGCGCCGGTGATGCGGATGAAGGAGCGCTCTCTCAGGAATACGGCTGGCATGATTGTTCCGCTGATTTGGCCTATCACGCAGAGGTAGGGCCTTCGGCGGGGAACCGCAAGTGCCCCGGCAGGATCATTCGCCCGAGGTGAAGAATTTCCAGCGGCCGTCCGGCGTGATGCCGACGCGATAGAAATTATAGCCGCCAAATTCCAGCATGTCGGCATAGTCGCCGGCCGTCACGATGCGCATTAGATCGACCTTCTCCGGCGTGGAGAGCGTCTTGATGTCCTTCTCGGCGAAATAGGGCCAGACATAGACTTCGTCAGGAGTTCCCTGACCGACATGGGCAAAGCCGGTCGACATGATATCGAGGAGAATGGACAGGATCTCGATGCCGTCGGGATCGCCTGAAAGGTCATGCAGGGTCTTGATAGGATCTTCGCCGGGGTCGTCGGCGGTGACCTGCGTCTGCTTGAGCCCGCCGCCGACATTCATCAGCGGGCGCAGGCGCTCGAGATCGCCGGAAGCAGCAGCTTCCACGATCGCGGTGCGCAGCTTCTTTACGGGCTCCGGTGCCTTGTCGATATCGTAAAGGAATTCGACCGATTTGTTCGTGTTCGAAGTATCGCCGCTGCTCTGGCCGGCCTGCTTGTTGATCAGCGGATCGGGCATTGGCAGCGCGTTATTGGCGGGCGCTTCCAGCGCCTGTTCGATCGGTTTCTCGTTCTTTTTCGGAGTGGACTGTGCTGCGTCTTTCGCCTGGGGGGGCGGCGGGTTGAGCTGGGAAAAGGCATTGGCCGGTAGCGGCAAGGCGGTGCTGCCCAAAAGCAGGGTTACGGCAGCGAACGAGGCAATGGAACAGGTGAGCGCACTGCCTGGAAAGATACGCATTAGCAATCTCTGAGTGTTATTGCAGGGTACGGTTCGGAGAGAATTCACCAGCGAGCATGCGTTCACGCAGCGATTCGAGCAAGGCTTCGGCGCCCTGTTCCCCTTGAATCCGGATCGTCTCGCGAATGGCGTGGGCGATGGCTGCGTCGGCGATGATTTCGGGCTCGATGCCATCTGCCATGCCGTCGGCCCAAGCTTCATTCTGGTATTCCAGCGCTGCCTGCATCTTTTCATGAACGATCATGTCGTCGATTTCGTTCAGGCTGGTTTCCATTGTTTCTTTCCTCGAGACGTTCATGTCCTTACCACTTGCTTAATAACTCTATCAGCCTTTTCCCAAAACGACACGGCTCGCTATGAAAAGAGGTTAATAAATCGTCAATTTCCAAAGCGTGCGGTGATTTCTGTCGCCAGTGTTGCACCTTCGTTACGGTATCGCTCTTCCGCGACGCGGGCCTGCGGCGTGCAATTCGTGTAAACCGATGCAAAGGACCGATATCCACGGTTGAAGGCCGCAGTGAGCCTTTCTTTTCGTTTCGGCTCGCTCTTGGTCTCCGTGTCGAGCAAGTGCTGCATGTCGCCGCGCCATCCGTCTTCCCGCGTCGGGCTGCACAGATTGCGCAAATAGTCGATCGAGCCGAGAATTTCGGAGAGCCGGGAGAGCTGCTCGTCATAGGGCGCAGGCTGCTCGGTATTCGCATTATCGGCCGCCTGTGCCGGTGGCGCGCTTGCTGCCGGCTGTGCCGCAGCGGGAAAGGCTACGGCAAGCGCGATGCAGATCAGAAGCGGTCGGCCAAGGCTGTTATGAATCATGTAACCATGTTGACCGGACAAGCATGACGGGAACAAGGCGGGGCAGGTGGTTTCCACGCCGATATTGCTCAGCATCGTTAATTTCGGCGCCGAGCTATGCGTTTGCTGCAGCAAGTCGTTCCACGCATTCGAGCACGCTGGCCGGGACGGGCAGCGTGCGCACCTCCTCCAGCGTGTACCAGCCAATGGCAGCTGCATCGTCGGCGGCTTCGGCAACCGCATCCACATCGGCATCCACAAGGAAGACCGAGAGCAGGAAGTGGCTCGTCAGGGTTCCGTCTGCCGCGTGGGAGCGCAGGTCGTAGGTCTCGAACAGGCGGGGATTGCGGGCTGATATGCCTGTTTCCTCCTTGAACTCGCGCAGTGCCGCGTCGGCCGGCGTCTCTCCTTCTTCGGCCCGCCCTCCCGGAAAGGCGTACATATCGGCGGACGGCGGATTGCTGCGCAACACCAGCAGGAAGCGACCGTTGCGTTCGAGAATGGCGGAGGAAGCAGGGCGAGGATTGGAGGTCATGGATCGCTTTGCATTCGGACAGGAAGATCGACGCGCGATGGCAACGAGCCATCTGCGACCAATTTCTACAGGAAACGGCGCTTGCTGTCCCGCGGGAAAGCCCCTTAACTCGCTCGCGGCCAAGGCAACGATTCTTAATGTGCCGAATACGGGGACGATCGGGGATGATCTACGGGCTATATGCTTTGGCGGCTCTCGCCGAAATAGCGGGCTGCTTTGCGTTCTGGGCGTGGTTGCGTCTGTCGAAGCCCGTCTGGTGGCTCGCACCTGGCCTTGTCTCGCTGGCGCTCTTTGCCTGGCTGCTGGCGCTGGTGCCGAACGAGGCGGCCGGGCGCACTTTTGCTGCCTATGGCGGCGTCTATATCGTTGCCTCCATTCTGTGGCTCTGGCTCGCCGAAGGGCGGCTGCCGGATCGATGGGATATTTCGGGTGCCGTCATCTGCCTCGTCGGGGCGGCGATCATTCTCCTCGGACCACGCGGCTGACCTTAGGCTTGACCCGGCGCCTTGCGGGTGCAACACAGGCCTCATGTGCGGACGTTTCGCTTTGACATCGACAGCAGACCAGGTGGGCGAAGCGCTCGGCGTCCTGCTGAATGACGGTTTTCCCGCGCGCTACAATATCGCGCCGACGCAGCCGATCCTTGTCGTCATATCGGGCGACAGGCAGCGACCAGGCAGCAATTTGCCGGATCGTCGCGCCTTGCTCGTGCGCTGGGGCTTCATGCCCGATTGGGTGAAGGACCCCAAGGATTTCCCGCTGCTGATCAATGCACGGGCGGAAACGGCGATCGGCAAGGCCTCCTTCCGCGCGGCCATGCGCCATCGCCGCATCCTCATCCCGGCATCCGGCTTCTACGAATGGCATCGGCCGCCGAAGGAAAGCGGCGAGAAGCCGCAAGCCTACTGGATTCGCCCTCGCAGGGGCGGTGTCATCGCGTTTGCCGGGCTTATGGAAACCTGGTCGTCGGCCGACGGTTCGGAAGTCGATACGGGTGCGATCCTGACGACTGCGGCAAACAGCGCCATTCGATCTATCCATGACCGAATGCCCGTCGTCATCAAGCCGGAGGATTTTGCCCGCTGGCTCGATTGCAAGACGCAGGAACCGCGCGACGTTCTCGATCTGATGAAGCCGGTCCAGGAGGATTTCTTCGAGGCGATCCCGGTTTCGGATCGTGTCAACAAGGTTGCCAATATGGGACCGGAGGTGCAGACACCCGTAACGCTCGATCCTGTCAGGAAGCCGCCGAAGAAGGCGGATCCGGAAGATGGCCAGCTAAGCCTTCTCTGAGCGGCCGCCATTTTAGCGGCCAGTGACCGGAAATGCTGCCTGCCGGTATTGGTCGGCTGTGGGCAGAACTATATTCTCAGGCGATCTTCTTCTTGAGAGGCTTTGTCTTCAGCATCAGATGCGCTGCAAGAACGGCTTTCAGGCCCAGCGGACGATAATGCTTGCTGGGATCGATCTTTGCCTGCGGTTGTGCCGGCTGGTCTTTCTTCTGCGTCATGTTTCACTCCTCACCATGCTCCCCCGGAGCATTTTTCGATTCACAGTCGAGTAGTGCTTTTTGTCGTAAATCATGACAAATCGAAGGCGTTTGCCAATCAGCTTTTGTAAACAACGACCATATTTCGAGAGATTAGCGCCGAAACCTCGTGTAGAATCCGCACTGCCGCAATGTTCGAATCTGCGGAAATATCGCGCGGATCTGGCTTCCCATTAGGCCGATGAGCGATCGTCATGTCTCTGATTGATAAGGGAGACTTACAGACTAGCGGTTGCAGCGCGGCGACGCCGTCAAAGGGCCATTGCGCAGCGGTTTGATATGCCGGTCCTAGATATGCCGGCCGATGTCGTCGTTGGAATCGTCGACATTGGGATCGGCGGGACCGTTGATGGTGTAGGTGCCGTATTTCTTCGCCCACGAGCGTGCGCCGAAGGGCAGGGACAGCAAATAGATGACGACGGTCACGACCATGACATGCCACGTATAGCTCATCAGCAGCGCAACATAGACGACAAGGCCGAGCATGATCGGCAGCACCAGGTCGCGCCTTACGCCGTTGCCTTCCGATTTGCCGGACCATACGGGCAGGCGGCTGACCAGCAGGAAGCCGATGAGAACCGTGTAGGCTGCACCCCATAAGGCGAAGGTGCGGTCCGGCGTCAGCCCGAGAAAGCCGAGATAGACCGGCAGCAGCACCAGCATTGCGCCGGCAGGCGCCGGTACGCCGACGAAATATTCCGATTGCCAGGAGGCCTTGTGCTCGCGCTCGGCCATGACGTTGAAGCGGGCGAGCCGCAGGCCGGCGGCGATCGTGTAGATCAGCGCCGCGATCCAGCCGAGCGAGCGGGCCTGATCGAGCAGGAAGACATAGACGACGAGTGCCGGCGCGACGCCGAAATTGACGATATCGGCGAGCGAATCCATCTGCGCGCCGAACTTCGAGGTGGCCTTCATCAGGCGCGCGACGCGCCCGTCGATGCCATCGAGGAAGGCTGCGACCAGCACGGCTGCAACGGCGAGCTCGTAGCGGCTTTCGAAAGCGAGGCGAATGCCCGTCAGGCCCGAGCAGATCGCCAGCACGGTGATCATGTTCGGCACGATCAGCCGCAACGGAATTTCCCGGAGACGCGGCCCGCGCGCTTCGTCGTTAGGCCCATGCGGCTCGAAAGGCGGAAAAGGCGTCTTCATCTCGCTCGTGTTCCTACGGTTCAGCTGCGGCGGCTAAGGGTTGCGCCCTTGGCCGAGCCGAATTCGGCAATGACGGTTTCACCGGCAATCGCCCGCTGGCCGACTGCAACGCGCGGCGAAGCACCTTCCGGCAGGAAGACATCGAGGCGCGAGCCGAAGCGGATGAGGCCGATGCGCTCGCCGGCATCCAGCGGCTCGTTCGGATGGACGAAGCAAAGAATGCGGCGGGCAACGAGGCCGGCGATCTGCACGACGCCGATCTCGCCATGCTTGGTTTCGATCACGAGGCCGTTGCGCTCGTTCTGTTCGCTGGCCTTGTCGAGTTCGGCATTGAGGAAGCTGCCTTGGCGATAGGCGACGTTGGTGATGCGGCCGCGCATCGGCGAACGGTTCACGTGGCAATCGAAGACGTTCATGAAGACCGAGATACGCAGCATCGGCTGGCTGCCGAGATTGAGTTCGGCCGGCGGCGTCACCATCTGCACGCTTGAAACCTTGCCGTCGGCAGGCGATATCGCCAGATCATCGTCCTGCGGCGTCATACGCTCGGGATCGCGGAAGAAATAGGCGCACCATAAAGTCAGGATCAGACCGATCCAGAAGAGCGGCTTGAAGATCCAGCCCAGTACCAGCGACGCAACGAAGAAGCCTGCAATGAAGGGATAGCCCTCTTTGTGTACGGGAACGATGACGTTGCGTACGCTGTTCATCAAGCTCATCTACGGCCTACTCCGTTAGGGCGCCCTCACCAGGAACCGGGCTCCGGTTCTTCGGCAAGGTCATGCCAGTCAAAAGAATGAGAACAAGATAAGCGGTCTTGCTCTGAATACCAGTCGAGCGTGACTACAGGCAAAACCTGTCATGGGCAATGCTTTCGCACGCTCGTCCTCAACGCAATCCGCATCGAGCAAGATGCCAATGTTCCCCTGACTTGAAAAGTGTTGCCTGTGGAAACCCGTGCAGGACGCAATGAAAAGGCCGCCGATGATGGCGGCCTCCTATGTTCTGCGTCGGCCGATCGGAAATCAGAGGCCGAGAGCGGCGCGCAGTTCCGCCTTGGCGCCTTCGTATTCGGCCTTGTAATCGTCATGCGTCATGATTGTTTCAGCGATGACGGTGCCCGCAATGCGGCCGGCTTCGATGTCGGAAGCGTAATGGATGCCGCCGACGACGCGGTTGTGGCCGTATTCCCAGGCGCGGGCCATGATGACGGCGCGCTTCTCCGGCACCATGTTCGCAAGCACGATGCCCATCAGCGTGCCGAGCGTGGTATGGCCCGACGGATAGGAGCCGGACTTTGAAAGGGGCACGATCGGCTTGACCAGATCGCTGTAGAGATGCGGCCGCGGACGCTTCCAGACATCCTTGGCCGGATCGACGACAGCGCCTTCGGTCTCAACGATACGATCGAAGAAGGCAGAAAACTTCGGCAGGTTTTCCTTGGTGAATTTCGGATTGTCGATGACGTCGGAGAAGCGCCAGACGTTCTCTTCGGCATCGGCCACGGCGCGAGCCGCCATTTCCGGCGTGCGGGTCACCTGGATCGTCAGGATTTCGCCGAGTTCCGCCTTCATCTGTGCGGAATCATTGGCGGGCGGAGGCGGCAGCAGATCGAGGAGATTGATCTCCTTGGCATCGCTGAACGGCTTGGCATCTTCGGCGAAAACCGGCGAGGCAAGGCCGACGACGAGCAATAGGCTTAAAGCTTTGGCAAAAGTACGCATTTTCGGGGCTCCGTTGAAAAGACCCTCGTACCTAGCAAGCTGCTATCTCAGGCTCGTGACAGCCATCGGTGCATAAGTGCTGCGCCCAATGCCTGCAATGGGGCACAGAACGCGGCGCTCCTGCGGGCTTTCTCAGCTTGCCGGCGCCAATCGGTCGACAACGCCCAGGTCGTCGTTCTCGCGTACCTGCTTCAGATGCTCCTCGGCCTGCGTCGCCTCGCGCTGGCGGTTCCACATGGACGCATAAAGCCCATTCTGCGCCAGAAGCTCAGCATGTGTGCCACGCTCGGCGATGACGCCGCTTTTCAGCACGATGATCTCATCTGCGCCGATGACGGTCGACAGACGATGCGCGATGACAAGCGTCGTGCGGTTCTTGGAGACGACATCGAGGGCAGCCTGTATTTCGCGCTCGGTCGTCGTATCGAGCGCCGAGGTCGCCTCGTCGAGGATGAGCACAGGCGGCGATTTGAGAACGGTGCGCGCGATCGCGACACGCTGTTTCTCGCCACCCGACAATTTGAGGCCGCGTTCGCCGACTTTGGTCTCGAAGCCCTCGGGCAGGGTGCGGATAAATTCGCTGATCTGGGCGATCTCGGCCGCTCCGGTCACTTCCGCCTCGCTCGCACCCGGCCGGCCGTAGCGGATATTGTAGGCGATCGTGTCGTTGAAGAGCACGGTATCCTGCGGCACCATGCCGATGACCTTACGCAGGCTTTTCTGCGTGACGGTGCGCAGATCCTGGTCGTCGATGGTGATCGTGCCGCTCTGCACATCATAGAAGCGATAGAGCAGTCGTGACAGCGTCGATTTTCCGGCGCCTGAAGGACCGACCACAGCGACCGTCTTGCCGGCAGGCACCTCGAAGGAAATGCCCTTCAGGATCGGCCGTGCCGGATCATAGGCGAAATGCACGTCCCTGAACGAGATCGCGCCATTGCCGATGATGAGCTCCTTGGCATCGGGAGCGTCGACGACTTCGGGCTTGACCTCCAGCAGATCGAACATTTCCTCGATGTCGGTGAGGCCCTGACGTATTTCGCGATAGACGAAGCCGATGAAGTTCAGTGGTACCGAAAGCTGCAGCAGCATCGCATTGATGAAGACGAAGTCGCCCACTGTATGATGCCCGTTGAGGACGGACCAGCCGGACATGACCATCATGACAGTCGTGCCGAGGCCGAAGATCACGCCCTGGCCGAAGTTCAGCCATCCGAGCGATGTCCAGACACCCGTCGCAGCCTTTTCATAGCGCGCCATCGACTGATCGAAGCGCTTTGCCTCCATCTCCTCGTTGCCGAAATATTTGACGGTTTCGAAGTTGAGGAGCGAATCGATCGCCTTCGTGTTGGCGTCCGTGTCGCTGTCGTTCATCGTCCGGCGGATGGAGATGCGCCAATCGCTCGCCTTCACCGTGAACCAGATGTAGAGCCAGACCGTGACGGCAGTCACGGCGAGATAGGAAAAGCCATAGCCGCGCCAGAAGATGATGGCGGTCAGCAGGAATTCGATGAAGGTCGGAAATGTGTTGAGGATCGTGAAGCGGACGATCGTCTCGATGCCCTTGGTGCCGCGTTCGATGATGCGCGAGAGACCACCGGTCTTGCGCTCCAGATGAAACCGCAGCGACAGCTCGTGCATGTGCACGAAGGTCCGGTAGGCGAGCTGGCGAACCGCATATTGGCCGACGCTGGCAAACAGCGCGTCGCGCAGCTGGTTGAGGCCGAGCTGGATCAGGCGAGTTGCATTCGTCGCGATGATCAAGGCGATGGCGCCGACCATGAAAGCCGGCAGAATGCCTTGCATGTCGAGCTTGCCGTTCAGCGCATCGACGGACCATTTGAAGAAATAGGGGACCAGCAGCAGGAAGAATTTCGAGACCAGCAGGAAGACGGTTGCCCAGACCACCCGCATCTTCAGATCCATGCGCCCGCTCGGCCACATATAAGGCCAGAGATTGACGATCGTGCTCAATGGATTGCTGGAATCCGCCGATATGGTTTTCTTTTGGCCTGCCATGTCCGTCTCCGGCGAATGATTGGGCAGTCGGGCGTGGCAGCGTTTGCACAGCCGACTGGCAAGCCTTCACAGCCAAGACATGGCCATTACGCGAAGGCTATAGGAGTCGGGCGACGCTTATACTATTTTTATGCCGTATAAAAGCAGCGGCCAGGCGCTGATAAGCCTGGCCGCTGCCAATGTTCACGATGGGCTGTAGTTGCCACTAGAGATGCTCGCCCGAAAGCCGCTTGCGGTGAAGCTCCTCGGCATTCGGCAATGCGTCCTTCGGCAGGCCGAAGACCTGTCCCGGCAAGATCCGGTCCGGATTGTTGATCTTGTCCTCATTGGCCAGATAGATCGTCGTATAGCGCACGCCCGCACCGTAGATGCGGCGCGAGATCTGCCACAGCGTGTCGCCGCGACGGATGATGACAGCATTGGTGTCCTGCGACAGCGGCGCCTGTTCAAGCGTCTTCGGGCCGCTGCTGTTGGATGAGACCTCTGTGTTCGGCTGTGCTGGTGCCGTCTGAGCAGGCTCCGTGATAACGGCGATCATCTGTTCGAGCTGAGGCAGCGCCGTGCCGACCGACTTCGGGTCCTTCGGCAGGGCGACGAGAGCAGCAAGCGCCTTGGCGGCCGCGCTGGAAGCATCGGCTGCAGCCTTCTTCAGCGCAGCACTGGCGTTGATGGTCGGCCGGAATTCCGACAGCGACTTGAGCGCGATTTCCGTGCCGGAGCGGGCGGCTGCGAGCTGTTCCGTATCCGGCTGCTTGCCGTCGGTGAAGAGGCCCTTGAGCAGCGCAAAAGCCTTGCCGGCGCCTTCCTTGAGCTTGGCAAGCTCGCCCTCGTCGAGCGGCACCATGTTTGCCGTGGTCGCTTGCGCCTGACCATTGGCGGCGGCGGGCGTCTGCGCCGCGACCGTCACCTGATTGCCCTCGGGGCGCGTGAAGTTGACGCTGGTGCGCACGACGACTTTCCCGGCTCCATCGAGCATGTCGACGCGGATCTTGTGATCGCCGACGGCAAGAGGCATGGGTCCGTCTACGACAAAGTGACCGTCCGCACCCGCGACGTTCTCACCGATGAGCCTGTCATCGGCATAGGCGCGGACCTTGGCATTCGGCTTCGTGGTGCCGGCAACGAAGATATGGTCGTTTTCGATCTCGACGGCGTTGACCATCACATCCGGGCCTGCATCCGTCTTTGCGCCCGGCGACGTTGTTGCACCGGCTGCGGGGTTGGCGGATGCCACCGCCGTCCCATCCTGTTGCGGCTTGGCATCTGTCGTGGCTGCCGGCTTATCTGTTGCGTTGTTCTGTGCGTCGGCTGCGGAGGCGTCCTGTTCACCGGCGGTCACGCGGCCCTGCTTGGCGGAAGGCGCGGTAATGATGCGGCTTGCAGCGCCTGGTTTCGACACCATCGCGAGGACCTGGGTGGAATTGTCCTTCGGCACGGAGACGGTGGCAACTTCCTCGGAATTGATGGCCTTGCCGTCCTTACCGGTGGCGCGTAGCACCAATTCGTGGTCGCCAGGCGGCAGCGGATTGTCGAGTACGGCGGCAAAGTCGCCGCTCGGGCCGACATTGGTCGTCGTGACGACCTTTTCGCCGTCGACGATCTCCAGCTTGGCATTCGGCTCGGCCGAACCAGCGATAACTGTCGAGCCATCCGGCTCGACGCGTAACACGTCGAATGACGGTACGTGGGGATTGGCAGCCGCGTTGGTCTCGGGCGCCTGTTGGCCGGTCAGTGCTGCGAAAGCCTTGTCGATCGCCGCACTGGCTTCGGCGGCGTTGTCGGGGAGAGATTGGATGATGGCGAGCGCCTTGCCCGCGCCGTCCTGCGCTGTCTTCACGAGTCCGGTCGTCGTTGCGTCGAGCCCTTCGGGAAGCGCGAAGCCGACGATCGATTGCAGCGCGGTAATCGCCTTTGTCTTCGCAGCCGTGAACACATCCTGCGCCGGTGCATTGCCGTCCTTGAAGAGCGCCTTCAAATCGGCCAGCGAAGCGGTTGCCGTACCCGTCAAGTCAGTCAGCTTCTTCGCGAGGTCTGCAGTGTTGACGGCTGTCGATACGGCGTTCTGCGTGGCCTTGGTCGCGTTCTCGGCGGTCTCGCCGGCCTTCTGCGCGTTTTGGTCGATCGTATTCTTCACCGCGTTGCTGGCTTGATTGACCACATTGCCGATCGGGGTCTTGTCGCCGTTGATGCGTGGCATCACGAAAAAGACCATCAGCAAGGTCGCCACTACCAACACCAACAGAGCCAGCCAACCGGCACGGTTCTTCATCATCATTCATCTCCACGCGGCGAAGTCGTCGCAACTCCTGAAATTGCTAGCGATTTCGCCTGCTTTTACAAGCTTTCTCAGCCATTTTCGCATGTCCCGACACAAGTTTTCCTTTGAAAAATCTTGACTGAGCATCTGCAGCATAGTTGTTTGCATTCATGACCGACGATTCCACGCCAATTCGAACCATTTGCGTCTATTGCGGCTCGCGGCCGGGACGCGACCCCTCCCACATGGCTGCCGGCCGAGAACTGGGCAAAAGCATTGCCGAAAACGGCCTGCGCCTGATTTATGGCGGCGGAACGAAGGGTATCATGGGCGCTGTCGCGAGCGGCGTGCTGTCGCACGGCGGTCAGGTCACCGGCATCATTCCGGAATTTCTGGTCGATATGGAAGCGACGCGCCATTCGCTCGGTCAACTCGACGAACTCATCATAACGCCGGACATGCATACGCGCAAACACGGCATGTTCGAGCGCGCCGACGCTTTCGTGGCGCTGCCCGGCGGCATCGGCACTTTGGAAGAGATCGTCGAGATCATGACCTGGGGTCAGCTCGGCCGTCACGAAAAGCCGATGGTCTTCGCCAATATCAATGGCTTCTGGGACCCGATGATGGAGCTCATCCGCCACATGACGGAAGAGGGTTTCGTCCATACCTCCCATCGTGTCCAGCCGCTCGTCATCGACAAGGTGGCCGACATCATTCCGGCGATCCGCAAGCACGCCGCCGAGACACGCGGCGACCGTGGCGGAGAAGAGGCCGTCATCTCCAAGCTCTGAACGCTGTTCCGGCAAACTGCGCCGCGGTTTTCGGCTTAGGGCTGCGTGATGACAAGGGGATGGGGCGGTTCATGCTTCCATGATAGCTCAACCGCCGCAATCAGCGATTTGCTAACCATATCGTCCCGTTAGCGCTCTCTGCTCTGACGCAGCATCGACCAGGTGTAAAGCACGAGACCGGCCCAGATCAGCGAGAATGCAACGAGCTGTGTCGTGCCGAAAGGTTCCTTGAACAGGAAGACGGCGATCAGGAAGACCATGGTCGGCACGATGTATTGCATGATGCCGATGGTCGACATCCTCAGAAGCTTCGCGCCATTGGCGAAGATCATCAGCGGCAGTGCTGTCACGAGCCCGCAGCCGAGCAGAAGCGCGGTGTCCGAAAGGCCGGTCTGGTAAAAGTGGCCTTCGCCGCGTGCTTCCAGATAGAGGATGTAAAATGCCGCCGGGATGCAGAGCAGCAGCACCTCGATGAAAAAGCCCTGATTGGCTCCAACAGGCAGGGTCTTGCGGAAAAAGGCATAGAAGCCCCAGGAGAAGGTCAGCGACAAGGCGACCCAGGGCAGGGTGCCGGCCTTCACCGTCAGGATGATGACGGCAGCGGCTGCAAGGCAGATCGCGACGATCTGCGTCGGCGCCAGCTTTTCCTTGAGCAGGATGGCGCCGAGCGCGATGCTGAATAGCGGATTGATGAAGTAGCCGAGGGCAGCATCGAGCGAATGGCCGGCGCCGATCGCCCAGACATAGGTTCCCCAGTTGATGGTGACGAGCGCCGCCGTCAGCGACGCCATGGCGATTGTTCGTGGATTGCGAAACGCAGCCTTGATGTCGCCCAGGCGGCCAAGCGCCAGCAGCACGATGCCGGCGACGGGAACCGACCAGACGATGCGATGGGCGATGACCTCGAAAGCCGGGATATGCGCCAGCGCCTTCATATAGAGCGGCAGAACACCCCAGAAGAGATAGGCCGTCATCGCAAAGCCGAAGCCGCGGACAGCGTCGTTGTTCTTGATTTCAGGTTTGACCGCGTCGGTGGCCATGAATTTTCCCGTCTTTCACGATTATTTGAGACGGGATTACTCCAATGCATGCGACATGGCTAATTCATTTCCTTGACGGCATCGTCAAGCTTTTTGATGGGCAGCGGATCACTCCGCTGCGATCTTGCCTGCCATATGGCGGTTTTTCATCAGCTTGTAGATGACGGAATCCATCAGCGCCTGGAACGATGCGTCGATGATGTTCTCGGACACGCCGACAGTCCACCAGCGCACGCCGTCGCTATCGGTGGATTCGATCAGGACTCGGGTGATGGCCTCCGTACCGCCATTGAGGATACGCACCTTGAAGTCGGCCAATTCCAGATCGTCGATCTCGTGCTGGTATTTGCCGAAATTCTTGCGCAGCGCCAGGTCGAGCGCGTTGACCGGGCCGTCGCCCTCGGCAACCGACATGATGGTCTCACCGTCGATGATGATCTTGACCACGGCTTCCGAGACGATCTTCACCCGGCCGTGCGAATCGAAACGTCGCTCGACCATGACGCGGAAGCCATCGATTGCGAAGAATTCCGGCGTGGTGCCGAGCGTGCGGCGCGCCAGAAGTTCGAAGCTCGCATCCGCGCCTTCGTAAGCATAGCCTGTCGCTTCACGCTCCTTGACGATCTGGATCAGCTGGTCGAGCTTCGGGTCGTCCTTGCCGACCTCGATGCCGCGCCGCTTCAGGGCATTGATGAAATTCGACTTGCCGCCCTGGTCGGAGACCATGACTTTGCGGAAGTTGCCGACGCTTTCCGGCGGCACATGTTCGTAGGTGCGAGGATCCTTCAGCAGCGCTGAGGCATGGATGCCGGCCTTGGTGGCAAAGGCAGAGGCGCCGACATAGGGCGCCTGATGGTCCGGAGAGCGGTTCAGCAGCTCGTCGAAGGCATGCGAAAGGCCGGTCAAGCCCACCAGCCGCTCGGCGTCGATCGTCGTTTCGAAGCGTTCGCTGTAAGCTCTTTTCAGCGCCAGCGTGGGGATCAACGTGATCAGGTTGGCATTGCCGCAGCGCTCGCCAATGCCGTTCAGCGTGCCCTGGATCTGCCGAACGCCGGCCTCGACCGCAGCAAGCGAATTGGCGACGGCCTGGCCGGTGTCGTTGTGCGCGTGGATGCCAAGACAGTGCCCGGGAACGCCGCAGGCGATGACAGCCTCGACGATGGCGCGGACTTCCGGCGGCTGCGTGCCGCCATTGGTGTCGCAGAGCACCACCCAGCGGGCGCCGGCGTCATAGGCCGTCTTGGCGCAGGCAAGCGCATAGGTCGGGTTGGCCTTGTAGCCGTCGAAGAAATGCTCGCAATCGACAAGGGCTTCCTTGCCGGCGGCGATGGCCGCCTTGACGCTTTCGGCGATGCTTTCGAGATTCTCCTCGTTGGTACAGCCGAGCGCCACCTTGACGTGATAGTCCCAGCTCTTCGCCACGAAACAGATCGCGTCTGACTTCGCCTGCAACAGGCTCGCAAGGCCGGGATCGTTGGAGGCGGAGATGCCGGCGCGCTTTGTCATCCCAAAGGCGACGAAGGCAGCCGAAGTCGTGCGCTTCTCGTTGAAGAAAGCCGTATCGGTCGGATTGGCGCCGGGATAGCCGCCTTCGACATAGTCCAGGCCGAACTCATCCAGCATGGTCGCAATGGCAATCTTGTCCTCGACCGAGAAATCGATGCCAGGCGTCTGCTGACCATCGCGGAGCGTCGTGTCGAAGAGATAGATTTTTTCGCGTGTCATACTGTTTCCTCCGGCGAACCGGTTTGATAGTGGGGTGCCCCTCATCCGTCCCCTCTCGGTTTCGCTTTGCGAAACCGTTCGAGTCCACCTTCTCGCCGTTTACACGGGGCGAAGGGGCTTGCGAGCTTGTTCCCTTTCCCCGCGCACGGGGAGAGAACTAGGGTGAGAGGCGTTGTTCGGCATTACACTTTCCCGGCGAACTTATCGGTCGCGCGGATCAGCTGGTCCAGGATGCCAGGCTCGGACGAAGCATGGCCGGCACCCTCGATCAGATGAAACTCCGCCTTCGGCCAGGCCTTGTGCAGCGCCCAGGCATATCGTGCCGGGCAGGGCATGTCGTAGCGGCCATGGACGATGACGCCGGGAATATCCTTCAGCTTATGGGCATCGCGCAGCAGCTGGCCTTCCTCGAGCCAGCCGGCATTGACGAAGAAGTGGTTCTCGATGCGGGCAAAGGCATGCGCATATTCGGCATCCTCGAACTGGGCGCTGACGGTAGGCTCCGGCAGGAGCGTAATCGTCTCGCCTTCCCATATCGACCATGCCTTGGCAGCCTCCAGACGCGCGGCCTTTTCCGGATGTGTCAGCAGCCGATGGTAAGCGGCCATCATCTCATGACGCTCTTCCGGCGGGATCGGTGCCACGAAGCGTTCCCATTTGTCAGGGAACATCTCCGAGACGCCGAACTGATAGTACCAGTCGAGCTCGGCTCTCGTCAGCGTGTAGATGCCGCGTACCACCAGCTCGGAAACGCGCTCCGGATGCGTTTCGGAATAGGCAAGCGCCAGCGTCGAGCCCCAAGAGCCGCCGAAAACAAGCCATTTTTCCGCACCGGCCATCTCCCGTAGCCGCTCGATATCATCAACCAGATGCCAGGTCGTATTGGCGTCCAGGCCAGCATGCGGTGTCGACCGCCCGCAGCCGCGCTGATCGAATAGGGTGACATCGTAAAGCGCGCGATCGAACACGCGGCGATGGCTGGGCGAAATGCCGCCGCCCGGACCGCCATGCAGAAAGACCGCCGGCTTGGCGCCCGGCGTTCCCACGCGCTCCCAATAGATCACATGACCGTCGCCGACATCGAGATGGCCGGAGGCATAGGGTTCGATTTCCGGATAGAACGTCCGCAAGGCTTCGGTCATATCTTCAGCCCCTCGGCCGGCCAGACATCCGTATCGTGATCGGGGTGCTGGAAGGAAATGATCTGCTCCTGCCGCGAGTAGAAATCCGGATCCTTGTGGACGGGTTTTTCGAAGATCGTCTCCACCCAGGGCAGGCGCGAGGCATGATTGACCTGGATCTGCGGGGCAAGATCGTCGCGCTCGTCGAAGGCGCCGATGGCGATTTCCAGGCCGCCGGGATGACGGTAGGTCATCGGCGTGCCGCAATTCTTGCAGAAGCCGCGGTCGATGTTGACCGAGGACTGGAAATAGGTCGGCTCGCCACGTGTCCATTCAAGGCCATCGCTCGGCGCCGTCACCAGGGCGGAGAAGAAGCTGCCGAACTGCTTCTGGCACATGCGGCAATGGCAGATCGACGGGCGGCCAAGCTCGCCGCGGATGCGAAACCGCACTGCGCCGCATTGGCATCCTCCACTTCTGGTGGCTTCACTCATGGCTCTTCTCCTCTGGCCAGCTTTCGGTATCGTAATCGGGATGTTGATGATTGGAGAGCTTGATCGATATTGCACGATCTGAGCTATCCTCATCCGGCTCCATCGGCAGCGCATCGAGCGCCTGGAACCAGGGCATCTTTCCGGCGCGGTTCGATTGTGCGACGGGTTGGACCAGCGCTGGCTCATCCAATGAACCAAGTGTCACATTGATGGAATCCGTGCCGGGCACATCATAGAACAAAGGCGTACCGCAGGCGCCGCAAAAGCCACGGCGCACGAGATCGGACGAATGAAACCATGAGGACTCACCGCGCGTCAGCTCGAAATCGATACGCTTGGCGCTCCCCAGTGGCAGAGCGTAATTGCCGGATGCTTTCTGGCACATGCGGCAATGGCATAGATGCGGATAGCCGAGCGAACTGGCGGTGCGATAACGAACCGCGCCACATTGGCATCCACCGCTATGTCCCGCCGTCATCGCCATTTGTCGTTCTCCGGTGGCCATGTTGCCGTATCGCGATCAGGATGCTGATATGACACAAGTTCAAGCACGAAAGGCGCCTGTTCCGCATCCTCCTCCGTCCGGTGTCCCGGCAGCAGATGCAGCCGGTCGACGAAGCCGATCTTGGCTTCCGTGCCATATTGCACGACAGGCGGCAGTTGCGAGGGGTCGTCGAAAGCGCCGGCCGCGACTGCGATGCCATCCGGCGCCTCATAGGTGAGCGGCGTGCCACAATCCCCGCAGAAGCCGCGCTTGACGTAGTTGGACGACTGGAACACCTTCCGCTCGCCGCGTGTCCATGTGAACTCGGCGCCGCGGGTCGAAACCAGTGGCGCATAATAGGCACCGAAGGCCTTCTGGCACATGCGGCAATGACAGATGGAGGCATCCTTCAGCTCGCCCCGCACCCGGAAGCGAACCGTACCGCACTGACAGCCGCCGGTGTAGATCGAAACGGTCATGCCTTATCCTTTCCGGCGACGATGAGGATATGCATGCAGACATTGTCGATATCCTTCAGGACATCGTCGTTCCAGAAACGCAAAACAGTCCACCCGTCTGCTTCTAGTCGGCGGGTACGAACCTGATCATAGGTCTGATCGCGATCATTGCCGTGTTGGGAGCCATCGACCTCGACAATCAGCTTCTCCGTTGGGCAGGCGAAATCGACGATATAACCGGCGATAGGTAGCTGGCGGCGAAAGCCGAGGCCCATGAGGCGGTGGGCGCGCAATTCATTCCAGAGACGCAGTTCCGCGTCCGTCATGACCTTGCGCATGCGGCGGGCACTGCTTCGGGTTTTCGGCGGCACTGGAGTGTGCGGCAAGGTACCCCCCTCTGTCACTTTCGTGACATCTCCCCCACAAGGGGGGAGATTGTTAACCCGTGGCACTCGTCTGACCCAAATGGAGATTGAACCCGAGGAGACTAGGCTTCGTGTTCGCGTGCAGAAGAGCGGCAAACTCCCCCCAATCTCCCCCCTTGTGGGGGAGATGTCACGAAAGTGACAGAGGGGGGTAACAAAGCTCACCGCTTGATCTCCCAGCTCGTGATCCGCTCGCCCGTCGCCGCATCCTTGCCATCCTTGAGCTGGATACCTTGGGATGAAAGCATGTTTCGGATCTTATCGGCCTCTACGAAGTTCTTAACGCGCAACCACTCCTGCCTCTTGTGGATCTGGTCTTCGATGTCTTCCGCATTGAGTTCCGTTGATCCTTGCAGCCATTCCGAGGGGGCTAACATCAACAAGCCCAAAAACCGAGCGGATGCGAGAGCTTCCGCTGAATTCTCAGGTTTATAGAAATCCCAACCTAACTCAGAGGCGCCCAGTTCGAGCATGCCAGCCTGATCTGATGTAAACATGCGATAGAGTTCGTTAATCGCCCCAACCGTATCCAAATCGTTCGCAAGAGTTTGAACAAATGCTTGTGAAGGTTTAGAGGGTTCGACAGGGCCAACTTCAAACAGCATCCGATACCAACGCGTTAGTAGCTTCTCGGCCTCTTCCAGACGCTTGACGGAGAAGTCGATCGGTTCGCGGTAATGCGTCATCAGCATGGCAAGCCTGAGCACCTCGCCCGGCCAGGTCCGTCCGCCAAGCTTATCCGTCTCCAGCAATTCGTAGATCGTGACGAAGTTGCCTTCCGATTTCGACATCTTGCGGCCTTCGACCTGCACGAAGCCGTTGTGCATCCAGACATTGGCCATGGCATGCGTGCCATGAGCGCAACGCGACTGGGCGATTTCGTTTTCATGGTGCGGGAAGATCAGGTCCAGTCCGCCGCCGTGAATGTCGAAGACATCACCGAGATAGCGGCCGCTCATGGCCGAGCACTCGATATGCCAGCCCGGACGGCCACGGCCCCAGGGGCTTTCCCAGCCGGGCTCGTTCTCGTCCGACAGCTTCCACAGCACGAAATCGCCCGGGCTTTTCTTGTGCTCGTCGACTGCGACGCGGGCACCCGCCTGCTGCTCGTCGAGGTTGCGCTTCGAAAGCTGGCCGTAATCGGCCATCGATTTGGTATCGAACAGCACTTCGCCGGCCGCGCGATAGGCGTGGCCCTTGGCGATCAGCGTCTCGATGATCGCGATCATCTGCGCGATATTGTCGGTCGCACGCGGCTGTACCGAAGGCTCAAGGCATCCGAGCGCCGTGGTGTCTTGACGATATTGCCGCTCGGTCTTTTCCGTCACCAGCCGGATCGCCGCGTTCAGCGGCAGGCCGGGATGGTCCCGCAGCGCGCGCGCGTTGATCTTGTCGTCGAGATCGGTGATGTTGCGGACATAGGTGACATGGCTGTCGCCATACGTATACCGCAGCAGCCGGAACAGCACGTCGAAGACGATGGCCGGGCGGGCATTGCCGATATGGGCGAAGTCATAGACCGTCGGGCCGCAGACATACATGCGGACGTTGTTGCGGTCGATCGGCTGGAAATCGACCTTTTCGCGCGTCAGCGTGTTGTAGAACTTCAATTGCGGCTCGGCGGCCATGTCACTCTCCCAAGGCATAAATCCGAAAAAATACCGTCACCGGCAGGCCGGACGTTTGTCATCTTGGATTTTGGGAGACGAAAACGGCCAGGCCAGCGAAACGCTAGCGAATAATCTTCCGGCAGATAATGCAGATAACCGTTTTCATGGGCGGCTTTATCGCGCGCCGGATGAATTTGGTCAAGTAGGGAGAAGGTCTCTCTCGTAGCGGGAGAGGGAGTTTTTTATTCCGGCATCCGATAGTCGACGAGCCTGTTCTCGCGCACGACGAAAAGCTTGCCGGTTTCCGTGACGTCCGGGCCGACGAGCGGTACGATCGCCTGGGCGACGTCGCGGGGATGCGGCAGCGTATCAGGATCTTCGCCGGGCATGGCCTGGGCGCGCATAGCGGTGCGGGTGGCGCCGGGATCGACGCTGGTGATGCGCAGCGGCGTGCTTTGCGTTTCCCCGGCCCAGGTTCGCGCCAGTGCTTCGACTGCGGCCTTGGAGGCGGAATAGGGACCCCAGAAGGGACGGCAGCGATGAGCAGCGGCCGAAGAAAGGATGACGGCGCGGCCGGCATCGGAGCGCATCAGCAGCGGCTCGACCGAGCGGATCAGGCGCCAGGTGGCGGTAACGTTGATCGTCATCACCTTTTCGAAGACCTTGGCCTCGACATGGCCGATCGGCGAGATGACGCCAAGCACGCCGGCATTGGCGACGAGAATATCGAGCTTGCCCCAGCGTTCGAAAATGGAGGCGCCAAGCGCATCGATGGCATTCATGTCGGCAAGATCGAAAGGCACGAGGGTTGCCGAACCGCCGGCTGCCTTGATCGCGTCGTCCAGTTCCTCAAGTCCACCGACCGTGCGGGCGCAGGCGATGACGTGCGCGCCGGCCTTGGCCAGTTCCAGTGCCGTGAAATAGCCGATACCGCGCGACGCGCCGGTGACGAGGGCGATCTTGTCCTTGAGAGTGACGCTCATGCTGCCTTGATCCGAATGCGTGGAAAGAGAAAGGGGCAGAGCGCCCCTGTCAGCCGTTACTTGGGCTTGTCAGCCGTTGCTGGCGAGAACGGAAAGCTTGCGCACGTTGCTGGTGCTTTCCTTGTCGAGCAGACGCGTCGGATAATCACCGGTGAAGTAGTGGTCGGTGAACTGCGGCTGCGCATTGTTGCGCGGCTCGCCGCCCACGGCCCGGTAGAGCCCGTCGATGGACAGGAATTCCAGCGAATCCGCACCGATGTATTCGCACATGGCCTTCAGGCTGCTGTACTGGTTGGCAAGCAGCTTGTCGGCGTCGGGCGTGTCGATGCCGTAGAAGTCGGGATGGAAGATCATCGGGCTGGCGACGCGGATATGCACTTCGCTGGCGCCGGCATCGCGGATCATCTGTACGATCTTCACCGAAGTCGTACCGCGGACGATGGAATCGTCGACCAACACGACGCGCTTGCCCTCAATGATGGCCCGGTTGGCAGAGTGCTTGAGCTTCACGCCGAAGGCGCGAATCTGCTGCGTCGGCTCGATGAAGGTGCGGCCGACATAATGGTTGCGGATGATGCCGAGTTCGAAGGGAATGCCGCTCGCCTGCGCATAGCCGATGGCTGCCGGCGTGCCGCCATCCGGCACCGGCACGACGACGTCGGCGGCGACGGGCGCTTCCTGGGCGAGGTTGATGCCCATGTTCTTGCGGGCGACATAGACATTGCGGCCGCCGACCACGGAATCGGGACGGGCGAAATAGACGTATTCGAACAGGCAGAGCCGCTCGGGCTGCGAAACTTCCGGCTTGCGGGCGTCAATGGTGATCGAGCCGTCGGGCTGGATCTCGCAGATGATGACTTCGCCGTTTTCGACGTCGCGAACGTATTTCGCGCCGATGATGTCGAGCGCACAGGTTTCCGAGCAGAAGATCGGCTTGCCGTCGAGTTCGCCCATGACCAGCGGCCGGATGCCGATCGGGTCGCGCGCGGCGATCAGCTTCGTGCGCGTCATGGCGAGCATGGAATAGCCGCCTTCCATCTGCCTGATCGCGTCGATGAAGCGATCGGAGGAGGAGGGATGCTTGGAGCGGGCGATGAGATGCAGGACGACTTCAGTGTCCGAGGTCGACTGACAGATGGCGCCGTCGGCGATCAGCTGCCGGCGCATGGTCAGGCCGTTGGTGAAATTGCCGTTGTGGGCAATGGCGATGCCGCCGACTTCCAGCTCGGCAAACAGCGGCTGAACGTTGCGCAAAATGGTTTCGCCGGTAGTCGAGTATCGTACATGGCCGATCGAGCGATCGCCGGGGAGGCGGGCGAGGGTGGCCGGATCGGTGTAGTGATCGCCGACGAGACCCATCCGCCGCTCCGAATGGAAGCGCTGACCATCGAAGGAGACGATGCCGGCCGCTTCCTGACCGCGATGCTGCAGGGCGTGCAGGCCGAGCGCCGTCAGCGTTGCCGCATCCGGATGTCCCAGGATGCCGAAGACGCCGCATTCTTCATGCAGCGTATCGCCGTCGATATCGTCCTCGAAGGAAACGGAATGGTTCATGGCTGCGGGCCTTTGCTCTCAACGTGGGCGGATCGGGGCGGCGTCACGAGTGACCATTAAAATAGCTCAAAATCCGGCCGGAAAAAATATCGGGCCGGATCTTCTATTGTCACGCCGCTCAAATGGCGATTCTCGGGCGGCAGGTCAAGCCTGTAAACGCACCGTCAATTGTTTGTCTGCGGCGCAGGCGCATCATCCGAGGGTGCGGTATCGTTCGGCGCGGCGTTGTCGCCAGTTCCTTGCTGCTGCTGTTGCTGCTGGTTCGGCGCGATCTTGTTGAGGATCTCGGCCGGCAACCTTGCCTGAATATCCTGAGGAAGCGCTGCGGTCAGCTTCTCGACCATCGAATCAAGGAATGGCTTCGACTTGGCGTTGTTGACCCAATCCGGGCGGGCGGCCGGAGCCACCAGCCAGTTCCAGAAGGCGACGACGACAACCATCAGCAGCAGGCCGCGGGCCGCGCCGAAGAGGAAGCCGAGCGTCCGGTCGAGCGCGCCGATGCGGCTGTCGATGATGAAATCGGCAATCCGAATGGTGATGAAGGAGATGATGATGAGTGCCAGCAGGAAGATGACGGCGGCAGACGCGATCGTGGCGATCTTGGTGTCGGCCTTGTATTGCAGGGCATAGGGAACGAGCAGCGGATAAAGATAATAGGCGGCGACTGCGGAGCCGCCCCAGCTGACGATCGAGAGAATTTCGCGCGAAAAGCCGCGAACCATGGCCAGAACGGCGGAGAAGAGAAGAACGCCGATAACAATACCGTCGAAAATCGTAATGGGCATTTATAATCCACTTCAAGACTTGCCGGACCTCATGGTCGGCATCGGCCTCAATCATGAGCCTCTTCTTCGCCAAGAACGGCTGAAGTAAGGCTCAGTCTTCGTCTTCCGCGCGCTTGAGCGCGCCCTTCGAACCAGCAATGCGCGCCACCAGATCCGGCAGGCTGTCGATCTCGCTCCAGCGTCCGCCGTTGACCTTTGGCAGATCGGCGGAAGCGGCAGGCAGGACGGCCGCGGAAAACCCCAGCTTCTCGGCTTCCTTGAGGCGCTGGGACGTGTGCGCAACCGGCCGGACGGCGCCCGACAGGCTGACTTCGCCGAAATAGACGCAATCGGCGGGCAGAGCAAGACCAGCCAAGGAGGAAACCAGTGCAGAAGCGACCGCAAGGTCCGCTGCCGGCTCGGAAATGCGGTAACCGCCGGCAATATTGAGGTAAACATCGTGCTGGCCGAGCCTGACGCCGCAATGCGCCTCCAGAACGGCGAGAATCATCGACAGCCGCGCCGAGTCCCAGCCGACGATGGCGCGGCGTGGCGTGCCAAGCGATGTCGGTGCGACCAGCGCCTGCACTTCCACCAGCACCGGACGCGTGCCCTCAATGCCGGCAAAGACGGCCGCACCGGGCGATTTTTCGTTGCGCTCTCCGAGGAAGAGTTCGGACGGGTTCGGCACGTCGCGCAGGCCCGCATCGGACATTTCGAACACGCCGATCTCGTCGGTGGGGCCGAAGCGGTTCTTCACCGTGCGCAGGATGCGGTAATGATGGCCGCGATCGCCTTCGAAATAGAGGACGGCATCGACCATATGCTCGACGACGCGCGGCCCGGCGATCTGACCGTCCTTGGTGACGTGGCCGACCAATACCATGGCCGTGCCAGTCTGCTTGGCGAAACGGATCATCGCCTGCACGCCGGTGCGCACCTGCGTGACCGTGCCGGGCGCGGACTCGGCAAGCTCGCTCCACAGCGTCTGGATGGAATCGATGATGACGAGATCCGGCCGCTTGCCTTCCGCGAGCGTCGCCAGAATATCCTCGACATTGGTTTCGGCGGCGAGCATGACTTCGGTATCGGCCGCCTTCAGCCGCTGGGCACGCAAGCGCACCTGCGCCACGGCTTCTTCACCCGATACATAGACGATCTTGTGTCCTTGCCGGGCGAGGGCGGCGGCAGCCTGCATCAGCAGCGTCGACTTGCCGATGCCGGGATCGCCGCCGACGAGAACAGCCGAGCCCCGCACGAAGCCGCCGCCGGTGGCGCGATCGAGCTCGGATATGCCGGTATGGATGCGCGGCGCTTCTTCGATCTCACCCGAAAGCGAAGTCAACGCGACCGGCTTTCCCTTCCTCGGCGTCTTGGCCGGTCCGCCGCCGATCCCGCCCATCGGATCTTCCTCGACGATGGTATTCCATGCGCCGCAACTGTCGCACTTGCCCACCCAGCGATTGTGGACGGTACCGCAGTTCTGGCAGATGAATTGTGTACGGGCTTTAGCCATCGGATGCTGTTCTCAAAGTTCGAATGCTCGCTTTTCGCAGCGAATCGCTTGGGCTGTCAGATAATGTCTTTCCCGGCCTATCAAAACTAATGATTTCCGTATCAACGGCGATCGTGTCAGCTTTTATGCCGGGTTTTATGGATGATGATCGATGTTTGACTATTCGCTTGCGCACTGGATCGGGTTTCTGTCAGCTGCAATTCTCCTCAATCTGTCGCCGGGGCCGGATATCGCCTTCATCCTCGGTCACACGATCAGAAGCGGCATGCGCTCGGGCTTCGCAGCGCTATTCGGCATCTGGAGCGGTGCGTGCCTGCATGTGCTGATGGCGGCCGCCGGCCTGTCGGCGATCCTCGCCGCTTCGGCGCTGGCTTTCTCGACGGTCAAATGGGTCGGTGCCGCCTATTTGATCTGGCTCGGCATCCAGGCGCTGCGCTCGAAAGGCGACGGCGCGTGGATCAAGGAGGCGGGCAAGAGCCTGTCCTTTGGCCGCATCTATCGGCAGGGAATCATGGTCTCGCTGCTCAATCCGAAGGTCGCGATCTTCTTCCTGGCTTTCCTGCCGCAATTCGTCGTCGAAGGTGCCGGCCCGGTCTGGGCGCAGCTTCTGTTGCATGGCAGCCTGATCATCGTCGTCGCCGCCTTCATCGAGCCGCCGCTGATCCTGCTCGGCGGCCGCCTGAGCGAAGCGCTCAGACGCAATCGCAGCTTCGGTCTGTGGCTCGACCGCGGTCTCGGCACGCTGTTCGTCGCCCTTGGCGTCCGGCTGGCGATCAGCGCCCGCTAAATATTTCGAGGAGTAGCTGGGCTATTCCTCGGTCTCTTCCGAGATATACCGTCGCTCGTGCCGCAGACCCATGCTTGTCAGCATCTCATAGCCGATCGTGCCTGCGGCCTTTGCGGCCTCGTCGACCGAGATGTTGTTGCCGAAGAGTTCGACGTAATCGCCGGCGCGGGCCAGGTTTTCCGGCAGGTCGGTCACGTCGAAAATGGTGAGGTCCATGGTGATGCGGCCGGCAACAGGCACCTTGTGCCCGGCAATGAAGCCATGGCCGCCGGCAATGCCGGTCTGGCGCAGCGGCACGCCGGCGCTCGACTGGCTGCGCATGTAGCCGTCTGCATAACCTGCAGAGACGATCGCCAGCCGGCTGTCGCGGGTCAAATGCAGCGCGCGGCCGTATCCCACGGTCTCGCCGGCCTTGACGGCGCGTGTCTGGATAATCCGCGCTTCGGCCGTTGCCACCGGCCGCATCGGATTGGCCATGCCGGGAACGGCTTCGCCGCCATAGGTCGCGATGCCGGGGCGGGTGAGATCGAAATGATAGTCCGATCCGAGGAAGATGCCGGCTGAATTGGCGAGGCTGGCTTCGATGCCCTCGAAAGCAGTGCTAACCTTACGGAAGGCCTCAAGCTGCTGCCTGTTCATCGCATTGGATGGGTCGTCGCCGCAGGCAAGATGGCTCATGACGAGAACCGGCGCGAAGCTTGCCGGGCGCGAGACGTCATCGGCGAGCGCGATCGCATCGTCCATCGGTAGGCCGAGCCTGTTGAAGCCGGTGTCGACCTGCAGCGCGCAGGGATAATCGCCATAATCAGACAGAACCGACATCCAGAAAGTGAGTTGCTCTTCGGAAGCGATGACCGGTACGAGGTCGTTTTCGAAAAACCGACGCTCCATGCCCGGCCAGATGCCGCTCAAGACGAAGATGCGCGCCTCGGGGGCGTAGAGCCGTAGGGTCGCGCCTTCATCCGCGGTGGCGACGAAGAAATCGCGCGCGCCTGCCGAATAAAGCGTTTCGCCGACATCCTCGATCCCGAGCCCATAGGCATCGGCCTTGACGACCGCCGAGGTCCGCGCCTTGCCCGAACGATGGGCCAGGTCGCGCCAGTTTTCGACGAGCGCGCCAAGGTCGACCGTCAGCCGCAGACCGGCGAAAGCAAAGGCATCATCGTCATCGAAATTGTCTGTCATGGAACCGCCTGAACAAGAAAATGGCCGGAGATGATTTGGCTCCGGCCAGGATACTGGTCATCAATGAAAAGAAAAAGTGTTGCGGCGCACGGATGCACCGCAAAGCGCCTTCTCAATGTTCCTCGTATTGAAGGAACGAGGAGTCGGCGAGATCGGCAAAGCGGGTGAATTCCGACTGGAAGGCGAGCTTCACCGTGCCCGTCGGCCCGTGGCGCTGCTTGGCGATGATCACGTCGGCCGTACCCTTCACCCGGTCGAACAGGGCTTCCCATTCCGCATATTTCGGGTCGTTCGGGTCGCGCGGCTCCTGGTTCTTCACATAATATTCCTCGCGGAACACGAAGAGCACGACGTCGGCGTCCTGTTCGATCGAGCCGGATTCGCGCAGGTCCGAAAGCTGCGGACGCTTGTCGTCGCGGCTTTCGACCGCACGTGAGAGCTGCGAGAGCGCGATGATCGGAACGTTGAGCTCCTTGCCGAGCGCCTTCAAGCCGGTAGTGATCTGAGTGATTTCCTGGACGCGGTTCTCGTTTGATTTGCCCGAGCCGGTCATGAGCTGGACGTAGTCGACCACCAGAACGTCGAGGCCGCGCTGACGCTTCAGCCGCCGCGCCCGCGCTGACAGCTGGGCAATCGAGATGCCGCCCGTCTGGTCGATATAGAGCGGTACCTTCTGCATCATCATCGAGCAGGCCACCAGCTTCTCGAAATCGGCGTCGTTGATGTCGCCGCGGCGGATCTTTGACGATGAGACCTCCGTCTGCTCGGAGATGATACGGGTAGCGAGCTGTTCGGACGACATTTCCAGCGAGTAGAAGCCGACGACGCCGCCGTTCTTGGCTTTGGTCGAACCATCCGCCTGCACTTCGCCCTCGAAGGCAGCCGCGATATTATAGGCAATGTTGGTGGCAAGCGAGGTCTTGCCCATGCCGGGACGGCCGGCAAGGACGATCAAGTCGGAGCGCTGCAGGCCACCCATCTTGCTGTCGAGCGAATGAATGCCCGTGGAGATGCCGGAGAGGCCGCCGTCGCGCTCCTTGGCGACTGCCGCCATGTCGATCGCCAGCGCCACGGCATCGTTGAAGGACTGGAAACCGCCGTCGTAGCGGCCATTTTCCGCAAGTTCGAACAGCCGGCGCTCGGTATCTTCGATCTGCGTCTGCGGCGGCATGTCGAGCGGCGCGTCATAGGCGATGTTGACCATGTCTTCGCCGATGGTGATCAGCGCGCGGCGCAGCGCCAGATCGTAGATGGCGCGGCCGTAGTCTTCCGCATTGATGATCGACACGGCTTCGACGGCGAGACGCGCGAGATACTGCGCGACCGTCATGTCCCCGACCTTTTCGTCCGCCGGCACGAAGCTCTTGATCGTTACCGGGTTGGCGGTCTTGCCCATGCGGATGATGTCGCCGGCCACCTCGAAGATCTTCCGGTGCAGCGGCTCGTAGAGATGGATCGGCTTCAGGAAGTCGGAGACGCGGTAATAGGCATCGTTGTTGACGAGGATGGCGCCGAGCAGAGCCTGTTCCGCCTCAATGTTATTGGGCGCTTCGCGATAATGCTGGTCGGCGGGAGCAATGGCGGCGAGCTTTCGCGCAGCTTCGTTCATTTTCCATCTCTTCATGCTTTAGGGTGTCGACTGGTTTGCGACGATCCGATGTCATGGTCAACCGTGCAAATGGGCGTCCACCCGGAGTGGAGCAAATAGGCTCGGCCTATCAACGTTTTTCCACTCGTCCACAGGGACAGATTTCCGCCACGTAAAAAATCTCTTGTGGCCACTTTGCAACGAAAGGATCGACACACGAATCACATATGCAAACCATCCGTGGGGAATATTTTAGCCGGGTCTTTCGCCGTGTACATCAATTGTTGCGGCTATCATGCTTGAAAAGCTGGGAAAATCCGGGTATTCCCTTTGAATTAGGGTAGGATGCTAATAGTATAAAGTTGCAATAATGCCAGGTGCGCCATCAAGACAAGAACTTTTCGACGACCTTTCTGCGTTCAATCGCAAGCTGAGGGCGGCTTTTGACGCCCTCGTTCGCGAACACGGCATGACTCTCTCCCGCGCAAGGGTTTTTCGCAAGCTCTCCCGCCGGGACGGAATCAACCAGAGGGAGCTTGCCGACGAGCTGGAGCTGGAAACGCCGACGCTCGTGCGCATCCTCGATGCGATGGAGGCGCAGAACTTCATCGAGCGCCGCGCCGCGGTATCCGATCGCCGCGCCAAGCAGATCTTCATGACGGAATCCGGAAAAGTCGTAGCTGCCGAGGTCGAGGCTCTTGCCACCGGTGTACGCGCGGATATCTTGGAGGGGATTTCGGACGAGGATGTCGGCATGGCGCTGAAGGTTATTCGTGCCATGACTGCCAATCTACAGAATATCGGCAAATCATGAGGTAGTGCATGAGCGGTGAGCCTGGTCCGGTCGCCAATGCGGAAGCCAACGCCGTCCCACCCGCTCCACCGCCTATGCCGGGCTGGAAAGTGCCGCTCTATATTGCGGCATCCGTCATGTTTTTCCTGACCCAGGGTCTGGGTCTCAATCTTGCCTTTGCCAATCTTACGCAGATCCAGGGAACCATTGCGGCGACAACCACAGAGTCGGCGTGGCTCTCTGCCGCTTATATGGCACCCAATGTCAGCCTCGCCATCGCGCTGGTGAAGATCCGCCTCCAATATGGCGTGCGCAATTTCGCCGAGGTCAGCATTCTCGGCTTCGTACTCGCCTCGCTGCTCAATCTCTTCGTCTCCGATCTTCATTCGGCGATCGTCGTCCGCTTCCTGAGCGGGATTGCCGGCGCGCCGCTATCGACGCTCGGCTTCCTCTATATGCTGGAGGCTTTCGAGCCGGCGAAGAAGATGACGATCGGCGTCAGCCTGGCGATGATGAACACGCTGCTTGCTGCCCCCATCACCCGCCTCGTATCGCCCTCGCTGCTGGATTATGGCGAATGGCGCGGCCTCTACACGCTGGAGATGGCATTGGCGCTGCTGGTCATGCCGATCATCTATCTGTTGCCGCTGACGCCGCCGCCGCGCGTCAAGGTCATCGTCCTGGGCGATATCTTCAGCTATCTTCTTGTCGCGATCGGTTTCGGCTGTCTGGCGGTCGCCCTGTCGGTCGGGCGCCTCTATTGGTGGCTGGAGGTGCCGTGGCTCGGGGTCGTCTTGGCGATTGCCGTTGCGTCCCTGACCGTTGCGATCGTCGTCGAGTTAAGACGCTCGACGCCTTTGATCGACGTTCGCTGGCTGCTTCGGCCGGAAATTCTGCATCTGACGGCGATCCTTCTGATCTTCCGCATCATTGCCGCCGAGCAGACCTCGGTCATCATGACTTTCTACCAGAATGCCGTCGGACTGCTCTACGATCAGCTCTCCATGCTGTATTGGATCATCCTCGCTTTCTCGATCATCGGCGGTCTCATCTGCACCGTGTTCATGAGCTATGGCTTCAGCTGGCAGATCCAGTTCGTCGCGCTCATCCTGATGGGCGTGGGCGCGCTGATGGATTCGCAGGTGACGAACCTGACCCGTCCCGAGCAGATGTATCTCAGCCAGGCGCTGGTCGCGGCCGGCGCGGCTCTCTTTTTGCCGCCATCCATGTCAGTGGGTTTCAAGGAGGCTATATCCAAAGGGCCGCCTTATCTCGTGACCTTCTTCGTCGTCTTCACCTTCACGCAAAGCATCGGCGGCCTCGTCGGCTCGGCCTTCTACGGCACGCTGATCACCATCCGCGAGAAGTTCCATTCGGCTGTCCTGACCGAGCGCGTGCTGCTGACCGATCCGCATGTGGCCGAACGCGTCAGCCAGCTTTCATCCTCCTATGGCAAAGTCATTGGTGACAGCGCGCTTCTGAAGGGAGAGGGGATGGCGCTGCTCGGCGCGCAGGTCAGCCGCGAGGCCAACATGCTTGCCTATGGAGACGCGTTCTTCGTCGCCGCCGTGATCGCCTTCCTTTCTCTTGCCGGCCTGTCCATCCATGTTCTCTTCCGCTTCGTCAGGGCTCGCCTGGCCGACGATCGGCGGGAGGTCGCGACATCTAACCCATGAGGATATGAAATAGCTCCATGTCGAGGCTCGTTCGCTCCCCAATCGAAGTCATCGCCGTTCTCGCCGGTGTCGGCGGCGTCATGCTGGTGCTCTACGCCTGGCATCTGCCGCCGTTCAAGACCGCGGTCGAGACCACAGACGATGCCTATGTCAAAGGCTATGTCACGACCATCAGCCCGCAGGTCAGCGGCTATATCACCGATGTGCCGATCAAGGACTACAAGCTCGTCAAAGAGGGCGATGTGCTCGCCCAGATCGATAATCGCATCTATAAACAGAAGGTGGCGCAGGCGCACGCAACGCTGGATGGACAGAAGGCCGCACTCGCCAATTCGCAGCAGCAGGAGCAGGCTGCCAAGGCCGGCATCGTCTCCAGCCAGGCGCAGATCGACAGCGCCAATGCTGCGCTGAAGCGTGCCCAGCTTGCCTTCGATCGCGTCACGACACTGGTCTCCAGAGGTGTCTCGACCACGAGCGATTCCGAACAGGCGCAGGCGACGCTGCAGCAGGCAGAGGCATCGGTCAATCAGGCAAAGGCAGCTCTCGATGTCTCCCAGCAGAACCTGACGACGATCATCGTCAACCGTGCCTCGCTGGAAGCGGGTGTCAGCGGTGCGGAAGCGGCGGTGCAGCTTGCCGATATCGATCTCGACAATACGACCATCAGGGCGCCGCAGGACGGCCGCGTTGGCGAAATCGGCGTGCGTCTTGGCCAATATGTGACGCCCGGCACGCAGCTGATGAACCTCGTGCCGAAGGACGTCTGGGTCATTGCCAATTTCAAGGAAACGCAGCTTGACGGCATGAAGCTCGATCAGCCCGCCACGATCTCCGTGGATGCGCTCGGGCATCGCGAGATCAAAGGCCGCATCCAGCGCTTTTCTCCGGCCGCAGGCTCGGAATTTGCCGTCATCAAGCCCGACAACGCCACAGGCAATTTCACCAAGGTGGCCCAGCGTCTCGGTGTCAGGGTCAAGATCGAGGATGGGCAGCCTCTGGCGGATCAGCTGGCGCCCGGCATGTCCGTCGTCGTTTCGATCGACAAGGATTCGGCTCCATTGCCGGAGATCAAGAATAACGACTGACCCAGGCGTTTGCCTCATCTTTTGCAGGCAGGAGAAGGCGTCATCATCGCTCATCATCCGCCCTCGTGGTTCGAGACGGCCCTTGGGCCTCCTCAGCATGAGGGCTAATCTCTTGCGCAAGATAGAACATGTTGACCCCGTGCCATGCCAGGGCGCACTCCATCCTCCCCTTGAGGCACGAAGCCTCGAAGGGCGAGGATGGCCCTGGTGTTTCGGCCAACAAAAAAAGCCTGGGTCCCAAGACCCAGGCTTCATCATTCGCACTATTGCGAAAGCTTGAAGATCAAGCTTCTTCGTCGCCGTCGCGGTCAGCTTCCGGATCGAAGAAGTCTTCCGGACGCAGGGCGTCTTCGTCAACGCCGTAGATGGCGTCGGCGGAGGTGAGGGTTTCACCCTTGGCCTGACGCTCGGCTTCTTCGGCGGAACGAGCAACGTTCAGCTGGACGTGGATTTCGACTTCGGCGTGAAGTGCGATGGCAACGTCGTGCAGGCCGATGGACTTGATCGGCGTGTTCAGGTGAACCTGGCTGCGGCCGATGTTGAAGCCTTCTGCGGCCAGGATTTCGACAACGTCACGGGCAGCAACCGAACCGTAGAGCTGGCCGGTTTCGCCAGCCGAGCGGACGACGATGAAGGACTTGCCGCCGAGAACGTCGGCAACCTTCTGTGCTTCGCTCTTGCGCTCGAGGTTACGGGCTTCGAGCGTTGCGCGCTCGGCTTCGAAACGAGCTTTGTTGGCGGCGTTGGCGCGCAGCGCCTTGCCGAGCGGCAGCAGGTAGTTACGGGCAAAGCCGTCGCGAACCTTGACGGTTTCGCCCATCTGGCCGAGCTTGGAGATGCGTTCGAGGAGAATGACTTCCATTTTCGTTGTTCCTTTCGATATCAGATTTTCGTGTCTTGTTTGGGTGTGTCGGCATTCTTGTTCGGGGTGAGCGATATCGCCTTGCGGGTATCGTAAAGGCCGAGAACGAGAATGATGAAGAGCGGCAGCGTCAGCAGGAAGGTCATCAGGTAGCAGATGATCAGCACCGGCAGGCGCCAATCCTTGCCGCGTGTCCGGTAATGCAGCGATGCAAAGCCGGAAACGATGAAGCCCGCGCCGAAGGCACCGAGCACGGCGGCGGCGATGAGGCCGAGGACGCCACCGAAGAAGATCGCGACGATCGCCGCGAGAAAAACGAAGATTGCATTGCGATTCATGCGCAGCGCCGAGGGAATGTCCTCGCGCGGACGCAGATTGTGGCTCGAAGCCGCGACGATGCGGGTCGCCACATAATAGGCGGCCAGCAGCATCATGACCCAGATCATGCCCCAGGCGATCGGGATCATATAGAGCATCAGCGACTTCATCTTCGCGATCGCAACCGGATTGAGCTGAAGATCGGGAGACTGCTGGTTCACCGCGGTGATGTAGGCGTCGACGACTTGGCTCACCAGATCGGCACCGTAGCCCATGACTGCGCCGGCGACGATGATGACGACGGCAGCGAGACCGCACAGGTGCAGCATGATGTCGGAGAGCGGATACCAGGCCATCAGATTGTCCGGGCCTCCGAGTTCGGAGGCGGGACGCGCCAGATTGGCGAGATGGCTGAGCCATGCCGGGATCAGCGTCAAAAGGACGACGAACAGCCCGAAATAGACCGACTGCGTGATCGTACCGACGATGCCGGCTGCCACGACGGCAACGATGACGGCCATATTGCCCCAGCCGAGGCCGACGATCAGAATCGGCAGAGCGGAAAGCGCACCGAACAGGATGAACAGCAATGGCTGCACCGTCGCGCCATACACGAGTAGGGCGGCGGTCAGACCGGCGAGCGCGCCGATGCCAAGCTCTTTTGCGTTCAACTTTTTCACGTCGCTGTCCTGCTTCGTATCGAGCAGTTAGAGGATGCCTTCGCCACGCGGGCCTGAAAGCTTATCCCCAACATGGGGTTTCAAGGTTCCGATCCGCGCCCATCGCGAAAGGGAGAAGGGAAGGCATCGCTGCCTTCCCCTAATTCATCTGGCGTCGGTCGCTATTAAGCGACGACGTAGGGCAGTAGGCCGAGGAAACGGGCGCGCTTGATCGCCTGGGCGAGTTCGCGCTGCTTCTTCTGGGAAACGGCCGTGATACGGGACGGAACGATCTTGCCGCGCTCGGAAATGTAGCGCTGCAGGAGACGAACGTCCTTGTAGTCGATGCGCGGCGCATTGGCGCCCGAGAACGGGCAGGTCTTGCGGCGGCGATGGAACGGACGGCGGACCGGTGCGGAGGAAACTTCAGACATTCTCAAATCTCCTTATACGCGGTCTTCGCGCGGACGGCGCGGACGGTCTTCGCGGTCACCACGATCCGGGCGCGGACCACGATCGCCGAAGCTGCGCTCCGGGCGGTCGCCATCGCGGCGCGGACGGTCGTCACGGTCGCGCTTCTGCATCATGGCAGACGGGCCATCTTCGTGCTTCTCGACAGCGATCGTCATGTAACGCAGGACGTCTTCGCTGATGCGCATCTGGCGTTCCATTTCCTGGATCGCAGCGGCCGGAGCATCGATGTCCATCAGGGCGTAGTGAGCCTTGCGGTTCTTCTTGATGCGATAGGTGAGGGACTTGAGGCCCCAGTTCTCGATACGCCCGACTTTACCGCCATGAGCTTCGATGACACCCTTGTACTGTTCTACGAGGGCGTCGACCTGCTGAGCGGAAATATCCTGCCGGGCAAGGAATACATGTTCGTAAAGAGCCATGGATAGCTTTGCCTTTCTTGCGTTGGTCTGAACCCGATATTCGGCGGCTAAGCCTCAACGACTGCTCCTGAGAGGGTAAACCCAAGCAAGAAAAGCGTTTCCGAGACGGTCGAGAGCGGAGACACGGGAGGCTGGAACGCTTCCGTTCCGAACGATTCCCCTCGCGGAAAACCGGCCCTCCGTTCAGCCACCAGCCAAAAGACCGGGTTGCGAACAGGGCGGCTTATACGGATTTTTCTCCGAAAGGCAAGGGTACAGGCGAAATTATGCCGTGTTGCCCGTGAGCGGCGTTGATGCTCGGGCCAAATCGTGAGCTCCCGTCCGCCGCAGCGTTGCACCCGCCGCGCTCTCCCATATGATGAGATGCGAATTGCAGCAACAGGGATGGTTCATGCGCATTTTTCTCGTTCGACACGGCGAATCCCTCGGCAATATCGATGACCGGGCCTATCGGCAGTTCGGCGATCACAATGTGCCGCTGACCGAATGGGGGCATCGGCAGGTGCTGCGGGCGGGCCAGGCGATGGCGGCCTATCTGAAAGGGCTGCCGAGTGCTGAACGGCGCAAGCTGAATGTCTGGTATTCGCCTTTCCTGCGGACACGGCAAAGCAAGGATGCACTGCTCGAGGTTCTGCCGGCCGACCTGATCGACGATGTCAGGGAGGATTATCTGTTGCGCGAACAGGATTTCGGCCTCTTCACCGAAATCTACGACCATGCCGAACAGAAACGGAAATTTCCCGACGAATTCGAGAAATGGGCGAGGCTGCGCAACAACAACGGCAAGTTCTATGCACGTCCGCCGGATGGCGAGAGCCGCGCCGACGTCGCCCAGCGCGTTCGATTGTTTCTGCAGACCGTCATGCACGACGCCGAAAACGGCAAGAACAACGTCATCATCGTCGGCCACGGCGTCACCAACCGGGCCTTCGAGATGAACTTCCTGCACCATCCGGTCGATTGGTTCGAGCAATCGGACAATCCGGGAAATGCCGATGTCACCTTGATCGCGGGGCGGAGTGCGCAAGGCTATAGCTCGATCCTGCTTCACAAATCCGTGGACAGGGTGAAAGGGCAGGAGGAGTTGAAGGAGGCTTATGGTTCGGGATTAGTGATTACGCCGAAGGCACAGCAATAGACCGCTTGCCATCGGTCTGGGTTTCCCTCGCAGCTTTATAAGTCTGTTTCCGCCGCCGCCGTGAGGCCAAACCTTTCGAACATGCGCTGCAATCATGACTTGTGAAGCGACTGGACCTGTGGAATTCATGGCTTGGCTGAGACGGGGGTTGGGCTGTGGGGATACTAAGGAAGAATTTTGCTTTGGGGAGCGTTGCTTTGGGCCTTGCCCTTCTCGGTGAGGATGCTGCAGCACAGTTGAGCTACGACGTTCGAACCGCAGATGACGGAATTACCTATATCACGGTGAACGGCAGCTTCGAGGCCGACGATGATTTGAGCTTGTTCCGCAATAAGGCTGTTTCTAGCCATGCTATTTACGTCGGCTTCGACAGCGGCGGTGGAAATGTATACAAGGCATTGGAACTCGGTCGGCTGATTAGATCTCTGGGGCTAAGCACTCTCGCTGTAAGAAGCGCCGAATGCTCTTCGGCTTGTTCCTTGTCATTTCTTGGCGGAGTAGGCCGTTTTGCCGAACCAGGCTCGATCGGCGTTCACAAGTCTTCATTCGCGGATACAAAGGGAATGAATGTCGAGGACGCCGTTGCAGCCGTTCAGCGGCAGACCGCCGACGTGATTACTTATATGAACGAGATGGGTGTCGATCCAGGCTTGCTGCAACTCACGCTCAAGTACGACAGCAACGATATGCGCTATCTGTCCTCAAGCGAAATGACACAGTTTCGGGTAACGACTGTGTCATACCAGGAGCTTCAGGAGTTCGAGGCAAAGTCGTTGTCTAACAAGGTTCCGCCGGCAAGTGCTGAAGCGCGTAAGGCCGCTCAGCCACTGAGCGAGGATTCGCCGCTTCTGCAAATTCCGATCCCAAGAAACGGCATTGTTCAAGACGACACTGGCGAGGTCCTGCTCAAGACCAGTCGGGACATGAGCGCCAAGACGATTGCCGCTTTTCCGAATGGGAGCGAGTTGACGATCAAGAAGAGCATCGGCGACTGGTATCGTGTGTCGATCGGCAAAAAATCCGGCTATATGCGTCAGACGTCGGTGTGGGTGCGCGAGTTCGAAGAAAATCGCTTTGGCAAACAATATATTGAAATAACCGTCGATCCGTTGTTGAAGACAGCTCTGCAGTTGGCCAGGGAGTCAAACCCTCCCATGGCGATCCATTTGACTGCACAGGGCCGTTATGCCGTGACCATTAAAGACACATACGATAAAAATATCACCCCGCTGGTATATCAGCACCTTATGGGGAGTAAAAAAATCCCCCTCAGTGCCATTATCACCCACGGCAACAACTACGTTCGCGAAATCTGCTGTAGCGCTTCCACCATAACGGCCGAATAAGCGGGCGGGCTTGTCCGCTTATTCGCTTTGAATCCTACCGGCAGGTTCCTCACATCGGCATCGGATATTTCCGGTGCACCTGCTCGATCTCGGCCAATGCCTCTGCGGGCAGCGTCACATAGGCTGAAGCCACATCGGTCTCGAGCTGCGCCATCGTCGTGGCACCGATGATGACGGAAGCCATGAAGGGCTTGGCGAGGCAGTAGGCGAGCGCCAGCTTCGACGGATCGATGCCGTATTTGGCGGCGATTTCCAGATAGGCCTTGACCGGCGGTTCCTGCAGCGGCTGCAGGCGGCCGCCGATGTCTTGGTTGATCGAGCCGCGCGAGCCGGCCGGGCGGGCGCCGCCGACATATTTGCCGGTGAGGATGCCGCCGGCGAGCGGCGAATAGGCGAGCAGACCGACATCTTCGTGATGCGACAGTTCGGCCAGATCGAGGTCGAAATGCCGGTAGAGCAGATTATATTCGTTCTGCGTGGTGGCGACGCGCGGCAGGCCCCTCTGCTCTGCAATCGTCAGATATTTCTGGATGCCCCAGGTCGTCTCGTTCGAGAGGCCGACGGCGCGGATCTTGCCGGCCTTCACCAGCTCGCCCATCGTCTCCAGGATCTCGGTGATATCGGCGATAGCCTTCTCGCGATCCTGGTTGAAGGGATTGTAGCGCCAGTTCTGACGGAAATGGAAATGGCCGCGGTTCGGCCAGTGGACCTGATAGAGGTCGATATAGTCGGTCTTCAGCCGCTTCAGGCTGGCATCAACAGCCGCGTTGATATTGGCAGCATCCGGACCTTGTCCGCCGCGCAGATATTCGCGGCCCGGGCCGGCAACCTTGGTGGCGAGCACGACATCCTTACGTTTGCCGGTCTTCTCGAACCAGGTGCCGATATATTCCTCGGTGCGGCCCTGCGTTTCCGGCCCCACAGGCGTCGTCGGATACATTTCGGCGGTGTCGAAGAAATTAATGCCCTTTTGGATCGCATAATCCATCTGTTCATGGGCTTCGGCTTCGCTGTTCTGCGTGCCCCAGGTCATCGTGCCCAGGCAGATCTGCGAAACGGAAATATCGGTGCGGCCTAAATTCTTATATTTCATGGGAAAACCTTGGGGAATGGGAGAAAGCCAAAATGAATGAGGTCGCGAGAATTTAGGCCTGATCTGAGCGAGCGCAAGAAAAAAATCATTGCGCTTCGCGGGTGCAAAAGCCTGTGGCTGCGGGGCTTGCGCTATTGACTCCGCCGCAAACAATGTCATTGGGAAGCGAAACGACCCCTAAAAGGACGCTTTATAATGACTGTTGCTTTCACATTTCCAGGCCAGGGCAGCCAAGCTGTCGGCATGGGCAAGGACCTTGCCGACAATTTCGTCGAGGCGCGCGCCGTCTTCGAGGAAGTCGATGAAGCGCTCGGTGAAAAGCTCTCCGACGTCATCTTCAACGGCCCGGAAGACAGACTGACGCTGACGGCCAATGCGCAGCCGGCGCTGATGGCCGTCTCGCTCGCCGTCATCCGCGTGCTGCAGGCTCGCGGCCTCGATCTCAAGAGCAAGATCTCCTATGTCGCCGGCCATTCGCTCGGCGAATATTCCGCACTCTGTGCCGCCGGCACCTTCTCGCTTGCCGATACCGCGCGTCTGCTGCGCATTCGCGGCAACGCCATGCAGGCGGCCGTTCCGGTCGGCGTCGGCGCTATGGCTGCGATCATCGGTCTTGAACATGCTGACGTCATCGCCGTCTGCGCCGAGGCTTCCGAGCTCGGCGCCTGCCAGATCGCCAACGACAATGGTGGCGGCCAGATTGTTATCTCCGGCGAGAAAGCCCCGGTCGAAAAGGCTGCCGAGCTTGCGACCGCCAAGGGCGCCAAGCGTGCCATCCTGCTTCCGGTCTCCGCACCCTTCCACTCCACATTGATGGCACCGGCCGCAGAAGCGATGCGCGAAGCGCTTGCCGGCGTTGCCAAGGCCAACCCGGTCGTTCCAGTCATCACCAATGTCAAGGCTGCTCCGGTCACGGATGCGGATGAGATCGCCAGGCTGCTGGTCGAACAGGTCACCGGCCAGGTCCGCTGGCGCGAGACGGTGGAATGGTTTGCCGCCAACAACGTGACAACATTGTATGAAATTGGCGCCGGCAAGGTGCTGACGGGCCTTGCTCGTCGCATCGACAAGACGGTCAACAGCATCGCCGTCAACAATGCTGCCGATATCGACACGGCGCTTGCAGCATTGCTCGGCTGACATATTCAAGGAACGAGGGACGCACATGCTTGATTTGACCGGCCGCAAGGCCCTGGTAACCGGCGCATCCGGCGGCATCGGTGAAGAAATTGCCCGGCTCCTGCACAAGCAGGGCGCCATTGTCGGCCTGCACGGCACGCGCGTCGAAAAGCTGGAGGCGCTGGCCTCCGAGCTCGGCGATCGCGTCAAGATCTTCCCGGCCAACCTGTCGGACCGCGACGAAGTGAAGGCACTCGGCGCCAAGGCCGAAGAAGAACTCGGCGGCGTCGACATTCTCGTCAACAATGCCGGCATCACCAAGGACGGCCTCTTCGTGCGCATGAGCGACGAGGACTGGGACGCCGTGCTGGAAGTCAACCTCACTGCCGTCTTCCGCCTGACGCGCGAGCTGACCCATCCGATGATGCGCCGCCGCTACGGCCGCATCATCAACATCACCTCCGTCGTCGGCGTGACGGGCAATCCGGGTCAGGCGAACTATTGCGCCTCCAAGGCTGGCATGATCGGCTTCACTAAGTCGCTGGCGCAGGAAATCGCCACCCGCAACGTCACGGTCAACTGCGTTGCGCCGGGCTTTATCGAAAGCGCAATGACCGGCAAGCTGAACGACAAGCAGAAGGAAGCCATCATGGGGGCGATCCCCATGAAGCGCATGGGCACGGGTCAGGAAGTCGCTTCCGCCGTCGCTTATCTCGCTTCCTCGGAAGCCAGCTACGTCACGGGCCAGACGATCCATGTCAACGGTGGCATGGCGATGATCTAAAGGAATTGCTGTTGGGGGGAACTTTCCCGCCAATAGCATGTTGAGCAACCCGGAGCCGGCTATTTTCTGGCTTTGCGACGGACTTAAACCGTGTTAAGCGGGCCATGACTGTGAACAGTCGTCCGGAAAATTCAGGCGGACTGGGCCACATTCAAGGCGCTGGACCGGATCTCAATGCCGGGTTGAACGGGTTTGCCAGCGGCGTCGGAACAGATGCTGCAGGTTTGAATTAGGGTAGGGATGTCACAAGGCATTCTCATCAGGACATAAGGTCGAGGAAACCGACATGAGCGATATCGCAGAACGCGTAAAGAAAATTGTTGTTGATCATCTTGGCGTTGACGCCGACAAGGTTGTTGAAAGCGCAAGCTTCATCGACGATCTGGGTGCGGACTCGCTCGACACCGTCGAACTGGTCATGGCCTTCGAAGAAGAATTCGGCGTTGAAATCCCGGACGACGCTGCTGACTCGATCCTGACGGTCGGCGACGCGGTAAAGTTCATTGAGAAGGCTCAGGCCTAATCTTTCGCGCTTTTTGACGGGGCGGGCTGAAGAGTCCGCCCTATTTCGTCCGGTGAAGCCGGCCGAAGCATATTTATACGCATATCATCATAAAAAGACGGGGGTCTGCGGGCGATGAGACGTGTCGTTATCACGGGTACCGGCATGGTATCACCTTTGGGCTGTGGCACTGAGGTGTCTTGGACGCGTTTGCTTGCTGGGCACAACGGTGCACGCCTCGTGACTGAATTCGAGGTCGAAGACCTCGCGGCAAAGATTGCCTGCCGCATTCCCGTCGGCGACGGTACCGATGGCACTTTCAATGCTGACGATTGGATGGAGCCGAAGGAACAGCGCAAGGTCGATCCCTTCATCATCTATGGCATGGCGGCCGCTGATATGGCGCTGGCCGATGCCCACTGGCACCCGGAAACGGATGAGGATCAGATCGCCACGGGTGTCATGATCGGCTCGGGCATTGGCGGCCTCGAAGGCATCGTCGAAGCCGGCTACACGCTGCGCGACAAGGGGCCACGCCGCATCTCACCCTTCTTCATCCCCGGCCGCCTCATCAATCTCGTTTCGGGTCAGGTTTCGATCCGCCACAAGTTGCGCGGCCCGAACCATGCGGTCGTCACCGCATGCTCGACCGGTGCGCATGCAATCGGCGATGCCGCCCGGCTGATTATGCTCGGCGATGCTGATGTGATGGTCGCAGGCGGTGCCGAAGCCCCGGTTTGCCGTATCTCGCTTGCGGGCTTTGCGGCCTGCAAGGCGCTGTCGACGGACTTCAACGATACGCCGCAGAAGGCCTCGCGCCCCTATGACCGCGACCGTGACGGCTTCGTCATGGGCGAGGGCGCCGGCATCGTCGTTCTCGAAGAACTGGAGCACGCCAAGGCGCGCGGTGCCAAGATCTACGCCGAAGTCGTCGGCTACGGCCTCTCGGGCGACGCCCATCATATCACCGCTCCGTCCGAGGATGGCGAGGGCGCTTTCCGCTGCATGACATCAGCGCTGAAGCGCGCCGGCCTGACGCCTGCCGATATCGACTACATCAATGCCCATGGCACATCGACCATGGCCGATACGATCGAACTCGGCGCTGTCGAGCGGCTGGTCGGCGATGCCGCGTCGAGGATTTCCATGTCGTCCACCAAGTCGGCGACGGGCCATCTTCTTGGTGCTGCCGGCGCCATCGAGGCGATCTTTGCGACGCTCGCCATTCGCGACAATATCGCCCCGCCGACGCTGAACCTCGACAATCCGGAGCGCGAGACCGCCATCGATCTCGTTCCGCACAAGGCCCGCAAGCGCGAAATCAACGTCGCGCTGTCGAACTCCTTCGGCTTCGGCGGCACGAATGCGTCGCTTGTCCTGCGCCGCTATGAGGCTTAATAACAACGCGTAACTGTTGGGGCGAGGGTGCCTTGCGGCAATCTCGCCCGCATCCTTGATTGTTGCTGCGCCTTCGTCTTTCTCGGGAATATGGTGCGGGAACGCCTGATCGGTCGAAGTCGGAGCCTGGAGCTCCGCCTTATCTTCTGAACCTGCTTTTTGCCGCATTGCTTGGCCAAAGAGCAGGCAATGACAAAAGGGAAGGGATTGCCGGTGAGCGATACGAACCAGAGCAACGGAACTCCGAACGGGCAGAAGGGGCCGATTATCCCGAAATCGGCGAATGAAGCCCTGCGTCCGGAGCGTGTTCCGGATCCGCCGAAGCGTTCGCGCAAAGCCCGCAGCCAGATGGTCATCTTCCTGAACTTCCTGATGACGCTTGCGGTTTTCGTCGCCGTTGCCGCCATCGGCGGCGCCTATTACGCATTTTCGATCTATCAGGGTCCCGGTCCTCTGACGACCAACACCAATTTCATCGTGCGCAATGGTGCTGGCCTCAGCGAGATCGCCAACCGTCTGGAATCCAATAACATCATCACGGATCAGCGCATCTTCCGCTGGCTGACGGCCACCTATCTTCATGACGGTGAAACGCTCCGCGCCGGCGAATACGAAATCAAGGCCGGCGCTTCCATGAAGGACATCATGGAACTGCTGAAGTCCGGCAAGTCGATCCTCTATTCGGTTACTTTGCCGGAAGGGCTTACGGTGCGGCAGATGTTCAACAAGCTGCAGGCCGATGTCGTGCTGGAGGGCGATCTGCCGTCGGCCTTGCCGCCGGAAGGCAGCCTGAGACCGGACACCTATAAGTTCACGCGCGGCACCAAGCGTACCGAAATCATTCAGCAGATGGCGGCGGCACAGGCCAAGCTGGTCGATCAGATCTGGGAGAAGCGCGATTCAAGCGTTCAGCTGGCGAACAAGCAGGATTTCATCACGCTGGCTTCTATCGTGGAGAAGGAAACCGGCCTGGCGGATGAACGTGCCCATGTCGCTTCCGTCTTCCTGAACCGGTTGGGCAAGGGCATGCGCCTGCAGTCCGACCCCACGGTCATCTATGGCCTCTTCGGTGGTGAAGGGAAGCCGTCCGATCGCCCGATCTATCAGTCCGACCTGAAGAAGGACACCCCTTATAATACCTATCTCATCAAGGGCTTGCCGCCGACGCCGATCGCAAATCCGGGCAAGGATGCTCTGGAGGCCGTCGCCAACCCCTGGAAGACGCAGGACCTGTATTTCGTCGCTGACGGCACAGGCGGACATGTCTTTGCCGCGACGCTGGACGAGCACAATGCCAATGTCAGGCGCTGGCGCAAGCTCGTCGCCGAAAAGGGTGAAGACCCCAGCACCATCGCCGTGGATGGCCAGCCCGACGACGCTGCCGTAGCCCCTGGCTCGGGCACGCAGCAGAAGAAGAAAACCAACTGATCCTCGCCGCGCCGTAGCTTCCTTAAGGAGCATGGCGCGGATTCACTTTACATTGGCCCGTAATCCGAAGATTTTCGATGGATTGGGGATAGGAACTATCGGAGGCTTGCATGGCGTTGCAGTCCATGACCGGCTTTGCCCGGCGTGAGGGAACGAGTGGTCGTGGCCGCTGGGCATGGGAACTGCGCTCGGTAAACGGCAAGGGGTTGGATATCCGCCTGCGCTTGCCGCCAGGCCTGGAGCGCCTCGAAGCGGATGTCCGCAAGTCGATTGCGGATCGGCTCTCACGCGGCAATCTTCAGGTCAACCTGTCGCTCTCGGTGGAAGAAAGCCGTATCGAGGTGGTCGTGAACCAGGATGCGCTGACGGCGGTCCTGGCGCTGCGCGATCAGCTTGCTGGTATCGTCGATCCCGCCCCGCTGCGGCTGGAAAGCCTGATGGCTGTGCGCGGCCTGGTGGAATTCAAGGAAGCCGAGGAAGACGAGGACGCCGTCGCCGCGCGCGACGCCGATATCATGACCGGCCTCGAGGCGGCGCTGGGCGATCTCCGCGACATGCGCCGGCAGGAAGGCGATGCACTCGGCAAGGTTCTGCTTGGCCATGTCGCGACGATCGAGACGCTGACATCAACGGTCGAGCGCGATCCCTCCCGTTCCCCGCAGGAAATTGCTGCGAGGCTGGCGACGCAGGTTTCGATGCTCCTGGACGGCTCTACGGGCCTCGACCGTGACCGGCTCCATGCCGAAGCTGCCCTTCTTGCCACCAAGGCCGATCTGCGCGAGGAAATCGATCGCCTGAAGGCGCATGTGGCGGCTGCGCGCGATCTTATGTCCAAGGGCGGCCCTGTCGGCCGCAAGCTCGATTTTCTTGCACAGGAATTTAACCGGGAATCGAATACCATTTGTTCGAAATCGAATGCAGCGGCCGTGACTGCCGCCGGCATCGAGCTGAAGGTAGTCATCGACCAGTTCCGCGAACAGGTCCAGAATTTGGAGTAGGCCATGAAGCCGGCGACATCCACATCCATTCCGATCGCCCGCCGGGGGCTGATGCTTGCCATCTCCTCGCCCTCGGGCGCCGGCAAATCGACGATCGCGCGCACATTGCTCGATAAGGACAAGCAGGTCAGCCTGTCGGTCAGTGTTACCACTCGACAGCGTCGCCCGAGCGAGATCGAAGGCGTGCACTATCATTTCGTCTCGCAGCGCGAATTCGAGCGTCTGCGCGATTCTGACTCCTTGCTCGAATGGGCCGAGGTGCACGGCAATTTTTACGGCACGCCGCGCGAGCCCGTTGAGACGGCGATGGCGGAAGGCCGCGACATGCTTTTCGATATCGACTGGCAGGGCGCCCAGCAGTTGCAGGAGAAAATGCCGGCCGATGTCGTCTCCATCTTCGTGCTGCCGCCGACGATGACGGAGCTGCAATCGCGTCTGCATCGGCGCGCAGAGGATTCCGAAGAGGTGATCGCCATGCGTCTCGCCAATTCCCGGGCCGAGATCGCTCACTGGCGCGAATATGACTACGTCATCGTCAATGACGACCTGAACATTGCTTTCGATGCCGTTCAGTCGATCGTCAAGGCCGAACGTCTGCGCCGCGACCGTCGGCATGGCATGTTCGACTTCGTTCGGGACTTGCTGGAAGAGACGCCGAAGCTCTGAGCTTACAGGCAATTCGCCAGCCGGCAGAATTCTTCCACAGAAAGCGTTTCGGCGCGGCGCTGCGGGTCGATATCGGCCTTCAGCAGAAGCGCTTCGCCGCCAAGCGGCTTCAGGCTCTGGCGCAGCATCTTGCGGCGTTGGCCGAAAGCGGCCTGGGTCACCTTCTCCAGCTTGTCGACGGCGCAGGGAATGGGTTTTTCCCTCGGCGTCAGATGCACCACGGTCGAGGTCACCTTCGGCGGTGGTGTGAAGGCCTGTGGAGATATGTCGAAGGCCATGTTGGCCTCGGTCCGCCAGCCGCAGAGCACGCCAAGCCGGCCATAGTGATCGTCATCCTCCTGTGCGACGATCCGCTGGCCGACTTCCTTCTGGAACATCAGGGTCAGGGATTGCCAGAAGGGCGGCCATTGAGCCGGCAGAAGCCAGTTCACCAGTAGCTGCGTCCCGACATTATAGGGCAGATTGGCGATGATCTTGACCGGCCCTTGCGGGGCAAGGGCGGCGAAATCCGTCTTCAGCGCATCGCCTTCGATCACCTCTAGCCGGCCGGGATAATGATCCGCGATTTCCGCCAGCGCCGGCAGGCAGCGCGCATCGCGCTCGACGGCGATGACCTTGGCCGCCCCGAGCGCCAGGATGGCGCGCGTGAGGCCTCCCGGTCCAGGGCCAACTTCGAAGACGGTGACGCCCTCGAGCGATCCGGCTGTGCGCGCGACCTTCTGGGTCAGATTGAGGTCGAGAAGGAAGTTCTGGCCAAGCGCCTTGCGTGCGTCGAGGCCATGACGCTGGATTACATCGCGAAGAGGCGGCAAGCCATCGAGAGCGGCCATCAGGGATTGTTTCCGGTCTTGCTGCTGATTTCACTCGCCAGCTTGAGCGCGGCGACAAGGCTGTCTTCCTTGGCAATACCTTTGCCGGCGATGCCGAAAGCCGTTCCGTGATCCGGGGATGTGCGGACAAAGGGTAAGCCGAGCGTGACATTGACGGAATCGTCGAAGCCGAGCGCCTTGGCCGGGATCAAGGCCTGATCGTGATACATGCAGATGGCAACATCGTAATGCCGGCGGGCGTCGTCATGGAACATGGTATCGGCGGGCAGGGGCCCGAATGCGTCGATGCCCTCGGAGCGGAGCCTGTCGATGGCAGGCCGGACGATTTCGTCGTCCTCCTTACCGAGCGCGCCATTCTCTCCCGCATGCGGATTGAGACCGGCAACCGCAAGGCGCGGCTTGGAGATGCCGAAACGGACGCGGAGGTCGTGATCGGTAATCCGGCAGGTTTCGGCGATCAGATCGGAGGTCAATGCTTCAGGCACCTCCTTCAGCGGAATATGGATGGTGACTGGGATCGCGCGAAGCTTCGGACCGGCAAGCAGCATGACCGGCATGACCGGCTTTCCAGTGGCGCGCGTTGCAAGGTCCGCCAGGAATTCCGTATGGCCGGGAAAGCCGAAACCGGCGTCATAAAGCACCGATTTGGCAATCGGGTTGGTGACGACTGCGGATGTCCGGCCACTCATGCTGAGGGAAACGGCCGTTTCGATAGCGGCAATCGTGCCTTTTGCGGTCGCCACATGCGGCTCGCCGGCGATGACATCCATGCCGGCTTCGATCGGCAGGATCGGCAGGATCGGCAGCGCATCGGGAAATATATTGCAGGCATTCGCCGGATCCGCGGTCGCAAGCGGTACGGTCAGGCCGAGCTGAGAAGCCCGTGCCGCAAGCACGGCGGTATCGCCGAGAAACAGGAAGGGCGGCAAATCCAGCTCGCCGCGGCGGAGCCAGGCAGCGAGCGTGATATCGGGACCTATGCCGGCCGGATCCCCCTGCGTGAGCGCGAGGGGGAGGGAAGAGCGCGGTGGCATCGTTAATCAGCGATAGACGATCTGCGCCTTGGAGCGCAGTTCGTCCATATACTTCTTATCATTCGCGCTGACGCCTTCTGCCTTGTCCTTGCCGAGATCCTCGGCACGGAACACGGCAGCCGCAGCGACGTCGTCGTTCACCTGGCGCTGTGAGCAAATGGCAACGTATTCGATGCCACGATCGGTCACGATCGGCGTGGTCGTGTTGCCGGACGCCTTCTCCAAGAGCGGCTTCCACATTTCCGGAACCTCCGGTGCAAGCACACGGCCAAGGTCCTGGACGGAGACGTCATGCATGGTTGCAGCAAAGACCTTCGCCTGGTCGCAGCCAGGGAATTTGGAGCGCGATGCTTCGGCCTCGGCCTTGCGCTGGTTCAGAATGGCGTTCCGCTTAGCGGTCGGGACGACAAAGATGATCTGCTTCAGGAAATACTCCGTCGTGACCGGCTTCGTCTTGTTTTCCGTCATGCGCGTCACGAGATCGTCGTTCGACATGCGGCTTTTTGCGCCGAAGCGCGCATTGACAACCCGCGGCCAGCTCATGGAAACGGCGATATAGGACTTGAAGTGATCGACGCCGACGCCGGCCTTTTCGAGAATCTGGCTAAGCTGCGCCGGAGTCATCTTGTTGCTGGAGGCGAAACGGCCGAAGGCGGCATCGACGTCCGTCGTCGAAACGGACATGCGCAAGCGAGAGATCTCGGCGCGCTTCAGCGTTTCGTCGACAAGCTGATCCTTGGCGAGCTTGTTCAGATCGCCTTTCTGGCGCTGCAATTTGAGGAAGGCGACGCGCTTGGCAATGTCGCCGGATGTGATCACCTGGCTATTGACAAGGACCTTCACTTCGCTTGCTGCGAAAGCAACATCGCTGCTCGGCACGGCGAAGCTCGCCATAACCAAGGCCGCGGCTCCGAACAGCAGAGCGCGCATCGGTGTCTTTCCAGAAAACATCAACTACCCCTTCCCAAAGGTATTTCCTGCCAGCATTGCGCCGTTTTGCTATGCCTGTCGCGCAATACGGCAACTTTGCGCCACATGTCTACATCAAGCGCGATGAATTGCAAAATCCTTGCGGCGAAACAATGACGCCAGCGGCGGCAAGCTGCATCAACGCAAAAGAGCCGGCGGTGAGGCCGGCTCTGCGCAGTTTCGAACCCTATCAGAACGTTGCGTCCTGAACGCTGCCGAGGTTGACGTCGCCGAGGGTGCGGAAGGTCAGGCGGGCGCCGATCGACCAGTTGCTTGCCGAGCTGGCGGTTGTATCCTTCTTGTCGAGGAACGACACGGTGAAGATCGTGCATTCGTCCTCGTAGGAAAGACCGACGCCCTGGCGGGTGATCTCGTTGCTGTTGAGATCATAGCTGACCGTGCCGAAGACCGACCAGTACTCCTTGAACTTGATCTGTGCGCGCGTCTGGATTTCGTCCTGATTGCTGGTGAAGCCATACTGCGGCTGGGCAGCAATATGCGTGTAGATCAAGGATGTCTGGAACACATCGTTCGAGAAGCCGACTGCCGTATCCCCGCGACGGAAGGCGAAATCCTTCTCGTCGAAGCGGTAGGACTGCGACAGCGAAATACCCTGCGGCGTCGTCAGGCCGAACATGGTGACATAGTCGGAACGGGTGGTTTCAAGTCCCGAATCCGAACCTACACCGGCCAGATCGTCTGTCGCAAAGGAGTTGCGTCCCGCGAGCTGATAGGACTGTCCGAAAATATGCTGCAGTTTGTAACCGCTGTCGAAGCTGGCGGTGTAGCGCCATCCGAGATTGGCACGCGTGCCGCCTTCAACGCGGTCGAAGCCCGAGAACTTGTCACGATCAAACAGGTTGGTCGCATCGAAGACAAAGCTCTGCGCATCTTCATTCGGCAACCGCCCAGCAAGCTGCTCGTCCGGGCGCACATAGATCTGAGCGATCGGCTCAAACACGTGCGTGCTGTTGCTTGTGGTGATGAGGAACGGATACTTGGCCTCGAGGCCCAGGGTTGCCATGCCACGCGCGGCATAGTCGCTGTTGTCGTAATTGCCGGAGTAGGTGTTGGCCGCCGGCCCATTCATGTCCAGGCCGTAGACGTCGCCGCGAAGTGCTGCCAGCGGCGTCAAAACCAAGCCCTGATCCGTGGTGAAGGTGCGCTGCCACTGCACCTCGGTGCTCAGACGCGTATAATCTCCGGAAAGACCGAGGTAGCGGTCATTCAGGCTGGAGTCACCAAGAGAGCTCGTGGCGTCAAGGAAGGATGTCTTGTCACGCGACAGATGCGTGAAATTCATCGTTGCCGACAGCTCGCCTCCGTAAACCGACTTCGGATCGACATAGTGGTAGTCGACGCTCGGATAGACGTATGCCTGCTGCTTCTGCGCCGTGGCGTTATTGTCTGTGTCTTGCACGTTATAGTAGAAAGCGCGCATATCGAAGAAATTGCGCTTTCCGATACCTGTCAAATAGGCCTGGTTCGTATGGGTGCTCTGGTTGAGACCATCCAGGCCATAGGTGCGCGAGAAGTTGTTATCGCTCTGCGCCATGACATCCCAGCCGAAAGTCCAGCGAGGATTGATTCTGAAATCGGCCTTGGAGCTGATCATACCGCGCGTTTTGTGCTCGGCATCGGTCGTACCCGCCGTGAAGGCGTCCGGATTCATCTGGCTGATGCCGGCAACACGCAGGGTGTGGGTACCGTTCTCGAAGCGCTGGCGGAATTCACCTTGGAGCAGCAGGCCCTGATTGGAGTAGCCCGTCGCGGTGACCGTCGCATCCATGCTCGGCGAGATGACGTAATAATAAGGAACCGTTACACCGACGCCGAGACGCTGAGAAACGCTAACCGACGGAAACAGGAAGCCGGACTTGCGCTTGACCGTATTGTCGGGAACCGTAATCCACGGAACATAGGCGATCGGCTGTCCGAACAGCTCGAAACGGGCGTGCTCAAGACGAATGGTATGCGTCTGGCCGTTCTGGACGACGCGCTGAGCCTTGACCTGCCACAGCGGCGCACGGCCCTGTTCGGAGCAGGCCATGCAAGCGGTGTAGACGCCCTTTGTCAGAATCAGCTGCGTGCCGCCGACCCGCTCGCCCTTTTCGGCGACCATGCGGGTATTGTCGGGCATTTCGATGCGCAGGGCGTTGACGAAGCCGTCGGAGAAGCTGTCGGTGACGTCCATTTTGTCACCGTACATGCGATTGCCGTCCGGGGTGATCAGCTCGACATTGCCAAGAGCCGTCATCCGCCCGGATTTCTGATTATATTCAACCTTCTGGGCGACCATTCTATAGCCGCCATAGTTGATCTGGACCGCACCCGTCGCCGTGACGATCTGCGTATCCTTGTTATAGACCAATTCGTTGGACGAAAGGACTAGCTTTGCGCCTTCCGGCACCTTCACCTTGATAGGGGAGGTTGCAGCACCGGCGCCGCCATTGTTGGTGTTGGCATTACTATTGTTGGCCTGGGCGTAAGCAACGACCGGACTCAAAATATATGCACACGCGGCCGTGCCCGTAACGAGGGCAGCCACATACTTTCTGATACTCTTGCGGTTGCCTGCCGCCACTTAGCCGTCCTCCTGATGAAGCAGGATCGTTGCTCCGAATGCCAATGCGACGATCACGGGTATCCATGCCGCCACGTAGGGAGGAACCACTCCGCTGCTCCCGAATGCCTTTACAAGCACGGTGACAACATAAAGCACGAAGCCGGAGAGGATTCCACCCAGAATCACAGAGCGCGATTGATTGAATCTACTGAATTTTAGGGACACGGTTGCCGCAATCAGAGTCATTGCCACGAGAAGGAATGGCTGTGACAGCAGCGAATGAAACTGTGTCTCAAGTGCGTTGGTCGAGATGCCGAAGGAGCGTGCGACCTTTATTCGATTAGAAAGATCATAAAAAGCAATGGTTTCCGGCTGCGCCAAACGTTGCGAGACGAAATCCTGTTTCAGATTCGTACGGACCTGTATCGAATTTTTGTGATCCGGAATTTCGCCCGGCCGCCGTTCGACGACATTGTTAAGAAGCCAGTAACCATCTTCCAACTTTGCCGAGTCCGCGTCCTGGCGGAGAACGATATTTCCCTGTGAATCGAAGTGGATAAACACCACTCCGGTCAGCGTCGTTCCGTTGTTCAGAATGGCCTTGGCGCCGATGATCGTATCGTCTTTTCCGTTGGACTGGCGCAGCCACGGAATAGAAAGTGTATTGCGATAGGACGGGTCGCCGCGCAGATCGGCTTCGATCGCTTCGGCGTGTCGCTGCCCCCATGCCGCCACCGGATTGAGCGCTAGCATGGTCATGAGGCCCACACAGAAGGCGCCCATGATGAAGGGCGTCATGAACTGCCAGACGGAGATGCCGGCGGCGCGCGCGATAACCAGCTCACGGCGGCGGTTGAGGGCGATCAGTACCGTCATGCCCACGAAGAGCGCGATGAACGGTACCGTCTGCTGCAGGATGAACGGCAGTCTGACCGCCGTCATCAGCAAGCCGATGGAGACGGTATATCCGGGCAGGCCGGCAAGCCGTCCAGCGGTCTCGCTGAAATCGACGAGATAAACGATCGAGATGACGCCGAGGAAGAACCAGAACGTCGTCACGATGTAACGCGTGAAGAAATAGCGCCCGAGCGTGCCGAAAATCATGCACCGCCCCCGTTCGAGCTGCCTGGTGCGGTCGGCATGCGGTCCTGAACTCTTTGCCGCCAGTTGCTGAGGCGGTTGCGGATCGAGACCGGCATCGTCATCTTCCGGTTCCGCAGCAAGAGTATGATCGCGATAAGCGCCGCGATGATATTGATTGCGTAGAGAACGCCGATGAATTTGGCTGAATTGTCGATCTGGTTGGCAGCGTAGAAATCTGCCCAGCGCAACGCGAAGGATAGGGTCAGCGCCGACACCATCGGATGTAGCCGAGCCTCGCGATGTGATCGCGCGTCACCGGCGATAACAAGCGATATTAGCGCAAATATTGCCGGCAGCGCCCAGTCGTTAAGGCGGCGATGCAATTCGGCGCGGTAATCGCCAGGTCTTTGCTTGTAGTCCGGATCGTTCGTGTCCGGATTGAACAGGAAACCAAGGCTGCGGTCGCTGGCACGCGCATTTGCCTGGCCGCGGCTCTGCGTCATATCCGACAGGTCGAAGGAATAGGAATCGAACTTGATGACCGAGACGCTGCCATCGGGCGTCTTGCGGTGAACCTCGCCGTCTTTCATCAGCAGCGATGTACCGCTCGGATCGACGGCGCCTTCCTTGGCATAATAGATGAGGTCAAAGGCAGGGTCGCGGGAATCAACCACGAACAGCCCCTTCAGGATTCGTCCCGACAGGCGCTGTGAGATCTGCACATAGAGCCCATCCTCGATGCGCCGGAAGTTCTTCTCTTCGATCACGGTGGACAGAAGATCGGCATAGGCCTCGGCTACCATCTGGCGGGCGGCGACACGTGCTCTCGGCTCGACGACATTGTCGACGAAAAAGGAGAACACGCTAATCGCAATGGCGAGAATCATGACCGGGCGGATGATGATGCTACGCTTCGCGCCAGCAGCTTCCATGACGGTCAGCTCAGAATCGCTGTTCATCGCCGTCAAGGTCTGCGTGATGCCGATGACCAATGCGAAAGGCAGAACGATCGGGATGATCGTCGGCAGAATGAGCGTCGCGAGCTTCGCGAACGATCCCATCGACTGGCCGCTATCGGTCACGAGATTGATGCGTTGCAGGACCTGGGTGGTCCAGATAATGGCGAGCACCGGCAGCAGCGCTACCAGGAACATCATACCGACACGCCGTACGATATATGTCTCGAATAACTTCATGCCGGCCCTTAAACGCAACAGCTGCCGAACGAGCCGACAGAGATTCACCCTCCTCTACGCTGTTTACGTTTTTTTGGCGACAACCAACTCGAAAAAAATTCGTTAATTTTCTGAGATTCTTCTGTCGTGTGTCGTTTGGGATAAAGCGAGCAGTGCGGCGAATATGACAAGCGACGAAAGCCAGCCGAGGACGGCATCGGAGAGATAGTGTCCGCCAAAGGCGACTCTAAGTGCCGGAATCAGAAGCGAAACTGCCGTGATCGGCAAGGCGGCCGCCAATCGGAACGGCTGCGGAATGATGAAGATCAGGCAGAACAGCCAGCCACCCGCTGCAGCTTCGCCCGAGATGAAGGAACAGTTGCTGACACATTTGCCGGCGAAGGATCCGGCATGCACGAAATCGAGCGTGCCGCCGAAGAGATCGGTCTGTCGTGGGCGTGGGCGCCCGGAGAAGGCTTTCAGCCACAGATTGACGATCAGCACGGGACCTAGCAGCAAGGAGCCGAGCGCAATCTTGAGATTGCGGGCTCTGAGCGCGTTGAAGGTCGCGCCGTGATCCTGCCAGCATCTGAGAAGCATCCAGAGCAGCAGGAAGGCGACGACGTAAGGTAGCTGAAAGAATATTTCCCTCAGCAGGCGCATGTGCTGATCGCCGCTATAAGGGAAGATGCCACAGATCTGGTCGGGCTTGGTGCTTCCGAGGCATTGCTGCGGTTGGAAGAACATAGTCGCGACGCCGAGATCCATCTGTGGAAAAAGTGAAAACAGACCCAACAACGCCCACCAGAGACAGAAGAGAGCGATGAAGGCATCACCTGCCGTGCGTGGCCGTAAAATCTCTGGAAAGCGATCTTCGCGATTGAAGCTGTTGAAATCTATGATCAAGGCGGCTTTCCGACAAGAATTGTGCCGCCAAGGCGGCTAAAACACCATCGCGTGCAGTCTAGTCGCACTAAATGACAGGGATTTGAAGCCGCTGACCGCCATATATCGCCTTATATAAGGAATGCTGCGCCAAGCGCTTGTATTCCTTAGTCAGACCCTGAATGATGGTTGTGCAAAGTTCTCTCACTACGACGCATATTATCTTATCGGAGCAGAAATGTCTGTGAAATTCGAGATTTCCTTCGCCAAGTCGGCTCGTCTCAGCGGCGGTCTGGCCATTCTCCTGAAAGGCACGGACAGTGAGCTGCCGGCTGGTGCCGAGAGCGCCGATCCGGCGAATGTTTTCGCCAAGGCGGCGCCGGTATCCGGCTTCAAGAGCAAAGCGCTGAGCAGTCTGGATATCATCGCGCCCGAGGCCTCGCCTGTCGACCGGATCATCGTTATCGGCGCCGGCAAAGCCAAGGACCTGACCGCGCACGACTGGCTGAAGCTCGGCGGCAGTGCAGCTGCAAAAATCCGCAACACGGAGAAGGTCGCGATCTTCCTCGATGCGTCCAACGTCGAAGTCGGACCTAAGGAAGCGGCCGATTTTGCCCTGGGCATGCTTCTGCGCGCCTACAGCTTCGATACCTACAAGACGAAGAAGGGCGATGAGGACGAGAAGGGTGCCTCCCGTAAGGCGGTGAAGGTGACGATCGTTACCCAGGAAGCGGCAGCTGCCAAGAAGCTTTATGCGACCTCCGAAGCCGTGGCCGGCGGCGTGATTCTCGCGCGCGATCTCGTCAACGAGCCGCCGAACGTTCTCGGGCCTGTCGAATTTGCGGCAAAGGCCAAGGAATTGGAGAAGCTCGGTGTCGAGATCGAGATCCTGACGGAGCGCGAAATGCGCCGGCTCGGCATGGCGGCCCTGCTGGGCGTCGCGCAAGGTTCTGCCCGGCCGCCGCGGCTGGTGGTCATGCAATGGAAGGGCGGCAAGGCGAAGGACAAACCGGTCGCCTTCATCGGCAAGGGTGTCGTCTTCGACACCGGCGGTATCTCCATCAAGCCGGCTGCCGGCATGGAGGAGATGAAGGGCGACATGGGCGGTGCGGCAGCCGTCACCGGCCTCATGCATACGCTTGCCGCGCGCGAAGCCAAGGTCAACGCCATCGGCGTCATCGGTCTTGTCGAAAACATGCCCGACGGCAATGCACAGCGCCCAGGCGATATCGTCACCTCCATGTCCGGTCAGACGATCGAGATCATCAACACCGACGCCGAGGGTCGGCTCGTTCTCTGCGATGCGCTCTGGTACACGAACGACCGCTTCAAGCCGCAGTTCATGATCAATCTGGCGACCTTGACCGGCGCCATCCTCGTCGCGCTCGGCAATCTGCAGGCCGGTCTGTTCTGCAATGACGACAAGCTGGCGGGCGAGCTGACGGCGGCAGGTCTTGCGACCGACGAGCGCCTTTGGCGCATGCCACTCGGCAGGGACTATGACAAGATGATCGACAGCAAGTTCGCCGATATGAAGAATACCGGCGGACGTCATGCCGGCTCGATCACCGCCGCCCAGTTCCTGAAGCGCTTTGTCGGTGATACGCCCTGGGCGCATCTCGATATCGCCGGCACGGCGATGGGTTCGGTCCAGGACGAGATCAACCAGTCCTGGGGTTCGGGTTACGGCGTGCGCCTGCTCGATGAGCTGGTCAAAGCCAATTACGAATCGTGACCCGTCTTGCTTTGTGAGATAGAAGAGGCGCCATGACCGACGTTCTCTTCTATCACCTGACGGAATCGAAGCTCGAAGATGCCCTGCCGCCGCTGATCGACAAGAGTGTCGAGCGCGGCTGGCAGGTCGCCGTGCAGATGCGCGAGCCGGCCCGACGCGATCTCCTGGATAGCCATCTCTGGACCTATCGCGAGGACAGCTTTCTGCCGCATGGCACCGATGAAGATGAGATGGCAAGTCGCCAGCCCGTGCTGCTGACGATTTCGCCCGACAATATAAATGATGCCACCGTGCGTTTCTTCATCGACGGCGCCGAGGCGACGGATGTCGGAGCCTATCAGCGCGTCGTTTTGATGTTCGACGGCTATGATCAGGAGCAGCTGGAAAGCGCGCGCGCCCAATGGAAACGTCTGAAAGGCGAGGGGCATAACCTCACCTACTGGCAGCAGACGCAGGATGGCCGCTGGGAAAAGAAGGCCTGACCTTTTCCTGCTTCGCGAAAAGCTGCTTTACGCGCCTTCCGCCAGGATCTTCTGGATGAATTCCTTCTTCGCCGCCGTATAGGACGCGCGATCATTGGCATATTTTGCCGCGAGTTCGATCTTCAGCGCTTCATAAGCATGCGCCAGATCCGGCTCTTTGCGCAATCGGTCGCGAAAGATGAGGAAGTTGCGCCAGGTCGGGCCACCATATTCGACCACATGCACGAGATGCGTGCGGGTGTCCCCTTCGATATCGCGGCCGAAAATATGGTCATCGGGTACGATGTGGCTGCCGGCATAGACGTAGCCGATAGAGGCCATCGGCTCGACACAGGCGAGCCCATCCTCGAAGCGCCGCACACCGACGGCTATATCGATAATTGGCTTGGCTTTTATCGCCGGGATCGAGGTGCTACCGAAATGCTGGACATCGACGGCGAGGTCGCCGAGAGCCTTGCGAATGGCGGACTCCTCCAGCAAATAGGCTTCGTGCCAGCTCTGGTTCGGGTCGGCGAGCTTGACGGACTTGTTGCCGACGCCGAGCCCATAGGATTGTTCATGCTCCGATGCCATAGGCATCTCTCCGATGAAGACGATGCGCTACGCTAGCACGTAGCGGGCCGCATTGTCTTCACCGGGAAAGGCCTATCAATCGTAAAATGCGTCGACGAATTTGCGCTTGCCGAGCATGAAGGCATCGGCGACGTGGCGCAGCGGCGAAACGTCGACATCGGAGACGTCGGCTTTGACGATCTCGGCAAAGCGGCGATAGAGCGAGGGATATTCAGCCTCGGGCGCCGAGAATTTCAGCTCGCCGTTGACGGAAAGCTTGGAGCCGCCTTCGATGAGAACCATCTGGCCGGCATCCGTCTCGGCGACAATATCCCAGCTCTGCTTGCCGGTCTGGCGCCAGTCGAATTCGGCGTGCACGGGGAGGCCGGCTCCGCTCTTGAAGTGCAGATCGGCGGCGATCGGCGAATCGCGGTTTTCCGGGAATTCGAGTGTCGCGCCGGTCAGGAAGAGCGGCGGCAGAATATGGGTGACGATCGACAGCGCATTGATGCCGGGGTCGAAGACGCCGAGCCCGCCGGCCTGCCAGATCCATTCCTGGTTCGGATGCCAGTGGCGGACATCTTCCTTCCAGATCACGTGGGCGCTTTGGATATTGGTATTAGCGAGGAAAGTCTTTGCAGCCTCCACGGCCGGCGCATAGCGCGAATGCCAGCTTGCAAAAAGCGAGACGCCCTTGGCTTTTGCCAGGTTCTCGAGATCGGCCACTTCGCTGAGCGTCGCGCCCGGCGGCTTCTCCAGGAAAACATGCTTGCCGGCCGACAGCGCCTTGTAGGCGGCTTCATAGCGGTATTGCGGCGGCATGCAGAGCGAGACCGCATCGATCGCGGGCACGGCGTCGAGCATGGCTTCGATCGTGGTGAAGGCCGGGACACCGTCGACGGTGCCGTGACGGCTCGCGGTGGCGATCAGTTCGAAATCCGGATTGTTCGCGATGGATGGAAGGTGCTGATCGCGGACGATCTTGCCGACGCCGACGATGGCGAGCTTGATGGGGGACATGGGTGTCTCTCGATTAGTATGATTATTGATGCGATCTTTAACAGAATGCCACATTCGGGCAAGGGGCGGCAAATTGCAAAGATAGGTGTTGGGTCCAATCTTGGGCCATTATGCCCAAGCGCCATCATGCTTGGAAAACGAGTGCCGGCTCTTGATTCACAGCCTGAAATCGGCACTCTTCTCTCTGCGCAGCCAAAAGATCCGGGAAGAATCGCTGTGGGGGGAAATCATGAAAACATTACTCGGCTTCAGTCGAATCGTCGACTATGTGACTGAGGTCATTGGAAAATCAGTCTCATGGCTTATTCTGGTCGCCGTCTTGGTCAGTGCCGGAAATGCGATCGTCCGTAAGGTCTTCAACACTTCATCCAATGCATGGCTGGAAGCGCAATGGTATCTGTTCGGCGCAGCCTTCATGCTCGCCGCCGCTTATACGCTGCGCCAGAACGAGCATATCCGCATCGATATCATCTATGGCTCCCTGTCGCGCCGCGTGCAGCACTGGATCGATCTGCTCGGCCACTGCCTGTTCCTGATGCCTTTCGTGCTGCTGATGGTCTATGACCTCGTGCCTTATGTCCGCACCTCCTTCCTGTCCGGAGAGGTGTCTTCCAGCGCCGGTGGCCTGATCATCTGGCCGGGCAAGGCATTGCTGCTGGCAGGCTTCTTTCTACTGGCGCTGCAGGGGATCTCCGAGATCATCAAGAAGATCGCCGTCATGCGCGGCGATATGGATGATCCGACCCCCTATGTGCCGACGCATGCGCCGCTCGATGTCGAAACCCCGGCCGGGGAGGCGCGCTGATGATCGAATTCATCGCCGTGAACATGGCGCCGGTCATGTTCGCCTCGCTCATCATTTTCCTGCTTCTGGGCTATCCCGTCGCCTTCGCGCTTGCTGCGAACGGGCTGCTGTTCTTCTGGATCGGCGTCGAGCTCGCTCCCTATTCGGGCGGCACCATCAATCTCTCATGGCCGCTCCTCAATGCTCTTCCGGATCGCTTCTGGGGCGTGATGTCGAACGACACGCTGCTTGCGATCCCGTTCTTTACCTTCATGGGCATCGTACTGGAGCGATCCGGCATGGCCGAAGATCTGCTCGACACGATCGGCCAGCTGTTCGGGCCGATCCGCGGTGGTCTTGCCTATGCGGTGATTTTCGTCGGAGCGCTGCTGGCGGCCACCACCGGCGTCGTTGCGGCTTCGGTTATCGCCATGGGGCTGATCTCCCTGCCGATCATGCTGCGTTATGGCTATGACAGACGGGTCGCCTCCGGCGTCATCGCCGCTTCGGGCACGCTGGCGCAGATCATCCCGCCGTCGCTTGTCCTGATCGTGCTCGCCGACCAGCTCGGCCGTTCTGTGGGCGACATGTATGCCGGCGCTCTTATTCCCGGCTTGGTGCTGACCGGTCTCTACATGCTCTATGTATTGATCATGACGATCGTCAAGCCGAACTCCATGCCGGCCTTGCCGAAGGAGGCCCGTTCGCTCGGCTCCGGAGTCACCTCATTGCTCGTCGCGCTGCTGATCTGCGCTGGCGTTGCCTATGCCGCCCATGTCTACCTGACGCCGGCCTACGGCGAAAATGCCGATATTCTCGGCGCAACGGTCGGCGTCGCCTTCATCTACGTGATCGCAGTGCTCGACAAGGGGATGAAACTCAACGTGATGTCCCGGCTGGCGCAGCAGGTCATCATCGTCCTTATTCCGCCGCTGGCGCTGATCTTCCTCGTTCTCGGCACGATCTTCCTCGGCATCGCGACGCCGACCGAAGGTGGCGCCATGGGGGCGGTTGGTGCGCTGGCGATGGCTGCGGCCAAAGGCAGGCTGAACATGGAGGTCGTCCGCTCGGCACTGACCTCCACGACAAGGCTTTCGGCCTTCGTGCTGTTTATCCTCATCGGTTCGCGCGTCTTTTCGCTGACCTTCTACGGCGTCAACGGCCATGTCTGGGTCGAGCATCTACTGGTGTCGCTGCCCGGCGGCGAGGTCGGCTTCCTGATCGCCGTCAACCTGCTTGTCTTCGTGCTGGCCTTCTTCCTCGATTTCTTCGAGCTCGCCTTCATCATCGTGCCGCTGCTTGCACCGGCAGCCGACAAGCTTGGCATCGATCTCATATGGTTCGGCGTGCTGCTCGGCGTCAACATGCAGACGAGCTTCATGCATCCGCCCTTCGGTTTCGCGCTGTTCTATCTCCGCTCGGTCGCTGCCCGCGTGCCCTATCTCGACAAGGTGACGGGTAAACAGATCGCGCCTGTCACGACAGGACAGATCTATTGGGGCTCCGTTCCCTTCGTCGGAATCCAGGTCCTGATGGTGGCGTTGACGATCATGTTTCCGCAGATGGTCATGCACTATAAGGGCGCGGGCACCGGCATCGATCCGAACACGATCAAGATCGAGGTCCCCGGCTTCGGCATACCTAGCCAGGACAATGGCGGTGGCCTTGGCCTGCCGGGCCTGCAGCTTCCCGGAGGAAGCCCGCTGGACGACAAGCCAGCCGGGCAGGGTAGCGGCGATCAGCCGAAGCCGCCCGCCAACGATCTCAGCCAGCCGCCATCGTTCAATTAAAGGCAAAAATACCTTCTCCCTTTGGGGAGAAGGTATTCATCTTTGCCAAGGTACCAGCATGAGATGTTACCTAGCCCGCTTCGGGCAGCGGATCATTTGCAGCCCTTGGCCTTCATCGTATTTTGAATAGATAGGACCTTACCTTTGGTGACGGAGATGAGGCCTTCCTTATCTCCACCTGTCACGCTGGACATAGGTACGCCGACCAGAAAGACACCAAAGGCATCGCCGTTGGCGGCGTTGTTCTGTTCTTTCGAAAGGGCCGTCAGTTTTCCTTGCTCGGCATTGAGTTCTCGTGTGAGGCCTGAGCAGTCAAGGTTGGAATAAGCAGCCATTGGAATTTCTGTGGGAACAATGGCATCAGGACGTTTGGCGCAAGCGGCGAGTGGCAATAAGGCAATTACTGCAAATTGTTTTCGGTTCATAATATTCCCCAGCGTTGAGACGGTAATAGCTAGCAACAACGCAGGAGAGAGTTGATCTGAATTATCAATCAACCACAGGATTTTTTGTTTCGTATGCGAAACGGAAAGTTCTTGTTTTCAGTCATCACTCTCTTCCAGGCGGAGCTTTGGAAAAACTCCGCCTGGAAGAGCCTATACCCTCAATTGCACCGCTCAAATCTTCCCGGCTCGCTGCAGCGTCATCATGTAGACGTCGTAGCTGTATTCGGCGACCTGCGCGTAGAGATAATGCTGGCCGCGGAAGCCCTTGATCGATTCCCAGATCTTCTTGAAGGTCGGGTTGTTGGCTTCCATCTCGGCATAGACCTCGTTGGACTTGTCGAAGCAGGCGTTCATGATCTCGGTGCTGAAGGGCCTGAGCTTCGCGCCTTCGGCAACGACGCGCTTGATGGCGGCCGGGTTCAGGTAATCGTACTTCTGCAGCATGTTCGCATCCGTTGCCTGGGCAGCCGTACGCAGCAGCGATTGATAGGCCTTCGGCAGGCCCTCATAGGCCGCCTTGTTGAACATGACATGCACCGTCGGGCCACCTTCCCACCAGCCGGGATAGTAGTAATAGGGCGCCACCTTGTAGAAGCCGAGCTTCTCGTCGTCATAGGGGCCGACCCATTCGGCCGCATCGATCGTGCCTTTCTCGAGCGCCGGATAGATGTCGCCGCCGGCGAGCTGCTGCGGTACGACGCCGAGGCGCTCGACCACCTTGCCGGCAAAGCCGCCGATGCGCATCTTCAGGCCCTTGAGATCGGCAACCGTGTTGATTTCCTTGCGGAACCAGCCGCCCATCTGCACGCCGGTATTGCCGGCCGGGAAGCCGATCAGCCCCTGCGTTGCCAGGAATTCGTTGAAGAGATCGATGCCGCCGCCGTGATACTGCCAGGCATTCATGCCGCGGGCATTGAGCGCGAAGGGAACGGCTGCCCCCAAAGCCCAGACCGGATCCTTGCCCCAATAATAATAGGCGACGGAATGGCAGGCTTCTACGGTACCGGCCGAAGTGGCGTCGGCTGCCTGCAGGCCTGGCACGATTTCGCCGGCCGCAAACACCTGGATGTTGAAATTGCCGTCGGTAGCCTCGGAAACATATTTCGACAGCACTTCGCCGCCGCCGTAGATCGTATCGAGCGATTTCGGAAACGACGATGTCAGGCGCCAGTTGATCTTCGGATTGCTCTGGGCAATGGCCGGAGCAGCAAGGGTTGCAGCTGCTGCAACCGAGCCGGCGCCGGCGACGCCGGCTTTCCGCAGAAATGAACGACGATCCATCTATTACTCCCCCCGGATACGAGCGGGCGGGTTCGCCCGCTCTTCGTGATCACGCCTGCAGCTAACCATGCCCCTCGACGCGTTTCAAGCGTATCGGAAGCGAGTGCAACCATTGATTTTTGTTCAGAACCTGAAGATGGGCCTAGAGGTTTTTGCCTTTCACGATCGTTTCCCGCAGGAAGCTGTAGCCCATGGCGGTACGTGTCGCGCGTTCCGTCGAAGCGCCGTCACCGCCATGGCCACCCGAGCCGAATTCGTGGAACAGCGGGTGATGGCCGAGCGCTTCCAATTGCGCCGCGAAGCGCCGGGCATGCGAGGGATGAACCCGGTCGTCATTGCTCGAGCTTTCGATGTAGATCGAAGGATAGGTGGCCTCGGAGGCCGGCTTGACATTGTGCAGCGGCGAATAGCTCAGAAGATAATCGCGGTCCGCCGGATTGTCGGGATCGCCATATTCGTCGATCCAGGCTTTTCCGGCTGGGAAGACATGGAAGCGGGTCATGTCGAGAACAGGTACCTGGCACCAGATCGCGCCGAAGTCCTGCGGATAGCGCGTCGTCATGACGCCCGTCAGCAAACCTCCATTGCTGCCGCCACTGCCGGCAATACGCGATGGTGTGGTGTAGCCGCGGGCGACGAGATCGCGGGCGACGGCGGCAAAGTCCGCGAAGGCTCGATGGCGGCCATGCCCCTTGGCGGTGCGGTGCCAGTTCGGGCCGAATTCGCCGCCGCCGCGAATATAGGCCATCACATAGGCGTTGCCTTGTTCCAGCCAGCGACCGATGACGCCGGAATAGTAGGGGCCGAGCGCCACGTCGAAGCCGCCATAGCCATATTGCAGCACCGGCAGTTCGCCCTTGGTCCAGGCTTTCGGCAGGACGATATGATAAGGCACTTTCGTCCCGTCCTCGGAGGTAGCCTCCAGCAGCAGGGACGTCATGCCCTCGCTGTCGAAATAGGTCGGCGAGCTGGCAATATGCTTGAGTTCAAGCGGTGTCCGGCGATCGCTAAGATCCAGTTGGTAGGAGGAGGGCGGCTGCAGGAAGCCCGCGCCATAGATCTGCAGCGTGTCGTCGCCGAGATGCAGATCGGAATAGAGCGGCGCGACCGACACCGTCTGAACATCCACTGGCAGAGCGATTTCCTGGATCTCGGCGTTGGCCTTGGTCAGGTCGAGGACAAACAGATGCGGCTGCATATTGTCCGAGACGATAAAGACGCACCATTCGCGCATCAGCAGGAATTGCGAAACCGATTGCCGCTCATTGGGCGAGAACAGAATGCGTCTTGCATCGGCACCGGCATCGCCGGGCTCTCGCGGCAGGGGCTGCAGGGCCAGACTGCCGGCTGGAATCCGTTCATCGGTCTTGGCAAGCCAGATCAGATGGGAATGGTTGAACCCGAATTCGATATCAGCAGGCAAGTCGATCCGTCTAAGCGAACCATCTTGATCCTCGATGAAGTGGCTGGCCCGGCCGATCTCGTGGCCTGCGCTGAAGACCCGGATCGGTCTGGTCGCATCTCCCGTCGCAAGACCGGCGAGCTGCGGATCGAAGGTCGAACAGGAGCCATAGATGTCGCTGTCATCGGCGGCATAGAGTACGGGCGCATCTGCTGGCGCCTGGCCGCGCTTCAGGCGGCGGCCGACGCGCGGCCAGCCGGAACGTGTTGAGGACTCGCGGTCAATGGAGCCGAAATAGGCGATTTCGTCGCGGTTGAGCCAGGTCGCGTGACTGCGCACGGCCGGCGTGTCGAAGCCGCCTTCGACGATGCTCTTCGTCTCGCAATCGAATTCGAGCATTCGAATGGGATCGGAGCCGCCATCGGAAAGGCAAAGCAGCACGCGCGTCGGCTCCCAGGGGCAGGTGATGGCGCCGCGCCAGAGCCATTTCCTGTCCTCTTTGGCGCAGAAGGCGTCGAGATCGAAGATCGGTTCCCAGGGCGCATCGGGCAGAGGGGCAAGATCGGCCGGCAGCCGATACCAGCGACCGAGTGGATGATCGGCGCTGCGATGAAAATCGAACAGCCAGTTGCCGCGCCGGGTCGTGGCAATCAGCCGATCCTCGCGTTCGATCATTTCCTTGATCGCGATGCGATCCGCCTCGAATTCCGGCGTCGTCAGCAGCCGTTCGGATTCCGCATCCATTTTGGCGACGAATTGCGTGGTTTGCGGATCGTCGTCGCGTTCAAGGTGGAGGTGCATGGCTGCTCCGGATTCTATTGCTGATGGTGGCCAAGCCTCAGCAGATCAAAATAAGGGCGCGGAAGCAACCATGCTCCCACGCCCTTATTGGCCATCGATTTTTCGCTATTGACCCGCCTTAGCGGACCATTTTGGTATCGGCCTGTGCGACCAGATTGGTCGCCGGAGCGGACTCGCGCTTGTATTTCAGCGTCACGACCTTGTAGCCCTCTTTCTCCAGCCGGCTCAAGAGAACAGGCAGCATCCTGACCGTGCGCTGGTGGATGTCGTGCATCAGAACGATGCCGCGACCGCGCTGATGGAGCTGCTTCATGGTGCGATCGACCACCGAGGCGGGCGTCGAAGTGAAGTAATCCTTGCTGTCGATATCGACATCCATGACGATCATGTCGCGGGCGGCAATCGCCGTGCGCAGGCGTTTGGAGTCAGCAAGATAGGGGAAGCGGAAGAAGGGAACGTCCGTGCCAATCGCCTTGGTGACGGCATCCTTGCCGCGGGCGATCTCGGTCATCGCCGCGTCGAAGGTCATCTTGTCGAGATCGGGATGGCGGAAGGTGTGGCTGCCGATCGCATCGCCATGTGCAAGCACCTCGCGTGCCGTCGCCGGGTGAGCCTGCGCCATTTCGCCGACCATCATGAATGCCGCTTTGACGCCGAATTTGTCGAGCGTGGCGAGGATACGTTCCGTCTTGCCGGGAGCAGGGCCATCGTCGAAGGTCAGGATGACCTCCTTGTCGGCGAGCCTGATATCCTTGAGCGACGAGACCTCCAGCGTGCGGCCGGCGAGATTGTGTGGGCCGTTCATGCCTGCCAGGTCATCCCGCATTTCGAGATCGGCGACGAGCCATTTCTTCGGCTCCATCTCCACAGGATCATTGGCCTTCAGCGGCTTGTGACGCGGCTCTTCGGCGGCATAGCTGCTCTTGAGCGACGCTTCATTGCCTGGTTTCGTGGCGCATCCTCCGAGAGCCAGAGACACGGCGAGGCCAGCCAGCAACACACGGTAGTTCATCAGAATCGCTCAACAATATGTCCATGAAAGTTGAGCGCATTTTCTGCAGTTATGGTTAATGAACGGTTAGGACTGGCCCTAATTCGTTAAGGGGCAGTAGGCTTTCAGCCGGCCATGGCGCTTTCATATTCCGATGAAAGTTCGAGCCACTGTTCCTCGGCCGCCGCAAGCTTTTCGGCGGCATCCGATCGCTGCTTTGCCTTCTCAGCCGCCTTTGCCGGCGCCTTCTCGTAGAGGGCGGGGTCCGCAAGTTCCACATCAAGCGCCTGAATCAGTTTCTCAAGCCTGCCGGTCAAGGATTCGATTTCGTTGATCTTCTTCTTGAGGGGCGCGAGCGAGGCACGCCGATCGGCATTGAGCTTGCGCTGATCCGCCTTGGAAACGGAATCGTCGCCGGTATTTGCCTTGGCCTTGTCCTCTCTGGATTTCGGGCTTGCAACGACCAGGCTGCGGTATTCTTCGAGATCGCCGTCGAAGGTCGAAACCGTGCCGTCGCGCACAAGCCACAGCCGGTCGACGGTGGCCTCGATCAGATGGCGGTCGTGCGAGATCAGGATGACCGCGCCGGAATAATCGTTCAGCGCCTGGATCAGCGCATTGCGGCTGTCGATATCGAGATGGTTCGTCGGTTCGTCGAGGATCAAAAGATTCGGCGCGTCGAAGGCGGCAAGACCCATCAGCAGGCGTGCCTTCTCTCCGCCGGAGAGATCTTTGACCTGCGTGTCCATCTTCTCGGTTGCAAGGCCCATCTGCGCAACGCGGGCGCGGACCTTCGCCTCCGGCGTCTCGGGCATGCGGCGGCGAACATGTTCGACGGCCGTCTGGTTCGGGATGAGATCGTCTAGCTGGTGCTGGGCGAAAAAGCCGATCTTCAGGTTCGGCGCCAGCCTGACATCGCCGCTCTCGGCGCCGAGCCGGCCGGAAATGAACTTTGCGAAGGTCGATTTGCCGTTGCCGTTCGAGCCGAGCAGGGCAATCCGGTCGTCGGCATCGATGCGCAGGTTCAAACGCTTCAGGATCGGCTTGCCGGGCTCGTAGCCAACGGCGCCGCCATTGATCGCGACGATCGGCGAGGCCGGCTGCTTTTCTGGTTCCGGAAAGCTGAAGCCCATCACATGGTCTTCGATGACGGCGGCGACGGTGCCCATGCGTTCCAGCGCCTTGATGCGCGATTGCGCCTGCCGCGCCTTCGAGGCCTTGGCCTTGAAGCGGTCGATGAAGCTCTGCAAATGTTTGCGCGCCGCGTCGTTCTTCGCCTTCGCCTTCATCTGCAGCTCGTCGGCCTCGGCCTTCTGCCGCTCGAACTGATCGTAGGAACCGCGATAGAAGGTGAGCTTCTTCTGATCGAGATGGACGATGGAATTCACTGCCGTGTTCAGCAGGTCGCGGTCGTGCGAGATGATGATGACCGTGTGCGGATAGCGGCGGATGTAGTCTTCCAGCCAGAGCGTACCTTCAAGGTCGAGATAGTTGGTCGGTTCGTCGAGCAGCAGCAGATCCGGCTCGGAAAACAGCACGGCCGCGAGCGCCACGCGCATGCGCCAGCCGCCGGAGAAGGAGGAGGCAGGACGCTTCTGCGCCTCGTGGTCGAAGCCGAGGCCGGCCAGGATGCTGGCGGCACGCGCTTCGGCCGAATGTGCGTCGATATCGGCAAGACGTGTCTGGATATCGGCGATGCGATGCGGATCGGTTGCAGTCTCGGCTTCCGCGAGCAGTGCGGAGCGTTCCTTGTCCGCTGCCAGGACGATATCGATCAGCGGCTCCTCGGTGCCGGGCGCTTCCTGCGCCACCTGGCCGATGCGGGCATTGCGCGGGATCGAGACCGAGCCGCTCTCGGCGGCAAAATCGCCGGTGATGATCCGGAACAGCGTCGATTTGCCCGCGCCATTCTTGCCGACGAGGCCGGCCTTCGTGCCCGCCGGAAGCGTCACGTTGGCATGGTCGATGAGAAGGCGGCCGGCAATGCGGGCGGAAAGGTCGGAAATCGAAATCATGGCGCGGTTTTGGCCGAACTCTCCGCTGAAGGCAAGAGTGCGAAAGCGCTTAGGCGCCGGAGTTATGCGTCTATTTCGGCAGGTTCGCGCAGTTCCGCAGCCGCTCGGTCAGCTCCGTTTCGTAGAGCATGAGGTTGCTGAGCGAGGCATTGAGACTGTCGAGCGCAGCATTGGCGTGCGGGGCCGCGTCGATCTCACGGGCAAAATGCTGCTTCTTCATCAGCCCCTTGGCGAGCTGATCCGCAACTTCGCGCAGCATTTCGGCCGCATCGTTTTCCGATTTGCGCGCCACCAGCCCGCAATGGCTGACTAGGCGATGCTTCAGCCCGACCTCATCGAGCCCACCCTGCGAAGGCAAGGGACCGAGCGCCTCGATCTCTTCGGCAAGACAGCGGTCTTCGCCATAGAGCGCTTCGTAAAAAAGCTGATAGTTGCGCGGCAGGTTCTTGATCTTCAGCCGCGTCATGAAGCGACCGATGACCTCAAGCTCGGTTTCCGTTTCATCATCATCGATGGAATATGCCGAAACGCTTGTCTGCGAGTTCTTCATGCCTGCTTCTGACCGTGAGCTGATATATCTTATCAATCTGCAGGCTGGCAGGTTAAGGGAACATGAACAAAACGGTCTATGCACGGGCTCGCGCAACAAAATGAGGCATGCGCTCAACGCGTGAGCGAAGCTGATGAAAATCGGTTCGCTTCATGTTGACATCCAGCGCTGCCCTTCGCCGCGCAGGAAATGCAGGAGATCGAGTACCAGAGACGGCTTGCCCATCGACGTCAGTATCATGTGGCATTGTCCGCGGTGATGAGTGTGGTGGTTGAACATATGCGCGACCGCGAGATGAAGAGGGTGGGTGATCGCCCCTGGCCGGAGAACGGACGTATAGGTGACGTCAGCGGCTAGGGCCGCGTCATCGAGCGTCTCGATCCAGTCCATGATGTGCCGATCCTCGGCCTCGCGAGCCGAGCGAAGCTCTGCGAGATCGTCATGCAGAACGACGCCCAGCGCGGCTGGGGTTTCGCCCGTGCCGTTGAAGCGGTGCATCCATAGCTGATCCGTCACCAGCAGATGGTTCAATGTACCGTGGAGCGAACCGAAGAAGGCGCCGCGATCCTCGTGGAATTCGGCGTCGCTAAGCTGAGCAGCGGTCTCATAGATCTGAACATTGGCCCAGCGATTATAGTCGGCAAGCATTCTGAAATGTCTGAGCATATGCGTCTCCTCTTATGGTGGCGATGATGTTATCGCGAAGTTCGGTGACGGGCAGCCGCTTCGCCACCCAGCGGATCGCGAATCGGATGCTCGGACTGTGACAGCGGCGTGAAATTGGGCGATCCCCCTTGTTTTCGGGCCTTGGGGCAGGTAAAGACCGCCCACTTTTCTCTGATTACAAGGAATGGACCCATGGCGATTGAACGTACTTTCTCGATGATCAAGCCGGATGCGACGAAGCGCAACCTCACCGGCGCCATCACCAAGGTTTTTGAAGACAACGGCCTGCGCGTCATCGCCTCCAAGCGCGTCTGGATGAGCAAGCGCGAAGCTGAAGGCTTCTACGCCGTTCACAAGGAACGTCCGTTCTTCGGCGAGCTCGTCGAAGGCATGACCTCCGGCCCGACCATCGTCCAGGTCCTGGAAGGCGAAGGCGCCATCCTGAAGAACCGCGAAATCATGGGCGCGACCAACCCGGCAAACGCTGCCGAAGGCACGATCCGCAAGACCTTCGCCCTGTCGATCGGTGAAAACTCGGTTCACGGCTCGGACGCTCCGGAAACGGCTGCCGTCGAAATCGCCTACTGGTTCTCGGAAACCGAAATCGTCGGCTGAATCAGCCTTTCAGCGAAAGCGCTGAACGATTTGAAATGACTCATGAAAGCCGGGGTCTCGCATCCCGGCTTTTTTCATTCTGGCGCAACAGACTCCCTCTCCCTGCTTGCGGGGAGAGGGCTGGGGTGAGGGGCCGCGCGGGCTATCGACTGGGTAAAGATTTGCGATTTATGTGGTCGAGAAGTGGCCTGCGGCTGCGGCTATTATTACCGTCTTCACAGACGGCCCCTCACCCCAACCCTCTCCCCGCAGGCGGGGAGAGGGGACTATCCCGCAAACGCCGCCTTCAAAGCCAAAAATATGTCTAGGCACTCGCTGCCACCCTTTCACGCAGGGCAGGCGGCATCATGTCCGTAATCGGCGCTGCCGTCGCCTTTGAAGACGTCCGGATTGGCTGTGTAGACCGGGCCGACGACGAGTGGTTTCGTCGGCAGCACGGTCTGGTCGAGATCGGATTTGACCTCCGTCTTGATCGTCTGGATCGTCTTGTCGCTGGCATCGACCAGCTTGATCGAGACGGAATAGGGGCGATCCTTGCGGACGCAGCGCAGGTCCGGGCTTTCCAGCGTGATCTTGTCCCAGAATGTATAGATCTTCTGGTTGACAACAAGCGGATCGCCGCCGGCGGGATTTTCGAATTCGGCGATCGCCGTCGTCCCCTCGGGGATCGGGGCGATCTTCTTCAGCGTAATCATGTAGGTCGCGCTCGCCACGCGGTAATTGAACACGAAGAGGCGGCCGGTGAGCTGGGTCGGGCCTTCATCGTCCTTTCTCTGGCAGCCGGCCAGAGAAAGGACGATGATGATCCCGGCACTCATCATTGTCAGCGTGATCTTTTTTATCGTCATGGCGCAGTCTCCTCCTTCTTGCGCCGGTAGTGCCGGCTAGCTTTGGCTCGGTTGCCGCAGACCGCCATGTCGCACCAGGCTCGGCTTTTGTTCTTGCTGCGGTCGATGAAGAGCCAGCCGCAATTGCGGCATATTTTCATCCGTTCGGGATCGGGCATGGCGATGAGGCGCAGCGTCGAATGCACGGTCGCGGCATCGAGCCCATCGGATGAGGCACGCTTCAGGACCCTCGCTAATGCCGCAAGCAGATCGGCGAGCAGCAGATCGGCTACCTCTCCAAGAATGCGTGCCCGGAAATAGCGATCGATCGTCTCGCGCAATGATATGAAGTCGGCCCGGTTTTCGCGCTGTACCGGCAGGATATCACCGAAAAGCGCCCGTTCTGCACAGAAGTTGGCCGCCGCTTTCGGGAAGCTATCCATTTGCGCCGGCGCCTCGAACCGATCGATCCGGCGCTCTTCGTCGTGGCGCAGGATCACGCTGTTGGCGACATCGAGCGCAAGCGCGCCGCCGGAGAAGCGATGTGGTGTCCAAGTGAAGCTCATGACGAAAATTATAACTGGTAAAATTCATTTTGCCAGTTACTATTTGCTTGTTCTTCGGAGGAGTGAATGGCCTATCTTCTGCAGCAATTGGCGAATGCCGTACCGCTGGCGGCGCTCTATGCGACGCTGGCCTTCGGCTATTCGATTGCCTTCGGGGTCATGAAGCGGGCCGATATCACCTATGGTGCGCTCTTCGCCTTCGCCGGCCAGATGTTCGTGCTCTTCACCGATGTCGGTTACACCAAGATGTATCTCGTCCTGCCGGCCGCCTTCGCCCTCGGTGCCGTCATCGCCGTCAGCTACACGATCGGCACCAGCTTCCTCGTCGGCCGCGCGATCATGCTGCCACTGTCGCGAAAATCTCCGAATACGGTCATCGTCGCGGCACTCGGCATGATGATTATCCTGATGGAAACGGCGCGGCTGGCTTCGAATACGCGCGGCATATGGTTGCCGCCCTTCCTGAACGATGCCGTCGTCTTCTGGGATAGCGGCGATTTTCGCGTGACGCTGACCGAAATCCAGCTGCTCAATACGGCGCTGATGATCCTCGTCATTCTCGCCGGCGCGTATGTGCTGAAGTGCACCGGCTGGGGGCGCATCTGGCGGGCGGTGACGGACGATGCTCTCGCCGCCGAACTGTGCGGCGCCAGCGCCAATCGCGTTTTCCTACTCGCTTACGTCGCCTCTGCGGTGGTCGCAACCATCTGTGGCCTGCTGGCTACTTCCTACTATGGAACGATGGATTTCGGGGCAGGGCTGATGTTCGGGCTGAAAGTGCTGATGATCGCGGCGGTCGGCGGCTATTCCGATCCACTGAAATCGGCGGGTGGGGCAGCTCTTCTCGGCCTGACAGAGACGATGTGGGGTGCCTACGGCCCGTTCCTGTGGCGCGATTTCGTCATTTTCTCGCTGCTTGTCCTGCTGCTTGTCCTGAGCCGTCGCGAAAGAGTGGTGCCCTGAAGCTTACTTGTTGCCAGCCCATTTGCCGCGCGCCGCATCGTCGGCATCCTTGGCCGAGACCCAGCCACTTTCTTCGCCGTCCTTGCCATGCTCCTTCTTCCAGAAGGGCGCGGAAGTCTTCAGAAAATCCATGACGAAATTGGCGCCGTCGAAGGCGGCTTGCCGATGCGGCGCTGCGGCAATGACGAGCACGATGTTCTCGCCCGGCGCAATCTTGCCGTAGCGATGAATGGCGGTCAGGCCGAGAAGTTCGAAACGATCGATGGCGAGATTGGCGATGCGGGTGATCTCCGCCTCCGCCATGCCGGGATAATGTTCGAGTTCAAGTGCATCCAAAGTGCCGCCTTCGTCACGGCAAAGACCGGAGAAGGTGACGACCGCACCGATATCGTGCCGCCCAGCCGTCAGCCGGTCGAGCTCCATCTGAAGATCGAAATCCTCGCGCTGAACGCGGACTACCGGCTGCATAGCCATCGGCTTACCCTCCGGTCATCGGCGGGAAGAGCCCGATCTCCCGAGCACCGGCGATCGGCTCATCATGCTCGGCGTGCTCCATGTTGATGGCGACGCGGATCGCCTGGGGGAATTGAAGTGCCGCCTCGTATTCCTCTCCCAAGCCTTTCAAATGACTCAGGAGATCGCCGACGGTCACGACGTCGGCGGGCAGGGAAATCTCTTCTTCCGCCTTGCCGATCCGCTCACGCACCCAGGCGAAATAGACGAGCTTCGTCATCACTCTTCATCCACGACATGCTTCAGCCCGGCCCGGAAATAATCGTAGCCGGTGTAGATGGTCAAAAGTGCTGCGACCCAGAGCAGCACGATGCCGATCTCCGTCGTATAGGGTAGCACCTTGTCGCCCGCCGGCCCAGCCAGGAGGAAGGCGATGGCGACGAGCTGGGCGGTCGTCTTCCATTTTGCGATACGCGTCACGGGGACGCTGACCTTCAGCGCCGCCAGATATTCGCGCAGGCCGGAAACGAGGATTTCGCGGCAGAGGATGATGATGGCGGCCCAGAGCGACCAGCCCGCAATGGTGCCGTCGGCTGCGACCAGAAGCAGGATCGCGGAGACCAGCAGCTTGTCGGCGATCGGATCGAGCATGCGGCCGATATTCGAGGTCTGGTTCCAGATGCGCGCGAGATAGCCGTCGAGGAAATCGGTGATCGAGGCGATAATGAAGATCCAGAGCGCGACCCAGCGCGCAAAATCAGAACCCTCCAGCTTGCCCTCGATAAAGAAGCAAAGAACGATCAGGGGTACGCAGATAATGCGGCCGTAGGTGAGCAGATTGGGGATGCTATAAGCGCGCGAAGCCATGGAAATCGTTTCGTTTCTGTTGTCTCGACCGGCCGGATTGAACTCTGTTGATCCCATCCCGCTGAAGTCGTTTGATGGAGTGTGATCCCAAAAACCGCTCCGCACTTTTTGGTGGTCACACCCTAGATGATGGTTTGGTCAGTTTATCGTCAATATTGTTTCTGTTTTTTCACCGCTATTGCGTGGAATTTGCGACCAGCTTTTCTTATTTCGCGGCGTCCTCGTGGAAATGATTATAGACCTGACGCGCCACCGCTTCGGAAATGCCCTCGACTGCCATCAGGTCGGAAAGGGCGGCGCGCGACACGGCTTTCGCGGTGCCGAAATGCTGGAGAAGCGCGCGCTTGCGCGACGGGCCGATGCCGCCGATCTCGTCCAGCGGGTTCTTCACCATCTCCTTCTTGCGTCGGGCACGATGCGAACCGATGGCGAAACGGTGCGCCTCATCGCGCATGCGCTGGATGAAATAGAGCACGGGATCGCGCGGCGGCAGCGAGAAGCTTTCGCGCGATGGCGCAAAGAAACGCTCGCGCCCCGCCTCGCGGTCGACGCCCTTGGCGACGCCGATGGCAATGACGCTGTCGGTGATCCCGAGCTCTTCGAGGATAGCGCGCACGGCCGTCATCTGCCCCTGACCACCATCGATAAGGATGATGTCGGGCCAGGCAGGGAAGGGGCGATCGGCCGCGTCCACGGTCGCGTCAGGCGTGGCTGTGCGGTCGGGCTTGCCTTCTTCCTTCAAGAGCCGGGAGAAACGGCGGGTCATGACCTCGCGCATCATGCCGAAGTCGTCACCCGGGGTGATGTCGGTCGATTTGATGTTGAACTTGCGGTACTGGCCTTTGACGAAGCCTTCCGGCCCGGCCACGACCATGCCGCCGACGGCGTTCGTGCCCATGATGTGGGAGTTATCGTAGATCTCGATGCGCTGTGGCGTATAGGGAAGCTTGAAGGTTTCCCTGAAGCCTTCGAGCAGGCGCGATTGTGAGGCGGTTTCCGCAAGCTTGCGGCCATGCGCCTCGCGGGCATTGGCGATGACATGCTCGACCAGATCGCGCTTCTCGCCGCGCTGCGGCACGAGAATTGAGACCTTGTGGCCGGCCTTCTCGCTGAGAGCCGCGGCCAGCAGCTCGATTTCCTCGACCGTCTCCGATAGCAGGATCTGCCGCGGCACGGGCTTGTCGTCATAGAATTGCGCCAGGAAGGCGTTCAGCACTTCGGCGCCCGAGAGCGAGGGGTCGGCCTTCGGAAAATAGGCGCGATTGCCCCAGTTCTGGCCGGTTCGGAAGAAGAAGACCTGAATGCAGGAAATGCCGCCTTCATGATGGATCGCGAAGACATCGGCTTCCTCGACCCCGGCCGGATTGATGCCCTGATGGCTCTGCACATGCGAGAGTGCGGCCAAGCGGTCGCGGAAAATGGCGGCGCGCTCGAAATCCAGATCCTCGGCGGCGGAATTCATCGCCTCGGCCATATGCGCCTTGACGTTCTGGCTCTTGCCCGAAAGGAAGTCCTTCGCCTCCTGCACCAGTTCTCCATAGCCTGCATCGCTGATCTCGTGCGTGCAGGGGCCGGAACAGCGCTTGATCTGATAGAGCAAGCAGGGGCGGGTACGCGTCTCGAAGACGCTGTCGGTGCAGGTGCGGATGAGAAAGGCGCGCTGCAGCGAATTGATGGTGCGGCCGACGGCGCCCGCCGAAGCGAAGGGACCGAAATACTCGCCCTTGCGGGCGCGGGCGCCGCGATGCTTGAAGATCGCCGGCGCGCGATGGTCGCCCGTGATCAGGATATAGGGAAAGGATTTGTCGTCGCGCAGCAGAACGTTAAAGCGCGGGCGCAAGCGCTTGATCAGATTCGCTTCCAGCAGGAGCGCTTCAGTTTCCGTCCGCGTGGTGACGAATTCCATATTGGCGGTTTCACGCACCATGCGGGCGATGCGGTTGGAATGCACCTTGCCCAAGGCATAGTTGGAGACGCGCTTCTTCAGGTTCCGAGCCTTGCCGACGTAAAGCACGTCGCCGGCCTCGTTGAACATGCGGTAGACGCCGGGATTGTTCGGCAGCCGCTTGACGAATTCGGCTATCAGCTCTGCGCCGCGCAGTCCGGTTTCGTTCTTGCCGCCTTCGTTCCAGTCGACAGGCGCAACAGGGGCGGCGGCGGCATCGCCCTCCACCTCGATGTCGTCTTCGATATCGTCTGATTCGTCGTAGAGAACGCCGCCGTCAGGCAGCTTTCTTCCATTCATTCCGCACTCTCCGACACGTCTGGCGTTTCCCAGGCAAGGTGCTGGCCGCCATCGAGCGCTATCATTTGGCCCGTGATCGAGGGCGTGTCAAAAAGAAAGCGGATGGTGCGGCCGAATTCTTCGAGCCCGGGCGCCGCCTTTAATATGAGGCCATCGATCTGAGCTTGAAAGTCCTCTTCGGTCTGCCGCACGCTGCGCACCGTCGGGCCTGGGCCGATCGCGTTGACGCGGATACGCGGCGCAAAGCTCTGCGCCATCGTCTGAGTCGCCGTCCAGAGGGCAGCCTTCGACAACGTATAGGAATAGAAGCGCGGATTAAGCGCCCAGACCCGCTGATCGACCATGTTGACGATCAGGCCCGGATGCGGTTCGGGAAGCTGCCGGACGAAATCGGCGGCCAGAATCGACGGCGCCCGCACATGGATTGCGAAATGCGCTTCGAAGGCTGCGCCGTCAAAATGACTAGCGGAATCACCAAGGAAGGCGGAGGCATTATTGACCAGAAGATCGAGCGGACCGAGGTCTTCCGTGACCCTTTCAACAAGGGTGGATGTCTCGGCCAAATTCTGCAGATCCGCCTTGATCGCAATGGCTCTTCGGCCCATTTGCCGCAGTTTCGCCGCAATTTCCTCGGCCTCGGCGAGGGACTGATTGGCGTGCAACGCCACCGCGAAGCCATGAGCCGACAAATCCTCGGCAATTGCCAGGCCTATTCTTTTAGAGGCGCCGGTTATCAGCGCCGTGCGTAGTTTTTCCTGGCTCAAGAGATCGCCTTTTGCTCGTCGTTACCCAATCGATGCTCATATAGGGCGTCGATACACCATATGAAAAGATGCTTGAGTGAATGATGCGCCTTGGGGTTTCTTATGTAAAACTTGAGATATATTTAGTTTAAAATAAGTATACACGGTTTAACCGATGATTAGGGTTAACAATTCCTCTGTTGCGATGAAGCAACATCGAAATTCAGCCACCTCTGTGCCACAATGATATCATATTTTGGCTCTTCCAATTCCTCATTTGCATTCCAATTTCAACCTCGATCCGGGAGGGATATGTTTTAATTGCTCGTGGCGCTTCGAAGTCAAGGACAGTAAGCGGGGCACACGAGACTGAAAGGAGAAAAGTATGCGTACTCTTATCAAGACCCTCATGGTCTCCGCTTTCGCTCTCGGCGGCTACACCGCAGCTCAGGCTGCTGACGCTGTTGAGCAGATTCCGCAGCCGCCCGTCGCTCAGGAAGCAGCTCCGGTTGTCAACAACTGGTCTGGTTTCTACATCGGTGGTGAAGGTGACTGGAACAAGGGTCACTTCAATCGCACCGGCAACACTTACGGCTTCGGCGGTGGCGCCTTCACCGGCTACAACTGGCAGCAGGGCCAGATCGTATACGGTATCGAAGGTGACCTCGGTTACGCAGACTCCGAAACGAGCCGCAATGGCCTGACTGCCAAGAACGGCATCAACGGCTCGGTTCGCGGTCGCCTCGGTTACGACTTCAATCCGTTCATGCTGTACGGCACGGCCGGTCTGGCACTCGGCCAGAACAAGCTGTCCGACGACACGTCTTCCGAAAGCAAGACGGCTGTTGGCTACACGGTTGGTGCAGGTGCTGAAACCTTCATCACCAACAACATCACGGCTCGTCTCGAATACCGTTACACCGACTACGGCAAGAAGACCTTCAACCTCGACTCCGGTAGCTTCTCGCGTGGCTTCGACGAGCAGAGCGTCAAGGTCGGTATCGGCGTCAAGTTCTAATCGCTCGACGATATGGAATGAAGAAAAAGCCGGGGTTTTGCCCCGGCTTTTTTGCGTTATGTCTCGGAGTGTTTAGGCGGCATCCTTCGGGAAATCAGTCGAGACGGCCAGTTCGCGCCAGTCGGCCAACTCCTTGGCGACATACTCGTTCTTGGTCTCGATCGCGCCGACCGTATCGGAGCCGAAGGGCATGCGCAGCGGTGGGTTGGCCGAACGTGCAAGCGTGATCATCGACTTTGCAAGCCGTGCGGGATCGCCGGGCTGGCCGTGATTATGGCCGGCCGCGAAATCGCGCATGGCGCCAGCCGGCGTGTCGTTGTAGTCGGCAATCGAGCTCGAGCTGACGGCGAGCGAGCTTTCGTCGAGGAAGTCGGTCCGGAAGAAACCGGGTTCGACGACGGTAACCTTGATGCCGAGCGGCTGCAGTTCCGCAGCCATCGCCTCGGACAGGCCTTCGACAGCGAATTTCGTCGAGCAATAGACGCCCCAGCCGGCAAAGCTCTGGTAACCGCCGACCGAGGACATGTTGATCACATGGCCCGAGCGCTGCCGGCGCATGTGCGGCAGGATGGCGCGCGTCACCTTCAGCAGGCCGAAGACGTTGGTGGCGTAGAGCTTCTCGATCTCCTCGGCGGTCGCTTCTTCCACGGCGCCGAGCAGCCCGTAGCCGGCATTGTTGACAAGGATATCGATCCTTCCGAAGCGCTTGACGGCTGCTGCTGCTGCTTCATGGGCCTGCATCTCGTTCGAGACGTCCAGTGCGACCGGCAGGAGGTTCGGATGATTGCCGAACTTCTCCGCCAGGCCGGCGGGATTGCGGGCCGTGGCGACGACGGCGTCGCCGGCAGTCAAAGCTTCCTGAGCGATAAGGGCACCGAAGCCGCGGGATGCTCCTGTAATGAACCAAACACGCATGACTTTCTCCTTCGTGAGTTTGCGATTCCGTGGGTGGAATTCGCTTGCAGGAGAAAGGTAGCTTGATGACATCGTTGAGATAATCTACTTTGTTCTCCATGAAGCGCTGAGAAAATCTCATCAATGCGACGCATCCGTTCGACCGACCTGGCAATCTTTCTCACGATCGCTGAGCATCGCAGCTTCCGCAAGGCAGCGGTGGAGCTCGGCGTGACGCCCTCCGCGCTCAGCCATTCGCTGCGCGCGATCGAAGAGAGGTTGGATTTGCGGCTGGTCAATCGGACCACGCGCGGCGTCGGCTTGACGGAGGCCGGCGAGCGCCTGTTCGACCGCATCCGTCCGGCTTTCCTCGATATCGACGATGCCCTCGAGGATCTCGATAAATTCCGCGGCCAGCCCTACGGCAAGCTCCGCATCAACACGCCGCGCCCCGCCGCCAAGATGGTGCTGCTGCCGATCGTGTCGCGGTTCCTGCAGGCTTACCCCGCCATCGAAGTGGAAATCGTGGTGGACGATGCGCTCGTGGATACGGTCTCTGCCGGTTTCGACGCCGGCATACGCTTCGGCGAGAGTATCGCTGCCGATATGATCGCGGTTGCCATCGGTCCCCGTCAGCGGACAGCGATCGTCGGCTCGCCCGAGCATTTTCAGCGTTTCCCCAAACCGGTCACACCCCACGATCTCAAGGATCACCCCTGCATCCGCTACCGTTTCGCGAGCGGCACCTATTATCGCTGGGAGTTCGAACGCGGGGGTGTCGAGCTGGAGATCGACGTGCAGGGGCCGCTGACGCTCGGCGATCTCGATATCATGCTCGATGCAGCCATCGATGGCTCCGGTCTTGCCTTCCTGTTCGAGGACCACGCATTGCCGGCTTTGCGGGATGGCCGGCTGATCCGTGTGCTGGAGGACTGGTGCCCCTATTATCCCGGCTTCTTCCTCTATTATCCGAGCCGCCGGCAACTGCCGACGGCTTTGCGCGCCTTCGTCGATTTCGTGAAGGCCGGCGCTGCTCGCCAGAGATGAGCCGGAACGCGTCAGACCTGCGGCTTCATCGCCGGAAAATTGGGGAAATGCTTCTCGAACTTGTGTGCCCAGTCCGTCAATCCCGTATAGTCAGCTTCCCATTGCCCTTCAAAGCGGAGCTGCAGATAGCCGACAAGGGAGGCCAGTGCGAAATGGCCCGCGTGCAGCTTCTTGCCGATCTTGGGCGGTTCGGCGTCGAGATGGGTGAGCGCGCGGCTGACCTTCGTCCACTGCCGGTCGATCCAGGGCTGATGCTGCTTCTCGGGCTCGCGAAGGCGGCGCTCGTAGACGATTGACAGCAGGCACTCGTTGGTGCCGTCGATCAGCGCTTCCAGAACCTCGATTTCGGTGCGCTTGCCCTTCTTCGAAGGATAGAGCCCGCCTTCCTGCCGGTCGAAATAATGCATGATGGCGCGGCTGTCGAAAATCGCTTCGCCGTCGCCGGTCAGCAATGTCGGGATCTTGCCGAGAGGATTGTTGTCGATCAACAGCGTCGGCCCGGCATTCGTGTCGACATGGATTTCCTCGAGCTTGATGCCGAGATGGCGTGCCGCCATACGCACCTTGCTGGAAAAGGGGGAGGTGGACGAGCAAAGAAGTCTCATGAAATCACCTGTAGGTATGTGGAGTAAATTCAATGCTCGCCGCGCAGCCAGAAGGCGCGCTGCGAGGCGAAGCGATCCTGCGCCAGCATATCCTTCAACGCTGGCAGCAGTGCATGCAACTCGTCCTTCAGCGTGAAGGGCGGATTGACGATGATGAGGCCGGAGCCGGTAAGTCCGGTAAAGCCGCGATCGCTTTTGACGATCAGCTCGGCGCAAAGCATCTTCGGAATTTCGAGCGCCTGCAGCGCCTCGTGAAACGGCTTGATCGGCGCATCCTTCTTGATCGGATACCAGAGGCAATAGGTGCCGCCCGGAAAACGTCGCCAGGCCTTCGCCAGCCCGTCGATCAGCCGCTCATATTCGCCTTCCTCTTCGAAAGGCGGGTCGACAAGCACGATGCCGCGCTTCTCCTTCGGCGGCAGATGCGCGCCGAGTGCCAGCCAGCCATCCAGCTCGGTGATGCGGGCATGATGATCGCCTTCGAACAGCCGGTGCAGCCGCTGAAAATCGTCCGGGTGCAGCTCCATTGCCGAAAGCCGGTCCTGCGGGCGAAACAGCATGCGGGCGAGCTTCGGCGAGCCGGGATAGAGCCTGACGCCGCCTTCGGGGTTCAGCTCGCGGATGGCCGTAAGATAGGGCTCCAGCAGATCGGCGACCTGCGGCACGAGTTCGGCCTCCAGCACCCTGCCGATGCCATCGCGCCACTCGCCGGTCTTCTGCGCTTCTTCGGATGAGAGGTCATAAAGCCCGATACCTGCATGCGTGTCGAGAACGCGGAATGCCTTGTCCTTGTTCTGCATGTAACGGACGAGACGCGCGAGAACAGCGTGTTTCAAGACATCGGCAAAATTGCCCGCGTGGTAGATATGCCGATAGTTCATTGTCGGTGAAGTCCGCATGAATTGTTGAGATGAGCCGGATTATTGCTAGTGGCCGGGCATCGCTTGAAATATACAAACATCATGAACATTGCGACCCCCATCCAAGCCAAATCGCGTGTCGGCCACACGGCCTGTCCGCATGACTGTCCCTCCACCTGCGCGCTGGAGGTCGATCTGACTGAAGACGGCAGAATCGGCCGGGTTCGTGGAGCCAATGATCATCCCTACACCTCGGGCGTCATCTGCGCCAAGGTCGCGCGCTATGCCGAGCGGCTCTATCATCCTGATCGTCTGATGAAGCCTCTGCGCCGCGCCGGTGCCAAGGGCGAGGGGCGCTGGCAGGAGATTTCGTGGGACGACGCGCTGGACGAAATTGCCGAAGCCTTCGTCAAGGCGGAAGCGAAGGACGGCAGCGAGGCGATCTGGCCTTATTTCTACGCCGGCACGATGGGCTGGGTACAGCGCGATTCCATCGAGCGCCTGCGCCATGCCAAGCGCTATTCCGGCTTCTTCTCGTCGATCTGCACCAATCCCGCCTGGACCGGCTTTACGATGGCGACCGGCGTGCTGCGTGGTCCCGATCCGCGCGAGATGGGCCGCACGGATTGCGTCGTCATCTGGGGCACCAATGCGGTTGCCACTCAGGTCAACGTGATGACCCACGCGATCAAGTCCCGCAAGGAACGCGGCGCCAAGATTGTCGTCGTCGACATCTACGATAACCCGACGATGAAGCAGGCCGATCTGGCGCTGATCGTCAAGCCGGGCACCGATGCGGCCCTTGCCTGCGCCGTCATGCACATTGCCTTCCGCGACGGCTATGCCGACCGGGCCTACATGGCAAAATATGCCGACGATCCCGCCGGCCTCGAAGAGCACCTGAAATCGAAGACCCCGGCATGGGCAGCCGCTATCACCGGCCTCTCGGTCGATGAGATAGAAGCCTTCGCCAAGCTCGTGGGAACGACGAAGAAGACCTACTTCCGCCTCGGCTACGGCTTTACCCGCCAGCGCAACGGCGCGATCGCCATGCATGCGGCGGCCTCGATCGCGACCGTCCTCGGCTCTTGGCAGTATGAAGGCGGCGGCGCCTTTCATTCGAACAGCGATATCTTTCGCATGGACGCGAGCGAACTCACCGGCCGCGCCATGAAGGATATGGATATCCGCATGATCGATCAGTCGCAGATCGGCCGCGCCTTGACCGGCGATGCCGTGGCGCTGCGCCATCGCGGCCCGGTCACCGCCATGCTGATCCAGAACACCAATCCGGTGAATATCGCGCCGGAGCAGCGACTGGTGAAGCGTGGCTTTGCCCGCTCCGACCTCTTCGTCGCCGTGCACGAGCAGTTCATGACCGATACGGCCGACATGGCCGATATCGTCATCCCCGCCACAATGTTCGTCGAGCATGACGATATCTACCGCGCCGGCGGCCAGAACCACATCCTTCTCGGCCCGAAGCTTGTGGAGCCGCCACCGACGGTGCGCAGCAATCTTTTCGTGATCGAGGAGTTGGCCAAACGCCTCGGCGTGGCGGATCGCCCGGGCTTCGGTTTTACCGCCCGCGAGATGATCGACAGGGTTCTGTCGAGGAGCGGCCTGCCGGATTACGATTATTTCCTCGAGCACAAATGGTTCGATCGCCAGCCGGATTTCGACGATGCCCACTTCGTCAAGGGCTTTGCCCATCCCGACGGCAAGTTCCGCTTCCGCCCGGATTGGGTCAACCAGCCGGCGCCGAACCGCCCGCCGGCGGCTGTTGGCCTGCTCGGCCCCCATGTCGAACTGCCGGAATTCCCGGATCAGGTCGATGTCATCGAAGTGGCCGATCCCGAGCACCCGTTCCGGCTTGCAACCTCTCCATCGCGCAACTTCTTGAATTCGAGCTTTGCAGAAACGAAGACGTCGCGGCAGAAGGAAGGCCGCCCGGAGGTAATGATCAATCCGGCAGATGCCGAGCGGCTTGAGGTCGCTCAAGGCGAACTGATCCGCATCGGCAACGCGCGCGGCGATATCCGCCTCCACGCCCGCGTGACGACGGAAGTGAAGCCGGGCGTGCTGATTGCCGAAGGTCTGTGGCCGAACAAGGCCCATGTCGACGGCGAGGGTATCAATGTGCTCACCGGCGCCGATCCGGTCGCGCCCTATGGCGGCGCGGCTGTCCATGACAACAAGGTATGGCTCCGCAAGGATGTGGCATGACTAAATTCGAAAAGGCGAAGGCCGAAATCGTCAGTGAAAAGACGCTGGCGGACCAATGGACGCGGCTCAGCACCTTTGAGGTCGACTACACGGATTCGCAGGGCGAAAAGCATCGCCTGAAGCGCGAAGTCTATCATCGCACGCCTGCTGCCTGCATCCTGCTCTACGATCCCAAACGCGAAACGGTCGTGCTCGTCCGGCAATTTCGCCTGCCGGCGCAGCTTGTCGGTGAGCCGGCCTGGATGATCGAAGTGCCCGCCGGCCTGCTCGACGGTGACGATCCGGAAGCCGCAATCCGTCGGGAAGCCATGGAAGAGACCGGCTTTCGCGTGCGCGACGCGCGCTTTCTCTTCAAGTCGATGACGTCGCCTGGTTCCTCGACCGAAGTCATTCATTTCTTCGCCGCTGTCATCGATACGTCCGACCGGGTTGCCGATGGCGGCGGGCTCGCGGAAGAACATGAGGACATCGAGGTCCTGGAGGTTCGGCTCTCCGATGCGATGGCAATGATTGAAAGGGGCGATATCTACGACGCCAAGACGATCATGCTGCTGCAATGGGCGGTCTTGAACGTCGCCAGTCTGAAATAGGCGACCGAATGAGGAGCGGAGGTAAAACTCCGCGCCACGTTCATCACATTGTCACGAATCGAGCTTACCGGGGCGTGCTGGCCGGAAACATTCGAATGTTTCCGGCCTCCTTCGATGATAGACGCTGTTTCAGGAGAAAGCCGATGTGGCTCAGCAATTTCACGCTCGTTCTTCCCAATGAAGTCGTCGAGAGAGGCGCGGTGCGCATCGAGGACGGCGTGATTGCCGAAATCCGCTCGGAACCCGTCGAGCAGCCGACGTTTGACGGCGGCGGCCGTTTGCTGATGCCAGGCTTCGTCGATCTGCACTGTGACATGGTGGAGCGCGAGATCGCGCCGCGGCCCAATGCCATGATGCCGATCGATTTCGGCATTCACGAGCTGGACAAGAAACTGGCGGCGGCGGGTGTTACCACCGCCTTTGCCGCGCTCTCCTTTGCGACCGAAAGCGTCTACGGTCACGTCCGCTCGCTCGAAACCACCTCGGCTGTGATCCGCGGCATAGGCAGCCTGCGCAACGAGCTGCTGATCGATCATCGCGTTCATGCGCGCTACGAAATCACCAATCTCGGTGCTGCTCCGACCCTGGAACGGCTGCTGGAAGAAGGCTCCGTCGACATGGTGTCCCTGACGGACCACACGCCGGGGCAGGGGCAGTATAACGACATCGAAAGCTACATCCGCAGCATGTCTGAGCGCCGCTCCATGTCACGCGAAGCGGCCGAGGAAGTCGTGGCAAAGCGCATCGCGCAGCGCCAGGACCCGGAGATCGAACGCAAGCTGCATGACGTGGTCGAGCTTTCGCTGAAGCACAAGCTGTCGCTGGCCTCGCATGATGACGACAGCGCCGAGAAGGTGGCAGCGATGCACGATCTTGGCGTGACGATCAGCGAGTTTCCGGTGACTGGACCGGCCGCCGAAGAAGCCTGCCGCCGTGGTCTCTGGACCTTGATGGGCGCGCCGAACGCGCTGCGCGGCCAGTCGATGTCCGGTAATCTCAGCGCCCTCGATGCGGCCCGCTCGGGCCTGCTCGGCATCATCGCCGCCGATTATCACCCGGCTGCCTTCGTCCCGGCGATCTTCAAGATTGCCGATGTGGTTGCCGGCGGTCTGCCGGCGGCGGTTGCGACGGCAACGTCCAATGCCGCCCGTTCGGCCGGTCTGATGGATCGCGGCGAGATCGCCGTCGGCCAGCTTGCGGATCTGGTCGCGGTCGAGCCTGGCTCGGTTCATCGCATCCGTGCGACCTTCCGCGGCGGCCGCATCGTCTATAGCGACGGCACGCTGCACCCGCTGATGGCGATGGCTGCCTGAAGATTAGTTTGCGTCACCGATCAGTGATACGATCTGCCGCTCGGGTGCGGCAGATACTTCGGCAAGGCTCACGGCCTTGCCATTTTCCATCCTGACCTTGCCTTCCGCCAGTAGTCGCAGCGATTGCGGATAGATTTGGTGCTCGACCGTCAGCACGCGGGCAGCAAGGCTGTCGGCCGTATCGTCGCTGAGCACGGGCACGGCCGCCTGGCCGACAACAGGACCTTCGTCCATGCCTTCGGTGACGAAATGTACGGTGCAGCCGGCAATGCGCATGCCGGCGTCGATCGCGCGTTGATGCGTGTGCAGGCCGGGGAAAAGCGGCAGCAGTGACGGATGGATATTGATGATCCGCCCTTCGTAAGCCTGGATGAAGCGGCCGGAGAGCAGCCGCATGTAGCCGGCAAGGCAGATGATATCGGGGGAGAGGGCTTCCAGCTGCGAAAGGATCGCCTCTTCATGGGCTTCTTTGCCGGCAAATTCCTTGCGCACGAAAGCGAAGGTCGCAATGCCTTCCGCTGCAGCCTTTGCCAGCCCACCCGCATCCGCCTTGTCGGAAATGACGCCGACGATCTCGGCCGGATAGTCGGCCGCTTTCGTGGCCTTCAGAAGAGCCAGCATGTTGGAGCCGCCGCCCGAGATAAAGACGACGACGCGTTTGCGCGGCGTGGTCATAGAGCCAGCGTGCCCTTGTAGACGGTGCCGTGGGCGCCTTCGTCGCGCGCGATCATACGGCCGAGCGTGATGACGGCTTCGCCTTCTGCCTTGAGCGCGGCCTTCACGGCCTCGACGTTTTCAGCCGCGACGACGACGATCATGCCGATACCGCAATTGAAGGTGCGCAGCATTTCCTTCGCCTCGACGCCGCCCATCTTGGCAAGCCACGAGAAAACCGGCGGCACCTTGACGGCGGCCAGATCGATTTCGGCGGCGAGATGTTTCGGCAGCACGCGCGGAATATTCTCCGGGAAGCCGCCGCCGGTGATGTGGGCGAGCGCCTTGAGGGCGTGTGTTTCGCGAATGGCCTTTAGCAGCGGCTTCACATAGATGCGTGTCGGCGTCAGCAGCGCTTCGCCGAGTGCCTTGCCGTCTGCGAAGGGAGCCGGCGCATCCCAGCCAAGGCCGGAAAGCTCGACGATCTTGCGCACCAGCGAGAAGCCGTTGGAGTGAACGCCGGAAGAGGCGAGGCCGAGAATGATGTCGCCCTCGCCAATATCACCCGACGGCAGCAGCTGGCCGCGTTCGGCGGCCCCGACGGCAAAGCCCGCCAGGTCGTAGTCGCCGTCAGAATACATGCCCGGCATTTCAGCCGTCTCGCCGCCGATCAACGCGCAACCTGCGTCGCGGCAGCCGGCAGCAATACCGCCGACGATCGCCGCACCCTGGTCGGGGTCGAGCTTGCCGGTGGCGAAGTAATCGAGGAAGAACAGCGGCTCTGCGCCCTGGACGACCAGATCGTTCACGCACATGGCAACGAGGTCGATGCCGACGGTGTCGTGATAGTTGGCGTCGATCGCGATCTTCAGCTTGGTTCCGACGCCGTCATTGGCGGCGACCAGCACCGGATCGGTAAATCCCGCGGCCTTGAGGTCGAACAAGCCGCCGAAGCCGCCGATCTCGCCGTCGGCACCCGGCCGGCGCGTCGAACGGACGGCGGGCTTGATCTTTTCGACCAGCAGGTTGCCGGCGTCGATATCGACGCCCGCATCGCTATAGGTCAGACCGTTTTTTCCAGACTGGCTCATGCTTCTGCCTCCGATGGCGGCCTGTCCTTCGCGACAGGGCTTTGATCGGGTCGCCATTGCATGATAGGGGCCTTTATGCAAGGCGCAAGCGCCGCAAACCCCGCGATTTTCCCCGCTTCCCATTGCTCAAGGCAGATTTCCGGCCTCAGGCTTGACCATAATTGCGGCATCATCCTATGTCCTAAGCACACGGCAAACGGGCTGGAAGCAACGGGGAAGACGATGGAGCAAAAGGTCAGCGGGGCGAGCCTCAAGCGTCAAGTCACCTTCTGGGTGATTGTGCTCGTCGTTTTCGTCGCCTTTGTTTATATCTTCAGCACGATCCTGCTGCCGTTCATCGCGGGCATGGCGGTCGCCTATTTCCTCGATCCGGTCGCCGATCGGCTGGAGCGGATCGGCCTCAGCCGCCTGATGGCGACGGTGGTGATCCTCGTCTCCTTCATACTGATCTTCGCGCTGGCACTAACGATCTTCATTCCGATTATCGTCAACCAATTCAACGATTTCATCCAGCACATTCCGACCTATGTGCAGCAGATACAACAGCTGATCGCCAAGGCGCAGACGATGGTGCTGCCGGATTGGATCCGCAACCAGCTCGGCGCGATCAAGGACAATTTCTCCAGCATCATGTCCGAAGGGCTGAGTTTCGTCGGCGGTCTGTTCGCGCAGCTCTGGAGCTCCGGCAAGACGCTGGTCAACATCATCTCGCTGATGGTCGTCACACCCGTCGTCGCCTTCTATATGCTGCTTGACTGGGATCGGATGGTCGCCAAGGTAGACGACTGGATCCCGCGCGATCATGTTGCCACCGTTCGCCAGATCGCCCACGAGATCGATCAGGCGATCGCCGGCTTCATTCGAGGGCAGGGTTCGCTCTGCATCATTCTCGGCGTCTATTATGGCGTCGGTCTCTCGCTCGTCGGCCTGAACTTCGGTCTGCTGATCGGCCTTTTTGCCGGCATGATCAGCTTCATTCCCTATGTCGGTTCGATGGTTGGCCTCGTTCTGGCCGTCGGCGTCGCGCTCGTTCAGTTCTGGCCGGATTATCTCTGGGTCGGCCTGACGCTCGCCGTCTTCTTCACCGGCCAGTTCCTGGAAGGCAATGTGCTGCAGCCGAAGCTTGTCGGCGAAAGCGTCGGCCTGCATCCAGTCTGGCTGATGTTCGCCCTTTTTGCCTTCGGCGCGCTCTTCGGTTTCGTCGGCCTGTTAATTGCGGTCCCGGCAGCTGCCGCATGCGGCGTTCTTGTCCGCTTCGCCCTTTCGCGCTACCTTCAGAGCGATCTCTATTACGGACGCTCGGAAGCGGGCAAGGCACGCAAAGCCAAGGCTGGCAAGACCGAGAATAGCTAGACATGACCGACGCAAAGAACGCTGATCTCAGGCGCAAGGCCGCCGAACAGCTGCCCTTGGCCTTTACGCACGATCCCGCCAACGGACGCGACGATCTGCTCGTTGCCGATCCCTTGCACGCGGCCGTGAAGATCGTCGATTCCTGGCCGAATTGGCCGTCGCCGGTCGTCATCCTGGCCGGTCCCGTGGGCTCGGGCAAATCGCATCTCGCCAGCATCTGGAGCGAGCGTTGCGCCGCCGTCCACATTCATCCCGTCGCCGGCTCCGATGCCGCAGTCGCAGCGGCCAATGGCCCTGTCATCTTCGAAGACGTGGATCGCCTCGGTTTTGACGACACGGAGCTTTTCCATGTCATCAACAGCGTGCGCGAAAACGGCACCAGCCTCTTGATGACGAGCCGGCTTTGGCCGATGTCATGGCCGGTGACGTTGCCCGACCTGCGCTCCCGCCTGAAGGCTGCGACCGTGGTCGAGATTGGCGAGCCGGACGAGGAATTGCTGTCGCAGGTGATCGTCAAGCTCTTTGCCGATCGCCAGCTTTATATCGATGACAAACTCGTCCTTTATATCGTCAATCGCATGGAGCGTTCCTTGAACGCAGCGCAGCTGATCGTCGACAGGCTAGACCGGCTGGCACTTGGACGGGGAACGAGGATCACGCGCCTGTTGGCCGCTGAGGTCCTGAACGAACTGGGTAGCTCCGGTCAGCCGGATTGAGTCGACATCGACTGTCACAGTTCCGTCGTCAAACTGATATACGTGGCACAAGATTAGAAGAGGGTAGGTGGAACATGGACTCGGCACTCACGGAACATCAGGACGCCAACCAGGACGCCCCTGAGGCAAACCCACCCGTCAGTGAACTGATGACCAGCCCCGAACGCTTCATCAATCGTGAATTTTCCTGGCTGCAGTTCAATCGCCGCGTCCTTGAAGAGACGTTGAACACGGCCCATCCACTGCTGGAGCGCGTTCGCTTCCTCTCCATTTCCGCAGCCAACCTCGATGAATTCTTCATGGTGCGCGTCGCCGGCCTCGAAGGCCAGGTCCGCCAGAAGATTCTGGTGCGTACCCCGGATGGCAAGACGCCCGCCGAGCAGCTCGACGATATCCTGCGCGAGATCGACAATCTGCAGATGGAGCAGCAGGCTTCGCTGGCCGTCCTGCAGCAATATCTCGCGAAGGAAGATATTCTGATCGTCCGCCCGGCTGCCCTTTCCGATATGGATCGGCAGTGGCTGCACACCGAGTTCGAACAGGCGATCTTCCCGGTTCTGACGCCGCTGTCCATCGACCCGGCGCATCCTTTCCCCTTCATTCCGAATCTCGGCTTCTCGATCGCGCTGCAGCTGAAGAGCATGAACGGCCGCGAGCCGATGACGGCGCTGCTGCGCCTGCCGCCGGCGCTCGACCGCTTCGTGCGCCTGCCGGATGCCAGCAATGTCATCCGCTACATCACGCTCGAAGACGTGGTGAACATCTTCATCCACCGGCTCTATCCCGGCTATGAGGTGCAGGGTTCGGGTACCTTCCGCATCATCCGCGATAGCGATATCGAAGTCGAGGAAGAGGCTGAAGACCTGGTGCGCTTCTTCGAAACGGCGCTGAAGCGCCGCCGCCGCGGTTCCGTGATCCGTATCGAGACCGATTCCGAAATGCCGCTCGAGCTTCGCCAGTTCGTGGTGGAATCGCTGAACGTACCGGAAAACCGTATTGCGGTTCTGCCGGGTCTGCTCGCGCTCAACACGCTCTCCGAAATCTGCAAGGCGCCGCGCGACGATCTGCGTTTCGAGCCCTACAATGCCCGATTTCCTGAGCGCGTCCGTGAACACGCCGGCGATTGCTTCGCCGCCATCCGCGAAAAGGACATGGTCGTCCACCACCCCTACGAATCCTTCGACGTGGTGGTCCAGTTCCTTCTCCAGGCTGCTAGGGATCCTGACGTTCTGGCGATAAAGCAGACGCTCTACCGTACCTCGAATGACAGCCCGATCGTCCGCGCGTTGATCGACGCCGCCGACATGGGCAAGTCCGTGACCGCGCTGGTGGAGCTCAAGGCCCGCTTCGATGAAGAAGCGAACATCCGCTGGGCACGCGACCTTGAGCGCGCCGGCGTGCAGGTCGTCTTCGGCTTCATCGAGCTTAAGACACACGCGAAGATGTCGATGGTTGTCCGCCGCGAAGATGGCAAGTTGCGCACCTACTGCCATCTCGGCACCGGCAACTATCATCCGGTCACCGCCAAGATTTACACCGACCTGTCCTATTTTACTTGTGATCCGACCATCGCCCACGACATGGCGAACATCTTCAACTTCATCACCGGTTACGGTGAGCCGGAACAGGGCATGAAGATTGCGGTTTCGCCCTATACGCTGCGGCCGCGCATCCTTCAGCATATCGAAGGCGAGATCGAGCACGCCAAGAACGGCCGTCCGGGCGCGATCTGGATGAAGATGAATTCGCTCGTCGATCCCGACATCATCGACGCCCTCTATCGCGCCAGCAATGCCGGCGTCGAGATCGATCTGGTCGTGCGCGGCATCTGCTGCCTGCGTCCGCAGATCCCCGGCCTTTCGGAAAGGATCCGCGTTAAGTCGATCGTCGGCCGCTTCCTCGAGCACAGCCGCATCTTCTGCTTCGGCGATGGTCATGGCCTGCCGTCGGACAAGGCTCTGGTCTATATTGGCTCTGCTGACATGATGCCGAGAAACCTCGATCGCCGCGTAGAAACCCTCGTGCCGCTCACCAATAAGACCGTGCACGAACAGGTGCTTTCGCAGATCATGCTGGGCAATATCATTGACAATCAGCAAAGCTACGAGATATTGCCGGACGGGACTTCACGGCGCATGGAAGTGCGCCAGGGAAAAGAGCCATTTAATGCGCAGCAGTATTTCATGACCAACCCCAGCCTGTCGGGCCGTGGTGAAGCTTTGAAATCCAGCGCACCGAAACTCATCGCTGGGCTGCTGTCGGGCCGCAACAAATAAATTGGACCTGCATGGTTGAATCAGAAGCCCAGGGGCGTCTTCCGGGCATCGCCCCTGTCTCCGTTGTCGATATCGGGTCGAACTCGGTCCGTCTTGTCGTTTATGAAGGCCATTCGCGGTCGCCGACCATCCTCTTCAACGAAAAAGTGCTGTGCGGCCTCGGCAAAGGCATAGCGCTGACGGGGAAGATGGACGAGGAAAGCGTGGCGCGGGCGCTTGCCGCGCTGCATCGCTTCAAGGCGCTGTCGGATCAGGCGCGTGCCTCCACCATCTACGTCCTGGCAACGGCCGCCGCGCGCGAAGCCAGCAACGGTCCCCATTTCATCCATCAGGCCGAAGCCATCCTCCAGCGCAAGGTGCGCGTGCTGTCTGGCGAAGAGGAAGCGCGCTTTTCTGCGCTCGGCATTATCAGCGGCTTCTTCCATCCCGATGGCATCGCCGGTGACCTCGGCGGCGGCTCGCTGGAGCTGATCGACATCAAGGATCGCGAAATCGGCAAGGGCATTACGCTGCCGCTCGGCGGTCTGCGCCTCTCCGAATATGCTGGCGGCTCGATCGAAAAGGCACGCAGCTTCGCGCGCAAGCACGTCAAGACGGCCAAGCTCCTGAGCAAGGGCGAGAGCCGCACCTTCTATGCGGTTGGCGGTACATGGCGAAACATCGCCAAGCTGCACATGGAAATCCGCAAATACCCGCTCCACATGATGCAGGGCTATGAAGTGCCGCTCGACGATATGATCCGCTTCCTGGATCAGATCGTCGAATCGAAGGATTCGAAGGACCCGGCGCTGCAGGCGGTGTCCAAGCATCGTCGTTCGCTGCTGCCCTTCGGCGCGGTCGCGATGCGCGAAGTGCTGGCGGCGATGAAGCCGTCCGTCATCTCCTTCTCCGCCCAGGGCGTGCGCGAAGGCTACCTCTACTCTTTGTTGACCGAGGCCGAGCGCAACAGCGATCCGCTGCTCACCGCAGCCGGCGAGCTTGCCATCCTGCGTGCGCGTTCGCCGGAACATGCCCGCGAACTTGCGGAATGGACCGGGCGGATGATGCCGTTCTTCGGCATCACCGAGACCGACGAGGAAAGCCGCTATCGCCAGGCAGCTTGCTTGCTCGCCGACATCAGCTGGCGTGCCCATCCGGATTATCGCGGCCTGCAGGCGCTAAATATCATCGCCCACACCTCCTTCGTCGGCATCACCCATGCCGGTCGCGCCTTCATCGCACTTGCAAACTACTACCGTTTCGAGGGATTGAACGACGACGGAGCGACCGAGCCGCTGGCGACGATAGCCACACCGCTCTACATCGAACGGGCCAAGCTGCTCGGCGGCTTGCTGCGGGTGGTCTACCTGTTTTCGGCATCGATGCCCGGCATCGTGCGCAACCTGTCGTTCCGCCGTTCGACAAATCCGGATCTGGATCTCGAATTCGTCGTTCCTGCCGAGTATCACGACTTCGCCGGCGAGCGACTGGACGGGCGCTTGCAGCAGCTCGGCAAGCTCACCAACCGCCGGCTGGCCTTCTGCTTCGAATAGGCCTGATGTCTCTCCCCGCAGGGCAGGGAGAGATGGTTTCATTGCGACTTACTTCGCGTTCAGGAAATCGCCGACTTCAAGCAGGCTGAATTCATTGTCGTCAGCCTTGTCGACGGCGCGGCCTGCCGAGAAGGGCAGGTTGTTGTCGTTGCCAATGATGATGTGCGTGGCATCGACGCGGTCGACATTCTCGATGGTAACGAAGGGCATATCGTAGAAGCCTTCGCCGCCGCCCTGGCGACGCTTGTGATCCGGATCTTCGATGCGCAGCAGGTCGATATAGCCGATCTTGCGGACGGACTTGCCGACATTGGCGTCGCTGAACTCGATCTTGTAGACGCGCTTCAGCTCGGCCGGAGCCTCGAAGCAATCCGGCTTCGGCTGCTTGGGATCGGCGCAAGCCTTGTCCTTGGTGCCGGCGCCGTTATCGCGCTCGATGACCAGGGCCGTCGTTGCATCGAGCATGTTGAAATCGCCGATCGAGACGCCCTTGTCGGCGAAGGGATAGAGCCAGCTGCGGCCGGTCCAGCTCTTCGAGGCGACGTCGAATTCGATGACACGGATGGCCGTCTTGCCGTCGACGCTCTCCATCTGGCCGTCATCCTTGTAGATCGGGCCTTCCAGCAAACCATAGAGTTTGGAGCCGTCCTTCGACAGGGCAAGACCTTCGAAGCCGCCGGAGCGCTTCAGGTTGAAGGCCGGCATCTTCTGCGTCGGGTTGCCTGGCAGCTGGATCAGCGGATTGTCGGGAGACATGACCGGCTTGCCGTCGAGTGTCGTCGCGAAGACGTCGGTCAGCTGGCCATTCGTGTCGAATTTCAGCAGGTAGGGGCCGAACTCGTCGCCGATCCAGAAGCCGTCGGCAACCGGTTGAACCGATTCGATGTCGAAATCGGCGCCTGTCAGATAGCGCTTGTCGGCGCCTTCCATGACGATCGGGAAGGGGGCCTTCTTGTTCGGGTCGGACAGGAACAGGTTCTTGACGACTTCGACCTTGCCGTCGTCCCAGTCGAACTTCAGCTGGTGCAGGAAAAGCATGGCGTCGGAAGAATTCTGCTTGGACCCGAAGCCGTTGTCGGAGAGCGTCCAGAACGTACCGTCGGGCATGGTCTTGATGCCGGAGAAGCCCTGGATCGGCTGGCCGGCGAAAGGCAGCTTCAAGTCAGTAACGCGGGCGCCGTCCTTGCCCGGCACGGTGCCGAGAGCATCGGTGCGCTTGCGATCCGGAGTGGTGAACTTGCCTGACGTTTTCAGGAAGTCGGCCGCATCGGCAGGGGCGGCTGCGATGGTGTTGGCCGGCAGGATAGCCTGGCCGACAAGCTTTGCCTTGAACTGCTGGTCGTCTGCCTGCGCGGAGGCCGCGAGCAAAAGGAAGAGTGCGGTGGAGGCGGAAAGGATTCGGGTCATCATGTCACCTTGTGGCGGAGAGTGGCAAAAACAACTCCGCTTAACAGGCGACCCATGTCTGCGTATTAACGCTTAGGTGAAGATTTGGTGACTGTGGACAACCCATAGGATGTGAAGCTCAGGCGTGTGGCAGTGTCGAACCGCATCCGAAGATTTGTATTGCTTACGATCTACCGCGAACGGTCTTCAGCGCCTGCCGGTCCTGTGTGTGAAGGGCGATGACGCCGAGGTGCTGGTCGCGGCCGCGAACGGCATGTTCGCCGAGTTCTTCCTTGATGATCGCTTCGGGAAGGTCGAGCAGCCTGGCGAGATCGCTCGAAATCAGCACCTGGCGCTCGAGTGTCTTGCACAGGGATTCGAGCCTTGCTGTCGTGTTCACCGTGTCGCCGAAATAGGCGATCTTGTGATGGTCGACACCGATTTCGGCGGTCACGATGCTGCCGCCATGCAGAGCTGCCCTGAGACGTGGCACCCTGCCGTAGGATTTCAGCCACGTCTCGGCATTCTTTTCGATATCGTCGAGGATATTGAAGACGCAGCGCACGCAATTGGCATTCTTGATGCCCCGCTGGAGCGGCCAGGTGATGATGGCGGCATCGCCGATATAGTCGTCGATCGCGCCCTTGTGCCGCCGAACGGGCTCGGCGATGGCACCGAAAACCGCACCAAGGAATGCCTGCGTTTTCAGGTCGCCATGTTCCTCGGCAAAGGCGGTGGAGCCTACGAGATCGACGAACAGAAAGACGCGTTCCTCCTGCACCGGATTGCGGTAGCGGCCGGTCAGCAGGCTGGAGAAGACGTCGCGTCCGAGCAGCTCTCGCACGCGGCCGATGAAAATGACGATGGCCGTCACCACGACGGCATAGAGATAGACGTCTATCTTCAGCAGCGTCAGGTCTTTCCAGGAGCCGTCGACCAGCCCCAGCAGCTTCATGAGGCTGCCCGCCATGGCATAGCCGGCGCTCATCAGCAGGAAATCGACGATGAGTGCCGAAAGGATGAAGGCCGGCGTCGGCAGGCGATGCATCCAGTCGTTCAGTCGCGGCAGGATCATGCGGCGTTCGAAGACCAGCAGCGGCATCCCGCAGAACAAAGCGAAGATTGCGCCTATATACATCGGAGCCTGCGGAAAGAACAGCTTGCCGTAAATGACGCCTGTCGAAGCGACGAACAGCGACGTCAGAATCCAGTTACGCGTCGAATGGAAAATGCCCATTCATTTTTCCGCCGAGAAGCGACGCCTGTCATCGGCGCGGGATTGCGCCGGCAAACTGGAACGTCATCGAATAGAACGATTACATCAGACGTTCATTCCACGAGATTTGCGGCGCAATCGTGATGGTGGCCGGCATCTCTACCCGCGAATCATACGCAATCGCTGCGCGTCGGGAAAGAAGAATGTCTCGGCTAGAGAGCGACGGTCTCGATCCGCTTGCCGACGAAGCGCAGGGCCACCTGACCCTGGATCAACTGCAAGGCCGTTTCACCGAACAGATCCCGTCGCCAGCCGGTCAAAGCCGCGACATCGGCCTTCTCGCCCTCGGCGGCGATCTTGTCGAGATCGTCGCTGTTGGCGATGACCTTCGGGGCGACGCCATGCTTTTCGGCAATCAGCTTCAGAAGGACCTTCAGCAATTCGGAAGCCGCTGCCGTGCCCTCGGGAGCCTGCTGGTGGCGCGGCGGATGCGGCATTTCGGCCTTTGGCAGCGCAAGCGCCGCGTTGATTGCTTCGAGCACTGTCGTACCGGCGGCAGAGCGCTCCCAACCCTTTGGAATGGTGCGCAGCCGCGCAAGCGCCTCGGTATCCTTCGGTTGCTGCTGGGCGATCTCATAGATTGCGTCGTCCTTCAGCACGCGGGCGCGTGGGACGTTGCGGGCACGCGCCTCGCGTTCGCGCCAGGCAGCCACATATTTGAGAACGGCGAGTTCCTGCGGCTTGCGCAGCCGCATCTTCAGCCGCTGCCAGGCATCGTCGGGGTGCAGGTCATAGGTCTCGCGAGCCTCGAGGATCGCCATCTCCTCCTGCAGCCAGGAGGCGCGGCCCTCGCGCTGCAATTGCTCCTTGAGCGAGAGATAGACGTCGCGCAGATGCGTCACGTCGGCAAGGGCATAGTCGAGCTGCTTTTCCGAGAGCGGCCGGCGGCTCCAGTCGGTAAAGCGCGAGGACTTGTCGATATGGACGTTCTTGATGCGGCTGACGAGCTGATCGTAGGAAACCGAATCGCCGAAGCCGCAGACCATCGCCGCAACTTGCGTGTCGAAGATCGGATGCGGAATGAGGTTGCCGCGATGGAAGATGATTTCGATATCCTGACGGGCAGCATGAAACACCTTCAGGACCGATGGATTGGCCATCAGTTCGAAGAAGGGTGCCAGATCCAGCCCCTTGGCCAGCGGGTCCACCAGCACTTCGGTGGTGGGGCTTGCCATCTGTATCAAACACAGTTCCGGCCAGAAGGTCGTTTCTCGCAGGAATTCCGTATCGATGGTAATGAATTCCGACTTGGCCAGCTCTTGGCAGGCCGCCTCCAATTGGGCGGTAGTTTCGATCATATCAACACATTCAATGGTAAAATACTTCTTTAACTTCCTTCTCCTTTCAGCCGGATATGTCAATACTTTCGCGGACAAAGCCTTTGCCGCATTTCGCTTTTCGCTGAAATTGCCAGGAACTGTGACGGCTTCGAGCGAAACCACTTGCAATCGAAGCTGCTCTCGGCCCTCTCACGCCACGCGGACATAACTCGTCATGCCCGTCTTCTGATGCTCGATGATATGGCAATGCAGCAGCCAGTCGCCGGGATTGTCCGCGACGAAGGCAAGCTGCACCTTCTCATCCGGCTGGATCAGATAGGTATCGGACACGAAGGGCTGCACCGGTCGCGTCGAAGAGGAGAGAACAGTAAAGCTCATTCCGTGCAGGTGGATGGGATGGCTGTGCGGCGTCACGTTTTCCATGTTGATCACATAGCTCTTACCGAGCTTGAGTTCGGCAAGCGGCGCGGTCGGGTCCGGCGTATCGCCCGGCCACGGCACCTTGTTGATGGCCCAGAAGCTGTAGCCGAGCGAGCCGCAGATGGTGTTGTCAGCGGTATTTTCCGCTGTCGAACTCAGGATTAGGGGAAGATGCGTGGCGGAACCGAGATCGGCCTTCTGCACCGGATTGCCCTCGAGTGGCGCCAGGTCGCGGACATCGCGCTTGAGCGAGCTGCCCACAGATCTCAAGGTCGCCAGCACTTTCGGATCGGTGCCCTTGATATCCTCGAGCTTGACCACCGCGCCTTCGCTGTCGGGCATCCGCACGGCAAGCTCCAGTCGCTGCCCTGGCCCAAGCTGCAGGAGATCGAGCGGAAAGCGCTGCGGTACGGGATTGCCGTCGATCGCGATCACAGTCGCGTCGGCCCCCTCCATGCGGAAGGAGTAGATGCGCGTGACATCGGTGATGGCGATGCGCAGGCGCACGAGGCCACCGGAGGGAGCGTCATATTGCGGCTGCTGCTGCCAGTTGGCGGTTCGGACCGTACCGTAGGTGCCGGATTTCGCCGCATCGCGCGGGCGGAACTGGGCAATGAACTGGCCGTCGCTGCCGAGCCGCCAATCGCGCAGATTGAGTACCACTTCCGAATCGAAGGTCGGATCCTTGGGGTTTTCGACCACGATGACGCCGGTCATGCCGTGGCCCATCTGCTCCAGCGTGTTGCAATGCGGGTGATACCAGAAGGTGCCGGCATCGGGCGGCGTGAAGGCGTAGTCGAAATGATCGCCGGTATAGACATAGGGCTGGGTGAGGAAGGGCACGCCGTCCATACTGTTGGGCAGACGAATGCCGTGCCAGTGGATGGTCGTCGGGTCGTCTATGCCGTTGACCAGTCGCGCGGCAAAAGCTTCGCCCTTCTTCATCCGCACGACGGGCGGCATGCCGGCGTCCCCATAGGTCAGCACGCTCTTGGTCGCGCCGCCGTCAGCGAGATTGGCCTCGATCTTGGCCGTCTTCAGCGTGAGTGGCTCGGCCGCCGCCGCGTTGCCCGCAAACTTTCCAGCGATACCGAGGCCGACGCCATAGGCGCCAGCTACGGCTGAAGCTTTGAGCAGATTGCGGCGGGTAAGGATCGGCATGTCATGCTCCGGGGCGAAGATATATGGATGTCTGTTTAAAGTTGACCGCGATGTTCAGCAATAGCATTGAGGTAGCCAAACTGCCGCAGCGGCTACTTGCGGGTGCTGATATGTCTATTGTCATGCTGGATCTCGATAGAGCCGTATGCTTTCTTGAGCGCAATCGCCGAAACAGGAAAGTCCATGCGTCGCGACGTGCGGGATCGATTGCGCCAATTCGCCAGGGCAATGCGCAGTGATGCCACCAAGGCTGAAAACATGCTTTGGCAAGCTTTGCGTCGAAGTCAGCTTGAGGGGTTCAAATTCAAGCGACAGGTTCCGATTGATGGCTATATTCTTGACTTTGTATGTTTCGAAGCGCGGTTGATCGTTGAAGTCGATGGCGCGCAGCATGCTGAGAGCGTGAAAGACTCGAGGAGAGATGTCTACTTTTCATGTCAAGGTTTTCGCACGTTGCGGGTCTGGAACCATGAGATCGTCACGAATCTCGATGGAATTTGCCTAACAATCCTCGCAGAGCCGAAAAACACTGGAGAATGAGATGGAGGACGAGGCAAGCGCGGACTTATCTCGCCCCTGGCGGGCGAGAAAGCAATTTCACTGGTTTAGGAATTGCGAAACAGGAGGTAGAACGCGTTCCGAAGCTTGGCGCAATTTCTAAGCCATTGAAATTGCAAGAGCGGGGGTCTTTTTCTTGCTCGTAGAATTAAGAGATTGGGTGCGCTCTGCCTTCCCCCTCTCTTGCAATTTCTAACACTTAGCCTTGCGGCTAAATGTAAGAAATTGCTTTCTCGCCCGCCGGGGGCGAGATCAGCCAACCGTTCGAGCCTTGACAAATCGGGCGCACCATGCGCTTTTCCGCCCGATTTTCTCGTCGGCGGGCGAGGGGTTTGCATGTCCTTGCGCCACCGCCCGCCAAGTCCAGGATATATAATTATGCATCGCTATCGCAGCCACACATGCGCCGCCCTGCGCAAGTCCGACGTCGGTTCGACCGTTCGCATCTCCGGCTGGGTTCATCGCGTCCGAGATCATGGCGGCGTGCTGTTCATCGACCTGCGCGATCACTATGGCATCACCCAGGTCGTTGCCGACCCCGATTCTCCGGCCTTCAAGCTGGCTGAAACCGTTCGCGGCGAATGGGTCATCCGCATCGATGGCCTGGTAAAGGCGCGCACGGAAGACACCGTCAACAAGAACATGCCGACCGGCGAGATCGAGCTTTACGCTCAGGAGATCGAAGTGCTCTCCGCCGCCAAGGAACTGCCGCTGCCTGTCTTCGGCGAGCCGGATTATCCGGAAGACGTTCGCCTGAAGTATCGCTTCCTCGATCTTCGCCGCGAAACGCTGCACCGGAACATCGTCAAGCGCACGCAGGTCATCTCCTCCATGCGTCGTCACATGGGCGAAGTCGGCTTCACCGAATACACGACGCCGATCCTGACGGCCTCGTCGCCGGAAGGCGCTCGCGACTTCCTCGTGCCGAGCCGTATTCACCCCGGCACCTTCTACGCGCTGCCGCAGGCGCCGCAGCAGTACAAGCAGCTGCTGATGGTTGCCGGCTTCGACCGCTATTTCCAGATCGCGCCGTGCTTCCGCGATGAAGATCCGCGTGCCGACCGTCTGCCCGGCGAATTTTACCAGCTCGACCTCGAAATGAGCTTCGTGACGCAGGAAGACGTCTGGAACACCATGGGCCCGCTGATGACCCAGGTGTTCGAAGAGTTTGCCGACGGCAAGCCGGTCACCAAGGAATGGCCGCGCATCCCCTATGACGTTGCCATCCGCAAATATGGCTCGGACAAGCCGGATCTGCGCAACCCGATCGTCATGGAAGCCGTTACCGAGCATTTTGCCAGCTCCGGCTTCAAGGTCTTCGCCAACATGATCGCCTCCAACCCGAAGGTCGAAGTCTGGGCCATCCCGGCCAAGACCGGCGGCTCGCGCGCATTCTGCGACCGCATGAATGCCTGGGCGCAGAGCCAGGGCCAGCCGGGCCTCGGCTACATCTTTTGGCGCAAGGAAGGCGAAAAGCTCGAGGGCGCCGGCCCACTCGCCAAGAACATCGGCGAAGAGCGCACGGATGCGATCCGCACCCAGCTCGGCCTCGATGACGGCGACGCCTGCTTCTTCGTCGCCGGCGATCCCTCCAAGTTCTACAAGTTTGCCGGTGAAGCCCGCACCAGGGCCGGCGAAGAGCTGAACCTGGTCGATCGCGACCGTTTCGAGCTATGCTGGATCGTCGACTTCCCGTTCTTCGAATGGAGCGAGGAAGAAAAGAAGATTGATTTCGCTCACAACCCGTTCTCGATGCCGCAGGGTGGCCTTGAGGCGCTGCAGAACCAGGATCCCCTCACGATCAAGGCCTTCCAGTACGACGCCGTCTGCAACGGCTTCGAAATCGCTTCAGGCTCGATCCGTAACCAGTCGCCGGAAACCATGGTCGCCGCCTTCGAAAAGGTCGGTCTCAGCCAGACCGACGTCGAAGAGCGCTTCGGCGGTCTCTATCGTGCCTTCCAGTATGGTGCGCCGCCGCATGGTGGCGCCGCCTTCGGTATCGACCGCATCGTCATGCTCCTTGTCGGCGCCAAGAACCTGCGCGAGATCTCGCTGTTCCCGATGAACCAGCAGGCACAGGATCTGCTGATGGGCGCTCCTTCGGCCGCAACGCCGACGCAGCTGCGCGAACTGGCCATCCGCCCGGTGCCGCCAGTCAAGAAGGACTGAGGCTTTTACAAGCCTGCTGAAATGAAAAACCCGGCGACCGAAATCGCCGGGTTTTTGTTTGCTTGCCGATATCAGCTAGATCGCGGCATAGACCGCTTTGGCCACATCGGTGGTAAACTGCCCCCACATGCCTTCGAGCGTCGTGTTGGTCAGTGCGACGACCGTCAGCTTCTTCTCGGGATCGACGAACCAGCTGTGGCCGTAGACGCCACCCCATTTGATCGTGCCAGCCGAGAAGGGCACTTGAGCAACAACGGGATCCGCAACGACAGACCAGCCGTAGCCGAAGCCAAAACCGGCTTGCTGAGCCTCCATATGGCCGCCTGCCTGATCGGCCATCATGGTCTTCACTGTCTCTGCCGACAGCAGTGGTGCTCCACCCTTTCTGATCGTTTCCAGAATGGCAAGGATGTCGCTTGCCGTTCCGGCCATACCGGCGCCGCCGGAGTGATAGGAAGCAGGATCGAATATCCTGTCGGGTGCGAAGCGGATCACGCCATCGAAGATCGGGACGAGAGCCTCATCCCCCATCCGTTGTGGCTCGGGAGTACCGTTCACATAGGCGGCTGCCAGGCGGCTGCTATCGCGCACGGAGAAAGCGGTGTCGGAGAGGCCGAGCGGTTTCATGACGAGGTCGGCAACAGCGCTCCCGAGATCGCCGCCGGTCTCCTTTTCGATGATGGCGCCGATCACGTCCATCGCCAGCGAATAGTGCCAACCCTCACCGGGTGCAAAGGCAAGGGGAGCGCTGGCGATGCGCTTGAGGTTATCGGCAATCGACCGGCCGGGCGTATCGAGGCCGTCGGACACACCGGCGCGATGATAGGGGCCATCGGGCTCTTCTGCGAAGGTGTAGATCAGCCCCGCAGTGTGCGAGAGCAGATGGTGGATACGGATCACGGCCTCTCCACCATCGGGCAGCCGCGGCCGGAAATCCGGCAGCCATTTGGTGATCGGGTCGTCGAGGCCGATGCGGCCCTGCTCGACAAGCCGCATGGCGGCAATCGTGACGATCGGCTTGGTGACCGAGGCAAGGCGGAAGATGGCATCTTCGCGCATCGCTATTTTGTTTTCTCGATCCGCCAGACCGGCAGCGCGGGTGTAGGCCAGTTCTCCGTCGCGAGCGATCAGAACGACGGTCCCGACCAGCCTCTTGTCCACGAGGGCGGAATTGATCGCGGCATCGACGCCTTCAGCAAGGCTGTCGTCGCCGGAACGAGCGGAATTTTCCAGGGGAAGACTCATGGCGCAAAACCTTCTATAATCACAATGACCATTCCTGAATAACTCAAGTCGGGAAATAATTCTAGAGTGACCATTGTGAAAAATAAGGAAGAGATGGAAAATTCTTCACCGCGCAAGCGTGGGCGCCCGCCGGCTTTCGATCGCGAGACGGTTCTTGCCTCGGCAAGGGACACCTTCTGGAAGCATGGCTATGACGGCTCCTCCATCGCCGATCTGACGGCCGCGATGGGCATCACGCCACAGAGCCTCTATGCCGCCTTCGGCTCGAAAGCGGAGCTTTATCGAGAGACGCTCGATCAATATAGGCGCATGCCGCGGCCGGAGCCCGGTAATCCCTTTCAGGACAAGCTGGATACGGTAACCGCCTTCGAACGCTTTCTGACGAATTCCGCCAGGATTTTCACGGCCCCGGAGCATCCGAAAGGCTGCATGATATCGACGGCGGTGCTGAACTGTGCGGAGGAAAACGAGCCGATCGCCCATCACGTTGCGTCCATGCGTCTGCAAACGCTTGACATCTTCACCGCCCGCATCGAGCGCGGTATCGCGGAGGGCGACATGCGGCCGGATGCGGACGCTCGCTCGCTCGCCCGCTTTCTGGGCGCAATAGTGCAGGGCATGTCCGTTCAGGCCCGCGACGGTGCGACGACGGAAGAATTGCTTGCCCTCCTGTCTCATGCGCTCAGCGAACTGAAAACGTATCAGCTGCAGCGGGAGGCTTGAGCCAAGGCAAAGAAAAACCCGGCTACCGAGATCGCCGGGTTTCGGAATGGCTTCGGGAACGACCGATTAGTCGTTCGAGGAGACCTTGAGGCCGATGACCTGCGGGATCGTCGTCGGCGCGCCCATGGCGGCACCGATGATCATCGGCACCGGCACCGGCTTGCCGGGGGCAGCGGTGACCGTCAGGCTTTTCGGATTGTCGAGATAGGCGCTGACCGCTGCGGAGACGGCATTCTGCAGTTCCGGAACGTTGAGCTGCGCCATCATGATCGGCGTCATTGCCTTCAGCGTATCGGCCAGCTGCTTGCCGCTGACGCCCTGCTGCTTGCCAGCGAAATCGAGTGCGCGCGTGGTGATCGACGCATCGTCGAAACGGATCTGGGCACTGTTGAAGGTGAGCTGCTGCAGCAGGCCGAGCATGGCGAGGCCGGCCGACTGCTGTGCTTCCTGCTGGTTCGGGTTGGAGCGAACCGTCTTAAGCGCTTCCTGCATCGACTTGGCAAAGGCCGGCGTGTAGCCGGAAATGCTGAAGGCGAGGTTCAGCTTGCCGATGTCCCTGAAGTCAAAGGAGTATTCGCTGATGTCGATCGTGCCGGGGCCGATTTCCCAGCTGCCCTTCATGGAGACAGTGCCGTCGATCTGCTGCAGCTTCAGCGCGTCGATCGCCTCCTTGGTCTTCGCATCGTCGACCTTGCTGAGATCGGCCTTGATGCCGTTGATCTTGGCGTCGAAGTCGAGACCCGACTTGTCGTCGCGCTTCTTCATGTTGGCGTCGGCACCCTCGATCGAGAACACCTCGGTATCGTCCTTGGTCACGGACACGGCGCCGGCATGGGCGCTCTTGTAGTAGAGCAGCGAGCTCAGGTCGCCCTTGCTCGTGTCGGCCGGAATCTCGACGCCGCTCAGCTTGAGGTCGGTGGCGGAAACGGAGGCGCCGTCCTTGCTGAAATCGACATCCGCGAAATCGATTTCCTCGATCGTGTAGCCACCATTGTTTTCCTCGACGCCATCAAGGGTGATGTCGCCGAGCGGAATGCTGTCCTCCATGCTGGCCGCCTTGAAGCTCGCGCCCTTCAGCGTCACCGTGCTTCCGTCGACGTCGATGCCTGTGGCAGCAATCGAACCGCCCTGCTGGCCGTAGACGTCGTTGATCTTCTTCAGCAGATCATTGCCGTCGAGCGCAAAGGCGGAGCTGGCGAAAGACAGGATAGCGGCACTGCACAGCATCAGCCGCGTGGTCCGATAGAAAGTCATGATGGCGTTCCTCGTTGAGCCGGTGGTATATAGGCGGGGGCGTACAGATTGAGCGTGTACTGCGCTGACTTATATTGATCTTTCTCTGAAAATCCAATGACAATGAATGTAGAGTGCAAGTGCAGCAAAAATGTATCGATAGCCACCCCGCAATATGCCTGAAACGCCTTCATCCACAGGTGCTTTCCGCTGATTTCTTGCCGTGAATCGCCATCTCTTATAGTCAAGGGCCATGGGAAAAAATCTGACACCGCCGCCCAGTGACGGCGACGACAATATCCTTCCGGTCGATCTGAAGGCGGCGCTCGAAGAGCGCTACCTGGCCTATGCCTTGTCGACGATTACGCAACGCGCGCTTCCGGACGTCCGTGACGGGCTGAAGCCGGTGCATCGCCGTATCGTGTATGCGATGAGCGAGATGGGGCTGCGCCCCAATGCCGCCTTCCGCAAATGCGCCAAGATCGTCGGCGAAGTGATGGGTAACTATCACCCGCACGGCGACCAATCGATCTACGATGCGCTGGCGCGCCTGGCGCAGGATTTCTCGCAGCGCTATACGCTGGTCAACGGCCAGGGCAATTTCGGCAATATCGACGGCGATAGCCCTGCCGCGATGCGCTACACCGAATCCAAGATGACGGCGGTTTCCGAACTGCTGCTCGAAGGCATCGACCAGGATGCGGTGGATTTCCGCGACACCTATGACGAGTCGAATTCCGAGCCGATCGTTCTGCCTGGGGCTTTTCCCAATCTGCTCGCCAACGGCTCTTCGGGTATCGCCGTCGGCATGGCGACCTCCATTCCGCCACACAATGCTCACGAGCTTTGCGATGCCGCCCTGCATCTGATCAAGGATCGCGACGCGACGGTCGAGAAGCTGGTTGAACTGTATATTCCAGGTCCCGACTTTCCGACCGGCGGCATCATTATCGATGATCGGCAGAGCATCATAGAAAGTTACAAGACCGGCCGTGGCGGCTTCCGCGTCCGGTCCAAATGGGAGATCGAGGACCTCGGTCGCGGCGGCTATCAGATCGTCGTCACGGAAATTCCGTTCCAGGTGCAGAAGTCGCGGCTGATCGAAAAGATTGCCGAGCTGCTGCTGGCGCGCAAGCTGCCGTTGCTTGAGGACATCCGTGACGAATCCGCCGAGGATATCCGCGTCGTTCTCGTGCCGAAAAGCCGCACAGTCGACGCGACGATCCTGATGGAATCGATGTTCAAGCTGACGGAGCTGGAAAGCCGTTTCCCGCTCAACATGAATGTCCTCTCCATGGGCCGCATCCCCAGGGTCATGGCCCTGAACGAGGTGCTGAAGGAGTGGCTGGATCACCGCCGCGAAGTCTTGCTGCGCCGTTCGCGCTTCCGCTTGGCGGCCATCGAAAAGCGCCTCGAAATTCTCGGCGGCTTGCTGGTTGCCTATCTCAACATCGATGAGGTCATCGCCATCATCCGCGAGGAGGACGAGCCGAAGCCCGTGATGATGGAGCGGTTCGGCCTCACGGATAATCAGGTCGAGGCGATCCTCAATATGCGGCTGCGCTCCTTGCGCAAGCTTGAAGAGTTCGAAATCCGCAAGGAGTTCGACGGCCTGACCAAGGAGAAAGCCGACATCGAGGCACTGCTCGCTTCGGACGAGAAGCAGTGGCAGACGGTTGCCTGGGAAATCGGCGAGGTGAAGAAGAAATTCGCCAAGGCCACGGAAATCGGCCGCCGCCGTACCCAGTTTGCCGAAGCGCCCGAAGCCGATGATGCAGCCATCCAGCAGGCGATGATCGAGAAGGAACCGATCACGGTCGTCGTCTCGGAAAAGGGCTGGATCCGCGCCCTCAAGGGCCACATTTCCGATACGTCTTCGCTGACCTTCAAGGAGGGTGACGGTCTCAAGGTCGCGTTCCCGGCGCAGACGACGGACAAGATCCTCATCATCACTACCGGCGGCAAGGCCTATACGCTCGGCGGCGACAAGCTGCCCGGCGGCCGCGGCCATGGCGAGCCGCTACGCATCATGATCGACATGGAAAACGATCAGGACGTGCTGACCGCCTTCGTCCACGATCCCCAGCGCAAGCAGATGATCGCATCGACGGCAGGCAATGGCTTCATTGTCGCCGAGGCGGAACTGGTCGCCAATACTCGCAAGGGCAAGCAGATCATGAACGTCTCCTATCCCGATGAGACGAAGCTATTGGTTCCGATTTCCGGCGATCACGTCGCAGTGGTTGGCGAGAACCGCAAGATGGTCATCTTCCCGTTGGCGCAAGTGCCGGAAATGTCGCGCGGCAAGGGCGTTCGCCTGCAGCGCTACAAGGATGGCGGCATCGCCGATATCAGGTGTTTCCTGATCGCCGAGGGCCTGACCTGGGAAGACAGCGCCGGCCGCACCTTCACCAAGACGAAGGACGAGTTGGTGGAATGGCTGGGCGACCGCGCCGGTGCCGGTCGAGCCGTGCCGAAGGGCTTCCCCAGAAGCGGCCGGTTTTCGGGGTGAGGAGCGGTCGGGCAAAGCCCGAGCAATCGACCCAGCGGGTCGATTGCAGCGATGAACGCCCTGAGCCTTACCGAAAACGCTGAGGGTGACGGATACGGCAGTCCGTCACCCGGCTAGCGGAACACAGAAGTCTTTGAAGAAGTGCGTGGCGCCGATTTCATCGATTTCTCCAGCCGCCACACCCAATACGAGCGCAACGATCATCCCATCATCTGCCTCGATCAAATAGCCATTGATGTAGAGAAATGTGAAAGCCGCCAGATATCCGGTTCTTTTGTTGCCGTCGGAAAAAGGATGGTTCCGCACCAGGCCATAAAGATAGCCGGCGGCCAGAGCGAATACGTCATTTTCGCCATATACGGCCTTGTTGAGCGGACGGGCCAATGCCGCTTCCAAAGCATTTTCATCCTTTAAACCCGGCAAGCCACCATGCTCGGTGAGTTGTTCCTCGTGCATGATCTCGATGGCTTCGCGGGAGAGCCATTTGTATTCGGTCACTTTGCGAGTTCACGCAGAGCAGCGCGATATTTCTGCATGCCAAGCCGCGCAGCCCGCAGTTGCTCGGCAAGATCGGCGCGCTCCGGAACCAACTCGATGTTGCCGTTGACTTCGCGTATTTCCAACGCATCGCCGTTCTTCAGGCCGAGCCTATGAAGGATTTCCTTCGGAATAATCACGCCTTCGGAATTGCCGATCTTGCGGATAGTGACGTTCATGGCTCAGCTCCAATGTAATAACAAAGTTATAACAGTGGATGGCCGTTGTTTCAATGCGCAAGACCCTGCGCTGCCAACGCCGCTCTTGCCTTGACCCGCGCCTGCCAGAGCGAGTGCGCGGCAAGCGCCAGGATCAATATCGCGCCGCCCGCAAGCGTCATGTTGGTCGGTGCCTCCGAAAAGATCATCCAGACCCAGATCGGCGCGAGGATTGTTTCGAGCAGATAAAACATCGCCACTTCCGGCGCCGAGAGAAAGCGCGTGCCCGTTGCAAGACACCAGAAGGAAAGCGGCATCAGCACGGCGCCGTCGAACAGGATCCAGCCGGGATGGTCGATGGAAAAGCCCGACGGCACCATGTGATAGAGCCCGACGGCCGCCGGAATGACGGCTGCGAGCAGGGAGGCAAAACCCATATCCCGGCCCGAGGCACGGCTGATCGTGATGGCGCAGGCGATGGAGAACGACGCGAGCACGGAAAGCGCATCGCCAAGCAGATGGCCGCCCTCCATGCCATCTCCGACAATCAGGCCGACGCCGATGATCATAACGGCCATGGTGACGAAGGTCGAAAGGGCAGGGCGTTCCTTGAGGAAGACCCACGAGAGCAGGGCGGTGAACATCGGGTTCAACGCAATGATGAAAACCACGTTCGCCGCCTTCGTATAATAGACGGCAAGCAGAAAGGTGATGGTCGTCAGCCCGTAGAAGAAACCGACGGGAAGCCCCAGCCAGCCCGGCAATACGCCGTGCAGCGAACCCGTGACACGGCGGATGACGAAAAGGGCGGCGAGCGCCACGACAATGGTCGCAAGGCTGCGTGCCGACAGCACCGACCAGACTTCGCCGCTGGAGAGCCGGATCAAGGGGATATCCATCGACAGGGCCAAGCCGCCGAGCGTCGTCAGCAGCAGGCCCTTCTTGTGATCCGAAAGCTGGGAGAACATTCAGCGGACGGTTTCTTTGTCGCCGTCGGCGGTAGGATCGAAGCGTTCCCAGCCACGTGGGGTGAGATGCTCCTGAGGCTGGAAACGCGTCTTATAGTCCATCTTGCGCGAGCCCTTGACCCAATAGCCGAGATAGACATGCGGCAGCCCAAGGGCCTTCGTCCGCTTGATATGATCAAGGATCATGAAGGTGCCGAGGGATCGCTCGTCGAGATCGGGATTGAAATAGGAATAGACCATGGACAGCCCGTCGCTCATGACGTCGGTCAAGGCGGCCGCCAATAGCTCGCCTTTCGGACGCTGTTCCAGGCCTGATCCTTCCTCGCGGCGGCGGTACTCGATGATTCGCGTGTTCACATGCGTATCCTCGACCATGATCGCATAGTCGAGCACGGTCATGTCGGACATGCCGCCTTGCTGGTGGCGATAGTCGAGATAGCGACGGAAGAGCGAATATTGTTCGCTGGAGGGCTGCGCCGGAAATTCGGTGGCGATGATATCGCTGTTGGCGGTCAGCACCCGTTTCATCGATCGGGTAGGCTCGAACTCCTGGGCGAGGATGCGCACCGATATGCAGGCCCTGCAGGATTCGCAGGCGGGACGATAGGCGATGTTCTGCGAGCGCCTGAAGCCACCCTGGGTCAGAATATCGTTCATCTCCGCGGCACGCGGACCAACAAGGTGCGTGAAGACCTTGCGTTCCATCTCGTGCGGCAAGTACGGGCAGGAAGCCGGTGCCGTCAGATAAAACTGCGGAGATGGCGTCGACTGCGTGTTCATCTGCCGTTGATTGACCTTTCTCTCGGCACCCGTTTTCTACAAGCATGGCCCAAGTTTAGAAAACGTCAACTACGTCCTTCGCTAAAGATCGAAGTTTCCTAATTGACCATGCACAGAAATAATCTCCCGCGCGCCCGATGGCTCCGCAGGAGATCATGCGGTGTCCCATGATTATGCGTGGTTTCAGGCCGTCCGGGCGATGACCGTGCCGAGCAGCAGGTCATGCACAAGCCGGCTGCGGTCGGTGAAGAGACCCACCAGCAGGATAAGCGGCGTCAACACGGAGTTCAGGATCCAGAACAGCGCCAGATGGACGATCGCCGTCAGGAAATCCATGCGACGGCCGTCGACACGAACCATGGTGAGGCCCATGGCGCGCATGCCGAGCGATGCCTGATAGGGGCCGCCGAGTGTCCAGCCGAAATAGAGGCCAGCAACGAGAACGAACAGCACCGGATAAAGGAAGAAGCCGAGCCCCAGTGTCAGGATCGAAACGAAAAACAGCAGCACGGCCGCGGGAATGCACAGCAGCGCGACGATGATGTAATCGACGATGAAGGCGAAGATGCGCCGGCTCAGCACACCACTATAGGCGCGCCAGTCATCCGGTGCTGCATAGAGGGGGCTGGGGTTCAGGCTCATCATTTTGCTCCTTCGCGCTAGCCCCGTCGATTCTTCAGATCCAAAAGGGGCCAATGCCAGTTAAAGATCCCTCTGCGACTTTTGTACGACCGGTAGGGCACACCAAAGCCGCGGCGGGGAAACATTTGCCGAACATATGGTATCGGCTCCAGCAAATACAATAAGTGGGCGGCCTGAAGCTATTTCTTCGCCAGATGTCGTGCCACATCCATCGCGAAATAGGTGAGGATGCCATCGCAGCCGGCACGCTTGAAGGCGAGCAGGGTTTCGAGCATTACTTTCTCGCCGTCGATCCAGCCATTGGCGGCGGCGGCCTTGATCATCGCGTATTCCCCAGAGACCTGATAGGCGAAGGTCGGAAGGCCAAAGGCTTCCTTCAGGCGCCAACAGATGTCGAGATAGGGCAGGCCGGGCTTGACCATCAGCATGTCGGCGCCTTCCTCGACGTCGAGCGTCGCGTCGCGCACGGCCTCGGTGCCGTTGGCCGGGTCGATGTAATAGGTCTTCTTGTCGCCCTTCAGCAGGCCGCCGGTCGAGATCGCCTCGCGGTAAGGACCATAGAAGGCCGAGCTGAATTTCGTCGCATAGCTCATGATGCCGACGCCCTGGTGGCCGGCGGCATCGAGCGCCTGGCGGATCGCGCCGATGCGGCCGTCCATCATTTCCGAAGGTGCAATGATATCGGCGCCGGCATCCGCCTGATAGACGGCGGCCCGCGCCACCTGTTCGACGGTTTCGTCGTTGACGATCTCGTTGCCGCGCAGGATGCCGTCATGGCCGTGGCTGGTGAACGGGTCGAGCGCGACGTCTGTGATGACGCCGATGCCAGGCACGGCCTTCTTGATTGCGGCGGTCGCGAGATTGATGAGATTGTTCTTTTCGAGGCTGTTGGAGCCGGTCTCGTCGCGCAGTTCCATTTCGATGTTCGGGAAAGTGGCGAGCGCGGGAATGCCAAGATCGGCCGCTTCCTTCGCCGCTTCCACGGCCTTGTCCACGGTCATGCGGTTGACGCCGGGCATGGCCGGGATCGGCTCGACGATGCCGGTGCCAGGGATCACGAAGATCGGCCAGATCAGATCGTCGACCGTCAGCCGGTTTTCCTGCACGAGACGGCGCGTCCAATCGGCCTTGCGGTTGCGCCGCATGCGCCGATGCCCGGTGATCTCGTCAACGAGATGCGTCTTGTTCTCCATGATGCCGCCATCCTTCTTCGTCTACTTATGGCATTCTATATGGGGCGCGTACCTATCACGCCGTCCCCAGGATTCAAAACAAGGCGAAAGGCCGCAGCCATTATATTCTGGCGAGGCACGTGCCTCCTACGTATTGTTCGCGCATGGAACCTGATTCTTCGACCGTACCCAAGAATACGCTGACGGACATCCTGTTCGTGCTGTTCCTGCGGCTGATCGCGATCGCCTGCTTCTGGCTCGGCCTGCAATATTGGGCGATGCTGGTCGGCTACTCGCTGGATGGTCATGCGCGCTTCGATCTGCTCGCTCTGCCCTGGAAGGTCGCGGGTGCGGGTCTCGCCGTGGTTTTCCCGGTCGCCGCCCTCGGCTTATGGCTCACCGTCTCCTGGGGGCCGGTCATGTGGGTGCTCGCCGCAGGCGGGCAGGGGCTGATGTATGGAGTGTGGCCGGAGATATTCGGATCCAATCCGCTGATCATGATCTTGCACGCCTGCGTCGCGGTGATTTATTGCGCTTTCCGCGTCCTCTTGTGGCAGGAGAAACGCCGGCGCCGGCAGCAGCAGGTAATGGTTGATTTACCCTGAGACAGCAACACTTCCTGGTAAGGTGCTGTTAAGCCTGCAGTTTAAGTAGAATTTTATGTGTATTCGATAGGGTCTCACTCAAGGCGGGAAGAAAACGACACCGCCAAACAAAACAGAGTGAGGCCAAGTCATGATGAACACGAAAATCAAGCCGCAGGCAGTTGCAAACGCTCGGGATCAGCAGGTTGATGACATCCGGGCTCTCTACATGGAATCCCTTCACCTCGTCGAGCGTCTGCACCGCCGCCTGCTTGATGTTATCAAGGACGAGTTCGACCGCCAGGGTCGCGACGACGTCAACGCCGTCCAGGCGCTTCTCCTTTTCAATATCGGCAATTCCGAGCTGACGGCCGGCGAGCTGCGCTCCCGCGGTTTCTACCTCGGCTCCAACGTTTCCTACAACGTCAAGAAGCTGGTCGACCTCGGCTTCATCAACCATCAGCGCTCGCGCATCGACCGTCGCTCGGTCCGCATCAGCCTGACGGAAACGGGCCAGGACATCGCCGAAACCGTCGCCAAGCTCTATGAGCGCCACATCGGCTCGATCGACAAGGTCGGCGGCATCGGCACCGACGAATTCACCCAGATGAACAAGCTGCTGCAGCGTCTGGACCGCTTCTGGAACGACAGCATCGCTTACCGCATGTGAGTGAGTGCAGCTGAATGATCGCAAGATCTTCCAGTCAAACAAGCTGGACACGTTTCCCTGCGTGTCCGGCTTGAACGCGTTACCGGCCCGGCCGTTGTGCGCTTTTTGCCACGTCCGCGCTTCACCTTCCGTCACATGTAAGGTCTCGGGCGGCTAAGCCATTGACGCCGGATGAAGACACGCTATGAACCACGCGCAGCTGTGGTATTTTAGCAAAAGCAGTTTGGCTTTTCTTTCGCCCCCGCATGGCAAGGCAAGTTTCATGCCGGGAGACACGAATTGGCCATATTGCTATGACAGCGGAAATCGACTGCAAGCAGCGTTCTCGAAATACGATCTTCCAACCTGAAGGTCTTGGCTTCGCGATATTGTGATAGTTCGTGGCCAAGTTTTTGGTGGTGCATTAAGGGAACGGATTGATACTGAGCCACGTTACTTGGCGCAAGCTTGCGCTATTTACTGCTTCCTCTCTAGGCTGCGCATGATTGGATCGCAGCGTTGAACGGTTAGGACATGTCGAAGAAAAACGGAATTGGACCCTTTTCGCGCCGCTCTTTCCTGCGGTCGGCTGCAACTCTTGGCGCTGCCGCACTGGCCGCTCCGGCTCTAGCGCAAAACGCGACCCCGCTTGAAGCGCTGATCAACGACCGTTCTCGCGGCAATTGGGACGATCAGTTCGACGCCAAGGCTGCTGCTCGTACGGCCGCCGCCGTCCAGTCAAACACGCCGATCCTTGGCCCCGATTCCGTGCCGAACATTCAGCAGGCGATTGCTCAGTATCAGAGCATCGTTGCCAATGGCGGCTGGCCGCAAGTCAGCCCGACGAGCCAGCAGCCGCTGCAGATCGGCGTTACCGATCCCGCCGTGCAGACACTTCGCCAGCATCTGATGGTCTCAGGCGACCTGCCGCGCGAGGCGGGCATTTCATCGTCTTTCGATTCCTACGTAGACGGCGCCGTCAAGCGTTTCCAGGCTCGCCACGGTCTACCGCCGGATGGCGTCATCGGTGATTTCACGCAGAAGGCGATGAACATCCCCGCCAACGTCCGTCTGCAGCAGCTGAATACCAATCTCGTTCGCCTGCAGACATTCCCGTCCGATCTGGGCCGCCGTCACGTCATGGTCAACATCCCGGCGACCCGTGTCGAAGCCGTGGAAGACGGTCAGGTGGCTTTGCGCCACGAGGCGATCGTCGGCCGGGAATCGCGACCGACCCATATTATCAATTCGAAGATCTACGAGGTCATCCTCAATCCCTACTGGACGGCGCCGCGCTCCATCATCGTCAAGGATATCATGCCGCTGATGCGCAAGGACCCGACCTATCTGGCGAGGAGCAACATCCGCCTTCTCGACGGCAAGGGTCAGGAAGTAGCACCTGAGACGATCGACTGGAATTCGGACAAGGCGCCGGACCTGATGTTCCGTCAGGACCCTGGCAAGACGAACGCCATGGCGTCCACGAAGATCAACTTCCATAACCCCAACAACGAATATATGCACGATACGCCGGAGCAGGGCCTGTTCAACAAGCTGATGCGCTTCGATAGCTCGGGCTGCGTTCGCGTTCAGAACGTGCGTGATCTCGCGACCTGGCTGCTGGCCGAAACTCCGGGCTGGCCACGCCAGCACATCGAGCAGGTCATCTCCACCCGCGTCAACACGCCGATTACGCTGGCATCGGAAGTCCCGGTCTATTTCGTCTACATCTCCGCCTGGAGCGCCCGCGACGGCATCGTCCAGTTCCGCGACGACATCTATAATCTCGACGGCAATTCCCAGTTGGCGCTCGACACGACCCAGGGCATGGAGCAGCCGGTTCAATAATCGGCATTCCGATTGCAATTCTTATCGAAGCCGCGTCCTCGGATGCGGCTTTTTCATTTGCCGGCGGTGCTCTGCGTAGAATGCCCAGCAAATGTCGCTGGTCGTATTGCTCTCCGGCGACCCTGACGCTAATACCGTTTGCATTGCCGTTCCGGCCCGTTCAGGAGCTTTCACGATGACCAATGCGTCCACCGAACCCTTCTTCAATCGCTCGCTTGCCGATACCGATCCGGAAATCTTTGGCGCGATCGGCAAGGAGCTCGGTCGCCAGCGGCACGAAATCGAACTGATCGCTTCTGAAAACATCGTCTCGCGCGCCGTTCTGGAAGCGCAGGGCTCGATCATGACCAACAAGTATGCCGAGGGATATCCGGGCAAGCGCTACTATGGCGGCTGCCAGTATGTCGATATCGCCGAAGAGCTCGCCATCGAGCGTGCCAAGAAGCTGTTCGGCGTCAACTTCGCCAACGTTCAGCCGAATTCCGGTTCGCAGATGAACCAGGCCGTCTTCCTCGCGCTCCTGCAGCCGGGCGATACCTTCATGGGCCTCGACCTGAATTCGGGTGGTCACCTCACGCATGGTTCGCCGGTCAACATGTCCGGCAAGTGGTTCAACGTCGTCTCCTACGGCGTGCGCGAAGGCGACAACCTGCTCGACATGGATGAAGTACAGCGCAAGGCCGAAGAAACCAAGCCGAAGCTCATCATCGCCGGCGGCACCGCCTATTCCCGTATCTGGGACTGGAAGCGCTTCCGTGAGATCGCCGACAGCGTCGGAGCCTATCTGATGGTCGACATGGCCCACATCGCCGGTCTCGTCGCCGGTGGCCAGCATCCGTCGCCGTTCCCGCATTGCCACGTTGCCACCACCACCACGCACAAGTCGCTGCGCGGTCCGCGCGGCGGCATGATCCTCACCAATGACGAGGATCTGGCGAAGAAGTTCAACTCGGCCGTCTTCCCTGGTCTCCAGGGCGGCCCGCTGATGCACGTCATCGCTGCCAAGGCCGTTGCCCTCGGCGAAGCGCTGCAGCCGGAATTCAAGGACTACGCCGCCCAGATCGTCAAGAACGCCAAGGCTCTCGCGGAAACGCTGATCTCCGGCGGCGTCGACGTCGTTTCCGGCGGCACCGACAACCACCTGATGCTTGTGGACTTGCGCAAGAAGAATGCTACCGGCAAGCGCGCGGAAGCTGCACTCGGCCGCGCCTACGTCACCTGCAATAAGAACGGCATCCCCTTCGACCCGGAAAAGCCCTTTGTCACGTCAGGCGTCCGCCTCGGCACGCCGGCCGGCACGACGCGTGGCTTCAAGGAAGCCGAATTCCGCGAAATCGGCAATCTGATCATCGAAGTTCTCGATGGCCTGAAGGTCGCCAATTCCGACGAAGGCAATGCAGCCGTCGAGGCTGCCGTGCGCGAGAAGGTGGTCAAGCTCACCGACCGCTTCCCGATGTACGGCTATATGGGCTAAGGAGAGCGCATGCGCTGCCCTTACTGCGGCTCAGAAGATACTCAGGTCAAGGACTCGCGCCCGGCGGAGGACAACACGTCCATCCGCCGTCGGCGCATTTGTCCGGATTGCGGCGGCCGCTTCACCACTTTCGAGCGGGTGCAGCTGCGCGAGCTGATGGTCATCAAGAAGACCGGCCGCAAAGTGCCGTTCGATCGCGACAAGCTGGTGCGTTCCTTCGAGATCGCGCTGCGCAAGCGCCCGGTGGACCGGGACCGGATCGAGCGCGCCGTCTCCGGCATCGTCCGGCGTCTTGAAAGCTCCGGCGAGACCGAAATCAGCTCCGAGCAGATCGGTCTGCAGGTGCTGGAGGCGTTGAAGAGCCTCGATGACGTCGCCTTCGTGCGCTACGCATCGGTTTATCGCGACTTCTCGCATGCCGAGGATTTCGAGCATGTGATCGACGAGATCAACGCGAAGATCGCCCGCGATCCATTGGATCCCTGACCATGACGCTTCGGCCTGAAGACGAGCGTTTCATGGCCGCGGCCATCCGCCTGTCGCGCAGGCATCTCGGACTGACCTCCACCAATCCCTCCGTCGGTTGCCTGATTGTCAAGGACGGTGTCATTCTCGGCAGCGGTGTCACGGCCGTCGGCGGTCGCCCGCACGCCGAGCCTCAGGCGCTGGCCGAGGCGGGCGAGGCGGCTAGAGGCGCCACGGCCTACGTGACGCTCGAGCCCTGTTCGCACTACGGCAAGACGCCGCCCTGCGCCGAGGCGCTCATCGCTTACGGCGTGGCACGCGTGGTCATCAGCGTCGCCGATCCCGACCAGCGCGTTTCCGGGCGCGGTATCACCATGCTGCGCGACGCGGGCATCGAGGTCGATACCGGCATTCTGGAGACGGAGGGTAGGCGTTCTCTCGCCGGCTATCTCATGCGTCAGACGAGAAACCGGCCTTATGTGACTCTCAAGCTTGCGATTTCGGCCGATGGCATGATCGGCAAGACGGGCGAGGGGCAGGTGCGTATTACCGGCGATGTCGCGCGGGCTGAGGTGCAGATGCTGCGTGCCGAAAGCGATGCCATTCTCGTCGGCATCGGCACGGCGATATCAGACGATCCGGAATTGACCTGCCGGCTTCCAGGCCTGGAAGATCGCTCGCCTCTGCGCATCGTCATTGACGACGAGCTGCAGCTTCCCCTTGGCAGCAAGCTGGTCCGCACTGCCCGGCAATATCCGGTGATCGCGGTCGCCGGCCATCCTCCGTCCTTCGATGAGAACACCGACGCCGCATTCCTCGGGCGCCGTGCGGCGCTTGATGCCGCCGATGTCGAGGTGTTGCAATCCAATTCCAGCGAGCCGGGAGAGCTGCTGGAGGCGCTCGGCACACGCGGCATCTCGTCCTTGCTGGTGGAAGGCGGCGCCAAGACGGCGCGTCGTTTTCTCGACGCCGGACTGGTCGACCGCATCCTGCTGTTCCAGGGGCCGGCCGATATCGGCGAGGGTGGTATTGAATCGCCGGTCCTCAAGTCCAATATCCCAGCTGACTTTATACATGTCGGCGAGAGCCGCTTCGGCGACGATCTCTGCGACGAATACGAAAGAGGTTTTTGATGTTTACCGGAATTGTCACCGACGTCGGCACGGTCGAATCCATTTCCCCGATGCAGGAAGGCATCAAGCTGCGCGTTGCCACCAATTACGATCCGGCAACGATCGACATGGGCGCGTCCATCTCGCACGCCGGGGTCTGCCTGACGGTGACCGGGCTGCCGGAAGAGGGAAGCAATGGACGCTGGTTCGAGGTCGAGGCCTGGGAAGAGGCGTTGCGCCTGACGACCATAGGCAGCTGGGAAGCTGGCGCCAAGATCAATCTCGAGCGTTCCCTGAAGATCGGTGACGAGCTTGGCGGCCACATCGTGTCAGGCCATATCGACGGCAAGGCGGAAATCCTCTCGGTGGCATCAGAAGGCGAGGCCACCCGCTTTCGCCTGCGTGCACCGGAGCATCTCGCAAGATTTGTGGCGCCGAAGGGCTCGGTCGCGCTCGATGGCACCTCGCTCACGGTCAATGCCGTTGAGGGTACGGAATTCGACGTGCTGCTGATCCGCCATTCCCTGGAAGTGACCACCTGGGGCGAGCGCAAGGCCGGCGATTTCGTCAATTTCGAAGTCGACACCATGGCACGCTACGCCGCTCGTCTGGCAGAATTCCCGGTCGTCCGCGAAGCCTGAATATCATAGGCTCGCCATAACGGGGGCGCCGGTCGGCGCTCGCCCGCTTATGCGATCGTTTTTTCCATCAGGAAATTCGACAAGATCTGGCCGCGCTTTTCTACCTGCTGCACGGTCACGACGACAAAGCCCTTGCGTTCGAAGAAGGGGCGGGCGGTCAGGCTCGCTTCGGTGAAGATCCGTTGAAAGCCCTGTTCGCGGGCCGCGTTTTCGACGATTGCAAGCAATAGGCTGGCGACGCCCTTTCCCTGATAGTCGGGCGAAACGAACATCATATCCAGGCAACCATCCGATTTCAGATCGGCAAAGCCGATGGGTTTTGAACCATCCACGGCAAGCCAGGTTGGCCGGCTCGCTCGATATTGTGCCCATATTTCAGCATCGTCGACCTTCGCCCAGGCAGCGATCTGCGCCGGGTTGTAGTCCTTGGACGCGACCTCGCGAATGGCCCTCAGGAAAATGTCGATCGTGGCTCCGGCGTCATCCGGTTCGTAAGGTCTGACGGAAAACCTTTCCTGCAGAGCCGGCATGATAGTTCTTCCCCTGCAACGCCTAACGCTCGAATAGAACGTTGGACCTGTCCTTGAGCACGAGTTCGCCGATGCGGCGGAAGCCGATCTTTTCAGCAACTCGTATCGACGGCAGGTTCTCGACATCCACGATGCAGGTCATGCGGCGGCCTGCGAACTGTCTGTCCGCCCAGGCGATCGCGGCGTTCATGGCCTCTGTCGCATATCCCTTGCCCTGCATCGGCGGCGTAATGCCCCAGCCGGCTTCCAGCGTGCCTTCCGTCATCGGCGTCATGTCGCGATGCAGATCCAGGAACCCCACTTCGCCGATCAGCCGGCCGCTTTGACGCTCCTCGACGGCAAAGAAACCGAAGCCGAGATGATGCCATAGACCGGCATAGCGCAGCAGGCGGGCCCAGACCTGCTCGCGCGTCGGCATCTCGCCGCCAATGAAGCGGACGATCTCTTTGTGTTTCCAGAGCTCGAGGAATTCGTCGAAATCATCAAGCGTATGACCTCGCAGCAGAAGCCGGTCGGTCGTGAGTGTCGGAATATGGGTCATCGGATTAGATCTTTACCGAAAATGTTTTTGGTGATGATCAGTCGTTCGAGGCGCCGGGCTCGCCGTCCCAGTAGTCGAGGTTGGTGGCAGTGGCGCGGCCGATGGCACGGAACGCCGTCTTGCCGTCGATGTAGGTTTTGGCCAGGAACTTGCCGGAATCGGGATATTCCACGATTTCGGTCCGCGCCTTCGTGGAAATGGCGAGATAGGTGAGCACGCTGGGGCCGACATTGATCAGCTGATGTGCCGTTTCCGGGCCGCCGGCCGGAGCGCCCAGCACATCGCCCTTGCTGACCGTGATGCGCTGGTCGCCGAAACGATATTCGCCTTCGCCGTCGAGAATGACGAACATCTCCTCCTCGACATGATGATTGTGAAACGGACAGCCGGATTTGCCCGGAGGCACTTCGTTGTAGCTGATGCCGAGCTGCTTCAGCCCGAGCTTCGCCCCGAAGGATGTGTCGCTGCCGGCAAAGAAGCTGCCTTGCTGCCAATGTTCCAGTTCAAGCTCGCCGACATTGACGGCGGGTGTGGATTTCTTCGTCATGAACCTCCCCCTCGCAGGTTGCAAATTATTATCGAAGCGGTTGCGTGTACGGAAGCCACAATTTCCGCGGTGCGCCGATCATTTCCAAATAGGGTCGGAATCGGCGCGGGCCATTGAAAAACACTTGCCAAGCGAGGCCCGCCGTGGTTTGACCCGGCCTAACAAGGTGCCGCGCCCTCTCAAATCGCAGGTGATTTATGACCAGCTCTTCCAATGCTCATATCCTTATCGTCGAAGCTCGCTTCTATGACGATATGGCCGATGCTCTGCTCGACGGCGCCAAGGCTGCTCTCGATGCGGCTGGCGCGACCTATGATGTCGTCACCGTGCCCGGCGCGCTGGAGATCCCGGCTGCGATTGCCATGGCGCTCGATGGCGGCGACAATGGTAATGTGGTTTATGACGGCTATGTGGCTCTCGGCATGGTTATCCGCGGCGAGACCTATCATTTCGATATCGTCGCCAATGAATCCTCGCGGGCGCTGATGGATCTGGCCGTCAGCGAATCCCTCGCGATCGGCAATGGTATTCTCACCGTCGAGAACGATGAGCAGGCATGGGCGCGTGCGCGCCGTTCGGACAAGGACAAGGGCGGTTTCGCTGCCCGCGCGGCGCTGACCATGATCGCGCTGAAAGAGAAGTTGGGTGCATAATACATGAGCAATCAGGATAATGAGCGACCGGCCAAGCCCGCCAACCAGCGGGGCGCAGCGCGTCTTGCGGCGGTTCAGGCGCTCTATCAGATGGATATCGGCGGAACCGGCGTTCTGGAGGTGGTGGCTGAATACGAGGCCCACCGTCTCGGACAGGAGCTGGATGGCGAGACCTATCTGAAGGCCGACGCATCCTGGTTCCGCTCCATCGTGTCGGGCGTCGTGCGCGAGCAGACCAAGCTCGATCCGCTGATCGGCTCCGCGCTTCAGGATGACTGGGCGTTGTCGCGTCTCGACAGCACCGTGCGCGCCATCCTGCGCGCCGGCACCTTCGAGCTTATCGACCGCAAGGACGTGCCGGTTCCGGTCATCGTCACCGAATATGTCGAGATCGCGCATGCCTTCTTCGAGGAAGACGAGCCGAAGCTCGTGAACGCCGTGCTCGACCGAATCGCCAAGCAGGTTCGCGGCGAAGCGAAGAAATAAGCTTCGCAGGACATTCGGATCGCGGCGTAGAGCATTTTCGTTTCCTTCGTTCGCGCCTGATTTCATCTCCGAATATTCTTTTGAACCTCCTGCGGGTATTTTACCTGCGGGCGGTCTTGACGCGACGTTTTCCCAACAGCAATCTCGCAACTGCACAGCGACCGATCCCCTGGAGGAGGGGACCTGCCGTTGTCGCAGGCGGCCGGGGGATGGAGTGAACCGCCGGCTTTTTTGGAGGGAAAAAGCGAAATGTCGATTCTTTTAGGAGTGATCGCATGCGGACTGCTCTCGGTCATCTATGCCGTATGGGCAACCCGGTCGGTACTCGCTGCCGATCAGGGCAATGCCCGCATGCAAGAGATTGCCGGGTATATTCGTGAAGGAGCGCAGGCCTATCTGGCGCGCCAATATAGAACCATCGCCATCGTCGGGATCATCGTATTCATCGCGGCCTGGCTCCTCTTGTCGGCCGAAGCCGCTTTCGGCTTCCTGATCGGCGCAATCCTCTCAGGCGCCGCAGGTTTCATCGGCATGCATGTCTCCGTGCGCGCCAATGTTCGCACCGCGCAAGCCTCGTCGCAGAGCCTGTCCGCGGGCCTCGATATCGCCTTCAAGTCGGGCGCCATCACCGGCATGCTGGTTGCAGGTCTCGCCCTGCTCGGCGTCTCCATCTATTTCTATGTCCTGACCGGTATTCTCGGTCACGAAGCCGGTTCGCGTGACGTGATCGATGCGCTTGTCGCCCTTGGTTTCGGCGCCTCGCTGATTTCGATCTTCGCCCGCCTCGGCGGCGGCATCTTCACCAAGGGTGCCGACGTCGGCGGCGACCTCGTCGGCAAGGTCGAGGCAGGCATTCCGGAAGACGATCCGCGCAACCCTGCGACCATCGCCGATAACGTCGGCGACAATGTCGGCGATTGCGCCGGCATGGCGGCCGACCTGTTCGAGACCTATGCGGTTTCGGTCGTTGCAACCATGGTTCTCGCCGCGATTTTCTTCGCCGGCTCTCCGATCCTCGGTTCGGCCATGATCTATCCGCTGGCGATCTGCGGTGCCTGCATCATCACCTCGATCATCGGCACCTTCTTCGTGAAGCTCGGTGTCAATGGTTCGATCATGGGCGCCCTCTACAAGGGCCTCGTCGCAACCGGCGTCCTGTCGATCATCGGCCTGGCTGCGGCCACCTCGCTCACCATCGGCTGGGGTTCGATCGGCACCGTCGCCGGCTTCGACATCACCGGGACGAAGCTCTTCACCTGCGGCATCGTCGGCCTCATCGTCACGGCGCTGATCGTCGTGATCACCGAATACTATACCGGCACCAACAAGCGGCCGGTCAATTCCATCGCCCAAGCGTCGGTCACCGGTCACGGCACCAACGTCATTCAGGGTCTTGCCGTCTCGCTGGAATCGACGGCACTGCCGGCGATCGTCATCGTTGGCGGCATCATCGCCACCTACCAGCTTGGCGGCCTGTTCGGTACGGGTATTGCGGTCACCGCCATGCTCGGCCTTGCCGGCATGATCGTCGCTCTCGACGCCTTCGGCCCGGTCACGGACAATGCCGGCGGTATCGCGGAAATGTCGCATCTTCCGCCGGAAGTGCGCAAATCCACCGACGCGCTGGACGCGGTCGGCAACACCACCAAGGCCGTCACCAAGGGTTACGCGATCGGTTCGGCCGGGCTCGGCGCGCTGGTCTTGTTCGCGGCTTACTCGAACGACCTGCAATATTTCGCGGCGCACGGCGACAAGTTCCCGTATTTCGCCAATGTGGGCACGATCTCGTTCGAACTTTCGAATCCCTACGTCGTTGCGGGCCTGCTGTTCGGCGGCCTCATCCCCTATCTCTTCGGCGGTATCGCCATGACGGCAGTCGGCCGTGCCGCGGGGGCGATCGTCGAAGAGGTTCGCAAGCAGTTTCGTGAAAAGCCCGGCATCATGCAGGGCACGGAGCGTCCCGATTACGGCCGCGCCGTCGATCTGCTGACCAAGGCGGCCATCCGCGAGATGATCATTCCGTCGCTCCTGCCGGTTCTGGCGCCGATCGTCGTCTATTTCGGCGTCCTGCTGCTGTCTGGCTCAAAGGCCTCTGCCTTTGCCGCTCTCGGCGCTTCGCTGCTCGGCGTCATCATCAACGGCCTCTTCGTGGCTATTTCGATGACGTCAGGTGGCGGCGCCTGGGACAACGCCAAGAAGAGCTTCGAGGATGGTTTCGTCGACAAGGACGGCACGCGCCATATGAAGGGCTCGGAAGCTCACAAGGCTTCGGTGACGGGCGACACCGTCGGCGATCCGTACAAGGATACGGCTGGTCCGGCCGTCAATCCGGCGATCAAGATCACCAATATCGTTGCTCTGCTGTTGCTTGCGATTCTTGCCGGCTAAGCGAAGCAGACCGAACGCAAAAGGAAAACCCGCGGAGCGCAGTGCCTCGCGGGTTTTTCGTTGAGATACCGTCCCGGTCTTATTGGCCGGGGTTGAGGTTGTTGAGGAAGTTCCTCGCGCCGTTGACGCCGCTGCCGCCACCCTGGAGGATCTGCTGCAGGAAGGTGATGTCGCGACCGCCGGTCGGGGTCGTGCGGCTGATCATGTCGAAGACCTTGCCGTCCTTCAGCGTGTAGTTGGCTTCCTGCTTCACCACGCCGTCCTTGTCGAAATAGATCGCCAGAATGTTCTGGTCGACCAGCTTCGGCTTCATGAAGGCGACGGCGCGCGTGCGCTTCTGGGAGATGTAGTAGAAGACTTCACCGTCGAAGGTCGCGGTGGTGGAAGGCGTGCCGAGCGACAATAGAACCTGTTCGCGGCTCGAACCGACCGGCGCGAGCGCCAGCGACTGCGGGTCGAAGATGTAGCCGTTGTTCATGACCTCGCTGGTCTTGCAACCCGAAAGGCCCATGGTCGCAATCACCAGGGCGATGGCGGCAGCGCTGCTGAAAGTAATGTCAGACTTGAAATACCGTCTGGTCAACGACATCTCATCTCCCCTAATGAATCAATCCGATGGCCGGACGGCCGATATGACCTTGCTGTGCACATCATTGTGGCCTTTCCGCGATGGCAAAAGGCACAATCATGTTGTTCGGCACTCTTCGTCACCGATCATGCACAACGTGACGACGGTTAAGGGCTGGAGCCTCGAAGCGGGCACAAACGGCATTGCAATTCGCGCCTGCTTCGGTAAACCAGCTTTTGCGTGGATGCAACAAGGCCAAGCGAAAACGGCGCGCTCTGAGGGAGCCAATTCCGGGAATTTTCATGATTTTTGGGCTCTTCCGCAAAAGAAATCACAATCAGATCATCGTGGTCAGGCAGTATGAGGTCCTGACATCCATGGCGCGGCAGCCGGTTTTCTATACCGACTACGAGGTGCCTGATACGGTGATGGGGCGCTTCGAATTGCTGTCGGTGATGATGATCCTGTTCTTCCGCCGGACGCGGTCCTCGGTGACCAGCGGTCAGGAGCTGGCGCAGGAAATCGTCGATGCCTTCTTCGAAGATATCGATTATTCGATCCGCGAGCTCGGTATAGGCGACAACAGCGTGCCGAAGCGCATGAAGAAGCTGGCCGGCATGTTCTATGGACGACTCGAAAGCTACGCGGGCGCCATGGATAGCGATGATCGCACTGCGCTTGCCGCGGCGCTCCAGCGCAACATCTATCCCAAGGCGAGTGAAAGCACGGCATCCATGCGTTCGCTGGCTGATTGGATGATGATCGCAGAAGCGCACTTGGCGACCATAACCGAAAATCAGATCGCTACGGGCTCGGCGACGCTGCCGGTGCCAGATAAAGTCGGCCAACAGGCCGGTTAGGAGATAAAAATGAAAAGACACGACTCCGATGAAACGCCGTTTTCCTATCCGGTGAAGGTGGGACACATCTCCGCCAATCCGGTGGATGTCCATGTCGAGGCTGACGATCGCGAACTGGCCGGGCTCGCTGCTCTCTGGGATGTACTCTCGGTCGGCAAGCTCGAAGCAGATCTCAAGATTTCGCGCTGGAAGCGCGACGGCGTGCGCATCAAGGGCAATGTGAAGGCAAAGATCGTTCAGGCTTGCGTTGTCACACTCGAGCCGGTCGAATCTGATATCGACGAAGACTTCGAGCACATCTTCGTGCCCGAGGATTCCAAACTGGCGCGTGCGCCCTCTGTGGATGCCGGAGAAATGGTGCTTGATCCCGATGGTCCGGATCTTCCGGAGACCTTTACCGGCGATACGATCGACGCCGGTGCGGTCGTCGCGGAATTTGCGGCGCTCGCCATCGATCCCTATCCGCGCAAGCCCGGCGTCGAGTTCGATGCTCATATTGAAGACACAGGAGAAGATGACAAGAAGCCTTCGCCGTTTGCCGTTCTGAAAGACTGGAAAAAGGAATAGGCTCCGGTGCCGTTCGAGCACAATTCAGTTGTAACCGGGGGAGAAAACGGTATTTTGACGCCAAATTCGCCCGTCGCGGCGGAGTAAAAGGACTAGGGACGCGTGATCAGAATTTCTCTTGACCTAATGGGTGGCGACTTCGGCCCTGAGGTTGTTGTTCCCGGCGCGGCCAAGGCGCTGGATAGGCATCCCGATATCACATTCGTCATGTACGGACAGAAGGAACGCTGCGAGGCGGTCCTCGCTAAATATCCCAAGCTTCGCGAAAAATCGGTTTTTCACGAATGCGAGGTTGCCATCAGCATGGATGAAAAGCCGAGCCAGGCGCTTCGCCGCGGCCGCTACGTTTCCAGCATGTGGCGCTCGATCGAGGCGGTGAAGACGGGTGACGCCGATGTCGTCGTCTCCGCTGGCAACACTGGCGCCCTGATGGCGATGGCGAAATTCTGTCTCCGCACCATGGCCAATATTGAACGCCCGGCAATCGCCGCGATCTGGCCGACGCTGCGCGGCGAAAGCATCGTGCTCGATGTTGGTGCCACGATCGGCGCCGATGCACAGCAATTGCTCGACTTTGCCCTGATGGGCGGCGCCATGGCGCGCGCGCTCTTCGAGATCGAACGCCCGACCGTTGGCTTGCTGAACGTTGGCGTCGAGGAAATCAAGGGCCAGGAAGAGGTCAAGGACGCCGGCCGTCTCATTCGCGAAGCCAATCTCGAATCGCTGGAATATTCCGGCTTCGTCGAGGGCGATGATATCGGCAAGGGCACGGTCGACGTCGTCGTCACGGAAGGCTTCTCCGGCAATATCGCGCTCAAGGCGGCCGAAGGCACGGCAAAGCAGATCGGCGCCTATCTGCGCGCCGCCATGTCGCGCACGCTGCTTGCGCGCATCGGTTATGTCTTTGCCAAGGGCGCCTTCGACCTGCTGCGCGAAAAGCTGGATCCCAGCAAGGTCAATGGCGGCGTCTTCCTCGGCCTGAACGGCATCGTCATCAAGAGCCACGGCGGCGCGAATGTCGAAGCCTTCGCAGCTGCCGTCGATGTCGGCTACGATATGGCCAAGAATGGGCTCACGCAGAAAATCGAAAATGATTTGAAGAGATATCATGCCAAACGGCTGCCCCCGATCGGGCCGGAAGCGGCATGAGAGACGGGGTACAAGCAGAATGATCCGTTCAGTTGTTCGCGGCTTTGGGGCGGCGCTCCCCAAGCGCGTCATGACCAATGCCGAGATGGAGCAGGTTGTCGATACCAGTGACGATTGGATCGTCCAGCGCTCCGGCATCCGTCAACGTTATATCGCCGGCGAAGGTGAAACCACGGCTTCGCTTGGCGAGCAGGCGGCGCGTGCGGCTCTCGCCAATGCCGGGATGACACCGGATGACCTCGATCTCATCATCGTTGCAACCTCGACCCCGGACAATACTTTTCCCGCAACGGCGGTGAATATCCAGAACCGGCTGGGCATGCATCATGGCTTCGCCTTCGATGTTCAGGCCGTCTGCACCGGCTTCGTCTATGCGGTGACCACGGCTGACGCCTATATTCGCGGCGGCCTTGCCAAGCGCGTGCTCGTCATCGGCGCCGAGACATTTTCCCGCATCCTCAATTGGACCGACCGCACGACGTGCGTTCTCTTCGGCGATGGCGCTGGCGCGCTGATCCTGGAAGCTGGCGAGGGAAGCGGTGCCAACAGCGATCGCGGCGTGCTGACGGCAAGCCTGCGCTCCGATGGCTCCCACAAGGAAAAGCTTTATGTCGATGGTGGCCCGTCCACGACGGGAACGGTCGGTGTCCTGCACATGGCGGGCCGCGAAGTGTTCAAGCACGCTGTCGGCATGATTACCGACGTCATCCAGGCCGCATTCGATGCGACAGGCACCACACCCGACGATCTCGACTGGCTCGTGCCGCATCAGGCCAATCGCCGCATCATCGATGGTTCCGCCAAGAAGCTCGGAATTGCTCCCGAGAAGGTTGTGGTCACCGTGGACCTTCATGGCAACACGTCGGCTGCATCCATTCCGCTGGCACTCGCCGTTGCGGCCGGTGACGGACGGATCAAGAAGGGCGACCTGGTGATGCTGGAGGCCATGGGCGGCGGCTTCACTTGGGGCGCGGTCCTGCTGCGCTGGTAGTGCCACATCTCTAAAAGCCGTTCCGAACAAGAGCTTGACCGTTCGGCGCAACGGCAATAGTCTCGCAAAACTTGAAGAAGATTACGCAGCAATATGGGCGGGGAGCTATGACGGGCAAGACAGTGACGCGCGCAGACCTGGCGGAGTCGGTATTCCGGAAAGTCGGTCTCTCCAGAACGGAGTCGGCGGAGCTCGTCGAGACTGTGATCGATGAAATTTGCAACGCCATCGTGCGTGGAGAAACGGTAAAGCTCTCCTCGTTTGCGACATTCCAGGTGCGTGACAAGAATGAGCGCATTGGCCGCAACCCGAAGACCGGCGAGGAAGTGCCGATCTCTCCGCGGCGTGTCATGACCTTCAAGGCGTCGAACGTCCTCAAGACCCGCATTCTGAAAGCACATGCGAGCCGCAAGGCGAAGGCCAAGCCGGTAAATCCCGCCTCCTGATTCATCCTTGTGATTTCTGTTTTCGCTCGGCCGCATGCTTTGTCGTGCGGTCGCTCCAGAGCATCTTCTGTGTTGATTTGTCGCCAGCTTGTGCAGCGGCTGAAGATGTGACTTGAATTTCCGCCGCCAAACCGTTGAAATATGGTGAGTCGTATCATGGAGCGATACGAATGCCGATATCCGCTTTTGCGTGATCCGGCCAAACGGCGCCGCATGCGCAGTGTGGGAGTATGATGATGGACAAGAGCCCGGATGCATTTCGCACGATCAGCGAAGTCGCGGAAGACCTTGATCTGCCGCAGCATGTCCTACGGTTCTGGGAGACCCGGTTTCCGCAGATAAAGCCGATGAAGCGAGGTGGCGGCAGGCGCTATTATCGCCCTGAGGATGTCGACCTGCTGAACGGTATCCGCCATCTGCTCTACGATCACGGCTATACGATCAAGGGCGTCCAGAAGCTCCTGAAGACCAACGGCAACAAGTTTGTCATCGCGGTCGGGCATGGCGATCTGGCCAGTGTGGAAGCGCTTGCGGCGGCCCAGGAGCCTGCCGCCGTCGAACCCCGCGTCGCCTCTGCCAATTCCGACGAAGACCAGATCGTCGGCCGCGCCAAGGCGCCGATCAGCCGCCGCTTCTTCAATTTCGTCAGCGGCGACGATGGCGTGCCTGATGTCTCCATAGGCAAGTCGAGTGTCGGCAAGGAAGATCGCGCCTTGCTTCAGGAGACGCTTTACGATCTGCTGGAATGCAAGCGCCTCCTCGATCAGGTGCGATAAGACTGCCCGCACGTATTGGACTGCACGTGTTGGGATTGCGGCTGAAGCATATTGTGTTTCGTAAGCATGCAACTATAGTATGCGTTCTCTCGCTCAGTGCGCGTGTTGGCTGTGTGTGATGTGTTCGTTTTTGTCATTGCGACATGCGCGTGACATTTTTGTCACGTTCGCCACTCTTCAGCGTTGTAAAAATTAGTTCGGCAGCCTTATTAACTTGCTGCGACAAGGTCACGGGTTCAGTTTGACGGCGAAGCTTATTGCTTCGCCCTGTTTGAGGGGAACAGTCAGGCTATGGAGGGGCATGTTGTTGTCTGCCGGGAGACTCCATCTCTGACGGATAGTCGAATGGAGACACCATGAACATCAAGAGCCTTCTTCTTGGCTCCGCCGCTGCCATCGCCGCGGCGAGCGCTGCCCACGCCGCCGACGCTATTGTCGCTGCGGAACCCGAACCGCTTGAGTATGTTCGTATCTGCGATGGATACGGCACAGGCTATTTCTATATTCCCGGTACCGAAACCTGCCTGAAGATCGGCGGAAAGGTTCGCACGGAAGGCGAGTGGTATGACGCCTATAATCCGCGCAGCAAGGTTGGCACGCTCTGGCATGAGCGTGTGGAGCTCAATGTCGATACGGCGACCGACACCGAATATGGTCCGCTGAAGACCAACACAATCTTCCGCTGGGAGTGGAACGATGGGGGTGCGACATCCTCCAAGCTGCTGTTTGCCAACATCAGCCTTGGCGGCTTCACGGTCGGTAAACTCGATTCGCAATTCAATCTTTACGTGGGCTATGCGGGCGATGTCGTCAACGACGACGTGATCTATGACGGTCCGTACGAATTGAATCAGTTGACCTACAAATACGATCCCGGCAACGGCTTCTCGGCTGTGATCTCGCTGGAAGACTCCAATTCCACCTCCGACGGCGAGGCCTCCTACGGCGCCGGCTGGTGGACGGACGACAAGTCCAACCACTATGCTCCCGATGTCGTGGCCGGCCTCGGTTACAAGGCCGATAACTGGGGCATCAAGGTCGTCGGCGGTTACGACTCGATCGTCGAGGAAGGCGCCATCAAGGCTCGTCTCGATGCCAAGTTCGGCGGCGTGGAAGCCTTCCTGATGGGTGGCTGGAATACCGACGGCGACAAACTGAACAAATATGCCGGCACCAACCAGGATATCTCGGCCTGCACGACATCGAGCGGCACCAACGCGGCCAAGTGCGGCTGGGGTGACTGGGCGCTCTGGGGTGGTGTCGGCGTCCCGGTCAACGACAAGCTGAAGTGGAATCTGCAGCTTGCCTATACAGAGTCGAAGATCTTCGAAGCAACGACAAACCTCAAGATCTATCCGGTCAAAGATTTCCTGGTCGAGCCGGAACTCACCTATGTGCATTACGACTACATCAAGGATGATACGGTCGCCGGCATCCTTCGCTTCGAACGGAATTTCTGATCGAAAACACGCCCGCAGTCTCGACGGGCTGAGGACGTGCAAATCGGATATGAAGGCCCCGTCATCGCGCGGGGTCTTTTCATTTTGCACTAAGCTGCTATCCGGCCGTTAAGCACGATGCCATCCTTGCGTGCAGTTTTGCCACGGTTTGACGGATTTTCGCGTGGTGCTTGATAAGGTTGGCTTGCTAAAGCTTACCTTTGGCTGTATTTCGCTTTCCCGGGGTTGTATCCTAAATTGCCGGAGGGAATATGCGCATACGTGCCACGATGGCGGCGAGCCTTGTCGCTATATCAACCATTCTATCGAGCTGTCAGACACCGCAGGAATCTGCGATGAATGCGGAAATGACTTGCCAGTCGCAAGGGTTCCGTCCGGGAACGCAGCGTTACAATCGCTGCGTCGGCGCGACCTATCAGTCCAATCGCGCCCAGGCACAACAGGCTGAAAACCAGGCTGCTGCTCTGGCTGCAGCCGGCATCATCGGCGGCGTTCTCGTTGGCGCCGCTGTCAGCGATAATCATCATCACCGCGGCTATTACGGCCGGCCCTATTACCGCCGCTGCTATCGCTGCTGGTAAGCTTTCGACCGATCCCACACCATCCTCCGTCGGCTTGCGCCGACGGAGTTTCGATAGGTTCGATAGGGAAGCAAGCTGCACGCTCCCGCTGTTCTTCGAACAGAGAAGATAGCTATCCTGTTATTTCTTGCACATTCCGGAGATGCTCTAACCTTCTGGGGTCATTATCTCACGATTGACGAGCTTTAGACTCCGGTCCGGCTGGACGATATAGGTCTCCACGACATCTTCGCCCCACTGGTTGGTAAAGTGGTGCTGAAATTGTGCGCCCGGCGGTGATTTCGTCAATTTCATATGCGGCTGACCGCCATAGGTGATGCTACCTGGGATGGGCTGCAAAGCTGCGCTGGTGTTGCACGCAGCAAGCAGCGGTGCGACTAGCAAAAGGGCTATAAAGGGCTTCATTGCCTTGACTTTCCACGCACCTGCCGCCTTGCAAAATTGTCGCGCAATAAAGCGGCAAGGGCATCTATGAGTGTGGCTCCAAATCACTATATACAGATAATGACGACGTGCTTGGCAGCAAGGTTTTCACGCAGATTTGCTTGGCAGAGCCGCCGGATTGCAAAGGAGTCGCATATGTTTACGATTGCCAGATCGATAGCAGCCGCAGGTTTCGGTTTGTTGCTGGCGGCCGGTGCCGCCATGCCGGCGAGTGCCTTCACCATGCCATCTCTGTCTGTGCCTCAACCCGTTCAGTCAGACATTATCGAGGTCCGCGATCACGGCCACGGCCATTGGCATCACCACAACCGCTGGGGCAGCGGTCATCGGTTGCATGGCAATGACAGCTATTACGACGATGATTCCGACAGCGGCGTGCTCTTCAAATCCTTTGTAACCGGCACGCTGTTCAACCGGCAGGGCTCGCAGGGCTATTACGGCAGCCATGCGCGCGACTGCGCAAGCCGCTATCGTTCCTACCGTGCCTCGGACAATACCTATCAGCCGAACCACGGACCGAGGCAGGTGTGCCGTTGAACGCCAATTTTTTCTGAGCAGGCCGACACTTTTCGCTTGCGTCGGGAAACGCTAGACTCTAAACGAAACAAGCCGTTTCGGCAGGTCGGGGCGTAGCGCAGCCCGGTAGCGCACTTGACTGGGGGTCAAGGGGTCGCTGGTTCGAGTCCAGTCGCCCCGACCATTTATCTCCTTGAACTCCCAATCGAATTTCTGAAAATCAGCTACACCAGGACGACGCTTGGCCGGTCCAGCGGCGGGCGAGACCTTCCGACACCATTTGATCGCCGAGCGAGCGCCCCGCGCGCATGGCAATGCGCAACTTGCCGCCATTCGGGTCGTCGCGACGGCTGCTGCCGGAAAGCACGAAGCTTCCATCGTTGAGAATGGCCTGCAGGCGCAGTTTTGCGGCCACGCCTCTCTGTCTTTCGCTGGGGCAGCGCGCCGCACCGGCATCCGGCACATCGATATCGGCCAACTGAATCCTGATGCCGTCTTGCCAGAAGGTATTGCCGTCGACGACGCAATTCGTGCCCGAGCCGGCGCCGCATAGCACGAAACGACCGCCGGACTGTGCCCGCAAACTGGGTATGGGCCGTTCGACCGGTATCTTGTTGACCGGCATCGCCACGGGAATGGCGGCAGGCGGCACCGGCAGGGCGGATGTCGCGCGCGGCTCCGGAGTGACTGCCGCCGTCTTTGTCTGCGGTTTTGCCGCCGGCACCGGCGCCTCCCGAGCCATATGCGGCATGCCGGCGACTGCGCCGGCATGCGCCAGCATCGACGGCATGTCCTTGCGATGCTGATAGGCGTAGATGCCGGCTATCGTTGCCAGACCGACAACGCCCCATAGCCACATCGAATTGCCCGCCTTGGACTGCGGCTTGCGCCGCGTGCGTCGTTTCGCTTTCGCCATGGTATCATCCCTCGATTACGAGGGGGATTATCGCCGCCATTTCTTACCGATCCGTTGGCTTCGGCGGAGATCATGAACTGCGGTGGGGCGAGGCTACTTCGCGGCCGCTGTCGGCGGCTTCAGTTTCACCGACATCGTCACCTGTCCGTTGATCGAAAGCCTCGCGCCGCGATTGTCGAGATTGTTGACCGAGGTATTGTTCGACAGAGCACTGATCTCGCAGGCATCGGCAATCGTGTCGAGCAGAGTAGTGCAGCTGCTTGCGGCAATCTTGTAGAAGGATTTCAAAGCCTTCTCCTGCTGCTCCTCGCTGTCGCCGTCCGCCACGGGATAAGAGATCGATAGTCCCGATTGCACGGATATATATCCTTCGGGCGGCTGGCGAGGGTTGCGCAGCGGAAGATTCTAAAAGTTCTGCGCGAGGGCCGGCAGGGCCATCGCTGCAAGCGTCAAGCCGAGAACAGTCCGGATCAGAAGTCTGGTCATCATTGTGCCTCCGTTTTTTCTGCTTATCGCAGATGTGGATAAAGGCTTGGTGATACACTAACTTAAAATTGTACCTTCGATAGAATTTCCGTATAATTTGCGAATCAGAGATGCATCGGCCGAAATGCTTCCTTGCCAACCCCGCACGCAAGGCGCATAGTCTAGCCCTGTCGTCGGGAATAAAACGGGTGCCGGCGAAGTACTGCGTGCTTCTACCCGACAGACAATGAGACGCGCAAATGCTGGACACACCTATCCATCCACGAGATCTGCCGCTGTTTTCAGACGATCTGGATCGCCTCGAGAAGGTGTTGGACATGGTCTGCAAGGATCGTGGCATGAACCCTCGCAGCCTTGAGGCCGAGCGCCTGGGCGCACTGATTATTCAGCTTTATCGCCAGGGCGTGAAGGACGACGCGAAGCTGCTCGCGCTTGCACGGGCTTATTTCTGACGCAGCTGCGTTTTTTTGTGGCCGAAAATCTAATCGATTTAAGCTGATTTCACATAGCAGCAATGATGCTTTGTGCCTGTTCGAAGCGGACCGGCCCTCCTATATTTGCTGCGTTGCACAAAGAGATTCGATTTCTCGATGTCACTGATTCTGGAAAGGAACAGTGCGCGCCAGCCCGCAGCGGAAGAAAAACCGACCGCGACTGGCGTGGATAGAAAGGTCCATGATGAATTTTAAAGTTCCGAGCCGGCTTCGCCGCTTGCTCGTCGATTCCGTCGAGCTGCCGCAGCTCAAGTTTCCGATGACGCAGCCGCTTTCGCAGCCGTTGCGCCGTCGCGTTTCGACGCGTCCGTCGCCGCAGCGGCTGACGGAAGTTTTGTGGTTCGGCCGCAATCCCGGCAATCTGCGCATGCTCGAATATGTGCCGCCGGGCGTGAAGGGGCCGATACCGCTCGTCGTTGTTCTGCATGGCTGTCATCAGAATGCCGAGGATTTCGATCGCGCGAGCGGTTGGACGGCACTTGCCCGCCAGCATGGATTTGCGGTGCTTTATGCGGAGCAGAAGGCATCGAACAACCCAAATCTCTGTTTCAACTGGTTTCGCCCGAGCCTGGTCACGCGCGATCGCGGTGAGCTTGGCTCTATCAGAGAAATGATCGAGTTCAGCCGCCGCCTGCATGCGATCGACGATAGCAGGATCTTCGTCATGGGCCTCTCGGCCGGCGGTGCTGTGGCAGCCGCATTGCTCGCGACCTATCCAGAACTCTTTGCCGCAGGCGCCATCATCGGCGGCCTGCCTTTCGGCGCTGCCCGCGATGCCATGTCGGCGCTTGACGTCATGAAGCGCGGCTCAAGCCGCCCGGCGGAAAAATGGGGTGAGCTCGTTCGCGAGGTTTCCCCCGAAGCTGCTCGCTATCCGGTCGTCTCCATCTGGCATGGCGATGCCGATGACGTGGTATCCTTCGCCAATGCCGAGGCATCCGTCGCGCAATGGCTGACCGCACGGGAGCGTCCGCGCACCAAGGGTCGGCTGCGTCTCTTCGAAGGCGGCGAGCGGCGCGAATGGCGCGACGACTATGGCCATTTGATCCTGGAGCTCGTGACGCTGACCGATTTCGGGCATGGCCTGCCGGTTGGCTCCATTGTTGAAGGCTGGGAGCCGGCAAACAACACCGAACGCTACATCCTGCCTGCAGCCCTCTCTGCGCCCGAAGAGCTTGCCAAAAGCTGGAAACTCGCAGCCTGAGGCAGGTCGCGCAAGGCCTAGGGTTCTAAAGGCAGGAGCGGCTCCTGGAGATTGCAAACCCTGCTTCAGCCATCAATCGTCATTGGTGGCATTCAGGTTTTCCGGCCGAATGCCATCATTCTCGGACCAATGCTTGAAGCGAATGCCGGGGCCGCCCGTGCCGTCACTGCCACCGGCGAGGAAAAGCACGCCGTGGTTCTCGAGGACGGAGCGAACTGTCGCAAGCGCCCTCATATCCGCCGAGCCGGCGCCTGCTTCCAGCGCTTCGATCGCCGAAACTGGGAGTTTGCTCTCGCCGGCGAGCGTCTCCACCGTCAGTCCGAGCATAGCGCGCGCACCGCGCAATTGTGCTGAAGTAATCATGAGTTAAGTCTATCGCATCGGCTTGAAAAGCGGAACCGGTTTCCGATGAAAATCCTCTGCGAGTTTAAAGGGCCGCCGCGCTTTTCTCCCGGCCCTCGCGCTTATTGTCCAAACCGGAATTTGCTACCAACTCCAGTGGGGCAGGGGCGGGGTAGCCGAGCAGATCATGGTAGATCTTCTCGGTCGCATCGGCCATGCCGGCCAGCGTATAGCCATCCTTGCGGCGGCGGGCTTCGGCGGTAAAATTCGCCAGCAGCGTCGGATCGGCAAAACGTGCCATCGCGACCGCCAACGCTTCCGGGTTATCGCTGTTGGGCACGATGTAGCCGTTCTTGCCGTGCTCCAGCACCGTGCGTGCGCCACCGACATCGGCGAGCAGCAGCGGCTTGCCGGCAGCCGCTGCCTCCAGCATCACATAGGACATCGCCTCGTAGCGGCTCGGCATGACGACGACATCGAAGGCGTCGATGGCCGTCACGCCCGGCACGCTACCATCGATGCGGGCGCGATCTTCAAGCCCGGCCGCCTTGATCATTTCTCTTGTGACGTCGGCCAGCTCACCGATCCCGATCATCAGCAGATGCGCTTGCGGCAATTGGGCCGCTATCCGCGCAAAAGCCGCGACCAGGCGCTCGGGCGCCTTCTGTTGCGTCATCCTGCCGACGAAGCCGAAGAGCAAAGCCTCCTGAGGAATGCCGTATCGTCTGCGGATGGCCGCTCGCTGGCTGAGGGGAGGCGCGTTGACGCCGTTGACGACGACGCGCAGGCGTTTTTCCGGGATGCCGAGCGACAGGGCGTGATTATATTCATCCTGCGAAACGCAAACCAGGCGATCCGTCAGCCATGTCCCGAGAAGGCGCTCGATGCCGCCATAGATCAGGCGGCCTTTCGCACCGAGCGTCGGATCCATAGTGCGGAAGGCATGAGGCGTATAGAGAACGGGGACATGGCGCCCCGGCAAACGCAGGCGCGTCAACGCGCCAGCTTTCGAGCTGTGGCCATGGATCAGATCAAACGGCCCATGAATGGCAGCGATCTTGCGCAGTTGCCACCATGCCGTCAGGTCCCAAGGGCCGGGCGCGCGCCGCATGGCGAGTGGAATGACATTGTCCAGGCCGATATTTTCCAGCTCTGCGACGAAAGCGGGCTCGGCCCGCACCGGGGAATAGATAGCGGTCACGGAATGGCCGCGATGCTGCATGGCGCGGCATAGATCGAGAAAATGTCGTCCGGAGCCACCGCCGCTCGGCTCGAGAACCTGCAGCAACGACAGGCGTTTGACCTTGGTGCGAATGTTCACCGCGCAGCTTCCCTTTTGTTCAAATCACGCTGATACTTTTGCTCCAGGGCGCCGCAGCCCCAGACGATGCCGATCAGCATGTAGAAATGGCGCCAGTGGTCGGTATCGATGACGTTGCCGATACCGACATGGCCGAGAATGACAATCCAGGCGATCATCACGTAGGGCTGCCACGGCCGCTCCCTCAGCAGGTTGCGGAAGCCGATATAGATGGTCCAGCAGATCATGCTGACCCAGGTGACGAAGCCGATCCAGCCATAGGTGGTCAGCGTCTTCAGCCAGGTATTGTGTTCGTCTTCACGAAAGATCTGGCCGAAGACCAGTGGCCCGATGCCGAACGGCCGTTCCATCGACATTTGGAAGCCGATGCTGTGGCGCTCGAAGCGGCCGAGATGCCCGCCGTCATAGCTCTGCACGAGCTGCAGGCGGGTGGAAAACAGGTCGCTGACCTGCGGGAACTGCAGCGCGACGACGAGCAGGACGACCATCAGGATGATGGCTGCCAGTGACATCACCAGGATGCGCAGCCGAAAGGTATTGCTGCGGTGTTTCAGCAGCATGCAGAAGATCAGCATCGCCGAGGCGAAGGCGAAGAGAGCCCAGGCGGCGCGGGAGAAGGACAGGAAAATGCCAAAGGCGAGCACGAACAGGCAGATGCCTTTGATCGGTGCCTTCTTCAGGTCGCCGATCAGAAGGCCGTGCATGAGATAGAGGCTTGGTGCCACGAGATAGGGGCCGAAGACGTTCGGATCCTGGAATGCACCCATGGCGCGGTCGTATCGCGTAAAAATGTCGAAGCCGGGCACGGTATGGAAATAGCCGAGAATGCCGAGGCTTGCGGTGATCAGTGCCGCCACCACCCAGGTATTGAAGATCAGCTTCAGCCGCTTTTCGTTGTCTTCGGTAATGGCGGCATAGAAGACGGAGCTCAGCGCCAGGAAGGTGGAAACGGCGATATAGATCGGGCCGGCAAGATGATCGCTGGCGGCGAGATCATGCATCTGGGTGATCGACAGCATGCCGCCGATGTTGAACAGCAGGAACAACGCCAGAAGTGGTGCAACGCTGCGCGAGATTTTCAGCCCGAGAATGAACCAAGTGCCGATGAGAAAGGCGAGCCACAGCTCATAGGGCGCTGGCTCGGCGATGACGAAACCCGACAGGAACACACCGATGGCGACGCTGGCCGTACCGACCAGCCGCATGGCGGCAAGCTGCGGCTGCGCGACGCGGGGCGATGGCAGGTCGATCGCGCTCAATAGGCATTTTCCGTATTGAGCAGACGAAACGGCGTCAGGAACAGGATCTTCAGATCGAAGAGCAGCGACCAGTTCTCGATGTAGTAAAGATCATAGGCCGTGCGGAACTTGATCTTGTCATCGGTGTCGATCTCGCCGCGCCAGCCGTTGATCTGCGCCCAGCCGGTGACGCCGGGCTTGACGCGATGGCGCGCGAAATAGCCTTCGACGACGTCGGCATAGGTGCGGTTGTGGCTGGCGGCCAGAACGGCGTGAGGGCGCGGTCCCACAAGCGAGAGGCTGCCGAGCAGCACGTTGAAAAGCTGCGGCAACTCGTCGATCGACGTCTTGCGGATGAAGCGGCCGACAGGGGTCACGCGCGGGTCGTTCTTCGTCACGGCATTGCGCGCCGTCGGATCGCTCATGTTCGTATACATGGAGCGGAACTTGAAGACGTTGATGATCTCGTTGTTGAAGCCGTGGCGCTTCTGCATGAAGAAGACCGGGCCTCTTGAGGTCGCCTTCACGGCGATCGCGGCACCCAGCATGATCGGCCAGAGGAGGGCGAGCGCGACCACGCTGAAGAAGATGTCGAAGATGCGCTTGGCAACGCCGTCCCAGTCGCGGATCGGCTTGTTAAAGATGTCGAGCATCGGCACGGCGCCGACATGGGAATAGGCGCGGGGCCGGAAGCGCAGCTTGTTGGCGTGGGCGGCAAGACGAATGTCGACAGGCAGCACCCAGAGCATCTTCAGCAATTGCAGGATGCGGTCTTCGGCACTGATCGGCAGTGCGATGATCAGCATGTCTATGCGCACGAGACGGGCGAATTCGACCAGTTCCGAGACCGTGCCGAGTTTCGGATAGCCGGCGACCATGATCGGAGAGCGCTTTTCGCCGCGATCGTCGAAGATACCGCAGATACGGATATCGTTATCGGGCTGATGTTCCAGCGCGCGGATGAGCTCCTTTGCCGGTTCGCCGCCGCCGACGATGACGGCGCGTCTTTCCATGACACCGTTGCGGGCCCAGTGGCGGATACCGTAGGCGAAAAGCAGGCGGGCGACGAGGAGGAAGCCTGCGCCTGCCGCGAGCCAGAGGCTGAGAAGCGAGAGGGAGTAGATATTGTTGATGTCGAAGGGGAGGAGGGCGATGGCCATGACCGCGAAGGCGGCCGCCCAGGACCCGAGAATCCGGTGCAGGAAGTGATGCGGCGAGCGCAAGACCGGTATCTGATAGGCATCCGCAATCTGCAGGAAAACGATGGCAAGACCACAGAGGGCGATCGTCACCACGGCCTTCGACAGGAAGGGATGATTGTCCGACGTCCCGAAGAGGAGAATCGCAAGCCCGAATGCGAGCAGCGACAGAAATTCGAACAGCCGATATTGTCCGACGATGATTGCCGGAGACTGGTTGGTTTCGCGGAGCTGTTCGGCGATTTGCCGCGCATAGGCATTCATGCTGTCTGGGCGATCGCTATGAGTCTCGCCGGCACCACGGGTGCGGATTTCCGAAACCTGCTTGCGAATATTGTCCAAGTTAAATTGCTCGGACTTTTCGGTAGTGTTCATGGCAGCTTATCCGGTCGTTACCGGACAAGGCCTATCAGATATCAGCTAAGAAACACTTACAACACTTGCCTGTATTCTAACCGTCTTCGCTCAGGCCAAGTATATTTTGATACAGGTGCAAAGTATCCCGCGCCATGGCCGAAGCCGAAAAATTGGATCGTATCGTCCCGATATCGGGCATGTTGCGAGCACCCCATAGCGGCTCTGTGAGCGCTTCAGCCATGATGCGCGCGAGGTCATCGGCATCTTCCGGTTTGGCGAGTGCGGGGTTGTTTTCGCCAAGTGCTTCCGCAACGCCGCCGACGCGCGAGGCGATGACGGTCTTTCCGGCTGCGAGCGCTTCCAGAACGATATAGGGCATGGCCTCGGCGCGCGAGGGGACGACGATGTTCTGCGATACCGTGAAGGCTTCCTGTACGCGCATCGCCGGCAACATGCCGATACGGTGACCGAGGCCCCGTTCGACCATCATCCGGTGATATTTGTCTCTGTCCGGCCCGTCGCCGATCATCAGCGCTGAAAGCGGCCTGCCGATCCGCCGTTCCGTTTTCGCAAAGGCATCCACAAACAGATCGGGACCTTTGAGGTCCCGCAGCATGCCGATATAGACGAAATGCACGGAGTCCGATCGTGTCGGTATGGTACGAAAATCTCTTTCGCTGATGCCATTATAGATCATCACAGAGCGGGTGCGCGGCTTGCCGATCTTTCTTTCATAGGTGCGGCGTTCGAAATCGCAGATGAAGATCAGGCCATCGGTGAAAAATTCGAGCATTCGTTCCAGGCTGTGCACCAGCATGCCCTGGAATGAGCCGCGCGAGAAATGCAGGCTTCCGCCATGCGCTGTATAGAGGCGGGCTACGCGATACCTGTTGACCCGCAGGATCGAGCCGAGAACGCGCGCAAGCAGGCCGCCCTTGGCGCCATGCCCGTGCAGCACATCCGGCCGCAAACTCTTGATTTCCTTGTAGCTGCCCCAAAGTGTCGCAGCATCCGAGAGGGTAATTTGCCGTCGGATCGGCAGGCGGATGACGCCAAGAGCGAGATACGGTGCGATATCGTCGAACAGACGATCCTCATGCTCGCCACCCGTCAGGCTGTCGCAAAGGATGCCGACCTGGTGGCCCGCCTTGCTCTGTTCCTCCGCCAAATCCCGGACATGGCGGAAGACGCCGCCGACGGGCGATCTGAAGCAATGAAGGATACGAAGCGGTCGGGCCATAAGCGGGTGCGGTTAGAATAACCGCTCTCTGACATAGATGGTATCGCCTGCCAGCACTGGATCGGAGATACCGACCCGTCCCGTCATGACATGACCGTTGATCTTGCGGGTGACATCCGCGTTGGACTGGTTGGCCCGGCTGGTGAAGCCGCCTGCAACCGCGATGGCATTCTGGATGGTCATGCCCGGCACATAGGAATATTGGCCCGGCTGGCCGACTTCGCCCATAATATAGACCGAGCGATAGCGGTCGATGTCGATGGTGACGTCTGGATCGCGAATATATCCCTGGCGAAGCTTCTGTGCGATCTGGCCTGAGAGCTGCTGCAGGGTCCGGCCGCGGGCAGTGACCTGACCGATCAGCGGGAAGGCGATATAGCCGGCTTGATCGACCGTATAGGTGTTGGTCAGGCCGGCTTGATCGAACACCGTGACGCGCAACCGGTCGCCGCTATCAAGCGTATAGGGCTGGATCGTGGCCTCGTTGAAGGCCTTGGGGGCCGGTTGATAGGTGTTGCAGCCGGTGAGCGCGGCGCTCACGGCAGCCATGCCGAGTGCAAGGACAATCTTTGACTTTGCGAAGGGCATTTCGCGCTCATTAGAAAGGGAAGACACTGCCGTCGTTATCGATCCGTTAGGGTTAACGGCTGGTAAAGAGCAAATCAAATTCCAGGAAAAAATTAGCGATGCTAAAAATAATGCTGGCGAAATACTATTAACGCTTGGGTTACCATAGTCGTTTACGATTAATTTTAGCTTTCTATTACGGAGTTTTGCATATGTCCGGTGTCAACAACACCCAGCAGGATGTGGACATCGATCTCGCTCAGCTCTTTCGCGCTGTGTGGCAGCGGCGGATGCGCGTCGTTGCCATCACGCTGGCCGGCGCCTGCGCGGCATTCGCGATCGCCAAGGTCATGTCGCCGGAATATCGCAGCGAGGCCCGTATCCTCATCGAGCAGCGTGCGCCCGCCTTTGCGACGACGACATCGGGCAACGATGCCGGTGCCGGCCCTCTGCTGGACGAACTGAATATCGCCAGCCAGGTGCAGATCCTGCAGTCGGCGGATCTGGTCAAGCAGGTCATTACCAATCTCAAACTCTACGATCGCCCTGAATTTGCCGCCGGCAACAATGGCTCCGCGCTCTCTGATATTCTCATCAAGCTGCATCTGAAGCGGGCGGCGGCCGACAAGGCCCCGGAAGAGCGCATGCTGGACGCCTTCAACAGCCGCCTGCAGGTCTATCAGATCAACAGCTCGCGCGTGATCGGCATCAGCTTCACGTCCCGCAATCCGGATCTCGCCGCCAGCGTGCCGAATGCCATGGCGCAGGTCTATCTGTCGATGCAGAGTGGCGCCAAGCTCGATTCCAACAGCGAGGCAACGCGCTGGCTCGAGCCGGAGATCACCAGGCTGCGTGATAAGGTCAGCGAAGCTGAAAAGAAGGTCGCCGACTATCGCTCCGCCAATGGTCTGCTCCAGACCAGCCAGAACAACAATTTCGCGACGCAGCAGCTTGCCGATATTTCGACGCAGCTGGCACAGGTACGTGGCGACAGGGCCAATGCCGAGGCGCGCGCGCAAGCAGTTCGCAGCGCGCTATCGAGCGGTCGCTCCACCGATACGCTTGCCGACGTTTCAGGGTCGGTGGCCATTCAGCGTCTAAAGGCGACCCAGTCGAATCTCGAGTCGCAAATATCGGATCTGTCCACGACGCTTATGGATGGGCATCCGCGGCTGAAGAGCCTGCGGGCACAGCTCATCGATATCCGTCAGCAGATCGATCGCGAGACCCAGAGGATTCTCGCAAGCATCGAGAACGAGGCGAAGGTTGCGCAGCTGCGCGAGCAGCAGCTTCTGGCGCAATCGAACACGCTGAAAGCCGACAGCGCCCGGGCAGGGGAGGACGAAGTCGGCCTCAATGCACTGGAGCGTGAAGCTGCGGCAGAACGACAATTGCTCGAGACCTATCTTGCCCGTTATCGCGAGGCGGCCTCCCGCGTCGACAAGAACTCCAGCCCTGCCGATGCGCGCATCGTTTCTACGGCAGTCGAGCCGGTCGATCCGTCGTTCCCGAAGGTCGGCCCGATCGTCGTCGTCGCTACCCTTGCCACCTTCATCCTCACGGCCATCGTTATCATGCTTGCAGAGCTGTTCAGCGGCCGTGCATTGCGGCCGGTCGGGCCTGCCCGCAAGGAAGATGCCGGCGCGCCGGAGACGGCGAAGCGCACTGAACCCGTTGGCGAGCCTGCTCCAGTTCGGGCAGTTACGAGGGCGACCGGTGCCGAGGCGCCGGCAAGCATGCTTTCGGTTCCGTCAGAGGAAATCGCGGCTCAGGCGGCAAACGCTGCGATTGCTCCCGACGCGGCTATTGCCTCGGGCACTGCAATCGCTCCGGACCATGAACCCAGGCAGGCTGCTAGCACGACGGAAGAAGAGGAGGATTTCTCTATCCAATCCGTCGCCGATTATCTGATCGACAGCGGCTCGCGGCTGGCGATCGCCATATCTCCAACCGGTGACAATGGTTCGACCGCGACGGTCATGCTGGCGCGGACCATCGCCGATGCCGGGAGCCGTATCGTGCTCGTCGACATGACCGGCACGGGATGTCCGTCCAGGCTCATGGCCGAGCATGAGGAACTTCCCGGCGTCACCGACCTGCTGTGCGGCGAAGCGGCGTTTGGCGATACGATCCATCCGGATCGCCTGTCGGATGCTCATCTCGTGCCGCAGGGCATGAGCGACCTTGCCCGCGCCATGCGCGGCGCCGACCGTCTGTCGCTGATCCTCGACGCGCTGGGTTCTGCCTATGACATCGTTCTGGTGGAATGTGGCGCGGCCGAAGTCTCCGGCGTCGCTCGGCTGACGCGCAGCAAGGAAACGGAAATCATCCTCTCCATGCCTGAGCCCGATGAAGGCCAGTTTATCGTTGCCATGACGGAATTCCAGAAGGCCGGCTACGAGCACATCATTCTGATGTCCGGCTGGCGTGAGGAGCATGATCCCAATACGCGCCGGGACGCAGCCTGATCAATCCGCGTCACTGCCTCCGTCATCCGATGCGGCGGCGGCTCCGTGCTGCGCCCGCAGCCGCTGGATGAAGGAATAGAGCTTGCGATTGGATTTGATCGCGACCTTCGCACGCGTGATGACCCGGTTCGCCATTGCCGCAAGACGCCCCGTGCCTGAGACGGGCAGGAAGAGATCATACTGCACCGTTTCCATCGGGCACCAGGAACGCTTGTAGATCTGGTCACCGATACCGAAATCGAAGAGCGCGACGCCTTCGCGATGCAGCCGCTCGATCATCAGCCAGAACAGCAATTCGCCGGGGCTGGCCTCCGCAACCAGCGCCTCGTCGATGGAAGCAAACTGGCAGATGACATGATCCCCCTTGCGGGACAGGGCAGCGATGGCCGGAATATGGCCTTCGTGTTCGCCTTTCAGGCTCAGCGCATGCATCTGCAGCGTCGCGCCATCGTCTTGGCGCCGGTGCAACATCGCGTGCAGCGCGGCCTTGATTCCGGCATCCTTGAACGCGTCTGGCAAACCGGCCTCCTTGAAGCGGATCGCCTTCTGCCGGAAGAACAGATCGAGCAATGCGTCCTGCTCGTCAGGACCGGCAATCACATATTCGTAGCCACCTTTGGCATCGAGAAGTCTGCTTTGATGCTTGAACTTCTTGCGCCGGCGCTTGGCATTCACTTGCTTCAGGCTTGCTTCGAAGCTGCCGAGGAAGGGCATCTGAAAGGCATGGTTCTGATTTTCGATCGACGTCAGCGAAGCGAGCAGGCTTTTGCGACCGCGCCATTCGAGCGGGACGTTGCGCAGGATCATGACGTCCACCTTGCCGCGCAAAGCCGCCGAGATGGCGCTCGCCTGAGCGGCCGTCAATTCTCCATTTGTCAGGAACCGCGCGGAAAACAGGCCGGTGTTGATATTGTTGTGGTGGCCTCCGATAAACTCGGCTCGTCTTGCCCCGCGACTGCGGATGATCTCGAGCGGCAGGATGAAGGCAACCTGGTCTCCGATGGAGCCACGGACAATAGCGAGAGGGCGTTCGAGGTTCTCCACCCAGGCCGCACACCAGTCATAGCTCTGGTGCAGCGAATTGAGATCGTCCCGTTCCAGTGCACGCCATTCGGCTTCCAGCGGTACCATACTGTCGAAGATGTCGATCCGCAGTTGATCGGCGCCGGCAGGCTGGGTTGGGATGGACGCAATGCGATCCTCCGCTGCTTCGGCGGCCATGCCGGCGATATCTCGCGTCTGGGTCTGCATCCGATCTTCTCCGCTTTGGCGGCATTCGACTGCAGTCTGGCGGGCAACGGCTTATTTTTGACTTAAGATGAGACATTCGTGCCGGACAAGGCGCGGATCAGGGTTAGCCTTGTGTAAATCGGGCCGGGTCGTGCGTCATTGCGGGCGCGGTCCGGCCATCCACTTGATGATGCCCATCGCCGGCAGCACCCAGATGATGCCGCTGACAAGGAAATAGAGGAAATGCACCCAGCCGGGTTGATCTGCAAGCGTTCGCACTGCAACGATCATGGCAACGATCGCATAGATTGCAACCAACAGCACGAGCAGGATCATGCCAACGAATTTGCGCAGGCGAAGGGGCACGGGGTTTTCTCCTCATTATAAACAGCATGCCGCGACGGCATGCCGCAAACTCCCGGGACTTGTTTTGCACGCCCCTATCGGGCAAATCAACAGCCTGATCGAAGGGAGAAGCCATGGCTGCCACTAATTTTACGACCGAACAGGCTATTTTGAAGGAAGTGGCTCGTCAGGACAGCAATCGCCGCGCCATTCGTCTCTGGCTCGCCTGTGTTCTTCTGGTTCTCTTCGCCCTCGTGCTGGTGGGCGGCGCCACACGTCTCACCAATTCCGGCCTGTCGATCACGCAATGGCAGCCGATCCACGGCGTCATCCCGCCGCTGAGCGCGCAGGAATGGCAGGACGAATTCGACCTCTACAAGCGCATCCCGCAATTCCAGATCCTGAACAAGGACATGACGGTCGAGGAGTTCAAGGGCATCTTCTGGTGGGAGTGGGCGCATCGCCTGTTGGCGCGCACCATCGGTGTCATCTTCGGCCTGCCGTTGCTGTTCTTCGTCCTGACCGGTCGCGTCGAGCGCAAGCTCTGGCTGCCGCTGGCCGGCATTTTCCTGCTGGGCGGCCTTCAGGGAGCGATCGGCTGGTGGATGGTATCTTCGGGCCTAGAGGCGCGCACCGATGTCAGCCAGTATCGCCTTGCGACCCATCTCGTCACGGCCTGTCTGATCTTTGCCGCCTGCATGTGGTTCATGCGTGCCCTGTCGCCGCATTCGAACGAACCGCCGCCGACACGCTATTCGGCGAAACTCGCCGGTTTGATCGCCTTCATGGCGCTGTTCCAGATCTATCTCGGCGCTCTCGTCGCGGGTCTCGACGCGGGCCTCAGCTACAACACCTGGCCGCTGATGGATGGTGCCGTCGTGCCCGGCGATCTTTTCATACAGTCACCGGGCTGGATCAATTTCTTCGAGAACCCGAAGACGGTCCAGTTCGTTCACCGTCTCGGCGCCTATGCGCTCTTCGCCGTCGTCGCCATCAACATGATCCTCTCGCTGCGCGCGGCGGCGCAAACGACCCATGCGCGGCGATCCGTCGTTCTCTTCGTGCTCGTGCTGATCCAGGCGATCCTCGGCATTTCGACATTGCTGTTGCATGTGCCGCTGGATCTGGCCCTGGCGCATCAGGCCGGTGCCCTGATCGTTTTCGGTTTCGCAATTGCCAATTGGCGAGGCTTCTATGGCGAACTGCCGCGCCAGACCTCGATCGTCGTGAGAGATTGAGACGCTTTGCGCCTCAATCTTTTTAGCGCGAGGAGGCGACGCTTGCTGCCGACGACACGCGTGTTACCACTTTCAGCCGCTTGATTTCGCCGCGCCGGAAGGCGGCCAGGAAGCGGTTGTAATCCTTGAAGACCACGCAGCCATTCGATTCGCCACGGCCGCCTCTGAGCATGTAGGTGTGAGCCAGCAGGCCGTCGCGGCCATAGACGCGAGCGCCGTTTGCAGGCGTCAGACGCAGCGCCTGCACGCCATGGAACAGGCTTTCTCTATAGGTCAGGTTATAAGTTTCAGGTGGGGTCGGGCCGGTGTTTTTGCGATCGACATAGCGAGGATTGTCACGCATATGGCCCAGGCCGGAATGAGCCTCGAGGCGTTCGCCGCTCGGCAGATAAACTGTCTTCGCCTCGATGTCGTAAATCGCTGTGCCTGCGCCGGGGCTGATCGCCGCAAACGGATTGATGAACGGCTTGGTCTTGCGGACGGAGCTGTCATCCGGATCGGCGTAGGCCGTGAGGCGTGATGGCGGCTGAGCGGTTGCTTCGTCGCCCGTTGCCCTGGCGATGGCGCTTGTGGCGTTGGCGCGCTGTATGGGCGTCTCGCGGGCGGGGCGGGCCACGGGAATGACGTTCAGGACAGCTTCGGCCACCGCAATGTCGGCGTCCTTGGCGGGCAACGGCTTGGCTTCAGCAATGGCGGGCAAGCTCACCGCCGGGGCTGCCGAAGCGACCGCCGCAGGCTGCACGGCCGCCTTTGCCGGGCTTGCGGCCGGCATCAGGACGGCGGCGTATTTCGCCTGGCCGAACGATTGCAGGGCGGTTGCGAAGTTTATGGCGATCACCTTGCGCAAGCGATCAACCTTCTCGGGCGAGGCCTCTGCCACTTCGATACGGCCGCTCTTTATGCTTGCCGCCACGTCTTGCGCCTGCTTCATATCGGAGGTTTGCTGCGCAAGCGCGTAGGCCAGTTGCAATCGAACCGCCTCCGCGCCGGCGCCTTTCGTTTGAACATCCGCGTCTGCGATGCTGCCGAAGCGGCTCTGTCCATGCAGTGAGGTCGTCTGGCTGGCGTAGCGGGCAGGATGGGCCGCGCGGCTTGGCGGAACGATGAATGCCGATGCGCGCGGCGCCAGGAAATTGTCGGTCGACGTCGCCGCGCCGGGAAGCGACAGCACCATCGATTGCGTCGTCATCAGCGTGGCGGTAACCCAGGCGAAAGCCGCCACGGCGACGCCGGTGGCCAAAGTGCCGGGACGGATGCTGAAGAATTTTTTCGATCGCGAGGCGTAGCCGGAGCGCGAATTGAAGTTACCGAACGTTTCGGTCACGAACGCCATGATACTCGTTATCCAAACTACACAGACACCAAGCCGGCTCAAGAACGCACACGCGCCCTAACGCGAGTGTCGCGTTCGGTCGCCAACTTGCCGGCTGTCTGGAAGCATGCCGAATTATGGTAACCAATTCCTTTACGATGGCTCATTCTTGGATATTCATTGAAAAAAGGGATAGTTTTGAACGCCCCACTCATCCGGACCAGTAGAGCCGTTAAAGAGGAAATCCGGCCGACAATTGGTCGCGGAGCCTCACAGGCGTTCACTTTTCCGTGTAGCTTCGGCTAATTTAGAGCGGCGGCAAAAATAAGGCCGAGAACGATCGCGAGTTCGAAATCACGCAAAACGCCTTGCAGGCATGAAAAAGCTCGGCCTGATCGATCCTCTACGGATGAACGGGCCGGGCCGATCGAGCTTCGATCTGCGTCAGGCTGAGTTAGGCGCTCAGCATCAGATCCATGTTCTGTACGGCTGCACCCGATGCGCCCTTGCCGAGATTGTCGAGCAGCGCCACCAGATTGACCTGCGCTCCGCCCGGCGTGCCGAAGACGAAGAGCTTCATCGTGTCTTTGCCGGCGAGCTCGACAGCGTTGACGCGGGGCAGGGCACGGCTTTCATCGAGCGATACGACCTGCACGATATCCTGACCGGCATAATGGTCGACGAGTGCGGCGTGAATGCTCTCCAGCGTCGCGCCCTCCGCGAGATCGCCGAGATGCAGCGGCACCTGCACGATCATGCCCTGGGGGAAGCGGCCGACGGAGGGTGAGAAGATCGGCGCACGCTCCAGCAGGCCGTGCGTCGTCATCTCGGGCACATGCTTGTGGGTCAGCGGCAGGCCGTAGAGGAAATGCGGCGCGCTGATCGCATCCGGATGATCCGGATTTTCCATCTGGGCGATCATCTGCTTGCCGCCGCCGGTATAGCCGGAAACCGCATTGACCGTCACGGGATAGCCCGTCAGAAGAATGCCGGCAGCGCGCAGCGGCCGGATGACACCGATCGCACCCGTCGGATAGCAGCCGGGATTGGCGACGAAACGTGCTGCCCTGATCTTGCTGCCCTGGTTGCTGTCCATCTCGGCAAAGCCATAGGCCCAGTCGGGATGGATGCGGAAAGCCGTCGAGGTGTCGATGACGCGGACATTGTTATTGCCCGCCACCATCTTCACCGCTTCCTTCGACGCATCGTCGGGCAGGCAGAGGATGGCGATATCGGCGCCGTTCAGCATGTCCTCGCGCATGGCGGCATTGCGGCGTTCGGCTTCGGGAATGGACAGCAGCTCGACATCGCGGCGGTCGGCCATGCGCGTGCGGATCTGCAAGCCCGTGGTTCCGTGTTCGCCATCGATGAAGATTTTCGGTGCCATCTTATTCCTGCTCTTTCAATAGGTTGAGAGTGTTTCCGGACTCAGTTTGCCACGCAGTTGATTCAATTTCATAACGGTCGTTGCTGAAGCGGCAGGGCGGCTTTCGAAAACGCTCGCGCCTATCCCGAAATCATGTCTCAACGGCCGCTCGCACGCCGTTCGGCGTGGAGACCGAGCATATACATCGCCACGGTCGCGCCCGCAATGGCGGTGATATCGGCGTGATCGTAGGCGGGCGACACTTCCACGACGTCGGCACCCCGGATGTCAAGCTGATGCAGCCGCTGCAGCACCGACAGGATCTTGGCGCTGGAAGGGCCGCCGGCGACCGGCGTTCCCGTGCCCGGAGCATAGGCCGGGTCGAGACAATCGATATCGAAGGTCAGATAGGTCGGTGCGCCCTTGGTATGAGAGATGATCATCGAAGCGATCTCGCCGGCACTCATATCCTCGATCTGATGGCCGCACAGAATCTGGATGCCGAAATCGTCAGGCGCATGCGTGCGGATGCCGATCTGAATGGAGCAGTCCGGGTCGATCAGCCCGTCACGTACGGCGCGTGCAACGAAGGAGCCGTGGTCGATACGCTTGCCGTCGTCGTACCAGGTATCTTGATGGGCATCGAACTGCACCAGCGCCAGTGGTCCATGCTTGGCGGCATGCGCCTTCAATATCGGCCAGGTGACGAAGTGATCACCGCCGAGGGTCAGCATGAAGGCGCCGCTGTCGAGAATGGTGGTCGCCTGGCGCTCGATCGCTGCCGGGGTCTCCTGATGATTGCCGTAGTCGAGCAGGCAGTCGCCATAGTCGATGACGGCCATCTCGGCAAAGAGATCGCGGTTGAAGGGATATTGCGGATCGTTGTCGAAGATCGCAGACGCACGGCGGATCGCCTGCGGCCCGAAGCGCGTTCCCGGCCGGTTCGAGGTGGCGGCATCGAAGGGGATGCCCCAGACCACGGCGTCGACACCCTCAAGCGATTTGGTGAAACGGCGGCGCATGAAGGAGAGGGCACCGGCAAAGGTCGGATCGCTGGCAGCCGAGGTCAGGCTGGTGGCCGTGAAGGCGTGATCAATCGATGTGCTCGGCAATGACATCTCCTTCATTCGCCAGAAAATCATAGGCCCGTTCTACCCGTCCTATGCGAACCTTGTATTGCTCATACCAGCGCTCGCGGCCGAGCTTCTGCGCCGCCAGATGGGCGACGACGTTCTTCCAGGCGAGAATGCTTTCCTCGTCTCGCCAGAAGGAGTTGGTGACGCCGAAGCCATCGGCGCCTCTCGCGCTCTCAAGTCCAAGACAGCCGTCTTGCGCCAGCGCCATTTCCTCCATGCGCTCGCCCATGGCGCCATAGCCGTTGTCGCCGACGGTTCGGATCGAGGCGAAGGAGACAATATAATAGGGCGGCTCGGGAGTGGCCGCAAAGCGGGATGCCTTGTTGGTGCTCATGACGTGCCTCACGGAGTGGAACGGAATTCCGTTCGTGAATCGCGGATGTCTAAAGCATATCGCGCAAAAGTGTGCAGCGGTTTTGCGACAACGACATGCCTAAATCAAAGACCTAAAGCGCAAGAAGCGATTCTGAAAGATCGCACCGCGCTTTAGGATTCGCTTATTTGCCCGATCTGGCGGCGCATTGATATGCCTTTTTCACGCAGGCGATCTGCGGTGTCGAGCATTCGGCCTGCCCATTGGTCACGACACAATAGGAGCAGCTGTCGTTGAACTCGCGACAGTCTGGGTTTGCCTGGAGGAAATCCTTCATGCTCTGCATATCCGCCGTGGTTTCGGCCGGTGGAGAGGGCTGGGCATCATCGCACAGAGCAGGTGCGGCGCTTACGATCAAAAGCAGAAGCGAAAAGATGAATCCACGCATTGAACTCTCCCGGTGCTTGTATCGGGATTTTGCCACAAAATGCGTCGCATGCCTTGGCGGATCAGCATCTTTTTGCATGCTGCAAAAGAAAAAGGCCGGGAAAACCCGGCCTTTCCAAAAATCCGATCTCGGATAAGCGATTAACGCTTGGAGAACTGGAACGAACGACGTGCCTTTGCACGGCCGTACTTCTTGCGTTCGACAACGCGGCTGTCGCGGGTGAGGAAGCCACCCTTCTTCAGCACCGAGCGCAGGCCCGGCTCGAAGTAGGTGATCGCCTTGGACAGGCCGTGACGAACGGCACCGGCCTGGCCGGAGAGGCCGCCGCCGGCTACGGTTGCGATGATGTCGAACTGGCCGTCACGGGCAGCAGCGACAATCGGCTGACGCAGGATCATCTGCAGAACCGGACGGGCAAAATAAGCCGTGTAGTCCTTGCCGTTGACGATGATCTTGCCGGAGCCGGCCTTGACCCATACGCGGGCGACGGCGTCCTTGCGCTTGCCGGTCGCGTAGGAGCGACCGAGCGAGTCAACCTTGCGGACGTGAACCGGAGCAGCTGCTGCTTCCGACGTCGTGCCGAGATCCTTCAGGGAGGAGAGGTCAGCCATTATCAGGCGCTCCTTACGTTCTTCTTGTTCAGCTTGGCGACGTCGAGGACGACCGGCTGCTGGGCTTCGTGGGGATGGTTGGAGCCGGCGTAGACGCGCAGGTTCTTCATCTGGCGACGGCCGAGCGGGCCGCGGGGAACCATGCGCTCGACGGCCTTCTCAACGACGCGCTCCGGGAAGCGGCCTTCGATGATCTGACGAGCCGTACGCTCCTTGATGCCGCCGGCATAACCGGTGTGCCAGTAGTAAACCTTGTCTTCGTACTTCTTGCCGGTGAAGACGACCTTGTCGGCATTGATGACGATGACGTTGTCGCCGTCGTCGACGTGCGGCGTGAAGGTAGCCTTATGCTTGCCGCGCAGACGCATTGCGATGATAGAAGCGAGACGGCCAACGACAAGCCCTTCGGCGTCGATGAGAACCCACTTCTTCTCCACCTCTGCAGGCTTCTGGGAGAAGGTTGCCATGTTGCATACTCTCTTTTAGGACCCTTGGCCCGAAGGCGTCTGGGCGTTTCTTGTTGCTTGATTTGGCGCGCATGGATGCGTGCCAAAAAGAAAGCAGCCCGGAAAGGCTGCAATCTGCGGCGGCTTATAGATCGATTAGGAGCCAGGGTCAATATCGCCCGATTGGCAGGCTGTAAAAATTATAAAGTAAAATCAGTGTGTTACTTATGTGGTAAAATAAAACCACATAATTTATCGTCAGCCCAGCCGCAAAACCAGCACTCCGCCAGCAATAATGGCGCCGGCAATATAGCGCCAGATGCTGGACCGCTCCTTCAAAACGACGACGGATATCACCAAAGCGAAGAGGATCGAAGTCTCGCGCAAGGCGGCGACCATGGCGACCGGTGCCTTGGTCATCGCCCACAACGCCAGCCCGTAAGAAACGATCGAGCCGCCGCCGCCAATAAGCCCGCGCCACCAGTTATAGCGAACGTGGGCGGCGACGGCATTGATGCCGCGCTGCGATATCGCCCAGGCGAAAAGGAGAATGGGAGGCAGGAGCGCCATCCATAGGGTATAGGAAACCGAATTGCCCGATATCCGTGCGCCGATGCCGTCGACATAGGTATAGGTCGCGATGACAACGGCATTGGCAAGGGCCAGAACGATCGCCCGGCTGCTGCCCTTTCGCGCCTCGAAGGCAAGCGTCAATATGCCGGCACAAATGGTCATGGTGCCGATCAATGCGCCGCCCGAAAGCGTTTCCTTCAGGATGAAGCTGCTTGTAGAGACAATGATGAGTGGGGCGACACCGCGCATCAGCGGATAGACGAGCCCGATATCCCCGGCGCGATAAGCGGCGGCCACCAGCTGGAAATAGGCGAATTGAAGGATGGCTGATGCGCCGATGAATGGCCATGCCGCAGAGGCTGGCAGGGGAAGGAACGGCAGAAGGGGCAATGCCGCGGCTGCGCCTCCGGCCGAAACCAGCGCCGCATCGAGCGACTTGTCGGTTCCAGCCTTGATGATCGCATTCCACGTCGCGTGCAACAGGGCGCCGAAAAGGACGAGCGCGATAACATCGAGAGACACGGAAAACCTCGGAAATTGGCAGGCGCAATGGCAATGCTTGGTATTTTGTGGGAATGCGGTCCCCATATGATCCGCAATACATCGAAAAGCAACGAAATATCGGTTATTCTGACGGCTTGCCCATTTGCTCCGGTCATGACGGGCGCCGAGAGTGGCGTTTTCGTTCTGTTCCAGATTGCCCTTTCCAGCATTATAAATAACTAATTTATTCGAGTATGAAGCGCGAACAAATATCGCATGTCCTGTGAACGCGGGAGTAGCATTAGACACTTCTTACTTAAAAACGACAGAGGGCCATGTCGCCTGCAGCGCCGCGTGTGACCGGGCGTGCGAAAATCGCGGCGAAAACGCTGCACACAATCTCTCTTCCTCTCATGAATAGAGTGGATAATTCTACAAGAGATGAAAAATATTACAGCTAACGCGCGCCGCAGCGGATAAAAATCATACTAAGAGTTAAGTATAGAATCGTCGAATCAAAAATCGGCGGTGTATATCATTGCGCGAGCTCGAAAATTATTCTGTGGAAAAATAACGGAAATAGCATATGTTTCGCGTTCGCATTCGGTTCTCGTTTGAATTGACTGTTCATGCGAAGTTTCTAATTTATATGTGAATAAATAGCGAACAAAGATTGCATTTCCTGAGAACGCAACTCCACGGCATCTGCAAAATTTATGAAAGCGCTTTGGGGGAGGGCTTGAGCGGAGGCACATAAATACACCCGCACAGGCACAGTACCGAAGATGCGCCGTGCCTGGGACAATCAATGGTCGTACCGAACCCGTCAGCCGTCCGCCATATCCAGCAGTAGCGTATTGCGATCAGCGGGGGAAAATCAAATCATCGTCATCGAGGTCGGTTGTCGGCCGGCATATATAGACCGGACAGGAAGCGCGATCCTTCGTGGGAAGATAATCCTGATAGGCGTAAAAGCCCAGATCGCATGCGCCGCTGTCCGCGACATAGCGATCATAGAGCGTCATGTTCGGTGTTCTCTTGGCCGGATAGCGCATGATGACCGCACGCTCCCGGTTGATAACAGCCCTGGCCTCAGCGCAGGTCATGGACATGGAATTATATCGCGAAATGGCGAATGCCGGCGTTGCGGCCGAAGTGACGAGCAGGCCCAGCAGGATGAATTTTTTCATCTGAGTAATCCTCCCTGAAGTTGTTATAATACAATATATATACGCGGAGACCGCCATTGCGGTTTCCATATTTGTGACAAAACGCAAGTGTGATCGAGGTGGGAGGCTTCGTGATGAACCACGATAGTTATGACGATTCCTATATAGCCGATATCCTCTTGTCCGTAAGGACCATCGCGCTCGTCGGCGCTTCGCCCAATCCTGCGCGCCCGAGCAACGGTGTGATGGCCTATCTCCTGAACAGGGGCTATCGCGTCATCCCCATCAATCCCGGACAGGCCGGCAAGGAGATTCTGGGACAGTGGGTCTATGCACGCCTGGCCGACATTCCCGAGCCTGTGGATATGGTCGATGTTTTTCGGGCGCCCGAGTATCTCCGATCGGTCGTGGAGGAGACGATCATGATCGAGCCGCGGCCGCCGGTCATTTGGGGTCAGCTTGGCGTGCGCGACGACGCCGCCGCGGCAAGAGCCGAAGCCGCAGGGGTGAGGGTCGTCATGGACCGCTGCCCGGCTATCGAGTATCCGCGCCTGGTCGCTTGACCGAGATCATGCACGACATCGGCATTCGGCCGTTTATCGCGCGATCTCGCTGAAAGATGGCAAGTTTTTTCCGCGAGCCGAGAAGCACGGCAAAGTTCGCGGTTAACTTTCATATGCCAGGCGTTATGCTTTTCCCGTTACGAACAAAATCCGGGAGGAAAAATATGCCAAGCAGCCGGAACCCAGGTTTCGACACGCTCGCGATCCACGCGGGCGCGCAGCCGGACCCGACGACAGGCGCGCGCGCGACGCCGATCTACCAGACGACATCCTTCGTTTTTCAGGACGCCGATCACGCCGCTGCCCTGTTTGGATTGCAGCAGTTCGGCAATATTTACACCCGTATCATGAACCCGACGCAGGCGGTGCTGGAAGAGCGGGTGGCGGCTCTTGAAGGCGGAACCGCGGCTCTCGCGGTCGCCTCCGGTCATGCGGCCCAGCTGCTCGTCTTCCATGCCATCATGCAGCCGGGCGACAATTTCGTTGCGGCCAAGCGGCTCTATGGTGGCTCGGTCAATCAGTTCGGGCAATCCTTCAAGAATTTCGACTGGCGGGTCCGCTGGGCCGATCCCGCCGATCTCTCAACCTTCGAATCGCAGATCGATGGGCGCACCCGTGCCATCTTCATCGAAAGCCTTGCCAATCCCGGCGGTACCTTCGTTGATATCGCCGCGATTGCGGCCATCGCGCACAAGCACGGCCTGCCGCTGATCGTCGACAACACCCTGGCGAGCCCCTATCTCATCCGGCCGCTGGAGCATGGCGCCGATATCGTCGTGCACTCGCTGACGAAGTTCCTCGGCGGCCATGGAAATTCCATGGGCGGCATCATCGTCGACGGCGGCACTTTCGACTGGTCCGCCTCAGGCAATTATCCCATGCTGTCTTCACCGCGTCCGGAATATAACGGCATCGTGCTGCATGCGACCTTCGGCAATTTCGCTTTCGCCATCGCCTGCCGGGTGCTGGGCCTGCGCGATCTCGGCCCGGCCATCTCGCCGTTCAATGCCTTTCTGATCCTGACGGGCATCGAAACGCTGCCGCTGCGCATGCAGCGCCACTCCGACAATGCGCTCGCCGTTGCACGCTGGTTGAAAACGCAGGGGAAGGTGGCATGGGTCAACTATTCCGGCTTGGAGGACGATCCGAACCACGCCCTTCAGCAGCGTTACTCACCGAAAGGCGCCGGCTCCGTCTTCACCTTCGGACTGAAGGGTGGTTATGAAGCGGGCAAGGGGCTGGTCGAAGGCCTGGAGCTCTTCTCGCATCTTGCCAATATCGGCGATACGCGTTCGCTCGTCATCCATCCTGCCTCGACGACCCACAAACAGCTGACCGACGAGCAGAAGGTTGCCGCCGGCGCCGGCCCGGATGTGGTGCGTTTGTCGATCGGCATAGAGGATGTCAAGGACATCATCGCCGACCTGGAACAGGCACTGGCAAAAGTCTGAGGACTGGCCCGGCAGGAAGCCGAAAAAGCTTGTCGGCCTCTTTGATCGAAGTGCATTTCATGCTTGTTTCGGTCCGCGATCGCCAATGTCGATCGCGGACTTTTTGGGCCTTGGCAAAGCGTGACCGACGGGAGACTTAAGTGGCAACCTATGTGCAACTGAATGTCGATGGCGTGGAGCCCGAGGCGGGAGCACCCGCAGCGGACCGTCTCATTTCGGGAGCCCCGACCTTCCGAACCTGGAGCCTCGATGAGGCCGATGGCGGCCTTTATGCCGGCATTTGGGAGGCGACGCCGGGGAAGTGGAAGATCGCCTATGACGAGTGGGAGTATTTCAACATTCTCTCCGGCTATTCCATTGTGACAGCCGATGACGGCGAGACGTTTCATCTGCGCGCAGGCGACCGCATGATCTTGAAGCCAGGCTTCAAGGGGACATGGGAAGTTATTGAAACGACTCGCAAGGACTATGTAATCCGCCTTTGAGTATCGTCTTGATTCAAAACGTGAAGATCGCCTTGCCTTGTGAAAGGATGCGAGCCTTTTCCTGCGGCTCCGCAATGGCCGCCATGCTTGCCGTAGGTTGTGTCACCGCCGCTTCATTAAACTGTCATCAAACTGAAACAATGCGGCATTAGAGCCATCACTGTCGCCAGGAGGTCGAGGTGGGGTTCCTAACCGATGGGATACTTCGTGCTTAGCTCCTGCTCGCCATCCTTTCATCACTCTGGGAAGTGAGTTCAATCATGTTGAATCAAAAATTTCGTTCGCTCTGCCTGACTGCAGGCTTCATCGCGGCTATGTCCGTTTCGGCCTCGGCTGCCGACATCACGGGCGCCGGCTCGAGCTTCATCGCACCGGTTCTGTCCAAGTGGGCTGAAGGCTACAAGGCTGCGACGAACAATGTCGTCAACTATCAGTCGGTCGGTTCGGGCGCCGGCATCAAGCAGCTCCTCGACAAGACCATCGTATTCGGCGCTTCGGACAAGCCGATGAGCGACGCCGACCTCGAGAAGAACGGCATTGCCCAGTTCCCGATGATCTCCGGCGGTATCGTCGTTTCCTATAACGTCGAAGGCGTAAAGCCGGGCGAACTCGTTCTCGACGGCAAGACGCTTGCCGACATCTTCCTCGGCAAGATCGCCAAGTGGGACGATGCAGCCATCAAGGCTCTCAACCCCGACGTAAAGCTGCCGTCCACCGCGATCTCCGTCGTATATCGCGCCGACAGCTCGGGCACGACCTTCAACTTCACCGACTACCTGGCGAAGGTTTCGCCGGAATGGAAGGAAAAGGTTGGTTCGAACACGGCTGTTGAATGGCCGGTCGGCTTCGGCGCCAAGGGTTCCGAAGGCGTTTCCACCACCGTCAACCAGACGGCTGGTTCGATCTCCTACGTTGAATACTCCTACGTCGTCGCCAACCACATCGGCTTCGCGAAGATGAAGAATGCTGCCGGCAAGGTTATCGAGCCGAGCCTCGACACGTTCAAGGCTGCTGCTTCCAATGCAGATTGGGCCAAAGCCAAGAACTTCAATCTGATCATCACCAATCAGCCGGGCGAAAAGAGCTGGCCGATTGCAGCTTCCACCTGGGTTCTGCTCTACAAGAAGCCGGCAGATGCTGCTAAGAATGAAGAGGCACTGAAGTTCTTCAAATGGTCCTATGAGCACGGCCAGAAGGACGCAACCGCCCTGTCGTATCTTGCGATCCCGGAGAACGTTGCCGAGATCGTCGAGAAGTCCTGGAAGACGGACTTCGGCACGAAGTAATTTGTGCTGGATGAGAAAGTTACGGCGGACAGGGTATTGCCCTGTCCGCCTTTCGTGACAGGACAAGGGGAAATCGATGGCTGACGCGACTCAGACGGCTGGCTTCCAGGCACTGGATACATCCGCCGCCACCAGAAAATTCCGGACGCAGGATCGGATTTTCTATTTCATGACGCTTGGCTCGGCTGCTCTTGTCGTGCTTCTGCTGCTGGCAATCCTCGCAGTTCTCGTCATCGATGCCTTGCCAACCTTCCAGGCCTTCGGACTTTCGTTCCTCTGGGGGACGAAGTGGAGCGCTCCGGTCGATATCTATGGCGCCGTGCCTGCCGTGGTCGGTACGCTGGTGAGTGCACTCATCGCCATGCTGATTGCCGTTCCCCTGAGCATCGGCATCGCCATTTTCCTTACGGAACTTTGCCCCGGCAGCCTGCGCCGTCCGATCAGCACGGCCATCGAGCTTCTGGCGGGCGTTCCCTCCATCATCTACGGCATCGTCGGTCTGTTCATTCTCGTGCCGCTGATGCAGAACTATGTCCTGCCTTTCCTTATGATGACGATCGGCCAGGTGCCGGTGATCGGCCTGCTGTTCCAGCCGCCGGCGCCGGGCGTCGGCCTGTTGACGGCAAGCCTCGTGCTCGCCGTCATGATCCTGCCGTTCATCACCGCGATCGCCCGCGACGTGTTCGGCACCGTGCCGCCGATGCTGCGTGAATCCGCTTACGGCATGGGCATGACGACATGGGAAGTGGCTCGCCACATCCTGATCCCCTATACACGTCGCGGCCTCGTCGGCGGCATCATGCTCGGCCTCGGCCGCGCGCTGGGTGAAACCATGGCCGTTACCTTCGTCGTCGGCTCGGTGAGCCGTCTGCAAGCGTCGATCATCTCGCCGTCCACCACCATTTCCGCCCAGATCGCGAATAACTTCGGCGATGCCGACGGTCTGCAATTGTCGAGCCTGATCGCGCTCGGCCTGCTCCTGTTCGTTCTTTCCTTCTGCGTGCTTGCGCTCGCAAGGTGGATGATCGGCCGCGGCGACTCGCATTGAGGATAAAGCCCATGGAAAATGCAATTCGTCAGAACCTCGTGTCGAGACGCTATGGTAAGAACCGGGTGATGATGGCCTTGTGCTTCCTCGCGGCCGTCCTTGGCATATTCTTTCTCAGCGTGATCCTTGTGAGCCTGCTTTATCGCGGTGTATCGGCGCTCAGCCTCGACGTGTTCACCATGTCGATCCCGGCTCAGGGCTCGCGTGGTGGCCTGATCAACGCAATCTACGGTACTGTGCTGGTCACGGGCTGCGCCATCCTGATCGCCGCGCCGATCGGCATTCTCGCTGGTACCTATCTGGTGGAATATGCCAACGGCACCAAGCTTGCCGAGTTTGCCAAGTTCATCAACGACATCCTGCTGTCTGCACCCTCGATCATCGTCGGCGTGTTCGTCTACGGCGCGGTTGTCGTGCCCATGCATGGCAACTCCGCTATTGCCGGTATTCTGGCGCTGGCGCTGATCGCGCTTCCGGTCGTCAACCGTACGACGCAGGACATGCTTCTGCTGGTGCCGAATGCGCTTCGTGAAGCGACGGCCGCTCTCGGCGCGCCGCGCTGGAAGTCTATGACGATGGTGATCTACCGTTCCGCCTGGACAGGCATCCTCACCGGCATCCTGCTGGCTGTCGCCCGCATCAGCGGCGAAACCGCGCCACTTCTCTTCACCGCCGGTTATAGTAAATTCATGAATGCGGGCCTGACCGGTCCGATCGCCACGCTGCCGGTTGCGATCAACACGCTCGCTGCCGATGCCGGCGAGGATCTGAAACAACTGGCCTGGGCCGGCGCGCTGATCATCACCGTTGCCATCCTTGCGCTTAACGTCCTTGCCCGTGTCTTGAGTGGGCGCCGCCAGTGACGCAGCCGCCGAACGATAGGAATGAGACCATGAACATGAGCGACAGCAATTTCCAGAGCGTCAACGCACAGCCGGGGAAGGACGCCGCGTCCCAGTCGGATCTCGGCCTGGCGAAACTGGAGGTGAAGAACCTCGATTTCACCTATCAGAACGGTCATCGCGTTCTGAAGAGCGTGAATATGAACATCCGCAAGAATGCGGTTACCGCCTTCATCGGCCCTTCGGGTTGCGGCAAGTCCACGCTGCTGCGCACCTTCAACCGCATGTATGATCTCTATCCGGGCCAGACGGTTGCGGGCGAGATTCTGCTGGATGGCCGCAATATTCTCACCAAGGACATCGATCTCAACGATCTGCGCGCCAAGATCGGCATGGTGTTCCAGAAGCCCACGCCGTTCCCGATGTCGATCTATGAAAACGTCGCTTTCGGCATCCGGCTCTATGAGAAGATTTCCAAGGCGGAAATGGACGTCCGCGTCGAAGCGGCGCTGACGGAAACCGCGCTGTGGAGCGAAGTGAAGGAAAAGCTGCATCAGAGCGGTCTTGGCCTTTCCGGTGGCCAGCAGCAGCGCCTCTGCATCGCTCGCGCCATTGCCATTCGTCCCGAAGTTCTGCTGCTCGACGAGCCGACCTCGGCTCTCGACCCGATCTCGACTGCCAAGGTCGAAGAACTCGTGTCGCAGCTGAAGGGCGATTTCACGATCGTCATCGTGACGCACAACATGCAGCAGGCAAGCCGTATCTCCGACAGCACCGCCTTCATGTATCTTGGCGAACTGATCGAATACGGCGCGACCGAGCAGATCTTCCAGGCGCCGAAGGTCAAGCGCACGGAAGACTATATCACTGGTCGTTACGGCTGATCCGGCTGGACATCGCCGCACAATTTGCGAAGGCGCGCTGTTCAGGCGCGCCTTTTGCGTTTGAGAATGGCCGCCTTGTTGGGCGGCCGGACGATTTCGTCAAGCCAAAGCGTATAGAATGGGGATGTGCCGGATAGACCGGTTACATCCTGGCGAGCGTGCCCATGCGCCGCAAGGCGTGGATCTGGTCGTCGAGCGTCGGCACCAGCTCGCCTTCATCCATCGCAGCCGTCGCGTCGGGCTCCCTGGCGGTCTCCATTTCATTGAAGACGATGGTGCAGTTGCGGCCCGCGCGCTTGGCAGCGTAAAGTGCGCGGTCTGCAAAGGAGACCAGCCGGTCCCAACTGACGGTGTCACGCGGCATGATCGCGACGCCGATGCTGACCGTCGCCGGTACCAGCGAGCGGCCGGCAAGCAGGGGCACGCGGCAGAAATCGGCGCGGATGGTTTCCGCCAGCGCTTCGGCCTGCGATTGCTCGTCTATCGGAACGAAGGCAACGAATTCCTCTCCGCCCATTCTGCCGAATGCGCCGGTGCGAGGCACGAACTGACGGGCGATGCGGGCAAATTCGACCAGAACCGCATCGCCTGCCTGGTGGCCATGGCGGTCGTTGATCTTCTTGAAATGGTCGAGATCGAATAGCAGGGCGGCGAGTTTCTGTGGCCGTTGTTGCTCTTCGCCGGCAAGGATCTCGTAGCTTTCCTGGAGTCCGCGCCGGTTCAGAACTCCGGTCAAAGTATCGGTGATGGAAATCGCCCGCCAGCGTCGCTCGGCGCGCTCCATGAGAAGCTTGCCGTTGAGAATGATGGCCACGATGATCAGCAGTGCATAGCCGAGTGCCATGTAACCGCGATAGATCATCGCCTGTTCCAATGGCGGGGCCACCAACACCATCCAGAGAGCTGAGCCGAAGCAGAAGCAGGCGAGTGTCACGAAGACGATGCCGAGCTGCCCGCGCGCCGGCTCGCGCCGGCCGTCAGCCGGCTGGACGGCGAAGGCGAGCAGGGTCGCGCCGACGGCGCCCGCGAGATCGTAGACGATAATGCGATTGACGAAACTATCGGTGACCCAGGGCAGGCTGACGCCGATCAGCCAGAGCACGGGGGGCAGGAATGCCGACCATTCCAGCTTGCGTTTGTCCATTATGCGGAAACCGACGATCCAGGCGCTTTCGCCAAGCAGCCCGACGGCATTGCCGATCTGGATCGACCAGATGTCGGGGATGACGCCGCGAGCTGCCACGAGGGCGAAACCTGCGGCGCTGACGGTGAAACCCAGAGCCCAGATCAGATAGGCGGGGGATTTGCGGTCGTGCCGCCAGGCAAGGAGGAGGACGGTCGCCAAGGTGATGGCTTCCGAACACCAGATGGTGAGGCCTGTGGTCATATTCAGCACGATCGGACGTCTCCGCTATTTTTGGCCGTCGACGCAAGCAGCACGACGATTTCCGCGATCGGTTCATCCTTGCCCAATAAGATGGCAAGTTCCTTAAATGAGTTGGTAAATTTTGCCTGTGGTGGAGATCTCTGCCTAACGGGCACGGACCTTCATGCTTCCTTCACCTTGCGGCCGCGAATTGTAGTGGGTAGCGGATGGTGCGTCGCTACGGCGTCTTGGCATTCGAGGAGCCGTGGTTAGAAATGCTTTGTGAACGCTTCGTGGGGCACTAGTGCTTTTTGACGTTATGCTTTCGGGCGTCTTGAAGTGCAGGGCAGGGACACTCTATGTAGGAGTAAAGGATTTTTACTCCGATTCCCGGCGTCTCCGTCGCCGGGGCAAGTTTGATAAAGGACGCACATGAGAAATCCAGTCGATACAGCTATGGCTCTGGTGCCGATGGTTGTCGAGCAGACCAACCGCGGGGAGCGGTCTTACGACATCTATTCCCGCCTGCTGAAGGAACGCATCATTTTCCTGACCGGACCGGTCGAAGATCATATGGCGACGCTGGTGTGCGCCCAGCTTCTCTTCCTTGAGGCCGAAAACCCGAAGAAGGAAATCGCGCTCTATATCAATTCGCCGGGCGGTGTCGTGACCGCCGGCATGGCGATTTACGATACGATGCAGTTCATCAAGCCGGCCGTTTCGACGCTCTGCATCGGCCAGGCTGCCTCGATGGGATCCCTGCTTCTGGCCGCCGGCGACAAGGACATGCGTTTCGCAACGCCGAATTCCCGCATCATGGTTCACCAGCCTTCGGGCGGCTTCCAGGGCCAGGCTTCGGACATCGAGCGCCACGCGCGCGACATCATCAAGATGAAGCGCCGTCTCAATGAAGTTTACGTGAAGCATTGCGGCCGGACCTATGAAGAGGTCGAGCAGACGCTCGATCGTGACCATTTCATGTCCTCGGATGAGGCCAAGGAATGGGGTCTGATCGACAAGGTGCTGACGTCGCGTACTGAAATAGAAGGTGAAACCGCCTCGTGATTATCCACTAGGCGGTGACTTCTACGCCACAGTTCTATCCCATTTGTGATCGAATAGGGGTTTAATGTGGAGCGGAACGCGGTAATAGTACGCATTAATGCTATGTAGCGTTTTTGTGACATAGCATTCGGCATTCGAAGGGGGATTCGTTGCCACGCAGTCCGGTTTGGTTGCCTGGCCTGCGTTCAGTACCCTGAAGGGCGCCGCGATCTGCAAACGAGGGGCAGGTCCGGCGGGCGCATAGAGTGGACCGCGATTTCGATCTGGAAATTTGCGGCGTGCTGGAAGGAAAGTGATATGAGCAAAGTCAGCGGCAGCAACGGCGGCGACTCAAAGAACACGCTTTATTGTTCGTTCTGCGGTAAGAGCCAGCATGAAGTCCGGAAGTTGATTGCCGGACCGACCGTATTCATCTGCGACGAGTGCGTCGAGCTATGCATGGACATCATCCGCGAGGAAAACAAATCCTCGATGGTGAAGTCTCGTGACGGTGTTCCGACCCCGCAGGACATCATCAAGGTTCTGGACGAATACGTCATCGGCCAGCGGCAGGCGAAGAAGATCCTCTCCGTTGCCGTTCACAACCATTACAAGCGTCTCGCTCACGCATCGAAGAACGGTGACGTCGAGCTGGCGAAGTCGAACATCATGCTTGTCGGCCCGACAGGCTGCGGCAAGACCTATCTTGCCCAGACGCTCGCCCGCATCATCGACGTTCCCTTCACCATGGCCGATGCGACGACGCTGACCGAGGCAGGTTACGTCGGCGAAGACGTCGAAAACATCATTCTGAAGCTGCTGCAGGCTGCCGACTACAACGTCGAGCGTGCGCAGCGCGGCATCGTCTACATCGACGAAGTCGACAAGATTTCCCGCAAGTCGGACAATCCGTCGATCACGCGCGACGTGTCGGGCGAGGGCGTGCAGCAGGCGCTTCTGAAGATCATGGAAGGCACGGTGGCTTCCGTTCCCCCGCAGGGTGGCCGCAAGCATCCGCAGCAGGAATTCCTGCAGGTGGACACGACCAACATCCTCTTCATCTGCGGCGGCGCTTTCGCCGGCCTCGACAAGATCATCTCCGCCCGCGGCGAGAAGACCTCAATCGGCTTCGGCGCGACCGTCAAGGCGCCGGATGACCGCCGCGTCGGCGAAGTGCTGCGCGAGCTGGAGCCGGAAGATCTGGTGAAGTTCGGCCTCATCCCGGAATTCATCGGCCGTCTGCCCGTTCTGGCGACGCTGGAGGACCTCGACGAGGATGCGCTGATCCAGATCCTGTCCGAGCCGAAGAACGCGCTGGTGAAGCAGTATCAGCGCCTGTTCGAAATGGAAGACGTCGAGCTGACCTTCCACGAGGATGCGCTGCGTGAAATCGCTCGCAAGGCGATCGTCCGCAAGACGGGTGCTCGTGGCCTGCGCTCCATCATGGAGAAGATCCTCCTCGACACCATGTTCGAGCTGCCGGCCCTGGAAGGCGTGCGCGAAGTGGTCATTTCCGAGGAAGTGGTTCGCGGTTCCGCCCGTCCGCTCTACATCTATGCTGACCGGCAGGAGGAAAAGGCCAACGCAACGGCCTGATCCATCATCCGTGATCACGAATCGGGGGCTCGTCATCGACGAGCCCCTTTCTGTTTGAAAAATCGTACAGTTTGCTGATAAAGTCTTGGATAAGCTTATTGGAATGCCGTCGGAAGCGGTTGTGAAGAGCCCCTGCTGCAGCCATGATGGCATGATTCTGGAGCATTAGGCTGACAGGGTGCGGGCCTGGCGTTTTTTCTTCGGATTTTAGCGTCGCCGGCAGTGTTGGAGTTGCCTGGCTCTGGTGTTTTGTTGTTGCGTTCCTCCTCGCGAATACGCGGGATCGTCGTCTTATGGCGGGCGTTTCCTGTGACTTGAAATAGGCAATGTGAAGCTCCACTTGTTTACCAAGTGAGAGAGCCGGCTAAATCCCCCCAGCCGGCAGAGAGCCCGGGAACGGGACGACGGAAAGGAAATGACATGAGTAAGAAAACGTCTGCGACACACGACAGCATTGCCTATCCGGTACTGCCGTTGCGCGACATCGTGGTCTTCCCCCACATGATCGTGCCTCTGTTCGTCGGACGGGAGAAATCCATTCGCGCGCTGGAAGAGGTCATGGGTTCGGACAAGCAGATCATGCTGGTCACCCAAATCAATGCCAGCGATGATGATCCCGCGCCGGACGCCATCCATAAGGTCGGTACCGTTGCAAATGTCCTGCAGCTGCTGAAACTGCCCGACGGCACCGTCAAGGTGCTGGTGGAAGGCCGTGCGCGCGCAGAGATCGACGAATACACCGGTCGTGAAGACTTCTACGAAGCCCTCGGCCATATCCTGCATGAGCCGGAAGAAGACCAGGTCGAGCTCGAAGCTTTGAGCCGCTCGGTCGTTTCCGAATTCGAGAGCTATGTGAAGCTCAACAAGAAGATCTCGCCGGAAGTGGTTGGCGCTGCCAGCCAGATCGACGATTATTCGAAGCTGGCTGATACCGTTGCATCGCATCTGTCGATCAAGATCACCGAAAAGCAGGAGATGCTGGAAACCACCAGCGTCAAGGCTCGCCTGGAGAAGGCGCTCGGCTTCATGGAAGGCGAGATTTCGGTTCTGCAGGTCGAGAAGCGCATCCGCTCGCGCGTCAAGCGCCAGATGGAGAAGACGCAGCGCGAATACTATCTGAACGAGCAGATGAAGGCGATCCAGAAGGAGCTCGGTGACGGCGAGGAAGGCCGTGACGAGATGGCCGAACTGGAAGAGCGTATCTCCAAGACCAAGCTGTCGAAGGAAGCCAAGGAAAAGGCCGATGCCGAGCTGAAGAAGCTCCGGCAGATGAGCCCGATGTCGGCCGAGGCGACCGTGGTGCGCAACTACCTCGACTGGCTGCTGGGCATCCCCTGGCACAAGAAGTCGAAGGTCAAGGCTGATCTGAACAATGCCGAGAAAATCCTCGAAGCGGATCATTTCGGCCTCGACAAGGTCAAGGAGCGCATCGTCGAATATCTGGCCGTCCAGGCTCGCGCGACGAAGATCAAAGGCCCGATCCTGTGCCTCGTCGGCCCTCCGGGTGTCGGCAAGACCTCGCTCGCCCAGTCGATCGCCAAGGCGACCGGCCGTGAGTATGTCCGCATGGCGCTTGGCGGCGTTCGCGACGAAGCCGAGATCCGCGGTCATCGCCGCACCTATATCGGCTCGATGCCCGGCAAGGTCATCCAGTCGATGAAGAAGGCAAAGAAGTCCAACCCGCTGTTCCTGCTCGACGAGATCGACAAGCTCGGCCAGGACTATCGCGGCGATCCGTCTTCGGCCCTGCTTGAGGTGCTGGACCCGGCGCAGAACTCGACCTTCATGGATCACTACCTGGAAGTCGAATACGACCTGTCGGACGTGATGTTCATAACGACGGCGAATACGCTGAATATTCCTGCGCCGCTGATGGACCGCATGGAAATCATCCGTATCGCCGGTTACACCGAAGACGAAAAGCGCGAGATCGCCAAGCGGCACCTGCTGCCGAAGGCCATCAAGGAACATGCGTTGCAGCCGAACGAGTTTTCGGTCACCGACGGCGCCCTGATGGTCATCATCCAGCAGTACACCCGCGAAGCCGGCGTGCGTAACTTCGAGCGCGAATTGATGAAGCTCGCCCGCAAGGCGGTCACCGAGATCATCAAGGGCAAGGTGAAGTCGGTTGCCGTCACGGCTGAGAATGTCCCGGACTATCTCGGCGTGCCGCGCTTCCGCCATGGTGAAGCCGAGCGCGACGATCAGGTCGGTGTTGTCACCGGTCTCGCCTGGACCGAAGTCGGCGGCGAGCTGCTGACGATCGAAGGCGTGATGATGCCGGGCAAGGGCCGCATGACGGTCACCGGCAACCTGAAGGAAGTCATGAAGGAATCGATCTCGGCGGCGGCGTCTTACGTCCGCTCGCGCGCTGTCGATTTCGGCATCAAGCCGCCGCTCTTCGACAAGAGCGACATCCACGTGCACGTGCCGGAAGGTGCGACGCCGAAGGATGGTCCGTCGGCCGGTGTCGCCATGGCAACCGCGATCGTCTCGATCATGACCGGCATCCCGGTTTCCAAGGATGTGGCCATGACGGGTGAAATCACGCTGCGCGGCCGTGTGCTGCCGATCGGCGGCCTGAAGGAAAAGCTGCTCGCAGCACTGCGTGGCGGCATCAAGAAGGTGCTGATCCCGGAAGAAAACGCCAAGGATCTGGCGGAGATTCCGGACAACGTGAAGAACAGCATGGAAATCATCCCCGTGTCGCGCATGGGCGAGGTAATCAAGCACGCGCTTGTTCGCCGTCCCGAGCCGATCGAATGGGATGGCACCGTCGAAACGCCCGTGATCGCAACGGTCGAAGGCGTCGACGACGTGGGTTCTACCATCGCTCATTGAGCCCCTTCGCCTCAATTCTGTCGAATTGACGTAAATGGACGAAAAGACCGGCATTTTTGCCGGTCTTTTTTTGTGAAAAGCGTATGGCAACGCTTGCTTTTCCTTGATTTGCAGGGCTTTTGGGGTTGCGGCGGGTAAGAGCATTGCTATTTTGCGCCCCGCTTACTGATAAGTCGTTTCATACCAGAGAAAGGGGTGGAAACATGAACAAGAATGAGCTCGTGTCCGCAGTGGCCGAGAAGGCCGGTATCACGAAGGCTGACGCTGCTTCCGCTGTCGACGCTGTTTTCGATACTGTCCAGGCCGAACTGAAGAAGGGCGGCGACATTCGCCTTGCTGGTTTCGGCAGCTTCACCGTTTCCCACCGTGCAGCCACCAAGGGCCGTAACCCGTCCACCGGCGCCGAGGTCGATATTCCTGCCCGTAACGTACCGAAGTTCACGCCCGGCAAGGGCCTGAAGGACTCGGTCAACAGCTAATTCGTTTTCACCCGCTGCGAGGCTTTAGCCTTGCGGGTGGACAAGATTGGGGCCCGCAAAAGCGGGCCCTTTTTTATGGTCTCATGTCGCATTATGCTCTGAAAGTTCAATACTGGGCCGGGCGAGTAGTTGACAGGAGATGCGAATATTCGCGACGTCGTCAAAGCGGGTGGCTCCAGCGCGCGCAGATGGCCAACGATATGATGGCCTCATTTCTTCAAGAGGATGTGCGTGGCTTTCGCCGTCGCCTCGTGGGCGGTGACATGAAAGCCGAGCGAAGGCAGGTCTATGCCGGCAAACATTGTCTCGCCTTTCCCGAGCAGGACTGGCGAAATGGCATAGTGTATCTCGTCGACCAAGCCCGCCTGGAGATATTGGCGCACCGTGCTGACACCGCCGCCGATCTTGATATCCTTGCCTCCTGCTGCGGCCTTGGCCTGCGTGAGCGCCTCCTCGATCCCGCCCGTGACGAAATAAAAGGTCGTACCACCTTCCATGACGATCGGCTCGCGCGGATAATGGGTCAGGATGTAGGTCGGTGCGTGATAGGGCGGATTGTCGCCCCACCAGCCTTTCCAGTTTTCATCGGGCCATTCGTCGCGAATGGGGCCGAACATATTGCGGCCGAGGATGAAGGCACCAAAACCGGTATTCGCCAATGCCGCGTATTTCGCATCGGCACCTTCGGTTTCACCCTCTTTGCCGAACATCGCCTGGAATGTCTGGGTCGGGAAAAACCACTCAAACAATTCCGGCCCGCGCTTGCCCAAGGGGTCATTCAGGCTTTGCTCCGGTCCAGCCCCGAAGCCATCGATCGAGAGCGAGAATCCTGCAACACGAACTTTCGACATGCCGTCCTCCATCTAATTGCAATTTGCAACTGGTTGTGTGGTAGCATGGCTCGTCCTACATTGCAATCGATTCACCAAAGGAAGCGAATATGGATATCGAGCGGCGGTCGGGGTGCCCGATCAACCTGACAATGGAAGTGTTGGGGGATCGCTGGAGCCTGATCGTCATTCGGGACATCATGTTCGGCAATCGCCGGCATTTTCGCGAACTGCTCAATCGGTCCGAGGAGGGGATTGCCTCCAATATACTTGCCGCGCGCCTAAAGCGTCTCGTTTCACTCGGCTTGATCACCAAACTGGACGATCCCAGCCACAGTCAGAAGGCGATTTACAGTCTGACGGAACCGGCGATTCAGCTTGTGCCGATGATCGCCATGATCGGCGCCTGGGGCAGGAGGCATCTGCCCGTCAGCGAAGACCTGAGCATCCGCGCCGAACTTCTTGAAAAAGGCGGACCGGCCCTTTGGGACGACTTCATGAACGATCTTAGAAACATTCACATTGCGGACCCGATCGGCGGAGCAAATGGGAGTGTCACATCGCCCGTCTTGATAAGTCTTACAAACGCCTTTCTCGAGGTCCGCGCAAAAATGGAACGCAAAGAGTGAGATCGTTTTACGCCGCTAACGGCGGAATGCTCCGGTTCGATGACTGTGCGCAGGAACCGGAGTGTCCGCCAATCGTACCAAATAGTAGCAAGACCGTTTCTTTGCCCGGCGGCGTCAGAGCAGCGTCCGGCCGCCGTTGACGGCAAGTTTCTGGCCCGTGATGAAATCCGCCTTGCTCGATGCGAGAAAGACGACGGCGTCGGCGATGTCTTCCGGCTTGCCGAAATGGGCCATCGGCGTCTGCGCGAGATAACCATCCTTCGCTTGCTGGGACGCATCGGCATGACGCTCGACCGGAATCCAGCCAGGCGCGATGAGATTGACGGTGATGCCTTCCGGCGCGAGCTCTCTCGCCCAGGAGCGCGTCATCGACAGCATAGCGCCCTTGGCGGCAGCATAATTGCCGAAATTCGGATTGCCGAGCTCCGCCACTTCGGAACCGATGTTGATGACGCGGCCCGACTTGCGCGCCCGCCAGTCCGGCAGCACGGCTTGCAGCAGTTCCAGCGGCGCCTTGACGAAGAATTCGAGCTGGTCGAGGTAGGTCCGCCAGGATTGCTCCATGAGCGGCATTTCCGGCTGAGGGCCTGTGGCGTTGTTGACGATGAGATCGACCGGTCCGAGCGATGCCCTGATCTTTTCCAGACCGTCCGCAAGCTGGTCCTTGTCGATCACGCTGAATTTTGCGGCATAAGCCTGCCCACCACGCTGCCGAATGGTATCGACGATCTTCTCGGCCCCCTGAGTGTCGCTCGCATAGTTGACGGCGACGGCCCAGCCAACCCCGGCAAGCTCCAAGGCGATCACCGCACCGAGACCGCGAGAGGCGCCCGTTACCAGCGCTACTTTCATGACATTCCTCCTGGGCCTGTCCGGCCCCTTTTCCTCAATGGCATCAAGCTTGGGCAGTGGCATATTGATGCTGTCTCTGCACCTACGGAACAATATGCCCATGGTGGCCGAAAGCATGTTCCGGCCACCCATTTCAGATATGGATGTTACCAGCGATGATGAACATGCGGCGCGATCAGGCGCTCGTAGATCTCGCGCGTCGCCGCCATGACATCGGCGGAGAGCGGAGCGAGATCGGCTGCAGCCGCATTGGCCTTTGCCTGCTCGGCATTGCGGGCACCGGGGATGACGACGGTGACGGCATCGTTCATCAGGATCCAGCGCAGCGCAAAGGCCGCCATGCTAGCGCCAGCCGGAACCAGCTTGCGCACTTCTTCTACCGCCTGGAGACCGACTTCGAACGGCACGCCGGCAAAGGTCTCGCCGACATCGAAGGCTTCGCCATGGCGGTTGAAATTGCGGTGGTCGTCGCTGGCGAACTGCGTGTCACGGGTGATCTTGCCGGAGAGCAGGCCGGAAGCCAGCGGCACGCGGGCGATGACGGCCACGTTCTTACGCTTGGCTTCCTTGAAAAACAGGTGGTCGGGACGCTGGCGGAAGATGTTATAGATGATCTGGATGCTGAGCACGCCCGGATACTCGATCGCCTTCAGTGCTTCCTCAACCTTTTCGACGCTGACGCCGTATCCCCTGATCTTCCCGGCCTTCTGCAACTCGTCGAGCCCAGCGAAAACCTCCGGTCGATAGAGAGCTTCGGTCGGCGGGCAATGAAGCTGGACCAGATCCAGGCTTTCGGCGCCGAGGTTCTTCAGGCTGCGATCGATGAAGCCTTCGAGATTGGCCTTGGTATAGCCGTCGGCCACATGCGGGCTCAGCCGTCGGCCGGCCTTGGTCGCCACCATTGGACGCTCACCGCCGCGCGCCTTCAGGACATCGGCAATGATCTTTTCCGAGCGGCCATCGCCATAGACGTCGGCGGTGTCGATGAAGGTCATGCCGGCATCGAGGGCGGCGTTCAGCGCTGCGCGGCCATCGGCCTCGCTGACATCGCCCCACGCGCCGCCGATCTGCCAGGCCCCGAAGCCGACATCCGTCACGATAAAGGGCGTCCGTCCAAAAGCATGATGTCTCATGAGAAGTCTCCTCTCTTTCATTCGTAAGATGATAGCGCAGTAGCAGCCGCCCGACAGGGCCACAAGCGCACATTGGCGATCGAGGATCGCAATCGCGTGACCCAGGAATAGATAGCCCGGATCTGCTGACGAAACCATTGGATGAAGGCGTCGACGCGGTATTCATGGCGCCTCTGTTTCCTTAAAAGGAGAGACCGGAATCTGACCGCTATCGGAGCCCATGCCCTCTTTCAGCTTCATCCATGCCGCTGATCTGCACCTTGGCAGCCCGTTTCAGGGGCTGGCCTTGAAGGATGCCGCCGTCGCTGCGGTCTTCGTCGAAGCCAGCCGCAAGGCCTTCTCCACGCTTGTCGGCTTGGCGATCGAAAAGCGCGTCGATTTCTTCGTCATTGCCGGCGATGTCTATGACGGCGACTGGAAGGACAACAAGATCGGCCTGTTCTTCAATCGCGAGATGGCACGGCTGGAGCGCGCGGGCATTCCGGTCTACCTGCTGCGCGGCAATCACGATGCGGCAAGCGTCATCACCAAGACCATCACCTTGCCGCCAAACGTTCATGAGTTTCCGACCAGCAAGCCGGGAAGCGTCCGGCTGGAGGCGCTGAAGGTGGCGCTGCATGGCCAGGGCTTTGCCGAGCGCTCGGCCAACGACAATCTGGCGATCACCTATCCCGCACCCGTCTCCGGCTGGTTCAACATCGGCATTCTCCACACCTCGCTCACCGGCCGCGAGCCGCACGCGCCCTATGCGCCGTGCTCGGTCGATGATCTGCGCTCGCGCGGCTATGACTACTGGGCGCTCGGTCATGTGCACGACTTTGAAGTGGTGGCACAGGACCCGCTCGTCATTTTTCCTGGCAATCTGCAGGGCCGCAATATTCGCGAGCGCGGCGCCAAGGGCGCGGTGCTGGTGACGGTCGAAGACGGGCGGATCGACCATGAACGTCTGATCGTCGATGAGGCGCGTTTCGCGCAAGTCGATATTGTGGTTGGACCGGAGGACGATCAGGCAGCGATCCTGCGTCATGTGGAGCAGGCGGTGCAGCCTTTGGTCGATGACATGGCGGGGCGCATGACCGCATTGCGCGTACGGCTTTCCGGGGTAACGCCGCTGCAGGGCTCGATAGCTGCCAATCGCCAGCAATGGCGTGACGAGGTGGAGGCCGCTTGCCATCGCGTGCATGAGGATATCTGGCTGGAAAAGCTCGAACTGAAGCTGGAAGCGCCGCCGGAGAAAACCGCGGATGCGGACGGCGCTCTGGACCTGCATCAGCTTCTGGCGGAGCATGCCGGTAATGCCGGTAATGCCGATATTGCCGCCGAAGCCGGTCGGCTGGTCGACGAGATCGCCGTGCGTCTGCCGGGCGGCCTCGGTGCGACGGAACAGCCGCTGGACGACAGCATGGAAGCCCTCATCGAAGAGGCGCGGCAACTGCTGCTGGCGCGCGGGCAGGGAGCAGCCTGATGCGCTTTACCCGGCTCGATATTCTCCGCTATGGCGCGCTGACCGATCGCGCAATCGATTTTCGCCCCGGTGCGCGGCTGCATGTGATCTATGGTCCGAACGAGGCGGGCAAATCTTCGGCTCTGAGCGCGATCTCCGATCTTCTCTTCGGCTTCCCCACCGCCGCCGAGCAGAGCTTCTTGCACGAACCCGGAACATTGCGGATCGGCGCCGATATCAGCGCCCGCGATGGCGCAAAGCTGAATTTCCGCCGCCGTCGCGGCCGCAAGGGCACGCTTCTCGCGCCCGACGATAAGGAGACGCCACTTGCCGAGGATGCGCTTTCGCCCTTCCTCGGCAATCTCAGCCGCGATGTCTTCGAGCGCGCCTTCGGTCTCGATTCGCAGCGACTGCGGCAGGGCGCGACCGCCATGCTGCGCAGCGGCGGCGAGATCGGCAGCTTATTGTTTTCCGCCGCTTCCGGTCTGACTGGTCTGTCCCGCCTGCGCCAGTCGCTGGAAGCGGAGGCCGACGGCATCTATGCGGCCAGACGCTCGAAGGATCGCGGCTTCTATCGGGCTCTCGACCGCTACGAAGATGCGCGCAAGGCAGAGCGGGATAACGAGCTGAAATCCGGCGACTGGAAGAAGTTGCTTGCCGAAGCGGCCGAGCTGGAGACGGAGCTGGAACGTCTGCAGGCGGAGCGCCGCGGCACGCGCGAGGCGCTGGATCGGCTTAAGCGGTTGAAGACCCTGCAGCCCCTGTTATCGGAAATCGATGCGGAAACCCTCGCACTCGATAACCTTTCCGATCTCGCCGCGATCCCCGATGGCTTTGCCGACAAGCTTGAGCAGAATCTGCGCGATAAACAGACGAGCGAAGAGGAGCTACGGCGGGCTCGGCAAGCCGTTCTGCGAGCGGAGGAGGATCTCTCGCGTATCCAGGTGGATGAAACGCTGTTGCAGATGTCGGGCGATATCACGCAGCTCTTTGCCGATACCGGCAACTACCGTGCCCAGCGGTATGATCTGCCGCGTGTCGATCAGGAGCTCGCCGGTTACGACACGACGCTTTCGCAGCTCGCCCGCCGTCTCGGTCTTGCTGAGGCCGAGCTGGAACGACAGCAGCCGAGCGACATCGATCGCGCGCGTCTGTCCGAACTGGTGGAGCAGGGCCGGCAGCTTGCGCGGCAGATGCAATCGCTTGCCGAACAATCCGACAGCGAGCGCAAGCAGCTTACCGCTCTGGAGAGGGACAGCCTCAACGGGCGGCTGATCGATCCGAGACCCTATACTGACCAGCTTGAGGCTTTGGGCGGCGACCTCTCCGCCTTGGCTCGCCTCGATGGGCTGGAAACCCAGATACGCCGCACCGAGGCCGATCTCCATGAGGCGGCCGGACGACTGCAGCCACCGATCGGTGACATTGATATATTGTTCGCGGTACCGCTGCCGGAAGCGACGGAGATTACGGGATATCGTGATGCGATCGATGCCGCTCGATCGAAAGTGCGCGACGCTACCGGCAAGCTTCAGACCTGTGATGAGCAGCTGGCGGAGATAGAACGAATCCTCGCGGATGCCGAGCGCACCGGGCCGGTTGTCACGCGCGAGCAGATCATTGCCGCGCGCGAAAGCCGTGATGCGCAATGGTCGTCCGTCCAGGAAAAGTGGAAGGGCGACGCGGCCCCGGAAGCGAAGATTCTTGCGGAATTGACCGTCAGTGTGGCCGAGGCGGACCGTCTGGCCGATGCCGCCCTGAGCGATGCGGATCGTGTCGCGCGCCACGCCGACTATCGTTTGCGGCAGGCACGTCTGCTGCAGGAGCGGGAGGAGGCTTCCGGTCGGCTCAAGGGCTTCGAGAAGGCACTGAAGGATGCACAGGAAGCCTTCGCAGCCCTTTTCGAGCCCTGCGGTATCGATGCGCTCGATCCTTCGACGATGCTCGAGTGGCGGCGCGGAGTAGAGCTGCTGCGGCGCGAGCGCAAGGCTTTGCGCGATCTGCTTGATCAGCGCGACGAGAATGCGCTAGCGGAAGGCCGCGTTTTGCCGGCCCTGCAGGATATCGTCGAGGCAACCGGCTATAAGAGCGGCCGCCTTCCGCCGGCAGCGATTGCGGAAGGTCTGCGCAAGCATCTGCGCCTTCTGTCCGAACGCTGGAGCGAAAGCCGCACGCGGGAAGGGGAGATCGGCGCGGCGCGTGAAAGACTGGCCCGGTTCGACGACCAGCAACAGAGCTTGGAACGGCAGCACACCGATTGGCGCGGCGCATTCGCCAAGGCCGTGGAGCTGCTCGGTCTGCCATCCGACACGACGCTGGACATGGCGAATGCCGCCTTGAAGGCATGGCAGGAACTGCCCGATGTCCTGGCGGAGCGCGAAAACCGCCTGCGCCGGGTCAACGGCATGCGGCGCGACATGGCGGATTTCGAGCGGCGACTGGCGACCCTTGGCGCCAATAGCGGCTATGAGCTGGATCATCTGCCGCCGGATGCTGCTGCCGAGGCGCTGCACACGCGCGTCAACGCCATGCGGGGCGAACTGAAGAAGCGCGACGGCCTGGAAGAGGAGCGCCAGCGCGGGGAAGGGCTTGTAGTCCGCCAGGAGGCTGCGCTTGCCGCCATCGCCGCCGGTCTAGGCGAACTGACCGCCGAGATCGGCGGTGTCGAAGATCTGCCGGCACTCCTCTCTCGCCTGCGCGAACGCATGCGTCTGACCGCGCGGCTCATCGAAAGCCGAGATCGTTTCCGTCAGCAGGCCGACGGCAAGGCCGAAGACGAACTCCGCGCTGAGCTAGCCGGCTTCGAACGCGTTGCGGCCGATCTCGAAATCGAGCGATTGACCGAGGAAGATCAGCGGCAGTTCGCCGTGCACGGCGAACTTTCGGCGCGGCTGGCGGAGAATCGCCGGCAACGACAGGCGCTGGAAACGGGCGCCAGTGCCGAATACGCAGTTTTCGAGAAGCTGTCGGCCGAGCAGGAGGCAAAGGATCTCGCGCGGCAATGGGTCGTGCTGAAGATTGCGGTCCGCATGCTCGCCGGTTCGATGGAGGCCTATCGCGAGAAGCAGGCCGATCCCGTCATCCGGCGTGCCGGCGAGCTGTTCTCGCAGTTGACGGGTGGCCGCTTTTCCCGCCTCGTCGAAGCCCATGATGAAAGCGACGCGCTGCAGCTGCTGGCGGAACGTGCGGCCGGCGAACGCGTGCCGCTCGACGGTCTGAGCGAGGGCACGGGCGACCAGCTTTATCTCGCCTTGCGGCTGGCATTCCTCGAGGATTATTCCGCCCGCAACGAGCCGGCGCCGTTGATCGTCGACGACATCTTCCAGACCTTCGATGACGAGCGCGTTCGGGCCGGTCTGCAGGTGCTGGCCGCAACGGCCGATCGCTTCCAGACAATCCTCTTTACCCATGAGAGAAGCGTGGTCGACATTGCCAAAAGCGAGATCGGCAAAGATCTCGATCTGATACAGCTCTGACCGAGCCCGCTTCAGACAGCGTCAGGCATCAAGGGGATGTGCAGTTGCGTCGGCACCACGATCTTCGGGTCTGACTTGTCGCGGCCATAGGCCGGATTGAGCGCGCGGTCGATGAAACCCTGCGTGGCGTGGAGCCGGCGCAGGTTCTGCTTTTCCTGCTCGAAACGCTTTTTCCGCTCGCCGGATTTGTCCGAACCGCGCGACAGCGATTCATGGTGATAAAGACAGGCAAAGGGCGTCCAGACGATGCGATAGCCGGCTTTGTGCGCCCGCAGACAATAATCCACGTCATTATAGGCGACCGCGAAATTCTCCTCGTCGAAGAGGCCGATTTTCCGTAGGCAGTCCCCCGAGATCAGCATCACCGCTCCGGTCACGCATGTCATGGTGTTGCGCACATGCAGCCGGTTCATCGGTCCGCCGAATTCCTTCGGCTTGTTCATATACCAATGACCGGCAAGTCCGCCAAAGCCAACCACCACACCGGCATGCTGCATCTTGTCATTGGCGAAGAGCAGTTTGGCGCCGACGATGCCGGTCCTGTCATAGGCGAGGCAGGAGACCATCTCCTTCAACCAGTCCGCTTCGATGACCTCGACGTCGTTATTCAGGATGAGATAGTGCTCCCCCGTCGCTGCTCTCAGGCCGCGATTGACCGAGCGCGAGAAGTTGAAGGCTTCCGGTGTTACAGTTGCAGAAAATCGCGGCTCGCTCTGGCGGTAGCGCTCGTAGAGATCGAGGACAGGTTGATCCGTGGAGCCGTTGTCGATGACCAGAACTTCGAAATTCGGATAATCCGTCTTTTCAAAGAGATCGCCGAGGATGCGCGAAATCAGATCGAAATTGTTTTTGCTCGGAATGATGATCGAGACTTTCGGCCACGCGTGCGGGGCTTCGAAGATGATCCGGTGCAGCGTGTTGGTGAGGGCACCCTCGACGGCGATCGTCTGCTTCAGCCGCTCAAATCGTTCGACCAGTGCCTTCCTGGCGTTCGTGGTGGCGGCCTCCATGAAGTTGCGGGAAAAGGTCTTGCCATTGCGGCGCCACCAGTATGCCGGGTAGGGCAGGTGGAGGACGCTCTCCTCGGGGACGCCCTCCAGATAACGCAGCAGCAGATCGTAATCCTGCGAGCCGTCGTAGCCCATGCGGAGATAGCCGATCTCCCGAAGGCGGCTGTGGCGGTAGACGGAAAAATGGTTGATGTAATTGACGCCCGTCAGCAGCACGGAATCATAGGCCGGCTTCAGCATGACGCCGGTCGGCTTCAGGACGTCGTCGACCACCAGTTCGTCCGTATAGAGGAAATTCGCGCCTTGATTTTGCTCCAGCGTATGCCGGATGAGCTTGAAGGCATGCGGTGCGATGACATCGTCATGATCGAGAAAGGCAATCCATTGCCCCCGTGCTTGGGACAGACCCGCATTGGTGGCGGCCGCGATGCCGCCGTTGCGCTCATTCAGCACAAAGCGGATATTGTCTTTCGATTGCCGGCTCTGATACCACTGCCCTGTTTCCGGCGACGTCGAGCCATCATCGCTCAGGATGAGCTCGGTGCCTGTTTCGCCCTGTTCTTCGAAGGATTTGACGAGGTCGTCCAGATAGCGGGGCGGTGCATTGTAGACCGGGACGACGACGCTCAGCCAGGTTCCGGCCGTTGCGGATACCGGTGCCGTCTCCAGTGCGGAGGCAAGCCCATAGCTGGCGTCCGCATATTGCACGGTCAGACTTGCGGCGCGTCGCCCGAAGCGAAGCTTGGGTAATTTCATCCAATATTGGGGTAGCTTGCCGAGATCGACGCGCTTGGTTCGTCCATCCGGTTCAAGAAGAGTCGAAATATATGCCTCGGCCGATTTTTTGGACGCAAAGGCCCTGACGGCGAACTGGAACGTCGTCGGGAAGCTGGCCGGATCGGCGCGCAGGGCGCAGATGGAGCCGACCGAACCGATGTCGGCGGTGATGACGAAACGATGCCCTTCCGGAAGGGAGACCGTATCCTTCTCTCGGAAGCCGTAGCCGCGATTGATATAGAATTTGGGATCTAGAGGCTCGTCGATCGCGACTATATGGATGACGACCAGCTTCTTTCGCATGGGCGCAAACCTGATCTCGAAAGCCGGATCATCCCCCAGGGATTTCCATAGGCTGAGATCGGCGTCAGCGGAGATTTCCCGTTCGAGATCGGCGTTTGGTATAATTTTGAGTGTCATCGAAATATTGATTTCATCCACATGCGAGCAGAGACATTGCCTGCGAAATTCCTGGCCTAGCCCGCGCCGCTTAGAGGTTCAAAACGTATGCCTGGAAATGTCGGACTGGCGTACAGCCGCATTTTCTCGATCGAATGTCGCGTAGCATCGCGGGCAGAAAGCCGCTGCGCGCGGTCGCCGATGAGCAAGCCGATAGCGGCAAGCCACTCGTCGGCGGTATTGCCGATGTGAAGTTCCCCGGCAACGGCGCATCGTTCGAAAATCGGGCATCGGGAAAATATGGCTGCTGCCCGCAGGCGGCTGATGTCGATCCGCTTGGTATCCGAGCGGCTCGCATTGGTCTTTCCGGACAGAAGAGGAGCCAGAGCGATATCGGCTTGATGATGCGCTGTCTTTGCGAGATAGGCCGGCCAGGGGAGTGGCGGAATGATCGTCATTCTCGTCGGGTCGATCCCTTGCAGAGCCCAGCGTCGGGCGAGAGTGCCGGCGGCAAACACCTCGAAATGCAGGTTGCTGTGTTTTTCCATCGCGGCTTTGACGATCGGCATGAGGAACTCGTGTTCGCGACGATGGACGCCGGTGGCATGGTAGACCATTCTCAGCGGCGCGCCTCCGTCATCCCCGGCATTGACCACGATTTCTGCTGCATCCGCTGGAAGCGGGGGCAGGATATCGATCCGATGGCTTCTCATCGCGAGCGCGTTTGCCAGGGGTTCGGTCGAGGTCCAGACATGGGTGAGGAGCCTATTGACCCTCGGCATTGGGCGAACCGCCAATTTGATCAGCCTGAACTTATAGAGCCAACCGGCTTCGTTACCTGTCACGACCGCGGGAATGTCGTCGTCGACGAAATAGGCGACCCCGGCCAGCGTGCCTCGTCTTTCTTCCAGCCAGCGCAATTGCGGCTGCTTGATGTAGCGGCAAATGATGACGAAGAGCCCGTCGCTATCGACAGCGTCGAGTGGGTCGTCGAGGCCCTTCATGATGACCGGAATATGGCCAAGTGTCTTGGCCCGCTCAGCAAGATAGTAGCTGAAGCTCGGATTGGGATGGCGCGACAAGATGAGCAGACGTCTCGCAACGCGCTCACCATCTTCCTCCGGCGCACGGGATGGCCGTGGTCTTGGAAGCAATTGATAGACGATATCGCGCAAAACTTGCATGGGGCTTCCGCGCAAAATCACGCCAGGCGACTTCGGAGATTTGCGAGGATGCCGAAAACAGCACCCCAGGCAAGAAGCGTCACGCCCAGGATTCCGCTGATCCAGAGCGCCCGCTGGGGATACTCCGCCTCGTCGGGCAGGCTGGGCGCCAGGAACGTATCGAGGTAGAGCAGCTGCTGCTTGCTGACGAACTTGACCTGCTCCAACGTCTTCATGCTCGTGGCAAATTGCTGCTCGGCAAGGCTCTGTTCCAGTTCGCGCTGTGACATATCCACGGAAACGTCCGCGAGATTCTGCTCGGATTTGTTCTGCCCGGCGACTTGGCTGTTGAGCTGATCGATCTGCTTCTGTCTGCTGTCGATCTCGCGTTTCAACACGCGCATCTGCGGTGCATCGGCGGAGACAGTTCCAAGCAGCGCATCATATTTCTGCTGAAGCTCTATCCTCTCCTTCTGCACGGATGATATCAAGTTGGTGATAACGGCCGACGATCCCGCGACGCTGAGGACGCCTGTCTGGTTGCGCGCAATCAAAAGCTGATCTCGCGCCTTCTGCAGCTGATCCCTAGCATTGTCGAGATTCGCCTGGGCGGTTGCGATGACGTCACGCCAGATGCGGGTGTTGACGTCGTTGACGACGACCTCAGACGCGGCGACAACCTCGCGCAATACCTTCTGGGCATCGGCCGCGGTGAAAGCGCGCGCCTTGACCGTCACGATGCCGCTGTTGGCATCGATTTTGATCGAAACCATGTCTTCCCAGTAATTGAGCAGCTTTTCCGAACTCGCATCCTTCTTCAGGCGCGCAATCCGATCGATCGAGTCGCTACCGTAGATCTTTTGGAAGTCGACCCTTTCCTCGAGCGCGGTAACCATGTCCTTGCTCTTGATGAAGTTGGTGACGATCAGGGTGTTCTGGACGATTTGCGCCGGAGGCAGGCCGGTCACCTTGGTAATCTGATTGCTGCCGAGTGCGGGCGTGGAGGTGCGGACCGTAAAGCGCGTTTCGGATTGATACTGATCGGACGCGACGAGGGTAAAATAGTAGATCGAAGCGATATTGGGGACGACAATCAGCAGAAAGGTCGATGCCAGCATGGCCTTGCCGATGATCTGCTGCATCGGCCGCGGCCGCAGGCCGACAGCCTTGAACAGCTGGCTGCGCCTCGATGTCGAGAAGCGCAGCTTCCGCGCAGTCACCGACAGATTCGTGGCCACGTTCCGGCTATGCTCCGTCGCGCTGAGCTGAAGCGTTTTTGGCGCGTTTTCGGTGTCATGAGCCATATTGGGCCTTGCCGTCGATCCCTGATCTTCTATCGATTCAATCTATAATAGGCTTCGATAGCCTGCTCTACCTTATCGAAGACGATAAGTCTGCCATCGACAAGTACAATACCCCTGTCGCAATGTGTATTAATCATGCCCATGCTATGGGACACCATGATGATATCGGAATTCTTGCGCCTGTTCTCGAATGCGATGCGGCAGCGCTCCTGAAATCTCGCATCGCCGACGGCCAGAACCTCGTCCACGAGATAGCATTCGAACTCGATCGCCATCGAAAGCCCGAATGCCAATCGCGCGCTCATGCCCGAGGAGTAGGTGCGCACCGGCGCATCGAGATAGTCGCCCAACTCTGCGAACTCTTCGACGAAGCGGGAGACACGCCTGACATCCTCGCCGTAGGCGCGCGCAACGAAATGAACATTGGCCCGCCCCGTCATGAAGGGATTGAAGCCGCTGCCGAGGCCCAGCGGCCAGGATACTCGAACATTCTTGCTGATCTTGCCCGAATTCGGCAGCATCGTGCCTGCAATCATGCGGATCGTCGTCGATTTTCCAGCACCGTTCACGCCCAGCAAGCCGTAGGAGTAGCCGGATTCGAACTCGCAATGCACCCGGTCGAGGATGATCTTCTTGCCGCTCTGTGTCTTGAAGAATTTCGAGACGTTCTTGAAGCTGATCATGGTGCTTCCCCACTCATATCCGGTGATCCTCGACGGATGCCCAGATAAGAGAAAGCGTCGCCCAGGTAACAACAAGCGCAAGCAATATGATCAGAGGCGTACTGACACGGCGTGGAAATATCGATTCGTCCGGCAGCACCGGCTTGACGAAAACGGCGAGATAGAGCGTCTTGCGCAAAGCTTCGGCAAGCACGGCATCGTAGTTCTTCTGCGCGCTTTCGTAGAGCTTTTCCGCGATCATGCGATCGGTCTCCAGCCTGGAATAGTCCAGCAGGGCCTTTGCAAGGCTCGCATTCTCAGGGCCTGTCAACTCCGATCTCATCTTCTCGATCTGTGCATCGAGGCTGTCCTTGGCGAGATTGAGCTGCTGATAGGTCGGAGAATTCTGGGCATTGGATTGCCGCATGACGAAGAGACGCGTTTCGAATTCCAGTTTCTGGGCCAGCAGGCCCGTCAGAATCGTGCCGCTGTTCTGCGCTTGTGCCTGCGGGCTGAGAAGGCCGGATGCGTTTTGAAACTGGTTGAGAGCGGTCAAAGTATCGCCATAGGCCTTGCCGCTTTTCTGGACGTCGGCCTTCATGCTCTGCACGATGTCGTTGCGTGCCCGTTCGGAAAGCTCGTTGATGAGCTTTTCGCTTTCCTCGATGATGGCGTCCGCGAGCTTGACGGAATCATCGGGCGTGAAAGCCCTGACCTTCAGCGTGATAATGCCGGAGGTAACGTCTATATAGGCGCTGACATGGTCGTTCCAGTATTTCAGAAACTCTTCATCGGATCGCGCCGAGCCGAATCGCGACAGGAAATCCGCATCCTGCCGGGTAAACATGGCCCGATAATCGAGTTTCTTGCCGATCCGGTTGAGGATTTCCGTCGAGTGGATGAAGCTGGTGACGACATAAGCGTCCTGCGAAGCCGAGCGCATGTTCAGAGCGCTGGTGGCTCCACCGGAATCACCAGCATCACCCGTGTCGCCTGCTCCCGATACAGCACGAACGGCAAAACGTGCTTCCGCTACATATTGGTTCGAGGCAATGAAGGCGTAATATACCGAGCTGGCCAGGAAAGGCAGGATGACGAGTAATACGAAGCCGATAAGTCTCAGCGGCGGCTTGCCGCCCGATTGTGTTTCGGGCTCGTTGCCATCATGCACCGGTATATATTCGACGTCGTCGAGATCGGTGCGCGTACGTTGCGCCGGCAGCCTGCGCCGGAACAGCGAAGGCAGGATATGTCGGCTCGTTTTTACCCGCGGAGAGTCCTGAACTATCGTGTCTTCAATGACTGGCTTCGGCATGTCAGCTTGCAATCGTTTCCGGCAGTCCGGGCGCGGTTGGTTTCATCGCCTGACGCACATAGTGGTCGAAAATCAAATCCTCTTCGAGCATGAGCTCGGCAATATGCAATGAACGCAACCTTGTCGCAACGTCTTCAAGGGTGCTGTGTCTGGGTGGCAACGGAAAATCGTCAACCGAAATCCCGATGAGCTCGCTGAGCGCCTGTTGAAAATAGAGACTGTCCGTATCGAAACCGACAATTGCAAAGCGCGAGAGAAGATCGATCGCGGTGGCGACCTCGGCGCGTGTCACGGTCTGTTCCGGTATGGTCGTGGCCAATTGCCGGGTGACCGGAGATACCAAAACGTTTCTGACACTCTGAGGCGCTTTCTTCAGGGCTGCCTTGAGAGAGGCTTCGTTTTCGAGGCTTACCTCGGCAAAATGCTCCGCAGCAGGCGCCAGGATGATCTTGTCGCGGTCGCCGAAGAAGGAAATCTGAGTTTTCGCCATTCGTTTCAGAAGGAATATCCGCAGAGCGAGTTCGTAATAGGGATCGGTAAGCAGGACGATGGCCTTGAATCCCTTGTCGAGGAACTCTTCATAATTGCGCATCAACAGCCGACCGCTAAGATAGATCGACTCGATGGCGTTCAGATGAAAGGCTTGGAGGGTCGTTTCGTGACCGAAGCGCTCGACGGATGAGAGCTCGTATTGAAAGTTGCGGCCGCAATGGTAGTCGAATTTGACCATTGGCAGCAGCTGTGTCTCTAGCCTTACAATCTTTAACGGAATCGTGTTCGATACTTGCGGTCGCCGATAGATCAACAATCCGGACTTCGCATCATGGATCATCAGCGATGTACGTTCCATGAGGTCCGGCATGATCGTCGTATCGAGCCTGAACCCGACACGGCCATCTTCGTGCCGTCCCGAGTCGATGACCGCCTGCTTGAGCTGGTCGCATGGCAGGATCGTCAGATCGCCGCCGGCGTCCGAGATTCTGATCTGTGGTTTGTCGGAAAAGCCATCGGGGATCAGATAGCCCTCGATAATATTGCCATGATCATATTCGAGGTTAAAAAGCACGGAGTTTCTCCGGCGCTTTTACCAGATCGGCGCAGGGTCGAAATTGCTGATGGAGTGACGTCATTGCGCCCTGCATAGCATCACATCTATCAAGATGCCTATCGATATCGCAGATGTTGGGCCTTGGCATTCGAACCTCGTCAGGCCTCGCTGGGCGTTTTTCGTGCCAGCAGCGAGAAGCTGGGGCCGCCTGGGTGGCTCAGATTTTCATCCCGGATGATAACGTCATTGAAGCCGAATGTGCGCAGCAGCATCAATATATCGTCCTTGTGCATCCAAAAGTGCCGGTCCTTCATGCCGCCGCAGAAAGACGCATTGGCATTGGCGTGGTGATAGCTACGCTCGTAGTAGCGCACCGCAACGCCATCTAGCAGTTTCGTCTCCACCTTGCCGCTGAAAGGCAGCCACCGCACGTCGCCCTCCGGCATTGCGTCCTCGAGGACGAAGTGCGTCCAGATGAAAACCGCATTGGACCGCTTTGCCAGCAAGCGAAGAAACTCGCCGGGGTCGGCCATGTGATAGAGAACCCCTGATGCAAGCGCAAAGTCGTAGATTTCTTCGCCTTCCGTCAGCCACGCCTGAATGTCGCCGAGCATGAAAGAGGCGGTGTCGATGTTCAGGATCTGCTTGGTAACCAGACATCTTAGAAAGCAGAGACGGTTTGCCTCGATCGCATCGATACGCGCCGGGCGATGGCAATTCAGCATATGGGTATGCATTCCCTCAAGCGGGCCGACTTCGAGAATGGTCCTGCCTTCTATCGATCCGAATGTGCGCAATGCCCAATCGATGCGGTCGTCCGCGTAAAGAGGCAGGTTACCGGCGTTAAGATCGAATTCGGGCGGAAACGCACAGTTCCATCCTTGAAGCGCATCGATGGCGTTTTGGTGCGCTGGCCTGCCTTGCTCGTACTGATCGAATATCTCCAGGGGACTTTTCGATGCTTTCTTCTGGGAGCGCTTTGAAAAACCAAGCATTAATACATAACCTTCATTTCAATCGGCATCCCGCCGATCCGGAGAAGTTCTCGCGTTGGCGTATCGCGGCCTCCAAACCGCTTTTCGCCTCGCAGCAAGTTGGCGGAATTCATAAGCGCCGGTGGACAATCGAGGATTGCCGAGGCAGATTCGAGGAGCCATTGATGCTATCTCGCTGGAGGCAGAAATTCGGCAAGTACCGATTGTTGTGGTCTGTCATCTCTGCATGGGTTGCGGGTCATGACTCAACTCTTTTACAGGCAATAGCAATCTTATGAAAAGCGGCATAAGTGCGATTCTGCGGAACTTTATGTCGCTGATCGGGCGATTTTTTACTATTGCCGTTACTTAACGGCCTCTTTTTATTTTTCAGAAAATTTTAATTTTAAACCGCAAATAATACTCGTCCAAATTGCTTTAACCGCCTTTGCCCCTTATAAACCCGATCTGATCGGGCACTTCTTGAATCCCGGGTGTGTTCAGATGATCGCACCTGATATTTTTGATTGCATTTCCGGCGTTTGGGCTTGTTGACGCGTGCCCGTTATGCTTTTCAAGGCGTCGATAGATTTGATGCATTCTATGTCGATGTATGCCATCAGGTAATCACGGCAGCTAATTAGTTTGAGGTTTTCAATTGTTTCGTATTGGCGCCGTACTTTGTTGCGTGGTTCTGGCGGGATGTAATTCCGTTTCGAGCGAAGGTCCGCTGGCTGGCGCTATTGTAAAAGATGCCGGTCAATCCAGTGTCGAATTGGGTCGCAGGAATGCCGCAGTTTTCGACATTGTCGACATCGACAGCCGCAGTGCGCGCCTGGTTTCCGACTACGTTTCCTCCACGCTCAATCGCCGGTTTGGCATGGGCGGTGGTGTCGGTCCGGTCGTTATCGGTGTCGGCGACGCATTGAAGGTCACGATTTTCGAAGCTGGCGCCGATGGCCTGTTTTCGACGGCGCAATCGAAGCAGGTATCGCTCGATATCGTCGTGCAGCCGGACGGTACGGCAGCAATCCCTTATGCCGGCTCGGTTCGATTCGCAGGCAAGACGCTTGACCAGGCTCGCAAGGCAATCCTGGCGGCTCTGGCAACCAAGGCCGTTGAGCCGGATGTTATCGTAACAAGCATGGGCACGCCGTCGCGGACCGTCACCGTTTCGGGTGCGGTCGGCCGTCCTTCCATGGTTCCGCTCGATCTGACCAAGGAAAAGATCACCGAAGTCATCGCCAAGGCCGGTGGCCCCTCGACGCAACCTTACGAAACCTATGTTACGCTGGTTCGCGGCAGCAGGACCGGAACGGTTCTGCTGAAGTCGATCATCGAGCATCCTTCGGAAGATATCTATGTCCAGCCGGGCGACCAGATTTTCCTCGTCCGCGATCCAAGAACCTTCACCTTGCTCGGCTCCGTTCGTGGGGACGGCCGCATCGAGTTCGGGGCGAACGATCTAAATCTGCTTGAGGCCGTAGCCCTCGGTCATGGCGCGATCGACGACTCGAGCAATGCCAAGGGCTTCTTCCTGTTCCGCTACGAAGAGCCTGAAATCGCCAAGATTCTGCTCAGCCCCGCTCGTTTCCAGGACCTGTTGCGCAAGGGTATGGTGCCGGATGCCAAGGGGCGCTATCCGATCGTTTATCGGTTCGATATGTCCAATCCTGACAGCCTGATCGTGGGACAGACTTTCCCCGTCAAGAGCCGTGACGTCATCTACGTGTCGCGCCATCCGTCCGTCGACATCAGGAAGTTCTTGAATCTTATCGGTACGCCGCTAGGCATCGCGTCCCAGGGAGCAGCAACAGCGGTGAATCTGGGGCAGTAATCCTGGAAAAATGGAGGGGCAGCGGTTCTGTCTGATCTACCTGCGCCCCTAATCATTGGCGGATGCCGACATCTGTATGATTGTGACGGATCGTGCCTTGTCGGCAACGGAAATTCATCGCGAACTGACTTGTCGAAAACACGACAATCGTCGCAAGCAATAGCTGCGATCTTCGATTTGGATTAAAGAGTGTAAGAGATCGCATATTGCATCGGTTGTTGCGCTGCCGCATATTGGTTGCACACGCAATTTTTTTGTCGATAACAACCACAGATAATAACGTGCGCAGTTGATATTGAATTTGGCCAGTTTGGTGCACTTCTTCGAGTATTGCTGAGAGATCATGACAGTTGAAATTATCGGACGCGCAAGCGTTGCCCCAGGGGCGAGTTCGATTGAAGAACTGCAGCTTGTCCTCAAGGAGGGGCGTTGTACCGTAAGCCGCATACCAGAGGAGCGCTGGGATCTCGCGCGCTTTTGGCATCCGGCTGTTGGCATTCAGGGGAAGACTTACAGTTTTGCAGCCGGCGTCTTCGATAATGTCTACGCCTTCGATTCCGTGGTTTTCGGCCTTTCCCAGCGCGAAGCGATGCAGATGGACCCGCAGCAGCGCATCCTTCTGAATATAGTCTGGCGCGCTTTGGAAGATGCAAACCTGCCGATCGATGGATTTGAGGGGCAGCGCGTCGGCGTCTATGTCGGGGCATCCTCCCTTGAGTACGGCAATCTGACGTTGGAAGACCCTGCTTCGGGTAGCCCGTATTTCATGACGGGCAACACGCTTTCCATCGTGTCCAACCGCATCTCGCACATATTCGGATTGCGCGGACCGAGCATGACGATCGACACGGCCTGTTCGTCGTCGCTGGTTGCACTCGACCAGGCGGTGAAGGCGCTGGAGAGCGGCGAGATCGATACGGCGATCGTCGGCGGCATCAATATCCTGCTCAACCCCATGTCCTTTGTAGGTTTTGCCCAGGCGCGCATGCTGTCGCCGGAAGGACTCTGCCGCGCCTATGATGACAACGGCCGCGGTTACGTCCGCGCAGAAGGTGGTGCGGCGATCGTATTGCGCCGGACGGACGTGGCGTTGCGCGAAAAGGACCGCAGCTATGCCAGGATACATGCCGTAGGCGTCAATTCTTCGGGACGTACCAACGGCATTTCCATGCCGTCCCGCGAGGCGCAGGCCGCCTTGCTTCAGTCGATCTATGAAGGCCGCAATATCGATGTCAATCGCATAGCCTTCATCGAAGGGCATGGAACGGGAACGAAGGTCGGCGACCCCGCCGAAATATGGGCGATCGGTGAAGTCATAGGCCGCAATCGGCGGGCGCCGGTGCCGATCGGTTCGATCAAGACCAATATCGGCCATACCGAACCCGCGTCCGGCCTTTTCGGACTGCTGAAGGCCGTCATTGCGCTTGAGAATAATTTCCTTCCGGCTTCGTTGCATTTCGACCACCCGAACGAGTCCATCGACTTCGAGGGTTTGAACGTTCGGGTCAACACAGCAACGATCGAGCTTCTTCCGGCCAAGCAGGCACGCTTTGCCGGGATCAATTCCTTCGGCTTCGGCGGAACGAACGCTCACGTTGTCATCAGCGATCCCGATCCGATTGCTCCGCCGGAGCCGCCAATCCGGGGCGAGGGGGTCGTTTTTGCCGTCAGCGCCCATACGGCGTCGGCGCTTTCGACGCTACTTGAAGACTACAGGACCCGTCTTGAAACGGCCGAGCCCAAGGAGGCTCGTCAGATCGTCGCTTCCGCTGCCGCCAATCGCGAACCCATGCGCCATCGCTTTGCTGCCCGCGCGAAGGACAGCGCGGCCGTGCTTGCCGCCATCGATGCGCATCTCGCAGGCAAAAATTCGGTCGGCGAGGCGGGCGAAGCTCCGGCGCAAGCTGCCAAGATCGCCTTCGTCTTTTCCGGCAACGGCGCGCAGTGGGCGGGAATGGGTGTCGGCGCTTATCAGGAAAACCGCCATTTCCGGCAATGTTTTCAGTCCTTCAGCGCGCTCTTTGAATACTATCTCGGCGAGAAGCTGACCGATGTTCTGGTCGCTTCCGATCTTGCCGCACGCTTGGCCGATACCAAGATCGCGCAGCCGCTGTTGTTCGCAATCCAGGCTTCTCTTTCGGATTGCCTGTGGTCCATGGGGGTCAAGCCCGATGCGGTCTTCGGCCATTCGGTCGGCGAAATCGCAGCCGCTTATGCCGCCAAGGCGCTGACGGCTGCCGAAGCGGTTGCAATCGTCGCCAAGCGCTCGCTGCATCAGGATCTCCTTGCCGGCGAAGGCAAGATGGCAGCCGTTGTGCTTGGCGAGGATGCCGCGCTGGCCTTTGCGAAATCCAAGGGTCTCGACAGTATATGTATCGCGGCGATCAATGCTCCGAATTCGGTAACGATCTCCGGTCCGGCCGATGAGATAGAGGCCTACAGGGACGCTGCGCGCAAATCCCAGATCGTCGCGCATGTTCTCGATATCGATTATCCGTTCCACCATCCGATCATCGACCGCGCCAAAGAGGCTTTTTTCGCGGATCTGCCCGATCTCGCGCCGGATAGCGGCACGGGGATCTTCATTTCGACGGTGACCGGCGAACTGCGCGACGGGCGCCTGCTGGATACCCAATATTGGTGGCGCAATGTTCGGGATCCCGTGCTCTTCAAGGCTGGTTGTCAGGCCGCGATAGCGATGGGATGCAACCTCTTCATCGAGATTTCGCCGCGCCCGATCCTGTCGAACTATGTGGCGGAGATCGCCAAACAGGCATCGGTTCAGGTCATTGCGATACCGACCTTGCTACGGGAGGCGCCCGTCGCCGACCATGATCCAGTTTCGCAATCATTTGCGCGGGCAGTCGCCAATGGAGCGCCTGCGCTGCGTGCCCGCGGCAGCGCCACCCGCAACGCCTTCGTCAAACTGCCGTCCCTGCCTTTCGAGCCGGTGGAGCTCCGCACCCCTCCAACGACGGACGAGATCGATATCTTCGGTCGGGATCGCAAGAGCCCATATACGCTGCTCGGCTGGCGCGCCGATCTCAATGGTTCGAATTGGAAGAACCATCTCGATGCCCGTCTCTTCCCCGATCTTGCCGAACATGTGGTCGACGGCAAGGCAATCATGCCGGGCAGCGGCTTCGTCGAGATCGCGGTAACTGCGGCGCAACGCTATTACGGGACGGATGAGGTTGAAATCGGCAATCTCGAAATCATCAGGCCGCTCGAATTGTCCCAGGATCGAATGGTCGAACTGTCGACCATCCTGTCGCCTGAGACCGGAGATATCGAGATCCGGTCACGCGAACGCCTAAGCCATGACGAATGGACGGTTCATGTGGTTGGACGTTGCCGCAAGCCGCTGGCGGGCGAGGGGGACAACAAGTCCTTCGAGCGATCGGGCAATGAGCGCAAATCAACGTTGACCTCCGATGTGACTTACGAAACGGCGGAACGTTTCGGATTGCATTATGGCCCGCATTTCCAGCTTCTGTCCAAAGCCGTGGCCTTCGGTCATCATGTGATCGAAGTGGATCTGAAGCCGGCCGCTCCGCCATCTCATCCGTTCGGCAGCTATAATCTCAACCCCATGTCGGTCGACGCGGCGTTTCACGGTCTCGTCGCATTGTTCGATCAGTTCTCCGGCGACGAAACCGGTGCTCCCTATATTCCCGTTCATTTCGGTACCGTGAGAGCTTTCGGCAAGGGAAGACCGATCGTCAAAGCCATTATCGAGATCGAGCGGTTCAGCGCGAATTCGATCAAGGCCCGTTTCACCCTGTTCGATGCAGATGGCACGCCGGTCGTCGTTCTTGACGATAGCCGTTTCCGCCGTACGCAGCTGCGCCGCAGGGCGACGCTCGATTCCGTCGCTTTTCATTATGAGAGCGTGCCTTCGGCTCTTTTCGCCGGTGGAGACAGATCCAGTGCCGGTACACGGCGGATTTCGTCGCATGGTGGCTCCGACGGGAACCATGTGCTCAACAACGCAAGTCTTCTTCTTGATGCCGCGATCTATCGGGCCTGCCATGATATCGCGCTGAAGGTTGCGGACCGCAACGGTACTGTTGCATTCTCCGGGCTTCCCGGCGATCCCGAGTTCAGGTCTTTCCTCGTCAATTGCCTTTACATTCTGGAAGATGCCGGCATCGCGGAGACGGGAGACGGCAGGTGGCATGTTCCCCTGGAGCCGACGCTGCCGCCGGTGGCGGAGCTGCTGCAGGAAATCTATCGCGAGGACGCCGGGCGCGTGGCCGAGAGTGTCCTCGTTGGCGATGCCTATCGCGAGACGCTCGAGCATCTGGCGATGATACGTCCGCATGTGCTGGGGCGTGAGCCTGCGGCCCAAGGCGCAAACATGCCGGGCGGGGCGACGCTGGAGCATGTGCTTGTCCATTCTCCCTTGAGCCAGAGGCGGCTTTCGATGCTAGCGGAGGCATTGGCTTCCTCCGTCGAGGCGAAGGACGGGGCGATCGGGCACGTTCTGGAGGTCGGCTCGGTATCGGTGGCTTTCAGTCGAAAGCTGGCAACGATCGCCGCGGTCGCAGGTGCATGTCTCGTGATCGCCGAGCCGCGCGAGCAAGCCCGCCGAGCATTGGAGATCGCCTTCGAGCGTGATGCGCATGTTATTGTGGTTGATCCGGCCAGGCTGGCGGACCGCCATGTCGCCGACATCGTGGTCGCCTCCGGCGATCAGAGCCAGCATCTGATGCGCCACAATGACGAGATCAAGCGGATGGTCCGGTCGGTCGCCGCCGGCGGCGCGCAGTTGCTGCTCGCCGATCGCGCGCCGAGCGCTTTCAATGATTTTGTCTTCGGCCTGTCCGAAGGCTGGTTTGCCGATAGCCAGTCGCCGGAATTCCCGGTCGGACGGCTTGGCACACCTCAGCAGATTGCCGATCTCCTCGAGACCCTGGGCTTTGCCAAGCCTCTGATCCAGGAGCAGACTTTCCCCGAAGGCGCACTGATCACGGTGTCGGCCGTATCCGAGCGGCAGCCGGAAGAGAATTCTGCCGTGGAAGCCACCGATCCGATCCTGATCTTGTCGGAGCAGGGCGGGAAGGGTCTCGGCAAGCCGGGCAAGCATATAACGGTCATCGATCTCGGCGGATCGTCTCCGGATATTGTCGACGCTCTCGATGCCATTGATCCGACTACTCGCCGCGTCGTTTATCTTGCGGATATGAACCGCGGCGATACAGCGGAACTCTCGTTGTCTCGTCTCTCGGCGTTCACGCAGTTGGCGAGCCTGTTGTCGCAGAACAGCGATGGAGCGCGGCCTCGACTGGTCATCGTGGCGTCGGGCGGCTCTCCTCTGTCGGTTGGCTCTATCGATGATGCCAACGCCGGCCTATGGGCTTTCGGCCGCGTCCTTCAGAACGAGTACGATGCATTTGACGTGCATCTGCTGGATGCCGATACGGCTGGCGGCCGAACGCTCTCGGTGGTCGATACCCTGATGATGGCGGAAACGGACAATAGGGAATGGTTCCTGGATCGCGCGACCGGAAAGATCCGGGAAATCCGGGCTGTGGCTGGTCCCTTCGATGCCATCGAAGCGAGCCGCAGTGATTTCACAGCAGCAACGATCCGCCAGCATGTGAGCGGGCGTCTGGATAGCGTGGCCTGGGAGGAGACGGGTCTTCCCGCGCCCGACGAAGGAGAGGTTGTGATCTCCGTCGAAGCCACCGGCCTCAATTTCCGGGATGTCATGTGGGCTATGGGCCTTCTGCCCGAAGAAGCATTGGAAGACGGCTTTGCCGGTGCCACGATCGGCATGGAATTCGCCGGGCGAATTCTTGCTGTGGGCGATGCGGTCGATGATCTCAAGCCGGGCGATAAGGTGATGGGGATCGGGCCTGCCGCATTCTCAACTCATGTGTGCGTCCATCGCGACGGTGTGACAAAGCTGCCGGAGCGGATGGAAACCGTTGCCGCTGCCACTGTGCCGGTTGCCTTTCTGACCGCCTATTATGCGATGGTCGAGCTTGGGCGCATTCAGCCTGACGAGACCATCCTGATTCATGGAGCTGCCGGTGGTGTCGGTCTGGCTGCGCTCCAGATTGCCAAGCACAGGGGTGCCAAGGTGATCGCCACGGCCGGCACGGTCGAGAAGCGCGGCTTCCTCGAGATGCTCGGCGCCGATCATGTGCTTGATTCCCGCTCGCTGGATTTCGTGTCCGGCGTGCGGCGGCTTACGGGCGGTGAAGGTGTTGATCTCGTTCTCAATTCGCTCTTTTCGGAAGCGATGGAGCGGAGCATCGAGCTGGTCAAGCCCTTCGGCCGCTTCCTGGAGCTTGGCAAGCGTGACTATTACGCCGACCGCAAGATCGGCCTGCGTCCGTTCCGGCGCAATGTCAGCTATTTCGGTATCGACGCCGATCAGCTTCTGGTCAATGTCCCCGATCTGACACGGCGCATCTTCAAGGAGATCGGCCAGCTTTTCGCCGAGGAAAAGCTGACGCCGCTGCCATATCGCGCCTTCGCTTATGACGAGATCGGCAACGCTTTCCGGCTGATGCAGAATGCCGGCCATATCGGCAAGATCGTGGTGCGGCCGCCTGTTGCGGGTGTCGACAACGTCCTGCGAGCGCCTGCGAAATCCCTGCGTTTCGATGCCAGGGGCGTTTTCCTGGTTGCGGGCGGCATTGGCGGCTTCGGCCTATCCGCCGCTGATTGGCTTGTTTCCAAGGGTGCGCGCCGCATGGCGCTGTGCTCGCGTCGAGGCATTGCCGATACAGAAACGAAAAAGGCGATCGCCGATTGGGCCAAGCGGGGTGTCGTGACGACGCTGCATGCCTGCGATATCACCGATGCTGCCGCGGTCGAGACGCTGCTTGCCTCGCTTCGCGCCGAAGGCCCGCTGAAGGGGGTCGTTCATGCCGCCATGGTTCTGGACGACGCGCTGCTTGCCAACCTGACGCCGGAGCGCAATCGTCCCGTTCTCGAGGTCAAGATCCGTGGCGCCGAAAACCTGGATCGTCTGACGCGGGACGACAAGCTGGAGCTTTTCCTGCTGTTCTCCTCGGCAACGACCATGCTCGGCAATCCTGGCCAGGCGAATTATGTGATGGCAAACGGCTATCTGGAGGGCCTGGCGCGTGCGCGCCGCGCTGCCGGCAAGCCCGCGCTCGCCGTCGGTTTCGGCGCCATCGCCGACAAGGGCTTCCTTGCCCGCAACATCGAGGTCAATGATCTCCTCTCCAAGCGCATTGGTAAGGCAGCGCTGAAGGCACGCGACGCTCTGGAGCAGGTCGAGCGTTATATGCTGGCGGACAGAGGTGCGGTCGATGCGGCGGCGATCATGATCGCCGAGATCGATTGGAGCGCCGTTCGCCTGCTGCCGATCTCCGGCCGGTCGCTGTTCGAGCCGCTGATGCGGCATGCGGGCAGCCATCAGGCCCTCAACGAGGGAGATGGCATCGATCTTAAGGAACTGATCAGGGGGAAATCGGAAGGGGAGGCTCAGGCCGCCCTGCATGCGCTCGTCGCTGCGGAGATCGCCGCCATCCTGCGCGTGACGGAAGACACGGTGACGCCCGACAAGGTTCTGAAGGATATCGGGCTCGACAGCCTGATGGCGATGGAGCTCGGCATGAGCTTCCAGCAGAAGACCGGCTTCGATATTCCTCTGAGTGGCGTCGGCGAGGGTACGACCGTGGGCGATGTCGTCAGCCGCTTGCGTGATCGTGTCATGAATCGCAATGGTGATGATGCTAATGGTGACGCGGCAGGTGATGACGGCGTGGTCGAGCGTCTGGCGCGCAGCCATGCCTCAGACCAGGAAAAAAGGGCCGTCCAGTGACCACGTATGATGCTGATGATGGCAATCCGGCGGAGCAGAAGAAAAGCAAGCTGCTCGAGCAGATGCGCCGTGTTGGCGAATCCTCTGGCCGTAACCGGACCGAGCGGCTGAACCGGCAGCCGCAGGCACAACCGCGCCAGGTAACGCGCTTCGAGGATCTGCCCGAATACAAGCGCGTCGCAACGCAGCGCATCGCGGGTGAATTGCTTGGCGTTGCCAATCCCTTCTACCGGTCGCACGATGCTGCCGCGGGCGCGACGACGCGCATCGGCGGGCGCGAGTTCGTCAATTTTGCTTCCTATGACTACTTGGCGACCAATACCGACCCGCATGTCGCCGCACGTGCCAAAGAGGCGATCGATCGTTTCGGAATTTCGGCGTCGGCTAGCCGCCTTGTGGCAGGAGAGCGGCCTGGTCATGTCGAGCTCGAGCGTAGGCTCGCCGCAGTCTATGGCGTCGATGCCGCCGTCTGCTTCGTCAGCGGCTACCTGACCAATGTCACAGCGATCGGCTGCCTGATGGGGCCGCAGGATCTCGTGATCCACGATGAATTCATTCATAACAGTGCGCTTGCCGGCATCAAGCTTTCCGGCGCGGCACGCCGGCTGTTTCAGCATAACGATGTCGAGAATCTCGAAAATATCCTGAAGACGCTCTCATCGGATTTTCGGCGCGTCCTCGTCATCGTCGAAGGCATCTATTCGATGGATGGCGATATTGCCGATCTTCCCGCCCTGCTGGAATTGAGGGCGCGCTACGGTTTTTGGCTGATGGTCGACGAAGCGCATGCGCTTGGCATTCTCGGCAAGACGGGCCGCGGTACGTTCGAGCATTTCGATCTCGATCCGCGTGATGTCGATATCTGGATGGGGACGCTGTCGAAGACGACCTCTAGCTGTGGCGGCTACATTGCCGGCAGCAGCGCACTTGCCGATATTCTGAAGGCGGAAGCCGGCGGTTTCGTCTATAGCGTCGGTCTCTCACCGGTTCTCGCCGCTGCCGCCGTTGCTGGCCTCGATATCCTCAAATCCGAACCGGAGCGAACCCAACGCCTCAGGCGCAATGGCCACCTTTTTCTCGAAGAAGCAAAGGCTGCGGGCCTCGATACCGGCCTCAGCATGGGCCATTCGGTCGTGCCCGTGATCGTCGGCGATTCGCTTCGTGCAGCGCAGCTTTCGAACGACCTGCTCGCCGAAGGCATCAATGTGTTGCCCATCATCCACCCGGCGGTGCCGGAAGGCATGGCGCGGCTCCGCTTCTTCATCACCTGTAATCATACCGAGGAGCAGATTCGGCGAGCGGTCGCGCTCACGGCCGAAAAACTCAAGAGTTTGAAGGACCGCAATTTCGGTCTTGCCTCGCTGGATATCGACAAGATGATGCAGCTGCTGCCCCTGGCTCAGGCTCCAGGCGGCTCATAAGTTCGGGGCGGTCGTTTCATGCACGTTATCGTCACGGGAGGTTCAAGCGGAATTGGTCTGGCGGTAGCGAAGCTTTATGTGGCCAGGGGTGCTCGAGTTTCGCTTCTTGCTCGCGATACGGGGCGTCTCGAAGCGGCGCGCGCGGAAATCGCAGCGCTTCCCGGTGTCGACGGTGCCTTTATCCGGACGGCTTCCGTTGATGTGGCTTCGGCCGAACAGACCACGGAGGCGATAAAGCTTTGCGAAGCGTCCTTCGGTCCCTGTGATATCCTCATAGCTTCCGCGGGTATCGTCGAACCCTGCGCCTTCGATGCGATGCCGACATCGGTCTTCGATGAGCAGATCTCCATCAATGTTCTCGGGACGGCCAATGCGGTTCGGGCTGTTTATAAAGGCATGAAGAGCCGGCGCGGCGGCCGGATCATGATGATCTCCTCGGGAGCGGCCTTGATCGGCATCTTCGGCTACACCGCCTATTGCGCGTCCAAATCTGCGTTGGAGGGTTTTGCCGAGGCTTTGAGTGCCGAGGCTGGTGCTTCGGGCGTAAAGATTTCCATCTGCTTTCCGCCCGATACGATGACGCCGCAATATCGTCGGGAAATCTCTCTCAGACCTCACGAAGCGAAAATGTTGATGGGGTCCGTCAAGCCGTGGAGTGCAGAGGCCGTCGCGGCAAAAATCGTCCACGGACTGGATCGTGGCAAACAAAGAATCCATTTTGGATTTTCGCTGACGGCGCTTGCATTTTTCGGACCACTGATAAAACCGCCGCTGCTATGGTGGTTTTCGCGCAAGACGCGAAAAATATTTGGTAGGGAGGGGGGGCGCGGTCTTGCCGATACCGCCGAGCAAGGCTTTGATAGTGATAAGTAATACGAAACAACTACCGGTGTTGCGCTGTCGGTGAAACACGTGCAAGAGAAGGTAAGTCAGGGAATTGGCGGCCCGTTCCTCGTGGATATGAGAAATGCCGTAGAGGCGGCGGGCATTTGGATGGCGCAATCTTGAAGCTTCATGATTTTCCAGTTCTTTTGACGCTTGCCTGCTTCGCGTTCTCCTGCGTGATCGTCCTGCTGACCGATCCTTTCGCCATGCCGGCTGCCGTCACCGCCGAGAATCGCCCGAAAAGAAGCTGGCGGCGGGTAGCCTGCGACTGGGCGGCGAGGATCCCGGTCATCATATTGATCTATGTCGCCTTCTTTGCCATTTCCTGGCGCCCGCTCTACAGCACGCAGGCTGTCATCAGCTTCTTCGTCATCTTCACGGGCATATCGAGGGCGAAGTTCGAGTTTATCCGTGAGCCGCTGGTTTTTTCGGACATCGCGCTCGTCGTGGATGTCTTCAAATACAAGGAGATCTTCTACGCGACTTCGCTGAACATCGTCTTCTGGATCATCGCCTTCGCTTATGTTTTCGGCCTCAGCGGCCTCTACATGTATCTTGAGCCATCGGTTTTGCCGGCGTCGAACCAATTGCTATGGGTCCTGTTGATGTTGGCGGTCGCCTTCGCGCCATGGCTCGCGCTGTTCAGCAGGGTCGTCAGCGAACCGGTCTGCCGTTTCACACAGAAGTTTCTCGGCAAGGTTGACGTGAAGATCGATACGGTGCGCTTCGGCACCTTCGCCTCCGTCGTCTTTCATTTCGTCATCTGGGTCGGTGTCCGGCGCGAGGCGATCGTCGCGGAATTATCCGGGCGCTTCATGTCGGCGCTGCAGGAGCTTTGGGAGCATGGCGAAGACGAACCGCTCATCGTCGTCTGGCAATCCGAATCCTTCATCGATCTCAGGCATTTCGGCGTCGACAACATCAAGCTTCCCAATCTCGACCGCCTGCGCGAGCAGGCCGCGCAATGGGGCCGCATGACCAGCGTCTTCGAGGGTGGCTATACGCTGCGAACCGAATTTGCTGTCTTGAGCGGGCTGTTGCCTGAAAATGTACATATCGATGCCAGCTACCCCTATCTGCGCGCCAGCCACTATAAGGATGTGGTCTGGCCGGCGCGGCTGAAGAAGGCGGGCTGGAAGACGCAGTTCATCCATCCCTACGACAAGACATTCTTCCTTCGACACAAGGCATTGCCGCAGCTCGGCTTCGACCGGATGATGATGCTGGACGAGTTCGATCACAATCCGGAACGCGATGGCCCCTATGTCAGCGACCTCTCGCTGACGAAGAGTGTGATTCGGACGATCGACGACGATGGCATGGGCAAGAATTTCCTGTTCGTTGCGTCCATGGCGAATCACGGCCCCTGGGAGCCGGGCCGCTGCGGCGACCTTGTCAATCCGGTGGATATCTATGGCGAGCTCCTGATGCGCGCCGATCACGCGCTCGGCAATCTCGCCCATCACCTCGACAGGCTGGATCGCCCGGTCTGGCTGCTCTTCTATGGTGATCATGCACCCTTGCTGAAAGCCTTTGCAGATCCGTTCCCCGATCCGCGCACCGATTACCTCATCGTTCCGCTTGGCCGCGCGCGCGCCCATTCCCAAAAGCCGCAGCCGCCACAGGAAGAGGCACCGTGGAACCTGTTCGGCACATTGCTGCACTATGCCGGCCTTGCCACCGAGGTTCCGGAGTGATGCCCAGCGGGGAGGGCGCCGCCCCCGCGCGCGTATTCCTGTTCCTGCAGGGGCCATCCTCGCCATTGTTTATCGAGATCGCCGGAATCCTGGAAATGGCCGGCAGCCGCTGCATCCGCATCAACCTGAATGCCGGGGACTGGATTTGTTGGCGCTGGCGCGGCGCCTCCAATTACCGCGGCGGTTTTGCCGGATGGCGCGCTCATGTCAGACAGCGAATCGAGGCCGAGAACGTCACCGACCTGATTCTGCACGGCGAGGAGCGCCCCTACCACCAGGTTGCCATCGAGGAGGCGCGGCGTGCCGGCGTTACCGTCAATGTTGTCGAGATGGGATATTTGCGGCCGGACTGGGTGACGCTCGAGCGAGATGGCCTCTCCTCCAATTCGCACTTTCCGGCTGAGCCTGCCCATATATTGAAGGCAGCGTCCAAGCTGCCGGAACCGGATTGGAAACGCCGCTACAGTCAAACTTTTCTGGCGGAAGCGCTTTATGATCTCGCCTACTATCTCCCGATCGTCTTTCTGCAGTTTCTCTATCCCGGCTATCGGCGGCACGGGCTTTACCATCCCTTGATGGAATATGCCGGCTGGCTGAGGAAACTTCCTTCCAGCGGCAGGAGGGCACGAGAGGCAGAGGGTGTGATCGAGGGTCTGATTGCCGGCGGCAAAGGATTCTTCGTCTATCCGCTGCAGCTTCAGACCGATTTTCAGTTGCGAGCACATTCGCCCTTCCATCAACAGCAGGATGCCATCCGGCTGATTGTTCGTTCCTTCGCGGAGAATGCCGCACCCGACGCGCACCTCGTCCTCAAGCTCCATCCGCTCGACCATGGGCTGGTGGATTGGCGCGCCTATGTCGATCGCATCGGCGCCTCATGCGGATTGTCGCCGCGCATTCATCTGATCGATGGCGGCAATCTTGATCGGTTGATTGCTGCCAGCCAAGGTATGGTGACGGTCAACTCGACTGCGGCGCTTTCCGCGCTACAGGCTGAAAAGCCGGTCAAAGCGCTGGGAGCGGCGATCTACGACATCGATGGCCTGAGCGATCAAGGCAGCCTGGATCGATTCTGGCGGGAGCCGTCGCCGCCGTCGCCGGAGCTATGCGGCGCATTCTTTCGCCTGCTGGCCGCAGCGGTGCAGGTACGCGGCAACTTTTGCTCCGGGGAGGGCGCGCGCGCCGCCGCCGCGCAGATCGCGGAGAGATTGTTGTCGCGGACCGTCAATCTGCCTGACGCCTACATCGACCCGCCGCCGAGGCGGCGGCCGATAAAGCTTCCTGTGCCGTAAGGATGATGCAATGTAATGGAAGAAGAATTGGTGCCGCTGCGAGGTCTTCAGGCTGAAATTGACAACGAGGCCACTTACATGTGGACTGAAACGGAACTCAGCGCAGCGATTCGACACTGGGAATGAATGTGGATAACGGTTTGCGGGGAGCAAACGCCATGGATGACAGCAAGATGGAACGATTCATGTTGAAGGAGCTGCTGATGATTATCGCAGCCCTCGTGCTTGTTTCCGTGGTGCTTCTGGCCGTCATTATTCTCGGCAACTACTGAGCCGTAGGTGTTGGGCGCGCAAAGCCGCCCATCGTGATTGCAGCGAACCGCCGACGATCAATCAAACTAACAATTGAATATTGTGAAGAGTGGTGGGCGATGAGAGACTCGAACTCCCGACATCCTCGGTGTAAACGAGGCGCTCTACCAACTGAGCTAATCGCCCTTCTGCGAAGCGGGTCATTGGCCCGCCGCATTCGGTGGCCGTGATCTATGCGGAACGACGACAAACCGCAAGAGTGTTTGTGAAGATTTTTTGATTTTTTTGAATTTTACACCTCTCCGGCCGGGGTCATCCACATGAGCAGATGTGAGGCTTGCTGGATTGCTCCTGTGCATATCAGGCGCTGATGAAATGCGTGGAGTGGGAACCTGCCATGTCAAATCGCCGGAACGGAAAGTTGCGGGCGAGCTTGTCCAAAACAATTCGCACTCTGTCATCGATTTGTATTCAAACCTGCTTGACACCCAAACACGAACCCCGTAGTTAGCCGCTCATCGAACGGCGAGGGCCGCTTTGATGGGTGCGGAAGCATCCGGAATGCTTGAAATGAAATGCGGGTGTAGCTCAGTCGGTTAGAGTGCCGGCCTGTCACGCCGGAGGTCGCGGGTTCGAGCCCCGTCACTCGCGCCATTTCAAGGCAAATTTCGGATCTGCATCGGCTGAAAGGCCAAACAATGCGCGGGTGTAGCTCAGTCGGTTAGAGTGCCGGCCTGTCACGCCGGAGGTCGCGGGTTCGAGCCCCGTCACTCGCGCCATTTTCTCCAAGCCATTACAATCAAACATCAATTTATTGCGATTGCGAAAGAGCCTTTTCGCGCCAGCGCTGATTTGTCGCGTTGCCGTCGCAACACATTGATATCTACCGCTCGATAGTACCCTAAAGGACAGATTCAAAAGGCTTGCGCCCGCGCTCCGGCTGCGCTAACCACGGCTTTGTTGCAACGCTCTTTCGCTTGCTGGGCATTTGCTCAGATGCGCCGCCCCGGCGCTGATCGCAAGCAGGGATGGACATGATGACTGGACTGCTCAGTTCCTATATTCCGATAGCGATTTTCATTGGTATTGCCTTGGTAATCGGCCTGGCGCTGTTGATCACGCCGTTCGCCGTCGCCTTCAAGGCGCCTGACTCGGAAAAGCTGTCGGCTTACGAATGCGGCTTCAATGCATTCGATGACGCCCGCATGAAGTTCGATATCCGCTTCTATCTGGTATCGATTCTCTTCATCATCTTCGATCTGGAAGTCGCCTTCCTCTTCCCGTGGGCCGTTTCGTTCGGTGCGATCGGCTGGTTCGGGTTCTGGTCGATGATGGTCTTCCTCGCGGTGCTGACCATCGGCTTTATCTATGAATGGAAGAAGGGAGCCCTGGAATGGGAGTAGCCCCAAGCAACACGACGCTCGTCGCGCCGCAGCCGAAGGGGATCATCGATCCCGCGACCGGCAGGCCCGTTGGCAGCAACGACCCGTTCTTCGGCGAAATCAACAATGAGCTCGCCGACAAGGGCTTTCTGGTCACCTCCACCGATGAGCTGATCAACTGGGCGCGCACCGGCTCTCTGATGTGGATGACCTTCGGTCTCGCCTGCTGCGCTGTCGAGATGATGCAGGTTTCCATGCCGCGCTACGACGTCGAGCGCTTCGGCTTTGCGCCGCGCGCTTCGCCGCGCCAGTCCGACGTCATGATCGTCGCCGGCACGCTCACCAACAAGATGGCGCCCGCTTTGCGCAAGGTCTACGACCAGATGCCCGAGCCGCGTTACGTCATTTCGATGGGCTCCTGCGCCAACGGCGGCGGCTACTATCACTATTCCTATTCCGTCGTTCGCGGATGCGACCGTGTCGTTCCGATCGACATCTATATTCCGGGCTGTCCTCCCACGGCGGAGGCGCTGCTTTACGGCGTGCTTCTGCTGCAGAAGAAGATCCGGCGCACCGGCACCATCGAACGGTAAGGCAGGGGACAAGGTATCATGAGTGAAGCCCTGAACGAGCTTGCCGCCTACCTCACGGAAGTTCGCAGCGCTCTGATCTCCTCGAGCGAGATCAAGTACGGCGAACTGAATGTGACGACGACGGCCGAAAACGTTATCGCCCTGCTGACCTTCCTGCGCGACGATGCCAAGTGCGGCTTCGTCAACATGACGGATATCTGCGGCGTCGACTGGCCGCAGCGCGCCGAGCGTTTTGATGTGGTATACCATCTGCTGTCGCCCAAGAAGAACCTGCGCATTCGCGTCAAGGTTCCTGTCGGCGAAGATCAGCCTGTTCCCTCCGCTTGCGGCGTCTATCCCGGCGCCGATTGGTTCGAGCGCGAAACCTGGGACATGTACGGTGTTCTCTTCACCGGCCACCCGGATCTGCGCCGCCTGCTGACGGACTATGGTTTCGAAGGTCATCCGCTGCGCAAAGACTTCCCGACGACCGGTTTCGTCGAGGTTCGTTACGACGATGCCGCCAAGCGCGTCGTCTACGAGCCCGTGGAACTGAAGCAGGAATTCCGCAACTTCGACTTCCTCTCGCCCTGGGAGGGCACCGACTACGTGCTCCCGGGTGACGAGAAGGCGAAGGCCTGATTGTTGGCGTGTGGCAGGTCTCGGTCTGCCATTCTCTGAAATTCTGAAAACGCGAGCATCGCCGCCATGACAGAACATAACGTTCGCAACTTCAACATCAATTTCGGCCCGCAGCATCCGGCTGCGCACGGCGTTTTGCGTCTTGTCCTCGAATTGGACGGCGAAATTGTGGAACGCGTCGATCCGCATATCGGCCTGCTGCATCGCGGCACTGAAAAGCTGATCGAAACGAAGACCTATCTTCAGGCCGTTCCTTATTTCGACCGCCTCGACTACGTGGCGCCGATGAACCAGGAACACGCCTATGCGCTGGCCGTCGAAAAGCTGCTCGGCATCGATATCCCGATCCGCGGCCAGCTGATCCGCGTTCTCTATTCGGAAATCGGCCGCATCCTGTCGCATCTGCTGAACGTCACGACGCAGGCCATGGACGTCGGCGCGCTGACGCCGCCGCTCTGGGGCTTCGAAGAGCGCGAAAAGCTGATGGTGTTCTACGAGCGCGCCTCCGGCTCGCGCATGCACGCCGCCTATGTTCGCCCAGGCGGCGTTCACCAGGATCTTCCCGAAAAGCTGGTTCAGGATATCGGTGACTGGTGCGATCCGTTCCTGAAAGCGCTCGACGATATCGACGATCTTCTGACCGGCAACCGCATCTTCAAGCAGCGCAACGTCGATATCGGCGTGGTTTCGCTAGAAGACTGTTGGGCTTGGGGCTTCTCCGGCGTGATGGTCCGTGGCTCGGGTGCTGCCTGGGACTTGCGCAAGGCGCAGCCCTACGAATGCTATTCCGATCTCGAATTCGACATTCCGATCGGCAAGAACGGCGACTGCTACGACCGTTACCTCATCCGCATGATCGAAATGCGCGAGTCCGTCCGCATCATGAAGCAGTGCGTCAATCGCTTGCTCGGCGATGCCAAGACGGGTCCCGTTTCGTCGCTGGACGGCAAGGTCGTTCCGCCGAAGCGCGGCGAGATGAAGCGCTCGATGGAAGCGCTGATCCACCACTTCAAGCTTTACACCGAAGGCTATCACGTGCCGGCTGGCGAGGTTTATGCGGCTGTCGAAGCGCCGAAGGGCGAATTCGGCGTCTATCTCGTCTCGGATGGCTCCAACAAGCCGTATCGCTGCAAGATCCGCGCTCCGGGCTATGCGCATCTGCAGGCCATGGACTTCATGTGCCGCGGCCACCAGCTCGCTGACGTCGCGGCCGTGCTCGGTTCGCTCGATATTGTGTTCGGTGAGGTGGATCGTTGATGCGAGCCTGGCAGGTCGTCATTCCGGCACTTCTGGTCGCCTGCGGTGCCTCGGCGCAGCAGACTGGCAAGACGCAGGGCCTGCCGAGCATCAACCTGCAGAATTCGAATTCGATCAATTCGAATTCTGCGAAAAGTGGAAGCGGGGTTGCGTCGGGCGGAGATTCGACCATGGGTGACCTCCTTTCCCGCGGTTACGAGATCAAGGCCGCTGTGCCGAATGGCGGCAAGTTTGTTGTGTTTATGCAGAAAGACCAGTCGGCCTATGCCTGTGAATTCTCGTCTCTGACGAATACGCGGTGTGGGTCCTTAAACTGAGATAAGGCGTGAAAGATGTCCGTTCGTCGACTAGCCGAAGATCAATTCCAGCCTGCCGCCTTCGCTTTCAATGCGGAGAATGCGGTCTGGGCTGAAAAAACGATCCAGAAATATCCTGATGGTCGTCAGCAATCCGCGATCATCCCGCTGATGATGCGCGCACAGGAGCAGGATGGCTGGGTCACCAAGGCGGCTATCGAAACGATCGCCGACATGCTCGACATGGCCTATATCCGTGCGCTCGAAGTCGCGACTTTCTACACGCAGTTCCAGCTGCATCCGGTCGGCACCCGCGCCCACGTTCAGGTTTGCGGCACCACGCCCTGCATGCTGCGCGGCGCCGAGGGGCTGATCAAGATCTGCAAGAGCCGGATCAACGATCACGCCTTTGAGCGCAATGCCGACGGCACGCTTTCCTGGGAAGAAGTCGAATGTCAGGGCGCCTGCGTCAACGCACCGATGGTGGTGATCGGCAAGGATACCTATGAGGATCTGACGCCGACACGTCTCGAAGAGATCATCGATGCGTTCGCCGCAGGCAAGGGACATGAGATTCAGACTGGCCCGCAGATCGATCGCGTTTTCTCCGCTCCGGAAGGCGGCCTGACCTCTCTCCTGTCGGATGAGGCGAAGGCAAAGAGCGCCGCAAGCAAGACAGCCAAGGCCACTGCAGAAGCCGTGTCGATCCCGCCGTCCGAAGCTGCTCGCGCGAAAAGCATGGATGCCGAAACCAATCCGAGCCTGAAGACGCCGGCAACGGCGCCGAAGGAAGCCGCCAAGAACGCCAAGGCCGCCGAAACGCAGCCGCTTTCGGGCACTGCTGCTGCGGAGCCTGCGGCCGGCAAGCCGTCGCTCGATGACAAGGATCGTCCCGCCGGTATCGAAAGACCCGCGCAGCCGGATAATCTGCAGCTCATTTCAGGCGTCGGCCCGAAGATCGAAGGCACCTTGCACGAGCTCGGTATCTTCACCTTCGCGCAGATTGCCAGCTGGCATGAGGCCGAGCGCCATTGGGTCGACGGCTATCTGAATTTCAAGGGCCGGATCGAGCGCGACGAATGGGTCAGGCAGGCTGAGGCACTCGCTAAGGGTGGCGAAGCGGAATATATCAAGGTCTTCGGCAAGAAGCCGCGGTAAGAGGTGAAGCATGTTACAGGATCAGGATCGCATCTTTACCAATATCTACGGCCTCAAGGATAAGTCTCTGAAGGGTGCGATGTCGCGCGGCCATTGGGACGGCACGAAGCAAATCCTCGAAAAGGGTCGTGACTGGATCATCAACGAGATGAAGGCGTCAGGCCTTCGCGGCCGTGGCGGCGCAGGCTTCCCGACCGGTCTCAAGTGGTCCTTCATGCCGAAGGAAAGCGACGGCCGTCCGCATTATCTCGTCGTCAATGCCGACGAGTCCGAACCGGGCACCTGCAAGGACCGCGACATCATGCGCCACGATCCGCATACGCTGATCGAAGGCTGCGTCATCGCCGGCTTCGCCATGGGTGCCAACACCGCCTATATCTATGTCCGCGGCGAATATATGCGCGAGCGCGAAGCCCTGCAGGCCGCGATCGATGAATGCTACGGCGCCGGATTGCTGGGAAAAAACAATAAGCTCGGCTGGGATTTTGATGTTTTCGTTCATCATGGTGCCGGCGCTTACATCTGCGGCGAGGAAACCGCGCTGCTCGAAAGCCTGGAAGGCAAGAAGGGCCAGCCACGCCTGAAGCCGCCGTTCCCGGCCAATATGGGCCTTTACGGCTGCCCGACCACCGTCAACAACGTCGAGTCCATCGCCGTTGCTCCGACGATCCTGCGCCGCGGCGCCGGCTGGTTCTCGTCCTTCGGCCGCCCGAACAACGTCGGCACGAAACTGTTCATGCTCTCCGGTCACGTCAACCGTCCCTGCACGGTCGAGGAGACGATGGGCATCACCTTTCGCGAGCTGGTCGAAAAGCATGGCGGCGGTATTCGCGGCGGCTGGGATAACCTGCTTGCCGTCATTCCCGGCGGCGCATCGTGCCCGGTCGTTCCGGCTGCCGACATCATCGACTGCCCGATGGATTTCGACGGCCTGCGCGAAGTCAAGTCGTCCTTCGGCACGGCTGCGGCGATCGTCATGGACAAGTCGACCGACATCATCAAGGCGATTGCCCGCATCTCGGCCTTCTTCAAGCATGAAAGCTGCGGCCAGTGCACGCCGTGCCGCGAAGGTACCGGCTGGATGTGGCGCGTTCTCGAGCGTATGGCTCGCGGCAACGCCCAGAAGCGCGAGATCGACATGCTGTTCCAGGTGACGAAGCAGATCGAAGGTCATACCATCTGCGCACTCGGTGACGCAGCCGCATGGCCGGTTCAGGGCCTGATCCGCAATTTCCGTCCCGAGATCGAAAAGCGTATCGACCAGTATACTGCCAACGCGACGAGCCACGGCGCGGTTCTGGAAGCAGCCGAGTAAGGATCGAAGATGGCGAAGACCAACGATATCAGGCAGGACAGCGGAGCGGCCGGCAATACGTCGGCCGATCTTGGCCGCGCCGCTGCCGATATGTTTGGGAATGCGCCGATCATGCCGATCCATCCGCTGATGGCCCATCCGGCCGCAGCCATTGCCGCCGTGACCGCAATCGGTTTCGGCTTTACGTCGCAGCTGGCGGGCGCATTTCTCGGCGCTTTCCAGGGCGCGGTTGAAGCAACCACCAGACTGGCCGATGCTCTGGAAGACGAAAAGCACCAGGGTCATGCTGCTGCTAAGCCGGCTGCAGCGAGTGATGCGGCAGGGGATGCAAAGCCTGTGAAGGTCGAGGCTGCGGTCAAAGTTGTTGCGCCAAAGCCGGTCGCGACACCGAAGCCAGTTGCCGCGAAGCGGAAGCCGGCTTACGTGAAGAAGGTCGAGCCGAAGCCCGCGGTTGTCGCACCCAAGGCGGTCGCGGCACCTGCAAAGAAGACCGCGAAGGTTGAAGCCGCTGCGCCGGTCGCCGCAAAGGCGGCTCCTGCGCGCGGCCGCAAGGCAGCCGAAAAGGCTGACGACCTGAAGCGGATTTCCGGCGTCGGTCCGAAGCTGGAGCAGGTGCTGAACGGACGCGGCATCAAGCGATTTGCCGATATCGCCGCCTGGAGCGATGCCGATATCGAGCGGATCGACGCGGAGCTTGGCTTCGACGGCCGCATCCGGCGCGACGACTGGGTCGGTCAGGCCAAGGCGCTGCTGCCGAAGGGCCGGAGTTGAGATTTTTCCTCGGCTGTATCGTGGCCGGGGAGGGTGAATGACAGCGATGGAGACGATGTGAGTGACTCACATGGCTCGATCGTAAAGCGGGTCTTGCGGGGACAAGGCTTGGCAAAGCTTATTGTGAGCGAACCGGTGCCATCAGGCGTTTTGAGCCGCCGCGATGGCAATCCGGTCTGCGATCATGAAATTGTCTGCGGCCAGGTTGGGCTGAAGACGTGACATAGGACTGAGTGGACGATGGCTAAACTGAAGATTGACGGTAAAGAGATCGAAGTTCCGGATCACTACACGCTTATCCAGGCGTGCGAGGAAGCCGGCGCCGAAGTCCCGCGCTTCTGCTTCCATGAACGACTGTCGGTGGCCGGCAATTGCCGCATGTGCCTCGTAGAGGTGAAAGGCGGTCCGCCGAAGCCGCAGGCATCCTGCGCCATGGGCGTGCGCGATATCCGTGGCGGCCCGAACGGCGAGCTTCCGGAAGTCTTCACCAACACGCCGATGGTCAAGAAGGCCCGCGAAGGCGTGATGGAATTCCTGCTGATCAACCACCCGCTGGATTGCCCGATCTGCGACCAGGGCGGCGAATGCGACCTGCAGGACCAGGCCATGGCCTTCGGTATCGACAGCTCGCGCTATCAGGAAGACAAGCGCGCCGTCGAAGACAAGTATATCGGCCCGCTCGTCAAGACGGTCATGAACCGCTGCATCCACTGCACGCGCTGCGTCCGCTTCACGACGGAAGTTGCCGGCATTTCGGAACTCGGCCTGATCGGCCGGGGCGAAGATGCCGAGATCACCACCTATCTCGAGCAGGCGATGACCTCCGAGCTGCAGGGCAACGTCGTTGACCTTTGCCCGGTCGGCGCTCTCACCTCGAAGCCCTTCGCCTTCACGGCTCGTCCGTGGGAACTGAACAAGACAGAATCGATCGACGTCATGGACGCCCTCGGCTCGGCGATCCGCGTCGATACCCGCGGCCGCGAAGTCATGCGCGTTCTGCCCCGCGTCAACGAGCAGATCAACGAAGAGTGGATCTCCGACAAGACCCGCTTCATCTGGGACGGTCTGAAGACCCAGCGCCTCGACAAGCCTTATGTCCGCAAGGATGGCCGCCTGCAGCCGACGACCTGGAGCGATGCTTTCGCAGCCATCAAGTCGGCGGTTTCGGCCACCAGCGGCGACAAGATCGGCGCCATCGCCGGCGATCTTGCTTCGGTCGAGGAAATGTACGCCCTCGGCGAGCTGCTGAAGTCGCTGGGATCGGAAAATCTCGACTGTCGCCAGGACGGGACGGCGCTTGATCCGTCGCTCGGCCGCGCAAGCTACATTTTCAACCCGAGCATCCAGGGCATCGAAGCCGCTGACGCGCTGCTAATCGTCGGCGCCAATCCGCGCTTCGAGGCTGCCGTGATGAACTCGCGCATCCGCAAGCGCTGGCGTCGCGGCAAGTTCCCGATCGGCGTGATCGGTGAGGCCGCCGACCTTCGCTACTCGTACGACTATCTCGGCGCTGGTCCGGATACGCTGGCCGATCTCGTCAGCGGCTCGCACAGCTTCGCCGATGTCCTGAAGAACGCTCAGAAGCCGATGATCATCATCGGCCAGGGCGCTCTTACACGCGAAGACGGCGCGGAAGTGCTGGCGAACGTCGCCAAGCTCGCGGCAGCCGTTGGCGTCGTCAAGGAAGACTGGAACGGCTTTGCCGTGCTGCACACCGCAGCCTCGCGCGTCGGCGGCCTCGATCTCGGCTTCGTGCCGGGCGCAAAGGGCGTCAATGCCGCTGCCATGCTGTCCTCGATGGATGTCCTCTTCCTGCTTGGTGCCGATGAACTCGATTTCAGCCGCAAGGGCGCGAAGTTCACGGTCTATATCGGCTCGCACGGCGACAACGGCGCACAGAGCGCCGACGTCATCCTTCCGGCAGCCGCCTACACTGAAAAGTCGGGCACCTGGGTCAACACCGAAGGCCGCGCCCAGATGGGCAACCGCGCCGGTTTCGCGCCGGGCGACGCCCGCGAGGACTGGGCAATCATCCGCGCCCTTTCCGACGTGCTCGGCAAGAAGCTTCCCTTTGATTCGCTGAGAGAATTGCGTGCGAAGCTCTATGCAGCCTTCCCGCATTTCGCCGGCATCGACGAGATTGCCGAAGCCGATAGCGCCCAAATTGCCGCACTTGCGAAAAAAGCCGGCGCGATGGGCAAATCGGCATTTGCTTCGCCGATCAAAGACTTCTATTTGACGAACCCGATAACGCGCGCATCGGCTGTCATGGCCGAGTGCTCGGCATTGGCCCGCAACAATTTCCGCGTTGCGGCAGAGTAAGGGCACAGGACTATGGATTCATTCGTTTCGACCTATCTCTGGCCGGCGCTGATCATGATTGGCCAGTCGCTGCTGCTCCTGGTCTGCCTTCTGGTTTTCATCGCCTACATTCTGCTTGCCGACCGCAAGATCTGGGCAGCCGTTCAGCTGCGCCGCGGCCCGAACGTCGTCGGCCCCTTCGGCCTGTTCCAGTCCTTCGCCGACTTGCTGAAGTTCATGTTCAAGGAGCCGATCATCCCGGCCGGCGCCAACAAGACCGTGTTCCTGCTGGCCCCGCTGGTTTCGGTGGTGCTGGCGCTCTCCACCTGGGCCGTCGTGCCGGTGGCGCAGAACTGGGTTGTCGCTGACATCAACGTCGGCATTCTCTACATTCTGGCGATTTCGTCGCTTGAAGTTTACGGCATCATCATGGGCGGCTGGGCTTCGAACTCGAAGTATCCGTTCCTCGGCGCGCTCCGCTCGGCAGCGCAGATGGTGTCCTACGAAGTCTCGATCGGCCTCGTCATCGTCACCGTGCTGCTCTGCGTCGGTTCGCTGAACCTGACGGATATCGTGCTGTCGCAGCAGACCGGCCTCGGCACCAAGCTCGGCCTGCCGGCCTCGTTCCTCGACTGGCACTGGCTGTCGCTCTTCCCGATGTTCATCGTGTTCTTCATTTCGGCGCTGGCTGAAACCAACCGTCCGCCCTTCGACCTTCCGGAAGCGGAATCGGAGCTGGTTGCCGGCTTCATGGTCGAATACGGTTCTTCGCCCTACATGATGTTCATGCTCGGCGAATATGCCGCCGTCGTCCTGATGTGCTCGCTGACGACGATCCTCTTCCTCGGCGGCTGGCTGCCTCCGGTCGATATCTGGATCCTGAACTGGGTTCCGGGCATCATCTGGTTCCTGCTGAAGTCGTGCCTTGTATTCTTCATGTTCGCGATGGTGAAGGCATTCGTGCCGCGCTACCGCTATGACCAGCTCATGCGCCTTGGCTGGAAGGTTTTCCTGCCGCTGTCGCTTGCCATGGTCGTTATCGTTGCATTCGTGCTGAAGCTGACGGGATGGGCATGATGATGTCGATCCTCGCTTCAAGCAGATTTGGAGGTTGAAGATGGCCGGAATTTCCAATGCCGTCAGCTCGCTGTTCCTCAAGGAATTTGTCGGCGCATTCTTTTTGTCGATGCGTTACTTCTTCAAGCAGAAGGCAACGATCAACTACCCGTTCGAAAAGGGACCGGTCAGCCCGCGCTTCCGCGGTGAGCATGCACTGCGCCGTTATCCGAATGGCGAAGAGCGTTGCATTGCCTGCAAGCTCTGCGAAGCCATCTGTCCTGCCCAGGCCATCACCATCGAGGCCGGGCCGCGCCGTAACGACGGTACCCGCCGCACGGTGCGTTACGATATCGACATGGTGAAGTGCATCTATTGCGGCTTCTGCCAAGAGGCATGCCCGGTCGACGCGATCGTCGAAGGGCCGAATTTCGAATTCGCCACCGAGACCCGCGAAGAGCTCTATTTCGACAAGGCGCGGCTTTTGGAGAATGGTGACCGCTGGGAACGCGAAATCGCGCGCAACATCGCGATCGACTCGCCGTACCGCTGAGCGGAGTTTTGAATATGTCGTGACAGGCGGCCGATTGTCGCCGTCGCGGTTGAATCTAGACCGGGGCTCTGCCGGACTTATCGTTCGGTCGAGCTCCATCGGGCAGGGAAACTCCCGGCTGCCCGGGGGAAGACGAAAAAGGCACCAACATGGGTCTGCAGGCTCTTTTTTTCTATATCTTCGCCTTTGTCGCTGTGGCGTCGGCGTTCATGGTCATCTCGGCGCGGAATCCGGTCCATTCGGTCCTGTTCCTCATCCTGGTTTTCTTCAACGCGGCCGGCCTCTTCCTGCTGATGGGGGCTGAATTCCTGGCGATGATCCTGCTGGTCGTTTATGTCGGCGCCGTGGCGGTTCTCTTCCTCTTCGTCGTCATGATGCTCGATATCGATTTCTCGGAGCTCAGGGCTGGTATTCTGGAATATGCACCGATCGGCGCATTGATCGGTATCATTCTGGCGGCCGAACTCATCGTCGTCATCGGCGGCAGCGTGATTTCACCGACCATTGCCAAGACCGTCGCCATGCCGATCCCGGCGCCGGCGACCCGGACGAATACCGCCGCCCTCGGCGACGTGCTTTATACCAACTACGTTTATTTCTTCGAGATCGCTGGCCTCGTTCTGCTGGTCGCGATGATCGGCGCAATCGTGCTGACGCTGAAGCATCGCACGCACATCAAGCGCCAGAACATTTCCCAACAGGTCGCCCGCACGCCCGCGACCGCCGTCGAGGTGGTCAAGGTCAAGCCGGGGCAGGGCGTCTGAGGCGAGGCACGAGGATCAAAGGAACAAGAACATGGTCATCGGACTTTCCCATTACCTCACGGTCAGCGCCATCCTCTTCGTGCTCGGCGTCTTCGGTATTTTTCTGAACCGCAAGAACGTCATCATCATCCTGATGTCGGTCGAACTCATATTGCTCGCCGTCAACATCAACATGGTCGCGTTCTCGTCGTTCCTCAACGACATCGTCGGCCAGGTTTTCGCTCTGTTCATTTTGACCGTCGCCGCGGCTGAAGCCGCGATCGGTCTTGCAATTCTCGTCGTCTTCTACCGTAACCGCGGCTCCATCGCGGTTGAAGACGTCAACGTGATGAAGGGCTGATAAAGCTATGTTTTTATATAAGGCTATCGTCTTTCTTCCCCTGATTGGCGCGATCATCGCCGGCCTTTTCGGCCGTGCGATCGGCGCCAAGGCTTCGGAATATGTTACCACCGGCCTGATGATCATCGCGGCCGTCCTGTCGTGGATCGTCTTCTTCACGGTGGCGCTTGGCCATACGGATGGCCCGATCAAGGTTGAAGTCCTGCGCTGGATCCAGTCCGGCGGCATCGACGTTTCCTGGGCGCTGCGCGTCGACACGCTGACCTCGGTGATGCTGATCGTCGTGAACTCGGTTTCGACCCTCGTTCACGTCTATTCGATCGGATACATGCACCATGATCCGCATCGTCCGCGCTTCTTCGCCTATCTCTCGCTCTTCACCTTCGCCATGCTGATGCTGGTGACGTCCGACAACCTCGCCCAGATGTTCTTCGGCTGGGAAGGCGTCGGTCTTGCGTCCTACCTGCTGATCGGCTTCTGGTTCAAGAAGCCGTCCGCCTCGGCCGCCGCGATCAAGGCCTTCATCGTCAACCGCGTCGGCGACTTCGGCTTCGTGCTCGGCATTGCCGGTGTCTTTGTCCTCTTCGGCTCGATCAATTTCGATGTCATCTTCGGCAATGCGCAGAGCTTTGCCGCGGGGCAGGGCGGACAGCCGACCGATATCGTGCTCAACTTCCTCGGCATGCATCTCGATCGCGGTCACGCGCTGACGGCCGTCTGCCTGCTGCTCTTCATGGGTGCGATGGGTAAATCGGCACAGTTCCTGCTGCACACCTGGCTGCCGGACGCCATGGAAGGCCCGACACCGGTTTCCGCGCTCATCCATGCCGCAACCATGGTCACCGCCGGCGTCTTTCTCGTCGCCCGCATGTCGCCGATCTTCGAACTGTCGCAGGATGCGCTGACCGTTGTTACCATCATCGGCGCGATCACGGCCTTCTTCGCCGCGACCGTCGGCCTCGTGCAGAACGATATCAAGCGCGTTATCGCTTACTCGACCTGTTCGCAGCTCGGCTACATGTTCGTCGCCCTCGGCGTCGGCGCTTACGGCGCGGCGATCTTCCATCTCTTCACCCACGCCTTCTTCAAGGCTCTGCTTTTCCTCTGCGCCGGCTCGGTCATCCACGCCGTCGATGGCGAGCAGGACATGCGTCATATGGGTGGCCTTCGCCCGCATATCCAGAAGACCTTCTGGATGATGGTCATCGGCACGCTGGCGATCACCGGCGTCGGCATCCCGCTGACCCACATCGGCTTTGCCGGCTTCCTCTCGAAGGATGCGATCATCCTGGCGGCCTTCGCGTCGCACAATGCAGCCGCCGGCTTCGCCTTCACGATGCTGGTCATCGCCGCGATGTTCACCAGCTTCTATTCCTGGCGCCTGATCTTCATGACCTTCTTCGGCAAGCCGCGCGCATCGCACGAGGTCATGCACCACGTGCATGAATCGCCGAACGTCATGCTGATCCCGCTTTACCTGCTGGCGATCGGCGCTGTCGCAGCCGGCATGTATTTCAATGCTGATTTCGTCGGCCACGCCTACGAGGAATTCTGGAAGCATGCGCTGTTCACGCTCCCGGACAACAAGATCCTCGAGGAAATGGAACATGCGCCTGTCTGGGTTGAGCTTAGCCCGTTCATCGCCATGCTCCTCGGCCTCGTCACCGCCTGGTACTTCTACATCAGGTCGCCGGAAACGCCGCGCCGCCTCGCTCAGCAGCAGCGCGTCCTCTACGAGTTCCTGCTGAACAAGTGGTACTTCGACGAACTCTATGACTTCCTCTTCGTCCGCTCCGCCAAGGCGCTTGGCCGCTTCCTCTGGAAGAAGGGCGATATCGGGGTCATCGACACCATCGGCCCGAACGGCATTGCCGCCCGCGTCGTCGATGTTACCAACCGCGTCGTGCGCCTGCAGACCGGTTACCTCTATCACTATGCCTTCGCGATGCTGCTCGGCATTGCAGCCCTCGTTACCTGGATGATGCTCGGGAGTTCCCTCTGATGACCGATTGGCCCATTCTTTCAACGGTCACATTCCTGCCGCTGGTCGGTGTCGTTCTCCTGCTGTTTACACAGGACAACGGTGCCAATGGCCGCCGGAACGTCCTGAATATTTCGCTGGCAACGACCATCGTCACGTTCATCGTGTCGCTGTTCGTCTGGATCTGGTTCGACAATGCCAATCCGGGTTTCCAGATGGTCGAAAAGCATGAGTGGCTGACGGGCGGCATCAGCTACCACATGGGCGTCGACGGCATTTCCATGCTGTTCGTCATCCTGTCGACCTTCCTGATGCCCTTCTGCGTGCTCGCAAGCTGGCTCTCGGTCGAAAAGCGCCTGAAGGACTACATGATCGCCTTCCTCGTCCTCGAGACGATGATGATCGGTGTGTTCGTGTCGCTGGATATCGTGCTGTTCTACGTCTTCTTCGAAGCCGGCCTCATCCCGATGTTCCTGATCATCGGCGTCTGGGGCGGCAAGGATCGCGTCTACGCCAGCTACAAGTTCTTCCTCTATACGCTGCTCGGCTCGGTGCTGATGCTGCTCGCCATCATGGCGATGTACTGGCAGGCCGGCACGACCGATATCCCGACGCTGCTCGCTTACAAGTTCCCGCCGCAGCTGCAGACCTGGCTATGGCTCGCATTCTTCGCCTCCTTCGCGGTGAAGATGCCGATGTGGCCGGTGCACACCTGGCTTCCGGACGCGCACGTTCAGGCACCGACGGCAGGCTCGGTCATCCTGGCAGGTGTTCTCCTGAAGCTCGGCGGCTACGGTCTCATCCGTTTCTCGCTCGGCATGTTCCCGAACGCCTCGGAATATTTCGCGCCGCTCGTCTTCGCTCTTTCGGTCATCGCCATCATCTACACTTCGCTGGTGGCGCTGATGCAGGACGATATCAAGAAGCTTATTGCCTACTCCTCGGTGGCCCACATGGGCTACGTGACGATGGGTATCTTTGCGGCCAACCAGCAGGGGGTCCAGGGCGCGATCTTCCAGATGCTGTCGCACGGCATCGTCTCGGGCGCACTCTTCCTCTGCGTCGGCGTGATCTACGACCGCACCCATACCCGCGAAATCGCGGCTTACGGCGGCTTGGTCAACAACATGCCGAAATATGCCGTCGCCATGATGGTCTTCACCATGGCCAATGTCGGTCTGCCCGGCACCTCCGGCTTCATCGGCGAATTCCTGACCCTGATCGGCGTCTTCCGCGCCAATACCTGGGTTGCGCTCTTTGCCGCGACCGGCGTGATCCTGTCGGCAGCTTACGCGCTCTGGCTCTATCGCCGCGTGATTTTCGGCGCGCTGGAAAAGGAAAACCTGAAGAAGCTCCTGGATCTGTCGCCGCGTGAACAGCTGATCCTCTATCCGCTGATTGCCTTGACGATCCTCTTCGGCGTCTATCCGGCTCCGATCTTCGATGCCACGGCCGCTTCGGTGGATCTACTGGTGAACAATTATACCGCTGCCCTGCACGCTGCGCAGAATGTTGCGCTGTCGATGAATTGATGACGGGACCTATTCGACATGACTGCTGACACAATTCTTGCAAGCCTGCATCTTTCCATTCCGGAGCTCATCCTCGCGGTCGGTGCGCTTGCGTTGCTCATGATCGGCGTCTTCTCGGGCGAGCGGTCGGGACCCACGGTCACCGGTCTTGCCATCGCGCTCCTCGCGGTGGCCGGCCTCTGGATCATCTTCGTGCCGGGCGAGGGCCTTGCCTATGGCGGCGCCTATCTCGCCGACGGCTTCTCGCGCTTCATGAAGATCGTCGCGCTGGTCGGTTCGATCGTCGCCATGTTCCTCAGCATGGGGCAGGCGCGCGAGCAGCAGCTCGATCGCTTCGAGTTCCCGGTTCTGCTTGTGCTCGCGACCCTCGGCATCCTGCTGATGATCTCAGCGCATGACCTGATCTCGCTCTATCTGTCGCTGGAGCTGCAGTCGCTGGCGCTCTACGTCGTCGCCGCCATCAACCGCGACAGCCTGAAGTCGACGGAAGCCGGCCTGAAGTACTTCGTGCTCGGCGCGCTGTCCTCCGGTATGCTGCTCTACGGCATGTCGCTGGTTTACGGCTTCACCGGCCACACGAGTTTCGACGCCATCGCAACGGCGCTCAGCTCCGAGACCCGTTCGCTCGGCCTCGTCTTCGGTCTGGTCTTCGTGCTTGCCGGCCTCGCCTTCAAAATCTCCGCCGTGCCGTTCCACATGTGGACGCCGGACGTTTACGAAGGTGCTCCGACGCCGGTTACCGCTTTCTTCGCGGCAGCGCCTAAGGTTGCGGCCATGGCGATCCTGACGCGCATCGTCGTTACCGCCTTCCATCCCGTGCTTGCCGACTGGCAGCAGATCATCGTGTTCATCTCGATCGCCTCGATGCTGCTCGGCTCGTTTGCGGCGATTGGTCAGCGCAATTTCAAGCGACTGATGGCCTATTCGTCGATCGGTCATATGGGCTATGCGCTCGTCGGCCTTGCTGCCGGCACCAAGACCGGCGTCTCCGGCGTCATGCTCTACATGGTCATCTACATGGTCATGACGCTCGGCTCTTTCGCCATCATCATGGCGATGCGCCGCAAGGATGGCCGCCAGGTCGAAAGCATTGAAGATCTCGCCGGCCTCTCCACGACCAACCCCTTCATGGCGGTCGTGCTGACGGCGCTGATGTTCTCGCTGGCAGGCATTCCGCCGCTCGCAGGCTTCTTCGGAAAGTACTTCGTCTTCGTCGCCGCTATCCAGGCGCATCTCTATGCGCTCGCGATCATCGGCGTTCTGGCCTCGGTCGTCGGCGCTTACTACTATCTGCGCGTCATCAAGGTGATGTGGTTCGATGAAGCCAAGGACGAATTCACGCGCACGGCTGGTTCGCTGCGCCTTGTCTTCGGTCTCTCCGGCCTCTTCGTCATCACCTACGTCTTCTTCGGCGGTGCAATCGGCGGAGCTGCCGATCTCGCTGCTGCGACGCTGTTTTGATGACGTCTGACATGAACAGCCGGAAGTCGCTCGCCGACTTCCGGCATGATGCCCTTCAAGAGACATCGTCCACGAATAGCGTGTGCCTCGATCGCGCACGTACCGGCGATCCCGGCAACCTTTGGGTGACCGCCGAGCGTCAAACGGGTGGACGCGGCCGCCGCGGTCGGCCCTGGGTGTCTGAAGCCGGCAATCTCTACGCATCACTCCTTCTGATCGATCCCGCTCCGATGGACCGCCTTGGCTCGCTGCCGCTTGCGGTCGCGGTGGCTGTGCATCAGGCGGTGCGCGGCGTCCTGCCGCTGGCGGCAGAACCTGCAGAGATCAAATGGCCGAATGATATCCTGATCGGCCGCAAGAAGACCTGCGGTATTCTGATCGAAGGCGAGGCTCTGCCCGATGGGCGTTATGCGCTCGTCATCGGCATCGGCATCAACATTGCCGTCATGCCCGAAAACCCGATGTATCCCGTCACCTGCCTCAGGCAGCAGGGCTCGATGGTTTCGCCGGACGAGCTGTTTGCCCATCTATACGCGGATATGGCCGAGGCGCTCGGCCTCTGGAACCGTGGCAAGGGCGTTCGCGAGATCACCGCGCGCTGGCGCGAGTTCGCATGCGGCGTCGGGGAAAAGATCACGGTAAACTTGCCGGATCGCTCGATTTTAGGCCATTTCACCGGAATCGATGATAATGGCTTGTTGATGCTCGAGACCGAGGACGGCAGGATCATGCCGATCGCCGCGGGCGACGTTTTCTTTAGGTAATGGGTAGGGACCACATGGCGAAACAAGACGAACTGGTGTTTCTGCCTCTCGGCGGCGTCGGCGAAATCGGCATGAATCTCGCGCTCTATGGCTATGGTCCGGCGGAGCAGCGCCAGTGGATCATGGTCGATTGCGGCGTCACGTTCCCAGGCCCGGATCTGCCTGGTGTCGATCTCGTTTTGCCGGATATCCGTTTCCTCGCCAAGGAACGCAAGAACCTCAAGGGCATCATCATCACTCATGCCCATGAGGATCACTACGGCGCGTTGAACGATCTTTGGCCGGGCCTGAATGTCCCGATCTATGCCTCCGCATTTACCGCCGGCCTTCTCGAAGCCAAGCGCGATTACGAGAAGTCGATGGGCGAGATTCCCGTAACGCTGTTCAAGGCCGGCGACCGCATCAATGTCGGCCCCTTCGAGATCGAAGGCGTGGCCGTCAATCACTCGATCCCCGAGCCGATGTCGCTGATGATCCGCACGCCGGTCGGCAATGTCGTCCATACCGGCGACTGGAAGATCGATCATGAGCCGTCGCTCGGCCCGCTGACGGATGAGACCCGCTTCCGCCAGCTCGGCGATGAAGGCGTATTGGCCTTGATGTGCGATTCCACCAATGCCTTGCGCGATGGTGTTTCACCTTCGGAAAAGGACGTTTCGGAAAGCCTGCGCAAGATCATCGAGGATGCCGAGGGTAGGGTGGCAATCACCACCTTCTCCTCGAATGTCGGTCGTATCCGCACGATCGCCGAGGCTGCCGAAGCCGCCGGCCGCGAAGTGCTACTGCTCGGCAGCTCGCTGAAGCGCGTCGTCGACGTCGCCCGCGATATCGGCCTCATGGAAGGGATCAAGCCTTTTATCGCCGAAGACGAATATGGCTATATCCCGCGCGACAAGGTCGTGGTCATCCTGACCGGCAGCCAGGGCGAGCCCCGCGCCGCCCTTGCCAAACTTTCGCGCGACGAAATGCGCAATGTCGCATTGGCATCGGGCGATATCGTCGTCTTCTCCTCGCGCGCTATTCCCGGCAATGAAAAGGCGATCCAGGACATCAAGAATGGCCTGATCGAGCAGGGCGTGCACGTGGTGACGGATGCCGAGGCGCTCGTGCATGTTTCCGGGCACCCCCGGCGCAACGAGCTGCAGAAGATGTATGAATGGACGCGCCCGAAGGTCGTCGTGCCTGTTCATGGCGAGGCGACGCATCTGACCGCGCACAAGGAACTGGCCGAACAGAGCGGCATTGCCACCGTGCCGCGTGTGCGCAACGGCGATGTGCTGCGCCTTGCACCAGGCCCGGTCGAGGTGATCGGCGAGGCGCCGCATGGCCGCATCTTCAAGGACGGTATTCTGATCGGCGATTTCGACGAGATGGGCATCGGCGAGCGCAAGAAGCTCTCCTATGTCGGCCATGTCGCCGTCAATGTCGTGCTCGATGCCCGCTATGACATCGTCGGCGATCCCGACCTTGTGCCGATCGGCCTGCCGGCCTATGACGACGAAGGCGAGGAGATGGAGGATACGCTCTTCGATGCTATCGTCAGCGCCATCGAAAGCATTCCGCGCGCTCGCCGCAAGGATCTCAACATGCTGCAGGAGGCTGTCCGTCGTGCAGTGCGCGCCGCCGCCAACCAGGGCTGGGGCAAGAAGCCGATGGTGACTGTGTTCGTCACGCGCACCGGCGGCTGAGGTCTGATCGGTGAGGAGAGAGCCATGCTGGGGCGCATCAATCACATCGCCATCGCCGTTCCCGATATCACTGTCGCTTCCCGAATCTATCGCGAGACGCTCGGCGCAACCGTATCCGCGCCGCAATCCTTGCCCGAGCACGGCGTAACCGTCGTTTTCGTCGAGCTTCCGAACAGCAAGGTTGAGCTGCTGGAACCTCTGGGTGAAGCCTCGCCCATCGCCTCCTTCCTGGCCAAGAACCCGGATGGCGGCATGCATCATATCTGTTACGAAGTCGCGGATATCCTGGCGGCACGCGATCAGCTGGTTGCCAAGGGTGCGCGCGTGCTCGGCAATGGCGAGCCGAAGATCGGCGCGCATGGCAAGCCTGTACTCTTCTTGCATCCGAAGGATTTCTTCGGCACGCTCATCGAACTTGAGCAGGTGTGACATCAGAGCCGGATGATTTTTGGCGGAACTGGCCTAAAATCTGAATCTGCTTTAAGTGCGCTGATCGGCGCTTTGAAAGACAACTGCTTTGCCCCTATAAGCAGTTTGGAAGAGGAGGGGACGAGCGGGCTCGTCTCGAAGGGAGCACAATGGCACAGCAGATTGCCGCAGGTTTCGCCGTCTATTTCGTCATCTGGTGGATTACGCTTTTCGCAGTCCTGCCTTTTGGGCTGCGAACTCAGGCCGAAGATGAGCATGTGATCCTCGGTACCGTCGAAAGCGCGCCGACGAAATTTCGTGCCTGGCGGGTCGTGTTTGCCACGACGCTGGTATCGGCCCTTATCTATGGTGCCTGGTATATCGCCTCGCGTTATTTCGGGCTGAGTATAGATTCTATTCCGCAGATCGTTCCCAGCTACAAGTGATCTATAAAAATTGTAGATCAAAGGTGCCTGGAATGCGGGCGCCTTGCGATCGCCATCAATTCGTCACACGCTTGTCATGAGCGTAGCGCAAAGAATTTACAGCTTGTGTATATTATTTCAGCAGAAGCACGAACCGAGTGTTCCGGGCAAATCCGCGCGATCGAGGCTGAGCTGAGAAAGCAAAAAAAAACAAGGCCATAAGCCTTGTTTTAAAGTATCGCGTGATCCTTATCCGTTACCGGGGCAGCGACGAGCGCGCCTAAGATCTGATCCTCCCAAGACTTGACCGCGAAACGGCAAGAATTTAGCCTTCCTGCCTCTTTTGTGAGCTAAAATTAGCTCAAACATTGAGCTTTGTCATCCTTTTTTTTGCTTTTTTGCTACAGCGGCGCAGAATTTTTCTGTTGACGAATTTCCGTCGTAAATCCTTATAAACGTGCGCTTTTTCGAAACATCGAAAATAGGCTCTATCCCCTGTATTCTCGGGCTTTTGTCAAATTCTTCTATTGAAGAATGCGGGTTTCCTTCCTGCGCCGAAGCAGTTATGAACTGCCTCCAGTACATAATTTGCTAACGATTCCGCCGCGAGCGGAACGTCAAACCATCTGGAACAAGCGTCATGCGTCTGTCTCGTTACTTCATGCCCATCCTGAAGGAAAATCCCAAGGAGGCTGAAATTGTTTCCCATCGGCTCATGCTGCGCACCGGCATGATCCGGCAGCAGTCGCAGGGCATCTATTCCTGGCTGCCGTTGGGCAAACGCGTGCTGGACAAGGTCAACAAGATCATTCGCGAGGAACAGAACCGTTCCGGCGCCATTGAGCTGTCGATGCCAACGCTGCAGTCCGCCGAGCTCTGGCAGGAAAGCGGCCGTTATGACGCCTACGGCAAGGAGATGCTGCGCATCAAGGACCGGCAGGATCGGCCCATGCTCTATGGTCCGACCAATGAGGAAATGGTCACCGACATTTTCCGGTCCTACATCAAGTCCTACAAGGACTTGCCGCTGAACCTCTATCATATCCAGCTGAAGTTCCGTGACGAGATCCGTCCGCGTTTCGGCACCATGCGCTCGCGCGAATTCATGATGAAGGATGCCTATTCCTTCGATCTGACGCAGGAAGGCGCCGTACAATCTTATAACAAGATGTTCGCCGCCTATTTGCGTACCTTCAATCGCCTTGGTCTCAGGGCGATCCCGATGCGGGCAGATACCGGCCCGATCGGCGGCAATCTCAGCCACGAATTCATCATTCTCGCCGACACCGGCGAGTCGGAAGTTTTCTGCCACAAGGATTTCGTCAATTTCGACATTCCCGGCGAAGATACCAATTTCGATGATGTCGCCGCCCTGAAGGGGATTTTCGACAAGTGGACCTCGGTCTACGCCGCCACCTCTGAAATGCATGACGAAGCCGCCTTCAACGCCATTCCGGAAGGCGATCGCCTGTCGGCGCGCGGCATCGAGGTCGGCCACATCTTCTATTTCGGCACGAAATATTCCGAGCCGATGGGCGCGAAGGTGCAGGGTCCGGACGGCAAGGAACATGCTGTCCACATGGGATCTTACGGTATCGGCCCGACACGCCTTGTTCCCGCCATCATCGAAGCATCGCATGACGAGAACGGAATCATCTGGCCGGCTTCGGTCGCGCCTTTTGACGTCGTGGTGATCAACATGAAGGCTGGCGACCAGGCCTGCGACGAGGCTTGCGAGACGGTCTACGCCGCGCTGTCGAAGGCTGGCAAGGACGTGCTGTATGACGACCGCGACGAGCGCGCCGGAACGAAGTTCGCGACGGCCGATCTGATCGGCGTGCCCGTGCAGATCATCGTCGGTCCGCGTTCGATCGCGAACGGCGAAGTGGAAGTGAAGGACCGCAAGACTGGCGCTCGCGATACGATGACGGTCGAGGCAGCGATCAATCGGCTGGCAGGCTGATTGACGATACAAAGGATGGAAGGCGAATGGCGGTGAGCGCGGCAGTGGAACAGCAGGAAAATTCGTTCAAGGCCGGCCCATCGTCTCGCCCGTTTTCCGGTTTCGAACGGCTTGTGGCCTGGCGCTATCTGCGCTCCCGACGCAAGGAAGCCTCGATTTCGGTCATTGCCGGCTTCTCTCTGGTCGGCATCATGCTCGGCGTCGCGGCGCTAATCATCGTCATGGCCGTGATGAACGGTTTCCGCGCCGAGCTCTTCAAGCAAATTCTCGGTTTCAATGGTCATGTCGTTGTTCAGCCGATCGATTCGCCGCTGAATGACTATGCCGATCTGGCGAAGAAATTTTCGGCAGTTCCCGGCGTCACGATGGCCTTGCCGCTCGTCGAGGGGGAAACACTTGCCTCCGGTCGCGGCGGTTCCGGCACCGGCGCGCTGGTGCGCGGCATCCGTGCGGAGGATCTGACCAAGCTCAAATCGGTCTCCGATCACATCGTCTCCGGAGATATGGTGGGGTTCGCGTCGGGGCAGGGTGTCCTCGTCGGCAGCCGGCTGGCGCGGCAATTGGGTCTGACGGTCGGCGATCAGATCACGCTCACAGCGCCGGATGGCGACGTCACGCCCTTTGGTGTCAATCCGCGCGTCAAAGCCTATACGATCTCCGGCATTTTCGAAGTCGGCATGTCGGAATATGATTCCTCCGTCGTCTTCATGCCGCTCGAGGAAGCGCAGGTCTTCTTCAATGCCGAGGGCATCGTCGAGAAGATCGAACTCTTCATCACCAATCCCGATGATGTCGACGATCTCAGGCCGAAGATCGAGGAAGCGGCCGGGCGGCAGATCTTCCTGACGGACTGGCGGCAGGTCAACGCCACCTTCTTCTCGGCCCTGCAGGTCGAGCGCAATACGATGTTCATGATCCTGACGCTGATCGTTCTTGTCGCAGCGCTGAATATTATTTCAGGCCTCATCATGCTGGTGAAGGATAAAGGCAGCGATATCGCGATCCTGCGTACCATGGGGGCGACATCAGGCGCGATCATGCGCATCTTCTTCATGACGGGGGCGGCGATCGGCGTCGTCGGCACGCTTGCCGGCGTCATACTTGGCGTCCTGGTTTGTCTGAACATCGAGTCCATTCGCCAGTTCTTCTCGTGGATTTCGGGCACCGTGATCTTCAATCCGGAGGTCTATTTCCTCAGCAAATTGCCGGCCCAGATGAATCTTAGTGAAACCATCTCCGTTATCGTGATGGCACTCACTCTGTCCTTCCTTGCTACCATCTTCCCGGCCTGGCGTGCCTCGCGGCTCGATCCGGTGCAGGCGCTGCGCTACGAATAAGGATACCGCATTTGATCAAACGCAACGTCGTTCTCCAGCTCTCGGGCGTGGAGCGTCATTACGGGCAGGGGGAGACGCGTCTGTCGATCCTGAAGGATGCCGATTTCACCTTGCGCAGCGGCGAGATGGTGGCGCTGGTCGCTCCATCGGGCACGGGAAAATCGACACTCCTGCATGTCGCCGGCCTGCTGGAACATCCGGATGGCGGCGAGGTGCTCGTCAACGGTCAGGCCTGCGAAGCCTTGTCGGATGACAGGCGCACGGCTGTCCGCCGCAGCGAGATCGGCTTCGTCTATCAGTTCCACCACCTTTTGCCTGAGTTCTCGGCGCTTGAGAACATCATGATGCCGCAGCTCATTTCCGGCCTCTCGCGCAAGGATGCAAGCGCACGCGCAGCCCAGCTTCTCGATTACATGCGTATCGGCCATCGTGGCGACCATCGCCCGGCCGAGCTCTCCGGCGGCGAACAGCAGCGTGTCGCAATCGCCCGCGCCGTAGCCAATGCACCGCTGGTGCTGCTCGCCGACGAGCCAACGGGCAATCTCGATCCGGCGACCGCGCATTACGTCTTCGATGCACTGGAAGCGCTGGTGCGCCAATCGGGCCTCGCCGCCCTGATTGCCACGCACAATCACGAGCTTGCGGCCCGCATGGATCGCCGCGTGACGCTGAGCGAAGGCAAGGTGGTCGAGGTCTGATACCTTTACGGGACGATCAGGCCGCCGCGATAATCCAGCTCATAGGCTTTGCGTTCCCTGACGACGATAGCTTCGTAGCCATTGAAATGATGGCAGTCGCCGATGTTTTCGTCGACGTAAAGCCCATAGGCATGCTCGAACTCAAAGCCGCCGAGAAAGCGCTTCTCATCCAGATAGAGACGCAGAAGTGCTGCCTTGATGACCATGCCGGCGCGGGTGCCGTCGATCAGATCGGGCTCGACGATATGGCCAAAATAATTCATCGCCCAAACTGGCTGGTCGTCATGCCAGACGAGTTCCTGTCCGGCGAAATCCGTGCCGCCGAAATAGCTGTCGAGATAGCGCCAGCGGCCGCTCGCATAGCCGATGTCATGCGAGCCGCTTCGGCAGGACGGCAGTCTCTTACCATCGCCGACATAGGTCTCGGCCTTGGCGGTGACAATAAAATCGTTCAGCTCGGCAAGATCCGGCATGGCCCTCTCCAGTGTTGGTGAGCTGGCACGATGCCACCGAGCTGACGATTTGTAAAGAACAAAAAGGGAACATTTGCCGCTATTGGCCGATCTCGCAGGCCTTCTCTCCGATATCATCCTGCCAATCCTGGATGTTGACGGTCTTGGCATCGCCCTTCAGCGTCTTGCCGTCCTTCGTCACCTTGCCGGTCAGCACATTGTAATCGCAGCTATGGCTGTTATCGGGCTCGAGCGTATCGCGGGCATCGTAAGTGTAGCCGGCAACCACGAAACCGTTGTTGCGATAGGCAAGCGTCAGCGTCTGGTGCCAGCGATCGCGGCCAATGGCATCGTTCTGCGAGGTAATCGCGATCGAGCCGTTCGGCAGCGCGGCGATCGATGGTTCCTGGCCGTAAATGCCATCAGCCCCGGCTCTGCCCCATATCTTGTCCGGAGCGCTCGCAGCCAGCTGCAGTAGAGAATGTTCGCTGTCGCGCAGATAGATGTAGATGCCGATGGAGGTCTCATCAGGCTTGCCGGGCGCCACCAGAAGGGCAAGGTCCGGCTTGCCGTCCTTGTTCCAGTCGCCGATCGCGGCATCGACGATGCGGCCGGGTGCGTTTGCATCTTCGGCTTGAGCCGCAGTTGCAGTCAAAAGAAGGATGAGGGCGCAGGCAAGTGATTTCATCGTGATCTCCCTATTTGCCCTTGCATAGCGTCGGGTGTTCGCGGGGTCTATCGGAGTGCCAAAAACCCCCTGATGAAATTTATTGATGCTTCTATTGACTCTCGAACAAAAATGGAACAAAAAAGAAACATAACGAGTAAGGAGCGCGTAAATGACCGACATTATTCGAGACGTTGCAGCATTCACTTCCATCGTCATGTTCGTTGCCAGCTTTTCCCTCATCATGATGGCGATGTAAGTTTTATCCCCCGTTTGCACATGCTGTTCCCATATTTGATGGGAGCGACTTCTGGACTTTACGGTCCGCAATGCCGAAAATGTCGCCGATTCATTGAGGTGTGCGGAAGGGTATGAGATGGCGGATGCAGGTGGTAGCGGCGCGGTAGCGCCGGTCGGCGAAATGCCGGAATTCGTACACCTCAGGGTTCATTCCGCCTATTCTCTGCTAGAGGGCGCATTGCCGCTCAAGAAGATATTGGCCAAGGCTGCCGGCGACAGCCAACCCGCCATCGCGATTACCGATACCAACAATCTGTTCGTTGCGCTGGAATTCTCGCAAAAGGCGATGGACGAGGGACTGCAGCCGATCATCGGCTGCCAGGTATCGATCGAAATGGAAGACGGCGGCGAGGGTGAGAAGCGCGGGCCACAGCAGGCCTTGGCAAAGCTGCCGTCCATCGTGCTGCTTGCTGCCACCGAGCAGGGCTATGAGCGCCTCGTCGATCTCGTCAGCCGTGCCTATCTCGGCGGCGAAGGCAACCATGCCGTTCACGTTGCGGCCTCGTGGCTGGATGAGATCGGTACGGAAGGCCTGATTGCTCTCACCGGTTCGCTGACCGGCCCAGTCGACATGGCGTTGAAGGAAGGCCATGCGCCGCAGGCGCTTTCCCGTCTGCTGGCCCTGAAACGCCTGTTCGGCGACAGGTTGTATGTCGAATTGCAGCGCCATGGCACCTATGACCGCCGCCACGAGCAGAAGATGATTGCGATGGCTTACGAGCATGAGATTCCGCTCGTTGCGACCAATGAAGCCTTTTTCCCGACGCGCGACGATTATGATGCGCACGACGCGTTGATGGCGGTTGCCCACAACGCCATCGTCTCGGACGATACGCGGTTCCGCCTGACCCCGGATCATTATCTGAAAAGCCGCGCCGATATGGCGAAGCTCTTTGGCAACCTGCCGGAAGCATTGGAAAACACCGTCGAGATCGCGCGGCGCTGCTCCTTCATCCTGAAGACGCGCAAGCCGATCCTGCCGCGCTTTACCGGCGCCACCGATGATGCGGAGGAGGCCGAACGCGCCGAGTCCGCCGAGCTGCGTGCTCAGGCGGTCGAGGGGCTCGACCAGCGGCTCGCCTCGCTCGGCATGGCACCGGGCTACGGGGAGAAGGAATACCGCGATCGGCTGGAGTTCGAGCTCAGCGTCATCGAGCGCATGAAGTTCCCCGGCTACTTCCTGATCGTTGCCGACTTCATCAAATGGGCCAAGCGCCACGATATCCCTGTCGGCCCCGGCCGCGGCTCGGGTGCAGGCTCGCTCGTCGCCTACGCGCTGACGATTACCGACGTCGATCCGCTGCGCTTCTCGCTGCTGTTCGAGCGCTTCCTCAATCCGGAACGCGTCTCGATGCCGGACTTCGATATCGACTTCTGCCAAGATCGGCGCGAAGAGGTGATCCGCTACGTGCAGGCCAAATATGGCCGCGAGCAGGTGGCGCAGATCATCACCTTCGGATCGCTGCAGGCGCGCGCCGCCCTTCGTGACGTCGGCCGCGTGCTGGAAATGCCCTACGGCCAGGTCGACAAGATCTGCAAGCTGGTGCCGAACAATCCCGCCAATCCGACGCCGCTGAGCAAAGCGATCGAGGAGGAGCCGCGTCTGCAGGAGGAGGCGGATAAGGAGCCAGTCGTCGCGCGCCTTCTCGACATCGCCCAGAAGATCGAAGGCCTCTATCGCCACGCCTCGACACACGCCGCCGGTATTGTCATCGGCGACCGCCCGCTGTCGAAGCTCGTGCCGATGTATCGCGATCCGCGCTCCGACATGCCGGTCACCCAGTTCAACATGAAATGGGTGGAGCAGGCTGGGCTGGTGAAGTTCGACTTCCTCGGCCTGAAGACGCTGACGGTTCTGAAGACGGCCGTTGATTTCGTCGCCAAGCGCGGCATCTCGATCGATCTTGCCGGCATACCGCTCGACGACAAACTGAGCTACGAGATGCTCTCGCGCGGTGAGACGGTCGGCGTGTTCCAGGTGGAAAGTGCGGGCATGCGCAAGGCGCTGATCGGCATGCGCCCGGACTGCATCGAGGATATCATCGCGCTGGTGGCGCTCTATCGTCCCGGCCCGATGGAGAACATCCCGGTCTATAATGCCCGCAAGCATGGCGAAGAAGAGATCGAATCGATCCATCCGAAGATCGATTACCTGCTGAAGGAAACGCAGGGCGTTATCGTCTACCAGGAACAGGTGATGCAGGTCGCCCAGGTGCTGTCGGGCTATTCGCTCGGCGAGGCCGATCTTCTGCGCCGCGCCATGGGTAAGAAGATCAAGGCTGAGATGGACCAGCAGCGCGAGCGCTTCGTCGATGGCGCCATCAAGAACGAGGTTTCGAAGGGGCAGGCCGATGTCATCTTCGATCTGCTCGCGAAATTCGCCAATTACGGCTTCAACAAATCGCACGCCGCCGCCTACGCCGTCGTCTCCTACCAGACCGCCTATATGAAGGCGCATTATCCGGTGGAGTTCCTGGCGGCGTCGATGACGCTCGATATGTCGAATACCGAAAAGGTCAACGACTTCCGTCAGGATGCAAAGCGCCTGGGCATCGAGGTCATCGCGCCTTCGGTGCAGACCTCGTTCCGCCATTTCGAGACCGGCGACAATCGCATCTATTACGCGCTGGCGGCCATCAAGGGCGTTGGCGAATCCGCTGTCGACCATATCGTCGAGGTCCGCGGCGACCAGCCCTTCGCCGGTATCGAGGATTTCTGCCTGCGCATCGATCCCAAGCAGATCAATCGCCGCGTTCTGGAAAGCCTGATCTGCGCCGGCGCGTTCGATTGTTTCGAGATCGACCGCGCCCAGCTGATTGCCGGTCTTGACCGCATCATGGGCTATGCCCAGGTGGCGCAGGAAAACAAGCGCAGTGGCCAGCACGACATGTTCGGAAGCGCCGCGTCCGGCCCGGAAAAGATCGTGTTCCCATCCTACACGCCCTGGCTCGCTTCGGAGCGGCTGCTGCGCGAATTCCAGGTGCTCGGCTTCTATCTGACGGCGCACCCGCTCGATACTTACAAGAGCGTGCTCGACAAGATGCGCGTGCAGCCCTTCGCCGATTTCTCCGCTGCCGTGAAGCAGGGCGCCAGCAACGGCCGCTTGGCCGGCACTGTCATCTCGAAGCAGGAGCGCAAGACGCGCACCGGCAATAAGATGGGCATCTTCGTCTTCTCTGACGCCTCCGGCCAGTTCGAGGCCGTGCTGTTCTCGGAAGCGCTCAACCAATATCGCGACGTTCTCGAGGTCGGCAAATCCTTCGTCATAACGGCCCAGGCGGATGAACGCCCGGAAGGCATCAGCCTGCGTCTGCAGACGGCCCAGTCGCTGGAGGAGAAATCGCTGCAGATGCAGAAGGCGCTGCGCGTCTATGTCCGCGATTCCGGCCCACTGAAGGCGGTTGCCGCGCATCTGAACGCCAGGGGCGATGGCCTCGTCTCCTTCATTGTCATCAAGGAGGAAGGCTTGCGCGAGGTCGAGGTGGCGCTGCCGGAGAAATATCGCATCACACCGGAAATCGCAGCAGCGCTGCGAACGGCGCCGGGCGTGATCGATGTGGAGCTTGTTTAGCCCTTTTTCCCGAGCGCGCCGTTATTGGTGATGGTGATGAAATCGGTCTCGTTGCCGGTTTCCGGCCCGATGCCGGTGTCGGAAATCGTCAGCGATGAGCCTGATGTCAGGATATCCTCGATGCGGTGGCGGACATCGTCGGGAATGGTGATGCGGCTGAGCGCCTGTCCGGCGGCATCGAGCGATTGCGATTGTTCCTCGCTGGTGATCCCGTACCGCTTCTTCGTTTGCTTGCTCAGGTCTTCTTCCAGCGTCATCCCGAACCAGTCGGCCTTGCCGCTGATGCGGTCGATCGCGTTGGCGGTGAAGAAATGCACGCCGAGCGCCTCTTGCGGCTCGGCAATGATGGCGGGGCCTTCGAAGAGCGGCTTGAAGTTCTGGCGAACCATGATCGCTCCATTCGGCGGTTCGCCCTTGCCGGCGGCGGCATAGACCGCTTTCATCAGCGCGGGACTGACGAGGCCGCCCGTGGTCTTGATATCATGCGCCTTCTTGAAGTCTTCGATCGCCTGTACCGTTGACGGCCCGAGCATGCCGTCCGGCGTTCCGGTGATGAACCCCATTCCGTTCAGAATGCCTTGGAGGTCGCGCACATTCTCACGCAGGCCGCGTCGGGTGATGAGGATGCTGAGCGGGGCGGGATCGGGAGGCGGCGCAACGATCTCCTGAACCTTCGGTATCCGGATCGAAGTCACATCGTTCGTCGCAACCTGCAGCGATTGTCCCTGAGGCAGGAAGCTCGCGGTCATCGGACGAAGCTCGATGCCGGAGAACAGTGCTGGCGGAGGCGCTGCTGGCGGCTGGAACAGCGTTGCGTTTTCGAAAGGCTGAGGCACCAGCGGCTGATCGGCAATCACCACATGCACGCCGCGCTCGGTCATCTGGTAAAGCATCTCGGCAAAGGCTTTCGGCATGCGCACGCATCCGTGAGATGCCGGATAATTCGGAACCGAATTGGATTCGTGCAGCGCTATGCCCGACCAGGTCAGTCTTTGCATGAAAGGCATGGGCGCAGCCGAATAGAGATTGGACTCGTGATAGACCTTCTTTTCCAGAATGGAGAAGATTCCGCTCGGCGTTGTGTGGCCACGCTTGCCTGTCGAAACCTTCGACGTCGCCACCACCTGGTCGCCATCATAGACAGCAAGCGATTGCCTGTCTTTCGATACGACGATCTGCAGGGTGCGGGCATCCGGTGCGGCAAAGACAGGCTGGGAAAGGGCGGTGGCTGACAAAAGACCAAGCCCAAGCAACAAAAACGGCTTCATAGACACAAACCAAAACGCAATACTCGTAGTGCCCAAGGTTAGACTTCGAAGTTTAAGGAAGACTTGCCGAGAGGCTGCGCCTTGTTGCTCTGATGAAAGCGTCTGTCTGCTTGGTCGTCGCCAAATGCAGCATTGCCGAAGCGGAGCGCCAGGCTCGGCTGCGGCAATGGCTGAAACGTTGACCTCTGCGGATCAATGGGCGCTCGAGGCTACCCAGTTGTGCCAGTCCTGCTCGCTGCCATGGAAGGCGTTGAGGTCGATCTTGCCGTCGACGCCATGGGAGACACCGGAGCCGGAATACTGCCAGAACAGCCATTTACGGCCGGGATAGACCTTGGACGGATGGGCAGCAACGGCCCGGAGCCAGAAGGGATAGTTGAGCAGTTCGCCGCTCAGATTGTCGCGATAGAAATCGGGCGCCGTGTAGACGATCGGACGCTGGCCGTAATGCTTTTCCAGCCTGTCCAGGAAGACCTGCATCTTGGCAAGCACCTGCTCGCGCGAGGGGCGACGCTTGCAGCTCGATTCACCGTTCCACTCCACGTCGATAACAGGCGGCAGCGCGCCGGCTTCTCTCGGGACGTTGCGGATGAACCAATCGGCCTGTTCGCCGGCCGTCCGGCACCAGTAGAAGAAATGGTAGGCACCGTGCTTCAGGCCGGCCTGCTGAGCAGCCCGCCAGTTCTTCTTGAACATCGGATCGAGATGATCGCCGCCATCCGTCGCCTTGATGTAGACGAAGTTCGCACCCTGGGTGCGCAGCGTGTCCCAGTCGATCTCGCCCTGCCAGCGCGAAACGTCGACGCCATGCACAGCGAGCTTCCGGGGCGAGGTGGATGCGCCGAAGTTGATCGGCTTGGCATCGCGGAAACGATGGCTATAGATCTGCATCGGTTGCTGCCGCAGGGCGCGGGGCATAGGGTTTGATGGCGCGAGCATGGCGAGTGGCCGCTGCAGCGGCACAGGAGCGTCGCCATCGCTCTGGTCGGAAGGCATGAGCCCCTCCGGACGCAGATTCGTCGGCATCGCGACCGCAAGAGCCTGCTGTCGCTCGACATGTGAAACCGTTTCGCCGATTTCGACCGACGGCGTCGGCCTGCTGGTCTTTGCGATGGAGCCGGTCAATTCCTTGGAGGGTGGGGCGGCCTGCGCGGCTTCGCGCTCACCTCGGGCGGCGCAGCCTGAAATTGCCAAGCAGGCGAGAAAAATGGTCGATACAGCCGATAGACGCATAGGAACCCGTACGCAAAACACAATCGACGGCGGATCCGCGCCGTTCGGAAGTTACAGAATCCGAGTCCTAATGGAAATTTACCAAAAAAGTTTGAATCCGAGCTTTCTCGTGCACGGAATCGCGCGCGTAGCGTAATTTTCTTCGATCCGGCAAAATGTCACCGACTGGTGATTATTTGTGTAAGCTACTGTTATTTATGGTGTTTGTCGCCGAATGTGTAGCCGGTCTCGACGGTCTTGTTGCCGAATTTTTCTCGCAGCTTGTCCATGGCGGCCTCGGCAGCCGCTCGTCGTGAGGCCTGTACGTCGATGAGATCGGGTGGGTCCGCGCGCCCGGCATCGCCAAGATCGGTGACGCCGATACCAATGAGGCGGAACTTCGTGCCGTCAGTCTCGTGTTCGAGCATGCGCAATCCCGTACGGAAAATCCTGTCTGCGAGTTGCGTCGGATCCTCCAGGCGACGGTTACGTGTTCGGATCTTGAAATCCGAGGTTTTCAGCTTCAGCACCACCGTCCGGCCAGCGATGCCGCTGCGCTTCAGTCGGCGCGAAACTTTTTCCGCAAGGTCGCGCAGGATCGGTACGAGGTCGTCATGGCGGGAGATATCGTCGAAGAAGGTGGTTTCGGAAGATACGCTCTTTGCCGCTTCGTTGGGATGCACGGTTCGGTCGTCGATCCCTCGCGAGAGGCGGAAAAGCCGCTGCCCGATGACGCCGTAGCGGCGCATCAGATCGCCTTCCTCCATGGCCTGCAACTGGCCGATGGTGCGGATGCCATCTCTTTCGAGCGTTGCCGCGAAGGCTTTGCCGACGCCCCAGATGGTCGTGACCGGCCTCGGCTCCAGAAAAGACAGGGCTTCATCGCGGCCGATGACGGAGAAGCCTCGCGGCTTCTGCAGGTCGGAGGCCACTTTGGCGAGGAACTTGCAATAGGAAAGGCCGATGGAGATGGTGATGCCGATTTCCTGCTCCACCCGCTTGGCGAATTTGGCGAGGATGCGGGCCGGCGGATCGTGATGGAGCCGCTGCGTGCCGTCGAGCTCGAGAAAGGCTTCGTCGATCGAAAGCGGCTGAACGAGCGGCGTAAGCTCCTGCATCATGCCTCGAACCTCGCGGCCGACGCGGACGTATTTTTCCATGTTGGGACGGATGACGACGGCCTGCGGACACGCTTCCAGCGCCTTGAACATCGGCATGGCGGAGCGTACCCCATGGATGCGGGCGATATAACAGGCGGTGGAGACGACGCCGCGCTTGCCGCCGCCGACGATGACAGGCTTATCGGCGAGCTCCGGATTGTCGCGTTTTTCGATGGACGCATAGAAGGCATCGCAATCGATGTGCGCCAATGTCAGCCCATAGAGCTCCCGATGGTAGACGAGGCGGGGGCTGCCGCAGCTCCGACAGCGCGTGCGCGTGGCCGATTGCTCGCTCAAGCAATCGCGACAGAAGCCGGAGATCTTGTCGGGCGCATGGGTCATGGAATGAGAACAAAAATTGAACATCGCCACTTTATGTTCTAAGCTTGCGAGTCTCAAGCTCGAAAACTGCCGGGGAGGCGGGAGTGCAGAATTTAATCGTAGAGCCGTTGACGCCAGGCCGATGGGACGATTTCGAGGCGTTATTTGGGCCAAGCGGCGCCTGCTATGGTTGTTGGTGTACCTATTTCCGCGTCCCGACATCGCAGCGCAAGACGATGGATGCGGCAGCAAAGAAGCAGTTGATCGAGGAACGCATCGCGGTAGGGCCGCCGCCCGGGCTTCTAGGCTATATCGACGGGCAGCCGATTGCCTGGGTGCAGGTCGGTCCACGTACCGAGCTGCCGCAATGGAATTCGCCGAAAACAGTGTCGCGTCCGCTCGATCCCGCCGATGCGGAAGACAGCTCGGTCTGGGCGGTGAGCTGTTTCTTCATAAATTCGAAGGATCGCGGCAAGGGACACAGCCATCGCATGTTGTCGGAGGCCGTGAATTTCGCCCGTGCGTCCGGCGCGCGGCTGCTGGAAGGCTGTCCGATCGAGCGTACGAAACAGTCGAAATCCGTCGGCCTCTACGTCGGCTCGCAGCGCATATTCGAGGCGGCCGGATTTTCGGAAGTTGCGAAGCGCAAGGATGGCAGGCCTCTGATGCGCTTCGTGTTCTGAGGGTGGTTTGGGCGGCGTCAGCGCGTGATATGGGCCTGGATCAGCGGCGCTGCCTGGCTCCATTCGTTGGCTTCGGGAATGCCCGTCGGCGCCGCAGGCGCCATGCGATGAACGATGGAATCAGGCTTCAGATTGATCAGGAGGCACTCCGGAACATGCTCGCTGACCGAATGCAGATTGTGGGCCATGTCATCGACGAAGGCGACGGGCATCTCGCGCCGTCGATGCAGCGAACGCACGATCGGCCCCTTCGGCTGCAGCGACGCGAGCAACGGATAGGCAAGCTCGAGCCTGTCGAGGAGCCGTCGTCTCTGCTCCCAGAACTGCGGCGGCATGGCCGTGAGGAAAACGATGTCAGCGTCTTTCGAGAATTCGCCGAGCGTGTCGACGACGCGATCGAAAGGCGTCTGCCATTGCTCCTGCGCCTCGAAGAAGGCCTCGATCAGCCGGTGAACATCCTTTTCTTCCAGCGCAGAGCCATTGGCCTTGGAGACGATGTTGCCCGTCAGCCGGAAGGAACGCGGCAGGAATTCATGGCCTTCGGCGTCGATGAAGGTCAGGAAGGGCGCAAAGAAGTGCAAGACGACGTCGTCGACATCGCAAACGATCAACGGCCGCTCCTGCAGCCGGATATGCGACACGTCGAATTCGATCGGGGCATCCATGATCAGTATTCTCCAGAGGCAAGGCCGGGCGGCGAGAAATGTACCGACGCGGCAGCGACGGCCTCCGGCGGAATGCCGCTGGCCTCGCAGAAGGCCAGCAATGTCGGTTCGTGGTTCATGAGGAAATCGAGCATGCCGGCAAGAAAGGCGGGCTCGTTGATGGCGTTGCGTACCTGTGCCGGCTCCACGCCCGTCAGTGCCAAGAAGCGGCCGAACATATCCGGTTCATTGGCCAGCCAGCCGAGTGCGGCGATCGCAGTCTCTTGCGGGTCGGCCGCGCTCTTCTTCGGGTTCTTGAAGTTACTTTGCATTTTGAAGGGTGAGTTACCTATTTTTCAACCAAATGCCGGTAGTTTGCGATTCAACTATTTCTGGAATCGGTTCCTCGCGACCCTATATTTCGAGAGAATGGATGCAATACCGGATGCAGGGACAGCTTTCCATGCCTAAGCAGGTAATGATTGTAGAAGACAATGAGCTGAATATGAAGCTCTTTCGCGATCTGATCGAGGCTTCCGGCTACACGACGATCCAGACCCGCAACGGCATGGAAGCGCTCGATCTCGCGCGCAAGCATCGCCCGGACCTGATTCTCATGGATATCCAGCTGCCGGAGGTTTCCGGCCTGGAAGTCACCAAATGGCTGAAGGAAGACGACGATCTGCACGTGATCCCCGTGATCGCGGTCACCGCCTTCGCCATGAAGGGCGATGAGGAGCGCATTCGCCAGGGCGGTTGCGAGGCCTATGTTTCGAAGCCGATTTCGGTGCCGAAATTCATTGAGACCATAAAGACCTATCTGGGCGACGCCTGATGATGGGGAAGAGCTGATGACCGCACGCATTCTGGTAGTCGACGATATTCCGGCCAATGTGAAGCTTCTGGAAGCGCGGCTGCTTGCCGAATACTTCGAAGTGCTGACAGCCGAAGACGGCTTGAAGGCGCTCGCCATCTGCGCGAATACGCAGGTCGATCTCATCCTTCTCGATATTATGATGCCCGGCATGGACGGTTTTGAGGTGTGCGAACGCCTGAAGTCCGATCCTCGCACCGCCCACATCCCTGTCGTCATGGTGACGGCGCTCGATCAGCCCGCCGACCGTGTGCGCGGCCTCAAAGCCGGTGCCGACGATTTCCTGACCAAGCCCGTCAACGACCTGCAGCTCATCTCGCGCGTCAAGAGCCTGCTTCGCCTCAAGACGTTGAGCGACGAGCTGCATATGCGCAACGAGACCGCGCGCAATTTCGGTATCGATGATCTGATGCGGGCTGGCGACGGCCGCGCCGAGGAAACCGGTCAGGTACTACTGGTCGACGGCCGCGCCAATTCGCAGGAGCGCATAATCCGCACGCTCAAGCCGATTGCCCAGGTCGTCGCGATGTCCGATCCGCAGGCCGCTCTGTTCGAGGCCGCCGAACGGCCATTTGAGCTGGTCATCGTCAATTCGAATTTCGACGACTACGACCCGTTGCGGCTTTGCTCGCAGCTTCGTTCGCTGGAGCGCACGCGTTTTCTGCCCGTGCTGCTGGTGACGGAGCAGGGCGCAGACGACATGATCGTCCGCGCGCTGGATCTCGGCGTCAACGATTATATCGTCCGGCCGATCGATCCGAACGAACTCGTCGCACGCTGCCTCACGCAGATACGCCGCAAACGCTACAATGATCGCCTGCGCGCCAGCGTACAGCAGACGATCGAGCTTGCTGTCACCGACGCGCTCACCGGTTTGCATAACAGGCGCTATCTCGACAATCATCTCAAGGTGCTTTTCGACCGCTCCTTGGCGCGGGGCCGGCCTCTCTCGATATTGATTACCGATATCGATCGCTTCAAGACTGTCAACGATACCCATGGTCACGATGCCGGCGATGAAGTTCTCAAGGAATTTGCCGCGAGAATCCGTTCCACGGTGCGCGGCGCAGATCTCGCCTGCCGTTATGGGGGCGAGGAGTTCGTTGTGGTCATGCCGGATACGCCTGCCGATACGGCCGCCGCGGTCGCAGAACGCCTACGCGCTGCGGTAGAAAATATGCCGGTGAAATTACGCGAAAACGGTGTTGCGCTTAACATCACCGCATCCTTCGGAATTTCGTGCCGTTTGGAGACAATCGAGACGCCGGAGCAGTTGATGAAGCAGGCGGACCTTGCGCTTTACGAGGCCAAAAGAGCAGGACGCAACAGGGTTGTCGCTTCAGCGGCCTAGGGATGAATGGTCGAGAAGTGCGGTTACCCATGAATATTGAGGGTATTTTTCAGGTTTTGAACAACAATTCAAAATTTTTTGTTCTTTATCCTGCGGGCATAACCACATAGCGCTGTTTTAAAGAAACGTTGCATACTTATACTTTTGAATTTGGTGGATGCCTTCGCTTTTAGGGTGCTTTTGAAATATTCTTGTTATGCCGACATATAGTTTTGTTTTGTTGATTGCTTGTTGATGAGATGTCCGCTGAAAGGTGATGGATTAACTGAATGTAATTTGTATATTCAAATGCTCTTGAATATCTGTATTCGATCTTTTCTACCAAAGGAGGCGTTATCACTTTATGCTTGATGGTTTCTTGAGTTTATTTCACTAAGACTATCGGACATTCCTTTCCACCAAAGTCATGAATTTTAACCATCCGAGCAGACAAGCATTTTTTATCATTAAGAATTTGTTGATTTTCTTTCGATTTCGCGCGAATTTAGTCCCGTAGATGAACAACCCGCAAGGGTTCCAAGATACCCCATGATGCTCAGGTCCGCCGCATCTCCTGGGTCGTGGGGTCGGTCGGCTGGCAGGCAGAAGATAACGGTTCCTCGTGCCGTTTTGCAGGCTAGCCGGCCCCCAATTTAAAACGCCGCTCTTCGTTCATCGAAGGCGGCGTTTTTCTTTTAGCCGGGCAATTGCAAGCGGCCGGTATTGCAGCAAAATCGAGCAACGCTCGCACAAGCGTCGACAAAACAAAAAAGGCGCCAACCCGAGGGTTAAGCGCCTTTTTGTAACCTGAAGTTTAGGAAACTTACTTGATCTTCGTTTCCTTGAACTCGACGTGCTTCTTAGCGATCGGGTCGTACTTCGTCTTCGTCATCTTGTCCGTCATCGTACGGCTGTTCTTCGTCGTGACGTAGAAGAAACCGGTGTCGGCCGTCGACAGCAGCTTGATCTTGATGGTGGTAGCCTTGGCCATGGTCGTCCTGCCTTTAATAAAAATGAACGCCGTGGACGGCCAGTGCGGAGGTCCACGGCGAATTCTGGCGCGAAAATACAAATCGCGCCCGAAAAGTCAACCTCTGTTGCCCATGAAAAGCAGCCGTATCCCCGAAAGGAAGACATAAAGGCCGAAGAAAAACGCCACAGCCCAGGCAAAGCCGCTGGGATTGGCGAGATCCATGGCGGTGCCGATGGTCGGCGGCCCGAGAACCATGCCGACCGCGTAACAGAAGACGAAGGCCGCATTGGCCGCGACAAGATCGACTCCGGTCAGCCGAGTCCCGAGATGGCTGAGTCCGACCGTATACATGCCCGAAACGCAGCCACCCCAGAAAAGCAGGATGATTGCGAGAATGATCCAGTTCGATGACAGCGATGGCAGCAGGAGCGCGCCGACAAGCCCGATCGTGGCCATGATCGACAAAAGGGGGCGCTTGTCGCGCATGCGGTCGGCAAGCAGACCAAGCGGAATCTGGAAGACGAAATTGCCGACGCCCATGACGGTCAGTAGCAATGCGGCCTGAGACTCGTTGAAGCCGAGACGCGTCGCATAGCTGGTGAAGAGTGATCCGCCGCCGACGGTGACTGCGCCGAACACGAAGACCGCGGCCGTCGCCGTCGGCACCAGGAAGATGTAGCGGACGAAATGCAATTCCGGCTTCTCGTCGACGATCGGGCTTTCGTTGCGGGCGATGAAGATCGGGATGGCGGCTGCCAGGATAATGCAGGCGCCGATGATGAAGGGCATCAAGCCTTCGCTGCCGACAACGGAAAAGAGCAAGGGGCCGGCCGCAAAACCGAGCGAGAAGACGGTGGAATAGAGGCCGAGCACGAAGCCGCGCTTCGAGGGCGGCGAGGCGGCGTTGATCCAGAATTCCGACAGGATGAAAAGGGTCGTGGTCGCACCATGGAAAACGATGCGCAGCGGGAACCATAAAAGCAGGTTCTCCGCATAATAGAAGCCGAGCGAGCTCAAGGCCGACAGGAAGACGGCCCAGATCATCGTCTGCACGACGCCGAAGCGGTGCGCGAGCTTCGTGGTGATGACCGCGGCCAGCATCGAAGCGACGCCCATCATCGCGGTATTGAGCCCGATCAGGCTTGAGGGAACGCCGCGTTTTTCAAGAATGATGCTCAGAAGCGGCAGGCCAAGCCCGATGGCGATGCCGACGGCGGATACAGACGCTATGGCTGCGACGAGCGAAGGCCAGTGAATTTCTTCGACATGGCCGGCCTTGTCGTTCGTCGGTTCAAGCATAAACGGATTCCTGGAGCATGAGACGGTCGAATCGATCCGGACGCGGAACATAGAAAGGCACGGCTCGGCCAAATTCAGGTGACGGGTCGGCTTTCATGAGATCGGTCAAACCCTCCGGAATGGTCCCCTTGACGCGGGGCATGTTCAGACAAGAAATGTTGCCGATGTCAAGCCGTTGCTGATGAACGAGCTCGCGCGAATGGCGAATATCGGTCGAATCGACGACGATTCCCGATAGAAGAGTGTGATGTCGCGAGACAACTTCGGCCATGGGCGCTGGCCGGCTTCGAGGGTGGGCACCTATCGTCACGAACGATCGTTCCCCTGATCCCATTCCTCCGGGCTGTCATCATGGCCGCCGAAGCCATGCATGCGCAGCGCCCATTGCAGGCCGATGACGCCACCTTTAATCGGCTGGATGATGGCAAGCGCCGCGATAACGGTGATCGGCGCCCAGATGGCGAGATGCGCCCAGAGCGGCAGCTTGAAGGTCATGTCCGTCAGCATGTAGCCGCCGACGATGAGATGGCCGAGAACGAGGATCACCAGATAAGGCGGCAGGTCGTCGGCGCGCTGGTGGGAGATATCTTCGTCGCAGACCGCACAACGGTCGACAGGCTTCAGGAAAGCGCGAAAGAGCTTGCCGGTGCCGCAGCGCGGGCAGCGGTTCAGCATGCCGCGGGAAATCGACCGCCCGAGCGGACGTTCGCTCTCGTCTGAACCACCGAAACGGATAGGAGAGTCGGATGGGCTGCCCGTCATGAATACGCTTCCTCCGTGCCGGCAGCCGTCTTCTACCTGCGGCCGCGCGGCGGTCTCGTGCCCGGTGCCTTGCGGGCCTGGTTCTTGTTGCGGCGGGTCGCCTTGTGGAAGGAACGCACCGCCGTCGGCATAGGCTTACCATCGCTCAGCATTTCGAAGCGCAACGCTCCGGCAAGCGGCACAGCTTCCGCCAGCCTCACCGTCACATCGTCGCCGAGGCGATAGCCGAGCCCCGTTCTTTCACCTGTCAGCGCCTGATGCGCCTCGTCATAGATGAAGTAATCGGTGCCGAGCGTAGATATAGGGATGAAACCGTCGGCGCCATAGTCCGGCAGGGTGACAAAGAGTCCCGATTTGGTGACGCCGCCAACGCGCGCCTCGAATTCCGCACCAACCTGACCGGCAAGGTGATGGGCGATCAGCCGATCCACAGTCTCGCGCTCGGCAGCCATGGCGCGGCGCTCGAAGGTCGAGATTTCGGCGGCGATATCGTCGAGCGACGCCTCTTCATCAGGCGTGATCCCGCCTTCGCCGAGGCCAAGCGAGCCGACGAGGGCGCGATGTACGATCAGGTCGGCATAACGGCGGATCGGCGAGGTGAAGTGGGCGTACTTCATCAGGTTGAGGCCAAAGTGTCCGATATTGTCAGGGCTGTAGATCGCCTGGCTCTGCGAGCGCAACACCATTTCGTTGACCATGGTCTGATGCGCCGTACCCTCGGCCTTGGCGAGAATGCCGTTGAAGCTGTTGGCACGCACATTGCCGCCCTTGGCAAGCGATATGCCGAGGGTCGCCAGGAATTCGCGCAGCACTTCCTGCTTGGCGAGCGTCGGCCCGTCATGGATGCGGTAGATCAGCGCTTGCTTGCGCTTCTCCAGCGTCTCGGCGGCAGCGACGTTCGCCTGGATCATCATCTCTTCGATGAGCTTGTGCGCATCGAGGCGTGGCGGCACGACGACGCGATCGACAGTGCCATCCGGCTTCAGCAGAATCTTGCGTTCCGGCATGTCGAGCTCAAGCGGCTGACGCCGGTCACGGCCCTTCTTCAAAATCTCATAGGCGTGCCAGAGCGGCTTCAATATCGGCTCCAGCATCGGCCCAGTCTTGTCATCGGGCTTGCCGTCGATCGCCGCCTGCGCCTGCTGGTAGGAAAGCTTGGCCGCACTCTTCATCATGATGCGATGGAAGGTGTGCCCCGCCTTGCGCCCTTCCTTGGAGAAGATCATCCGCACGGCGAGAGCAGGGCGGTCGACGCCTTCCTTCAGCGAGCAGAGATCGTTGGAGATGCGCTCGGGCAGCATCGGCACGACACGGTCGGGGAAATAGACCGAATTGCCGCGCTTCAAGGCTTCGCGGTCGAGCGGCGAGTTCGGGCGCACATACCAGGAGACATCGGCAATGGCGACGGTGACGATCACGCCATCCGGATTGTCGGGCGAGGGGTCCATTTCGGCGTAGACGGCATCGTCATGGTCCTTGGCATCGGCCGGATCGATCGTGATCAGCGGCAGGCTGCGCCAATCCTCGCGGTGCGACATGGTGGCCGGCTTGGCGGCATCGGCCTCCGCAATCACGGGAGCCGGAAACACGTGCGGGATACCGTGCGCGTGAATGGCGATCATCGAGATCGCCTTTTCCGAGGCGACGGAGCCGACCACAGATAGAACCTTGGCGCGAGCAAGACCGAATCGGCCGAGACGGGCCACTTCGACCTCGACCAGATCGCCATCCTTGGCGCCGCCGGTATAATCCGGATCGATCACCATTTCTTCGCCGCGCCGCTCGATCGGCATCAGCCGACCGCCGCCACCGGGTGTCTCGCGGAAGACGCCCATGGAGGCGCCCTGTCGCTTGTCGATGACCTTGATGATGCGGGCCGTATAGGCCGGACCGCCACGATCGACCGCCGGGAAGATCTTGGCGAGAATGCGGTCGCCCATACCGGCGGCCGGGGCCTTGCCCTTGCCGTTACGGCCGGCCGGCGAGGAGGATTGCTTGATCATCACAGCGGGTGCGACGCCATTTTCCTCAGCCCATTCGGCTGGGCGGCCGATCAGTATGCCATCCTTGTCGCGGGTGGTGATATCGAGGACGGCGATCGGCGGCAACGCGCCGGGGCGGATGAGCGACTTGCGGCTCTTCTGCACCATGCCTTCTTGCTCGAGCTCGCGCAGCAATTCCTTCAGCGCGACGCGGCTCTCGCCCTTCAGGCCGAAGGCCTTGGCCAGTTCGCGCTTGGAAGCCTGCTGCGGGTGGTCGGCGATAAAGCGGAGAAGCACCTCGCGCGGCGGCAATTCGCCATGGACGATAGCCATCATCGGCTCGGCGTCACCGCCTGCCTTGCCGGCGCGGCCGGGTTTGCCGGAACGACGTTCCGACGATGGATTCCTGCCGCGCGGTTCTCTGCTCACTCTGCACTCTTCTTTTTCGCTGCCGTCTTGGCCGCAGGCTTCTTTGCAGCGGCCTTCGGCTTGGCGGTCGTTTTCGTCGCCTTGGTGCCGGCTGCCGCGGTCTTCGCTTTGGCAGGCGCCTTCTTGGTAGAGCCGCCGCTCTTGCCGGCCTTGGCGGCAATCAAGGCGAGAGCTTCCTCGACGGTGATTGCCTGAGGGTCCGTGCCCTTGGGCAGCGTCGCGTTGACCTTGCCCCAGTTGACATAGGGGCCGTATTTGCCGTCACGAACGGTAATCACGCCGCCGCCATCCGGATGCTCGCCGAGCTCCTTCAGTGCTGCCGGCGTGCCGCCGCGTGCCTTGCCGCCGGCAGCCTTGCTCTGCTTTTCGGCAATCAGCGTCACCGCGCGGTTCAGGCCGACGGTAAAGACATCCTCGACGCTTTCGAGATTGGCATAGCCGCCGTCATGTAGCAGGAAAGGTCCATAGCGGCCGATGCCGGAAGAGATCATCTTGCCGGTTTCCGGATGCTTGCCGATATCGCGTGGCAGCGAGATCAGCGCCATGGCCTTCTCGTAATCGATGTCCTCGGGCTTCCAGCCGCGCGGCAGCGAAGCACGCTTGGCGTCCTTGCCATCGCCGCGCTGGATATAGGGACCGAAGCGCCCCGAACGCAGCGTCAGCTCTTCGCCTGTTACCGGATCGGCGCCGAGCGCCTTCGGCTCGTTCAACCCGTTGGATTCCGCCTCAACGCCACCTTCCGACGAAAGCTGGCGGGTGTAGTTGCACTCCGGATAGTTCGAGCAGCCGACGAAGGCGCCGTATTTGCCGAGCTTCAGCGACAGGTTACCCGTGCCACAGACCTGGCAGATACGCGGATCGCTGCCGTCTTCGCGCTTCGGGAAGACGAGTGGCGCCAGCGCGTCGTTCAGGGCATCGAGCACGTTGGTGACGCGCAGTTCCTTGGTGTCTTCGATCTGGGCGAAGAAATCGCGCCAGAAGTCGCGCAGCACGTCCTTCCAGTTCAGCTCGCCGGCGGAAATACGGTCGAGCTTCTCTTCCAGATCGGCGGTGAAATCATATTCGACGTATTTGGTGAAGAAGCTTTCGAGGAAAGCCGTCACCAGCCGGCCCTTGGCCTGTGGCAAAAGCTTGCGCTTGTCGATGGTCACATAGTCGCGGTCGCGCAGCGTCGCGAGCGTCGCCGCATAGGTGGAGGGGCGGCCGATGCCGAGCTCTTCCATCTTCTTGATCAGCGACGCTTCCGAATAGCGCGGCGGCGGTTCGGTGAAGTGCTGGGTCGAGTTGATCTTCTGCTTGGCGAGATTTTCGCGGGCATTGATTTCAGGCAGACGGCCGCCTTCCTCGCTGTCGTCGCTCTGTTCGCCGTCTTCCTTCTGGTCTGTATAGGCGGCGATGAAACCATCGAAGCGGATGACGGAGCCCACGGCGCGCAGACCGGCCTTCTTGCCGGCGTTGTCGGCGAGGATCTCGACGGTCGTGCGCTCAATTTCGGCCGAAGCCATCTGGCTGGCGATGCCGCGCTTCCAGATCAGGTCGTAGAGCCTCAGCTGGTCGTCATCGAGGAACTTGCGAATGCGATCCGGCACGCGGTCGAAATCGGTCGGGCGGATCGCTTCGTGCGCTTCCTGGGCATTCTTTGCCTTGGTGGAATAGAAGCGCGCCTTTTCTGGCAGGTAGCGGTCGCCGAACTGGTTGGCGATGGCGCGGCGTGCCGCATCGATCGCTTCCGGCGCCATCTGCACGCCATCGGTACGCATATAGGTGATGAGACCAACGGTTTCGCCGCCGATATCGACGCCTTCATAAAGCTTCTGTGCCACCTGCATGGTGCGCGAAGCCGAGAAGCCGAGCTTCGAGGAGGCGGCCTGCTGTAGCGTCGAGGTGGTGAAGGGCGGGCTCGGATTGCGCTTGACCGGCTTTGCCTCGACCGTGTCGACGACGTAGGAGGCGCCTTCCAGCAGGGCCTTCAGCTTGCCGGCTTCCTCGCCGTTGCCGATCGCACGCGGCTGCAGGCGCTTGCCGTCGGCGGAAACCAGACGAGCTTCGAATTCATCGCCGCGCGGCGTCTTCAGGAGCGCCGAAAGGTTCCAGTATTCTTCCGAGATGAAGCGTTCGATCTCGGACTCACGATCGCAGACGAGACGAAGGGCGACGGACTGCACGCGGCCGGCCGAGCGGGCACCCGGCAGCTTGCGCCACAGAACCGGGGACAGATTGAAGCCGACGAGATAGTCGAGGGCGCGGCGGGCGAGATAGGCGTCCACCAGCGGCACGTCGATGTCGCGCGGCTCGGCCATGGCGTCGAGAACGGCCTTCTTGGTGATGGCATTGAAGACGACGCGCTTCACCGGCTTACCGTTGATCACGCGCTTCTTGTTCAAAAGGTCGAGCACATGCCAGGAAATGGCTTCACCCTCGCGATCCGGGTCGGTCGCGAGAATCAGGCCGTCGGAGGATTTCATCGCGTCGGCGATGTCCTTGATGCGCTTTTGCGAGGCACCATCGACTTCCCACAGCATTTCGAAATCCTGGTCCGGCAGCACCGAACCGTCTTTGGCGGGCAGGTCACGCACATGGCCGAAGGATGCAAGAACCTTATATCCGGGTCCCAGATATTTATTGATTGTCTTGGCCTTGGCAGGCGATTCCACCACTACAACGTTCATCATCAAGTCTCTGAATACGAGGTCGCGCCGGTATAAGACGCGGGAGATACCGGGTTTTTCCGTCTTCCCGGCCTTCCGACATGGACAGGGAAATCGTCGCGGTCAAGAGGCGAAGGCGATTTTTGCGCTTGGCGCGACGATGCGATGCTTAGAATTGGTACGCGTGTCACAGTTTTCAATCCAGCATGGAGATCGACACCAGTCCGCCGGGATGGCGATGCAGCCGGCCGGCCATATCCAATTCCAGAAGAACCGAATGGATTGCCGATATCGGCAGGCCGGTGTGCCGGACGATATCGTCGATTTCGACCGGTGTCGGACCCAGCGCATCGACAATGTGGTCGCGCTCGGCATCATCGGGCGGTGTCGAGAGCGGCTTGCTCCTTTCGACAGGTGCTTCCTTGGGCCTCGGGCGGAAGAGATCCGGCTCGGCGAGCGGCCTCAGCGCCTCGACAATATCATCGGGCCGCGTCACGATCATTGCACCGTCTTTCAGCAGGCCGTTGGTGCCTTCGCAGCGCGGATCGAGCGGCGAGCCTGGAACGGCAAAGACGAGCCTGCCGAATTCACCGGCAAGCCTGGCCGTGATCAGCGAGCCGGAGCGCGTTGCCGCTTCGACGATCACGACGCCGAGCGATATGCCTGCGATCAGGCGGTTGCGGCGCGGAAAGTCGCGCGCCCGTGGCTCCCAGCCAAAGGGCATTTCGCTGACGGCGAGCCCGTTGCCGTCCCATATCTCGTTGAGCAGGTCGATATTCTCGGGCGGATAGGGCTGGTCGAGGCCACCCGCCAGTGCGGCGATGGTGCCGGTTGCAAGGCTGGCGCGGTGGGCTGCCGTATCGATGCCGCGCGCCAGGCCGGAAACCACGGCATAGCCGGCTTCACCGCAGGCGCGCGCAATCATCGCGGTGAATTTGGCGCCGCTGATCGAAGCGTTTCGCGAGCCGACCATGCCGATTGCCGGCCGTCTCGCTGCCGGCATGCTGCCCTTGACCGCAAGCAGCGGTGGGGCGCCGTCGATTTCGCGAAGGGCAGGGGGATAATCCGGTTCGCCGATACCGACGAAGCGCGCGCCAAAGCGATGCGCCGCCTCTAGCTCCCGCAGGGCATCGCGCTCGTCGGCAATTCGGATGGCGCGCATTGCGCCGCCGCGCTGAGAAAGCTCGGGTAATGCGGCAAGCGCCGTTTCGGCGGAGCCGTAATGATTGACGAGATCGCGGAAGGTCGATGGGCCGACATTGTCGGAGCGGATGAGCCTGAGCCAGGCGATTCTTTGTTTTTCGGTCAGCGCAACTCCGGTCCGTCTTGCGCTGCCTGCGTCCATTATCCCTTTGCTCCGATCTTGCCTTCCGTTCCCGCGGTCAGCCTGGCGATATTGGCCCTGTGCTTGTACCAGGAGATGACGGTCATCAGCGCCATGACGGCGGCGATCTTGTCGACGCCCAATATCCACAATACAACCGGGATGACAAGGGTTGCAACCAGTGCGGACAGCGAGGAGTAGCGGGTGGTAAAGGCGATCGCCAGCCAGACGATGGCGAAAATCAATGCCATCAGCGGTGCGAGACCTAACAGGATGCCGAGATAGGTCGCGACACCCTTGCCGCCCTTGAAGCCGATCCAGACCGGGAAGATGTGGCCGATGAAGGCCGCGAAGCCTGCAAGCACGCCGGCATCTTCGCCGAAGAAATGCGCGGTGATAAGAACAGCGGCCGTACCCTTGAAGGCATCGAGCAGCAGGGTTGCGGCCGCAAGCCCCTTATGGCCGGTGCGCAGCACATTGGTCGCGCCGATATTGCCCGAGCCGATGTTGCGCACATCGCCGAGCCCGGCCATGCGGGTCAGGAGAAGGCCGAAGGGGATCGAGCCAAGCAGATAGCCAATGACGACGGCGGCCAGCGCGGTCTGCAGGGTAAGCTGCCAAGTCCAGAAATCAGCCATCACGTCTTATTCTCCGTAAACCCTTAGGTCCGCCCTAGAGACTGTGAACCAGCGTGCCGGCGACATAGGTTGCCACCGCCCGGCCGCTCATTCTTGCATCTTCGAAGGGCGTATTCTTCGAGCGCGACAGAAGCATGTCTTTGGCGACAAGCCAAGGCTCGTCAAGATCAACAAGCGCGATATCGGCCTTGGCACCGGGCTTCAGTGTGCCGGCGGGCAGCCCGAAGATCTGCGCCGGCCGCGTCGACAGCGCATCGACAAGCCGCATCAGGCTGACCTGGCCGCTGTGATAGAGCCGGAGTGCGGCCGGAAGCAGCGTTTCCAGGCCGACGGCACCATCTTCAGCCTCACCAAACGGCAGGCGTTTCGTATCGACATCCTGCGGATCATGCGAGGAGACGATGATGTCGATCGTGCCGTCTGCCAGCGCGTCGATCATGCCTGTGCGATCGTCCTCGGAGCGTAGCGGCGGGTAGAGCTTGAAGAAGGTCCGGTATTCGCCGATGTCGTTCTCGTTCAGCGCAAGATTGTTGATCGAGATGCCGCAGGTGACTTTGGCGCCGCGCGAGCGGGCAAGGCGGATCGCCTCGGCCGATTCCGGCACGGAGATCATCGCCGCATGATAGTGGCTGCGCGTCAGCGTCGCGATGCGGAGGTCGCGCTCCAGAGGAATCAGCTCGGCCTCTTTTGGAATGCCAGACAGGCCGAGCCAGCTCGCCAGCAGGCCCTCATGCATGACGCCGTTTGCGCCGAGATATTTGTCGCGCGTTTCGCAGGAAATCACTGCGCCGAATTCGCGCGCATAGGTCATGATGCGGCGGAGAACCTGACTGTCGTGGACGCTGGAATGCGCGTCGGTAAAGACAACCGCGCCGGCCTCCCTGAGCAGGCCGATTTCCGTCATTTCCTCACCGGCAAGTCCCTTGGTGAGAGCCGCTGCCGGATAGACATTGACGACTGCCGTGTCGCGCGCCGTCTTCCTGACGAACTCGACCAGGGCGATATCGTCGATGACCGGATCCGTGTCCGGCATCATGATGAAGGAGGTGACGCCGCCGGCTGCCGCTGCACGGCTGGCGGAGGCAATCGTTTCGCGATGTTCGCCGCCGGGCTCGCCGACATGGACGCGCACATCGACCAGGCCGGGGATGGCGACGAGGTCGCTGCAATCGCGAACGGTCGCGCCCTTCGAAGCGGCGGACGCCTTAGCATCCTTGCCGGAAGCAACGATCATGCCGTCTTCGACAATGATCGCACCGATCTCATCAAGGTTGCGGGAGGGATCGATGATGCGGACGTTCTGGAGGATGATCGAGTTGCTCATGCGCCCACTCCGTCGGTGCGAGGCCCTTGGTTTTGCGAAACGAGCAGCGTCTCCATCACGGCCATGCGTACGGCGACGCCCATCTCCACCTGTTCGGCGATGACGCTTTGCGGGCCGTCGGCCACTTCGGAGGCGATTTCGACCCCGCGGTTCATCGGTCCCGGATGCATGACAAGCGCATCCTCCTTGGCGGCCTTGAGGGTCTCAGCGTCCAGACCGTAGAAGTGATAATATTCACGCACCGAAGGCACGAAGGCGCCGGACATGCGCTCGCGCTGCAGCCGCAGCATCATGACAACGTCGGCGTCCTTCAGACCTTCTTTCATCGAATGAAAGACCTCGACGCCCATGTCGGCAATGCCGGCCGGCAGGAGCGTGGCGGGTGCGACGACGCGGACGCGCGCGCCCATGGCATTCAGAAGCAGGATGTTGGAGCGCGCCACGCGCGAATGCAGCACGTCGCCGCAGATGGCCACGATGATGCGCGAGAGCTTGCCTTTGGCGCGACGGATCGTCAGCGCGTCGAGCAGGGCTTGTGTCGGATGCTCGTGCTGTCCGTCGCCGGCATTGACGACCGAGCAGGAGACTTTCTGTGCCAAGAGCGCGGCGGCACCCGCGCTCGAATGGCGGATGACCAGCACGTCTGGCCGCATGGCGTTCAGCGTCATCGCCGTATCGATCAGCGTCTCGCCTTTTTTCACGGAGGAATTGCCGACCGACATGTTCATCACATCGGCGCCAAGCCGTTTGCCGGCAAGCTCGAAAGATGATTGCGTGCGCGTCGATGCTTCGAAGAAGAGATTGATCTGCGTCAGGCCGCGAAGCGTCGACGTCTTTTTCTCGCGCTGGCGGCTGATCTTGACCGCCTCGTCAGCCTTGTCGAGAAGATAGGTGATATCCTGCTCGGTGAGGCCCTTGATGCCAATGAGGTGGCGGTGGGGAAAGAAGACCATGAACCTGCCCTCTGGATTTCGTCAGGCGGTCTATAAAGAGGGAGCGTCGATGGGGCAAGCGGGGGTGTGCGCCGAGCGCATTTGTTCCCCATGCAATTTCGCCCGAATCCCGCTACAGGAGCTATGCCGGTGGGAGCCGTAACTTCCAGTTTCCCTTTGCAACCTACTTGCTCTACAAGCGATTCATGACCCAACCGACCCGGACTGACGACCCCTTTGCCGACCTGAACCAGCCGAGCCTCTGGACCGGCATCAATGCCTATCGGTCCGATCCGCTGATCGTCGATCTCACCTCCGGCCTGCCGCGTTCGATACGGGATGAGCTGGAGCAGCATGGTCGTTTCGTCACCTCGCACGAGGCGCAGGAACTGGCGCGCATGGCAAATCAGGGCACGCCGCAGCTGCGCACCCATGGCCCGCGCGGCGAACGTCTTGATGTCGTCGAATTCCACCCGGCCTGGCATGCGCTGATGCGCCGATCCATGGCGATGGGCCTGCATTCCTCGATCTGGGATGCGCAGGCCGATCCCGAGGCAAGGGGCCAGTCGCATAAGGTGCGCGCCGCCCGCTTCTATCTGACGGCCCAGCTCGAATGCGGCCATCTCTGCCCCCTCACGATGACCAGCGCTTCCGTCGCAGCGATGATGGCGTCGCCTGCCGTGCAGAAGGATTGGGCGCCGAAGATCCTCTCGCGCAAATATGATTCCTCCAACAAGCCCGCCATGCAGAAGAGTGCCGTCACCATCGGCATGGGCATGACGGAAAAGCAGGGCGGCACGGATGTGCGTGCCAACAAGACGAGTGCCGACAAGGTCAGCGAAGGAATCTACCGGCTTTCGGGCCACAAGTGGTTCATGTCGGCGCCGATGAGCGATGCCTTCATCATGCTTGCCCAGACCAAGGACGGCATGGGCTGCTTCCTGGTACCGCGGCTGCTCGAGGATGGTTCCGCCAACGGCCTGCACTTCCAGAGGCTCAAGGACAAGCTCGGCAACCGCTCGAATGCCTCTTCCGAAGTCGAGTTCACCGATACGTTCGGCTTCCTGCTCGGCACGCCCGACGGCGGCATCCGCACGATCCTCGACATGGTGACGCTGACGCGGCTCGATTGCGCGCTGGCATCCGCCGGCATCATGCGGGCGTCCCTGGCCGAAGCCGTGCATCATGCGCGCGGCCGCAGCGTCTTCGGCAAGATGCTGGTCAATCAGCCGATCATGACGCGCGTGCTCGCCGATATGGCGCTCGATGTCGCCGCTGCGACCGCGCTCGCCTTCCGTCTGGCCGAAGCCTTCGACAAGGCCAGCGGCAGCAGCGAGGATGCGGCCTATGCCCGCGTCATGACGCCGGTTGCCAAATACTGGTGCTGCAAGATCGCGCCGGCGCTGATCTACGAAGCCATGGAGTGCATCGGCGGCAGCGGCTATATCGAGGAGCGTCCGATCGCCCGCCATTACCGCGAGGCCCCTGTCAATGCGATCTGGGAAGGCTCCGGCAACGTTATGGCGCTTGATGTGCTGCGCGTTCTCAACCGCGGCAAGGACCTGTTCGAGACCGTCTTTGCCGGTCTTGCGAGGGATCTCGGCCCGGCGGGCAAGAAGACCATCGATGTCCTGCGCGCGGCCATGGCGCTTTGCGAGCAGGATGAGGGCGCCGCCCGCTTGCTGGTCGAGCAGATGGCGCTCGCTGCCGGTGCCGCCGAGCTTTATCGCCTCGGCGCCGGCAAGATTGCTGATGCCTTCATCGAAACGCGTCTGGCCGGCGGCTGGCGCGCCACCTACGGCATGCTCGATTCCCGCTTCGATGCCAGCTACATCGTAGATCTTCTTTATCCGCCGGCCACCTAGAACTGCGCTGGCGCTCCCGACGCGGCATCCTTGATTGATGCGATACCAATAATTATTATCTATTGGTATCGGCAGAGGAATGCTTCATGGCTCGCAACACATCTATTTCGCTGGGTGATCATTTCAGCGCCTTCATCGAAACTCAGATAAAGACAGGCCGTTATGGCTCTGCCAGTGATGTTGTTCGCGCGGGCCTGCGCCTGCTCGAAGAACACGAGGCAAAGGTTAGGGCTCTGCAGGATGCATTGATCGCCGGGGAAGAATCCGGGGAGGTTGCTTCCTTCGATAACGCCGCATTCCTCAAGCGAATGCACGCGACCTATGGTGAATAGGCCTCGCAAGTACGCTCTGTCTCCGCTTGCGGTTGCTGATCTTGAAGGTATCTGGCGATATACGGTCGAGAACTGGTCGGTAAGGCAAGCCGAGATCTACCACGCTGAAATCGTTGCAGCTTTCGAGGGGGTAGCGTCCGGTCAGAAAATTGGTCGCGCTACTGATATCCGCGACGGCATATTTCAAATATGCCGTCGGCTCCCATGTGATCTACTATCTCTTGCGGGATGCAGAGATCGCCGTCATCCGCATATTGCATCGGCGGATGGATGTCGGCCGGCACCTTTGAAGAGGTATCTGCAGTTTTGATCGATGTGGCCACCCGCAATTTTTACGCCCGCCTCCAGAGGTGCTTATGATCAATCTTCGCCCGGTTCTCCCCGAGGATATCGATCAGCTCTATGCCATCTCGCTCCTGACCGGCGATGCCGGCAAGGATGCGACGCCGCTTCACCGCGATGGCCACCTGATCGGACACATCTATTCCGCGCCCTACGTCGTGCTTCATCCTGAACTGGTGTTCGTCGCCGAGGATGATGAAGGTGTTTTCGGTTATATCGCCGGTGCCTTCGATACGATTGCCTTCGACGAGCGGCTGGAGCGTGAATGGTGGCCGCATCTGCGGCAGCGCTATTCAGATCCGGAAGGTGATCCGGCGTTGTGGGACGCCGATCAGAAACGCATATCGGCGATCCACCATCCGAAGCTGGCGCCGGCTATCCTTATCGAGCGCTTCCCTGCCCATATTCACATGAATCTCCTGCCGCGAGCCCAGGGTAAGGGCATAGGAACCGCGCTTCTCGATCGCTGGGTGACAAATGCCCGCGCTAATGGCGTCAAAGGCATCCATCTTGGCGCCAATGCCGGCAATCATGGCGGCATCCGGTTCTGGTCGTCCCGCGGCTTTGTTCCTGTCGAGCTTCCGTCGGGGCTGGCACCCGAAACCACAGTGTGGTTTGGTCAGTTTCTCTAATCTGTGGATTCGTCGGCTTTGATCCGCTTGGGTTCGGCGACCTTGTTGTTTGAGGCGGCTCGGCTTGCTATTCACCGCTCGGTGACAGATTGGAGTCGAGTCGATGGCCCCCGCAAACGCTGCCGTTAAAATCCCCTTGGAAATGCCTGCCGTGGAAAAGCGCGTGCGCAATCGTGCCGCGACCCAGCAAGCGATCCTCGATGCTGCCAAGCGGCTGCTGGCGGAGGAGGGGTTCCAGAATTTCGGCATCAATGCGGTTGCCCGCGGTGCTGGCTGCGACAAGCAGCTGATCTACCGTTACTACGGCGGCTTGAACGGCCTTGTGGAAGCGATCGGCGCTGATCTCGGCAGCTGGGTCACCGATCGCATTCCCGACGATACCGGCGGCATGTTCCTTTTGACCTATGGCGATCTGATGGAGCGGCTTTCGCTGCTATTTCTCGAAGCCTTGCGCGCCGATCCCCTCATGCGCCGCATCGTCGCCTGGGAGGTCTCCGAAAACAGCGAGCAGGTGCGCCGGCTGTCCGAGGCGCGCTCCAAAGCGCTTGCCGGCTGGATCGAACGCATGCGCGGCTCGCTGGTGCCGCCCAAGGGCGTCGATGCCCAGGCGGTCAATGCCATGATCTTTGCTGCCATTCAGCACATCGTCCTAGCCGCAGCCGTCAGCGACCAATGCGCCGGTCTTGCCCTGAAAAACGGCAAGGACTGGGAGAAGGCGGCAACCGCCTTGAAGCGGATCGTGCGCGGCGTTTACGGCTGATATCGGCCATCGGGCAGGGGATATCCACAGGCCCGCTCCGCCGTTAACCTTAACAAATGGTTTACATTGCGCCGTAGCGGTTAACTCGTCACTGTTAGAAGACGATTAGTTAACCATCAAGCGTGCTGTCATGGGGTTGAGACCCGCTAAATTAGTGTTTCTCGTTACGGCGGTGATGTTCTTTGCCGTGCTCGCACTAGATATCACGCTGCCGGCAATGGTGTTGAGCGCCATGGCGCTGTCGAACTGGCTCGTCCTTTCGGCTGGCACGACGCAATATCCGCGTCGAAGAGGTACCGCATGAAGTGGTTGTTGATTTGCTGGGCCGCCCCCGTCTCGTTTCTCGGGGCATGGTATTATTTGTCGTATTACGACATGAGCTTCGGCATCTTCATGCTGACGCGGCAGATGCACGATCTGGTCTTCGATATCTACGGCAAGATCCTCGGCATTCCGCCCGAGACCATTCCGCCGCTGGTGGCGCGTGCCATCGCTTTCGACAGCCTGCTGGTCTTTGCAATCTACGGCTTTCGCCGCCGGGCAGCCATCATCGGATGGTGGAAGCGCCGTCAGGAGGCGTCCGGATCGAGCAAGGCGGCCCTGCCGAGGGCCGACAGCCTGTCCAAGGCCCCTTGAAGAATGAAGCTTGCCGCCGCCGAGTCGATGCGCTCGGCGCGCTTGGCACGCGAGACATCCATTTCCAGCAGCGCTCGCTCGGCGGCAACCGTCGAAAGCCGCTCGTCCCAGAAGATAAAGGGAAGGGCGGTCTTTTCCGACATGCTGCGCACGAAGGCGCGGGTTGCCTGAACGCGCGGTCCGGCAGAGCCATCCATATTCATCGGGAGCCCTATGACGAAGGCCGCGACCTTTTCCTTCCCGGCGAAGGCGAGCAAGGTTTCGGCATCCTGCGTGAACTTCACCCGCTTGATCACCGGGCGCGGCGTGGCAAAGCGCCGCCCGAGATCGGACATGGCAAGCCCGATCGTCTTCGTGCCGAGGTCGAGGCCGGCAATCGGCTGACCGGGCAGGAGCATCACGGCTAGATCTTCGATGGTCAGCGTCGTCATCAGGGTCTTGCTCCTGTCAAAACAAATTGAAGTCCTAACCGCTTTTCTTTGTTGCGGTTTGAGATATTTCCTAGACACCAGCCTTCCATTTCAAATCAAGTCATAAGGAGAAATCCAATGAAGATCACCTGGCTCGGCCACTCCGCTTTTCGCATTGAAACGGCCACGGCAAAAATATTGATCGATCCTTTCCTGACCTATAATCCTTCCTTTGCCGCCGCCGGCCTCAACATCAAGGATGCCGCCGCCGGTGTGACCCATATCCTGCTGACGCACGGCCATGCCGACCATGTCGGCGATGCGGTTCAGATCGCCAAGGACACCGGCGCGGTCGTTCTCGCCAATGCCGATCTTGCCTCCTGGCTCAGCACCAAGGGTGTGGAGAAGCTGGAAATGGGCAATACCGGCGGCACCGTCGGCCTCGGCGGCTTCTCGGCCACCTTCACCAATGCGCTGCATTCTTCCGCCCAGATCACCGAGGATGGCGTTTCCCACGCGCTTGGCAATCCAAACGGGCTGATGCTGCATTTCGATGACGAGCCGACGCTGTTCCATATGGGCGATACTGACATCTTCTCGGATATGGCCCTCATCAACGAGCTGCATCAGCCCGATATCGGCATCCTGCCGATCGGCGACCGCTTTACGATGGGCGGGGCCGTGGCCGCACTTGCCTGCCAGCGCTTCTTCAACTTCAAGACCGCCATTCCCTGCCATTACGGTACGTTCCCGATCATCGACCAGACCCCGGAAAAGTTCATTGCCGGCATGGAAGGCTCGAAGACCGCGGTTGCCGCACCGAAGGTGGGCGAGAGCGTTTCTGCCTGACGATACCCGTTGCGTATGGCGGGCATGGTCTTTATAGCGATAGGAAAAATCCTATCCGGAGAGTGCCATGTCCGTCGATCTCGCCACTGTCAAACGCGTCGCCCATCTCGCCCGCATCGCCGTCAATGAAGACGAAGCGCAGCGGATGATGGGCGAGCTGAACGGCATTCTCGGCTTCGTCGAGCAGCTCTCCGAAGTGAATGTCGATGGCGTCGAGGCCATGACCTCGGTTACGCCGATGGCAATGAAGAAGCGTAGCGACGAAGTCACGGACGGCAACAAGGCCGCCGACATCGTCGCCAATGCGCCGAATACCGATCAGAATTTCTTCCTGGTGCCCAAAGTCGTCGAATAACGGTTCCTTCGAGCCTTTCCGACCCGTTGCCCAATTCCAGATCTGAAGCGAAACAAAATGAGCGAACTGACCAGCCTGACCATTGCCGAAGCCCGCGACAAGCTGCGCGCCAAGCAGATTACCGCCACCGAACTGACCGAGGCCTATATCTCGGCGATCGAGGCGGCCAATGCTCAGCTCAATGCCTACGTGAAGGTGACGCCGCAAAAGGCGCTAGCAATGGCCAAGGTGTCGGACGCCCGCCTTGCGGAAGGCAAAGCCGGTGCGCTGGAAGGCATTCCGCTGGGGATCAAGGACCTGTTCGGCACGGAAGGCATTCATACGCAGGCCTGCAGCCACATCCTGGACGGTTTTGAGCCGCACTATGAATCGACCGTCACGCAGAACCTCTGGAACGACGGCGCGGTCATGCTCGGCAAGCTCAACATGGATGAGTTCGCCATGGGCTCGTCCAACGAGAGCTCTTATTACGGTCCGGTCATCAACCCATGGCGCGCCGAAGGCTCGAACCAGCAGCTCGTTCCGGGCGGCTCGTCCGGCGGTTCGGCCGCTGCCGTTGCCGCGCATCTCTGCGCCGGCGCGACTGCCACCGATACCGGCGGCTCCATCCGCCAGCCGGCCGCCTTCACTGGCACCGTCGGCATCAAGCCGACCTATGGCCGCTGCTCGCGCTGGGGCATCGTCGCCTTCGCCTCGTCGCTCGACCAGGCAGGACCGATCGCTCGCGATGTGCGCGATGCCGCTATCCTCCTGAAGTCGATGGCAAGCGTCGATGCCAAGGATACCACCTCTGTCGACCTGCCGGTGCCGGATTACGAAGCCTCGCTCGGCCAGTCGCTGAAGGGCATGAAGATCGGTATCCCGAACGAATACCGCGTCGACGGCATGCCGGAGGAGATCGAGACGCTCTGGCAGCAGGGCATCGCGTGGCTGAAGGACGCCGGCGCCGAGATCGTCAACATCTCGCTGCCGCACACGAAATATGCGCTGCCGGCCTATTATATCGTCGCGCCCGCCGAAGCCTCCTCGAACCTCGCCCGCTACGACGGCGTTCGCTACGGCCTGCGCGTCGACGGCAAGGATATCGTCGACATGTACGAGAAGACGCGCGCTGCCGGCTTCGGCCAGGAAGTGAAGCGCCGCATCATGATCGGCACCTATGTTCTCTCGGCCGGCTACTACGACGCCTATTATCTGCGCGCCCAGAAGGTTCGCACGCTGATCAAGCGCGATTTCGAGCTGGCCTTCAACGCCGGCGTCGACGCTATCCTGACGCCAGCTACGCCATCTTCGGCCTTCGGCATTGCCGACGAGGATCTCGCTTCCGATCCGGTGAAGATGTACCTGAACGACATCTTCACGGTGACGGTCAACATGGCCGGTCTCCCCGGCATCGCCGTCCCCGCCGGCCTCGACCCGAAGGGCCTGCCGCTCGGCCTGCAGCTCATCGGCAAGCCGTTCGAAGAAGAAACCCTCTTCAAGACCGCCCACGTCATCGAACAAGCCGCCGGCAAGTTCACGCCGGCGAAGTGGTGGTAAGCCAAATCCTCTTGAGACCTATGACCGCGCCGATCATGATATGGTCGGCGCGGTCATAGGAAAGCACGGTATCCGCTGAATTCTTGATGGAATAGTCACCGCACTTCATATGTGAGCGTCTACGGGCTTCTCGCTTACGTATACAACCCATGACTGATCCCTTGTCCGCGAAGCCGGATGCGCTCAGCGATATAGTTTTGTCGCGCGCGTAATTCGAAAAGCTATCCAGGATCAATCAGGTGACGGTACCTCGATCTCATGTTTCTTCAAGCTATGCATAATGAACGGCGTTAGCTTTGTCGTTATTAGGCCAGCCATCTTTTCGATGGTCTCTTTTCCTAAGACTTCGCCCTCTTTTACCCCACAGTTTGCGAATGCAGACGCCACAGCTTCTCTTAGGACGCGGTCTTTTTCGCTCTCAAAGTGGCGTTTTAACGCGCCTGGTATAACGGAGGCAAAAGCTTGTTGCATGCCCTCGCTTGATGTCATCTGGTAGTCATAAATTGCTTCAATCTCGTCGGCTGTAAAATTTAGTTCAACTTTGAGGTCGATTGTTTTCCCTGAAGAAGGATCGAGGGAATAGCAACGGTTGATCTGCTTGCCTGCATAATTTCGACCAAGACATACGACGGCACGGTGCACACCAAAATATTCGACGTATGCCAAAATCAGTCCCGTTTTCGGATTTGCCCCAACGGCAACGCAATGAAGTGGCACACCGGGTGGCCGACCGAACACTATGTCGGACGCGTGATAGTAACCAAAGCAAGGTTCAGCCTTGATATCTCTCAAATAGCTGATCGCATCAGTACATTGACCGGCGGGGAGGCCCGCGCTGTGTGCGAGGGCAAGCGCGGATTTTACGATCGATCGCCCCGCCACTTCGCCGCCAATGCCAAGATCATGTTGGACCAAACCTTGAGGGTAAGAGGTCGAAATCTTTGCGCCGGCCAAGATCTGATTAATCGGGAGCGCAGGATGTTTTCTACGCAAGCCTCGCAGCATTTTGTGGGCTTCTTCGATCGTTCGAGCTTTGATTTCTATCGCAATGCCATCTGAAGTTTCCGCTTGTGAAAAGGACGGATGCGATGGCACAAACCCTCCTTTCGCCCTCAGTATTAGCTGCTCGCCTGCAGTTGTTGTTACTCTAAGATCCGGCGTGGTACCTCTTTGCCGCTTGACGCCAAACAGCAAGCGCAAAGGGTTCAATTGTGAAATCAGCTCTCCATCCCATGTCCGCCCAGCACCGCTGTTGCAAGGTCTGCATATGAAGTCCGTCGCCTCTCGCCGTCCGCCTATCGCTTCCGGTATTATATGCTCCTTAGTCTTTTTTTCTGCCGTGATCGGCTGATCGCAGATTGCACAAAGAGGTATCGCAGTCATGGTCGCCACCCTATTGCTGAACTAGATTCTGCCACCAACGTCCAAAAACATAGGGAGCGCGACGATGTTCGGTTTAGGCGCCCCCTCAATTGGTATTCGAATTTGCTCAATGTCATGCAGCGGCCTGGAAAATGCCTCCTCCATAAGATTGGAAATCAAGTAATAGAGAAGGTCATGGATCTGCTCATTTACCGAGTTCAATTCATCCATCGCGATCTCGCTGCCGCGCTTGATGCGCTCGGCGGAGGATAAGCTTGAGGTGTGGGCCACCACTTCGGCAATCTTCATAAAGATCGCATGGAAAACGAGCGCAGATCCGGCCTGGTAGAATGTGTTAACGGGATGCTGGGCAAGGTAAACTCTGCCTTCGGATGCATCTAGAATATCGACAGCTTCAGAGAGATTGATTTTGTCGTAGTGAAATGCGGTCTTGTCGCGGATAATACGAAGTGCGGCTGTTTTCGTGCCGAAATATTTTATGAGGCTATCTAATTTTTGCTTCTGATCGCCAGATAGATTTGAAATCAAGGGATCGGGAGGATTGGCCTTCAAGAAGCGATCATCGATTATTTTCCATGTTTCAAATAGTTTTCCAGCAAGAAGCTGCATCACCGTCCACATTTGAGTTCCTTGTAGGCTGTCATGAAGATCGCCATCGCCGACACCGTTTAGACTGAACATCAGTAGACGGTTGAGAAAGGTCAACTCGTTGTGTGCATGCATACAACCCACTAGTTGATTTCGCCTGGTGGCCGAAAGTGCGGTCAATGCCTCTTGATCGAGTTGTAGCTGAATAACTTGAAACTTAGCAGTCATGTCCATCCCTCAGATTTCTATTGCACCAAGAATTCATGAAGCTTCCCTTCGACCCTAAGTTTTATAGCCTCCTTATCGCCGTCCGTCGCTGTTAGCTGTTGCGAATAATCGCCATCACACTTTGGACCGAAATACGATCATAAATTGCAGCGAGCCGCTTGGTCTCGTCCTCTGCAACCGAATCGGAAGGTCTCTTCATGCTCAAGCAAGTCACGGCGATCCTGCTCCTCAGCGTGTCATGCCCAGCGATATCGCTGGCGGCCGACAATGGGGCCATTCGATCCATTACCCTGTCCTCGGGCGGTCTGGCCCAGGTTTCGCGATCGGCCGATATCAATAGCGATGGCATGATCCGGATCGAGGTGCCGCTCGATCAGGTCGACGACATCCTCAAAAGCCTTGTGGTCAACGGGTCCGTCGGCTCGGTGGCCGGCATGGCGCTGGCGGGGCCACAGCCTCTGTCGGAAACCTTCAAGGGCCTGCCGTTCAGCCTGGAAGCGCTTTCATCCGTGCCGTCGCTGCTGACATCGATGCAGGGTGCCAAGGTGGCGGTCACCAGCGGTGGCAAGACCGTTGAGGGAAACATTCTCGGCATCGAAGCGAGGATGGCCGACGAGAAGGCACCGACGACTTACCTGCTGACCGTTATCGATAAGGATGGGGCAGTGGAGACGCTGGCGCTTGGCCAAGATGCGTCCGTCCGGTTCGACGATCCTGACGTGAGAGCAAAGCTCGCCAAGGCGACGGCGGCTATTGCCCGCGGCAAGAACGATCGTACCCGCGCCATCGATATCAAGGTCAATGGCGTGAAGAACAGCGGTGATATCAGTCTCACCTATGTCGTGCCCTCGCCGATCTGGAAAACGGCCTACAAGGTGGTCATCGATGGAAATAACAAGGCGCGCCTGCAGGCATGGACGGTGCTGGAAAATGCCAGCGGCGAGGATTGGAAGGGCATCAAGCTGACGCTGACCTCGGCCGAACCGGTGACGCTGAAGCAGGGGCTGCACCAGCTTTATTGGAGGGAGCGGCAGGAAGTGCCCGTCAACACGGCGTCGAACAATGTTCCTGATCCTGATAGCGGCGATCTCTCCAACAGGCAGCGTCTGGCATCGGGCGCCGCGGCGCCCGCACCGGCAGGGGCAATGCAGTACGCGGCCAAAAGGGCAGCGGCTGCGCCGGCCTATGAGGCCGACGAATTGGCGCGGCCGGCAGAGCCGATGCAGGTTGCCGCCGGAAACCCGGCGGCCGCGACCGAAAGCGATATTTCCGCCACCTTCGAACTCCCGGGAGCCTACGATCTGGCCAATGGCGATACCTTGTCGGTGCCGATCATGGATGCGGATGTGGAAGCCGACATGGTGGATATGTATCGGGCCGGCAGCGCCTACCGGAATCCCATCGCCGCCGTGATGCTGAAGAACACCACGGGCGTCAGCATGCCGGCGGGAATTCTGACCCTCTACGACAGCGAGACCGGCTATATCGGCGATTCCCAACTGTCTGCACTGCCGAAGGACGACACGCGTCTCGCCAGCTTCGCAACCGATCGCAAGGTATCGATCAGCGAACAGCAGACGCCGACGGAGGAGATTGCCTCGCTGAAGGTTTCCGATGGCGTGATGAATGCCACCGTTAGATATCGCCAGACGACGACATACACCGTATCAGGCGCGCTCGACGGCGAAAGGACTGTTGTCATCGAGCACCCGATCCGGGATGGCTGGTCATTCTCCTCGGCCGAAGGCTTCGGCAAGACGGCAACGCACCAGCGGCTGAAGGCGGTCGTGCCGGCGGGTGCGGAAAAAGTGCTGACGGCTGTCGACGAGCAGCTTCAGAGCAACAGCTACGCCCTCATCGATGTCGAGCCGGACATGCTGCTCGGGTGGTCGGCCTCGACCAATGACAAGGCACTCACGGACAAGCTTACAAATCTCGCCGACGCGCGCAAAAGGCAGGTCGCCATCCAGAACGAACTGGCGAGCCTCGATAGCGAAATCGAGAAAACCGTCAATGAGCAGGAGCGGATAAGGCGCAATCTCGGCGCCGTTCCTGACAATAGCGATCTGAAGAAGCGCTATTTGAAGGCTCTGGCTGACAGCGAGGATCAAATCGCCTCGATGAACGAACGGCGCGATACGGTGCAGCAGGAAAGCGATCGTCGCGGCGACAAGGTGACTGACATCATCAGGACGTTCTGATCGCCATGTCAGCGACACCTATTGGAGAGAGCCGCCTTGTCGGGCGGCTCTCGTCTTTGTTTTACCGATTATCCAGCTGCGCCCTCACCAGCTTCAGCCCCTTTTCCGTAATCCGGTAGGGATGGCCGTCGGTGGACCGGATGGCTTTCAGGCGTCTAAGCCTGCGGAAGAGTTCAATACCGAAATCGGGATAGAGCCAGCCGTCGCGTGTGTAGCAACTGGCGGTCTCGATTTTCTTTTTCTCGGTGCGTTCGAGTTCGATGCGCCCGCCCTGGGCGAGCAGGTGGAGAATGCGCTGTTCCGCGCGTGAAATATCCATTGGAGTCAGAATCCGTAATGCGCCATAGGGCGCAACAAAACGATCCGAAGCTTCCCTCATGGGAAGTCGGGGCTTCGTTTTTCAGGCCCGGCACGCAAGAGAACTTGCGAGCGAGGCCTTTACCGGGTCTGACAAAAGGTGGACATCAAAACTCCATTGATGCGCTTCTCTAAAGCAGGTTGCGCTTCATAGTCAAGCTTCAACCCGGTTTCACCTTTTACCACTAGCTAAAATGATGTGTCTCACCGCTGGCAAAAGCCTTTCGCGGGTGCTTTACTGCCTTCAAATGGCGGAGGCCCGATGATCCACATTCGCAATGCCCATGAAGGTGAAACGGCGGTGTTGGCAAGCATCGGCCTGCGCTCCTGGCAGAAGGCGATGGCCGCGATCGGCGGCACCGGCGAGCTGCTGGAAAGCGCCAGCGAGGCCTTCTCCAATTTCACCCGCAATCTCTGGCTGACGATCACGGTGATCGAGCTGAACGGCGAAGCTGTGGGATGGGCGGCACGCGAGGCGCTGGACGAGGCGATCTCCGATTTCTGGATCGATCCGGATTTCACGAGGCGCGGCCTCGGCTCGGCGCTTCTGGCGCGGATCGAAGCGGATGTGCGCGAGCAGGGGCTGGAGAAGGTTTCGCTGCAGAGCCATGCGGGCAACACCGATGCCATCGCCTTCTTCAGGGCGCGCGGCTATGAGATCCGCTGGCTGTCGATCGTCTATTCCCCGAAGCTCGACAGCGACGTTCCGACAGTCGGGCTCTCCAAATCGCTAGTCGATGACAGCGACGGCGTCTATGGTCCCGGCATATAGCACGCGGGCAGTGCCGAAAGCCTTGCGCCATCCCGCCAATTGCTCTACCTCACAAAGTTCAGAAGAACAGCATTTCAAGAGCTTCCCATGACCCTTGTCGACGTCCGCACGCCAGATCCGAAACGCTTCATTCCCGGTGCCACCGGCGATTGGGAAATCGTTATCGGCATGGAAGTCCATGCCCAGGTGTTGAGCAATTCCAAGCTCTTCTCCGGTGCCTCGACCGAGTTCGGCAAGCCGCAGAATTCCAACGTCTCGCTCGTCGATGCCGCCATGCCCGGCATGCTGCCCGTCATCAACGAGGAATGCGTCAAGCAGGCCGTGCGCACCGGTCTCGGCCTGAAGGCGCAGATCAACAATCGTTCGATCTTCGACCGCAAGAACTATTTCTATCCCGACCTGCCGCAGGGCTATCAGATCTCGCAGTTCAAGGATCCGATCGTCGGCGAGGGCAAGATCGTGATTTCCCTCGGCCCCGATCGTCAGGGCCAATTCGAGGACATCGAAATCGGCATCGAGCGCCTGCATCTGGAGCAGGACGCCGGCAAGTCGCTGCATGACCAGCACGCCACGATGTCCTATGTCGATCTCAACCGCTCCGGCGTCGCGCTGATGGAAATCGTCTCCAAGCCGGACATCCGTTCGTCGGACGAGGCGAAGGCCTATATGACGAAGCTGCGCTCGATCGTGCGCTATCTCGGCACCTGCGACGGCAACATGGACGAAGGCTCCATGCGCGCCGACGTCAACGTGTCCGTGCGCCGTCCGGGCGGCGAGTTCGGCACGCGCTGCGAAATCAAGAATGTCAACTCCATCCGCTTCATCGGTCAGGCGATCGAGTACGAAGCGCGCCGCCAGATCGGTATTCTGGAAGATGGCGGCACGATCGACCAGGAAACCCGCCTGTTCGATCCGAACAAGGGTGAGACCCGTTCTCTGCGCACCAAGGAAGATGCGCACGACTATCGCTATTTCCCCGATCCGGATTTGCTGCCGCTCGAATTCGACGACGCTTTCGTTGCGGAGCTTGCCCAGCATCTGCCGGAGCTGCCGGACGACAAGAAGGAGCGTTTCGTCCGTGAACTCGGCCTGTCGATCTACGACGCTTCCGTTCTGGTCTCGGAAAAGGCGATCGCCGATTATTTCGAAGCGGTCGCCGCTGGCCGTGATGGCAAGATGGCGGCTAACTGGGTCATCAACGACTTGCTGGGCGCCTTGAACAGAACCGGCAAAGACATTGAAGAGACTCCGGTTTCGCCCGCCCAGCTCGGCGCGATCATCGACCTTATCAAGGCCGAGACCATCTCCGGCAAGATCGCCAAGGACCTGTTCGAAATAGTGCTCACCGAAGGCGGCGATCCCGCTGAGATCGTCGAAGCACGTGGCATGAAGCAGGTCACCGACACCGGCGCCATCGAAAAGGCTGTCGACGAGATCATCGCCGCCAACCCGGATCAGGTCGCCAAGGTCAAGGCCAAGCCGACCCTTGCCGGCTGGTTCGTCGGCCAGGTGATGAAGTCGACGGGCGGCAAGGCCAACCCGCAGGCCGTGCAGGCGCTGGTCAAGGCCAAGCTCGGCATCGAAGAGGAATAGTCGGTGTTCTTTGTGCGCACCGCCAGCGAGCAGGACCTGGAAAAGGTTCGCGCTCTGCTGGGCGAAACCTGGCATGCGACCTACGACCAGATCTACGGCCCGGAAAAGGTCAACGAGTTGCACGCCTCCTGGCATTCGCCGGCTTCGCTGAAGGCGCGGCTGGCGAACAAGAACTCCGAATTCCTGGTGGCAGATGACGGCCGGACGATCGGCGGCATGGGCTATGCCGCCATGTCCAAGGAGATGACGAAAACCGTCGTGCTCTACATGCTCTATGTCAGCCCAAAGCATCAGCGGGAGGGCATCGGCCGCGACATCTTCGCGGAGCTGGAAACCTGCTTTCCGGACGCTGAGATCATGCGCCTGGAGGCCGACCCGCAGAACGAGGCAGCGATTGCCTTCTACAAGGCCCATGGCTTCGTCGAGGTCGGCCACGCGGACAATAGCGGGCAGGGGCAATCGGGTTTGCCGACGTTGATCTTCGAGAAGCCACTCGTTACGCAGTAACCGATTGGCCTTCGGCCGCACTTCCATGTTGTTCGCGGAAGTTGACGATCAGCGCAAGCAGCTCTTCGCGCGTCACATTGAGATCTGCAGTGGCTATGTAAACCCGTTGCGTTCCATCGGCATTGTCGCGGATGCGGAGTCTCGCCGCCGGCGTCGTTTGCTCGATGTGTGTTCCGGAGCGAAGCCAGAGTTTGATGCGTCGCTTGTCGCGGTGCTCGGTCAAAGTGGGATTGCCGGGAATCGTGACCGCCCCGTATATTCCGGATGCGATAAGCAACCGCATCATACCGCGAAATAAAAAGCGATTCTGCTCAGCTTGCCAACTATTGTTCTCTGTCGCCGGAGTTAGATCGATGCGTTCGATTGCTGCCCAAGGGATCGTCACATGTCCAAATCGCTTATCGGTAAGGCCTTGTGGACTGGCGACTAGAACAGTTTTTCGTGTCCAAGAGGTGATTCTATAGAAGCCAAAAAAGGCGAAGAGAGCGCTGGCTGAAAAAGCCAGGAACAGGATGAGATATGCTTCCGCGCTACCTTTTGCGACCAGGGAAATAAAGCCAAAGAGGGCTGTTAAAAAAGTGAGGAGAGCAGTCTTTAGATGAACCTCCGGCATAAAATATTCAAACGTATATGTTTTGGTCGCCGCCATCTGGCATTTCCAATCTGCGCGTGGTCGCAGATTAAGATTTAGGTAGAATGCATTGCCCTCACAAGAACTACTTATCCGCGAAGCGAAAGAATCCGACCTTCCTTCCCTGATAGGCCTCTTTGCCGCCGACACTATGGGCGGCCACGGCGATACCAGCGATCCCTCGGCCTATGACGACTATGCCAGTGCCTTTCGCGAGATAGCCTCGTCCTCGAACCAGACGCTCTACGCCGCCGAGCTTGGCGGCGAGATCGTCGGCACCTTCCAGACGATCGTCGTCACCTCGCTGCACGCCCGTGGATCGTCCGTGATGATCATCGAGGCCGTGCAGACGCGTGGCGACATGCGCGGGCAGGGGATCGGGGCGGCGATGATCAATTTCTGCATCGACGAGGCAAAGAGCCGCGGCATGCGCATGGTGCAACTGACCTCGAATGCGGCCCGCAAGGATGCGCATCGCTTCTATGAAAGACTGGGCTTCAAGCCGACGCATCTCGGCTTCAAGATGACATTGAAATGAAGCTGTTTGCCTGCTGGAATCACTGGACAAGCCGGTCCGGTGGCGGCATAAGCAAGCTATCGAATTCTGGTATCGCTCGCCCCTCAGCGGGTATCGAGGAAAAGACATGTGGAATCTCATCGTACAAACCTTCACCTGGTGGAATGGTCAGACTATGGGGACGCGCTTCGCGACCTGGCGGTTTGGCAAGCGTGTCGGCGAGGATGAGTTCGGCAATGTCTATTACGAAGGCGGCATGTCCTCCTACGGCCTTCCGAAGCGCTGGGTGATCTACAAGGGTTATGCCGAAGCTTCCGCCATTCCTCCGGGCTGGCACGGCTGGATGCACCACCGCACCGACGTTCCTCCGTCCAAGGAGAATTACGTCGCCAAGGATTGGCAGAAAGAGCATCGCGCCAACCCGACCGGCTCGCCGCAGGCCTATCGTCCGCCAGGCTCTCTCGCCGTTGCCGGCGAGCGTCCGCGCGTGACTGGCGACTATGACGCCTGGACACCGGGCAACTGAGCACGAAGGCCGGCTCGTCCTTTGGCCACAATTGGGCCTTAGGCGCGAATTATGCCGGCTGAAGCTCGGCGCCTTGACCGAGACCAAGCGGAGAGTGGCGGATATGACGTTTTTCACGCGGAGCGCTTCTTTGCGTGCAATGGCGGGAGTGGGAATTGCCCTCTTTGCCAGCATCATGGCAGCTCCCACCGCTGAGGCTGCCCGCATCGCCAACCCCGTTGCCGTTTTCTCCGGCCTTGACAAGATCACCGGCCGCATCACCACTTTCGATGTCTATGTCAACGAGACCGTGCAGTTTGGCGCGCTCCAGGTGACGCCGCGTGCCTGCTATTCGCGAGATGATACCGAGCAGCAGAAGGTGGACGGTTTCGTCGAGGTCGACGAAATCACGCTTGATCGCCGCATCCGCCGCATCTTCACCGGCTGGATGTTTGCCGACAGCCCCGGCCTCAACGCCGTCGAACATCCGATCTATGACGTCTGGCTGAAAGAGTGCAAGCAGAAGTCGGACGTGCCGCCGCCCGATACCGCCGGTGCCCGCGCGAAGTAATTGCCTCCAAGACAGGCGCTGCAGCATTGGATAGCCCGCAGAAGACTTGCTCCTGCGGGCATTATTTTTATTCTCGCTCTGGATTGGCGGCGGCTTCACCTATTGCCTGGGCATCGGCGACATCGGTCAGGTCGAAAATGATCCTGATCCCGTCCTTGGGCCTGCAGCGAAGGAAGTCGCTGCGGGTTGGATGAGCTTTCAGTCTGCCTCTATCGTGGAGAGCCTGAAGCCGCGAGCGTGAGATTGGCAGTTCGGATGCCAGCAATCGGTCGAGGCGCAGGTTCACGGCAAACTCGGTTGCTATCTCGATCTCCAGCGCAGTCCAACCGATTGCCGCTCGGATCGTCTCCTTCCGCATGATCACATCAGGCGGCTCATCGATACGCTTGGCTTTTCGCCTCAACCCGTCCAGATCGAATTCCTGCGCCCGTACCCAGTCCGGATCGCTCCGCTGCAGCGCCTCGAGCGTGGAGGGGGTGAGGTCGTGAACGGTCCGGCGCTCGAAGAGCGTCCGGTTCCAGGTCTTGTCGCAATCGGTGCATTTATAGACGAGCCAGGCGTCGAGCCGCTTGCCATTGGCATTGAGCCTGATCTTGCCGCTCGATCGGAAGGGTTTTGGAGCTCCGCAGCCACTGCAGGCGATCCATGGTTGAGGCGCTGTTTTTGGCGAAATGGTCCAACGGACCTGAAGAATATTGCACATACCGTCTTGGTCTTCCGTCTGGAAGTCCACCAAGCTGGCGGTGAGACAAGCCCGTCAGGGCGCGGTATGGCGATGTTGCGGGGCGGCTGAAGAGCTGAGACAGCGGTGGCTGCATTAGGCGCGTTTTGACAATGCCAAACCGGTCTCAGGCCATCACCCGATGGACATGAACATGCATCGGACGGCGTTGCGCCGCCCCGGTGCACTGGGTGATTTGGATGAGACCGGTATTTACGACGGCAAAGTGGAACCTCTATGCACCCACGCTCTTCGCCGGGATGGATAGCAGACCACAATCAGGATTTGAAGTCGTAAAAAACTTCAGGCGCGGATTGCCTCAGGCGTCGCTATTCCCTTTGCGGCGAAACAGACCCAGGATCTTGCGGCCGGCCGCGACGACACCCGCCAGCACGACGATGAGGCCCTTCTTCAATGCCAGAAGGGCGACGCCGAAGCTCTTGAAGAAGCCGAGAACGACTGCAAGCAGGCCAAGCTTTGCCGCAACCTTCACGCCCGCACCGGCGGCGATCATGCCCGCCATGCTGTAGGCGGCGATCTTGTCGCCATTGGTGAAGTCGGCATAGCGCTTGCCGCTGTCATATTGCACGGTGTTGATGACGTTGGGGATAGCGGCGTTGATTTCCTGCAACTGATCCAGTCCGGCGACGAAATCGAGCTCGGTGACGCCCTCGCGCCCCAGTACGCGCACGGAATAGTTCAGCGTGTGGCCAGCATTGGGATCCTTGCCGAAAATCAGATCGCGCGCCCAGTGCAGGGCATGCGTCGCCTTATCGTAATGTGGCGGTTCTGCCCAGCCGACCAGCGTGATCGGATCGAAGCCCTGCTGTTCGCGTTCGGGATTCGCTTCCTTGATCGCGTTCTGGATCTTCTTCAAAAGATCGTCGTAATCAGTCGATGCGGCATCCTCATCGGAGACATAGCCGCTGCCGTCATAATCGATGACGGAACCCCAGGAATGTGGATCGGTCGGCGGATATTTGGCCGGGAAGATCATGCCGAGCGGATTACCGACAGAACTTTCTGGATTGCCCCAGAGCTCGACCAGCACCTTCTTCGCATCCTGCGGATTGAGATAGTAGAACTGGTCGGAGACATTCAGCGTGGCATTGGCGGTGGGGATCTTGATCGCGCCCTGCTGGAAATCCAGCGTTTTCAGCACGGCACCTTCATCGCCCGCCGGTGGCTCGGCTCCGAACATGTCGTGGAATGATTTGGCGTTGGCCTGCGTCGTGATCGTCAACGCGGCCAGAAAGATAATTGCAATATGATTCTTCACTATTCTACCCTCGGCTGTTGTGCCGAACTTAGGGCAGTCCGGAGTGGAATCAATTCATCTCGGGCAGATTTCCACCGTCGGAGAAGGTGAGATTAGGCGATTCCATCGCCTTCTCCAGCATCGTGGCATAGGCATCCTTCGGTACGTCGATAGCGCCGAACGTCTTCAAATGCTCGGTGGTGAACTGCGTGTCGAGCAGGGTGAAGCCGCGTTCGCGCAGCCGCTCAACCAGATAGACGAGACAGATCTTGGAAGCATCCGCGCGGCGGGAAAACATGCTTTCGCCAAAAAAGGCCGACCCCAGCGAAACGCCATAAAGACCGCCGACCAGCCGGTCGCCGTCCCATGCCTCGACGGAATGAGCATGGCCGATATGATGCAGTGTGGCATAAAGCGAGCGGATTGTATCGTTGATCCAGGTGCTGGGGCGATTGCTCGTCTGCTCGCCGCAGGCAGCGATCACTGCCTCGAAATCCGTGTCGAAGCGAATGTCGAAGGGATGTTGACGGATCTTCTTGGCGAGGCTCTTGGAGACGTGGAACGTATCCAGAGGGATGATGCCTCGTAATTCCGGCTCGACCCAGAAGATCTCCGGATCGTCTGCCGATTCAGCCATCGGGAAAAGCCCGATGGAATAGGCGCGCAGCAAAATCTCCGGAGTAATGCCGGGACGTTTGCCGCGCGCTCCGGGCACAGGCTAGGCCGATGTTTTCGCCAGGTAGTTTTCCAGCCAATGGATATCGTAGTCGCCATTGGCGATATCCTGATTGGAAACCAGATCCTGGAAGAGCGGCAGGGTGGTCTTGATGCCGTCCACCACGAATTCGTCAAGCGCACGGCGCAGGCGCATCATGCATTCGACGCGGGTGCGACCATGCACGATCAGCTTGCCGATCAGGCTGTCGTAGTAGGGAGGGATCTTGTAGCCCTGATAGGCGCCGGAATCGATGCGAACGCCGAGGCCGCCGGGCGCATGGAAATGCGTGATCGTGCCGGGCGAGGGCACGAAGGTGCGGGCGTCTTCGGCATTGATGCGGCATTCGATGGCATGGCCATGGAAATGCACCTCGTCTTGCGTCACCGAGAGGCCGCCGCCGGAAGCGACGCGGATCTGCTCATGCACGAGGTCGATGCCGGTGATGGCTTCCGTCACCGGATGCTCCACCTGCAGGCGGGTGTTCATTTCGATGAAATAGAACTCGCCGTTTTCGTAGAGGAACTCGATGGTGCCGGCGCCGCGGTACTTCAGCTTCTTCATCGCGTCGGCGCAGATCTTGCCGATCTTCATGCGCTGCTCGACGTTGAGTGCCGGAGAGTTGGCTTCTTCCCAAACCTTCTGGTGGCGGCGCTGCAGAGAGCAGTCGCGCTCGCCGAGATGGATGGCATTGCCTTCGCCGTCACCGAATACCTGGATTTCGATGTGACGCGGCTTGCCGAGGTACTTTTCCATATAGACGGATTCGTTGCCGAAGGCGGCTGCGGCCTCCGTACGTGCCGTCGACCAGGCTTCGATCAGGTCTTCCTCGGTGCGGGCAACCTTCATGCCACGGCCGCCGCCGCCGGCGGTGGCCTTGATGAGAACCGGATAGCCGATCTCGCGCGCTGTCTTCAGCGCCTCCTCCTCGGTCTTCACCTCGCCGTCGGAGCCGGGAACGACCGGAATGCCGAGCTGCTGTGCCGTGGTCTTGGCGGTGATCTTGTCACCCATGATGCGGATATGCTCCGCCGTCGGGCCGATGAAGGTGATGCCATGCGCATCGAGAATATCGGCGAACTTGGCATTTTCCGAAAGGAAGCCATAGCCTGGATGCACGGCGTCAGCGCCGGTGATTTCACAAGCGGCAACGATTTGGTGGATGTTGAGATAGCTGTCGCGCGACGGCGGCGGGCCGATGCAAACGCTTTCATCCGCCAGGCGCACATGCATCGCGTCGCCATCGGCGGTCGAATGCACCGCAACGGTCGCAATGCCAAGCTCCTTGCAGGCGCGCAGCACGCGCAGGGCGATCTCTCCGCGGTTGGCTATGAGAATCTTCGAAATAATGGGCATGGGCCGACCTTACTCGATGACGACCAGGGCTTCGCCGTACTCGACCGGACGGCCGTCCTGAACGAGGATTTCGGTAACCGTACCGGACTTCGGCGCCGGAATCTGGTTCATCGTCTTCATGGCTTCGATGATCAGCAGCGTCTGGCCTTCCTTGACGGCCGCGCCGACCTGAATGAAGGCAGCAGAGCCTGGTGCCGGCGCCAGATAGGCGGTGCCGACCATCGGCGCGTTGACGACGTTGTCGGGATTGCGGGTCTTGCCTGCGGGAGCGGCGGCGGCCGGCGCTGCTGCAGCGGCAGCAGGAGCTGCGTAAGCGGCCGGCGCGGCAATCGGCGCCTGGACATATTGGGTCGTGCCGGCACGCGACACGCGGATGCGCAGATCTTCCTGTTCGACTTCGATCTCGGTCAGATCCGTGTCGTTGAGGATGTTGGCGAGATCGCGAATCAGCGCCTGGTCGATACCCGATTTCTTTTCAGCCATTGGATTTCTTGCCCTGTATTTTTGTTATTGGGTGATGGATTTCAGCGCATGAAGCGCCAGGATGTAGCTATAAGGTCCGAAACCGCAGATCATGCCCTTTGCAGCGGGCGCGATCATCGATTTGTGCCGGAATTCTTCGCGTGCGTGGATGTTAGAGATATGGACTTCCACGACGGGAATGGAAATGGCGCGGATCGCATCATGCAGCGCGATCGATGTATGACCATAGGCACCCGGATTGATCGCGACGCCGGCAGCCTTGTCGCCAGCTTCGTGCATCCAGTCGACCAGCACGCCTTCGTGATTGCTCTGGCGGAAATCGACAATGAAGCCCAGGCTCTCGCCTGCGGACTTGCAATCGGCTTCGATATCCTTGAGCGTCTTGCCGCCATAGATGCCCGGCTCGCGCTTGCCGAGAGCATTCAAATTGGGTCCGTTCAGGACGAAAATAGTTTGCGCCATCAGAGGTTCCGTCAAAGTGCAGCGCAACCTATAGACTCCCAAGGCTCTGTAGGAAAGCCCTGGTGCGAAGGTTGCGTGCCTCTAGGTGTGGAAACGCCGCGATTTTGGCATTTTTGCGCCATGCCATGCCGCAACGCCGTTCCGAAGCTCTTAAAAAAAACGGATAGGCCCTTTGCCTACCCGCGTTTAAGGGTGGATTTTGCGCCGTTCAGCAGCTCGTTTTGCCGCAGCTGCAAACGTTGGCGATCTTCTCCTTGATGGCATCGAGCCCGATCGCGCCGGAAACCATCTCGTTGCCGATGACATAGGCGGGCGTGCCGTTGACGCCAAGATCGGTGGCAAGCTGGTAGGTCGCCTTGATCATGTCGGTGTTCGGCGCCTTCGCCATCTCGGCGCGGATGTCCGCTTCGCTGATACCGAGCGAGGTGGCCACATCGATGGCGGTGTCCTCCGAAGCGCGGCCGTCGCTGCCCAGCAGCTTGTGATGGAACTCGCCATATTTTTCAGGCGATAGCAGGCGGAACGCGCTGGAAACCCGGGAAGCGGCAACCGAATCCTGACCGAGGATCGGGAATTCCTTCAAGACGAAACGAACATTCTTGTCCTGCTGCAGAAGCTTGTCCATATCGCCGAGCGCGTGGCGGCAATAGGTGCAGTTATAGTCGAAGAACTCAACGACGGTGATATCGCCCTTCGGATTACCGATGGCCACATCGTTCTTGGAGTTGAAAATCGCATCCTTGTTCTGTTCGATCACCTGGGCCGACTGCGCGATGCGGGCTTCGTCCTGCTTCTTTTCGAGCGCCGCCTGAGCATCCAGCAGCACCTCCGGATGCTCGACGAGATATTCCTTGATGAAATCCCCGATTTCCTTCTTCTGCTGGTCGTCCAGCGCGGCGGCCGGCTGGATGGTGGCGAAGGATGCTGTCAGGGCAATCGCCGAAACCGTCAGCAGGCTTTTGAGAGAAAAGGTCATTGGGTCCTCGTTTGGATCTGGGCGGAGACGTCATTCTCGGATGCGCAATAGCATCGTCGGGTTAACATCCGCAAATAGGCATCGACAATTTACGGTGCGTCCTTACTTCCAGAAACAGGAATTTTCACGACAAAGCCGCAATCGCAGGATTGTGAACGAGCCGATATTGCGGCAAATGTCGCTTGCCAATCCGATCCGAGAGAGAATTGACCTTGTTTTCCCTATCCAAGCGCAGCGATGTCGAACCCTTTCATGCCATGGATGTGCTGGCGGAAGCGACGCGGCGTCGCCAGGCTGGGCATTCCGTCATTTCCATGGCGGTTGGGCAACCCTCGCATCCAGCACCACAAGCGGCGTTGGAGGCGGCGCGCACGGCCCTTGGCCACGGGCGCATCGGCTATACGGATGCGTTGGGAACGCTGGCCCTGCGGCAGGCGCTTTCCGCTCACTATCAGGCACGCCATGGCTTGAGCATCGACCCGAAGCGGATTGCCATCACGACAGGCTCTTCGGCGGGCTTCAATCTCGCCTTTCTGACCCTGTTCGATGTCGGTGATAGTGTCGCCATCGCCCGGCCGGGCTATCCGGCCTATCGCAACATCCTTGCCGCACTCGGCCTCGACGTCGTCGAGGTGCCTGTCACCGAGGAAACGCAGTTTACGCTGACGCCCGAGAGCCTGGAGGCGGCGCAGGCTGCAAGCGGCAAGCGCCTGAAGGGCGTGCTTTTAGCGAGCCCCGCCAATCCCACAGGCACCGTGACGGGCAGGGCGGCGCTGAAGGCGCTGGCCGATTATTGCGCGGATCGTTCCATCGCCTTCATCTCCGACGAGATCTACCACGGGCTGACCTTCGTCGGCGAGGAGACGAGCGCGCTGGAACTGACCGATGAGGCGATCGTCATCAATTCCTTCTCGAAATATTATTGCATGACCGGCTGGCGCATCGGCTGGATGGTCTTGCCGGAACGACTCGTTCGCCCCATCGAGCGCGTGGCGCAGAGCCTTTATATTTCCGCGCCGGAACTGTCGCAGATCGCCGCCGAAGCCGCGCTCGGCGCTGGCGCCGAACTGGATGTCTATCGCGAGAGCTACGGCCGCAACCGCGATTTCCTCATGCGTCGACTGCCGGAAATCGGCTTCCGCATTGCCTCGCCGATGGATGGCGCTTTCTACGCCTATGTCGATGTCAGCCGCTTCACGAACGACAGCATGGTCTTCGCGCAAAAGATGCTGGCAGAAATCAATGTCGCCGCCACGCCCGGCCTCGACTTCGATCCCGTGGAAGGACATCGCGCGATGCGTTTTTCCTATGCGGGTTCGAATGCCGAGATCGAGGAAGCCACTGAACGCATGGCCGCCTGGTTGAAATAGATTCTGCAATCAATGGCTTGAGCGAGTTCGCGAAAGCATTTTCGCAAGCCGGGTATTTGCGTGCCCAGCGCGCGTCTTGATCGCGGAGCTCCTTGCGCTTCAGGCCTTATCTCTCGCCTGCGATCATAGCAAAATCGCTGCATCTGTTTGCACGACATGCCTTGGCATGATTGGCGAAGGCGTCCGCAGGCGGAAACGAAAAATCCGGCCGCGTTGCCACGGCCGGATTTCTGTCAAATCATTCGTTATCGAGCTTCTTAAAAGAAGCCGCGGCGCTGCCACCAGCCGGCTTTCTTCGGCTTGGTCGGCTCTCCGTCGCTTTCAGCACCTTCATTGGCGCGGGTAGATTTCACCACCGGAGCAGAGGAGGAAACGTTGGATTCGCGGTTGGCGCGGGCCGGCTTGGCTGCATCCTCAACCGCTTCGGGCGCCGCCGCGTCTGCCGAATTGTCCATAACTTCGGCGATCTCGGCAACTGCTTCGATTTCGACGTCCGCTGCAGGCGCGTCCCCGACGGTGGGCGTCTCGACCGGCGATGCCTCGACAGTCTTTGCCTTGCGGCGACCGCGGCCCTTGGTGGGCTTGACGTCTTCGATGACGACGGCTGCCGTTTCGACCGCTGCCATGGCGGGCTGCGCCTCGACGGCGGCTTCGCCTTCGACAACCGCGATCTCGGCCACCGTTACGGTTGCTTCGTCGCCGTCTTCGGCATCATTCTCATCAGCTTCGCCGGAATCGGCTTCCTCGCCTGCGGCAGTCTGTTCGTTGCCTTCGTTTTCACGATTGCGTCGGCCACCACGCTTGCCGCGACGACGGCGCTTGCGCTTCTGCTGTGCGTCATCGTCGCTGCCGGCAGATGCGGCGTTTTCCGCACCGGCATCAGCCTCATCGTCGTCACCTTCTTCTCCGTCCGCATCCTCGGCGACATCGGCCGCCGAGCCTGCCTCGGAAACCGGAGAGGCTTGGGTATCGTTGCCACGGCCACGACGCCGGCGACGACGCTTGCGCTTGCGGTTGCCGTCATTGCCTTCGGAGCGGGCAGCAGGCTGTTGCTCGGCACTCACAGCCTTTTCTTCCAGCTCCTCGTCTTCCTCCTCGTCCGCTTCGATGACGATATCGTCGTCATCATCGTCCGGAATGGCAGCGAAGTTGAACAGGCTTTCGATCTTCACCGGATTGGCGACTGGCTCGCCACGATCGATCGCGAAGTGCTGTGTGCCAACGGCATTGTCGGCATCGATGACGATTGCGACGCCGAAGCGGCTTTCATAATCGATGATCGTCTGGCGCTTGTGGTTGAGCAGATAGAGCGCAATGTCCGGGGTCGTGCGCACGGTGATGTCGTGCGTCGTGTTCTTGAGCAGATATTCCTCGATGCCGCGCAGGACGTGCAGGGCAACGGAAGATTGCGAGCGAACGTGGCCGGTGCCGCCGCAATGCGAGCAGATCTGCGTCGTGCTTTCGAGAACCGAGGCACGGATGCGCTGGCGCGACATTTCCAGAAGACCGAAATGCGAGATGCGGCCGACCTGGATACGGGCGCGGTCGTTCTTCAGGCATTCCTTCAGCTTCTTCTCGACAGCGCGGTTGTTGCGCTTTTCTTCCATGTCGATGAAGTCGATGACGATCAGGCCAGCCAGGTCACGCAGGCGAAGCTGGCGCGCGATTTCCTCGGCAGCTTCCAGGTTCGTCTGGAGCGCGGTATCCTCGATCGAGTGTTCGCGGGTCGAGCGGCCGGAGTTGACGTCGATCGAAACCAGCGCTTCCGTCTGGTTCATGATCAGATAGCCACCGGAACGCAGCGTTACCTGCGGCTGCAGCATGCGGTCGAGCTGCGCTTCGATGCCGGAGCGCGAGAAGATCGGGTGAATGTCGCGGTAGGGCTGAACCACCTTGGCGTGGCTCGGCATCAGCATCTTCATGAAGTCTTTCGCTTCACGATAGCCTTCTTCGCCGGCAACGATGATCTCGCCGATATCCTTGTTGTAGAGGTCGCGGATCGAGCGCTTGATCAGGCTGCCTTCTTCGTAGACGAGGCAAGGCGCGGTCGAGGCCAGCGTCAGCGTGCGGACGTTTTCCCAAAGGCGCATCAGATATTCGAAGTCGCGCTTGACCTCGACCTTGGTGCGGTTGGCGCCGGCGGTGCGCAGGATCACGCCCATACCCTGCGGCACTTCGAGCAGCTTGGCGATTTCCTTCAGGCGCTTGCGGTCCTGCGGATTGGTGATCTTGCGGGAAATGCCGCCGCCGCGCGCCGTATTCGGCATCAGGACCGAATAGCGGCCTGCGAGCGAGAGATAGGTGGTCAGCGCTGCACCCTTGTTGCCGCGCTCTTCCTTGGCCACCTGCACCAACAGGATCTGGCGGCGCTTGATGACTTCCTGAATGCGGTACTGCTTGCGGGGCTTGCGCTGGGCGCGATCGGGAACTTCTTCCATCGCGTCTTCGGCGCCGACGGATTCGATCACTTCCTCTTCGTGGTCATGATCGTCATCATCGTCGTCGTCATCGTGGCGGCGCTTGGAGGTCGCGACGTCTTCGGAGATCGAATCGGTTTCGACCATCGCCGCCATTTCGCCGGACGGACCTTCTTCTTCCTCGCTCGGCGCATCGACGGCAGCCGTTGCTTCGGGAGCGGGCGTTTCTTCGGCGGGCGCGTCCGCTACTGCCTTCTTGCGGCTGCGGCGCGGCTTTGCCTTTTTGGCCGGAGCTGCTTCTTCGGCGGGCGCGGTTGCCTCTGCGGCAGGGGCCTCTTCGCCGATCGCAGCCGGCACCTCGGCTTCTTCGCCTTCCTTCGCCACAATGCCGATATCGGGCTGTTCCTGCTGCGAAAGATCGAGCGCCGTCTCGACATGCTCGACATCGTCGTCGCGGCGATGCTCTTCGGCCTCGGCCTTCAGCAGCGCCTGACGATCGGCAAGCGGGATCTGGTAGTAATCGGGATGGATTTCGGCAAAGGCCAGGAAGCCGTGCCGGTTGCCGCCGTAATCCACAAAAGCGGCCTGAAGCGAGGGCTCGACCCTCGTTACTTTTGCAAGATAGATGTTGCCGCGAATTTGCTTCTTGTGCTGTGACTCGAAGTCAAACTCTTCTATGCGGTTCCCGCGAACGACAACGACGCGCGTCTCTTCCTCGTGAGACGCATCGATAAGCATTTTGTCTGCCATGAAAGCTGTGCTCCTCGGCGCAGACAACCGGATGGGGGCCTGCCTGTCGCTGGGACAAGCCGGATATGATCCGCAATTGTTGCACCGGATAATGAAAGTCGCGATTGGTTCGGTGATGACAGCATCCAGACGACAGCCGGGGCATCATTTCCCTGGGGTCTGTTCACTTTCTGAAAAAGCTGCTGCGGTAGCATCCGTAACCAAGCGAGATCGACTATGCCTTAGACCCACAAATGGGTCCGATGAATGTGCTCTCTAAAGAGCGTTTGGTGGCTCTCCACCGATGAATTTCCCGTGTGAAACCGGAAATTCAGATATCCACTATTTCGAGCAGAAGTCCTGCAGACGTCGGATGAATGCCGCTTATTGGCGCCTGGTACTCGAGGCGGCTGCCTTTGCGACGACTCTATCCCGTCAACACTTCTACCCTAATATGCGTTGTATGTTTTATCTGTCACAATAGCAAGGGAAAAGCCAAGTATGCCATAATATTGATGGATTCGTCGGATGATGAGGACGCGGGAGGGTGTCTTGTCGATTCGTCTCCCGGCGCATCATCGATGCAGCCATCAGGTCAAACCTGGTTCCCGTTATTGGGACTTCAAAAACAACGTCGAAACCAATATGGGGCGCGTTGGGCACTTGGTAAAGGGATTGCGGCATGTGGCGGAGAGTGGCGTGAGGGCTTTGCGATTTGCGGCAGCGGCCTTCGCCCTGGTGATTCTGGTTTCGGTCTCGGCATTTGCGCCCGCAGCGGCGGCGGATGATTCCGTGCTCGCTTATGGCGCCCGCATTGCCGGTGACGATGCCCGCACGCGTATCGTCATCGACCTAGATCGGGCTCCGACCTTCACGGTTCACTACCTTGACAATCCCGTCCGCATCGTCGTCGATCTCCCGGCGACCGCATTCGGCTTTCCGGCCGCCAATCTCAAGCCGACCGGCCTCTTCAAGGATATTCGCTACGGCACGATGGATGCGGACAGCGCCCGCATCGTGCTGACGGCAAAGAAACCGGTAAAGCTGGTCACGGCCAAGGTGCAGGCCGATGAAAGCGGCAAGGGGCAGCGCCTCGTGCTTGATGCCGAGATGCTGCCGGCCGAACAATTCGCAGAGCTGGTGAAGAAGCAGAACTGGACGAGCGACGATACCGCCAAGGATGTCGGTCCGGTCGAGCCGACGCAGAAGGCCGATCCGAATGTATTCCTCGTTGCAGTCGATGCCGGTCATGGCGGTATCGACGCGGGCGCGACCGGTACGGACGGCGTCACGCAGGAAAAGGACATCACTCTCGCATTTGCGAAGATGTTTGCCGACAAGCTGAATGCGCAGCCCGGCATCAAGGCGTTCCTGACGCGCGACAAGGATCAGTATCTATCCCTGTCCGAACGCGTGACGATCGCCCGACAGAATCGCGCCTCGCTCTTCATTTCGCTGCATGCCGATACGCTGAAGCAGAAGGATATTCGCGGCGCGACCGTCTATACCATCTCGGACAAGGCGTCGGACCGGCTCGCCGGTGAAGTGGCCGATCGTGAAAACAACTCCGATCAAATCGCCGGCGCCGAGGCTCAGACGCAGCCGGCCGCCGTCAACGATATTCTGATGGATCTGACGCGCCGCGAGACCCAAGCCTTCTCCATTTCGCTGGCGCAGGATGTGCTGTCCTCGTTCAACGGCCAGATCTCCATGATCAACAATCCGCATCGCCATGCCGGTTTCCAGGTTCTGACAGCGCCGGATGTACCCTCGATTCTGCTCGAACTCGGCTTTCTCTCCAACAAGGAGGACGAGAAGCTGCTGCTCGATCCAGACTGGCGGCAGAAGGTTGCCGACCGGCTGACGGAGGCGGTGAAGCAATATCGCGTATCGATTATCGCAAACGGCGGCTGAGTGCACCGGATGGGGCGAGGCCGTGGCTTCCATGTAACAGCGATGCACTTTAGAATTGGATGAAATTGGAATACCGGCGGCGAGCCCTATTTTGCTCACATTCCCGCCGTTACAGCGAAGTATCATTTGCTCGCGTATGAAGCATGGCTTTGTCCCATTGCCGTCTTGCATTCACGCCGCGAGCGTGCAAAACGCCCGTGATTATGCGATGATCTCGCGCACGTGCCGCATGAAGAACAAGCACCGGTAGTATCAGATGATCAGATTGATTGGATATTTCTTTGGCCTCGGCTGCCTCCTGTTTCTGGGTGCAGCGGCTGCGGCTGCCATCTATCTGAGCGTGGTCTCGAAGGAACTGCCCGATTACGAGGTGCTTGCCAAATACGCGCCGCCGGTAACGACGCGCATTCACGCCGGCAACGGCGCGCTGATGAAGGAATATTCGCGCGAGAACCGGCTTTTCGTGCCGATCCAGGCCATTCCCGATCGCGTCAAGGCGGCCTTCCTTTCCGCTGAAGACAAGAATTTCTACAACCATCCCGGTGTCGATGTCGGCGGTCTCATCCGCGCCGTGGCCGTGAACCTGCAGAATATCGGGTCCGGCCGCCGCTTCGTCGGCGCCTCCACCATCACGCAGCAGGTCGCCAAAAACTTCCTGCTGTCCGCGGACCAGACCTTCGACCGCAAGATCAAGGAAGCGATTCTCTCCTTCCGCATCGAGCAGGCCTACAGCAAGGACAAGATCCTCGAGCTCTACCTGAACGAGATCTATTTCGGCCTCAATTCCTACGGCATCGCCGGCGCAGCGCTCACCTATTTCGATAAGTCGGTCAACGAACTGACCATCGCCGAATCGGCTTACCTCGCATCGCTCCCGAAGGGTCCGTCGAACTACAATCCCTTCCGCCGCGCAGAAGCAGCGCTCACCCGCCGCAACTGGGTGATCGATCGCATGGTCGAGAACGGCTATGTCAGCCAGAGCGACGGCGAAGAGGCGAAGAAGCAGCCGCTCGGCGTCGTTCCGCCGAAGAGCGGTCCTTCGCTCTTTGCTTCGGACTATTTCGCTGAGGAAGTTCGCCGTCAGCTGATCGACCAGTATGGCGAGAAGGCCCTTTATGAAGGCGGCCTTTCCGTTCGCACGTCGCTCGATCCGCAAATGCAGCTCGAGGCCCGCAAGGCGCTGCAGGATGGCCTGGTCGATTATGACGAGCGTCGCGGCTATCGCGGCCCGATCAAGCAGATTGCCACCTCGCAGGATTGGGGAGCCGAGCTCGCGAAGGTTCCAAGCCTGAGCGATGTGCCGGAATGGCAGGTCGCCGTCGTCCTTTCCGTATCGGATCAGGGTGTCGATATCGGGCTGCAGCCGCGCGTCGATGCCGCCGGCAAGGTATCGACGGAGCGGACGCGTGGCACGATCGCTCCCGCCGACATGCGCTGGGCTTATCGCTCGGCCGGCGGCAAGTCGGTCAAATCGCCAAGTGGCGTTTTGAGCCCCGGCGACGTGATTTACGTGCAGAAGAGCGGCAATGCCGATTCGAGCAGCTATCGCCTGCGTCAGCCGCCGAAGGTGCAGGGTGGTCTTGTTGCCATGGACCCACATACCGGCCGCGTGCTTGCCATGGTTGGCGGCTTCTCCTACGCGCAGTCAGAATTCAATCGCGCCACGCAGGCCAAGCGCCAGCCGGGCTCGTCGTTCAAGCCCTTCGTCTACGCGGCCGCCATGGATAACGGCTATACGCCGGCCTCGGTCATTCTGGACGATCCGCTGCAGATCACGCTCAGCAATGGCGATGTCTGGAAGCCGACGAACTACGAAGGCGAGGGCGGTGGCGTCCATACGCTTCGTTTCGCGATCGAACATTCGCGCAATCTGATGACGGTGCGTCTCGCTTCCGACATGGGCATGCCGCTGGTTGCCGAATATGCCGAGCGCTTCGGCATCTACGACCATATGAACCCGGTGCTCGCCATGTCGCTCGGTGCCGGCGAGACGACGGTCCTGCGCATGGTTTCGGCCTATTCGGTCATCGCCAACGGCGGCAAGCAGATCAAGCCGACGCTGATCGACCGTATTCAGGACCGTTATGGCAAGACCATCTTCAAGCATGAGGAGCGCGTCTGCGACAATTGCAACGTCAGCGCTTGGCAGAATCAGGACGAGCCCGTCATCGCCGACAATCGCGAACAGGTGCTCGATCCGATGACGGCCTATCAGGTTACGTCGATGATGCAGGGTGTCATCATCCGCGGCACGGCCGCCGGCAAGATCAAGCTCAACACTGACGTTGCCGGCAAGACCGGCACCACCAACGACGAGAAGGACGCCTGGTTCGTCGGCTTTACGCCGAGCCTCGTTGCCGGCCTCTATATCGGCTACGACACGCCCGCTACGCTCGGCCGCGGCGGCACGGGCGGCGCGCTTGCCGCGCCGATCTTCAACGAATTCATGCAGGCTGCCACCAAGGATGAGGCGCCTGAGAAGTTCCAGGTTCCGGCCGGCATGACGATGGTTGCGGTCAACCGCGCGACCGGCATGGCCGCCCAGCCCGGCGAACCGAATGCCATCATGGAAGCCTTCAAGCCCGGCACCGGCCCGGCCACCAGCCTGCAGGTCATTGGCGGCGGCGATGCTGCTGCGCAGGTGGCGCCTGAGGAAATTCTGCGGACCTCGCCGCAGGCGAACCAGGCTGTCACCTCCGGATCCGGCGGCCTCTTCTGATCCGACCCTATTTGTCTCATCGACATGCCGCGGGGCTTTACACCAGCGGCATGTATATCTATGTCACCAGCACTCCTAGAGCATTTCCGGGAAAAGTGCGCAGCGGTTTTCCATTAGGAATGCGTCAAGAAACAAAAGATTGAGCGTTTTCGCGATTCGAAGATAAGCGGAAGAGCTCCAGAATTGGATGACCGCTTGTCTTGAGCGGTGAACTGAAGAAGTGGGATTATGCGAGCCGAAATCGAGAAAGTAGTCGATGAAACCAAGCAGGCTATCACCCTGCTGAGGAGGCATCTTTGACTGGGACCAGGCGATAAGACGACTGGACTGGTTGAATAACAAGTCAGAGGATCCGACCCTCTGGAACGATGCTGCTGAAGCGCAGAAGCTGATGCGCGAGCGCCAGCAGCTTGACGATGGCATCAGCGGCGTGCGTGCGCTGGAACAGCAGCTTGCCGACAATGTCGAGCTGATCGAGCTTGGCGAAGAAGAGGGTGACGCCGATGTCGTCCGCGAGGCGGAAGAAGCGCTCAAGGGCTTGAAGGCGGAGGCCGCGCGCCGGCAGGTGGAAGCCATGCTTTCGGGCGAGGCCGACGGCAACGACACCTACCTCGAAGTCCACTCCGGCGCCGGCGGCACCGAGAGCCAGGACTGGGCGAACATGCTTCTGCGCATGTACACCCGCTGGGCCGAACGCCAGCGCTTCAAGGTGGAGCTGTTGGAAGTTCATGACGGCGAAGAAGCCGGAATCAAGTCCGCGACGCTGCTCGTCAAGGGGCACAATGCCTATGGCTGGCTGAAGACCGAATCGGGCGTGCATCGTCTCGTGCGCATCTCGCCCTATGACAGCAATGCGCGCCGTCACACTTCGTTCTCGTCGATCTGGGTTTACCCAGTCGTTGACGACTCGATCCAGATCGAGATCAACGAAAGCGATTGCCGCATCGATACTTACCGTTCGTCGGGCGCCGGCGGCCAGCACGTTAACACGACCGATTCGGCTGTGCGCATCACGCATATCCCGACCGGGATCGTCGTGCAGTGCCAGCAGGAGCGTTCGCAGCACAAGAACCGCGCCAAGGCGTGGGACATGCTGCGCGCACGCATGTACGAGGCCGAATTGATGAAGCGGGAAGAGGCAGCCAATGCCGAAGCCGCCTCGAAGACGGATATCGGCTGGGGTCATCAGATCCGCTCCTATGTCCTGCAGCCCTACCAGCTGGTCAAGGACCTGCGCACCGGCGTTGCCAGCACGGCACCTGGCGACGTTCTCGACGGCGATCTCAACGAGTTCATGGAAGCAGCCCTAGCGCATCGCATCAGCGGTGCTGCCGATGCCGTCATCGACGACGTCGAATAAGGTCGCATCCGTTCACGCATGAAAAAAGCCCCGGAGACGGGGCTTTTTTCATGCGCATTCTGCCGGGCTGCTCCCGCCTCCTTGGCTTGGCGCAGATATCTTGCTCAATCCGAGAATTGTTCCGCCAGAATCCTGTCAGACCAGGACCTGTCCGGATCGGATAGAATGCGAGCCGTCGTATCTTCGCTTTGGCGGATCTGAATGCCGAGGACCGATTTGACTTCGGTATTGTCGGCGGCGGCGTTGACCGGACGTTTCTCCGCTTCGAGCACGGTGATGTCGACCGTCACCTTGTTCGGCAGTAGCGCGCCGCGCCAGCGGCGAGGACGGAAAGCGCTGACGGGCGTCATGGCAAGTAGCGGCGCTTCCAGCGGCAGGATGGGGCCATGGGCGGAAAGATTGTAAGCTGTGGAGCCAGCCGGCGTCGTCACCATCAGCCCGTCGCAGATCAGTTCCGGCAGGCGGACCCGCCCGTCGATTTCGACCTTCAGCTTTGCCGTCTGATAGGACTGGCGAAATAACGAGACTTCGTTGATGGCGAGCGCGACGCAGGAGCTGCCATCGGCATTGCGCGTCGTCATCTGCAGGGGATGAAATGCGTTTTCGACGGCCGCCTCGATGCGCTCTGCCAGACCATCCGTGCGGTAGTCGTTCATCAGGAAGCCGATCGATCCACGGTTCATGCCATAGACGCGTTTGCCCGTATTCATCGTCTTGTGCAGCGTCTGCAGCATGAAACCGTCACCGCCGAGGGCGACGACGATATCGGCATCTTCCTGCGATGTCTGGCCGTAGAGGCGAGTAAGCTCCTGCTGCGCCGCTTGGGCCTCTGGCGCGGTGGAGGCGAGAAAACAAACGGATTGAAGACTGCGCGACATGCAATGTCCTTTGAATGGCGATTCTACGTAATGTCATTCCCTTGCCGCGACAAGACGTTTCGCTCGAACTGGTGAATCGCCGATCCCCAGCTTTGACGCGGATCGACCGATTTTCCCTTTACAGGATTTCAAAATCTGTTACTTGGCATGCCCATACGCCCTTGTAGCTCAGTTGGTAGAGCACCTGATTTGTAATCAGGGGGTCGCGGGTTCGAACCCTGCCGGGGGCACCAGATTTTTTCCTGAAAATTGCCGATCGTTTCATCTCCGGTATGGAAAACCGGCGGCAGCGACATAATATCTCGTTGCTAACGAGCTCCGAACGCTCGTAACAATCATCAATATTATATCCGTGTGCCTGGAACCATATGCCGAGCAAGCCCAACAAGCCTAAACTCGAACACTCCGAGCTTTCGGGTGAATTCACCGACGATGGCGTGACCGTCCTGGTCGATATCTTTCGTCCGGCCGGCACCAATGCCGACTGGCGGATGGAGGTCATCACGCCGGAAGAAGATCTGATCGAATGGGAGGAGCCCTTCGCGACCGACCGCGAGGCATTCGATGAGTTCCTGGCGACGATCGCTCGCGATGGAATCAGGTCGTTCTTCGACGAAGCTGACCCTGCCATTCACTGATCGCCCGTAAGCTCATTGGCGGCGATAGATGCGTTCGGAAAGAGCAACCTGTCGAAGGGGCTCGAACTCACATGGAAATGTCGGCCAATATCGGAAACGCGGCTATGTTTGCGATACGGCAGGCAGCGGCATGGCTCGGCTGCCTTATCTGCGGACCAGCAGCAGCGGTTCGCCTTCCTCTTCTTCGGACTTCTGGAAGCTGCCATCGGGCTTCATATCGAAGGAGAGCGAGGAGCCGTCATTGCCCAGCATGACAAGCCCGAAACCTTCTGTCGCCCAGAGAGAGAGTTTGAGATCGCCGACCTCGCTGGTGCAGTCGCCGCCTGGTGACATCTTGGCGGTGCCGTCCTGATCCTTGTCGGTGGTGAGTGTGATATCGCAGACGGGCTTGCCGTCCGGTGTCTGGATGCGCCAGGCGCCGGCAAGGCTTTCGGTGGTCGGCACGTGATCGACGTCCTCGAGTGCTGGGAGCAGCCAGGTCGGGTCGCCGCCTTCGCTCTCCCAGGGAGAGCCTTCCTCCTGCTGGAAGCGCATGAGCGGCTTGCCCTCGGCATCGGCGATGGCAAGCGAACCATCATCGGTGAAATTCCAGATCTTGGCCTTGGCAAGAGCGGGCAGGGGCGTCGCGCAGGCATCCGCGCCGGTAATTTCGTAGCCGCCGGAAACAGTGTTCGTTCCGAAGGTCAGGCGGCAGCCCTTGGCGCCGTTTTCGGGGGCGACGAGCCATTGGCCGGCTTGCGCCTGGACCATTTCGTCATCGGCTGCACGCGCCGGCTGGACCATTGTCAAAGCGAGAGCGACGGAAACCGTCGCTGGACCGAGAAAACGGATCAAGGCAAATTCTCCCAACGTGCTGCGACAGCCTGAGCCGCCGCTATGATTTGAGATAGGACCGCGTCGCATATAGCGCGATCGCGGCTGCATTCGAGACATTGAGCGATTTGATGGCGCCCGGCATGTCGAGTCGCGCCAGGGCGCTGACCGTTTCCCGCGTCTTCTGGCGCAGGCCCTTGCCCTCGGAGCCGAGCACGAGGGCGATCTTGTCGCCGCTGAACGTGCCTTCGAGCGGTGCCGGGCCTTCCGAATCAAGCCCGATGGTCGTGAAGCCGAGCCGATGCAGTTCGCCGAGTGCATCCGCGAGATTGGTGATCTGTATATAAGGTATGAGTTCCAGCGCGCCCGAGGCCGATTTTGCCATCACGCCCGATTCGGTCGGGCTATGGCGCTGCGTCGTGATGACCGCACCCGCATCGAAAGCAACGGCCGAGCGCATGATGGCGCCGACATTGTGCGGATCCGTCACCTGATCGAGAACGAGCAATAGCGGGCTGTCCTTCAGTGCCTCGAGGCGACGCACGGGCAGGGGACGCGTTTCAAGCATGACGCCCTGATGGATCGCCTCCGGGCCAAGCACCTTGTCGATATCCTGCGGGGAGACGATCTCGACCGGGATGCCAAGTTGATCGGCCGGGCCTACCTCCAGCCGCACCAGCGCATTCTGCGTCGTGGACAGCTTGACGTTCTTGCGCTGTGGATTGCTCAGCGCTGCGCGAACCGTATGCAGGCCATAGAGAAAGACCTGATCGGGCGCGAGCGCCGGCGGCTTCCACTCGTCCGCACCGGCTTTCTTGCGCTTCTGCGGCGCAGGCGTCGGGATTTCGCCGCGCTCGCGCTTGGCATCGCGATGCGCGCGACGCAGCGTCGCGTAATGAGTGTCCTTGGCCGAGCGGTCGTCGGCGGTGCTGTCTTGGCCCTGACGGCCGGATGATTTGTCTTTGCTCATGCGGCTTTATAACCAGCGCCTTCCTGAGCGCATAGTCCTCTTTCGGTGCCGGGCTTTTCCCACAGGCTGAAATTTTTTCGTCATTTTTGGCAATTCCTTGTGTTGACAGACGGAAATCGTCCGGTCATATACGCGGCGCAGATCGAAGCGGCGACGCACGGTCTGACAAGCTTGGTCGCAAGATCCAGTCGGAAAACTGGAGGGATGCCCGAGTGGTTAAAGGGGACGGACTGTAAATCCGTTGGCTCAGCCTACGTTGGTTCAAATCCAACTCCCTCCACCATTCCGTGCCGGATCTTGACCATCCCGCGGGTATAGCTCAATGGTAGAGCAGCAGCCTTCCAAGCTGAATACGCGGGTTCGATTCCCGCTACCCGCTCCAAGATTTTCAATTTGTTCGCTTCTCGATCATTCTTCGCTGCCTCGAAGAGGGTATCATACTTGCCAGTTATTGGCCTTGATAGCTGCTTCGGCCAAGACGCGGCCCTACTGGCATGCGTATTAGATCCCATCTTTGCATATTTGACACGAAGGGTTGCTTATATCCCCGCGAGCGATAGATATTGCTCAGGCAACCGAAACGGGAGAGCGCAAATGGGTATCTTCGACAAGATCAAGGGTGCAATCTGGGGAGAAGCAAAGGCTGCCGAGGCCGCTCCTGCACCGACGACGACAGCCGCAACTGCCAATCCGGCGCCTGCGCCGACACCGGCTCCATCGTCAACCACGGCAGCAACATCGCCCGCAACCAGCGCGCCATCCGCGCCGGTCGATATCGCTTCGATCCTTGATGCCGCCGTCAAGAAAAGCGGCCAGAAGCTCGACTGGAAGCATTCCATCGTCGACCTGATGAAGGCGCTCGGCATGGATGCGAGCCTTTCCGAGCGCAAGGAGCTGGCGCAGGAGCTCGGTTATACCGGCGATGCCGGCGACTCCGCCAAGATGAACATGTTCCTTCACAAAGCTCTTCTGCAGAAGCTTGCGGACAATGGCGGCAAGGTGCCGGCCGATCTGCTCGATTGATCGCTGCAAAGCTTTGGTGTGTCCGATCTATCGGCTGCACCGAATGATGCATGGTGACAGACGGCGATTAATCGTCGTTGGATAATTCAGCGCCCTTTCCCACCGGGAGAGGGCGCTTTGCGTTCGTGATCGGACGAATGCCTCACCCTCTATCGGTACTGGAATTCCTCGCCGTGCCTCCCTATCTAAGCGCCTGAACCGGCAAATGCTTTTTTGTCTTTCCGGATCGGCCGGCGAACCTTGTGCGGCGAAGGAATGTTGAAGGCTTGACATCGTCAGCCATCAACCAGGCTTCGCCCGGAATAGGGCCTGCAATTAAGTCTTGCGCAAATGCGACGAAAGCCTTAAACGGCGGCACTAAACCGGTTCGCCGGGGTCACTCATTACGTTCATAGGAAGCATTCAAATGGCAAAGAGTAAGTTTGAGCGCAATAAGCCGCACGTTAACATCGGTACGATCGGTCACGTTGACCACGGCAAGACGTCCTTGACGGCAGCGATCACGAAGTACTTCGGTGAGTTCAAGGCGTATGACCAAATCGACGCGGCTCCGGAAGAGAAGGCTCGTGGTATCACGATCTCGACGGCCCACGTTGAATACGAGACGCCGAACCGTCACTATGCGCACGTTGACTGCCCCGGCCACGCCGACTACGTCAAGAACATGATCACCGGTGCTGCCCAGATGGACGGCGCGATCCTGGTTTGCTCGGCTGCTGACGGCCCGATGCCGCAGACCCGCGAGCACATCCTGCTTGCTCGCCAGGTTGGCGTTCCGGCGATCGTCGTGTTCCTGAACAAGGTCGACCAGGTTGACGACGCCGAACTTCTCGAACTCGTCGAGCTCGAAGTT
>NZ_FMAG01000003.1 GCF_900094585.1 Martinezella multihospitum
CTAGAGCGTTTCATATTTTGTTTGAAGCGTATCCAGCATTGACAATGTAACTGGCGCACTCGTGTGGACCGATTGTCTGGACGAGTGAGCCGAGATATCGCCAGGTGTCTTCGATGGTGCGTGTTTGTGCTTTTCGCATCCAATGTTTGATCTTGGCGAAAGCCTGTTCGATTGGATTGAGGTCTGGTGAATAGGGCGGCAGAAACCAGAGCCTTGCGCCGGCGGCCTTGATCAACTGGCGTATCTGCCTGGATTTGTGGCTGCCCAGATTGTCCATGATGACGATGTCGCCTGGTCGCAGCGTCGGGACGAGTTGTTGCTCGACATAGGCCTTGAAGCATTGGCCATTGATCGGGCCGTCGAAGACGCAGGGTGCGGTGAGACAATCGGCCCGTAGCGCGCCGACGAAGGTCAATGTGCGCCAATGGCCATGCGGAGCAAAACCACGCAGGCGCTTACCCTTAACACCCCAGCCGTACAGCGGAGCCATATTGGTTTTAATCCAGGTTTCGTCGATGAACACGAGCCTTCGAGGATCAAGTCGCGTCTGCCATGACTGCCAGCGCTTGCGCCGACGGACGATGTCAGTGCGCGCCTGCTCAAGGGCAAACATCGTTTTTTTTGAAGCGCAGTCCCTCGCGGCGCAGGAAACGCCAAACGGCGTCATGTGAGACGATGACGCCTCTCACCGCCAGTTCGTCCTTGAGGCCGTGCAGGCTGATCTGCGGGGTCTGTGCAATCCGCTCGGCAATGAAAGCGCGATGCGGTTCCAAAAGGCGTTTGCGATGCCCTCCCATCTGACCGGGCGCGACGGAACCGCTGCGGCGATACCGCTGCGACCACTTCACAACAGATGAGACCGAGACACCAAACCGCGCCGCCACCGAGCGGCAGCTCTCTCCCGCCACAACAGCACCAACCACACGTTCACGCAGATCATTCGAAAGAGGTGCGACCATCAATGCTGACCTCCTCTCAGCCAGCATCTTGAATCACATTCGACACCAAAAGGGAATCCACGATTCAAACAAAATCAGAAACGCTCTAGTATGCTTAAACATCAAGGCCTGTGCTTGGATCCTCGGGTCAAGCCCGAGGATGACGGAGCGTGAGGTATGCTGTCGGTGGCAAACGAGAGCGCGAGCATTATGATCCGACACAATAAATGATCATCCGCAATCTCACCTCTTGACGACCATCCTCGCCACCATCATCCTACACGCATGGGTGGCTATACCTACATCATCACCAACCACAAACGAGGCACTTTGTACATCGGCGTCACAGCCGATATAGAGCGCCGCATCTACGAACATCGTGAAGGTCTGACGCCCGGCTTTGCATGGAAATACGGCTGCACACGGCTCGTCTGGTATGAAGACCACGCCGACATTACTTCAGCCATACAAAGGGAAAAATCCCTGAAGCGCTGGTATCGCCAGTGGAAGATCGAGCTGATCGAAAAGACAAATCCGGACTGGCGGGATCTATATTACGAGCTCTGGTGAGGCCTCACGCTCTTCAACCTTCTGCGCATCTCGATCCTTGAGCCACAGCCCAAATTCCTTGACCACGGCCACCACCTTCTCCAACCGTCTCCCATCCTCGGTCAGCGAATACTCAACCTTCACGGGAACCGTCGGATAGACCGTCCGCCTGATAAGGCCGGCCTCCTCCAGCGCCCGCAGATCGAGCGTCAGCATCCTCTGAGAAATCCCCGGCATCAGTCGCCGCAACCCGTTGAAGCGTTGTGGTCCATCCACCAGATAGGACACGATCAGCAACCGCCAGCGGCCTCCCAGCAAATGCATCGCCTCCTCGACGGAGCAGCCAGTTACGGTCTTTTTCATCGCGCATACCTCATGCGCATCGCGGTATAATTTTTGTACCTAGATGTCAAACTTTTCCGTTCTTACTATTCTATACCAATGGGACTACATGGTTCAGCGACAGCCTTTCCAAGCGAAAGCTGGCACCGGAAAATACCATGGAGACCCCCAGTGAAACTCTACTATCTGCCCGCAAGCTGCTCGCTCTCGCCCCATATCGTCATCAACGAGCTCGGCCTGGACGTGGACCTCATCAAGGTCGATCACACCAGCCACAAGACCGAAACCGGGCTGGATTTTTACGGCATCAACCCGCATGGCTATGTCCCGTTGCTCGAGCTTGCCGACGGCAATCTTTTGCGTGAGGGGCCGGCCATCGTCCAATATCTGGCGGATCTGAAGCCCGAGGCTCGACTGGCCGCGCCTGCCGGCACGATGGAGCGCTACAGGCTACAGGAAATGCTCGGCTTCCTGTCGACGGAAATCCATAAGGGCTTCATTCCGCTCCTTTATGCGCGGCTGGCGGGAAACTATGTCGAGACAGCTCGGCCGAAGCTCGAAAAGCGATTTCAGTGGATCGACACGCATCTTGCCGATCGCGCATTCCTGATGGGCGACAACTTTACGGTTGCCGACGCCTATCTGTTTGCGCTGACGGGATGGGGCCAGGCTCCGTGGCTGAAATCCTATTACAAGGCCGGCATCCATTTCGATGGGCTGCGTAATCTCGAAGCCTGGTATGGCCGCATGAGGCAGCGCGACGCCGTCCGGAAATCCATTGCCGAGGAAGGATTGGCTTTCGACTAAGCCTCGCAACGCAGCAACGGGAAATCCACCGCGAGACACTGCCGGTCTCACGGTGGCACCATTCGGTATCGCGCTATTCCCGGCGATAGCGGATCATGCCGCTATGAAGACTTCTGCGACTCGCTGCCTTATCTCAATTGCGCCCGCCATTTGCCCTGATGATCTGGCCGTTGACCCAGCCGCTCTGCGGCCCGGCCAGAAACGATACGATCTGGGCGATATCCTCCGGCAGCCCAAGGCGACCAAGCGGAATGTCGTTGACCAGCCGCTGGATCAGCGCCTCGGACCGCCCCTTGAACAGCAGCTCCGTAGCAATCGGCCCCGGCGCGACGGCATTGACGGTGACGCCGCGCGGGCCGAGTTCCTTGGCGAGAATATGCGTCATCGCCTCCACCGCCGCCTTCGTCGCGGCATAGACGCCGTTGCCGGGAGAATAGTGGCCGATGATGCTCGTGGAGAGGTTGATGATGCGGCCGCCATCGCGCACCCGTCTTGCCCCCTCTCTCATCCCATTGAAGGTGCCCGTCAGGTTGACCGCGACCTGCTGCTGAAAATCCTCATCCGAAACCTCGGCCATAGATGAGAACTTGCTGATGCCGGCATTGTTGACCAGCACATCGACCTTTCCGAACTCCGCCTCGGCGTGATCGAATAATGCCGTCACGGCTTGGGCATCGGAGACATCGGCGCGGACCGCAAGCGCTCGGCCGCCCGCCGTTGTAATGCCGGCGACAACAGCAGCGGCCTCTTCCGAACTCGACGCGTAGTTTACGACAGTCTGAAAGCCGTCGGCGGCAAGCTGCCTCGCAATGGCCGCCCCGATGCCCTTGGATGCACCGGTGACAATTGCGGTCTTGATTTCGTTGGACATGCGTCATTCTCCTTGTCGTTCGCACACACGCTCTCGGCCATGCCTGGGGGCTCAATCCCGGCATGTCGTTGAAACGCTTGTTTCATTGGGTCGTGAACTGTAATATGAGCGATAATTCGCTTTTTGCTACTCGCATTCCAGGAACATGTCCGAAAGCCCGCTCCGCAGCCGCGCTGCCCCGAGAAAAGCGCCAAGACAGGCCCGTTCGCTCGCAACCGTCGAGGCGATCGTCGAGGCTGCAGCTCGCATTTTGGAGGAGCGCGGCCATGAAGCCTTCTCCACCAACGCCGTCGCGGAGAAGGCCGGCGTCAGCGTCGGCTCGCTCTATCAGTACTTTCCGCGCAAGGATGCGTTGATCGGCGCTTTGATCCTGCGCGAAACTTCCCGTCTCGTCGACGAGGCGGAAATCGCCGCCGGCAAACCTACCGGCAGCGAGGCCCTGTCGGCGCTCATCCTCCCTTGCGTCGAGCAGCAGCTTCGCCGGCCCGCGCTCGCCCGCTTGCTCGATTTCGAGGAGGCGCGGTTGCCGCTCGATGCCGCCACCGAAGCGGTCAAAAGGCGATTCCTAGAGCTTACGCGCGCAACCCTGCTGCGATCGGATTTGCCGCGGCAGGCCGATATCGATGTGGCGAGCCGCGACGTGGTCGCGATCATCAAGGGAATGGTCGATGCCGCCGGCGAACATGGCGACCAGGATAGAAACCAGCTGGCTCTGCGCGTGAAACGCGCCGTTCTTGGCTATTTGCACAGCCTCGACTGACGTCCGCAGCCTGCCCCAATCGCGTGTGCAGCCCAAAAGCCGGAAGGCATGGCTAGACATTCCGTCCTTGCAAGCGATTGCATTGCAGCATTGCAGAATACGCATACCTAGCAAGCTACCAATGATAATCCAATCGATTATATCGATTGAAGCGGCTTCGGGGTCCCGCGTTTCCCGCGGGCATTTCGGCAAGCCGCTGCCAGTCCTTCTTCCGGCCCGTTCGGGCTTTTACGCCCGGGTCGCTATCGAAGCCTGGCAACAACAAGAACCGAGGATAAAAAAGTGGCTGGCTCAGCAACAAGCTCTGCGCCCACCAGCGCGCGTGCATCCGCACACCATGGCCAGGGCAATTACCAATTCGCGCTTATCGCACTCACCTCACTCTTTTTCATGTGGGGCTTCATTACCTGCCTAAACGACATTCTGGTCCCGCACCTGAAGAGCGTCTTTCAGCTCAATTACACCCAGGCGATGCTCATTCAGCTCTGCTTTTTCGGCGCATACTTCATCGTATCGCTGCCGGCCGGCGCGCTCGTGAAGCGCATCACCTATAAATGGGGCATTGTCGTCGGCCTCGCGATCGCGGCCGTTGGCTGCGCCCTGTTCATTCCGGCCGCCAGCTATCGCGTCTATGCCCTTTTTCTGGGTGCGCTCTTCGTGCTCGCCACCGGCATCACGATCCTGCAGGTCGCCGCCAACCCCTATGTCACCGTCTTGGGACCGCCGGATACCGCCGCCAGCCGCCTGAACTTGACACAAGCCTTCAATTCACTCGGCACGACGATAGCTCCCTACTTCGGCGCGATGTTGATCCTGTCTGCCGCGACCGTTGCTGCCGCCAACGCGACCCCAGAGCAACTCGATGCGATGCGTCTTGCCGAAGCAGGCGCGGTCAAGTTCCCCTATCTGCTTCTCGCTGCAGCCTTGCTGTTGCTTGCCGCCATCTTCGCGGCGCTGAAGCTTCCCGAAGTCGAAGACGAGGAAACCGTCGAGCCGATGCGCGGCGGCGGTTCCGCCTGGCAGTATCGCCATCTCGTGCTCGGCGCTGTCGGCATCTTTCTCTATGTCGGCGCTGAAGTCAGCGTTGGCAGTTTCCTTGTCAACTTCCTGAGCCAGCCCGATATCGCCCATCTCTCCGAGGCCGATGCTGCTCATTACGTCTCGTACTTCTGGGGTGGCGCCATGATAGGCCGCTTCATCGGCTCGGCAATCATGCGGCATATCGATGACGGCAAGGCGCTCGCCTTCAACGCCGCGGTCGCCATCGTGCTGCTGGTGGTGACTGTGCTGACAACGGGCCATGTCGCCATGTGGTCGATACTGGCCATCGGCCTCTTCAACTCCATCATGTTCCCGACGATCTTCAGCCTGGCGCTGCATGGCCTCGGCAAATATACGAGCCAGGGCTCGGGCATTCTGTGCCTCGCCATTGTCGGCGGCGCCATCCTGCCTGTCATCCAGGGCGGTCTTGCCGACACGATCGGCATTCACCTTGCCTTCCTCATGCCGATCATCTGCTACCTCTACATCGCCTTTTATGGCCTCAAGGGCCACAAGCCGGCGTAAGCCTTTGCAAACCATCGCGCCTCGCCGGCTTTATCGGCGGGGCGCAAGGGGCTTGATCCGAAGCGCGCCGCTTGGCATCGTGCAGCGCAACAAAACGGAAGGACAGGCCTCATGAAAGCGCTGCTGCTCATCGACATCCAGAACGGCTTCTGCCCCGGCGGCAACCTTCCGGTTCCCGAGGGAGACCAGGTGGTACCCGTTGCCAACCGGCTCATAGACAGCGGCCAATACGACCTCATCATCGCATCGCAGGACTGGCATCCCGCCGGCCACGGCAGCTTCGCCTCCGCCCATCCCGGCAAGAAACCCTTCGAAATCGGCATGCTCTCGGGGAAACCGCAAATGATGTGGCCTGACCATTGCGTCCAGAATACCGAAGACGCCGCCTTCCATCCCGACCTCCATATGGCCGCCGTCGATTTCATCCAGCAAAAGGGCCAGAATCCCGCCGTCGACAGCTATTCCGCCTTCCGCGACAACGACCAGGCCGCCCTTACCGGACTGGCGGCCTATCTGCGTAACAAAGGCGTCACCGAACTCGACCTTTGCGGACTGGCAACCGATTATTGCGTCAAGTTCTCAGCCCTCGATGCCGCGGAAATGCTACCCGGCGTCAGCGTCCGCTTCATCGAGGATGCAAGCCGTGGCATCGATCCTGCCGGCGTCAAATCGGCAATCGACGACATGCGAGCCCGTGGCGTCGCCATTGTCAGCAGCAAAGACGCGCTTGCCTAAAATCGCGCGAACCGAGCTAAACCTTCTCTAAACAAAATGGTGCAACCTGTACCCGATCAATGAAATATCGGGATCTCCAGCGTGCAGTCGATTGTCATCAACGGGCGTTTTCTCGGCCAGCCCCTGTCGGGCGTGCAGCGCTTCGCGCGCGAGCTCACTTTGGCACTCGACCGCAGGATCTCCGCAGGCACGCTGCCCGCCTCGCTGAAGGGATTGCGCTGGCGTCTGGCCGTGCCGCTGAATACGCCCGTCGATATCAAGCTTTCCTCCATCGAAATCGACAGTTTCGGCTCCGGCCCCGGTCACGTCTGGGAACAGACATCGCTGCTTTCGCATTCGCGCGGCAGCCGCCTGATCGGCTTCGGCGGCAGCGGCCCGCTTCTGCACCGCCGCCAGGCCGTCGTCATCCATGACGTCACGATCTTCCGCCACCCGCAATCCTTCAAGCGCAGCTACCGCCTGCTGCACGGCGCGCTTGGTACGGTGCTGACGCGCACCGCCAAGATCGGCACTGTCTCCGAATTCTCGCGGCAGGAGCTCGCCTCGGTGTTCCGGGTTCCATCAGCCGGCATCGACGTCGTCTACAATGCCGTCGATCATTACGCCGCCATCGAGCCGGATGAGGCCGTCATGCAACGGCTTGGCCTGAAGACGAACGGCTTCTTCCTGCTCGTCGGGACGATGAAACCGAACAAGAACCTCGATTTCGCGATCCGCGCCTTCGAGGCGCTCAAGGATGACAATCAGAAGCTCGTGGTCGTCGGCGGCTCCGCGCCGACCGTCTTCAAATCGGATAACCAGCAATCGAACGACAGCCTACTCTTTCCGGGCCGGCTCAGCGACGCCGAGATCGTCGCCCTGGAGCGTCACGCAACAGCCTTCGTCTTCCCGAGCCTTTACGAGGGATTCGGTATCCCGCCGCTGGAAGCGATGACCCAGGGCTGCCCGGTGCTTGCGGCCGATATTCCTGCCGTGCGCGAGGCATCAGGCGATGCCGCGCTCTACTTCGATCCCTTCCGGCAGGACGAACTTGTCTCCGCCATGCGAAGGATCGCGACGGACGAGGCGTTGCGCCAGGATCTGCGCCGACGCGGCCATGAGAACGTTACACGCTTCTCCTGGGACGGCAGCGCCGATCGCGTCTTGTCTATCCTGAAAGATCTCTAGGAGATTTCAGGACCGGGACTGCGGCCGGAACATCGTGACGAAGTAGCTATAGAGGCCGAGCATGCAGAAGAGCGCGCCCCCAACAACGCCCACAGCCACCGATATCCAGAGCGAATAGCCAAAACCGGCCGTTGCCAGCACCGGCAGAGCCAGCCCGATGGTCGACAGGACGACGGGCGGCCAGACGAAATCAAAGGCAAGAGACATCATCACCTTGACGCCGATCGTCATGGCGCATAGCGCGCCAATCATGCCGCCGGCCATGAGGGCAGCATCGCCGAAGGAACCGAGATAGCCGCCGATGAGCGTACCCGCATTCAGCAGCACGCAATCCAGCACCGCGAGCACGAAGATCGTCAACAGCCGGTGCTGTAGATGCGCGGGAGTGGGCATCATGTTGGCCGTCAGCGCGCGGCATGTCGCAAGGCCGATGACGAAGGGGGCGACGGCAAGAAACTCCTTGCGCAAACCAGCGGCGATGACCAATTGCCCAACCGGCTGCAATAGCGCGAAAATGCCGGCGGCGGTCATCAGCGTCAGACCGGTCAGCAGCGAATAATATTCGCCAAGCTGCTTGGCAAAGGCAGGCGTCCGCCCATCGCGATCATAGGTCGTGACGACATCGGGATATTGAATGGCCTGCAGGGCAGAAACGATCAGGACGAAGGGTCTCTGCAGCAGATCAAGCGCAAGAAGCGCGCCGGCAGCGCCGCCCGCTCCCAGCGTAGCCGTAAGGATCGATTTCAGTCCCAACGGCGTCAGCATGCCAATAACAGAGGCGCTCGCGGCAACGCTGCCATAGACGAAATGCTTGCGTACCAGCGCCTTCTCGAAGGAAGCTGCCTCGTGAAGACTGTTGCGGGTCAGAAATGCGGCAAGGAGCCCATAGGCAAGATAGCCGGCCATCAGACCGATGACGGTACATGTGAAATTCGGAGCAACGGCAGCGCCCGCAAGCGTACCGATTGCCAAAATGGTGGCCCGCGAACCCTGCAACCGCGAAAAGACGCGAAACTCCTGACGGAAGCGCAGCATGGTAAGATGCAGGTCGCTGCCGCCCTGGAAGATCGCAACCAGGCCGCCAAGCAAGGCAATCTCTGCCGAGACAGAAAAGAAGATCGAGGCGGAAGCGGCGATCAGGCAAATCGCCGAGCACGCCGCAAATTCCACAGTGAGCGCCTTGCGCTCCAGAGCCTCGCTTCCAGGCGCCTGCCCCGGATAAAAGCGGCTGCAGGCAAAACGAACCCATTCGAAACAGAAAATCGCCGCGAACTGGCTGATCGAGATGAACAGCGAATAGGCCGCGTAATCCGCTGGAGCGAGCAGATGTGCAACGGCGATCAGCAGCCCGAAAGCCACCGCCGCCTGATAGAAATATGCAGCCAACGCCACGATCTTTGCCATGGCGGCAGCTAACAGCAAAAGATTGAGGAAAGCGCTAATCTCAGGGAGCGAAGTGGAGCCGACACCAAAACCACGGCCCAAAATGCCGGCAGCGTCATGACATCATGCCGATCACTTCCGTCTCACCTCCTCGCTCATCCAGGCAATCACCGTCTCGAGGGCAGAGGACTTCCGATAACGCGGCCAGACGAGATAAAAGTCGGAAGGACCGCTTAGCGATCCCTCAATTATCTGCGTCAGCCGGCCTTCCGCCAGATCACGCACGACGAAATCGCGGTTCGCAAGCACGATGCCCTGTCCAGCGATAGCGGCCTCGATCGCATGCGAAGTCTGATTGAAACTGATCCCTTTGTAGGATGCCTGCGAAGCCCGCCCAAGATGCCTGTCGATAAACTCGGGCCAGGAATTATGAGCATCGTGAAGAAGCACGTAGTCCTCCAGCTCCTCCGGTGTCTTTGGCGGCTTCCGATCATGCAGCAGCACAGGGCTGCAAACGGCAATGATCTCCTGCTCGAAGAGCAGCTCTGCAACAAGTCCCGGTCCAAAGGGTGGCCGGCCATAACGGACAGCAAGGTCCACTCCATCCGCCTGGAAGCTCGATACGCGTTCTGTCGCGAGAATGTGGAGATCGAGATCGGGGTGACGGGCTGTAAAATCCGGCAGGCGCGGGATCAGCCATTTCGATGCGAATGTCGGCGTGGTGCTGATGGTAAGCCTGACAGGTTGCGGGCTGAGGTCACCCGTCGCGCGGGCGATGATTTCAAAGGCACGCCTGATGTCGGCAATATAGCCTCGCCCCTCGCCGGTCAGAGCCAAGGCCCGCGGCATCCGCTCGAACAGTTTTACGCCGAGCTCAGCTTCCAGCCCGCGGACTTGCTGGGCGACAGCACCCTGCGTAACTCCGAGCTCTTCGGCAGCCAGCCGGAAGCTGCAATGGCGCGCAGCGACCTCGAACGCCTTCAGGGCATTCAGAGAGGGAAGTTTACCCGGTGAACCATTCATGCGATAGTTTTTCTACTGATAGACAAGAGTTTAGATGCTTGGCTCTCGCGCGAAGAAGATGATATTTCATCGGCGGATTTAGGGCAATCGATCTTGCGGGAACCGGACGAGGAAGGAAGCACGAATGTCGATAGAAAAAGTGGCTGTTATCACCGCGGGCGGCAGCGGTATGGGCGCAGCAAGCGCCAGGCGCCTTGCCGCCGATGGCTTCCATGTCGCCATCCTCTCTTCCTCCGGAAAGGGCGAGGCTATCGCTCAGGAACTCGGCGGCATCGGCGTTACCGGCTCCAACCAGTCCAATGATGACCTGAAGCGTCTGGTCGATGCGGCGATGGAAAAGTGGGGACGGATCGATGCGCTCGTCAACAGCGCCGGCCATGGTCCGCGCGCTCCGATCCTCGATATCACGGACGAGCAATGGCACACCGGCCTCGACGTCTATCTGATGAACGTCATTCGCCCGGTCCGCCTCGTCGCTCCCATCATGCAGAGACAGAAGTCCGGCGCCATCGTCAACATCTCCACTGCCTGGGCCTTCGAACCGTCAGCGATGTTCCCGACCTCAGCCGTATTCCGGGCCGGCCTCGCCTCCTATACGAAGATCTTTGCCGACACCTATGCCGCCGACAATGTGCGGATGAACAACGTCCTGCCCGGCTGGATCGACAGCCTGCCGGCGACAGAAGAACGCCGCGACAGCGTGCCCATGGGGCGCTACGGCACCAGCGCCGAGATCGCCGCCACCGTGGCCTTCCTCACCTCAGACGGCGCCGGTTACATCACAGGCCAGAATCTCAAGGTCGATGGCGGATTGACCCGCTCGGTCTAGTCCTTAAAAAAACAACGCCATCCCGTTTTCGCTCTCTCGAGTACCGCTTGGGAGAGTGATTTCGTTTGGAGTATGGCGGCGACAGGCAAATCGTCCTCGCCGAGCCTGCCGCCAAGGGTTACGACCTCGCAGGCTGAGAGCGAAACCGTCGCCGGTAGCGTAGGCGAATTGCCTTTTTGCACTGCACACGTTAGAAGTCCCGCCAATTTTGAGGGATGGAAGCGGGCAATACGGAAGCGGCATTGCTTGCGGAGGAGTGACACGATGGAGATCGTCCACACGATAGCCGTCCTGCGCGAACGGCTTGGCGAACACCGCAAAGCCGGCAGGAAAATCGGCCTGGTGCCTACCATGGGTTACCTGCATGCCGGCCATATGGAACTGGTCTCCCGCGCCAAGGCCGAGAACGACGTCGTCGTCACCTCGATCTTCGTCAATCCGTTGCAGTTCGGCGCCAACGAGGATCTGGCGAAATATCCACGCGATCTCGACCGCGACAGCGCCATGCTGCGAGACGCCGGCGTCAATTTTCTCTTCGCACCCGGCGTCATCGATATGTATCCGCGCCCGATGGAAACGGTGGTCGATGTGCCGAAGCTCGGGGCGGAGCTGGAAGGTGCGGTTCGCCCGGGACACTTCGCCGGCGTTGCCACCGTCGTTACCAAGCTCTTCAATATCGTCCAGCCCGACCGCGCCTATTTCGGAGAGAAGGATTACCAGCAGGTGGCGATCATCCGCCGCATGGTCGAGGATCTCGCGCAGCCCGTTCGTGTCGTGCCAGTACCGACCGTCCGCGATGCCGATGGCTTGGCGCTCTCTTCGCGCAACGTCTATCTCTCGCGGGAAGAGCGTGCCGCCGCCGTCATCGTTCCAAAGGCACTGGCGGAAGCCGAAAGGCTCTACGATCTCGGCGCGGATGACCCCGCCATACTCGAAGAAGCGCTGCACGCCTTCATCGGTGAGGAACCGCTTGCGACCGTGGAAGTCGCCGCCGTTCGCCATCCTGAAACGCTGGAGCCGCTGACCAAACTGCAGGGACAGCCGATCCTCATTGCATTGTTCGTTCGCATCGGCACCACCCGCTTGCTCGACAACCGCGTCATCGGCCGCAGGCCATCCGCCAAAGAAAGGACAGCCTGAGATGAGCACCGTCGGACAGACCAAACGCGTGACGACCGCCGCCATCGAGGCGATGAAGGGCACGCGCCCGATCGTCAGCCTGACCGCCTATACGACGCCGATCGCCCGCCTGCTCGATCCGCATTGCGACCTGCTCCTCGTCGGCGATTCCCTCGGTATGGTGCTCTACGGCATGGAGACGACCGTCGGCGTCACGCTGGAAATGATGATCGCGCATGGCCAGGCGGTCATGCGTGGTGCAAAACATGCCTGCATCATCGTCGACATGCCCTTCGGCTCCTACCAGGAATCGAAGGAACAAGCCTTTCGCAATGCCGCCCGCATCCTGAAGGAAACCGGCTGCGACGGCGTGAAGCTGGAAGGCGGGGAAGAGATGGCCGAAACCGTGGCCTTCCTCACGCGTCGCGGCATTCCGGTCTTCGGCCATGTCGGTCTCATGCCCCAGCAGGTCAATACCACCGGCGGCTATCGCACACTCGGCCGCTCGGACAAGGAGGCCCAGAAGGTCCGGCAGGATGCCAAGGCTATAGAGGGGGCCGGTGCCTTCGCGCTCCTGGTCGAGGGTACTGTCGAACCGCTTGCCCGCGAGATCACCACCGCCGTAGCCATCCCCACCATTGGTATCGGAGCATCACCCGCCTGCGACGGGCAGATCCTTGTTTCCGATGACATGCTTGGTCTCTTCAGCGATTTCAAACCTCGCTTCGTCAAGCACTTTGCAGAGCTGGCGCCCGTGGTTTCGAAGGCAACGGAAGCCTATGCCGAGGAAGTGAAGGCCCGCACCTTCCCCGCTGCAGAGCACACCTTTCAGCCCAGAAAATAAGCTCCTATCAGCCCTTGGCGGGCTCCTTCTCCAGCAGATAGATCGCCTCGCCGAAATCCTCCATCTTGCTTACCAATGCGGCATGGGCATCCCGCAGGCCCTGATTGTAATAGTAAGGGCCAATCTCGGATGTGAAGAAGTCGAGCAGGAATTCGGCAGGCAACGTGCCGAGTGCCTGGTCGAGCTCGTCGGAGAAATAGCGCTGAAGGCGGGCGACGATGGCAGCCTTCTCCTCCTTCGTAAAGGTGATTTTCTTCATCTTCACCGTCTCCCATTTTACAAGCGCACCCAAGGACCTGGATCAAGGAAATCAATTGATCCATCAAGGAAATTCAATTGCTGGTTCTACGGGTACGGCTTACACCTCCCGCCATTGAACAGCGCGGCAGCAAATGCGCAAGGGGTACAATCATCGTTGTTTCCATGCGGAATGTGCGCCCTCGACACGGCAACCGGGCGAAAGCGCCAGATTTTCCATGAAGGACAGAGCGGACCATGAGTCGCGCGGATTTTCTTGAAGGCTTGAAGGGCGGCATTCCCGTCGGCCTTGCGGCAGCGCCATTCGGCGCCCTTTTTGGTGCGCTGGCACGAGATCAGGGCATGTCGCTCGGCGAATTGACCCTGATGAGCGGCACGGTCTATGCCGGCGCCAGCCAGATGGTGGGGCTGGACCTCTTCGGTCACAATGTTCAGGCTTGGCTCATCGTGCTGTCGATCCTGGCGGTGAACTTTCGCCATGTGCTCTATTCAGCGGCGATCGCGCGCTACATCAGGCACTTTTCCGCAGTGGAGAAATTCTTCACCTTCTTCCTGCTGGTCGACCCGCAATTTGCGGAGACGATCAAGCGCCACGAAAGCGGCAAGCCCGTAACTTTCGCCTGGTACATCGGCTTTGCGGCGATGATCTATGTTCCCTGGGTGATCATTAGCCTGATAGGTGGCCTTCTCGGCAGCCTGATCGGCGATCCCAAAGCCATCGGTCTCGATATCCTGCTGCCGATCTATTTCCTCGGCATCGTCATGGGCTTCCGCAAGCGTGACAACTTTCTGCCTGTTGTCGCCGCCAGCGCCGTGGCATCGGCCATTGCGCATCGTTACGTCGGCTCGCCCTGGCATGTCAGCATCGGCGCGCTGGCCGGCGTCGCCCTTGCGGCGGTGCTGCCGCCGGTGAAGGCGAACCGCAAGCCCGACGTCGCTCACGAAAGTCACGAGGTCTGACCATGCTCGATTTCAATTCGCACATGGTCCTGCTCATCGCGGCCGCAGCCGTGGTGACCTTCCTGACGCGTATCGGCGGTTATATTCTCATCGTCAAAATGACCCGCATTCCGCCGCGGGTCGAAGCCGCGCTGAATGCCGTGCCCGCCGCCGTGCTCACAACCCTCGTCGCACCCGCCTTCTTCATCGGCGGCTGGGATATCAAGGTGGCAATGCTGGCGGCCCTTCTCGTCGGCCTGCGCTATCCCTCGACCTTTATGCTGGTTGCCGGCTGGATCGTCGTCATGGCATGGCGCCATTCCATCGGCGCTTGAGGCAGTAAAAGACCCCACCCCGCTTAGACAGGATGGGGTCTGTGTTTCTCAATGGCTGAGCGCAAGCGTGGCATTTTCCAGCCAGGCCCGGATATCGTGATCATGGATCAGCGGCATCAGGGCCTCGCGCGTCCGCACGTGATATTCGTTCAGCCAATGCAGCTCCTCATGCGTCAGTAGCTCGACGAGGACCAGGCTGCGATCGATCGGGCAGAAGGTCAGCGTTTCGAAGCCCAGCATCGGCATGTCGCCACCCTCGATTTCCTCAGGATCGCGAATGTAGATCAGGTTCTCGATACGGATACCGAAATGACCCGGGCGATAATAGCCTGGTTCGTTGGACAGGATCATGCCGGGAAGCAGCTCCTGCACGGCGAGCCGGGCGATGCGCTGCGGGCCTTCATGGACGGACAAATAGGAGCCGACGCCATGGCCCGTGCCATGGGCGAAATCGACGCCTGCCTTCCAGAGCGCGATGCGCGCCAGCGGATCGAGATCGCAGCCGCGGGTCCCCTTCGGAAAACGCGCCGTGCTGATGGCGATCATCCCCTTCAGGACAAGCGTGAAGAGGCGCTTTTGCTCTTCGGAGACGGCACCGATACCGATAGTTCGCGTAATATCAGTCGTACCGTTGATGTATTGCGCGCCTGAATCGATCAGGAACAACTCGCCGGCCTGGATCAGCCGGTCGCTCTCCGTCGTCACGCGATAGTGCATGATGGCCGCATGCTCGCCGGCACCGGAGATCGTGTCGAAGGAGATGTCCTTCAGCGGGTTCTGCATGCTTTCGCCGACGCGGGCGCGGCAGGCTTCCAACCGCTTGGCGGCGGCAATCTCCGTCACCGTGCCCGGCTTGCTCGTCTCGAGCCAATAAAGGAATTCGACCATGGCGGCGCCGTCCTGCAGATGAGCGGCGGCCGATCCATTGATTTCAGCGGCATTCTTGCAGGCTCGCGGCAGCTTGGCGGGGTCATTACCCTCGACGACCTCGCCGCCCTCTCGACGGATGATGTCGGTCAAGGCGTAGGAAGCGAGATCCGGATCGACCAGAATGCGCGCACCATTTGCCGCCGCCGCCCCAAGGCGCTTGACGAGCTCGGACGGCGGCAGCTGCTTGCAGATCTGCGTCAGATAGGCCTCCGCCTCGACCTTGGTCTTGCGCTTGTCGAGGAAGAGCTCGGCCTCGCCTTCCGCATAGATGATCGCGCGCGCCAGTGGGTGCGGCGTATGCGGCACGTCGCTGCCGCGAATATTGAAGATCCAGGCGACCGAAGACGGATCGGTGATCAGGACGGCCTTGAGATTCTTTTCCTTGAGGCCAGCCGCGATTGCCGCCAGCTTGTCCCGCGCCAGGACGCCGGCCTGGCCGATATCCTGAATAATGACGCCGCCAAGCGGCTCGGCCGGGCGATCCGCCCAGAGCTTGTCGAGCGGATTGTGGGGCAAGAAGACGAGCTTGCCGTCGATCTCGGCCAGCGCCTTTTCCAGCCGCCGCACTTCGGCACCCGTATGCAGCCAGGGATCTACGCCAAGCCGGAAGCCCTTCTTCGCATGGCGCGGCAGCCAGAGATGCGGCGGTTCATTCACCAGATCGCCACCGGTGAAGACGCTGCGGTCTACTTGCTCTGCAAGCTGCGTCACATAGCGGCCATCCACAAAGACCACGGCCTGAGAGTGTGTGATAAGCGCAACACCGGCCGATCCCGTGAAGCCGGTCAGCCATGCCAGACGCTCCGAGCATTTGGGCACATACTCGCCCTGATACTCGTCGGCACGCGGCACGAGGAAGCCGTCAATGCCGAGATCACCGAAGGCGGCACGCAAACCGGTAACGCGCTCGCGACCGAATTGCGGTGTGGAAGTGACGTCGAAAGATTGAAACATGAGCTGATCCGAGGCTGGTGGAGAATCCGTGAAACCGAATGGTGCCAGTATGTTAGAGCATCATGATCGGAAGCGCGACGTGATTTTAGATCATCGAGACGATATGCGTAATAACGGCGGCGGCACACCACATGAGAGCGTTCTATCTCATCTCCGGCCGTTAACGAATCCGCCCATTTCGTGAGCATCACTGTCCGAATATGACAACTTCACGGCACGAAACATGCATATCACGCATAGCTCCCATGAAGCCGCCCCCCTGCCACATCGAAAAGCAAGTCGCTATATCCGGCACATCAAACGGGTTCACGAAGAACCAGCTCAAATTAAGGACTTAAGACAATGCCTATCTCTCGCTCCGCATATGTTAGCCCGGCGCTGGCTGGCGAGCGTCGCACCGTACGCCACTCCGTAGGCTCGCTTCGTCAGCTCGAAGTCGAAACCTCGAAGGCTATCGGCGCCAGCCGCGGCGGTCGCCGCTAAGAAGTTTAAGATCTACGCGTTCCAAGTCGGTCGCAATCCGGTTCTCCTCCTCCCTCTCGGATTATGATCAGGACGCTAGAGCCCGCTTGAGCACTCCTCCACACACGCTCGCGGGCAAGATCGGTGAAAACCGATCTCAAGGCGGTGCTTCGGCACCGCCTTTTTCGTTTCAGCAATTGCAGTTGCGGAGGTGAGCGGCTCAGGGCCGGTCGAGATGGATGGTGACCCAGCCGTTGCGCCAGATCGTGCGCACATGACGCAGGTTTGCGCCATTATAGGCGGCGAGAACTTTCCAGCGCTGCTCGGCAAGGATACCCGAAAGAATCACCGAACCGCCGGGTGCCAGATGCGCCACGAGCTGCGGCGCCATCTTGATGAGTGGGCGCGCCAGAATATTGGCGATGATCAGGTCGAACGGCCCGTGGCGGGAAAAAGCCGTGGAATGGAATCCCGGTGCCGTCTCCAGCGTGACACCCGAGGCGATGCCGTTGCTGCGGACATTCTCCTTCGCGACGCGGACGGCAATCGGATCGATATCCGTTGCCAGAACCGGAATGTTGCGCAGCTTGCGCACGGCGATCGCCAGCACGCCACTGCCCGTTCCGAGATCGAGCGCATTGCGCACGCGCCGGCTGGTAACGACCTTATCGATCGTTTCCAGGCAGCCTGCCGTCGTCCCATGATGACCGGTGCCAAAGGCCTGCCCGGCCTCGATCTCGATGGCGATATCGCTGGAACCGATCTTGTCGCGGTCATGCGAGCCATGCACGAGGAAGCGGCCGGCACGCACCGGCTTCAATCCTTCCAGCGACTTGGCGATCCAGTCAATATCGGGAAGCACTTCCTTTTGAATGGCGAGATCGGCGAAAGCTGGCTTCAGGAGCGCTTCGAAACGGCCACGGACCTCATCCTCATCTGCGGCATACAGATAGATCGACGCTTCCCAGACATTGTTCTTCTCATCGATCTCCGTCGTTGCGATCGGCAACTCTTCGTCTTCGAATATTGGTGTCATCAGGTCCAGGACCTGCTCGGCCTTTTTCTCGGTCGTCGTCACATAAAGGCGGATTTCACTCAACTCGTCGCTCTTTCTCGTTCTTATTCGGCCCAGTCGATCCAGGGCGGCTTCGGCGTATCATAGCCGGCCACACTCCGAAGCAATGTCCGGCGGATCGGGCCGAAACGCAACAATAGCGGCGCAAGGACATTACGCGCCGCAACTGCCAGCGGGCTTTGCATCGTCACCAATCGTGTCAGGCCATAGGTCTGCTTCAAAACCTGCTTCACGGCGGGAATTCTCAGGGCCGAATACTCCTGTTCGCGGCCTTCCGCAATGAGCCAGGCAAGCCAGCAGGCATCTTCGATGCCGAGATTCATGCCGCGAGCGCCGGCCGGCGAATGGATATGCGCGGCATCGCCTGCAAGAAAGACATTGCCCTTGGCCATCGGCTCGACATGACGGAAGTGGATACGGAACTGCGAGACCCAGGTCTTCTCCGAAACGGCAGCCGGATGCGCGATATGCTTTTCGAAATCCTCCAGCGTCGAGATATAGCGGATGACGTCGGCAGAGACCGGCAGGCGCACGATCATGCCGGGATCGAGGATCGAGACTTCGCCGTAACTGGTATCGACTGGAGCCGCATAACGAAAATCGGCGAGAAAGAAATAAGCCTCCAGCGCCTCGCCCGGGAAGCCGGCCCCGAGCGCCTTGCGAACGACCGAATGCGCGCCATCGGCACCAATCAAGATATCCGGCCGAACCACTTCCTGCGAACCATCGGCGCGACGCAGGACGACCTCCGGCCTCTGGAAATCGGCCAAGGCCTCTGCCACGACCGTCGTCCGCCATTCCGGTGCGATTCCATAGGCCGAAAGCGCCTCGATCAAGAGCCGTTCGGTATTGCCCTGCGACAAGGCGCGAATGGCACCGAAACGGCCCTTCACTTTTCGCGTATCCAGCCCGATGAGAATTTTCTCGCCTGAGCGGACCCGAAACTGCTCGATCGGTTGCGCGGCGGCGATGATGCGCTCCGCAACGCCGGAAGGAGACAGCAGCGTCAGCGTGCGGGCATTGACGCCAAGCGCCCGGCTTTCCTGCAGCGGCGTCGGACCAATGCCGTCATCGACGATGCGCGGCGAGAAGCCGCGACGGGCGAGCTCCAGAGCGGCGGCAAGGCCGACCGGTCCGGCCCCCACAATCAGGATGGATCTGGATTTTCCCTGTCCATCAATCCCCTCGCCCATGCAGGCCCTATCCCTTCTTGACCAGGTTCTCCAGCTTCTTCATCGCCACGTCCGGATCCTCCTCATAAGCGATGGTTCCGGCAAAGCGGCCCTGCGAATCCAGCAGGAAGACGGAAGCGGTGTGATCCATCGTATAGTCGCCATTCGGTTGCTTGTCGTCGACCGGCACTTTCTTGGCATAGACCCGGAAGCCCTTGACCATCTCCATCACCTTGGCGGGATCGCCGGAAATTCCGGTGATGCGCTTCGATACGTTGGAGACATATTGGTCCATGATGGCGGGCGTATCGCGCTCGGGATCAACAGTCACGAAATAGGCATTGAGCTTGCTGCCATCAGGATCGACCTTCTCCAGCCAGGCGTTCAGCTCGAACAGCGTCGTCGGGCAGACATCGGGGCAATGGGTATAACCGAAGAAAACGGCCGACGGCTTACCGCGAAATGCCTGGTCGCTGATCGGCTGGCCGCTCTGCGAAACGAGGGTAAAGGGCACGCCATAAGGCCCGGATGCCGCCACCTCGGGCGACTTGCCGCCGCCAAAGCTAAACCAGCCCAATAGTCCGGCCACGATCAACACGGCCACCCAAACTGCAATCCGCACGCTTCTCATGAATGCTATTCCTCACCGATACAGACGATCGCGCCGAAAGTGCAGTATCGCCCCCTAGCCGATGTAACGGCTCGAAGTGGAGGACGCAATTCAAGAAGATGTTCAGAGGAGGCCGAAATCGTCGCAGCATGCGGTTCGGGGGGCTTCCGAACCTTGATCATCCCATTTCGCCGCTCTTCTTCGGCCGAAGAGACAAAATCTGCATTCATGTTAAACCAATCCTAACCAGTCCGCGCCAACATCTGCAGCAAAGGTCGAATTCCACTTCGCTCGCCGCCCGAAAGCGCGGCAAACCTCTTTATTCCAGAAGGGCATGACGCCCGCCGGAACGCCAGGCGTATCTTTCGCCGAAGCACCGGACGCTGCCGCTGCCCAAGCCGCTCCAGCCGATCTCTCTTTTCAATCGCGAGCGTCGCTTGCGGCGATGCCAAACGGGAAGTTCTCGAATATGACGAACGCCATCAAGCAATCGGGCACCTATCTGGAAATCGTCTCCTTTCACCTTGGCGATCAGGAATTCTGCATCGACATCATGGCGATCCGCGAAATCCGCGGCTGGGCCCCGGTGACGCCGATGCCGCATACGCCGCCATACGTGCTCGGCCTCATCAATCTGCGCGGCGCCGTAATCCCGGTCATCGATATGGCCTGCCGCCTCGGCATGAAGATGACGGAACCTTCAGAGCGCTCCGCAATCATCGTCACGGATATTGCCGGCAAGCTGGTCGGCCTGCTGGTCGAACAGGTCTCGGATATGATGTCGATCAAAAGCGAAGATCTGCAGCCGGCTCCGGAAATCATCCCCGAAGCTCAGCGCGCCTTCTGCCGCGGCATCGTGGCACTGGAAAAGACCATGGTCTGCTTCCTCAACCTCGATACGGTCATTGCGGATCAGTTGGCACAGGCAGCCTGATTTCAATAAGTTAGCTTACCAAAAGAAGATCGCCCTGGAGCCGAGCTCCAGGGCGATCGCTTTTTATACAACCGGTTTTGGCAGGGGTGTAGCCAATCACACGGTCTTGCAGGCCGTGAACAGGGGCGAGAGTCGCCTCCGTGTTCGCCTTCGAAATTGCATCAAAAAGGTGCAGACCGAAAGCAACTAGAAGGAATTCGACAACCCAAGAGTATGACTTTTTTTGGTATTATCTTTCTACGGGTTATTTTTGAGGTATAGAAATACCATCATTTCGGCTTGCCATTCTTCCACGTAACCTGCTGGCCGAACAAGGGGATTGTCGAAATGGCCATCTTGGCGGAACCATCCACCAGCTGCCGCGAATGGATGAGATAGACCAACGTATCGTTCTTCTTGTCGTAGATGCGGGTGACGACGAGCTTCTTCCAGATGAGCGACAGCCCGGCGCGGAACACCTCCTCGCCGCTCTCGGACAGATTGATATTGCCGATCTCGATCGGACCGGTCTGACGGCAGGCGATGGAATTGTTGGAAGGATCTTCGAACCAATTGCCCTTGCGCAGCCGGTCGATCACGCTGCGGTCGAAATAGGTTACATGGCATGTGACGCCCGAGACTTCGGGGTCCGGCACGGCATCGACCAGAATATCATTGCCTGTCCAATCCACGCCGACCTTGCCGACGACCTCGGCGGAAGCGGAAATGGGTGCCAGAGCCAGAAAAGACCCGGCAACGGCGGCAAAGAATTTGGGTGAACGCATCGATCATCCTCCAACAACAGCCGCGGGGAGCAAGAGCGGCTTGGCTAAGGTAAGATGGTCCCTGAGCGATGCAAGGTGGGACGCCTTATATCCGCGTGCCACGCTTCACGATCGATGTGGCAATGATCCACATAATGGATGCCGCCGCCAAAGCAACGGCGTCCGAATACACGCCGGTAGCGCGTCATCTCACTTCTGGCTGATTGCGACCGTTCCGGTCTCCAGCAGCGATTTGAGATTGGACAGGATCTTCGGCCAGCCACCGGAAACCGCCTCGATGAGTTTGGAGTTTTCAACCTCGATCGCGTGGGTAACGGTCAATTTTACGACGCCGTCCGCCGGCTCCAGTTCCATCACACAGCGCGACCAGCCTTCGGCCTTCAGGTCCGGACGCCACTCATTGCGCCATTTGATGCCGAGACGCCGTGGCGGATCGAACTCGGCAATCTCTCCTGCATCGGCAATCCGGCCATCGGGAAAGAGCATTTTCCACGGCGATCCAACCTTCCACTCGGTGTCATGGACCATATCGAACCAGTATTGCTTAATGAATTCCGGCGTGGTCAGCGCCGACCAGAGCTTTTCCGGCGTGGTGCGGATGAAGGTGACGTAGACGAATTTGCTTCCAGCCATGCCATTTCTCCTTGTTTGAATTTTATTGCTTCTTCAGCTCACGGACCGCCCTGGTCCTCCAGCGCCTTCTTCAAGGCCGAAAGCGCACTCAGATGCCGGCGTTCGAACTTGTTGATCCAGCGTTCGGCGATGCCATTGATCGGGACCGCGTTGATGAAATGCAGCTTCTCGCGTCCATGCTTCTCCGAGGAGACGAGATTGGCCTCCTCCAGAATGGCAAGATGCTTGGCGACCGCCTGGCGGCTCATGTCCAGATCTTCGCAGAGCGCATTGAGGGTTTGCCCGTTCTGCTCATAGAGCCTGTCGAGCAATTGTCGCCGGCTGGCATCCGCCAGCGCCTTGAAGATCGCATCATCATCATCCACGGATACGAAACCATTTGGTTGCCTTTCCTTATTTATAGGCAACCAAATGGTTGCCTGTCAAGTAATATATGAAACGAAGCAACCTCATCGCGCCTTGGGGAGGCAGCGGTTCCATCAAGGGATTTATGCAAGGAACGATTGACAACTTCCGCATCGCGTCGGATCATCCGCCCATGATCGCAAACCGCACAATCGTGATGCACCTTCACACCATCTCTCCCCTTGCAGGGCGAGTGGAAGCTGTGTTGCGCTGAGCTGACCGCGATCCATCTCAACCCTGCCGAGGCGAGCAGGGTTGAAGCTTCCTTGCTCTCCTCATCAATATCAAGGAGAGCCCATGTCTTTCGAAGAGCAAGAACCCGCCAAACGACGATCAGGCAAAATCGGCGCGGTCGAGATTCGTGCCTCGCGCCCGTCCGACGCGGAAGGAATCGCCACGATCGCCAATCTCCCCGGCTTTCGCGCCGGCACGCTTCGCCTGCCCTTTCAAAGCGTCGAGGAAACACGGCAATGGCTGGAGAAGTCATCGCCCAATTCGACCGGCCTTGTCGCCGTGCTTGACGGGCAGATTGTCGGCAATGCCGGCATGAACCGCCTTGCCGGCCGGCGGATTCACAGCGGCAGCATCGGTATGGGCGTGCATGACGACTTTACCGGCTGCGGCATCGGGTCCGCGCTATTGCGCGCTCTCATCGATACCGCCGACAACTGGCTGGCAATCAAGCGTCTGGAACTGACCGTCTATGTCGACAATGCGCGGGCGATCGGCCTCTACGAGAAATTCGGGTTCGAAACCGAGGGGCGTCTACGCGCCTTCGGTTTCCGCAACGGCGAATATGTGGATGCGTTCACGATGGCTCGGCTGAGATTCTGAGCAGTCACGCGGCGGCGGATATGATTCCGCCGCCAACCATCATCAGCCGATCAAATCCAGCCACTCGTCCTCGGTCATGACCTGGACATTGAACTCGCGCGCCTTGTCGAGCTTGGAGCCGGCACCCGGCCCGGCCACGACGATATCGGTCTTCTTCGACACCGAGCCGGAAACCTTGGCTCCAAGGCTCTCAGCCTTCGCCTTGGCCTCGTCGCGCGTGAACTTTTCCAGCGAACCAGTAAAGACGACCGTCTTGCCGGCGACGGGACTGCCTGAGGTCACCGGCTGCTCGGCCTCCTGCGGCTGCACTTCCTCCAGGAGCTTCGCGATAACTTCGGTATTGCGCGGCTCCTTGTAGAATTCGACGATGGCGCGCGCCACCACCTCGCCGATGCCCTCGATATTGTTGAGGTCGTTCCACGCATCACCGCTAAGGGGTGCCGCTTCCTTCATCCCCACCTCGAAGGCCGCGTAAGTGCCGTAGGACCGTGCAAGCAGCTTGGCCGTCGTCTCGCCGACATGGCGAATACCGAGCGCGAAGATGAAGCGATGCAAGGCGATCTGCCGCCGCTCGTTGATCGCTGCATAAAGCTTGCCGACGCTGACCTTGCCGAAACCGTCGATATTTTCCAGCTTCGCAAGCGATGCTTGCTGGCGCTTTTCCAAAGTGAAGATATCAGGCGCAATCCTGATCTGCAGCGCCGGATCCTCGCTCTCGAAAAAGAAATCGATCTGCTTCGAGCCAAGCCCCTCGATGTCATAGGCATTGCGCGAGACGAAATGCTTGAGATGCTCGGTCGCTTGCGCCCGGCAGATGAAACCGCCTGTGCAGCGCGTGACCGCATCGACCTTGCCGGTCTTCTCATTGATATCGCGCACCGCATGGCTGCCGCAGACAGGACACACTTTCGGAAACTCGTAAGGCGCGCTCGACGGCTCGCGCTTCTCCATCACGACATCGACGATCTGTGGGATGACGTCGCCAGCCCGCTGCACGATCACCATATCGCCGACGCGAATATCGCGGCCGTCGCGGATCAGCTCGCCCTTGTTGCCGATGCCCTTGATATAGTCGGCATTGTGCAGGGTCGCATTGGTGACGACAACACCGCCGACCGTGATCGGCTCCAGCCGCGCGACCGGCGTCAGCGCGCCAGTGCGGCCGACCTGGATGTCGATGCCGACCAGGCGCGTGAAGGCCTGTTCCGCCGGAAATTTATGCGCGGTCGCCCAGCGCGGCGAGCGCGAACGGAAGCCGAGGCGGGCCTGCAGTTCCAGGCTGTCGACCTTGTAGACGACGCCATCGATATCGTAATCGAGATCTGGCCGCTGCAGGCCGATCTCCTCGTAGTGACCGAGAATGTCGGCGACTGAGCTCAGCCGTTCCATAAGCGGATTGACCGGGAAACCCCAGGATTTGAAGGTCTGCACCATGCCGTATTGCGTATCGGCCGGCATGTCCGACATCTCGCCCCAGGCATAGGCAAAGAACTTCAGCTTGCGGCTCGCCGTCACCTTCGCGTCGAGCTGACGCAGCGATCCTGCCGCCGTATTGCGCGGATTGACATAGGTCTGCTTGCCCTCAGCCTCCATCTGCGCGTTGAGCGCCAGGAAGTCGCTCTTGGCCATATAGACCTCGCCGCGCACCTCGACGACGGCAGGAGCGCCTGCGGGCAAGGTCTGGGGGATTTCCTGGATGGTCCTGATATTGGCGGTGACGTTCTCGCCCGTCGTACCGTCGCCGCGCGTCGCGGCGCTCACCATGCGGCCATTCTCGTAACGGATGGACATGGAAAGACCGTCGATCTTCGGCTCAGCGGTAAAGGCGATCGAATTATCCGGCAGGCGACCGAGGAAACGATAGACGCTGGCAACGAAATCCTCGACATCTTCCTGCGAGAACGTGTTGTCGAGCGAGAGCATCGGCCTTGCATGGACGACAGGCGCAAAGGTCTCCGAAGGTGCTGCCCCCACCCGCCGCGATGGGCTGTCGGCGCGAATCAGGGCGGGGAACCGAGCCTCGATGGCATCATTGCGTCGCTTCAGCGCATCATACTCGGCATCCGAAATCTCCGGTGCGTCCTTGCCATGATAAAGCGCGTCGTTGCGCGCGACCTCCGCAGCCAGATAGGCAAGCGCCGCCGCCGCTTCTTCCTCGGTCAAATCCTCGACGGGCTTCTGTTCGGTGCTCATGAATCTACACTCCCCGATTTCGAAGATGTTTTAGAGCACTTCCGCGAAAAGTGCGAAGCGGTTTTCAGCCCGGAGCACGTAAAAACAAAGGGAAAAATCCGCAATTCAATAGCCGGGCCGATAAAGGTAGCGGCGGCGCTCACGACAACTTTACGCCATGATCGGTCGCTCTTCATGTTACAGGTGCGGGAAATATCAGCGCCCAGACATCCCTGGTGGAATTCTCTATCCAATTCCTGGGGCAGCAGCTCTTCCGCGTCTATCGCAGGGGATTTAAGGTAGGCTATATTGTGAGAACCACATCTCCGGAAGTGATTGGATCATCAGCAGAAATTCGAAACCACGCATGAAGCACCGTCTTACCGTTCTCTCTATTTTCCTTGTTATTGCAGTCATGATCATGAGCTCGTTCGTCAGCCGTTCCGCTTTGGGGCTGGTCGTTAGAGCTTGCGAAGTCAACTCTACCCTCACAGGCTCACCATATCCGTGTCTCAAGTTAGTCCAGTCGCAGGACCCATTGTCTTCATACGTTGTTCTTCGCGAGCCTGCTGACAAAGAACGCACGATCCTTGCACCGCTTGCCGATGTACCCGGCATCGAAGACCCACGCCTTCTGGCCGCGGGAGCACCGAACTATTTTGACGAAGCGTGGAGAGAGCTTTCGGCAATCGATCCGCGTGCAATGAAGGCTTCGCCACAGAATTTTGCGCTTGCGATAAACGCTGCCAGCTGGCGCACGCAAGATCGGCTTCATATCCACATGGGGTGCGAGACGCCTCGCTTCAGGGCTTTGCTGAAGAGCCATGTGACGGAGATTGAAAGCGGCCGGTTTACAGATTTGAAGACCAGAGCTGGTTGGTGGGCAACCTTCCATGCAGCCGACGACCTCTCGAATTTGAACCCACTGAAGCTCGTCGCAGACGGAGTTGATGGCGCCCGCTCAAATATGGAAAACGTCGTGGTCGGCGTTTTCGGCTCGATATTGCCGGATGGACAGCGTGGTTTCTATATTCTCGCGAGAATAAACGAAGCACACAAATCCCGCGGGTCCGCGGAGGACATGATCGATCCTAAGTGTCAGCTCTAATGCGTGTCGCACAAAAGCGTGCCCATCAGCGGAACCAGGAGCCTTACGAAGCTCCGACGACAAGCTACGTCACACAGCCGTATTTCGTCACTCACTACCAGCACACCACACCCATTCCGCAGAATAGTCAGGCCAAAGGCTGACGGCAAAATCGTCAGAGGCGGGTTAAGACCAGCGCTCGCAAAAGGCTTCGATGTCGCTTGACTGAAAATCGGCAAGCCGCTCCATGATGGTTTCGAAGGGCCAATTCCACCAGGCGATAGACGCAAGTCTCTCTGCGATGGTTCGTGTGAAGCGCTCTCGAATGAATTTGGCGGGAATGCCACCGACAATCGTATATGGTTGGACATCTTTGGTGACGACCGCGCCTGCTGCAAGCACGGCGCCGTCTCCAACCTTTACGCCGGGCAAAACGATCACGCCGTGACCAATCCAGACATCGTTGCCGATGACAGCGCGGTCTTCCTTTCGCTGATCGAAAAAGGCGTGATCCCGGACGGCGCCTGCCGCATAATATTCCGGACAGTAGGTGAAGCGGTGCATGGATGGGCGGTCCATTGGATGATTGGGAGCGCCAATCCTGACTTCCGCCGCAATGGCACAGAACTTTCCAATCGTTGCGTCACCGACAATGCAGCGCGGCCCCAAGTAAGAGAAATCTCCGATTTCGGCCGTGTGCAAAGATGTGTCCGCCAAAATCTCACAGCATCTGCCAACGCTCGAATCCCTTATGTTCGCCGTCGGGTGGATGACGGTTTCTGCGATTTTTGGCCGATTTGGCTGTGCAGTCGAATGCATTGAAAGTCTCCGGATTCTGGCCTGCCTAACCGGGGACGATGAAGGATATATGACGCAAGACCGTCGAAAAACCGAAGCAACATGCCGGCGGCAGATGATGAGTTCAGGCGCGCGTCAGCGCTATCGTCGCTGAGCTTGCTGCTATGTCCGCTTCGGGCAAGTCGTCGCAGGCATATCCCTCGACAACACCATAGGAGAGATCACCCGTTACCAGCCAGCAAGCGCTTGGCGGCCGCCCTCGCCTCTTCGGTTACCGAAGCACCCGCGAGCATGCGAGCGATTTCCTCGGTGCGATCCTTCGGTTCCATGGTTGCGACGCGCGTGGAAATCTTTTCCGAGCCGTCCGCAACCGGTCCCTTGGAGATCAGCAGATGCGTTGCGGCGCGGGCCGCGACCTGTGGCGCGTGGGTGACCGACAGCACCTGCACGCGATCGGACAGGCGCTTCAGCCGCTGGCCGATCGCATCGGCAACCGCGCCGCCGACGCCGGTATCGATTTCGTCGAAGACGAGGGTCGGCGCCGAGCCGCGATCGGCAAGCGCAACCTTCAGCGCCAGCAGGAAACGCGACAGCTCACCGCCGGAGGCAACCTTGGTAATCGGCCCCGGCCGCGTGCCAGGATTGGTCTGCACGTGGAATTCTACGACATCGATGCCCTCGGCCGTCCCGGCCTCTGGATCGCTTGATATCTCCACCATGAAACGCGCGCGCTCAAGCTTCAGGGCCGGCAACTCGGCCATGACGGCTGCGGCAAGAGCCTCGCCGGCATGGCGACGTTTCTCCGACAGACTGCGCGCGGCAACATCATACTCCGCCTTGGCGGCGGAAAGCTCCGCGGCAAGGCGCGACAGCCTCTCCTCGCCCGCATCAAGATCGGCGAGATCCGAAATCATGCGCGCTGCCAAGGCCGGCAGTTCCGTCACCGGCACCGAATATTTACGCGAGGCACCCCGCAGCGCGAACAGACGCTCTTCGACGCGCTCTAGTTCGCGCGGATCATATTCCGTCTTGCGGAGTGCTGCTTCTACTTCCATCTGTGCGTTGGAAAGCTGGTCGAGAGCGGCGTCGAGCAGCGCCACAGTATCTTCCAGCAGGCCCGGCGCCTCGTGGCTCTTGCGCTCCAGCCGGCGCACCAGCGATGCGATATGCGGCACAGGCGATGCGTTGCCATTGAGGAATTCGGAAGCCTCGGCGATATCGCCGGCGATGCGCTCGGCCTTCATCATCCGCGAGCGCTTTTCGGCAAGTTCATCCTCTTCGCCGTCCTGCGGCGAGAGCTTCTCCAGCTCCTCGACAGAGGCGCGGAGATAATCCGCTTCACGCGCGGCCTTCTCGACCTGCTCCCGGTGCCTCTTCAAAGTCCGATCGGTATCGCGCCAGACCTTGTGCAGCCCGCCGACCTCCTGCGCCTCTTCGGCGAGGCCGGCAAAGGCATCCAGCAAGGTGCGGTGCGCGTCGGTATCGACGAGCGCGCGGTCATCATGCTGACCGTGAATTTCGACGAGGAGCTGGCCGATCTGGCGCATGAGCTGTACGCTAAGCGCCTGGTCGTTGACAAAGGCCTTTGTACGCCCGTCAGCGGATTGGACGCGGCGGAAGATCAGATCGCCGTCATCATCGATATCATTGTCGCGCAAAAGCTTTCGGGCCGGGTGCTGCGTGCCGACATCGAAAACCGCAGTCACCTGGCCACGATCCTCGCCATGGCGCACAAGCCCGCCATCGCCGCGCCCGCCGAGAGCCAGCGACAGACTGTCAAGCAGGATGGATTTGCCCGCACCCGTCTCGCCGGTCAACACCGAAAGTCCGGACTCGAAGGCAAGATCCAGCCGCTCGATCAAAACGATATCGCGGATCGAAAGCTGGATCAGCATCTGCGCTCAATCTCACGTCCCAAGAAGAAGTTTTTTGCCCGCTCTGGAAATCCACGAGCCCGAGTTTTCACTCGGCTCTACGCCGCCCTTCTGCAGCAGCTGATAGGAATCCTTATACCAGCGGCTGTCCGGATAGTTGTGGCCGAGAACGGCAGCCGCCGTTTGCGCTTCGGGTACGATACCCATCGCATAATAAGCTTCGACGAGCCGCGCCAGGGCTTCTTCGATCTGGTTCGTCGTCGGATACTGCTCCACCACCACGCGGAAGCGGGAAATGGCAGCCAGATAATCCTTGCGCTCCAGATAATAACGGCCGACCTGCATTTCCTTGCCGGCAAGCTGATCCTTGGCGAAGCGGATTTTTTCCTGAGCGTCGCTGACATATTGCGACTTCGGATAGGTATTGACGAGCTTGGTCATCGCCTCGATCGTCTGCTGCGCCGCACGCTGGTCCTGCGTCACGTCGACGATCTGCTTGGCATAGGACGAACCGACCAGATACTGCACATAGTCGGCATCTTCCGAGCCCGGATATTGCTTGAGATAGGTATTGCCGGTCTGCACCGCATCATCATAACGACCAGTGCGATACTTCACGAAGGTGCTCATCACCAATGCCTTGCGAGCCCATTCGGAGAAGGGCTGCTGCTGATTGATGGCATCGAACTTCTTGCCGGCCTCCGTCATGTTGCCGGCCTTGATGTTGGCAAGGCCCTGATTGTAGAGCATCTCCGGCGGATCGGTCTCGACACCGAGCTTGGTGATGTCGATATCCTTTTTCGTATTACACCCCGTCACCACCGCACCGGTACCGGCCAGAAGGAGCGATACGAGCAAAGCCCGTGCTGTGATATTCATGCGTTCAGACCTTGCAAAACCCATCGGATGACTGTCCCATAGCCGTCGTTGCGGAGACGGCGTTCTCTCGCTGGCGTTTCTAGCCGCAAAAACACCATCAGGGCAACGCATTGATGGTGCATTAACGCATTTTTGTGGCAAAGACCGCATATCCGCAGCCTTTAATCACTGTTTTGACAGGGATTTCTCATATCGGCCCGCACCGTCCTGCCGCCGCTTCGCGACCGAAGACAAACCCGATGAGTCGTCCGTCAAAAAAAGAGCCGCCCTTCATCAGAGCGGCCGCCTTTTTTCATTTCGATCCCGAAAAAATCACGCCGACCAGGGAGCGAATTCAGGGGCGTTGACCGCAATGAACTCGCGGCCGTGACCGCGTTGACGCGGTGCAGAGGTTTCGACGACTTCATAAGCCGAAGCGTCGCTGAGCAGTGCCTTCAGGGCATTCGCATTCATGCGATGGCCGCCGCGATAGGAGCGGTAGCAACCAATGAACTGTGCACCGGCGAGAGCCAGATCGCCGACCGCATCGAGCGTCTTGTGGCGGACGAACTCGTCCTTCGCGTAACGCAGGCCTTCGACGTTGATGACGGTGTTGTCGTCAGAAATGACGACGGAATTTTCCAGCGACGAACCCAGCGCATGACCCGAAGCCCAGAGGGGCTCGACATCGCGCATGAAGCCGAAGGTACGGGCGCGCGACAGTTCCGTCTTGAAGGTCTCGGCGGTCAGGTCGCCTTCCCACTTCTGGCGGCCGATCAGCGGGCATTCGAAGTCGATCTCGACTTCGAAGCGCGTGCCGTCATACGGACGAAACTCACACCAGGAACCGCCTGCTTCGATCCGCACCGGCTTGATGACGCGGATGTAGCGACGCTTGACGCCGAGCGAAACGACACCCACCTGCTCGATCGCCTCGATGAAGGGATAGGAGCTGCCGTCCATGATCGGCATTTCCGCACCTGACACTTCGACGACGACGTTATCGAGGCCGATCGCATAGATCGCCGCCATGACATGCTCGACCGTCGCGACGGAGCGCGCCGGAGAAAAACCGAGAACCGTGCAGAGATCCGTATTGCCGACCTGCGAGGAAACGGCACGCAGTTCGGTCACATCGCCATTGTCGTGCAGGCGCTGGAAAACGACACCGGTGCCGGCTTCGGCGGGGTAGAAGGTGATCGACACGTTAGCACCGGAATGAACGCCAATACCGGAAAGTGTCACAGGGTTTGCAATGGTGGTCTGAAAACCAAGCAATCCAATTGCCATGTAATTCTGCCTTCGTCTATCTGATCCAGGCCGGGCGGTCATCTTCGGACACTTACCCTTATCGCCGGTTCAGTCTGTTAACTATGCCACGCACCTCACATACATTCGTCATCGAATGTGATTCAGCGGGCTTGCTTGATATCTACATACGCGCCAGGACATCGCATTCCAAATCACTGTTTCTTTCGTTTTGTTACGAAAGCAGCAGATTGAAATCATTGAATAATTTTAAATATTACAACAGGTATAAAATAAGGAAATCCGGGGTCTTTCGGCCCCGGATTTCATCAAGATGGTTAGCAACCTATTAAAAGGCTGCCCTTTGCGGGTCAGTTCGACTGGCGGCGCAGGAAGGCCGGAATCTCGAGCTGATCGTCCTCATGGCTTGCCATGCGAGCCTGCGGAGCCTGGCGGCCATGATCGTCGAGGTTGCCGCGACGCGGAGCGTAGAGGCTTGCTTCCGGCGACGGCGCACGACGCTGCTGCGGAGCGGCGTTGTTCGTCGGAGCCATCATGTCGTCGAAGGCCGGATCCTCTTCGCGGCGGCCGAGCGAATTGGTGATTCGCTTCAGGAGACCCATTGGGCCACGCTCTTCGGTCGCCTGGGCGGCTGCCGGCTGGGCGCGATGTTCCATTTCGGCCTTAACGACCGGCGGGAAATCCTCGACCTTCGGCATGCGGACCTGCTCGGGAGCCTGGCGAATGACCGGCTGCTGATGCATGACCGGCGCCTGCTGCTGAGGCTGCGGCTGAACCGGAGCCTGACGGACCGGCTGGGCTTCCGGGGCTGCTGCGAAGATGCGGCTCTGCGGACGGAAGTTGTCTTCCGGCGCTGCGGCCTGCGGCATGACCGGCTGCTGCTGGGCATGTGCCTGGCGGCCCATTTGGAATTCCAGTTCGCGCTCCAGATCGGCTTCTACCGCACGAATCGTCTGAGCAACCGGATCGACAGTGCGAGGAGCCGGAGCGGCAGCCTGTGCGGTCTGGGCCTGCGCGACGTGGGCAGGCTGAGCTGCGGCCGCTACCGGAGCGGCGGCCGCGGAAGGACGCATAGCGGGCTTCGCGGCCGGGCGGAATTCCATACCTCTGTCTGCGGCTTCGTTCATCGCACGGTCGATGCCCGTTGCAACGACGGAAACGCGGATGATGCCTTCAAGCGATTCGTCGAAAGTGGCGCCGAGGATGATGTTGGCGTCGGGATCGACTTCTTCGCGGATGCGGGTTGCAGCTTCGTCGACTTCGAATAGCGTCAGGTCACGGCCGCCGGTGATCGAGATCAGCAGGCCCTGTGCACCCTTCATCGAGGTTTCGTCGAGCAGCGGGTTGGCAATGGCGGCTTCAGCAGCCTGCATTGCACGGCCCTGGCCGGAAGCCTCGCCTGTACCCATCATGGCGCGGCCCATTTCGCGCATGACCGAACGGACGTCGGCGAAGTCGAGGTTGATGAGACCTTCCTTCACCATCAGATCGGTGATGCAGGCAACGCCCGAATAGAGAACCTGGTCGGCCATCGAGAACGCGTCGGCGAAAGTCGTCTTGTCGTTAGCGATACGGAAGAGGTTCTGGTTCGGAATGACGATCAACGTGTCGACCGACTTCTGCAGTTCCTGGATGCCCATTTCGGCCAGACGCATGCGGCGGCCGCCTTCGAAGTGGAACGGCTTGGTCACGACGCCGACGGTCAGGATGCCCTTGTTGCGAGCGGCCTGTGCGACGACCGGAGCAGCACCCGTACCCGTGCCGCCGCCCATGCCGGCGGTGACGAAGCACATATGCGTCCCGTTCAGGTGATCGATGATTTCATCGATGCACTCTTCAGCAGCTGCACGGCCGACTTCCGGCTGCGAACCGGCGCCGAGACCTTCCGTGACGTTGACGCCGAGCTGGATGATCCGCTCTGCCTTCGTCATGGTCAGCGCCTGCGCATCGGTGTTGGCGACGACGAAATCGACGCCCTGCAAGCCTGCCGTGATCATGTTGTTGACGGCATTGCCGCCACCGCCACCAACACCGAACACGGTGATTCGCGGCTTAAGCTCGGTGATATCTGGCTTATGCAGCTTGATAGTCATTGTACCCGTTCCTTCTCTTTATGGCCGCATCGCCACGCCGGCCAATTCACTCGATTTCACTTGCCTGACGCTTGCCCCGGAATGGATTTCCGGGATCAGGCACTCAAAAACTCTCTTTCAGCCATTGGCCGACGCGGCCGATCCGGCTGTTGTTGCCTCCAAACGACGAGAGCAGACCGCTGCTCGGCGCATGTGTTTCCATGTCTGCGACCTGCGGATAGATCATCAGTCCCACAGCGGTCGAAAAAGCCGGCCCCTTGGCTGCCGTCGGCAAACCAGACACGCCCATCGGACGACCGATGCGGACATTGCGGGCAAGTACCCGGCGCGCCACATCGGGCAGACCGGTCAGCTGGCTGGCGCCGCCGGTCAGGACGACGCGCTTGCCGACGATCGGGCTGAAGCCCGAACGCTGAATGCGATCGCGAATGAGTTCGAGGGTTTCCTCGATACGAGCCTTGACGATGCGCGACACCAGTGCTTTCGGCACCTGTGTCGGCTGGTCACGCTCGTCTTCGCCGATCGGCGGGATGGAAATCAGTTCACGCTCTTCCGAAGAATTCGCGAGCGCCGAGGCATGGACGACCTTCAGGCGCTCCGCATCCTCGATGCGGGTGGAAAGGCCGCGGGCAAGGTCGGTGGTGACATGATGGCCGCCAAGGCTGACGGCATCGGTATGCACGAGCTTGCCCTCGGCAAAGACCGAAATCGTCGTGGTGCCGCCGCCCATATCGATCGCAGCGCAGCCGAGCTCGACCTCATCGTCGACCAGAGCTGCAAGGCCGCTGGCGTAGGGTGTTGCCACCATGCCTTCGACCGAGAGATGGGCGCGATTGATGCAGAGCTCGAGATTGCGAAGTGCCGCGCGCTCTGCCGTCACCACATGCATGTCGACACCAAGAGCATCGCCGAACATGGCCAGCGGATCGCGGATGCCGCGCTCGCCGTCCAGGGAATAACCGGTTGCCAGCGAATGCAGCACGGCGCGCTCCTGGCGGACCGACTGCTGGCAGGCTGCGGCCAGAACCTTCTTGAGATCGTTGGACTCGACTTCTTGACCGCCGAGATCGATGGTCGCCGTGTAGATGTCGCTGCCGAGACGGCCGGCGGAAACATTGACGATCAGACTATCGACAGTGAGGCCAGCCATACGTTCTGCAGCATCCACCGCAAGACGGATGACACCTTCCAAAGCATCGAGATCGGCGATCACGCCGGTCTTGATGCCGCGGGAACGCTGATGGCCGATACCGATGATCTCGATATTATGCGTGCGGTTCGGGAGAACCTGGCTCTCCTCGCGCGGCGTCAGGCGGCCGATCATGCAGACGACCTTTGTCGAGCCGATGTCGAGGACCGACACGATATGCGACCGCTTCGAAGAGAGCGGCTTCAACCGAGGCAGGCCGAAATGGGACGAACCGAATAAGCTCATGTATCCTGACCTGCTTTCTTCAAAGCCTTGTTTCTTGCATCGACTGCGGCCTGGCGACGAACTGCGGCATCCGGGGTTAACTCAATGGCGGTACGATCATCGATACGGAGATCGACGGCAGCGATATCGCGCTGCAGAAGGTTTTCGTCCTTGTCGAGCTTGGTCAGCCGTGCGAGCGCACCATCGATGTTGTCTTCCGGCAATTTGATGATGACGCCGTTATCCAGATAGAGATCCCAGCGACGGCCGGCGACACGCACGAAAGCCTTCACGTGGTCGCGAACATCGGGCCACTTGGCAAACTGGTCGTCGATGGAGGCGGCTGCGGTTTCGGCATCGCGACCGACGAAGAGCGGCAGCTTTGCGAACTTGTTGTCGCGCAGCGGCGCAATCACGCTGCCATCCTTCTGGATCAGCGAAAGCTCGGAACCGTGCTGCCAGATCGCATAGGCCTTGCGCTCCTTGAGCTTCACCTCGACGGTCCGCGGATAGACCTTGCGAACCTCGACATTCTGAACCCAGGGCAGATTCGCGATCTTCTGGCGGGCCGCATCGGCATTAAGGGCAACGAGCGAGGTCGTGCCGTCGAGGCCGAGCAGCTGCAGGATCTCGATTTCTGAGGTCTCGTCATTGCCGGAGACCTTCACATCCTCAATCGCAAAACCCGCAGCAGACGTCGTTGCTTCCGCGACCGCCTGGGTGTGGCCACCGACCGACATGCCATAAAGCCCGGTCGCAGCAAGGAGAACGAGAGTCGAGATAGTTCCCGTATGAGCGGGAATGTTAATGCGACCCGAACCAAGACTGACCAGGAAGCGAACGGCGCGGCGCAGCGGACGCGGCAGGACAAATGCGTCCTCGACGTCGTCGATGGCGAGCGGGACGCGATGACGGGACCGCCTTATATTTTTGACCGTCAGCGCAAACACGACGCGTCCTCCACCATCCACCGGAGAAATTCACCAAAAGAGTAGCCGGCATGCGCGGCCATTTCAGGCACCAGGGAGGTAGGAGTCATGCCGGGCTGGGTATTGATCTCCAACCAGACAAGTTCGCCCTCTTCGGAAAAGCGATCGTCAAAACGGAAGTCAGATCGACTAACACCGCGGCAGCCGATAGCTTCATGCGCCCTTAACGATAATGTTTGTATCTTTTGGTAAAGATTCGGTGAAATTTCCGCCGGCAAGACATGTTTTGAACCACCTGCCGCGTACTTGGCATCATAATCATAGAAGCTGTGGCCAAGAGGCACGATCTCGGTCACACCCAGAACCTTGCCACCCATGACGCCACAGGTCAGCTCGCGGCCGTGGATATAACGCTCGACCAGAACCTCATCGCCATAGCGCCATTCGGCCGACGTAATGATCTGCGGCGGATGCGCCTGGCCTTCCCTGACGATCACGACACCGAAACTGGACCCCTCGCGCACCGGCTTTACGACATAGGGCGGCGGCATCGGGTGCTCGCGAACGATATCGAAGCGATCCATGACGATCGAACCGGCAACCGGAACACCGGCCGCGGCGGCAACCGTCTTCGCGCGGGACTTGTCCATAGCAAGCGCCGAGGCAAGCACGCCGGAATGTGTGTAGGGAATCTGCAGATATTCCAGAATGCCCTGAATGGTGCCGTCTTCGCCGAAAGGACCATGCAATGCATTGAAGACCACATCGGGCTTCAGCTCAGCCAGGCGGCTGGCAACGTCATGATCGACATCGACGCGAGTTACCTGGAAGCCTTCGGCTTCGAGGGCATCGGCACATGCCTTTCCCGAGGAAAGGCTGACCGGCCTCTCCGAGGAAAATCCGCCCAAAAGGACAGCCACATGCTTGCCACCCATCAATACCCCCGACTCCACGGTCTCTAACTTTGCTTTTGCTGGGCCTCGCCTAACCGCGATTCTCACCCCGCTTTCAATAGGTCGATTAGAACGACATTAAGGTTAATGAAGCGTTTACTTTCGTTAACTTTCCGCCGTCCCGGCGATGGTCGAATGGTTCGAATCAAACCGACTTAAAGAATTCTGCCATTGGAATCATGGAGTTGCTACTTTTGAAATCGCTACATTTAGATTTTTTTAAACAATGAGCCCCGCATCGATAGTTCGATACGGGGCTCAAGGCATTAAAATGACGACGATATCACTCGCTGTCGTCGACCAGTTTCCAGACCAGTCCACCCAGCGCTCCGCCGACGATAGGGGCGACCCAAAACAGCCAAAGCTGCTGCAAAGCCCAACCGCCGACAAACAGTGCCTGCCCCGTCGAGCGGGCCGGATTGACCGACGTGTTGGTGATCGGAATCGAGATCAGATGGATCAGCGTCAACGCCAAGCCGATGGCGATCGGCGCGAAGCCGGCCGGCACCTTGCTGCTCGTCGAGCCCAGAATCACGACCAGGAAGAACAGCGTCAGCACGATTTCGGCCACCAATGCCGACACCATGGAATAGCCGCCGGGAGAATGTTCCCCATAGCCGTTCGCAGCAAAGCCTCCGAGCTGGAAATCAGCCTTGCCGCTTGCGATCAGATAGAGCACCGCCGCCGCGGCGACCGCGCCGATCACCTGCGCGATAATATAGGGAATGAGCTGCCCGCCGGGAAAGCGGCCAGCCACCGTCAGGCCGACCGAAACGGCCGGATTGAAGTGCCCTCCCGATATGCCGCCGACGGCAAAAGCCATGGTCAGCACGGTCAGACCGAACGCAAAGGCAACGCCTAGAAAACCGATACCGAGGCTCGGAAATGCCGCTGCGAAGATCGCACTGCCGCAGCCGCCGAATACGAGCCAAAACGTCCCAAGAAACTCAGCGATGAGTTTTTTCTGCATGAAATCCTTCTCCTCAGCCCGCAATCCAAGCGAGAATCGGCCATTGGTGAAAAAGATTCCGGTAAGGACTCGCCGGAGTACGCCTCTCCAACAACAAACGCCCGCCTGATTGCTCACGAATCAACAATTACGGCAAAATAATAGCACGCAACCGCTGATTTCTTGCGCAGTTAACGTTTGCGTTGAACAAAAATTACGCTAAGGACAATTTTTATCCGCTAAGCGCGCCTTAGCATCATCTGAATTGGTGGGAACATGACTGACGCGATATCTCCCTTATCGCCGACCCCCTCGTCATCGAACAATGCTGTTGCGAATTCCCCGGCACGTGTTCTGATCGCGAGCCTCATCGGCACAACGATCGAATTTTTCGATTTCTATGTTTATGCAACGGCGGCGGTGATCGTCTTCCCGAAGCTGTTCTTCCCGGCAAGCGATCCGACGTCCGCAACCCTGCAGTCCTTCGCGACCTTCTCCATTGCCTTCTTCGCGCGCCCGATCGGCGCGATGATCTTCGGTCACTTCGGTGACCGGATCGGTCGCAAGGCGACGCTGGTTGCTGCTCTGATGACCATGGGCCTCTCGACGGTCGTGATCGGCATGCTGCCGACCTATGAGTCGATCGGTGTCCTCGCACCGATTCTGCTGGCACTTTGCCGCCTCGGCCAGGGTCTTGGCCTTGGCGGCGAATGGGGCGGCGCTGTATTGCTTGCGACGGAAAACGCACCGGAAGGCAAGCGCAGCTGGTATGCCATGTTCCCGCAGCTCGGTGCACCGATCGGCTTCATCCTTTCGGCAGGTCTTTTCCTGATTCTGCGCGAAAGCATGGCGGATGCGGATTTCCTCAACTACGGCTGGCGCGTTCCCTTCCTGATCAGCATCGTGTTGGTCGCCATCGGTCTTTATGTCCGCCTGAAGATCACCGAAACCCCGGAATTCCAGCGCGCCATCGAGAAGGAAGAGCGCGTTTCCGTTCCGATCGCGGTCATCTTCCGTTCGCACTTCCGCAGCTTGATTCTCGGCACCATCATCGCGGTGGCGACCTTCGTGCTGTTCTATCTGATGACAGCATTCACGCTGAGCTGGGGCACTCGCCCCCCGGGCAACGGTGCGCTTCCGGCCGGTCTCGGCTATTCCCAGGGCCAATTCCTTGTCGTTCAGCTCGTCGGCGTCGTCTTCTTCGGCCTGATGATCCCGATCTCGGGCCTGTTGTCGGATCGGTATTCGCGCCGTCTGGTCCTCATCCTGACGACGATCGGCATCCTGATCTTCGGCCTGTTCTATTCGTCGCTGCTGACGGCTGGCCTTGCCGGTGCCTTCGCCTGCTCGATCATCGGTCTGGCGCTGATGGGCTTTACCTATGGCCCGATCGGCGCAGCTCTGGCGGCACCCTTCCCGACCACCGTGCGCTATACCGGCGCGTCCATGACGTTCAATCTCGGCGGCATCGTCGGTGCGTCCCTGGCGCCCTACATCGCTACATGGCTCGCGACCAATTACGGCCTCGTCTATGTCGGTTATTATCTGGCGGCGGCAGCAGTGCTCTCGCTGATCGGCATCCTGCTCTCAGGCAATGACGAAGTCTGAGAACTTCGTCATAACCAATTGAAAAGGCCGGGTAAAAACTCGGCCTTTTTCTTGAATCATTTTGTGAAGCTGGCGCCGATTGCAGCCGGACCTACTCCGTCGTCACACCCTGGAACGGACGGACTTCCCGACCCGGCATGAAGTGGCCGAGGCGCTTGATTTCCCACTCCAGCTTGACGCCGGATTTTTCGAAAACCTCGCGGCGCACCTGCTCGCCGAGATATTCCAGATCGTAGCCCGTCGCCTGCTCCATGTTGATCATGAAGTTGCAATGCAGCGACGACATCTGAGCGCCGCCGATAACCAGGCCGCGGCAACCCGCCTCGTCGATCAGCTTCCAGGCCGAAAGCCCGTCCGGATTCTTGAAGGTCGAACCGCCGGTCTTTTCCCGGATCGGCTGCACAGTCTCGCGATGCGCACGCACGGCATCCATCTCGGCGCGGATCTTGGCGCGATCCTCCGGATAGCCTTCGAAAAGGACATGCGTGAAAATCAGGCCTTCGGAGGCATCGGAATGACGGTAGCTATAGCCCATCTCCGCATTGGTCAGAATATGCTTGTCGCCCTTCCGATCGACCGCATGCACCTCGACAACGCGCTCGCGCGTTTCAGCACCGTTTGCGCCCGCATTCATGCGCGCCGCACCACCGATGCTGCCTGGAATCCCGTAATAGAAATGGAAACCGCCGATGCCGTTGTCCATCGCCATGGCGGCGACATGCTTGTCCGGGCAGATCGCACCGGCCAGGATGCGGTTCTCGCCGGCAAGCTCGACCGAACCGAAACCCTTGGCTGAAAGCCTGAGGACAACGCCCGGAATGCCGCCATCACGCACCAATATGTTCGAACCCACGCCGACGACCGTCAGCGGCACGTCTTCCGGCAGGATCTTCAGGAACGTGATGAGATCATCCGTATCATGCGGCTGGAACATCAGTTCCGCCAACCCGCCGGCGCGGAACCACGTCACACGATCCATCGGAGCATCCGGCGTCAGCCGCCCCCTGATGTCTTTTACGCCGTCGCCGAGCGACGCCAGAAGTTTTTCCCCATCTACCTGTTTCATGCGGACTTACCCGAGAGGCCTTCCAATTCCTTTGGCAATGATGCTGCCCAATATGTGATGCTACCAGCTCCCAACAGAACCACAAAATCACCTGGCCGCGCAATCTCTGCAACCATGGCGGCAAGATCTTCCTGTGAAGCCAGATAGCGTGCATCGCGATGACCGCCGGCCTTGATGCGCGAAACCAGCGTCTGCGAATCGACGCCCTCGATCGGATCTTCGCCGGCGGCATAGACAGGTGCCAGAAAGATGCTGTCGGCATCGTTGAAGCAGGCCGCGAATTCCTCGAAGAGGCTCGACAGGCGCGTATAGCGGTGTGGTTGATGAACGGCGATGATGCGGCCCTTGCAGGCTTCGCGTGCAGCCTTCAACACCGCCTTGATCTCGACAGGGTGATGGCCGTAATCATCGAAGACCTTGACCCCGTTCCACTCGCCGGTCAGCGTGAAACGGCGCTTGACGCCACCGAAGGAAGCCAGCCCTTTGGCGATCGCCTCGCTGGAAATTCCGAGCCGATTGGCAACGGCAACGGCGGCGGTCGCATTGGAAATATTGTGGCGGCCCGGCATCGGCATGACCAGATCCTTGATCTGGATCACTTTGCCCGTACGGCGTCTGCGGATCTCGATATCGAACAGCGAGCGCGTACCATCGATGCGTACATTCGAAAAGCGCACGTCGGCCTGCGGATTTTCGCCATAGGTGATGACCTTGCGGTCCTCGATGCGCCCGACAAGAGACTGCACTTCCGGATGGTCGATGCACATGACGCCGAAGCCGTAGAACGGCACATTCTCCACGAACTGCCGGAAGGCGGCACGCACAGCATCGAAATTGCCGTAATGGTCGAGATGTTCGGGATCGATATTGGTGACGATGGCAACATCTGCCGGCAGTTTCAGGAAGGTACCGTCCGATTCATCAGCCTCGACCACCATCCATTCGCCGGCGCCCATGCGCGCATTGGTGCCATAGGCGTTGATAATGCCGCCATTAATGACAGTGGGATCAAGGCCGCCGGCTTCGAGCAGCGTCGCCACGAGCGAGGTCGTCGTCGTCTTGCCATGCGTGCCGCCAATGGCGATGGCATTGCGGAAACGCATCAACTCGGCCAGCATTTCGGCACGGCGCACGACCGGCAGCAGCTTTTCACGCGCGGCAACGAGCTCGGGATTGCTCTTCTTGATGGCGGTGGAGACAACGACGACTTCGGCATCACCGAGGTTTTCTGCCTTGTGACCGATATGGACCGGAATACCCTTGTCGCGCAGCCGCTGCACATTGGCGCTTTCCGATTGATCGGAACCCTGTACGCGATGGCCGAGGTTATGCAACACCTCGGCGATCCCGCTCATTCCGATACCGCCTATACCGATAAAATGCACAAGGCCGATTGCCTTCGGCAGCTTCATGCGCCTGCCCCCTTGAATTGCTGAATTGAACGTCCCGCGGCAATAGCCTCAACCATGTCTGCAAGCAAGTTTGCAGCGTCCGGCTTGCCGGCCTGCTTGGCCGATGCCGCCATCTTTGCAAGCTTTTCCGGCATGGTCATGGCGCCGCGCAGGATGGTGGAAAGTTTCTCCGACGTCAGCTCCGACTGCGCGATGACCTTGACGCCGCCGGTTGCCGCCAACGCCGCGGCATTGGCGGCCTGGTCGTGGTCGAGCGCATGCGGATAAGGCACCAGGATCGCCGGACGACCGATGACGGCGAGCTCGGAAACCGTGGAGGCACCGGAGCGGCAGAGAACCAGATGCGCAGCGCCGATGCGCTCCGCCATATCGTTGAAAAACGGCGCGACATCGGCGCCCATGTCAAGTTTTCTCGTGCAGCTATTGACCGTCTCCATATCCTCGGGGCGCACTTGCTGCGTGATCCGAAGGCGCTTGCGCAGCGGCTCCTCGAGCAGGCTGATCGCCGTAGGTACGGCCTTGGAGAAATATTGTGCACCCTGGCTGCCGCCGAACACGACAAGATTGAAGGGATCATCCGGAACAGACGGTACATAGGGACGCTTGGCAGCCTCGATCACGGCCGGGCGAACGGGATTACCCGTGGTCACCGTTTTCTCGGCGAAGGCGCCATTTTCCGTGAGGAAGCCGCCGGCAATGGCGCGAACGCGCGTCGCCAGCATCTTGTTGGCGCGGCCCATGACCGCGTTCTGCTCGTGCAGCATGGACGGCACGCCCATGCGCGTGGCGGCGAGGAGCGGCGGAACGGTCGGATAACCACCGAAGCCGACGACACAGACGGGCTTGATACGCTGGATCAGCTTGCGCGCTGCGCGCATGCCGGTCCACAGCGTCCAAAGAGCTTGCGCGACCTTTACCGGGTTCTTCGAACCGATCGTTGCCGAGGGCACGACATGAATCTCATCGGCTGGAAACTTGCCGGCATAGCGTTCGGCGCGGCTATCGGTGACGAGGTGCACGGAATAGCCGCGCTCCTTCAGCTTATAGGCCAGCGCCTCGGCCGGAAATACGTGACCGCCGGTACCGCCGGCGGCAAGAAGGACAATGCCTTTACTCATAATTTTCGCTCCCGCGAATACCCCACTACTCGGGGCATCTCCCTAATATAGGAAGCCGCCTCGACCGCGTCATCGGCGCGGGCCAAGCTCCCCTCATAGACCGGCGCCTCGTGAAAAGCGACCGGAGAATGAGAGGAAGGCCGGAGATATGAAGAGCAAATAAGCGGCAGTTCCAAGACGATCACTCCGCCGGCAAACCGTGCGTCACGCGGAACATGGTACGGTCCTGTGCGCGTTTTTCCGGCCTGTGACGCGTCAGTGCCAGAATGAAGCCGGCCGTGACGCAGATCGCGGTCATCGACGAGCCGCCGTAGGAAATGAGCGGCAGCGTCATGCCCTTGGCCGGCAGCAGCTGCAGGTTCACGCCGATGTTGATGATCGACTGGATGCCGATCTGCAGAACGAGGCCGGCGACGGCGAAGCGGTTGAAATCGTTCTTCTCCTTATAGGCATGCGAGAGGCCGCGCAGCACGAGGAAGGCGAAGATCAGCACGAGCACCATGCAGAAGATGGCGCCGAACTCCTCGGCCGCGACCGAGAAGATGAAGTCGGTGTGGGCGTCGGGAATGATGCGCTTGACGGTGCCCTCGCCCGGGCCGACGCCAAACCAGGTACCGTGAACGATCGCTTCCTTGGCGGTGTCGACCTGGAACGTATCGCCCTCACCCGTCAGAAACTTGTTCACGCGTTGCGCGACGTGATCGAAAACGTAATAGGCGGTGACGAAACCGCCCGCGCCGAGACCGCCAAGCACGATGATCCACAGCCAGGGCATGCCGGCCATGAAGAACATGCCGCCCCAGACCGCGGTCGTCAAAATGGTCTGGCCAAGGTCAGGCTGCGCGACGAGCAAGGCGACGACGATGCCGAAAAGAATGATGGCGAAGAGATTGCCGGGAATCTCGGGCTGGCGGGCGTGTTCGGAAAACAGCCAGGCGCAGACGACGACGAAGGCCGGCTTCATAAATTCCGAAGGCTGGATCGACAAGGTGGCGATATTGACCCAGCGCCGCGAGCCCTTGACTTCGATGCCGAAGAAAAGCGCGAAAAGCATCATCGCCAGCGACACGATCAGCAGGATGACGGCGGTCCTTCGCACCTGTCTAGGCGTCATGAAGGAAATGCCGATCATCGCCGCAATCGCCGGAATGAGGAACAGGGCGTGGCGCTTGACGAAGTGGAACGGCTCGAGCCCAATGCGCTCCGCCACCGCCGGCGACGCTGCAAAGGACAGCATGAAGCCGATGCCGATCAAGAGGATGAAAAGGGCGAGGAACACGCGGTCGATGGTCCAGAACCATTCGGCCAAGGCCCCACGTTCAACGCGGCTTACCATATCATTTGCCTCCAGTTGCTGAACCGATCAGCATGGTGACGCCATCGATCGCAGCCACATGGCTGACGAAGGCGTCGCCCCTGACCTCGAAATTCTTATACTGATCGAAGCTTGCGCAGGCCGGTGACAGCATCACCGCCGCAGTCTCCCGTTCATCCCTGTCCGCATCCGCGGCGGCATGTGCCACGGCGCGTTCCAGCGTGCCGGAAATCTCGTAAGGAACCTGCTCGCCGAGCGTCGCCGCAAAGGCGGGCGCGGCCTCACCGATCAGATAGGCCTTGGCGATACGCGGAAAGAGCGGCGCCAGGCTGGTGATGCCACCCTCCTTCGGCAGGCCGCCTGCGATCCAGTAGATATTCTCGTAGCTCGAAAGCGCGGGTGCCGCCGCATCCGCGTTGGTCGCCTTGGAATCATTGACGAAGACGACCCGGCCACGCCGTCCGACCGGCTGCATGCGATGCTTGAGGCCAGGGAAGGATTTCAGCCCGGCCCGGATCTCCTCGGCGGACACGCCGACGGCCAAGCAAGCGGCGGCCGCCGCCGCCGCATTCTGCGCATTATGGCCGCCGCGCAAGGTCTGGATACCATCGAGATCGGCGATCTGGCTTGCCGCACCGTTCGATGCCTGCATGATGCGGCTGCCCTCGGCATAGAGGCCATCCGCGAGGGCATGCCGGCGCGAAATCCGCGTGACCTTGCCGCCCGTCCGTTCGATGCGGTCGGCAATCAAGGAGGAATAGCTGTCATCGACGCCGACGACGGCAACATCGCTGCCCGCCACCAGCCGCTCCTTGATATCGGCATAGTGCTGCATCGTACCATGGCGATCGAGGTGATCAGGCGTCAGGTTCAAAAGAATACCGGCGGACGGGTTGAGCGTCGGCGCCAGATCGATCTGGTAGGAGGAGCATTCGACCACGTAAAAACGGCCAGCCTTGGGCGGATCGAGCGTCAGCACGGCCGTGCCGATATTCCCGCCGAGCTGCGTATCGCGCCCGCTCGATTGCAGGATATGGGCGATCAATGCCGTCGTCGTCGATTTGCCGTTCGTTCCGGTAATGGCGATGAACGGGCAATCCGGCGCATGTGCCCGCCGCTCCCTCACGAAAAGCTCGACATCGCCGATGACCTCGACGCCGGCGGCGTGCGCGAGATCGACGGTCCAATGCGGCTTCGGGTGCGTCAGCGGCACGCCGGGCGACAAAACGAAGACCGACAGGCCATTCCAATCGATCGTCCTCAGATCGGCGACCGCGATCCCTTCGGCCGCAGCCTTCGCCACGCTGTCCGGATTATCGTCCCAGGCCGTGACGTCAGCGCCGCCGGCGACAAGCGCCCGCGCCGTGGCAAAGCCGGAACCGCCAAGGCCGAAGAGCGCGACCTTTTTTCCTTTCAGCGTGGAGACGGGGATCATCGGTGCCTCACCGCAGCTTCAGGGTGGAGAGGCCGATCATCGCCAGAATGACCGCAACGATCCAGAACCGCACGACGACCTGGCTTTCCGTCCAACCCTTCTTTTCGAAGTGATGGTGGATCGGCGCCATCAAGAAGACGCGCCGCTTGGTCATTTTGAAGAAGCCGACCTGGATGATGACGGAAAGCGCCTCGAGGACGAACAGGCCGCCGATGATCGCCATGACGATCTCGTGCTTCGTGGCGACGGCAACCGAACCGATCATGCCGCCCAGTGCCAGCGAACCAGTGTCACCCATGAAAATTGCGGCCGGCGGCGCATTAAACCAGAGAAAACCGAGACCCGCACCGATGACGGCACCAAGCACCACGGCAAGCTCACCCGTGCCGGGCACGAAATTGATCGCCAGATAGTCGGCAAAGACGAAGTTGCCGGCGAGATAGGAGATGATACCGAAGGAGGCCGCGGCAATCATCACGGGCACGATCGCCAGTCCATCGAGGCCGTCCGTCAGGTTGACGGCGTTACCGGCGGCAACGATGACGAAGGCGCCGAACAGCACGAAGAACATGCCGAGATTGAGCAACAGGCTCTTGAAGAAGGGGAAGGCAACCGACGAGCCGAAGGTCGAACCCGCAGGGCCGGAAGACAGCGCGGTCGTCATCATGAAATAGACGGCAATCGCGGCAATGACGAATTCGATGCCGAGGCGGGCGCGACCGGAAAAACCCTTGTCGCTCTGCTTCGTCACCTTGAGATAATCGTCGTAAAAGCCGATCGCACCAAAGCCGAGCGTCACGAGCAGGGTGGCAACGACATAGACATTGGCAAGATCAGCCCACAACAGCGACGAGACGACGATGCCAGCGAGGATCATCAGGCCGCCCATGGTCGGGGTACCGGCCTTCTTGAAATGCGTTTGCGGACCATCGGCGCGAATCGGCTGTCCCTTGCCTTGGCGTACGCGCAGGGAAGAGATGATTCGCGGCCCGAATAGGAAAACGATCAACGCTGACGTGAACAGGGCGCCGCCGGTACGGAATGTGATGTATCTGAACAGATTGAGGAATCTGAAGTGGGTACTGAAAAAATGAATATGGTCCGACAGTTCGGCAAGCCAGATCAGCATAAGAGCCCTTTCTAAAGCCCCTGATGGGTGTGGAGGCCCGTGTCGGAAAATGCGGGAAACTTGTCAAGCAAGCCCGCAACGATCTTTCCAAACCCCATTCCCAGCGACGATTTCACCATCAAGACGTCGCCAGAAGCGACAGAATTGAGCGCGAATTCCGAGAGCTCCTCAGTCGTCTCGCGATATTCGACATGAACACTTTCCGGCAGCTCATCCCTCAAAGCCGCCATCTCCGGACCGGCCAGCCAGACATACTCGATACCGGCCGCCAAGAGCGGCCCAGCAAGGTTGGCATGCACGCGCTGGGCGTAATCCCCCATTTCCAGCATGTCGCCTAGCATGGCGATACGCCTGCCCTGACGTCCGCCTGGTCCCGCATGCGGCGATGTCGTCGCCAGCAGCGCAATGGCCGCGCGCATGGATGCGGGATTGGCGTTGTAGCTTTCGTCGATCAGCGTGAAATAGCCGTTGCCGATCGCGCGCTTGTGGCGCTGTCCCCTGCCTTTTTCAGGCTGCAGGTCCGCAAGAGCATCGACGGCCTCGTCGAGGTCGGCTTCAACGAGCATGACCGCACCGAGCACGGCAAGCGCGTTTTCCGCGATATGGCGACCCGGCGCACCGAGCGCCACTTCCATGGTCTCGCCGCCGATCGTCAGCCACAGTGTCGAATTCTCTTCCGAGGCGTTGAACTCGGCAAGGCGCACATCGGCCTTCGCATGCTGTCCGAAGCTATGAATATGCTCTATGCCGGCCGCGGCAGCAGCCTTCTCCAGCATCTCGAACTGATCGTTGTCGTGATTGAGAATGGCATGACCACCGGGCACGACGCCGTCAAAAATCTCCGCCTTCGCTGCCGCGATTTCGCTGATACTGTTGAAATTGCCGAGATGGGCCGGCGCGATCGTAGTGATGATCGCGACATGCGGCTGCACCATCTTGACGAGCGGCCTGATCTCCTCGGGATGGTTCATCCCAATCTCGAAGACGCCAAAATCGGTATCTTCCGGCATGCGGGCCAATGTCAGCGGCACACCCCAATGATTGTTGAACGAGGCGACGGAGGCATGCACCTTGCCCGACGGCGTCAGCGCCCGGCGCAGCATCTCCTTGGTCGTCGTCTTGCCGACCGAACCAGTCACAGCGATGATCTTCGCCTGCGTACGCTTACGGGCGGCAACACCGAGCCGCGCAAGCGCGGCCAAGACGTCATCCACGACCACTTTCGGCACGGTCAGGCTGCCCATCGCCGGCAGCCGTGCCTCACTGATCACGATGAAGGCGGCGCCATTCGCCATAGCGATATTGGCGTAGTCATGGCCGTCGACGCGATCGCCCTTGATAGCGAAAAAGGCCTCGCCGGGCTGAATGGAGCGACTGTCTATGGAAATGCCCGTAATGCCCTCTGGCAGCGATCCGACGAAGCGGCCCGAGATTGCAGCGATCAAATCCTCAGTTGTCCATAGCCAGCTCAAGACTTCAAATCCTCCAATGCTTTGCGCAATTCGGCATGGTCGGAGAACGGCAGCGTCACGCCGCCGATCGTCTGACCTTCCTCATGCCCCTTGCCGGCAACGATCAGCGTGTCGCCGGATTTCAGCAGCTCGACAGCCTTACGGATCGCTTCGGCGCGGTCGCCGATCTCGGTTGCGCAGGTGGCAGCCGCCATGATCTCCGCGCGGATCGTCGCCGGATCCTCGGAGCGCGGATTGTCATCTGTGACGACGACGACATCAGCAAGCCGGCAGGCAATCTCGCCCATGATCGGACGCTTGCCGCGATCGCGGTCGCCGCCACAACCGAAGACCACGATGACCCGGCCCGTCGTGAACGGCCGCACCGAATTCAGGACGTTTTCCAGCGCATCCGGCTTATGTGCATAATCAACATAGGCGAGTGCGCCGTCATGCGTATGACCGACGAGCTCCAGACGGCCGGACGCACCGACTAGCTTCTCCAGCGCAGTCATGGCAACGGATGCGGCAACACCCGTCGAAATGGCAAGGCCAGCTGCGACCAGCGCATTGGCAATTTGGAAATCGCCTGCGAGCGGGATATGAACTTCAAAGATGTCGTCGCCGACATGAACCTCGGCGATCTGCTTGTGGCGGAAGTGTTCGACGCGCTTCAACGTCAGGAAATCGCCCTTGCGCCCGACGGTGCGGACAGCATGCCCAGCGTCTCTGGCGGCGGCGATCGCCTGCACGGACCAGGCATCATCGGCAAAGATAACAGCCGGCGACCCCTTCGGCAGCAGGTCTCGGAACAGCCGCATCTTGGCGGCCATATAGTCCTCGACCGTCGGATGGTAATCCATGTGATCACGGCCAAGATTGGTAAAGGCAGCAGCAGCAAGCCTCACGCCGTCGAGCCGAAACTGGTCGAGGCCATGGCTGGATGCTTCCATGGCCGCATGGGTAACGCCCTCATCCGCCAGTTCGGCAAGCAGCTTGTGCAGCGACACCGGATCGGGCGTCGTCAACGCGCCATATTCGTTGCGGGTCGGAGAAACGACGCCCGTCGTGCCGATCATGGCGGCCGGATGGCCGGCATAGGCCCAGATCTGGCGCGTGAAAGAAGCAACGGAGGTCTTGCCGGCCGTTCCCGTCACAGCCACCATCGTTTCCGGCTGGCGTCCGTAGAAATGGGCGGCGGCAACAGCGAGGAACCGTCGCGGCTCAACGACCTGCAGCAGCGGCACCTTTCCGGCATCGGCCGCATGACCTGCAATCACAACTGAAGCGCCGCGCGAAACAGCGTCGGCGATGAAGCTTGCGCCATCGGCCTTGGTACCGGCAACGGCGACAAACGCCATGCCTGGTGCCACCTTACGGCTGTCAGCGGAGATCCCGCTTATCTCAAGATCGCCAAGCGCCCCGCCAATATATGTGTTGAGTTCCGGAAACGCATTCCCGGCAATATCCCGCAAGTTCATCGAATGTACTTTTCGCCTTCTCGATCAGTCCGCCCCTCGCGAATCGACGTGTGTATTCTTTCACGCTTAATAAGACGCCAGCAAGGCCGAGTCATCTTTTCCAAAACTGGGCTGTACCCCGAGAATCGGCGCCGAGCGGGCGACGATATCACGGGCGATCGGCAAGGCCGTGAAGGCCGAAATCGTCCCGCCGCCGCGCTCGCCGCTCTTCGGCTCGTCGATGAAGGTCATGACGATGTATTGCGGATTGTCGATCGGAAACACGGCCATGAAGGTATTGAAGTTCAACGTATTGGAATACCGGCCGTTGACCACCTTATCGGCCGTGCCGGTCTTGCTGCCGACATTGTAGCCGGGAACGCGGGCGTTACGACCAGAACCCCTGGTGCCATTGAACTCGAGCAGGAAGCGCACGTCATCGCTGGTGCTCTTCTTGATGACCATCTTGGCGATGGCATCGGCCTGATCGCGCGTGCGCGGCAGGAAGGTCGGCTCGATCAGCTTGCCGCCATTAACGAGCGCCGCTCCCGCGACAGCTGTCTGCAGCGGCGTCGTCGAGACACCGTGACCGAAGGAGATCGTAATCGAATTGATCTTCTTCCAGACGCGTGGCTGCGACGGCATTTTCACCTCGGGCAATTCGGTCTGCATCTTCGTGAGCAGACCGATACGGGTGAGGAATTCCTTATGCCCCTCGATACCGACGATGTCGGCGATCTTGGCCGTGCCGATGTTCGAGGAGTACTGGAAGATTTCCGGAACGGTCAGAACGCGGCGCTGGCCGTGGAAATCCTTGATGGTAAAGCCACCGATGCGGATCGGATTGGTAGCATCGAAGGCATTACGCAACGTTACCTTGCCATCATCCAGCGCCATAGCCATGGTGAAGGTCTTGAAGGTCGATCCCATTTCGAACGTGCCGTTCGTCATGCGGTTGAGCCAGCCTTCCGTGGCACCTTCGTTCGGATAATTCGGATCGAAGTCCGGAGCCGAGGCCATGCCCAGAACCTCGCCAGTGTGGACATCGAGGACCGCAGCACCCGCGCCCTTGGCCTGAAAATTCTTGACGGCGTTGACGACCGCATCGCGAACGATGCCCTGCACGCGTAGATCGATCGAAAGCTTTACCGGCTGCAGCGGCTGATCGTTGGTCATGCCGGCAGCAGCGAGATCGGCGAGCCCCTGGTCGTCGATATATTTCTCCATGCCCGCAACGCCGCGATTGTCGATATTGACGTAGCCGAGGATATGAGGAGCGGTCGTACCGCCCGGATAGAAGCGGCGCTTCTCGGGACGGAAGCCGATACCGGGAATACCGAGTGCCAAAATCTGGTTCTGCTGCTTCGGCGTCAACTGCCGACGTAGCCAGGCAAAGTGCGAGGACTTCGTCGAAAGCTTCTTGTAGGTGGATTTGGTATCGAGATCCGGCAGGACCTTGCGCAATTCCTCGACAGCCTCGTCCGCGTCGATGATCTTGTTCGGTTCGGCAAACAGCGAAACAGTGCGGATGTCGGTTGCCAGCAGGGCGCCGTTGCGGTCGACGATATCAGGACGCGAGGCCATCAGACGATCCGGCGGCAGAATGCTTGACGTCACATCCGGCAATGTCATGGCGAATTGGGCAAGCCTGCCGCCAATCACGCAATAGACGGCGATGAAGCTTGCGACCAACAGGACGACGCGGCTTTTTGCCTGATTGGACTTGCGCTTGCGCGCGCCCTCGAAGCTCGAACGAGAGAATCCGTCGCTTGGGCGGTTGTTACCGTCCGTAGAGAAGTGGGCCTTGCTCTTCAGGACCATGATGCGAGAAAGAAAAGACATTACTCCCTCACCGATCCCGTTGCCATGTTGTCGACATCCGGCTTCTTGCGCTTGGCAAGAGCGGGCGGTTTCGGTCGTGGTGCCGGCGCGGCCGCGACATCGGCGATAGCCTTCCTGATCTGCGCATCCGTCGTATCGCCATTGCTCGAGGCCACCGACGTACCGCTCTTGACACCGCCTGCCTTGCCGCTCTTCGGATCGCTGGAGGCCACTACCGTTGGCGGCGGAAGCTGCGAGCGCAGCATCGGCAATTCGCTCGGCTGAACGATCGCCGTCGAGAGCGTCGGCTGCAGTTGAAGTTCGCTATTATAATTATTGACGAGGCGCTCGAGACGGTTCGGCTGCGAAACCAGCGCCCAGTCAGCCTTGAGGAGATCGATCGTATCCCTCTCAAGCTTGATTTCGGATTCGAGGCGATGAACCTCTTCCAGCTTCAGCTCGGCACGATGCTTGATCGTATAGGTCACGCTGGCCATGGCCGTCATGACGCCGATCAGCACGATGTCAAAAGTCTTCAGCATTTCAACCCCCAAGCTTTCCGAGACTGGCGAGATTGGGCAGATCGAAAATAGAAAGATCTGCAGCCTCCGCCGGAGCCAAAGTGCGAACCCCCGCACGCAATTTGGCCGAGCGAGCGCGCGGATTGGTTTCCGCCTCAGCGTCGCTCGCAGAAATCATCGATTTGCCGACCGGCTCGAAAGTGGCAGGCCGCTCATTCACGATCGGCATGTGACGCGACCCGGCCGCACGACCCGAGCGGTCGGCGAAGAACTTCTTGACGATCCGGTCTTCCAGCGAATGGAAGGTCACGACGACAAGGCGCCCGCCCGGCTTGAGGGCGCGCTCGGCTGCAAACAATGCCTGAGCCAACTCGCCGAGCTCGTCATTGACGAAAATCCGCAAAGCCTGAAAGACCCGCGTCGCCGGATGAATCTTGTCCTTCGCCTTTCGCGGCGTCACGATCTCGATCAGGCCGGCCAGATCGCGGGTGGTCACGAAAGGCGCCTCAGCGCGACGCTTCTCAATCGCATGCGCGATGCGCGGCGCCTGCTTTTCCTCGCCCAGAAACACGAAGATGCGAATGAGATCCGCGAGCTTGGCGCGGTTGACGACGTCTGCGGCCGACACGCCGCTTGCCGACATGCGCATATCGAGCGGGCCGTTCTTGCTGAAGGAAAAGCCGCGCTCGGCTTCGTCGATCTGCATGGACGAGACGCCGATATCGAGCACGACGCCATCAAGGCCACCATCAGGCGCATGATCGGCCAGCTCGGAAAACTGCGATTGAATAAGATTAAGATGGCCGGCGTGAGCGGAAACGAGCGCCTGCCCCGCCATGATCGCCGTCGGATCGCGATCGAGCGCGATCACATTGGCGCCGGCCTTGAGGATGGCCGATGTATAGCCACCAGCCCCGAACGTTCCATCGAGGATGATCTTGCCGGGCGCCGGAGCCAGCGCCTCGATCACCTCTGGAAGAAGAACCGGAATGTGACGAACTGGTCCGCCACCGGCATCAGAAGAACCTCCGCCTGAATTCGCCGCCATTCCGCCTCTCCGCTCTATTCCGAGCGCCTGCCCGCCAGCCTGCGCTCCTCTCGTGCCTGCGACTGCAAGGCCAGGAAGGCCTCCGGTCGCCATAATTGAAAATGATCCGCCCGACCGACAAAGGTCACTTCGCCTGAAATTCCGGTGAAGTCGCGGATGAAATCCGTGACCATCAGCCGCCCTTCCGCATCGAGCTTCATGAAGACCCCGCCCCCGTGAATGAGGAGCGACATCTGGTTCGCCGCCGGCGAAAACGGATCGTCCGCCGCAATCTGCCGCTCGAAGCGATCGAGCAGATCGAGACCACCGACGCTGATCGCCGGAAACACAAAATCCTGGAAGCAATAAAGCTCCTGGATATTGCGCTCGGCCAGCACGGAACGAAACGCCGCAGGCACGGAAACCCGCCCCTTGGAATCGATCCGGTTGGTCGCATTTGACAGGAAGCGGTTCATGACGCGAAACACCCGTCCCCCATGACCTGCAAGCCGCTACTCGCTTACAGGCACAGCCAAAATCGGACACAGCTTCGCAAGCCGAAAGAGCCGACACCCCTTCGACACTCCCAGAACGGGAGCAATCATGGCTTTGCGATGATTGGGCTCTGATTTGCCCTTGTGCAGTGTTCTTTTGGGATACCATGGGACCATATGGGCGTCAATGGGATGAAGCCACGTCAGACGTGGCCGCAGCCTGAATATTCATAAGACGTTAAGTTTAACGAAAGGTTAGGATCGGCTTCAGGATACGTCCCGAAACGGATTGTTTTCACAGGTGAAAACCCTCGCCCATCGAGGCCGGAAAGCCCTGAAATTCAGGTCATTCGGCAGCTTCAAAAATTATTTGGCAGAAGCGTTGGACGCGCCGCTCGAAGTGACGCGATGATTTGCCAGTTGGCCTGTAAGCCGGGTTCTGTATGGCTCCGGCCGAGGCCGGAACGTGGCAGCCATTCATCTGGGACGGCGCTTGCGCGACGCCTCTTGCAACCCACCCGGATGACCGGCCCGGAAACAGGCTGGAGCGCTTGCGCGCTCCGTGTCATCCCTATTCGGTTTTGCTCCCGGTGGGGTTTTCCGTGCCGTCGCTGTTTCCAGAGACGCGGTGGGCTCTTACCCCACCCTTTCACCCTTACCCGATCCGAAGATCGGGCGGTTTGCTTTCTGTGGCACTTTCCCTGAGGTTGCCCCCGCCGGACGTTATCCGGCACCGTGTTTCCGTGGAGCCCGGACTTTCCTCACCCCATCGCCTTTCGGCATTGATGAAGCGCGGCTGCCCGGCCAACTGGCACAGGCTCATTAACCGAGACCGCCCGCAATTGCCAACGAAATATGCTGGTTTGTGAAGAGCGGATGTCAATTGCGGAAATGCGCTGAGAAATCCGTGCTGTAGCCTTCGTCCTTGATTCGACCTGCGAGCAGCAGTTCCGCCCCGAGCCGGCCGATTTCGTCGGAGCTCTTGGCGGCCGTACCGCAGCCGCCCGTCAGAACAGCAACCCGCGGCGAAGACGTATAGCCGATCATGGGGTAGCCTGATGGCGAATAGGAGACGGCACAGGAATTGGTGAAAGCCGGTGGCCGCGTCACGCCGGGAACGAGCTCATGGAAGATTCGCACCAGATGCTCGCGCGCCTTGTCGCGGCCGGCAGTACGGAACCAGGCACGCAGCTCCGCCTCGGTCGTGAATTGCAGATCGTCGGGATCGCCACCGATCTTCATGTAATATCTGCCGTCCGGATAGCGGATCGGCGGCAGCATATAGATGCTGTCCACGTCATCAGCTGCCTTCGATATCAGCGACGGCATGCCGGAAAGGGCTTGGGCTTCCGCCTCGCTGACCTCGAAGAACGTGACCGTGCGGCCATAAACCTTCATCTCAACAGGTCGCGGCAAGAGACTCTCGGCAATGGAGAAACCGCCGGCGGCGAGCAGGATCTTTTCGGCGCTGAACGTCTCGCCCTCGGCAGTCGTCACGACAGCTAGGCCGCCCTCGTCGCGGATCGACAGCGCCGTTTGCTTGATGACCCGCGCGCCTGCCTTTTCCGCCAATAGGGATTGTGCCTTGACCAGCCGGCGCGGGCTGATATGGCCGGCCCCGTGCGGTTCGAAGACCCCTTCGCTTCCCGATACGAAGGAGAAGAAGGGAAACTTCGCCTTGAGTTCGGCATCGTCAAGAATATCGGTTTGCACGCCGAGCCGCCTGGCCGCTTCTACGACATCGCCGACATAAGCTGTTTCACCACCTCGCTTCGGCCCGACAACAAGGCAGCCGACCGGGGCATAGAATTGAATGCCGCTATCCCGTTCGATATCCGCATAACGGCCGATCGAACGGTTTGCGAGACGGGCCCAGTCCGTGTCCGGGTCGATCGTACGGGTGATGCGGCCCTCGTCGTAATGACTGCCGAATACGCCCTGATGGCTGGCGCGATCTTCAGGTTCATCCGGCCCGATGACGGCAACACCGTCCGTTTGGTTCGCCAGGTGACGGGCAGCGGCTGCCCCCATCATGCCCCGGCCAACGACGATGAACCTGAAATCCGCTGCCATGCTGTAACCCTCATCCATAGTCGCGATTTCGATAGCACGGAAAGCGATTCCGCCCTACCCGAAATCCTAGCATGAATGTCAGTCCAGAAGGGCAAGCACCTTGCCGCAATAGCGCTTCGAGATCGGGTTCATGCGGGTGGCGCCGTGGCCGGCATTGTATTTGAGGATGGTGTTGCAGGTCGGACCGCCGCCGAGATCCTGCGCCATGGCCAGATATTTCATGCCGAACTTGATGTTCGTCTCGGGATCGTAGAGCCCCTTGGCCCGTCCGGAATATCCCATCAGCCGGGCAGTTGCCGGCTTGATCTGCATCAGGCCGATCTCGCCTGCGCTACCCCGGGTTTGCGGATTGAAATTGCTTTCGATCTTAATGACGGCGGTGGCGAGTTCAACCGCAACGCCGTTCTGCTTGGCATATTTGGCAATCAGTGCGGAATAGCGATTTTGCCGTGCGAAGGAGGTCTCGGCGTCGCGCAATTCGGCGGGAACATTGGGAACCGGAAAGCCGGTGGTGCGGCTGACGATCTTGAGAGGAACCGTTTTCTGCTTTGCGTGGCGCTGGCCTGCAAAGGCAGAATCGTATCCCACCAGCAGCACGCCCACGCATGCCACAGCCGCAACAATCAAATTTTTCATGTAGTCTTTTGTCTCCAGGGGCGGGACCGCGGACAGCGCAAGCCATCACGTCCGGCTGGAGGCAAAAAGAGCCGCCGGAATGCACAGTCCCCATTAGTCGTCTACGGTCGCGCGACACACAAACCCAGACGGCGCGACCGTCGTTCAGCGAGCGTCGTTAGACCAATGCAATGCGGAGATAATAGGGAAAAGATGTGGCGTAGCAGGGAGTTACGCTTTTTCGCTTTTATAGCCGGCTATAAATACCGGCGACAAGATCGGATAAATTACGAATAGCGCGGCAGAGCAGAAAGCAGCCGATGAAGCGTATCGATCGTTGAAAAATCCGCGATGCCGTCCACGCGCCCCTGCCGGAAATGGCGCTGGAAGGCTTCTACGTCTCCCTTGAGCTTTTCCGAGAATTCACCCGTTATTTCAGTGCTGTAGCCATAAAGCGACAGCATGGACTGCAGCGCCTCTATCGGCTGGCCGATATCGCCCTTCTGGAAGAAGCGCCCGCCGGTGATCGGCGCCGGCACCACCCAATGGCCTACACCGGCCTTAGCCAGCTTTTCCCAGGGGAATTTTTCGCCCGGATCGACCTTGCGCACAGGCGCGACATCGGAGTGCCCAAGCACCCGCTCGGGCGCGATTGCCCAGCGTTGGCCGCAATCGCGACACAGTTCGATCACTGCTTCGATCTGCGCATCGGGGAATTCAGGCAGTCCGCCGGGATGGCCGGCATTGGCGATCTCGATGCCGATCGACGATGAATTGATATCGGTCTCGCCGTGCCACGAGCTCTTGCCCGCATGCCAGGCTCGGCGCTCTTCGGGAACGAGCTGCATGACACGCCCGCCCTCGAAAACGAAATAGTGGCTCGACACCTGGCTCTCCGGACGACAGAGCCAGTCCAAAGCGCCTTCGGCGGTTCCCATGCCGGTATAATGCAGAAGGATGATATCGGGCCGACGTCCATCCCGCCTCTCGCCATGGTTCGGCGAAGGCTGCACATGGGCGCGAGTAAAATCGGTCTTGAATGCACTCATGCTGCGCGGCGTTCTTTCTCGATCTCGGCATAAGCCGCATTCAGAGCCGCCATGCGTTCGTTCGCGATGGCATGGAACTCTTCCGGCACCCCACGCGAAACGAGGCGATCCGGATGGTTCTCGTAGACGAGGCCATGGTAGCGGCGGCGGATCGTCGGGAAATCGTCCTGGCGCGAGACGCCGAGCACCTTGTAGGGATCGCGGCCGCCAACGTTCACATGGCGGGCCATGATCTGCTCGAACCGCTCCTCGCTCATATGGAAAATCTCGGCGACATGCTGAAGGAAATCCATTTCCTTCTCATGGATCAGGCCGTCGGCCTTGGCGATATGAAAAAGACCGTCGAGTACGTCTTCCAGCACCGGGCAATTCTTCGTGCAGGTCTCGCAAAGGGAGGACAGCCGCTCCGCATAGGCTTCGTAGCCGGCCACATCCTGGCGCGCCAAATTATAAAGACGGGCGACATTTTTCGCCTGATCGGGCGGAAATTCGAAGATCTCGCGAAACGCATTGACCTCGTTTTCCGTCACCACGCCGTCCGCTTTCGCCATTTTGGCGGAAAGAGCGATTATGGCGACGGAAAATGCCACCTTGCGGCGTGTTTCCGGATCGCCTTCGAAGACGGTGCGAATAGCCTCGACCACCGCCGACAGGGCATTGCCGGCAGTGCTACCGATAGCATTCAGCAATTTTTCCCAGAACGACATGCCGGTCTCTATATCCTACTGAAACAGTAGAACACCTTGATCAAATAATGCCTATCAATGCAAGCAGTCCATTCGTCGCAAGCCCGAAAACACTTTTCACAATTTGGTAATGATGCTGCACATGCGAACTGTCGTCCAATCGCCCTCGCCCGGCTTTCGAAGACGAGACAAACCGCCGTTTTCTTAAATTCTTTACTTTACACCCTTGCCTGCCTGTCGCATCCATTCCACCGCAACCAATGAAATGAAGCAGCTTGCCTGCAAGGAGGATCCCCATGGCCAAACAGAAAGTCGCAATGCTCACTGCCGGTGGATTGGCGCCCTGCCTTTCGTCTGCCGTTGGGGGGCTGATCCAGCGTTATAGCGATGTGGCGCCCGATCTCGACATGATAGCCTATCGTTCCGGCTATCAGGGGGTTCTGCTGGGTGACAGCATCGAGGTGACGCAGGCCATGCGAGAAAAGGCTTATCTGCTGCATCGCTATGGCGGCTCGCCGATCGGCAACAGCCGCGTCAAGCTCACCAACATCGCAGACTGCGTCAAGCGCGGCCTGGTCAAGGAAGGCGAAAACCCGCTGCGCGTCGCTGCCGAGCGACTGGCCTCCGACGGCGTGACTATCCTTCACACGATCGGCGGCGACGATACCAATACGACAGCGGCCGATCTTGCAGCCTATCTTGGCGCCAACGGCTATGATCTGACCGTCGTCGGCCTGCCGAAGACTGTTGATAACGACGTCGTGCCGATCCGCCAGTCCCTCGGTGCCTGGACGGCCGCCGAAGTCGGCGCGCACTTCTTCGACAATGTCAGCAATGAACAAACCGCAGCACCGAAAACGCTCGTCATTCATGAAGTCATGGGTCGCCACTGTGGCTGGCTGACGGCGGCAACCGCGCGCGCCTATATCCAGAAGAGCGGCGCGAACGAATATGTCGAAGGCTTCATGATGAATGCCGAGATGAAGGGCATCGACGGCCTCTATCTTCCGGAAATGGCATTCGATATCGAGGCGGAAGGCGAGCGCCTGCGCAATATCATGGAGAAGACCGGCCAGGTGACGCTTTTCGTATCGGAAGGCGCCGGCCTCGACGCCATCGTCGCCGAGCGGGAAGCCTCCGGCGAAGCCGTCAAGCGCGACGCCTTCGGGCACGTAAAGATCGATACGATCAATGTCGGCGGCTGGTTCCAGAAGCAATTCGCAGCGATCATCGGTGCAGAACGCTCCATGGTGCAGAAATCGGGCTATTTCGCACGCTCTGCCCCCGCAAACGGCGAGGACCTCCGCCTGATTCAGGGCATGGTCGACCTCGCGGTGGAAAGTGCCCTCAATAAGGTGTCCGGCGTCACGGGACATGATGAAGGTCAGGGCGGCAAGCTGCGCGTCATCGAATTCCCGCGCATCAAGGGCGGCAAGGCTTTCGATATCTCCACTCCCTGGTTCGCCGAAGTCATGGACCATATCGGGCAGAAATACTCACAAGCCTGACCGATCGGTGATCAATCGGACCGATCTGCGATCAATCGGCCTAATCGGTGGTCAATCCGCCTGATTGACAATCAGGCGGATTGACGGATCGCAAATCCAATGTCTTTGCTGGCGGCGGAAGAGGAATAGAGGAGGATTCTATGTCCATCGAAACCTGGCTCGCTTTCGCCGCCGCGTCCTGCATCATGCTGGCCATACCGGGTCCGACCATTCTCCTTGTCATATCCTATGCGCTCGGCCACGGCCGCAAGACAGCCCTGGCAACGGTGACGGGCGTCACGCTTGGCGATTTCACGGCAATGACCGCATCGCTCGCCGGTCTCGGCGCGCTCCTCGCCACATCAGCGACACTATTCACGATTCTTAAGCTGATCGGCGCGGCCTACCTCGTTTTCCTCGGAATCAAGCTCTGGAGAGCCCCGATTGTGACGGGTCCTCTAGGCGACAATGACAATCTCCCAGAGGAAAAACCGTTAAAAATTCTCTTACACGCTTATGTTGTAACGGCACTCAACCCGAAGAGCATCGTCTTCTTCGTTGCGTTCGTTCCGCAATTTCTCGACATGTCGAAGCCATTTCTTCAGCAAACGCTTATTCTAGAGGCAACTTTCCTCACTTTGGCGGCCTTGAACTCGCTTATTTACGTATTCGTCGCCGACATGGCACGTGGCTTCATTCGCAAGGCAAGCGTGCAACGCGCCGTTAACAGAACGGGCGGAACCTTGTTGATTGCGGCCGGCGCAGTGACCGCTGGATACCGCCGGATGGCCGCCTGAGGCGGTGCAGGGTTGCGGGGCGATCACGGATAGGTTAATGGGGATTCATAATTTTATCGATCCTGTGACCGAATTTGGCGGTCCTGTGGCCGAATTGCATCGAAATTAGGTTTGGTTTTTTCGAAAGTGACAGAATGGTAACGATCGGATTTCCCAGCCTGAAGCGCAGCGTTGCCTTATCGGCAGTGATGTGCGGCGCTCTCGCCGGGTGCGCAAGCACTCAGCAGCAGACGTCTCAGGCAGAACTCCCGTCGGCACACGCCAACGTGCCGCATCCGAATACGACCCTGACCGCAACTGGCGCAGCTGCGCCCGCAGGCGCCGCGATGGTCGCGGCAGCGCCGGGCTTCATCGGCCCGCAACAGCCGCAACAAATAGTCATGGCAAAGTCCGGTCGCCTTGTTCCGGGCACTGCAAACGTGGCAGCTGCAGCGGTAAGCCAGCAGCAGATGGATGCCGCACAGGGACGCTTCGGCACGCCTGTCGCGAACGCTGCCAATCAGGGAACGGCCGCAATCGCTGCAGCAACGGGCGCCCCCGCCGGCAGCACGTCTACCGCAGCGGCCTATGCAGCATCCGACGTGCCCCTGGTGCCTTCCGTGGTCGCAATCCCCATGCCCAATCCGGCGCGTCCGGGCGATGCTGCCCTCACGCCGGTTTCCGCATCCGTGGCTCAGAGCGAGCCGACCATTCCGATGACATCGGATGTCGCTGCCATTCAGGTTGCCGTCCCGACGCCGCGTCCGGATTCGATGGCACAGGCAGAGGTCGCCTTCGCCACCCCCGCCCAGATCGGCGTTCAGCGCTATGCTGATAACCGCATGCATTATGACTTCAATTTCGACAGCAGTGGCCCGACGGTCGTTCCCGCTGTCATGACCACCACCAACACTCCGAATTACGATTCCGACGTCCCGGCTGCGGAAAAGAGCTACGTAACCAAGCTCATTCAGAAATACGCCAAGATCTACGAAATTCCGGAATCCCTGATCCATCGCGTCGTTCATCGCGAAAGCCGCTATAATCCGAAGGCTTATAATCGCGCCGGCTACTTCGGCCTGATGCAGATCAAGTACAATACGGCCAAATCCATGGGCTACGAAGGCCCGGCATCTGGCCTCCTTGATGCCGAAACCAACATCAAATATGCCGCCAAATATCTGCGCGGCGCCTGGATGACGGCGGACAGCAAGGCTCAGAACAAGGAAGCCAACGCCGTCCAACTCTACGCCCGTGGCTACTATTACGACGCCAAGCGCAAGGGCCTGACGGACGTCGCCAACGGCAATTACTGATTTTTACCAAAACCTTATGAGAAGCCGGCCTACTTCGTGGCCGGCTTTATTGTATCCATGATCCGCTTCACCAGGATTTGTGGTCGATAATCCGCCCAGGTCGGCGTCAACCCCATCCGCACGACAACGAGATTGGCCGACGGGACGATTGCGATCGTCTGGCCATCGTGACCGGTCATCCAGAAGGTATCCGCAGGCAGGCCAAATTGTGCGTTGGAGCCGCCGGGGCCTGCAAGCCAGGCCTGAACCTGCGAGTAAACGCCCTCGGAAGCCTTCGTCGGCGTGCGCATGGCACCGACGAAACCTTCCGGCAGCAGGCGGTGCCCATTCCAGACGCCGTCCTGCAGCAGAAAGAGACCGAAGCGCGCCCAGTCTCGGGCGTTGGCATAGAGGTAGGAGCTGCCGACGAAGGTCCCGCGTTCATCGGCCTCGAAAACGGCACTGTACATGCCGAGAGGCCCGAAAAGCGCCTCGCGAGGATAGGAGATGGCAGCGCTCAGATTGGGCAGGCGGTTCATCCAGAGGCGCGAAAGCAGCGCTGCCGTACCGCTGGAATAGCTGAAACGCTCGCCGGGCGCAGCCAATTGATGCGCATCGGCTGCGATACCGGTCACATCCGGATCGAGATAGAGCATGCGGGTGACATCAGACACGGTGCCATAGGACTCGTTGAAGGCAAGGCCGCTTTCCATGGCGAGAAGATCGCTGAGCTTGATATCCTTGCGTGAGTCCACGCCCCATTGCGGCAGAAGATTCTGATCGTCGAAGGACATGCGCCCCGCCAGCATGAGACGCCCGATGATGGCGGCATTGACCGTCTTGGTCATCGACCAACCTATCAGCGGCGTTGCCTTGCTGAAGCCGTCGCCATAGGTCTCGGCGACGATGCGCCCGTCCTTGACGACAACGATCGCGCGCATGGCAGGGCCGGCAAGATCCGAGTTCGATACGATATTGGCAAGCTTCGTCCCCGCGTCGTCCTGACCAAGGTTTACCGTATCCCCATCCGGCCACACAGCATCGCTCTTCGGCGCCTTGACCTTGTTGAGGAAGACGGCGCTGCGGGCCGCCTGCAGATCGCCGTCTGGCACCAGCGCGCAGCCGAGCGCCCCGCGATAGAGCGCGCGGTTCGGCGCAAACAGTCCAAGGAAGCGGGCCGTGACCACGCCCTCATCCCGGTCGACATAGACGCGAATGAGCTTCAATGCCGGATTGCCGGGAGCCTGCACATCCTCCTCCATCACCCTGTCCGGGTCTCGTTTGGCCACGAACGTATTGGAGCAGACGATCTTTGCCGCGTAGCCATCGCCAACCTTCAGCAATTCCGGCGGATAAACAGAGAGCCAGACGGCTCCGCCGGCGACAATGATCAGCAGCAAAACAACCAGAGCCCCGATCACTCTCGATATCAAACGCATATTACATACCCTCCAGAAAGGTAGGCGGAGACAATCAGGAAACGCAGCAAGATGAAAGACCTATGATGGTCAGGGCTCCTTAAATATGTGCAAGGATGCTTTTCCGCCGGATCTGCCAACAGCCCGCGTCATCAGACTGTAGCATTGCCGGGTTACACGCCCTGAACTTCACAAATCGGTGACAAGACTCAGATGACGGAATTCGCCCCGGATGCCGGTCTCCAAAAGAACCGGAAACTCAAGGACGCTCTGCTGCAGCACAAGGCACTGTCAAAAGCGGGCCTTTCCGAGCGCTTGTTCGGCATGTTGTTTTCCGGCCTTGTCTATCCGCAGATTTGGGAAGATCCGGATATCGATATGGAGGCGATGGAGCTGCAGGCGCATCATCGCATCGTCACCATCGGTTCGGGCGGCTGCAACATGCTTGCCTACCTCTCGCAAAATCCCGCATCTATCGATGTCGTCGATCTCAATCGACACCACATCGCACTGAACAAGCTGAAGCTTGCCGCCTTCCGCCTGCTTCCCGGTCATACGGACCTGGTGCGCTTCTTCGGGACGCCCGACATTGCGGCCAATAGCCAGGCCTACGACCAGTTCATCGCGCCGCGCCTCGACACGGCAACGGCTGACTACTGGGACGGTCGCGACCTCTATGGCCGCCGCCGCATCACGGTCTTCAACCGCAATATCTACAAGACAGGCCTTCTCGGCCGGTTTATCGGCGCCGCCCATATACTGGCACGCCTGCACGGCGTTCGCCTCGACAAGATGACGGAAGCCCGCACCATGCGCGAGCAGCGTCAGTTCTTCGAAGAAGAAATCGCTCCGATCTTCGACAAGCGGGCGGTCCGCTGGCTGCTCGGCCGCAAGAGCTCGCTTTTCGGCCTCGGCATCCCGCCGCAGCAATATGACGAACTTGCAAGCCTTGCCGGTGACGATTCCATTTCCGCCGTGCTGAAACACCGCCTGGAAAAGCTCGCCTGTCACTTCCCCATGCGCGACAATTACTTTGCCTGGCAGGCATTCTCGCGCCGCTATGCAGCCCAGCATCAAGGCCCGCTGCCGACCTATCTCAAACCCGAGCACTATGCTGCGATCCGCGCCAATGCTGACCGCGTCGACGTGCATCACGCCAATTTCACCGAGCTTCTCGCTTCGAAGCCCGCCGCCTCGCGCGATCGCTATATCCTGCTCGATGCGCAGGACTGGATGACCGACGAGCAGCTCAATGGCCTCTGGGCTGAGATCACCCGCACGGCGCGCGAAGGCGCCCGGGTCATCTTCCGCACGGCCGCCGAAAAGAGCATCATCGAAGGCCGCCTCTCTCCGGCGATCCGCGATCAGTGGGTCTATTTCGAGGAGCGCTCGCAGGAACTCAACACCCGTGACCGTTCGGCCATCTACGGTGGCTTCCACATTTACGGGAAAAAAGCGTGAGCCAGGCGGATACGGGCATAGAAACCAGCGCGAACAACCACGCCAAGCTGATGGACGGCATGTACCGCTATCAGCGTCATATCTATGATCTGACCCGCAAATATTACCTGTTCGGCCGCGATCGAACGATCGAACAGCTGAACGTGCCCGTCGGTGGCTCGCTCCTGGAAGTGGGCTGCGGCACGGGCCGCAACATGCTGCTCGCCTATCGGCGCTTCCCCTCTGCTCGACTCTATGGCCTCGACATCTCGCAGGAAATGCTGATTTCGGCGCGCAGCAATTTCCGCGGCTTGAAGCAGATGCCGGATTTTCGCGTTGCCGATGCCACAGCCTTTTCCGCTGCCGATTTCAGCGTCGACGGCTTCGACCGCGTCATGATCTCCTACGCGCTCTCGATGATCCCGGACTGGAAAAATGCCATCGACGCTTCGCTCGATGCAGTCGCGCCGGGCGGCGAGCTTCACATCGTCGATTTCGGCCAGCAGGAGGGACTGCCGCGCTGGTTCCGCGCCATGCTCAAAGGCTGGCTGAAGAAATTCCACGTCACTCCCCGCGCCGATCTTCTGACTGTTCTCGAAGAGAAGGCCGCAGCGCGAGGCATGTCGGTGAAAACCGAAAGGATCGGCCGTGGTTATGCCTGGCGAGCCGTGGCGACCCGGCACGGCGCCTGAGCGACGATGGATTCCAGCGCAAAATCCGGTCTCGGAAGGCGCCAAGCATAAGAATTTGCTTGAAGATAACGCATTTTTTACGTTGATATGGTGAATAAAGTGGCAAGACCAGCTGGCAACGGTATGGTCTGCCGCTCTTTCGGATTTTCGGGGACCATATTACGGAAGCCAAATCTTGGGGCAGCAAGATCACTCGCGCCATAACAGGATATCTATGCGCCGGCTTCTGGCATGCGTACTGCCGCTCGCTCTTGCCTTGAATGGCTGCACGACGGGCTATGATGCCCTATCGACGGCGGCCCTTCCCAAGACCAGGTTCGCCGATACGAAACCCCAGGACTTCGGCCGCGATCATCCCGAGCGCCATCCCATCCATGGCATCGATATTTCCAAATGGCAGGGCGATATCGATTGGAAAGCCGTCAAAAGCTCCGGTGTTGCCTTCGTCTTCATCAAGGCGACGGAGGGCAAGGATCGGATCGATCCGCGCTTCACCGAGTATTGGAACGAGGCGAGCGCTGCCGGATTGCTGCACGCACCCTATCATTTCTTCTATTTCTGCTCCACGGCCGACGAGCAGGCCGATTGGTTCATCCGCAACGTGCCGAAGGATGCCATGGCGCTTCCGCCCGTGGTCGACGTCGAATGGAACCCCGGCTCCCCGACCTGCAAGACCAGACCGGCTCCTGAAACGGTACGCAGCGAGATCAAGCGGTTCATGGATCGCCTGCAGGCCTATTACGGTAAGCGCCCGATCATCTATACTTCGGTCGACTTCCACCGCGAAAATCTTGTCGGCTATTTCCAGGACTATCATTTCTGGGTCCGATCCGTCGCCAAGCACCCGAAAGAGACTTACGCGGGTCGCAACTGGGCCTTCTGGCAATATACGTCTACGGGTGTCATTCCGGGGATCAAAGGCCCGACGGACATCAATGTTTTCGGCGGTTCCGAGCAGAACTGGCAAAACTGGGTGGCCGCAGTAGAGAAGCAGGGAAATTCTTAATACTGAGCCCATTTCACTCTTGCTTATGTCACAATCTTCTGTGAAAGCGACCCTATTCTATCACTAGGAAGGATCGCTCATGGATCGTCACACCATTCGACGCGGCGCTCTTGCGTTGCTCTTCGCCTTAGCCATGACCGGCACGGCATTGGCTCAAAGCGCGGCTCCGGCCACAGTGCCGCCTGCGAGCAGCGATGCCACTCCAAAAGTAGCCTGCGGCGGCGATCTAACGGCATTTCTGGCCGGCGTGAAGGCCGAAGCGATTGCGGACGGCGCGGATGCCGCAGCCGCCGACAAGACGCTCGCCGGCGCCCAGATCGACCAGAAGGTTCTTGCCATGGACCGCAGCCAGGGCGTCTTCCGTCAGACCTTCCTCGAATTCTCCCAGCGCACCGTCAGCCAGGGCCGCCTCGACATCGGCCGCCAGAAGATGAAGCAATATGCCGACGTCTTCGCCAAGGCCGAACAGGACTACGGCGTACCTCCCGGCGTCATCACCGCCTTCTGGGCGATGGAAACCGATTTCGGCGCCGTTCAGGGCAATTTCAACACCCGCAACGCGCTGGTCACCCTCTCGCACGATTGCCGCCGGCCGGACTTCTTCCGCCCGCGCCTGATCGCACTGATCGAGCTCGTCCAGCGCGGCGATGTCGACCCGGCAACGACGACGGGCGCATGGGCTGGCGAAATCGGCCAGACGCAAATGTTGCCGCCCGATATCATCGCTTATGGCACCGATGGCGATGGCGACGGCCATGTCAACCTGAAGACCAGCGCACCCGACGTCATTCTGACAACGGCCCGGTTCCTCCAGCATCTCGGCTTCCAGCGCGGTCAGCCCTGGCTGCAGGAGGTGACGGTTCCGGACAACCTTCCCTGGGAAAAATCCGGCATCGGCGGCACGCTGACTGCGGGCGATTGGTTCAAGCTCGGCGTCACGCCGCGCGACAGCAACACGAGCTTCGGCTCCCTGCCCGCTGCTCTCATTCTGCCGCAAGGTCGCAAAGGCCCCGCTTTCCTGACCTACCCGAACTACAATACCTATCTCGGCTGGAACCAGTCGTTCATCTACACGACCTCGGCCGCCTATTTTGCCACCCGCTTTGCCGGCGCTCCACCCTATAACAAGGGCAATCCCGAGCAGGGCCTGAACGATGTCGACATGAAGGCGCTTCAGACCAAGCTTGTGGCCCGCGGCTATGATGTCGGCAAGATCGACGGCATCCTCGGCTCCGGCACGCGTGTCGCCATCCAGAAGGAACAGTTCCGCCTGGGTATGCCGGCCGATGGCTGGGCGACGACGGCACTGCTCAACGCACTCTGATTTCTTCCATATACCGATCGAAAAGGCGGCTCCAGGCCGCCTTTTTTGTATCTGCTCCACTCGCACCCGTGAGCAAAACAGCAAGAAACGGGTGGAGAGCCCGCGCTCTTCCGGTTTAGATGCATCGAAAGAGGAGAGAGGCCATGAATGGCGAACATCGAATGAACGCCTCGACCTGGGGCCTGCTGCTGTTGCTGGGATTGATCTGGGGCGGCTCGTTCTTCTTCGCCCGCATCGCCGTTCACCACGTGCCGCCCTTCACGCTCGTCTTTCTGCGCCTGTCGCTGGCGGCCGTCGCATTGCATCTCTATCTGGCTGGCCGCCTCAGTATCTATCAATCCCTGCGCCGTCATTGGCCGCAATTTCTGCTGCTGGGCTTAATCAACAATGCGATACCACATACGTTGATCTTCTGCGGTCAGACGCAGATGGGTGCCGGGCTCGCATCCATCCTGAACGCGACGACGCCGATGTGGACTGTATTGATCGGCAACCAGCTGACAACGGATGAGCGCCTGACATCGGCCAAGCTGATCGGCTGCCTCACCGGCCTGCTCGGAACGATCGTGTTGCTCGGACCGAGCATTACCAGCGGCGGCTCGGTACCCTTCTGGGCACTCTCATTGCCGATCCTGGCGGCAATTTCCTACGGATTTGCAGCGATTTATGCCAAACGCTTCAAGGGCATCGCACCGCCGGTTGTGGCCGCAGGCCAGTTGACAGGCTCCTCGCTCATCATGCTGCCGGTTGCGCTGGTGATCGACCAGCCTTGGACGCTTGCCACCCCGCCGGTGACGGCAATTGCCGCGATTCTCGGCCTGGCGCTGCTGTCGACCGCTTTTGCCTACATCCTCTATTTTCGCATCATCGAGCTTGCCGGCGCAACCAACACCTCCCTCGTCACTCTGCTCGTGCCGCCAAGCGCGCTATTGCTCGGCTTCCTCTTTCTCGGCGAGCGGATGGGGCCAGCCGAAATCGTCGGCATGCTGCTCATCGCCGCAGGCCTGCTTGTCCTCGATGGACGGCTTTTCACGTGGATGAAACGCGGCGCCAGAACGCGGGAAACATGATCTCCTGCTCCATTCGGATGGTCCACAGTCACAGCATATTAATATTTATTCACAGGCCGTCACTGAGCCAGAAATCGACATTTATAAAGTAATATCAACTCGTTGCCGCAAGTTCATGAATCACGTCGCGAACTCGATACCGCGTCGCAGCATCGAATGTTCTTTCCAAGCAACACATTTTCGACATAAAATTTAACGGCTGACTGAGGAGGAAGACATGGGATTAACGCGATCCATCAACGTCCTAGTGGTCGGTGCGGCCTTCGCTTTCGTCGTGACGATGCTTTTCATCTGACGGCTTCGGCGAGATTCGCAGGCGACCAAACTCCGAAAAGCTAACAAAACCCCTGTTTCATTAGAAAAGCGCATGTCCCGGCCGGACATGCGCTTTTTTATTCGCTTGCGCGGCATGCTTCAGGCGGCAGCCCCGGCCCGTGCATCCACCTTGCGCTCAAGGCCCAGCCGTTCAAGCACGGCGGAAACCAGAGTCGAACGGTTCATCGTATAGAGATGAAACTCGTGAATGCCGCGGCGCATCAGGTCCTGGATTTGCTCGGCGGCAACTTCGGCGGCAACCCTGGCGCGCTCCTCAATATCCTCATCCAAACCATCGAAACGCTCGTCGAGCCAGGTCGGAATATTCGTGCCGCAAGCGCCGGCGAAGCGCTTCAGCTGGGTCAGGTTCTGGATCGGCATGATGCCCGGCACGACCGGAATCTTGATGCCGGCTGCGCGAACGCGATCATGATAACGCTCGAAGGCATCGTTATCGAAGAAGAACTGGGTCAGCGCCCGGTCGGCACCATTGTCCGCCTTGCGCTTCAGCATGTCGATATCGGCTGCAGTATCGCGGCTTTCGGGATGCTTTTCCGGATAGGCAGAGACGGAAATATCGAAATCGCCGCGCTCGCGCAAAGCCTGCACCAGTTCCGCGGCATTGGCGTAGCCGCCCGGATGCGGCTGATAGGCCGAGCCGACGCCACCCGGCGGATCGCCGCGCAGCGCGACGAAACGGCGAACGCCCGCAGCCAGGAACTCGTCGATCACCCGATGCGTGTCCTCACGCGTGGCACCGACACAAGTCAGATGCGATGCGGTCGTGAACGGCGTCTCATGGATCATTTTGCGCACGGCGGAAAGCGTCGGCGCCTTGGTCGAACCACCTGCCCCATACGTGACTGAAACGAACTCAGCATCCCAATCGCTGAGCTCCTCAACGGTGTTCCACAGCTGCTGCTCGGCCTCCTCCGACTTCGGCGGAAAGAACTCGAAGGAGATGCGGATACCGTCGCTACGGCTTTCTGATCTCGAAGACATGTCAAACTCTCCCGGCAAGAATGGGGGATGACTGGTGGCCCTGGTCGGACGCAATCAGCAACCGCGGGTCGCGCGCCAGCCAGATGGTGACGGTCAGCGCGTGACCGCCTTCCCTCCCCGAATGAAGATCCTGTACGCGCTCCACATCCAGCCCCGCCAGTTTCAGCCAATCCGAAATGGTCTGATGCGAGAAGCCAAGGCGCAGATGCGCATGTTCGTCACGCAGATATTCAAGCCCGTGCGGTGCAAGATCGATGATGACGAGCCGACCGCCGGGCCGCAGCATTCGCGCAGCCTCGTTGATGGCGATCTCCGGTTGATCGAGGAAATGCAGCACCTGATGGATGGTGATGAGGTCGAAATCCTGTTGTTCGAGCGGCAGGTTGAAAATATCACCATGGCGCACCGAGGCGCTCGTGATGTTGGCCCGGTCGAGATTGGCGCGCGCAACCGCCAGCATGTCACGGCTGGCATCGATGCCAATGGCGCGGCGGTAATGGCCGGTCAGAAGTTGCAGCATCCGGCCCGTGCCTGTACCCAGATCGAGGAAGGAGTCGATCGGCTGCGGGCCGATCAGCTCGATCAGCGCCTTGTCGACATCTTCATCGGCGACATGGAGGCGACGCAGTTCATCCCACTCGGCTGCATTCCGGCTGAAATAGGCCTGGGCGCGCTCAGCGCGAACACGCTTGACCGAAGTAAGCCGCTCGCCGTCGCGCAGCAGCACCGTATCTTTTTCGGCGGTGTGGCGCAGCAGTGCGCGCGCCAGCGTGACGGCCTTGCCTTCCTGCTTCAAGCGGAAATAGGCCCAGGCGCCCTCTTGATAGCGATCGATCAGGCCGGCTTCGCCGAGCAGCTTCAGGTGCCGGGAAATACGCGGCTGCGACTGGCCAAGAATTTCGGTAAGATCGGTAACCGTGAGATCGCCGGCCGCCAGTAGCGCCAGAAGACGCAGCCGGGTCGGCTCGCCGACCGCCTTCAGCACGTCTACTACGTCATCCAAGCCGAGTTTAACCAGATCCGTCATTTCACACCCAATCAAGATATAAAGATATCTTTATGTGATTTGACTGAACTCCGCAAGGGCTAATCACCGAAGAGGCCGGCAGGGCGTCGGAAATCTGTTAGTTTTTGTCGGCTGGGGAATATGCGCTTCCTGCCTGTCGCAAAGAAAAACCCCGGGCCTGCCGGGGTTCTCCATAACGAAAAGACAGCAAACTTATCGTGTCAGGCGTTTGTGCGCCTGGCTGCCCGGATTGAGAGCATCGGGGCCGAGGCGGCGGATCTTATCCTGCTCGTAATCTTCGAAATTGCCTTCGAACCATTCGACATGGCCTTCGCCTTCAAAGGCCAGGATATGCGTCGCCAGACGGTCGAGGAACATGCGATCGTGGCTAATGATGATGGCGCAGCCGGCGAAGTTTTCGAGCGCGCTTTCCAGCGCCCCCAGCGTTTCCGTATCGAGGTCGTTGGTCGGTTCGTCGAGCAGAAGCACGTTGCCGCCAGCCTTCAACATCTTGGCCAGGTGAACGCGGTTGCGCTGACCGCCAGAGAGATTGCCGACCTTCTGCTGCTGATCGCCGCCCTTGAAGTTAAAGGCACCGCAATAGGCGCGCGAGTTCATGTCGAACTTGCCGAGCTTGATGACTTCGGCACCGCCGGAAATTTCCTCCCATACCGTCTTATTGCCATCAAGCGCGTCGCGGCTCTGGTCGACATAGCTGAGATGCACCGTCTCGCCGATGCGGATCGAACCGGCATCCGGCTTTTCCTGCCCAGTGATCATCTTGAACAGGGTCGTCTTGCCGGCGCCGTTCGGGCCGATGATGCCGACGATGCCGCCGGGCGGCAGCTTGATCGACAGATCATTGACCAGGGTGCGGCCTTCGAAACCCTTGGTGATGCCCTCCATCTCGATCACCACCTGGCCGAGACGCTCGCTGACAGGAATGATGATCTGCGCATCACCGGGACGCTGATTTTCGGCAGCATCGACCAGCTGTTCGTAAGCATTGATACGCGCCTTGGACTTGGCTTGACGGGCCTTGGGGCTGGAGGCGATCCATTCCTGTTCGCGGCTGATTGCCTTCTGACGGCCGGCTTCTTCGCGGGCTTCCTGCTGCATGCGCTTGGCCTTGGCCCGCAGATAGGCGGAATAGTTGCCTTCGTAGGGAATGCCACGGCCGCGGTCGAGTTCGAGAATCCAGCCGGTAACATTGTCGAGGAAGTAGCGGTCGTGGGTGATCATCATCACGGCACCCGGATAGTCGCGCAGGTGCTTTTCCAGCCAGGCAATGGTCTCAGCGTCGAGATGGTTGGTCGGTTCGTCGAGCAGCAGCAGGTCCGGCTGAGAGAGAAGCAGGCGGCAAAGCGCGATACGGCGGCGCTCACCACCGGAAAGGCTGGTGACTTCGGCATCGCGCGGCGGGCAGCACAACGCTTCCATCGCCATCTCGACCTGGCTTTCCAGATCCCAGAGATTCTGGCTGTCGATGATGTCCTGGAGCTTGGCGCCCTCTTCCGCCGTCTCGTCGGAATAGTTCATCATCAATTCGTTGTAGCGATTGAGGATTTCGGTTTTCTTGGCAACGCCTTCCATGACGTTTTCGAACACCGTCTTGTTGGGATCGAGCTGAGGCTCCTGCGCCAGGTAACCAATGGTCGCGCCTTCGGCCAGCCAGGCTTCGCCGGTATATTCCTTGTCGAGACCTGCCATGATGCGCAGCACGGTCGATTTACCCGCGCCGTTCGGACCGAGAATACCGATCTTGGCGTCGGGATAGAAGGAGAGATGGATATTCTCGAGGATCTTCTTGGCGCCATAGGACTTATTCAGTCCGGCCATATGATAAATAAACTGACGTGCCATAGCTTGGGTTACTCCACGGACGGATAACATTGCGAATTGTGCCGCTATGTAGGCGAAACCCGGCCCTCGGGCAACGGCGAAACCTTGTCCGAGGGCATTTATCCGCGTCGCAAAGACCGAATTAGGCTAGAAACCGGCCGCGTCCACCACGCCGCGATCGCAGCCGAAGGCGGTGCTGCCAGCACCTTGGATCAATTTGGCAAGCCGCGGCCCGTTGCCCTGCTGCGGATCGATCGCATCTTCGGAAAGACCAATGGTCAGCTCGGAAATCATCCTGACATTGCCAACCCGACGGCAGCTCATCTTGATGCGTGCATTGGCGCCTTCGCCAAAACTCTGGTCAAAGGCGGCCTTGATGCTTTCCGCATCCAGTTCCTTGCCGATATTCTGGGCGAAGAGATCGCGCACGGCAGACGTATTAAGTTCTGCGATCAGCCCGGCGGCGATGGAGAAATATTGGTCGGCGCTGAGCTTGGTGCAAGTGCCGTGCTTGATCCATTCATGCCGCTCGAGGCCCGATTGCGTGCCCGGCATGGCCTTATCCAGCTTAGCCTTCACGTCTTGGGAAAGCTGCACGGCAGGCAGGTCCTTCCAGTCGCGCCCACGATCCGCCTGCTTCAAATCGTCGGAAACATCGCAATATTCCTGCCGCATCGGCCAGAGACCATGCAGCGAGAAGTTCGTAGCATCGTGATTGTCCGACGACTGGTTCCGGCATTCCGCCTTCTTCTGGTTCGTCTCGCAAAATGCCGGCTCCCAGCTTGCCGCCAGGATAAAGCGCGTCCGCCCGCGGCTATGTTCCTGCGCCATGGCGCCAGCCGCCGTCCCGACCGAAAGGAACACAACCGCTAATACCCGAAGCCAATGCTTCATTCGTACCTCCAACTAGAACATTATGGGAACAAATAAGCAGTTTGATCGAACGGGCGCAATGCTGAATCGCAGCGCTCGGAAAGATTTATTTCTGTGAGCTTTACCACCTATCCATTGCAATCGGGCGGATGATAACCTTTCGTCCCACTGGGGAGGAACGAATATATGTTCGCCGAGACGCAGCGCCTGAAAAGCCCGACGGGTGCAACCCTTGCCTATCATCATCTGCCGGCGGTAACCGATGCTCGCGGCATCCTGCTGATATCGCACGGTCTCGCCGAGCATTCCCGTCGATACGAGGCCTTTGCGAAGGTGATGGCGGGCCGAGGCTTTCATGTCTATGCCCACGATCATCGTGGCCATGGCGAGACGACCGCCCCTGATGCCCCCATCGGCCGCTTTGCCCGGAGAAATGGTGTCGAACAGGTGATCGCCGACGTGCTCGCCATGCGCGAGCTTGCCGCAGCCGCCTATCCGGGTCTGCCGATCATCCTGTTCGGGCATTCCATGGGCGGATTGATCAGCCTGAACACCGTCGTCACGTATCCGGACAAGTTCGATGCGGTCACCGTCTGGAATTCCAATTTCAATCCAGGCCTCGCCGGTCGTGCTGCTCAACTCATCCTCAAAACGGAGCGCATGTTCAAGGGGTCGGACGTCCCGAGCGGGCCGCTGCCGAAACTGACCTTCGGCACCTGGGGCAAATCGATCGCCAATCGCCGCACCGATTTCGACTGGCTCTCGCGCATTCCGGAGCAGGTGGACAAATACATCGCCGATCCGCTTTGCGGCTTCGATGCCTCTGTCTCGCTCTGGCTCGACCTGTTCGAGTTGACCTTTCGCGCGCCGCAAAGACCCCATCTCGACCGTCTCCGGCGTGACCTGCCGATCCATCTCGTCGGCGGCGGCAAGGATCCGGCGACCGACAATGCGAAAGCGATCTCCTGGCTGGCAAATCATTTGAAAAGAGCCGGCTTCTCTCGTATCACCACTGAGATCTATCCCGACATGCGGCACGAGACGCTCAACGAAATCGGTGCCGAGGAAGCCATTTCCCACTTTGCCGACTGGTGCAGAGCGGTGGTGGCGAAGACCTGATTCTCAAGGAAATTCCGTAATGAACACCTCCAGCGGCTCCTCGGTCCGATTGCCGCAATCGGAGCTGACCTTCGGCTTGATGATGATGTTCATCTCGGTCGTCCTCTCGCCGATCATGGATATCTTCTCCAAACTCGCGGCAACCACCATTCCGCCGGCGGAAGTCACCGCTGCACGCTTCATCTTTCAGTCGCTCTTTGCCCTGCCAATGATGGCCTTGCGCGGGCAGTGGGGCGTATGGTCGTGGCGCCATAGCGGCGTGCACGCGATCCGCGCCGCCCTTTTGACGCTGTCCATGGTCTCGTTCGTGACCGCGCTGCAGGTGATGGAAGTGGCCGATGCCATTGCCATCTTTTTCGTCGAGCCGATGATGCTAACCATCCTCAGCAGTATATTCCTCAAAGAAACCATTGGCTGGCGTCGTTACACGGCCTGCGCGGTCGGCTTTCTTGGAGCCATGCTAATCATCCAGCCGAGCTTTCAGGAAGTCGGTTTCGTTGCCCTGTTGCCCGTCGTCACAGCACTCTGCGTTGCGGTTTATGTGATGATCACGCGCGTCGCATCCCACACCGAAGATGCGTGGCCGCTGCAGTTCCAAACGGGCCTATGGGGTATAGGTTTCAGTCTGATCCTGCTTGGCATCGGCAAGGCGACGGGATCTGCAATTCTTTATCCGGTTATTCCGGATCTGACGGCAATGCTCTATTTGCTCGGCGTCGGCGCGACTGCAGCGGCCTCCGGCATCCTGACGGTCTATGCCTATCGCGCAGTACAAGCCTCGACGCTTGCGCCGCTGCAGTATTTCGAGATCGTCTCGGCCACCATCTTCGGCTGGCTCGTCTTCCATAACTTCCCGGATGCGATCAAATGGCTTGGTATCCTCATCATCATGGGCTCCGGGCTTTACATCCTCTGGCGCGAGCGGCGCTTTGCTTCCAAGCCCGTATCCGATACATCTGAAACTGCATTCACGCCGTAAGCGAGTGGATCGACATGACAGAACAAAAGACCAAGAAACCTCCGCTGTCCGGTATTCGCGTCATCGAGCTTGCCCGCGTCCTTGCTGGCCCCTGGGCCGGACAGATGCTGGCCGATCTCGGGGCCGATGTCATCAAGGTGGAAAATCCCGACGGCGGCGACGATACGCGCCAATGGGGGCCGCCCTTCGTCGAGGGCAAGGATGGCGAAAATCTCTCGGCCGCCTATTACCATTCCGCCAATCGCGGCAAGCGCTCCATCACCGCCGATCTCAAGACCGAGGAAGGACAGGAACTGATGCGCCGCCTGGTGAAAACGGCCGACGTGGTGATCGAGAACTTCAAGCTCGGCGGGCTGATCAAATACGGGCTGGACTACAACAGCCTGAAGAAGATCAATCCTCGCATCGTCTACTGCTCGATCACCGGCTTCGGGCAGACCGGCCCCTATGCCAATCTCGCGGGCTACGACTATATCGTCCAGGGCATGTCCGGTTTCATGTCGATCACAGGCGAGCCGGACGGGCAGCCGGTGAAGGCGGGGGTCGCAATCGCCGATATATTCACCGGCATCTATGCCGTCTCGGCAATCGAGGCCGGCCTTATTCATGCCCTGAAGACAGGCGAAGGACAGCTCATCGACATGGCGCTGCTCGACGTTCAATCCGCCGTGCTTGCCAATCAGAATATGAACTATCTGATTTCGGGTAAGCCACCGGTACGTCTCGGCAACGCCCACCCGAACATCTCACCCTATGAAGTCGTGCCCACCGCCGATGGCTACCTCATTCTTGCCGTTGGCAATGACGGTCAGTTCCGTCGCCTCTGCGCCATTCTCGGCCTCGATACCCATGCTGACGACGAGCGCTATGCGACCAACAAGGCCCGCGTCGCTAATCGCGATGAGGTGCGAGCCTTCATATCGGCCAAGACTTTGACCTGGAACAAGGCAGAGCTGCTGAAGGCCTGCGAGGATAATGCCGTCCCGGCGGGCGCCATCAACACCATCGAGGACATGTTCGCCGATCCGCAGATTGTGGCGCGCGGCCTCAGGGTCGATCTCGAAGATGGCGCCGGCACCGTCATTCCAAGCGTTCGCACGCCAATCGTGCTGTCGGAGACGCCGTTGGCCTATACGCGGCCGAGCCCGCGTCTCGGCGAACATCAGGAGGAAGTTCTGGCCGAATTGGCGGAACTGGAGGGAAAGGCGAGGACATGAAGCGAACGGGCGGGCAACTCATCGTCGAGGCTTTAAAGGCAAATGGCGTGCAGCGCATGTCCTGCGTGCCGGGGGAGAGCTTTCTTGCGGTGCTCGATGCGCTGCATGACAGCGATATCCAGGTTCTCGTCTGTCGCCAGGAGGGCGGCGCGGCGATGATGGCGGATACCTGGGGCCGATTGACCGGCGAACCCGGCATCTGCATGGTCACCCGTGGCCCCGGCGCCACCAATGCCTCCGCTGGGCTTCACATAGCTCGGCAGGATTCGATCCCGATGATCCTGTTCATCGGCCAGGTCCAGCGCGATGCCCGCGAGCGCGAAGCCTTTCAGGAAGTCGAGTTTCGTCGCGCCTTTACCGAATTCGCCAAATGGATCGGCGAGATCGACGATGCCGCCCGTATCCCGGAATTCGTCACCCGCGCCTTTGCTGTGGCAACATCGGGTCGGCCTGGTCCAGTCGTGCTGACCTTGCCTGAAGACATGCTCCGCGATGAAGTCGAGGCGCCGGAAGCCTTGCCTTACGTCCCGGTCGCCGCCCATCCGGGCCGCAATCAGCTTGCCGATCTCCGCCAGCGCCTCGCGGCTGCAGAACGACCGATGGTCATCCTCGGCGGCACGCGCTGGAATGAAGAAGCGGTTGCCGGCGTCAGGCAGTTCGCAGAACGTTTCAAGCTGCCCGTCGGCTGCTCCTTCCGCCGGCAGATGCTGTTCGACCATCTGCATCCCAATTATGCCGGCGATGTCGGCATCGGCATCAACCCGGCGTTGGCAAAGGAGATCAAGGAAGCAGACCTGCTGATCCTCCTCGGCGGCCGCCTCTCCGAAATGCCGTCCTCCGGCTACACGCTGGTCGATATCCCCTACCCGCGCCAGCGGCTCGTCCACGTTCATCCCGATCCCTCGGAACTCGGCCGCGTATACCGCCCAGATCTGGCGATCTGCGCCAGCCCGGCGGATTTTGTTGCGGCTCTGGCGGAACTCGATGCGCCAACCGCGACACCATGGGCCGAGCGCACGGAACGCATGCGCGCGGCCTATCTCACCTGGTCGAAAACACCGGAAAAAAGCCCCGGCACGGTTCACATGGGCCGCATCATGGATTGGATCGAAGCCAATACCGCTGACGATACGATCTTCACCAACGGCGCCGGCAATTATGCGACCTGGCTCCACCGTTTCCACCGCTTCCGCCGCTTCAATACACAGTCCGCACCCACCTCCGGCTCGATGGGTTACGGCCTGCCGGCAGCGGTCGCCGCAAAACAACTCTTTCCCGAACGTGAAGTGATCTGCTTTGCCGGCGACGGCTGTTTCATGATGCACGGCCAGGAATTCGCGACCGCCGTCCAATACGGGCTGCCACTCATCGCGCTCGTCATCAATAACGGCATGTACGGCACTATCCGCATGCATCAGGAACGGGAATATCCCGGCCGCGTCAGCGGCACGGCACTCGACAATCCGGATTTCGCAGCCCTTGCCCGTGCTTATGGCGGCCACGGCGAAACCGTGAAGGCGACGGAAGAATTCGGCCCGGCATTCGAGCGGGCACGCGCCAGCGGCAAGCCGGCCATCATCGAGATCGCGCTCGATCCGGAAGCCATCACACCTTCCCGCACCCTGACGGAAATCGCGCAAACAAAAGGCCGGTGAGCGCGAGCCCACCGGCCTTTCCAAAACACGGATCGCGCGACTTAGAGCGCCGCCGTCACGATGAATTCGACCTTGTACTTCGGCGCTGCAAGCTTGGCTTCGCTGGTCGCACGGGCCGGCGTGTTCGCCGGGTCGACCCAGGCTTCCCAGGCAGCATTCATTTCGGCGAAGTAGGAAATGTCGGAGAGGTAGATGAGCGTCTGCAGGATCTTCGACTTGTTGGAGCCGGCTGCAGCGAGCAGGCGATCGACTTCAGCCAGTGCCGACTTGCACTGATCCGTGACGCTTTCGCCTTCGCCAACCTGGCCGGCGAGATAAACGGTGTTGCCGTGGATGACAGCGCCGCTCATGCGGGCGCCAACGTCGATACGCTTGATGCTCATGGTTTTCTCCTGATGTTGTTCTTCGATAGGTAAAAGGGCATGACCCATGGCCTGCCCTGGGATCCAAAAGGCCGGGGGAGGACCCGTTCAGCCGCGGATGTGATGCGTCTTCTGATAGATCGCCGTCGAGCGCGCGCCGGAGCGGCAATAGCCGAGCATCGGCCGCGGAAACTCGTCCAGCGCATCGACCATGCCCTGCACCGCCTCTTCCGTCACACCCATGGGCCCGACGGGCACATGGGTGATTTCCAGGCCGAGCTCCTTGGCACGCGCCTCGATGAGACCAAACGACGTCTGATCCGGGCTTTCGCCATCGGGGCGATGGCAGACGATGGACTTGAACCCCATGGCCTTGATCTGGTCGAGATCATCAACGGTGATCTGGCCGGATACCGAGTATTCGTCGTCGATCGGGCGGATATCCATGGTTCATGTCCTCTCTAAAACCGTGGCCTTGATCTACGCCGCCATACGGCAAGCGTCAACCGCGACACGCGCTCAAACGAAGGCAAAGTTGAGCATGAAATTGCGGGCTTCGCCGGGCTGGAGAATATTGAATTCGCCCGCCTCCTCAAGCTCCGCGCGGGACACCCATCGATGCGAAACTGGCTCGATGCCGAGCACATGCGCAGGCGCCCGCTGATTGCGCCAGACCTGCAGGAATGGCAGCGTATCCGTTCCAAACCGTACCCTCAGCGTCTTGCCGTCGATGGCTGCGATGGGTCCGAGGCTGATCTCTGCCCAATCCTCTCCCTTGTTCTCAGCCGGCACGCAGAAGATATCGCCCCCCTCCTCGCCAAAAGTCCAGGGAAAGCCGCCATTGTCAAGCATCTGTCCGGCAAGGCGCGTGCCGCTGTCGAACCATTTGCCGCCGATGTTCATGTGGTACATCAGGAAGACCGGCATCGCCTCCGTGCTCGTATTGACGATGCGGTCGGCAAGCGATACCTCGCCTGTGGCGCCATCGATCCGCCAATGCCGTTCCAGCCTTGCGGTGCGGCGTTCTCCAGTGATGACGTCGATATCGGCGCGGCATTCTGCGTTGCCATTCTCGAATTTGGTCCAGAGAATTTTGGCTGGATGGGACGAGAAGGAGCCATGCAGCGGATAGCGCTTGCCTTCATATGCACCAGACATCGGCTCGGGGTGGCGGATATGATCCGGCCCGCAGGTGAAGAGGAAGCCTTCCACGGAATGACTGATACGCGGATCGCCATCGTCGGGAACGGCGCTTCCGGGCGCAAGATTGTTGCCCTCGACGATGCAGGCACCGATATCGAGCACAGACCCCTCGTCAAGCGTCAATTTCGGCCCCTTGGCCGCAGAAAAATCCATCATCCTAAACGCCCTCCCTGTTCGGCTCCGCGCGCAGGTGCTGTCCCAAGGTGGCGCGCGGCTGAAATAAACGGTTATTTGGCTTACCAAATCTTAACTTGAAGCCTTGATCACATAAATTTTTATATTTTATTCAGCATGATAATCTAAATCTCCATACTGGCGTCAAAATTGCCATGTGTGTGTCAGCCGAACGACTATCCCGAGGATTCGACAGACGTGAACCGGTTCGTAAAATTGAGCTTTGCCCTGGCAATGACTGCCACCGTGTCCATGCTTGCGCTCACGGACGCGCAGGCACAATACTACCGCAGCGGCAACGGCAACACGGTTCTCGTCACTCCTGACGGCCGGATCCTCGACCAGTATCCTTATGGTGGTGGATATTCCATGGCGCGCGACGGACGCGGCCGCCGGGTTCTGATCGATGCCTATGGCAATGTCGTCGCCACGGAGATGAAGGCAAGCACCTATTATCCCCGCGCCCCTGCTCACGATACCTATCGTAATAATGGTGGCCGCTATGGCGACACGCAACTTTCCAACAACGGCGACTATCAGGATTATCGTCAATATCGTACCGACAGCTACGGAAACTACGACGGTGCTCCCAACAATGGTTACGATCAGCAGGATCGCGGCGTAGTCACCGGCGGCATTCCGCGTGACGGCGATATCCAGCGCCAGCCGCTCGACAATCAGCCATTGCCAGGCAAAAACCAGGGCCAAGCGAACCAGAACGGCAGCGATTATGCGTCGATCGATCCGCAGCAGAGCACGCCTGATATCATCAACAAGCCCGCGCCCGAACCCGTCATCACGCTCAAGGGCAAGTCGAAGATGGAGATCACCGCGCTGGAGGTCTTCCTCGCGCGGCAGGGTATTTCGCCTGGCGCCATCGACGGGCGCATGGGCGCAAACGTCACCAAGGCGATCTATGCCTATCAGCAGATGACCGGCCAGACGCTCGATCCGAACAATACCGACGCGATCCTTGAGCAGCTGCGCATGTCCGGCGGCATGCCCATCGTCAACTATACAATCACGGCGGCCGATGCCGCTGGTCCCTATGTCGCTTCGATCCCCGAGGATTATGCGGCAAAGGCACAGATGCCGTCCCTCGGCTATACGTCGACGACGGAAATGCTGGCGGAACGCTTTCATATGGATGAGGGCTACCTGAAGGCGCTCAACCCCGGCGTCGATTTCACTGTTCCGGGCAGCACGATCAAGGTCGTCAATACCGGCCCTAGTAAGACAGGCACGGTGGCAAAGATTCTGGCGGACAAGGGCCGCAAGCAGGTTTTCGCCTATGACGCCAACGGCACGCTGATCGCGGCCTACCCGGCCAGCATTGGCTCTGCCGACACGCCCTCGCCGTCAGGCACGGTCACGGTCGAGCGCGTCGCCTTCAATCCCGGCTATACCTACAATCCGAAGATCAACTTCCAGCAGGCTGGAAACGATAAGGTTCTCAACATCCCGCCTGGCCCGAACGGTCCGGTCGGTACGGTCTGGATGGCGCTTTCGAAGCCAACCTATGGCATTCACGGCACTCCGGATCCTTCGAGGATCGGCAAGACGCAGAGCCATGGCTGCGTGCGTTTGACGAACTGGGACGCAACCGAACTCGCCAAGATGGTCAAGCCGGGCGTCGTCGTGGAATTCGTCGACTGACGGATAATTTGAACAACAAAAGCGCCTCCGGACAGCTCGTCCGGAGGCGCTTTGTTTTATGAATTGTTTGAATAGCGCAGAGAGCTGATCTCAGATCACATAGACCAAGACGATTGAAAGCAACACGGCGCCCAGAAGACCGCCGAGAATGATGTTCGCGATTACCCGCGCGCCAAGCTTCAGCAAGCGTCCGCATAGACCCGCAACAACGATGAAAGCGACTGTGCCGATAATGCTGGCGGTGGTATCCGATATGGAAAGGCCCGCAGCCAGGAGAGAGACGATGATGCTGCTGACGAGCCATGCCACCGCGAGAACGACCGGCCCCTTCCAGAAGCTGGCACGCGCCAATCGGGCGCCCAGCATGCCGCCGCAGGCGGCACCAATGGCGCCGGCAAGGATGATGATCGCCGGCAATCCATCCGACACTCCAACCGCATCCATCGATAATCTTCTCCCCGAACACCGCGCCGGCAAATCCCAGCGATGACTACGCCTTTGCGGCCTGCGCGAGCGAAAAGCAAAACCAAAGCGAGCAATTTCTAAAACGGAAAGTGCCACGCGAGATCGCGTGGCACAACCGGTATTCATAGAAAAGGCTGCTGCTTAGAAGCAGTCGCGGAAGAGTGCCTTGGTGTTTTCGAGCGTCATCGGCACGGGATTGCCGCCAGCGCTTGGGTCCTCGATCGCCATGGCGGAAAGCTCGTCGATCCGATCGGGCGCAATGCCCATGGCAGACAGGTTTTCCGGCACACCGAGTTCCGAGCGCAGCTGCAGCACATAGTCGTAGAAGCCATCGAATCCGCCCGAAATGCCGAGATAGGCTGCAGCGCGTGCAATCTTCTCTTCAATGGCCTTGCGGTTGAAACGCAGGACGGCCGGCATGACGACGGCATTGGTCATGCCGTGATGCGTGTTGTAGACCGCGCCGATCGGATGTGAGAGCGCGTGGATGGCGCCAAGACCCTTCTGGAAGGCGACGGCGCCCATGGCGGCAGCGCTCATCATGTTGGCGCGGGCTTCGAGATCGGTTCCCTCACGATAGGCGCGCGGCAGGAATTCCTTGACCAGGCGCATGCCTTCCAACGCGATGCCGGCCGACATCGGGTGGTAGAACGGCGAAGAATAGGCTTCCAGGCAATGGGCAAAGGCGTCCATGCCGGTACCCGCCGTGATGATCTTCGGCATGCCGACGGTCAGTTCCGGATCGGCGATGACGACGCCCGGCAGGAACTTCGGATGGAAGATGATCTTCTTCACATGCGTTGCGGAATTGGTGATGACGCTGGCACGACCGACTTCCGACCCGGTGCCGGCCGTCGTCGGCACGGCAACGATCGGCGCAATGCCTTCAACACTGGCGCGGGTCCACCAGTCGCCAATATCCTCGAAATCCCAGACCGGGCGCGACTGGCCAGCCATGAAGGCGACGCACTTGCCGAGGTCGAGGCCGGAACCGCCGCCAAAGGCGACGACGCCATCATGGCCGCCGTCCTTGAACGCTTTCACGCCAGCTTCGAGGTTCTTCTCGTTCGGATTCGGATCGACGTCAGCGAAGATGGCGCGGCCGAGACCTGCATCTTCGAGGATATCCAGCGCCGTCGCCGTAATCGCCATCGAGGCAAGTCCCCGGTCGGTGATCAGGAGCGGCTTCTTCATGCCCAGGCTCTTGCAGGCGTCCGCCAGTTCCTTGATCCGGCCACGGCCGAGCTTGAAGGCGTTCGGATAGCTCCAATTGGCTGAGATAGTGCTCATGCTGTTACTTTCTTCAGGTGATAGGATTTCGGACGCGTCAGGTTATGGAAGCCGATGACCGACAGCGAGCCGCCGCGGCCGGTTTCCTTGACGCCGGTCCAGCATAGTGCCGGATCGAGATAATCAGCGCGGTTCATGAAGACGGTGCCGGTTTCGATCTCGCGGCCGATGCGCGAGGCGCGCTCCACATCCTTGGTCCAGAGCGAAGCCGTCAGACCGTAGGGGCTGTCGTTCATCAGTTCCAGCGCTTCCGCATCCGACTTCACCTTCATGATGCCGACGGCCGGGCCGAAGGTCTCTTCACGCATGAAGGTCATGGAATGATCGACATTGACGAGGATCTGCGGCGCGAGATAGGCACCGCCGTCATTGGCCGGGAACAGCTTGGGATCGACCAACGCCTTGGCGCCCTTGGCAACGGCATCGGCGATCTGCTCGCGCACGACCTTGGCAAAGCGCTTATGCGCCATCGGCCCGAGCGATGTCTCCGGATCGAGCGGGTTGCCGAGCTTGTAGTTCGAAACCCAGGCGACCGACTTCTCGACGAAGCTGTTGTAGAGCGATTCATGCACATAGATGCGCTCGATACCGCAGCAGCACTGGCCGGAATTGTAAGTCGCTCCATCCATCAGCGTATCAACGGCGGCGTCGAGATCGGCGTCTTCCATGACATAGCCCGGATCCTTGCCACCAAGTTCCAGTCCGAGACTAGTGAAAGTGCCAGCAGCGGCGCGCTCGATCGACCGGCCGCCTTCGACGGAACCGGTGAAATTGACGAAGTTGAAGCTTCCGGCCGCAATCAGCGCCGAGGTGGTTTCATGATCGAGGAAGACATTCTGGAAGACATCGGCGGGAACACCGACCTCGACGAAGGCCTGCACCAGCCGCTCGCCGACCAACAACGTCTGGCTTGCATGCTTGAGAATGACGGTATTGCCGGCCATCAGCGCCGGGGCGACCGTGTTGATCGCCGTCATGTAGGGATAGTTCCACGGAGCGATGACGAAGACGACGCCATGCGGCTCGCGCTCGATACGGCGGGCGAAATTCGCGCTGTCTTCGACGACCAAAGGTGCCAGCGCATCGGCAGCGATCGAAGCCACATAGTTCGAGCGCTCGTTGAAGCCGCGATATTCGCCGCCATACTTGATCGGCCGGCCCATCTGCCAGGCAAGCTCCGGCACGACCACATCGGCCATCTCATTCAGCCGGGCGACACCCTTCAGCACGAGCTGGACGCGATCTTCCAGCGGCCGACGCGCCCAATCCTTTTGCGCCTTGCGGGCGCGGGCTACGACGTCCTTGGCAGCGTCCAGCGACAAGGCCGGACGCTCGGCATAAACCTCTCCATTCACCGGGGAGACGCATGTGATCATGGTCATGATCGAATTCCTGTTTTCCTGGTCATCCAATTTGATTGCCGGATGTTGCATAACCTCTGGCCGCGTTCAAAGGGAAACGGCAGGTAGACAAACATCCCGATACCCCTGCCCGATCCTGGAATGAAAATCGGGCAAGAGGCAGGTCGCAAAAGCCTTACGCTCTTTCGAATCCGCGCGCCACTTCCCAATCGGTGATGCGACGATCGTACTCTTCCTGCTCCCATTCGGCAGCGCGGGTATAGTGATCGATGACATCGTCGCCAAAGGCGGCGCGCAGCATCATCGAATTGGCAAGAGCCTCGGTTGCTCCGCGCAGGGTGCGGGGTATCTCGCGAACCTCACGCGCACCATAGGCGTCGCCGACGAAGGGCGCCTCCAGTTCGAGCTTGTTCTCGATGCCATCAAGACCGGCAGCGATCAGGGCTGCGAAAGCAAGATAGGGATTGAGGTCCGAGCCGCCAACGCGGCATTCGATGCGGATGCCCTTGGTCTCGGCGCCGCACAGGCGATAACCGGCGGTGCGGTTGTCAGTGCTCCAGATCGCCTTGGTCGGCGCGAAAGTACCGGCAACGAAGCGCTTGTAGGAATTGATATAGGGCGCAAGGAAATAGGTGATTTCGCTGGCATGGTTCAAAAGGCCGGCAACATAGTGCCTCATCAGCAGCGTCATGCCGTGTTCTTGTTCCTTGTCGAAGAACAGCGGGGTCTTGCCGTCGGCGCTCCAGAGCGATTGATGGATATGCGACGAGCTGCCGGCTGCGCTGTAATTCCATTTCGCCAGGAAGGTAATGGCCTTGCCCTTCGACCAGGCGATTTCCTTGCAGCCGTTCTTGATGATGGCGTGGCGGTCGGCCATGGTCAGCGCGTCGGCATAGCGAACGTTGATTTCCTCCTGCCCCGCCGAGGCCTCACCCTTGGAGTTCTCAACCGGGATCTCGGCGCCCTGCAGCCCCTTGCGGATCGCCCGCATCACATCCTCTTCCTTTGTGGTCTGGAAGATGTGGTAATCCTCATTGTAACCGCTGACGAGATTGAGGTTGCGATAGCCGGATTCCCGGGCACTGTCATAGCTCTGGTCGAACAGGAAGAATTCGAGCTCCGACGCCATATAGGCCTTCATGCCCATCGCTTCGAGCCGCTTGACCTGCTTCTTGAGGATTGCACGTGGCGAATGCGCGACTTCCTCATGAGTATGATGGTCGAGCACGTCGCAGAGCACCAGTGCCGTGCCTTCCAGCCACGGAATACGGCGCAGCGTGGCAAGGTCCGGCTTCATCGTATAGTCGCCGTAGCCCTTCTCCCAGCTCGTCGATTTGTAGCCGGAGACGGTCTCCATCTCGATATCGGTCGCCTGCAGATAGTTGCAGCTATGCGTTTCCTTCCAGGCGCTTTCAATGAAGAATTCCGCCTGGAAGCGTTTGCCCATCAACCGGCCCTGCATGTCGACCTGGCATGCCAGAACCGTATCGATGCGCCCTTCGGCCACATCTCGCTTGAGGTCGTCGAACGTATAGCTGCTGCTCATAATTTGGTCCGCCTGAAAGATAGAAGTGGGTCGGCCAGCGGCGTTGTCGGATCTGTTACCGGAGCCGCTCGTCAAGTTGGGTGGGGCCGCGGCTGCGGCCCCTGCCGGATTGATGTTGGATGAGGATCACACCTCGCCGACAGCGCGTTCGGCTGCGGCGATATCAGCCTGACGCTTGGCGATCATGTCACCAATCGGCGGCCCCTGGAAACGGCGCTTTTCAAAGGCGAACCAGATGATCGCAGTCAGTACCAGGAAGCCGATTGTGATGTAGAGTGCCCATTCATTCGGCGGCTGCACGCCGATGATGAAGATGATCGCCATGGCAATGATCACCAGGACCGAAACCAGCTTGTATGTGCCGATGCCCATGTTCCAAGGCCCCATCTTCGGCCATTTCGCAGTTCCGATCGCCTTGATGCCAAGGACGATCGGCACGGTGAAGGAAAGGAACAGGAAGATGACAGTGCACGACACGACGATGGTATAGGCCGACGAGCCGGCGATGGTCACGAGCGAAGCGCCCCAGACGAACAGGACCGCGAGGACCGCAGCCGTCCAGATGGCAATGGAGGGTGTGCGGAACCTCGGGCTGACACTGGCGAGCGACTTCGAGAATGGCAGGCCGCCGTCACGCGAGAAGGCATAGATCATGCGCGATGCGGATGTCACGGTCGCAAGGCCGCACAGTAGCTGCGAGATGAAGATCGCAACGTAGAGGATATTGGCGACAACGGGATTGGTGATGCTGTTGATCGTCCAGAAAAAGACGTTCCAGCCCTGCTTCGATGCCTCGTTCATGTCCGGAATGGCCAGAAGGAAGGCCAGCAGCATGATGTAACCGAACAACGACGACCACCAGACCGAGGAGACCATGCCGCGCGGCACGGAGCTGGAGGCCTTTACCGTCTCTTCGGACGTATGCGCCGACGCGTCATACCCCGTGATCGTGTAGATCGGCAACAACAGACCAAGGGCGAAGACGTACCAGATATTGTCCATCTTCGGCCAAACGGAAGCATCACCTTCCGGCGTGCCGGAATAGTTGGTAAAAGTCCAGATGCGGCTGATGTCCCAGCTCTTCACGCCAATCAGGCAGACGATGGTCAGCGCGATTGCGGCAGCGAAGATCAGGTAGCCGGACATGTCAGTCAGTTTTGCCGTGAGCCTGATGCCGAAGTGATTGATCAAGGCTTGCAGGCCGGTGATGACGGCGACGAAAATGATCTGGTTGGCAAAGCCGGCCGAAGTATTGGTATCGACGGCGATGCCAAACCAGGGGGCGATGGAGCCGCTGAAGAAGCCCCAAGTACCCACATTGATCGCGCCAAGCACGGTGATCAGGCCAAGAAGATTGAGCCAGGCCGTCAACCAGCCGGTGAACCGGTTGCCGAGGATCGAACCCCAGTGATAGAGGCCGCCGGCCGTGGGATAGGCCGAGGAAATCTGCGCCATCGAGAGCGCGAAAACACCCGAAATCAGGCAGCCGAGCGGCCACCCGATACCGATCGCGGCACCTCCTGCACCCGACGTTGCCTGTGCGAGTGAGTTGATGCCGCCTGATAGAATGCAGATGATGGAGAAGGAAATGGCGAAATTCGAGAATGAACTCATGCGCCGTTCCAGCTCCTGAGCATAGCCCATGGAGTGCAGAATATGAATATCCTGCTTTTTGTCTAACTCTGAATAATCAGACATGCCATTCCCCCTAAAGCCCGGTCATCCGCGGGATTGCGGAAAACCATGTGTCACATTGACCGCTGGCATTTCGCCATGCGGCCTGATCGCAGTTGAACTGCTCCCCGGGGTCTTTTTCTTTTATGCCCAGGCTTCCAGACTACTCTGGAGAAGCCCCGTCAGATAATCGGCCATGACCCCTTGGCCGACGTCATCTCGAATGAGGTCGTTGCGGACCTCGATCATTACGTTATGCAGACCATTGGCGAGCCCATGCAGTTTCAATGTATGGGTGACGCCATCTTCAGGTCCGTAAGGCTGGTTGCGCTCTGTCTGATAGAGCGGCGCCTCAGCCGCCGCGTCCAGCATGCGATCGGCCAGCCAGCGGTCTTCATCATGCAGAATGCCAAGCTCCACTGCCCGCGATTTGCCATTATAGACCGGCGTGAAGCTGTGGATTGTCACGATCACGGTTTTTTGTCCGCGCGCCGCCCGCTCCTTCAAGAGCACCCGAATGCGGTCGTGAAACGGAATGTAGAGCCCTTCCGTGCGTGCCTTCCTATCCGCCTCGCCCAGGTGCTGATTGCCAGGGATCGTATAGATCTCGCTTGTCTCCGGCATGGCACCAGCACTTTCCGGCGGCCGGTTGCAATCATAAATCAACCGGGAGAAGCGCTGAAAAACCAAGGTGGCATTCAGGCTGGCGGAAATTCCTCTTGCAACCGCGAGTGCGCCCGGATCCCAGGCGATATGGCTGGAAAGCGCCTCGACGGAAAGCCCGAGATCGCCGAACCGCTCCGGAAGCGCGCGGGAGGCATGCTCGCAGACAAGCAGGACCGCACTGCTTCCGTCCGGTCTTTCGACCGCAACACAATCGCCATCCGCCTTCGTCAAAATGCCTTGCTGCGCAAGCATCGGAGACGCCCCATTGCCGATTAATAAAATGTTTATAAGAAAAGAATTCTTCAGGTTTTCGTCGCTGTCAACTGGAAACTGAAATTATTTCTTCATTTGTGACATTGACTCGAAATGTGACAGCGTTGTTATATCCTGCGAGGAAAGCGGCATCAGACCGTCCCGGGGAGCAAAAATCGAGTGAACAAGGCGTCGAAGACAGTTTCGGACGTAATCAACGCGCGCTTTGACACGCTAACGCGCGCCGAAAAGCAGCTCGCCAAGAGCCTGCTCGACAACTATCCCGTTTCCGGGCTGGGCAGTATCACGACGGTCGCCGAGAATGCGCGGGTTTCGACCCCGACGGTTGCGCGCATGGTGCAGAAACTCGGATACAAGGGCTATCCGGATTTCCAGTCCCATCTTCACCAGGAAGTCGAAGCCACCATCTCCAACCCGCTGACAAAACACGATCGCTGGGCATCGAACGCTCCGGGCACGCATATCCTCAATCGTTTCGCCGACGCCATCATGGGCAACCTGCGACAGACCCTGTCGGATATCGACGTGGCGACCTTCGATGGCGTTGCCGCGCTGCTGTCAGAAAGAAAACGCGGCCTCTATTTCGTGGGCGGGCGCATCACGGGCGCGCTTGCCGAGTATTTCTTCACCCATATGCAGGTCATCCGGCCCAACACGACGCTGCTTTCTTCCAATTCAAGCACCTGGCCGCAATATGTCCTGAACATGAATCCGGGCGATCTGCTCGTCATATTCGATATCAGACGCTACGAGCAGGAAATGGTCAATCTGGCCGCCGCCGCCCGCCGGCGCGGCGCCGAAATCATCGTCTTCACCGACCAGTGGGCAACGCCCGCCGCCAAGCATGCGAGATACACGTTTCGCGTGCAGATCGAGGCGCCGTCCGCCTGGGATTCGTCGGTTGTCACTCTCTTCATCGTCGAAGCCCTGATCGAAGCCGTGCAAAGCTCGACATGGGACGAGACAAGCGAGCGTATGAAGACACTGGAAGGTCTTTTCGAACAAACCAAGCTGTTTCGCAAGCTAAGCTGAAGGGGAATGAAAACACAAAATAACGGTTCGTGGAGCAGCGTGAAATACAGCGACTGTCATACTTGTCGATTAGAAGCAAAAATCGACTGCGTTTTCAGCAAACGCAACGCTTTGAAGTCGTCACACAACCTTCATGTAACGTCATTAACAGCAACGCCAGACACTGAAAACCCAAAAGGAGGAAATGCAGTGATCTCGAAAATTCATCGTCTTCTGACAATCTCCACCGCGATGCTCGTCGCTTCGACGGCTATTGCGGCCGCAGAACCGAGCGCCGATCTCATCGCTGCCGCCAAGAAGGAAGGCACGCTGACCACCATCGCCCTGCCCCACAACTGGTGCGGTTATGGTGACCTGATCGCTGCCTTCAAGGCGAAGTACGGCATTGAAGTCAACGAACTGAACCCGGATGCCGGCTCGGGCGATGAAGTCGAAGCAATCCGCGCCAACAAGGGCAATACCGGCCCGCAGGCTCCTGATGTCATCGACGTCGGTCTCTCCTTCGGCCCGACCGCCAAGAAGGAAGGCCTGCTGCAGCCGTACAAGGTTTCCACCTGGGATTCCATTCCGGACAGCGCCAAGGATGCCGAAGGCTACTGGTACGGCGACTACTACGGCGTTCTCTCCTTCGTCACCAACAAGGACGTCGTGAAGAACCCGCCGAAGGACTGGGCTGACCTCCTGAAGCCGGAATATGCCAACACCGTTTCGCTTGCTGGCGACCCGCGCACCTCGAACCAGGCCGTTCAGGCCGTTTACGCCGCTGGTCTCGCTGCCGGCGAGAAGGACGCCACCAAGGTCGGTGGAGCCGGTCTCGACTACTTCGCCAAGCTGAACAAGGCAGGCAACTTCGTTCCGGTCATCGGCAAGTCCGCTTCGCTGGCTCAGGGCGCAACCCCGATCGTCGTCGCCTGGGACTATAACGGTCTCTCCTGGCGCGACAGCCTGAACGGCAACCCCCCGGTTGACGTCACGGTTCCGGCTTCGGGCGTTATCGCAGGCGTTTACGTCCAGGCGATCTCGGCCTTCGCTCCGCATCCGAACGCTGCCAAGCTCTGGATGGAGTTCCTCTATTCCGACGAAGGCCAGATCGGCTGGCTGAAGGGCTATTGCCACCCGATCCGCTTCAACGACCTGGCGAAGAACAAGAAGGTCCCGCAGGAACTTCTCGACAAGCTGCCGCCGGCCGCCGCCTATGAAAAGGCTGTCTTCCCGACGCTCGACGAGCAGGATGCTGGCAAGGCCGCCATCACCACGAAGTGGGATTCCGTCGTCGGTTCGAACGTACAGTAATCCGACCTGACATGACCTCCCCGCTTCGGCGGGGAGGTTTTCCGTTTTTCTGACGCCGCGGATTAGGCCAATCATGAGCATCGTCACAACATCGACAGTCAGTTCCACTCCCATGATTAACAAGCGCGTGGTAGTCGACTGGCTGGGCATAGCGCCCTTCCTGATCTTCGCGCTGCTGTTTCTGATTCTCCCGACGATCTATCTGGTCGCCGGCGCCTTTCTGACGCCCGATGGCAGTCTGACGCTGAAGAACATCGGGGATTTGTTCACCAAATCCATTATGGATTCCTATTGGATCAGCATCAAAGTTTCGGTTACCTCGGCGCTCGGCGGCGCGTTGATCGGCTTTTACCTCGCCTGGGCTTTGGTCATGGGCGGTTTGCCGGCTTGGGTGCGCCACACGTTTCTGACCTTTTCCGGCGTCGCTTCCAATTTCGCCGGCGTCCCGCTGGCATTTGCATTCATCGCCACGATCGGCCGCCTCGGTCTCGTCACCGTCCTGATGCGGGATTGGCTTGGCTTCAACCTCTATTCGACCGGCTTTAATCTCTACAGTTTCATCGGCCTGACGATCACCTACATGTATTTCCAGATCCCGCTGATGGTGCTCATCATTACGCCGGCACTGGACGGCATGAAGAAGGAATGGCGCGAAGCCGCCTCCATCCTCGGAGCGACCAATCGACAATACTGGCTGATGGTGGCATTCCCCATCCTCTGGCCGAGCCTGCTCGGCACGACACTGCTGCTGTTTGCCAATGCCTTCGGCGCCATCGCCACGGCCATCGCCCTGACCGGCAGCTCGCTGAACATCATCCCGATCCAGCTCTACGCGCAGATCCGCGGCGACGTATTGCACAATGCCAACCTCGGCTACGCAATGGCGCTCGGCATGATCGTCATCACCGGCATTTCCAACATCATCTACATCATCATGCGTATGCGCGCAGAACGGTGGCAGAAATGAAGCTGCAAAAATTCCTCGCCTGGATCGCCGTTGTCATCGGCGCCATCTATTTCATCGTTCCGCTGATCGGCACGCTGGAATTTTCGCTGCGCATGCGCCGTGACGCCTATAGTTTCGACGCCTATGCATCGGTCTTTTCCGACTCGCACTTCCTCTACGCATTCGGTTATTCGATGCTCATGGCGGTGTTGACCATTATCGTCGGCATGCTACTCGTCGTGCCGACGGCCTATTGGGTCCGGCTTCGCTTGCCGCAGCTACGCCCGATCGTCGAATTCATCACACTGATGCCGCTCGTCATCCCGGCAATCGTCATCGTCTTCGGCTATCTGCGTCTCTATAATTCGTCGTCGATCCTGCCCCTGACCGGCTTCGAGCAGACCACGAACTTCCTTCTCGTCTGCTCCTATATTGTCTTGTCGCTCCCCTATATGTATCGTTCAGTCGATACGGCGATGCGCACGATCGATGTCGGCACCCTGACGGAAGCGGCGGAAAGCCTTGGCGCGAAGTGGACCACCATCATGTTCCGCTGCATCTTCCCCAATGTCATGAGCGGTGTTCTCTCCGGCGCCTTCATCACGCTGGCGATCGTCATGGGCGAATTCACGATGGCATCATTGCTCAATCGGCCGGCTTTTGGCCCTTACATGCAGCTCGTCGGCGCCAATCAGGCTTATCAGTCCTCGGCACTGGCCATCATCGCGCTCGCTGTCACCTGGCTCAGCATGGGTCTGCTACAGCTCGTATCCCGCTTCTCAAAACTGGCTCCGGTTAAGGCGTAAGGCTTCTCACCATGGCTTTTCTCGAACTCACCCACATCAAGAAGTCCTTCGGCGATATCCACGTCGTTCACGATTTCAATATGAACATCGAGAAGGGAGAATTCATCTCCTTCCTCGGACCGTCGGGTTGCGGCAAGACGACCGTGCTGCGAATGATCGCCGGTTTCGAAACCCCAACCGCCGGTACCCTGTCGATCAACGGCAAGGATCAGCGGCCCTTGAAGCCAAACCAGCGTAATATCGGCATGGTGTTTCAGGCCTATGCGCTGTTTCCGAACATGACGGTGCACGACAACGTCGCTTTCGGCCTCAAGGTCGCCGGCATGGCGAAGCCCGACATCGACAAGCGCGTCAAGGAAATGCTTGCTCTCATCAAGCTCGATCACCTCGCCGGCCGCTATCCCTATCAGATGTCCGGCGGCCAGCAGCAGCGCGTGGCGCTCGCCCGCGCCATCGCGGTCAAGCCACAGGTCCTCCTGCTCGACGAGCCGCTCTCGGCCCTCGACGCCAAGATCCGTGTATCACTGCGCGAGGAAATCCGCGCCATCCAGCAGCAGCTGGGCATCACCACGGTTTTCGTGACACACGATCAGGAAGAAGCTCTGTCGATCTCCGATCGCATCGTCGTCATGAATGCCGGCCGCGCCGACCAGATCGGCACGCCGTTCGAGATCTATAACACGCCGGCAACGCGCTTCGTCGCCTCCTTCGTCGGTACGCTGAACCTGATCGAGGGCAAGGTCGTCGATCCCGACAGCAACCGGATCATGATCGGTGATCAGGGCGTGACCCTGAAGCAGTCGGTCACGGCCTACAAGCCGGGCGATACCGTATCGCTCGCCCTGCGTCCGGAAGCCGGCTCACTGGCGGAATCGGCCAAGGGCGACACGGCGCTGACGGGCGAGGTTTCCTCGGCACACTTCCTGGGCTCCGTCATCCGCACTCGTATGAACGTCGCTGGCAACACGATTTCCTTCGACATGTTCAACAGCCCCGGCATGATGCCTCCGAGCGTCGGCGAGAAGGTGACGCTGCGCTTCGCCTCCTCCGACCTGCTGGTCATCCAGGATTGAGAAGCCGCCTCGCCTCATAGGGCTAGTTTGAAAAATTATTCGCAAACGCCGGGTCAAAAGCCCGGCGTTTTTCTTTGATTTCCATAAGGGAAAACATCTATAGTCCAGGCGTTCTCAGGGCGGGGTGTAATTCCCCACCGGCGGTATGGGGAGTTTCCTCGAGCCCGCGAGCGCCTTCCGAGCTTTCGGAAGGGTCAGCAGATCCGGTGAGAGGCCGGAGCCGACGGTATAGTCCGGATGGAAGAGAGCAAGCAGGATCGCACCTCCTCCGCGCGAGGGGTGCTGCGATATTGCGTGTTCGCCCAAGGGATATTTGACAACAACCCTTGAAAGGCAAAATTCATGACCATTTCGATTTCTACCCAGCCGAGCCGCATCGCGATCATTCGGGCTCGCTGGCATGCCGATATCGTCGACCGCTCGGTCGACTCTTTCGTTGCCGAATGGCAGACGGTCGAAGGCGCATCGCCGATCGATATCTTCGACGTACCCGGCGCCCTGGAAATTCCGCTGCATGCTCAGACGCTTGCCCGCAACGGCCGCTATTCTGCGATCGTCGCCACCGCTTTCGTTGTCGACGGTGGCATCTATCGCCATGAGTTTGTTGCGAATACAGTTCTCGACGCCATGATGCGCGTGCAGCTCGATACCGGTGTGCCGATCCTGTCGGCAGTCCTGACGCCGCATCACTTCCAGGAATCGGAAGCCCACATCCAGTTCTTCAAGGAACATTTCATCATCAAGGGTCGTGAAGTCGCCAGCGCCTGCCGCCACATCCTGGCGGAGCGCGCCAAGCTACTGCCGGCCGTCACGGTCTGAATGGACCGGCATCGTGGAGGCGCGGCGAAAGCCCGCCTCCATCTTAGAACGGAGGAAGTCAGTGACCGTCCTACGCATCATCCCGAACCTGTCCGCTGCCGATCCCGCCACGGCGTGTCTTTTCTATCATGATCTGCTCGGCCTCGACATCGTCATGGACCATGGCTGGATCCTGACCTTCGCCTCGGAAGCGGCAACGGTGCCGCAGATCAGCGTCGCCAGCGAAGGCGGTTCGGGAACGCTCGTCCCCGATCTCTCCATTGAAGTCGACGATGTCGACGCGCTCTACCAGCGCGCCACCACCATGGGCTTCGGTATCTTGTACGACCTCACGGACGAGCCATGGGGCGTTCGCCGCTTCTATGTCCGCGACCCGTTCGGCAAGGTCGTGAATATCCTCTCCCACCGCTAATTCAAGCTCGCCGACAGCCTCAAGGTGTTTCCTTAGGCCTCACCGCAGATCGAGATTGAATGTGGTGCGCTCGGCCGGCCAGACCGATTCCGAATAGGTGATCGGCACTCTGTTGGTATCCGCATCCACCTTGCGCGTCACCAGGAGTGGCGCGGATTTCGGCTGGCGCAGAATCCGCGCCTCGTCGGCCGTCGGCATACGCGCCTCGATCTCCGTCGACAGCCGCTCATAGTCGGTGACGCCATAGCTCGCGAGCGCCGCCGAGATCGTAGGATATCGCAATCTAGCCTGATCGAAATCGGGAAAACGTTCGGCGGGATAATAGGAATCCCCCAATTCCACCGGAATGCCATCGGCTGTCATGACACCGCGACGATGGATGACCGGCGCACCGATGGTGATCTTCAGATAGGCCGCGACGCGTTCGGTCGCCGGCACGATCTCGTGAACGAGCAACTCGCCGCCCGGCTCGAACCCCTGCTCGATCAGGTTCTTGTGAAAACGGGTACGTTTCGACAGCGTATAGTCGAGCACGCCCCTATGAACGAAGGTTCCCCGCCCCTGCTCGGCGCGGACCAACCCACGCTGCTCCAGGTGCCCCAGCGCCTGACGCACGGTGAAACGACTGACGCCGAAGCGCCGCATCAATTCCGGCTCGGTCGGCAATTTCTCTCCAGGCGCGAAAATCCCGGCGGCAATATCAGCCGCCAGGATCTCGCCGATCTGATGCCAGAGGGCGCTGCCACCCTTTCGGTCGATCGTCTCCATGTCAGATACGCTTCTCCAGCCGGAACAGCAGCTTGTATTCGGCGGGATAGCTGAGCGCATCGAGAATGCTCGGATAATATTTCCGATCCTTGGTGGCGCGCACGAAACCGTCATAGCCGAAGCGCCTGACGGAAACATCGAAGCCGGCAACCGTGAAAGCTTCGATATAATCCTGTGGCGATCGATCCTGCATCGGTGCGTTGCTGTTGTTGCCGATCAGCTCGAGCCACTTCGGCCAAAGCGGCATTTCATTGTGGCAGCCCGTCACCGCGTAATAGACGCCCCCATTGCGCATGGCCCGGAACATACCCTCGGCATGCTCTCTCAACTCCGGCAGCAGATAGATCACCTCATAGCTGAAGGCCACGTCGAACGTATCGGCAAAGGGCGAAAGATCGGTCGTCACATGAAATTGCAGCGGCATGTTGCCGACTGCTTCGACGGCAGCCGCCACCGACTCCGAAGCGATATCGATGCCGACGCCGCGTCGGAACGGCCGCATCGCGTGAAGCAGCCGCAGAAAGCCACCGCGGTTGCAGCCGAAATCCAGGACAGTCTTCGAGGAGAAATCCCGTTCCGGCACTGTCTCGATGAAATGCCGCCAATAGGGGCTATGCGATTCCGCCATTGCGGCGTCGCCCTGCGGTTCCTTGTGCCATGTCGCGTAAGTGGTTGCTGCGCTCGTCATGATGCTCTCGCTGCTGGAGTGAACTGACCCCTTGATAGTCGAGCTCCATGACAACCATGTGAATTCGTCCGGACGACCGGACCATAATGAAAGTTTCTAAAAATAAGCGACAAGCAGCTATTGCAAACAGTCCACCATCCATTGAACGCCGAACTGATCCGTCAGCTTGCCGTAGTAGCTGCCCCAAGGCTGAACGGCGAGTGTTGTCGTCACCGCGCCGCCTTCAGCCAATCGGGCAAAAATCCTCTCAGCACTCTCTCGGTCATCCACCATCAGCATATGGGCGGAACCTCGCATCGGCTCGGCATCGTGGTTATCGGATGCGAAGAACAAGACACCCGGCCCCTCAAAGCGAGCATGCATGACCCTGCCCCGCATCGCTTCGCAGGCAAGCGGCATCCCATCCGCACCATGACGGACCAAGAGCGTCACCTGGCCGAGCCCGCAGGCGGTATAGAAGGCAAGCGCATCTTCGCAATGCGTCGTGAAAAACAGATAATTGGCGAGCTGCATCTCCTGCCTCCTTTGTTGTCGAACGAGCGGCCCACACGGCCGCCCGGTAATTGATGCCAATTATCTCATCTCACGCGCGATGAGCTTGGGCCTCAGGCGCTGCGGCGCTCGCAATGGCACCGATCAGATCGGCATTGCTGTAGCTTTGCCCCGCAATGCCCCAAGCGCCCTCAGGGGCATAGACTATATTCGACCAGATATGCTCACGCTTGATCCGCCCTTCGGCCGCCTGCTCGACGACATCGGTCGCCTTTGCAATGAAAGCGCGCTTGGTTTCGGCGGTCGCGAGTGCGATTTCGGGCAGCTTGAGTTCGATGAAGGCCGCAGCAACGGGCTTTCCGGCCGCCAGCACGTGCCCGGCCGGAAGCACATTGATCGACCCGATGACATTGGCCGTCATGAATTCGTTCCCGGTCAAGCCGGCAACATCGAGGACAGCATCCGTCAGTCCGGCGAAAGCGCGTGCCTGCGCTTCGGGCGAAAGCAGCCCTTCGGATACGGTGAGCGTAATGGGCATGGATATCTCCTTGTTGGACCTGTGACGGCAATTGATATATACCGATCACTCTTTAACGATACACACCGATCACTCTCTATGCAAGCAATAAAGAGAGATCGCTCTCAATGGAGATGACGATGCGCTACAGCGCTGAACACAAAGAAGAGACCCGGACGCGGGTCGTCGCAGCTGCAGGGCAGGTCTTTCGGAAGGAAGGCTATGGCGGCGCGGGCATCGATGCGCTGACGAAAGCAGCCGGCGTTACCAACGGTGCCTTCTACGGACACTTCAAGTCCAAGAGCGAAGCGTTTCGCACCGCTGTCGTGGAAGGATTGGAAGAGTTGCGCCAAGCGATCCTGACGCTCAGGCAAAATCAACCGAAAGACTGGTTGAAGGCGCTTGCCAGCTTCTATCTCGGCTACAAGCGGACCTGCGATCTCGGCGACAGCTGCACGCTGCCGAGCCTTTCCCCCGATGTGATGCGTGCCGACGAGGAAACACGTCGCGTCTATACGGTGGAGTTGAAAAAGCTCATCGCAGATGTCGCCGCCGGCCTGCCGGAGAGCACAAGCTCTGATGAAACAACGGCAGAGGATCGTGCCATCGTTCTCCTGGCAACACTGAGCGGTGGCCTGACGCTTGCCCGCGCCGTCGCCGATCCAGCCCTTTCCGTCCACATAGCCGAAGTCATCGAGCGGGCTGCTCTGACAGCGGGCGATCCTTCGCGGCGGCAAGGCGGATAACAATGCAATTCATGCGATGAAGGAATAGCCGAGGCGAAACTTGCCGCTCCGCCTCGGCGGGGCCATTTACGCCCGGATCGCCTTGTCGTTCACATCGAAACGATGCATCTGGTTCGCATCCGGCGTCGCATAAACCATCTCGTCCGGCTCGTATTTGTGTTCACCGAAGAGACGCGCGGTGAGAAGACCGGTGGTCTCGGACTCGAGGTAGATGATGGTGTCAGCACCGAGATGCTCGACATGGATGACCTTGGCAGCCCATGTGCCCTGATCACGCGACAGCGTGATGTGCTCGGGGCGGATGCCCACGGTCTTGGAACCGCTTTCGCCCAAACGCTCGGCCGGGATGAAATTCATCTGCGGCGAGCCGATGAAGCCGGCCACGAAGACATTGGCCGGGCGGTTATAAAGCTCCATCGGCGAGCCGATCTGTTCGATGGCGCCGGCATTGAGCACGACGATCTTGTCGGCAAGCGTCATCGCCTCGACCTGATCGTGGGTGACGTAGATCATCGTCGCCTTCAGGCTGCGATGCAGCCGGGCGATTTCCAGACGCGTCTGCACGCGCAGCGCCGCATCCAAGTTCGACAGCGGCTCGTCGAACAGGAAAAGCTCCGGCTCGCGCACGATGGCGCGACCGATGGCGACACGCTGGCGCTGGCCGCCAGAAAGCTCCGATGGCCGGCGGGCGAGATAAGGCGCAAGCGACAGCATGCCGGACGCCTTTTCGACCCGGCTGTCGATCTCGGCCTTCGCAGTGCCGGCCTGCTTGAGACCCAAGCCCATATTGTCCTTGACGGTCAGATGCGGATAGAGCGCGTAGGACTGGAAGACCATCGAGATGCCGCGCTTGGCCGGCGGCGTCACCGTCACATCCTGGCCGTTGATCAGCACGGCACCGGAGGTCACATCTTCGAGACCGGCGATGCTGCGCAGCAGGGTCGACTTGCCGCAACCGGAGGGACCGACGAAGATGACGAACTCACCATCCTTCACCTCGAGGTCGATGCCCTTCAGCACGTCATGCGTACCGTAGGCCTTGCGGATGGATTTCAGTTGAAGCGATCCCACAGTCTCTTGTCCTTATAGGTAAACAGGCTTGCCCGTGCGCACGCTCTCATCGGCGGCGAGGCATATGCGCAGCGATTGAACGGCATCGGTCATGTGACGATTGAGGTCGAGATCCTCGCGGATGGCCTTCAGCATGAAAGCCTGCTCGAAGTTGCACAGTTCCTGATGACCCGGTTCACCGTCCATATGCAGGTCCCGATCCGGCCGGATGAACTGGCCGTTCGGCCCTGTCTCGGCGCTATGCAGCCGGATGACCGATGTCTTCGTGTGCATGTCGATATCGTCGGACTTGGCGTTCTGATCCATGGCGATCGAAACCGAGCCGTTCGGCGACATGACATCCTTCACGAAGAACGCCGTCTCCGAAATCATCGGACCCCAGGCGGCCTCGTACCAGCCGACAGAGCCGTCTTCGAAGATCACCTGCAGATGGCCGTAATTATACATGTCCTGCTTGATCTCCTGCGTCAGCCGCAGGCCCATGCCGCGCACCTCGACGGGCTTGGCGTCGGTGATCTGGCACATGACATCGACATAATGCACGCCGCAATCGACGATCGGCGACGTCATCTGCATCAGCGCCTTATGCGTCTCCCAGGTCGGGCCGCTCGATTGCTGATTGAGGTTCATGCGGAAGACATAGGGGCCGCCGAGCTTGCGCGCTTCGGCAATCAACCGCATCCACGAGGGATGATGGCGCAGGATATAGCCGATCGTCAGCTTCTTGCCGGCCTTCTTGGCGGCCGCCACAACACGCTCTGCATCTTCGACCGTCGTGGCCAGCGGCTTCTCGACGAAAACGTGGCAGCCGGCTTCGAAGGCCATGACGGCGAAATCGGCATGGCTGTCGGAATAGGTGTTGATGGAGCAGAGGTCCGGCTTCAGCTCCTTCAACGCCGTCTCGAAATCCGGATGGACCGTATATCCCCGCAACTCCTCAGGCAGTTCCCGCTTGGAGCGGTTGACGAGGCCGACGATCTCGAAGCCGGGATTGTTGTGATAGGCCAGCGCATGGCTGCGGCCCATATTGCCAAGGCCGGCAACGAGAACGCGGATCGGCTTTTCAGATAGGCTCACTTGACTGCTCCGGAGGTAATGCCGCGAATGAGTTGGCGCGAAAAGATAACGTATAGGATAAGGATCGGCAGGATGGCGAGCGTCAGCGCCGCCAGCACCGCATTCCAGTTGGTGACGAACTGCCCGATGAAGATCTGCGATCCGAGCGTCACCGTCTTGGTCGCCTCGCTTGGCGCCAGGATCAGCGGGAACCACAGATCGTTCCAGATCGGGATCATGGTGAAGACCGCAACCGTCGCCATTGCCGGACGAACCAATGGCAGGACGAGGCGGAAGAAGATGGCGTACTCGCTGAGGCCATCGATACGACCGGCATTCTTCAGGTCATCGGAAACCGTCCGCATGAACTCGGACAGGATAAAGATCGCCAATGGCAGGCCTTGCGCCGTATAGACGAGGATCAGCGCCGTCAGCGTGTTGACGAGGCCGGCGGCCACCATGCCCTGCAGGATAGCGACCGTACCAAGACGGATCGGGATCATGATGCCGATCGCCAGATAAAGGCCCATGACCGTATTGCCGCGGAAGCGATATTCCGACAGCGCGAAGGCGGCCATGGCCCCGAACAGCAGCGTCAGGATGATCGAGACGATCGTCACGATGAAGCTGTTCTGGAAGTAGGTAAGGAAATCCCCCTGCTTGAGAACGGTATCATAGCCGATCATGCTGAACGACGACGGCATCGGGACGCTCAAGGGCGCACGGAAGATGGATGCGCGATCCTTGAAGGAATTGATGACGGTCAGGAACACCGGAAAGATGGCGACGAGCGTATAGGCGATGAGCGCCAGATGCACGAAGCCGGTGCGGAGAGTGGAAGTGCGTGCCTTGGACATGGGTCGCCGCTCCTCAGAACTGGTAGCGGCGGATGCGCCGCTGCACGATGAAAAGATAGAAGGAAACGCCGGCCAGGATGATGAGGAACATCACCGTCGCGATCGTCGCGCCCATCGAGCGGTCGCCGAGCTGCAGCTGGAAGCCGAAAAAGACGCGATAGAGTAGCGTACCCAGGATATCGGTCGAGCCATCCGGCCCTGCCAGTGCACCTTGTACGGTATAAACCAGGTCGAACGCATTGAAATTGCCGACGAAGGTGAGGATCGAGATGATGCCGATCGCCGGCAGCACGAGCGGCAGTTTGATCTTCCAGAACTGGCTCCAGCCGGTGACGCCATCGCATTCGGCTGCTTCGATAACCTCTTCGGGAATATTCAGCAGGGCTGCATAGATCAGCATCATCGGAATGCCGACATATTGCCAGACCGAAATAAGGGCGACGGTAATTAGGGCTGTGCTCGGCCTGCCGAGCCAAGGCGCGAAAAATGACTTTAGGCCGATCACATTCAGCAGTTCGGGCGCAACACCCCAAAGCGGCGAAAGGATCAGTTTCCAGATAAAACCGACGACGACGAAGGACAGCAGCGTCGGCAGGAAGATGGCCGTGCGATAGAAGGCGACGAAGCGCAGCTTCGGCAGCGACAGGAGCGCCGCCAGCGCGACACCGATCGGATTCTGCACGCACATGTGAATGGCGAAGAAGATCAGGTTGTTGCGCAGCGCATTCCAGAAATCATGCGACCAGCGTTCGTCACCGAACAGGACCTTGAAGTTGTTCAGGCCCACGAAGACGGATTGATTGTCGACGACGTTGTAAAGCGACAGCCGCAAGGTCTCGATGAGCGGCAGGATCATGACCGCCGAATAGACGACGAAGGCCGGGAAAAGGAAAACGAGGATGTGCCAGCGCTTGGAGCGCCTGATCGGCGTCACCTCGAGGGCGTCTGATGTCGCAGCGTCGCTCATGGCTTTCTGCCTGTTTTTCTTGGCTGCTTGATGAGACGGCAGCTCAAAGGTTCAAATCCGCCCGTTGCCCCGGCTCTCTGGCCGGATGGAAGCGACATCGGGCGTGTCGAATGTAACGGCGAGGCGATCGCCAACTCAATTACTCAAGATAACGAAAAGGGCGAGGAGCCTGGAAGGCCCCTCGCCCGCATCATGCAATGCTTACTTGCCCGGCTTGTACCAGCTGTCGAGACCCTTCTGGAGCTTCTCGCCGGCCTGTTCCGGAGTGTCCGTGCCGTTGATCACGTTTGCGGATTCGGTCCAGGTCTCATTTTCCAGGTTCGGCGTGCCGCGCGACAGGATCTGATAGGTGGAACGAACGGTCGACTTGTGATTGTCACGCCAGGAAACGAATTCCTGGGCGAGCGCATCGCTCATCTTCACCGGATGCGAGTTCAGGCTGAAGAAGCCCGGCAGCGAGTTAGCGTAGATGGTGGCAAACTCGTCGGAAGCAACCCAGCTCAGGAACTTCTTGGCTTCTTCCTGATGCTTGCTCTTCGTATTCAGGCCGACACCGATATCCGGATGGTCGGAGATGTAGGCGGTGTCACCAGCCTTTGCGACCGGCGGCGGGAATGCGCCCATCTTGAACTGCGCCTGGGTGTTGAAGAGAGCAATTTCCCAGGAGCCTGCCGGATAGATCGCAGCCTTGCCGAGCGTGAAGAGGTTCTGGCTGTCGGCGTAACCCTGAGCTTCGAAGCCGTCACCGAGGTAGGGCTTCCACTTGGCCAGTTCCTTGTAAGGATCGACCCAGGCGGCGTCCGTCAGCTTTTCCTTGCCTGAGATCAGAGCCTTGCGGCCTTCCTCGCCCTTCCAGTAGTTCGGGCCGACGTTCTGGTAGCCCATGGTTGCGGCTTCCCAGAGGTCCTTCGTGCCCATGGCCATCGGAATGTAGGTGCCGTCAGCCTTGATCTTGTCGAGAACGGCGAAGAACTCATCGCGCGTCGCCGGAACTTTCAGGCCGAGCTTGTCGAAGGCGTCCTTGTTATAGATGAAGCCGTGGATGACCGAAGCCATCGGCACGCAAAAGGTGGACTTGCCATCGTCGGCCGACCATGCGGCCTTGGCGACGGGAGAGAAGTTTTCCATACCCTTCAGGCTCGTCAGGTCGGCAAGGTGCTTCTTGTTGAAGAGGTCGAGCGAGGCGTCGAACGGGCGGCAGGTGATGATGTCACCCGCGGAACCGGCATCGAGCTTGGCGTTCAGCGATGCGTTGTATTCGGTCGGAGCCGTCGGCGAGAAGACGATCTTGATGCCCGGGTTCTTCGCTTCGAAAGCCGGGATGATCTTTTCCTGCCAGATCTGCAGGTCGTCGTTACGCCAGCTTTCAACCGTCAGCGTCACATCGGCCGCATGTGCGAGGCTGACTGAGGTCAGCAGGCTCGACGCAAGAAGCAAGCCTTTCAGAACATTGGTTTTCATTTCCCTCTCCTGTTTTCCGCGCCATAGCAAGGCGCTGTTCTCGATCTGAAAATCCGCTGGCCTGTCCGAGGAAACGGTCAGCGCTCCATAGGGACCGCCAATATTGCCGACCCCTTCATGCTTGAGGCTTCAAAGGCTTTGTGCCTGATCGGCCCGATCAATTGCCGTGGTCGCCACCAGACGGAGACACAGCAAGAACCACGCGGGAAAATCATGACGAACGTCGCAGCGGGACCCTCCTGGTCCCCAACGGCTTGACGCAACGATGAGATGCGCGTCCTTCCGTATCACTTACCGACTGTTGTTTTTCTGCCGGCTTTGCCGATGTCCGTTCGCACTGTTCCCTTGGTCCGAATTAAGTCCAAAAAAATACCAATTGTCCAGCCGAATTTAACTTTCAGATACAAAAAGATTGAAGCTCATTAATTTATACATATAAATCAATTAGATATAAACAAACAAAAATGCCGGCTTTGCCTATTGGTAAATGGTATTTTTTTGGTATTGTATGAAAAACGGGGAACAGGTGGCGTCCGGAGGCATGATGGGGCAGTTTGCAATTGGCATCGATGGCGGCGGCACGAGTTGCAGGGCGGCTGTCATAGACGCTTCGGGACAGGTGCTCGGCACTGGCAAGGCCGGCGCGGCGAACATCCTCTCCGATCTGGAAAACTCGCTGATCCATATCGTCGCCTCGGCAAAGCAGGCCTTGATCGATGCGAAGCTCGCCCCGGAACTGCTGTGGGAATTGCCTGCCGTTATCGGAACCGCCGGTGCCAATGTCGGTAATTATGGCAAACAGGTCGAAGGCGCCTTGCCTTTTGGGAGCACGCGTGTCGTCACCGATGCGACCATCGCCCTTCAAGGCGCGCTTGGCGACACCGATGGCGTTATCGGCGCTTTCGGCACCGGCTCAGTCTATAATGCCCGCCGCGACGGTAAGAGCTGGGGCATCGGCGGCTGGGGTTTTGTCGTCGGCGATCAGGCGAGCGGCGCCCGCCTTGGCCGCGATCTGCTCGAAAGAGCGCTTCTGGCGCATGACGGGGTGACACCGGGCTCAGCGCTGACGGCATCGATCATGGCTGAATACGGCAATGATCCCGAACGGATCGTCGAATTTGCTCACGCCTCCAAGCCCAAGGATTTTGCCCGCTACGCGCCCGTTATCTTCGAATATGCCGGGTTGGAAGATGCGGTCGCCATCGACATCGTCAGGACGGCCGCCAAATCGATAACCGAGAGCCTCAACGCGTTACTTTGGCCGGAATGCCCGTCGATATGCCTTCTCGGCGGACTTGCCCCGGCCTATCGTCCCTGGCTTGATGAGCGTCACAAGGCGATTCTCGCCGAACCCAAGGGCGACGTCTTGCGCGGCGCCGTGGAACTGGCGGCAAAATTGCTGCGGGGCGGAGAGGAAAACAGGGCATGACCGAAGATTTGAGTGCAATCTTCTCGCCGGAGCGCCTTTCCGTGGGCGGTACAGGCCCGCTCTATGTCAAGCTGCGCCGCACGCTCGAGGAGGCTGTGAAGGTCGGAAGGCTGAAGCATGGGGACGCGCTGCCGCCGGAGCGCGACATTGCCGAATATGCCGCCGTCAGCCGCGTCACGGTCCGCAAAGCGATCGACGATCTCGTTGCCGAAGGCATTCTCGTCCGCCGCCATGGCTCGGGCACATTCGTCGCAAAACCCGTTTCCAAAGTGGAGCAGCGGCTGTCGCAGCTGACATCCTTTACCGAGGACATGGCCCGGCGCGGGATGACGGCTCGCTCCGAATGGCTGCATAAGGGTATCCACACGCCCTCACCGGATGAGATGATGATTCTCGGCCTTGCCGCCGACACCAAGGTATCGCGGCTGAGCCGCCTGCGCATAGCCGACGATCAACCACTGGCGATCGAGCATGCCAGCGTCTCCGGTGAATTCCTGCCGGATCCATCTGTCGTGACCACATCCCTCTATGCAGAACTGGAAAAGCGCCAGGTGCGCCCCGTTCGCGCGGTGCAGCGCATATCCGCGACCAACATGAAAGAGGCTGATGCGGGCTTGCTCGGCGTTCCGGTCGGCGCGGCCGGCCTTTCGATCGAGCGCATCTCCTATCTCGGTTCAGGCCGGGCGGTCGAATTCACCCGATCGCTCTATCGCGGCGACGCCTATGATTTCGTCGCGGAACTGACGATAGGCGCGAACTAGCTCAATCGGGCGAAACAGAAAAAATCCTGGAATCAAAAAAACGCCGCCTCGGCTGAGTGAGCCGGGGCGGCGTTTGCATGCAGAATCAAATTTTAAGCGAAGCATTGCAAGCCCTTGAAAGGACCCACAATCAGGCTGCGTCGTCGACTGCGGCCTCACGCTTCTCCGGCACATAATTGAGAACCGGACCTAACCAGCGCTCCACCTCGCCCACGGGCATGCCTTTGCGGGCTGCATAATCTTCGACCTGATCGCGTTCGACCTTGGCGACGCCGAAATAATACGAAGACGGATGGCCAATATAGATACCCGAGACGGACGAGCCCGGCCACATCGCATAGCTTTCCGTGAGCTTCACGCCCGTTGTCGCTTCGGCATCCAGTAAGCGGAAAAGCGTGTCCTTCTCGGTATGGTCGGGCTGCGCTGGATAGCCGGGCGCCGGACGGATACCAGCATAGGCTTCAAGAACGAGTTCCTCGCTCGAGAAATTCTCATCCGCGGCATAACCCCAGAATTCCCGCCGCACTCGCTCGTGCATCCGCTCGGCAAAGGCTTCGGCAAATCGGTCGGCCAGCGCCTTGACGAGAATCGACGAGTAATCGTCATTGGCACGCTCGAAGCGTTCCGCAATGGCCACTTCTTCAATACCAGCCGTGACGACGAAGCCACCAACATAATCACCGACACCGCTGGAAACTGGGGCGACGAAGTCCGACAGAGCGACATTGGGACGGCCATCCCGTTTCGACAGCTGCTGGCGCAGCGTGTAGAAAGTTGCGAGCTCCCCATTACGGCTTTCGTCGGTGAACAGCCTGATATCGTCGCCGACCGCACCCGCCGGCCAGAAGCCGATGACGGCGCGCGGGCGGAACCAGTTTTCCGCAATGATCTTTTCCAGCATCGCCTGCGCATCGGCATAGAGCTGCCGCGCCGCCTCGCCTTGCTTCTCGTCTTCGAGAATAGCCGGGAAACGACCCTTCAGCTCCCATGTCTGGAAGAACGGGGTCCAGTCGATGTACTTCGCCAGTTCCGCAAGATCATAGCTCTCGAACATCTTGGTTCCAAAGAACTGCGGCTTGACCGGCTTGTAATCAGACCAATCCACCTTCTCGGCATTCTCCCGCGCCCTTGCGATCGGCAGGCGAACCTTCTCCGCCTCGCTACGGGCGTGGGCGGCCGCGACCTTGTGATACTCGGCCCGAACGGTATCAATATAACCTTGCCGCGCATCCGGTGACAGCAATGCGGATACGACGCCAACGGCGCGGCTCGCATCCGTAACGTAGACGGTTTGCCCCCGGTGATAGCCCGGATGAATCTTCACCGCCGTATGGACGCGGCTGGTCGTGGCACCGCCGATCAACAGGGGAATATCAAAACCCTGCCGCTCCATCTCAGAAGCGACATGCACCATCTCGTCGAGGGACGGCGTGATCAAGCCTGAAAGGCCGATAATATCGACCTTCTCGGCAATCGCCGTCTCCAGAATCTTCGTCGCCGGCACCATAACGCCGAGATCGATGATCTCGTAATTGTTGCAGGCGAGCACGACGCCCACGATGTTCTTACCGATATCGTGCACGTCTCCCTTGACAGTCGCCATCAGCACCTTGCCGGCTGATTGCCGTTCGCCGCTGCCGCCATTGGCAAGCTTTTCGGCTTCCATATGCGGCAGCAACACGGCAACGGCCTGCTTCATCACGCGGGCGGACTTCACCACCTGCGGCAGGAACATCTTGCCCGAGCCGAAGAGATCGCCAACGACATTCATGCCGGCCATCAGCGGGCCTTCGATGACATGCAGCGGCCGCTCGGCGGCCTGACGCGCCTCTTCGGTATCGGCTTCTATGTATTCGGTGATGCCACTGACCAGCGCATGCTCGAGCCGTTTCTCCACCGACCATTCGCGCCAGGAAAGATCCTGCGCTTTGGCCTCCCTGCCGCCGGCGCCACGGAACCGTTCGGCAACCTCAAGCAGGCGCTCGGTGCTGTCTGGGCGGCGGTTGAGCACGACGTCCTCGCAGGCATCCCGCAATTCCGGGTCGATATTGTCGTAGACGGCCAGCTGCCCGGCATTGACGATGCCCATGTCCATCCCCGCCTGGATGGCATGGTAGAGGAACACGGCGTGCATCGCTTCGCGGACGGGTTCGTTGCCGCGGAACGAGAAGGATAGGTTCGAGACACCGCCCGAAATATGAACGAGCGGCATCGTCTGGCGGATCGCTCTCGTCGCCTCGATGAAATCGACACCGTAATTGTTGTGCTCCTCGATGCCGGTCGCAACGGCAAAGATGTTCGGATCGAAGATGATGTCTTCCGGTGGCAGGCCTGCCACTTCCGTCAGCAGCTTATAGGCGCGCGAGCAGATCTCGACCTTGCGCTCATAACTATCCGCCTGCCCCGTCTCATCGAAGGCCATGACGACAACCGCCGCGCCATACATCCGCATCAACCGAGCCTGCTTGAGGAAATTCTCCTCGCCTTCCTTGAGCGAGATGGAATTGACGATCGGCTTGCCCTGCACGCATTTCAGGCCGGCCTCGATGATCGAGAACTTCGAACTGTCGATCATGACCGGAACACGGGCGATATCCGGTTCGGCAGCGATCAGGTTGAGGAACTCCACCATCGCCTTTTCGGAATCGATCAGGCCCTCGTCCATGTTGATGTCGATGACCTGCGCGCCGTTCTCGACCTGGTCGCGAGCAACGGCAAGTGCTGCCGCATAATCGGCATTGGTGATCAGCTTGCGGAATTTCGCCGAGCCGGTGACATTCGTGCGCTCACCGACGTTGACGAAGGGAATATCCTTGGTCAGCTCGAATGGCTCGAGACCGGAGAGCGACATGAACGGACGGTGCTCGGCGAGCTGGCGCGGCGGATATTTCGAAACCGCCTGAGCGATCGCTGCGATATGCTCGGGCGTGGAGCCGCAGCAGCCGCCAACGATGTTGACGAGACCTTCGCGGGCGAATTCCTCAACCTGGGCAGCCATCATCTCGGGCGTCTCGTCATACTGACCGAATTCGTTCGGCAGGCCGGCATTCGGATAGGCGCAGATGAAGGTGTCCGCAGCCGCGGAAAGCTCCTGCAGATGCGGCCGCATAGCGTTGGCGCCAAGCGCACAATTGAGGCCGATCGTGAAGGGGCTGGCGTGGCGCACGGAATTCCAGAACGCCGACGGCGTCTGGCCCGACAGCGTGCGGCCGGAAAGATCGGTGATCGTCCCCGAAATCATGACAGGCAGATGGATGCCCTTGGCCTCGAAACGCTCTTCACAAGCAAAGATCGCCGCCTTGGCGTTCAGAGTATCGAAAATTGTCTCGATGAGGATGATATCGGCACCACCATCAATCAGGCCGTCAATCTGCGCGCCGTAAGCCAAGCGCAGATCGTCGAATGACACGGCACGGTAGCCGGGGTTGTTGACATCGGGGGAAATGGACGCGGTGCGGTTGGTCGGGCCGATGGCACCGGCAACGAAGCGGCGCTTGCCATCTTCACGCTCGGCGCGGATCGCTGCGCGACGGACGATTTCCGCGCCCTCCTTGTTGAGGTCGTAGACCGCACCTTCCATCTGGTAATCCGCCTGCGCGATGCTGGTGGACGAGAAGGTATTGGTCTCAAGAATGTCCGCGCCAGCCTTGGCGTAGCGATAATGGATCTCTTCGATTGCATCAGGCTGAGTCAGAATGAGGAGGTCGTTGTTGCCCTTCTGATGACAGGCACAGCCGATGAAACGATGGCCGCGAAACTGGTCCTCGTCAAAACCGAGGCCCTGGATCTGCGTGCCCATGGCACCATCAAGCACGAGAATCCGCTCGCTCGCCGCCTTTCGCAGCGCCTTGAATACCTCGTTACTGTCGCGTTTCGCCGTTTCCGAACCAAAAAGATTGTCAAACATAAGCGAATTCCTCTGGCCTGATTGCGACTCCGCAATCAGATCACATAAAGATATCTTTATGTCAACATATCTATGCTTTTAACCACTCGATAGCAAGGACGATGCTTCCATCCTTCCGGCTATTTCAGGAAAATAATCGCACCCTGGACTAATTGCCGATCCGGCCCATGGACAACGCAGTGCCGACGACACAGTTTCATCCATAACGCCATGACAGCGCTTTCGGGCGGCGCTATACGGCGTCAGGAAAAGAATCCATGGAGGATGGTATGAACATACAGGTTGAACCCGCATCGCTCGGAAACTGGAGCACGCGCGCCTATCATCGGCGCTGGCTGCTTGATCAAGCGGACGCGCTTTTCGATTTCTTCCAGTACCGCGCCGTCAACCCCAAAGGCGGCTTCTACGACATGGATGATGCCGGCAAGCCATTGGATAAGGCAAATCCCGTGCGCGGCATTCACTCGACCGCCCGCATGGTGCACTGCTTCTCGATCGGGTCGTTGCTCGGTCGTCCCGGCGCAAACGAAATTGTCGACCATGGCATGAACTATCTATGGAACCATCATCGCGACACGAAGCATGGCGGCTATTTCTGGTCGTTGAACAATGACGGCCCCGTCGATTCCAGCAAACAGGGCTATGGTCACGCTTTCGTGCTGCTTGCTGCCTCATCCGCAAAGACCATCGGCCATCCACTGGCCGATGGCATGTTGGCAGATGTCACGGAAATTCTGAATACGAAGTTCTGGGAAGCAAAGCACGGAGCGATTGCCGAGGAATTCAATCGGGATTGGTCCTTGATCGACGGCGGCACCTATCGCGGCCAGAACTCCAACATGCACCTGACGGAAGCCCTGATGGCTGCATTCGAAGCAACCGCTGATAAGACATATCTCGAAAAAGCGGAGAGCATCGCCGATCTCGTCATTCGTCGTTCGGCTGGGTCCGTCGGCTGGCGCGTTGCCGAACACTTCAACGCCGATTGGGTGCTCGACAAGAATTACCGCGGCAACGAGATGTTCCGTCCATCGGGGACGACACCAGGGCATTGGCTGGAATGGGCGCGTCTCATCCTGCAGCTCTGGGCGCTTGGGGAAAAGCGTCATGACTGGATGCCGGAAGCAGCCAAGGGTCTCTTCTCTCAATCCATGTCACTTGGCTGGGACAGCAAGAAGAATGGGTTCTTCTATACGCTCGACTGGGAAGATGCGCCCGCCAAGCGCAACAAGCTTTGGTGGCCCGTATGCGAGGGTGCCGGTGCGGCTCACTATCTGAATAAACACGTCCCGAGCGATTTCCACGAAGAAAGCTACCGCAAAATCTGGAGCGTAATCGGCCAAGCCTTCATCGATCGTGCCAATGGCGGCTGGCATGAGGAACTGACGGAAGATCTCGTTCCCGCTCACACGCTATTCCCGGGCAAGGGCGATATCTACCACGCGCTACAGGCATGCCTCATCCCCCTTTTCCCGGCAACGGGAAGCTTGACCAAAGTCATCGCCGAGGCTGGTGGCAAGATCTGAAATCGGCGGCGGCGCCCAATCGAAGTGCGCCGCCTCGCCGCTCTATGCGAGGCTGAGATTGTGAAGCTCGTGGCCGAGAGTAAGAGCCAAGGCTTCGACAACGAGATTGTGGTCTTCGCGCTGCGGCAGCCCAGAAACGGTGACGGCGCCGATGCAGCCCGTGCCATTGACGAAGATCGGAAAGCTGCCACCGGATGCGGCAAACTCGGTGCTTGAAAGCCCGTTGTCTTCGATCGTCTTGCCCTGCTGCTGCAGCCGCAACGTGCTGGCGTAGCTGCTTCGGAAGTAGCGCAGCACCATGTTGCGCTTCCGACGGATCCAGTTGGAATTGTCGGGTGTCGAGCCGGGCAAGGCTATGTAGAAAACTGGCATGGAATGCAGCGTGATATCGATGGCGACGCCCATGTTGCGCTCACTGGCGAGGTCGCGCAACAGCTTGCCGAGCACCCAAGCGGTCGAAAGGTCAAAAGCATCGAAACGCAGCGTTTCCTCTTGCAGCTCGATACGAGCTAGGTCCTGGTCGATCGTCATGGAAAACCTTCTCTAAAAATAGATCGGCCTATCAAACGCGGAGAGAATGATTTGTCCACCTATCTCTTCGGTATTTCGAAGCCAAGCTGCCACTTCTGACCGATCGAAAAATCATATTCATCCGGCTCGAATGCCTCGAAACCTCCACCTGGGTAGAAGGTCAGTTCCCCGACACGGACCCACTCCGCCGACGCATAGAGATCGACACGGACGAAATCGATATCGTGAGCGACCGTTTCAGCGACCTGAATCATCTCCTCGAGCCGCGGCGGACGTGCCAATTCGCCTGGATAGAGACCGAGATAATCCCGGTCATAGAACGGCAGCTTCTGCCAGTCGGGAGTGTAGTTGCACGAATAGCCTCGACCATTTTCGCGGATGTCGATCTCAATATGCGAGACCTTCCCGCCAAACGTAAAGAGCCGATAGTCCCACGGAACTCGCCCGTCAACGAGCAGCATGCTTTCAATGAGAATACGAGGCTTCAGTTGGCTGTAAGCCCACTCTCTGTTGTAACGGGCATGATTGATCGCTAGCCACTCGCCGGACGGATCGTTCTTAAGGAGACGATCGACGTCGGCTTCACCGTAGAGAAATCGCCCCACACCGCTCGCATGGGTTGGCTTCACAACGGCCGGCAATGAAATCCCTGACCAATCCACGGAGGCTAGATCGTTCCCAACCCAAAGCGTCGGGATAACATATTGGCTGCCAACCCTTTCTCCAATCAACCCTTTTGCATCGGCCTTATCTACGAGACGTGGAAAGAGAGGGTTGCGATCGTATAATTTGCGCGCTTGTACCTTCTCGGTAAAGGTTTGAGGGGATGACAAATTAGGGAATTTGCCGCGAATGGCGCGATATTTAAGTGCGCAATAGGGCTTATCGGGCAAAGGCGACACTAGCCGCCAGAGAAGGTTGCGCGCGCGCTCGCGTAATCCCTTCTGCAGATATCCCGGGATGAGAAATCCATCTTGATCGGCGGCTCGATCTATCATGGTGACGGTCTCGAATTTCAACTAGAAAGCAAGTGAAAACTATCAGCCGCCCTTTAACACAAGGTTATGCGTAAGCCCTCAGGATAGATAGCCATGAGCGCGTTCGTACCAAATCTCCTCAAAAGCTCGTTGATTAGCTTGGCAGCGACGTCCATCTCGCTTGTCGCGGGCTTTGCCAGCAGCATCATTGTAGCCCGCCTGCTCGGTCCTGCGGGGTCTGGCAACGTCGCCTACGCCTTATGGATTGCAACGTCGGCCGCGGCATTGGCCGACATGGGCCTGTCTCAGACCCTGCTGCGCAATGCGGGCGGTCACGCGGGCAATGGCGATGCATGGAAAGCGCTGGTCCGCACTGCGCTCCGCAGTTTCCTCATATCGGTCAGCATGGTCAGCGCGGGCATTCTTCTCTTTGCCGCAATCACCTACGCTTATCGCGATGCGCGAGATGCGTGGTTCTGGCTGGTCACCGGGTTCCTCTTTCTTAGTTATGCGTTCTACGCATTTTCCACTGCCGTGGCACGCGGAAGAAATCGGTTCGGACAGACGGCCCGCACCACTTTGCTGGGCGGGGCTATGCAGGTCCCAGTTGTATTCGTCGGAGCCTGGTTGCTGGGTCCGGCGGGGGCGTTGATAGGCTATATCGCCCGTTACCTGCCGCAAGCATTGAAATTGCGCGACTACATCGACCCTAACGCAAGATATTCGCGGGAAAACCTATCGCCGGAAATGTTGCGCTATGGACGGTACATCTGGTTCAGCGATCTCATCGAGATCCTCATCCTCTCCCGTATTGAATTCCTCTTTCTCGGCATCTTTCTCTCTCCGACCAGTATCGGTTACTTCGCAGCCGGGCTCGGTCTGGCCGGCCTCACCGAACAGATCATGCTCCAAATGTCGCCAGCATTAATCGTCAACTTCACCGAAGCCCATGCAAAAAGCGACCCGCAGTCTCTTAATGCAGCTTACAGGCGCGTCATCCGAATAGTCGCCCTGGTCGTGCTACCGATCAGCATGGGTGGCGCAGTTATCATGCCCGAGCTCTTGCCGATGATTTTCGGCGATATCTTCGGGCCCGCCGTGCCGGCTGCAGCCACGCTGCTAGCCTTCGTATGGCTTGCCGGCATGTCCGTGATCCCCTGGGGTATCATCAGCGCATCTGGGCGAAGCGCCATTTTGCTACGAGTGCAGATTGCAAGCGCTGTGGCAACAATACTCTTGCTAACCGCTTTCGTACCATCCCTCGGCCTGGAAGGCGCGGCCCTAGCTCGCGCGATAACCGTGACATTGACGTTTGCGTTGCTTGGCTGGATGGCCTGGAAATATGTCCGAGTCACCGTCCCTTTAACCGCGTTGGCGAAAACGGTTCTTGCGGCAGCTCTCTGTGCGGGTGCAGCAAGCCTTTGCATTTACAGTCTCGATGGGCTGCCGGCACTTTTAAGCGCCATTCCCGCCGGAGCAATCACCTATCTGTTGGCTATTCGTTTCTTACGCTTGATTACGCCCGAAGACGTACAAATTCTGATGACGACAGCCGGTGGAAAATTGCCGAGCGTATCACGTCTTTTCGCTGGCAGATTGCTAAGCTTCCTTGTACCCGGCTGAGCGACTATTGGGCTTGGTATGCGGCAGCCAAAGTTTGCCGCGCAACTTCGTCCCAAGTCATTATTCCATCGCGGAAAGCCGCCGAACGCTGCATCGCCAGCGCTGCATCGATCTTCTCTCGCCAGGCGACCTCGCCATCCAATCGATAGGCAATGCCGTTGGTGCGAGTAAAAGGAACGAGATCAGGTAACAGGATCGGCAGACCACAATAGCTATATTGCGCGAGTTTCAGGCTCGATTCCGCGAGATAGACCTCATCTGCGGTCAAGCGATAGGGAGCAATACCGAAATCAGCATGCTGCAGGTAAGGGATGATGCTCTCAAAGTCCCTTTCGCCGTAGATCGTAACATTCGGTCGAACCCAACCATTCCATGTGGCACCAAAAACATGGAAATTCACATCCGGCGCGGCAGCAGCCATCGCGGCGACGGAAGTTTGGTCAAAAAGCATATTGCCTATAGAGATCGCATTGCGGCTACCGGGCGTATAAGGGGATGGCTGTTCGCGATCGAACAGAGTCGCATCAACGCCTTGCGGGATGGTAAGCACACGCCCGCCTGGGGGAAGCATCACACCAAGCCGCCGTGAAGGAACGCAAATCGCATCAAACTGGGCGATCTGCCGAGCTTCGATATCCTGTAGCGCCGACGCGGCCCCGATGGTTCTCAGCAGGTCGCGACAAAAATACAAAATCCGCGCTTTTGGGTTTAGTTTCTTGACCTTGGCTAAGAAAGCGAGGGCGGAGCCGCTCTCAACCAGCACCAGATCTGCATCGGCTATAGCGCGGCGCGCAAAGAGCGGGAAATAGCTGCCATAGAGCCAAAAGAGCGCCGGGCTAGCTACATTGAGAAAGCGGTTACCGGAACTGAAGGCATGCAGTGGAGGTAGATATGCGCCGGCCCTCAGATTAGCAGCGATGGTCTGAAACCGGTTCGCCTGATCTTGAGACAAAGCACGAAAACGCCGGCGATCCTTGAGCAAAGTGAGCCAGCTGTGGCCAATAGTGAGAAAATAGACTTCATGCCCCTGCTCGGCCCAGTGGGATGCAATGAAGTGAATTGACGCCTTGCGATAGCCTCGCAAAAACGCATGCGACGTCAAGATCACGATTTTTCGTCGTAGCTGCGCCTCTCGACTGCCCAGCTCTAGTTCACCATTTGCCAAAGGCGGTCCCCAACAGCGACCCTCAGCCGGTTTATGTCATGACCGACATCCAAACGTCGATGAGGTCGCAGCAACGAACAGTCATGTCCGGGGCATTGATAGCCGCAACCAAAGCCCAATTCTGCGGGGATATGAACCACAAAGCGTCTAACATGCGGTTAAAGTTGTATCATCAATCATCACATTCACAGGCTGCAGCTCGCCTGGAATTGATTGGAGGGTCATCAACCCGGCCTTGAAGTGGCGCAGCTCTCGCTTGCCTGCGGCAAGCGAACAGGTCATTGATAAAGCTTTACGAATGTCTCGCCACAGGAATACTCCAGCATGAATGCAAAGTACGCACTGCCCGCCATATTGGCCTGCACCTGTGCCGCAACACCGGTTCTGGCCGATAGTCCGTCGCAAATGGTGCTGCGTGACGGTTTCGACGGCACAGATTTCGCTCCATCTGGCCATCTTTATTATCGCGACAACTTCGAGCAAAGGGCCGGAACGATCGAATTTCAATCGGAAGTCAAGCATTCTGGAACCGGCGCATTGAAATTGAGCGTCGGACCATTCTGCCCACCGGGTAAGGCAAACTGTAGCGAGAGAGCGGAAATCTGGGAGCGCACCAGGTATCGCGTTCCATACGACCAGGGCGTTTGGTACGGTTTCGCTGTCAAATTCGCCGATCCCATACCCTCAGGCGACCATCGCTACCTTATCGCGCAATGGAAGCGAGAAATCGGGCCGAACGCCAAAGGAGATTTCAGCCCCTTCCTCGCCCTGCGGCTCAATAATGGCAAACTCTTCGCAACCATTGAAACCAACTACGTTGCCCCCATCAAGAAACACGAGCCCGAAAGTAACGGCAAAGCTTGCAGCGACAACGAAGCGCCGGTCTGGTTCCGTCCCGATACCAATCAAATGCGTGCATTGGTGGCCACCGACGACAACTGGGGCGTATCCGACGGGCAAGAATTTACTGGCTGTACAGATGCCATAAAAGTAATAAATCGCGGCAACAAACTACCGACACCGGCATCAGGTTGGATCGACTTTGCCATTTACAGCAAACCTGGCCCCGATGGCTCGGGCCATATTGAGATATTCGCCAATAACAAATGGATCGTTACGGTTACCGGCCATATAGGACATGCCGATCACGGATTGGGAAAGAATCAATACTTCAAATTCGGCCCTTATCGCGCCGCCGATACCACAGTATGGACGCTTTATTACGATGATTTTCGCCGTTCGCCCCACTGCGCCGATGTATTATCGGACCCCAGCCTTTGCCCTATGAAGTGACAAGGCTACCGAAGATGTGTGCCTCTAGATCAATATGGCTAGGCGCACTCCGAGAGTGCGCTTTTTTTGAGAAACGGCCGAACTTTTTCCTTTCTCGGTAGTTATCTTCTTTCGTGAAGGAGGTGACCGAAATGCTTACTACCCATCGCGATTGCAAACAGCATGTGAAGAGGAATGCGATACCCTCCCTAGGTGAAATTGAGGGGCGAGTTGCGGTCCTGGAAATTGTCGCCCAGTCTGCGCTAACGCATGTATTCGACGAAGGTGAAGTCGATATCGATGCAGCGTTATTGGTCCAGATTCGCAGAGCCATGCATCGCAAATGCAAGGACTTGAAACTTGATGGCGACGACACGGCATCGGCACTTTTATACGCCGAGGAGCTGATTGAGGCCGCGGTAAAGGCGTCGCATCCAATCCATCAATGATGCCTTCCAGGCCAAGGCTCGTATTGTCCCTCTTAGTGGCGCTGGCAATTACGCTCGGCGTCCTCTTGTTTGTTGCACCACACGATACAGCGGTGAGGATTATTCCTTCTATGGCGCCGCCCGGTGGGCATCAAAATCAGCAATAATGTGCCCAAGAATAGACCTGTGTCACGTTAAGACACACACAGCCTGTCCCATATCAGGCTGCCGTTAACGTCGCGCGATGAACTCGGTTGCAAATTTTCAAAACCAAAGCAGTGTTCGCTTCGCCCCACCCGATACCAAGCTCCAACAATGAATGGTGTAGCGAATGTCTATGATGGTCAATGCGCCGCTTTACCCTGATGACATCGATGTCCTCGCAGGCGCACTTTTTGCATGGTGTGCCGAACGCAGTATCAAATTACAAAGTCAGGAAGGTCTGTCGGCAGCCAATGTGGCCATCGATCTCTACAATGCCGGCTATCAAACACAAGATCAGTTGCTTGGCGCCTTGCATAACTACGATTTTCATTGACGTCTTGCCCAGACATCCAGCTTTGCATTTAAAACCAGAGCACAATTTCTCTAGGTAGCGTATCTAAAAAAGCGGCGGCGGTAACCGCTGTTTTATGCCGCATTCTCTTTGAAGACATTAGCGATACAGTCTCGCTCTTCGAGAATCCCGGACCATTCATCCTGATGATATGTAGAATCGTAGATCAGCGTGAAAGGACCTTGATAGCCAGCCGCGTCGGAAAGCTTAACGCAGCGAACATAATCCTCTGCATCGAGGCCCGCTGCTGAATAACGTCCCTTTGCATGGCAGAGTTCAGCGCGGCCCATGATCTTTGCGAGATCTTCGTATTTATCGTCTCGCTCCCAGTTGCCGAAATCTCCGTTGAGGCCGACTTTGCCGTGCAAAGCATCGAGAATCCGATTGACCTCCGTCGGTCCCGGTAACAGGTCGAACCAATTCTCCATGACGAGACGCACTCCCGCCGCGGCAGCCAATTCGGCGAGCCACCGCAGATGGGTCTCCGCAAGCGTCAAAGCCGAATCTGTCGGCTGAGCCTTTCCGGCAATCACGCGCATGTTTTCAGCCCCAAGAGCCACCGCAACGTCAATCCATCCTGCCATCCATTCGGCATCGCGCTGGGCGGTTTCAGAATTGCTGAGATCTCCGTCTTCAACGAGCAGCGTCTGAAGCTTTACGCCAGCTTCCTCCATAGCCTTTCGAAAATCGCCGAGATAGCCAGGAAGAAGGCTCGGCAAATGGAAGGAGCATATCTCAAGTCGAAAGATGCCATGATCGGCGCATTGTTGCGGCACATCGATCAATTCGATCGTGCCCTTCCCATATGTCGGCTGACGGGCCGGATATGCTTGATCAGCGGGCTTATAGGGATAGGTGGAACCAAGTGCCCGATGCAGGGACCAGCTTGAAACCGCAAAACGATCCGACAAATCAACCACAAGACGCCCCATTTCTTATTGTCGTAGAAGGTAATCAAGAAATAGGTTGGATTGGGCGGATATCAATCGAAAATATGTCATAGCCGCCCGCTCCTATGTGCCTCTTTGTCATATGAAATCATCAAGGCTACGGCGTTTCACGGCCTCCTTTGACCCATCTGGAAATGGCGTCAAAAACCAGATCGGCGATCCACATGGCGCATATGCCGACGACGAAAGCCGTCGCATTCATGGCTGCGACATCCTTCTGCGGCAAAGGCCAGTTGATAGCGCGCAGATAGAAAAGCGCCGGCTCTGTTAGATAGGTGGCGGCAAGTGCGCCGCAGATCGGCGACGCAACGATCTCTCGTGTCGTATATCGGCGCCTGGAGAGACCACGCAAAATACCGCCAGAAAGACCAGCGATGACAACGCCGACTTTGATGCCCAAAGCATCCAGAAATTCGTGTAACGTCATCGCTTTTCTCAATCAGATTTTGGAACCGTCGATTGCCGCCGCCACCTATTCATCAGAGGTGCGGCAGGCAAATGGTTTCATTTATCGACAGGCGGCTGCGGCTTTATCAAACCTGCAACGCCATCACGAATGATATTGATGATGATTTTCAGCGTGCTCAAAGCCGCGGTTGCAGCTGCGGCAAAGCCCGGGCCGATAAAGGATTGCGAACACTCCAAGCTGCCATCTGCAAATTGCGTGCAGCCTGTTGCCAGAAGAACCGCAATCATGGACGCAGATAACGCTATCAAAACATTCAGAACATTATGGAATGCATTCGTATTGAGCATAAGTTTTCCTCTTAAATGGATTGGAGCAGCTCACCGATGCGATGCTGCCCAAACTTTGAATTCGTGGAAGCTGCCGGCAAAGGCATGTGCAAAAAGTCGATGCTCCCGGTATCCGTCAGCATCTAACCGTCCGTAACCGACCCTGGATAAATCTAGCGAGCGCGCTCAATCGCTGCCGCGAACTTCTTGGCAAAACCGGCAATATCGATTGCCCGATCCGTGCCGTTGATAATCCGGCGCGCACCGATCCAATCGGAACCAGTAGCGCTGAAGTAATCGGCAAGCTTCCTACCGGTAAAACGGCCGTTGATCATGCCGTCGAACAGGATTTCGATCGCCTTACGAGGATCGAGAGCTCTATCCGGATCATCGATGATGCCATACTTGGCATAGTTGTCTCGCCCGGTGATTTGCACGAGACCGCGGCCACGGTAGCGCCAGCCATCATCACTCGCTTCATCGCCATTTCCCATACGATTAGCATAAGCACGGTTGGCAATCCGTCGCGGCTGACGGGAATAGGCAGTTACCTGTGCTATATTGAAATACTTCGGAAAAGTTGCCTGCAATCCGGCGGCGGAATAGCTCAGATTTTCCGAAATTGCACACATGGTTTTGTCCGTCTCGTGATAGACCGTCGCCAGCATGTAAGCGAGCCAGCGGGGATCGAAAGGCTCTGCTACCCAGGCAGCCAGAATCGCCTCCGTACCATTGACCTGATTTGTCGATAGCCGACCGCCAAATAACGGCGCTCGCACTGCCGAGAAGAATTTCTCGTGATCCATAAGCTTCATTCCAAACTAGAAGATATAAATTCGAATGGCAAAATACGAATGAGACGCTTGGCAAAGATGCCGCCAGTAAAACTGGTTCTCGCAACGAGGCCCAATTCGCCTCCAGCTTAAAGGCTGTCTAAATCCGAGGCAGATTCGCTACCTCGTTTTACCCGGTCATATCGCTCGCCTCGTGCGCTGGCTGACGGGTCCATCGGACCTTGGTGTATCACTCTGTAATTGCATACATAACCGGATTAGCGCCTCGGAAAGCTGGCCAAACGGTCGACCGACCGCATCGGCGCAGACCTTGCCTTTACGGCAGCGCGAATGGCCTCTTGCGCGCTTTAGCGAGCGCAGTCAGGCTCCATCAGCTACCGGGCGATGTGGCCGCATTGGACGGCCAAGCAAAGGCATCGATCTCCGCTTTCGTGGAGATCGAGCCTGCTATGATTTGGGCGTTCACCTCGCCCTCAGCCGCAAAAGCCGCCTGGACATGAGCACCGACTGCGTTCGCGATCGCCGTCATCTGTGTCGCCGTCAGTTCAACAAAACCGCTTACCGTCTTGAACCTTACCGTCACCTCCGGATTTGCCTGCACATAGTTATAGGCTCCGGTGATCAGCGATTGGCTCGCTCGATCGGTCATGATGCGCATACCATCGATAACGATGCTGCCCGTTTCGACAGTGTAGCGTTTGGATGCGGCATAGGCGTAAAGATCGACCGGCTTTGCTTCTGGCGACCAGCCGGCAACGATGGAAAGAAGGCTTTCCGGCGTCTCCGGCCACTCCGTGGCCGAGCTGACTAGGGTTGCTTCCTTGTTGCTCAACTGATCAAGGATCGCGTCCTTGTCGGCCGCACCCAGTCCGGAGGTGATTTTGGCGGCAAGCGTCAGCCAGAAATCCGGTACATTGTAGATCTGCTGCCGGCCGAGCCAAAAGGCGACGCATGCCATCCAGCGATCGGCCTGGTTTTCGGAACGAGCTGCAAGAAGCGCCTCGACCATTGGTTCATACATGCTGTCTATGCGATACATGGCAGTCCTTTCCTGCGGTTTAGCGCTTCAATGTTAGCGCGTTGATGCTGCGATTATTGACAAGAAGGAGCGGCGCGCTGCTTCCTTGAAGGGTGAGCGGCTTCACATCGAAGCGGAACTGCGTTGCGCCGGTTCCAGCAGGCGGGGTGTACGTGAAGGCGTGTGCGAAGGTGCCGTATTTATAGAACGATAGCGGCAGAACGGCCGTATAAGCATTGTTGCCGCTATCCCAAACATAGACCTCGACTTCGGTCATCGCGCCGGCCTGAGTATAGCCGTTATTGCTCATCGAGAATGACGACATGACGAGGACTGGCGGAGAACCAGTGCCGTGATTGGCTGTGATACCCGTGATCGGAATGGGGCCAGATCCAGAGTTAATACCTGCCTGACCTTGGATTGAAGAATCAACACGGGTTACCGCGCCACCCGCGATGTTGCTAGTTCCGACCTGCAAAGTGCCGATGATCGCAGAGCTGATATTGACCGCGCCGAGATTGGCGGTGATCGCATCGAGACTGTTGACCGCGATCTTGTTTGCAGTGACCGCGCCATCGACAATCAGCTCGGCCGAGACAGCGCGGCGCATCACCGGCTTCGACCAGTAGCAAGAGCTGCCGGTGCCCGCTGTCTTATCGACCTGCAGGAGCATGGCAAGCTTGGTATAGCCGCTCGGGATCGTAATGCGCCCCTGAAGGCGCACCCATTGACCTTTAACGCTGGTCGAGGCTCCGGGGACGATCTGTGGACCCCATACGCCCGTTGGCGTCAGAAAGCCCGCGTAGATGTTTGCGTTGCCAGCATCGGTATTAAGGACCCAAGCGTCGAAGGCATAAACTTCACCCGCAGTGACAGTAACATAGTTCGACAACGCGATATCGCGACCAAGTGACTGCAGCATCCAGCCGGCTGCATCGCCTTGGCTCGTGTCAAGATAGAAGGCCTGCCGGTTCTGAATGGACCAGCCATCCAAGGTCCCGGTCTGCCAGCCATTATCGGCCACATTGGAGAAGTCGGTCAGGACGAGCTGTTTGGCGGTAATGGCATTTGCCGCGATCTGATCCGCGCCGATCGTGTTGGCGGCAAGCTTGTCGCCGGTAATCGAGCCCCCTGCGATCGTGGTGGCGGTGACGGCACCGGCTGCGATCGTGCCGGCCGTGACCGCATTCGCTGCGATCTTGCCCGCCGTGACGGCGTTGGCAGCGATCTTGTCGGCCGTAACGGCGCTGGCGACAATGCCGCCGTTTGTGATCATGACCACGCCGCCATCGCTCCACGGCGTTGGTTCGGCCGCGCTGGCCGGGATACGGCACAGCATGGGCTTGTTCACGAACATAAAGCTGTCAGTCTGACCGCTGATGGTGTCCAGTTTGCGCAGATGGAAGGAAGCGGCAACCGCGTTGGCAGGTGCGGCACCAGCTGTGCGGAGACGCGGCCAAAGGTCGGGATTGAACTGATCCCCCGCACCCGTATTTGCCGAGGCGGTGGTATAGCTGAGCGCGCCACCATCGGCCCCCACCCATTCGATACGCAGCTCCACGGTGCAGCGATGTGCCGAGATATAGGCGGTTGCTTCCAACCATTCGCCCGGCGCACAAGGCACCGAGAATGGCAGCCCGTTGGCCAGACCATCCCCGCCAGGCCGCCTCCATCGGACATCCGCATAGAAGCCGGTAGGTCCGCTGCCCTGCCGCAGTTCCAGTACCGGATTGTTGCGGCCGGACCATGCGTCACCCGCTTGGCGGATACGCATGGCGAGCCCCGGAATGGTGCCGCTGGTATAGGTGACGCCCCAGCAGTCCAGACCCATCGTGAAGCTGGTGTTTTGAAGCAGGTTCTTACCCGAACCGACCGCGAGAGCGTTCGTCGTCACCGAATTGGATGCCAGCTTGTCGGCCGTAATGGCGTTAGCAGCGATCTGCGCGGCTGCGACGGCCCCAGCAGCGATGATGCCAGCTGTGACGGCGTTAGCCGCGAGCTTCCCAGCCGCCACCGAATTCGCAGCCAGTGCGCTTGCGGTTATCGCACCATCAACGATGAGGCTGGCCGACGCCTTGCGCAGGAGGCTAAGCCCCCCGATCGAGACGTTGCCGTCGGTGTAGGTCCTATGGATATACATCTTGACCACAGCGCCGAAAGCCGTAGCAGGCGGCGTAATACTAGCCGTGAAGGTCTGCAGACCGTTCGCAGTTCCGCCATCGCTGGTGCCGTACGCCGTGATATTGACGTAGGTGTCGGGACTTAGCAGGTTGCCTTTGGCGTCGAGCCAGTGAACACGAGCCCACAGGCCGTATTTGGTGCCCGACGTGCGGATCACCTGAATGGAGGAAAGATATTCCTGACCCGAAACGACAGCAAAGGCCTGGCTTTGGGCGATCTGCATGTAACCAGCGCCAGTGAAATATGTATAGTCAAATGCTCCTTTCGAGGTGAAGGCTTGCGTTGTTGAAGGATTGACGACCGTATCGTTGAGTGCAGACCACGCAGCGTGTGCCTGAAGCTGATTATCGGGAATGAGATTTTCCCAATCCTGCAGAATGAGGCTCCGAGCGGTGATCGCATTCACCGCGATCTTGTCTGCCGTGATGGCGCCGGCCGCAACCTTCTCAGCGGTAATGGCGCCGTCCACAATCAGTTTGCCGCCGTTCCTACGCTGGCAGGAGACAAATCCGATCTGGTAACTGCCTGTGGAGGTGAGGTTTTCTCCGGGAACAAAATCAACCCAAGCATAAACTGCTTCGGACGGCACGATGACCGTTGCATTCCAATCCGTGTACGAAGTTCCAACCGTCACGGGGATACTGAAGCCCGCGGCGTTAAGATAGTTGATTTTGTCTGCGCCCATAAAGCGGATGCGAGCAGACAACGAGCCGGCCGGGGTTCCGATGGCCTTTATGAACACTTGAAGGAAATATTGCTCGCCGGGCAGGACGGGAAAAATATTATTGTTTCTCGACGCGATGGCGTTCGCCACGGCACCGGCACCGATGTTCATATAGTAGTTGCCTGTGTAGGCGTTTGCGCCATTGAGGATGGTGACGCCGGGACCATTCACCCAGCTCTTGTCCCCTTCGCCAAAGTTCGGGTTTTCACAACGATTGGTGAAGTCGGCCAAAACCATCTTGTCGACCGTTATGGCTTTGGCCGCTATCTGCGTCGCGCCGATCGCACCCGCCGCGATCTGACCGGCCGCGATGCTATTGGCCGCGATCTTGTCAGCGGTCACCGAACCGGCCGCGATTGTACTTGAGGTAACGGCATCCACGGCGATCTTCCCTGCGGTCACAGCGCTAGCCGCTATATCGTCGGCGACCACCGATCCTGCGGCGAGTGCAGCTGTCGTAACCGAGCCTGCCGCCAGATGGTTTGTCGTGATGCCTCCGTCAACGATCAGGTTCGCGGCATTGGCGCGGCGAAGGATCGCGCGGTCGATCAAGAGCGTCAGCGCCGTGGTGCTCGTGTTGAAGAACCGCACCTGAGCATAGCAGGCACCGGCCGGGACAGTGATCTTCCCACTATAATCTGTCCATGTGGTGCCAAATGCCTTGTTACCCGCAAGTTCGACGTAGTTTGGAGTAATCAGCGCCTTGTTGGCGTCGAACCACATAAGCCGGTAATAGGCACCGTTGGTGGAGTTGTCCGTCGTACCGCTTTTGAATGACGTCTCGAAATAAAGAACCTCACTCGCAGCGACGGGAATAAATGCAGTTGTTCGAATTTCACTGTTGCTGGCGGTCGTGGTTTTGACCATCCGCAACATGAGGGAGCCGGTGTTATCCGAAGCCACGTATGCCATCGTGGTGTTTGCGCCAACCACTGTCAGATAAGACGAGATAGATGAGGCGCTGTCTTCAAACTTCCCGTTTGGAACCAGATTCTCGAAGTCCACCAAAAGAAGGGATTTCGCAGTAATAGCATTCGCCGCGATCTTGTCTGCCGTGATCGCATTGGCCTGCAGCTTCGACGTCGAGATCGCATTGTCTGCAACCTTGGTCGTTGTGATGGCGTTGTCCGCGAGCTTTACGGCATCGACTGCGAGAGCCGCCAATTTGCTGTTGGTGATCGCTGTATCCGCGATCTGCGAGGAAACCAGTGTCCCGGTGACCTTGGCCGCATTGATGGCGGCAATCTGCGCGTCCGTCATCTGGCCGGTGATGTCGGATGCCGGCGTCGCGGCAGTCCAGGTACTGCCAGTATAGCGATAGAGCTTGTCGTCGATCGTCAGATAAACGGTGCGCCCTTCGATATTGCCGGTGGCGGGCAAGCTTGAGACAATTTCCACCGGCCGGATGCCGGAGGCAAACTTGGTTGCATCGACTGCATTGGCCGCAAGTTTCGCAGCACTGACCGAACCATCGGCAAGCTTGCTTACATCAACGGCGAGTGGTGCCAGCTTATCGTTCGTGATGGCGTTATCAGCAATTTGGGAGCTATTTAAGGTCCCGTTGACATCGACGGCAGCAACCGCTGCCGTCCACGCGCCATTATGATAGCGGTAGAGCTTCCCATCCGTCGTGAGATAAACCTGCCGTCCTTCGACATTGCCTGCTACAGGCAGAACGGAGACCACTTCGACGGCCTTGATACTACTCGCAAGGCTGGTCGCATCCACCGCGCCCTGGGCAAGCTTTGCAGCAGTTACGGCACCATCGGCAAGCTTGGCAGAGATTACGGCACCGCTGGCCAGCACATCAGCCGTAACAGCGGCCACCTCCAGCTTTGCCGTCGAAACCGCCTGGTCGGCGAGCTTCAGGTTGGAGACCGCCTCGTCCATGATCTTCGCAGCCGATACGGCAGCATCGGCGATCTTCGACTGGATGATTGCGCCATCGAGAATGTCGGCGGTCTGAATGAGGACGTTCGGTGTCTTGACGGTCAACCAGGCCGACCAGTCCGTTGCCCGGCTCGACTGCGGAAGATATCGGCCCCGCGCCTCATAGTTGGTATTGGCGAGCGTCCATTGGCCGGAAATCAACCACGAATATGGAGAGGCATAAGGATTACTGTCGCTGTCGAACACGACATCGCCGGTTTCCTTCAGACGCACCTGCACCCATACGCCCGCGACATCATCGAGATCTGGCGCACAGCTGATTTTGATTGCTGGACGACGATCGATGCCGCCGGCATCCTTGATCGTCGAGGGTTCCACCGTCCAGCCGATCATTGGCTGCGATGGCGGCGTGATGGGACCGAGCCAGCCGATGGCAGTGGGCAGCTGCAAGCCGGGATGCCAGTCATAGTCAGCCGGATCGACTTCCTTCAGCGTGACGACGATCAGGAAATTCGGTTGCGGCTCGACTTTGACGACCAGGAATTTCTTCTCGTCATAGCCATTGCGGGCCGAAGACCAGGAGACCACATCGTTTGGCTCGAGAGGATAGGCGTCTGGCGGCAGCGATATCTGATGCACTCGGAAGCGCCGGTAATCCTGGATCATTGCCAAGCCGACACGTTGCACCTGGTTGGCAAAGGGTACGGCAAGCAGCTGGACTTGCGCCGGAAGGCGCCGATTACCGTCCTGGGCTTCGAGATCGGCATTGTAACGGCCCGGCGCGTCCTTCGTCGCCCATTTTTCCGCTGGCTCCGGATAAGTGGCCTCGATGGCGTTATAAGTTGCGGAAAGCGAAGGGAAGGGTTGGAAATCCTGCTCCTCCGTGACGATAATATCATCATCCGTGAACGAGTAGACCGCCGCGCCCGGCGTCCCGACCAGCATCTTGAAGATGCCGCCGACTTCCGCAATCCGGCCATTGCAGCCCTTCAGCAGTTCGGAAACGGCGTCCAGCGGCTCCTGATCGCACTGCACGTCATAACCTGCGCGAAAGGCCGGCTCGCTGCTGCCGTCGTCGAGCTGTACAGAGGCATCGCACGCATTGGCCGCAGCCATCCAGTTGGTGGCCGGCAGGCAGAAGGCGCCGATGTTCTGGCCGCCGTAGACCCATTCCGAGCCGTAGTAGACACCACGGGCGAGATTGTAGATCATGATGGCCGGGTTGCTGCTGGGCTCCCAGGTCGAAGGGTCGCTCCAGCGATGCTCCCCATTGCCGCCAACAGAGGAATCCTTGCGGATATCGTAGAGCGGCAGCGGATGCGGCTCGAAAAGACCGGCAGGAACGCCCTTGAAGAGTTCGGTATTGTAGCGCGAGGTGAGAATGACCACCTGGCAGCCACGGCCGATCATCGTCGATTTCCACGGCCGCTCAGCATGGGTGCCGAATTTGGCCGTCAGAAAAGGATCGGAGCTAGATTGCGTGCCGTCTAGGAACTTGATCCAGAGATAGTCCTTGTTCTTGACGCGATACTGCAGCACCGGAAAGCCGCGGCCATCCGGATGCGGCTGGTCCCAGAGAACGCCGACCTTCTGGTCGTCGATCCAGACGCTGGTCAGGCCGCGTTCGCCGGCGCGGTTGGGAAGGCTGCCAATTTCGATGACATCGGTGAAATAGGCATTTGGCGTCTTGCCGTCGTCTCCCCAGGTGCCGGCATACTTGCGCTTGCCGGCGGTCGCGTAGCTGCCGATGATGAAGGACATCGCATGATCGTCCCCCATGCTGATCTCGAGCTTCGTTCCGGCCGGTTGCGGCTTGTCCTTCTTCGCCAGCGCCTTTTCGACCAAAGAAAGACCGATGTTGATGGCGACGGTCAATACAAGTTTACCGATGGCGCCGATCGAGCTGAAGAAGCCCGCAATCGAGGTGATCGCCAGGCTGATCGGTTCGGCATGCGCCGCATCCGCCATCAGCCAGAAGCCGAGGACGTTCAGAAGCAGGATGAGATATTTCATGGATCGGACGACCTCGATTGGCGCATAGGAAAGGGTCGTCGCGGGCAGAGCCGCGCCGAAATGTCACCGTTCAGGGATAAGAGGATTAGCGATGTACCGCCGGCCTAGCCGACCTTGAAGGCCCGTTTGGCGTCGAGCAGATCGACCGTGCCGAGCCCGCTCTCGCGCAGCACGAAGATGCGCTCGCCATTGACCACGCCGAGTGCGTAGCCGAAGGGGCCTTCATGCGGGATGGCGGCGATATCGCCGATGCCGGCTTCGCTAGGATGGATCTCGGGCAGCATGCTGGCGACGAGATCGGCGAGATTGTCGAAACCCGCCGCCTTCATCGTTTTCAAGGCACCGGCAGCCGTCGAATATTCGCCGCGAAACTGGGCGGCACAATCGACGCCGGTGATCGCCAGCACCAGATTGCCGGCAAGGCCCGGTCCGCAATCATGGCTGCCCCAGGCAAAGGGCGTGCGCTTCAGCCGATCGATCTCGGCGACGAAACGGGCACGCCAGTTCTTGACCCTGACGAGATCACTGTTCATTTCTGCCCCCAAGGGATCTGCCAATTGGCGACGGTACTGGAATAAAGGCCGAATTCATCGCCGCTGCGGCGTTTCTGGCCTTCATAGGAGGATTTGGCCGGATTGGTGCGCTCCAGCATGGCGATGGCGGCGGAGATGGCGGATATTTCGATGTCGCCATCCTGCCCCACCGCCGGCGTCTTCACCGGCGCGCCGTCAGCGATACCGAGAAAGGCGATTTCCGGCGCCGCACTCGGCAGGCGCGTGCCGGTATCAAACGACATATCGTGGATTTCGATCGGCGCCAGCCGCAGATCATAGCCGCGCACGAGCTGCTGCACGGCGGGCGCGATCTGGCCGATGGTGATGGTCACTGTCTGGATCGTAAGATCCGCCGTGCGCGGGATCGAGCTCACCTGCAGATTGAGGCCGCCATAATAGGTCCGCGCCTCCGGCAGACCGGTGACACCGGAGGTGACAGTGATGTTGATATCGTCGTCGCCGGTCCAGAGCCCGATCGAGGCGGCCGCGCCGCTGGCGAGATCCTTGCCGGTGATCCAGACGAAGCGACGGGGCACAAGCCCCTTGTCGCGCGCGCCTGTCAGCGCCGCAAAGAAGGCGGAGGTGATGTTCTTCATCGTCTATTTCTTCTGGATGATCTTGAAGGTGGCGCCCGTGGTGATCAGGCCGCTCGCGGTGCCGGGATTGTGGCTGCCCGGCATGACCAGGCATTTACAGGCCGGCAGCAGAAGCGTCACGCCGAGACCGGCGGCAAAGCCCGCCGGCAGATGCGGGAAGACGCCGAAGACGGGCGTTATCCCCTGCCCGTCGGCACCAACCGTTTCCGAAACTTCGAGAAAGGCATAGCGGCCGCCATAGCCGACCTGCATCTTGTCGCCGACGGTCAGCCGATAGCCGGCCGGCAGTCCCTTGAGGCTGAGCGAGGCATTGTCGGCCCCGAGCGCCGCGACACTGACCGCGGCGCTCCCGAGCTTCGTCCCGTCAGGATCGGCCTGCGGATATTTCGACAGCGGATCATAAAGAAAAAGCGCCTCCTGGGCGCCGTGTAGTTTGCGGATGCGGGCGGCGATCTGTTTCGCCTCCGCATTATACATGTCGGCCAGTGTCACCGTGCCGGTCCAGAGCGGCGGCGCCAGCTCCGCCTGCCAGACCCGGCCGTCACCGGAGCCGGAAAGCTCGTCATTGCGCTGAATGTCCCAGACGATGCTGGAGATCTTCAGAAGGTCGGCAAAGGCCGGCAGGCTGTAGGGATAGGAAACGGCCATCAGCGCCTCCGGGGATTGCGGTTGATCTGCGCGACGCGATCGGGAAGCTGCTGATTGAAATCATTCAGCCCCTGCCGCGTCGAACTCTGCGCTTCCGATTGCGCGACATTCTTCACATAGGCCTTCAGATTGCCGTCCTCATCGACGGAAACGCCGACCGTGACATGCACGCCGGAAGTGGAGCCGGCGGCATCGTTCTGGTTATCGGCCCTGAGTCGACGGACGGGAACGGCAGCATCGGGCTGCGCCCGCACCAATTGCGGCCCGCCCTCGCCGACCACGCCGCCATCGGCATAACCACGCCGGCCAAGCCGCATCGCCTCGACGATGCCGACGCCGCCGGCGCGGGCAATATCCTTCTGGCTCCAGACGACCTCGCCGGCATGAACGATGCCGGCCGGCTCATGCTTGCCGCCAGGGCCGGTATAGCCGCCATCGGCCCAAAGGCCGGGAATACCACTCGCAACGGCTGCCGCCGCCTGCGGAGATCGCGCCAGAATGCCGAGATCCAGCCCACCGCCTCCACCCAAGAGCCCGCCAAGGATACCGCCGCCACCGAACAGCCCACCGCCTGCAGCGGCACTGTTGACCTTGAACAGGCTGTTGAGCACATCGTTCAGCAGCCTGTCGGAAATCTTGGTGAGCACGGAAATCGCCGCCTTCCCCAAGGATTTCCAAAGGCCCTCGCCATTGCGCAAGCCGCTGACCAGCGTCGAGGCAAAATCACCGGCAAGCTCGCGAGCATATTTCAGCTGTTCATTATAGCGAATGATATTGGCCGAGGCCGAATTCATATCGACCGGCAGACCATATTGCTTCTGTGTAGAGGCGACTGTTTGATCGACGGTCGAGCGGCCCATCTGCTCCTGCTGGAACTGGATATCGCCCGCGAGCTTCTGCAGCGCCTGCGCCTCAGCAACGCGCCGATAGGCATCAGCCTGCTCGTTGGCCGCCTTGGTCAATTGCGGCATTTGCGCCAACTGCACTGCACAGCTTTTCTGAAGCTCGTCCTGGCTTTGCTTCAGCGTGACAACCTTCGACTTTACATTGTCTGTCGCGGCAGCGGATTGAGCGGAGGTCTGTATTCCGAGTTTTGTTTGTTCGGTATTGGCTTGTGTCGACTTCGTAAGAGTATCCGTTGCTTGTTGAACACCCTGCAATTCATCCTTTTGGTTGCGTTGAACGTCAACGCTGCCAACCGCAACCTGTTTCGATTGTGCTTCAATCACGAGGGGCGCCGCGCGAGCGAAAGACGAAAGCGCCGGAAAGAATGTTTCCACGAGAGCTCCGATTTGGGAAAGCTTGCGTTGTTGTTCAGCCGGCGGAGCAGGGGCGGCTCCATTCTGCTCTGACTTTATTTTGGCATTTATTGCTGCTGACGTTGCATCAACGTTTTTATTGACCTTCTCATCCAAAGCAACGTAATCTCTGTATGCCTCTGAATTCTGGATCATGCTAGGCATGGCGTCCTTGAATAGCTGAGCAAAAGTCTGAAGATTTACAAATTGTGGGTTCTTAGCGGCATTTTCGGCTACGCTATTCCCAAAAGTTTGATATTGCTGTCTCGTGGCTTTTCCCGACAAGATTAGTGGCTTGATCTCGTTATATTGCTTCTCCAGCTCAGTAAAATTCCCTCCCCCGATAAATGAATCCGTACCGAACTGCATTTCAGCAGCGAGTTTTATTGAATTAAATGTATCACGCACCATTTCCAGCGAAGAATCGGATAGCTTCTTAGGAGTTTCTAACGCACTCACTAGGCCGTTTTCGGTATGACTATTTTCGTAATTAATTTTCATCGCTGGAGTTTCATCAAGAGAAAGCTTGCGTAACTCGTCGGTCATCCTCGCTCGATCAGCAATGACTTTCTTCGAAGTTTCAAAGCGGTTTGATGGTAAGCTTCCATCAACCTTGTCGGCTACCGAACTAAAAAAGATATCTGCAAAGAAGGCGCCGAAGCCACCAAACAGACTACTGGCGCTCTTTATTGCCTGGCTTCCGAGGCTCAACGCCATATCGGACGCATTTTTGCCTTCATCGGGCCGATTCTCCATATAATATTTCAGCTCCGGCGATCTGCGATAACTGGATTCTCCATTTGGAGCGGATTGTGATTTATCGCCTGAAAGTTGTACTCTTCCACTTCCGTCGCTTGATTTCACGTTCAAGGCAATCAAGGAACTCGACAATTTGATCGGAGACGATCGATCATTGCTGCTCAATTTGCCAATGGCGTAATCAACTCTGGCGAGAGAACCTGCCGCACCTCGCGCTTCATTGCTCATCGTTTTTAGTGCACGACCAGTCACACCGGATACTTTTTCCGCCCGGCCCATCGAAGCAACAAAATCCCTTACATCGTTACTTGCGGTCCTTATGTCACTGCTATCGACTTTAATGCCTAGAGTTGCGATTTCTGTCACTGGACCACCTTCTGATTTCATGTAAGAGAATACGGCTAGGCTATCTGCGGGAGTTTTGATGAAGCCGATTTCTGGTCTGATCGCAGCGGTTATCGCCGTGCTGCTGCTGAACAATTATGGCTTCTTCGATCCACCGATCGTAAAAGCTTGCGAGGAACGCATGATGCGCTACTTCATTGCGCCATCGAGCTACAAACGTCTCGGATACGTCTTGTCGGAAAGGCCATTTTCGAAGCCTGAAATCGAGAAGAGATATTTGATAGATGACGCTACATTGGAGACCTTAGGCGCCGAAGCGGCTGCCCGAATGAAGGCACACCAGAATTTGATACGAACAGAGGGTCTAAGCTTTCTCAAAAAAGGCGGCCTGGATCCTACGGTTCACTCAAGTATAATTGAGTTCAACATCAAAAATAAAGATAACGAATTTGTAAATGTAATTGTCGATTGCAAATATTACTCAGATGATGGCAGTATTTCCGGGATGAGAATATACGACGTACATCCAGTGGATGTCGACAATTCGAACCTGCTTCAGGTGACTCAAGATCGACCTGAACTGTCAACAGAAGAGCAGCAAAGATATGCCAAACCAATAGCCCCGTATCGAGGTTGGCTCCACGACATATGGAGACGACTCGTTAATTGAGGTGTCTCCGGAAGAACTTTAGCACCTACCCCGCCTCCCGCGCCCTGATCGCCGTAGCCTTCTCCTCCACCGCGCGGCAATAGCGCCCATCCATCGCCTTTCACACTGCAAGGTCCTCGCGGAATTACCGTGATGCTACACTCAAATAAGAACGCTTGTCCTATCTAGCCCACTGATGGCCATCTTGCCTGGCCCAAACCAAGGCCATCACTGAGAAAAATGAGTGCACCGTCACTGTAATTCAAATTCGCGCAGTACTTGTATTTCTTCTCCCGTCGCTTTAGCATCGACTTCGGTTGAAATTAGGATGAACAATGCGCGGAATTGTTGCACTTATATGCCTATGCCTTCTGGGCGGTAGCGCTTTTGCCGGCAGCACCAAAAATAGCGATTCTAGCGCGGACGTGCTGATCAAAGCCCTCTATGACAATTTAAGTGCCACCTACCTATGCCGAAACGTTGCGGGCGTAGACATATACTTGAAAGCGCGTAGCACAGTGGAAGCGACGATGCTGAAATTTTCAAAGAACGCAGACCTCACTCAAAAAGTTCTGGCAAAATGGGAAGGCGAATTCCAAAAGAACGCAGGTTATCAAAACCCTAACATTTCAGTTGACGAATGTAAGGTTTTACTAAAGGGACGACTTGAGAAACTCAATGCTGCTTTAGTTCAGTTTCTGCAGTAACAACTCTTGTTGTTTCGCTTTCATTGTCAGAACTCGTTCTACCCCGCCTCTCGCGCCCTGATCGCCTCCGTCTCCTCCTCCACCGCCTGGCAATAGCGCCCGTCCATCGCCTTCAACACGGCGATGTCCTCACGGCGCAGAAGGTTGCCGGTCAGGTGTAGCCAGGCCAGCATTTCCTGGTGGGAGAGCGGCGCCGGGCCGGAAAAGCCGGAGGCCTGCGCCGAACGCAGGTCCCAAAACCAGTCCCAGAGCGCATGGCCGGCCTCCGGCACCTCGGCCTCCGGACTTAAAAGCTCGAAGGCCTCGTTGCGTTCGCGCCGGGTCTCGCCGTTTGCATCACGCACGCAATCATAGCGTGCAACGATCCCTACGGCTTCTGAAAGCCCTTCGGCAAGCTCTTCATAAAATTTGCGCGGTCCTCCGAGGCGCCAGCCACCTGATCGTAGATCCAGCCGGCGTCCTCGACGACTTCGCGAGCCTTCTCGAAGGAGAGCACCGGCTGCTCGCCCTTCCACTGCTGCTCGCCCCAGCTCCAGGAAGCGATGGCGGCGGCGGCCTTGTCGAGATATTCGGCCTCGACCTTGCTGGTGGTCAGCTTCTTCTTGCGGCTGGCGAGGAAGCGGTCGCTATGCTGGCGAACGATCTTCTTCACCTCGTTGCTCTCGGCCGAGCGGATCATGAAGGAGATGCCGAGCGGCTCCTCGGTGGCCGGATGCAGGAGCTGCAGCTCGAAGAGATCTTCGGAATTGACGAGACTGGAGATATCCAAGGAAACACCTTATCGGTTGGGACATATTCGAGTGGCCGCGCGCCGCAGGAGAGCGACGCGCGCAAGGTTCCGAAAGATCGCACTTACGGCGTGGTGACGGGATCGACGCGGATCGGCAGCTGGTTGAGGCCGACCTTGAACTTCTCCAGATCGAAATCGTCGGAGCCGCCGCCGGGATAAAGCGGGCCGGAAACGACGCCGCGCGAATAGAAGACCGTGTTGGTCTTGCCCTGCGGCGCATCGTTGCGCTCGACCTTGATCGCCATGTTGTTGATGTTAAGCGGATCGCCGAAAACGCGCAGGATGTCCTGGCCGGGATCGTCGGCGATGGAGGCGACTTCAAGCTCCGGGTCGCCGGCGTTGGAAACGCCCTTCTGCTTCTGCTGCACCGGCTCATCCAGCGTATTGTAGTTGTTGATGGTGGATTCCGAGCCGAAATCGCCGACCTTGCCGACCTTGCCCACCTGCACCCAGGTCAGCGCGGCATAGGCCGTGGCCGTCAGGTCGGTATTCTGGGGCGTCTCGCATACGTAGACTTTCGAGCCCTTCTTCGTGCTTTTGTTCGCCATGGATCATGTCTCCGGTTCAAAGGCGGTGTAGGGAATGGTGACCGGTATCTGTACCCGGTCATCCTCTTGGATCGGGCCTGCGGCCCACGGCTCGCCACTGATCGTGATCTTCACGCCAGAGGCGAACAGCGTCTTGTTGTTGAAATGGTCGATGACCCGGCCGGCGGCATCGAGTGGCTTGATCAGCCCGCCGCCGGCCTTCCAATAGACGGAAACCTGCAGAAGCCCGAGCTTCTGCTGCGGATCGTCGCCGAGCGTCACCTGCCGGGGCCGGTTGGGCAGAAAGCTGACAGCCAGATAGTTATCCGGCTTATCTTGCCCCGCCGGCGGAAAGGCAATGCCCGGCTGCGCCACCGGCAATGGCGGCTGAAATTGGAGTGCTGCCAGATGATCCAGCAGTGCCGCCAGAATGAGAGCGTCCGTTGCCGTCGCCATGCATCACCTTGTCTAGATTGTTGAAATTTCGAAGGATCAGTCCGTCGTGTCGCGCGCTGCGCTCGCGACGATGTCAGGCCATTGGCGCGCCGCAAGCCGCACCATGCCCTGCCCCGCCTGACCATCTTTGCCATATTCGACGGCGGCGGCATGAGGGGCGGTGAAACCCATATGGATCAGACCGCCCAGCGGCACGCCGAGGCCGGCCAGGTCGACCTGACGGCCCTCATCCTCGCCCTCGGCATCACCGCTTTGCCTCGGCGGGGCGGAAACCCGGAAGGAATTGACAAGGTCGCCGGAGGCTACAGGCGTTGCCTCGACGATCGCCTCGGCCAGCCGCTGCGCGGAAAGGTTCACCACCTCTTCCATGCGCTTCTTAGTTCGCTCGGCCCAGGCGGCGATGTCATTGGAAAAATTCGAGGAAGCCATGTCGGATACCTGCTGATAAGGTTAGGCGTCATCGGCGGCGTCGCCCGATGAGGAGCGACGCCGCTCGAAATTCAAAAGGGTAAGATGGCCGTAACGGGCACGAACCGCAGGTCTGGCCGTCCGAAGTTCGGCCTTCGCCCCATCACTCTTCTCAATCCCCGGCAATGGTGAGACCCGGTTGAGCAGCAGGATGACGCGCGCCAGCAGCCAAAGCGTCAGGATCGTCTTGAAACGTACAAGCGCCGTCATCGCCGCACCTGCAGTTGCCAAAACACGACAGTCCCACCTGGAGACAGCGGCTGGATATCGATGATCGCATGCTCGACGCCGCCGATCAGCACCTTGTCGGCCAAAGTCGGCGTGACCGAGAGCCCCTCGGTCGACAGATAGACCATGCGATCCCCACGGTGGATCAGCGTGTCAGCGACATGCGCCTGGGTCTGGTCGAGATCGACGAGCGAGCATGGAAAATCCTCGCTCGTCTGTACGGGATCGTAATCCGGCCCGACACTCGTAATGCGCCGCAGAAGGACTTTCTGGCCGAATTTGGCGATCAGCCGCTCGGCAGTCACCCGCGCCTTATCGTAATCGAAAGCAGTCATCACACCACCAGAATGCCCGGCAGTACCGGACGCAGGAGTGGGTAAAGCAACCCATCGAGCATGGTCAGGATCGGCTTTGCGGCGGCAACCATGTCACCGCTCGTATCGGCAACGGCATATTCCGTCTCAAGCGGCCCGACCTTCTCACGCTTCACCGTGCGAGCCGCAACGATGACGGGCGTCAGGCTGCCCGGCTCGGAAAGCTCGAGCGCTGCTGCCTCATAAGCCGCATAGGTCACGGCCAGTGGCAATGTGCTCTCGGTGATCGGCTCGCCGTTGACCGTCATGGCTTCACTGCGAGGCCAGGAGAGCACCTGATCATAGCCGCCAGCCCGCCGGCCAGTGAATCTCGGCTCGTAGAGAGCATCGATCGCCTGAGATCCGCGCACCAGCGCCGCCAGGCGATCGCTATCGCTCGCAGTAGCCCAGGCCGCCTTGCCGCGATCGGCAAAATAGGCGTCAGCGGCAGCGAGCGTGCCGTAAAAAGAAACGGACATGAAAGCTCCGATGTCGATCGTTTGAAGGAAAAACCCTCCCCCCGCCGGAGCGGAGAGAGGGAGTTCAGCATCAGGCAGCGGTGATCTCGTCACCGTAAGCCATAGCCGCAGGCAGGCGCACTTCGGTGCCGCCGGTGCGGGCGATGATGCCTGTCTCGAAGCTCATGATCGACTTCTGGCGCGGCTGCAGCACCCGGCGCGGCATCGGCAGATGGAAGCGCAGCACCTCCGGATCACGGCGATAGACGACCATGCGGCCGCCACCATCCTGCGAGGCCGTGGCAAGCTCGCGCAGCGGCTGGATGTCGAGCGGCTGGCCGGTCTCGGCCGTGTAGACATTGCCGCGCCGCAGGAACTCCAGCACGGTGATATAGCCGTCGCCATCGGCAAGTCGCTTGGTGGCAATCAGGCGGAAGGCTTCCGGCGGCAGACGCAGGCTGTCGATCCACTCGACTTCGCCGGTCCTCTTGCGCACGCCGCCGATAAGATCGTTGACGTCGCGCAGGATCTGGTCGGCCGTCTTGGCGGACCATTGGGTCGAGCCGCCGGTGCCGTCGGCAGCGACATCGACGCGCGACACCTTCGGATCGTTGACGAAACCGGTCCAGCCCTTTTCCGTCGAGCCGGTCATGGCGACGGAATTGAGCAGACGCTCGATCTTATCGGCGGCGAAAATGGCGTTGGAAGCATTGAGATCGAGATTGTAGAGTGCGGCCTGATTGACCTCCTCGAGATTCCACTCCCAGCCGGAGCCGACCATCGCGAAATCATGGCTGGCGCTGTCACGGCTCGACTGGTTGAACGGCATGTCCGTGCCGGCAGCAGAGAGGAACTTCGCCTCGCCGGCGCTGTCGACGGTGAAGAAGGTCGTGCCGGAGGCCCATTCATTGCCTTCGGTGACGACCGGGACATGGAGGCCGTAGTTGAGGGTCGGATAACGGCGCTGGTAGATGCGCGTCTCGATATTGCGCCCCTGCGCAATGACGAAGGAATAGGCGGCCTGGGCATCGGCAAACTGCTGTCGAACGAACTGGTTCATGAATTAGGCGCTCCTGTGCTTGAGCGAAATCTCGACAATGTCGCCGTTGCTGCCGCTCGTGTCGAAGAAACAATCGGGAATGGGGCCGACGATGCCGGTGCCGGCTGCGTTGACGTAGGCATCCGTCGTCGGGTTGTAGTAGACGGCATCACCATCCGAGACGGCGCCGCCGGCCCGCACATACATCTGACCGGAAGTCAGGAATGCGCCGGTGATGAACTGGGCGTAACCGCCGGCCGGCGCCACATCGGGCAGCACATTCGGCGTCAACACGGCAATGCCGATAAACTTGCCGCCTGCGGCAAACGGCGCCACGCCATGATCGGCAAGGCCGCGCTGCACAGGCTGGCCGAACTTGATGCCGGCAGCGGTTTCAACCGTGCGGCTGATCTTGTCAGCCTTTTCCTCGGAAGCGATCTGCCCGTGCAGGCCCTTCCGAGGAGCGTTTCCATAGGTGGTCTGATAAGTCGCCATTGAAGCGTCTCCTTTTCGTTGATCTGGTTAAGAGGGATTGGCGGCCAGATGCGCGCTCTCGAGATCGCGCACCATGGCGGCATAGGCGGCAAAGGCCGTGGATATAGACGGCTGAACGGAGTTAATGCCGTCCTTGATGGTTTCAGCAAAAAGATCCGGCTTCTTCCGCAGGCCTTCGGCCAGCATGTCGAAGCGCGCGTCGATATAGGCGTCCGATCGGCCCTGCACGGCGCCCTCGCCTGCCTTGGCGATCACGATGGCCTTGCGGATCGCAGCGTCGGAAAGGCCGGATGTCTGGATGTTATCGACAATCGCCCTGGCAAGGCCGATAAGATCGGCGCGCGCCGCGGCACGGCGCTCGATCTCCGCCTCATCGAGAAGAGCCGCTTTCAGCGTATCGAGTTCGGCATCCCGGACGGCGATGGCCTTCTGATGGCCGGCCTCGGCGTCAGCAAGGCGCTGCCGCAATGTCGTGATGATCTCTGCGGCCTGATCGGAAACTTCGATCTCGGCGCCATCGATCATGATCGTCTTCGTGGGCATCATTCCTTCCTTGCTTTGCTTGTCATCGGAAAGGGGGCGTGGGGCTGCGAGAGGAGAGCAGCCCCACGGTGCGGCTGCATCGCCGATGCGGACTTTCGAGCCCGCCCGGCCACAGCGCACAATGGCAATATGGTTGATGCGAATATTTCGCTGGATGGCGTCGTAGGCTTCGCCGGCGGGTGTCACGCCGGCCGTGAAATCGACATCGCAGACATAGCCGGCAGAAAGCTCCTGTTTGCCGCTTTCGATGGCCTTGATCGTGTCCTCATCGCTGACCATCAGCGGCACGCGCAGGAAAATGCCCTCACCGCTAATCTCGTCCCCGGTCTGGCCGACCGCGTATTTCTTCCAGTTTTCCGAGGTGACCATTTCCGGCGGGTGCTCATTTGTCACCGGCCGGTGAGCGGCGCTCTTCAGCGTATCTTCGGAAAAGACCTCGCCCCCTGGACGATAGACGCGCACGGTCGGCATCTCGGGCTTGCCGATCTCGGCGCCAGCATAGGTTTGAATGCCGGTTCGGGCGATGCGGGCGTCAGCCACAAGGTAGCCGTCCCCCATCCGCCGCGTCCCCGCGACGGTGACAGTGTCTGTGAAATTCATGTTGGGATTTCTCCTGGCCGAAGCCGATGTGGTTCGAGTGAAAGCCGGGCTGTGACGAAGCGGATTCGTCAATGGCGACATAGCAACGGCAGACGTTAGGTCGAGCCGATGCCAATTTCGGATTGTTCGATATCATCCGGCTGGCCGGATGACTTTGCCGCGGCTTCCAAGCCGGGCAGTGACCCATCTTCCACGAAAGCATTCAACAGCGCCTCGGAGAGCGCTTGGCGAGGAATGATTTCCTCCCCCGAAACAGACCCGAACAGGGCTCGGGCCGCCTCGGCCTTCGTCTTGAAGATATCGGCCCGTTCCTTCTCACTCATCTGCTCCAGCGGTGCCCAAGTGGAGTAGATAGCGGGATCGCGCGCACCCGTGGCGGAGCGGATGAGGCACTCATCCAGCCGGGACATGGCCGGCGTGTAATCAAGCTCCTGAATGGCCTGGATTCGGTCATGATAATTCTTCATATCAGCCGTGCCGGTCGCGTTCATGCCCGCGGGTGATTGACCGAGCAACCGGGTAACCGGAATGTCGGCCGCGCCGGCAACGATCTGCAGGAAGGCCATCAGAATATCCGTGAGGCCGGAAAGCGGCGCGCTCTTGCTCTCATATTCCTCTTCGGCATCGAGGATCAGTGTGCCGTTGACCCCTTTGATGGTATTGGCGAGCGCATAGCGGCGCAACACAGCATCTTCATAGGCTTGATTGCCGATGTTGGCAGAGAATTGCGGGACCTTAATAATATCGATCTTGGCCTCGAAGACGAGGCTGGCGATATTGGATGCTGTGCTGTCGGCATTCTTGATCGCGTCAAAGGTCGCAGCAAGGATGCTTTCGCCCCAGGCGTGATTACCCATCCCGCCAAACTCTTCATTCGGCGTCATCGCCCCTTTGAAGATGACGAGCCGAGACGGATGGATATTCACCTGCATGCCATTGGCGCCAGTCAGCGTGTAGAATTTCGGCTTGCCATACCATTCCGAAGCCGGATCGCTGTCGATATCGCCAACGGCCAGTTGCCGGCGCGTCAATACCGTCAGATGCTTCAGACCGCCCTTGCCGACACGTTCCACCTCAAGCGGCAATGCCGGATCGGCATCCCCGGTGCCGCTGAACAATGCGGCACCACCGAAGAGCCGCGCCTTCGTTGCCGCTTCCAGCACTTTGCCGCGCAGATTGAGCCGACGCTCCTCGGCCTCGATCAATCCGATTTGATCGCTCGCGGCCTGCCAGTTCCGCCATTTCCGGCAGCTATCCAGGGCCGGAATGTCAACGATCTTGCGCGGCAACCAGGAGCCACGATAAGCAGCAATGATCTGCTCGTCCGTCAGGATCGGCTGCGTATAGAAAACCGATGCCGCCTTGTCGCGTTCAGTGCCCATGCGGGATGCAAGGCTCACCAATCCGTCGCGAACCATCGAGAATACCTGCCCCATGGATTATCCTTTGATGTCATGTGATGGAAGGCTCGCGCCAGGCGGGCCTAGAAATTGCTGAAGCTGAAAGAAGAGCCTAGCGCGAGCTCGTTCAAAGCATCGGCGAAGGCGTCGACCTGATCGTCGAATTGTCCATTCGGAAAGGCACAGACCTCATCGAGAAATGCCTCATTCCAGTCCCCACGTAAAAGCTTGACGTTTCCGGCTTCCGCCTGCGCCGACGCCGGTTTGGCACGTGTCGCCTTATCACCGGTTGGGGATATAGCTTTTACGGGAAATCCCGCGAGCAGTTTAATCTTCGTTTCCGCATCGGCCTTACCGGCCGCACCCGGATCCTGCGGCATCCGGATTGTCACCGTCGGGCCGTCCTGCGACGCGGCGTTCTTGAGATTGCGTTCCACTTCGGCGGGCGACCAGCGTCCCCGCGCGATGGTTTCGACATAGAAAACACCGCCGGCCAAAGCCATGCGCAAGCCAACAGTCCAGTCCGGCTTGCGACCGGGACGCGCCTTCGAAGCGGCGAAATCCCAAGCGCGGCAACGTTTTGCACCTGAAGGCACAGCCTCCGTGATTTCGAAGTCGCCGCGCTGAAACAGACCACCCGAGCGCGGCGCAGGCCGCTGTTGGAACTGACCGGCGACGGCGTAGCTACCCAACGGTATCTTGTCGCGCTCGACGACCGATCGAGGGAAACGTTCGGGAAAGAGCAGCTCGCCCTCCTCCGTCCTAGGATCGGCAAATCCGATCGAGGTTCGGCAACGGCGCTCCGGCTCGAATTCCATCGGCAGCATCAGATGCTCATAGCCAAGCCCGAGCGCAAGAATCGTGCCGGAGACATCCGTCTCGTGCAGCCGTTGCATCACGACGACGATCGCCGAACGCTGCGGATCATTGAGCCGCGTCGGCACGGATTCGCGAAATGTGCGAACCGTCGATAGACGCTCTGCCTCGGATTCCGCCCCATCGACCGAATGTGGATCATCGATGATGACACGATCGCCACGACCGCCGGTCAACCTCGAGAATGGCACCCCTTGACGCGAGCCCATGCAGGTATTGGCGAAAGCCATTTCCCCGGTTCTCGTCAGATTGACCCGATCGCCCCACAGCGCCTGATACCATTCGGAAGCAACAAGGTCTCGCATACGCCTATTGTCGCGCTTGGCGTAATGTTCTGAGTAGGAGGCGCCGAGATAGCGTATCTGCGGCTTGCCCTTCGGCCCCCATTCCCATGCCGGCCAGAAGACGCCGCAGAGAAGCGACTTCATCGTACCCGGCGGCACGTTGATGAGGAGGCGCGTAATCTCGCCCGATGTCACCGCCTCGAGATGCTGACAGATAGCATCGATATGCCAGCCATGAACATAATCAACGGAGGGCTCAACGACGTGCCAGGCCTCCCGAACGAACCCCGTCAGCGATTGGCAGTTGGCCCGAATTCGTTCGGCATCCAAGGCAATCCGGGTGGCGATCTCGGCCCGTTCGCGCTCAGCTCTCCGTTTTGCCCTCTCCTCCTGGATCGCTGCCATCATCGTCGGCGGATCCGGCAAGCGGACCGAAGAGGGACTCGAGTATCGCAAGCTGCTCATCCGTGGCATTGGTTAGGTCGATGGTGACGCCGCAGCCTCCCTTGGCCCCGGCGCCAGAGCGCTCGCTAGGTTTCTGATGAACATAGGAGGCCGCTATCTTTGCCATTTCATCGCGCCGCTTCTGATCCGCCTCATCGTCACGCATCACTTTCAGCATGTAATCAAGCGGCGTGTCTTCGGCGGAAACGGCCTTGCGACGGCGCGCACGCTGTTTGCGCGACGCGACCGGCTTGTCGGCATTGGTCATGCTTCAGATTTCCGATGGAATTTTGAAAGAAAACAAGCGGTTCAAAACGATGCTTGCGATCGTCAGTGCGTCGCTGCAACTGTTCTCATCATGCCAAAATAGATACCTCATTTCGGTCCAGTTGGCGACACCCTTGAAGGCCAGCCATCGCGCAAGGAATGAGGACCTTGACGGAGGCTACAAATAATAGATTGAAATCACAGGAGAATATTGCACTCTGCAGTCCGACGAATTGAACGATGTAGCCCTCAATCCTCACCCGTTAGCCTTGAAATGCCAGAGATGCGCGATCAAATTCAGTCCAGAGCGGCGCTTGAGCAGATCCGCGCCATACTCCTGCAGGAGTGGGACCCCAGCGGTATTCGAGATGTGCAGGGACCGCGTGATGAATACGAGAACTATGCCGATGAAATCCTCGTCATTTTATCGACGAGAGAGGCGACGGCAGAAACGATCGCTGCCCACCTTCTCCAAATAGCAGCAGATCACATGGCTCTACGACGCACCCCGGCCCTGACTGCGCTTTGCATGCGCACGGCAATGCATTTGATGAGAATCCCGGCGAAGCACAGACGAGGAACAGTGCAGAACAGCGGCGCGGTTGATCCCATGAGCCAGGATTGGGTTCGGCGGTTCATCGCCGCCAATCTCCCGGTCCTGCCCGTTCCCGGCATCCCGGAGATTCGCCTGCACAAAGCGGGCCCACAAAGCGGGCTACGACACCTCGCGGAGCGAGACCCACAATTTGGCTCGCCCTACTGGGCACACTACTGGAGTGGAGGTCTGGTCCTGGCCCGTTATCTTCTCGACAGGCCGGAAAGCGTCTCCGGTCGCGATGTGCTTGATCTTGGCGCCGGTTCAGGAATCGTAGGGATTGCAGCCGCAAAGGCCGGCGCGGCGAAGGTATATGCCGCCGACGTCGATCCCTATGCAATCTCAGCAATTGAACTCAATACGACACTGAATGACGTGGTGATCGATGCGATACGTGCTGATTTGACGAAAGGCGACCCGCCTGAAGTCGACGTCATATGCGTCGGGGATCTTTTCTATGACGCAGCACTTGCGGAGAACGTCATTGCATTTCTGGATCGCTGTCTGGCGCAAGGAGTTGCGATTTTGATCGGTGATCCATGGCGAGCTCATCTGCCGACAGCACGGCTTCGACTTCTCGCGGAATACGCGGTCTCGGATTTCGGCAAGGATACAGCAAGCACCGGCCCAGCCGGCGTCTTCGCCTTCGAATAGGAAAAGTCACCAATCGGAGATATTCGGCAGTCATGAGGGTTCGGACCGCATTGACGCCGAGACTAGGCTTTCATCCTGGCGCGCCTGCGGTTCCCGCGCTCCAGTCGTTTGGCGAGTTCAGCAAGCTCGGAACTTGTCGCGTCGAAGACGGGCCGCGCATCATCCGGCAGCCAATGTGTTTCATGCTTGCGCGCCTTAGGCTTTACCCGGTCGAGCCCGCCGGGCGCATTCGGCATCATCGGCGATATGCGCGACCAATCCGGCTCCTGCAGCATGGGTGAGGCAGCAAGAAGCACACCCGCAAGCTTCTGGAATTCGCTCTGAATGCGCCGCTCGGCGGTACGCCGGACACGTCCGGTTCGAGCGCAGAAATCTCGAAACGAACCGGCGATATAAGGCGCAGCAAGGCAAATGGACCATCGCGAAAGCAGGATGCGTCGCTCCTCGTCGCCGACATGAACGCGTAGCCATTCCTGCAGGACCTCCTCTGCCCGGCTGATGGCCGCAGCGCTCGGGCGATAGCGAGTGCGGATATCGGCATGATCCATCGGTTCGGGCAAAACCTCCGGCCAAAGCGTCCGCATCCTGTCGGGCCGGACACCGCGTACATCGAGATGAACCATCGTATCGGCAGCCTCGACGAAACGAGCCCGGATGATCAGGCTCAAGTCGGCGATCTCGGCCGCGCGACGGGACAGGTCGTCAAACTGCAAGGCGGACCGGTGCATCAAGTCGTTTCTCCAATTCCTGATAAATCAGCGTTCGCAATGTCGCGCGAACGGGCCAAGGCCGCCGCGCCACCGCATCCGTACGCAATGTGGCAAGCGCAATATCGTCGAAGGCGCCCAAGAGATCACCTGGACGCTGCAGCGCCCAATCCGCACGCTGCGCCAGAACATCGGACACGGCACCGATCGTGTCCGACCAGAGCTCGTCGCGATTGCTCCCGGTCTGCCGGATACATCGCAGAACGAAGACCAGATGGCCATCGCCATAGCGGCCTCGGATTTCCTGCATCGTACCGCGCGCGTGGCTCTCCGCAGGTGCGCGGCGCCGATGGACGGGAACCAGCTTGATGCCGAGCCCATCGAGAAGAAGGTCTAGCCTGCCTTTGGTCATGACAGTTTAACTCCTTTCGTTGGTGAGTTTGATGCCTCTTCCATTCCCGTGGGATCACATGACGCCTTCGGCCGCACTGGCGATTTTGACCAATTTGGGCTTGAAAAAGGCCTCCGCCTTGGAAAGGGCTTCGACCCGCGCTCCGTCACGCAGCATGGGCGTATTGAGATAGGCGACCATCGCCTCGCCCGCCGCAGCCTTCGCAGCGTCCTGCGTCGCAAAGACGATCGGTTCACCTCGACTATCTCGGAGGATCTCGTTTGTCGCCCGGTGAACCTTGCGAATCCAGCCGAGATGGCCGCCGGCAACGGCTTCTGTTCCGATTTGAAATTCGTTCATATCAACCTCCCCCCGGCTCGCTTGGCCAGGTCCATCTGTAGAGTTTTCGATTGGATTTTTACGTTTCAGCGCCCGCCTACCGTCCGCGAAGCTTCACCGGCTGTGCCGGCTCCCTGAACTCGAGCACGGGTCGTCAACGATGCGGAAGTGAAATTGGTCTCCCTCCGGAGCACCGGAATCTTCATCATCGAGGGATGGCGTTGGCGACTTCCAAATGACCGACTTTATCGCGATCATCATAGCGGCGAAAAACAACGCCGCGCCGATGCAAGCGAGAAGGCCCTGAAGCATTTCGATCATGGCAACATCTCCTGCTCGGCTGCTTGCACTGTGGACTTCGTCTCCACCATCTCCACCGGTTCGACGGCCGCATCACAACCCTCGCAATGCAGCTCGATAATCTCCGCGATCGACAGAATTCGGAGACAGCCAGGGCATCCCCAGAAGCGATCGAAATATCCCGCGCGAAAAGCCGCCGTTCTCCTCCTGCTGCCTGTGACCATGCCTTCACCCCTCAAACATTTCCTGCCATATGCGGCGTTAACTCGTTTGACAGCCAAGCAGCGGATTATGCTGTTGCCGACTTGATAGACACAAATTATGTTGATAATAATGGCGATGTCAACATGATTTATGTCGGAAATTTTGCAAGGGTCTAGCGATGCAGAAATCCATGGGCGAACGACTGAGAGCGGCCCGCGAAGCCGCAAATTATCCATCAGCCACGAAGGCGGCAGAAGCGCTGGGCGTGAGCCTGTCCACCTATCGCGCGCATGAAAACGGACAAAACGAATTCAGCGCCGAAGTCGCTAATCGCTATGCGAAGAAATTCGGTACGACGGCAGCCTATCTGCTGACTGGCGAAGGCCTGCGCATATCCGCGCGCCCATCGCCGAACATCGTCATGTCATTCGATCCCGACGAGCAGGATCAGGACGGATTTGCCGAGAGTAGCGACGAACTCAGCTACAGCCGCGAGCACTGGAAGCCGCAAATCGAAGGCGCAACACCGGAAGTGGACGTCAAGCTCGGCGCCGGTAGCGGCATTGTCGGCGAAGTCATTAACCTCCCCGTCGGCTCAGGCAATGTCGCCGGGCATAAGATCGTCGCGGAATGGCTTATCCCCACCGGCTATCTACGAAACGAGGCAAAGGCTTCGCCGAACCATACGATCATCATGGAAGTCGTCGGCGATTCCATGCAGCCCACCTATATGCCGGGCGATCGCGTCATCGTCGATCTCTCGCAGAACCAAATGACCACCGATACAGTCTACGCGATCAGCGACGGCTATACCGAACCGCAGATCAAGCGGCTGCAGCGAGTTCCCTTCACCCATCCGGGCCAGGTCAAGATCATTTCCGACAATCCAGCCTTAGAGACCTTCACCGTCGAGCTGGATCGGCTGACCATTATTGGCCGAATCTGCGGCCACATTGCCCGCAAATAGAAAGCAAATATTGGCCATAAACACCTTCAGTGTTCCAATTGCACATATAAACATAAATAGTGTTGACATATATCGTGTTGAATGGCAATTTCGTCGATGAGAGCCATTGGTCCTGAATGGAATGAGCCCGGGCAAACGTAAGACATCGCCCGAAGTCAGCGAAACCGGACGTACCAGGCGCAACGATTGAAAAGGCTGCAAGGCCGTCGAAGGAGAGTGTCATTCATGCCGAGAAAGCCGAATGCTTTCATGTTTGCACCGATAGATACCTGGAGGGGAACCGGTATTGCCGAGATATCGTCGATCGCCAAGACGGGAGAATGACGGTGTACGCTCGGGAATTTTCCTGCGAATATTCGTTCGATGAGCTCAGCATCCGCCTATGCGATCGTTGGGAAACCGGATTGCTATTATATGGGCGTGCTGAATTGACATCGGCAGGAGCCGATTACGAGGATGAGTTCTACGTTTCGGCAATCAGATTGGATGGCGGTGCAAGGCTTGCGCGGCCGAATGCCTCGAGCAACGCAGGCGGCTTCGAGTCCGAATTGTTTCGGCGGATAGCTGCCGTCATCGAAGACGACAGAACGCAGGCGGGCCGTCACGCCGCCGAACTTTTCGCCATCGAATTGGAACAATCCCGGCAAGCCGACCATGACCAATGCTACAAGATCAGACAGGAAAGAAACCTGGAGATGCTCGCACCAACACATTGAGGCCCATTGCAGCCAAGCATCAACATCCAATGGAGGTTGCTGAGACCATGGACGTCTCCCAGCACGAGCTTGAAGAAATCCGCCTACTGGAGCAGAAGCTGCATCTCCCTGAAATCCGGCAATCGCCGGCGATCGTGGCGGAACTGTTGGCGGAAGGCTTCGTTGAATTCGGCAGCTCCGGAACGGTCTATGACGATAGAGATGAACTAATCGCCGGTCTGGCTGCAGAAAAATCGGAAGAAGCCGCTCCCCCCATTATTTCCCGCGACTATGCCTTTCGACCGATCTCGCCGGATGCCGTCCTCGTCACTTATCGAAGCATCCGACAGGCCGGAGAGAATGGCCAGGAGCGACACACGCTGCGGAGTTCGATCTGGCAGCGTTTCGATGGACGATGGCAGATGATTTTCCATCAGGGAACGCTCACCACTCCGCAAGACTGAACCCACAACGCGGCGGCACCGCATTTGTAAGCCATGCAATCCTTGTGATTGAGCCAAGCGCGGCAGGCTCAACGGAGCCCAGGCGCCGCATCGTTGGTCTTGCCATCCGTCATTCCGAGGTTATCCGCCATTCGGATAAGGTCGGCAACAGAGTCGGCCCGCATCTTGCGCATGGCCTGACCGCGATGGACCTTCACGGTGATTTCGCTGAGGCCGATCTCGGCCGCGATCTGCTTGTTGAGGAGGCCTCGCGCGACGAGCGCCATCACCTCACGTTCGCGTGGCGTGAGCGTCGAGAACCGCTCATGGAGGTCGACCTCCGCCGCCTGCTTGCGCAGGCGGGCGCGATCGATTTCGAGCGCCTGCCTGATAGCATCGAGCAGATCCTGCTCCCGGAACGGCTTTAGAAGAAACTCAACCGCGCCCGCTTTCATCGCCCTGACGGACATCGGCACATCGCCGTGTCCAGTAAGGAAAATGATCGGGATCACATAACCCGTCCGGGCAAGTTCATCCTGAAAATCAAGACCGCTCGCATCCGGCATCCTAACGTCCAGAACAATGCAGGCTGGCCCTTCGGACCGGGGAGACGCCAAGAAATCCCGCGGTGACGCAAAGCCATGCGTATCATAGCCGACGGAGCGCAATAGGCTGTCCAGTCCATCGCGCACGGATGGATCGTCGTCGATGACGTAAACGGTCGACTGCTGCCCCTGCATTCCCTACCCCTTTGCCTTTCCGCCGAGCGGCAAGGTGAAACCGAAGACGGCTCCGTGCGGAAAATTCGGCGCCGCATAAATGGTCCCGCCATGCGCCTCGATAATGGATCGGCTGATAGCAAGCCCCATTCCCATACCTTTCGGCTTGGTCGTGTAGAAGGCTTCGAATATCCTGTCGAGCATTTCGGCCGGCATGCCGCCACCGGTATCGCGAACACTGACGGTCACTTTCCGGTCGTCTGCCGCGGCGCTGACGAGCAGCTCGCGCGTTTCCGCATCGACCTCCGCCAGAGCTTCGATCGCATTCATGACGAGATTGAGGATCACCTGCTGAAGCTGGACGCGGTCGCCGGCCACCAATGGCAGATCGCCCGCCAATTCAGTGCGGAACAGGATTTGATTCTGACGGATCTCGCTGCGGACGAGTTCCAGTACGTCATTGATCGCCTCGACCAGATCGATCGTGTCGCTGGACGGTGACGAGCGTGCCACGAGTCCGCGGACACGGCCGATGACATCGCCCGCTCGCCCGGCATCCGCCACAATTCGCTCGATGGCGCGGCGGGCTTCGTCGTGATCGGCCGGTGTCGCCGAAAGCCATCGAAGCGCGGCACTGCCATTGGCGGCAATTGCCGTAATCGGCTGGCTGACCTCGTGGGCTATCGACGTGCCCAACTCACCGACGATCATGAGACGCGACATGCGCGCGAGCTCCGATTGCGCCTGCCTCGCACTGGCATCGAGCATTTCGATTCTGATTGCCAGGTAAGTGGTCGCGCCGATCGCGACCAGACTAAGGGCGCTATTGATCAGGCCGGCCTGCGAAGCGCCGTGACTCGTCAAAAAATAGCTGATGATCGTCAGAGCGGCGCATGCAACCCCGACCATCGCGATCGCTCCGGTTCGACCGGAATAGACCGCCAGCAGGATCACCGAGACATAGAGAACGGCAAAGGCGATCTCCAGATCCGTGATCGTATCGCCGATGAAAATGAGGCCGGCGAGGATCGCAATGCCGAGCCAGAGCAAGGGCATCTCGAAAAGATACTTCAGAAATTCGCGCCTCATCCCTTGCATCCCTGCATCACCGTTTCCGCTGCGTTGCGTGCAGAAGCTGCAAACTGCCTGACCCTGAGCCTCAAGACAACAGCCGCATTCCTTGGCCTGCCTCTCGTATAACATTCCCCGCACCTGACGAGAGCTTGGGCCCGCACATGTTCGCCCGTTGCAAACAGCATCAGATACCGGCGCCGCACTCGAGGAGACGGCGGCCTGATCAAGCACGACGATCATTGTTGTCATTTCCGGCATAGCGGCTGACGAGACGCCGGCGCTGCCTGTGCCGGAGAACGAGGAGGCTCGCCCTGTTGAGATATGCTGCCCAGCGGAGAAGCGTGCGCGTCTTGCTGGCAGACAAAAATCCATTGAAGAACAAGCGTGTCGCCAGCCGCATGAGCCAATGCGCACCCCAGAGAAGCGCCATCATATATACAAGACCGATAAGATCCTTCAGCCGCGCTACCCGCGTACTAAAGCGTGTACGGATGCGGGATTGGCGGCGCTTTCCCTTGTCCGGTCTATTTAACTTGTTCCTGTTGAGCGCTTCCAGGAAGCGACCGAGTTCTTCGTTGTCTCTTGGCATGTCAATCCGTTCCGCAGCCAAACAGGCTGCGCGATCCCAGATCGCCACAGCTGGCGACCTGCCGGACTTCATGCGCTAGGTCCTGCCCAGGCGGCCTATCAAATCCAGAAATGCGAGGAGGCTGGTCGCCGCCTCAGCCGACGGCAACCCTTTCACATTCGTTCCAGCTGAAGGTTTCAACTCGGGTTCTCCAGCGTGAACAGATCCGCGTTTTCGTCGTAGGCGAAATATTCCGCGTAGCGGGCCCAGTTCGTAACAGCCTTGAGGGTGGTGTCGGCATAATCCTCGGACATGTAATCCTCCAGCTCGTCGCGGAAGCGCCGTGCGGGCGCACGATGCGTCGGCCGCTCGTCGAGTACGCGGCGAATATGGGCAGCCAGCGGCACATAGCTCGCCAGATGCTGTTCGAAGAGTTTCTTGCGTTCGTCGACGTCGCTGTCGGAGAAACGCAAACCTGGCGCCGTCAACTTGATGTCACCCCCTTCCAGATCGGCGAAACGCAGCAGTTGAAGCGTTTCTGCAACCGGAAAGAGATCATCGATGCCGAGATGCAGATGGGTGGCCAGCGGCGGCAGGTCGGCCTGCCCGCGATAGGGCTCGGCGGCGACCGTTTCGATCAGACCGGACATCAGGTTGGTCGATACGCGCGGCAGCGCCATGGCAATGCCAGTGCCGGGGAAAAGGCCCTCGCGCGTCGGCGCACCGGTCTTTACCGTCATCCGCGCATAGATGTCTTCGACCAGCATGCGGAAGGCCGGATCGAGACGGTTACGCGGCTGCGGCAGATCGACATGGATCTCCGCAATCACACGGCCGGGATTCGATCCGAAAATCAGGATGCGGTCGCACATCAGCACGGCTTCTTCGATATTGTGGGTCACCATCAGGACCGACTCGATCGGCATCCGGCCCTCGCACCACAGATCGAGCAGATCCGTGCGAAGCGTTTCTGCCGTCAGCACGTCGAGCGCCGAAAAGGGTTCGTCCATCAGCAGAACCTTCGGCCGCACGACGAGGGCGCGTGCAAGACCGACACGCTGGCGCATGCCGCCCGACAGCTCCTTCGGATAGGCGCTTTCGAAACCATCGAGGCCGATGAGGTCGATGGCAGCAAGGGCGCGCTTGCGTCGCTCCGAGGCCGCAACGCCTTGAGCTTCCAGCCCCAGTTCGACGTTCTGCAGCACGGTCAGCCAGGGAAAGAGCGCAAAGCTCTGGAAGACCACGGCAACATCGGAGTTGGGGCCGACGACCGGCCGACCTTCGAAGGTGATGTCCCCTCTGCTGGGGCGGATCAGGCCGGCAATCGCGCGCAGCAGCGTGGACTTGCCGGAGCCGGAACGGCCGAGCAAGCCAACGATTTCATTGGGATAGAGCTGAAGATCGACATTTTCGAGCACGACGAGGGAGCCGGATGCCCCCTTGTCGTAGGCCTGGCACACCTGCTTGGCGAGAACCAGCGGCGCATTCCTTGCAATATCGGTCTTCTTGGAGATGACAACGTTTTCCATATTCGGTTCTCCGATCTTGAATTAATCGAGGCGCATGCGGCGTTCGGCGAAGACGTAGAGCGGTCGCCAAAGAGTTCTGTTGAAGAGCGTGACGAAGATCGACATGACAACGATGCCGAGGATGACCCGCGGAAAATCGCCCGCTTCCGTGGCCTTCGCGATGTACGATCCAAGCCCGAAGGCTTCGAGTTTCGTGTTGCCCCAGCTCGCCAGTTCAGCGACGATGCTCGCGTTCCATGAGCCGCCGGAAGCCGTCAGCGCACCCGTGACATAATAGGGGAATATTCCCGGCAGCATTACGCGCCGCCACCAGGTCCATGAGCGCAGCCTGTAGACCGAGGATGCCTCGCGCAGATCGGTGGGAAATGCGCTCGCACCGGCAATCACGTTGAACAGGATGTACCATTGTGTACCGAGTACCATCAGCGGCGACAGCCAGATGTTCGGGCTAGCGCCCGTCGCAACGATTGCAACCACCGCAACGGGAAAGAGCACGTTTGCCGGAAACGCCGCCAGGAACTGCGCCAGAGGCTGAACGCGCTCCGCAACAGCGGGACGCAGGCCGATCCAGACGCCGACCGGAACCCAGATGACACTGGCGACCGCAATAAGAACGACAACGCGAATGAGCGTCACGAACCCGCCGGCAAAAGCGATCCAGACATCGGCCCAGGAGAGCGTCTGGCTGAGATAGGAAACCGCATCCCAGACGCTCCAGGCACCAACGACGACAATCAGCACATACCACGCAATGTCGATAGCCCAGCTGACGGCACGCCGCCCGTCTCGCTCTTTCGTGACCGCACGCGACGTCGGCAGCAGCCGCACGAGCATCAGCCGGCCCCATGCAGCGGCCAAAGGTGTGGTCACGTACTTCAGGAGACGCGTGCGACGGATCAGCGAATAGACCCAGGAGCGCGGCTTCTGCTGCCCGGCCGTCTGCTCGAAGCGAAACTTGTCTGCCCAGGCGACGATTGGGCGGAAAAGCAGCTGGTCATAAAGAAGGATGACGACCGCCATGGCAAATACAGCCCAGCTTACGGCGGCAAAATCCTGCTTGTCGATGGCAACCGCCAGCCATGAGCCGAGCCCGGGAAGCTGCACGGTGGTATCGCCGACCGTGATCGCTTCGGAAGCAACCACGAAGAACCAGCCACCGGACATGGACATCATCGTGTTCCAGACGAGGCCGGGCGCCGCGAAGGGAGCCTCCAGCCGCCAGAAGCGCTGCCAGCTCGACAGGCCGAAACCGCGGCTGACCTCATCGAGATCGCGCGGAACCGTCCGCAGCGACTGATAAAAGGAGAAGGCCATGTTCCATGCCTGGCTGGTAAAGATCGCAAAGATCGAAGCACATTCCGCACCAAGCTGGCTTCCGGGGAAAAGCCCCATGAAGAAGGTGACGGTGAAGGTCAGAAAGCCGAGCACCGGGACGGATTGCAGGATATCGAGGGCCGGAATGATGATCTTCTCGGCGCGGCGGCTCTTTGCGGCAAGCGTCGCAATGACGAAGGTGAAGACGAGGGAGGCAACGATGGCCGCCATCATCCGCAAAGTCGTCCGCAGCGCATATTCGGGCAGATAGGCCGGGTCGAGCGACAGCGGTGCGGTGGACAGGCCGGCCAGCGGCGCGCGCATCTCAGCTACACCGTGAAGCGTGAGATAGGCGGCAGCGGCAATGAAGGCGAATGCGGCGAGATCATAGCCATTCGGCAGGATACGCGCACCGGCCAACGCAGCGACGGCGCTACGCTCGCGTCGATCGTTAGCAAGAAAAACCATGTAATAACCCTTTGAAACAGGATGTCATCGACCAGGGCGCGGTCGTATGGCGCCGCGTTCGCGACGCCACCGGTGCGCTTGTTTAAGAAAGGACAGTTAGGCCGCGCGACGGCTGCCATCCTCGTCGAGGACAGGCTCGCCTTCTGTCGTCCAGAAGCACTCCAGTTTCCCGGTCTGAGAATTGGTATGCCAGATGGCGATCAGACGCGGACGCTGCGGCGATACGGAACGCTCAGCCGGACGGCTGCCGGTCGTAACGGCGAAAGTGTTCGGGGCGGAAAACTTGGATGCGAACCTGCGTCCGCGGAAAAGAACGATATTGTTCATGGCTCACCTCTTCGGCCCACCTGACGGCAGATCCGAAGGGCGAGCCGGACAGGCTAGGCCCGACCGGCGCTCGCCCGGCGAATGCCGGCAGCGGTCCAGGTTGTTGCGATGACCGTCCGGATGCAGCATGACGCCACAACCGGACAGCGACTAGGGTAGCTGTCCATTGGTTTCTGATCTGTTGGTTTCGTTAGCCTTCGCATTGCGCTGCGAAGACATGGCCGTATTGTCACAACCACCGAGAGCGGTCAATCAGGCGATGGTGCACCGCCATTATACCAAAGTATATGGCGCGCGATCTCGATGGCAGGCGGCTCGGCGGCAAGCTATGGAAACCTGTATTCGACGGCCCTGCCGCCAGCAGGCATGTGGAAATCCGCAAATCCCCGAACCTTACAGCAGCGATCCATTCTCCGATCGGCCGGCCTCATCGACGAAGATATCGTTTATCCAAGCTGAAGCGTTTCCCCGCGAGCCCTGATCTGGAACGGCCTTACGGCGCTCCATGGAAATGGAGCCGAAAACCAAGCTTTTATGCAACAATAACTTTCAAAATAGAGGCAGGAGAATAGTTAATTTGCAAATATTCATGCCTTGCATCAGAAATATATAAGCGACTCCACTGTCGTTTCGGCGTTTATCCAGGCGGGACGCCGAAGGACGACGGCCATTATATATCCAAAGCAATATAGAAGGCGCGATGAAATTTTTACTCAGAACTTTTGGTGAAATCGCTCTTCTGGATAGCGACGAACACCAAATAGCGTTTCCGAAGAAGGCGCTTCTGATTATTGCCTATCTGCTTGCGAGTGACAGCAAATCCGTCAGCAGAACAAGCATGGCGCGATTTCTTTGGGGTGAAGGTGACTTGGCGAATTCGCTGACAAACCTTCGCAAGCTCGTTTCCCGCATCAAGAGCCGGCAATCGGACTTGAACGTCGAACTTCTGACCTTTGACGATACCGACATCCACATCGCAAATGGCTCGCTCGCGAGCGATATTGTCCAGACGCGCGTAAGCACGACCAAGAATCCAGCCGAGCACCTCGCCTCCTTGATGGAGCGCTCGCAGTTAAAATTCCTGGAAAAAGCCAACTGCCAAACCCGAGCGTTCATCGATTGGCGGGAGAGCGAAAGAAGACGGCATTTCGCCATGTTGAAGGAAGCGCTGGATGTCGCTGTAAAGCCTCCAGTCGCGTCCGGCGATATCGCGCTTATCAAGGAGGCCGCCCTCCTGCTTTTCGAAGCCGAGCCGCAAGACGAGGCCACACATCGTATATTGCTGAAGGCGTTTGACGCCGAAGGCGGCGTCGACCAGCTCAAGCGTATGTTCGCGCGGCGCAAGGATCCCATCTCGCCGTGGCCGGCAACCTTGGCGGCATCGCCCCGCTCTCCGACACCAGTTGCTCCCGCGCATTCGCCTGCCATATCCGAGCAGGATACTGCCACGCAGCCCATCTTGCGCATACCTCGCCTCGCGCTGCTGCCGCCGAGCAACGATGGCCCCGATGGCGCTGCGACCATGATCGCCTCCTCGCTCATCGAAGACATCACGCTCGGCTTTTGCGCCCTGCACAGCCTGCGAGTGATTGCCCCCTACTCCGCTATCCAGATCGGCCGCCAAGCCGAGGATCAAGCCGCGCTTTTCGAGCGATATGACATCAACTATGTCCTGGAAACCCGATTGAGCGGGCCAGATGACGACCTTTCGCTCTTCACACAACTCATCTCTCCGCCCGGCGGCGAGATCCTGTGGGCGGAGCGCTTCAATTTCGGCGCACTTGATCTTGCGCGCAATAAGCGCGAAATCTCGCGGCAGATCGTGCTCGCCGCCGCGGCGGAAGTCGAGCGCCACGAGATGGCGCGTGCCTATTTCGAGGACAACCCCGTCGCTTACCATCAATATCTTGTCGGCCAGCAATATTCCTATCTCTGGACGGCCGCGGGGGCAAATTATGCCCTTAGCCAATTCCAGACCGCGCTCGACTATATCAGCCAGATGATCGATCCCAGCCTCGCAGACAGGCTCGCGGCAGCAAGCTTGGCGATGCTGGGGCATCAGGACGAGGCGCGCGCACTCGTACGCCGTGTGCACGAGGCCAATCCCGATTTCGATGTGGATAGATGGCTGTCACTCGTCCCGGGCAAAGAGCAATGGCACGGGGATCTATATCGCGAAGGTCTGAAAAAGGCGGGGTTTTGAATGGTGATATCGTTGACCCACATTCGCGCAGAAGAAGCTAAAGATATCGACGCCATTCATGCAATCACCTCTGCCGCCTTCGAAGGAAAGAACTATAGTTCCGGCACCGAGGCGGCAATCATCGATGCGCTGCGAACGGCCGGTGCGCTGACCCTTTCCCTCGTCGCCGTGGAGAACGATGAGATCGTCGGCCACGTGGCGTTCTCGCCCGTGACAATCGAATCCGGAGCAGAAGAGTGGTTCGGCCTTGGCCCGGTGTCCGTCCGCCCCGACCGACAGGGCAAAGGCATCGGAAAGGCTTTGATTGAAAACGGACTCGCCCAATTGAGAGAGCGTGGCGCCAACGGCTGCGTAGTTCTGGGCAATCCCCGCTACTACACCCGTTTCGGCTTCACGAGCGACGGAACCCTTCATTACGCTGACGTACCGGCCGAATATTTTCAGCGGATCGTGTTCAAGGGACCAACCCCAAAAGGGGCGGTTGTGTTTCACGCAGGGTTTGACGCAGCCTAGGAGAACCGAGCCTTCAGACGAGGTGCGGCTCCAGCGCCGGCATTCTGTTGGCAACCGCAGCAGGCACCGGGAGCAGAGGAAACCTCACGCGAACGGGGACTAATCGGGGATATTGCTGACCAGATTGTTGAAGCGATCTTGCATCGCTTGGATAGTCGCATCGGAGAGATCATCGTAGTTTTGCAAGCTAGAAACAAATGGTGGGCCCGGAGGGACTCGAACCCCCAACCAAGCGGTTATGAGCCGCCGGCTCTAACCATTGAGCTACAGGCCCGGCGCAAGATAAAGACTCCGCGCTTGCGACTCCGGAGCAATGGTTCCCCGAAGACGACTTGGCTCTAACCCAATTTCTGTTTTCCGACAAGGGACTGCCGTAATACCTTCACAATCAATCCGCAAAAGCGGATCTCGAGGGATTATCAACCAAGGAACGAATCATGCTTCTGACGAAAACCAGAGATTTTGCTCTTGCCGCTCTTGTCAGCGCCACTTTCTTCGTGCCTGCGGCTGCAGCCTTTGCCGAAGATGCCAAGCCGCGCGAGGCGGTCATTACCGTCACCGGCGAAGGACATGCTTCCGTCGCGCCGGATATGGCTGTCGTAACGCTCGCAGTCGTTCAGCAGGCCAAGGCGGCCCAGGATGCACTCGACCAGAACAACAAGGCCATGGGCGCCGTGCTGGCAACGCTGAAAGAAAGCGGCATTGCCGAGCGTGATCTGCAGACCTCCGGCTTTTCCATTCAGCCGCAATATACCTATCCGAACGACAAGGACGGCCACAACCAGCCGCCGGTTCTGAACGGCTATCAGGTGACGAACGGGCTGACCGTTCGCGTGCGTGATCTCTCCAAGCTCGGCGGGCTGCTCGACCAGGCGGTCAAGCTCGGCATCAACCAGGGCGGCGATATCCAGTTCACCAACGACAAGCCCGACGCCACGATCGAAGAGGCCCGCAAGAAGGCAGTCGCCGATGCTGCCGCCAAGGCAAAGACCTTGACGGATGCCGCCGGCGTCAAGCTCGGCCGCGTTATCGCGATCCATGAAGGCGGCATTGCAGCCCCGCCGCAGCCCTATATGCGCAGCATGGCCGCCGCGGCTCCGATGGACAAGGCCGTTCCCGTCGCAACCGGCGAAAACGAATACAACGCATCGGTGAGCATCACCTACGCAATCCAGCAGTAGTCAAAACAAAACCGCCCTTCGCTCAAATCCAACCGGATCGAGCAAAGGGCGGTTCCGCGGCCCCCGCCAAAAAAGGCGAAAAGGTCAGAGAATGAAAACGGGCGCCTCGTGCGCCCGCTTTGCTTGTCAGCGACCCAGGAGCGGGCAACCGCGAACATTGGCAAACATCATCGTATCCGGGCCACGGCGGCCGAAACCGTCGACGACGACGCGACGCGGCGTCACATCCACGACACGGGCGCGGCGCAGACCATAGCTGCGGGCGACATCCACGGCCTGACGAGGATCGCAGCCACGGCGATCAAAGCGCGGCGGCGGGCGATCATAATCCGGCGGCGGCGGACGATGGCGGCCCGGATTGACATAAATATCCACACCCTGTGCGGAGGCAAAATCCGCCGTGCCCGACAGGGCGGTCACTGCGACGCAGGCGGCGACTCCCAACTTTGCCAGCATTTGTTTCATTATGTTCTCCATGAAGCAGAGGGCTTCTCTCTCACGCCTGCAATATTTGCTGAGCGAGTGCCCGAGAGGTAACGGCGCTATGCTGAATGAGCTCAGAATCAGCCATTCATCCACTATTCAGCTACATTGAACGCTAAAGGGAAACCAGATGGCCGATAATAGCACAACATAAAAAATAAAGCCGCCTCCCTTTCGGAGGCGACTTCGAATCCATCGAATAGATGTGGAAAACTTGGGGAAGCGCCGCGATCAGCGGCGGATCAGCGGGCAACCCGGTGCGTTGGCGAACACAACGCGATCCGGACCACGGCGGCCGAAACCTTCGACAACGACGCGGCGCGGCGTGACATTGTCGATGCGGGCGCGGCGCAGACCCATGTCCCGTGCTTTCTCGACGGCAAGGCGCGGCGAGCACATGCGACCGCGCGGGTGGTCATAGCGAGCCTGCTGAATACCGGGATGGAAGTCGTTGGCGGAGGCCGTGACGACCGTTGCGGACATGGCGCCGAGCGCGATGAGAGCTGCAATACCTGCCTTGGCGAAAAGATTGGTCATGGTGTTTCTCCTTCAAATCCTTGCTGCGGATCGTTGCAATCCCGTTATTAGCCTCGCCATCGGCAATGCCTCGGGATTGGGGCCACGTTAGGTCAGCCAAGCTGAACCGAACACGAACTGGCCGTTCAGATTGTATTCACGACGGTTAACAATCTATTGACGCAAGAAGGAGCGCGGCTCAGGTGGAAAAATGCAGCACGATTTCGCGCCGATGCGGCCGGTCGCGATGCTCGAAAAGATAGATGCCCTGCCAGGTGCCGAGCGCCAGCCGACCATGCATCACCGGAATGCCGATGGAGACTTGCATCAGCGCAGCCTTGATATGCGCCGGCATATCGTCTGGCCCCTCCATCGTGTGCACGATCCAGCGCATCGAGGGATCCGACGATGGCGGCACGAGCCGGCTGAAGAAGGCCTTGAGGTCCGTCTTCACGTCGGGATCGGCATTCTCCTGGATCAGGAGGGAACAGGAGGTGTGGCGGACGAAGACGGTCAGAAGCCCCTCGCCACCGGCCGCCGCAGTGCGGACGAATTCCGCCACCTGATCGGTAAATTCATAGAGCCCCTGACCATGGGTGGAGAGCGTGACAACGGTTTGTGGCATGACATTCCCCGGGCATGGCGATTGCGATCCGCATCACGTCGGGCGCAGTGGCCGGATTGTCAAGCCCGGCCACCGTATTGAGCCTACAGCGAGATGATGATGTTGAAACCACCATAGATCAGGCGTTTGCCGTCAAAGGGCATGTTTTGCATGTCATCCTTCAAACGCGGGTCGGCCATGACCTTCGCCAATACTGTGTCGCGGCTCTCTCGCGATTCGTAGGTGATCCATGAGAACACCACGACCTCGTCTTCCTTCGCCTGCACGGCACGCGGGAAAGAAGTAAGTTCGCCATACGGCACGTCGTCGCCTATGGCCTCGACATAGCTGAGCGCGCCATGCTCCCGCCAGACATCGCCGGCCCTGCGCGCCTGCGCCTTGTATGCTTCAATCTTGTTTTTCGGCACGGCAAGGATGAAGCCATCGACATAGGACATTTCTGCCTCCTCTGTTCTATGTTCACCTTTGAAAGACGGCTGGCGGCAATCAGATCCGACATTGGCGGCAGATATTTTTCGCACGCCTGCCGGTTGGTCGGAAACGGCCGCGAATTCGCTGAACGATCCCACGGAAAGACGCCAATGACGATAGAATACCAGAATGACCCGAAGCTCGAAAATAAGGCACTCAATGCCCTGTGGGCAACCGCATGGGGCAGCTCCTCCCCGCGGGATTTCCAGCCCATTCTCTCCCGAAACCTCGCGCATGTGGGCGCATTCGCGGGCGCAAGACTGTTGGGCTTCGTCAATGTTGCGTGGGATGGTGGCATTCATGCCTTCATTCTCGACACCTGCGTCGATCCGGAATTTCGGCGAAGAGGTATTGCAAGCACTCTGGTCGAGCGGGCAAGAACCCTGGCCGGCGAACGCGGCGCGGAATGGCTGCATGTCGATTTCGAACCGCACCTCGCCGGCTTTTATCGAGGGCTCGGTTTTGCTCCCACTGAGGCTGGCCTCATTCGGCTGCGCGATCGACAGACCATCGCCCGCTAGCCCGGCGAACGAACTTGCGAAAGCAGCCAGTTGCGAAACAGGGCCGCAGCCGGGTTCACCAGGGCGTTCGGCGGATAGACCAGGCTATAGCTGACGGCAGCCGGTTGCACCTCGACAAAACATCTGACCAGCTTATTGTCGGCGAGATCGCGTGCCACCAATGAGCTTCGCACGAGGGCGAAGCCGCGGCCCTGCCGGCAAGCCTCGAGCATTTCGGCGAAAGAATCGAACAAGGGAGCCTCCTCGACCGCCCGAGCGATGTCGAAATGCTGATTTGCCTCGTCATCCAACCCACCGGTAATCTGCTCGTGCCAGCGCTGCCAATCAAGAATCGTATGCCGCATGCCGGAATAGCGCAGAAGCGGAGCGGCCCTTATGGCCCAGCGCGGCGGCAATCGTTTGGACAGTTCCGGCGAGCTGACGACGAACTCCTCGTCAGTCAAGAGTTCTTCATGCGTAAGACCGGCATCGGCGCGGCCGAGCCAGACGGCGAGATCGGTGCCACCAGGCTGAAAATCCGGACGCTGGTAGCCGACGGCCAGTTTCACCTCAATTTCCGGATAGCGCTGGCAGAAATCCGGCAGCCGCGCCGCCAGCCACTGGCTGGAAAACTCCGGCGAGACGGATACCGCGACGCTGCGAACCGAAATACTCGCGCGCGCCTGATACAACGCTGTTTCCAGCTCGGCGATCATGCTTGAAATTGCGGGATGCAGGCGCGCACCCAACGGTGTCAGCCGTGCCCCATTTCGGCCGCGGTCGAACAAGCGCCCGCCGATCCATCCTTCCAGCTGTGCAAGCTGATGGCTGATGGCGGTCTGAGTTTGCCCTATCCGCTCCGCGGCACGGCCGAAGCCGCCGGTCTCGGCAATGGCGCAGAATGTCTGAAGTATCGAGAGCGGTGGCAGCGGCCTCTTTCCCATGAAAATCCCTCATGCGTCACGGCGCAAGGATTCATTATATACCACTCTATTTTAAGCGCATCTGTCTATTGATCACACACCTTGAGGTCAAAGGTAGATGAATATTCTTCATGTTAACAACTGGAAACGCTGGATCGCGCGGCTCCTGATCCGACAAGGGAGCACGGAACGACGATCGCATATGGAAGACGGCCGGAAGCGAGACATCCTATATCAGGCAAACCAACATCTGTTGCGGGATATCGGGCTAAGCGACCTTGCGGAAAAGCAATCCAATGATGGGCGTCGCTAGCCTTTGAGCGTCTTCACTCTGGTCAGGTCCGGAAAGAGGCGCATCCAGAGCAGCACCACAACAATGGTCCCGACGCCGCCGACAATGCCCGTCAGGACAGGCCCAAGTGCGCTGGCAAGCATGCCGGACTCGAATTCACCGAGCTGATTGGACGTGCCGATGAACAGCGAATTCACGGCATTGACGCGGCCGCGCATGGCATCCGGCGTCAAGAGCTGCACGAGTGAGCTGCGCACGACGACGCTGACCGTATCCGAAGCACCGACGACAAAGAGCGCGGCGACCGAAAGGACGATGTTGCTCGACAGCGAAAAGACGATGGTGGCGACCCCGAAAATGAGTACCGCAAACAGCATCTTCTTGCCGACATCGCTCTGCAGCGGCCGGCGTGCCAGCCAGATCGACATGACGAGCGCGCCGATTGCCGGCGCGGCGCGCAAGAGGCCGAGCCCCCATGGTCCGGCATGCAGGATATCGCGCGCAAACATCGGCAGCAGCGCTGTCGCGCCACCGAGCAGCACGGCGAAGAGATCGAGCGAAATCGTCCCCAGCATCACCGGCCGGCTCTTGATAAAGGAAACGCCGGCAAAGACGGAGCTCAGCGTCACCGGCTCGCGCGACGACGGCTGCTCCCGTTCGACCCGGATCGAAATGACGTTGATGCTGGCGATGACATACAACACGGCCGAAACGGCAAATGGCGCAACAGGGCTGACGCCGTAGAGCAGGCCGCCAAGCGACGGCCCGATGATGAAGGCCGTCTGCATCATCGAGGTGGAGGTCGCGATGGCGACCTGCAGCAGCGACGACGGCACGATATTGGGCAAAAGCGCCGCCATGGTCGGACGCTCGAAGGCCGTCGCAGCCCCCATGACGGCAACGGCGACCAGGATACCGGCAGGTCCTATCCAATGCTGCCCAACGGCCACCGCCAATACCAGCGCGGTCAACGCCTCGATCAGCTGACAGGCAAGGCCGATGCGGCGCCGGTCGAACCGATCGGCGACATGCCCGACGACGAAGGTCAGGATGACCATCGGCAGGAACTGGCAGAAGCCGACCAGGCCAAGGAAAAAGGCGCTATGGGTCTGGTCATAGATCATCCAGCCCATGGCAACAGTCACCGACTGAAAGCCTATCGAGGAAAAGACACGCGACGCAGCGAATGAACGATAGCCGGGGTGACCGAGCACGCTTGGCCGGTCAAGATTCTGCAGGGTATCCATGAGCCTTCTTCGTCTACCGGCACGGACGCTTGCAGACATGCTTCTCAACAGTAGGAAATTCTACAATCCCCTGCTCTGCCTGAACGCGCCTTCTGTCAATCTCGTTTTTGCTGCAGTTGCAAATTCATCGCGGACGATAGATCAAATCGCGGTGAGGACGGGCTGAGGAGGCCTTGCCTGGCCTCGATCGACCAGATGGCAGACAGCTCCGCTTCGATCGCATCGATCAGCTTCGGAACATCGCTGCCTGCCGATTCGTGCAGCGCCTCAGCGACGATCAGCACCGAATGTGTATCATTGCGCACCGCGGATAAACCACTCTGGCGATTGGTCCAGCGTCGGGCATGCGCCTGTCCTGCTCCATCGGCAAAGATGACCTCTCTCGCCTCCGGACGCTCCATCTCGCCGGAAAAGGTCAAATAGGATTCGTTGCCAGCGGCATGCCGCACTTCGAGATCGCCCGATATTTTCGCAAGATCGAAAACCGCGATGGGAATGGCGAAAGCGATCGAGATGGCATTGCAAAGATCGACAAGCGGATGCAGCCGCGGCAACGACCCTTCCTGGCGAAATCGGCGCAGCAGCGCTTCGGATGCGCAGCGATATTGCGTCGGCTTCAATCCCATTTTGGAGAAACTCCGCCGCCATGCCTGGATTTCTGCCATCTCGCCCTCAGGACCTTGCATCAGCCGGTCCGCGGCAATCGCATGATACTTGCCAATCCGATCTCCGACATCGACAGCCGAGGTGATCCCTTCGGCGAGCAACACGCCGGGAACCAGCTCGGGAAACTCACTCCACATCTCGTTCGAATGGCGGAAAAACATGGCACCTCCTTATAGGGCATCTGCTTGGCGCCGCAGAAAATCCCGTCATTGTCTTCCGGTCTTGAATAAAATTGCAGAAGCTTCAGCCGATGGCTGCTGCATAGGCACCCGGCGAGACGCCGAAATTGCGGACGAAGAGGCGCGTCATATGGCTCTGATCGGAAAAGCCGCTGGCAAAGGCCGCTTCCGCGAGGGACGTGCCCGCCGCAATCAACCGCCGCGCTTGGTGAATGCGGCGCTGTATGAGGTAGGCATGAGGTGTCAGTCCCGTCACCTTGGTAAAGGCACGCAGGAAACGAAAGTGGCTCAGACCGCACAACTCCGACAGCTCGGCAAGGGTCAGGGGAGCGGCCGGATCGTCATCGATCAGCTCACGCGCCCTGTTGATATCAGCGGGAACGGCATCCTCACGCAAGCCGCCCGCTCCTTCGCGCATCACGGCGGCAAGAAGCGACAGCAGCAGCCCATCCCGCAAGAGGGAGCCTTCAGGCGCGTCTTCGATCAGAAGCGAAAACAGGGTTTTGAAATGCCCGCCCATCTCGCTGTCGCGGATGACAGGCGACGGGAATTCCATCGCACCGAACCTACCCTCACCGATATCGCGCAACAGATCACCGATCAGCCGGGGATCGAAATAGAGCATGGACCATGCGCGGCTCTCGCTGACAGGCATACCGTCATGCACCTCGTTCGGGTTCACGCTGATGATGTCGCCGGCCTCGGCCTGTACCATCCCTCGCCCGCTCAGTGAAACCTGCGCGCCGGTCTCGATGACACCGATGCCGAACTGGTCATGCGTGTGCTTGGGGAAGCTGTGGCCGGTTTCGGCTCGGACTGCCTCGATGCCGGCAAGGCGAGAGCGATATATTCGGAATTGGCCTGACTTCATCAATATCGCCTTCCATACCACCAGTATCGTTGCGCCAGCGATGGCATCGCCTCCGATGCGGCAATGTCGCTCGCCCGCGATCTGGAAGCAACGCCTTAAGCGCTGCCGCCCGCCTTTTCATCCTCCGCCGTCGCCAACGCCGCCTGCGTGTTGCCGGCAACGGCAGTCGGCAGCGGCGTACCGCGCTTACGCTCCCGTGCCAGCGTCAGCAGGCCGGAAAAAATGATGAGGACGATGCCGAATGCCATCGGCATATCGATACTGTCGTTGAACAACAGGTAGCCGAAGGCGATCGCCCAGAGCATCTGGCTGTACTGCGGCGGCGCAACCAGGTTGGCCGGCGCCATCTGCGCGGCGGTCAACAGCAGAACGTTGCCGAATGCGCCAAGCAGACCGTAGCTCGCCAGGAATATCCACTGCGTCGGCGTCGGCATTGTGACTTCGGAGAGCATGAGGAAGCCGCTGACGATGAGCGTTCCGAAAAGGCCTGCCCCATAGAGCGAAATGCGCTTCTCCTTCGAGCCGAGTGCGCGGTTGATGACGATGGAGATTGCCGCAGCAAGACCACCGATCGCCGCGCAGAGGTGCCCGACCGAGAGCTCGCGAAAGCCCGGGCGCAGCACGATCAGCACCCCGACAAAACCGAGAATGACCGCCGTCCAGCGCTGCCAGCGCACATCCTCCTTGAGAAAGATCACGGAGAGAATGGTCACGAAGGACGGCAGCAGAAACAGCAGCGCAAAAGCTTCCGCCATCGGCAGCATGGTGAAGGCGATGACGGAGCAGATGGCGCCGGTCGCGCCACAGACGAAGCGCAGCAGCCACAAGGGACGGTTCGACGTCCTCACCATATCGAGCCAGCCATCCTCCCGCTTCTTCAGAAACGGAACGGCGGCAAAGCCGAACAGGGCACCGATGAAGGCGACCTGATAGGAGGGAAGCACCCCATGCAGGATTTTGATCGAGGCGTCGCTGAAGGCGAAGACGGCATAGGACGCGAATGCCACAAGGACACCGCGCAGGGCGGAGCGGCCCGCGGCCGCGGAACTGGAATCGGCTGTAATCGAGGACATCGGAATCTTGAGAAAAGTGCGATGGGAGGACACTGAATCAGTGAGATACGGGCAATTGTATGATGAAATGGGCCGAATTTCGATCGGGTTGGGAATAAACTATTGTTTCAACCGGACGTTTGAGGAGATCCAGCCAGATCAATTTCCAAGAAAGCCCAGCTTGTCGAGTTGGCTAGGAGAAACGTGCCCTCTGACGGTGTAGGAAAAGGCGGTAACCTTCAATGCATCGCTATCGACTTCGCAGGTGAATGCTACTCTCTGCCAGCCATTGGGAGTCTGCACGGCGACCCCATCACCAAACAGGGTAGCATCGGAAACCATCGCCTGCGACAGCGCGGAATTCACATAGCCAACAGCCTGCAAATCGTGGCGGTATTGAAGTTTCTCCTCCGAATTGCAGAGATAGGCCACACGCTGCCGTCGAGGCAGCTTCTTCCAGGCGTCATATTCGCCCTTAGATAGACGTGCCATCTCGGAGCTCGAATAAAGCTTCTTGGCCTGAATAGCCCGCTTCGGCGCAACGGATTTAGGTGGCTGCGGCTCGGTGACCAACGCAGTGCCTTCAGTCGGATTGCCCTGGCTGCTCGAAGCGGATTGGTTTTCAGCGATTCGCTGTGCCGGAGACGGCCTGACCGCCGGAACGACAATCTGCGGCGGGTCTTTCGCCTCGTCTCTGGCCTGCTCGGCCGGAGACTGTTGCTGCGGATCGGATGATGGTGCTTGGGCGGCAGCTTGTGCCTGCGGATCATTCTGATCTACCGCTGGGGCCTGCGGCTGCTGCACCTGCGAATCCGAAGGCTCGTTGGTCGCCAGCACGTCTGGTGCGGTCGACGAGGCTTTGGCGGCCGAGTCGCTTGCCGGCGGTTGGGCCTCATTCGTCTGCTGATTCTTGGCGGCAGCTTGTTGGGCTTCCTGCGCCTGTTGTGCCGCCTGTGCTTGGGCCTCAGCTTGCGCAGCCGCCTGTTGCTCGGCGGCAGCGTCGTTCGGCGGCGTCGGAGGGGTATTGTCCTTCGACTGTTCCGAAGCATCTGCCTGCTGCGTGGTGTTTGCGTCCTTCTGATCGCCCTTCATGTCCGGAAGCGGAGTCTCGGTGGCAGAGGGCTGCTGCTCCGCCTTCTCGACGGACTTGTCAGCGGCGGGATCGTCTGGTTTTGGCTCAGACTTCGCCTGCTCTGCCGGCTTATCCGCCTCGGCCTTATCTGGTTTGGCCGGAGGCTTCTCTGCCTGCTCCTTGCCCTGAGGGTCGGATTGCTTTGGCGGCTGTTCGTCCGCCTTCTTTCCCTGAGGCTGCTGCGGCTCCTGCTGCGCGTCAGCCGTCTGCTGCGCCGGCTTCTCGTCTGGTCTTGGCGTCGGCTTCGGAGGCTGGTCGGGCTTTTCATTCTCCTTCGTCGCAAGCTCCTTCTTTTCCTCCTGCTGCGGCACCAGCTCGACATTGACGCTCTGCTCGGGCTTTGCCTCCGGCGGCGCCGGCAGCAACGGCAGCAGAAAAACCGCGACAAACAGGACGTGCAGAAGGATCGACAGGACAAAGCCCGGCCTTATCTCCCTATCCCGTTTTTCCGCAACCTTTTCCATCGTTCAGCGGATGGCTCGGGAAGAGAAAGCAATCAGGCGAAAACAACGCATCGATTCATTCGATCCTTACTGGCAAACAGAGCAGAAGACTTTCCGGTCGCTGACATATGGTACCCGACCACGCGCCGCGAAAGAGGTCTTGGTCGAAATCGAACTTGTCAGGCCTCCGCGCGATCCGCAATGGCGCAAAAACAAACCTGCGTGATCGCGGCGCAAAGACGGCCGCATCCACCGTTAGAAGAACTCATCCAGCAGCTGATAATATGCCATCTTTTCGGCTTGCGGCTCAAAATCGCCATAGACCTTCAAAAACTCGGCAACCAGTTCTTCCCCGAAATTGTATTCGATGCTGCCGCAGGCGAGCGCGATATCCTGATGGCGATCGGCGACACCAAGTCGGCCGCAATCGATGTAGCCGCTGAACTTCGGCCCATCGGCCATGAAATTCGGCAGGCAGGCATCGCCATGCGTGACGACGAGGTCTTCCATTGACGATCTCGTCTCCTCGAGTTCGCGGAAAAGATCCTCTGCCGACCGCCCCAGCCTGGTATCATCGAAATCATCCTCATCAACGCGACCGGCAAGCATGCGCGCCCTCGCCTCGGCAATTCTGTTCTCCAGTCGATGATCGAAAGGACATGCAGCAATGTCGACCGAGTGTAATCGCCGCAAAGCACTTGCCAAAAGCCGCACCCGATCGAACGGCTGTAACCACTCGGCGCTGACGAGATCGCTGCCGGGAAGAGCGCTCATCAAAAGCCACTCGCGTTCGCCGTCTTTCTCGTGGGCAATGACCTCCGGGCAGGCAAGACCCTGCAAGGCCAGCCATCGCAGCCTGGCAACCTCGCCGGCCAACTCACCCAAGGGATCGACCAGCTCGGTTTTGAGATAGACCGGCGCACGTCCATCGGCCTCAAGCCGGAAGACATGGGCCGAGGAGCGGCCAAGCGCATCCTGCCGCCATTCATATCCCGCCAACGCATAGCGCAACCGAATTGGGATGGATGTTTCCATGAATTGCGGCTTGCTCGCCATGAGCCCCCTTGGTCCTGATATCGTCAATGAAAAGCCCGGCTCGCTTTCGCGAACCGGGCCTCGTTTCGTACATGGCCGATATCGGCTTGTGCCAGATCTCAACTGTCGAGGAAGCTTCTGAGCTTGCGGCTGCGGCTCGGATGCTTGAGCTTGCGCAGCGCCTTGGCTTCGATCTGGCGGATACGTTCGCGGGTAACCGAGAACTGCTGACCCACTTCTTCAAGCGTGTGGTCGGTGTTCATACCGATGCCGAAGCGCATGCGCAGCACGCGCTCTTCGCGCGGCGTCAGCGATGCCAGAACGCGGGTCGTCGTCTCGCGCAGGTTTGCCTGAATGGCGGCGTCGATCGGCAGAAGCGCGTTCTTGTCCTCGATGAAATCGCCGAGATGCGAATCTTCTTCGTCGCCCACCGGGGTTTCGAGCGAAATCGGCTCCTTGGCGATCTTCAGAACCTTGCGCACTTTTTCGAGCGGCATGGCGAGCTTTTCGGCCAGTTCTTCCGGCGTCGGTTCGCGGCCTATCTCGTGCAGCATCTGGCGCGACGTGCGAACGATCTTGTTGATCGTTTCGATCATGTGCACCGGAATACGGATGGTACGCGCCTGGTCGGCGATCGAGCGGGTAATCGCCTGACGAATCCACCAGGTGGCGTAGGTCGAGAACTTGTAGCCGCGGCGATATTCGAACTTGTCGACCGCCTTCATCAGGCCGATATTGCCTTCCTGAATGAGGTCGAGGAACTGCAGGCCGCGGTTCGTATACTTCTTGGCGATGGAAATAACGAGGCGCAGGTTGGCTTCGACCATTTCCTTCTTGGCGATGCGGGCTTCGCGCTCGCCCTTCTGCACCATATGAACGATGCGGCGGAATTCCGAGATCGAAATGCCGGTTTCGGTCGCAAGGTTCTGGATTTCCTGGCGAATGTCGCGGATCGTGGTGTTTTCGCTCTTGGCGAATTCCTTCCAGCCGCGCGCGGCCAGATTGCCGATCGACTTCATCCAGTTCGGATCAAGCTCGGCGCCCTGATACTGTTCCAGGAAGCTATCGCGCTTGACGCCATAGGATTCTGCAAGGCGCAGCAGGCGGCCTTCGTTCTGAACGAGGCGCTTGTTGATGTCGTAGAGCTGCTCGACGAGGGCGTCAATGCGGTTCTGGTTCAGCGACAGAGACTTGACCGACTTGACCAGCTCATCCTTGAGTTCCTTGTAGCGGCGTTCCTGTGCGGAGGACAGCGTGCCGGAAGCCGACAGGCGCTGCTCGACCTGCTGGTCCTGCAGCTTGCGCAGCTTCTTGTAGGTTTCGGCGATGATGTCGAGCGTCGTCATCACCTGCGGGCGAAGCTCGGCCTCCATCGCGGCGAGCGAGAGGTTGGATTCGTCTTCGTCCTCTTCCTCTTCCTCGATCGGCAGGCCTTCGCCGCCGACATTGGTGATGTCGTCGTCGCCGGAAGGAGCGCGGCCGCGGCGTGCCTTCTCCTTCTCTTCGGCAGCCTTGCGGTCAGCCTCAATCTTCTCCGGGCTCTGGAACTGCGGCGCAGCCTTGGCCTCGGGACCGGAATAGGTGGTTTCGAGGTCGATGATCTCGCGCAGCAGCGTGGTGCCTTCGTTGAGTTCGTCACGCCAGATAATCAGCGCCTGGAACGTCAACGGGCTCTCACAGAGGCCGCCGATCATGGTTTCGCGGCCAGCCTCGATGCGCTTGGCAATCGCGATTTCGCCTTCGCGCGACAGAAGCTCGACGGAACCCATTTCGCGCAGATACATGCGCACCGGATCGTCCGTACGGTCGGTCGGCTCTTTCTTCTTGGCGGTCGCCAGAGCGGAACCTGTCGAAGGAGCAAGTTCGCCGCCCTCGCTGTCATCATCGTTGCTGGAATCGTCGTCATCGCTGGCCGCAGCGCCAGCCTCTTCGACATCCTCGTCTTCGATGACGTTGATGCCCATGTCCGAGAGCATGGCCATCGTGTCTTCGATCTGTTCGGACGTCACTTCTTCGGACGGCAGAACGGCGTTGAGCTCGTCCATCGTCACGTAGCCGCGCTTCTTCGCGGCCTTGATCATCTTCTTGACCGCGTCATCGGAAAGATCGAGAAGCGGGCCGTCGGAGGTGCCGTCGCGTTCGACTTCAGCTTCTTCGTTCTCTTTGACCTTTGTTGCCATCTCTATATCGTCGCTTTCCCTGACGCTGCAAACTTACACGCGGTGAAACATTCACACTGACTGGCGCGCCCTGCACCAGCCGCGACTCACCGACGAACACCTAACGGAATGACCTTTAATGCCCGATTAACCACGATCACCGCCACCGGAGTGCAAAGCTGGATTGCGTTTGGATTTCCGGCCATGATATCAGGTGATCCGCTTGATCCAGCTTTACCGTTCTTTCCGAAGTCAAACGGTGATTCCCAGAATTTTAGTTCTCGTCAAGCTTTTCCAGCAAAAAAGCCCGTTAAATACGCGAAAAAGCCTTATCCACAGGCCCCGCGCGCCTCAATTTATTGTTTCCCGTATTTAGGAAGTCCCCGCGCGATGACAAGAGCATCCTAAACAAAGCCTCACATTTCCAGCACCGGCAGGTATTGCCGACGCCGGAAGTGTGACCGAATGGCATCAATTCCAGTCCATAACCACCTTGCCGGAGTTACCGGAACGCATGGCTTCGAAGCCATCGCGGAAATCATCGATGCCGATACGATGGGTGATGACCGGAGAGACATCGAGACCACCCTGCACGAAGGCAATCATCTTGTACCAGGTCTCGAACATCTCGCGGCCATAGATGCCTTTCAGGTTCAGCATCTTGAAGATCACTTTGTTCCAGTCGATCTCGAAGCCGGCTGGTGCGATGCCGAGAATGGCGATCTTGCCGCCATTGTTCATCTTGTCGATCATGTCGCGGAAGGCGGGAGCCGCTCCCGACATTTCCAGACCGACGTCGAAACCCTCGGTCATGCCGATGAATTTCATCACATCGGCAAGGTTCTCCTTCGAAGCGTCGACGACGTAATCGATGCCGACCTTGCGGGCGAGCGCTAGCCGGTTGGGATTGATATCGGTGATGACGACCTTGCGTGCGCCGGAGCGCTTGGCAACCATCGCCCCCATGATGCCGATCGGCCCCGCGCCGGTAACGAGCACGTCCTCGCCGACCAGATCGAAGGAGAGCGCGGTGTGAACCGCGTTGCCGAACGGATCGAAGATCGCGGCAATCTCATCCGGGATATCGTCGGGGATCGGCACGACGTTGGATTCGGGAATGCAGACGAACTCGCCGAAGGAGCCGGGGCGGTTGACGCCGACGCCGAGCGTGTTGCGGCAAAGATGGCCCCGCCCCGCACGACAGTTGCGGCATTTGCCGCAAACGATGTGGCCCTCACCGGAGACGCGCTCGCCGACGTGATACTTCGTGACAGCCGAGCCGATCTCGGCAATCTCACCGCAGAATTCGTGGCCGACGACCATCGGCACGGGGATGGTTTTCTGCGCCCACTGATCCCAGTTCCAAATATGGACATCCGTGCCGCAGATCGCCGATTTCTTGACCCGGATCAGGACATCGTTCGGCCCGACTTCCGGCACCGGGACATGCTCCATCCACAGCCCGACTTCCGGCTTGGCTTTGACCAGCGCTTTCATCATGTTCGACATGATCGGTTCTCTCCAACCAATTCAAATGATTCCGAGTTCTTTTCCGGCTTCCGCAAAGGCCGCAATCGCCTTTTCGACATCGGCCTTCGAATGAGCGGCCGACATTTGCGTGCGAATACGTGCCTGACCCTTCGGGACGACGGGGAAGGAGAAGCCGATAACGTAGACGCCCTTCTTCAGCATCAGCGCCGCCATGTCCTGCGCGAGCTTCGCGTCGCCGAGCATGACCGGGATGATCGGGTGATCCGCGCCTGCGAGCGTGAAGCCGAGCTTCGTCATTTCGCTGCGGAAGAGCTCGGCATTGCCCTGCAATCGTGCGCGCAGCTCGGCGCCATTGTCGATCAGATCGAAGACCTTCAGCGACGCAGCCGCGATGACTGGCGCCAATGTATTCGAGAAGAGATAGGGGCGCGAACGCTGCCGCAGCCACTCGACGATTTCGCCTCTGGCCGACGTATAGCCCCCCGAGGCACCGCCAAGCGCCTTGCCGAGCGTACCGGTGATGATATCGATCCTGCCTTCGACGCCACAATATTCAGCCGATCCCCGGCCGTGCTCGCCGACGAAGCCGACCGCATGGCTGTCATCGACCATGACCATGGCGCCGTATTTCTCCGCCAGATCGCAGACGCCGCCGAGATTGGCGATGATGCCGTCCATGGAGAATACGCCGTCGGTGGCGATCAGCTTGAAGCGGCTGCCCTCGGCCTTCTTCAGTTCTTCTTCCAAAGCCGCCATGTCGTTGTTGGCATAGCGGAAGCGCTTTGCCTTGGAGAGCCGCACACCGTCGATGATCGAGGCATGATTAAGAGCGTCGGAGATAATGGCGTCCTCCTCCGACAATAGCGTCTCGAACAAACCGCCATTGGCATCGAAGCAGGAGGAGTAGAGGATCGTCGCTTCCATACCGAGGAAGGCCGAAATCCGCGCCTCGAGCTGCTTGTGCTCTTCTTGTGTGCCGCAGATGAAACGAACCGAGGCCATGCCGTAGCCATAGCGGTCGAGCGCCTTCTTCGCGGCTTCCGCGAGCTCCTCATTATCAGCCAGGCCAAGATAGTTGTTGGCGCAAAAATTGAGGACGCGCGCGCCACCAAGCACGGCGATTTCGCCAGCCTGTTTGGAGGTGATGACGCGCTCGGCCTTATAGAGGCCGGCTTCTTTCAGGCCGAGAAGTTCGTTACGCAAATGGGATATGAACGCTGAAGTCATGGTCGCATTCCGATGCTGGTCAAAGGGCCTAATTAATCAAGGAATAACATAGGATCCGGCCTGTTGCTGCATCCGACAGCGGCAAAAATGCGCAACGCCGTGACGTCCGCGCGATAGGAAGCAGTTTCGATATTATCTGTCAAAGCGGACTGAATACACGCAACTTCACAGCCAGCTTTTAGTGGCTATTATCGCAAAAATTACTTGACTCAGTCCAATATCCTGCGACAGATTGGTGCTGGTCTCAAAATGAGGGAGAGCCATGAACATATCCCAGAGATTCTCCCTCGCCGGACGGGTTGCCCTCATCACCGGAGGCGGACGCGGCCTCGGATTCGAAATGGCGAAGGCTCTCGCCGATGCCGGCGCACACGTCATCATCAATGGGCGAACCGTGGCAACGTTGGATACGGCCGTCGGGATCATCCGGGCGAGAGGTGGCTCCGCCGAAACCGCCGCCTTCGATATTGCCGACCGTGACGCACAGCGGGCGGCCATGAACGAAATCGAGAAAAATCACGGCCGGCTCGACATATTGATCAACAATGTCGGCGCCCGCGACAGGCGCACTTTGGCCGACTTCGACGACGAGGCAATCCTCGCCTTGCTCAATACCGACCTTGCCGCCTCGATCATGCTCTCCCGCGATGCTGCCAGCCTGATGAAGCGGCACAATCATGGTCGGCTGATCTCGGTCACCTCGATCAGCGGACAGGTCGTCATGCCGGGTGACTGCGTCTACCCCGCCGCCAAGCAAGGATTGGCAGGCCTCATGCGCGGCATGGCGGTGGAATTCGGCCCTCACGGCATCACCAGCAACGCCATCGCGCCGGGCTGGTTTGCGACGGAAACCAATGCCGCGATGGCCGCGAACGAAGAACTGATCCCCTTCGTGCGCCAGCGCATCCCCGTTCAGCGCTGGGGAAGGCCCGACGAGATCGCGGGCGCAGCACTTTTCCTCGCCAGCGATGCCGCCTCCTTCGTCAACGGCCATGTCCTCACCGTCGATGGCGGCATGACCGTGCGCATGTAGCCTGTCGGCAGCCGCGTTTCGATATCGGCCTTCAGTGCGTCACCGGTTGATGAATTCCGAAATCACCGCAAGAAACGCATCCCCATAGCGTTCCAGCTTCGATTGCCCGACGCCGGAAATCCCCAAAAGGTCCCTGTGATTCTTCGGCCGCTCCGTCGCAAAGGCAATCAGCGTCGTATCCGGGAAGACGACGTAGGGCGGCACGCCCAATTCTTTGGCGATCCGGGTGCGCTCGGCCCGCAGCGCATCGAAGAGAAGCTGGTCTTCGCCCGTAAGGCCGTGAGCCTGCTTCTCCGGTCGCCCCGCCTTCTTGCCGCGACGGCCCGTTTCGGGCCGATCCTTGCGGAAGAAGACCTGCCGTTCGCGCTTGAAGACAGCCCTCGCCTGCTCCTCGAGCTTCATCGCGCCAAAAGCGGTATGGTCGATGCTGATAAAACCGTTTGCCAGCAATTGCCGGAAGATCGATTGCCAGGTGCGGGCGGGAATATCCTTCCCAGCGCCGAAAACAGGCATGTCGACATGACCGAAGCGCTCGGTCTTTTCATTGACCGTACCGATCAGCACATCGATGACGTGACCGGTGCCGAAACGCTCGCCGGTGCGATAGACCGCGGCAAGCGCCTTGATCGCCGCTTCCGTCCCATCCCAGGTTTCCACAGGCTTCAGGCAGGTATCGCAATTGCCGCAACCGCCCCCGTGGGCTTCGCCGAAATGCGCGAGGATCGACTGCCGCCGGCATCCGGCCGTTTCACAAATGGCGAGCAGCGCATTGAGCTTCGCCCGCTCGACGCGCTTGATCTCCTCCGATGCGCCGCCTTCGTCGATCATCCGTCGACGCTGGATGACATCGGCCATGCCATAGGCCATCCAGACATTCGAGGAGAGGCCATCGCGCCCCGCTCGTCCCGTCTCCTGATAATAGGCTTCCACGGAACCCGGCAGGTCGAGATGGGCGACATATCGGACATTCGGCTTGTCGATGCCCATGCCGAAGGCAACCGTCGCCACCAGGCACAGGTCTTCCTCCTTCAGGAAGGCATCCTGATTGGCATCGCGCAGCGCCCGATCCATGCCGGCGTGATAGGGGAGCGCACGGATGCCCTGCCCATTGAGCCAATCGGCCGTATCCTCGACCTTGGCGCGAGAGAGGCAATAGACGATGCCGCTGTCGCCGCTATGGCCCTCGAGAAAACGCAGCAATTGCTGGCGCGGCTGGTCACGCTCGACAATTTCATAGGTAATGTTCGGACGATCGAAGCTGGTGCTGAAAACCTTGGCATCGTCGAGAGCCAATCGCTCGATAATATCGTCGCGTGTATGGGGATCGGCGGTCGCCGTCAGTGCGATACGCGGAACGCCAGGAAAAAGCTCGGCAAGCCTGCCGAGATCGCGATATTCCGGCCTGAAATCATGGCCCCATTGCGAAACGCAATGCGCCTCGTCGATCGCGAAAAGCGCGATCTTCGCTCTGCCGAGCATCTGGCAGAAGCCTTCCGTAGCGATCCGTTCCGGCGTCACATAGAGCAGATCGAGCTTGCCTGCCGAAATGGCGCGATAGACATCGCTCGCCTCCTCACGCGACAGCGACGAATTCAAGGCGGCCGCCCGGATGCCGAGCTGTTTCATCGCCTCCACCTGATCCCGCATCAGCGCGATCAGCGGCGAGACGACGATGCCGATACCTTCGCGGCAAAGCGCCGGGATCTGGAAGCACAGCGACTTGCCGGCACCGGTCGGAAACAGCACGACCGCATCGCCGCCGGAGACGACATGCTCGACCACCTGCTGCTGCTTGCCGCGAAAGGCAGAATAACCGTAAACGCGCTTGAGGACATCGAGCGGCACCGGCGCACCGATATGCTCGCCGAACAATGCGTCGTCTGCAGAAAATCGTGGCTCTTGTCTTTCAGGCTGAAGCATCTATTCCCTATTTTCCAGCGGCACCTTTGACGCGACCGGAAAGAACGCCGAAGCCATCGATGATCGCTTCCTGGTTTTCCAGACGCAGCGCCTCGAGCTGCACTTCCTGCAAGGCGCGAATCAATGGCTCGATCGCTTCACCGTCGCCTTCTTCCGTCGCCTCGGCAATAGCACCCTCCAGCTCGATCTTGTGCCAGCGCAATGCTTTCGAACGCTTATGGAGCGCGAGCGCCTGGCGATACCCCTCGCGCGCATCCTCCATGGCGGCTGCCTCGGTTGCCGTCCACAGACGGGCATTGCGAATCTGTTGTTCCAAACCTTTCAGCAGGGCGCCGAAATCCTGCTCTTCCAATTGCTCGACCAGTCGCTCGCGGACGAGCTGAGGCCCGACCAGAGTTGCAGCCGCCCCGAGAACCGCGGACCAGAGCCGCTGAAGCTCACGGCTGTCATAATCGATCGCGGCAATCTCGTCATACTCGTCCTGCAGCAGCGCCGGATGGTTGACGATGGTCAAAGCCAGCACGCTTTCACGAAGGCTCGGAATATCCTGATGCCCCTTGATCATGGCCGAACGCTGCAGGCGATCGGATGCCGTCGTTGTCATCGCGGCCCCAGCGCGTGCCTGCCCGCCACGACCTGCGAAGTTGCGGCCATTGCCGTCACGGGAAAAGCCGCGTCCCTGCTGACCACCGCGCTGGAACTGCGGCTGGAACAGCCCATTCAGCCGCTCGCGCATATTCTGCTGATAATGGCGGCGCACATCTTCATCGCCGATGACCGAAACAATGCGTCGCAACCGCGCTTCCAGCTCCGCCCTTGCTTCCGGCGTCTCGAAGGTGCCGCTGCCAGCCTCCCTCGTCCATATCAGGTCGGCCAGCGGCTTTGCCTGCGCCAGCACCTTGTCGAACGGCGCGCGCCCATCCTGGCGCACGAGATCGTCGGGATCTTTGCCATCGGGCAATAGCGCGAAGCGCACGGTGCGGTTCGGCTTGATATGCGGCAGCGCCAGATCGGCGGCACGATTGGCGGCGCGGATGCCGGCGCCGTCGCCGTCGAAGCAGAGCACCGGCTCCGGCGTCATCTTCCAGAGAAGATCGAGCTGGTTCTCCGTCAACGCCGTGCCGAGCGGCGCAACCGCGTTCTCGACGCCTGCCTGATGCAGCGCGATAACATCCATGTAGCCTTCAACGGCAATAATGGTGCCGGCGCCATCGGCGCCCTGGGCTGCGCGGCGCGCACGGGTGAAATTGTAAAGCACGTTGCCCTTGTGAAAGAGCTCTGTCTCGTTGGAATTCAGATATTTCGCCGGCGCATCCGGCGACATGGCGCGGCCGCCGAAGGCGATCACCTTCTCTCTAGACGAAAGAATCGGGAACATGATGCGATCGCGGAAGCGATCGTAAGAGACCGGCACATTCTCATGGACGACGAGGCCGCAGGCTTCCATCTGCTCTTTCAGCACGCCCTTGCCGGCCAGATGCTCCTTCAGCGCATTGCGGCTATCGGGCGAATATCCCAGGCGGAACGTTTCGATGGTGCGGCCGCTGAGGCCGCGGTCGCGCAGATAAGCCCGCGCCCGGGCACCATTGGCCGTCTGCAGTTGGTCCTGGAAGAACTGAGTCGCCATCTCCATGACATCGAGCAGCGACGTGCGTTCCTTCTCTCTTTTCGCCTCCATGGGGTCGGCAACGGGCATCGGAACGCCGGCCATGTCGGCGATCTGCTGCACGGCTTCCGGAAAGCTCAAGCCCTCGAGTTCGGTGAGAAAGCGGAAATGATCGCCGGTCACGCCGCAGCCGAAGCAATGATAGCGTCCCTTGCGATCCTCGCAGTGGAAGCTCGGCGACTTCTCGCCGTGGAAAGGGCAGCAAGCCCAGTAATCGCCGCGCGGCACATTCGTCTTGCGCCGATCCCAAGTCACACGACGACCGATCACGTCCGAAATCAAAACGCGGTCGCGAATCTCGTCGAGAAACGTATTGGAAAATCGCATGGCTACCTCTGGCTCATCCCATATAAACAGGAATGAAGGGCATTGCCACGACGACCCGACCGCCTCCCACGCTATTCACAGCCCTTTGTCGGCGATTGCATTTTCGCCCTTCGATCACAACTCCGTGAACACGGCGGCACGTTTATTCGGATTCTCGTCGGAATCCAGGGCCGTGTTCGACAGGCCCGAAACGCCCAAAAATCGCTTCAGCGCGACCGGAACTGGTAGGGTTATGTCCATGGGAGTAACTATTTCGTACGCAAAAATCCGCGAAAAAGCAAAGGCTTGCACAGCCTATGGTCGACAAACGCGAACAAGAGCGACGTCATTGACAATCAATGGCTGTAAAGCAATCGCGCCCAGGCGACACTCTCTGACGGCGCATTTGCGGCAAGGTTCGTAAGCCAAACATTATTTTTTTGTAATTTGATTGTTGGTGTGCGCCGCAATAGCGTTCTTCTCACAGGGCGAGACAAGCCGGCGAAGAAACTTCTTTGCGACGCGACATGCCGAGACGCCCTGACGAACCGGAAGCCACCAGGTACGGGCTTTCAGTTTAGGAGAGGGAAATGCGCATTCTGATCGTACCCTTGGCAGCAGCAGCCATCTTCGCCACGGCTACCTATAGCTCGGCCACGATGGACAGCGGCGCCAGCGAGAAGAATGTGCTCTATGCCGGTGCGGGATATCAGTTGCCGGCGAATATGAAAGTTCCTGCCCTTACGGCAGGCGTAAAGGTTCAAATGTCCGAACTGCCGCCGCAGGCGTTGGCTTTGCCCCAGCAGATCAGGATTTTCAGATAAGTTCAGCAGATACTCAGGTGGGGCACCATCCCTACCCCCGGCGCCGCCCCACCTGAGTGCCTTTGCAAAAGACGTTTGATTTTTGGGCCCCACCCTGCGTCATCAAACGTCAGCAAAGCGCAAGAAGGCAGGAGCTCCCCCAGCTCCTGCCTTCTCTAATTTTGGCCCATCCCAATTTCGCGACGACACGAGCGTTGAACATATGCTGCGGACCATCTTTGGGTCGTCGCCGCGAGTATCTTGACGCAACGATATCGATCGATATCTTTTATTATCTACGTATATGCGATCTTAGTAATTATCTCGTCAGACAATTTGAAACTTTGTTCAGTTGATCGGAGACGGTTGCATGTCTTTATCCGCGAAGGAACTTGTTCAAGACCCAAAATTTTTCACGGAAATCCTCGGTTATACACGAGAAATTATATCCACTTATGATGAGAATCAGCGCGTATGCTCTGTCTTTGCTTCACAGCAACGCTGGCTGATGGCGCTCGCCGGTTTCGCCCTTTATTGCGGCGGCATCGACGGAGAACCGCCCGGCATTCATGCCAATCGTTTCGCCAACTATATCGTCGAACACGAAATCGCCAGCCACAACACCGCGCTTAGCTTCATTCAGGAGATGCTGGCTCTCGGATTCCTGCGCTATCTGCCCGTCACGAGCGACAGGCGCGCGCGGCCAATGCAGCCCACGGAAGAGGCAGCAATGCAGCTTGCGAAGTGGATGAGCATCCATCTTTCCGTGCTGGATCGATTGGATGGCGGCAAGCGCAACGCCCTGTTTAGCAAAAAACCAGAGCTCATCGGTCTGCTACAGCCCCCGATCTCGGTCGGCATCATAGAAAATGACGACCTGCGCAATCCGGGAGAAACCTTCGATCTGTTCACCTGGGCAAATTCAGGCGGCATCATCATGGATTATCTGATCTCCCGCATCGGCACGATCAACCCGACGACTCAGAAAGCGGTCATCGGGCCGGTGGCCTTTACGGATATCTGCAGCCGGTTTCTCATCTCCAGAACCAACGCGAAGCGGCTCATGAACAAGGCCATAAATATGCAGAGCGTCGGATGGACAGGATCGCCGGGACGGAGCCAGCTTTGGCTCTCCACCGCGTTCATCGAGGAATATCGGAACTATCAGGCGGGAAAACTCGCCATCATAGACGCCGCCTGGCAAAATACCCTCGGCACGCGGCCGGTCCGCATGCCGAAGGCGAAACAGAGTTTTACTTCAGCAGTTCCTTCAGGATAGCCGAGGCTTTTGCGAAATCCATCTGGCCGGCATAGCGCTCGCGCAGCGCGGCGACGCACTTGCCCATGTCCTTCAGGCCCTGTGCGCCGAGTTCCGCGACGATCGCCACGCAGATCTCGCGCACCTTTTCTTCGGAAAGCTGCTCGGGCATGAAGCCCTGGATGACGGTAATTTCCTCGCGCTCCTTGTCGGCGAGCTCCGGGCGGCCGCCGTCGATGTAGATCTTCACCGATTCCTCGCGCTGCTTGATCATCTTGGCGAGCAGCTGCAGGATCTCGTCTTCGCTCGCCTGTTCCTTGCCGAGACCGCGATTGGCGATGTCCTTGTCCTTGATCGCAGCCAGGATGAGGCGGACGGTCGAAAGCCTCGCCGTATCCCTCGCCTTCATGGCGTCCTTCTGGGCATTGGAAAGGGTCTCGCGGATCATGTCTCTAAACTCCTTGAAGCAGGCCGGCGACGATCGCCCCCACCACCTATGTCATGTTGCTGTCTTCTAGACCAACAGTATCGATCAATGCAATTGTGGCCGGGAGCCCGAATTCCTTGATAGGAAAGCAAAAGCGCGCATTGACCGGCTCGCCTTGTTTAGCTATGTCCATCACCTGCACATTAGATCGATAGGAAGATCTCAAGCCGCGACCAGGGTCGACGGCTGTACCTTGCTACAAACATGGCGGAAGCCGACGGTCTGTTCAAGGCCGCGCTCGACGCCGGAAACGGGATGACTATGACCGCGACAGCCCCATGGACCACTGAAAAGCCTACCGCCCTCCTCGTTCTCGCCGACGGAACCGTGATCGAAGGCAAGGGCATCGGCGCGACCGGCAAGGTGCAGGCCGAAGTCTGCTTCAACACGGCGCTGACGGGCTACGAGGAGATCCTGACCGACCCCTCCTATCTCGGCCAGATCGTCACCTTCACCTTCCCGCACATTGGCAATGTCGGCACCAACGATGAAGACATCGAAGACCTGACGCCGGTCGCCCGGCACGGTGCCGTCGGTGTCATCTTCAAGGCCGATATCACCGATCCTTCGAACTACCGCGCCGCCAAGCATCTGGACCAGTGGCTGAAGGCCCGCGGCATCATCGGCCTCTGCGGCATCGACACGCGTGCGCTGACGGCCTGGATCCGCGAAAACGGCATGCCGAACGGCGTGATCGCCCATGACGTTAACGGCGTCTTCGATATCGAGCAACTGAAGGCGGACGCCAAGGCCTGGAGCGGCCTCGAAGGCCTCGACCTCGCCAAGGTCGCCTCCTCCGGTCAGTCCTCGCAATGGTCGCAGACGCCCTGGATCTGGAATGAAGGCTATGGCGAACTCGGCGCCGCCGACGCCAAATATCACGTCGTCTGCCTCGACTATGGCGTCAAGCGCAACATCCTGCGCCTGTTTGCCGGCCTCGATTGCAAGGTCACCGTCCTGCCGGCGACCGCCTCGACCGACGACGTGCTCGGCCTCAAGCCGGATGGCATCTTCTTGTCCAATGGTCCCGGCGACCCGGCAGCAACAGGCGAATATGCCGTACCGGTCATCAAGGACCTGCTGAAGACGGGAATTCCGCTCTTCGGCATCTGCCTCGGCCACCAGATGCTCGGCCTCGCGCTCGGCGCCAAGACCGCGAAGATGCACCAGGGCCACCACGGTGCCAACCATCCGGTCAAGGACCACACGACGGGCAAGGTCGAGATCGTCTCGATGAACCACGGCTTTGCGGTCGACTCGAAGTCACTGCCGGAAGGCGTTGAGGAGACTCACATTTCGCTCTTCGACGGCAGCAATTGCGGCCTGCGCGTATCGGGCAAGCCGGTCTTCTCGGTGCAGCATCACCCGGAAGCCTCGCCCGGCCCGCAGGACAGCCACTATCTCTTCCGCCGCTTCATCAATCTAGTGCGGGAGAAGAAGGGCGAAGCAGCCTTGGCGGAACGTGCCTGACAAGATGGACGGCCTAACCGCATGAAAAAGCCTCGGATTGGCAACCAATCCGAGGCTTCTTTTTTGTGCGTCAACTTGGGAGGTCTCTCATCACATCGGCTCATGCCTGCTGAAGTCTAGGCCTGCAGGCGGCGCTGCTTGACCACTTCAAGCTCGCTCATCAGGATTTCTTCGAGGAACTCGAAGTCCGACTGCCCGAATTCGACGAGGCCAAATCTCAGTCTATAGCCCCAATTCTTGTCCTGGGTAAAATCGAGCCAGCCCAGGAGAGGACGGAGCGGCTGTTCAGGCGCATCCAGCCAGTCCACATCCTTGCGATAGGCTTTTCCGCAGCCCATCTCGGCAAGATAAGGTTCACCCTCGCGGACAAAGCCGATGGCGGTGAAGCTCTGAAAGCCATCCCTCTCGCCCATTTTGACCGATGGCGAGTAGTAGACGATGCCGTCGCCCGGCTTGATACGCTTCAAGGGGGCTCGCTTGCCGTGGTTCACCTGCATGAAGCCATGTTCGCGCCCGATGCGCACATGCTCGGCACTGGCCACCGCCAGCCAATAGGACCTCTGCTCCGGCTCCGGCTGCCGCGACGAGGTATTGGCGTGTGGCAGGAGGCGTAGAGCCGCCCCCCGATTGATCTGATCTTCCCGCGGGAAAAGCGCGGCATCGTTACGATTGCTTGCCTTGAATAACATGGTCGTCTCCCGTCTCTGGTATGAGACTGTTATAGACGATCATGCTGTCAATTTTTGTCAGTAGTCTCGCATCGCAATGACGGTTGCCGCTATCAGGCGGCAGCCTTCTCCGCCCGCACAAGAAGGTAGAATCGCGCGCAAAGCATCGCCGCCGCCGAAGCAAGGCCGAGAAGGAAGCCGAACCAGATGCCGATGCCGCCAAAGCCGAGCGGGAACGCCAGCAGCCAGGCGAGGAAGAAACCGATCGGCCAATAGGCGATCAGCGCCATGATCATCGGCACGCGCGCATCCTTCAGGCCACGCAGCAGTCCGCTTGCGATCGACTGCAGACCGTCGACGAGCTGGAACAGGCCGGCCACGACGATCAGCGGTGCGGCAAAGGCAAGCACCTGCGGCGCCTCAGCCGAATGGACGTCAAGGAACCAGCTTGCCAGCCAGGATGGCACGGTTGCAAACAGGATACTGCCGCAAACCGCAATGCAGCTCGAAACAATGAGCACCACGATGGCCGCGCGCTTCAGGCCGAAATGATCGCCCTGCCCGTGGGCGACGCCGACGCGCACGGTTGCCGCCTGGCTGAGACCGAGCGGGATCATGAAGGCGATCGACGCCCACTGCAGGGCAATGCCATGCGCGGCAAGCTCGATCGTGCCGATCTGGCCCATCAGCAGCGATGCAGCGGTGAACAGGCTGACCTCAGCCAGAACCGTCACACCGATCGGAAAGCCGAGCCGGATGACATCCCACAAAGCATGCCAATCGGGCCGCCAGAATCGGGCGAAGATCTCATAGCGCCGCGTTTCCTGGTGAGCCTGCACGTAACCAACGATGAAGACGAAACCGGCCGTCTGCACCGCAACGGAGACAATGGCCGCACCATGCAGGCCCATCGCCGGCAGGCCGAAATGGCCGAGCACCAGAATATAGGCCAGCACGGCATTCATCACCAGCATGGCGATGGTGACCTTGAGGATGATGCCGGCGCGGCCGATGGCGCTCACCAGTGCCCGGATGACATTGTAGAGTAGCCCCGGCAACACGGCGAAGTGGCCGATATCGATATAGCCGCTCGCCAATTTCGCGACGTCAGGCTTTTGTCCGGCCGCAAGCAGTATCTCCTCGGAATAGAAGAAGGCCGGCTGCGCCAGCAGCCAATAGGCCGTTACGACCCACAGGCCCATGCGCAGCGCACGGCGCACCGAGGTAACGTCGCCCCTGCCATAGGCCTGAGCCACCAGCGGCATGACCGCGATAGAAAAGCCCGAACCGAAAACCAGGATCGTGAAAAGAAATTGCGCCGACAGAACCATCGCCGCCAGCTGCTCGGCGCCGAGCCGGCCCACGATCATGACGTCCGTGGTGTTGATGCCGAGCTGCGCCAGCTGCGCGCCGATCAGCGGAATGCCCAGCGCGAGCGTCGCGCGAACATGTGCCGACCACGAATTATCATTGTCATGCGCGTGCGGGCGCGCAGGTACCGGCATATCCATAGCGAAGACTCGATCTTTTGAATCGCGCGAACCGCCCTACCCAAGCGTGCGCGAGCCTGCCGCATTAACGCAACTTAGCTTAAAAAGCCAGCAGACAAGTCCATGATGCTAAAGAATTCATCAGAGCATCAAAATATCTGATGATTTTTTAAGCCGCCTCGCCCGCCTGCGATTGCGCGACCGCCTTCGGTTCCGTCTTTCGGACTTTCGTCACAAGCACGACAAGTCCCGCCACCACCAGGATTGCTCCCATGATAAACGGCGCACCGGCAAAGACGATAGGAGCGGTCGGTGCGGTATAATATTGGAACAGATAAGGAAACAGCACCGGACCGATGATAGCCGTAATACTCGTCAGGCTGCCGAGCGCGCCCTGTAGTTCGCCCTGGGCCGAAGGCGGCACCTTGCTGGCGGCGATGGAACGAAGCGGCGCATCCGCAACATTTTCGATGACGGTCAGAACGACGACGGCATAGACCATCCAGCCTTGCCATGCGAAAGCATAGCCCATCAGGCCGAGACAAGAAAACACCATTCCGAGCAGCGCGGTCTTCCATTCGCCGAGCACAGGTACCAGCCGCGGCAGCACCAGGCCCATGGCGATGGCGGCACCGATCCCATAGACAGCGAGCGAGAAGCCGATCTGCCCTTCGCTCCAATCGTAGCGATAGGAGGTGACGAAAGCCCAGACGGCCGGATAGACGCCATGCGCCAGCCAGTTCAGGAACATGACGACGCAGACCCAGCCGATACCCTGGTAGCGGCGCATCTGCCTCAGCGCACCGAACGGATTGGCGCGTGCGATTTCGAAGGGCCGCCGATGCTTGGCATCCAGCGTTTCCGGCAGCAGGAAATAGGCGCCAACGAAATTCAGGAAGGCCAGAGCCGCGGCGCCATAGAAGGGCACGCGCGGCCCGAATTCACCAAGGAAGCCGCCGATAACAGGCCCAAGCACGAAGCCGACGCCGAAAGCCATGCCGATCAGGCCGAAATTCTTCGCGCGGTTCTCGTCATTGCTGATATCGGCGATATAGGCCGAACAGGTCGAGAAACTTGCACCGCTGATGCCGGCGAGGATGCGGCCGACGAACAGCATCCAGTAGGTGCCGGCAATCGCGCAGATGAAATTGTCGATCGCGAATGTCAGTACCGAAGCAAGCAGCAGCGGCCGGCGGCCGAAACGATCGCTCAGATTGCCGATCAACGGTGAAAACAGGAACTGCATGGCGGCATAGGCAAGCAGCAGCCAGCCGCCTTCCGTCGCCGCCGCGCTGACCGACGCGCCCGTCAACTCCTCCAGATATTTCGGCATGACCGGCATGATGATCGCGATGCCGATGACGTCGAGGAAGAGGATAAGGAAAACGAGGAACAGGCCTCGACGGGCGAATTTCTGATCGATCATGGAGATGCCTTCTGGCGGCTCCGCCTCGATGAAAGAGACAGAACGTGAACGAAAAACAGGAGCGTTCCCCATACATAAAGATTTTGGCGGAAACAATCCGTGAACACTTCAATCTTATTGATTTATTGACCGCTTTTTTTGATCTTCGGCACAAAAGCGACTATCCGTCGCGACTACGTTTCTGCTCGCGATTCAGGAAATCGACGAAGGCTCTGAGTGGCGCCGGCATATGCCGCCTGCTGGCGTAATAGAGAAACGGGCCGGAAAAGACCGTGTCCCATTCTTCGAGGATCGGCACCAGCTCTCCGCGGGCTATTTGCGGCGCAAGGAATTCCTTGAATGTTCTGATGATGCCCAAGCCGGCCGCGGCCGCGCTGCGCTCGATATCGATCGAATTCGTCGCAACGACCATTGGCGGCGCGATAAAGATCGTCTCGCCATTTCTTTCGAATTCCCAGGGAACGACGGATCCGCTGAGGAAGCGATGACGGATACAGCGATGCTCTAATATATCGCGCGGATGCCTCGGCGTGCCGTTTGCCGCGAGGTAGGCCGGCGCCGCAGCCGTAACATAATGCTGCCGCCGCGGCCCGATCGGCACGGCGATCATGTCCTTTTCCAGCCGCTCGTCATAGCGGATACCGGCGTCGTAGCCGGCCGCCACGACGTCGATAAAACTATCCTCGGCGACGATTTCGACCGAGATCGCCGGATATTCCCTTAGGAAACGGCTGATGATGTCAGGCATGACGACCATGGCGGCAACCGTCGGCACATTCAGCCGCAAGGTGCCACCGATGCTGTCGCGAAAGCTGTTGATGTCATCGAGCGCCACGGCGATCTCGCTCATGGCGGGCGTCAGGCGCTCCATCAGCCGCTCCCCCGCATCCGTCGGCGTCACGCTTCTGGTGGTGCGATTGAGCAGGCGGACCGCCAGCCGCTCCTCCAGCCGGCGAACCGCTTCGCTCAACGAAGAGGCGGAAACACCCCGCTTGCGTGCCGCTTCGCGAAAGCTGCGCTCGCGGGCGACGGCGGTAAAGGCAACCAGATCGGCCAGCGGCAAATCATTCATTGTGCGAAATTCCAAACAACCCGTTTCGACTTACCTGGATTATCGCACAGACCTTGATGGAGTAAATATAATGGCGGAAGACTTTTGACATGGCGCGTGCCTTAGACAAGGAGAAGCAGGATGGAAAAGCATCAATTGGGAAAGACCGGGCCGCAGGTATCGGCTCTGGGTCTCGGCTGCATGGGCATGTCCGGCATGTATGGCCCGTCCGATCGTGCCGAGAGCATCGCCACCATCCATGCCGCACTCGATGCCGGGATCAACCTGCTGGATACTGGCGATTTCTACGGCATGGGCCATAATGAGATGCTGATCGGCGAAGCCATCAAAGGGCTGAAGCGGGACGATTTCCTGCTGAGCGTCAAGTTCGGCGCACTCCGCGATCCCTCCGGCGCATGGCTCGGCTACGATGCCCGGCCGGCGGCGATCAGGAATTTCGTCGCCTATTCGCTTCAGCGCCTCGGCGTCGATCACATCGATATCTACCGCCCCGCCCGCCTCGACCCGAACGTGCCGATCGAAGATCAGATCGGCGCGATATCCGATCTCATCAAGGCAGGCTACATCAGGCATATCGGCCTGTCGGAAGTCGGCGCCGATACCATCCGCCGCGCCGTCGCCGTCCATCCGATCGTCGACCTGCAGATCGAATACTCGCTGATCTCACGCGGCATCGAAGACAAGATCCTGCCGACCTGCCGCGAGCTCGGCATTGACATCACTGCCTACGGCGTGCTGTCGCGCGGCCTCATCAGCGGCCACTGGCAGAAAGACAATGTTCAGAAGGGCGATTTCCGCGGTCTGAGCCCGCGTTTCCAGGCCGGAAACGTCGAAAAGAATCTGGAACTGGTCGAAGCCTTACGCGGGATCGCCGAGGCCAAGGGCGCCAGCGTCGCCCAGATCGCGATTGCCTGGGTGGCAGCTCAAGGCAAGGACATCATTCCTGTCATCGGCGCCCGTCGCCGCGACAGGCTCACGGAAGCCCTGGGCGCACTCTCCGTCAAATTGTCGGATACGGATATGGCCGGGATCGAACGCGCCATTCCGAAGGATGCCGCCGCTGGGGGCCGCTACCCCGAAGCGCAACTCACGCATCTCGATAGCGAGAAGTGACAAGGCATAGGGCTTGCCCGCTCGCCGGCATTCCCGGAGCGGGCAAGCCAAATCAGACGGGATTGTTCAGCGTATCGCAATCCGTGAGCTTGCCGGAATCAAACCCCTGCTTGAACCACTTCATGCGTTGCGCCGAAGTGCCGTGATTGAAGCTGTCGGGAACGACATAGCCCTGCGTGCGCTTCTGCAGCGTATCGTCGCCGATCTGCTGCGCGGCATTCAGCGCCTCTTCGAGATCGCCGGTCTGCAGGATGCCCTTCTGCTGCGTGAACTTACCCCATATGCCGGCGAAGCAATCGGCCTGCAGCTCGATGCGCACTGACATCTTGTTGGCATCCACCTCGCTCATGTTGCGGCGAGCCTGATTGAACTTCGGTAGGATGCCAAGCTGGTCCTGCACATGGTGACCGACCTCATGCGCGATGACATAGGCCTGTGCAAAATCGCCTGACGCGCCGAACTGGTCCTTCATCTGCTTGAAGAAGGCCATGTCGAGATAGATCTTCTGATCGCTTGGGCAATAGAAGGGACCGGTGGCTGCCGAAGCCTGGCCGCAAGCCGAAGGGAAGCTGCCGGAAAACAACACAAGCTTCGGATCGGTATAGGTCTGGCCCATCGATTTGAAGATGCCGGTCCAGGTGTCTTCCGTATCCGCAAGGACTGTCGCGACGAACTGCTTCATCTCGTCATTGGCCGGCTGACCACTGCCGCTGCCGGTGGAAGTACTCTGCTGATATCCGGAGCCGCCGCCCTCCAGCATGCCGCTTTGCTGCAGCAGACCCATGACATCGACGCCCATGGCTCTCAGGATCAGGAAGATCACGATGAGTACGATGATGGTGCGGAAGCTCAAGCCACCGCCGCCAATTCCTCCGCCGGGGAACCGGAAGCCGCCGCCGCCCCCACCGCCCATGGGCGATGAGCCGCGTTCGTCCTCGATATTGTCGGATTGCCGACGCCCCTTCCAATCCATAGTGCACCTCCTGGCGATGCCTAAAATCAAAGTCCCTTGAGGCATTTATATATCCAGGAAGTGTAACAAAGCCAGTTGGCTATCGACAGAACATTAGCTTAAACGCCGCCGCCGCCATATTTCTTTCGACATCAGCCATAAAAGCGCCACGCCTATACCTGCCGCGACCAGGAGTGGCGCCATTTCATCGCCGTCGAAGGCCACCTTGTTCATAATACGGCTTGGAAGGAAGGTAAAAGCTCCGGCGCCGATAATGCCACCGAAATAAAGACCTCTGACGATGCGCTTGTGCGCCTCGATATTGTGCTTGCGGGCATTGGCGATGGCGCCCCAGCAACCAAACAGAACGTATACCGAAAGTAGGTGAATGGGGCTGAAGCCGTAAAACATGTTAATCTGATGAATGAACAAGCTCGAGAGTGCGGTGACGACCATCAGAACCAGCCATATCTTACCGAGCAGCCGGTGCATCGGCGTTCCCTTCGGCCACAGAAGAACATAGGTCCCCAGCAAGGCGGCGGGGATGACCGCCGCGACATGGATCCGGATCGCGATTGGGGCATGAAGAAGCGGCTCGAAAGTCATGATCCGTATCCGGTTGAGTTTATCGAGCCTTTCCGTGATAGTGTTGCTCCTTCAATCGAAATTGCGCAAAAGAACGGAAATCTTCGTGGATCACACCTTTCTGCAATCCACGCTTCGTGAATTGCAGGTCATCCAGCGTTCACCGCGCTTCTGGGCGACCTTTGTCACGATCGTCCTGATCTTTGCCTTGACCGGCCCTTACGGCACCCTTGATCGGCTGATGCCGGGAGCGCGGCTCGGTTACTGGCTTGCCCTTCACACCATGGCCTGGTCGATCGCGATCGTCTTCTCCGTCACCGCTGAAATCCTGCTGTGCCGGCATATAGCGAGCATGTTCGCCCGGTTGATGATCGGATCCGTGGTTGCCGCATTGCCGATCGGCTTCGGCATTACGCTCGTTAATCTCGCCTTCTTCGGAACGGCGCCCAGCCTGATCGCCAGCCTGCGTCAATCGCTCGGCTCCATACCGCTTTGCGTCCTCTTCTGTATTCTCACCTATCTGACCATGCACCGGCAGATCGTGATGGTAGCTCAGGAATCAGAGAGCCAGGAAACAAAAGTCACACCCGCAACCGCGGAGATTAGAACCTCGACTGCGCAGCCACCTATCCTCTCGCGCCTGAAGCCGGAAAACCGGGGTGCCCTGATCAGGCTCACTGTTCGCGATCACTATACGGAAGTCGTGACAACACGCGGCCGCGAACTCGTCCTGCTGCGTTTCGGCGACGCGCTGACGGAAATCGGCAATATAGAAGGTATCCGCCTGCACCGATCGCACTGGATCGCGACAGACCATATCGACCGGCTGAAACGCGACAATGGCAAGCTTTTCGTCATCGCGCGCGATGGTGCGGAGATGCCCGTCAGCCGCTCTTATGCCGAGGCTGTCCGGCGTCACCTGGGCTAAAGCTGGCAAAGCCGGCAGAATTCATGTCGATTCCGCCATTTATGGGGTTCCGTTTACAAATACATTTGCCTATAAGCCGCTTCTAGCCTGAAAATATTGCCCATGCGCCCCGACCGGTGATCTCCCACCCTGGCCGGTTTTTTGCGCAACGAAAAAACGGATGAGAGCCCATGCCGAAGCGCCAAGATATCAAATCGATCCTCATTATCGGTGCAGGACCGATTGTTATCGGACAGGCTTGCGAATTCGACTATTCCGGCACGCAGGCCTGCAAGGCGCTGCGAGAGGAAGGCTACCGCGTCATCCTCGTCAATTCCAACCCGGCAACGATCATGACTGATCCGGGCCTGGCGGATGCGACCTATGTCGAGCCGATTACGCCTGAAGTCGTCGCCAAGATCATCGCCAAGGAGCGCCCGGACGCGCTGCTGCCGACCATGGGCGGCCAGACCGCGCTCAACACGGCGCTGTCGCTGAAGCGCATGGGCGTGCTCGATCGCTACAATGTCGAGATGATTGGCGCCAAGCCGGCCGCCATCGACATGGCCGAAGACCGCGCCCTCTTCCGCGAAGCCATGGCCCGCATCGGGCTGGAAACGCCGCGCTCCATGCTCGCAAATGCCACCGACATCAAGGATGCCGACCGCAAGACGCATGAAGCCGAGCGCAGCAAGCTGAAGGCGCAGCTTACCGGCGCCGAGCTCGACAAGGCGCTCGATGCGCTCGAAAACCAGTGGAACCTCGGCGAGAGCGACCGCAAGCAACGTTATATGAGCCATGCCATGGCGATTGCCGCGCAGGCGCTCGACCATGTCGGCCTGCCCGCCATTATCCGCCCGTCCTTCACGCTCGGCGGCACTGGCGGCGGCATCGCCTACAACCGTTCGGAATTCTTCGAAATCGTCGGCGGCGGCCTTGATGCCTCCCCGACCACGGAAGTGCTGATCGAAGAATCGGTGCTCGGTTGGAAGGAATTCGAGATGGAAGTGGTCCGCGACAAGGCGGACAACTGCATCATCATCTGCTCCATCGAAAACATCGACCCGATGGGTGTCCACACCGGCGACTCGATCACCGTCGCCCCAGCGCTGACGCTGACCGACAAAGAATACCAGATCATGCGCAACGCCTCGATCGCTGTCCTGCGCGAGATCGGCGTCGAAACCGGCGGTTCGAACGTGCAGTTCGCCGTCAATCCGAAGGACGGCCGCCTCGTCGTCATCGAAATGAACCCGCGCGTGTCGCGCTCCTCGGCGCTGGCCTCGAAGGCCACCGGCTTCCCGATCGCCAAGGTCGCGGCGAAGCTCGCCGTCGGCTACACGCTGGACGAACTCGAAAACGACATCACCGGCGGCGCAACGCCTGCCTCCTTCGAACCGTCGATCGACTACGTCGTCACCAAGATCCCGCGCTTCGCCTTCGAAAAGTTCCCCGGCGCCTCCCCGGTTCTGACCACGGCCATGAAGTCGGTCGGCGAAGTCATGGCCATCGGCCGCACCTTCGCAGAATCGCTGCAGAAGGCATTGCGCGGCCTCGAAACCGGCCTGACGGGTCTGGACGAGATCGAAATCCCGGGCATTGAGGAAGGCGAAGGCAGCCAGAACGCCATCCGCGCCGCCATCGGCACGCCGACGCCCGACCGTCTGCGCATGGTCGCCCAGGCGCTGCGCCAGGGCATGAGCATCGAAGAGGTACATGAAGGCTGCAAGATAGACCCCTGGTTCCTTGAGCAGCTGAAGAACATCGTTGACATGGAAGTCCGCATCCGCGAGCACGGCCTGCCGCAGGATGCCGCCAACCTGCGCATGCTGAAGGCCATGGGCTTCTCCGACGCGCGCCTCGCGACGCTGACCGGCAAGCGCCCGAAGGAAGTGGCCGAATTCCGCAATTCGCTGAACGTCCGGCCGGTCTTCAAGCGCATCGACACCTGTGCTGCCGAATTCGCCTCGCCGACTGCCTACATGTACTCGACCTATGAGACGCCCTTCGTCGGCGCCGCCCGCTCCGAAGCGCAGGTTTCCGACCGCAAGAAGGTCGTCATCCTCGGCGGCGGCCCGAACCGTATCGGCCAGGGCATCGAGTTCGACTACTGCTGCTGCCATGCCGCCTTCGCCTTGAAGGATGCCGGTTATGAAGCGATCATGATCAACTGCAACCCGGAAACGGTTTCTACCGACTACGACACGTCGGATCGCCTCTATTTCGAACCGCTGACGGCGGAAGACGTCATCGAAATCCTGCGTGCGGAACAGGAAAAGGGCGAAGTCGTCGGTGTCATCGTCCAGTTCGGCGGCCAGACGCCGCTGAAGCTTGCCGAAGCGCTTGAGAAGAACGGCATCCCGATCCTCGGCACCGCGCCCGATGCCATCGACCTTGCCGAAGACCGCGACCGCTTCCAGAAGCTGCTGATGAAGCTCGACCTCAACCAGCCGAACAACGGCATCGCCTATTCGGTCGAGCAGGCACGCCTGGTCGCCTCCGAAATCGGCTTCCCGCTGGTCGTGCGCCCATCCTACGTTCTCGGCGGCCGCGCCATGCAGATCCTCCATTCAGAAGGCCAGCTCCAGACCTACCTTCTCGATACGGTGCCTGAACTGGTGCCGGAAGACATCAAGCAGCGCTATCCGAACGACAAGACCGGCCAGATCAACACGCTGCTCGGCAAGAACCCCTTGCTCTTCGACAGCTACCTCGCCAACGCCATCGAAGTCGATGTCGACTGCCTGTCCGACGGCACCGACGTCTACGTCGCCGGCATCATGGAACACATCGAAGAGGCCGGCATTCACTCCGGCGATTCCGCTTGCTCGCTGCCGCCGCGCACGCTTTCCCCAGCCATGATCGACGAGCTCGAGCGCCAGGCGAAAGCCATGGCCAAGGCTCTGAATGTCGGCGGCTTGATGAACGTGCAGTTCGCCATTAAGGACGGCACCGTCTACGTGCTCGAAGTCAACCCCCGCGCCTCGCGTACCGTGCCGTTCGTCGCCAAGACCATCGGCGCGCCGATCGCAAAGATCGCCGCGCGTGTCATGGCTGGCGAAAAGCTGGATGCGACCTTCGCCGCCTATGGCGAAAAGCCCGATCCGCGCAAGCTGAAGCATATCGCAGTCAAGGAAGCCGTCTTCCCCTTCGCGCGCTTCCCCGGCGTCGACACCCTGCTCGGACCGGAAATGCGGTCGACCGGCGAAGTCATCGGCCTCGACACCGATTTTGCGCTGGCCTTCGCCAAGTCGCAGCTCGGCGCTGGCGTCGAATTGCCGCGTGACGGGACGGTATTCGTCTCGGTTCGCGACGACGACAAGCCGCGCGTGCTCCCCGCCATCCGCATGCTCGCAGAACAAGGCTTCAAGGTGCTCGCAACCGGCGGAACCCAGCGTTATCTAGCTGAAAACGGCATTGAGGCGATGAAGATCAACAAGGTGCTTGAGGGACGTCCGCATATCGAGGACGCCATCCGCAACCGTCAGGTCCAGCTCGTCATCAACACGACCGACAGCAACAAGGCGATTTCAGATTCGAAGTCGCTCCGCCGCGCGACGCTGATGCAGAAGGTGCCCTATTACACCACCATGGCCGGTGCCGAAGCAGCCGCCATGGCAATCAAGGCACTGAAGGCCGGAAACCTCGAAGTTCAACCGCTGCAGAGCTATTTCTGAGGCGCATAATTCGACTGCAAGGAGCGTGAGCTGGGTAGCCGGCTCACGTTCATCAGACGATCGAGCGGGCAAGGAGCTTCAACAGGAGCTTTCCTTAAACCTTCGAATTTTCTGGCAATCGTCTGTCTCAATCTGCTATAGGTGACAGAATAATGGCTCTGGATGGTTCCGAAGTACCCCTTCGGGACCTGTTTTCTTTTGTGTCTGCAGCAGAGCAACACAGGGAGTGAAGGACAAGAAAAATGGTTGAAAAGGTACCGATGACGCAGAACGGGTTCGTCAAGCTGCAGGAAGAACTGCGCTGGCGTCAGCAGGAAGAGCGCCCGCGAATCATCGAGGCAATTGCAGAAGCACGCGCCCATGGCGATCTCTCTGAAAATGCCGAGTACCATGCAGCCAAGGAAGCCCAGAGCCATAACGAAGGCCGCATCAGCGAGCTCGAAGACCTGACGGCGCGCGCCGAAGTCATCGACCTCACCAAGATGTCCGGCTCGAAGATCAAGTTCGGCGCCAAAGTAAAGCTCGTCGACGAAGACACCGAGGAAGAGAAGATCTACCAGATCGTCGGCGATCAGGAAGCCGACGTGAAGGCAGGCCGCATCTCCATCTCCTCCCCGATCGCCCGCGCCCTGATCGGCAAGGAAGTCGGCGATTCCATCGAGGTCAATGCACCCGGCGGCGCCAAGGGCTACGAAATCCTCTCCATCACCTGGGGCTGATCGCCCGTGCGCGATCGCGAGTCAGCGCATGCGAACGATCTCCGTGAGATCGAAATCATAGCAACGAATTTCAAACGCCGGCTTTCCGGCGTTACATCGACGATCGTGCAGCTCATCCCTAAGCAGGTCGAGCTCGGCTATCATATCGCTACACTCGGCCCCGGCCTGCCGGAGAACCTGCCAAGGCTCGGTTGGCTTCACCTGCCCGGCCTCTGGATGAAGCCGCGCCGCTATCGCGTCCGCATCTGGCATGCCCGCCGCAACAACGAGATGCTTGTGGGTTTGCTGCTGCGCTCCGTTCTGCGCATGCGCCTGAAGCTTGTCTTCACCTCGGCCGCCCAGCGCCGCCACACCGACTACACGCGCTGGCTGATCCGCCGCATGGATGCGGTGATCGCCACCAGCACCCGCTCGGGCAGCTTTCTCGAGGTACCGCACACCGTCATTCAGCACGGCGTCGACCTCAACAGCTTCCATCCGCCGGAAAAGCCCGACGACCGCATGGCCGCAACAGACCTGCCCGGCACCTATCTGATCGGCTGCTTCGGCCGCGTCCGTCATCAGAAGGGCACCGATCTCTTCGTCAAGGCGATGATCGAGCTCCTGCCGCGCTATCCGGACTGGACCGCCGTCGTCTGCGGCCGCGTGACATCAGAGCATCGCGGCTTCGGTGAGCAACTGGAAAAGATGGTTGCAGATGCAGGTCTCGCCGATCGCATCCGCTTCATGGGCGAGGTCGACGATATCAAGCCCTGGTATCGCCGCGCTACCCTCTATGTCGCGCCGTCCCGCAACGAAGGTTTCGGCCTGACACCGCTAGAAGCCATGGCCTCCCGCACGGCCGTCGTCGCATCGGATGCCGGCGCCTATGCGGAGATGATCGTTGCGGGCGAAACCGGCGCCGTGGTGCCGGCGGGCAATGGCGAGGCTCTGACGAAGGCGATCGCCTTCTATCTGGCCAATCCGGAAGAAGCGCTTCTTCAAGGCGAGAACGCCGTGCGCCATGTGCGCAGCGAATTCGCGCTGGAAAAGGAAGCGACCGCCATCGGCGACGTCTACAAGCGGCTGCTCGTCGCCAACAGGTAGGCGGATCGATCAGCGACCAAGATCGACGCGGTTGCGCTCGATGAACTCGATCATCGAGCGATCCTCCACCATGTCCTCCTCGATGCTTTTGACGATGGACAGGACCTTGTCCCGATATTTTGCCGCACTGCTGTCATAAGTCCATCCCCGCGCCAGCTTCTTCATCAGTTCCTGCCGGGATTTCGTATAATAGTGGTTCAGCTGGAGAAAACGGTTGGAATAGAACTCGGGCGACTTCCGCGCCCGCCGCGTAAATCGTTCGCCGGCGTCATTGGCCGTCAGATCGCCATGAGCACGCGTTTGGAACTGATGCACACTGACTTCGGTTACTTCACATGGATCGACGATACACTTGAAATTGCTGACGTTTTCCTTCGTCGTCATTGGATCGGCGCCACGCATCCAGTAATTCAGCGTAAGGGGACCGTCCGGCGGCGTCTCGTGGCCGCTGGTCGCGAACATGTGCCAGGGCAGCGACACATTCGGGAAATCCCCGACGGCCTCCAGCGCCTGCTCAACGGTCGTCGCCTCCTTCGGCAGAAGAAATTCATCGACATCGATGAACGCCATCCAACGATAGTCGCCGCCGAAATTCAAAATGGCATGCGCGAAGGTGATGACCTGCCCGTTCAACATCGCCGACGTCGCCGCATCGCGCATGCGCCCAGCCCAGGGAATGATGGTCAACGCGTCTTGCGAGAGCAGGCTTCGAAGAAATGCGCAGGTCTCGTCGGTCGAGCCGTTGTCGTAGATATAGAAGTGGCGAATGCCGACCGCCTGATGGAAGCGCACCCATTCCTCGATGTAGCGGGCCTCGTTCTTCACGCAGGCGGCAATTGCGATGCCGTGACGCCCTGCCCTCGGCTCCGGCGGATCGATGGACAGCTTCTTGGCGTCGGACACCTTGGGTTTCAGCCAGCGCATAAGCTTCATTCCATCAACCTTAATTTCAATCGGGCTCGCCGGCCCTGTCGGCTCCGGCAAAGATCAAGCCTGCGGCTTCAGTGCAAACCTGTCGTCGTAACCAAAATCATATTTGAGCAACGCCGAAACGCGGGAATAGTTGACGAAAGCGACGCCGCGCTCGGCTGCGATCTGCCGCGCAAGCACGAGATGCTCGATGATCCGGCCTTCGGCGCGGGCAATGCCGGAAAAAGCGGTATCTCCGGCTGTCTCATAAAATCGGGGCTCGCCGGCATTGGATATATCGATCCCTAGGAAGCCGACCTGCTGCTGCGCGCAGTAAAGGGCAAATTGCAGGGCCGAGACGGCGACGGACCCACCCAGAAACACCCCGCGGTCTGGCGAAAGCGAAAAACCCGCCGAACCCTCGGCATCCAATCGCACATATTGCAGTTTCTTGAGATCGTCGACCGAACGGCGGCGCGCGCCATACGGCTTGCGGATATCGTCGATCAGGATAATCGTCTTGTCCGCCAGCCAGCTTTTGTCAATCTCGCAGAGCGCACGCAGCACCGCCACGGAAAACAGGCAAAGCGAGCCGGGAGCGACCTTCTCGCGCAGCATATCGAGATGCCGCCATACGAAACGCTCATCTTCGACAGCGATTGCCAACGGCTCGGCGATCCGATCGCCTGACAGGCCGATAGCGCCATTGAGAAGAATGGCGCTGTGGAATTCCAGACCGCTCAGATCGCAATCGCGAATTGATGGGCCTGAGCCGACGATATAGACCGCATCGCCGCAGCGTTCGCGCAGACGGTCCATGCCGGCAAGGCTCGCGACCTTGACGCCCCGGTAAAGCACCTCGCTGACATTCTGGCTGCGGACGATGCTCAGTCCCGGAAACCAATCCTGCACATGAGCTCGCGAGCCGCCCAGGAAAAGGCGCACGCCGGACTTGATCAGCGACCGATGCCAGGGGCGATCTGCCATTCGCCTAAAGCTCCACTAGGCCGAGCTTCTTGACTTGCCGGATGGTCAGCATGGTGCGCACAGTGTCGACATGTTCATTTGCCGTCAGAACCTCGATAACGAAATCCTGGAAGCGGGTGAGATTTTCGGCAACACAGTGCAGCAGAAAATCACTGTCGCCGGATACCATCCATGCCTGCCGAACCAGCGGCCATGCCGAAGTTGCGCTGGCAAAAGCCTTGAGGTTCGCTTCCGACTGATGCTTGAGGCCAACCATGCAGAATGCCACGAGATCGAAGCCCAGTTTCGGGCTGTTCAGCATGGCGTGATAGCCTTCGATAACACCGGCCTCTTCCAGCTTGCGCACGCGGCGCAGGCATGGCGGTGCCGAAATGCCAACCCTGTCTGCGAGCTCGACGTTGGTCATTCGTCCGTCCCGCTGGAGTTCCCGCAGAATCTTGATATCGATGGCATCGAGCTCAGCGCGAAGCACTTTTTGGCCTTTCTTTAATTCCCCCTCGCCAGCTTCTATATAAGGCAGGAAAATACGCAAGAAAGTTTCTCTCGCGTAGTTGATTCTTACACAAAGCAGATTTGCTCTGTGTGTAATGCAAGGCTGCCCTTGAATAAATGCATAAGGCAATCATAAATGAAGCAGCGGATCGCGAAATCGCCTGCTTTGCGCGCTTGAAGCCGCGGTTTCCCAATCGCCGAAATTGAAAGGACTGACTATGCCTGCCCGCCACACAAAGGTGCTCATCATCGGTTCCGGCCCAGCCGGCTACACCGCCGCGGTTTACGCCGCGCGCGCGATGCTGCAGCCGGTTCTGATCGCTGGTCTCGAACAGGGCGGCCAGCTGATGATCACGACCGATGTCGAGAACTATCCGGGCTTTGCCGATCCGATCCAGGGTCCGTGGCTGATGGAGCAGATGCTGCAGCAGGCACAGCATGTCGGCGCCGAAATCGTCAACGACCTTGTGACTGAAGTCGATACGAACCAGCGTCCCTTCGTCGCCCGCACCGATAGCGGCCAGGTCTGGACCGCCGACACGCTCATCATTGCGACCGGCGCCAAGGCGAAATGGCTGGGTATCGAGAGCGAGCAGCATTTCCAGGGCTTCGGCGTCTCCGCCTGCGCCACTTGCGATGGCTTCTTCTACCGCAACAAGGACGTGATCGTGGTCGGCGGCGGCAACAGCGCCGTTGAAGAGGCGCTATACCTCTCCAATATCGCGAAATCGGTGACCGTGGTGCATCGCCGCGATACTTTCCGTTCGGAAAAGATCCTGCAGGAGCGCCTGTTCGCCAAGGCAAACGTCAAAATCCTCTGGAACACTGAGGTCGCGGAGATCACCGGCACTCCCGCCAAGCCGCCGATGCCGCCATCGGTCACGGGCGCGAGGCTGCGCGATGCGCGCACCGGCGCCATCACGGAAATGCCGATCGACGGTGTCTTCGTTGCCATCGGCCATGCGCCGGCGACCGAGCTCTTCAAGGGCAAATTGAAACTCAAGGATAACGGCTATCTCTGGACTGCTGCCGATTCGACCGCGACCAGCGTCGAAGGCATCTATGCCGCGGGTGATGTGACCGACGATACGTTCCGGCAGGCGATCACGGCAGCGGGAATGGGCTGCATGGCCGCACTTGAGGCGGAACGCTACTTGACCGGGCACATGCCCGTCGCCGTGGCTGCGGAGTGATGCAGCCGATGAGGGGAAACGGCATGCCATTGGATTGGGACAAGCTGCGTATCTTTCACGCGGCTGCCGAAGCGGGTTCGTTCACGCATGCGGCCGACAAGTTGCACTTGTCTCAATCCGCCATCAGCCGACAGGTCAGCGCTCTCGAGCAGGATGTCGGTATAAAGCTCTTCCATCGTCATGCGCGTGGCCTCATCCTGACCGAACAGGGTGAGCTGCTTTATCGCACGGCCCATGACGTTCTGCTGAAGCTCGAAACGGTCAAGATGCAATTGACCGAGACGACCGACAAGCCGAGCGGCAAGCTGCGCGTAACGACAACGGTCGGTCTCGGCCAAGGCTGGCTCACCGACAAGATCCAGGAATTCCTGCAGCTCTATCCTGATATGCAGATCCAGCTGATCCTCGACAACGAGGAGCTGGATGTGAACATGCGCCATGCGGACTGCGCCATCCGTCTGCGCCAGCCGCAGCAGTCGGATCTGATCCAGCGCAAGCTCTTCACCGTGCACATGCATGTCTATGCCGCCCCCTCCTACATCAACCGCTACGGCGAGCCGCAGTCGGTGGAGGATCTGGACGAGCATCGCATCATCAGCTTCGGCGAGCCGGCACCCAATTACCTGCTCGACGTCAACTGGCTGGAGATCGCCGGCCGCTCATCCGACAACAAGCGCGTGCCGCACTTGCAGATCAACAGCCAGACGTCGATCAAGCGCGCCTGCCTGCTCGGCATCGGCATCGCGGTACTGCCTGACTATATCGTCGGCCGCGACCCTGGCCTCATTCAGCTTGCGATCAATGCCGACGTGCCATCCTTCGACACCTATTTCTGCTACCCCGACGAGATGAAGAACGCAGCTAAGCTCAAGGTTTTTCGTGATTTTATTGTAGCGAAAGCTCGTAACTGGAACTTCTGACGAAGGTAAGTCACTGATAACGAACTCTTTTTACGGCTAGTATATCAGCCACGCATATGACGCATAGCTGATATGCACAAATGAGAGTTGAAGCCTGCACATTTAACTACCATATCGCACATAGCTGATGCACACGGTGGCTTTTCCTCCCAGTTCCACCGCATTGGCTGTTCCCCTCTGGAGGTTTTTGACCTTCATACCTATAGGGCCCTGGTTCACTCCGGAGGCCCTTTTTTTTGCCCTTTTGCCGCTGACGTAGCAAACGCATAACTGCCATGCACAAAAAAGCATTGCGCACTGCACAAATTAGCATCATAACGCACTCAGCTGATGCACACGGTGGCTTTTCCTCCCAGTTCCACCGCATTGGCTGTTCCCCTCTGGAGGTTTTGACCTTCACACCTATAAGGGCCCTGGTTTATACCGGTGGCCCTCTTTTTTTGCCCAATTTCTAAGCATGCACGTCGGCAGCCTTGCCGAAAATAATATTCAGCGTCGCCCTTGATATATCGAAAATCGTCGATACATAAATCGCAATTATTCGATATTCATGCGGTGAACGCCATGGACAAGAACGAGATACTGAAGGCTCTGGCCCATCCGGCCCGGCTGGAAATCCTCAACCACCTCAAAGATCCGCACACTCATTTCCCGACCCAGGAACACCCGCTGGAGCTTGGCGTCTGCGCCAGTCAGTTCGAGCGCTGCGGCCTGTCGCAATCGACCGTCTCGGCGCATCTCGGCACGCTGCACCGCGCCGGCCTGGTGACGACACGGCGCCTCGGCCAGTGGATTTTCTACAAACGCAACGAGGAGACCATCGCCGACTTCCTCGCGGCCATGCAGAAGGAACTGTGAAGATGCCTCGTTTTGCCGGCCCGCATTCCGGAGGCGAGCCTCTCGCCTCCTCCTGATTCCCTCCTTCATCCTCCCCCAAGTAAAAAGGACCAACCCATGACCAAATTATTCGAACCGACGAAGCTGGGTGATATTTCCATCGCCAACCGCATCGTCATGGCACCGCTGACGCGCAACCGCTCGCCGAATGCCGTGCCGAACGAACTGAACGTCAAATATTATGCCCAGCGCGCCTCGGCCGGCCTGATCATCACCGAAGCAACGGCGATCACCCATCAAGGCCAGGGATACGCCGACGTTCCCGGCCTCTACAGCAAGGAAGCCCTCGACGGCTGGAGGAAGGTGACGGATGCCGTGCATGCCAATGGCGGCAAGATCGTCGTGCAGATGTGGCATGTCGGCCGCATCTCCCATACGACTCTGCAGCCGAACGGCGGCAAGCCGGTCTCGTCGACGTCCAAGCGCGCTGAAAATTCGAAGACCTATCTGGTCAACGGCGACGGCACCGGCGGCTTTACCGACGTCTCCGAGCCGCGTGCACTCGAAACCTCGGAAATCCCGGGCATCATCGAGGATTACCGCAAGGCGGCCCGCGCCGCGATCGATGCCGGCTTTGACGGCGTCGAGATCCATGGCGCCAACGGCTACCTGATCGACCAGTTCTTGCGCGGCAATGTCAACGACCGCACCGACCAGTATGGCGGCGCGATAGAGAATCGTGCCCGCTTCCTATTCGAAGTGGTCGATGCCGTCACCAAGGAAGTCGGTGCGGGCCGCACCGCGATCCGCATCTCGCCTGTCACCTCATCCGGCGATGCCAGCGATCCGGCCCCGCAGCAGCTCTTCACCTATGTCATCGAAGGCCTGGCAAAGTACGGCCTCGCCTATATCCACGTCATCGAGGGCCAGACCGGCGGCAAGCGTGACTCCCTACCCTTCGATTACGATGCCCTGCATGCAGCCTACAAGGCCGCAGGCGGCAAGGCCGGCTGGATGGTCAACAATGCCTATACCCGCGAGATGGCGATTGAAGCCGTCGACCGTGGCAAGGCGGATGTCGTTGCCTTCGGCAAGCCGTTCATCTCCAACCCCGATCTCGTCCGCCGCCTGAAGGAAGATGCACCGCTCGCCCAATGGGACCAGGCAACGCTCTATGGTGGTGGCGCCAAGGGCTACGACGACTATCCGGCTCTGGACGAGGCTGCTTGAACCGACCTCTGAAGAGTCTTCTTATCAACGGAATCCCCTCGCAACGCATGTTGCGAGGTTTTTTCATTACCTGAGCTTCAACGGGCATAGCCTGATTAATCGGGCGATAGGGGTATCGCTCATGCCGCCGGCAGGCAGCCGATCGACGCCAGGCTGCTGCGAACAGCCTTATCGATCGGCGTATGCGGCTCTTCACCGAGCATAGCCACGAGCTTGTCGTTCCGCATCTGCAGCGGCACGTCCCAGAGATAGCTCATTTCGCGCAGTTCCCGCATCAATGTCACGAAGGGAGCAGCCAGCGGCACCATCCACCAGGGAAATGCCCTCACCTTCACCTTGTGCCCAAGCACGCGCTGCACGGCTTCGATCATCTGCCTGCCGTCTCCATCCCAATGGCCGCGCATATGATAGACGGCGAAGGACGGCAGCTGGTCGCCCTTCTCGATCAATCGGATCATGGTCTCGGCGACATCGGGCAGATAGGCCCATTGATGGCCGACGCCACGCTTGCCCGGATAGGTCATCGAATTGATCGGCTTGCCCGGCGTCACCATGGCTTGAGAAAACCAGCTGTTGGCGCGTGCGCCACCGAAGAAATCGCCGGCGCGAACGATGATGACCGGGCTATCGCCCTGCTCTGCCGCCGCCCGCAGGCGCCGCTCCATCTGCACGCGGATAGCGCCCTTGCGGGTCTTCGGCCGTTGCGCGCTGTCTTCCGTGACATTCGGAAAAACATCGGGACCGAAATTATAAACCGTACCGGGCAGCACGATGCGCGCACCGACCACCTTGGCCGCGGCAATGGTGTTGTCGAGCATCGGCAGGACGACTTTGCCCCAATCGCGATAGCCGGGCGGGTTGACGGCATGCACGATGACATCAGCGCCCCGCGCCGCCTTCAGAACATCATCCGCCTGCATGGCGTCGCCCTGGAACCAGTCGAATTCCGGCTGGCGGCGGGCCGCCTCGGCCGCATTGCGGTTCAGCGCCCGAATGCGCCAGCCGCGAAGGGCAAGCCCTTCCGCGACGGCACCGCCAATGCCGCCGGTCGCGCCGAGTATCAGGGCCGTCTTTGTGCTTTCCATCTCATTGCTCATCGTCATCTCCATCGGTTTCGATGGGCTGACTATGCTTGGCATTGGCGATAAACGAAATTGCTGAAAAATCTGCAGATGGTATACATAAATATATGACATCACGATCTGAGCCAAGCTGGGACTTCTATCGCACCTTTCTCGCCGTGCTGGAGCACGGCTCGCTGTCGGCCGCTGCCCGCGAACTCGGCCTGACACAGCCGACGGTCGGCCGTCATATCGACGCCTTGGAACAATCGGTCGGCGCGGAGCTATTCACGCGTTCGCAACAGGGGTTGTTGCCGACCGACACCGCCATCGTTCTGAAACCTTATGCCGAAACTTTGGCGAGCACGACTGCCGCACTGTTGCGCGCAGCCTCCGGCTCGAAGGATAAGGTCAGCGGCACGGTGCGCATCAGTGCGAGCGAGGTCATCGGAACGGAAGTGCTGCCACCGATCCTTGCCAAGTTGCAGGCAAGCTATCCCGATCTGATCGTGGAGCTTTCAGCCTCCGATACGGTGGAAGATCTGCTACAGCGCGAGGCCGATATCGCCGTACGCATGGTCGCGCCGGCGCAAGAAGCACTGCTCGCCCGGCATATCGGCATCATCTCTCTCGGCCTCTTCGCCCATCGCAGCTATATCGAGCGGTACGGCAAGCCCGAAACCCTCGAGGAGCTGCGTCGGCACAAGCTCATCGGCTTCGATCGCCAGACTGCCTATATACGCATGATGCTGAAGCGTTATCCGATGCTCGAAGGCGCTTCCTTCAGCTTTCGTTCCGACCACAGCATCGCGCTCCACAATGCGCTGCGCGCCGGCATCGGCATCAGTTTCTATCAAATCCCCTTGGCAAGCCGCGATCCAAACCTCGTGCTGATATTGCCCGAGATCGAGGTGGAGATCGACACCTGGATCGTCATGCATGAAAATCTGAAGACATCGCCACGCTGCCGCGTGACATTCGATGCCCTGGTGACGGGTTTGCTTGATTACATCAAGGAAAACAACCTGGAGAATGGATCTTGATTATGGGAACAGCGGTGGAACTGGTGCCATACGACCCATGCTGGCCAGGAGATTTCGAACGCATCCGCGAAAAGCTCGAACGATTGCTGGCACCCTATGTCGTGACGATCGAACATATCGGCAGCACCTCCATTCCCGGAATCGCCGCAAAACCGCTCATCGATATCGATATCATCCTGCGCGGCTCAGCCGATGTGCCTGCAGCAACACAGATTCTTCTGGAGCAGAATTACGAACCCCGCGGCAATCGCTATGATGATGATGTTTGGGCCTTCATGCGGCGCGACGGCAGACCGCCGGAACGAATTTATCTCTGCCCGCCGAACAACCGGACCCATGTGCACAGGGTGATCTTTCGCGATTATCTTCGCGCACATCCTGCAGAAGCGGCAGCCTATGCCGCGCTGAAATTGGAGCTCGCCGAAATGCATCGACATGATGGCGATCGCTACACCGCCGAGAAACGTCACTTCGTCGACGCGATTATCGAAAAGGCAGTCGGCCAGCGGCAGATCTAGGCGCCCGGAGCGGTATCGACTGGCGGGAAATGCATCTGGCCGTCGATGACTTCCGTTTCCGGGCGGTCACCGCCATCGGCATATTCCTCATGCCATTTGCCGCTCTCGTCCTGCCAGCTGATTTCGGCGGAATCTCCCCCGATTTGCTGTTCCGCCGCCACGATCCTGGCGGCCTCCACCGCCTCGGAATGTGTTGGAAACGCTTCCGAATAAACGTCACGGAAGCGATAAGCCCACCCACCGTCATGCGGCACGATTTCGTAAACGACCTTGACCATTCAGACCCTCCTTCTCATCTGCCAAGACCTTCGAACCGGACGTTGCCGGCAGAATCGCGTGCATCTGAGACGGGTTCGAGGATGCCGCGGCATTGTGGTTGGGCAGACCTATCCGCGCAGTATTCCATTAAACCGCGTTAACTGCAAATTTCGCCCCCTTCCCCGCAAGCTTGATGTGCGAAATCCTTGCTTTAGAGTGCAACCGTGAATCGGCGCAAAGGTGGGGAAAGTGATCATAGCGAAGTGGTTTAAGCAGGAAAAATACCTGCTCGTGGCATTGGCGATTGCCGTTGCCGCCTATGTCGGCGAGCATTCCATACTGGAAATGGGCCAAGGCGCGGCGATGGTCGCAGCCGCTGCATTGATCGCGACGATTGTACTGGCATCCATGCGCGTCGCCCACCACGCCGAGACCCTTGCCGTCAAGGTCGGCGATCCCTACGGCACGATGATCCTCACCTTGTCGGCCGTTGCCGTCGAGGTCATCATCCTCGCCATCATGATGAGCGGCGAGAGTTCGCCGACGCTGGTGCGCGACACCATCTATGCCGCCGTCATGCTCGATATCAACGGCATCCTCGGCCTTGCTGCTCTTCTCGGCGGGCTGAAGCATGGCGAACAGCCCTATAATGACGATTCCAGCCGCACCTATGGCGTGATGATCCTGACCGCTATGGGCATTTCGATGATCGTGCCCGAATTCATTCCCGATGCGAAATGGCACTATTATTCCGCCTTCACCATCGTCGCGATGATCGCACTCTACGCGCTCTTCCTGCGCATGCAGGTGGGAAAGCACAGCTATTTCTTCAGCTACAGCTACCCCCGCACAGAAAAGAAACTCGCGGCGGCCGATGACGAAGAGCATCATGACGAAGAATCCACAACGACCTCGATCGTGACAATCCTGATCGGCGTCGTGCTGATCGGTGCTTTGGCGGAATTCATGTCGGCCTTCATGGATACCGGCCTCAGGGGCACCGGCGCTCCGCCCGCCATCGCCGCCATCGTCGTCGCCGCCATCTCGGCAGCGCCGGAAATTCTGACGGCGCTGCGCGCAGCCCTCAGAAACCGCATGCAGGCGACGGTCAACATCGCCCTTGGCGCCTCGCTGTCGACGGTCATCCTGACGGTGCCCGTCATGGAGGCGATCGCGCTCTATACGGGGCAGCCCTTCATCATGGCCATGTCGCCGGTGCAGACGGTCATGGTGATGATCACGCTGATCGTCGCCGCCATCAACCTCAACGACGGCGAAACCAACGCCATCGAGGGCATGACCCATTTCATTCTTTTCGCCACCTTCATCATGCTGACGGCGCTCGGTCTTTGATTCCGATTTCAAGGACTTGCGCCGATTGGCGGATTCAAATTGCGAAACGCTTGAATCAACGAATGAAGATGAAACCGGCAAGCTGAATGAAAAAAGCCCGCCATCTCTGGCGGGCTTTTCAATTGAACGATTATGGATCGCTTACTTGCACGCGCCGCAGAAGCGCTGGATGCGGCGGCAAGCTTCCTCGAGCAGCTCTTCCGAAGTCGCGTAGGAGATGCGGAAGTTCGGGCCGAGGCCGAAAGCCGAACCGTGAACGACGGCAACGCCTTCCGATTCCAGCAACTCGGACACGAAGTCCTCGTCCGTCTCGATGACCTTGCCCGTCGGAGCCGTCTTGCCGATCAGGCCGGCGCAGGACGGGTAGACGTAGAAGGCACCTTCCGGAACCGGGCACGAAATGCCCTTCGCCTGGTTCAGCATCGATACGACGAGATCGCGACGACCTTCGAAGATCTTCTTGTTGCGCGGAATGAAGTCCTGCGGACCGTTGAGCGCTTCGACGGCCGCCCACTGTGCGATCGAGGTCGCACCCGAGGTCTGCTGACCCTGGATCATATCCATCGCCTTGATGAGCTGCAGCGGGCCGGCAGCATAGCCGATACGCCAACCAGTCATCGCATAGGCCTTCGAGACGCCATTCATCGTCAGCGTACGGTCGTAGAGGCTCGGCTCGACTTCGACCGGCGTGGCAAATTTGAACTCGCCATAGGTCAGGTGCTCGTACATGTCGTCGGTCAGGACCCAGACATGCGGATGCTTGACCAGCACGTCCGTCAGCGCCTTCAGTTCGGCATGCGTATAGGCAGCACCCGATGGGTTGGACGGCGAGTTGAACATGAACCACTTGGTCTTCGGCGTGATCGCCTTCTCAAGATCGGCAGGCTGCAGCTTGAAGCTGTTCGCCTGCGTCGTCGCGACGAAAACCGGCGTGCCGCCGCACAGCGCCACCATTTCGGGGTAGGAAACCCAATAAGGCGTCGGGATGATGACTTCGTCGCCCGGGTTCAGCGTCGCCATGAAGGCGTTGAACAGGATCTGCTTGCCGCCCGTGCCGACGATGGTCTGCTCGGGAGCGTAGTCGAGATTGTTCTCGCGCTTGAACTTGGCGGCGATCGCTTTGCGCAGTTCCGGGATGCCGGCAACCGGCGTGTACTTCGTCTCGCCGCGATTGATCGCATCGATGGCGGCTGCCTTGATATTATCAGGCGTATCGAAATCGGGCTCACCGGCACCGAGGCCGATCACGTCGCGTCCTTTTGCTTTCAGCTCGCGCGCTTTCTGGGAAACGGCGATGGTGGCAGAAGGCTTTACACGGGAAAGAGCGTCGGCAAGAAAGGCCATGGTGATCGGTCCTATTCGGTTGAAAATGGCAGAAAGCCTGCGGACCAGTTTTCTGCGCTAAGCTCTATGTCGAATATGGGCCGACGTTTCAAGCACAAAGGCGTCACAGTGGCTTTATTTCCTGGCTTTCCGGGCAATCCGCGAGCGCTCTGCTTACCCGGCTAGAGAGCTGCGCTATCGGCTGCAGTCCTCGGTCGTATCGGACAGGGGTGGTCATCGGGGGCCATCGGCGCTCGATACGGACTTGAATCAAGATATGAGGCGCTTGATTCAAATTCTGAAGAGTCCCGAAATTTCTTATTTGGAACAAATACTTCTTCCTCCCCCATCCAATGCAAGGCCCTTGGAGGCCTTGCCGCAGGGCTTTTGCCCTCACCTTCAGCCCGGGTCGAAAAAGCGGAATGGCACCATCCTCTCTCCGACACGAACACAAAGACGTTATCGGCTCGGCGATCAGCCTTGAATGGCAACGGAACGCTCCCACCTTGCAAAGGCGAACCTGTTGGGGAGGTTGGACAGATGCGTGCCAGCATAACGGGATTTTCGATTGCCTTGATGACTTTTGCCCTGTTGTCGACAACGACGATGCTGGCCGCATCCGCACAAACCATCAAAACGCAGAAGGTCGAGGTCAAAGTCGAAACGATAGCAGCGGGGCTCGAACACCCCTGGGCGGTCGCCGTATTGCCCGATGGCGCCTACGTCGTTACCGAACGTCCTGGACGCATGCGTGTCGTCCGCGATGGCAAGGTTTTCGTACCCCTGTCAGGCGTGCCAGAAGTCTATGCACACGGCCAGGGCGGCCTGCTCGATGTCGCCCTTGATCCGAAATTCTCAAGCAACCGCACACTCTATTTCACCGCCTCGGTGGCAGGCGATGGTGGAAGCGGCACGGCCGTCTTTCGCGCCAGACTATCGCCGGACGAAACCCGGCTGACGGATGTGAGGCGCATCTTCCTGATGAACAAGCTGTCGCGCGGCAATATCCAGTACGGTTCGCGCATCGCCATTGCACGCGACGGCAGCCTCTTCGTCAGCCTCGGCGACCGCGGCCAGCAGGATCGCGCCCAGGACTTTCATGACGACGCCGGCTCCATCATCCACATCGAAGCCGATGGCAGCATCCCCGCCGACAATCCGTTCAAGGACGGCAAGCGCGCCCTGCCCGAAATCTGGTCGAAGGGCCACCGCAACCCGCAAGGCATCACCTTCGATAGCGAGACAAACAGGCTCTACACGGCAGAGCACGGCGCCCGAGGCGGCGATGAGATCAACACGCCCGAAGCCGGCAAGAACTACGGCTGGCCCATCATCTCCTATGGCGTCAATTATAACGGCACGAAAATCGGCATCGGAACCGCCAAAGCAGGTATGGAGCAGCCACGCTTCTATTGGGACCCGTCGATTGCACCGGGCGGCATTGTCGTCTACCGTGGCAAGATGTTTCCCGAATGGAACGGCGAGTTCCTGGTGACAGCGCTGAAGTTCGAGCTGCTGTCGCGCCTAAATCAGGACGGCAGGGGCAAGATCACCGAACAGGAACGTATGTTTGACGGCAAATTCGGGCGCTTGCGCGATATTGCGGTCGCGCCTGATGGTGCGCTGCTGATCACGACCGATGAAGACAACGGCGCGCTTCTGAGGGTTTCGAGAGCCACAAGCTAACCCTCAACGCTCTGCTTCGGGCATCTTTAAGCCTTGCCGCAAGCAAAAGCAGCTGCTAACGGTCGGCCTCATTCTTTCCTCCCCTTCCCGCAGGATGCAGATGTCTCGCATACAGGCGAATTTGTTGTTGTTGCTTGCCGCCGCGATCTGGGGCGGCGGTTTCGTTGCGCAATCGACAGCGATGAAGGCGATCGGACCCTTCTGGTTCATCGGCCTGCGATTTGCCGTGGCCACCATGGTCGTCCTGCCTTTCGTGTGGATGGAAAACAGAAAGGCCGCGAAGCCACTGACGCCTCGCAACTGGCTCTCCTTTTTGTTGATCGGCCTCGCTCTTTTCGGCGGAGCGGCAACGCAGCAGCTCGGCCTGCTAACGACGACGGTCACGAATTCCAGCTTCATCACCGGTCTTTACGTGGTCTTTGTGCCGCTGATCGCCGTTATCTTTCTGCGCCGCTCGCCGCATTGGGTCATCTGGCCCGCGGCATTGATGGCGCTTTGCGGCATCTACCTGCTCTCGGGCGGCTCGTTCTCGCGCCTCACCGTCGGCGATTTTCTGACCGTGATCTGCGCGCTCTTCTGGGCGGCGCAAATCACGCTTGCCGGCTCCGCCGTCAACGAAACCGGCCGGCCGCTCGGCATTTCCGCTACGCAATTTGCCGTCACCGCCGTCCTTGCTCTCGCGGTTGCCGTCGCCATCGAGCCGATCAGCATTGCTGATATAAGCGCCGCACTCGGCGAGATCCTCTATGTCGGCATCTTCTCCTCAGGTCTGGCTTTCGCGCTGCAGATCATTGGCCAGCGTTATACAACCGCGCCCCAGGCCGCGATCTTCCTGTCATCGGAGGCATTATTCGGGGCTTCGCTCGGCGCCTTGCTACTCGGAGAGACCATCGGTCCGCTCGGCTATGCCGGCTGCGCACTGATGTTTACGGCGATGCTGGCCGTGGAATTGGTACCGGAATTGACCCGCCGACGCGACGCCACAGCATAAAAAACGCCGGAAATGCGCGCTTTTAGCCGCTTGACGGCATGGCTTGCCAAAATTTTTCGAACAATCGAAAACAGCCGTTCACATCAGCCGATTTGGGAAAATCTCGCTAAAACTATATCGCGAGCGATGCAAAACCCTTAGAAACTTGTTTCAAAGTGGGAAAATTTGCGAATCGCCTTAACATATTCGCGTTACGGTATTGTGCCTGTTGTGCCACGTTAAAAAACTTTTGCTTGCCAATTTCCCATAAACACAGCACTCTCAATGGTGTTCGGGCATTTTTAGAGCATGGGAAGTCCTAATAGAATTGCGAGCCGGAAACGCTAATATTCCGGTCAGCTTGGTCGAGAAGCGGGGTGGCAAACATCGCATCGAGATCATGCCGAGTTACGGGGACCTTTTCCTTCAAATTTCGAGAACTGCCTGCAAGCGCCCGCAAGGGCAACACAAGTAATGCTGCCCGTGTGGATGGTGGGCAGAGAGAAAAGGACCTGAGGCATGGCCGAGACTGGCACTGTAAAGTTTTTCAATACCGATAAGGGCTTCGGTTTCATCAAACCGGACAAGGGTGGCGCGGACATCTTTGTACACATTTCTGCAGTTCAGGCTTCTGGTCTGGCAGGATTGTCGGAAAACCAGAAGGTAAGCTTCGACACGGAACCGGATCGCCGCGGCAAGGGGCCGAAGGCCGTCAATCTGCAGATTGCTGGCTAAGACACCTTACGGCTTTCAAATTCGAGTTGAGGCCCGGCAGCAATGCCGGGTTTTGTCATTCAGTCTGCATTCAGTTTGCCACGTATAATTTGCCTCCCATGAAAGAGCGGGAATGACTTTTGTCCCGCTTCCCTTAGAGGATAGGCCAATGACCATACTCGGCAAAACGCTCGTCATGTCCGCCGTCGCCGCGGCATTGACAGTCACGTCCATCAGCGCCGCTTCCGCCGATGAATATTGGCGCCATCGCAACCGTGATGGTTGGGCGCTCGGCGCTGCCGGGCTCGCAACCGGTCTGATCGTCGGCTCCGCCATTGCCAGCCAGCCACGCTACGTCGAACCGGCCCCGGCCTATGTCGACCCGGGCTACGACGCACCTGCCCCTGGCTACTATTATCGCCCAGCACCGCGCCGCGTCTACGTCGAGCGTGACGTCAGCTATTATGCGCCAGCGCCGGCATACGGCATGCGTCCCTGGTCGTCCGCATGGATGCGCTATTGCTACGACCGCTACAGAAGCTTCGATGGCCGCACCGGCACCTATGTCGGCTTTGACGGCATGCGCCATTTCTGCACGGCAGACTGATTTTCAGCCGTGCCTCGAATGACAATGCGAGGAACCAAGGCGCCGCTTTCGAGCGGCGCCTGATTGATGCGGAATAGATCCCATCGGGCAGCGTTTGTCTTTCCGCCGGATTTGTAGCAGCATGACCGTGTTGCCGCCTCTCGCGCGCTAAACGCTCCACGCCTCCTCTCGGAAACAACGTCTCTGATAAGAACGCTGGCCCCATCGCGCCCGGAGCTCTCATCCAGACACTCTGTGATAATGTCCTGCCGTGGTCGCACTGGCATTTTATGCGTGTTGCCATCATTTCTGGCCGCGCTAGGAAGCTTTCCAGAGGGTGGAGAATGGGCGTCAAGAACTATTTGATCGAAGGCGTTTCTGGAGCCGGCAAGACTGCAGTCGCCATAGAGCTGCAGCGGCGCGGTTATCATGTCATCCATGGCGATCGGGAGTTGGCCTATAAAGGCGATCCGGAAACGGGTGAACCGCTGGATGCCTCTGCCCTTCAGGAACACATTCCGGATGTAACCTTCGGGCACAGGCATCACCTTTGGAATGTCGACAAAGTCAAATCCCTCGTTGCGGATCGAAGCCATCCGAACACCTTCTTCTGCGGCGGCTCCAGGAATTTCCATCGCTTTATTGATCTGTTCGATGGGGTTTTCGTTCTCAATCTCGATCTGGAAACACTAAAGCGTCGGCTTACTGCCAGACCGGAAGATGAGTTTGGCGGCAAGCCCGCCGAGCGAGACGTCATCGTGCGATTGCACGCGACGCAGGAGGACATTCCGAAGAATGCGATAAGCATCGACGCGACAGCGCCGCTTGCCAGCGTTGTCGACGATATTCTTTCCAGATTCCACGAGAATGCGGGGCAAAAGACCCGCTGGTAACGCTTTGCCTACAATCCGCGCAGGAAAGGATTGGTGCGACGCTCGTCGCCGATCCGGCTGCCCGGCCCATGGCCGCAGATGAACCCGACTTCATCGCCCAGCGGGAAGACCTTGTCGCGGATCGATTCCAAAAGCTGCTGGTGATTGCCGCCGGGCAGATCGGTTCTGCCGATCGAGCCGTTGAACAGCACGTCGCCGAGATGGGCAAAGCCCTGCTTCCGATTGACATAGATGACATGGCCGGGCGCATGGCCCGGGCAATGGAAAACCTCGAATTCATGCTCGCCGAAGGAGACCTTGTCGCCCTCCTTCAGGAAGCGGTCCGGCGTGACGTTGCGCACGCCGCTGATGTTGAACATCTTGCCTTTGGCTTCGATATCCTCGAGCAGGAAGCGATCGTCCTCATGCGGGCCGATCACCTCGATGCCGAGCGCCTCCCGCACCTCGTCGGCACCGCCGGCATGATCGATATGGCCGTGCGTCAGCCAGATGGCCTTGAGGGTAATGCCGTTCTCGCGCACCGTCTGCAGGATGATATCGACATCGCCGCCCGGGTCGACCACCACGCCCTCTTTGGTCTCCGGATCGAACAGGATGGTGCAGTTCTGTTCGAAAGGGGTCACCGGAATGATGCCGGCCTGGAGCATGCCCATGGAGCGCCTCGCCTGTTTGATCGTCGTGCTGTCGGTATAACGGCAAACATCAGACAAAGCAGCCCCCGAAGCTTCAAAGTGGCGCGAACGCGGCAACCGAACCTCAAGATTCGATAATATCCATCTATTTCAAATGGTTATTTGATCATCCCGTTGAACGATGACCTATTGGTGTCCGGCAAACCGGAACACTCAGGCACCCGGAACGTTGAAGATAAGTCTTTCAAGACAGAAGGAGAAAACCAATGTCCTTGAAGAGAAATCTGTTGCTGACCGGCTTTGTCCTTCTCGGCAGTGCGGGTCTCGCCCAGGCCGAGATGGCCGCAACCACCGCCACGGATATAGAAGTTCGTTCCGGGCCGGGTGCGGAATTTCCGACGGTCGGCGTCGCCACTCGCGGGTCCGAAGCCACCTTGGACGGCTGCGTCGAAGGTAGCCGCTGGTGCCGGGTCGACGTCAATGGCATGCGCGGCTGGGTCTACGCACAATATCTGAGCGTCGAACAGAATGGCACCTCGGTCGTCGTTCAGGACCACCGGGATGATCTGGGCATCCCCACCATCACCTATGAACAGACCGATCCGGTCCAGACCGGCAGCGTTCAGCCCGGTCCAAACGACCAATTGCTGGGTCCCGTCGATCAGAACGGTGGCGATGTAGTCGCAATCACCCCGCCCGAGGAAGTCCGAACCTATATCGACGACAACCCCGTCGATACGGTGCAGTTGAGTGGAGATCTGGCGGTCGGCGCCACCGTTCCGCAAAGCGTGGAAGTGCACCGTATTCCCGACTACCAATACAGCTACGTCGAGGTAAACCGTCAACCCGTACTGGTCGACCCAGGTACTCGCCGTATCGTCTACGTCTACCGCTGATTCGCCGCGCAAGACCGCATAAGATGGCGAAATTGACATGCGGCGGGACTGCCGCATGCCCAAACCGCGGATTTCCCCTGAAATTATTGCGAAATTCTCCCGTTTGAGTTGCCCTTCTATTTCCAGCGATCCGTGCATGATGTAATCCTAATATCGATGAGGATTATCGCCGCTCCCTGGCATCGATCCGGGACGCCGCGAGAGGGCATCCGGAAGCGTCTCCGGAATTATGGGAGAAGGGCAGTCATGGAAAGTCTAGGGCCTATCATTACGCAATTGATTGCCGGTGCGATCGGTGGCAACGCCGCGAGCGCCGTTTTGAAGCAGGACGGGATCAATCTCATTGCGAGAACGATCGCAGGGGCCGTGGGTGGTCTTGGTGGCGGCCTGATCCTGAATCTGATCGGCAGCGAAGCTCTCACCGGCCTCATCGCGCAAGGCATATCCTCGTTGGTCGCCGGCGGCGTGCTCTCCGCGATCGTCGGTGCCGTTCTCGGCCGCAAGTCGTAATTAGATCGGATCGCACAAGCCGGGCTTAGCAAACACCCGGCTTGTGCGGATCGATATCAATTCCGTTTGGCAACAGGCGCATCTCGCCCTTACCTTGAAGCGGGTGACGCAGAAAGGATGCCGCCTTCACGGTGGCTGCCGCTCGTCGGTCGGATATGTGCGACCTTCCAGCCAGGGCTCCTGTCTCTCGCCTATTGTCCTCAGACGATCTCGTCGCCTCACCACAGGATTGCTCTCGGCTATATTTTGCCCCTTATGCGCGAGTGGCAACGGATTAAAATACAGGATATGTTGGAGTTTTTGCGGGACCGCGCTTAATTTCCCGATGGGCAAGCCCGTTCGGGCCGCACGGCATTGTGCGAAAGCGGGCAACGACGTAAAAATGCGTCAACAGAGCTGACATATTTTTACGGAAGTTTCCCGAATGCTCCATAATAGGAAAGGAAATGTCACGGTGCCACGACAGATGAGCCAGAATGCGGCAAAGACGGAGCTGCTGGGCACGCCGATGCAGAACGCCGGAAGCATCGATTTCGAGATTATCGAGCTGCTTTTCTTCGCCTACCGCGATTTTGTCTCCGATCCGGACCAGATCCTCGTCAAGAGCGGTTTCGGCCGAGCCCATCATCGTGTCGTCCATTTCGTTAACCGCGAACCCGGCATGACGGTTGCGGACCTTCTGGAAACATTGCAGATCACCAAACAGAGTTTGGCGCGGGTTCTCAAACAATTGATCGATTCGGGTTATATTCGCCAGGTCGCAGGTCCAGAGGACCGGCGGCAGCGCAAGCTGTATCCGACGCAAGCCGGCCGCGATCTGGCGCTGGCGCTGGCCGAGCCGCAATCGCGCCGCATTGAAAGGGCATTCGAAGGCGCGTCGGAAGCGACGCGCGAAAGCGTGAAGCGTTTCCTGAGGGGAATGCAGACAGGGAAATGACGGCGCTTCAGCCCGCTGGACCGGTGCGGAATGCCTCAACGCAATCGATGGGTAGGACAGGATCGAGACGGACCGAATGACGACAAAAGCAGCAATCTCGGATGACGCAGCACATCTTCTGGTGGTGGACGACGACACACGTATCCGTGCCCTCCTCAACCGTTACCTCATGGAGAAGGGTTTTCGCGTCACGGCTGCCGCCGACGGCGCCGAAGCCCGCCGCAAGCTGGAAGGGCTCGACTTCGATCTCATCATCATGGATGTGATGATGCCCGGCGAATCCGGCATCGCGCTGACGGCGGCCCTGCGCCAGATCAAGAACATCCCGATCATCATGCTGACGGCGCTGGCCGAAGCCGATTCCCGCATAGCGGGCCTCGAGGCTGGAGCCGACGACTATCTGCCAAAGCCCTTCGACCCACGAGAACTTGTGCTGCGCGTCAACAATATCCTGCGCCGCAACGCGCCTGCCGATTCCCCGAAGATCGAGCTCGTGATGTTCGGACCTTACACGTTTTCGCTCACCCGCAAGGAGCTCAAGAAAGCGGCGGAACTCATCCGGCTTACCGACCGCGAGCAGGAAATCATGCTGCTGTTTGCCAAGCGCGCCGGAGAGACGATCCCGCGTCACGAGCTCATCGGCAATGACGCAGAGGTGGGCGAGCGGACGATCGACGTGCAGATTAACCGGCTGCGCCGAAAGATTGAAGATGACCCGGCCAACCCTATCTGGCTGCAGACGGTGCGTGGCATCGGCTACCGCCTTAGCATAGACTGAATTTGGTTCCGAGGATCAGTGGCGATGGTGGCATTCGATTCAATCAGGCGCGACCAGGAGCACACGCCGTCCAACGGGCTGCGGTGGCTTTCGCGCTGGATGCGTCGCTACGTGCTACCGACCGGCCTCTACGCCCGGTCATTGCTGATCTTCATCCTGCCGATGATCATCCTGCAGGCGGTCGTTACCATCGTCTTCATGGAGCGCCACTGGCAGATGGTGACGCAGCGCCTGTCGATGGCGACCACGCGCGACATCGCCGCCATCATCACCATCATCCAGACCTATCCGCAGGATGCCGACTATTCCGCCATCACCCAGATGGCGCGGCAGAAGCTCGATCTCGCCATTTCGATCGAACCGGGTGGCGAGCTACCGCCACCCGGCGAAAAACCTTTCTTTTCGATCCTCGATGGCATCCTGAGCGACGAGATCCGCGATCAGATCAACCTGCCCTTCTGGATCGATACCGTCGGCAACTCCAGCCTGGTCGAAATCCGCATCAAACTGCCCGACAAGGTACTGCGGGTTTTCGCCAAGCGTAGCCAGACTTATGCGTCGAACACGCATATCTTCATTCTGTGGATGGTTGGTACCTCGCTGGTGCTGATCGGTATCGCCGTCCTGTTCCTGCGCGGCCAGATCCGTCCGATCCTGGCTCTCGCCCAGGCGGCGGAAAGCTTCGGCAAAGGACAGCGGCTGGAAAACTACTCTCCCCGCGGCGCCGACGAAATACGCCGCGCGGGCCTTGCCTTCATCCTGATGCGTGAACGCATCGAACGGCAGATCGAGCAGCGCACGGCGATGCTTTCCGGCGTCAGCCACGATCTGCGCACGGTCCTCACCCGCTTCAAGCTGCAGCTCGCCCTTGTCGGAGAAAATCCGGATCTTATCGGCCTCAGCGAAGATGTGGAGGACATGCAAAGCATGCTCGAGGGCTACATGGCCTTCGCACGCGGCGAGGCAGAAGAAGATGTCGGACAATTCAAGCTCAGCGATATCCTCGAGAAGATCCAGCAGGACTTCACGCTGCATGGAAAATCCATGAGCTTCTCCATTGATGGCGAGGATCAGATCTCCGTCCGGCCGAACGCATTTACCCGCCTGGTGACGAACCTCGCCACCAACGCCCGGCGCTACGCCAACAGCCTTCGCATCGAAGCCAGGCACAGCGCCAAATGGCTGACGATCATCTTTGACGATGATGGCCCCGGCATTCCGGTCTCGGCGCGCGATGACGTCTTCAAACCGTTCTTCCGGCTGGATTCGGCCCGCAATCTCGACAAGTCGGGCACAGGCCTCGGTCTTGCCATCGCGCGTGACATCGCCCGCAGCCATGGCGGCAACGTCACGCTAGGCGACAGCCCACTTGGCGGCCTGCGTGCCACTATCCGCATTCCTGCCTGAGGAGGCGTCACATGGCGATCGATATCGATGGCATGCACTGGCTGAATGCGCCGCCGATGTGGGAGGTGAACCAGGGACGATTGTTTGTCCGTTCCGGCGACAAGACCGATTTCTGGCAGGAGACCTATTACGGCTTCCACCGCGATAACGGTCATTTTCTCGGCATGCCGCGCCGTGGCGATTTCACCGCCGAAGTGACCTTTATCGGCCACTATCGCGAACTTTACGACCAGGCCGGCTTGATGATCCGCCATCGTGCCCGGCATTGGATGAAATGCGGGATCGAATATACCGACGGCGCCAGGCATTTCAGCGTCGTCGTCACCAATGGCAATTCCGACTGGTCAGCCTTCCAGCTCGATCACGAGTTCGATGCCATGTCAGCGCGGGTCACGCGCAACGGCGATGCCCTCTTCATCCAGTATCGCACCGACCGCATGAGCGAATGGCGCATGGCAAGGCTCGCCTGGTTCGATCCGATGTTGGAGGAAGTCTCGGTCGGCCCGGCCTTCTGCTCGCCGCAACGCGAAGGCTTCGAGGCGGAATTCCTCGATTTCAGCCTGACCGACCCGCGGTCGAGAGACATTCACTGAGGGCGCTTCCTTTCGATTGCGAAAGGGGCGCCGCTCACATCATCTTCTTGCCGTTCGGCACCGGATGGGTCACCGCAGCCAGAATGATCGCGCCCCTCTCGTCCTCGAAGCCGAGGGTCAGTACTTCGGAACGCACCGGCCCGATCTGACGCGGCGGAAAATTGACGACAGCGAGCACCTGCCGGCCGATAAGAGTTTCCGGCGTATAATGGACAGTGATCTGCGCGGAGGAGCGCTTGATGCCGATCTCCGGCCCGAAATCGATCCTGAGCTTGTAGGCGGGCTTGCGCGCTTCCGGAAAAGTCTCCGCTTCGATGATCGTTCCGACGCGGATATCCACCCGCTCGAAATCGCCATAGGTGATCTCTTCCGCCATGCCCTGCCCTTTATCGAAAACCTGGAACGATCGAGCGTTTCACGGAAACGCTCGATCGTTCCATCTCTTTGCTTTTACGCAATTCCGGACGGAAAACCGCTATGCACGTCTCCTGAAATTGCTAGCCTGCCAGTTCCTGCGCCCGTTTGCGCGCTGCTTCAAGAGCCGCATCGAACAAGGGCTGCATTCCATCCTCCGCCATCAAAACAGCTAGCGCCGCCGCTGTCGTTCCGCCGGGAGAGGTGACGTTCTGGCGCAGCCGCGAAGCGTCGTCGGGAGACTGGTGCAGCAATTCACCAGCCCCCGCGACGGTTTCCCGTGCGAGCCGCATGGCGAGGTCCGCCTGCAGGCCAAGCTTTCGGCCCGCCTCCGCCATGCATTCCACGAGATAGAAAACATAGGCAGGCCCGCTGCCCGAAACCGCAGTCACCGAATCGATATCGGCTTCGGCAGGCACCCATTCGACCGGACCCGACACCTTCAACAGATTCTGGACCAGCTGCCGCTGGCGATCGCTCACGCGTGCATTGGCAAAAGCGCCCGTCACGCCACGCCCGACCATTGCGGGCGTATTCGGCATGGCGCGCACCATGGCCGCTTCTCCCAGATGCGTTTCAAGCGCGGAGAGCGTCTTGCCGGCTGCGATGGAAACGACGACAGTCGTTTGTCCCACGAGCGGCTTGAACGGCGGCAGAACCGCGTCCATGAGTTGCGGCTTGACGGCGATGAAGAGAACGCCCGCCGTCAAGCTCTTCGGAACTTCAGTGACATGGCTTGCGCCCGCATCCGCAATCATTTTCCGCATCGCTTCGGCCGGATTGGGATCGACGACGACGACCGAGGAGCCCGGCACACCGTTTTTCAGCCACCCGGTCAGCAATGCGCCACCCATATTGCCCGCGCCGATCAGAACGATCGGCCCGGAGGATGCAAATGCATTGGCGGATTGTTCACCTGTCATCTTACGCTTCGCCTACCGTTTCAAAGAGTACGGCTTCCATGGCGCGGTTTGCATCGAGCCCGGACCATACGACGAATTGGAAAGCCTGATAGTAAGCCTCGCAGGTGTCAAGCGCGTTGGAAAGCAGCACTTCCACCTGCCGGTTGGTGGGCTCCGCCCCGCCGGACAAGAGTAGCGATTGACGGAAGATGACGATGTCTTCCTGACGCCACAGATCGAAATGGCCCATCAGCACCTGCCCGTTGATGCAGGACAAGAGCTTGATCACCTCATTGACGCGCGGGTCCGGAACCTTGACATCGAACGCGCAGGCTATGTGCAGCGCCTCGAATTCCTCCATCCAGGAGAACGAGACGTGATAGTCGGTCCATCGCCCTTCGACGGTCATGGCGATTTCGTCCTCGCCGGACCGTTCGAACGACCAGTCGTTGTTGGCGGCAACGAATTCGATCATGTCGACCGGATTCGATTGTCGTTCGGCTTCCATTTCCATAAGGCTCATGCAGCACCTTCTTGACCGGATCGGTTGCAGTTTTCCCGTGGCTCGACACTGAAAGAACGCAAACAATTTTACTCCGGAAACATCCTCGGGATGATGTCGAACGGCTGCCAGACTAACGCTTCCACCATGCCCGGGGCTTACCAAGTCCGTTTCGAATCATCATTTAAAATCAGTGTATAGCGGCATGCCCGGCATGCCAGCCCCTGAACGGTGATTTTGGAAACGGCACTGTGGAAAGCTCTTCCGACGTCTATTCAGAAGGGAGTCATAACCGACTCTGGCGATTGGCTTTTTTGCCTATGTCCACAGGTGGAAAAACGGACGGAAATTTTCAGAGGAAAAAGGCACGGCAAACGGGTGCCGCGCCGATCTGCAAACAGAAGTCCAGGCTTATTTGCCCTTGGAAGCGAGCTTGGCTTCGAGCGCTTCGATTCTCGCCAGCAGCGCCTCGTTCTCGTCGCGCGCCTTGATCGCCATTTCGCGAACGGCCTCGAATTCCTCGCGCTTGACGATATCCATGCTGTTCAGCCAGCGCTCGGCATGGGCATTGAAGGCGGTCTCGATTTCGCGGCGCACGCCTTGCGCAGCACCGGCGGCATCGGTCATCAGCTTGGCGAATTCATCCAAGATTCGGTTCGGTCCAGTGCTCATGGCAATCTCCTTGCGGCCGTCGGCCCTCAACGGTCAGGCATCGATATGGGCCAGATAGTGCTGAGGTAGGATTTCCAAGGGGCCGATGCAAGCAAATTGAGATAGGACTGGACAACCGGACCTGCCATCTCGGCGAGATCAACAATCGACTTGACCGTTTCGACAGCGAACGCCATGTTCCGCGCACATTTTGGATATTTAGCATGATCCTGCCCCGAAATGGCACGGTGCTTTCGGGAACATGCTGCAACGGGCCTGACGATCTTGCTGACATCCGCCAATCTCGCCGCCATCCTGCCTTTTCCGGATATCGATCCGGTCGCCGTTTCCCTCGGCCCGGTTTCAGTCCATTGGTACGGGCTTGCCTATGTCGCTGGCATTTTGCTCGGCTGGTTCTATGCCAGGCGGCTGGTCGACAACGGCAAGCTCTGGCTGAACGATACAGCACCGATGACGCGCCAGCATCTGGACGATTTCATCCTCTGGGTTGCCTTCGGCATCGTCCTCGGCGGCCGCATAGGCTATATCCTCTTTTACGACCTCGATCCGGTACTGGCCAATCCGATCCGTGCCATCGAGGTCTGGAATGGCGGCATGTCCTTCCACGGCGGTTTAATAGGTACGACCATCGCCATGATCTTGTTTGCAAGACGCAATCAGATCCCGGCTTGGAGCCTGTTCGATATCGTCGCCGCCGTCGCGCCGATCGGCCTCTTCTTCGGCCGCATCGCCAATTTCATCAATGGCGAGCTCTGGGGCCGCGTAAGCGACGTCCCCTGGGCGATGGTCTTCTGCAGCCCGCACGTGATCGCCGCCCATAATGGCGTATGCCCCGCAGGCCCAGATCCTCGCCACCCCAGCCAGCTTTATGAAGCCGGCATCGAAGGCATCATCCTCTTCCTTATTCTCTTTGTGCTTACGCGCTGGGCGCTGACGCTGAAGAAACCGGGCACGGTCAGCGGCATTTTTGTCATCGGCTACGCTTTCTCGCGTATTTTTGTCGAATTCTTCCGTCAGCCTGACGAGCAGCTCGGCTATCTGCTCGGTACGAACTGGCTGACGATGGGGATGGTGTTGTCGCTTCCGATGGTGGCGATCGGCCTTTGGGCCGTTATCCGCGCCCGTCAGGCAGCGGCAAGGCAGATGGCTTGAGGTGGAGTTCAATATCGCGTGGTCTTCTTGAAGGACGCTCCCAGTCTGTGTGGGCCACGCATCAGCGAAAGCATAGAATGACGACGGCGCTCGGGGAAAAAATCAAAGCCATCATCCGCACCAACGGGCCATTGAGCATCACCGATTATTTTTCGCTGTGCCTCGCCGATCCGGTGCATGGTTATTACAAGACGCGCGAGCCTTTCGGCCAATCCGGCGACTTCGTCACCGCGCCCGAAGTCAGCCAGCTATTCGGTGAGATGATCGGCGTCTTTATGGTGCATGCCTGGCAGCGGCATGGAACGCCTATCGAAGTGCGTCTCGTCGAAATCGGCCCGGGCCGTGGCACGATGATGTCCGACATGCTGCGCGTCATCGGCAAGCTGGCTCCGCCGCTCTATGATGCCATGACGGTCCATCTCGTCGAAACCAGCGAGCGCCTGCAGGGCTTCCAGCGCCAGACCCTCGAGGCCTATGGCGCAAAAATCTCCTGGCATACGGATTTCGGCGAGGTGCCCGAAGGTTTCACCCTGCTCGCCGCCAACGAACTCTTCGACGCCATTCCCATCCGCCAGTTTGTTCGCACCGCCAGCGGCTTCCGCGAGCGCACCGTCGGCATCGATGTCAACGACGAGCTGAGCTTCACGGCGGGCGTCGCCACGCTCGATCCTTCCCTTCTTCCCGAGGGCGGACTGCCGCCGATCGGCACGATTTTCGAAATCGCGCCCGCCCGCCAGGCCGTCATGACGACGATCTGCGATAGGCTGGCGGCCCATGGCGGAACGGCGCTTGCCATCGACTACGGCCACATGGCGACGGGCTTCGGCGACACGCTGCAGGCCGTGCGCATGCATGAATACGATCCCCCGCTGGAGCATCCCGGCGAAGCGGATCTCACCAGCCATGTCGATTTCCAGCATCTGGCGCAAACCGCCCTCGCCTCCGGCATACACATCAACGGCTGCTGTCATCAGGGGGATTTCCTGATCGGGCTTGGTCTGCTGGAGCGGGCGGCCGCCCTTGGCAGGGACCAGGATGCGGCAATCCAGGAGAATATCCGTGTCGCCGTGGAAAGGCTGGCTGGTGCCGGCGAAGGCAAGATGGGAGAGCTCTTCAAGGTGTTGGCGGTCTCCAGCCCGGCGATCGATCTCCTACCCTTTCGTCCCGTCAGCTGAAACGAGACCATCGATCCCTACGCATTGACAGTGCGCGCCGGACTGGGCCAACATCCCAGTCAAATCGAACTGCTTCGCCGCGGCTGCGTTATTCATCGCACGACAGGCCGAACCAAGACGTCAAGGGACACCGCAGTTGCCGACACCACTTGCAAGCACGCTGCTGAGCGCCGCCGAGGCCGCCGGCATTCGCCACGGCTATTTCACCCGCGCCGGCGGCGTTTCAGAGGGCCTTTATCGCGGGCTGAACGTCGGTTTGGGCTCGCATGACGATCGCGAGCACGTGCAGGAAAATCGTCGGCGCGTGGCCGACTGGTTCGGTCTGCCCGTCGAACAGCTTGCTACCGTGCATCAGGTCCATTCGCCCGATGTCGTGACCATCGGCGTATCTTATGATGGCAGCCGGCCGCAAGCCGATGCGATGGTCACGGCGACACCGGGCATCGCAATCGGTGTGCTCGCCGCCGATTGCGGCCCCATCCTTTTCGCCGATCCGGAAAATCGGGTCATTGGCGCCGCTCATGCCGGCTGGAAGGGCGCGCTGACCGGCGTTCTTGAAAACACCATCGACGCGATGGAAGCGCTCGGAGCGCGGCGCGAGACTGTCATTGCCTGCCTCGGCCCGTCGATCAGCCAGGCGAGCTATGAGGTCGGCCCCGAATTCATCGAGCGCTTCCTCACCTACGATCCCGATTATGCCAAATATTTCACCCCTTCGAAGCGCGACGGCCATGCCATGTTCGATCTGCCGTCCCTCACGGTCGATCGCCTGCGTAAAGCTGGGGTCACCGCTGAAAGCCTTGATATCTGCACCTATCCAAATGCGGAGCGCTTCTTCTCCTATCGGCGCACGACGCATGCCAAGGAGCCGGATTACGGACGGCAGATTTCCGCCATCGCCATCGGAAAGGCAGCTTGATATGGCCCTGCATTTCGAACGCAGCGAATTCGATGCTCGTCTGGCACGGCTGCTGGCGAGAATGCAGGAGGAAAAACTCGATGCCATGCTGCTCTTCGCACAGGAGAGCATGTATTGGCTGACGGGCTACGATACGTTCGGCTTTTGCTTTTTCCAGACGCTGGTCGTCAAGGCGGATGGGTCGCTGACGCTCCTGACCCGCTCGGCAGATCTTCGCCAGGCGCAGCTTACCTCCGTCATCAACGACATCCGCATCTGGGTCGATCGCGTCAATGCCGACCCGACGCTCGATCTCAAGGAGCTGCTGTCCGATCTCGATCTCCTCGGCGCCCGCATCGGCGTCGAATACGATACTCACGGCATGACGGGCCGCATCGCTCGCCTGCTCGATCAACAGCTTGCAAGCTTCGGACAAATCATCGATGCCTCCTACATTGTCAGTCGCCTGCGCCTCATCAAGAGCCCGGCGGAAATCGCCCATGTCGAACGAGCCGCCGCACTGGCCGACGATGCCCTCGACGCAGCACTAACTTTAGTCAAGGCCGGCGCGGACGAGTCAGATATTCTTGCGGCCATGCAAGGCGCCGTCTTTTCCGGCGGAGGCGATTATCCGGCCAACGCATTCATCATCGGCTCGGGTGCGGAAGCCCTGCTCTGCCGCTACAAGTCCGGCCGCCGCAAGCTCGACGCCAACGACCAGCTGACGCTCGAATGGGCCGGTGTGGATGCCCATTATCACGCCGCCATGATGCGCACGGTCGTCATCGGCACTCCCAGCCATCGCCACCGCGAGCTCTACAGCGCCTGCCTGGAAACCCTGCAGGCGATCGAAACGATCCTGATGCCGGGGCATACTTTCGGTGACATCTTCGACATGCATGCGAAGATCATCGACGAGCGTGGCCTCTCCCGCCACCGGCTGAACGCCTGCGGCTACTCTCTCGGCGCCCGCTTCTCGCCGTCATGGATGGAGCATGAAATGTTCCATATGGGCAATCCGCTGGAGATTCAGGAGAACATGTCGCTCTTCGTGCACATGATCATCATGGACTCAGACAGCGGCACGGCGATGACCCTTGGCCAGACCTATCTGACGACCTCGCAGGCGCCGAAAGCCCTTTCCCGCCACCCTCTCGAATTTCTTAACCGTTAGGGGCGTAAGATAGCGATCCTGGACGGTAAGACCGTCGGGAGAAAGGATCGCGTCTATGGGACTGGTCAGGATAACGTTGACTGTCGCCGGCTTTTGCCTCGCGCTCTCCGCCTGCAATACCACGGACGCCCTCACGCCGCCCGAAGCCATCGGTGATGTCAGCTCCAGCCCAGTCACGCAGCGCGATGTCGAGCGCATGGCTTCCGCGCCCCCACGCCGTCAGGTCTATCAGGACACGCAGGACAGTTACGGTTATCGGCAGCAAACCTCCCAGCAGGCCTATCAGCAGCAAAGCTACGGCGGAAGCGGCACGCTCGACGAGCAGGCCTCGGCGCTGAGGTCGAGCGGCAGCAATCCATATGCCTCCCGCCCGCTCGACGGCTCCCGGACCGCTTCCATCGCTCCGTCCAACAATCAGTTTTCGGAGTCCGACGAACAGCGCGAGGCCGACCGGCGCCTGTCGGACGATCCACAGCCACAACAGCAGCAACAGACTGCCGACGACTCTCAACCGGAACAACAGCAGGCGTCGCTGCCGCCCACGGCCGCAGCCGGCGGCAACAGCGTCCGTTTCCTGCCGATCATCGGCGCTCCTGTGGAAGCCGTCACCCCGCTGTCGCGCCAGCTCGGTGCCGACGCCCGTTCGCTCGGCCTGACGATCAAGAGCTCAAGCGATTCCAGCGCCGCCTATATCCTCAAGGGCTATCTTTCCGCCTTTGAAGACGGCCCGCAGATTTCCGTGACCTACGTTTGGGATGTGCTTGATAGTAACGGCAACCGCGTCCACCGCATCCAGGGTTCGGAAAGCGCGCCTCTGAAACGCGGCGACCCCTGGTCGGCCGTTCCTCCGACGGTCATGCAGAAAATTGCCACCAAAACCATGTCGGAATTCAATTCCTGGCGCGAATCCAACGGTGGATAGCCACAAGCTTTTCAGAAATATGAAAGGTAACACGCCTCTCCCCCTTGCATTCGAGAGCAAGGCGGTTAAAAGCGCGGCTATCAGGTTGGTAATAGGCGGGCCACAATGAAGGTTTTCGCAGGCAATTCGAACCGGCATCTTGCCGAAGCGATCTGCAATTATCTCAACGTTCCCTTGGGAAGAGCTAGCGTCCGCCGGTTCGCCGACCAGGAGATTTTCGTAGAGATCCAGGAAAACGTACGCGGCGAGGATGTGTTCCTCGTACAGCCGACGTCGTTTCCGACCAACGATCATCTTATGGAACTGCTGATCATGATCGATGCGATGCGCCGCTCGTCGGCACGGCGCATAACCGCGGTCATCCCCTATTTCGGCTATGCCCGCCAGGATCGCCGCGCCTCGGGGCGCACGCCGATCTCGGCCAAGCTGGTCGCCAATCTGATCACCGAGGCTGGCGCCGACCGTGTTCTGACGCTCGACCTGCATGCCGGACAGATCCAGGGCTTCTTCGATATACCCACGGACAATCTCTATGCGGTTCCGATCCTGACGCGCGATATCAAGGCGCATTACGATATCGGCAACGTGATGGTCGTCTCCCCCGATGTCGGCGGTGTCGTGCGCGCCCGCGCCCTGGCAAAACGTCTCGACTGTCTGTTGGCGATCGTGGATAAGCGCCGCGACCGCCCGGGTGAGTCCGAAGTGATGAACATCATCGGCGAAGTGGCCGGCAAGGATTGCATCCTGATCGACGATATCGTCGATTCCGGCGGCACGCTTTGCAATGCTGCCGAAGCACTGCTTGCACAAGGTGCGGCAAGCGTCACCGCCTACATCACCCATGGCGTTCTCTCCGGTGGCGCGGTGACCCGCGTAGCAAATTCGAAGCTGAAGGAACTGGTGATCACCGATTCTATCCAGCCGACGACCGCCGTGCTTTCAGCGCCGAATATCCGCGTCATCACGACGGCAACCCTCATCGGCGAAGCCATCAACCGCACTAGCCAGGAAGAATCGGTTTCAAGCCTGTTCGACTGAGCCTTAGAGCAATTCCAGGAAAAGTGTACGGCGGCTTTCCGTCTGGAATTGTTTAAAAACAAGAGGATAGCGCGTTTTCGCGATTCGAAGAAAAGCGGAAATGCTCCAGGGCCGCTTCAGGTGGCCTTTGCGCCCGCAGGATGCGCCTGCTTCCATGCGAGCAAGCCGATTCCCAGCAGGCCCGAGATGAAGACGGCCGCACCCGAGCCCATGATCGAAGGTCCTATACCAAACCATGCGAACAGGGTCGGCGACATCAGGTAGGCCAGAAGCAGGCCGGTGAAGATCGCGCACATCAATAGACGGTAGACCTGCGCCAGACGATGCGGCTCGCTACGCGTCTGCATCAGATGCAGCATGGCAAGGTTCTCGAAGGGTCCGTTGATCGCCGCAAAGCAGGCAACGCTCATCAGCCCAATCCGATCATGCATCAGCGGCAACAGGAAAACTCCAAATCCGAAAATGAGCTTCGCCACAATGATCCAGACCACCGGCCGGCGCGGCTTGACGCTGCCGAGGATCAGATTGGTGGTCAGGTTGCCGACACCGTAAGCCGTCATCATCAGGCTGTAGTCGGTCAGCGGATCAGCGCTGGTCTCGCGCAAGTGCAGGATCATGCCGAGCAGAATCCCCATCGCCCAGGCGACGTTTCCCATAAGGTTGGTGAAGAGGCCATAGAGAATTGCCGCATGACCACGCGCTGCGCGCCACCCGCCGAGAACGCCGTCTACGACGGCCGTCATTCCGGAGAAATCGCGACGCCGCGACACCGTCGGGAGTTTCGCCACCGCCAGCCACACGGCAAGCGCCGACAGTATGAAGGTGGCGGCCGTGACCGTGAAGAACTGAGATTTCGGCAGGAGCCCGTTCACGAGCGCGATCAGGCTCGGACCGAGGATGCGCGCCATGCGGCGCGTGGCGTCGAAAAGGCCATTGGTCGCATGCCGGACCTCGGCATCGACCGCAATCACCGGCAGGGTCGCCTGCAGCGACGGATCGAATGTCGACGTCAGCAACGCGATACTTCCGGCAAGCACCACCAACAACGGCAGGCTCATCAGATGCAGGATCCCCGCCAGCGACAGCATCAGCAATAGAGCCGCACGCATCAGATCGGCCGTGATCATCGTCGTGCTATGCCGCCAGCGATCCGTGACGATACCGCCGAACAAGCTGCCAAACAGCAGCGCGCCGGACTGCAGCGCGGAAACATATCCCGCATTGCTGCCAATGAAGTCTGCCGCAATCCAGACGACTGCGACCATGTAGAATTCGGAGCCTGTAGCCGCCAACACCTGGCCGGCCCATAGAAGAGAGATCGAGCGCTGGCTCAGCGGCTTCAGGACAAACATGATCGCATTCTGATTTCGGAGTGGCTTACTTCATGACCTGCCCGTTGACCGTCACGTGACCGTCGTCGGAAAGATCGATATCCCAACGCGAACGTCCATCGGCATCCGTCTTGGCAAAGCCCTTGGCCATCATGAGACCGAAGGAGAGCTGAGAAAGATCGGCCTTCGTCTTTGCAGCTTCCTGGATGGCAGCGATCGTCTTGTCGAGATCACGGGCAAGAACCGTCATCTTCATGGCGACGCGGTCTTTTTCGGTCAGCCAGCCTCGCATGCTGCCGGAAGCCTCGACATCATAGAGACCCGAGACGGCGCTGATCTTCGGGAAGTTGATGGTCATAGTCCCATCGGGGAACATGGCCTTCTGCAGCTTCTCGTCTAGGGCTTTATCGCTCTCCGGGTTCTTGAAGTCGGCCTGCTGGAAAATCTCAGCCAGAGCGGAGAAGTTCAGGTTCGGTACCTGCACCTGGATATCGGCCGTATCTGGAATGAAGGCGATATAGTCTTCGGGGACCAGGCCCGTTTCCAAGGCAAGCTTTTCGGCGTTCAGTCCAAAATCGGCATTCATGGCATTGGCTGGCCCGGCTACCTTGAAGAAATAGCCCATCTTCTGCAGGCCACCATTGCCGAATGGTGTCGTGACCGCAATGTCCTTGATGGCGACGGACTCCTCGAAGGAACCGACGATTGGCATGGCATCCATCAGCAAAGCCTTGACCGCTTTGCTATCGGCATCGGAGAGCGTTTTCTGATCCTTGTGCTCGGAAACGAACTGCAGCAGGGAGTTGACCGCCTTCAGCGGCAGTTTCGTCGCCCCCATGTTGAAATCGATCGCCGCGATCTTGATTTCTCCGAGCGTCGCGTCGTCGGCCGAGATCTTGTCGTAGAGCGATTGCAGGCTGCCGTTCATCTTGAGATCGAGCCTGCCCGGCTCACCGCTGTCAGCCGATGACAGAGTATAGACGATGCTGTCGGCCGTAGCGTCATTCTTCTGGACGCTTTTATCTTCGTCGGTGGTCTTCGTCGTAAAGGTGAAACCGGTGCCCTTCATATCCATGGAGCGCAGATAATGAAGTGCCGGATCGAAGACGCCCTGGAAGGTCGATGACGCCAAGGCATAGCGAAATTCACCGTCGGGACTGCTGCCGGGCTTCGAACGGACCGTCACATCGAAGGCATTGTTGCCTTCGATATTCCAGAGACCGCTATCGAGCGGCGTCGCCAACATCATCAATGGCTTGAGGCCGCTGATGGCGAAATCGCTCACGTTCAGCTTGTCGAGAAGCTTCTGCACGTCATAAGTGACTTCATAGTGCGTGCTGACCGGCTTGACCGAAATCGCACCGCTCTTCGCGATATCGTCAGGCAGGAAATAGGTCAGATTGCCGTAGAGATCCTTGGCACCTTGCTCGCTGACGTCGGCCGCCTGCACAACGCCGGCCACGCCGGCAGCGAGAACAGCCGCCGTGGCAACCGCTTTGAAACGCATAATTCACCCCCAAATATGATGGAAAAGAAACGTGGAAATCTGGAAAGAACCGACCGGCCCTTCGCGTGGAACTTTATCATCGCCCTGATACATGGGCTTGCCCTCGAACCTCAAGGCTTCTTCATCACCTGTCCGTTGACCGTCACCGTCCGGTCTTCATCCATCGTGACGTCCCAGCGCAGACGGCCATCCGGGTCGGTCTTGGCAAAACCCTTGGCAGCCAGCAGGCTGAAGGAAACGCTGTTCAAACGGGGCTGAGCCTTGGCGGCCTCCTGAAGCGCTGCGACCGTCTTGTCGAAGTCGCGCGCCAGGATCGTCGCTTGCAGCGAAATGCCGGAATGCGGCTTGGTCGAGCCCTTCAGCGCACCGGAAACTTCGACGTCGTAGACGTCAGATTTTGCGCTGATCTTCGGGAACTCCAGTGTTCCATAGCCGCTCGGGAACATCGTGCGCTTCAGCGCCTCGCCGGAAACCGGCGTCGCCCGTGTTGCAATCGAATCGAGCCCGGCATCGATGAGGCCGGCAAAGTTGATATTGGGCACGCCGAGCTGAATATCCAGCGCCGCGGGCAGGAAGGGCGTAAAGGCGGCCGGCACGAGATCGGCATCGGGCGTGAACTGCTCGGCCCTAAGCTCCAGATTGACGTTGGACGCCTTGGTCAGACCGTCCATCTTGAAACTGTAGTCGATGCGCTTGACGCCGACCTTGCCCTTCTCCGTCGCGATCAGCGCATTGTTCACGGTCACGGTCTTGCCGAGCGAACCGAAAACCGGCAGGGCTTGATGTACCAGCTGCTCGAACTTCTCGCTGCCGCTTTGCGATAGCTGCTTGGCCTTGACGTGTTGAACGAAGAAACGAATGAGCGCGCGCAAATCCTGCGCCGGCAGGCTGGTGGCCGTGACGCTGGTGGCGACGCTATCGGCGCTCAGGGTTATCGGCAAACCATTCGGCCTTACGGTAATTTGCTCATTCAAACGCTGCAGCGTGCCCTGCATTTGCAGATCGACCTTGCCCGCCTCACTGCTGTCGGTGACTGTATGAGCAAACGAGGCGCTGTCGATGGTCGCATCGATCTTGCGCCCGCTTTTCGGGCCGCTGCCGGCGCTCGAAAATCTCACGCCACTACTCTTGATACCCATAGACCGCATCATTTCGATGCCAGGATCGAAAATGCCGTCGAAAGAGCTGGAGGCGATGGAATAAGCAATGTCCGAGGTCGGCGAATGCAGGGCGACATCGAGGCTATTGTCGCCGGTCAGATGCCACCGTCCCTGTTCGACCGGCTGCGCAAAAAGCGAAAGCGGCTTGAAGCCCGAGACCGAAAAGGCGCTCGAATTGATCTTGTCGAAGAATTTCGCGAGATCGTAGGTAATCTCATATTGATCGCCGGCCGGCTTGACGGTCACGAAATCGCTGCGGGCAAGATCCTGCGAAAGCGAATGGGTCAGGACGTTGCGGAGTTCCTTGGCGCCTTGCTCATTGACGTCGGCAGCCTGTGATGCGCCAGCAAGACCCATGGAAAAAACCGCGGCGGCGATTGCTCTGGAACGCATGCCCGACCTCTCCTTCTGACGCCAATCGATTGGATTCGACTGTTGATGGGGCCGAGGGTATATGTCAAGGCGTTGATAGACATGGCACCTCAGGCTTGTTCGCGGCAGTTGCAATGTCACCACAAGGCTTCGCATTCCGGGGATGCTTGCACCTTCGGCCGCTTTGTATTATACGCCACGCGTCCGCGTAGACACCCTTGGAGGCAACGCGGATGAGGCAGGGCACGCCCTCCTCCAGTTCAATCGATACGGCGCATGACCGACCGACTGAACTCTCCAAATAACCTCGAAAGGAATAGCTATGAGCCACGAAAGCTACGAGCTCAAGGCCGAGGCGCGCGAACGGGTTGGTAAGGGGTCCGCCCGTGAACTTCGCCGCAATGGTCTGATCCCCGCTGTCATCTATGGTGACAAGCAGGCCCCCATTTCCATCGCTCTCAACACCAATGAGGTGACGAAGCGCATTCACGCCGGCGGCTTCCTCACGACGATCGCAACGATCGACGTCGACGGCAAGAAGATCAAGGTTCTGCCGAAGGACTACCAGCTCGATCCGGTCCGTGACTTCACGGTTCACGTCGACTTCCTGCGCGTTTCCGGCAACACGGCGGTCACCGTCGAAATCCCGGTTCACTTCGAAAACCACGAGAAGTCTCCGGGCCTCAAGGCCGGCGGCGTGCTGAACATCGTTCGTCACGAAGTCGAAGTTCATTGCCCGGCCGATGCGATCCCGGAATTCTTCGCCGTTGACCTCTCCGGTCTGAAGAGCGGCGACAGCATCCACATCTCGGCCGTCAAGCTGCCGAAGAACGTGACCCCGGTCATCGCCGACCGCGACTTCACGATCGCAACGATCGTTGCTCCGGCAGCCGGCCTTGCTGAAGACGAAGCAGAAGGCGGCGAAGAAGCCAGCGCCTGATTGGCATCTTCAACCTGAGGCATTTGAGACCCGCCTCCCTTTTGGGATGGCGGGTTTTTTCATGTCCGAAAATAAATATTAGAGAAAGTAAAAATAAGAACGTCTTGGATCTATACTATCGTTGATTTCCATTAACCCCACAGTTTCAGCAACATTTAACGGATTCATGAAAATCTGCGCGAAAGAGTTGTAGAAAGCGGAGCCCCCAAAATCCGCTGGTCTATAACCGGGGAGCTAACGGAACTATGAGCCATTCGGTCGAAAACAGGTTTTTCGCGATCGTTTGCGGTGCGCTGCTGGTTTTCGTAGCGCCGCTCTTCGTCCTTTTCCTTTTTCTGTCGTCGGAACGCGCCGAGAAGGAAATCAAGGATCACATAACCGTTCTCCTCGTCGCCAATGCCCAGGCCCTCGCAAAGCCGCTATGGGACCTTGACGAAGACAGCGTCACCCAGATCAGCGCGACCACCGTCGCCGAAGGCGCGATCGTCCGTGTCAACGTCCGCGATCTTTCCGGTCAGCTCGACGTCACGCAATCGACCATCCCGAAATCGTACAAGGGCAATCTGGAGTCGGTTGACCGGCCGATCATCTACAACGGCGTCGATGGTGCGAAGCGGCTTGGCACTATCACGGTCTATTATCCTCAGCTCGGCCTGTTCGACGGCCTGAAGAGCGAAGAGATCGTCTTCATCTCCATCTTCATCTTCGCCGTGTTGACGGTCTTCGGCGCGGCGCTGATCGGCAACCGCATTTTCGTCATCCAACCGCTGATGCGGCTGACGCATGCCATCGAGGCCACACGGCGGCTCGGCTCGCGTCATCACGTCGACTGGCAGTCAAACGACGAAATGGGCCGGCTTGCCAGCAGCTTCAACGATATGCAGAGCAAGCTGCAACGCGAAGAAAACGAACTGAAGCTGGCCCATCGCCGGGCGACGGACACCTATAATCTGACGCCCGCCATGCTTTTCTCGCTCGACAAGAATGATTGCATCGCCGCCGTTAGCGACTATTGGCTCGCCGCAACAGGCTACGATCGCGCCGACGTGATCGGCCGCGAGTTTGCAAGCCTGATCCTGCCGGATTCACGCGTGCAATATATTGAGCGCAAACGCGGCAACCCCGACAGTGCAGCCCGCCTCGCCGTCACGGTGAAATTCCTTTGCCAGGATGGGCGGGTCATGGATGTCCTGATTCTCGAAACAACCGCGATCCAGGACGGTCTGTCACTATCCGTCATGACCGATGTCACCGAACTCAAGCAGTCGGAAGACCGTAATCTGCGGCAGGCGATTACCGACCACCTGACCGGCCTTCTCAACCGCCAGGGCTTCGAGAGCGCGCTGGACGCAAAGATCAATGAAGCCGATCTGCGCAGGCGCGAGCTCGCCTGCCTCTTCATCGATCTCGATCGCTTCAAATGGATCAACGACAATATGGGTCACGCCGCCGGCGATACGGCACTGCGCGAATTGGTATCGCGCCTGCAGAAATGCTTGAAGCCGGGCGATATCGCCGCGCGCCTCGGCGGTGACGAATTTGCCATGCTGCTGCTGGCCGAGAATGCGGAAGCAAGAGCGATCGACATGGCGGCCCTTATCGCCGAGGTCTTCGAAGCCCCCTTCATCGGCGATGCGCGCCTCAGCGCCAGCATCGGCATTGCGATCTACCCGCGTCAGGCCGCCAATGCGGCCGAACTGCTGCTGAAATCCGATATCGCCATGTATGCCAAGAAGCGCGATGGCAAGAACGGCGCACAGATTTTCGACAACGGCATGCTGGACGATTCCCGCCGTCGCGCCGAGCTGGAGAACCATATCGAAGCCGGCCTCAACGAAGACTGGTTCGAGGCCTATCTGCAGCCCGTCGTGAATATAGACGACCGCTCGATCGCCGGTTTCGAGGCGCTGATGCGTCTGCATCACCCTCAGAAAGGCATCCTGCCCCCTGGCCGTATCATCGAGGTCGCGGAGGAGACGGGTTCCATCATTCGCATCGGCAACCGTATCATGGAGAAGGCTATCGCCGATTTTGCTCGCCTCTCGCGGATCGAGGGCATGCAGGATACCTATCTCGCTATCAACTTCTCGCCGCTGCAGTTCGAGCAGGAATTGCCGCTGCGCATTGCGGCCCTGCTGTCGCGCCACGAAATTGCCGCCCGGCGCATCGTCGTCGAAATCACCGAAGCCGTGCTCATGGATGATAATCCGGAGACGCGCATGGTGATCAACGAAATCTGCCGCTACGGCTGCCGCATCGCACTCGACGATTTCGGCACAGGTTATTCGTCACTGAGCTATATCAATCGCTTCCCGGTCGACATTATCAAGATCGACCAGTCCTTCATCCGCGCCATCAACGACACCGCCTCCGATGTCAGCGCCAAGAGCCGCATGCTGGTCGAAAGCATCACCACGCTGTCGCACAAGATGAATTGCACGGTGATCGCTGAGGGCGTGGAGACCGAAGAGGAATGCGCAACCCTGCGCACCATGGGCATCGACTATGGCCAGGGCTATCTATTCTATCGGCCGTTGCATCCAGACAATCTGGTGAAGACACTGGTCGGCTCGCAGCAACATCACCCTTCTCCCGTAGCGCAAGCGTCATAGCGATGAGGAACTGCATGCGAAAACCGCTGCTCATGATTGCTACCGGCCTGTTTTCGCTCACGCTTTTCTCCTCCGCCCACGCCGAAACAATCCATTTCACCACCGAGGAATATCCGCCCTTCAACTATCGCGAGGGTAAGACCGTTGTCGGAGCGACCACCGAACAGGTGCGGAAGGTGATGACCGATATCGGCGTCGACTATACGATCGACATCATGCCCTGGGCGCGAGCCTACAACCAGGCACTGATGGAACCCATGACCTGCGTATTCGTCGCAGCTCACAACGAAGAACGCGACAAGCTCTTCAAATGGGTGCAGCCGCTGCTGATCGACCGTAACGTTTTAATCAAGCATAGCGGCTCCAGCGTTAGCGCCGGCAACATCACCGAAGCCAGGAAATATCTCGTCGGAACCTGGCGAGAGGACTATACGGAAGCGATCCTGCGTCGAAACAACTTCCCGCGCATCGACGTCGGTAGCGATTTCAAGGCCGCGCTCAAGAAGCTGATGAGCGACCGCATCGACCTGATGCCGATCTCGGAATTCTATTTCGACAAGCTGAAGAAAGAAGGCAATGCCGTGGAGAAGGTGACCCTTCTCTCGCAACAGCCCATGGGGATCGCCTGCCACAAGGATTTCCCCGGCGACCTCCTGAACAAGATGCAGTTGGCCCTGAATGCGTTGATTGCCGACGGAACGCAAAAGCAGATTTTCCTGAAGTACGGCCTGCATCTCGGCGACTGACCGCATCCCGCCTTGACTTTGCTGTCAAATCGCTGTGGTGAAAGGCATCGGCATTTTCCAAGGGGTGAAGCGCATGCTTCTCATCGCAGGCCTCGGCAATCCCGGCGCCAAATATCAAGGCAACCGCCACAATATCGGCTTCATGGCCGTGGACGCGATCTACCGTCGCCACAACTTCTCGCCGTGGTCGAAGAAATTCAAGGCGGAGATTGCCGAAGGTGAGCTCGGCGGGCGAAAGGTGCTGCTCATCAAGCCGCAGACCTTCATGAACCTCTCGGGCGAAGCCGTGGGTGAAGCCATGCGCTTCTACAAGCTGCAGCCATCCGACCTCGTCGTCATCTACGACGAACTCGACCTGCCGGCAGGCAAGGCACGACTGAAGACCGGCGGCGGCCATGGCGGCCATAACGGCATCAAGTCGATCGACGCCCATTGCGGCAAGGACTATCGCCGCCTGCGCCTCGGGATCGGTCATCCCGGCGCCAAGGAGCTCGTGCACAATCACGTTCTCGGCGATTTCGCCAAGGTGGACAGGGACTGGCTGGAGCCGCTGTTCGACGCACTTGCCGATAATGCCGACATGCTAGTGCGCGGCGAGGATTCGCAGTTGATGAACAAGATCGCGCTCGCCCTGGGCGGCAAGGCGGAAGACGATGCGCCGAAGCCGGAAAAGAAGGCGCCAGCCAAGTCTCACATTCATCAGGCGCGCAATCATAACCAGCCGAAGATCCCGGAAACTGGTCCCATGGCAGAAATGCTGAAGCGGATGTTCGGCAAGAAGGACAATTAAGATGTCGGCGATAGCACCGGAAAGCGCGGCAGATATCGTCATCCGCCCGGTCACGATGACGGACCTGCCGACGCTGCTTGCACTTTACCGACACCTGAATGCGGAAGATCCGATACTGGAGCTAAACCTGGCGGAGAACCGCCTTGCGGAAATCCTGGCCCATCCTGGCATGACGATCTTCGCCGCCTTTGACGACGAAAAAGCCGTCTCCTCCGTGACACTGATAGTCATTCCGAATCTCTCGCGAGGCGGCGCGCCCTATGCGTTGATCGAGAATGTGGTGACCCACGCCGACTACCGTCGGCGCGGCCTTGCCGGCGCGGTCATCCGCAAGGCATTCGCAAGTGCCTGGAAGAGGAATTGCTACAAGGTCATGCTGCTGACCGGCTCGAAAAATCCGGCAACGCTCCGTTTCTATGCCAATTGCGGCTTTACGCAGGACAAGACCGGCTTCCAGATCCGCCGTTCCTCGGCTACCTAACGGGCAGCAGCCGTACCTATTCTTCCGGCTCTGTGGTGAACATCAGCGGGAAGCCGGCACTCTTGGCAAGATCGACCGCCTCCTGCGCCTTCGTCTCAGCAATATCGCGCGCACAGACCATGACGACGCAAGTGCCGAGCTTATGCGCCGTCATCATGACGCGATAGCCGGTTTCCTCGCTCATGCGGAAGACGGCCTTCAGCACCATGATCACGAATTCCCGCGGCGTATAATCGTCATTCACGAGAATGATCTTGTAAAGCTTCGGCCTCTCGACCTTCGGCTTGGTTTTAGTCTTTGGTTTCAGGACAACATCATTGTCACTCATCGGCATCACCGTTGACGACAGGGGAAAGGAGCTTTGGGCTAATAGCGTAATTATAGTGCAGCGCACCACATCCTTCAAGGACGGGCATGTTGGGGAGAGAACGCCACTAATCTTCACCGGCAAACCCGTTTTTGCAGAAAAGTGGCTCTTTGCTTGGCCAAGACTTGACCCGCAACGGCCCTTCCCCCATAGGCACTGCAAAGATTTTCAAGATATGGACAAGGTGCCATGGGTTTCAAATGCGGTATCGTCGGGCTGCCGAATGTCGGCAAGTCCACTCTATTCAACGCGCTGACCAAGACGGCGGCGGCGCAGGCGGCGAACTATCCGTTCTGCACGATCGAGCCGAACACGGGTGAAGTGGCGGTTCCCGATCCGCGGATGCGCAAGCTTGCCGACGTCGCCAAGTCGAAGGAGCTGATCCCGACGCGCATATCCTTCGTCGATATTGCCGGCCTCGTGCGCGGCGCGTCGAAGGGTGAAGGCCTCGGCAACCAGTTCCTCGCCAACATCCGCGAAGTCGATGCCATCGTGCATGTGCTCCGCTGCTTCGAAGACAGCGACATCACCCACGTCGAAGGCCGCATCAATCCGGTGGCCGATGCCGAGACGATCGAGACCGAGCTGATGCTCGCCGATCTCGAAAGCCTCGAGCGCCGCACGGAGCAGACGCGCAAGCGCGCCACCAGCAAGGACAAGGAATCCATGGCGATGCTGCCGATCATGGAAGCCTCGCTGAAGCTGCTTCAGGACGGCAAGCCGGTCCGCACGCTGCTATCGAAGCTGGATGCCGAAGAGACCCGCATCCTCAAGGGCCTGAACCTTCTGACCTCGCACCCGGTGCTTTACGTCTGCAACGTCGCCGAGGGCGATGCCGTGACCGGCAACGAGCACACCGCAGCCGTTGCCGCCATGGCCAAGGAGCAGAATTCGGAAGTCGTCATCATCTCCGCCGCCATCGAGGCGGAAGTGGCGCAGCTGCCCGATGAAGAGGCGACGGAATTCCTCTCCGCGCTCGGCCTCGACGAAGCTGGCCTCGACCGCCTCATCCGCGCCGGCTACAAGCTCCTGCACCTCATCACTTACTTCACGGTAGGCCCGAAGGAAACGCGCGCCTGGACGATCGAAACCGGCACGAAGGCGCCACAGGCCGCCGGCGTCATCCACTCGGATTTCGAGCGCGGCTTCATCCGCGCCAACACCATCGCCTATGACGATTACATCGCCTACAACGGCGAAGTGGGTGCGAAGGAAGCCGGCAAGGCGCGCGACGAAGGCAAGGAATATGTCGTCCAGGACGGCGACGTCATCCACTTCCGCTTCAACACCTGATCGCCTTTATCTTGCCGGCGCCTATCTGAGTGCCGGCAATCTCGCCTGCATGCCGGCAGGCAGGCGCCGCACGATGAGGCGGCGCAGATCGGCCCAGCCAATACCGATCACAAGCACGACCAGCCCCACAATCATCAGCACCAGGAAACCGACCTTGTCGAGGCCGGCATTGTTGTGCCGGAGAATGGCGGCGGTCGCCAAGCCCAGTGATACGAGGCCGGCGGTCACGAAAGCGCGCCGATCGATGATCAGACCGATCAGCATCATCACCAGAACCGCCGCCAGCACAGTCACGGCCTGCAGATAGCCGCCGAAGAGGGCATCGGTGAGATTGGTGAAGACGGTGCCGCTGCTGGCGAGCTCGAGGCGCAGGGCCAAGAGGATCGTCGAGTAAAGCAAGGCCGGCGCCGTTGCGAGATGCAGCCAGAACGCCACGTCGGACCGGCGCGTGACCCTGGCGGAATCGCTGAGATCGTAGCGCATTGCCAATGCAAAGCTGCCAAGCGCGGTCACCAGCAAGATCATCATCGTCTGGATGGGGTAGTCCGCCGGCACATTCGAAGACCCCGTCACGGTGCCGGCGATATAGAAGACCGCGGCGAGAAACAGGCCGAACAGCGAAAACAGGAACAAGGCCAGCGATAGCGGAACGCGGTAGCGCCAGTAGAACAAGGCCAGCGACAGTGGGAATGGCGCCACCAAGACGATTGCGCCGATCGTAAAATTATTGCTCAGCGCCGGTGTGGAGCCGACATAGCTCACCATCGTATAGAAGACCCAGACGGCGAGCGCGACGGTCAAGACCACAGCCGGAAGCGCCAGCCGCTGGCGGCGCACCAGGATCTCGGCGAGCACGACGATTGCCAGCAAGGGCGCATAACGGTTCGCCAGCCCCCATAGCCCGATGAGCAGCACGACGACGCCGATGGTGATGAGCACATCATGAAAGCCTCGCACGAAGCGCGGCGCTTCTGTATCTTCCAGCGGATTAGGATCATCGGAAAAACGCGGCGCCGAGAGACCCTGCCCGGTCGGCAAGGCACCGATGTTCTTGCCCGCCAGATAGGGCAGCAATCGTTCGGCCTGACTGGAAGAAATGATCCCCGCGCCTGCTGCCTCTTCCAGTGCGACTTTGAGTTCGCTCATTCTAGCTCTCATACCATCTTGCCACGACCAAGCCTCAACACATCGCCGGCATACAATCAAGGGCTGTCGACGGCCAATAGACAGTCATCGTCGTCCCTCCCTTATATTGGCCATGAAAATGCTTGCGCCACCACCGCGGGCCATGCGATTGCCCATGGGTCGAATGTGGAGGACGACAAAAGACATGACGAAATTCGTCTATGAAGACTTCCAGCCGGGACGAGAATTTCCGCTCGGCCCAAAACATGTGACGGCGGCGGAGATTATAGAATTCGCCAGGGAGTTCGACCCGCAACCGATGCATCTGGATGAGGAAGCCGGCCGCGCCAGCATTCTCGGCGGCCTTGCTGCTTCCGGCTGGCACACCTCATCGATGTTCATGCGCATGATGTGCGACTCCTATCTTCTTGCCGCCGATGCGCAAGGTGCCCCCGGCATCGATTTTATGGAATGGAAGAAGCCGGTTCTGGCGGGCGATACCCTTTCGGGCCGATCGATCGTCGTCGAGGCGCGTCCCATGCGCTCGCGTCCGGGCATCGGCATCGTCACGTTCCGCCACGAAGTTGAGAACCAGCGTGGTGAACTCGTCTGCCTTGGTCAGAATGCAACAATGATCCGCATGCGCGCTGGCACGGAGGTTTCGGCATGAAGATGAGCGACCTCTACGCTGTCGGCGAACGCATCGACATCGGCAGCCATACCTTCACGCCTGAGGGCATCGTCCATTTTGCCTCGCGCTTCGACCCGCAGATCTTCCATATGGATGCGGAGGCGGCCAAGCACTCCTTGTTTGGCGGCCTCTGTGCCTCGGGATGGCATAGCTGCTCCATGTGGATGCGCAGCTTCGTCGATTACTGGAAATCCGAAACGGCAAGACTGACCACCGAGGGCAAGACGCCGCCCGTTCTCGGCCCCTCGCCCGGCTTCACGAAGCTGCAATGGCTGCGGCCGGTCTTTGCGGGCGATACCATCAGCTATGGCGTAACGATCCTCGGCAGCCGCGCGCTCGCCTCGCGCCCCGGCTGGACGCTCTACACACTCGCTTGTGACGGGGTAAACCAGGACGGCTTGCCGGCCTTGCGCTTCGAAAGCACCGTGCTTGCCTTTGAATAGCAAGCGGCGGGGTAGCTTGTAGCAACCCCGCCAATCTTCTGAACACGGTCAGTGACCGGAAAATTCCACCAGCGTGTGAACCGGCACGTCAAGCTCTTCCAGCTTCCTGCGCCCGCCAAGATCAGGCAGATCGATGACAAAGCAGGCTGCAACGACTTCCGCGCCGATCTGACGCAGGAGCTTGGTCGCGCCGACGGCGGTGCCGCCCGTCGCGATCAGGTCGTCGACGAGGATGACCCTCTCGCCCGGATTGACCGCATCGCGATGCATCTCCATCTCGTCGACGCCATATTCCAGGCTGTAGGCGATGCGGACGATATCGTGCGGAAGCTTGCCCTTCTTACGGATTGGCACGAAGCCGGACGACAGCTGATGCGCCACCGCCCCTCCGAGAATGAAGCCCCGCGCTTCCATTCCGGCGACCTTGTCGATCTTCGTGCCAGCATAAGGCTGCACCAGCGCATCGACGGCACGGCGGAATGCCTTGGCATCGCCAAGCATCGTCGTGATGTCGCGAAAGATAATGCCGGGCTTGGGGTAATCCGGAATGGAGCGGATGCTGGCGGCAAGCTCCGAAGCAATAGTGTTCATCAAATATAGTCTCTCAGGCTGTGATGGGGCCGGCTGCACCCTATCAATACCGGGGCGCTATACCAACAAAAAAGGCGGCCAAGACGGGCCGCCTTTTTCTCAATCATTATCGCGATGCTCAGTGAGCGCCAGCCTTTGCATAGACTGAGCGCTTGGTGAGATAGATCAGGATAGAGAAGATCAGCAGGAATACCATGACCATGAAGCCTAGGTGCTTGCGGTCTTCCAGATGCGGTTCCGACGTCCACATCAGGAATGCGGAGACATCTCGCGCATATTGGTCCACCGTCTGTGGCGAGCCGTCGTCGTAAGTGACCTGGCCATCCGAAAGCGGCTTCGGCATCGCAAAGGTCGCAGCCGCATCGAAATACGGATTGTAGTGCGAGCTCTGCGGTACGGTGAAGCCTGCCGGCGCGTCCTCATAGCCTGTCAGCAGCGAGTAGATGTAATCGGGCCCGCCTTCCTGATACTGCGTGAAGATATCGAAGATGAACTGCGGGAAGCCGCGTTCGATTTCGCGTGCCTTGGCAAGCAGCGACATGTCGGGCGGTACTGCGCCGTTGTTGGAAGCAGCGGCAGCTTCGTCGTTCGGGAACGGCGAGTTGAAATGATCCGACGGAAGCGCCTTGCGGGTGAACATCTCACCCTGCGGGTTCGGGCCGTCCTGCACTTCGTAATTGGCAGCAAAGGCCTTCACCTGTGCTTCCGTATAACCGAGGTCTTCCAGCGTGCGATAAGCCACGAGCTTCATCGAATGGCAGGCGGAACAGACTTCCGTATAGACCTTGAGACCACGCTGCAGCTGCGCCTTGTCATAATAGCCGAACGGGCCAGAGAAGGTCCAATGCTGCTCGCGCGGCTCCTTCAGCGGATAATGCGGCGTCTCTGCTTCAGCGGCAGGCTTCGTTTCCGCAGCGATCACGGCGGCGGTCGAGAAACCGGCGATGAGCGTCAGGGATAGAAGGCCGACAACAAGTTTTTTCATCGTTTTCTTCCTCTATCGCCGGTTATGCTTGAACCGGAGCGGCAACTTTACCGCCCTGTTTCTCAAGAACCGCTTCCGTAATCGAATTTGGAATGCGCCTCGGTGTCTCGACAATGCCGAGCACCGGCATGATGACGAGGAAGAAGAGGAAGTAGAAGAGCGTCGCGAACTGCGCAGCCGTCGTGTAGATACCTTCCGCAGGCTGCGAGCCCAGCCAGCCGAGCAGGATGGCGTCGGCGATGAACAGCCAGAAGAACAGCTTGTACCAGGGACGATAGACGGCCGAGCGGATCTTCGACGTATCGAGCCAGGGCAGGAAGAACAGCACGATGATCGCGCCGAACATCGTCAGAACGCCGCCGAGCTTGGAGTCGATCGGGCCGATGTTGAAGGTGATCGAGCGCAGCATCGCGTAGAACGGCAGGAAGTACCATTCCGGAACGATATGGGCCGGCGTCTTCAGTGGGTTGGCCGGAATGTAGTTATCGGCATGACCGAGGAAGTTCGGCAGGTAGAAGACGAAATAGGCGAAGACCAGCAGGAAGATGGAGACGCCAAGCGCATCCTTCAGCGTCGCATAGGGCGTGAAGGGAACGGTATCGGTCTTCAGCTTCACTTCGACGCCGGTGGGGTTCGTCTGGCCGGTCACATGCAGCGCCCAGATATGCAGGATGACGACACCCGCGATCATGAACGGCAGCAGATAGTGCAGCGAGAAGAAGCGGTTGAGCGTCGGATCATCGACGGCGAAACCGCCGAGCAGGAAGGTCTGGATCCAGTCGCCGACCCATGGGAAGGCCGAGAAGAAACCGGTGATGACGGTCGCGCCCCAGAAGGACATCTGGCCCCAGGGCAGAACGTAGCCCATGAAGGCGGTTGCCATCATCAAGAGGTAGATGATTACGCCGAGAATCCAGAGAATTTCGCGCGGCGCCTTGTAGGAGCCGTAGTAGAGGCCGCGGGCGATGTGCAGATAGACGGCTACGAAGAAGAACGACGCGCCGTTGGCATGCATGTAGCGCAGCAGCCAGCCGTGGTTGACGTCGCGGACGATCTTTTCGACCGAATTGAAGGCGATCGCCGTATTGGCCGCATAGTGCATGGCCAGCACGACGCCGGTCAGGATCTGCAGAACCAGCATGACCGCCAGCATGGCGCCGAACGTGTAGGCATAGTTCAGGTTGCGCGGAACCGGGTAGGCAATGAAACTATCATAGACCATACGCGGCAGCGGAAGCCGCGCGTCTACCCATTTTTCGAGCCCTGTAGATGGCTCGTAAGACGAATGACCACTCATGATTCAGCTCCCCCTCAACCGACCTTGATCTTCTTTTCCGACGTGAACGCATATTGCGGAATCGCAAGATTCATCGGTGCAGGCCCATGGCGTATGCGGCCCGCGGTATCGTAGACCGAGCCATGGCAGGGACAGAACCACCCGCCATATTCCCCTGCCTGGCCGAGCGGGATGCAGCCGAGATGGGTGCACACACCGATCATGACAAGCCAGTTTTCCTTGCCGTCGCCAGCGGAGCGGGCAAGATCGGTTGCCTGAGCATCGGCCGGAAGATTGGCGTTGCGGGCGACCGGATCCTTCAGGTCCGAGAGCTGGGTGCCCTTGGCATCGTCGATTTCTTTTTGTGTGCGGTTACGGATGAAGACGGGCTTGCCGCGCCACTTCACTGTCAGCGACATGCCAGGCTCAAGGCTCGACACGTCGACTTCGATGGAAGCAAGAGCGAGCGTCGATGCATCCGGGCGCATCTGATCGATAAACGGCCATGCGACCGCAACCGCACCAACGGCACCGGCCATACCTGTCGTCAAATAAAGGAAATCGCGGCGCGTAGGCTCGCCTGTGGATTCACTTGTCGTACTATGCTCGCTCAACGCTGCACATCCTCTTCCCGCAAACCACGGTAAAACCGCGGTACCCCTCTCACTAACGGCGAATCAACGCGACCATAATTCCGCCATAGATTCCTCCGTAACCCGCTGCGTTCTAAGCTTGATCGCAAATTATGTCCAGTCTTGGCAAGGGGTAAGGGCACAATGTCGCGGCAAAACTGCGCCATTGCGTCGCAAGGCCGTAGCCTAAACTCTTCTCGCGCCGGCACGAAAAGTTAAGCCCATGAAAAATCATGGGATTTCTATAGCATCTTCTTATATTGCAAGGCAAAATAGTCAGCAATTTCAATGCTGCATTGCAGAAAATAGCATAGCATCAGCACCTTCGGCACCGCGCGAGACTTAGGTTTTACCTCTTAAATCCAAATGGATTTCCCCCGCGTTTTATGGAGGATTGCATGCGTTGTCATGCGCATTCGAAACAGCGAAAATGAAGCACGAGAACCTCTCATGAGACACACGATTTATTGCGTTCTATGCGTTCTCGCCACACTGGCGCTGGGCATCCTTGCGGCGCGCTATGTCGCCGATACCTGGCTGTTGGCCTTTTTCGAAAGTCTGCAGACCCATATAAGCCTGTTCGCGATCCTGCTTGCCTTGATCGCATTCGCCTTCAAGCGCCACTGGTATGCGCTCTTTCTGACCGTGGTCGGGATAATCCTGCTCGTTCACTCCGTCCTCATGCTGCAGGAATACACCACGTCTTCCCTTGTTGCCTCGGCGGAGGCAAGCGGCGGCCATTTCAGGTTGCTCTCCTTCAACATCGAGGACAGCAATTTCGAAAACGGCCCTCGCATCGCCGATCTGATCATCGCCTCGAAGGCCGACGTCGTCGAAATCTTCGAGGCAGGACCGATCTTTTCCGAGATGGACCGCATCTTGAAAGTCTATCCCAACCGCATCGGCTGCGGCGTGATGACCACCGATTGCGATTCCCTGTTGTTGTCGAAGAGACCGTTCCAGACCCAACTGATGCGCAGCCTCGGCAGCCTCTGGGACAATCGCTTCATTCTCGCCACCATCGACATGGACGGCCAGCCCGTGAATTTCGCCTCTGTTCATCTGAGCAAGCCTTATTTCGATGCGTTCCACCAGATCGAGCTTGGCCTCCTCGCTTCGGCCCTTAATGACGTGAAAGGGCCGTTGATTCTCGCAGGAGATTTCAACGCCTCGGTCATCACGCCCGACATGCGCGATTTCCTGGCGGCAACCGGCCTTCGCCATGCCTTTCTGGAGCCCGCCACCTGGCCGATCGCGGCAGGAGCCTATGGCATCACCATCGATCACGTCTTTGCCCGCGCGCCGCTGCGCCTGATATCCGTAAAGCAGATCCGCGACGCGATGGGCTCTAACCATTTCGGCTTGATGACGGAGTTCAGCGTGCCTCGGCAGCAATGAAACCGCCGGACTGGCGCGCCCAGAGCTCGGAATAGAGGCCGCCGCGAGCGATCAGCTCATCATGCGTGCCCTCTTCGATGATCTCGCCCTTGTCGATGACAACAAGCCGGTCGAGCTTGGCGATAGTCGACAGCCGATGCGCGATTGCAAGAACGGTCTTGCCCTTCATCAGCCCATCCAGATTGGACTGCAGCACGGCCTCTGCCTCTGAATCCAGCGCAGACGTTGCCTCGTCGAGCACGAGAATGGGCGCGTCCTTCAGCATGACGCGCGCGATCGCAATGCGTTGGCGCTGGCCGCCTGAAAGCTTGACGCCGCGCTCGCCCACATGGGCGGCATAGGCGGTGCGCCCTTTCTGATCCTCGAGAACGGTAATGAAGCGATCCGCCTCCGCCCGGCGGGCCGCCTCCACCATCTGCTCGTCGCTGGCATCGGGCCGGCCAAAGAGAATGTTGTCGCGGATGGAGCGATTGAGGAGCGCGGTATCCTGCGTCACCATGCCGATCGCGCCACGCAGCGACTCCTGCCTGACGGCGGCGATATCCTGACCGTCGATCAGGATGCGGCCCCCCTCCAGATCGTAGAAACGCAACAGCAGATTGACGAGCGTCGTCTTGCCCGCACCTGAGCGGCCGACGATGCCGACCTTCTCGCCCGCGCGCAGCCTGAGAGAGAAATTGTCGATGATGCCGCCGCCGCGCCCATAGTGAAACGTGACGTTGTCGAAGCGGATTTCAGGCCCGCTGACCCTCAGATCCTTGGCTTCCGGCCGGTCGACAAGGCCAATCGGCTCGGAGATCATCTCGGCCGAATTCTGGATCGTGCCAAGATTGCGCATGATGGCATTGAACTGCGACATCATGCGGCCGAAGAGCATATTCAGCCGCAGCACCATGCTGAGCGTGAAGGCAACACCGCCGGTCGAAATCTCCCCCATCAGCCAGAGATGCACGGCGAGCGCGCCGATGGTCGTAATCATCACCCCTGACAGCAGCGCCAGTGACGACCGCACACCGGTCAGCAGCCGCGTGAACGGCATGACGGCCGCCTGGAAACGATCGAAGCCCCTGCGGATATAATCGTCGTTCTGCTCTTCCCGCCCGAAGAGCTTCAGCGTCTGGATGTTCGCGTAGGCATCGACCATGCGGCCGTTCAGCATTGAGGATGCTTCCGCCGCGTTGCGGGCATGCTGCCGAATGCGCGGCACGAAGTGGCGGGCAAGCAAGGAGAAGACGCCGATCCAGATCGCAATCACCAGCGCCAGCCGCCAATCCAGCCCGCCGACCAGCGCGATGGTCGAGGCGGCGTAGATGATGATGAACCAGACGACCTGCAGCAGCGATACGACGAGATCGCCGGTTGCCTGCCCCGCCGACCAGACCTTGGTGACGACGCGGCCGGAGAAATCGTTCTGGAAGAACTCGACCGATTGTCTCGCCACATGCCGATAGGCCTGCCAGCGCACGAGATTGAGAAAGCCCGGCACAACCACCTGCTCCTCGACCAATGCGCCGAGGCTGACGACCACGAAGCGCACGACGAGCACGACGAAGACCATGCCGAGCAGCGCCCCGCCATGGCCGGCAAGCAGCCCGCTCCACCCTTCGCCCGGTTTCACCTTGTCAAGAATATCGACGAGATGCCCGACGAACCAGAAGAGCGCCGCCTCGAGCATGGCGACCGCACCGCCGAGCGCTGCCATCGCCAGGAACGGCCCCTTGGCCTGGCCGACATAGTACCAGATGAAGGCACCGAGCGACCGCGGCGGCCGAAGATCGCCGCTGCGATAGTAAGGATCAATCCACGTCTCGAACAGACGGAACACGGAACGTATGAACATGCCAGCGATATAGGGAATTTCGGTGCGCCCGGAAAGTAAAGGCAGGCCATAGCGAAGGTTACATTTTCGTTAGAATACCGCCCCTGTGCCCGATGATTGAACGGCGGGTTCCACATAGCGACCGATCCGCAATTTCATTCAAGACCGGAGAACACGACGCCTCGATATTGCCTCAGGCCATCATCGAGAGAGACCCATGCTTGCCATCTCCCCATACACATCGACGCGACGCATCAATAACCTCCATCATTCGCCAGCAGCTGCCTCGCAACGAACGGGCCACGTGCATTCCGCTGCACACATATATCACTCTGTCGTGAGGGCGATCATATGAGCGTGGAGTTTCTGATAACGACCCTCATCATCGTGGCATCTCCCGGCACTGGGGCAATCTACACGCTTGCGGCGGGATTGTCGGGTGGCGTAAGGGCGAGCATCATTGCCGCGTTCGGCTGCACGCTTGGTATCATCCCGCATCTGCTCGCTGCGATAAGCGGCCTTGCCGCACTCCTACATGCCAGCGCCGTGGCATTTCAGGCCCTCAAATGGCTGGGCGTCGCCTATCTGCTTTTCATGGCCTGGTCTATGTTTCAAGAGCGCGGTGTCCTGCGAATCGACGGTGCACCCACTGACAAGAGCACGCGGCAGGTGATTGGCGCGGCAATCCTGATCAACCTCCTCAATCCGAAACTGTCGATCTTTTTCTTTGCCTTCCTGCCCCAATTCGTGGCGCCGGATCAGACAGATCCGATCATGCTGATGTTGAAGCTCAGCCTGGTCTTCATGGCCCTCACCTTCATCATTTTCGCAGCCTATGGCGTATTCGCGGCCTACCTGCGCCGCCATATCGTCTCAAATCCGACTGTTCAGTCGTGGATGCGCCGAAGTTTCGCGACCGCGTTCGGAGTGCTCGCCGTACAGCTTGCTCTTGCGAGCCGTTAGCTCGCAGCATCGTCTCACAGGCTTTTTCGCTGCGTTTTAGGACTTTGGGGAATAGTCGCCGAGGAGAAACAGCAACTGGGGCGCCAGGGCGCCCCAGTTGTCCACTCCATTACTGCGCCGCCGCCTCGACCTCTTCGTGGTCGGCGAGGAAGCCGCCGGACTGGCGGCTCCAGAGTTCGGCATAGATGCCGCCGTTCGCCACAAGTTCCTGATGCGTGCCCATCTCGATGATCTTGCCCTTGTCGAGAACAACGAGGCGGTCCATCTCGGTGAGCGTCGACAGCCGGTGCGCGATGGCGATGACCGTCTTGCCGTGCATCAGCGCGAAGAGGTTTTCCTGGATCGCCGCTTCCACCTCGGAATCAAGCGCCGAGGTTGCCTCGTCGAGCACCAGGATCGGCGCGTCCTTCAGGAAGACGCGGGCGATTGCAACGCGCTGCCGCTGGCCGCCGGAGAGCTTGACGCCTCTTTCGCCGACCTGCGCATCCAACCCCGTCCGGCCCTGCATGTCGACCAGACCTTCGATGAAGTCCCAGGCATTGGCGCGTTTGGCCGCCTGGATGATTTCCTCGTCGGTTGCGTCTGGACGACCATAGGCGATGTTGTCTCGGATGGAGCGGTGCAGCAGAGACGTATCCTGCGTCACCACGCCGATCATCGAACGCAGGCTGTCCTGCGTGACGCCTGCGATATCGTGGCCGTCGATGGTGATGCGGCCGCTCTCGAGATCGTAGAAGCGCAGCAGCAAGTTCATCAGCGTCGTCTTGCCGGCACCCGAGCGGCCGACAAGGCCTACCTTTTCGCCCGCACGGATATCGAGGGTCAGATCCTCCATGACACCCTTCGCCTTGCCGTAATGGAAGCGAATGTGGTCGAAGCGGATCGCACCCTGCTTGGCAACGATCGACGACGCTGCCGGCTTGTCGACGATATCGTGCGGCTTCGTCATCATCTCCATGCCATCATAGACGGTGCCAATGTTTTCGAAGAGCGCCGAAACCTCCCACATCACCCACTGCGACATGCCGTTGACGCGCATGGCAAGACCGATGGCAATGGCAATCGAGCCGACGGAGATCGAACCGCTCAGCCAGAACCAGATCGACAATGCCGAGACGATGAACAGCGCCGCACAGTTGTTGAAATAGACCGAGGCGTGGAACAGCGTCACCTTGCGCATCTGCTTGTGCACGGTATCGAGGAATTCCTCCATGCCCGCTTTCGCATAGGTCTCCTCGCGGCCCGCATGCGAGAACAGCTTCACCGTTGCGATGTTGGTGTAGCTGTCGACCACCCGGCCCGTCATCATCGAGCGGGCATCGGCCTGCTGCGCGGCAATCTTGCGCAACACCGGCACGAAGTAGGCGACGATCGCGACATAGACGCCGAGCCAGACAAGGATCGGGATCATCAGCCGCCAGTCGGCCGCCGCAATGACGAGGATCATCGACAGGAAGTACGTGAACACGTAGACGAAGACGTCGAGGATCTTCATGACCGTTTCGCGCACGGCAAGCGAGGTCTGCATCACCTTGGTGGCGACGCGGCCCGCAAACTCGTTGGCGAAAAAGGTCATGCTGTGGCGCAGCAGGAAGCGGTGCATCTGCCAGCGCGCGATCATCGGATAGTTGCCGAGCAACACCTGGTGCATGATGAAGCTGTCGAGGATTGCCGCAGCCGGCAAACCGATCAGCACCATCGCCCCCATCCAGAACAGCTTGTGCCATTCCGTCTGCAGGAAGGTCGCCTTATCCGCATGTGTCAGCCAGTCGACGATGTCGCCGAGGAACTGGAACAGCGCCACCTCGCCGATCGCGATCGACATGGTGAGGAAGCTCATGGCGATCAGCCATGGCAGAGCCGGCTTGGAATAGTGCCAGCAAAAGGCGAAGAGGCCGCGCGGCGGAGTATCCGGCACCTCGCTCGGGAATGGATTCAGTCGGCATTCAAACCAGCCAAACATTGAAATGCTCCAAAGACTCGACCCTTCGACCACCCACTGCGCCTAAAGGTCGCAGAACTATATGGTGGTCGGGCGGTAAAACGACGAGGCCATGCCGGCCGCGCGATGATTTAAAAGAAGGGGGGTACTTGCGAATACGCGCCTTACAGCGCTCTCAGTTCATCCGTGGCTTCACGGCACAGAGGCGCATCATTACAAACGAGTTATCCATCTGCGCCTCCTTCTTTCGCAAGTTGTAGAGCGCCCGTCTTTTAGCGCGACTTTTCCTGTTTGAAAAGCGAAATATGCCTGAAAAATGGGCTAAATCCTTCAATTCTCTTTATGGGAGACATCACAGAAATGAAGGGCTGGCGAAAAATCTGAGACAAATCCAGGCGATTTCGCTAGTTGCAGCATATGACAAAACTGCGCATCGCCCTTTACCAACCCGACATTCCCGGCAACACCGGCACGATCCTGCGGCTCGCCGCCTGCCTCGGCCTCGGCGTCGACATCATCGAGCCGGCCGGCTTCGACATATCCGACCGTAACCTGAAGCGCGCCGGCATGGATTATCTTGCCGCCGTCACCCTGACGAGGCACGTCAATTGGGAGCGCTTCGAGGCATGGAGACAGGAAAGCGGTCGTCGGCTGGTCCTCGCCTCGACGAAAGCGGCGCGGCGCTATACGGATTTTGCTTACCGCGACGACGATATTCTCCTCTTTGGCCGCGAAAGCGCTGGCGTGCCGGAGCATGTGCACGACAAGGCCGATGGCCGCATCCTGATCCCCATGGTCGACGGCCAGCGCTCCATCAATGTCGCGATGTCCGCCGCCATGATTTCAGGTGAAGCGCTGCGGCAAACACAATGGCCGGCGCCCTCGACACCGAGCCTGAATGTCACACCCGAATAGGCGTTGGCACGCCGAATAAAGTGTGAGAAGCTTCGCTTTGGAATGCTCTAACTCAGGCAACCTTGGCGAGGTGACCCCATGTTCCAGACGGCATTCACGCTTTCCCTTACGCAGTTCGCACGCAGCCTGAGCCTCCCCGAACGGCTCCAGCGCTCCCCCGCCCGCAATCTCGCTCTCGAGGGCCTCCGCCAGCGCAATCTCGCGCTCGATGCGCTGTTTTACGACGTCACGGTCATCGCGCCCGAGGAAGCCTTCTACCTCAGCGACTCGCTGGCAGCCGAGGGTGCGATCATCCTCGTTCCTCCAAGCGGACTTGGAGCACTCACCCTTTGCGAAACAATCGATGAATTCGTCCTGCGCGGCGGCGACCATGCCCGGGCGCTTGCGGTCGCAGGCATCGGCGGTTCCGCGCTCGGAGCAGCTGCTTTCGCCCGCAACGTGGCCGATGCGATCGATGCGCCGGTCGCGGTCGTCGTCTCCGGCTACGGCATAGCCGATGTCATCACCGAAGCCTTGGGTGGATTGTTCTTCTTTGGCCACCTGCGAGGCTTGCGGCCATTTCTGGAAAGCCTGGACGACCTTGCCGGCCGCCCCAAGGTCGGAGCACAGGCTGAGACGGCGGCGGCTCGCACCAGTCTCGACACGAGAACCGTGCAGGCGCTCCTGGCCGACCCCCGCCTCTCCTTCCGTCTACTGACCGGCCACTCCAAGGGAAACCTCGTGCTGTCAGCCGCACTGCATAATCTCTGGAAGCAGGATGAAGGGCTGGTCACTGAACTGGCGCGGCATGCAAAGATCGTGACGATCAGCACGCGCATCGCCATGCCGCCCGTTTTCACGGATGTCGTCGACGTCATGGGGGAATGGGACTGGTTCGGTGAAATCAACTCCCGAGCATTCATTCACGCCGATCGGCGCGTTGCGCATGCATGGCATCATACGAACACTGATTTGGGCGGCCACCTGCCGGTGACCATCACGCTGATGGACATCCTGGCGGCATCGCCAATCGCCGAAGATCAGAAGGTGGAAAAGCGCAAAGCTGCAGCGTTTAGCACCGCGACCGCGCCGACAAGCACGGAAACAAAGCCTCCGTCACCAACGGCGCCAGGCGAAAACACCGCGACGATCGAGATGGTGAAAAAGGCTTTCTCGAAAGCACCCAAGTCCGGAGTCCAGCCGCCGGCGGCCGGCCCGTCTGATGATGGACAATCACCTAAGCCACATTGAGTTGAGGCCATAGACCAACACCGCCGCGCGCACGCAGGTGCGCGCCCCAGCTCTACAACCCGTCGACACAGGCAGCTACGTCGTTCAGTTCAGTCCGCCGATGGCAAGCGCCGCATGGTGAATTCGATGCGATCGCCGTCGACCTGACGCCAGCTTTCGACTTCGGTCCAATAGGCAGCTTTGGGGAATTCGTTGAACCATTCACGCGCCTTTTCACGCGCTTCGGGGCGACTGAGACAAAAGGTCTCGCGAACGAATTCGCTCTTCCCACCGGTCGGATGTTCCTGCCGGTAACGGAATATTCTGTTTCTCAACCCATCCAGGGGCGGCGGTCCGGGTATCCTCATGATAAAACCTCGCCTTTGAGAGAGGGAACATAATACCGCATTGTGAAATTTGCGAGTCGATTCTCCTGCGACGTTGCTGCACTGGCTGCGCCGTAATCTTGCTGATATTCGAAACCACGATACATACAGTGCGAATCGCGGGCCGCCGGCTGCTCGCACCGTCGGAGAGCATGAATGGAACGACCCAATCTTCCCAAGGGATTGCCCGAGGATATTGAAGAAAAGAAAGAGGCAGCACGACACTGGTTCGAAGGCCTGCGCGATACGATCTGCGCGGAATTCGAACAGCTTGAGAACGAGCTGACCGGCCCCCTTTCCGACCAGGAACCAGGCCGCTTTGTCGCCAAGGACTGGCAGAGGGAGAAGGGTCAGGGCGGCGGCGGCCGCATGTCGATGATGGAGGGCCGCGTCTTCGAGAAGGTCGGCGTCCACACGTCGACGGTCTATGGCGAATTCTCTCCCGATTTCCGCAGCCAGATCCCTGGCGCCGAGGAAGATCCACGCTTCTGGGCCTCGGGACTGTCGCTGATTGCCCATCCCGTCAATCCGAACGTGCCGACCGTGCATATGAACACGCGCATGGTGGTGACGACGAGCCACTGGTTCGGGGGCGGCGCCGACCTGACGCCGGTGCTCGATCGCCGCCGCACCCAGGAAGATCCCGACAGCGCCCTCTTCCACCGCGCCATGCAGATCGTCTGCGACCGCCATGCCGTCGCCGACTATCAGCGCTACAAGAGCTGGTGCGACGAATATTTCTTCCTGAAGCACCGCAACGAGCCGCGCGGCATCGGCGGCATCTTCTTCGACTGGCTGCATTCGACCGAAGAAGCCGGCGGCTGGAATGCCGATTTCGCCTTCACGCGCGATGTCGGCCGTGCCTTCGCGATGGTCTACCCGCGCATCGTCCGTTCCAATTTCAACGAGACATGGACGGAAGAGGATCGCGACGAGCAATTAATTCGCCGCGGACGATATGTGGAGTTCAATTTGCTCTACGATAGGGGTACAATATTCGGACTGAAAACAGGCGGCAATGTCGAGTCCATCCTATCATCCCTGCCGCCGGTGGTGCGTTGGCCCTAAAGCATGTCACGCACATGTGGCGGCATCTTGAGACAATGGCATGCGAAAAGCCGGGAATTCAAAGCGCAGTCAGCGGATATGAAAACGCGATGCGCTTAGAGCGTTCAACTTTAAATGATCGGACAGTGCCCTGAAATAGGCGGGAGGAGTGCCTAAGTGACCTAATGCTCGTTTCAATCGGAGGAGGTTGTAATGGCAGCAGAGAAACAAGTCACGGAAGCTTCGAAAGAACAGAAACTTTCGCGCACAGTCGATAGTCCGGAGTTCATCATTCGACTGGCCGAGGATATGCGGACCCGCAGCGGGTCCGATCTGCCGCTTTCCTGCTTTGTGGAGCAGGTGAGAATGCAATTGGCAGGCAAATCACCGAGCGATATCGCCCGCTTCGCAGCCGATCGCTCGGCCAAACAAATGCCTATCACCCGATATCAATCGTCGGATTGCTTCAAATCCTGGGCAATGCCGGATTGATGTCCGGAAGACCGCCGCCGGCAGGCGAGAGACTTGCCGGATGGCAGAAACCTTTTCTCGTTCGTTGCGTTTAGACCTTCATGCCCTTGCATGAAGGGACGGGAAATTAGTGAGAAATGAGGAGGAAGATATGCGACTGTTCGAATGTGGTACGCTCGTGCCCGGTTGCGCCTGGCATACTCGCGCCAAGGATGACGCCGAGGTGGTTCGCCGCGCCGTCGAGCACATGCGCGAAGCGCATGGCGAAACCATCATCCGCGAAAACATGGTCGACAATATCAAGGCACGGATTCGCGACGAGGCCAACGCAGCCTGATTGGCGGGCCGGCCAGTCAGTCCCGCCAATCAGGCCTCATTATCAGCCATTGGCCAAATCCTTGAGTCGGGCGAGAAGGCTCGCCCGGTTCATCGCAAAATTCCCGTCGAGCCATTCCTGCTCGAGTTTGCCAAGAAGCTCGCCCACGCGCGGTCCTGCATCAACGCCCGCGGCAAGCGCATCTGCGCCATTGAGCGGAAAAGCCGGCTTCTTCCATTTTGCCATCCGTTCCAGCAATCTCCCGAGCCGCGCGACCCGCGCCATCTCCTCGAAATCGCCCTCCGCCTTGCTCCGGGCAACGGCTAGCGCCAGCTTCAGGCGAACCGCGACGCCGGTCGGATCATGGCGATAAAGCAGGCGATCGAAGGCCGCTTCCGAAATATCGTCCTTGACGATGGGCGCATTCGCCCAGACCTGAAGATAAGCGCCCTCGGCCTTCGAGAGGCGCAGCCGCCCGGCAAGCTTGGCAAGCCTTGCCGCATCGGGCGGCACGATGGCCGCAAGACGAAGTAGAGGTTCCGCCGGCCAACCGAGAGCCTGTTCGGCGGCGATCAGCCCCGGAATGGCGTCGATCCCCCATTTCTCGGTTTCCGGCAGCACTTCGGTCAAAATACCGATCTGGCGCATCCAGAGCAGCGCCCTGCCCGGGTCCGGAGCCGCCAGCAGCTTCTTCATCTCGGACCAGACACGCTCGGCCGAGAGCATTGATATCTTCGATTTTGCGGCGGCGCAGGCGCGCAAGCCATCGGCATCGGGACGACCGCTGCCATAATAGGCGAAGAAGCGGAAGAAACGCAGGATGCGCAAGTGATCCTCGGCAATCCGCGTCGCCGCATCACCGATGAAGCGAATGTTGCGGCGTTCCAGATCGGCAAGCCCGCCGACGAGATCCACGACCTCACCATCGGCGGATGCATAGAGCGCATTGATCGTCAGGTCGCGCCGCTCGGCATCCGCCAGCCAATCCCGGCTGAAGGCGACCACGGCACGGCGCCCGTCCGTTTCAACATCGCGCCGCAAGGTGGTGATTTCGAACGGCTTTCCATCGATAACCAGGGTGACGGTGCCATGTGCGATACCGGTCGGCACCGCCTTGATTCCCGCCACCTCAGCTCTTTCCACAACCGTTTCCGGCAAAAGAGTGGTCGCGATATCGATATCGGCGACGGGCAGCCCCATCAGGCTGTTGCGCACGGCGCCGCCGACCACGCGTCCCTCGCCGCCATCGGCATCGAGCAGCGCCAGCACCCGCTGCAATGCATCATCGCGAAACCAGGCCTCACCGGCAACGGATGTCATGTATAGAGCCTTTCATAAAGCGTGCGGACGATGCCCGCGGTAATGCCCCAGATCATGCGCTGCCCATAGGGCATGCGGTAGAAATGGCGCTCGATCCCCTGCCAGACCATCGTATCGGTCACATGATGGCTAGGGTTCATCAGAAAGGAGAGCGGCACCTCGAAGGCATCCTCCACCTCGGTCGGATTGAGATCCAGACGAAAGCCGGGTTTCACCACGGCGAGAATGGGTGTGATGCGAAAGCCGGTCGCCGCCAGATAGTGCGGCAGCCGCGCCACCGGCTCGATGAAGATGTCAGCCAGCCCGATCTCCTCGCCCGCTTCGCGCACGGCAGCCATTTCCGGCGAGGCATCCTCCGGATCGATGGCGCCACCCGGAAAGGCGATCTGGCCGGAATGCTTGCGCAGGGTCGAGGTCCGGAGCGTAAAGATGACCTTGGCATCGTCTCCATTCTCGACGACAGGCACCAGCACGGCGGCATCCTTGAGCTTCAGATCCGCGACCTGGGAAATGGTTTCCGGGTTGAGCCGATGATCGCCATGATCGCGCCAGGCAAGCTCCACCGGCCCACCGCTCTGATGGAGCGCGCGACGGCGGAATTCATCCGCGGAATAAAGAGGGAATTCATTCATCGAGTGAGTGCATCCAGTTCGGCAACCGGCATGACGGGGAAGATCGAACTGCCGGAACGCACGCAGAAGATCTCACGACCGGCAATCTCGACGGGCTCGCCAAGCTCGACGAGATCGTACATGACGGCCCGCGTCACTAGAGCCTCAAGGCGCCCGCGCACATGCAGATAGGGCTTCAGCTCGTCATTCTCGCCGCGAATGACGAAACGGATCGGATGATCCCTGCCCGCCTCGACGACATCGCCGACATTGGTGCGGAAGGTCAGCACGCGCCTGCCCTCGCGCTCCGTCACGCTCATTTCGACAGCCACGAACGGCGCATCGACGACACGGATGCCGACCTTTTCCACAGGCGTGACGAGATAGGTCTTGCCATCCTCATCCTTGCGCAGAACTGTGGAAAACAGCCGCACCAGCGGCGCGCGGCCGATCGGCGTGCCGAGATAGAACCAGGTGCCGTCGGCGCGGATCTCCATATCGATATCGCGGCAGAACGGCGGATTCCAGTGATCGACGGGCGGCAAACCCTTCTTGGAGCCGCCGCTGTCGCCGGCCGCGCGCGAAATCAGCGCCGCGAGGCTTGCGGCATCGCCCGTTGTCCTGATTTCCTCGGTTGCCATTCTTCTGTCCCGGTTGGTCGTTAGTCAGGAATATGACAGTTCTCACGAGATAGTCATTTGAAACGTGCTTGTCAGCCGTCTTGCTGGCGATAAGTTGTATTGATTATGAGGCAAATGTGTAACGTCTGCGAATCACGCGCACCGTTTTTCTGCCATTGGAGACGCAAATGGGCATGATCAAATCGACCGAAACGAGCCTCGACGAGCAGGCCATCATCGCATCTGCCGAAAAGGCACTGAGCGATATTGCCCGCGTCCGCGAAGAGGTGTCGAAGGTCATTTTCGGCCAGGAAAGTGTCGTGGAGAACACGCTGCTTGCCGTGCTCGCGGGCGGCCACGCCCTGCTGGTGGGCGTGCCAGGCCTTGCCAAGACGAAGCTCGTGACCACACTCGGCGCGGTTCTCGGCCTTGCCTCCAACCGTGTGCAGTTCACGCCGGACCTGATGCCCTCGGATATTCTCGGTTCCGAAGTCATGGACCAGGATGAAACCGGCCGCCGCTCCTTCCGTTTCGTCAAAGGGCCGATGTTCGCGCAATTGCTGATGGCCGACGAAATCAACCGCGCCTCGCCGCGCACGCAGTCGGCGCTGCTGCAGTCCATGCAGGAGTACCACGTCACCATCGCCGGCCAGCGTTACGACCTGCCAGCTCCGTTCCACGTCCTCGCGACGCAGAACCCTTTGGAGCAGGAAGGCACCTATCCGCTGCCGGAAGCCCAGCTTGACCGCTTCCTGCTGCAGGTCGACGTCGATTATCCCGAGCTTGCCGACGAACGCCGCATCCTGCTCGAAACCACAGGCTTGAGCGAAGCGACGCCACAGGCGGTGATCGACGCCGAGCGCTTGCTGGAAATCCAGCAGCTCATCCGCCAGATGCCCGTCAGCGACGGCGTCGTCGATGCGATCCTGTCGCTGGTGCGCTCCGCCCGCCCGGGCCAGGGCAATGCCTCGACCGACAAGCATGTCGCCTGGGGTCCAGGTCCGCGTGCCGGCCAGGCGATGATGCTCTGCGCCCGTGCCCGCGCCCTCTATGAGGGCCGGCTTGCACCGTCGATCGACGACATTCATGCGCTCGCCGAGCCAGTATTGGAACACCGCATGGCGCTGACTTTCGCAGCCCGCGCCGAAGGCATGTCCGTACGCGATGTCATTTCAGGGCTGGTCAAACAGTCGAAATCGTGACCCGGATGTCGAGGAGAGTATAGCGCGTGGCATCCATCGGACAGATCGTCAGACCGACCTCAGGCAATGATGCCCTCTCCCGAGCCCGCAGCCGTGCCGCCCTCGTGCCCGATTGCCTCGTCGAAGCCAAGCGCATTGCCAACACGGTCATCGCCGGTTGGCACGGCCGGCGCAAACGCGGCATCGGCGAAAATTTCTGGCAGTTCCGTCCCTACACGGAAGGCGAAAGCCTGTCGCGCATCGACTGGCGCCGTTCGGCCCGCGACGATCATACCTATATCCGCGATCATGAATGGGAAGCCGCCCACACGATCTGGCTCTGGGCCGATCTTTCGCCGTCCATGATGTATAAGTCTACCTATGGCCATGCCTCCAAGGAAGGCCGTGCACTCGTCATCATGCTGGCGCTGGCCGAAATCCTGTCCCGTTCCGGCGAGCGCATCGGCTGCCCCGGCATCATGGAGCCGGTTTCGACCCGCAATGCCGCCGAGCGCCTCGCCGCGGCCCTGATGCACACGCCGCTCGAAGGCGGCCTGCCGCAGACGGCGATGATCCGCGGCTGGAGCGATATCGTGCTGATCGGCGATTTTCTTGACGATGCCGACAGCGTCATGGGCAGGATCGGGCCGCTGGCCCGCCGTGGCTTGCGCGGTCATGTGATCGAGGTTGCCGACCCCGCCGAGGAACTCTTTCCCTATAGCGGACGCACCGAATTCAGCGATCCGGAAACCGGCTCGAAGCTGGTTGCCGGCCGTGCGGAAAACCTGCGCGACGACTATCAGCGCGCCTATCTCGCGCGCCGCGAAAATCTCGGCCAGTCGCTGCGTCATCTCGGCTGGACCTTCGTCAGCCACCGCACCGACCGTCTGGCATCGGAAGCGCTGGTCGCCGTGCACATGTATCTTTCCGGCATGCCTGCCAGGGTCGCCTCCGGAGGGCAGCCATGAGCGGTCTCTCCTTCGCCTTCGCGTCACCGGCCATTCTCGCAGCGTTGATCCTGCTCCCCGCCATCTGGTGGTTGCTGCGCCTCACGCCCCCACAGCCGCGAACGGAAGTCTTCCCGCCGCTCCGCATCCTGGCGAGCATCCTCAAGCGCGAGGAAACGCCGGCGCGCAGCCCCTGGTGGCTGACGCTGCTGCGCATGCTGCTTGCCGCGCTGGTCATTCTCGCCATCGCCAATCCGATGTTCAATCCGCGCACCAATACGCTGTCGAGCAACGGCCCGCTGGTGCTAATGATCGACAATAGCTGGGCGAGCGTCTCCGACTGGGAACGCCGCGTGCGCACGGCCGACGCGCTGATCGACGATGCCGACGCCAAGAGCATCCCCGTTTCGATCGCCTTCACCGCCGAGCAGGGCAATGACGCGACACCGGGCGCGGCAACGGCTGCCCGCGACAAGCTGCATGCGATGAACCCGAGACCGCTGGTGCCGGATCGGCAACGCGCCGCCGATGCCGTCAAGGCGGCGCTCAACGGCAGCAAGCCCGGCACGATCGCTTTCCTCTCCGACGGTATCGAAAGCAAGGACAAGGACGATATCGTCAGCCGCCTTGCCGCCCTGCAGCCGAGCGAGCTAAGGCTCATCGAGGGCGACGGTCGCGATATCGTCGCGCTCACCGGCGCAGTCAATACCGCCAGCAACATGACTGTTACGGCAACGCGACTGAACGGCAGCGGCCCGATGCGCCTCGGACTGACGGCGCAGGACAATCAGGGACGGCCGATCGCTGCCGGTTCGCTTGATTTCTCAAGCGGGCAGACGGTTGCGACCGGCTCTATCGCCGCCCCCTTCGAAATGCGCAATGATTTTGCCCGCATCAGCATCGACCGCCAGGCAAGTGCCGGCAGCGTCTATCTGCTGGACGACGGTTTTCGCCGCCGCCGCGTGGCACTCCTCTCCGGACAGGCTGCGGACGAATTCCAGCCGATCCTGTCGCCCCTTTACTATATCCAGCGCGCGCTCCAGCCCTATGCCGACCTGACCCAGCCGAACAGCGCCGATCTAGCAAAGTCGATCCCCCAATTGCTCGCGGGCAATCCCTCCGTCATCATCATGGCCGATGTCGGCCGCCTGCCGCAGGAAACCTATGCGCCGCTGCAAAAGTGGATCGAGAATGGCGGCACGCTCGTCCGCTTCGCCGGACCGCGCCTTGCCGCGGCACCCGCTGACGATCCCCTCGTTCCCGTCACGTTGCGGCAGGGCGAGCGCACATTCGGCGGCGCACTGTCCTGGGCCGAACCGCAACCGCTTGCCGATTTCCCCTCTTTCGGCCCCTTCGCCGGCATGCCGAAGCCGAACAACGTCCTGATCAAGCGGCAGGTTCTGGCCGAGCCGACACCGGATCTCGCCGAGCGCACCTGGGCGAGCCTTGCCGATGGAACCCCGCTCGTTACCGAAAAGCAGATGCAGGCCGGCCGCATCGTGCTCTTCCATGTCAGCGCCGAGCCGCAATGGTCCGATCTGCCGATATCAGGCGATTTCGTCGAGATGCTGCGCCGCATCGTACAACTGTCGCGTGCCGGCGGCGTCGCGTCGGGACAAGGGGCTGCCTCCAAGACAAGTGAAGCAATGCCACCCTACCGGCTCCTGACCGCCAAGGGTGTATTGACCAGCGAGATCGGCAGCGCCCGCCCACTGGAACCAAGCAGCAAGGGGGCCGCAGTCGCGAGTTTCGACAACCCGCCCGGCCTCTATGGTTCCGAGGAGGGCTTTAGCGCGCTCAATACCTTGCCGAGCGGCGCAGCGCTCAAGCCGCTGGATACCTCGGCAGCCGGTGCGGTCGCGCACGAGGGCCTTATCGGCGGCGAAGCCTGGTCGGCAAAGCCGATCCTCTTCACCCTCGCCTTCCTCCTGCTGTTGGCCGACAGCATCATCGTCCTGTTCATGAACGGCGCCTTCCCGCGCCTGGGCAGATCGGCCAGGACGATTGCGGGCGGCGCGGCAATGCTGCTGCTGGCCGCCTCGCTCGCCATGTTCCTGCATCCGACAGGCGCGCTCGCCGATGATTCCAAACCGGGCGACGACGCCATCTTCTCGCGACTGGACAAGACGCATCTCGCCTATGTCGTCACTGGCGAAACAGACGTCGATCACATGTCGGAGCGCGGGCTTGCCGGCCTCTCCGACTACCTCACCTATCGTACGACGCTCGAACCCGGCCCGCCGGTCGGCGTGGATCCTGCCAAGGATGAGCTCGCCTTTTACCCGCTGATCTACTGGCCGATTTCAGCAACTGCACCGATGCCGTCCAACGACGCCATCAACCGCATCGACGCCTATATGCGCAATGGCGGCACCGTGCTCTTCGATACGCGTGACGCCATCGATACGATGGGCGACACCTCGTCGCCGAGCCCGAACGGGCAGCGGCTCCAGCAGATCCTCGCCAATCTCGATATCCCTCCCCTGGAGCCTGTGCCGGCGGGACATGTGCTGACCAAATCCTTCTATCTGCTGTCGAGCTTCCCCGGCCGCTATGCCGACAGCCCGCTCTGGGTCGAGGCGCGGCAGGATGCGCGCCGCGACGCAAACGCGGTCGCCACCTCCGATGGGGTGACGCCGATCATGATCACCGGCAATGATTTTGCCGGCGCCTGGGCCGTGGACGACAACGGCTCGCCGCTGCTGCCGACTGTGCCGCCGGACGAGACCCAGCGCGAATATGCCTACCGCACGGGCGTTAACATCATGATGTACATGCTGACCGGAAACTATAAGTCCGATCAGGTCCACGTTCCGGATATCCTGCAGCGCTTGGGGCAATAATATGAATATCGGTTTTGCCCCATTCCTCCCCTGGCCTATCCTTGCCGCTCTGGCGGTGCTGACACTTGTCATCGCGGCGCTTGCCATCTACAGGCGCCTGCGCGGCGGCTGGGTTCGTGGCCTTGCAGGGATTGCCCTCCTTGCGGCACTCGCCAACCCGGTGCTGATGCAGGAGGATCGCGATCAGTTGACGACGATCGTGCCCGTGGTCGTCGACCGCAGCCTCAGCCAGCAGACGCCGGAACGCGCGAAGATGACGGACGAAGCCCTGGCAATGCTCAAGGATCGGCTGGCGCAATTCCCGCGCATAGAGCCTCGGATCGTCGAATTCCGCGATCCGGCGGAATCGGATTCGCCGTCGACACGACTCTTCTCCGCCCTCTCCTCCGCGATCGCCGACGTGCCGCCTGCCCGCATTGGCGGCGCCATCTTCCTGACGGACGGCCAGATTCACGACATCCCCGGCGTCAACCAGCAACTCGGTTTCGACGCGCCCATCCACGGGCTGATCACAGGCAAGCCGGACGAATTCGATCGCCGCATCGAGATCGTGCGTGCGCCCCGCTTCGGTCTTGTCAACGAAGAGCAGCAGCTCGTGTTTCGGGTCGTCGACGACGGCAAGAGTCCGGGCGGCACCGCAGCGGTGACGGTGAAGATGAATGGCGACGAAATCGCCACACTGCAGGCAACGCCCGGCCAGGACACGCCCTTCAGCTTCAAGGTGCCGCGCGCCGGCAACAACGTGCTCGAATTCGCCGTGGCCGAAGTGCCGGGCGAGGTCACTGGCGTCAACAACCAGACAGTCCAACTGATTGAGGGCATCCGCCAGAACATGCGCGTCCTGCTGGTCTCGGGCGAGCCGCATGCCGGCGAGCGCGCCTGGCGCAATCTCCTGAAATCGGACGCCTCGGTCGACCTCGTGCATTTCACCATCCTGCGTCCGCCGGACAAGCAGGACGGCACGCCGATCAACGAGTTGTCGCTGATCGCCTTCCCGACTCGCGAGCTTTTCGTCGACAAGATCAGCTCTTTCGACCTCATCATCTTCGATCGCTATCAGGACCGCCAGAACGTCCTGCCGACGATCTATTATGATTACATGGCGCAATATGTCGAAAACGGCGGCGCGCTGCTCGTGGCAGCCGGTCCCGAACATGCCGGCGGCAGCTCGATCGCGCTGACGCCGCTTGCCTCCGTGCTGCCAGCCGAGCCGACCGGCCAGATGATCGAGAAGGCCTTTTATCCGCGCTTGTCGGATCAGGGCCGCAAGCATCCGGTGACGCGCGGCCTCGATGGTTCCGAGACCGAGCCGCCGCATTGGGGCCGCTGGTTCCGCAGCGTCGATGTCGAGAAGCCACAGGGCCAGACCGTGATGGTCGGCGCCGACAATAGCCCGCTGCTGGTGCTGAATCGCGTCGGCCAGGGCCGCGTCGCCATGCTGCTTTCCGACGAAGGCTGGCTCTGGGCGCGTGGTTTCGAGGGCGGCGGCCCGCATGTCTCGCTCTATCGTCGCATCGCCCATTGGCTGCTGAAGGAGCCGGCGCTGGAAGAAGAAGCCCTGACGGCCAATGCCGCCGGGCGCATGCTGCAGGTGACGCGCCAGACCATCGGCGACGATCCCGGCCCCGCCACGATCAAAACGCCATCGGGCAAGAGTGAGACCCTGCCGCTCAAGCAGACACAGCCGGGTCTCTATCAGGCCGGGAAGCATATGGATGAGATCGGCCTTTACCAGATCGCCAACGGCAATCTGTCGACGCTGGTTCACATCGGCGCCATCGACGCTCCGGAGTTCAAGGCGATGATCTCGACCACCGAGACGCTGAAGCCGCTGGCGCAGAAGACCAAGGGTCTGGTTACCCGCGTTGCCGGTGCCAACGGCGCGGTCACCGTGCCCCAAGTCCTGCCTGTGCGCGGCGCGGTGCGTGTTGCCGACGGCCAGCGCCTGACAATCCGCATGACCGATGAAACCGTCTTGAAGGGCATCAACACTCTGCCGCTCTTCGCAGGCTTTGCCGGCCTTGCCGCCCTCCTCTTTGCTTTCTCCGCCACATGGTGGCGCGAAGGACGATGAATGTGATGAAGATCGAAGTGACCGATACGCCATCGGAAAGCGAGCTCGCGGCCATCAGCGAGGGATTGACGGCTTTCAACACCGCTGATGTTGGCCCATCCGGTCGCCAATCCCTGGCCGTTCTGATCCGCGATGATGCCGGCAAGCCTATCGGCGGCATATCCGGCTACACCGCCTGGGGATGGCTGTTCACCCAATGGCTTTTCGTGCCGGAAAGCCTGCGCGGTCAGGGCATGGCCGGAAAGCTCCTGGACGCGGCGGAAGCGGAGGCGAGCGCGCGTGGCTGTTTCGGCGCGTGGATCGATACCTTCAATCCACAGGCGCTGAAAGCCTATCAGCGGCAGGGCTATGCCATCTTCGGCGAACTGCCGGATTTCCCGGCCGGTCGCAGCCGGTTCTTTCTGCAGAAGACGTTGTCGCCCCGCTGATACCAAGCAGGGCGATCTTTCGTTGATAGCGCCTTAGACGGCGATCGCCGTGAGCTGCACGACATCATCCAGATCGTCGTCTTCGGCTTCCATAGCCGAAGCGGAATCATCGCGCCACGCGATTGAGCCATGCAGCAGCGCATGCGTATCCCCGGCAATCGGCACGACCAGCACCCGGTTGGGATCGACAGGCCCCGGGAAAGTCAGCGCATTGTAGGCAACCTTCTCGAAGCCGAGCGGGCAATAATAGGGCGGGTCGCCGATGAGGATGACGGCTTCCGATCCCTTGCGCTTGGCAGCGGCCACCGCGATCCGCACGAGTTCGCGGCCTATGCCCTTGTTCTTGTGCGACGGACGCACGGCAAGCGGGCCGAGCAGATGTCCCTTGACCGATCCGGCCAGCACCGGCGTCATCCGGACGGAGGCGATCGTCTCGCCATCATCGGCGCAGATGAAGGACAGCGACCGGTCATGTGGCCCCTGCTCGCGAATACGAGCAGCGGCACGGGTGAACCGTCCCGGACCGAAAGCTTCTTCGTTGATGAGTTCGATAGCAGCGTCGTGCGACGCATCCTCAGTGAGGTAGACCAGATCGTGCTTGTACATTAGCCCAAGAAAACCAGATAAACGGACGATATTGTTCCCGAAAGCGCTCATCGAGCGTTCAAGATCATCGGCGTCGTCGCAGGCTTCTGGTTACTTTCATGACAAGAGGTCCTTAAAGTGTGAAAAGCCGGATAGCAGGAAATATTCGGCGCGTCCAATGCAAAATGCATCCTGTCGTTCATTCATGCAAGATCGTGTCGGCATCATGTCTTTTCTCGAGCCCGGCGCCCCTACATGAGGCAGCCGACAGCACCTATGACGCAGTGTTCATCATTTGCCGTCTCGAAATCCGGCGTGCATGCCGTATCTTCAGATACATAGGTTTCGGCAGTTTCCCGAAAGGATCGAGCAATGGGCATGTTGGTGGACGGCGTCTGGCACGACGTCTGGTATGATACCAAGGAGACGAAGGGCCATTTCAAGCGCGCCGCGTCGCAGTTTCGAAACTGGATCACGGCAGATGGCAGCCCTGGCCCCACGGGCACCGGCGGCTTCAAGGCAGAGGCCGGGCGCTATCATCTCTATGTCTCGCTTGCCTGCCCCTGGGCGCATCGAACCCTGATCTTTCGCAGGCTGAAGAAGCTGGAAGAGCTGATCTCCGTCTCGATCGTCGATCCACTGATGGTTGAAAACGGCTGGGAATTCAAAGGACAGGATGGCGGCACCGTCGACCACCTCTTCGGCGCGACGAAGCTCTGGGAGGTCTATGTCAAGGCCGATCCGAATTATTCCGGCCGGGTGACCGTTCCCGTTCTCTGGGACAAGCAGACCGGCACGATCGTCAACAACGAATCGGCCGAAATCATCCGCATGTTCAACACGGCCTTTGACGGCCTGACCGGCTCCACGGCGGATTTCTATCCCGCCGATCTGCGGGCCGACATCGATGCATTGAACGATCGTGTCTACGATACGGTCAACAACGGCGTCTATAAGGCCGGCTTTGCGACGACGCAGGAAGCCTATCAGGAAAACGCGCTCCGCCTCTTCGAAACCCTCGACATGCTGGACCAGCGACTGGCGACGCAGCGCTATCTGTTCGGAGATCGCTTGACGGAGGCCGACTGGCGGCTGTTCACGACACTGGTTCGTTTCGATGCCGTCTATGTCGGACATTTCAAATGCAATATCCGCCGCATTGCCGATTATGCCAACCTCTCGGCCTATCTCCGGGATCTCTATCAGATCGCGGGCATTGCCGAGACGGTGAACATCGGCCACATCAAGAACCACTATTATCGCAGCCACAAGGCGATCAATCCGACAGGCATCGTGCCGATCGGACCAGAGCTTGATTTCAATCGCCCGCATGGGCGCGAGCGGCTGGCAAAAGCCGCCTGACCCAAGCGTCGGGAGCTACCAATAGCTGGAGGGAGCCGATGCACCTTCCAGCTCCTGCAGCCGGCGATAGGTTGCCTTCGTCGTGCCTGGCGGCAGCGCATCGACCGGAAAGAAGCCGCTTTCGACGATTTCGCGATCCGGCTTGCGCGGCGCGGTCTGGGTAACCTCGACGCGATAGAAGACGACGTGGTCGCGTTTGCTGGTGTGATTGTTGAAATAGACGTGGAAGAGCTGCGGCTTGCCCGAAATTGCCAGATTGCCTTCCTCGCGCAGCTCCTTTTCGAGCGCCTGCTCCACAGTCTCATGGCGTTCGACGCCGCCGCCGGGCATGTGCCATCCGGCGATATAGGAATGCCGAACCAGAAAAATCCGGCCTTCGCGATCAAAGCAGGCGGCGCGCACGCCGATGGTCATGCTGCGCGTCAGCACGAAATAGACATGCAGCGCGCGGCCGAACAGACGCACAGCCAAACTCTGCCTTTCGTCGCGTCGATTGTCTTCGCTCATGCCTGAACCCCGGCATCCCGATCTGCAATCGGATTGGGGATGTATTTGTTTTGACAATAGAGTGGGCTATGTCTCATCCCATGTTCAAGCTCGCGCATATTTCCGATGTTCACCTTGGTCCGCTGCCACGTCTTTCGATCAGAGAACTCGCCTCCAAACGCATTACCGGATTTGTGAACTGGCACCGGAACCGGCGCAAGCATCTTTTTGGCGATACGCTCGACCTGCTTCTTGACGACATCAAGGCGAGACAGGCCGATCATCTGGCCGTAACCGGCGATCTCGTCAACCTTGCGAGCGGCATGGAGATCCAGACTGCGGCTGAGTGGCTGAGGACGGTCGGCAATCCTCTCCACACATCAGTCGTTCCCGGCAATCACGATGCCTATGTGCCCGGCGCCTACGAAAAGGCCATGCGCTCCTGGTATCCCTATGTCCGTGGCGACAATGCTCCCGCCGAATGGCAGGAGGACAAGCGCATTTTCCCCTATCTGCGCATCCGCGGACAGGTCGCGCTTGTGGGATGCTCCACAGCCGTCGCCACTCCACCCTTTGCCGCAAGCGGCTTCTACTCCTCACGCCAGGCGCGCGAGACGGTGAACATCCTGCGCGCAGCCGGAGATGCCGGGCTCTTCCGCGTCGTCATGATCCATCACCCACCGATTCGCGGTGCAACCAGTTTCTACAAGCGGATGATCGGCATTCGCCGTTTTGCAGCAGTCATCTCGACCGGCGGCGCCGAACTTGTCCTGCATGGCCATACACACCTCAACACCTTGCATTGGCTGCGCGGCCACATGGGTCCGGTTCCGGTCGTCGGGATCGCCTCCGCATCGCAAGGGGTCGGCGGATTGAAGCCGCGCGCTGCCTATAATCTCTTCACCATCGCCGGCCGACCGGGCGCCTGGGAGCTGAAGGCGGAACGTTATAGCCTCAGCGACAATGGCAGGGGCGTCGACTCCGAAGGCTTCGATATTCTGGCGACATGGTGAGCCTTTTAGCGTCGTCGCCCGCATCGTTTCGATAGCGTTTTCTAAGATACGGAGCTACAATCGAACCGTTGGAATCCCGAGATACGGAACGGATTTTGAGCTCGCGACAAGGAGCATCGCATGCCAGCTTTCAGAGCCTGTATCCGGCGGGGTTGCTGCTTCTTGGAAGGCTCGGGCCTGCGCCGGGACAGTACCGGCCGGCACATTGTGGGATCACCGCGGTAAGAATGACAGTCAAACGCGCGGGTGCTTTTGAAGACTTGCGAAACGGCACAGAAATGGTTCATACCAACACAGGACGATCATTCCGCTCGCATCACCTTTCTTACGGGGAAGGCCGTCCATTGCAGAAGCAAATTGTCGATGTAACAACCTCCAACGCCTTCCTGGAACGATCATGCCAACGCCGGTAGCAGCCACTGATATCAGACGCGATCTGGTCGGCCTTCTTCCGAAGCTTCGCCGCTTTGCTGTGACACTGACCGGCGATTTGGCAGAGGCGGACGAGCTCGTCCAAAACGTCTGTCAGCGCAGCATCGCCAAGTTCCATCTCTGGAACAGCGGCGGCAAGCTGGAAAGCTGGCTCTATACGATGGCCCGGCATCAATGGGTCGATGAGGCACGGCGCCACAAGCTGCGCCCCGCCGCAAAGGGCAGTGCACTGGAACAGGGCGAGCCGATATCCGGCACCCATTTAAATCTTGTAGAAGCCGGCGAAGCGCATCGTCTCGTCACATCTTTGCCAGAAGGACTTGCCAGTGTCTTCCTGCTGGTCGACGTCGAAGGGCACAGCTACAAGCAAGCCGCCGACGTCCTCGGCATCCCTTTGTCGGCAGTGATGTCAAGGCTCTCCAGCGCACGCCTTTACCTTGCCTCCCAGGGTCATAGTCGCTCGCCTCGAAGGTTTTAAGCATTGCAAGACATGAAGAAAACGCCGCTCGAAGTCCGCTTGTCCGCCTTCATGGATGGCGAGACGAGCCGCGAAGAAAAAGAAGAGCTGGAAAAGCTCATCGCCTCGGATCCGAACGCTCGACGTATTTTCGATGAGCTGAAGCATGGCTCCGATGTCGGCCGCAAGGCTTTTGACGAGGTTTTGAAGGAGCCGGTGCCGCTGGCGCTCGTTCGTTCGATCAAGAGCGCCCAGCCTCCAAAGACCCGGGATCCCTCTCCACGCCTCACCCGGCAATCGTTGAAGCTGGCGCCCACGGGCAAGCAATCGCTGGCCGCAGCTCTCATCCTGTTCGCCGTCGGCGGCGGTATCGGTTATCTTTTCGGCATGCAGCCCGCTGACGTCCCGGCAAATCCCTCGCCGATCCCGACACAGGTTGCGACACGCAACTGGCTGGATGATATTGCCGCCTATCACCGCATCTATTCGCGTCAGCCGCAGCATATGGTCGAGCTGCAGGCAAGCCAGCTGGACGAGATCGCCAAATGGCTGACGAGCACGGTCGGCGTCAAATTCAACTTTCCGGACCTTGCTGCCGATGGTCTGGTCTTCCAGGGCGCGCGCATGTTCGTCGCCGGCGGCAAGCCTGTCGGCCAGCTGATCTACAAGAACCTCGACGGCGATGTCGTCGCCATCTGCTTTACCAAGACGGACGGCGTGGCCGACGACGATTTCAGCGAAACCATCAAGGACGATATCAGCATCGTATCCTGGCACCGCAACGGCACGACCTATGCGATCGTCGGCCCCTCCTCGGATGCGATGCTCGATCAGATCGCCAACCGGGTATCCTCGGAAATCTGATTGATATCCCATCCGCTTTGTGGCTTGCGGCTACCAGCCGACCGATGGATAATAGGCGGCGATAACCGCATGAGCCCGATATTCTTGCTGGAGTTTCGACATGTCCGACGTTCTGCTGACCATTCCTGAAATCGACAGGCGTATCGCGGCGATAAGGGAAAATCTTCGTGAACTGATCGAGCAGGCAGCAGCCTTTTCCGGCGCCGCCGACGAAGAGCGGACGTCGGAGCGGATTGCCGAACAGGAAGAAGAGCTCGAGCGCCTGACGAAGCAGCGCGAAGAGCTTGCCAAGGGCAAAGCCTGAGCAAAATCCACCATTGAAGCACATATCCTCGGACGACTTCGACGCGAGCCGTGTAAGCACGGACGACGCTCGCCCCCCTTATGTCCGAACGATCATGATACAATTGCTGCTGACATCGGCGCCGATACACGCTATAGAGGTTGTAGCGACCAATGAGGAGAGCATTCTGATGAAAAGTCACGGCACAGGAAACCACCGCTGAAAAGCAGTGCCGTGAAGGGCTGCTTTATCGGCCCGACCATCAGATTGCTATCTTTCGCCCGTGGAGGGCACTCATGTTTCGTCGCTTCGAGGAGCTTGTCGATCCATTTCAGGATCGTGACGAGCCGCAACCGTCACCCAAGGCCTGGCGCTATCTCCTAACCAACCTTCGCCCGTTTCGGACAGTCATGGCAATCAGCCTCGGCTTGACGGTGATCGGCGCCATCATCGAGATCTGGCTCATCGGCTATTCCAGCCGGCTGGTGGACAATCTCGCCGCCGCCCGACGGGAGGATTTCTGGCTATCCGAAGGGTTTGGCCTGCTCGCCGCGGCCGCCCTCGTCCTGATCGGACGGCCTCTTGCCGGCTATCTCCGCGAAAGCCTGGATGACATCGCATTCCGGCCGAATGCCGAAACGCTGTTCCGTTGGCGGGCTCACCGCCATGTCCTTCGGCAATCGGTCGGCTGGTTCCGCCAGGACTTTTCCGGCCGTATCGCCAGCCAGGTGCGCGACATAGGCACGGCAGCAACGGGTGCGGCCTATCAGGTCCTGCACACGCTCTCCTTTGTCACGATCTATGTGGCTGGCTCGCTCTGGCTGATGGCCTCGATCGACGCGCGCCTCATCTGGCCTCTGGCGGTCTGGCTCCTCTGCTATCTCGGCCTGATGACCTATGTCATCCCTCGCCTGCAGAAAGCCTCTGCGCAATATCAGGGAGCCTATGCCGAACTGACGGGCATGCTGGTGGACAGCTATGCCAATATCGACCTCATCAAGCTTTTTGCCGATGCAAAGGCGGAAGACAGAGAGGCCCATCGTCGCTTCTCTCAAACGCGCGAAACGTTCGTGCGGGTGCAGAGGCTCGAAGTGCTGGTCAATTCGAGCATGCTGTTCCTCGGTAGCTTTCTCATCGTCACACTCGTCGGCTATGCGGTCGTCCTCTGGCAGTCCGGCGGCGCGCCGCTGGGGCTGATCGCGGCATCGCTCGCCTTGAGCTTCCGCATAACCGGCATGGCCGAATGGATGCTGGATGCCGTTTCCTCGCTCTTTGCCCATCTCGGCGCCATGCGGCAATCACTGTTGACCGTCTCGCAGCCGCTTGCCATTACCGATGCGCCGGACGCCAAGCCGCTTGCCGTCACGAAGGGCGAGATCATCTTCCGGCAGGTCGCGCACCACTACGGCAAGGGAAATGGCGGCCTGGACGGCATTTCCCTTCGAATTACGGCCGGCCAAAAGGTCGGCCTTGTCGGTCGCTCCGGCACCGGCAAATCGACCCTGGTCAACCTGCTGCTGCGCTTCTTCGATCCGGAGGCAGGCATTATCGAAATCGACGGGCAGGATATCCGGCATGTGACGCAGGATAGTCTGCGCCGGCAGATTGCCGTGGTCGGCCAGGAGGCATCGCTTCTTCACCGCTCCATTCGCGAGAACATCGCCCATGGCAATCCCCGCTTCTCGGAGGAAGCGATTCTCGATGCAGCCGAGAAGGCTGCCGCAAGCGTCTTCATCTCAAAGCTTCAGGATCAAGAGGGGCGCACCGGCTTCGACGCGCATGCCGGCGAACGCGGCGTTCAGCTCTCCGGAGGTCAGCGGCAGCGCGTGGCGATCGCCCGCGCCATCCTCAAGGACGCCCCGATCCTGGTGCTGGACGAGGCAACCTCTGCCCTCGATTCGGAAGTCGAAGCCGAAATCCAGGATACGCTTTACGGCACCATGGAAGACAAGACCGTGATCGCCATCGCCCATCGCCTGTCGACCATCGCACGCATGGACCGCATCGTCGTGCTCGACCACGGCCGCATCGTCGAGGATGGCACGCATGCGGAGCTGATCGCCCAAAACGGCATCTACGCAACGCTGTGGTCGCACCAATCCGGCGGCTTCATCGAAGGCGACGAGCCGGCTGCCGACTGACGCGCAATAAAAAGCCCCCTCGACAATCGAGGGGGCTTTTCAAATCAAAGCTGCAACCAAGCCGGCGCCTTAGGCCGCCTTGATAGCGAGTACGCGGTTTGCCGCCGATACGATCGCCTCGAGAGACGCAGCGACGATATTGGTGTTGATGCCGGCACCGAAGAGCTTGCCGCCCGGATACGAGACCTCGACATAGGAGATCGCCGAAGCGTTCGAGCCGTGCTGGAGCGAATGCTCGGAATAATCCTCGACGGACATCGGAATGCCGAGATAGATCGAGAGCGCGTTGATGAAGCCGTCGATCGGGCCGTTGCCGCGGCCTTCGATGCGCTTCACTTCGCCCTTGTCTGTGATCTCGGCAGCGACGATGCGCTGACCCTTGTGCTCGGGGTCGGCGAAGGTGTGGTGATCGACGAAGCGGATGCGCGCGTCCGGCTGCGTCACATAATGCTCGATGAAATGCTCGTAGATGCGCTTGGACGGCAATTCCTTGCCTTCCTCGTCGGTGATGCGCTGGATCTCTTCGCGATATTCCACCTGGAGATTGCGCGGCAGGTTCAAGCCGTAGTCCTGCTGCATGATATAGGCGATGCCGCCCTTGCCCGACTGCGAGTTGATGCGGATGATCGCCTCATAGGTGCGGCCGACATCCTGCGGGTCGATCGGCAGATAAGGCACTTCCCAGACCGGATCATTGGCGACCTTGGCGGCCTTCATGCCCTTGTTGATCGCATCCTGGTGCGAGCCCGAGAAGGCGGTGTAGACCAGTTCGCCAACGTAAGGGTGACGCTCGCCGATCGCCATCTGGTTGGAATATTCGAAGACTTCCTTCATGCGCTCGATGTTGGAGCAATCCAGTTCCGGATCGACGCCCTGGGTGAACATGTTCAACGCCATGGTGACGACATCGACATTGCCGGTACGTTCGCCATTGCCGAACAGGGTGCCTTCGACGCGGTCGGCGCCGGCCATCAGGGCCAGCTCGGCGGCCGCAATGCCGGTGCCGCGGTCATTGTGCGGGTGCAGCGAAATGATCAGATTTTCGCGGTTGTCGAGATTGCGGCACATCCATTCGATCTGGTCGGCATAGATGTTCGGCGTCGCCATTTCGACGGTGGATGGCAGGTTGATGATCAGCTTGTTGTCAGGCGTCGGCTTCATGACGTCGATGACGGCGTTGCAGATTTCCAGCGCCACATCCAACTCGGTACCGGTGAAGCTTTCCGGCGAATATTCGAAGCGATAGCCGCCGCCAGCCTTGGCCGCCATGTCGCTGATCATCTTCGCCGCGTCGACGGCAATCTGCTTGATGCCCTGCACATCCTTGGCAAACACTACGCGGCGCTGCAATTCGCTGGTGGAATTGTAGAAATGCACGATCGGCTTGTTGGCGCCTTCCAAAGCTTCGAAGGTGCGCGTGATCAATTCTGGACGGCACTGCACCAGAACCTGCAGCGACACATCGGCGGGCACATTGCCCTGTTCGATGCACCAGCGGGCAAAGTCGAAGTCGGTCTGCGAGGCCGAGGGGAAACCAATCTCGATTTCCTTGAAGCCCATGTCCAGCAACAGCTGGAACATCCGCGCCTTGCGATCGTGGCCCATCGGGTCGACAAGCGCCTGATTGCCGTCGCGCAAGTCCACCGAACACCAGATCGGCGCCTTGGTGATGATCTTGGACGGCCAGGTCCGGTCGGGAATGTTGATCTGGGGATAGGCGCGGTATTTCACCGTCGCTTCGGGCATGCCTTTGGGGGAATGGCTGTTCGCGTCCATGGTCTCGTCTCTTCCTTTCCCGTCATTTTATCCCGCGTCTTAGCCGATCGGATGCGGCTTGGCGATGATAAATGCGGACCCTTTGCGGGTAAGCTGTCGATTTTAGGGTAAGTCGCGAGGAGCGATGGCCAGCGGGCTTTTCGGCCGCCGGGCGCTCCTCAAAGGACCCGGCAACCGCGCGTAAGGCCGAGGAGGAGAAGCGAAGTAAGGGCGCGCGTATTGTCACGCAGGGCAACGCGCCCACGTGCAATCTGTTCGGAAATCTTTGCGCCAGTCAGCTTCATGGCCGCGCTTATAGCTGCCGGATACGGAAGAAGCAACCCCCCTGCTCACTTCTTCAGCATTTGCACGCCGCGCGACAGCGCCATCATCAACCCGCCGGCGATCAGCCCCCAGAAGGCGCCGGAAATGCCGCCGAAGGAAACGCCCGATGCCGTCACGAGAAAGGTGATGGCGGCCGCCTCGCGTGATTCCGGCCGCTGGAAGGCATTCAGTGCGGAATTGGAGAGCGCACCGACCAGCGCCAGACCGGCAACCGCCTCGATCAGGATCGGCGGCGCGAGCGCCACGAAAGCCGTGACGGCACTCGCCAGCAATCCGAGGATCACATAGCCGATACCGGCAATGATCGCCGCCCAATAGCGCCGCCCGGGATCGGCATGGGCATCCTGCCCTGCACACATCGCCGCGGTGATCGCCGCAAGATTGACGGCATGGCCGCCAAAGGGAACAGCAAGCAGCGAGAAGACGCCGGTCACGGCAAACAGCGGACCCGGCTTCGGATCGTAATCATGCACTTTCAGCACCGCGATGCCGGGAATGTTCTGCGACGCCATCGTGACGATGAACAACGGCAACGCAATGGACACGATGCCGGCAAGCGTGAAAACCGGCTTCACGAATTCGACCGTCGGCAGCAGCGAATGCTCGAGCGAGGCGAAGGCGCCATCCGGTATCTTCACGCCGAAGGCCAGCACCAGGGCAAAGGCCGCAAGTGCCGCCGGCACCGCCCATAGCCGCTTGAACGCACCGACGACGATCCAGGCAAGGATGATCGGGAGACCGAAGGCAGGATTGAAGGCGATCGCCTTCACCGGTGCAAAGCAGAGGCCGATCAGCACGCCGGCGAGCATGGCATTGGCGAGCGGCGCCGGGATGGAGGCAACGGCACGACCGAAAGGCCGAAAGAGCCCGGCAATGACGATCAATATGCCACAGATGAAGAACGCACCGATAGCAACTGGAAAGCCACCCTCGATCGCTCCTGCGCTCGCCAGCAGTGCGGCTCCCGGCGTCGACCAGGCGATGCTGATCGGCAGTCTCGTGACCATGCTGAGCACGATCGCGCAGAGGCCCATCGCAACCGAAAGCGCCGTCAGACCGGACGCCGCCTGCGCATCCGAGGCGCCCACCGCCTGCAGGCCATGAAAGACGACGGCGAAGGAACTGGCAAAGCCGACGAAGGCCGTGAGGCACCCCATGAACAGGCTTTGAACGGAAAAATCTTTGAGCATGGCGATGGAGACTCTGGGGCGCGAAGATCGACTGAACGCGCATGGAGCATCACAAGCATCGGGCGTGCAAGTGCTGTTTTCGCGCAAAATGACAGTGTCATTCAGCAAATCGCTCGCGGAATATGTCGTCGCCGAGTCATATCGTGTATAAACGTGCACATTGACTCTCTTGTTCATGCACGTTATTGCAAATTTATGAGCAATTCACTCCCATTGTCCCGCCGGGACGTCATCGAAGCGCGGCTTGCAGAAGGGCGGCAGATCGTGGCTGCATCGTTGGCGGCCGAGTTCAACGTGTCCGAAGATGCTGTGCGTCGTGATCTGCGGGCGCTGGCCGCAGAGGGCAAATGCCGCCGCGTCTACGGTGGCGCGCTCCCGCTGTTGACACCATCACAGCCCATGGCGGCGCGCGTCGGGCAGGAATCCGGCCGCAAGAGAGCTCTGGCCAGGGCGGCCGTCGCAATGATCGAGCCGGGCGAATTCCTGTTTATCGACAGCGGCAGCACCAATCTCGCAATGGTCGATCTTCTGCCGAAGGACCTGGATGTGACGATCGCGACAAATTCCATCGATATCGCCAGCGCCGTCATGAAACGCGGCGACATACCGCTCGTCCTGATCGGTGGTGCGGTCGATCCCGTCGTCGGCGGCAGTGTCGATGCATCTGCCGTCGCAGCCATCGAAGCCATGAACATCGACCGTTGTTTCCTGGGCGTCTGCGCCGTTTCGGCAAGAAACGGCATCAGCGTGTACGAACATGCAGATGCGATTTTCAAACGGACGCTGCTCAAGAGAAGCGCAGCACGCATCGCACTGATTACCTCGGAGAAATTTCATGAGCGCGCGCCGCATCGCATCGGCGGCGGCGACGATATCGATTGGCTTGTTGTCGAGGATGATCTGCCTGCCACTGACGAAAAGGCGGCCGCCGACGCCGGCTTCTCGCTCGTAAAGGCCAGCGACATCACCTCTCCCTCCTGATTTCGAAAGACAAGGAATGACAATGCAATCCACGGATCGGCCGGAAACCCGGCTGGCGACACGACTTGCCTTTCTGGTTGGAGGCTTCGCCCTCGCCTGCTGGGCTCCTCTCGTCCCCTTCGCCAAGGCTCGTCTCGGCGTCGATGACGGCGTGCTGGGCATGCTGCTGCTGTGCCTCGGCCTGGGCTCGGTGGCGGCAATGCTTGCGACCGGCATGTTGAGCGCGCGATATGGCAGCAAGCCGATCATCATCGCGGGCGGTCTCGGTCTTGCGCTTATTTTGCCGATGCTGGCGGTAGCCAGCACGCCATTCACCCTCGGCCTTGCGCTGGCTGCTTTCGGTGCCTGTCTCGGATCGCTCGACGTTGCCATGAACATCCACGCCGTCGAAGTGGAGAAAGGCGCGGATCGGCCTTTGATGTCCGGCTTCCATGCCCTGTTCAGCATAGGCGGCTTCATAGGTTCCCTGCTCGTCACCCTGCTTCTATCCGTCAAGGCCGGTCCGCTCTTTGCCACGCTTCTAAGCTCGGCCGTGATGGTCGTCGCCATGATCATCGCGTGGCCGCGGCTGCTTCGAACGGTCCAATCGGAGGACGCGCCGCTCTTCGTCGTGCCCCGCGGCTTCGTGCTGCTGCTGGCGGCTCTTGCGGCCATCACTTTTCTCGTCGAAGGCGCCATCCTCGACTGGAGCGCCCTGCTGCTGACAACGCAAGGTCGGGTCGATACGAGCCATGGCGGCCTCGGCTATATGCTCTTTGCCATTGCGATGACAGTCGGCCGGCTGAGCGGCGATGCCATCACCGCAAGGGTCGGAGACAAGGCAGTCATGCTATGGGGCGGCGTGATCGCGGTCGCCGGCTTTGCCGTCCTCCTCGTCAGCCCGATCGCGATCCTTGCAATGGTCGGCTTCCTGCTGATCGGGCTCGGCGCCTCCAACATCGTGCCAGTGCTCTTCCGCAAGGGCGGTTCGCAAACGGTCATGCCGGCAGGCCTGGCGGTCGCGGCCATCACCATGACCGGATATGCCGGCGTACTGGTCGGCCCCGCCGGCGTCGGCTTCGTCGCAGATCACATCGGCCTGCCCGGAGCCTTCTGGATGCTCGCGCTGTTGCTTTGCGTCGCACCGCTCTGCGCCGGCATCGTGACCCGCAACCAGGAGCCCCGCAATCAGGAACAGGGAGAGACAGATGCAGATCGCTCATACCGCTCTATGGACGCATGATCTCGATGCCGCCGTCGATTTCTGGAGGACCTATTTCGGCGCGACCGTCGGCGAACCCTATCGAAGCCAGCGCCGAAAGGGCTTCATCTCCCGCTTCATTTCTTTGCCTGAAAGCGGCAACCAGATCGAACTGATGACCGGCGACTGGCTCCTTCCCAATCCCCATGACGAACGCATCGGTTGGGATCACATTGCGATATCGCTCGGCAGCAAAGCTGCCGTCGATGCGTTGGCCGAGCGATGCAAGGCGGATGATTGCCTGAAATCTGCGCCCCGCACCACAGGCGACGGCTTCTATGAGGCCGTCATCACCATGCCGGACGGAACACCGGTGGAAATTACCATATAGGGGGCGCACTCGGCCCGTAACTCACGCTTTCGAGTTCGCCGCTCCCGGAAACGTTGCAACCTCCCGAGTGGCGAAGGCTGGCGGCGGAGATTTCTGCCGCCAGCTTTTGACTTTCGATCAAAGCCGATCCAGCGCAAAACGCCCCCGCCAGCCTTCCGGCAAGCGAGGGCGCTCAATTCAATCGGAAAAACCCGCTAGAGCAATTCCAGGAAAAGCGCGCAGCGGTTTTCCGTCCGGAATTGCGCGAATACAAAGAGGTAGAGCCTTTTCGCGATTCGAAGAAAAGCGAAAAGGCTCTAGATCAGATTTCCGCCTGCGAGGTCACGATGCGCGAGACCAGGCCATACGACTTGGCTTCCTCGGCAGAGAGCCAGTAGTCGCGGTCCGTGTCCTTGGCGATCTTTTCGATCGGCTGGCCGGTGGCTTCCGAGAAGATCTTGTTCAGGCGCTCGTTCATCTTGATGATTTCGCGTGCCTGGATCTCGATGTCGGAGGCCATGCCGCGCGTGCCACCGGACGGTTGGTGCAGCAGGAAGCGCGTGTTCGGCAGGCAAATACGGCGCTCCTTGGGAGCGGAGACGTAGATCAGCGCTCCGGCGGAGGCGACCCATCCCGTACCGATCATCCAGACCTTCGGCTTGATGAACTTGATCATGTCGTGAATGGAATCGCCTGACTCGACGTGGCCGCCGGGCGAGTTCACATAGATGCGGATATCATCGTCGCTGGCGGCGGAAAGCGCTACAAGCTGCGAGCAGACCTTCTGCGCCAGTTCCTGCGTGATGCCGCCATAGATGAAGATCGAACGCGACTTGAAAAGATTCGCCTCCGCGTCCTTGCCCAGGGGCTGCTCGGTCTTCTTGTCTTCCTGTTCGTCTTCGTCGTTCATTCAACTCTCCAGCATGATGCGTCGTTCACCGCACATAGTGCGACTCAATGCGTAAAACAATGCCGGAAAAAGACAAGGCGGGAATAGCGACTGACAACATGGTGTTATGGTTGCGGATTACCGAAATGTAACTTGAATGGCTTTGAAAAGCCGAGATTTGATCCTACGTCAGGTCAGCGCGGTTAGAGATCGCGCCCCGAATTTGCAGCACAGATAGCCAAGGAGGCCATCATGTCGCCAGAAGAACGTCAATTGCTCGCCTCTCTCTTCGATCGCGTGCGCGGTGCATCCAATACCCAGCGCGATGCCGATGCGGAGGCCTTCATCAACCAGTCGGTCCGCGACCAGCCCTATGCGCCCTATTTCCTGGCGCAGGCCGTCATCATGCAGGAACAGGGCATGAAGGCTGCGGCCGATCGCATCCAGCAGCTCGAAGCCCGTGTGCACGAGCTCGAGCAGCAGGGCGCAGACAATCACCAGCAGGGCCAGAGCGGCGGTTTCCTCGGTGGGATCGGTTCCCTCTTTGGCGGCGGCCAGCAACAGCGCGCGGCCTCGCCGCAAGGCGGCAATCCGCAGCAACAGGGCCGCCTTTATGACGACTACGCCCGCAATGCGCCTCAACCCGGCCCCTGGGCCGGCCAGCCGCAACCGCAGCCGTCCGGCCCGTGGAGCCAGCAGGCATCAGCTCCTTCGGCAGGCGGCAGCTTTCTGCGTGGTGCGCTTGGCACGGCAGCCGGCGTCGCCGGCGGCGTGATGTTGGCGGAATCGCTTTCCAGCCTCTTCAGCCCGCATCTGGGCGGCACTGGCGGCGGCCTCTTCGGCGGCAATGCCGGTAGTGGCCTCTTCGGGGGCACGGCGGCCAATGCAGCCGAACAGCCGGTGCAGGAAACGATCATCAACAACAACTATTTCGGCAATGACGATAATAGCGACCAGAGCGCGACCGATTACGCCCAGGACGCTGCGCAAGACGCTCAGGACGACGACTATGACGATTCGGCTGACAACAGCGACGACAGCTCGTTTGCCTGAGCCAAAGCCGATGCCAGTCTAACAAAAAAGCCGCCATCTCCGGATGGCGGCTTTTTTGTTCAGCCTCGGCCGCGATAGGGTTGAACGCCCTGATCCGGCAGCCACACGCCTTCCGGCGGCTTGCCAGTCTGCCAGAAAACGTCGATCGGAATGCCACCGCGCGGATACCAGTAGGCGCCGATCCGCAGCCATTTCGGCTGCAAGAGGTCCACCAGGCGCTTGGCGATATAGATCGAGCAATCCTCGTGGAACGCGCCGTGATTGCGGAAGGAATGCAGGAAGAGCTTCAACGACTTCGATTCGACCAGCCATTCGTTCGGAATGTAGTCGATGACGATATGGGCGAAATCCGGCTGCCCCGTCATCGGGCAGAGCGAGGTGAATTCGGGCGCTGTGAAGCGCACAACATAATCGGTGCCGGCATGGCCTGATGGCACCTTCTCCAGAACGGCCTCTTCCGGATTGCTGGCGGTTTCCGTCTGGTTGCCGAGCATCGACAGGCCGGACACATCGGTCTTTGGCATCTCAGGTCTCCTTGATCACTTTGACGCGGATACCATGGGCCTTCTCGCCCTCCGGCTCCACATGAATGGTTATTTCGGCGCCCGCATGGATCGCCCGTATGGCATCTTCAAGGCGGTCGCAGATGCGATGCGCTTCACGCACCGGCATGGCGGCCGGCACGACCATGTGGAAATCGACGAAGGTCACGGCCCCGGCCCTGCGCGTTTTCAGATCATGCACGCCAAGCGAGCCCTCGGCATTCCCCGCGATCGCATCCTTGATGACGGCCTCCTCTTCCGGAAGCACGGCCTTATCCATAAGTCCGTCGATCGAAGCGGAGATGACCTTCCAGCCTTGATAGAGGATGTTGATGGCGACGAGAATGGCAAGCACGGGGTCGAAGATCGGATGGCCGGTGCCGAGCGCCAGCAACAGGCCGATGAGCACGCCGATGGAAGTATAGACATCCGACATGATATGCTGGCCGTCCGCCGTCAAAGCCGGTGAGCGATGTGCCCGTCCAGCCCGGATCAGCGTCAAGGCCCACACGCCGTTGATGACGCCGGCGACAAAGTTGATGGCGAGACCAAGTACCGGCGCCTGCATGGGCTGCGGATTGCCGAGATGTCCGACCGCCTCCTGCACGATCATCAAAGCGGCAACGACGATCATCACCCCTTCGGTAACGGCGGAGAGATATTCCGCCTTGTGATGACCGAAAGGATGATCGTGATCGGCCGGCTTCTGGGCATAACGGATGACGAAAAAGGCGATGAAGGCGGCAACGACATTGACGAGCGATTCAAGTCCATCGGACAGAAGCGCAACAGAGCCCGTCAGCCACCAGGCCAGCATCTTCAGCCCCATGACGCCGAGCGACAGCGGAATGCCCCAAAGGGCGAGCCGCCTGATCGTATCGTTTCCTTGAGCACTCATGCCCTTCTCCAGTGTCTCGCGCCATGCTTATGCGAATGAATTGCAAAAAAGGCGCCGTTGAAATGCAAAACCGCCCGCGCGAATTTTCGCGCAGGCGGTTCATTGACGCTTCATATGGGCCAGGACTTCGCGTTTGTCAAAGGCGGCCGCCCTTTTCACACGACAATTCGTTACCGATACGCGGATCGATGGAAACGCCGTCCGGACAGTTCGTTTGCGGAACAAGAGGAAGACTTTTCCCAAACCGCCGTTCCGCGACAATTGGAGGCCGATAATGCGCTCGCCTGTGGAAAATCGTGCTGGTAGTTTGGCTTGCCATCCAGCACTAAGCTGTGCTTCAGCCTGACGTGCAAGGGTCGGCGATACCGGCCGATGCGCCGCAGCCTCCTAATGAAAATCATGGTTGAACATGCCCGCTCCTGAAAAGACTGCCGATGCTACACCTTCCATCGCCGACGCCCCCGCAGGTGTGTCGGATCATCTGGTCGCAGCCGGCGCATTTTCGGAGGTGGAGCGCAGTGCCGTCTACCGCGCTATCGGGACCCGGCGCGACGTGCGCGACCAGTTCCGGCCCGATCCCCTTCCCGACGATCTCGTCCGGCGCTTGCTCGAGGCTGCTCATTCAGCGCCGTCGGTCGGCTTCATGCAGCCATGGAACTTCATCCTGATCCGCCAGAGCGAGACGCGTGAGCGCGTGTGGCAGGCATTCCATCAGGCCAATGAGGAAGCCTGCGCGATGTTCGAAGGCGATCGCCGCGCACAGTATCAGCGGCTGAAACTGGAAGGCATTCGCAAGGCGCCGCTCAGCATCTGCATCACCTGCGACACCAAGCGCGGCGGCCCGGTCGTGCTCGGCCGCACGCACAATCCGGATACCGATGTCTACTCGACCGTCTGCGCTGTGCAAAATCTCTGGCTTGCGGCAAGGGCCGAGGGCGTCGGCGTCGGCTGGGTCAGCATCTTCCACGAGGATGCCATCAAGGTGATCCTCGGCATACCCGAGCATGTGAAGATCGTCGCATGGCTCTGTGTCGGTTATGTCGACGAACTCTATGACATGCCGGAACTCGCCGTGAAGGGATGGCGCGATCGCCTGCCGCTCGACAAACTCGTCTTCGAAGAAGGCTGGCAGGGTTGCGAGGACATGTGAGGGTCGCCGCTCCTCGGCAACCCTCGATGGATCAAAGAGTTACGATCTGAACGTGACAAACGAGATCACGTTGCCATCCGGGTCTCGCACATGAAAATCGGTACCGCCCCAGGCTTGCTTCATCAGCGGCTGCGCGAACTCTGCGCCACGGGCCTTGAACTCCTCGAACAATCCCTGGACATTCGAAACCTCGATAGAGGCGAGAATGAGCGACCCCTCCTTTGCCGCCGCCGCAGCAAAATAGGGCTCATAGACGAGCCGTAAGTGAATCCAGATGCCGTCGCGCGACACCGCGCCATAGAACGGCGGCGAGCCATGCAGGAAATCCTCTGAGAAACCCAGCTTCTCCCTGAAGAAGGCCGCGCTCGCTGTCACATCCCGAACGAAAAGGATGGGAATGATGCTCTTGAAAACCGGAGGCTCGGCTGGCGCTGGCTGCATTTTTGGCGCATCCGTCGTCGCGATCTTCAACTCGGCCCAGCTCTTGTGCCCGGCCTCGACCGCAACGATCTCCTGCGCCAGCGCCAAAGGGAATTTCATCGCCAGGATCTCGCGATCCGTCAGTGCCTGGAAGCGGTCGAGCGATCGCACTCTACCGCCAATGGAATAGTCGCGCTCACGATGCCAGCGCATTAAAAGCTTGGCTTGTTTACGATAGGTATCGAGGGTTGGCATGGGCAGACTCCTGCTGCTGAGTGATATCAGCGGGCGGGCCTAGCCCTTTCGGCCCAATGCCGATGTGCCCCACAGGAACGGGCGAAGACTAGGATACAACCTGCGGCAAGTCAAACAGCCTCAAGGCGGAGCTTGACTTACCACGAAACGCTCGTCCTCATTGTGCAGGCGCAGGGACAATCGCAGCATCCACGGCAGCGACGTCCAGAGGCCGGAAGTCAAGCCCGCCTGCCTGAGTGCTGCGGCAGTCCAGGTGTTGCATCCCATCAAGGCGTTGAAATAGCCACGCGCTTCGAAAAACGCATCATTCGGTCCATAATTGCTGCCAAGCAACGGCACCGGCCCGCCACCAGCAGCTTGCTCGAAACTATCGAGAATGAATCGCTTGAGCCGCTCCAATCCATCAGCGTCGATGCCGATCACAGTGACGGCTGGAGCATCCAGCGGAATATCGCCCGCCAGTTCCGCGTGAATGACGGAACGATCCAGCGTGAAGCTTTTCAGGACTGGCCCCATCTTCAAATCGGCCCATGTCTTCGTCTCGATATAGAAGCTGCGGCCACCCCAACCGAAGACGAGATAGCGCAGATTCGGATTATCAAGGTCGAGCCCGGCGGTCCGCAGGAAAGCGAAACGGCTCAAAAGATCGCCATCGACGGGAATGGCAATATCCGTGTGGATGGGATTGCTGAGCATGATAACATGCTGCAGGCGCTCGGCTTTTTCGGTCGGCTCGCTATGCCATAGCGGCCGCGGTACAACGATGCCGAGTACGACAAGCGCCACTAGGGCAAGCACAACGACGAAAATGCCCTTGAATATTCGTAGAATCACCGATCGACGCCCCCACCGACATCGAATGTCTTCTGCAGTTTGTCGGCTCTTTCAAGGCATAAAAATACCTCATGCACTTTTCCGGGTGCATGAGGTATCCAAACTCTGGAGCTATGAACTCTCGCCTCAGGCGGCTTTCGTCTTCGCCCGCCGCGCCAGATGCGCCACGACATTCTCGATCATCCGCATTCCGGCATCGCCACCAAGCGTCATGATCGATTCCGGGTGGAACTGCACGGCCGCAATCGGCTCCTTCACATGCTCGATACCCATGATCGTGCCGTCTTCGCTCTCGGCCGTGATCATGAAATCGCGCGGCAGGCTCGACGGATCGGCAAAGATGGAGTGATAGCGGCCGACCGTCACTTCACGGCCAAGGCCTGAGAAGACCAGTCCGGGTTCCAGCACGCGGATGCGTGAGGGCTTGCCGTGCATCGGGATCGCCAGATGCCGCAGCTCGCCGCCATAGGCTTCGGCCAGCGCCTGCAAGCCCAGGCATACACCGAAGATCGGCAGGTTGCGCGCCCTCGCCTTCTTGATGGTGGCCTTGCAATCGAAATCCTTCGGATTGCCGGGACCCGGCGACAGCACGACGAGATCCGGATCGAGCCGGTCGAAGACCTCTTCCGGCACCGGCGTGCGTACGGTCGAAACCGTTGCGCCCGTCTGACGGAAGTAGTTGGCCAGCGTGTGGACGAAGCTGTCCTCATGGTCGACAAGCAGGATCTTCACGCCCTTGCCGACGGAAGCGACGTCGCGTTGCTGTTTGCCGGAATTGCCGGTCTTGGCATCACGGATGGCGGAAAGCATGGCGGAGGCCTTCAGTTCGGTTTCGGCTTCTTCTTCCTCAGGGATCGAGTCGTTGAGCAGCGTCGCGCCGGCCCGCACCTCGGCGATGCCGTCCTTGATACGGACGGTGCGCAGCGTCAGGCCGGTATTCATGTCGCCATTAAAGCCGACCATACCGATCGCGCCGCCATACCATGCGCGCGGGCTCTTCTCGTGGCTCTCGATGAAGCGCATAGCCCAGAGCTTCGGCGCGCCCGTGACGGTGACGGCCCAGGCGTGGCTGAGGAAACCATCGAAAGCATCCATATCGTCGCGCAGGCGGCCCTCGATATGGTCGACCGTATGGATCAGGCGCGAATACATCTCGATCTGGCGACGCCCGATGACCTTGACCGAGCCCGGCTCGCAGACGCGGCTCTTGTCGTTGCGGTCGACGTCGGAGCACATGGTCAGCTCCGATTCGTCCTTCTTCGAGTTCAGGAGCTTCAGGATCTGCTCGCTGTCGGCGATCGGATCGTCGCCGCGCTTGATCGTGCCCGAAATCGGGCAGGTCTCGATGCGGCGGCCGGATACGCGCACGAACATCTCGGGCGATGCGCCGATCAGATATTCCTGATTGCCGAGATTGATGAAGAAGGAATAGGGCGACGGGTTGATCGCCTTCAGCCGCTTGGAAATGTCGGAGGGCTTGCTGTCGCAGCGCTCCATGAACTTCTGGCCGGGCACCACTTCGAAGAGGTCGCCCTTGCGGAAGCTTTCCTTCGCTTTCACCACCAGCTCGGCATATTCCCCAGGGCGATGATCGCTCTTCGGCGGGATGGCGTCGGTGTGATGGAACGGTTCGGGCGCGATCTCGCCGGACTTGCCTTCCGTCGATACGCCGTCCTTGGCAAAATCGTAACGATCGATCCAGGCCTTGGCGGAATAATTATCGACCACCAGAATCTCGTCCGGCAGATAAAGCACCATGTCGCGCTGATCGCTGGGACGCTCGAGCTTCAGGTTGATGGCGTCGAACTGGAAGGCCAGATCGTAGCCGAAGGCGCCGTAGAAGCCGATGCTCGCATCGGCCTGGGAATAGAACAGCTCGGTGACGGCTCGCAGCACGGTGAAGACCGTCGGCATCTTCGAGCGCTCTTCCTCGGTGAAGACCCGATCCGGCGTCTTCACCGTGAGATCGAGCCGGCGCGACGTTGAGGCGCCGAGAACAACCTCCGAGACCGTCTTCAGCTTCTCCGCGATGAAGCCGAGAATGACTTCGCCGCGTTCGTTATAGGCTTCGATCCAGACATTGCGGCCATTGCAGGAAAGACCGAGCGGCGGATCGACGACGGCAGTATCCCAGCGCGTATAGCGACCCGGATATTCGTAGTTCGACGAGAAGACCGCGCCGCGGCGCTCGTCGAGCTTGTCGATATAGGACGAGACGGCATCCGCGTAGGGTGTCGAGCGTCGTTGTCGGGTGACGGTGATCCCACCCTTCGTCTCGTAGATTTCCGCACCATCATCCCGAAGGATCGTTACCATTGTTCCTCACTCCGTTGTCAGGCCCGGATGACAGGCGGCCAATATAACAAAAAAGCCGCCTCGAAATCTCGGGCGGCTCACTCGTCGTCTTTGAACACGATTGGTCGAGGCCGCCTTAGCGTGCCCACCACCAAACTGCAATGTTGTTCAAGGACGTGTTCATGGCGGGAATTGTTAGCGTGAGATGTTGCGATGCGCAAGCGGAAGATGGCAGGAAAGTTCGTAGGCGGCGGGGCGAGGAGCCGATCTCGCCCTTGGCGGGCGAGAAAGCAATTTCATTGGTTTAGGAATTGCGGCATCGGAGGTTCAGCATGTTCAAAAGCTTAGCGCAATTTCTAAGCCATTGAAATTGCAAGAGCGGGGGTCTGTTTCCGGTGCGAGCAGATCACAGCATATTGCCCTCCCGCCTACCCCCTCTCTTGCAAAAACCAAGACTTAGACGAAGGCAAGCCCTCATCTAAGCCTAAGTTTTTGCTTTCTCGCCCGCCGGGGGCGAGATTAACCTTCGCGCTCGTCGCGCCCATCTCTTATTCCTGCGCTCTCGCCGCTTCGAAGAACTCCTCCGGCCCATCAACTTCGACCAATCGCTTCCGATCAATCAGCCAGAATCGATTGCCGACCGATCGCACGAAACTGCGATCGTGCGAGACGAGGAGGCAGCTCGCCTCGTTTGCCGTCAGCTCGCCCTCCAGCGCCTCCTGGCCGTCGATATCCAGATGGTTGGTCGGCTCGTCGAGCAGATAGAAGTTGGGATTGGTCAGCCGCAGCGCCAGCATGGCAAGCCGTGCCTTCTGCCCACCGGACAGGCGGCCGATCTCCTTGCCCTGCATGTCGATATTGATGCCGACACCAACCAGCAGCGTGCGGGCGCGCTGCTCGCCGAGCTCGAACAGGCGGGTGATCATGCCGAGCGGCGTGTCCTTTTGGCCGAGATTGGACAGCGCCTGATCGCTATAACCGAGCACCAGCGATGGCGTCGGCTTGATCGCTCCGCCATTCGACGGATCGGCGATGGCCTTGCGGATCATCTCGACGAAGCGCGTCTTGCCGGCGCCGTTCTGCCCGAGCAGCACGATACGATCACCCTGGCAAATCCACTGCTGGCCCGTCTTGAACAGTAATGTACCATCAGGCGTCGTCACCAAAGCATCCTCCAGCGTCAGCAGCACCTTGGCGTGGATGCCGCGATTGGCGAGCTTGATCGAACCGGAAGAGCGCTCGCGGTAGCCCGGTTTCGCACTATCCTCCAGCTTTTCGGCTCGCGCCTTCAGTTGCTTTGTCTTGACCGTCAGCAGGTCGCTGCCGGAATTGACGCCGATATTGTGGAGCTTGGCCGCCTGCTTGCGCAGCTGCTGCGCCGTCTTCATCTCCTTCTGATAACGGCGTTCGTCCGAGGCATCGACCTCATCCAGCGCCGCCCGCGCCCGGCTATAGGCCAGCGCGTAGGCCTGCGGCTGGTCCTGGCGCAGGAAAAGCGTCCGGTTACAAACGGCATCGAGGAAGGCGCGGTCGTGGCTGGCGATGATGACGGGCACATCGCGCGGCAACGCATTTAGCCAATCCTCCAGCAGCGCGATTTTGGCGAGATCGAGATGGTTGGTCGGCTCGTCAAGCAGCAGCACGTCGGGCTCCGTGACCCAGACGCGGGCGAGCATGGCAAGCCGCTGCCAGCCGCCGCTGAGCTGAGCAAGCGTCCTTTGCCGCATCGCCGCCGGGACATCGAGGGAATCAAGCGTGACGTCGACGCGCCAGCTTTCGCTCCCCACCTGTTCCTTCGGCAAAGCGCGCAGAACGGCCTCGTAGAAGGAAACATCAAGCAGGCTCGCCGGCACATTCTGCTCGACATAGCCGACACGCAAGCCTCGGGCGCGGGTGATCTCGCCCGTCGTCGGCTCCAGCCTGCCGGCCAGGCAGTTGAGCAACGTGGTCTTGCCACGCCCATTCGCGGCAATGATACCGACGCGGTCGCTGACATCGATGGTAAAATTGAGGTTGGAAAACAGCGGCGCACTCATGGTGACGCCCAGATTGCGGAGATTGATCAGAGTCATGGTCTTTTCCGGTCTCGATCGAACATTTCAAGACACCGCCGGCGGCTCCTTTTGCCGCGCTACGCCGATGTCTATGGCCACAAGCAGGCCAATGCTCGAAAACATGTCATGACGCAGCCGCACGGATGCGCAGGCTCACGTCGCCCAAAGGGCAGACCAGAAGGAATGAGTGAGGAACAGCCTCTGATCAGCCCTGCAAACGCATCTGCAGGGCACGAGTCGGACCGAACTGGCGAATATGCCAGACTATCTTGGTCATATGGTCCTCCTCTCTTTTCTCTCGACGGCTTAAAGACTGTGTCGCTCGAATAGCACCGAACGTTGCGATTTACAATTGCGCAAGCCGTCGGATGCCACGCAGGAGAGCAAAGTCATGACCTCCACCAGAGGTGGAGGTTTGAAACGCTGCGCTTGAACCGCTAGAAGCGGTATTGTTAGCGCTTAGTAGCTACGATTGAAGAGGTCGGCAAAGTCGGAAGCTTTGTCGGCCTTTTCCTGATGACGGATATATTGTCTGACGACCTGCTCATCGTAGCCCGTCGTCGAGACGAAATACCCGCGTGCCCAAAAGTGATACCCTTTGTAGCGGCGTTTGCGCGCATATTTGTTCGCGACGTAAAGGGCTGTCTTGCCCTTCAAAAAGCCGACAATATGCGCAACCGAGTATTTGGGCGGGATCGAGATCAACATATGCACATGGTCAGGCATCAAATGCCCCTCCTCGATCTGACAGCCTTTCTGCTGTGCCAGCCGACGTAAGAGTTCTCCCAACTCACGCCGTACGTCCCCGTAGAGTCTTTTCGCGCGGTATTTGCTGCCAAAAACAATGTGATACTTGCAGTCCCACGTCGCATGCGAGAGCGTCTGCTCATCCATAAAACCTCCTTGTTCGATGTCTGGGCCACGCCAGCGGTTCAAGCAGGAGGTCTCTCAACTACCGTGTAGAACTCGTCCAGTCCTCCACCGTAGGTGGAGGTTTATTTATCGATATAAAAAAGGCGATGCCGAAGCATCGCCCAAGTTTGCTGCATTGATCTAACTGCTTAGAACCGCTGCGTCAGCGTCAGCTTGAAGGTCCGGCCGGGCTCGGAATAGAAGGAAGCAGGCTGGGTCAATGTGCCGCTATAGGACGGCGCATTGAGCGCGTCGTAGTAGGTCTTGTTGAAGATGTTATAGACGCCACCGCGGATGCTGAGCCCCTTCACCTGCTCCGGTTCCCACCAGGCGGTCAGATCGAAGACGCCGTAGGCAGGAGTCTGCAGCGTGTCGCCCGTCTTCTTCGCCTCGCGAGCCGCGGTGATGAAGGTCAGGTCCGTTCCCCAGACATCCGTCGCATAGCCGACGGTAAAGGCGGCCTTGGCCGGAGCGACGGAGTTGATCCACTGATCGGTGTCGGAATCCTTGCCGTTCACATAGGCAAGCGCGCCCTTGACATGGATGCCGTTGTCGAACTTCTTGTGCGCGTTCACTTCGACGCCGAACATGCGGACATTGGTGCGGTTGAAGTATTCGGTGATCCCGAGCGGATAGGTGCCTGTGGGATCACGGTAGTTCAGCGTGTCGATGAAGTTCTTGTACTTGTTATAGAACGCGCCGATATGGCCGCCGAAATCGTCGTCGCCGAGGTTGGTGCCGATTTCGATGCCGTTGCTGGTTTCCGGCTTCAAGCTGGGATTGCCGTAGGTGACATAACCGCCGGGAACGCCATAGTTGACGTAGAGTTCGTTGGCATTAGGCGCACGGAAAGCCATCGCCCACTGGGCGTAGATCTCGACATTCTGTTGCGGCTCATAGGAAGCGCGCAGGCTCGGCGAGAAGCGAGTATCCGACTGGCCGGGTGGCAGCCCCTTGTAGTTGGCGCTGTCGCGATAGGCAGTCGTGTTTTTCGGCGAGTAGTCATACCAGTCGAAACGCAGACCCGGAGTGAGCGAGACGTTGCTGGAACCGAGCTCAATCTTGTCATTGACGAAAGCACCAACGCGCTTGCCATCGACATCGGGCATGTCGGACTGGTTGGTATGTAGGAACGCGCAAGTCGCGCGCCAACGCGGGTTGCTGCAGCTGTCTTTACCCGAGGAATACTGAGTAATTTTATCGAAGGAAGTGTCGAGACCGAAGGTAACGGTGTGATGCAGGCTTCCGGTGTCGAACGACTTCGACGCATTGCCGTTAAAGCCGATGCTGCGGTCTTTCAAATCATTGAGGCGCGAATAGTCTCCGATGACGGAGGTGTAGCGATAACCTGCAGTGCCGGTTTCACGCACGAGATTCTGCCAGTAGAATACGGCGTTGGCGGTATCGAGCAGCGAATCGGCGCTCTCGGCTTCATATTTGTAATCGAGAGAAAGGCGATTGCGCTCGATATTGTCTGTGCCGTTATAGTTGCCGGGCCGGAAGTTTCCGGTCGGGCTCTGCAGGGTCATCAGATCGGTATCTTTGTCCTTGTTGTAGTGCTCTGCCGTGATGCCGAAGGTACCGACATCGGTGTATTGGCGGATCTTGAAAAGGCCGCTTCTCTGATTGTAGTCGGCCGGATTCGCCTCGGTGCGCTTGGTCGAATAGCCACCGACATCGCCTTTGTTCTCGAGCTCATGGCCATGCGTATAACCGCCTTCAAAGAGGACGGCTGTATTGTCGATGCGCTTGGCAACAGCCGCCGAACCGCCGACGCTACGGTCATCGCCGTTATAACCGAATTTGAAAACGCCGCCCCAGGTGGAGCCGGGGGTGATCAGGTCCTCCGGTTCCAGCGTACGCAGCACGAAGGCTCCGCCGAGAGCGCTTGAGCCGCCACGGCTGGAATCAGCGCCGCGAACGACGTCGATGCTGGAGAGCGCGTTGAAATCGAAGCTGTTGGCGCCGCCGTTGGACCCGCGCGAAGTATCGAGAAGAAACGGAATCTTGATGCCGTCGATCGAGGTCAGGACACGGTCATCACCGAGACCGCGAATGTTGACGCCGCCGCTGGCGCGGTTGAAACCGACGCCGACCTCGGTGCTACGGCCGAGATCCTCGATGCGCGTGATCTGCTTCTCGTCGATGTCCTTGGCCGTCGTCTCGCTGGCGGTCGGAGAGTCGGCAAGCACATCCTTGTTCGCCTTGCCTTTGCCCTTCACGACGATCGGTTTCAGGTCGGTAACACGATCGCCCTTCCCCGCCCCATCATTTTGAGCTGCGGTCTGCGCAAAAGATGTCGTCGCCAGCCCGAGAGCCAGAAACGCAGTGCATGCCAAGAGGGCCGAGCGTGAGCGCCGGACAACCATAACCATTCCTTTCGAATTGCTTCACCGGGCTGGCTGGTTGCTGCGTCGAAAGCAGGCAAGGGGCTGGCTAGGTTATCTTGTTAACGGACGGAAATATTCCGCCTTCTTTCTGCCGCATAAAAAACATGAGTATTATTGTCAATATATCCGGCCCCTATAATCATGAATAAAATTGTCACCTTTTAAGACAAGAAGCGAACGTTGCTCAATTGCAACGAAATGACGGCCTCGCGCGTTCTATCGGCATCATCATTAGAATTGGCTGAATTACTTGATGCTGTTTAGAATTGTTTCATTAATCTCCGCGGCCATCCTTCTCACGGCCACCTCTCTCCCGCAGACCGGCCCGATACCCGAGCAAAAACCGGATCAGGAACAAGTTCAGCCGGATGGCAAAGCACCGATCCCGGCAGAAAAACCCGCAGCATCACCGGACAGCCCTGTCGTTCCGGCGGAAAAGCCGACGGCTCGACCGGAAGAAAAGCCGGCGCCACGGCCGGAGGAGCAGACAAGCGGCCAACAGATGCAAGGCCCTCCCCGTCCGCCTCTGACCATTGCAGCCGAACCGGAAGATCAGCACCAGGCCTGCCTGAAGGCGCTGACCACCATCGGAGCAACCTTCAAGGAGATCGCCCGCATCGACGATGGCAATGGCTGCGGCATCGACAAGCCGATCACGCTTAGCTCCCCGTTGCCGGGCATAGAATTCAAGCCCGAAGGGAAAATGCGCTGCGAAGCCGCCCTCGCCTTGGCTCAATGGATGAAGGAAAGTGTCATCCCATCAGCCCAGGCATTGGACAATGGCAAGATCGTCACGATCAACCAGGCGTCGACCTATGTCTGCCGGCTGCGCAACAATGCTTCCACCGGCAAGATTTCCGAGCATGCCCGCGGCAACGCCATAGATGTCGCGAGCTTCACCTTCGAAAACGGCAAAACCATCGCAATCGAGCCGCGCCGCGAAGATCCGACGCTGACAGGCGCGTTCCAGCGTGCAGCCAGCGCCTCTGCCTGCCTCTATTTCACGACCGTTCTGGACCCGGAAAGCGATGCTGCCCACGAGACCCATTTTCATCTCGACGTCATCGAAAGGAACGGCGGCTTTCGTTACTGCCATTAGAAACGCGTAGTCGGCCTGGTCCTGCGGCGACCTTTGAACCTCGTCATACCCCGAGGCCCGCATTCGAGAACCATAGGTCTCGATAGATCGCCACCGCCGTTTCATCGGGCGCTCGATCGTGAGTGAACCAAACCGATTGAATGGAGCGAGCCTCGCCGCCATTTGGAGTTTTCGTGGATTGCATCGGATCGGACGCCCCGATGCAGGGGATGAAATAGGCAGGCATCAAGGCGCGAGCATTGAATCCTTGCTCTTTACGCGTAATCAGCACGGCGAGCCCGACCTTGTCATTCGCCTGCCAGGGCATGATGATCCGGCCGCCGGGGCGCAGCGCCTGCAACCACGATATCGGCGGCGCCACGACGCCGGCATTGACATAGATCAGATCGGCCTCCGGAAGCTCCAACGCAGTTGCATCGGCGCAGATGACGGAAACGTTCTCGAATGAGGCGAGATTGTCGCGCGTGCGGCTCGCCAACGCCTCATCGATCTCGACGGCATGAACATGGCCAGCTGGCATGACAAGCGTCGACAGGATGGCGGTATAATATCCGGTTCCGGTACCGATATGGACAACGGTTTCGCCCGGCTGTGGCGCGACCGCACCCAAGAAGGCAGCATGGAGAAACGGCTCGCCATTGTTGATGCCTTTGGATTTGTCCAATGCGACGAGCACATTCTGATAAAGGAAGACAGGATCAGCGCTCGGCGTTTCCAGGTAGTGGCGACCGGCCCTAATCTGCCAGGGTCCAGGCCCCATGAATGCCTCGCGCCTGACGAGGCGGAAGGCCTGCTCCAGCCTTTCATCCGAAGAATTGCTGGCGGCTGCCATCATCTTCGCATGGAAATCTCGTATCTCATCCAAACTTGCGCGGCTATCAGCAGTCACGATCCACCCCCGTCTTAACCATGTTCGGACCATGCCGATTTGTTTCGGATTTCGCCAAGGTCAATGCGTTAGATATCGTAGCGGGATCGGATGACAACAATTGCGGGTGCAACTGCCGACCGGCAACTCGCGACCAACAAGTTGAATCGGATTCTGAACTTAAAACAATCCCTCGATGTAGCCCTGATCGTTGAGGAAAATCCTCTCGGCGGCCGGCGATTTCGGCAAACCGGGCATAGTCATGATCTCGCCGGTGATGACGACGACAAAGCCAGCGCCGGCGGAAAGCCGCACCTCGCGAATGGAAACAATATGACCCTCCGGGGCACCGCGAACATTCGGATCCGTCGAGAAGGAATACTGCGTCTTCGCCATGCAGACCGGCAGATGCCCATAACCCTGGTCCTCCCAGGACCTGAGCTGATCGCGCACGGACTTGTCGGCCGTGACCTCGCCGGCATGGTAGATCTTCGAGGCCACGATCTCGATCTTTTCCAGCAGAGGAAGATTATCGGGATAGAGCGGCTGGAATTTCGCCTGACCGGATTCGGCAAGCTCGACCACCTTGTGCGCGAGATCAACGATGCCGGCAGAGCCCTCGGCCCAGTGACGGCAGAGGATCGCCTCGGCGCCGAGACGGGCGACGTAGTTCTTCAGCGCCTCGATTTCAGCTTCCGTGTCCGAAACGAAATGATTGATGGCGACAACGACGGGCACGCCGAACTTGCGGACATTGGCGACATGCCGGCCGAGATTGGCGCAGCCCTTCACCAAAGCCTCCACATTCTCCTTGCCGAGATCGTCCTTCTTGACACCGCCATTCATCTTCAAGGCCCGCACGGTCGCGACGATAACGGCAGCATCCGGCAACAATCCCGCCTTGCGGCATTTGATATCGAAGAACTTCTCGGCACCCAGATCAGCGCCGAAGCCGGCTTCCGTGACCACATAGTCGGCAAGCCTCAATGCCGTGCGCGTCGCAATCACCGAATTGCAGCCATGCGCGATGTTGGCGAAGGGGCCGCCATGCACCAGCGCCGGATTGTTCTCCAGCGTCTGTACGAGGTTCGGCTGCATTGCGTCCTTCAGGAGCACGGCCATGGCACCGTCAGCTTTCAGATCGCGGGCATAAACGGGCGTACGATCGCGGCGATAGCCGATGATGATATTGCCGAGCCGCTTTTCCAGATCCTTGAGGTCGGAGGCCAGACAGAGGATGGCCATCACCTCGGAGGCGACGGTAATGTCGAAGCCGCCTTCGCGCGGGAAGCCGTTCGCAACGCCGCCGAGCGAGGATACGATATCGCGCAACGCGCGGTCGTTCATGTCCATTGCGCGGCGCCAGGTGATGCGCCTGATATCGATATTCTGCTCGTTGCCCCAGTAGATGTGATTGTCGATCAGCGCCGCGAGCAGATTGTGCGCTGACGTGATCGCATGGAAATCGCCGGTGAAATGCAGGTTGATGTCTTCCATCGGGATGACCTGCGCGTAGCCGCCGCCGGCCGCGCCGCCTTTGACGCCGAAGCATGGGCCAAGCGACGCCTCGCGCACGCACACCACGGCCTTCTTGCCGATACGGTTCAGGCCGTCGCCAAGCCCGACCGTGGTCGTGGTCTTGCCCTCGCCCGCCGGCGTCGGGTTGATGGCCGTGACGAGGATCAGCTTGCCGTCCTTCTTGTCGGCCTGCGCCGCGATGAAATTGGCGCCGATCTTTGCCTTGTCGTAGCCGTAAGGTGCCAGATCTTCCGCCGGAATGCCGAGCTTTGCGCCGATCTCCGTAATCGGCAGCTTCTTTGCCGCGCGCGCGATCTCGATATCGGATGCCACGGTCGTCGCCATAAGTCTCGCCCCCAAACATACGGTCATTTCCCTGTCGGGATAAACCAATATGTATCGGGTGTGAATAGTGGCGAAGCACTCTGTTAGTCGAAACGTACCGCCTTGTCTCAAGACGGCGGCATGCCTATTTTCGGCATCCAATGAAAACCGAGAAGGAAAGACAAAGATATGAAGTCCCTGGAATTGCTGGTCGAGCGCATCATCCTCTCCAGTCGCTGGCTCCTGGTGATTTTCTATCTCGGCCTTGCCGCTTCGCTCGTCGTCTACGCCGTTTCCTTTGCCTATAAGTTCTACAAGGTAGCGATCAACGTCTTCGCCTATGACGAAGCCGACATGATCCTAGCCATTCTTGGCCTCATCGATGCCGCGCTGGTGGCAAGCCTCATCGTCATGGTGATGATTTCCGGCTACGAGAATTTTGTCAGCCGCTTCGACGAAGCGGAAGACCAGGGTGAGGTTTCCTTCATCGGCAAGCTCGATTCAGGCAGCCTCAAGATCAAGGTCGCGTCCTCGATCGTCGCCATTTCCTCGATCCATCTGCTGCAGATCTTCCTGAACGCCACTCAATATGACAATGCCAAGCTGATGTGGTTCACGATCATCCACCTCGCCTTCGTCGTCTCGGCACTGTTGCTGGGCTTTCTGGAGAAGATCATGGCGAAAGCCAAAGCCAAAGGATAGCTGAGGCCGGACCAGCGGCTACTTGCCGGCCATTGCCGATGCGCTCGTCATCGGCGCATCGGTCGTCGACGGAGCCGGCGCGGCACAATCGGAAATCAATTGATTTTCCTTGCAGTTACGAGCCGAGACCAGGGCATCGGCATCGGCAAGCTCCGTCGTCAGCTTCAGCCTCAACGCGTCCATCTGCGAAATCAGATGAATGCCGTTCGGGTCGGTTCCAAGCATCAGATCGACAAGTCCCCGGTCTATGCCCATCTTGTCGAGGAAGCTGACCAGCCTGGCCCTTTGCGCCTTGTCGAGCTTGGTCGTATCGTATTTGCCGACGAATTTGCGGCCGATCTCCTTCTTGGAGATGACCTTGCGCCTGCCGTCCACCATCTCATACTCAGTGCGGTACTGGACGCGCACCTCGCTGTAGGTCGTGGTGATCTGATGAACGCCCAGCAGCGCGAACGGGCTGGAAACGCGCTGAATGCCGCCTGCAAAAAACAGCGGGCAGGCGGAAAAGCAGATTGCGCCGTAGGAAAATGGCTGACCTGTGATCGAGCCGTCCTTGGCAAAAGCCGCAGAGCAGATCGGCTCGGCATAGGGGCATGCCCGCGAGCGTGTACGGCCGACTGCGATCGAAAGCTTCTGCTTGCGAATGATCCGCGCCATCTCCATCGCCGCCTTGACATCGCCACCGGGCGAGCTGACGACGATGGGCAATTTGCGATTGCCGACCTGCTTCAGGATTTTCTGCAGCTTCCTTGGCGTGTCCGCCATGATCTGCCCTTCGGCGGAGATCCAGTCCGGGCAAGTGTTATCGGCGCGGCACTGGCCCATCTCGCCGTGAACGAGCAAAAACCGCATCGGCGTGCCGCCGGTAACGCCAGCCGCTTCGGCAAGCGCAGGCGAAACAAGCAGAAGCGAAACGCCGGTGACGAACCATAACAGCGTTTGACAACAGCGCGCCGCAAGCTGCGGGAAGAAGCGAAAATTCATGAGCTATACGCCTGCAAGCGATTACTTTGGCAAGACCGATAGCAACCGCTTTGGGCCTTCGCAAGGCGCGCCGACGCGGCAACGCATCATTTGATGAAACTCCTGGCTGCTTGCACCCATGCAAGAGCTGGCGACGAGAAAATGGGCACCGTCGGACCTCAGCAACAAGAGATGGAACCGAACTGATGCTGTCATAAACGGTTAATCCTAACGCGAGGCGTGGGACAGTTTTGGATCAAGTCGAGCCTCTCTGCCAGCTCCGGGCCGCCCGGTCCAAAACGCACATTCAGGCCTCATTTTGACCTAGCAAATGCGTTTCGCCGGGTTGCTCTTTAGCTGCCGAGGTCGACGCAAAATGTATGGCTCCGTCGAAATTAGGCCGACGGAAACGCTATTTTTACGCTTAATGACCATTTTGGGCGAGGATTTGCGTAGCTTTACATGTCTGAATATTAAAATATATGAAAATGAAATTATTTCTGGTCCTGTGGTATTTTTGCGTCTAGCATTCACTCATAAATCCGGTATTTGATAACGATAACACGCTGTGGGCGCTTCAACTCATATGTCCTATATCATTACTGCCGAGAGACAATTGCTGCTTTCTGCCGAGCTGGCTGCTGCTCGGACGCAAGTGGCCTTTGCACTGGCCCTGGAACGAACGGGGTCAGCTTTTGGCTTCAGCCATATGGCTCTCATGAACGCCCCGGTTCCCGACGACACGATGATGACGCCGTTGCTCATCGAGGGGACGGTGCCGGCTCAGTTCGTACGTGAATTCGATCGCCATCAGCTCGTTCGCCGTTGTCCAATGCTGTTGCGCACGCGCGATTCGGTGATGCCGCGCTCCTGGCATCTGCTGGAAAAGGACGCCGAACCCGACGCCGATCTGCCGCGCGAACTTCGCGCGCTCCTGATCAATTACAATTGTCCGATGAGCGTCATCATTCCGGTCAACGCCCCGGATGGTCAACGCCTCGTCTTCTGGTTCATGGGCAATCGCAACAGTCTTGGCCAGAGTGAGATCAACGAACTCACCCTGATCATGCTGCAGGCGCTCGATGCTTATAATTGCCTCAAGCGCAACGATAGTGCCGCGCCGCACTCGCTTTCGGCACGTGAGCTGGAAGTGGTTCGCTGGACCGCCCAAGGGAAGACCTCGGTGGAGATCGGCCAGATCCTCACCCTCTCCGACCATACGGTCAACGCCTATATGATGAATGCGATCAAGAAGCTCGATTGCGTCAACCGCACGCAGCTCGTCGCAAAAGCCATTCGCCTGAAGCTGATCAGCTAGGCGAGCCCTCGCTCAAGCACTCTCCGGACTAAGCCTGGCGACCAGGCTCAGCGTCGGTGCATGCCTGCCGCGCCGGAATGGACCGGCAGTCTACTTCTTGTTTAGCGACCGCCCAGAACCGTACGGATTTCGACGAGGCTCGAACGTACCCGCAGAATATGGAAGCCCATGGTCGCGAGATGGCTCGGCATGAAGGAGCTGTCTTCCGGCCCATTGGAAATGATGAAGGGCTGGATGCGCAAGGCTGTCTGCAATTGCGTCGTGACGTCAGCCCAAAGCGTGCCAACATTGCGCTCGGCGATCACCTGCTGGAAATCCGAGCGGGCCGCAGTCAGAATGCCATAGCTCGCGTAAAGTTGACCATAAGCGAACCAGAAGCGATCGTCGGCCCGCATGTCCAGCCAACCATAGCTGTGATCCCCCGCACGCTTCGCCAATATGTCTGCCGTGCTGCCGAGATCGTTGGCAATGTGGTCGACGAACTGCAGGAGATTGTCCGCACGCCCGTCGAAAATTGCCTTGCAGTTGCCGAGGTCGCTATTGAAACTGCGCAGATTGGTCATCGCGGCGCGATAATAGCTTGGGCTCGGCGTCTTCGGTCCGAAAGGATGCAGGCCGAAATACCAGCTGGACTCGTCGAACTGCAGGTTGCCGCGCGCCTTCTGCAGATCGCTGTTGATGCCGGAGGTTCCGCGCACGCGGCCGAGCGTATCGACCAGCTCGGCCGAGGTACGGCGAACAACAGAATTGACACCCCGCTGGAAGGAAGCCTTGTTGTCCAGGAACGGCGTGTCATCCCATGAAATGCCGAAGAAGCCGAGCTTGTAGAGCAGCATCGACGAAATCCAGGCATTCTGGTTGACGTTGAAATCGATCAGATCGGTGGCAACATCGACGACAGCCGAGGTTTGGCAGGTCTTGGGCACCGTTGCGGCGGCCTGCTGGCCATCCGTTGTAGGCAGTTCCTGCCCGGCCGAATATTTGCGCTCGGAGAATTTGTAGACGTCCGGATAGGCCGGATTGAACCCGGTCCAGACCTGCGTCTGCCAAACGAAATAGATATAGAGCAGCACCATCAGCGTCACGAAGGCGGCGACCGGCAGCTTGATCAGCCAGTTGCGCTGCCGATACCAGCCATGTGCTGCAAGGAATGGCCAGCTAAGCCCGACGAAAACCAATCCCAGCCATCGTATGATAGCGGCCCAGATCCGCTTGAAGAATGCCGTGATCGAGTCAAGCATGGACACGCCTCCTAAACCGTACCGCGCATCCCGCCGACACGCAAAGGACGCACCACACCAAACCTGCGCGATGGACATCGCGACAATCGCCGCGGTCCTCGGATCATTAAGTCCTTATCGCCATTCACGTTCCAGCAAATATGTGTTCTTGGGAAAAACAACAACCGTCCGCATGGAATTTTCAGTGCCGCGCGACAGTCAACCCTCAGGTTGCGCCTCTTCCGTTGCTCCGCTCGGGTCAGTGGACACGGGTAGCGGATGCGGCTCCAGCCGTCTTTTGAAGACGGCATCGACATGAGCCTTGCGCACGGCAAGGTCATGCCCCGCCAGCACATTCGCCTCGAACGCCTGGATCAGGCTCTCAACCGCTCCCGTTCGCGAAACCGTGGTCGATGCCGACGCCACTTCTGCCGCCAATGCCTTGAGCAAGGCAATCCGCTGCTCGATATCGATGGTCAGCTTGGCGGCCATGGCGCCGATGGCGGCGATCTGCCCATTCAGAGCCGCCGCCAGCCCTTCATAAATGTCTATCAGGCGCTGTCGCACCGTCCGGCGGGATTGAAGTTCCTGTTCTTGCCGCCGAATATCATCCCGCTCCGCCATCAGTGCACGATAGTCCCCTTCGAGTTCGGACTGCAGATCGGCATGGCGCGAGGATGGGCGGTTGCGCCGCTGATACATGAGCTTTTCCGCCAGGGCATCGGCCCGGCGCTGCATCTCCTCTATATCGAAATCGAGTTTTCGCCGACGTTCGATCACGCCTTCTAGCTGTAGTTCGCAGTCATGAAAGCATCGTGAGAATACGGGTCTTGCCTGCTTGAAAAGAAGATCGAGTTCGGCCGATACGTTCAGGACTGTATCGAGATCGGCGATGATAGCCTCCGGCTTCATGGGTCCCCGCGCCAGCGTCCGGCTGAGCAGGTTCGCATTTTCAAGACCGAGCTTCTCGTTGAACAATCGCCGATGCTGCAGGTCCGCCTCCTCGGTCGCATGATCCAGCTCCTTGACCAGCGACAGGGCGACCGATTTCCAACGGTCGAGCAGTTCGATCGCTTCGCGGACAGATGCTTCTTCGACAGGAAAATTGACGACTTCGACGCGCTCGCCCCCCCTGGCGTGACCGGCGAGCGTCGCCACCGCCGAATTCGCGTCGTTCATGGCGTCATCCAGCGTCGTTCGCGCCTTATCGAGCATGCCATCGAAGGAATGAGGCCTGACCATGAAAGCATTCCCTCCCCTACCTTTGACGCGAGACTAGCGGCTTCCTGAGGCGAAGGAAATGCTCGAAAACTATTGGGCAGCAGCAGGATTCTTCAGATAGGCGATAAGGTTGTCGAGGTCCTTGTCGCTTTTCAGACCCGGGAACGTCATCCGCGTGCCTTTGACGAGGAATTGCGGCGCCGGCAGATATTTTCGCAGCAGCGCTTCATCCCAGACCTTGCCATCCGCACCGAATGCCCTCATCGCCGGCGAGTAGGCATAATCCGGCTTGCTTGCGACGGCTCGTCCGACGACCCCCATCAACGAGGGGCCAACCCGATTGTCAGGCCCGGTCGCCGTGTGACAGGCGGCGCATCTCTTGAAAACGACAGCGCCTGCGACCGCATCGCCGTCTGCAAGCACGGAAGAGGTCGAGGCAAGCACAATGGCCATCGACATCAGACATAGCAATTTCATCATCCCTCCAGATCAGCTCAATCTCGACGGATGACCATATGCCGAAGAGAGTCCGCAACGCTATCGAAGGCTTGGAGGCGCTTCACTCGCAGGTGATCGCCTCTTCCCAATGACGACGGCAGAGCGAGACATATTTGTCGCTGCCGCCGATCTCGATCTGCGCCCCTTCGTGAACGACCTTGCCGGCGGCATCCAGGCGCACGACCATCGTCGCCTTGCGCCCGCAATGGCAAATGGTGCGCACCTCGCGCAATTCGTCGGCAATGGTCAGCAGCTCCTGCGACCCCGGAAACAAGCGGCCATGGAAATCCGTGCGCAGCCCGTAAGTCATGACCGGAAGGCCGAGGCGGTCGACGATATGGGCAAGCTGCCAGACCTGCTCGCGCGTCAGAAATTGCGCCTCGTCGACGAAGACGCAGGCAAGCGGCTCGCTCGCATGCATTTCATCGACCATCGCATAGAGATCGTCGCTGGTTTCGAAGGGCAAGGCATCCATCGTCAGGCCGATGCGCGAGGCGATCGTGCCACGCCCGGCGCGATCATCGAGGGCTGCAATGAAGGCTGCGGTGCGCATGCCGCGCTCCTGATAATTATAGGCAGCCTGCAGCAGCATCGTCGATTTGCCGGCATTCATCGTCGAATAATGGAAGTAGAGCTTGGCCATGACATTCTCCTTGAATGCTTCATGGGTGCTCCAGGTCGATAAGAAAAGATGGTCGCGGCGAAAACCACAGGATTCAGGCGTGCTTCGCTCAGGGCGCAAAAGCCTTGGCCACAGGTGGACAGAAAAAGACGGGCGTCGCATTCAGCCCCCTCAAACCGCCGCAAATACACTGTGGTCGCTTGAAAATGTCAGTTATTGATGGTTGCTTGGGAACGTTAGACTGGGAGTCACGCAATGATAAAAATGACCCTTACTGCAATCGCTTTCGCCTCAACTCTCTCCGCACTGACATTGGGCGCCACCACGGCCTCCGCAGCCGAACCGGCAAGCTGTAGCACCGTGCACTTCGCCGATGTGGGCTGGACCGATATCACGTCCACGACGGCCACCGCCTCCATTCTCCTGAAGGCGCTTGGCTACGACACCGACGTCAAGGTGCTCGCCGTGCCGGTGACCTATCAGTCGCTGAAGAACAAGGACATCGACGTCTTCCTCGGCAACTGGATGCCCTCCATGGCCGAGAACATCAAGCCGTTCGCGGCGGACAAATCGGTCGAGACCGTCCGCGCCAATCTGGAAGGCGCCAAGTATACGCTGGCGACCAACCAAAAGGGCGCAGATCTCGGCATCAAGGACTTCAAGGACATCGCCGCCCACAAGGACGACCTTGACGGCAAGATCTATGGCATCGAGCCGGGCAATGACGGCAACCGCCTGGTGATCGACATGGTCGACAAGAACACCTTCGGCCTCAAGGGCTTCGAAGTGGTCGAGTCGTCCGAACAGGGCATGCTGGCGCAGGTTTCCCGCGCTGACAAGGAAGGCAAGCCGATCATCTTCCTCGGCTGGGCGCCGCATCCGATGAACACCACCTACAAGATGACCTACCTCACCGGCGGTGACGACGTGTTCGGACCGAACTTCGGTGGTGCGACCGTCTATACAAACGTCAGGGCCGGTTATCTCCAGGAATGCCCGAACGTCGGCACCTTCGTTAAAAATCTCGTCTTTTCGCTGCCGATGGAAAACGAGATCATGGGCAAGATCCTGAACGACGGCAAGGAGCCGGAAGCGGCTGCCACGGAATGGCTGAAGGCCAACCCGACGGCAATCACGCCGTGGCTCGCCGGCGTCACCACCAAGGATGGCGGCGACGGCCTGGCGGCGGTCAAGGCCAAGCTCGGCCTGTAATACGAGGACGGATCGAGGGGCGGCCAAACCGCCCCTTTCTCTTCCTTGAACGGACTGCTTGCTTTCGCGTCCCGCCACCACCCGGACAAGATCCGTGTGGCGTGACAGACCGTTATTCTTCGGCGGCACTTCCGGAACCATAAGTAACAGTCGGAAAACGCCGCCCCCAATCGTGGGCAAAGACGTGAACTGGTTAACCGATTACCGCATCCCCATCGGGCCATGGGCCAAAGCCGTCGTCGACTGGCTGACGAGCAATGTCACATGGTTCTTCGACGGCCTTTCCTTCGTTGTCGCGCACGGAATCAACGGACTGCTGTTCGTCTTGCAGGCACCGCATCCGCTGATCGTCGTCGTTGTCTTCACGGCAATCGCCTACTGGATGCGCCGGAGCGTCACGATCACGGTCCTCACCTTGATCGGCCTGCTGATCACCATCAACCAGGGCTACTGGAAAGAGACGACCGAGACGCTGGCGCTGGTATTGGCCTCCACCTTCGTCTGTATGCTCGTTGGCGTCCCCCTCGGTATCGCGGCAGCCCGACGTCCCTGGCTTTACGCCATCATGCGGCCGATCCTCGATCTGATGCAGACCATCCCGACCTTCGTTTATCTTGTGCCGGCAATGATCCTGCTCGGTCTCGGCATGGTCCCGGGCCTGGTCGCCACCGTCGTATTTGCCCTTCCCGCACCGATCCGCATGACGCGCCTCGGCATCATTTCCACTCCCCCTTCGCTGGTGGAAGCGGCCGAATCCTTCGGCGCGACGCCACGCCAGGTTTTGCGCAAGGTCGAGCTGCCTTTCGCCACGCCGCAGATCATGGCCGGCCTGACGCAGACGATCATGCTGTCGCTTTCGATGGTCTCGATCGCGGCACTCGTCGGCGCCCCCGGCCTCGGCGTGCCGGTTCTGCGCGCGTTGAATAGCGTCAACGTCGCCAAGAGCTTCGATTCCGGCGCCTGCATCGTCATCCTAGCGATCATTCTCGACCGTATGTTCCGCGCGCCCGGCGAAGGAGACCGCTCATGACCGTCGCCGTCGATTTCAAGAATGTCAGCATCATCTTCGGCGATCGTCCCGATGCCGCACTGAAACTCGTCGACGAAGGCAAATCGCGCGACGAGATCGGCAAGTCGACGGGCATGGTGCTCGGTGTCGCCAATGCCTCGCTGCAAATCGAGGAAGGCGAAATCCTGGTGCTCATGGGCCTATCCGGCTCCGGCAAATCGACGCTGCTGCGCGCCGTCAACGGCCTGGCGCCGGTGGTGCGCGGCGAAGTCTCCGTCAACACCAAGAACGGCGCCGTCAGCCCCTATTCCTGCAGCCCCAAGTCCCTGCGCGACCTGCGCATGCACACCGTCTCCATGGTCTTCCAGCAGTTTGCGCTGCTGCCCTGGCGAACGGTGGCCGACAATGTCGGCTTCGGGCTCGAGCTTGCCGGCGTGCCGGAAGCCGAGCGCAAGAAGCGCGTCGACGAACAGCTCCAGCTCGTCAATCTCGCGCAATGGGCCAATCGCAAGGTCAACGAACTGTCGGGCGGCATGCAGCAACGCGTCGGCCTCGCCCGCGCCTTTGCGACCGGTGCGCCGATCCTGTTGATGGACGAGCCGTTCTCGGCCCTTGACCCGCTGATCCGCACCCGCCTGCAGGACGAGCTTCTGGAATTCCAGCGCCGCCTGAAACGCACGATCCTCTTCGTCAGCCACGATCTGGATGAAGCATTCCGCATCGGCAACCGTATCGCCATCATGGAAAGCGGCCACATCATCCAGTGCGGAACGCCGCAGGAGATCGTCAAGAATCCGGCTGATCAATATGTGGCCGACTTCGTACAGCACATGAACCCGATCAGCATGCTGACGGCGCGCGACGTGATGCAGCAGGGCGTCGGACATTCTGCCAATGCCGGCTCCGTCACCGCCACGGCAACCGCCACAACGCCGCTTGTCGACATCCTCGACGCTCTGACACGCCAGCCAGGCAATATCGGCGTTGTTGACAATGGCACGATTATTGGAACGATCTCGGCGCAGGACGTGGTGTCGGGCCTGACCAGCCACCGGCGAAAGGAGTAGTCGTTCGCGACTGCTCTTCAATTCATGGAGCAGGTAATGAACGATAAACCATCGGTGATCAGGGAAACGGATGAGGATGCGCGCATTCAGGCGCGCGACCTCATGCACAAAGCCGCACATGCGGCCTTGGCCGTCATCGACCTCGAAACCGGCTTTCCCTCCGTTAGCCGCGTCCTGATCGCCATGGATGCCGATGGCGCTCCGGTCATCCTGGTCTCCGGTCTCTCGTCACATACCAAGGCTTTGATGAAGGACAGCCGGGCTTCGGCGCTCTTCGGCGAGCCTGGCAAGGGCGACCCCCTCGCCCATCCCCGCCTGACCTTACGCTGCAGCGCGGAGCGCATCGATCGGCAAAACCAGGCGCACGATCGCATACGAACGCTCTTTCTCGATCGCCACCCGAAATCCAAGCTCTATATCGACTTTCCGGATTTCTGCTTCTTCCGCCTCGTTCCGCTCGATGCCAGCCTGAACGGCGGCTTCGGAAGGGCCTACATCCTGTCCTCAAAAGACCTGATGATGCTTTAAACCGAAAACAAAATCCGGCGGCAATAAAATCATACAATAGTGCGAGAATTAGTAGGTGGACAGCCTGACGTAGAAACGGCCAATATTCGCAGGTTGCAAATCCGTTGTGACCAAAATTGGCATATTTGCGGCTCCGAAACGATAAGAATCGACCTATTTTGGTCTAATTCAGCCCCTGGATGGGACGTTGGAGACCTCAGCATTATCGCTGAGGCATCATACGTACATACCTAAAACAGCATACTCGATACCTTAAATTTAGGTATATACAATCTTCGACCCCTCTTGGTATTGTTAGATATCGGTTAGGGCCGGGTTGGAAATAGCACAGTTTCTGATGTACGCTCCGCATTGGGAAGATTAACAGATGAAGACAAGAGATTTGGCCGAACACTCTAATGTTGCGGCAGCATTATTATCAGCAATGGCGAACCCGAAGCGTCTTTTGATCCTTTGCAGTCTCGTTAAGGGTGAAGTTCCTGTTGGCGTTCTTGCCAATCAGGTCGGACTGAGCCAGTCAGCACTTTCTCAGCATCTTTCGAAGCTTCGCGCTCAGAAGCTGGTCAAGACGCGTCGTGATGCTCAAACGATTTACTACTCCAGCACATCAGAATCCGTGATCCGTGTTCTTGAAACGCTGGAAGACATTTATTGCGAGCCGGAAAAAAGTAGATCGGCTGCTTAAGAGCTTTCAATAGCTCAAGGCCTGTCGACAGACGATCCGTGGGGGACACTTTAGACCCTGAAAGATCGACTTGCTTTCATTACCAGGTGTTTTACTGCTTTAACTGGCAAATCTCCGGATTTGCCAGTTTTTTCATGTCCGGACGAGCCCGCACCACACGGATAATTCCTCGCCTGGCGCCGTCGGCATGCCGCGATCCAATCCCTGCCGGATACCAGCCTCCCTCCCCCGACCCTATCTTTGCCTTGACGCAAAAAGGCCGGCTGATAATTTGACCAAGCAGTAAATATAATCGCGCGGCGCGGCGCCGCGGTCGGGTAACAGGCCCCCGAATGGCCATTGGAGAACAGCATGTCGGACCGTTTGAATGCCACCCCCAACGATTTGCGCGCCTTCTGGATGCCGTTTACGGCCAACCGCCAGTTCAAGAAGGAACCGCGCCTCTTCGTCAGCGCCAAGGATATGTACTACACCACCCACGACGGTCGGCAGGTACTGGACGGAACGGCGGGTCTGTGGTGCGTGAACGCGGGACACTGCCGCCCCAAGATCACGGAGGCGATCCGCCAGCAGGCAGGCGAACTCGACTATGCCCCGGCCTTCCAGCTTGGCCATCCCAAGGCCTTCGAGCTGGCGAACCGGCTGGTCGACATTGCGCCGGAGGGCATGGACCATGTTCTCTATACCAATTCCGGTTCGGAATCGGTCGAAACCGCGCTCAAGGTCGCGCTTGCCTATCACCGCGTGAAGGGCAATGGTTCACGCTTCCGTCTCATCGGCCGCGAGCGTGGCTATCACGGCGTCAATTTCGGCGGCATTTCCGTAGGCGGCATCGTCACCAACCGCAAGATGTTCGGCACACTGCTGACTGGCGTCGACCACATGCCGCACACGCATGTTCCCGGCAAGAACGCCTTCACGCGTGGCGAGCCAGAGCATGGCGGCGATATCGCCACCGAGCTTGAGCGCATCGTCACGCTGCACGACGCCTCGACCATCGCTGCCGTCATCGTCGAGCCGATTGCCGGCTCCACCGGCGTATTGATCCCGCCGAAGGGCTATCTACAGAAGCTGCGCGAAATCTGCACCAAGCACGGCATCCTGCTGATCTTCGATGAGGTCATCACCGGCTTCGGCCGCCTTGGCGCGCCCTTTGCCGCCCAATATTATGATGTGAAACCGGATATCATCACGACCGCCAAGGGCCTGACCAATGGCGTTATCCCGATGGGCGCGGTCTTCGTCACCTCGGAGATCCATGACGCCTTCATGCAGGGACCCGAACACATGATCGAGTTCTTCCACGGCTACACCTATTCCGGCAACCCGATCGCCTCTGCCGCGGCGCTTGCGACGCTCGACACCTATAAGGAAGAAGGCCTTCTCACGCGCGCGGCCGAACTTTCCGACTACTGGGCCGACGCCCTGCATTCGCTCAAGGACTGCCCGAACGTCATCGACATCAGAAACACTGGCCTGATCGGCGCCATCGAACTCGACCCGATCGCCGGCGAGCCCACCAAGCGCGCCTTCACCGCTTTCCTCAAGGCCTACGAAAAGGGCCTGCTGATCCGCACCACCGGCGACATCATCGCGCTTTCGCCGCCACTCATCATCGAAAAGCACCACATCGACGAACTGTTCGGCAAACTGAGAGAGATCTTGCAGAATAATACCTGAAGCGGCTACAGCGCGCCCTCACCTCAATGAGGCAAAGTGACATCGGCGAATTCGCGAACGTCCCCTCTCCCCGCCTGCGGGGAGAGGGTTAGGGGGAGGGGCTTTTTCCAACGGACACCGAGATGCGCGGCCCAGAACCTAAAACAACAAATCGCGCACGCAGCCTTCGGCAAGTGGACAATGATGCCGAAGCGAAACTTTGGTCGGAGCTGCGCAACCGACGACTGAACAGTTTCAAATTCGTTCGGCAGTTTCCAGTCGGTCCCTACTTCGCCGATTTTGCCTGTCGGGAACGCTGTCTGGTGATCGAGATCGATGGCAGCCAACATGCAGTCAGCGGGCGTGACACAATCCGCGACGAATTCATGACGGCAAAGAGCTGGTCCGTCGCTCGCTTCTGGAACATTGACGTCATTGCAGACATGCCATCCGTGCTCGACACCATCGTTGCAATCTGCGAGGACCGATTGACCGAAGCCGTAATAGCCCGCGATTTCAAGTTTCTTCCGGCTGCGTCTTCGAAGTAGCCCCTCACCCCAGCCCTCTCCCCGCAAGCGGGGAGAGGGAGCCTTCACGTCTCGCCGTATGAAACACAGCTCTATCAACATATTCGGACAGATCCCCTCTCCCCGTAAAACGGGGAGAGGGCTAGGGTGAGGGGCAATACGGAATCAAAGTAGATGCAGGAAAACACCATGACCACCAAACTCGAACGCTATATCGACCAGGGCGTTGGCCGGGAGCCAGCGGATATCGTGCTGAAGAACGGCCGGTTCTTCGATCTGGTGACGGGCGAGCTGGTTGCTTCGGACATCGCCATCTGCGGCGATCGCGTCGTTGGCACTTTCGGTGATTATCAGGGGCGCAAAGAGATCGATATTGCCGGCCGCGTCGTCGTACCGGGCTTCATCGACACGCATCTCCACATAGAATCCTCGCTGGTAACGCCGCTCGAATTCGACCGCTGCGTCCTTCCCTACGGCGTCACCACAGTCATCTGCGATCCGCATGAAATCGCCAACGTGCTCGGCACCGAGGGCATACGCTACTTCCTCGACTGTTCGCTGGAAACCATCATGGATATCCGCGTCCAGCTTTCCTCCTGCGTGCCCGCGACGCATCTGGAAACCTCCGGCGCCGATCTGCCGATCGAGAAACTCCTGCCCTTCCGCAATCATCCGCAGGTGATCGGCCTTGCCGAATTCATGAATTTCCCCGGCGTGGTCCATAAGGATCCCGTCTGCATGGCGAAGCTCGAGGCCTTCCAGGGCGGCCATATCGACGGCCATGCGCCACTGCTGCGCGGCAACGATCTCAACGGCTATCTCGCCGCCGGCATCCGCACCGAACATGAGTCCACCACCGCCGAAGAGGCACTCGAAAAGATCCGCAAGGGCATGCATGTGCTGGTGCGCGAAGGCTCCGTCTCCAAGGATCTGCACGCGTTGATGCCGATCATAACCGAGCGCCTGTCGCCGCATCTGGCACTCTGCACCGACGACCGCAATCCGCTTGATATCGCCGAACAGGGCCATCTCGATTACATGATCCGCACGGCGATCGCACATGGCGTCGAGCCGCTGGCAATCTATCGCGCCGCCTCCATCTCCGCCGCCCGCGCCTTCGGCCTGCGCGACCGCGGCCTGGTGGCGCCCGGCTGGCGCGCCGATCTCGTCATCGTCGACAGCCTGGAGAACTGCAAGGCCGAGATGGTCTTTTCCGCCGGCAGGCGGGTGACGGCCGAGCTGTTTGCCACGCGCGGTACCATTGCGCCGGTCGGCCTCGATAGCGTCAAGGCCCGCCCGATCAACGCCGCCGATTTCGGCGTGCCGGTCACCGAAGGCGAAAGCTCCGTCATTGGCGTGACGCCCGGCAAGATCATCACCCAACATTGCCGCTATCGCCTGCCGACCAACGGCAACCAGACCGATATCGACCTCGGCAACGACATCATCAAAGTCGCCGTCATCGAACGGCACGGCAAGAACGGCAACCACGCCAACGGCTTCGTCCAAGGTTTTGGTTTGAAGAAAGGCGCGATCGCCTCCACAGTCGGCCATGACAGCCACAATATCTGCGTCGTCGGCGTCAATGAGGATGACATGGCGCTCGCCGCCAACCGCCTCAGCGATATCAACGGCGGCTTCGTCGTCGTCGAGGATGGCGTCGTGACAGGTGAAATCGCCCTGCCCGTCGCCGGCCTGATGAGCCTCGAGCCCTATGAAAGTGTGCGCGACACGCTGCACCACTTGCGCCAGGCAGCCTATGCCCTTGGCGCGACGCTGGAAGAACCCTTCCTGCAGCTCGCCTTCCTGCCCCTGCCCGTCATCCCGCATCTGAAGATATCGGACAAAGGCCTGGTCGATGTCGACAAGTTCATGCTGATCGGCTGATCAGGCGAGCTTGCCGCAATAAACATCAAGCGCGGCAAGCGCCACCGTCGCCCCGGCATCAGCCGTACCAAACCCTGGCATGGCGATCGTCTTGCCAAGCTTGATATCCTCGGGCAAGGCAACCTTCACAGGCTTGCGGGAGAGATTGAAGATGAAGAGCAGCGTCTCCTCTCCCTTGGAGCGCGTGAAAGCGAGGACATCCTCCTCGGTATCAAGAAAGGTCATGTCGCCATCGCGCAATGCGGCATGTTCTGCACGGAAGGCCAGCGTCCGCTGATAGTGATGCAGTACGGAATCCGCGTCCACCTCCTGCTTGTCGACCGCAAGCGCCGCATGCTGGTAGGGAACCGGCAACCATGATTTCTCGGCCGTCGTAAAGCCGGCATGGGCGCGGCTCGCTTCCCAGGGCATGGGCGTGCGGCATCCGTCACGCCCCTTGAAGGCCGGCCAGAAGCGAATGCCGTAGGGATCGCGCAGATCCTCGAAGGCAAGCTCCGCCTCGGGCAGGCCGAGCTCTTCCCCTTGATACAGGCAGATCGAGCCGCGTAACGTCGAAAGCAGAGAGATCGCAAGCTTCGCAACGCGCGGCTGCTCTTCTTCCGTTTTGGCAAAGCGGCTGACATGGCGCTGAACGTCGTGGTTGGAAAAGGCCCAGCAGACCCAGCCGTCGACAACATTGTCCTGGAAGTCGCTGACACAACGGCGGAAATGCGCCGGCGTGAAATCAGGCCCCAAAAGATCGAACGTATAGCACATGTGCAGCTTGTCGCCGCCGCTGGTATAGGCGGCCACCGTCTCCAGCGAGCGCGCGCCGTCGCCCACTTCGCCGACAGTCGTGCGGTTCTCGTATTGGTCGAGCAATGCGCGGAAGCGCTTCAGGAAACCGATATTCTCCGGCTGCGTCTTGTCGTAGAGGTGGTTCTGCATACCGTAAGGGTTGCTTTCGGGTGCATCGAGCCCGCCCGTCGCGACGAGCGCCGGCGGATTGTCGCGAAGCTTCTTGTCGCAGAAATAGTAGTTGACCGTATCCAGGCGGAAACCGTCGACACCCCGGTCCAACCAGAATTTGACGGCCGCCAACACCGCGTCCTGAACCTCCTGGCTATGAAAGTTTAGATCCGGCTGCGATGTCAGGAAGTTGTGCTGGTAATATTGCCGGCGCACGCCGTCCCATTCCCAGCCGGGGCCGCCGAAGATCGACAGCCAGTTGTTCGGCGCCGTCCCATCCGGCTTCGGATCAGCCCAGACATACCAATCCGCCTTGGGATTGTCGCGGCTTGCCCGGCTCTCCACGAACCAGAGATGCCGGTCCGACGTATGCGAGATCACCTGGTCGATAATGACCTTGAGCCCGAGCTCGTGCGCTGCCGCCATCATCTCATCGAAATCGGCAAGCGTGCCGAAGATCGGATCGACGTCGCAATAATCGGCGACGTCGTAGCCCATGTCGGCCATCGGCGAGGTGAAGAACGGCGCCAGCCAGATTGCGTCGACCCCGAGTGCGGCAATGTGAGGCAGGCGTCGGGTAATGCCCTTGATGTCGCCAAGGCCGTTGGCATCCGTGTCCTGAAACGACCGCGGATAGACCTGATAGATCACTGCCCCGCGCCACCAGTCGGCTCCCGCCGCTTTATTCGTCGATTTCATCAAACCGCCTCGATATCGCACAAGGCCTTCCAGTTTGCACACTCGGGCTCAAGCGGCAAGCCGCAATCGGCCACCTGAGAAGCTCAACCACCGGGCGGATAAATTCGCAGTATCAATTTTAGCGAATTATCAATATGAAAGTTCACACGCTAAGCATGCCCGACTTTTTTTAACTTGAAAGCGACGTCGCTTTCGATAATTTCGCGCATTGACCTGCACGTACAGGTCACCTGCGGGATCAAGAATACCCTTGTAAAACAAGGACAATAACTCCAGAAAGGTGGGAAAACATATGACTCATATCACCAGGAAATTTATCGCTGCTGCCTTCGTCAGCACGATATTGAGCGTTTCTGCGCACGCTGCCACACTGAATATCCACAACGGCGGCGACCCGACTTCGCTCGATCCGCAAAAAATTTCCGGCGATTGGGAAAACCGCATCGACGGCGATATCTTCGAAGGTCTGGTGACCGAAGATCCCAAGGACAATCCAATTCCCGGCCAGGCTGCCAGCTGGACCATTTCCCCCGACCAGAAGGTCTATACCTTCAAGCTGCGTGACGGCATCAAGTGGTCTGACGGCCAGCCGGTTACAGCTCAGGACTTCGTCTTTGCCTTCCAGCGCCTCATGGATCCGAAGACGGCCGCCCAGTACGCCTATCTGCAGTACACGATCCTGAACGCGGAAAAGATCAACAAGGGCGAGATCAAGGATCCGACCCAGCTCGGCGTCAAGGCGATCGACGACAAGACGCTCGAAATCACGCTTGAGAACCCCACTCCTTACTTCCTCAATGCTCTGATGCACTATACGGCCTACCCGCTGCCGAAACATGTCGTCGAAGCCAAGGGCGATGCATGGGTCAAGATCGAGAACATCGTGACCAACGGCCCGTACAAGCCGGTCGAATGGGTCCCTGGCTCGCACGTCTCCAACGTCAAGAACGATCAGTATTACGACGCCAAGGACGTAAAAATCGACAAGGTGAACTTCTACACGCTGGAAGATCAGGCCGCCGCTCTGAAGCGCTATCGCGCCGGCGAATTCGACATTCTCACCTCCTTCCCAGCCGACCAGTACGACTGGATCCAGAAGAACCTGCCCGGTCAGGCGCATGTGGTGCCGTTCCTTGGCACATACTATTACGTCCTGAACGCCACCAAGCCGCCCTTCAACGACAAGCGCGTCCGCCAGGCTCTCTCCATGGCCGTCAACCGCGAAGTCATCGGTCCGAAAATCCTCGGCACCGGCGAATTGCCGATGTATTCCTGGGTCCCGCCGGGCACGGCGAACTACGGCGAACCGGCCTATGTCAGCTGGAAGGATGAGCCCTACAAGCAGAAGGTCGAAGAGGCCAAGAAGCTGCTGAAGGAAGCTGGCTTCGGCCCTGACCATCCGCTGAAGGCACAGCTGCGCTACAACACCAACGACAACCACAAGCGCATCGCCGTTGCGATCGCCGCCATGTGGAAGCCGCTCGGCGTCGATATCGAGCTCTACAACACCGAAACCAAGGTGCATTACGATGAAATGCAGCGCGGTGAGGTGCAGATCGGCCGTGCCGGCTGGCTCGCCGACTATAACGACCCGATCAACTTCCTGAATCTGCTGTCCACCGGCGTCGAGATGAACTACGGCCGCTGGAGCAACAAGGACTATGATGCCCTGATCAAGCAGGGCAATGAAGAGATCGACCTGAAGAAGCGCGCCGAAATCTACAAGAAGGCCGAGCAGCTGGCCCTCGACGACAGCGCGGCTATCCCGATCTACTACTACGTTTCCCAGAACATCGTCGCCCCGAAGGTCCAGGGCTTCGTCGACAACATCCAGGACATCCACCGCACGCGCTGGCTGTCGGTTAAAGAATAATTGGGAACAGGCTCCCTCCCGGACACAACCGGGAGGGAGCCGTCTAAGACCATGTTTGGCTACGCTCTCCGTCGTTTGCTGTCGACAATCCCCGTTCTATGGATTGCCGTGACAGTGTGCTTTTTCATTTTGCGCCTCGCTCCCGGCGGCCCCTTCGATGGCGAAAGGCCATTGCCGCCGGAAGTCAAAGCCAACCTCGCGGCTCACTACAACCTCGATAAGCCCCTGGTTGAGCAATACCTGATCTATGTCGGCGACGTCATGAAGGGCGACCTTGGCCCCTCCTTCGCCAATCAGGACTTCACCGTCACCCAGCAGATCATGTCCGGCTTCCCCTACACGCTGACCATTGGCGGCTCCGCATTCGTTCTCGCAACCGTCGTCGGCATCTTCATAGGCTGTCTTGGCGCGCTCTATCAGAACCGCGCGGCCGACTACTGGCTGGGCGGCGGCCTCCTTATCGGCCTGGTCATGCCGAGCTTTTTGATCGCTCCGATCCTCCAGCTCATCTTCGGCAATACGCTCGGCTGGCTGCCAGTCGGCGGCTGGGGCGACGGCTCCGTCAAGTTCCTGATCCTGCCTATCATCGTCCTGACGCTGCCGCACGCAGCACGCATCTCACGCCTGATGCGTGGTTCGATGATCGAGGTAATGAGCCAGAACTTCATCCGCACCGCCAAGGCCAAAGGTATCGGCCCGCGGCTGACGATCATGCGGCACGCATTGAAGCCGGCCATGATGCCCGTCGTCTCCTATCTCGGACCGGCGGCAAGCTACCTGCTCACCGGTTCGCTGGTCGTCGAAAGCATTTTCGGCCTCCCCGGCGTCGGCCGCTACTTCGTCGGAGCGGCGCTGAACCGAGACTACGGCATGGTTCTCGGCACGGTCATTTTCTACATGGTCCTGATCGTGGTCCTCAACCTGCTGGTCGACATCGCCTACGCCTGGCTCGATCCGAAAGTGAGAATGCGATGATCCTCAATTCCGCCAAGAGAGAATTGCTGGAAGCGGAATTGCTTTCGGCAGAGGGGCTCGCCCCCAAGGGGCGCTCCCTCACCGGCGACGCGATGCGCCGCCTGCTGCGCAACAAGGCAGCGGCACTTTCGCTGATCGTGCTGGCAGTATTGGTTCTGGTCGCCATATTCGGCCCGTATTTCCTGCCCTTCAACTACGAAGATCCGGACTGGAATTCGTTCCGCGGCGCGCCTGACTTTGCCGCCGGCCATTATTTCGGCACCGATGGCAACGGCCGCGACCTTCTCGCCCGCACGCTCTACGGCACGCGCGTTTCGCTGACCGTTGCCCTGGTGGCAACGCTTGTCTCCGTTGTGATCGGCGTGCTTTACGGCGCCGTCGCCGGCTATTTCGGCGGCCGCGTCGACGCCATCATGATGCGCTTCGTCGATATCATGTACGCCCTGCCCTACGTGCTCTTCGTCATCCTCCTGATGGTGATCTTCGGCCGTAACGTCTATCTGCTGTTTGCAGCGATCGGCGCGCTGGAATGGCTGACCATGGCCCGTATCGTGCGCGGCCAGACCCTGTCGATCAAGCAGCGGGAATTCATCGAAGCCGCACGCGCCTCCGGGCAACGGTCATTCAAGATTATCCTCAGGCACATCGTGCCGAACCTCGTCGGCCCGGTCGTCATCTATGCGACACTGACCATCCCGGAAATCATCGCGACGGAAAGCTTCCTCTCCTATCTCGGCTTCGGCGTCCAAGAGCCGCTGACCTCGCTCGGCACGCTGATTGCCGAAGGGTCTGCCGGCATGGAGACGACGCCCTGGTTGCTGTTCTTCCCGGCCGGGTTCCTGGTCGCGCTGCTGATGAGCCTGCTCTTCATCGGCGACGGTCTGCGCGACGCTTTCGATCCGAAGGATCGCTGACATGACAGACACACTTCTCGAACTTAAAGACTATTCGATCACCTTCCGCACGCCCGAGGGCGAAGTGGCGGCGGTCTCGAAGATGAACCTCAAGATCGGCCGCGGCGAACGCATCGCCATCGTCGGCGAATCCGGTTCCGGCAAGAGCCAGACCTTCCTCGGTCTGATGGGCCTGCTTGCCAAGAACGGCCGCACCAGCGGCCAGGCGCTGCTTGACGGCAAGGACCTCTTGACCTTGAAACCGCGTGAACTCGACCATGTGCGCGGCAAGGACATGGCCATGGTCTTCCAGGACCCGATGACCGCCCTTAATCCGTCACTGCGCATATCCAGGCAATTGACAGAACAACTCGAGGTTCATGGCGGCCTGACGGCGCGTGCTGCCTCGGCAGCGGCGCTCGACATGCTGAAGCGGGTCGGCATCCCTGACCCGACGCGGCGCTTCAACCTCTATCCGCACGAGCTTTCGGGCGGCATGCGCCAGCGTATCGTCATCGCCATGGCGTTGCTCACCAAACCGAAGTTGCTCATCGCCGACGAGCCGACGACGGCGCTCGACGTGACGATCCAGGCGCAAATCCTCGATCTTTTCAACGAGTTGACGGCGGAAATGCACACGGCGCTTATCATGATTACCCATGACCTCGGCGTCGTCGCCGGCCTCGCCGATCGCGTTGCCGTCATGTATGCCGGCCGCATCGTCGAGGAAGCACCGGTGGAAGAGCTATACGAAAGCCCGGCTCATCCCTATACGGCAGCGCTCCACTCGGCGATCCCGCGCCCCGACCAGGATGTCGACGATCTCACCGTCATTCCGGGACGTCCGCCGAACCTGATGCACCTGCCGCGTGGCTGCGCCTTCTCGCCGCGCTGTGCCCATGTGCAGGACGACTGTCTGGATGCGGCACCGCCGCTCGATCCGCTGGCGCCACGCCGTTGCGCAGCCTGCTTCCATCCCCTTTCGGCTGATCAGGAACGGAGCCTCGTCCATGGCTGAGCAAACGCTTCTGAAAGTCGAACATCTGACCACCGAATTCGAGCTGCCGTCGAAATCCTTCTTCAAGCCGCCGCTGATCCTCACGGCGGTCAATGACGTCAGTTTCGAGTTGAAGACCGGTCGCACGCTCGGCATCGTCGGCGAATCCGGCTGCGGCAAGTCCACGCTCGGCCGCTCCATCCTGCGGCTGATCAAGGCGCAGAAGGGGCGCATCCTCTGGCAGGGCGGCAACCTGCTCGATCTCACGGAAGAGGAAATGCGCGCCGCACGCCGCGACATGCAGATCATCTTCCAGGATCCGATCGCCTCGCTCGATCCGCGCATGACCGTCGGCGACATCATCGCCGAGCCGCTGACCGTCTTCGAGCCGAAGCTGAGCCGCGCGCAGCGGCAGGATCGCGTTCGCGAGATCATGGCGGCGGTCGGCCTCGTGCCGGAAATGATCAACCGCTACCCGCACGAATTCTCGGGCGGCCAGGCGCAGCGCATCGGCATCGCCCGCGCCGTGATCACCCGTCCGAAGCTCATCATCTGCGACGAACCAGTCTCGGCGCTCGACGTCTCGATCCAGGGTCAGGTCATCACGCTCCTGCGCCGTCTGCGCAAGGAATTCGGCCTAACCCTGATCTTCATCAGCCACGACCTCTCCGTCGTGCGCCTGATCTCGGACGACGTGCTGGTGCTCTATCTCGGCAAGGTGGTGGAAGCGGGCGAGGCCGCGACGGTCTTCGATCATCCGGCCCATCCCTATACGCAGGCGCTGTTTTCTGCGGCCCCCATCCCCGACCCGAAGCTGGCGCGCGGCCGCGAGCGCATCCGCCTGCAGGGCGATCCGCCCTCGCCGCTCAACCCGCCGCCGGGTTGCGTCTTCTCGCCCCGCTGCTGGAAGGCGACGGATGTCTGCCGCACGAAAATGCCGCCGACCGAACAGGTGCGCCCGGGCCAGACGGCGGCCTGCTATCACATGGACCGGCCGTAAAGCTGCCCCAAGAAAAGTGGACGGCGACAGTCGCCGTCCACCTTGCCCCAGCCGCTGCTTGCGCGTATGCAGCACCAAGACAAAATGCAGGAGGCAGTTTTGGGCGGGCGTTTTCTTTCGATCGGCGAGTGCATGGTGGAACTGTCGCAGGCCGATGACGGACATCTGCGCAAAGGCTTTGCCGGCGATACATTCAACACCGCCTGGTATGCCCGTGCCTGCCTGCCCGCAGACTGGTCGATCGATTATTTCACCGCACTCGGCGACGATGCCATGTCCGACGAAATGGTCACCTTCATGGATGGTGCCGGCATCGGCACGGACAGCATCCGCCGCCTTCGCGGCAAGACGCCCGGTCTCTACATGATCAACCTGAAGGACGGCGAGCGCTCCTTCAGCTATTGGCGCGACAGTTCCGCTGCCCGCCAGCTTGCAGCCGACGGTGATGCTTTGCGCATCGCAATCGAAGCCTCTGACGTGCTTTACTTTTCCGGCATCACGCTGGCGATCCTGTCGCGCGAAGACGCCTTCACGCTTCTTGCAGAGCTGCGCCGCGCCAAGGCGGCCGGCAAGCTCGTCGCCTTCGATCCGAACCTGCGCCCGCGCCTCTGGTCGAGCCTGGACGCCATGCACACCATGATCTCGGAAGGTGCGCGGGCTGCGACGCTCGTCATGCCGAGCTTTGACGACGAGGCCATCCATTTCGGTGATGATTCAATTGCCACGACCATTCGCCGCTACCGGCAATACGGGGCCAATATGGTCGTGGTCAAAAATGGCCCTGACGGCGCAACCATCGGCGATGGCACCGATGAGACTCTCGTTCCGGCGGCCAAGGTCAGCAAGGTCATAGATACGACCAGCGCCGGCGACAGTTTCAACGGTGCATTTCTGGCGCATTACCTGCAGCACCAGGATGCGGTCGCCGCCGCCGGCTTCGCAGCCAAGATCGCAGCAAAGGTCATCCAGGAATACGGTGCACTCGTCGCTCCTGAAAAGCTGAAATCCATCCGCTAAACGCTGTAATATTTCCATCATGGACACCCCCCACAATAGAGTGGGCGCGGGAATCATGTTTGAAACACCGCAATCGCTGGCACCGTCATCATGAGGATGCGGTGCGGATGGACTGTTTTGGGCATGTTGCAACGCTTGTCAGACATCGATCAAACCACCTGGGCGCAGGCGGCGACACCTGTCGCGGTGCCCGAACGGCTGCTCATCGTCAGCGATGCCTGGCATCCGCAAGTCAACGGCGTCGTCCGCTCGATCGAGAACACCAATCGCGAACTGACGCGCATGGGCGTCGAAGTTTCGATGATCACGCCGGACGGCTTTCGCAACATCCCCTGCCCGACCTATCCGGAAATCCGGCTTTCGATCGCCAGCTATCGCAAGATCGCCGCAAGAATAGAAGCACTCCGGCCGACTTATGTCCACATTGCCACCGAGGGTCCCCTCGGGCTCACGGCAAGGCGCTGGTGCCTGAAAAACGGCATGCCTTTTTCCACGAGCTATCACACCCGCTTTCCGGAATATGTGGCCGCGCGTTTGCCGATACCGGAAAGCTGGCTCTACGCCTTCGTCAAATGGTTTCACAATGCCGGCTACGGCTGCATGGTGGCGACACCAAGCCTTGCGAGCGAACTGAAGCTGCGCGGCATCCGCAATCTGCTGCCCTGGAGCCGTGGGATCGATTCCCACCTCTTCCGTCCCCAACCACTTGACGACAAACCCTTCGGCCTGCCCCGTCCGATCTTCATGACCGTCGGCCGGGTTGCGCTGGAAAAGAACCTGCCCGCCTTCCTCGATCTCGACCTGCCTGGATCGAAAGTGGTGGTTGGCGATGGGCCAGCGCGGGCAGAATTGCAGAAGCTCTATCCGGATGTGCATTTTCTGGGAGCGAAGTTCGGCGAGGAGTTGGCCCATGCCTATTCCCAGGCCGACGTCTTCGTCTTCCCATCGAAGACGGACACCTTCGGCAACGCCATTCTGGAAGCGCTCGCGAGCGGCGTTCCGGTCGCGGCCTATCCGGTTACCGGCCCCGCGGACATCCTGGGGGAAGACAGGACAGCCGGCGTGGTAGACGCGGATCTGGCGACAGCCTGCCTTGCTGCACTCTCCTGCTCCCGCGATGCTGCGCGCGCACTGGCACTCAACTATTCCTGGGAGGCCGCGACGGCGCAATTCATCGGCAATGTCCGGATTGCCAATCACCGAGGCCGGCTGCACGTCCACAACGAACATTGAATTCTCGGATGATCGGCATCGCCGGTGAAATTGCAGACCGGCCTCACATGCCGTCAACGATCACCGCACTGCCCTGCCGGCATAGCATAACCCTGCATGAGGATTGGATAGCTGCGTCTTATCCAGCACGATGAAGCCCGCATCTAGCAATGGAGCGATGAGTGTCATTTGGTTCTTATCTTTGGACCACCATTTATGCCATTCGATCACCATGGCATTGATCGACCCGAAAAGACCGCGCCTCGCCAGAGCCTCGAAAATTCCAAACTCCGATCCCTGGCAATCCATTTTGATGACGAGATCCATGTTGGCGCTTCGAGCGCGTTCGGCAAGCGGCCCGATGACGCCGGCCGCTTCCTTGATATGGATCGTCTCCGGCCTGCCCCGTCGGGCCGCCTTTCCAAAAAGCAGAAGAAACCCATAGCCCGAGCATAAATTTGGGTGTACAATTATTTATCGCACGACTTACATTAGACCTCTCAGGGAGTACTTGAGATGACCGACGACCCGTTAAAGCTGGATAACTTCATCTGCTTCGCGCTCTATTCGGCGAACCATGCGATGAACCGCCTATATAAACCCATGCTGGACGCGCTCAACCTCACCTATCCGCAATATCTTGTCATGGTGACGCTATGGGAAGAAGACGGCCAGACCGTTGGCGGCATCGGTGAAAAGCTGTTCCTGGAATCAAGCACACTGACACCGTTGTTGAAGCGCCTGGAGGCCGCCGGCTTCATCAAGCGCATCCGCAGCAAGGAAGACGAGCGCCAGGTGCTGATTCAGCTGACCAGCGAAGGCAAGGCGCTGAAGAAGAAAGCCGCAACCGTTCCGCCGTGCATTCTCGATGCCACCGAGCAGACGGTCGATGAACTGGCACGGCTGAAGGCGGAAATCACGACGCTGCGCGAGGCGCTCAGCAGGAACGCCGCCTGATTTGAAGCGCGCCCATATCCCGATGGGGCGCTTCAGCGAATTATCGCTTCTTTTTGTTTTCGTAAGGATTTTCCGACGAGCGGAAATGGATGCGGATCGGCACTCCCGGCATGGCGAAATCTGCACGCAGACCATTGATCAGGTAGCGCACATAGGAATCCGGCAGCGCATCCGAGCGCGTGCAGGAAATCATGAAGGCCGGCGGTCGCGCCTTTACCTGTGTCATGTATTTCAACTTGATGCGGCGGCCGGATACCGCCGGTGGCGGATGCTGAACCTGCTGCGTCTCGAGCCAGCGGTTGAGACGTGCGGTCGAGACACGCTTGTTCCAGACCTTGTCGGTATCGACGATTGCCTGCATCAGGCGATCAAGCCCTTCGCCCGTCTGACCGGCAATCGGAATGGCGCGGATGCCGCGCGCCTGCGGTAATAGCCGATCGGTCTTTTCACGAAGATCGGCGAGCACGGCCTGCCGATCCTCGATCATGTCCCACTTGTTGAAGGCAAGCACGGCGGCGCGTCCTTCGCGGATCACGAGATCGACGATCTGCAGATCCTGCTTCTCAAAGGGAATGGTCGCATCGAAGATGATGACGACTGTCTCGGCAAAGCGGATCGCGCGCAATGTATCGGCGACGGACAGCTTTTCCAGCTTCTCGGTCACTTTCGCCTTGCGGCGCATGCCGGCGGTATCGAACATCTTGACGGTACGGCCGCGCCAGCTCCAGTCGACGGAGATGGAATCGCGCGTGATGCCAGCTTCCGGGCCGGTCAGCAGCCTGTCTTCGCCGAGGAACCGGTTGATGAGCGTCGACTTGCCGGCATTCGGGCGGCCAACGATCGCCACGCGCAGCGGCCGCGTTTCGTCATAGGCGGGCTCTTCGTCGATCTCCTCGCCATCTTCACCGACAGCCGGGCGCGGAATGCTGACATTCGTCTCGGCCTCGTCTTCCTCTTCCGGGAAAGCGCGCTCGGGACCGATCGCCTCTACGATCGCGTCACGCAGATCCATCATGCCCTGGCCATGTTCGGCCGAGATCGGGCAAGGTTCACCGAGACCGAGCGTATAGGCATCGTAAAAGCCGCTGTCGGAACCGCGCGCTTCGGATTTGTTGGCAACGAGCACCACCGGCCGGCCACGCTTGCGCAGCATTTCGGCAAGCGTCTTGTCGACATGGGTCAGGCCCATCTTGGCATCGACGACGAACAGCGTCAGGTCGGCTTCGTCGATCGCCGCTTCCGTCTGGGCGCGCATGCGGCCCTGAAGCGATTCATCCTGAGCCTCCTCAAGACCGGCCGTATCGACGATGCGAAAACGGAGATCGATCAGCTTGGCATCGCCGGGACGGCGGTCACGCGTCACACCCGGCGTATCGTCGACGAGCGCCAGCTTCTTGCCAACCAGACGGTTGAACAGCGTGGACTTGCCGACATTCGGGCGACCGACGATCGCGACCGTAAAACTCATTGAGCGATCCTTCAGCCTTTTGCGACCGGAGCCTTGCCGGATGCAGTGATGAGATCGAGCAGCATCTGGGCACGGTTGGCAACGTTGCGCGGGCTCTGCGGATCATCGACGATCGCCTGGAACCACTGCCGGGCCTTCACGAAATCGCCGGCCTTGTAAGCGGCAAGACCGAGAACGTCGCGTGCCGAATGGCGGAAGGCATCAGCCGGAACGGCCAGTTCCTGGGCTTCGGCGGCAACCTGATCGTAAGTGCCGGTATCGACGAGCAGATAGGCAGCGCGCAAGCGGGCCGCATTACGGATAACGACCGGGAGGTCCGTCTGCTTGCCGACCGCCGAGAACGTCGCGATGGCAGCGGCCTTGTCTCCCTTCTGGGCCTGCAACGTCGCAGCGCGCAGGCGGGCCAGCACCGGATAGGAGCCAGGGCCACTCTTTTCGATGGCAGCGAATGCGGCCAGCGCTTCATCCGTCTTGTTCTGATCGGCAAGCGTCAGCGCGGCAAGGAACTGATCACCGCCGCTGCCGGCCTGATTGCCGGCCCAATAGCGATAGCCGCTATAAGCCGCGGTGCCGAGAACGACGAGCACGGCAGCCCCGATGATGAGCTTGCCAAAACGGCGCCATATGAACCGCAGCTGGTCCGAGCGCAGTTCCTCGTTCACCTCGCGGATGAAGCTATCGTCATTGAATGCCATTCTTGTCTCCGGCCCAGGCCAAATAGTTCAAAGCTTAGGTTTAGTGGGGCCTTCTACTCCATTTTGCGCCTGATGTAAGGGGGAATGGCAGAAATCGTCACATAACGAGCGGCGAAACCCCGATAATCCACGCATGAAGCTTCCAAATGATCAAGGCCCAGACGATAGCACCGATGACGATCGCATAAAGATCATATTTCGCCGAAACGAAGGGACGCAGGGTAATTTCGCCGGCACGCTCGCGCCGCTTCAGCGAAATGCGAAGGATCACGCCCCAGGCGAGGAAGGCGGCAAAGAGCAGCATCGCCGCGCCGTCGCCGTTGGACAGAAGATGCGCCAGCGCCCAGATCTTCACCGAAAGCACCATCGGATGCTTGGTTCGGACCGCGATATGCCCCGCCGGCAGCAGCGAGGCGACAAGACAGATCAGAGCGAAAAGCATCAGCAGGATGGTGATGTGACTCATCCAGAACGGCGGCGTCCAGATCGGGTTCATGTCGCGCGCCTGACCGAAGCCGTAGATCAGCACGACCAGCGCCACGATGCTGGCAACCGAATAGGCCCCCTTCCAGCCGCCCTCGCCCAAACTCGCAATCATCGAGCTTCTGAGGCCAGGGGCGACGACACGGATCAGATGGAGGCCGAGAAAGAGAACAATGCCGAGAATGAGCAATGCCATGGATGAGATCCTTTATGGTCTTGTAGTCACATCCTTATCGGCTGCCGTAAAAAAATACCAGCATCACCGCAGCTTCGCCGCATTTGCACGAAAGGAAGGAAGCGACCCCGAGCGCGCCATCCGATATCGCTGGACGATCCCTGGCAAGCCGTGCTCGACCCAATCAATATTCGGTGCCCATGTTTCGCTTTGCTACCTGTCTCTCCGTCGCCATTTCCCTGGGCCTACCCGCCGCCGCCCAGGCCGATGGCAAGCCCAAGCAACTCGTGATGATCTCCTTCGATGGCGCTCATGACAATGCGCTCTGGACCAAGAGCCGTGAGATCGCTTCGCGCAATGGTGCCCATTTCACCTATTTCCTCTCTTGCACCTTCCTGATGAACAAGACGCAGGCCAAGGCCTATCAGGGGCCAAAGCAGCGTGTCGGCAAATCCAACGTCGGCTTTGCCAAGAGCGAGGACGATGTGCGCACGCGCATCGCCAACATCTGGGGCGCGCATCAGGAAGGCCACGACATTTCCAGTCACGCCTGCGGCCATTTCGATGGCAAGGGCTGGAGCGCCGCTGACTGGAAGCAGGAATTCATGAATGCCCGCATCGCCCTTCGCGACGCCTGGAAGAATGTCGGCCTTGCCGACAAGGAACCGCAGGGCTGGGAAGATTTCGCCACCAATGACGTTAGGGGATTCCGCGCGCCTTATCTCTCCACCAGCGACGGCCTCGTGCCGGCGGAAAAGGAGATGGGCTTCCAGTATGATGCAAGCCTGGTCACCAAAGGCCCTGCCCTGCCGCAGGTGGTTGACGGCATCTATCGCTTCGGCCTGCCGTTGATCCCTGAAGGTCCCGAGCAACGCCTGGTCATCGGTATGGACTACAATCTCTATGTCCGCCATTCCAAGGGCGCCGAGGACAAGGCCAACGCCAAGACCTATGAAGACCGCACCTTCGATGCCTTCGAAGCCGCCTTCAACAAGCAGTATGACGGCGAGCGCATCCCGCTGCAGTTGGGTTTCCATTTCGTCGAAATGAACGACGGCGCCTATTGGCGCGCCCTCGACCGCTTTGTCAGCGATGTCTGCCACAAGCAGGATGTCGCCTGCGTCAGCTATACCGAGGCGATCCCGCTAATCACGGCAAGAGGCAAGCCGCAGCAGGGGTAGAGGCCATCTTGCCAAGCGTGCCCGATTTCCGAGGTTTCACCATACGCACTCGTGGTTCGAGACGACCCTTCGGGCCTCCTCACCATGAGCCCCCCTCGCAAGGCCACATATTGCACCGGCTTCACGCAACAGCGCTCTCCATCCTCACCCTGAGCTTGTCGAAGGGCGCGGATGGCCCAATCTTCTAATCAATGAAAAGATCAGACCTTTTGCCGTCAGCCATCGGCGTGAATGACGCCTGCTTCACGCTCCAAATAGCGCTGATCGATCGGCGGCAGCGGTTCGTCATAGATAGCGGCCTCGAAGGCCTTTAGACGCTTGTGGATCGACAGAAGCTCGATGATCGTCGTCCAGGAGCTGACGAGATACTGGAAGGAGTTGCTGACCTGGCCGAAGGCCGTGGCGATCTGCTGCCAGATGCCGAGCGTAATCTTGTGCGCGACGAAAGTCGGCACCAGCACGAAATAGAGGAAGATCGCGTCGAGCTGACCGTAGGAATAGCGAGCGACGTTAAAATAGGCATAGTGGAAGTACATGCGGAAATAGTTGCGGCGAACGTTTGAAAAGAGTTCCTTCATGGTGGGCGGCTGTGCGCGATCTTCGCGATCCTCGCCGTAAACAAGCTCTTTTCGGTAGGCCGCCTCGACACGCTGGTTACGGAAGTTCAGCCCCGGAAGTTTGATCCCGAAAAGCGCGAGCAGGAACGTACCGAACACCGACCAAATCAGCGCCAGCCAAACGAGCGAATAGGGAATTGCGCCGATAATCGGCAGATCGGTTACGTATTTCGACAGTTCTAGCAGGATCGGCAGGAAGACGATGAGCGTCATGACGGAGCCGATTAGGCTGACGCCGAGCCCTTCTAGGTTGGTTGCAAAACGCATCGTATCTTCCTGGACGCGCTGCGATGCGCCTTCGATGTGCCGAAGCTTCTCCCATTTCGACATGTAGAAATTGTTCATCGCCCAACGCCAGCGGAAGAGATAGTGGCTTAGGAAAAACGATGAAATGACGCTGACCGCGACCCCCACCAGGCCAAGTTGCGTGAATGCCCACAGCAATCCATAAAAATCGCCATCCGTAACACCGGGCTTTCCACCGAGCGCATTTTGCAGGAGGTCGAAGAAAGGCCGGCGCCACACGTTCACCGCCACGTCGATCTGAACACCGAAATAAGTGATGAAGACGATGAAAGCAGAGCCCCACACGGACCAGGCGATCCAGGGGTTGCTCTTCGAAATCACATGCCAAAAACCGCAAAAGACCGCGGCGCAGAGAATAAAGTAAAGGTAAAACAAGAAATTAGTAGGAGCAACAAAGAACGCCGCCCCGACCGGCTGCTGTTCTTCCGCCAATGGAGGAAAGCCCATGGACGCTACGACCTGTGCGCCGACAAAGTACCATAGGAAGACGCAGACGAGCGCCCAGACGACCGCTGAGGAAAAAAACAGTCTCGGATTCGGGAAGAAAGAATGGAACACGGGAGATAAGCTTCCTTGATCTGGTTCGAACGACCGCAATGGCGTCAATTTGTGGCGAGCCTAGGACAGTTCGCCGGGAGCGGCAACCGCCAGCGGCCTATTCTTACGTAGATGTAATCGCTTATCCCATGATCGTGATGCAGTTGTTCAGCGGCGAATTTTCACCCATTGGATGAGCGCCTCCCCTATACGGTCGCACCTTCTCCTCCAATCCATCCCATCTGCAGTCCGTCCCCTTGCAGAATTCTATCTTACGATATATATCTTACGACATGACTAACGATACAAACTCTCACACTTCAAGGAGAAACGACATGAGAGGTTTTAGAGATCGCCACATGTTCGGAGATGGCTTTGACATCGTCGAGGCATATATCCTACGACATGGCCGAGGCCGTGAATCGCACGGCGAGCACAGGAGAGACTTCATGAGAGGCTTCAAGGGCGGCATGTTCGGCGGCGGGTTTCGCACCGGCCGCAAGTTCGATGCAGCCGACCTGCAGCTCATCATCCTCGCCCTGCTCTCCGAGCAGCCGCGCCACGGCTACGAACTGATCAAGACTTTCGAGGAGCGCTCCGGCGGTTTCTATGTTCCGAGCCCGGGCGTCATCTACCCGGCGCTGACCTATCTCGAGGAGACCGGCCAGGCCGAAGTCGAGGTGAGCGGCACGAAGAAGCTTTACCGCATCACCGAAAGCGGCCAGAAACGCGTCGACGACAACCGAGATCTGGTCGAGGTAACGCTCGCCAAGCTCACCTCCATCGGCGAGAAGATGGCTCGCGTCCGCGAGGTTTTCGATGGTGGCGATGAGGATGGCCGCGACAATCCGTTCGATCGCCATGGCGCCGGCGATGTCCATCGCGCCCGCCACCTGCTGCGTTCCGCACTGCGTTCGAAGTTCCCCTGGAGCAAGGCCGAAGGCCTACGCATCGCGGCAATCCTCGAACACGCCGCCGCCGAGATCATCCGCGGCGAAACGAAAGGCCAGGACGAACCGAAATCCGACGATTGAGCCGGCGCCTTAGGCGCCCGGCAATGTCAGGATGATCGGTCCGTTGCGGGTAGCGATGATCGTGTGTTCGTACTGGACCGTCGGCGCCTGCGGATCGGCATAGAGCGTCCACGCATCGTCGCCGCCCTCTGCCCATGTCGCACCGAGTGACAGGAATGGCTCGACGGTGAAGACCAGGCCGTCGTCCATGATCCGGGTCTCGGAAGGGTCCGCCCAGGTGGAAACCTCGGCGGGCTCTTCGTGCAGCGAGCGGCCGATGCCATGGCTGGCGAGATTGGCGATCAGCGTGTAGCGGTTCTTCTGCGCGAAGGCGCCGACGGCCTGCCCGATCTTCGCAAGCGGCGCGCCGCTCTTCACCTGATTGAGGCCGACCCAGAGCGCACGCTTACCGTCCCGGCACAGGCGTTCGATCTTCGGCTTGACCGGCGGCACGGTAAATGAGGCTCCGGTATCGGAGAAGAAACCATCCTTCTCGGCCGATACATCCAGATTGACCAGATCCCCTGCCTTGATGACGCGCGGGCCGGGAATGCCGTGGGCAACTTCCTCATTGACGCTGATGCAGGTCGCGCCGGGAAACTTGTAGACCAGCTCCGGCGCCGATTGAGCGCCGGCATCCTCGAGCACCTTGCGGCCGATGGCATCAAGTTCCAGCGTGGTGATGCCCGGCTCCAGCGCGGCCGCCATGGCCTGCAGCGCATTGGCGCAGATGCGGCCGATATCTTTCAGTTTGGTCAGTTCTTCTTCGGTCGAAACGATCATCTACGGCTTCCGGCACCCCCGCACTCTCGGCAACGTTCAGCGAGAGGCTCAAGGTCGCTTTCGCCCCTTCCCTCCGCGCAGTCAATGTCTTTGTGAGGTTTTCCGCCAGATAGCGCGGCTTTCGAAATCCGAAAGAGGTCAGGAACGCGGATCGTCCGCGAGCAATGCCCAGCGTTCATGGTCGCACCAGACGCCGCCGATTTTCAGATATTTGGGCGAGAACCCTTCCTTGCGGAAGCCGAGCCGCTTGACCAGCGCTATGGACGGATGGTTGCCCGGCTGGATATTGGCCTCGACCCGATGCAGGCCAACCGCATCGAAAGCATGCGCGACGGCAAGACGCACCGCCTCCGTCATGAACCCCTGGCCGGCGAAACCCACCATGCCGTGATAGCCAAGAAAGGCGCTGCGAAAGCCGCCCCAGACCATCTGGCTGATATTGACGACGCCGACGATGCCGCCCGAACCGGGGTCTCGCGCCACCAGCCCGATGTTCGGACCCGTCACCGTCTGACCGAACCACGCGTCGAAACCGTCACGGTCGAGAAAGGGATAGGCCCATGGCACATGGTGGGCTCGGCTGGCGATATTGGCGGCGATCAACTCGTCCGCATCCGATTGCCTGACCGGTGCGATGATCACTTGCGGCATGCCTCGCTCCCCTCGTCAGAGCAATTCCAGGAAACCGGAATTGCGTAGAAACAGACAGAGATCACCTCGGCATTTCCATGAAATGCCGAGGTGATCTGGAGGAGCGAGCCTTAGCAAATCGAATCCGAAATCAAAAGCTTCGCTGAAAGAACGGAATCATTTTCCGAACCGCTTCATAGCGAAGATAAAGTCCGCCCCAGGCGATCACCCCGAGATAAACGCCGAACAGCAGATGCGAGAAGATCGGGCTGCCGACCCGCAAGTGCGTCGCGATCGCCCCACCGAGCAGACCCGTCAGCAGGATGGCGCCGAGAACCGACGTTCTCGGGATCGCATAGAGAATGGCGCAGCCGAGCGTGATGACGCCAAGAAGCCGCGCAAGCGCCGGATCGGCCGAATAGCCGAGCCCCGCCATCGTCTCGGTGACGACTGGAAGCGGAACGAGCTTGATCGCGCCGTCAAAGACAAGAAAGGCAACGACCAGTCCGCTAAGGATCATGCCGGCCACGCGCTGCGCGCGCGTAACCGACGGCAGAGGTGAATCAGCTGCATAAGACATTGTCATATCCCCCGGAATTCTATCGGAAATTCAGATCTTGGCCGCCAGCGCGGCGAGCTGCTCGGCGCACTGGCTCCATCCCTGATGGAAGCCCATCTTCTCATGCGCCTCGCGATCCTCGGCCGACCAATGCAGGACGGTCGCGGTATAGCGGGTCTTGCCGCCACCGAGATCGTCGAGCTGGATCGTCACCACCATGAAGGGCTTTGCCGATGGCACCCAGGCGCTGGTGAAGGCATCCGTGAAGACGATCCGCTCATTGGGAACGACTTCCAGATAGACGCCGTTGCCAGGATAATCCTCGCCTTCGGGGCTGCGCATGGTGATCGAGCTCGAGCCGCCGGCACGCGCGTCGACGCTGGCTGCCGAAACCGTCCATGGCAGCGGCGCGAACCATTGTTTCATAAGCTCCACTTCGGTCCAGCAACGGAAGATCTTGTCTCGCGGTGCGTCGATGACGCGGGTCAGGGAAAGCGCGTGGCGTTGGCTCTGCTCAGTCATGTCTTGCTCCTCTTTGCTGCTTGACGCGGCCTGCTTGGCTCATACTCTAATGACGTTCGAGACCGTCATTTCCCGACAGCGCAGACGCAGATTTTTCGATTATTTTGCAGCGGCAACAGCATCCGCGCTCAGACAATCGAGCTGATGGCGGATATGGGCGGCCTCGGCGGGCGAACGGGCAAGTGCGATGGCTCTGTCGAAGGCGACGCGCGCCTCCTGCGAGCGGCCCAACTGCGCGAGCAGGCCGCCCCTCACTCCATGAAAATAGAAATAGCTGTCAAGCTGCGCTTCCAGCGTCGCAACGAGTGCCAGAGCCTCTTCAGGCCCCTTCAGCTTCGAGAGCGCGACCGAACGGTTGAGCGTGACGACGGGTGACGGCGTCAACCGCTCCAGCATCTGATAGAGAAGGTCGATCTCTTCCCAGTCCGTATCCTCAGCCCTCTTTGCCCTCGAATGCAGCGCTGCGATCGCCGCCTGAACCTGATAGGGGCCTGGCCGGCGATGGCGGATCGCTTTGTCGAGAAGGGCGAGCGCCTCGTCTATCGATGTCCGATCCCATAGCGAACGATCCTGATCTTCCAGAAGGATGATCTGCCCGTCCGCATCGAAACGAGCGTCCTTGCGCGATTGCTGCAGGAGCATCAGCGCCAGCAGCGCCATGGTTTCCGGCTCGGAGGGAAAGATCCGCAACAGCAACCGGCCAAGCCGGATCGCCTCGTCGGCGAAGGCGGCGGCCTCGCGATGCGTCCCACCGGCGGAATAGCCCTCGTTGTAGATGAGGTAGATCATGGCGCTCACGAGAGCCAGCCTTTCGCTCCGCTCGACGGCGCCCGGCGTCTCGAAGGGAACACCGGCTGCGGCCACCCGTGCCTTCGCGCGGGTGATCCGCTGCTCCATCGCGCTCTCGCTCACCAGAAAAGCGCGGGCGATCTGCTGCACCGAAAGGCCGGAAACGATGCGCAAAGCCAGCGCAATCTGCTGCGTTGCCGGCAGATCCGGATGGCAGCAGATGAACAGCAGCCGGAGAATATCGTCGCGGTATCCGGAGCCATCAAGCCGTTCGGCCAGATCACTCTCCACATCACTCGTATCGGAGATCGCCTCTTCATCCGGCAGGCTCTGCAATTTGGCCTGCTTGCGCACCGTATCGATGCCGCTGTTGCGGCCGACGAAGATCAGCCAGGCAATGGGATCGCGCGGCGGCCCCTTGTCGGGCCAGGTCTTCAAAGCCCTGAGGCAGGCCTCCTGAAAGGCCTCCTCGGCGGTGTCGAGATTGCGGAAATAGCGCAAAAGCGCGCCCATTACCTGGGGCCGGGCATTGGTAAGAGCGATGTCGATCCAAGCAATGTCGGTCATGTCGCAACAGCTCCCGGCCGGAAGACGTAAAGCGGGCGGATTTCATAGGAGCCGACGCCAGGATTGGCCGCCGCAAGCTCCTTCGAAAAACCGATGGCTTCGTCGAGGGTCTCGAAATCGACCACATAGAAGCCGAGCAACTGCTCCTTCGTTTCCGCAAAGGGACCGTCAATGACGATCGGCTCGTTCTTGCCCTTGCGCAACGTCGTTGCCGCCGTCGTCGGCATCAAGCGCGCCACGGGACCGAGCTTGCCGGCCTCCCTGAGCGGCTCCTGCACGGCAATCAGCCGTGCCATGGTTGCCTCCTCCTGTTCCTTGGACCAGGCGAATACGGTATCTTCGTCGTTGTAGCATAGGATCGCATAGAGCATGAGGATTCCCTTCTCCCTTTAAAGACGAAGGAATATCATCTGCACCGACAGGCTACGTCAAAAAAATATTGAAGAGGACGTCAGACGTTCCCCCGCCGGATCGCCAGGATACCGGCCTTCGCATCGAGCTCCGCCACCGCACCGATCAAGGCGCTTGCCGGGCTATCGCCATGCCCGAGCGGCAAGCCGCCGAGGATCGGGACATTCAGTGCCGTCAAATGCTCACGCAGGATATCGATTACCGAATAAGGGCGATCGAATTCGAAGTCGGTAAACTGACCGACAGCAACACCTGCCAAACCATCCAGATGCCCCGCTTTGCGCAGCATCGTCATCTGCCGGTCCACCTGACCGGGATACAGACCGATGGCCTCAAGCAGCAGGATGGCACCGTGCATATCCGGCAGCGCCCAGCCTGCGGATGCCGCCACCATATCGAGGTTGCCACCGATCAGCCTGCCCTTGACCGTTCCGTTTGTCGTCAGCCGCGAGGTCGGCTCTTCCGGGCGCGCTGCAATGATGATGTCCTCGATTGCCATCAACGCCTGCCGTAGCGAGTCATGCGTATAGGGGCTAACGCTCTCTTCACCCGGCCCGATAGAAAAAGCGCCGTGAATGCCGACCTGATGGCAATGCCTCAGCAGGATCAAATGCAATGCGGTGATATCGCTGAAGCCGATGACGAATTTCGGGGCACGCCGCGCCGCGGCAAAATCCAGTTGATCCGCGATGCGATAAGCTCCCTTGCCGCCGCGCGTGGTGAAGATCGCCCGCACATCGGGATCGCGAAGCGCGGCGTTAAGGTCCGACAGCCGCTCTTCGTCCGTGCCAGCAAGATAATTCCACTTGCGGAAGACATGTTCGCCGAAATCGACTGTAAGCCCCCAGCCCTTCAGGATTTCGGCGTTCCTCAGAACCCTGTCCCTGTCGGGCGAGCTTGCGGGCGACACAAAGCGCACCTTGTCGCCCGGCCGTGGTGGCGGCGGCATCAGCATTGGACTGACCTCTGCTCAATCGAGTGATTCCATGCCGCGATCTTGGCACGGAATCACGACCAGCGTCAGCCGCAGATTGACCGTTGGCGAGCCCTTGGCTCAAGGGTTGATGACAGCCGCAGCCGTTATCGGTGCCGGTCGCTTGCCCTTGGCATCGGCTTCGACTGTCCGGCCGGCCTTCGCCTTGCCTGTCCATAGCGGCAGACCGACCGATTGCGAAACGCCAGGATCGGCGGTGAACACAGGATAGCCGCGCTCGATCAGCCGCTCGAGAACCTCACGGTCCTTCCGCACATGCAGTCGCGCCAGATTTTCCGTGTTGTAGACGTGCCCACCGGAATCGGGATTGATGCCTGTGATGATGACTTCAGTCGCGCCATTATAGAGCGCGAAGAGCACGGCGTTGATGCCGTTGGAGCATTTGTCGTCCGCACCGAGCTCGCTGCACTTCACCCCGCCGACCCGGTCGAGCAATGCCATGCGCTTGTAGCGATCGACGATCTCAAGCTTGTCGTAGCCGTAATTGAAGGCTTTCAGCCCGTCTTCCAGCCGCTGAAACTCCTTCCGCCATAACAGGACGTAGAGCATCTTCGTGCGCTCGCCATTCAGCACGCGGCGCACCTCGACGGCGTTTGTATTCGTTCCCTCGATCTGGTTGAACTGGACGAGCGTCACGTCGGGCGCCTCTATTCCCCAGCCCTTCGTCACCATCTGCGAACCATTGATGGTGATGACCCGGAAGCTCTCATCGAAATCCGCCGGCCTGTTCGAAACGGGTGCCGAGCCGACGACGAGAACAGGCCCATCGAACCGCTTGGCCAGCATCGGCGGCTTCGGTCTGGTCAAATGATATTTGATCTGCCGATAGTAATGTTTTTTCAGTTCGGAAAATTGAGCAGCCATTATTCGCTTTATCGTCTCTTAAGAAGGCGTCCGTCCTCGAACGGCTCGCTCCGGCGAAAGGTGGCCCGGAATCCTCCCCGAGCCACGAACAATGCGAGTATCGCTGCGCGCACTTATATAAGCAAAATAAAGAAATCTTACACGATATAACCTAGGGTGAGCGGTCGGCGAAGGCCGATCATCCCTGCCGTGTACTCAAGGTGCGCGAGACCGCGCTCTTCCAGCCTTTAAGCTTCGCGTTTCGGGTCTTGTCATCCATGCCGGGCTCGAAGCGCTTGTCACGCGCCCAGGCCTTCGCGAAACCCGCACGATCCGGCCAAACGCCGGCGCGGCTGCCCGCAAGCCAGGCAGCACCCAGCGCGGTCGTTTCGAGGATCGTCGGGCGGTCGACCGGTGCATCCAGCAGATCGGCGAGCCGCTGCATCGTCCAGTCGGAAGCGACCATGCCGCCATCGACACGCAGCACCGTATCCTGCCCGCTGCCATTGCGCCAATCCCTATGCATGGCATCCAGCAGATCGCGCGATTGGTAGCAGACGGCTTCCAGCGCCGCCCGGACGATTTCCTCAGGTCCGGTATTGCGCGTAAGGCCGAAGATCGCGCCGCGTGCATCCGGATCCCAATGCGGCGCTCCTAAGCCAGTGAAAGCCGGCACGAGATAGACCTCCTGCAGCGGATCGGCCTTTGCCGCCAGCTCGCCGGAATCCGAAGCGCGCTGGATCGCCTTCAGACCATCACGCAGCCATTGCACGGCGGCGCCCGCGATGAAGATCGAGCCTTCCAGCGCATAGGTCGTCTCGCCATTCAGCCGGTAGGCAATGGTCGTCAGCAGGCGGCTTTTCGAACGCACCATATCCGCGCCGGTATTGAGAAGCGCGAAGCAGCCGGTGCCATAGGTGGATTTCATCATGCCGCGCTCGAAGCAGGCCTGGCCGATCGTTGCCGCCTGCTGATCGCCGGCAACGCCGAGGATCGGAATTTCGGCGCCGAAATGCGAGGAATCGGTCACGCCGAAATCATCGGCGCAATCCTTCACTTCGGGCAGCATCGCCGCGGGAACTCGCAGGATGTCGAGCAGCTCCTCGTCCCATTCGTTCGCGCCGATATTGTACATCAGCGTCCGCGAGGCATTGGTTGCATCGGTGACGAAGCTCTTGCCGCCAGTCAGCCGCCAGATCAGGAAGGTATCGATGGTGCCGAAGCACAGCTTGCCTTTGGCGGCAAGGGAACGCGCACCCTTCACATTGGTCAAGAGCCAGGCGAGCTTGGTGCCGGAGAAATAGGGATCGAGCAGCAGGCCGGTGCGGCGTGTGAACAGCTTTTCCAGGTTCTGACGCTTGAGCTTCTCGCAATAGCTCGCCGTGCGGCGGTCTTGCCAGACGATGGCGTTGTGGATCGGCTTGCCCGTCTCGCGATCCCAGACGACGACTGTCTCGCGCTGGTTGGTGATGCCGAGCGCGGAAATATCCTTGGCGGTAATGCCGGCAGCCTCGATCGCTTTGCGAACGGTGACGAGAACAGAGGACCAGATCTCTTCCGGATCATGCTCGACCCAGCCGGGCTTCGGATAATGCTGGGTGAATTCCTTCTGCCCGACACCGGCCACCTTCATCTTGCCGTCGAAAACGATAGCCCGCGTCGACGTCGTTCCCTGATCGATCGCCAAGACATAACCGCTCATGCATTCCTCCCGCCTTATTGCATCCCGAAACAACAAATACGCGAGCAAAACGAATGTGAAAAGAAAGCAAAACGAAATTTTTCGCCAAAGGATACGCTTTCCGCTTCACGGCATCGTGGCCGAGGGGCCGGTAGCAATGCGATTGCCATATCCGCAGGTTTGGGACTAGGTTTGGGCCGTTTTGCACTGCAGCAGGGAAGCTGCGCTGTCCAAGGAGAAGATCATGGCTAGAACAGTTGTCGTCACCGGTTCCACGAGCGGTATCGGCCTCGCCATCGCGACGGCCTTCGCCGCAAAGGGCGATAACGTCGTCATCAACGGCTTCGGAAAACCGGAGGAAATCGATGCGATCAAGAGCAAGCTCGAAGCCTCCGGCGGCGGTAAGGTGATCTATCATCCGGCCGACATGACCAAGCCCGCCGAGATCGCCGACATGATTGCAACGGCCAATTCCACCTTCGGCAGCGTCGATGTCCTCGTCAACAATGCCGGCATCCAGCATGTCGAGAAAATCGAGGATTTCCCCATCGAGAAGTGGGATCAGATCATCGCGATCAATCTCTCCAGCTCCTTCCACACGATCCGCGCCGCAATTCCCCTGATGAAGGCCAAAAAATACGGCCGCATCATCAACATCGCCTCGGCACACGGCCTGGTCGCCTCCCCGTTCAAATCCGCCTATGTCGCTGCAAAACATGGTATACTTGGGCTGACCAAGACGGCGGCGCTGGAGCTTGCCGAATTCGGCGTCACGGTGAACGCCATTTGCCCCGGCTACGTGCTGACCCCGCTTGTCGAGAAGCAGATCCCGGACACCGCGAAGGCCCGCGGTATGACCGAGGAGCAGGTCAAGAACGAAGTCATCCTCAAGGCCCAGCCCACGCATGAATTCGTCAAGGCCGAGGAGATCGGCGCCCTCTCGCTCTACCTTGCCAGCGACGAGGCACGCCAGGTGACCGGCACGCACGTCTCGATTGACGGTGGCTGGACCGCAGAATAACCATATACGGTTAGGGCCGGATTCGTCTGCGCATCCGGCCCCACCAAGACATTATAAACGGGAACGACATGAGCGACAGTATTCGCTTTATCCTCAACGGCGAGGATATCACGCTATCCAGCCTGCGCCCCACCGAGACGCTGCTCGACTTCCTGCGCCTACAGCGGCGCCTGACAGGAACGAAGGAAGGCTGCGCGGAAGGCGATTGTGGCGCCTGCACGGTGCTTGTGGGACGCCTGATCGATGGCGGGCTGCATTATGAGTCCGTCAATGCCTGCATCCGCTTCGTCGGCTCGCTGCATGCGACGCATGTCGTGACTGTCGAGCATCTGGCCGCCCAGAATGGCACCCTCCATCCCGTGCAGCAGGCCATGGTCGATTGCCACGGCTCGCAATGCGGTTTCTGCACGCCGGGCTTCATCATGTCGCTCTATGGCCTGTGGCTTTCGACGGAGAAGCCGAGCCGCGCGCAGATCGAGAAGTCGCTGCAGGGCAATCTCTGTCGATGCACGGGCTACGAGCCGATCGTCAAGGCGGCAGAGCAGGTCAGCCAGAAGCGGCCGAGCGCGCTCTTCGATCCCCTCGAAAAAACCAGAGCCGATATCATCGCCCGCCTTTGGGCCATGCAGGGCGGCGACACCATCGAGATTGTCGAGGGTGAGGATCACCTCATCGTGCCGGGCTCCGTTTCCGCTTTGGCACAGGTGCTTGCCGCAGAGCCGAAGGCAACCGTTGTCGCCGGCTCGACCGATGTCGGCCTGTGGGTGACGAAGCAGATGCGCCGGCTCAATCCGGTCGTCTTCATCAACCACCTGACCGATCTGCAGAAAATCTCGGTGGAAGCGGAAGGGCTGAGCATCGGCGCCGGCGTCACCTATAGCCGCGCCTTTGCAGCGATCAGCGAAAAGATCCCGGCCTTTGCAAGCCTCATCAATCGAATCGGCGGCGAGCAGGTGCGCAACATGGGCACGATCGGCGGCAATATCGCCAACGGCTCGCCGATCGGCGACACGCCACCGCCGCTGATCGCGCTCGGCGCAACGGTCAAATTGCGCTCGACAGCGGGAACGCGCAGCCTGCCGCTGGAGGATTTCTTCATCGATTATGGCAAGCAGGACCGGCATCCCGGCGAATTTGTGGAAGGCATCTTCGTGCCCTACCCGGCCGTTTCAGCGCATTTCGCCGTCTACAAGATCTCCAAGCGCCGCGACGAGGATATTTCGGCCGCCTGCGGCGCCTTCCATCTGTCATTGGATGCTGCCGGCAATGTCGAAGATATCCGCATCGCCTTCGGCGGCATGGCCGGTACGCCGAAGCGCGCGCGCATGGTCGAGGCAGAATTGATCGGCAAGCCGTGGACGGAGGCAACCGTCATGGCCGCACGCAACGCCTTCGACGCGGACTACACGCCGCTGACCGATTGGCGCGCCTCGGCCGAATATCGCCAATTGACCGCCAAGAACCTGCTCATCCGCTTCTATCTCGAGACATCAGGTGCACCGCAGGAATTGAAGCGCTTTGCGGCGGCGGAGGTCTGAGCCATGGACAAATCCTCTTTCGATGAACGCAAGGTCGTCATCAACGGCTCCATGCATGGGTCGCTGAAACATGATTCCGCACACAAGCACGTCACCGGAGCCGCCGATTATATCGACGATATTCCCGAGCCTGCCGGGCTGCTGCACGGAGCACTCGGCCTTTCCGACCGTGCCCATGCGGAGATTGCCGGCATCGATCTCTCGGCCGTTAAAGCCTATCCGGGTGTCGTCTGGGTCTTCACCGGCGCGGATATACCTGGCGTCAACGACACCAGCTCCAACGGCATGCACGACGAGCCACTGCTTGCCGAAACCAAGGTCGAGTTCCACGGCCAACCGATCTTCGCAGTCATCGCCGAAACGCGCGACGCCGCCCGCCGCGCCGCCCGCCTTGCCAAGATCGACTATCGCGACCTCTCGCATTGGAGCGATATCGACGGCGCGCTCGCCAATGGCGCGCCGCTCGTCTACGAACCGATGACACTGAAGCGCGGCGAGCCTGAAACCGAGATGGCCAACGCCATCAATCGTATCAAGGCGCAGATGCGCATCGGCGGTCAGGAGCATTTCTATCTCGAAAGCCATATCGCCATGGCGATCCCCGGCGAGGACGATGAGGTCGCGGTCTGGTCGTCAACGCAGCATCCAAGCGAAATCCAGCATATCGTCGGCCATGTCCTCGGCATTCCGTCCAATGCCGTGACCGTCAATGTGCGCCGCATGGGCGGCGGCTTTGGCGGCAAGGAAACGCAGGGCAATCAGTTCGCAGCACTCGCCGCCGTCGCCGCCAAGAAGCTCGGCCGTGCCGTGAAATTCCGTCCCGACCGCGACGAGGACATGAGCGCCACGGGCAAGCGTCACGACTTCCTGGTGGACTACGAAGTCGGCTTCGACGATGAAGGCCGCATCCACGCTGTCGACGCCACCTATGCCGCTCGCTGCGGCTTCTCCTCCGATCTTTCCGGTCCGGTGACCGACCGCGCGCTGTTCCACGCGGATTCGAGCTATTTCTATCCGCATGTGCACCTGGTCTCGAAGCCGCTGAAGACGCATACCGTCTCCAACACCGCCTTCCGCGGTTTCGGCGGCCCGCAAGGCATGGTCGGCGGCGAACGCATGATCGAGGAGATTGCCTATGCGCTCGGCAAGGACCCACTGGAGGTCCGACGCGCCAATTTCTACGGCCAGCCGGGCTCGGGCCGGACGCTGACCCCCTATCATCAGGAGGTCACCGACAATATCATCAACCGCATCGTCGATGAGCTGGAACAGAGTTCCGACTATCAGGCGCGGCGCAAGGCGATCATCGAATTCAACCGCTCCAGCCGTTTCATCCGCAAGGGCATTGCGCTGACACCGGTGAAGTTCGGCATTTCCTTCACCATGACCGCCTTCAATCAGGCCGGCGCGCTGGTGCATATCTATCAGGATGGCTCCATTCACCTGAACCACGGCGGCACAGAAATGGGCCAGGGTCTTTATACGAAGGTTGCGCAGGTTCTGGCCGACAGCTTCCAGGTCGATATCGAGCGGGTGAAGATCACCGCGACGACGACGGGCAAGGTGCCGAATACCTCGGCAACGGCTGCCTCCTCCGGCTCCGACCTGAACGGCATGGCGGCTTATGATGCCGCTCGCCAAATCAAAGAAAGGCTGGTCGCCTTCGCGGCCGAAAAATGGGGCGTCGGCGCCGAGGAGGTTCAGTTCCTGCCGAACCGTGTGCGGATCGGAGAAACGGAAATCTCCTTCCCCGATTTCGTCAAGCAGGCTTATTTCGCCCGTGTCCAGCTCTCGGCCGCCGGCTTCTACAAGACCCCGAAGATCCATTGGGATCGCAAGGCCGGCCGCGGCACGCCCTTCTACTATTTCTCCTATGGCGCCGCCTGCTCGGAAGTGTCGATCGATACGCTCACCGGCGAATATTTGATCGACCGCGCCGATATCCTCCACGACGTCGGCCGTTCGCTTAATCCGGCTATCGATATCGGCCAGGTCGAAGGTGCCTTCGTCCAAGGCATGGGCTGGCTGACGACGGAAGAGCTCTGGTGGGACGCCAAGGGCCGGCTGCGGACACACGCACCCTCCACCTACAAGATCCCGCTCGCCTCCGACCGCCCGAAGATCTTCAACGTGCGCCTGGCGGAATGGTCGGAAAATACGGAAGCCACCATCGGCCGCTCGAAAGCGGTCGGCGAGCCGCCCTTCATGCTGCCGATCTCAGTGCTGGAGGCACTATCGATGGCGGTCGCCAGCGTCGCGGATTACCGCGTCTGCCCGCGTCTCGACGCCCCTGCCACGCCGGAACGCGTGCTGATGGCGGTGGAGCGCCTGAAGGGCATGTGAGTCCTCCCAGGATGGGAAGGTTGCCGTGATGGCGACAAGCAGGGGGTCTGAGGTCGAACTTCAGGCTTGAATATGCCGCAGCATACCCCCTCTGTCACTGTCGTGACATCTCCCCCACAAGGGGGGAGGTTGGTAAACCGTGGCCTCTTCCGCGCGTATCAAACGAACCTAACATCCATGCAAACGATGTTGTGATGTTCTGCCAGTCGGCGCGGCAGACTCCCAACGATCTCCCCTTTGTGGGGGAGATGTCACGACAGTGACAGAGGGGGTACATACTCTCCGTTCATCACAATATTCAAAATCAGTGACCTTTCCTTACCCCTCGCCAGTCCTCACCATCTACAGCAGCCGCCTGTCGTCATAATGCGGCTCGCGTCCATCGAGAAATCCAAGGTCACGCTTCAGCCGATCCGGCATCTCGTCGAGATCGAGATGCGGCGATGGTTCTCGATGCGCAAGGAACACCTGCGATAGCGATTCCCGAAGACGCGACAGAACCGAAGGCCGCGCTGCCCGCACCGGTTCTACAACATAGCAATCCATGACAACACCTCAGTCAAATCAACGATATGATTTGCAGTTTCATGCAAAAAATGCTGGAATTCCAATCGAACTATCGTCTGCATACATAAAGAGAACTTATCCATGAAGCAGTCCAAGCGCTTCCCGCTGAATGCGCTACGCGTCTTCGAGGCCGCTGCCCGGCACGGCAGTTTCACGCGGGCCGGCGAAGAGCTTGGCATGACGCAGACGGCGGTCAGCTATCAGATCAAGCTGCTGGAGGAGACTGTGGGGGAGCCGCTATTCCTGCGTCGTCCGCGGCAGATCCTGTTGACCGAGGCCGGGGAGCAGCTTGCACCGAAAATCGCTGAAGCCTTCGCCCTGCTGCAGGAGGCCATGGCCTCGATCAGCGGCGACGCCGAAACGACGTTGCGCATCCATTCGACCCCCACCTTCGCCTCACAGTGGCTGGCCCGCCATATCGGTTCGTTTCAGCTGAAGCATCCCAATATCGCCGTTCGGCTGGACACCTCGGGCTCGATCATCGACTTCGCCCGGGAGCCCTCCGATATCGCCATCCGCGCCGGACGTGGCCAGTGGCCGGGACTGCGCGCCCATCTTTTGATGAAGGTCTATTTCACGCCGATGCTGAGCCCGGCGCTTGCGGAAACGGTCGGCGGCATACACGAACCGGCCGACCTCCTGAAGCTCCGCATCATCGATGCGGGCGACCCATGGTGGGTCCAATGGTTTAAGGAGGCTGGCGTCCCCGACCCCGGCCTCCAGGGCCGGCCGCGAAGCAGGCTCGGCGCCCAGAGCTTCGAGGCGAGCGCGGCGTTGGCCGGTCAGGGTGTCGCCATCCTGACCCCGGAGTTCTATGCGGATGATCTGGCCTCCGGCCGGTTGATCCAGCCCTTCGATATTCTTTCGTCCGACAATACGGACTATTGGATCGCTTATCCGGAAAACAGGCGTCATACGCCGCGGATCCGCGCCTTCAGGGATTGGCTTCTCGGCGAATTCGGCATGCCGCTGGAATAACGCTCAATCAGACATGTCAGGCGCATAGAAGCATCGCGGCGTGTTCTCGTCCGGAAACAGACAGAGATGATAAGCCCCGTCAGGCGAACGCATGGCCTTATTCTGCGGTAGGTTGAAGATATGCGCATGCGTTATATAGCGATGATCGCCGGGATTGAGCGTCACTCGATAGCCGCCGGGTACAATGGTGACGGTGCGCGAGGGGATCATCTCGCAATCCCCCGTCTTGCTGTCACCATTGCAGCAATATGGGTCGTAGGACCAGCCGGAGGGCGCCTCATGCGCCAGGGCGAAGGCTGCTGAGAGAAGAAAAAATACGAACGTCAGAATACCACGCATGGGCAATTCTCCGTCGAAAGATAGACGGCTGCCGCGGACACGGCCCGCTCCAAGCAGCCGAGGGCGTTTTATTAAAAAACTGCCATAATCTGATCTAATGCGGCCGGGGCGCCAGACAAGAGCGTGGCTTTTTGCGGGCGCAGCAAACTCTCCCCCTTCCCTCCGTCGCCAACATTTTGCAAGGTGCGGAGTCGGAGGAAGAAAAGGGGAACTGAATGTATGAATACGCCATAGCGTGGGAATGGCTGGCTTTTGCCGCCCGCTGGTTCCACGTCATAACCGCCATTGCCTGGATCGGTTCGTCTTTCTACTTCATCGCGCTCGATCTCGGGCTGGTGAAGCGCCCACATCTTCCACCCGGCGCCTATGGCGAAGAATGGCAAGTCCACGGTGGCGGCTTTTATCATATCCAGAAATATCTCGTGGCTCCCGCGCAGATGCCAGAGCACCTGACCTGGTTCAAATATGAAAGCTATTTCACCTGGATTTCCGGCTTCCTGATGCTGTGCATCGTCTATTACGGCGGTGCCAATCTCTTCCTCATCGACCGGCATGTGCTCGATGTCAGCGTTCCCGTCGCAATCCTGATTTCGCTCGCTTCGCTTGCCGGCGGCTGGATCGTCTACGACCTGCTTTGCAAGTCCCCGCTCGGCAACAACACCTGGGGCCTGATGATCGTGCTTTACGCCGTCCTGGTCTTCATGGCCTGGGGCTACACGCATCTCTTCACCGGCCGCGCCGCCTTCCTGCATCTCGGCGCCTTCACCGCGACGATCATGTCGGCGAACGTCTTCATGATCATCATTCCCAATCAGAAGATCGTTGTCGCAGACCTCATTGCCGGCCGCACGCCCGACCCTAAATATGGCCGTATCGCCAAGCAGCGCTCGCTGCACAACAACTATCTGACGCTGCCTGTCATCTTCTTCATGCTGTCGAACCACTATCCGTTGGCTTTCGGCACAGCCTATAATTGGGTGATCGCGGCGCTGGTTTTCCTCATGGGGGTCACCATCCGTCACTGGTTCAACACGACACATGCCCGCAAGGGTCATCCAACCTGGACCTGGATCGTTACCGTCGTCCTCTTCATTATCATCATGTGGCTTTCGACCGTTCCGAAGGTGCTGACCGACGAGAAGGAGGCCAATGCAATTCCTCCCGCCTTCCAGCAGTATGCCTCGGATATACATTTCTCGTCCGTCAAAGAGATAGTTTCGACGCGTTGCACCATGTGCCATTCGGCCGAACCCGTCTATGAGGGGATTGTTCGGCCGCCAAAGGGCGTAATGCTGGAAAATGACGAGCAAATCGCTATGCATGCCCGGGAGATCTATATTCAGGCCGGCCGCAGCCATGCCATGCCTCCGGGCAATGTCACCGAGGTGACGCCCGAGGAACGCAAATTGCTGGTCGCCTGGTTCGAAAGCTCCATCGGAGAAAAAAGCCAATGACCACCCTTCTGCGCGGCCGACTGCTTTCCTTCAAGCGCCTGCCGCAAAGCCTCGATGATACGGGCAGCTACGCTTACGAAAGCGACGGCGGCCTGCTGATCGAGAACGGCATGATCGTCGCGACCGGCCCCTACGTTGATATAAAGGCGCAGGCGCCGGAAGGCGTCATCGAAATCGACCACCGCCCGCATCTGATCCTGCCGGGGTTCATCGATATGCACCTGCATTTCCCGCAGATGCAGGTGATCGCCTCCTATGCCGCCAACCTCCTGGAATGGCTGAATACCTATACGTTCCCCGAGGAATGCCGCTTCGTCGAAAGCGCCCATGCCGAGCGGATCGCCAAGCATTTCTATGACGAGATGATCCGCCACGGCACTACCACGGCAGTTGCCTACTGCTCGGTGCACAAGACCTCCGCCGATGCCTATTTTGCCGAAGCCATGCGCCGCAACATGCGCATGGTCGGCGGCAAGGTGATGATGGATCGCCATGCGCCGCAGGGCCTGCTCGACACGCCGGAGATGGGCTATGACGAGACCCGTCAGGTGATCGCTGATTGGCACGGCAAAGGCCGCAACCATGTCGCCATCACGCCGCGCTTCGCCATCACCTCGACGCCGGCGCAGATGGAGGCGACGGCCGCGCTTGCCCGCGAATTCCCGGATCTGCATATCCAGACACATCTCTCCGAAAACCACGAGGAGATCGCCTTTACCTGCGAGCTCTATCCGGAAGCCATCGACTATACCGATATCTATGCGCGCTACGGGCTGCTAGGCCCCAAGAGCCTGTTCGGCCATGCGATCCACCTCTCGGAGCGCGAAGCCGACGCCATGAGCGAGGCCGGCGCGGTTGCGGTGCATTGCCCGACCTCGAACCTGTTTCTCGGCTCCGGCCTCTTCCCGCTGAAGGCGCTGGCACGTCGCGAAAAGCCCATACGCATCGGTGTTGCCACCGATATCGGCGGCGGCTCCAGCTATTCGATGCTGCGCACCATGGATGAGGCCTACAAGATCCAGCAGTTGCTCGGCGAGCGCCTGAACCCGCTCGAAAGCTACTATTACATGACGCGCGGCAATGCCGAGGCGCTCTCGCTCGTCGACAAGATCGGCACGCTCGACGCCGGCACCGAAGCCGACCTCATCGTCCTCAACGCCGCCGCAACATCGGCCATGGCGCTGAAGATGGAGGTGACGAAGAGCCTCACCGAAGAGCTGTTCCTGCTTCAGACCATGGGCGACGACCGGGCGATCGTCGAAACCTATGTTGCTGGAAATCCGATGAAATCGATCCTGCAATGAGGCAATCCCAACCCACCTCCATGTAACCATCCAGAAGGCAAAGAGCCATGACCGCGCCGCTGACCATCGCCGAACTGAAAACGCTTGCACAGCGGCGCGTGCCGAAAATGTTCTTCCAGTATGCCGATTCCGGATCGTGGACAGAGTCGACCTATCACGCGAACGAGGCGGATTTCGCCAAGATCAAGCTGCGTCAGCGCGTCCTCGTCGACATGTCCGACCGGTCGCTGGCAACCACGATGGTCGGCCAGAAGGCATCCATGCCCGTGGCGCTGGCGCCGACCGGTCTTACAGGCATGCAGCACGCCGATGGCGAGATGCTGGCAGCACGCGCTGCGGAAGAATTCGGCATTCCCTTCACGCTCTCGACGATGAGCATCTGCTCGATCGAGGACATCGCCTCGGTCACGAAGCAGCCTTTCTGGTTTCAGCTCTACGTCATGAAGGACCGCGATTTCGTCCTGAACCTGATCCAGCGTGCCAAGGCGGCAAAATGCTCGGCGCTGGTGCTGACGGCCGACCTGCAGATCCTCGGGCAGCGCCATAACGATATCCGCAACGGGCTTTCGGCGCCGCCGAAAATGACGGTGAAAAACCTCTGGCAGATGGCGATAAGACCAGGCTGGTGCATGGAGATGCTGAAAACCAAGCGTCGTTCCTTCGGCAATATCATCGGCCATGCCAAGGATATTTCCGACATGACGACCCTGTCGCACTGGACGCATTCGCAGTTCGACCCCAAGCTCTCCTGGAGCGATGTCGCCTGGATCAAGGAGCAATGGGGCGGCCCGCTGGTCATCAAGGGTATTCTTGACCCTGAGGATGCAAAGGCGGCCGTCGATACCGGCGCCGACGCCATCATCGTCTCCAACCATGGCGGACGGCAGCTCGACGGCGCGCATTCCTCCATCAGCATGCTACCGAGGATCGTCGATGCCGTTGGCGACAGGATCGAGGTGCATATGGACGGCGGCATCCGCTCCGGCCAGGACGTGCTGAAGGCCCTAGCCCTCGGCGCCAAGGGCACCTTTATCGGTCGCCCCTTCCTTTATGGTCTCGGCGCCATGGGCAAGGAAGGCGTCTCGCTGGCGCTCGAAATCATCCGCAAGGAGCTGGATATCTCCATGGCGCTCTGCGGCAAGCGGGATATCAAGGCGGTGGACCGGTCGATTCTGGCTGACCTTTAAAAGCGCAGTCGTTGCCGCAAAACCGCTACACAATTTTACGCGGCATATTCTAGCGCAGCCAGCCCGTCGCCAGACCGCTCGCCCACTCCTCGCGGCCATTCTGCGCCGCAAGTTCCGCCATTGCCATGTGATCATAGGCGACCTGTCGGAAGGCCGGCAGCCAATGATCACCAGCCTTTTCCAGAATGGCATAGGAAGCGAAGGGATGACCGGCCTCCACCTGGTGATGGTAGGGCAGATCATCATCATAGGCCGGGCAACCGACGCTGCCGGGATTGACGATCAGGCGGCCGTCTGAAAGGCGAACGGCGCGTGGAATATGGCTATGACCGCACAGGATCAGCGGGAAATCGATACCGGCGGCAAGCGCCTCGATCTCTTCCAGCGGCTTCAAATAGACATGACCGTCCTGTGAGACGGATTCGAGCCAATAGACACTATCATTAGCCGGCGTCGCATGGCAGAGATAGGCCTCATGCAGATGAACCGCACTGACGGGCAAGGCGCGCAGCCATTCGAGATGGCGCTCCGTCAGTTCAGAATGCGCGACCCTATCTGAAACATGCATCGTTTCAGGCGCCTGTTCGATCAGATACCGGTCGTGATTGCCACGCACCGTCAGCGCATTCAGTTCCAGCAGCAAGTCGGCCGTCTTTCCCGCCGTCAGCGGCCCGCTGAAGCAATCGCCGAGATTGACGATCTCGGTGATGCCTTGCCTGCGGATATCCGCAAGCACGGCCTCGAGCGCCAGATGATTGCCGTGAATGTCTGCTATGGCTGCAAAACGCAAATCTCAGCTCCCGCGATAGGTGGAATAGCCGTAGGGCGAAATCAGCAGCGGCACATGATAATGCGCCGTGGTATCAGCGATACCGAACCGGATCGGCACCAGATCGAGGAAAGCCGGCTCCGGCAGCCTGGTGCCGCTGGCACGCAGATAGTCTCCAGCGCGGAACAGCAGCTCATAAGTGCCGGCAACGAAGCTGTCGCCGATCAGAATGGGGCCGCCATCCACGCGCCCGTCGGCATTGGTCGTTACCGTCTTCAGATGCGTGCGAGCGTCACCCTCGATCCTGAAGAGATCGATGACCAGGCCTTCGGCCGGCTTGCCGAGAGCAGTATCGAGCACGTGAGTGGTCAGTCCGGTCATAGCGTCGGTGCTCCGATGATGAAGGGCGTGTTGAAGAAATATTCCTCGAGGTTGTTCTCCGACCCATCACGATCCACGATAAGGAAATCGCTCTGCTCGTCGAGTGCCATCAGGGGATAATGCCAGACATTGACCCGGTAATTCACGCCCTGGTCGCCGCGCGCAAGGAAGACTTGCGGCCGGCCCGGCTTGCCACCCTCATCCTCTGCAACAACGATGAGGAACGGCCGGCCGTTCAGCGGCACGAAACACTGGCTGCCGAAGGGATGGCGCTCCATCATGTCGATCAAGAAGGGAAAGGCACGCGGCTGGCCGCGAAAGAGGTTCAGGATAACCCGCGCCCCGTCACCGAGAGCTTCGGCATTCGACAACGCATGGAAACGCTCGGTCGTGCCACCGTTGATGTACCGCATGGTCGCGGGATCCGCCTCGATCACATCGCCGAATGGCTCGAACGAGGCCTTTGCCAAAGGATGGATATCTAGATGCTGTGTCATTGACTGATTATTCGCCTTCCGCTCGCCAGTGGCGAATGGAGTCCAGTTGCAGGAGCAACTCCGGAAGGGATTTGTGCACGATGCCCCACAGGGCCGCCAACTCGATGTCGACATACCCTTGCGCAATCCGATTCCGGAAGTCCTGCATCACATGCCAAGGCAGCTCCGGATGGTCAACGACAAACTCCGGATATTCTTCAGCAATGCGTGTGGCAACCTCGCCGATCAGCAGGAGATTCATGCCGACGGCACGCTGTTTCTCGACACTCTTGAAGAAGGTGACTTGATCGACGTCCCGGAGGAATTGACCGGTTTCGGATGCAGCCTGTTGCATGTGCTCAAGGTAGGCGATCAACCGATCCAGGCTCATGCCGGCTTCCTTTCGCCGGCGATGCCCGCTGTCTTCTCGATGATACGCCCTTCGGCGTCGCGGCTCATCTGGCCGCTTCTATCTCTGTTCAATGCTCCCGCGGCCCCATGACTTGGTGTTTTATCAAGCGGATGCTAAGCCATGAACGGACCGAAAAATAGCACGCACATTCCTGGGAAGCCCATGCGGCGATATGCAAAGGAAGGATGGCGGCCCGCAGGCCGCACATCAGGCTTCAGGCAGCATCGATTGCAGACGCAGGAGAGCGATCTTCTCGACCTGAGCGGCGGCCGTCGCAAATTCCGCATCCCGGCCATTGTCGATCCGGGTTTCGAAGGCCGCAAGAATATCGTCCTTGCCGAGCCCCTTCACCGCAATGATGAAGGGAAAGCCGAACTTCGTCACATAGGCCGCATTGAGTTCGGTAAAGCGAGCATGCTCCTCGGGGCTCAGCCGGTCGAGCCCGGCACCGGCCTGCTCCTTGCGGCTATCCTCGGTCAGCTCGCCGGCAATCGCCAACCGGCCGGCGAGATCCGGGTGAGCCTGCAGCACGCCGAGCCGCTCCGCTTCACTGGCAGCACGGAAGACCTTCACCAGTGTCGAATGCACGCCGCCGGAGGTCAATGGCTCCACAATCGCGCCGGCATCATAAGCGCGCTCGGCAACGAAAGGCGAATGTTCGAAGACGCCGCCGAAGCGGCCGACAAAATCGTCCCGCGAGATCATATCAGCGCGCGCCTCCGGGAAGATGATTCTCATACCAGTGGTTGGCGATCTCGATCCGCTTTGGGATCCATACCTTGTCGTGCTTCTGCACATATTCGATGAACCGCCGCAAGGCGGCGGCGCGGCCGGGACGGCCGACAAGGCGGCAATGCAACCCCACGGACATCATCTTCGGGCTGCCCTGCTTGCCCTCTTCATAGAGCGTGTCGAAGGCATCCTTGAGATAGGTGAAGAACTGGTCGCCGGAGTTGAAACCCTGCGGCGTCGCAAAACGCATGTCGTTGGTTTCGAGCGTATAGGGGATGATCAGGAACGGCTTGCCGTTCAAACCATCGATCCAGAAAGGCAGATCGTCGGCATAGGAGTCGGAGGAATAGAGGAAGCCACCCTCCTCCATGACGAGCCGCAGCGTGTTGTCGGACGGCTTGCCCTGATACATCCCGTACGGCCGCTCACCGGTCAGTTCCGTGTGCAGCCGAACGGCTTCGATGATGTGCTTGCGTTCCAGATCCTCGGAAAAGTCCTTGTATTCCAGCCAGCGATAGCCGTGGCTGGCAATTTCCCAACCCGCTTCCTTCATGGCGGCAACCGCTTCCGGATTGCGCGCCATCGCAAGTGTCACGCCATAGACGGTCGCCGGAACCTTGAGCTCGGTGAACATGCGCCACAACCGCCAGAAGCCGGCACGTGAACCATATTCGTAGATCGATTCCATGTTGAGATTGCGCTGATTCGGCCAGGTGGCCGCGCCAACGATCTCGGAGAGCAGGTTTTCGGACCCTGGGTCACCGTCGAGAATGCAGCTTTCCCCACCCTCTTCATAGTTGATCACGAACTGCACCGCGATGCGGGCGTCACCCGGCCATTTCGGGTCCGGAGTGTTGCGGCCATAGCCGACGAGATTACGGGGGTAGATTTCCGACATTGGATGCACCTTCTCTGATCGCGGAACGGTAACATCCATGCCGGGAAAGTCGAGACGGAAACTGGGAAAATCACTTTCGCTTCAAAGCGAGGTATTGGCGCGCGCCAGTCGCTAATCTAGGCGATCTTGCGCGCGCTGACTTTTCCCATCGGATGCAGCGAGTGCACGCGGAAGGGGCCGCCTGCCCCATCTTCCATCATAAGCGCGATGTTGGCTACGGGAACGGGCGCGGCGAGAGCCGGCTCGAAAAACTCGCGCAAAGCATGCTCGATACGCGCCATGTCGGCGGGGCTAACCGTGCCCGTCAGCATCATCTGGAAGCGGAACTCGTCCATGACATGCGGATGCCCCCAGCGATGCAGATTGGCAAATTGCGTCGCCGACAGGCCGTCCGGATCGATGCGCTCGATTTCTGCTTCGCTCAAGGGAGCCCTGTATTGATCGAAGGTCTGCACCAGCGATGCCGCCAGGAAATGCATCTGCTGGCTTGGCGCCGAAGGAACGAGGCCCAGCGCGCCGCCGAGCCGCGCAACCTCGAGCCTTGGGATTTCGAAGGGCGCGACCGTGCCGGAAAAGCGCATCAGGTCGCGTAACAGCCCGGCCTCGGACATATCCTCTGCCAGCCGGAACGGCGCCTTGAGCAAACCCATGAAGCCATAGCGGCGCGGCACTGCAGTGTAGAAAGCGATCTCGTGAATGCCGAGCCCGCGGATCGCAGGCGGATCGACCATCTCGCCGGAATAGACGTTGCGGCCGAGCCAATTCGCCGCCACAAGCGTCAGCGGATCGCTCGCAGACGGTGTGAAGCAAATGGCATACCGCATAAAATTCCTCCAGGGCGTAACATCAGGCAGACCGAACCGGCACCGATGGCCAAGGAGATAGGTGATTTGCGTGACAGATTGACGACCCGGAAGCGGCGTGAATTCACGTTTTATGTGATATGACTGAAATATGACTTGCTAAAGTGAAACTCTGCGGCAACTTGAAGCAATGGCGCATACCCGCCGCCTCCCGCACCGCCGCCTCTGCCAGCCGATGCGCAAGTCCGAAGCTCACTTTGAAACCGCCCGTCAATGCGATTAACGACGGATGATCTGGATGCGCGCCCACCATCGGATCGCGATCCACGGCCTTCGGGCGCAGGCCCGCCCAACGCTCGACCACCTGCGCGCCGGCAAGCACCGGCGCCATGGCGCGTGCCGCTGCAAGCAGATCGTCGAGTTGTCCATCCGTCGACAACGGATCGTCGAACCGATTCTCGCTCGTGCTGCCAACTGCGACCAACCCATTCTCATGCGGGACGATATAAAGACCATCGCGGAAGATAACGGGCAAGCCACCGTCGACATCGGCCTTCAGCATCGCCGCTTGCCCTTTGACCGGTTGACCGAGCGAGGCTTTGCGTCCCTCCGTCAATTCATCAAGGATTGGAAACGAGCGGTAGCCGGCAGAAAGGATGCAACGTCCGAAGCGAATGTCGCCATCGCTTGAACGCGCAAGGCACCGCTCTGGATCGATGTTCTCGACGGTAACGCCTTCGCAAAGCCGGACATGTCGTGCCGCTGCCAGAAACCTCCGCAGGACTTCCAGAAACGCCCGCGGCGCGACGCGGGCCGCCAGTGTATCGTGGACAAATCCGCTTTCGCCGGCTGAAGGTTCGATCCAGCCCTCGATGGGTGCCGCATCGAGCACATGCCAGTGAAACCGGCGCTCCCCATGCCGCCAATGCGCCTCCGCATCTCGGGAATGGCCAAGCGCGATCTGCCTCAAATGCGGCTTCGGCATCGGGATCAGGCGGCCGGCGCGACGATAGCCAGCCGAAAGCCCGGTCTCCGCCTCCAGGACCGCAATCTCCGCCTCCAGCGCGACAAGCGCGTCGAACTGAAACTGCTTCTTCTCGGACCATTTGCCCGGCATATGCGGCATCAGCGCACCGAGCAGGCCGCCACTCGCCCCTTGTCCGAAAGGGCCCGCTTCGACAAGCAATGCCCGGATGCCAAGACGCTCGGCATGAACAGCTGCCCACAGGCCCATGATCCCGCCACCGACGATCAGCAGATCGACGGACGATTGACCCACAGGTCCTGGAGGATTATCGGCTCTTTCCATGACAGATCCAGTTTCCGATCGGACCAAGGCATCCGAAACCAATACGGCAAGCCCGGAGCTCGAATGGCGCGACGGCGATATGCCCTATTCGACCGCATTTGGCGACCATTTTTATTGCCAGACCGACGGCAGGCTGGAATGCGGCCACGTCTTCCTCGCCGGCAATGGCCTGCCCGATCGCTGGCACGGGCGGCAGGATTTCCGCATCGGCGAACTCGGCTTCGGCACCGGCCTGAACTTCTGTGAGACCTGGCGCCACTGGCGGCAGCAAGCCGCCCCCGGTGCGGATCTGCACTTCATGTCCTTCGAACTCTATCCCATGCGCGCCGAAGAAATCGATCGTGCCTTATCGCACTGGCCTGAAATCGACAGCGAGCGCCAGGCTCTTGCCGCGGCCTGGCCTGCACATCCGGATGGCATCGTGTCGCTCGGGCTCGACGCGCATACGCGCCTCAGCGTTGTTTGCGGCCCTGCTCTCGAAGGCGTCAGCCACGCCGAACCGGGCTTTGACGCCTGGTATCTCGACGGTTTCGCGCCCTCGCGCAATGCCGACATGTGGTCGCCGGAACTGATGCAGACGCTCCATGGCAAAACGGGTCCGAACGGCACCTTCGCCACCTATGCAGCGGCTGGCTTCGTGCGGCGAAACCTGCAGGCGGCGGGATTTATCGTGGAGCGACGCCAAGGCTTTGCCGGCAAGCGCGAAATGCTCTGCGGCATCAAGCAGGCCTGAGGCCTGGCTGATGTGCCGGGCCAGGCGGCAACCATCTCGAGGGTTCAGATGAGCTCGCCAAGATGCTGGCGAACCCACTTGGCCTCTTCCGAGGCCGTCCGCCTGAAGTGCCGTTTGAAATCCCGGCTGAACTGGGCGGGGCTGACATAGCCGACCGATGCCGCCACCTCCGCAATCGTCCCGCTTTGACGCGCGATCATCAACCGCGCCTCGTGGAGCCGCATTGCCTTCACATATTGCATCGGACTGCTGCCCGTCAGAGCCTTGAAATGAACGTGATAGGAGGGAACGCTCATCCCCGCCTCACGCGCCAGCGCCACAACCGAAATCTCGGAACTGTAGGTTTCACGCAATCGGGCCAGGCTGCGCACGATCTTCCCGGAAATACCCTGCTGCTGAAGGGCTGAAATCATCGCCCCGCCTTGTGGACCGACGAGGACCCGGTAGTGCAGCTCGCGCAGGATGCCTGCTCCCATAACCGCAATCTCGACGGGATCGCTGAGCGCCCGCAATAGGCGCAGCACGACATCCTCGATCATCGGCTCCATCCTGCTCGATATCAGGCTTCTCGCTTTGCCGGCCGTTGGCACAGACCGTCTCGCCCCCACGTCCGAGGCGATCTCGGCAGCCAGAAGCATGTCGAACTCGACATAAACGGCAAGCAAAGGGCGTTCTGCGCTGGCTGAAGATTCCATCCGAAACGGAACGGGCACCGATACGGCCAGATAATGCTCCTCATCATAAAGATAGACCTCGCCTTCAAGCATACCCTGCTTTCGGCCTTGCAGGACGAATACCGCGCCCGGCTTGTAGAGCACCGGGACGTCGTGAAGGACCGCCTCGGTCCTGAGAATCCGGACACCGGCAAGCGCCGTTGGATTGTATCCCTGGCTGGGAGCAAGAAGGCCCGCCAGCTCCACCAATTCCCGACGCCTCGACCCTTCGTCCTTCGCAATCATAGGATTTGGCAAGATATTCATAGTTTTCGCAATCGATGACAACAGTTTGGAAGATTATCGGTCATGAGCATCGATCAATCAAGAAGAGAACATCTATCATGTCACGGAAGACCTTCTTCATCACCGGAGCGAATTCCGGCTTCGGCTTCGCGATCGCAGCCGCCGCGAGCAGCCAGGGCCATAAGGTTATCGGCACCGTCCGCTCGGAACAGTCGCGGGCAGCTCTGGCGGAACGCTTGCCAGCAGTGCGGTCCACCCTGTGCGACGTAACGGAGTTCGACCGGATAGCAGACGTTATTCGACAGGCGGAGGAGGACCATGGACCGGTCGACGTGCTGATCAACAATGCCGGCTACGGTCACGAGGGAATTCTTGAAGAGTCGTCCCTCGAGGAGATGGGCCGCCAGTTCGACGTGAACGTCTTTGGCGCCGTTGCGGTCGCCAAAGCCTTCCTGCCGCGCTTCCGCGAAAGACGCAGCGGCTTCATCATCAACGTCACCTCCATGGGCGGCATGATCACCATGCCCGGCATCGCCTATTACTGCGGAAGCAAGTTCGCCCTTCAGGGCATTTCCGAAGTCATGCGCGCGGAAATGGCGCCATTCGGCGTTCGAGTGACCGCCCTTTGCCCCGGCTCCTTCCGGACCGACTGGGCCGGACGCTCGATGGTCCGGAGCGAGCGATCAATCGCGGATTATGATGCGCAGTTCGACCCGATCCGGCAGGCGCGGCAATCCAAAAGCGGCAAGCAGCTCGGCGATCCCGACAAGCTCGCCATAGCCGTCCTGGACCTGATCGAATCCGACGCCCCTCCGCCGCAGCTCCTGCTCGGCAGCGATGCTCTTGGACTTGTGTCGGACAGGATCGAGCGCCTCAAGCAGGAGGTCGAAGCATGGAAATCCGTTACCGTTTCGACCGATGGCTGAGAGCGCCGACCTTCACAATGCCGGGAAACCGCCATCCAGCCTTGCGCTCCGCCTATCGATCTGAACCTAGTTCTTGGAGCGATCGGCTTGGAAAGCGGTATCGCCTAGATAGCGCTGGATCTTCGTTTCGAGAAGCTCGGGGCTGATCGGCTTCGACATGCAATCGTCCATGCCCGACTGCATGCATGTGATACGATCGACATCCAGCGCCTGCGCCATGACCCCGACGATGGGCACATGCCACCCCTGCCCGGCCTGGGTCTCGAACTGCCGGATCATACGGGTCGCCTGATGGCCATTCATGACTGGCATGGATACATCCATGAGGATCAGTGACGGCCGCAACTGGCGCCATGCGTCCACGGCAGCCTGGCCGTTCTCTACGACGAGGAACCTCAGGCCGGTCGCCTGCAGGATCTGCGTGAAGACGATCTGGTTCACCTCATTGTCCTCGGCAACGAGGACGTCGATGGCATTGCCGGGTTTGGCCGACGTCATCCGATCGGTGGCCTCGATCGCGGCCGCAGCTTCCGTTTCTATCGGAAGCCGACGTTCAATGGGAGCCGATCGCTCCCCCAGTTTCTTCCGCCGCGATGCGCGCACGACATCGATGATCGTGCCGCGCAGCACATTGGCGCGCACAGGCTTCATCAGATGCGCCTGGCCGTTGACGTCGGCGAATTCCCTGTCGCAACCGGCAACACTCATCGACGTCAGGAACACGATCGGCAGCGTATCGAAGCGTGGATCGGCGCGCACGGCGCTCGCGACCTGATAGCCATTCATACCCGGCATGCTGTAGTCGACGATGATCGCATCGACCGATACGCCCATATCGAAGGCAGCATCCAGAATGGCGAGCGCAGTCCTGCCATCCTCAGCGACATGCCCGTCAAAACCCCATTGCGCCAACTGTTCGGTCAAGATGCGCCGATGGATCGCATCGTCTTCCACGATCAGGACGCGGGCATCCCTCACATTGGCCGGCAGCTCCGCGACTTTGCCACGCGAGGCGACCAGCGGCATCGGAAGATGAACCGTGAAGACCGATCCCTTGCCCCATTCGCTCTCCACCGACAGCGAGCCGCCGAAAAGATCGACGAGGCCGGCCGTGATGGCGAGCCCCAGGCCCGATCCCTCAAGCCGGCGCGCAAAGGAAGAATCCGCCAGCGAGAACTTGTCGAAGATCGTATCGAGCTTTTCGTCGGGAATGCCGATGCCCGTATCTTCGATACGAAGGACGAGCAATATGGTGTCACCCGGCGCTGGCTGGCTGTCCAGCTCCACCAGCACATGACCGCGCTCGGTGAACTTGATCGCATTGCCGACAAGATTGGTCACGATCTGCCGAAAACGGCCGGCATCGCCCAGTATCGCCGCCGGCACGCCGGGAGCGATGTGCACCATCAGCTCGATATTCTTTTCCGATGCGGCCGCAGCGAGCAGGGTCGCAATATCCTCGACGGCCTCGGCGGGATCGAATGCCATCTTGCGCAGATGCATTTCGCCGGTATCGATGCGGGAAAAATCGAGAATGTCGTTGATGATGGTCAGCAGCGCATTGCCCGACTTGACGATGATATCGACGAAGGTCTTTTGCCGGGCATCGAGATCGGTCTTGCCGAGCAGTTCCGCCATGCCGAGAACGCCGTTCATCGGCGTGCGGATTTCATGGCTCATATGGGTCAGAAACTCGGATTTCGCCCGGTCCGCGGCATTGCTGCGTGCCAGAAGCAGCTGTAAATCCGCCTCGCGTTCCTTCATCTCCGTGACATCGGTCAGCACCACCGTCCAGCGGCGATGCTCGCCGATCGCGGCGCCGAGCTGCATCCAGCGGTCGCCGGTGATCTGGAACACGCAGGAGATCGGCTTGCCGGCCGCAATGCTTTCCCCCCACGATGCCCGCACAGCCTCGGCATCATCGCCGAAGTCGCCGCGTTCCGCACAATAGTCGAAGGCCGCAGACCAGCCTTTGCCGACTTCCAGAAGCTCCGCCGGCAGCTTCAGCATGTCCTTCAGCCGGTCATTGACGAGCATGATCGTACCGTCCTGGACGATCAGCAGTCCCTGGGACATAGCCTGCATGGCATCGGCCATGAGCTCGCCGAGATGCTCCAACGCCAGCCGGGTCTCGGTGATCTCCTGGAACTGCTGCTTGACGGAGGAAATATCCGTGTAGGACATCAGCGTCCGGCCGTTGGAAATGCGGCGAGCGTCGATGATGACCGACTTGCCGTCGGCAAAATTCATCTCCGTCTGCAGATGCTCGCCCGCCTTGCGCAGTGCCGCCAGACGTTCCTGATAGATATCGTCGATGCTGCGGCCATCGAAACCGAAACGCGCCAGTTCGTAGTGCTTGGCGATGAGATCCCGATAGGGGCGGCCTTCGAAACGATCCTCCTTTGAGAACTCCCAAATATCGTAGAAGGCGTCGTTGACATATTCCACCACGTAGTCGCTGTCGTGGATCAGGACGCCGATCGGCATCGAGCGGAGAATATTGTCGAGATCCTGATGCAGCGTCTTGGCAGGCGCGTCGAGAAACACACCGAAAATATAAACGCGGTCTTCCGAAGGGGAAAAACTCTCGATCTGGATGCGCGAGCGTTGACGGCCCGATCCGTCGAAGCACAGCGCCACCTCTTCGGAGCCGAAGACCAGCGCACGGCGCTCTCTGTCTTCTCTGTCGGCGCTCTCGCCCGCATCGAGAAGATCATGGCTGCGATTGCCGATGAAGTCGGAAATATCGTGCCCGAAAAACCGCGCATAGGCATCATTGACGGCGACGTAACGAAGCTCGCTGTTCTTGATGTAGGCGGGCCTGTCCAGACTGGCGATCCGACGGCACGCTATGTCGAGCAGTTCACCGTCCAAGGTCAAACGGAGCCTCTCTTTTCACCGCGCATGATAGTTCATGAAACGACGCTCTAGCATGATTGGCTTTAACAAGGCGTTAACCATGTTGACCATCGCTCCGACGTCGCGTTCAGGCTATGCGCTATCCTATAACGGTCATGTCAGGGTCGCAAACGACAGCGGCACGTCGGGGGAAACTCTGCCAAGAATCCGTCAACGGATCATTGGGAGCGAGCGCCATGAGCGACGAAGGAAGCCTGACCTTGAACGAAGCGCAGATCGCAACGGCGACGGGCGAACGGCGGCGGCGGGCCGGAGGGCGCGGAGCTGAACGCAGCCGCAAGCCGAGCGGCACGAAATACCTCAACCTCGTCAACAATCTCGCTCGCACAGAACTCCTGTCGCCCGAAGCGCTTGACAATATTCACGAGGCATCGCTGACCATCCTCGAAGAGATCGGCATGGATATCATCCTGCCGGAGGCGCGCGAGCGCATGAAGGCTGCCGGCGCGGACGTCACACCGGGCAAGGAACGCGTCCGGTTCGATCGCAACATGATCATGGAGCTGATCGCTTCGATCCCCTCGAACTTCACGCTGCATGCCCGCAATCCCCTTAGAAACGTTGAGATCGGCGGCCGCAATCTCGTCTTCGCACAGGTTGCCTCCGCCCCCTTCGTCGCCGACCGCGACGGCGGCAGGAGAGCCGGCAATCAGGAAGACTTCCGCAAGCTCATCAAGCTCGCCCAGTCCTTCGACGTCATTCATATGACCGGCGGCTATCCGGTCGAACCCATCGATATCCATGCCTCGGTGCGCCATCTCGATTGCCTCTCCGATATCGTGAAGCTCACCGACAAGGCCTTCCATTGCTATTCGCTGGGCAAACAACGCAATCTCGATGCGATCGAGATCGCCCGTATCGGCCGCGGCATCAGCATGGAACAGATGGAGCGCGAGCCCTCGCTCTTCACCATCATCAACTCTTCCTCGCCACTGCGCCTCGACGGGCCGATGCTGCAGGGCATCATCGAAATGTCGTCGCGCGGTCAGGTCGTGGTGGTGACGCCGTTCACGCTGGCGGGCGCCATGGCGCCGGTGACGATCGCCGGCGCACTGGTGCAGCAGAATGCCGAAGCACTCTGCGGCCTCGCCTTCACGCAGATGGTGCGCAAGGGCGCGCCGGTCATGTATGGCGGCTTCACCTCGAATGTGGACATGAAGACCGGAGCACCCGCCTTCGGTACGCCGGAATATATGAAGGCGGTCATCGCAGGCGGCCAGCTCGCTCGCCGCTACGGCATCCCCTACCGCACCTCCAACACCAATGCTTCCAACACGCTCGATGCGCAGGCAGCTTACGAATCGGCGCTTTCCTTATGGGCGCTGACCCAGGGCGGCGGCAACTTCGTGCTCCATGCCGCCGGCTGGAGCGAGGGTGGGCTGACCGCCTCCTTCGAAAAATTCATCCTCGATGTCGATATGCTGCAGATGGTCGCGGAATTCCTGACGCCGCTCGATGTCAGCGCCGATGCCTTGGCGCTGGATGCCGTGCGCGACGTCGGCCCCGGTGGCCATTATTTCGGTACGGCCCACACACTCGCCCGCTATGAGACCGCCTTCTATTCGCCGATCCTCTCGGACTGGCGAAACAACGAAACTTGGGCGGAGGCCGGGAGACCCACAACTTATGATCATGCCAACCGCGTCTATAAGGAAACGCTAGCGCGTTATGAACGCCCGCCGCTCGATCCGGCAATCGAAGAAGAGCTCGACGCCTTCGTCGCCAAGCGCAAGGCAGAGGGTGGTGTTCCTACCGATTTCTAGTTGAAAACAAAGGGATTTTACGCCTCAAATCATGAACGAAATTTAATGTCACGGACCTCTTTTTGGTCGCGACTTCGCCCGCTTTCCCACGCACCTTCAAACTCGGCTTCGGCTGGGAGCCCTGTGTTTTTTGGGAAAGGGATGTCAATGTCTGTGCTTCGCACATTAACGACGGCCGGTTTGATCGCGCTGACGCTTGGCAGCGCCGCGGCCGTAACCACCACCACTGCCAGCGCCTCCGACCGCGGCGCCTTTTTCGGCGGTCTTGCCGCCGGTGCCCTCGGCGGTGCCTTGATTGCCGGGGCTGCGCGGCCCGCCTACCCGGCTTATTATCCGGCCTATCCGGCCTATTACGACGGCCCGGTCTATGAACGGGTCTATGTGCGCCCCTACCCCAGATGCTACTGGGCATGGCGCCACGACGGCTGGGGCCGGCCCTATCGCGTCGAGGTCTGCCGCTGAAGCCTAAACGACGCTCCCCATCAGTCGTCTCCGATCTCTCATGCCGCCGGATTTCCGGCGGCATTTTCGTCTGAGTGTTGAAAAGCTTTCGCCCACACCCCTTGACATTGGCCGCGTTTAAGACCAAATGCGCCTCAGCTTTCACCTTCCGGCCGCCGCGTGAGCGTGCCCTGCGGGACAATCTGTACGCAAGAGAAGGACAAAAGCGCTTTTATGAATGAGGCCGCGCCGAGCGCTGCGGCCGGATGCGCTGGAAAGCTATTTCCAACTTACAAGTTCCCACTTCACGCGGGGTTCTTGACGCCAGAGACAGACCGGACCGCATGGTGCGACCCGGCCTATTTGCTTTGGCGCCCCCGAAAGGTATTGAATTGACCGATTTTCACTCGCTTGGTCTCTCCAAGCAGATCGTCGATACGCTGTCGCAGAACAACTTCGCCACGCCGACGCCAATCCAGGCTCAGGCGATTCCGCTCGTTCTCCAGGGCCGCGATCTCATCGGCCTCGCCCAGACCGGCACTGGCAAGACGGCTGCATTCGGCCTGCCGATCATCGAAATGCTGCTGAAGGAAGCCAAGCGTCCCGACAACCGTACCGTCCGCACGCTGATCCTTGCTCCGACCCGCGAACTGGTGAACCAGATCGCCGACAATCTCAAGCTCTTCGTGCGCAAGTCGCCGCTGCGGATCAACCTCGTGGTCGGCGGCGCGTCGATCAACAAGCAACAGCTTCAGCTCGAGCGCGGCACCGATATTCTCGTCGCCACCCCCGGCCGCCTGCTCGACCTCATCAATCGCCGCGCCCTCTCGCTCGGCCATGTCACTCATCTGGTCCTCGACGAAGCCGACCAGATGCTCGACCTCGGCTTCATCCACGACCTGCGCAAGATCGCCAAGCTCGTACCGGCCAAGCGCCAGACGCTGCTGTTTTCGGCCACCATGCCGAAGGCCATCGCCGATCTCGCTTCCGATTACCTGACCAATCCGGTCAAGGTCGAAGTCTCGCCTCCGGGCAAGGCAGCCGACAAGGTGGAGCAGTATGTCCACTTCGTTGCCGGCCAGAACCACAAGACCGAGATCCTCAAGGAAACCATCTCTGCCAACCCGGATGGCCGCGCCATCGTCTTCCTGCGCACCAAGCACGGCGCCGAGAAGCTGATGAAGCACCTTGATCACGTCGGCTTTGCCGCTGCCTCCATTCACGGCAACAAGAGCCAGGGCCAGCGCGAACGCGCGCTCAAGGGCTTCCGCGATGGTGACGTCCGCGTTCTCGTCGCTACCGACGTCGCCGCCCGCGGCATCGATATCCCCGGCGTTTCGCATGTCTACAACTTCGATCTGCCGGAAGTTCCCGACGCCTATGTTCACCGCATCGGTCGCACGGCGCGCGCCGGCCGCGACGGCATCGCCATCGCCTTCTGCGCTCCGGATGAAATCCGGCTGCTGCGCGACATCGAGCGCCTGATGGGCATCGAAATTGCCGTTGCCAGCGGCGAGGCTCCGGCCGATCGCGGCCGTCCCGTTCGCGGCAAGGGCCGCGGCGGCCAAGGTAATGGTAATCACGGCAATGGTGGCCAAGGCCGGGGCCAGAACGGCCAGGGACGCGAGCGCGGCGAAGGCCGCCCGCAACGTCCGGCCCGTCGTCCGTTCTTTGATAGCGAAGGCGGTGAAGCCCGCGGTCAGAACGGCGAGCGTCAAGAACGCCGTCCGCGCAACGATCGTCCGCAGCGCGAAAACAATCGCAACGCCGATTTCCGTGGTCAGCGCCGCAACGAGCAGACGCCGCGTCCGGAACCCGACAACGATCTCGTCTCCACGTCGGACTTCCGCCCCGCTCGCAAGCAACAGCACAACGGCCAGGCCAACAGCAACGGCGCCTCGCATGAGGGCGGTGCCCATCGCGGACAGCGCCATGCCCATGGCCGCCCCGCCGGCCGCCACAACGAAGAGCGCGGTGCTCAGGGCGAACAGCGCAATGGCGGCAACGGCCGCATGAAGCGCCGTGGCCCCGGCAATGGCGGCCAGCGCCGCGAACGTGCCTGATGCAATGAATTGAGGGGGGCCGGTTGGCCCCCTTTTTCTTTGCTTATTCCGCCTGGCCTTGAAGGCTTTCGATTAAAGCCGGAAGATCATCCCATACATATGCGACCTGACCGACTGCAGTTTCGTCGAGTATAAGCGACCCCGTAGCCACTGGTCGGCCGCGCAGGCGCTCGTAGAAAACCCTGTTTGGATTGTTCTCCAATGCGAGCGCCAGCAATCCCTTGTGCTCCATATCTCCGAGATCTCGCGCCACTTCAGCAAAGAGAGCCGAACCGATCTTGCGGCGCTGATAGCCAGGCAGAAGATAAAGCGCATAAACTTCAGCTTCCTGCGGGAAGCCCGAATGCCGGCTGGGCCCTCCGCTCGCAAATCCGACGACCTCGCCTTTCTCGTCTTCCGCCACGTAATAAGCGATGTCGGCATGACCCAGATAACGGCGATGGCGCTGCTCCTGTTGGCTATAGGACATGCCCTTGAGGAAATCCTCCGGCAGCAGCCCAGCAAAAGTCGCCCTCCAGGTATCGACCACGACTCGGGCAATGCCCGACAAGTCGCTGTCAACGGCGGGCCGAATCTCAATCGCCACTGATAGTTCCTCCGTTGACGGCCTGCATGAAGACTACGGATGCAGTCATGAGAGTAAATTCGAAACTTCGAGGCTGCCTGGCATTCCCATTTCGCTTGGAGAACAATGTTTGGATGACTGTTTCCTCCAGATAAGCCTTTGCAGGCGTAGCTTGGAGCATGTTTGGAGGTTTGGGGACGAACGTTGCAAACGATGGCAACACGGTCAATGTCTGCAAGCGACTGGGGGCAGCTCCTGCTTCTCGGCGCGCTGTGGGGCGGATCATTCTTCTTTGCCCGTATAGCGGTGGCGGAAATCCCGCCGCTGGCGCTGGTCCTCTATCGGGTTTCGATTGCCGCGCTTGTCCTGCATGTCTGGTTGCGCCTGCGTAGCATTTCCTTTGCGCCCGCCATTGCAAGATCAGCTTCGTTCCTGGGTCTCGCACGGCTCAACAACGTTATCCCGTTTTCTCTGATATTCAGCGGCCAAACGGAGATCGGAGCGGGCCTTGCCTCGGTGCTCTACGCGACGACGCCGCTCTGGACAGCCCTGGTCGCAAATCTGCTGACGGCAGACGAAAAGCTTTCCCCCAGCAAACTTACCGGCGTAGTTCTCGGGATTGGCGGCGCCGCCACCATGATCGGCCCAGGCTTCTTCTCCAATTTCGGCGGACCGACATGGGCGAAACTTGCTGTGATCGGAGCGGCAGTTTCCTATGCATTCGCAGCTGTCTTCGCCAAACGATTTCGGGACATGAAGCCGGTCGTTGTCGCGACCGGCCAGTTGACCGCCTCCACCATCGTTGTGATGCCGATCGTCCTTCTTTTCTATAGTCCGCGCGACATTGTAAGCGCGAATATCTCGATCTGGCTGGCTGTTGGCACTCTCGCAATCGTGACGACTGCCTTCGCCTTCATCCTCTATTTCAATCTCATCGCCTCTGCAGGCGCGACAAATGCGTCGCTGGTGACGCTGCTCGTGCCGGCGAGCGCGATCATCTTAAGTACCGCATTCCTTGGAGAGCGTCTGGAACCTTACGAGTTCCTCGGATTGGCCCTGATCGTCTCCAGCCTGGTAGTTGTCGATGGCAGGCTTCTGCGATGGCGTCGACGGAGCGATGCCCACAAGAAGTCATAGAACCTATTCCGGCACGACTTCCGCCGCACGCCGATTGGTGAGGTAAACACCGATCACCACAATCACCGTGCCGATGATGATCGGCAGCGTCAGCGGCTCGCCGAAGGCGATCGCAGCCTCGATGGCGACAGCGGGCGGCATCAGGTAGATCAGCGATGCGGCACGCGACACCTGCCCGCGGCGGATGAGATAGAGCAGCAGACCAACGGCACCCATCGACAGGCCGAAGACCGACCAGAGCATCGACAGGATCGCCGTCTGCGTGCCGTCGAAACGCAAACCTTCGAAGATGAAGGCCAAGGGGACGGTCACGATCAGCGCGCCGACATATTGCAAGGTCGCGATGGTTCTGAGGTCGCCGGTCTGCAGGTGCCGCTTCTGGTAGAGCGTGCCGTAAGTCACCGAGACCATACCCAGCAGATTGACGACGAGCGGCACCGCCGATTGCCAGAGATTGGCCGTATCTGTCGCCAAGAGTTTCGGCGAGATCGCGATGGCTATGCCGAGGAAGCCGAGCAGCAGGCCGACCTTCTGCATCGGCCGCAGCCGCTCGCCGACGAGAAGCGGCGCGGCCATGGCGGTCATCAGCGGCTGCAGCGCCGCAATGATGCCGGAAATGCCGGCCGGCACGCCCTCGGCAATCGCCCACCAAAGGCTCGCCAGATAGATGCCATGCAGGAAAATCCCGGAATAAACGGCCCGAAACACACTCGACCAGTCGCGTGGCCACTTAGCCCGAGCGATCGAACAGAGCAGCACGAAAGCAAGTGCCGACAGGCTATAGCGGATCATCAGGAAGGTGAAAGGGCCTGCATGCAGCGAAGCATATTTGGCGACGATCCAGCCGGTGGACCAGAGAAGAACGAAAATCGCCGGCGCAAGTTTATCGAGGGACATGGGAATCGGACCGATATATTGGGCGCTTAGGATCCGGAATCCTAGTCGACTCAGGGTGTCGCGCGGAGGGGTTGACGGCTGATAGCCGATGGCGGTTGCGTGGTCAAAATCGATCTGCTGAAAACAGCAATCAATTTTTCTTCACGTCCGGCGAACCACCGTCCTGGTTTCAGAAACCTCAGCCACTACCCAGGCGTTCAGTCCGCAAAAGAAGCAGATGCTCAAATTTTGATCCGAACATTGCGACAAGACCTGGCAAGCAACAGCCATTTTACTCTTAAATGCCTGTAAATCCGGCATTTTTCGATATTGCGAAATTCGCGATGGCAACTGCGCATAGTTCTTGCATTGTAAAAACCGTTGTATTCAAATGGGTAAAAACACGGGGACCGCACCTTTGGCATTTGATGAAATGATTACTGCGGATGAAAGTCCGCGCGCGCCTTACGAGAAATACTTCGAGTGGTACTCAGGCCAGGACAGGGGCCACCTCATTGCCAAATCCCGCGATGCGGAAACCATCTTCCGAAAAACGGGCATCACTTTCGCGGTCTACGGACACGCAGACTCCTCCGAAAAGCTCATCCCCTTCGACATCATCCCCCGCATCATTTCAGGCCGCGAATGGCGCAAGCTCGCCCAGGGCATCGAGCAGCGGGTCATCGCCCTCAACGCTTTCCTCGACGACATCTACCACAAGCAGGAAATCATCCGCGCCGGCCGCATCCCACGCGAGCTGATCGAGCGGAACGACGCCTTCCTTCCTGAGATGATCGGCTTCCGGCCGCCGGGCGGCGTCTACACCCACATCGTCGGCACCGATATCGTCCGCACCGGCGAAGACCAGTTTTATGTGCTCGAGGATAATGCCCGCACGCCGTCCGGTGTCAGCTACATGCTGGAAAACCGCGAAACCATGATGCAGATGTTCCCGGAGCTGTTTCACCAGAACAAGGTGCAGCGCGTCGAGGACTATCCGCTGCTGCTGCGCCAGAGCCTGGCATCCCTCGCCCCTCCCGGCTGCAAGGGCAAGCCGCGTGTCGCAGTGCTGACACCAGGCATCTACAACTCCGCCTATTACGAGCATTCCTTCCTCGCCGACATGATGGGCGTGGAACTGGTGGAAGGTTCGGATCTGCGCGTCATCGACGGCAAGGTGAAGATGCGCACCACGCGCGGCTACGAGGCGATCGACGTGCTCTATCGGCGCGTCGACGACGATTTCCTCGACCCTCTCACCTTCCGCCCGGATTCTGCCCTCGGCATTCCCGGCATTATGGATGTCTATCGCGCCGGCAACATCACCATAGCCAATGCGCCCGGCACCGGCATTTCCGACGACAAGGCGATCTATTCCTACATGCCGGAGATCGTCGAATTCTATACCGGCCGCAAGCCGATCCTCGAAAACGTACCGACCTGGCGCTGTTCGGAGCCCGACAGCTTGCAATATGTGCTCGATAACCTTGCCGATCTCGTCGTCAAGGAAGTCCACGGCTCCGGCGGCTACGGCATGCTCGTCGGACCGACGGCTACGAAGAAGGAGCGGACGGCTTTTGCGGAAAAACTCAAGAGCAAGCCGAACAACTACATCGCGCAGCCAACCCTTTCGCTGTCGACCGTGCCGATCCTCGTCAACAAGGGCATCGCACCCAGGCACGTCGATCTGCGGCCCTATGTCCTCGTCTCCGACAAGGTGCGAATCATCCCCGGCGGGCTGACCCGCGTGGCGCTGAAGGAAGGCTCGCTGGTGGTCAACTCCAGCCAGGGCGGCGGCACCAAAGACACCTGGGTTCTGGAGGACTGATCGGACATGCTGGGAAGAACCGCGAATGGCCTCTACTGGATGTTCCGTTACATCGAGCGCGCCGAAAACATAGCCCGCCTTGTCGATGCCGGACAGCGCATGTCGCTGACCCGCAGCGATGCCGTCGACGACGACTGGGATGGCGTCCTGCAAAGCGCCGGCGTGCGCGAGGCCTATGACGAAGTGCATGGCAAGCTGACCGGCACCGATGCAATCGACTATCTGATGCGCGATCGCTCCAATCCGTCGAGCGTCATGTCCTGCATCGAATACGGCCGCAACAACGCCCGCATGGTGCGCACGGCGCTGACCCGCGACACCTGGGAAGCGACCAACGAATGCTGGATCGAACTGAAGTCGCTGCTCGGCAAGAAGCTGAAGACGGCGGAATTGCCCGAGACGATAGACGTCATCAAGCAGCGCGCCGGCTTGATCCGCGGCGCCTTCCACGGCTCGATGCTACGCAACGAGCTCTATAACTTCGCTCGCATCGGCACCTTCATCGAGCGCGCCGACAATACGGCGCGCATCCTCGACGTAAAATATTACGTGCTGCTGCCGTCCGTCTCGCATGTCGGCTCGTCGCTCGACAATGCACAATGGGAGTCGATCCTCAGATCGGTCTCGGCGCACCGGGCCTATAAATGGGCTTACGATCCCGAGTACAAGCCGGCGAACATTGCCGACTTCCTGATCCTCAATGGCCAGATGCCGCGCTCGCTTGCCTATTGCTACGACAAGATCGTCAGCAATATCGGCTATCTCAGCGCCGAATATGAAAAACGGCTGCCGGCGCACGATACGGCGGAAGCCATCCGCCAATCGCTGCAAAAGCTGACGATCAAGCGCATCATGGACCAGGGCTTGCATGAGTTCCTCGAAGATTTCGTCGCCCGCAACAACAAGCTGGGCGCCGAAATTTCCGACGGCTATCGGTTCTACGAATAGGCGGGCGATATCATGAGACTGACGATCAGCCATATTACGGAATATCGCTACGACGAGCCGGCGCAGTTCTCCCTGCAGCGGCTGCACCTGACGCCGCTGACCGGCGTCGGGCAAACGGTCATCGACTGGAAGCTTTCCGTTGAGGGCGCCAAGCCCGAGGTGGAATATGACGACCAGTTCGGCAATCGCGCCACCCTCGTTTCCCTCGACGGCCAGCAGGAATCGACCAGGATCATTGCATCGGGCGAAGTCGAGACCCAGGATCTGAACGGCGTGATCGGCCCACATGTGGGCTTCAGTCCGCTCTGGCTCTTCCTGCGGGAATCGCCACGCACCAAGGCAGGCAAGTTGACCAAAGAGCTGTTGCGCGGCGTTTCCGGTGACAATGAACTCAGCAGGATGCACGCGCTGATGGCTGCGATCCACGAGGTGGTGGAGTATAAGCCGGGCACCAGCGACACCGAGACGACGGCTGAGCAGGCCCTGGAAGCCAAGAGCGGCGTCTGCCAGGACCACGCCCATGTCTTCCTCGCCGGCGCCCGCGCATTGCGCATCCCGGCCCGCTACGTCTCCGGCTATCTGATGATGGAAGGTAAGAACGAGCAGGCCGCGACGCATGCCTGGGCCGAAGCACACGTTCCCGGCCTCGGCTGGGTCGGCTTCGATCCCGCCAACAACGTCTGCCCTGATGCCCGTTACGTCCGCATCGCGACCGGCCTATGCTATCGGGATGCGGCACCCGTCTCCGGCATGCGGATCGGCACGCCGGGCGAAACCCTCACGGTAAAGGTGACGGTGGCAAGCCAGGGGCAAAGTCAGAGCCAAAGCCAGAGCTAACATCCCATACGAAAGGGGCGGAGCTTTCGTCCCGCCCCTTTCAATTCAGGCAGTAATCTTAGTGGCTGTCGCGGTTGTTCGGGATTTCCGAGCCGCGTGGGCCGACGAGGAAGTCGAGGTCGGCGCCGGTGTCGGCCTGCATGACCGACTTCACATAGAGACCGCCGTAACCGCCATTGAGCGGCTTCACCGGAGAAACCCAGGCGGCGCGGCGCTTGGCCATTTCCTCGTCAGAGATCTCAAGCTGGATCGTGCGGGCGGGAACGTCGACGGCGATGATGTCGCCGTTCTGGACCAGCGCCAGCGGGCCGCCATCGGCAGCTTCCGGAGCCGTGTGCAGGATGACGGTGCCGTAGGCGGTGCCAGACATGCGCGCATCGGAGATGCGGATCATGTCGGTGATGCCCTTCTTGAGCACTTTCGGCGGCAGGCCCATGTTGCCGACTTCGGCCATGCCCGGATAACCCTTCGGACCGCAATATTTGAGAACCATGATGCAGTTCTCGTCGATGTCGAGATCGTCGCGATTGATGCGGGCATGGTAGTCCTCGATGCTTTCGAAGACCACGGCGCGGCCCTTATGCTGCATCAGATGCGGCGAAGCGGCGGATGGCTTGAGAACGGCACCCTTGGGTGCCAGATTGCCGCGCAGAACGGCGATACCGCCCGACTGAGTCAGTGCCTTTTCCTTCGGGACGATGACGTCGTCATTGTAGTTGACGACATCCTTGACACCGGCCCAGATCGTATCCCCGGTGACGGTGATGGCGTCCTTGTGCAGCAGGCCCATGTCGCCGACCGCCTTGATGACGACAGGCAGGCCGCCGGCATAGTAGAACTCTTCCATCAGGTGCTTGCCGGACGGCTGCAGGTTGACGATGGTCGGCACTTCGCGGCCGAGACGATCCCAGTCGTCGAGCGACAGGTCGACGCCGATACGGCCGGCAAGCGCCAGCAGATGCAGAACGGCATTGGTCGAACCGCCGACGGCGCCATTGACGCGGATCGCGTTTTCGAAGGCTTCCTTGGTCAGAATGTCGGAAGGCTTCAGATCTTCCTTGACCATGTCGACGATACGGCGGCCGGACAATTGCGAGATGACGCGGCGGCGTGCATCGACAGCCGGGATGGCGGCATTGCCGGGCAAGGTCATGCCGAGCGCTTCGGCCATCGACGCCATGGTCGAGGCCGTACCCATGGTCATACAGCTGCCGGCCGAGCGAGCCATGCCCTGCTCCGCATCCATGAATTCATCCAGCGACATCTCGCCGGACTTCACCATTTCCGAAAACTGCCAGATCGCCGTGCCGGAACCGACATCCTTGCCGCGCCACTTGCCGTTCAGCATCGGGCCGCCGGAAACGAGGATGACCGGGATGTCGACCGAAGCGGCACCCATCAGCAGGCTCGGCGTGGTCTTGTCGCAGCCGCCAAGCAACACGACGCCGTCAACCGGATTGCCGCGGATCGCTTCTTCGACATCCATAGCAGCGAGGTTGCGGAACATCATCGCCGTCGGGCGCAGCGTGCTTTCCCCAACGGAGAAGACCGGGAATTCGACAGGGAAGCCGCCCGCCTCGTAGACACCACGCTTTACGCGCTCCGCAAGATCGCGCAGGTGCGCGTTGCAGGGCGTCAGCTCCGACCAGGTATTACAGATGCCGATGATCGGACGACCGTCGAACGTATCGGCCGGCAGGCCCTGGTTCTTCATCCAGGAGCGATGCATGATCGCATTCTTGCCGGTGCCGCCAAACCAGTCGTAGGAACGCAGTCTGCGCGGCCATTCAGCTTTCTTTTTCATTGTCTCAGTACCTTTTGCGTCGCCCGGGCCGCCTCGTTCGCGCCCGGGCTTTGAAGTCGATGGTCAGGCCAGCGTGTATGCGGTCTTGACGGTTGTGAAGAATTCGGCGGCATATTTGCCCTGCTCGCGCGGACCGAAGGACGAGCCCTTGCGACCACCGAACGGCACATGGAAATCGACACCTGCCGTCGGCAGGTTGACCATCACCATGCCGGCTTCCGCATTGCGCTTGAAATGCGTCGCATGCTTCAGGCTGGTCGTGGCAATGCCGGAGGACAGGCCGAACGGCGTATCGTTGGCCGTCGCCAACGCCTCTTCGTAATCCTTGACGCGGATGACGGATGCAACCGGCCCGAAGATCTCCTCGCGGCTGATGCGCATCTGGTTCGTCGCTTCGGTGAAGAGCGTCGGCTGCAGATAGAAGCCGGGGGTGTCGCGACTGACGAGTTCGCCGCCAAAGGCGAGCTTTGCACCCTCCTGCTTGCCGATCTCGATATAGTCGGTGTCTGTCTTCAGCTGTTTGGCATCGACGACCGGGCCGATATGCGTGCCGGCCTTGATAGCGTTGTCGACATTCAGCGTCTTCAGTTTCTCCGTCAGCGCCGCCACGAACTTGTCGTGAATACCTTCGGTGACGATCAGGCGTGACGAAGCCGTGCAGCGCTGGCCGGTCGAGAAGAAGGCGGAATTGGCAGCCGCTTCGACAGCGACGGTCAGATCGGCGTCGTCAAGCACGACCATCGGGTTCTTACCGCCCATTTCGAGCTGATACTTGCGGCCATGTTCGACGGAGGACAGCGCCACGCGCTTGCCGGTGCCGACCGAGCCCGTGAAGGTGATGCCGGAAAGAACCGGGCTGTCGAGCATGGCCTGGCCAACGACCGAACCCTTGCCCATGACGAGGTTCAACACGCCCTTCGGCAGGCCGGCCCGGTTGAGGATATCGACGATGGCCCAGGAGCAGCCGGGCACGAGATCGGCCGGCTTGAAGACGATGGTGTTGCCGTAGCAGAGCGCAGGCGCGATCTTCCAGGCCGGAATGGCAATCGGAAAATTCCAGGGGGTGATGATGCCGATGACACCGAGCGGCTCGCGGGTGATTTCGACGCCGATGTTCGGGCGCACGGAAGGGAGCACTTCACCTGCCAGGCGCAGCGCCTCACCGGCGAAGAATTCGAAGATCTGCGCAGCGCGGATCGTCTCGCCGATCGCCTCAGGCAGCGTCTTGCCCTCTTCGCGGGCGAGCAGCGCGCCGAGTTCGTCCTTGCGCGCCAGGATCTCCTCGCCGGCCTTCTTCAGGATCGTGTGGCGCTCCAGGATGCCGGAACGCGACCAGGCCGGAAAGGCCGCCTTCGCGGCAGCGATCGCGTCAGCGACATCTTGCGCGCTTGCGCTCGCATAGAGGCCGACCACCTCGTTCGTATCCGACGGGTTGATGTTTTCCGTACCGTTCGTCCCCGTCCACTCGCCGGCGATCAAGTTCTGATGAATGCTCATGGCGTCATGCCTTCCTGGATCGTATTGAAAATACCCGGCCGATCCCTGGCGGCCGGGCTCGACAAATTACAGCTGGCGAACAGCCACTTCTTCCTCGGCATCGAGTGCCAGCGGATTGCGCAGCGGCAGACCGAATTCGCCAACCTCGATTTCGAAGACGTCGCCGACTTCCGGCTTGATGCCTTCGGCAAACGAAAGCGTCGCCGTGCCGAACATGTGCACATGCACATCGCCGGGAACGCGGAAGATGCCGTACTTGAAGTGATGATATTCAAGGTTCGCGAAGGTATGCGACATGTTCGCTTCGCCCGACAGGAACGGCTTTTCGAAGATCACCTTGTCGCCACGCTTGATGCGGGACGTGCCGCGAATATCTTCTGGCGCAACGCCGATGCGGATTTCCGGACCGAAGCTTGCCGGACGCAGCTTGGAATGGGCGAGATAAAGATAGTTGATCCGCTCGGTGACGTGATCGGAAAATTCGTTCGACAGCGCAAAGCCGATACGGAACGGCGTACCATCCTTGGCGATGACATAGATGCCGGCCATTTCCGGCTCTTCGCCGCCGTCGAGCGCGAAGGATGGAGATACGAGTGCTGCACCCGGGGCCGCAGCGCCATAGCCATTGCCCTTATAGAACCATTCGGGCTGCACGCCCTTCTCGCCCGCTTTCGGCTTGCCGCCCTCGATGCCCATCTTGAACATCTTCATGGAGTCGGTCAGCGTCTCTTCGGCCGCTTCCGTCGTCTTCTTGTGCATGGAATCGCGCGTCGCAGCCGAGCCGAGATGCGTCAGGCCGGTGCCGGTCAGATGCAAGTGTGCGGCGTCCGGATGCGTAATCGGCGGTAGGAAACGGCCCTCTGCATAGGCTTTTTCGAGATCGATCGCCTCGCCGAGACCATGGGCCTCGATGACCGATGCCAGCGACTTGCCGCTATCGGCGGCTTCCATGGCAAGCTTGTAAACGCTGCCACCATTGACGACGGCCTTGGCGGTTTCACCGGAACCGTTGCGGACGGCAACGACGATCTCGCCGTTCGAACCCTTGATCTGCGAGATGAGCATATCTTTCATCCTTTCCTAACAGACAGAGATCGGATGCGTTCTACCGTTCCGGCTCTCAGCGAGAGCCGGACTCTGTCATGGATTTGGTTTTAAAAGCCTGGGTCGATCGCTTAAGCGATCAACCCTTGTTCTTGTTGTAGACGTCGATGAACACGGCAGCGAGCAGGACCGCACCCTTGATCATCTTCTGGGAGTCCGTCTGGTAGCCGAGGATCGACATGCCCTGGTTCAAGACACCCATGATCAAGGCGCCGATAACGGCACCCGTCACCTTGCCGACGCCGCCGGAAGCCGAAGCGCCGCCGATGAAGCAGGCCGCAATCACGTCAAGCTCGAGACCGTCGCCGCCCTTGGCGGTGGCCGAGTTCAAGCGCGTGGCGATGATGATGCCGGCGATGCTCGCCAGGATGCCCATGTTGATGAAGGTGTAGAAGGTCAGGCGGCGGGTATCGATACCCGAGAGCTTCGTCGCCTTTTCATTGCCGCCCATGGCATAGATGCGACGACCGATCGTCGTGCGCTGCGTGGCAAAACCGTAAAGAGCGATCAGCAGCAGCATGAGAACCAGAACGTTCGGCAGTCCTCGATAGGAGGAAATCTGGTAGCCGATGAAGATGGTCGCGGCGGCGATGACCAGATTCTGACCGATAAAGAAGCCGAAGGGCTCGACATCGATGCCATGCTTCTCATTCACGCTGCGGCCGCGCCATGCGAGGAGGAACATCACGATCGGGATGGCAATGGTCAGGAAGATCGACGTCGAATGGATGCCGCCCATGTCCATGAAATCGGGAATGAAGCCGGTTGCGACGATCTGAAACGCCGGCGGGAACGGACCGATGCTGCTGCCGTTGCCGGTCGTATTGATGATGGCATAGGTCAAACCACGGAAAACCAGCATGCCCGACAGCGTGACGATGAACGACGGTATGCGGTGATAGGCGATGAAATATCCATGCCAGGCGCCGACCGCGGCCCCCATCAGAAGACAAATGACCGTCGCGAGCGCGAGATTCATGTGCATCTGCACAACCAGCACGCCCGCGACCGCGCCGACGAAACCGACGACGGAGCCGACGGACAAATCGATATGGCCAGCCACGATGACCAGCAGCATGCCGAGCGCCATGATGACGATGAACGAGTTCTGCAGCACGATGTTGGTCAGGTTTTGCGGCCTGAACAGAACGCCGTTGGTGAGATATTGGAACAGCAGCATGATAACGACGAGCGCGATCAACATGCCGTATTCGCGAATATTGTTGCGGATATGGTCGCCGATGGAAACGACGTGGCTGCTTTCCGTGGCTGGGTTGGCCGAGCTCATTGATGCTTCTCCCCTGAGCGCATGATAGCGCGCATGATACTCTCCTGGCTCGCCTCTGCCTTTGGCAATTCGGCGACGATGCGACCTTCGTTCATCACATAGATGCGATCGCAAGTGCCGAGAAGCTCAGGCATTTCCGATGAGATCATCAGAACGCCCTTTCCGTCGGCGGCAAGCTGGTTGATGATGGAATAGATTTCGTATTTGGCACCGACGTCGATACCGCGCGTCGGCTCGTCGAGGATCAGGACCTCCGGGTCGGAGAACAACCACTTCGACAGAACCACCTTCTGCTGGTTGCCGCCGGACAGGTTGCCCGCCTCCTGGAAGACGCCTGCCGAGCGGATACGCAGCTTGGCGCGATAGTTGGTCGCCACCTGCAGCTCACGCACGTCATCGATGACCGTCGCCCTGGAAACACCGAGCAGGTTGGCGAGCGTCGTATTGTGCAGGATGCTGTTCGACAGAACGAGACCGAGCTGCTTGCGGTCTTCGGTAACATAGGCAAGACCCGCGTCGATCGCCCTGCGCACCGTAGTGGTGTCGACAAGCTTGCCATCGACGAAGACTTCACCGCTGATCTTGTGGCCGTAGGACTTGCCGAAAACGCTCATGGCGAATTCGGTGCGGCCGGCACCCATCAGGCCCGCGATGCCGACGACTTCGCCCTTGCGGACATTGACGTTGATATCGTGCAGAACCTGACGGTCGCGATGCTGCTGGTGGAACGCGTTCCAGTTCTTCACTTCGAAGATCGTCTCGCCGATCGGAACCGAGCGCGGCGGATAGCGGTCGGCGAGTTCACGGCCGACCATGTTGCGGATGATGATGTCTTCGCTGATCTCTTCTTCGTGACAGTTCAGTGTCTTCACGGTCATTCCGTCGCGCAGCACGGTGATCTGGTCGGCCACCTTGCGCACTTCGTTGAGCTTGTGCGTGATGATGATCGACGTGATGCCCTGATTGCGGAATTCCATGAGGAGGTTGAGAAGCGCATCGGAATCGCTTTCGTTGAGCGATGCCGTCGGCTCGTCGAGAATGAGCAGCTTGACGCTCTTCGACAGGGCCTTGGCAATCTCGACAAGTTGCTGCTTGCCGACGCCGATGTCCGTCACGAGCGTATTCGGAGATTCCTTAAGGCCTACTTTTGCAAGCAGCCGCTTGGTGCGGGTGAATGTTTCCTGCCAGTTGATCATGCCATTGGCAACGACCTCGTTGCCCAGGAAAATATTCTCGGCGATCGACAGAAGCGGAACGAGCGCCAGCTCCTGATGGATAATAATGATGCCGATATCTTCGGAATCCCTGATCGTCTTGAACTGACGAACCGCGCCATCGTAGTGGATGTCGCCTTCGTAGGTGCCAGCGGGATAGACGCCTGAGAGCACCTTCATCAGGGTCGATTTGCCGGCCCCGTTTTCGCCGACCAAGGCATGTATCTCGCCCTGACGAACCTTCAGATTGACATTTTCCAGGGCGTTCACACCGGGGAACGACTTGGTGATGTTCTGCATTTCGAGAATGGTATCGTCCATAGTCCAAATCCAACGCCGCGACTGAACATAGCAGACCGCGCGATCGTCTTAAATATCAAAGCCAGGGCTCGCGCTAAAGCGAGCCCTGACCGGTATATCGGAAGATTACTTCAGCTGGTCAGCCTTGTAGTAACCACCCTCGACGAGGATCTTCTCGTAGTTGGTCTTGTCAACTGCGACCGGGGTCAGCAGGTAGGACGGAACAACCTTGACACCGTTGTCGTAGGTCTTGGTGTCGTTGACTTCGGGCGTCTTGCCTTCCATCAGAGCGTTGACCATGCTGACGGTGACCTTGGCGAGGTCACGGGTATCCTTGAAGATCGTCGAATGCTGTTCGCCAGCGATGATCGACTTGACCGACGGGATTTCCGAGTCCTGACCGGTAACGATCGGGAGCTTCACGCCGCCGGTGCCGTAACCAACGCCCTTGAGCGAGGAGAGGATACCGATCGACAGACCGTCATACGGAGACAGAACGGCGTCGACGTGAGCGTCGGTGTAGTAGGCCGACAGCAGGTTATCCATACGAGCCTGGGCCGTTGCCGGGTCCCAACGCAGCGTACCGACCTTGTCCATGCCCATCTGGCCGGACTTCACGACCAGCTTGCCGCTGTCGATGTAGGGCTTCAGGACCGACATTGCGCCGTCGTAGAAGAAGAACGCGTTGTTGTCGTCCGGAGAACCGCCGAACAGCTCGATGTTGAACGGACCCTTGCCATCCTTGAGGCCTAGGGCGTCGACGATCGAGCCAGCCTGCAGAACGCCGACCTTGAAGTTGTCGAAGGTCGCATAGTAGTCGACGTTGCCGCTGTTGCGGATCAGGCGGTCATAGGCGATGACCTTGATGCCGGCATCGTGAGCCTTCTGCAGGACGTCGGACAGCGTGGTGCCGTCGATCGAAGCGATAACGAGAACCTTGTCGCCCTTCGTGACCATATTTTCGATCTGCGAGAGCTGGTTCGGAATGTCGTCGTCGCCATACTGCAGGTCGGTGCCGTAACCGGCGGCCTGGAGCTGCTTGACGATGTTGTTACCGTCATCGATCCAGCGAGCCGAGGCCTTGGTCGGCATGGCGATACCGACAGTACCCTTATCTGCCGCGAAGGCAGGTGCCACGAGCGTAGCGACGCCGAGCGCTGCGCCGGCCATCAATGAGATAATGGATTTCATTACTCTCTCCCTTGTTGATAATGTGGCGGACAAAAAATGCCCGCCCGAAACTGCGGCAGGTTCCGTAGAAGGAATGATTTACTTCTAATTGTGAGAAACGAAGTAGGTCTCCTCCACGCTCTCACGGTTTATGAGCTGTACCCAGCGCACAATCGGCAAACTCGTACGATTTCGTATAACTGTCAAATAGAATAACTGGCTAAACATATACCAAGTTTGATATAATGTTAAAAAATAGTACTTTTTTGCCGACGAATGGGAAATTTGGCCGCTATGGAGAAAATATATAACGATTATGTGAGCGATGGCATTGAGATTCATTCCGACAGTTTTCGCGACGATGCGTTGCTGAAAGCCGGTTTGAAGCTCAATCACCTGCGCATGATCGTCACGATCGAGGATCACGGGCAAATATCCGCCGCCGCTGAGTCCATGAACATGTCACAACCTGCGGCTTCACGCATGCTCTCAGAAATGGAGTCGATTGTCAAAAGCCCGCTTTACGAGAGGGTCGCCAGAGGCGTCATGTTGACCCCTTTCGGCCTCGCCCTGGCCAAGCGAGCGCGCAAGATCCTGCTGGAGCTGCGCGAGGCTGGCCGGGAGCTCGGCGCCTTGCGGACCGGCAAGGGTGGCTCGGTCTTTCTGGGGGCGGTGACCGCGCCGGCGATCAGCCTTGTCGTCCCGGCAATTCAGCGCGTGACGCGCACCTATCCCGGCATAGAGATCAATATCGAAGTCGAGAACAGCAATGTACTCGCGCGCGAGCTGCTCGCCGCCCGCCACGATTTCATTATCAGCCGCATCCCGGATGACCTCGATCCGCGCCTGTTCACCGCCCATGAGATCGGCGTCGAAAAAGCTTGCCTGGTGGTTCGCAACGGACATCCGCTGCTTGAGAAGGGCGTTGCCGGTCTGCATGATCTGGCCGGTTACGATTGGGTATTCCAGCCTCCGGGCACGTTGCTTCGCCGCAAAGTGGAGGACATCTTTCTTGCTGCAGGCGTGCCGCTGCCGGAAAATGTCGTCAACACCTCGTCCCTGCTTCTGACGCTTGCGGTCGTCTGCAAGACAGATGCGATCGCGCCGATCGCGCTCGACATGGCGCAATTCATTTGCGGGCAGACGTCACAGGCCGGCGAATCCTCTATCCTGCCGATCGATTTCGATATCGACGTCAGGCCCTATAGCCTCATCACGGCCCGTGAACGCGCCATGCCGCCAAGTGCACGTCTGCTGCATGACATGATCCTGGAAGAGAGCCGGCATCTCTCGCTGACATGAATGCAAGCCATAAGCTCCGCGCCAACTTCCACTCCTATGAAGCTTGGCGTGGAGACCACGCATGCTGTTCAAGCAATCATTGTTTCAATCCGTGCTCGACCGTCTCGACAGCGAAGAGGACGAGGCAGAAAAGGAAGAGGCCGCGCATCGCATTCGCGGCCTGAATGTCAGCTTTGCAGCAACGGTTCTGGGCGGCGAGACGCCCGACACGCAACGGCCCGACGAAGCCTATCGCGACAATCTTGGCGATCCCGTCATCTTGCCTGAATTGGAGCCAAAGCCTGAACCCGCGCCGCAAGAGCCGGAGCCGCCGGCCATGCCGGAACATCTTGGTCGAACCACAAGGGATGAAGTGGCTGCCGAGCTGGCAATCACCTCCGACCTCACACGCGAAGCCCTGCAGGAAAAACGCCGCAGCTTCGCCAAGGCCAATCATCCAGACAGCGTCGCCGCCCTCTTCCGCGAACAGGCGACGACCCGCATGACGCTTGCCAATCAGCTGATCGACGAGGCCATACGCCGCCTCAGGCGATGATTATTTCTTGTCGTCTGCCGGCTCGTCATCCTCGGCGGGTTCGTCCTGCGCCGGCGCAGCATTGGTCGCTTCGGGCGACTGCGGTTTGAAATTCAGAAGCAGCATCCAGGCGGAATAAGCGCCGAGCGCACCCGACAGCATCGCCCAGAACGGCTGCGAGCCGAGCGTTTCGACGGCTGCCCAGCCAAAGCAGACGGCCACGATGAGGATGCGCACCCAAAGCGGCTTGTAGATGGGATGGCTGGGATCGATCAGTTGCATGGGTCTCTTTTGCCTGTTCAAGAAGACATGTCTTTAGCGCATCATCGGGAAAATTGTGAAGCCGTCCGGATAAAATAAGGTTTCCCGGGCGGATTTCGGCTAAGCCGGCATCGAACGGTGATTTTGAGAATTGTGAAGTCCAGGCGGCTTGACGCCGCCACCGGAAAATGGAATGAAAATTCCATAGAGATTTATATTCGGTCCATTTATTCCGAATCCAGGGAGGTAGAAATGACTGTCAGATTTGGTCTGCTCGGTGCCGGACGCATTGGCAAGGTGCATGCGAAAGCCGTCAGCGGCGATGCCAACGCCAAGCTCGTCGCTGTCGCGGATGCGTTTCCCGCGGCTGCGGACGCGATTTCCGCCGCGTATGGCTGCGAAGTGCGTACCATCGAGGCAATCGAAGCGGCAAAGGATATCGACGCCGTGGTGATCTGCACGCCGACCGATACCCACGCCGATCTCATCGAGCGCTTCTCGCGCGCCGGCAAGGCCGTCTTCTGCGAAAAGCCGATCGATCTCGACGTCGCCCGCGTCAAGGCTTGCATCAAGGTTGTCGAGGAAACCAAGGGCAAGCTGATGGTCGGCTTCAATCGCCGCTTCGACCCGCATTTCATGGCCGTGAAGAAGGCCATCGACGAAGGCCGCATCGGCACTGTTGAAATGGTGACGATCACCTCGCGCGATCCGGGCGCCCCGCCCGTTGATTACATCAAGCGCTCCGGCGGTATTTTCCGCGACATGACCATCCATGATTTCGACATGGCGCGCTTCCTGCTTGGCGAAGAGCCGGTCGCCGTCACCGCAACGGCCGCAGTCCTCGTCGACAAGGCGATCGGCGAAGCCGGCGATTACGACAGCGTTTCCGTGATCCTCCAGACGGCATCGGGCAAGCAGGCTGTTATCTCCAACTCCCGCCGCGCCACCTATGGCTACGACCAGCGCATCGAAATCCACGGCTCGAAGGGCTTGGTATCGGCAGAAAACCAGCGCCCCTTCTCCATCGAAGTCGCCAACGGCGATGGCTACACCCGCCCGCCGCTGCATGATTTCTTCATGACGCGCTACACCGAAGCCTATGCCAACGAGATCGCGAGCTTCATCGCCGCGGTCGAAAAGGGCGCCATCATCACGCCGTCGGGCGCCGATGGCCTTGCCGCGCTGAAGCTCGCGGATGCCGCGCTGCAGTCGGTCAGGGAAGGTCGCCTGGTCAAGGTCGACTAAGCAACCTCCTTTCCGCAAAGAACTTGGTCTTCCCAAAATCCGTCGCGAATCGCTTCGCGGCGGATTTTTCTTTGGCATGCTTCGCCTTAGTCCTGACCGGACCGATGCGGAAACCTCTTGCGAATCACATAAGTACGTGCTTATCTGTCTCCATGATAGAGAATGAGATATTCCGGGCCTTGGCCGATCCGACCCGCCGCGCCATCTTCGAGAAGCTGGCTGCGGGCAGCATGAATGCCAGCACCCTGCGCGAAGGAATGGAGATCAGCCAGCCGGCGATGTCCCAGCATCTGGGCGTCCTGCGCAGCGCGGGACTGGTTAGGGAAGAACGACAGGGGCGTTTCGTGAATTACGAGGTCGATCCGGAGGGGCTCACCCTCATCGCCCAATGGCTGGCGAAATACCGCGCCTACTGGCCTGCCCGCATCGAAGCTCTCAAGGTCTTGCTGAAGGATATGGACCAATGAACGATCCGAAGATCCCTGCGCGGAAAAGGGCCGTCGAACTAGAATACGAGCTCAGCGAACCGCCGCAAAAAGTCTGGCGCGCCATCAGCATCCCGAGCTTCGGGAAAACTGGCTGCCAAAGGAAGCTTTGGCCGAACCCGAGGCAATATCGGTCACGCCGGGCGAAGAGGTCCGCTACAGGCTGCGGGACGACGCGCCGCCCTTCCTCGAAAGCAACGTGACCTTCAGGATCACCCCGAATGCAAACGGCGGCACGAGCTTGCGGATCATTCACGAGCTTGACGATACGCGGCTTCGTGAGACTGAAAGGGCTGCGGCAAATAACAACGGCCTGACCGTCATGCGCGCCGCCTGACACGCTAGATCGATCAACAATTTCAAGAACATTGGAGTTCGCCGATGCGCGAAGCGATGCAACTCGTCCCTATGGTCGTGGAACAATCCAGCAGAGGAGAGCGGTCTTTCGACATCTATTCCCGCCTGCTGCGCGAGAGAATCATCTTCCTGAATGGCGAGGTGAACGATGACGTCTCGGCCCTCGTCTGCGCACAACTACTGTTTCTTGAGGCCGAAAATCCCAAGAGACCGATCCATCTCTATATCAACTCCCCTGGTGGCGTGGTGACCAGTGGTCTCGCGATGTACGACACCATGCGCTACATTCGTGCGCCGGTGTATACGCTGTGCATGGGCACGGCCCGTTCCATGGGTTCGTTCCTCTTGATGTCGGGCCAGCCGGGTGAACGCACCGCACTTCCAAATGCCAGCATCCATATTCACCAGCCATTGGGCGGTTTCCAGGGGCAGGCATCCGACATCTTTATCCACGCTGAAGAAATGAGACGAACAAAGCATCGCATGACGCGGCTCTATGCCGAGCATTGCGGCCGCGCCTACGAGGAGTTCGAACGCGCCATGGACCGCGACCATTTCATGACGGCGGAGGAGGCTTTGGAATGGGGCCTGATCGATCGCATCCTACACGTCCGCGAGGATGATCAGCCTCTGGGCTTGACGGATTGATCGAGCTGGCGAAGCAGCGGTCAGGCACATGCCCACGTCCTGCCTTTATCGCTTCTCAACCCGCCTGATCGCGCAGCTCCACAACCGAAGCTCCCCTCTTCACGATATCATTGTCGATGATCGAGAATGCGCGGTTCAGATGTCCTTCGAAGACGAGCGTCGGCTCGTCGACGATAACGCGCAGCTCCGGCATGCCCTCCATGCGCACGACATGCGATTCCGCCAAGCCTTCGATTATGCCCTCGATCAGCAGATCATAGTAGCGTACGCCCGGCCCCGTGATGACGATCGGCATCCGCTCGTGCAGGCTCAAGACACGCGAAAGGCCATTGCCGAGCGCCAGGCCGGCCTGGCGAAAGGCCAGCACGTTGCGGCGCCCGCCGTGACGCGCGCTCGCGGCGATCTTGTCGAGCTCGGCGATCGGAACGAACTTCGCCGGGATCGTGTCGAGCGGCACATCGAAGGCCGTGCGCAGCATGGCGTAGAAACCGGCATAGGCCTCGATGCATCCGCGCGCGCCGCAGCGACAAAGGCCCCCGCCCGGCACATGCATCATATGCCCGAAATTCGGCGCCGATATCTGATGATTGCCTTCATGGTCACGGCGCACGATGCCAAGCCCGATGCTGTGGCCGAGTGACAGCGCCGCCATTGCGCGGAAATCGCCGCGCGTATCGATTTCTTCCTGCCGCCCAAGTGCCGCGGCCACCAGAAGGGTCTCGTTGCCGAGAATGACCTGCGCCGACCATTCGTCGCGAAGTACGGCGGCGAAATCGATTTCCTCACGCCCGAAGATCGGCGACCATCGCAGCACCGGCTCCGAAGCATCGACGAGCCCCTTGCTGCTGATCGAGATCATCAGCACCTTGTCGCGCGGCAACTGCGAGCGGGTGACGATCCGGTTCAGGGCATCGCGCAATCCGGCCACGAAGTGCTCGACACCCGTGGCGTTCTGCTGCCTGTCTTCGGTAAAGCGGTCGATCAGCCGACCGGTATAATCGACGAGCGAATATTGCACGGCATCCGACGAAATGACGACGACGATCAGATAGCCGCAATCGCGCCGCTGCGAAAACAGGACACGCGGCCTCCCGCGGCCGCTGGCAGCCTGCTGTTCCGCCTTTTCGATGATCTGCGCCCGCTCCAGATCCGCCGTGATGACGGATACGGTCGCGGAGGAGAGCTTTGTGAAATCAGAAAGCTCGGTATGGGCAAGCGGGCCGTGCCGACGCAGCGCCGACAAGACCAAAGCGCTGTTCTTTTGACGGACCAATTCGGTGCTCGATTTGGCCAGCATCGGCAAACTCCCTGCTCATTCAACCTCCTCCTCCGCAGCCTTGATAGCTTTTTCGGACGACCGATGAAACCTCGCAGTGCGGGTGTTGACAGCTGAAAAAATCTCTGACACTAAATTTCTCGACTGTCGAGAAAAAAGTCCAAAGCTTTTCTTGTCAGCATTTTCGCCGCGGCCGACGGGAGTTCAGGATACGTGCGGTCGCATTCAATCGGGAGGATCACATGAAAGCTTTCATCAAGCTGGCTGCGGGCGCGGCCATCGTTTTGACCATGCAGACGGCTGCCTTCGCCAAGGATCTCGTCGTCGGCGTTTCCTGGTCGAACTTCCAGGAAGAACGTTGGAAGACGGATGAAGCAGCCATCAAGAAGGCGCTCGCAGCTGCCGGCGCCAAATACATTTCCGCCGACGCACAGTCGTCCGCTTCCAAGCAGCTGACCGACGTCGAGTCGCTGATTTCGCAGGGTGCCAATGCCCTCATCATTCTCGCACAGGATTCCGACGCCATCGGCCCGGCCGTTGAAAAGGCTGCGGACGAAGGCATTCCGGTTGTCGGCTACGACCGCTTGATCGAAAATCCGGCCGCCTTCTACATCACCTTCGACAACAAGGAAGTGGGCCGCATGCAGGCTCGCGAAGTGCTGAAGGCAAAGCCGCAAGGCAACTACGTCTTCATCAAGGGCTCGTCGTCCGACCCGAACGCCGACTTCCTCTTCTCCGGCCAGATCGAAGTGCTGAAGTCCGCGATCGACGCCGGCAAGATCAAGAACGTTGGCGAAGCCTACACGGACGGCTGGCTGCCGCAGAACGCACAGCGCAACATGGAGCAGTTCCTGACCGCCAACAACAACAAGGTTGATGCGGTCGTCGCCTCCAACGACGGCACCGCCGGCGGTGCAGTCGCTGCTCTCGACGCCCAGGGCCTCGCAGGCTCCGTCCCGGTTTCCGGCCAGGATGCCGACAAGGCTGCCCTGAACCGCATCGCGCTCGGCACGCAGACCGTTTCGGTCTGGAAGGACTCGCGTGAACTCGGCAAGCGCGCCGCCGAAATCGCCCTCGCTCTTGCCGGCGGCAAGACCCAGGACCAGATCGAGGGCGTTCAGACCTTCAACGGCGGCCCGAAGCACGTCGCCATGAAGTCGGTCTTCCTGACCCCGATCCCGATCACCAAGGACAACCTCAACGTCGTCATCGACGCTGGCTGGATCACCAAGGCTGAAGCCTGCCAGGGCGTCAAGGCCGGCAGCGTCGCTGCCTGCAAGTAAGCACCCGGCTTGACGGGTTGACCCGAAGATAATGCCGACGCCGCAAGGGGCTTTCCGTTGCGGCGTCGAATGCGGATAAGAGGCCCGCAACTCCACCCAGAACGGGGTGAAGGCTTCCCGCATGTGTTGCGTCATCGCATATCCGATCGGCCTGCCGGATGGCGGTCGTGGAACCGGGAGAAACCGGATGGGCGAGCGATGACGTCTATTGTGACCAGCGCGGATACTGCCCAGCGATCAAGAAAGAGCATTCGCGGGCCTGCGCCCAACAAGTGGGAGAACGGCAAAGCGATGGCCGACATGACACATTCCACAACATCGAGCGGTCCGCGCAAGGCAGAAGAAGGGGCGTTCACGCGCTTCCTGCGCGCCACCGAAATCGATACGCGCCTGCTTGGCATGATCGGCGCGCTGCTGATCATCTGGATCGGCTTCGACGTCTATACCGGCGGCCTCTTCCTGACCCCCAGAAACCTCTGGAACCTTTCCGTTCAGACCTGCGAGATCGCCGTGCTGGCAACCGGCATGGTGCTCGTCATCGTCACGCGCAACATCGACCTTTCCGTCGGCTCGCTCCTCGGCTTCGTTGCCATGATCATGGGTGTCATCCAGGCGAAATACCTGCCCGCCTATCTCGGCTTCGACAGTTCCTGGACCTGGGTCATCACGCTGATCTGCGGCCTCGCCGTCGGCACGCTGCTCGGTACCTTTCAGGGCGTCATCATCGCTTTCCTGAATGTCCCCTCCTTCATCGTCACCCTCGGCGGCCTTCTCGCCTGGCGCGGCCTTGCCTGGTACGTCACCAGCGGCCAGACGGTCGCTCCGCTCGACGCCACCTTCCGCATCATGGGCGGCGGCGCCGAAGGCTCGATCGGCGCGACATGGAGCTGGATCCTCGGCGTGCTCGCCTGCGTCTTCATCGTGCTCGGCATCATCGGCGGACGTCATCAGCGCAAGCGCTTCAACTTCCCGCGCCGGCCGCTCTGGGCGGAATATTTCCTCGCCATCCTCGGCTCCGCCCTCGTGCTCATCACGATCTACGTCTTCAACATCTATTACTGGCCTGTCGGCATCGCGAAGAAATACGCGACCGAGCACAACATCCCCTGGCCGGAAACCGGGCTCGATATCCCCTACGGCATCGCCGTTCCCGTGCTGATCGCCGTCGGCATCGGCATCATCATGACCTTCATCGCCACCCGCCTGCGCTTCGGCCGCTATGTCTTCGCGATCGGCGGCAATCCGGAAGCCGCCGAACTCGCCGGCATCAAGACCCGCTGGGTGACGGTGCGTATCTTCGCGCTGATGGGCTTGCTTGCGGCGGTCGCCGCGGCGATCTCCACCGCCCGCCTGAACGCCGCCGCCAATTCGCAAGGGACGACCTACGAACTCTTCACCATCGCTGCGGCCGTCATCGGCGGCACGTCGCTTGCCGGCGGCAGCGGCACCATCGCCGGCGCCATGCTCGGCGCCCTGGTCATGCAGTCGCTGCAATCGGGCATGGGGCTCGCCAATGTCGACACGCCGATCCAGAACGTCGTCGTCGGCGTCGTGCTCGTCATCGCCGTCTGGCTCGACATCGTCTACCGCTCGCGCGCCAAGTAAAAGGAATTCTGAACCATGACGGATCAAACCACTCCGCTTGTGGAAATGAAGAACATTTCCATCTCCTTCGGCGGCATCCACGCGGTCGACAATGCCTCGGTCGATCTCTACCCCGGCGAAGTCGTAGCGCTCCTCGGCCATAACGGCGCCGGCAAGTCGACGCTGATCAAGATCCTCTCCGGCGCCTACAAGCGCGACAGCGGCGATATCCTGATCAACGGCGAGCCTGCCGATATCCGCAGCCCGCGCGACGCCAAGAAATACGGCATCGAGACGATCTACCAGACGCTCGCCGTCGCAGACAATGTCGACGCGGCCGCCAACCTCTATCTCGGCCGCGAGCTGCAGACCCGCTGGGGCACGCTCGACGACGTCGCAATGGAAGCCAAGGCCCGCGAAGTGATGGGGCGCCTCAACCCCAACTTCAAGCGCTTCAAGGAGCCGGTGAAGGCGCTCTCCGGCGGCCAGCGCCAGTCGGTCGCGATCGCCCGTGCCATTCTCTTCGATGCCCGCATCCTGATCATGGACGAGCCGACCGCGGCGCTCGGCCCGCAGGAGACGGCGCAGGTCGGCGAGCTCATCAAGCAGCTGAAGAAGGAAGGCATCGGCATCTTCCTGATCAGCCACGACATCCACGACGTCTTCGACCTCGCCGACCGCGTTTCGGTCATGAAGAACGGCCAGGTCGTCGGCCACGCCCGCACCGAAGACGTCACCAAGGACGAGGTGCTGGGCATGATCATCCTCGGCAAGGTGCCGCCAAAGGCCACCCCCGGCCCCGGCGCGATGAAGGAATGAGCCGATACCGCCCATGACAACAAGGCCGCGCGCCCAAAGCCGCGGCCTTACCGCACCAAAACGTCCGATCTCACGCTTTCCTGAATTTTCCTGATTGAAGCCAAGCGCTTCCTAGGCTAAGAACCAGCCATCGGACAGGCGATTCAGGTCGTCACGGCATGCACCCGTAGCTCAGCTGGATAGAGTGTTGGATTCCGATTCCAAAGGTCACAGGTTCGAATCCTGTCGGGTGCGGTTCCGTTTTCCTAATGCATAGAAAGCTCAAAACATCTAAGCTTCCAAGACCTTAGCAATAGCCCGCTACTTCGCATGGCTAGAGCACAAGGGTTGGACACATTCGATGGCAGGACTGAGTTTCATGCAGTGCAGACCATCCGGTATCTACGAGTTTCGCAGACGACTTCCGCAGGCACTTGCCGGCAAGCCGGCTCCGGAGCACGTCAAAAGACAGCTCTCCGAGTTGATCAATCCGGCCACCGGAAACTTCAAGCAGTACCTTTCTGTCTCGCTCCGTACGAATGACCAAAAGCTAGCCAAACGCCGAGACCTAGACGAGGCCCGCCGTGTGACTGATCTTTTCGATTGGGGTCTCAAGCTTGTGCAAAATGGGCAGCCCCCTGCCGCAACCACCCGCTCAGAAAACCTGATGCCCTCCCCTGAGGAAATCGAAGCGCACTTCCTTCATGCTCTGCTCGAAGCTGACGAGAAGGAACGCAACGAGGGCGACATTAGACGCTATCTTCAGACTAGAGCGGAACGCTCGCAGTGGCCCGACCTGGATGACGCTCGGATAACCTGATCTGGTCCCTAGCCTCCTACGGACAGCGAAAAAGCAGCAGGAAGAACACACCGGGAAACAGCATCATGGGGAACAACACGGCATTCGAGATGTATGGCAAGAGGCGTGTGCGCTTTGGCTTTTTCCGGCTTCTAGGCTTCTGAAGGGGACCATAAGGGCCTTCCCCGATTGATTGGAAATAATAGTAGCCGACCACCATATGCAGCAACAGAGCAATGGCGGTAATCGATAGCAACACAACTGTATAGGCCCATGGGTTTGCAGAGCATTCGACTTGCCTGTCACCAATGTTCAGACCGGTAGCCATCCAAACGATTCCCGCAACTGGAAGATAGGCAATCAGGTAGATGACCCCGAGGTAGGCGGCGGCACCCTTGCCTGTCGGATCACTGGGTAACTTCATGGCTGGCACATTCTGTTGAGCGACTTGGCTTTCTAGTTGATCGCCTTTGGGTTGATGTCACTAGATGTGAGCGCTCGTCGCCCTCTCCGCAAGAGGTGCTCCATGGCATTCTTTGTGCTCCCGGAAAGTGAGCCCTTTGGCTATTGCCTTAGACCCCATCTCCTCATCCGTGAAGTAGCTATTGGGTTAGCTATCCGGCTAGGCATTGGGGTAAACGTTAGACCGAAGATACGTGCCCTTCTGAATGGAAATCGAGACTTCCAAGCACTTCTAAAAGCCGCGACCAAAGGGCCACAAAATACGCCGTCGAACACCAATAGCCGTTCGGACCTTGTCAATAAATTGAATGCTCTCCGCATTTACATTTCGGAACTCGAACGAGAGGTCATCAGTTCTGAGCGCAACGTTGGCGTCGGACATAACAATCCTCCGGAACTTTTAGCGAACGGCGAGCTGCACCGGAGCGAGTTCGAACAGGTCCGGCAAGATATTCAAGCAATTGAAGAAGAAGTTGGCAAAGAGGAGCCAAACACAGAAGCCGTAAATCGGCATATAAATAGTCTTATGAAAATTGGCCTAAAGGTCGCACTTTGGGTCGGAGAACGTGTAACCAAATTTACTGACGCCAGCCTCACAGTGTTGGCACCTATTGTAGTGGCTAAAGCTACAGGCCTTGCTCCCGTTTTATTCGATGCAGTCGCGGCCGCATCAAGGTTTTTCATAAATTGAGATAGAGAAGCATGGATCACGCGCCGGCAGGAGAGATCTCCCGCCGGGCCGATGTTCTGCCTTTACGAGCTGGTTAGCCTTGTACCACCGGCTTAGTGGTTCTTGTTCGGGCCCTTGCCGGTGGTGAAGCTGCAGGTCTTGATCTTGCAGCTGGGATCGTCACTCGTTGGAACGCTGGCGCTGGCCATTGAACCCTGTCCGAGGCACGCCATCGAATTCGAGACGGTGCGGTTGTACATCATCATGCCGGGATGATGAGACGGGTACCTCAGCACGATCGAGCCTTCCTGTGCCATCTTCTCATGCACGGCTGCACAGGTCATCGACTTGGAATTATAGGCCGACATGGCCATTGCGTTGGTGGACATCAGTCCGATTGCCGCAAGTATGATAATCGTCTTCATGGGGCTTCCTTTGGTGGCACCAAATAGCGTTAGAAAGGATGAGATATCCCTTCATTAGCTTTACATTTATGACAGTGAGCCGACTTCCCTTTGTCAGCTGTATGGGTCGCGATCGTGAACGATCGCTCGGCAAGCTCGTGGTTCAGATACGCTCGAGCTGAAAGCCGCTTCGCCTTGCATCATGCCGATTGGCAGCATGCTGGCGACTAGGTTTTCCAATCACCTCGGAGTGAGGCAAGCAGGGCCTGATGCGAATACCAGGCCCCATTTCGGATGAAGGTCAAGCCAAGTCGACCGACCTTAGAAGGTCCGCTCGAAGCGCAGGATACCCGAGAAGGTATCATCGCTCGGCAGATCATAGTGAACGTAGGTGAACTCCGGCTCGACCAGCAGGTTCTTGACCGGGTTGAACTTGACGTTGGTCGTTGCCTCGAAGATCTTGGAGTCGGTATAGGCAAGCTGAACGTTCCACTTCAGCTTGTCGTTGATCGGAACGCCGACACCACCCCAGACTGCCCAGTCACCCCAGCCGCACTTTGCACCGTGAACGACGCCGTCGGAGGTTGTGCAGGCCGAGACGTTCTGGTTCGAGCCGGCATACTGGTTGAGCTTGTCGCCATCGGTATTCCAGCCGCCCATCAGGAAGGCCGTGAGGAAACCGAAGTCCGCGTCGACACGAGCCTTGATGGCGCCTTCCTCGACGATCGAGTCGTAGCCGCCGACAACCTTGAAGCCGAACATGCCGGCCTTGTAGCCGAGACCGGCGACAACGTTCGGAGCATAGTGGTCAGACTTCGAAAGCTGCCAGCTGCCGCCATAGGCGCTGGTGGTCGTGCCGGAATTGCTGTCTTCGAGCGAGATGACGCCCGTGAAGCCCGTGCCGCTGTCGTAATTATAGGTGAGCTGGTTCAATTCATACGGACCGTCATAGATGACGTCGTCCTGGATCACATCGCCGGCATAGCCGACGAACTGGTTGTACTGCGAATCCGTCTTGCCGACGGTGAAGCCGCCAAGGGTAATGTAGGCCCACAGCAGATTGGTGGAGGTCGCGCCGCCGTCGTTCCAGTCCCAGCGAACGATGGTTTCGGTCTTCAGCGGACCATATTCGGTGTCGGTCGCGGTATTGAGGTTCAGTTCGGCGCGGGTATGCCACTTGGTGCCGAAGTTGCTGTCGCGATTGTAAGGATCTTTCCACTGGCCTTCGGTGCGAACCTTGCCGCCGACCCGCAAGCAGGTCTCAGTACCGGGTATGAAGAAATAGCCGGCGCCGAACGCATCGCAGATACGCACGTATTCCAGCGGCTCCGGTTCGGCAGCGACGATGGCGTCGGCCGCGTGAGCGCCGGATACGACGCAGAGGGCCGCAGCCGAGCCGATAAGCAAGCTCTTGATGTTCATGGTAACTCCATTCTTCAAACGAACTTGCGCGAGATACGAACCTGGGGGGCCGTCCGACATCAAGTTTCAGTGGCTAGCCTGAAGCACAACGCTTCGCTTCCGAGCAGGAAGTTGCGATTGCGATCTCGCTTTTACAAGGATCGAAATGAGGGACCCAACATATGTGACAGCATGTACATATACTGTGTTGCCTAAACGACGCACATGTGTACGGACGATGACAGATGCATGACAAGAAGCGGCAAATAAAGGTGGTTTGCCAGGCACTTTGCGAGGATATAATGCTGGATGGGATGCTGGACTGACCGGGATAAATCTTGGTAGCATCTGAACTGCGCAGACAGCATATCCACCCTTGGCAAATCGCAGGCAGGATCATCATGCCGAAGATCGATGTTGCAGCCGTGCCGGAAATCAAGGGCACGCGTTATCCCGCTCCTTTCAATGATCGCTCCACCGAGCGCGTCAGGCAGCGACTAGGCGATGCCGGCGGCCTCAGGGATTTCGGCGTCAACCTGATGCGGCTGCCGCCGGGCAACTGGTCGAGCCAGCGGCATTGGCATTCGGAGGAGGATGAATTCGTCTACGTGCTGGAAGGCGAACTGACGCTGATCGAGGACGATGGCGAGACAGTGCTGCGCGCCGGCGACTGCGCCGCCTTCCCAAAGGGCTCCGGCAACGGCCATCACTTGGTCAACAAGTCGAATAGCACGGCAATCTATCTCGAGGCCGGCACGCGCTCGCCAACGGACCTCATCACCTGCTCGGACGTCGACATGATGAGCTCCAGCACGGACGGCCGTTTCGTGCACAAGGATGGCATGCCCTATCCGGACGGCTAGTCCTGTTCGCCGGCGCTCGCTACCGGCAGCTTGCAGGACAGAAGATGAGTCGGAGCGCCATGCAGCATGACTTCCCGCTCGAAACCGAAACCGCATTTCTCCAGAACGCGACGAGAGGCAAAATTGACGGGCCGTACCAGCCCGATAACGCGTTTCGCCCGCAGATCATGGCAGGCAAAAGCCAATGCCTCCGTCACCAATTCCGTTGCATAACCGCTTCCCCAATAATCGGGGTGCAGGTGGTAGGAGAGATTGAGCCCCTCGAATTCCGTCGAGACGGTAACGCCGCCAAAACCGATCAGCCGTCCTTCCGTTTCGATCGTCCAGCGCCCGAAGCCGTTCACGCGCCAGTGGGCCTGATCCCGAGCGAGCCGCCGGGCGCTTTCCGCAGGCGAATCCGGCGTCGGGTCGGGTCGATGGACGACCAGTTCCGGCCGCGCAAACAGCGCGGTGACGAAATCGAGATCCCGCTCCTCCGGCATGCGCAGGGACAGGCGCGGCGTATGCCGGATCATCGTTCCTCCCCTCGAAACATCATACCGCCTCGGCAAGTTCAGGCGGATCGTAGCAGCAGGCATCCTTTGACACGCCTATAGTGCAGCCGCTTGCCGCCAGCGCATCCTGCACGACTCCCACCGTAAGGCGACGCAGCCATACCGAGCGGCTGTCGGCCTGATCGACGCGCCGATAGAGCATCGTCACCGGATCGGCCGGCAATTCGAATGGCGGCTTCGAAATCGTCAGATTGTGCAGCTGCGCCATGCAGCGGGCAATGGATTCCGGAACGGTGGCAATCGCCGGAATCGCTTGCAATGTTGTCGGCAGGGCCGAAAAGCGCGGCGCAGTCGCCACGATCTGACGGCTATGACCAAGCCGCGCCAAGGCAGCATCCACATTCGTCGATATGGTGCCTTCAATGGATACGATCACATGCGGCGCGCTGGTAAAATGCTTCAGGCTGAGCGGTGCGGCACATTTCAGATGACGGCTGTCGTAAATGCAGAGCGACGCCTGTTCGAACAGCGGCGCCCGAACATGCCAGGAAGCCGGCTCGTCATGCACGGAGATGCTGAAATCATAGGCGCCCTCGTCGAGCAGGCGCGCGGCATCCCGCCTGTCGAAGGCCACGCTGACCAGCCGCGCGTTCGGCGCCTGCTGACGCAGCCTTGCCACCAGCGGCCCGAAAAAGGACGATTCGAGATTGTCGCACATGCCGACGCGGAACTCGCCGTGCCAGTTCGCGGGATCGAAGGCGGCGGGCGGGCGAATGGCCCGCTCAATGCCGGAAAGCGCATCCTCGATCGCCGGCGCGATGGACAGCGCCCGCGGCGTCGGCTGCAGACCGCGCCCGACGCGCACGAACAACTCATCATCCAGCGTCTCGCGCAGCCGGCGAAGGGCCGCGGAAAGACCCGGCTGGCCAAGCAGCAGACGCTCCGCCGCGCGGCTCACATTGCGCTCCTGCATCAGCACGGAAAAGGCGAGCAGCAGATTGAGATCGATTTTTCGAAGTGTCGCGTCATTCATCATCGCCAGTAATACCTGACATGGTTACTATCAATTTGCAATAGGGTTTGAAGATGTACATTTTCTCGTTCCCTGCCGCTTTCAACCTCCCAAGAGGTGGCAGCCTAGAAAGGAACGAACCCGATGACTTCTTCCCAAACTCGAAGCGGGGCGGGATTGGCGTTGCTGCTTCTATGCGCCGCCAACTTCCTCGACGCCATGGACGTCTCCACCATTGGGGTGGCCCTGCCCGCAATCCAGAAAGAACTCGGCATGCAGGCAACCTCGCTGCAATGGGCCGTCAGTGCCTATGTGCTCGGCTATGGCGGCTTCCTGCTGCTTGGCGGCCGCGTCGCCGATCTCTTCGGCCACCGCCGCGTCTTCCTCTGGTCGCTCGGTGTCTTTGCCGCCGCCAGCATTGCCGGCGGCTTCGTCGACAGCGCTCCGACCCTGATCGCCGCGCGTCTCATCAAGGGCATTGCCGCGGCCTTCACCGCACCGGCAGCACTTGCGCTTCTTCTCTCTGTCTTCGGCGAAGGAAATGCGCGCGCCAAGGCGCTCGGCGTCTTCTCCTCCACCGGTGCTGCCGGCTTCGTGCTCGGTATGGTGCTGGGTGGAGCGGCAACCCTCATCAGCTGGCGTGCAACCCTCGTCATGGGGGCTCCCGTCGCCATCCTGGCGCTGATCGTTGCCCCGCTCGTCCTGCCCGCCGACCATAAGCGCAGCGGCCCGAGTGCCCGCTTCGATTGGGCCGGCGCCCTGACGATCACCCCCGGCCTGCTGCTCTTCGTCTTCGGCGTCACCAATGCCGCCGCCGATGGCTGGCAGGCCTTCGCGACTTGGGGCTCGCTCCTTGCCGCATTGATCCTGATCCTGTTGTTCCTGGTCGTGGAGTCGCGCCATCAGGATCCGATGGTGCCGCTTGCCATGTTCCGTCGCACCAAGCTCAGCCATGCCAATGCCGTCGCGGCGCTGTACCAGGGTGCCTATGTCGGCTTCCAGTTCATTGCGACGCTCTACTACCAGACCGTCGTCGGCTGGTCGGCCTTCGCCACCGGCTTTGCTTTCGCCATCGGCGGCACCTGCGTCATGTTCCTGGCACCGCGCTTTGCAACGATAGGTCAGAACCGCGGTACGACCCTGCTGATGACTTTCGGCGTGGGATTGCAGGCCATTAGCTATCTCTTCTGGGTGCTGTCGGCCGGGCATATCGATACGATGGTGCTCGTCGCCATTTCGCAGCTCCTGCTCGGCGTCGGCTATGCCATGACCTATCCGTCGATCCAGGTTGCAGCCCTCTCCGACGTTGGCGACGATGAATCCGGCCTGGCTTCGGGCATGCTGTTTGCCTCCTTCCAGATCGGTGGCGGCATCATCCTGGCGGCGGCGTCAGCCGTCTTCAGTGCGGCTCCGAGCTTCGGCTGGAATCCCTATATTGCCGGCATCGGTTTCGTGACGATCCTTGCTGCCGCCATTACGCTGCTCGCCGCCGTCGGCCCGCGCTCATCCGCGGCAAGGGCCACGAATTATCAGGCTGCAGAATAGTTCGAAGCAGGATGACCCGCCGCTCCGGCGGGTCAATCCTTCCCGGCGCCCACGGCTTCGGCAGCGCGGCGCATCAGGAAATCACGCTCTCTCTGATTTTCAGCAAGCGCGGCCGCCGTCTCAAAGGCTCGCCGCGCTTCGTCATATCGGCCGAGCTTATAGAGAAGATCGCCGCGAACGCTCGGCAGAAGATGATAATCCTTCAGCGCAGGCTCATCGTGGAGACCATCGATGATCTCCAATGCCACCTCGGGACCCTCGGCCATGCCGACGGCAACAGCGCGATTGAGTTCGACGATCGGGGAAGGAACAAGCGCGGCAAGTTCCGCATAGAGATCGGCAATCCGCCTCCAATCGGTTTCATCGGCCGTTCTCGCTCTCGCATGACACGCGACGATCGCGGCTTGCAAGGCATAGGCCCCGCCCGCACCACCAAGCTCATGTACCCGTCGCAAGGCCTGCAGACCTCGCTGGATCTGCAGTCGATCCCAGCGGTCACGATTTTGATCGAGCAGCAGGATCGGATTGCCGGCGGCATCCGTCCTGGCCGCCGAGCGGGACGCATTCAGTTCCATCAGGGCCAGCAATGCATGTGCCTCCGGCTCCTGCGGCGCCACGGATGTCAATATTCGTCCGAGCCGTAGCGCCTCGTTGCACAATTGCAGCCGAAGCCAGTTTTCGCCCCGCGCCGCCGTATATCCTTCATTGAAGATCAGATAGACGACCTCCAGCACCGAGGCGAGGCGCTGAGACAGCTCCTCCCCGTATGGCGTTTCATAGGAAAGTCCCGATTCCGACAATGTCTTCTTGGCGCGAACGATGCGCTGCGCGATCGTCGCTTCCGAAACCAGAAACGCTCTGGCGATTTCCTCGGTCGTCAGACCGCAGATCATCCGCAAAGCGAGCGCCACCCGTGCCTCGCGCGAGATCAGCGGATGGCATGCAGTGAAGATCAAGCGCAGCATTTCATCGCCGATATCGTCATCGAGAGGGGTGTCCAGGTCGGGCATGATCTGCTCTTCCTCCTCCATCTCTCGAACGATCATCTCGTGCTTCTGGTCGAGCATTCGCCGACGACGCAAATGGTCCAGCGCCCGGCGCCTGGCAGTGGTCATCAGCCAAGCGCCGGGCCGCTCGGGGATGCCCGTTTCCGGCCACCGCTCCAAGGCGACAACTAGCGCTTCCTGTGTCAGATCCTCAGCCAGCGGCACGTCGCGCAGCAATCGCGCCAAGCTGGTGATGAGCCGCGGTTGTTCGATCCGCCAGACGGCCAGGATTGCTCGATGGGTGCCGGCGGCTGTCAAGGCCGCCCGCCCCGGCTACGAACCGAAAGCATCATGCCCTTGCTTCGGCGAGCGGGTCGCATACACCTTCGGCATTTGGCTCGAAATAGGCGCGCACCTCACACGTGCCTTCCCAACCGGGCATGAAATCCTTGTGCAGCTGCATGAACTCGACCGCCAGCGCCACGGCCTCTTCCTTGCTCTGCAGTTCGAAGATGGCGTAACCGCCGACGACCTCTTTGGCCTCCACGAAGGGGCCGTCGACAACACTCAGCTTGCGATCCTTGATCGTGACGCGGGCGCCCGTCGCAAGCGGCATCAGCCCTGCCGTATCGATCATGCGGCCGGCCTTGATTTCCCGATCGGCAAGCTTGTGCATGGCCTCGGCAAGCTCCGGCGTCGGATGCATGAAATCGGTGGATGTGACGATAGACATGAAACGCATGGAAGTGTCCTCCGGAAGCGAGGCGCCGGCACCATTGCCGTCCAATAAACTCGCTCATATTGACGACGAAGCAGCTCTTTGGAAATCGACAGTCGCTTTGAAAAATTCGGATCACGGCCGAACATCGACAAATCTCTCCGATCCGCTTATCTCACCGGGAGCCGCACCCTTCGACCACTTATAGACGAAGCATCCGGATCAAGCGACCAGACAGCCCATCGCTTCGTTTTGTTGACTTCCCATGACCGTTGCAAGATGGTGAGACGAACTCGACCTGCGGACTTTCGAAAGCTGGCGCTTCTCCAGGAGCGTGCCTTCCGCAAAGCTCCACAGACAACACGGCAGGAGCTTGTTTTCATGTTCGACCATATTTCGATCGGCGTCAAAGACCTGGCGCGGGCGCAAAAATTTTATGACGCAGCCCTTTCTCCCCTTGGCTACGAGCGCGTCACCAACTTCGACGGCACGGTCGGATACGGTGCGGAGCGTGCTCAGTTCTGGGTCAGTGAGGTGGAACGTCCCGTTCCCGCCGATCGCGGTTCCGGCCTGCATTTCTGTTTCGTGGCACCAAGCCAGACAGCCGTCGACGCCTTCCATGCCGCCGGCATCGCCAATGGCGGCGAAGACAACGGCAAGCCGGGCATCAGGCCGGACTACAGCCAGTTCTACTACGCCGCCTTCGTCATCGATCCCGATGGCTACCGGCTGGAAGCCTATTTCAAGACCGGCGAATAGGTCGCCGCGCATAACAGAGACATAACAGAGAAAGGCACCGTCAACCCACCCTTATCAATCGAGTGACGCTATCGAGCCTCAGGGCTTTCGTAACCGCTTGGTCTTCAGGCTGGCGTCAGGCTTCTGTCATAAAAGACGCCTGATAGTGGCCGTCGGATGTCGATACAACGCGGACGGGCACTCGTTTTGAACCTGTTCGGACAGTGGTCAGCGTCTACGATGTACGACAACTCCATTGCTTACACAAAACGGACCGCGCCTGTCAGCAGATCCTTTTTTGTGTTTCTCGCGCTCTTTGCGCTCTGGTGGGTGCTGCTGTTCGTCTTCTATCGATTTCCCGATATCGACCTCGTCGTCGCGAAGAGTGTCTTCACTGCTAAGCCCTGCGCATCCGCCGTCATTCCGGGTCAAGTCTGCGGCGTCTTTGCTCTGGCTAAGAACCGTGTCTTCGAGATCGTGCGGGATGTGACGCTCGCCCTGCCCTATATCGCCATCGTCGTCCTGGTTGCCAAGCTGATTTCGTCCTGGCGCAAATTCGGCGCAGGCTGGCGGACGCTGAAAACGGATCGGTACATCGCTGCACTGATATCGCTCGCCATCGGCTGCGGCCTCATCGTCAACACGCTGCTGAAGAGCTACGGCGGCAGGCCGAGACCACGCAGCACGGATCTCTTCGGCGGCTCGCTGGATTTCGTCCAGGCGGGCTCGTTTGCCGGCCGGTGTCTTGGAAACTGTTCCTTCGTCTCCGGCGAGGCGTCGTCCGGCGGCTGGCTGCTTTGCCTCGTCTTGCTGCTGCCGCCGCGCCTGCGTTTTCCGCTCGGCATTCCCCTTGCGGTCGTCTCGATCATGATGCCGATCATGCGCGTGATGACCGGAGCCCACTATCTGTCAGACGCGGTCCTAGGCTGGCTCTTGTCCCTGGTGGTCTTTGCCGCAGCCATTGCTGTCATCGATCTCCTGCGGTCGGGAACGACAGCCAAGCCCTGAAAACCGTCGGCTCAGCCCGCATTGCGCATGCGGATCAAGCGGCTGCGTCTTGCGGCCTTGCGCACGCGAACCGCCATCTCGCTTAGCGCAAAGGGCTTCACGAGATAGTCGACGGCGCCGATATTCATGGCCCTCATCTGGTCCGACAGCTGGTCATAGGCCGACATGACAATGACCGGGGTCGTTTCCCCGCGCGCTTCCATGAGCTTGAGCAGATCGAGGCCGCTGCCATCGGGTAAGCGAAGATCAAGGAGCATCACGTCATGGGCTTCGGCCGCGACGGCGACCCTGGCGGATTCCAAATCCATGGACCAGTCGACTGACCATCCGTCCGCGCGCAGATGATCCTGTACTGCATTGCCTATGAGTATATTGTCTTCGACCAATAGAAGCCGCACGATTGCATCCCCAGTTGCAATCAAGCAGCTATGATGCCTATTTCTGACGGCGACCTGAACTCCGGATATGAAGCCGGCAAAAAAGACGACAACCGGAAACAGGCCCGAAATAGCCCTGCACAAAAGCTTGTCATTCAGGTAAATGTCAGGATTGGTGACCATGGTGGCCGGCTTCAACAGCCAAGCGCACCTGCAGTGATGGGTTTACAGGCGCCCAGCCGATAGCCCATGCCTCGGAGACAACCATTGACCAGCGAAAAAGCATCATCTGGCCGACAGATATTCAGGCCAGCAATTGGCAGTGTCACATTGTGCCTTATAGCCACGCTTTATGTACTTCTTGTGACAAACAGGATGTTCTGGGCGAAGTCCTATGGCTATTTTATCGCTGAGCCAGCCGCTTTTGCTGCCTTCGTCATGGGTATTTCCGCAGCCATCATGGCGCTCTTCACGCTCTTCTCGGCCAAATACGTCACGAAGCCGGTCCTGATCTTCTTCATTCTGGTGGCATCGGTATCTTCCTGGTTCAACGACCAGTTCGGCGTCATCATCGACAAGGAAATGATCCGCAATGCGGCCGTTTCGACGGGCGCGGAGAGCGGCCATCTGATCACGACGCGCTTCATCACCTATGTTTTGCTGACAGGCATCTTGCCGTCGCTTGTCGTCGCATGGGTCCGGATCGTCCATCGCCCGATCTTCAAGAAACTCGCCTACAATACCGCCGTCATCCTCGCCTGCTCGGCGATCTTCATCGCTGCTGGAACGACTTTCTATAAGACCTACGCTGGCATCGGCCGCGCTCACCGAGACATGATGGATACGCTTAATCCTGTGATGCCGATCACAAGCGCAGTGCGATACGTCATCGATGCGCAAAGGAATGCAAACGTCGTAGCACAGCCACTGGGCACGGATGCCCGCAGGGTCGGCGCCGTCGACCACGGCAAGCCGCGTGTGACGATCATCGTCGCCGGCGAGACGGCCCGCGCACAGAACTTTTCGCTCGGCGGCTACGCCAAGATGACCAATCCGGAACTGGCAAAACGCAACGTCGTCTATTTCCCGAATACGAGTAGCTGCGGTACCGCGACGGCCACCTCCATACCCTGCCTGTTCTCGGTCTACACGCGCCAACAATACAGCCATCGCAAGGGACTTGAGACGGAAAACCTGCTCGATGTGCTGACCCATGCCAAGGTCGATGTGACGTGGCTGGACAACGACACCGGCAGCTACGACGTCACCAATCGCGTTTCATATACCTTTCTGCCGCACTCTGCCGATCCGCGCTTCTGCCAGGACGGCGAATGCAAGGACGAGATCCTCGTCGACAAGGTTGACGGCTGGCTGGACAAGGTGAAGGGCGACAGCGTGCTGGTGCTGCACCAGCTCGGCAGCCATGGCCCGGCCTATTATCAGCGCTACCCGGAAGAATTCCGTCGGTTCCAGCCGGATTGCCGCTCCAACGACTTCAGCTCCTGCTCCCAGGAGGAAATCACCAATGCCTATGACAATACGATCCTCTACACGGATCACATCGTCTCCATGGTCATCGACAAGCTGAAGCAACGCTCGAACACGGTATCCGGCTCCGTGCTCTACTTCTCCGACCACGGCGAGTCGCTCGGCGAGAACGGCATCTATCTGCACGGCACGCCCTATATCATCGCGCCCTCACAGCAGACGCATGTACCAATGCTGGTATGGATGGCCGACGATCTCGCCAAGGCCGCCGGTTTCGATATGGCCTGCCTCGCCAAGCGCGCCGCCGAGGGCACCTACTCTCACGACAACATCTTCCACAGCGTTCTTGGCATGATGGACGTGTCGACAAAGATCTACGATCCAAGCCTGGATGTCTTCGCCGCCTGCCGCACGCCATCGAACAAGCTGGCGCTGAACTGATGGACTGGACAATGTCCGGCAGCCCTTTTTGACGGGCCGCCGGACCATCGGGATCGTTTAAAGACGCTTGGGCGCGCGGATCGTCCGCTCGTTTTCGACATTGCCGGTATTGAGCGTCGTATTGCGCTCGAACAGCACGACTTCGCAGGTTGGTTCGGCGACCGGACAATGCTCAACCCCATGCGGAACGATGAGGTATTCGCCAGGTCCAAGCACGAGGTCGCCGCCGTTTTCCTCGCGCAGCTTCATGCGCAGCGTTCCCTTGACAACGAGGAACAGCTCGTCCTCCTCTTCGTGATGGTGCCAATGGAAGGCACCCTCCAGCTTCGTGAGCTTGACCTGGAAATCGTTGATATCGCCGCCGATGCGCGGGCTCCATGTCTCATCGAAGGCTGCAAAGGCTTTGGTAAGATTAACCTTTTTCAGTGCGACCATATGTTTCCTCCTTGATCCAACTGCGCTCAGGTCGAAGCTAATATTGGCGCGAGTGTCACTGATCGCAACGTCGGCGTTGCCGAATATCGCCGGTTGCCATCGGCATATCGAATTCTTCGAAGATTTCAGCCGAAACTTTCCGGGTAGTGGATGGCCGGGAGCGACACTACATGCTGTCTCAACATCATCATTTCGACACATGACAGGAAAAATCATGACGACAAACAATGTCGAATTCGGACTCGATACTTTCGGCGACGTGACCTTTGACGACAAGGGCACCCCGTTGCCGCATGCGCAGGTCCTTCGCAACGTCGTCGAGGAAGGCGTCCTTGCCGATCAGCTCGGCATAGATTTCTTCGGCATCGGCGAACATCACCGCGAAGATTTCGCGGTCTCCTCGCCCGAGACGATCCTCGCAGCCATCGCCAGCCGCACATCGAAAATCCATCTCGGATCGGCCGTCACCGTGCTGAGCTCGGATGACCCGATCCGCGTCTTCCAGCGCTTTTCCAGCCTGAACGCGGTCTCGAACGGCCGCGCCGAGGTCATTCTCGGCCGCGGCTCGTTTACGGAGTCCTTCCCGCTGTTCGGCTTCGAGCTGTCGCAGTACGAGCAGCTCTTCGAGGAAAAGCTCGATCTGTTCGCGGCCCTGCTCAAGAATGAGCCGGTGAACTGGCAGGGCAGCATCCGCCCGCCGCTGCGCAATCAGAAGGTCTTCCCGACCATCGAAAGTGGTCAGCTGAAGACCTGGATCGGTGTCGGCGGCAGCCCGGAATCGGTGGTGCGTGCGGCTCACTACGATCTGCCGCTGATGCTGGCGATCATTGGTGGCAGCCCCTATCGCTTCCAGCCCTACGTCGACCTTTATCACCGCGCCTTCGAGCAGCTCGGCAAGCCCGTGCGGCCGATCGGCATCCATTCGCCGGGCTACATCGCCGAAACCGATGAACAGGCTCGCGAAGAGCTGTGGCCCTGCTTCAAGGCAATGCGCGACCGCATCGGCCGCGAACGCGGCTGGCCGCCGATGACGCGGGCCGAGTTCGACAACGAAATCGAAAAGGGCTCGCTCTATGTCGGCTCGCCCGAAACGGTCGCCGCCAAGCTTGCGCCGGTGGTCAAAACGCTCGGCATCAGCCGCTTCCAGCTGAAATACAGCGCCGGCGCACTCGGCCACGACAAGATGCTGCGCTGCATCGAGCTCTACGGCCAGAAGGTGATCCCGGCCGTGCGAGCTGCTTTGGCGGAATAGTCGCGGCTAGCTCCCCGCGCTTGCCTTTCAACGCGATCAAAAAGGGCGCTTTGCAACACAGCAAAGCGCCCTTTGTTTTGCGCTGTCATTCTTTTGCAGCAAATGCTACAGATAATATAATTGGTAGCATTCACTACAAAAGATATCCAATGGCAGAAACGACGCAGAAACCTCACACTTTTGAAGACCGCGTTTTTGCCGTGATCGAGACGCTGGCGCCGGCCGAGCAACGCATTGCCCGCTTCTTCATCGAGCAGAAGCAAGCCGCGCTGTTGAATTCGGCCGCCCAGATCGCGCAGCTCGCCGGCACCAGCGACGCCACGGTCGTCCGCACGGCGCGCAACCTCGGCTTCGAAAGCCTGTCGACATTGCGGGCCGCCCTGCTTGAGGAGCTGACCGGAACACCCTCACCAAGCACGCGGATGCGGCGTACGCTGGCCGAAACGGGCAGTCAGTCCGGCGACGCGCTTCGCCATGTCGTTGCCATCCATGCACAGGCATTGGATATCCTGCAACGCGCGGAATTCGTCGCAAGCTTCGAACATTGCGTCGATATTCTCGCGGGCGCCGCCCGGCGCCACATCTTCGGCATCGGCCCCTCGGGCGCCATGGCGGATTATGCCAGCCTTCAGTTCAACCGCATTGGCCTGCCGACCAATGCGCTCTCCGCTTCAGGGGTCGCGCTTGCCGATCGCATGCTCTGGATCGGAGCAGGCGACGCAGTGCTGGTCATGGCCTATGCGCCGCTCTATCGCGAAGTCGAGGTGCTGCTCGACCATGCCGGCAAGCATGGCGTCCCGGTCATTCTCATCAGCGACGATCTCGGCCTGCTCACGGCCGACAAGGTGGCCGAAGTCCTGCCCGTCCCGCGCGGCAACGCAGGCCATCTCGCCCTGCATGGCGGCACGCTGGTCCTGATCGAATCCTTGATCGTCGCGCTGGCCGCAAAAGGCAAGGATGCGGCCATCGACAGCCTCGATCAGCTCAGCCAGCTACGTGGCGCAATAGACAAATCCTGGAGCAAACGCGGCACGAGGAAACGCAAGTGAATGGCAACCAGATCGCCAAGCCGCAGTGCCTTATGCATGAGCTCATCCGGCACATGAAGAAGAACGATCCAGAAAATACCATACGCATTCAAAGCCCTAACCGAATTTCGGGAATCAACTCATGAACAGCCTCACACCCATTCTCTCTACGGTGACGGCATCCTTTCTCGGCTCCTTCGTCGAGGTCGTGGAAGCCTTCACCATCGTCCTTGCCGTCGGCGTCACGCGAAGCTGGCGTCCTGCGCTAACCGGTGCAGCCCTTGCCCTTGCGGTGCTCGCCGCCCTCGTTCTCATCTTCGGACCGCTGCTGGCGCTGATACCGATCGAAATCCTGCAGTTCGTCGTCGGCGTTCTCCTCATCCTGTTCGGTATGCGCTGGCTGCGCAAAGCCATCCTCCGTTCGCTCGGGGTCATAGCCTTGCATGACGAAGAAGTAGCCTTCTCGAAAGAAACGGCAGCCCTGCAGGCGCAGTCCACCGATCGCCGCGCCGACTACCTTGCCGGCCTCGCCGCCTTCAAGGCGGTACTGCTGGAAGGGGTCGAAGTGGTGTTCATCGTCATTGCCGTCGGCGGCGCGCATGGCCTGACACTCTACGCCGGCCTCGGTGCGCTTGCCGCCTTCGTGCTGGTCATGCTGATCGGTCTGCTGGTCCATCGCCCGCTCGCTACCGTGCCCGAAAACACCCTCAAATTCGTCGTCGGTTTGATGCTGACGAGCTTCGGCATCTTCTGGACCGGCGAAGGCATCGGTGCGCACTGGCCAGGAGAGGATCTCGCCTTGGTCGCCATCTTCGCGATCGTCTCGCTCGCCTCCTACGCCATCATCCGCTCCATGCGCGGCAACGCAACAGCAAAGGCAGCCCAATGACCGTCCTTCGCATCGCGCTCTCCGAGCTTATCGGCATGTTCATCGATGACGGCAGCCTTGCCACGCTCTGCCTCGTCCTCATCCTCGTCATTGCCGGCGCGGTAGAGTTTCTCGCCATGCCGCCGCTGGCGGGCGGGCTTCTTCTCTTGCTCGGCTGCCTCGCCATCCTGCTCTATAGCGTCCGTCGCGCCGTGAAACGATGAGATTCACAACCCTCGGCAAGAGCTTGGATTTGCAGAGGATTGTCACGACACTTACCGAACAGCCTTAACTCTCGACAGAATCCTTCGCAGATGCGAAGAATCCGGCACGTGACGCGAAAAGGAGAAACGGCATGAGCAGCGCCTATCCCGAAGTCTATCTGGTACGGCACGGACAGACCGAGTGGAGCCTTTCCGGCAGGCATACCGGCCGAACCGATATTCCCCTGACCGCTGCCGGCGAAGAGGCCGCCCGAACGGTTGCCGGCCGCCTGCCCGCGATCGATTTCGCTGCCGTCTGGTCGAGCCCGTCGCAGCGGGCGCAAAATACCTGTGCTTTAGCCGGCTTCGGCGACCGCCGTATCGTCAAGGACGATCTGGCGGAATGGGATTACGGCGCCTACGAAGGAATCACGACCAAGGCAATCCTTGCCGAACGCCCCGGCTGGCAGGTCTTTCGCGACGGCTGCCCGAATGGCGAGTCTGCCGCCGATGTCGGCGCCCGCGCCGACCGCATCATCGGCGAACTCCGCGGTATCAACGGCTCAGTCCTCATCTTTTCCAGCGCGCATTTCCTGCGCGTCTTCGCCGCCCGCTGGATTGGCCTGCCGCCGGAAGGTGGTGAGCATTTCATCCTCGATACCACGAGCATCAGCGTACTTGGCTACGAACACGATCTGACCGAGCCGGTCATCCGCCGCTGGAATGAGACCTAACGAAGCTTGGCACCGCGCCATATCTCCACAAATGGTTCGAGCGGCCATAGGCCGCTCGATGTGTTTCAGGAAGTCGTCTTTCAGCCGGTTACCAGGCCTTGAGGCCGAGCAACTTTTCGCCCAGCGGCGTCAGTTCCGCCGTCGTCGCATTGTGCTTTTCCCAGTCGCGGGGGTCCCCGGGAAAGGCGTCGCGCTTCGGGGAGTCCAGCTCCCGCCACAGGCGGATACGTTCCTCGCGCTCGACGACATTGTCGTATTCCGCCGGGTGCATGGAGATGTATTGCGCCATGCGGACGCGGTTGTCCGAATGGTTGGGGCGGACGCCATGAGCCAGCAGCGAGTTGAAGATCATCAGATCGCCCGGTTCCATGTTGATGTTGACGACCGAAAGACCCGTCATGTCGGGATGCATCGGATCGCGATCGTCCGGCTGCGTCTTCTCCCACTCATAGAAATGCTCGAAGAGCTCCGGCACGCACTGAAATCCGCCGACATCGCCATCCTGCTTCTTGAGGCTCAGAACGCCCTGGACGCCGATCGGCAGCGGACGGATCGAGGTGTCGACGTCCCAGTGGATGAAGCCGTTCGGATTGCCCTTCACCTTCTTCGGCGGATTGAGATTGGCACGATCGATGGTGACCCAGAGATCTTCTCGATCCCAGATGTCGACGAAGACATCGTAGATCCGCTTTTCCATGCGATTGTCCCAGAGATACTGGTGATTGTAGATCTCCAGCATGCCTGTATTGTTGAGTTCCTTCATCTTGTGCTCGCGCCGCTGCGGCGCATACCAGGTGGAAGGATCGTTCGGGTCCTTCTCGTCAAAACGCCACAAAACGTCGGCAAGCCGCTCGACATTGGCAGCCGGCACGGCCTGGCGCACGATCACATAGCCCTTCGTGATCCAATGCTGCCAATCGTCCTTCGACAGCACCCTGAGCGGCAATGTCTTCTGGATATCCTTCAATTGCGTGGTGACCGAGGATGCGGTCGGGTGCGCGTCTCGTTTCAAGGCAGGCTGCATCGGTTTCCTCCATCTTGGCTACCCCTTTGGTTTCGGGTGACAGGAAAAATGTAGCTCTAATCGGCGCAACGATGTTGCCCGGCTCTGGCCAGTTCTGATATTATTCTGGCCTCCCTAGTACTATGGACGCCCCATGAGGCCTTATCTCGAAGTTTTGCCCCGTTCGCCGGAAGCATCCTGGAGCATGCTGAACCGTAGGCTCGACGACTGCATTCCCTTCCAGTGGCATCACCATCCGGAATTCGAACTGACGCTGACACTGAACTCCATCGGCCAGCGCTTCATCGGCGATCACAGTGGCGACTATGAAGACGGTGACCTCGTGCTGGTTGGCCCCAATCTGCCGCATAGCTGGGTTTCTCGAGCCAAGATCGAGGAAGAAAAGCCGCATATCGCCCTGGTGCTCTGGTTCAATCGCGACTGGCTGCTGCAGATAACGGGCGGTGCCGTCGAATTCCGTTCGATCGAGGCGATGCTGCAGCGTGGAGACAATGGCCTGCGCTTCTCGCAGGCGACCTCCGCTGAGGTTCGCTCCGCCTTCGAAACCATTTTCGAAAAGCCGCCCGTCGAGCGCCTCCTGGCTTTGCTCGGCATTCTGGTGAGGGTCGCGGAAGATCGGCAGACAACACCGCTCGCCAGCGCACCGGCGCAGGCACCGGATCTCAAGGAAAGCCGCGAGCGCATCGACCGCGTGCTGACGCATATGCATCTTCACTATGCTCGCGCGATCAGCCTCGATGAGCTGGCCGATATCGCGGCCCTCAGCGTCTCCGGCCTACACCGCATGTTTCGCCGCCATACCGGCGGGACGATATCGGACTACCTCATGCGCATGCGCATCGGAGATGCCTGCGCCCGCCTCTCCTCCACAGATCAGGCCGTCCATCACATCAGCGACGCCGTCGGCTATGCCTCCCTTGCCAATTTCAACAGGCAGTTCAGGGCGCTGAAAGGCATGACACCGCGAGACTATCGGGCGATGTTCCTCAGGCGCTGACGAGCGTTGCCTCTAGCAGTCTGGCAATCCTCGCGGCCGCCGCATCGGCCGCCTGCACCTCCATGCGGGCAATGCCGAGCAGCAATCCCGGCCGCGCAGGCCCCAGATACAGCGCCGAGATCGGCCGCACCGCGAAGCCATTTGAATTGATCACACGCGCCGCGGCAAGATCATCGGTCGCGATGTTCCAGAACCAGCTTGCCAGCTGCAGCCCGCCACCACCCACTCCGATTTTCAGGCGATTGCCGCAATGGCGATCGAGCGCCGAGACGGTGGCCGCCATGCGCTCCGCATAGATAGCGTTCATGTGCCTCAGATGCGCACGAAACCGCCCCTCACGCATGAAATCGGCAAGTGCGGCCTGGATATGAACGGACACGACGGCGCCCCTGAGCCGCTGCGCCGCCTCGGTCGCCAGCAGAAGCCGCGAGGGAATGACGGCATAGGCGACCCGCAGGCCGGGCGCGAGCGTCTTCGAGAAGGTGCCGATATAGGCGACTACCTCGCCGTGATCGATGCCCTGCAGGGCGGCGATCGGGCGCGAGGCATACTGGAACTCGCTGTCGTAATCGTCTTCCAGCACGATCGCGCCGTTGGCGCGGGCAAATTCCAGCAAGGCGAGACGGCGCGGCAGGCTCATCGTGACGCCGGTCGGATATTGATGCGAGGGCGTAACATAGATCAGCCGCGGCGATGGCCCGGTTCCTCGCGCAATGTCGATGCCCTCGGCATCGCAGGGCACCGGCACCAAGCTGGCTCCCGCCATCCGCAGGATGGCCTGCGCGCTAGCATAGCCCGGGTCTTCCATCCAGACGATGTCGCCGGGATGATCGGGCTGAAGCAACACGCTCGCAAGCAGCCCGATTGCAGCACCCGTCGACGGCACGATCACGATCTGCTCGGGACGAGCGACCACACCGCGCGTTGACGAAATATGGTCGAGGATAGCCTCGCGCAGTTCGCGAACGCCGCCAAGATCGCTGTAGCCGAGATCATGCACTCGCAACGACCGGCCGCGAGCGCCGAGACAACGTGCCCAGGCGGCATGGGGAAAGGTCGAGACATCGGGCACCCCCGGCTCGAACAAACCTCCCTTTTTGAATTCCGTAACGCGAGGAAGCTTTGGCGGCGGCGGAGCGGCCTGACCCGATAATGGCGGCGTCTGGAAGGCGGCAACACGGGTCGCCGCACCTGATGTCGAGTGCAGATAGCCCTCCGCCTTCAGGCGATCATAAGCGTTGACCACGGTCGAGCGCGCAACGCCGAACGAAACAGCCATCGACCGCGTCGACGGCACGCGCTGCCCCGCCGGTAGCTGCCCCTGCAGGATACGCTCGCGCATCAGGCGATAGACTTGCCCCTCCAGATCACCCGAACTCCGATCGAGTGCCGGCCATTGCGCCACCGCTACCATGAAACCTCGACTGGTCTGCTAAAAATCAAAAAACTGGCCGTTTATAGCCTACCTCTTTGCTGGCAGAGATCAACGCTCAATCGACGAGGATGACATGGCCGATCACTATCCGCCCGACAGCAATATCTATCCGGCCACCGAACGCACCCGTGTGCGGCGCAGCCCGAAGCGTGGCAGCCACGCCCATGCCGACGTTCACGCCATTCTGGACGCCGCCCCGCTCTGTCACGTCGGCTACGTTATCAATGGCGCGCCCTATGTGACGCCAACCCTGCATTGGCGCGAGGGTGACTATGTCTATTGGCACGGCTCGTCCGCCAGTCGCTTTCTGCGTGCCGCGGAAGACATGCCTGTCTGCCTGACCTGCAGCATCATGGACGGCTATGTGATGGCCCGTTCCGCCTTCAATCACTCCGTCAATTATCGCTCTGCCATGGTCTTCGGCACGGCTCGCCTGATCGATGATGTCGAGGAGAAGACGGATGCGCTACGCCGTTTCGTCGAAGACCTGTTTCCCGGCCGCTGGGACAGCTTGCGGCCGATGACCAAGCAGGAGGTCAAGGCAACCTCCGTGATGTGGATGAAAATCGACGAGGCTTCGGCCAAGGTCCGCAATGGGCCGCCCGGCGATATCGACGAGGCAAATCATCCGGTCTGGGCCGGCGTCCTGCCGATCGAAAGCCGTCTGGTACCGCCGCAGCCGGCGCCCGGCTTGCCCGACGAGATGGAACTGCCACAATCCCTGGCGGAGCTGATACAATCCGGACGGCTCCGTTAGAGCATTGTTTTTACGCAATTCCAGGCACAAACCGCTTCGCACTTTTGCTGGACTTGCTCTAGGCTGCATTTGATGACCAAAGGACTTTGACATGGATCTCACGAACTGGAAGGGCGTGTCCCGCCCCGAGCGCATTACCCTTGAAGGTCGCTATACAAAGATCGAGCCGCTTGACGTGGCACGCCATGGCCGGGACCTGCTGGCCTCGGCGCAAGCGCCTGGAGCGGACGATCGCTTCCGCTATCTCTTTGAAGACGCACCCGCCGACCAGGCTGCTTTCTCGCCCTGGCTTGAGAAAGCCGCATCCAGCGCCGATCCGCTCTTCTTCGCGACGATCGACAAGCGCACGGGCCGCGCCGAAGGCCGGCAGGCGCTGATGCGCATCGACAGCACACATGGCGTTATCGAGATCGGCAGCATCCTCTGGGGACCAGCGATCGCCCGCAGCCGCGTGACGACCGAAACGCTCTATCTGTTCGCATCCTACGTCTTCGACACGCTCGGCTATCGCCGCTTCGAATGGAAATGCAACAACCTCAACGAACCATCGAAGCGGGCAGCCGAACGCTTTGGCTTCGTTTTCGAAGGGATCTTCCGCCAGCATATGGTTGCGAAGGGCCAGAACCGCGACACCGCCTGGTTTGCCGTGATCGATGCCGACTGGCCGCGGCTGAAGGCTGGCTACGAACGCTGGCTGGCCCCGGAGAATTTCGATGAGACCGGACACCAGAAGACCAAGCTGACCTTCGGATAGGGTGCCCCTTCCATACCGACCCCGGCCTATAGGAGCTTGCGAAAATAAACCACGCGCCTGGTTTCGATAAAGCCGATCGCGGCATGGAAGGCATGGCTCGCAAGATTGTCGATCAGCGCATCCGAGGCAAACTCCGTGCAGCCGGCGGCCCGATCCCAGGTGGCGACCGCCTGGCATAACCCCCGCGCCATCCCTCCGCGCCGATGTTCAGGGCGCACATAGATGCCTTCGAGAAAGAGAACTGGCGACGTCTTGCAGCCATTGACGTAATCGTGCCGCAATGTCGCTTCAGCAAAACCGACGACATGACCGGCAGAATCGATCGCAAGAAACGCAACAGCATTTTCATTGGCGCGAAATTGCGCCAGTTCCGCGCGATGATGTTCGAACGAACCATGGGGCCAAAGCTCCACGCGCAAGCGCGCCCAGCCCTCCAAATATTCGTCTGCTGCCTGCTCTATCCGCATGTTTCGATCTCCTATCCAACTGCCGATCGCCGGCGAACGGAAAAATTTCGCTTTCGACTCCACAATCATCGCGCTACATATCCCACATACTCACGCGTAAATTTTTCGCTGATCAGAATCTGAGGATGATGGAATGATATTTCAAAGCAGTTCGCGTCTTTACGCTGCTGTTTCCTCCCTGCTGTGGCCCGCCATCTTCTGTGCCGGATTGACCGGTGCATATTTTGCCTTCGAGTCGAATATGCATCTGCTCTGGTTCAACGTCGTCTATCTGTCGACGGTGGCGATGATTGCCCTTTTCGAGCGGTTGATGCCCTACGAAAAGACCTGGCAGAAGCGTGATGGCGAAACGTTCAACGATATTGCCCACACACTGCTGAACAAGGGCGGCGTGCAGATTGCCGCCGCGATCGGCACCTCCTTCCCGATGGCCGTCGCGACCGTCGCGCAGCCGGCGCTGAGCTACCATTCGCATTTCTGGCCGGATCAATGGCCTATGGCGCTCCAAGTGGTACTCGGCCTCGTCATCGCCGAGTTCGGCCTCTATATGGCCCATCGTCTCGCGCACGAGCATCTGTCGCTTTGGCGCTTCCACGCGCTGCATCACAGCGTCGAACGGCTATGGGTCATAAACACAGGCCGCTTCCACGTCATCGATACGCTGTTCAAGATCGCGCTCGGCCAGATCCCGCTCTATCTGCTCGGCGCGCCGTTGCCGGTCTTCCTCTGGATCGGTGCGGTCACGGCTTTCATCGGCCTGCTCACGCATTGTAACGTCGACATACGCACCGGCCCGCTCGACCTCATTTTTTCGACGCCGCGCCTCCATCGCTGGCATCATTCCAAGATTCTTGCCGAGGGAAATACGAATTATGGGGAAAACCTCGTGATCTGGGATCAGCTTCTCGGCACTTTCTACAACCCGCCGCGTCCATCCTCGACCGATATCGGCATCACGGGCAAGGTGGCCAAGGGTTTCCTCGCCCAGCTCGCCCAACCCTTCTCCCGGAAAGGCCGCAAGGAGATTATCGGCAAGAAGCCCAAGGAACTGATTCTCAAAGAGGAACAAGCCGCAAAGGCCGCCGCCGAAAGGCAACGCGCCGCTGCCTCTATGCGAAAATCGGGCTGAGGAAATGCGCGAAAGGCGCACCCGTTTCGCGTTTGAGCGGGTGCATTGTCGCGTATGCCTTGTGGACAGAAACATCGTGAAAAATTGCAGCCCCGCAATATGCGTATTTCGGTTTCAAACCGAGAAGATCTTGTCATTTAACGTGTATTGAAAAAGGCAGGCTGGGGGTTTACCTAACTCCCAGCATTTAATTCAGACGAAAGATCAGGAAAATCATTGAGATGGAAGGGAGATTTGCAACAGAATACCTTAAGCAACTTCACAGAATATTTTTCATTTCCAGAGAAATAGATCGCCTTGAGCGAGAATTCATCAAGCAGGGCATAGCACATTTCCATGTTTCCGGCGCCGGTCATGAGTCCACGGCGCTTCTCAACGAATTCCTTCAGGACGACGACTGGCTGCATCTGCATTATCGCGACAAGGCCCTGATGCTGGCGCGCGGCATGCCCATTCGTGAGTTCTTTTCCAGCCTGCTTGCAACAGCCAATTCTCATTCCGCCGGCCGGCAGATGAGCGCGCATCTGTCCTCCCGCGCTCTCAACATCACATCGATCGTCGGCCCCGTCGGCAACAATGCCCTGCACGCCGTCGGCGTCGCGGCATCGTTGAAGCACAAGCCCGGCATGCCGATCGCCATCTGTTGCGTCGGCGATGGCACCACGCAGCAGGGCGAATTCCTCGAAGCGGTCGCCGAAGCTGTACGCAGCCAGTATCCCGTCGTCTTCGTCATTGAGGACAACAGCTTCTCCATCTCGACGCGCACAAGCAAGCAGACCTTCTTCGATCTGCCCGCCGGCCCGGCCTCCTCTTTCTACGGCATCGATATCATCCGCACGGATGGCGACGATCTCACCGCATCGCGCGACGCCTTCCGCAAGGCCGTCCGTCACAGCCGCAACAACCGCACGCCGAGCATCGTGCTTTTGAATGTCGAGCGCCTTTCCGACCACACCAACGCCGACGATCAGAAGACCTATCGCACCCTGCTCGAAATCGAGGCAGGCTCCTCGCGCGATCCGCTGCCAAATCTGCGGGCGATGCTGCAGAAGGCCGGTGTCGATGCCGACGCCCTGCAAAAGATCGAACGGGAACTGGTTGCGGAAGTGCAGGCCGAAGCCGGCCTTGCGCGCAAGGAGGACGCCCCCAAGGTCGAGCCGGATGCAAAGGCTCCCTATCCGGCGTCATTCGACGGCAAGACGGAATATCGCGGCAACGACGCGGCATCGACGCTGACGATGCGCGAGGCTCTTAATGTGGTTCTCGACAAGCAGCTTGCCGCCAATCCGGAAGTCGTTCTGTTCGGTCAAGATATCGAAGATCCGAAAGGCGATGTTTTCGGCGTCACCCGCGGCCTCAGCACGAAATATCCCGACCGCGTTCACAACGCCGCTCTCACCGAGTCGACGATCGTCGGCACCGCCGTCGGCCGCGCGCTGGCGGGACAGCGTCCCGTCGCTTTCCTGCAATTCGCCGATTTCCTGCCGCTCGCCTATAATCAGATCGTCTCGGAAATGGGCAGCATGTTCTGGCGCAGCAACGGCGCCTGGGAAGCACCTGTTATCCTCATGGTGAGCTGCGGCGGCTACAAGCCCGGCCTCGGCCCGTTCCATGCCCAGAGTTTCGAGGGGATGCTGGCGCACACGCCGGGCATCGACGTCGTCATGCCCTCCAGCGCTGGCGACGCTGCCGGCCTGCTGAATGCCGCCTTCGAATCCCGGCGTCCGACCGTCTTCCTTTATCCGAAGGCCGTGCTCAACAATTCCGACGGCCGTACCTCCGAGGATTTGGACAAGCATTTCGTCCATCCCGGCCTGTCGCGCCATGTCGCCCGCGGCCGCGACATCACGCTCGTCAGCTACGGCAACACCGTTTCGCTCTGCGCCAATGCCGCAAGCGCCTTCGAGGCCCAGGGCTTCTCCGTCGAGGTGATCGATCTCCGTTCGATCTCGCCATGGGATGAGAAGGAAGTTTTGGCGAGTGCACGGCGCACGCGCCGCCTGATCGTCGTCCATGAAGATAACCGCACCGTCGGCATGGGTGCGGAAATCATCGCCACCGTCACCGAGAAGACTGATGTACCCGTTGTGGTGCGCAGGCTCGCCCGCTCGGACGCTCACATTCCCTTCAATTTCCGCAATCAGCTAGAGACCCTGCCCTCCTATCGCAAGCTGGTCGACCTGATGGCCGAAGTCCTCGAATGCGAGGTGACCTGGCACGAAGAGGATGACAGCGGCCCGACGGCAGCGATCAAGGCGATCGGCTCCGGCCCTGCCGACGAAAACGTGCTGGTGACCGACATGCTCGTCAAGCCCGGCGACACGATCGAAGTCGGCCAGCTCGTTGCCGTCGTCGAAGCGACGAAGGCCTCCGTCGAAATCTGCGCCAATATCGGCGGTGTCGTGCAGGAGGTCTTCGCCAAGATCGGCGATCAGATCGCCACGGACAGTCCGCTTCTGACCGTCGATGCCAATCGCGATCTGAGCGAGCAGAACTTCGCGCTCGCCTCCGAAATCCAGAACAAGTTCGTGCTGCGGCGGCTGAAATCGCATGTGATCCCGACGCTGCGCCGTCATACCGGCAGCTTCTCCGAGATTGCCATCAACGGCATCGGCTTCGCCACCGGCGCCCGCCGCGTCACCAACGAAGAGATCATCCACAATTGGCCGAACCGCCGTGCCGACGAGATCCTGGCGTTGACGGGCATCAAGAGCCGCTTCTGGGTCGGCCCTGATGAAGGCACGCTGAGCCTCGCGACGAAGGCTGCCCGCGATCTCCTCAAGCAGAACCAGATGTCGATCCACGATGTCGATCTGGTGATTGCCGCCACCGGCACGCCCGATATCGCCACGCCGTCGCTCGCAAGCCGCGTCGCGGTTGCCGTCGCCGAAGATGGCGTGCGGCCGTCACTAGCCGCATATGACATGGGTGCGGCCTGCTCCGGCTATCTCTACGCCCTGCAGCAAGCCTATGATTTCATTGCGCAGCAGAACGACGCCAAGGTACTCATCATCACCTCGGAAGTCCTGTCGCCGCTGCTCGACATGAATGATTTCTCGACCGCGATACTCTTCGGCGATGCCGCAACGGCCAGCCTCGTCACCAGTCGCGACATGGCGCGCAACCCGCTCTTTACGGCAAGCCGTCCGATCGTCAGCGGCCGGCCGGAGCCGGGCGACCTGCTCTACGTGCCGCTGCCGGATGATGGCGTGATCGCGATGAACGGCCGCTCGGTCTTCACCGAAGCCGTGCATTCTATGACCCGATCGATCGAGAATGCCTGCGTCGATGCCGGCATCGAGCTTGCCAATCTCGATCTGCTCGTGCCGCACCAGGCAAATCAGCGCATCATCGACACGATTGCCAAGCGCAGCGGCCGCCCGGCCCTCAGCGTCATCGAGACCTATGGCAACACCAGCTCGTCGAGCATTCCGCTCGCCATGCTGCATGTCGCCAATGAGCGTTCCGAACCGCTCAACCTCGGTCTCGTGGCCTTCGGCGGTGGCATGACGGCAGGTGCTGCAATCGTGCGGACCGTGAAGTAATCACGGTTCCTCCCCTAACGCTCCACTCAAAATTCTATGCAGCGCGGCCGATTGGCCGCGCTTTGCATATGGTTTTTTCGCGCCCAGTCACTACATATACGCGAGCTCGCAAAATGCTTGATCGCCCATAGGCAGAGAGAAGCATCAAATTTCTGCAACCTATGCGGCCCATCATTCATTACAATTCATTCGAATTTGACGCCACGCTCCCTTGAAAAGCACCGTAGCGGTGCTTTACTTGAAGGCCATGGCAAAGACGCACGCACAAACGCACCGCTCTCGTCTGCGATATGACCTCGCTCCCGATGACGAAGCGCGGCAGGCTCTGGACGAGACCTTTGCCGCATACGGGCAGATGATGAAACTCTTGGGCGAAATCGTTCCGGACAAAGCCGGGGCAAATCTCGTCACGCTCCATGATCTTGCCTATGAGACCATCCGCGAACGCACCGCTTTGCCCGCGCGCCTCGTGACGCTCGGCTTGCGTGATTTTGCGGCCAATCGAGGCGGACTTGCCGATTGGAACCGGCTGCCGCTCGACGAAAAGCTCTTTGCCATCAAGGGTCCGTCAGACCTGACAATCTCGACGGTGCGCGGCCGTGTTGCCGTGCCCTTCGACGTGGCCGGCTATTTCAAAGGCTGGGACAGCAATATCCCCGCCTATCTGATCGCCGATGGCGGCCACTACGCGATTCACATCGGGGTAACGCCAAACGCTCCCCGAACGGAGGATAACATGACGATGCATGAAGGCATTCTTTCCCGAATGGGACGACTGATCGCAGGCCTCGCCAATGCCGCAGTCGACACCGTAGAAGGCGCCAACAAGGTCGCCGTCATCGAGCAGGCGCTACGCGAGATCGATGCCGCCGCCGATGAAGCGCGCGCCGATCTCGGCAAGGCGCGCGCCGAGGAATACCGCATCCAGAGCCGCCGTAGCGAGATCGTCGCCGATCTCGACGCGCTCGACGCCAAGATCCGGCTTGCGATCTCTGCTGACCGCGAAGATCTCGCCAAGGCCGGCGTCGCGCGCCAGATCGATCTCGAAGCTCAGACTGCGGCGCTCGACAAGGCGCTTGCGGATGCGAACGCACAGATCGACGAGGGCCAGAAGGCGCTTCAGGCTGTTCTTGCTACGCGCCGCGAGGCGGAAGCACGGCTTGTCGATTTCAAGCGCAGCATCGCCCGCCACGCTCCCGAGGAAGCAACGGGCGGAAATCCAAAACCAACACCGGCCGCCGGTGCAGCCCGCGCGGCAGCCGCCGTTTCCCGTCTGACCGGCGTCCCATCGGGCGAACCCGCAACCAGCGCCGAGCTCGATGAGCTGGACCGCCTGCACCGGGAGCAGGCCATCGAAGCACGCCTTGCCCGCTTCAAGGCCAACGGCCAGTAACCGATGCACCTGTTTCTCGCACCCGAATGTGCGCCCTTTGCCATCGCGGCAATGATCCTGATTGGACTGACGGCAATCGAAATCCTTTCGATGCTGCTCGGCTTTTCGCTGAGCGAACTCATCGGCAAGCCGCATTTCGAAGGTCATGACGGAGTGCTCGCCGGCCTGTTGTCCTGGATCAATATCGGCGGCGTACCGCTGCCGATCCTGATCATGCTGGCTCTCGGCATCTTCGCCGTGACGGGTTTTGCCATCCAGAGCGTGGCCGACATGACCTGGGCGCCGCTGCCGGCGATCGTTGCCTCAGTGCCGGCCCTCGCCATCACGATCCCTCTCGTCCGGGGCTCGACGCGAACGATCGCCAGGATCGTGCCGCGCGACGAGACCTACGCCGTCGAGGCCGATGACTTTGTCGGCCGCACCGGCACGGTTTCCATCGGTCCTCTGGATCAAGGCTTGCCCGGCCGCGTCAGCGTCAAAGATGCGCATGGCAACTGGCATCAGCTGCGTGCCAGCGCCGCCAAGGGTGAAAGCCCCTTGCCGATCGGCGCCCAAGTTCTGCTTGTCGACCGCAAGGCCGACATCTTCATCGCAGTTTCCGCCCCCTCGGATCTGGTGAGGTCCGATGACAAATCCTCTACGGAGCAACCTTCATGAACGGCCTTTACGACCTTATTCTTCCCGCAGGCATAGGTCTCGTCCTGATCCTCGGGATCGGCTTCGTCCTTGCCTCGCTCTATGTCCGCTCGAGCCGCGATGAGGCCTATGTGCGCACCGGTCTCGGCGGCCAGAAAGTCGTGCTCGACGGCGGTTCCGTCGTGCTGCCGATCTTCCACTCGATCGCCCGCGTCAACCTCAAGACGTTGCGCCTGGAAGTTCAGCGCGGCGAGAATGATGCGCTGATCACCAAGGACCGTATGCGCGTCGATATCGGTGCCGAGTTCTATGTCCGCGTCAAGCCGGACAGTTCCTCGATCGCGCTTGCCGCCCAAACGCTCGGCAACCGCACCAACGACAGCGAGCAGCTGCGCCAACTGATCGAGGCAAAGTTCGTGGACAGCTTGCGCTCGGTTGCAGCCACGATGAGCCTCGATGCCCTGCAGGAGCAGCGCATGGATTTCGTCAAGGCGGTGCAGGATGCGGTCGGTTCCGACCTGCAGTCGAACGGTCTCGAACTGGAATCCGTGTCGCTGACGCGCCTCGACCAGACCGATATCAAGCACTTCAACGCCAACAACTTCTTCGATGCGCATGGTCTTGCCGCGCTGACCCGCGTCACCGAGGCGCGCAAGAAGGAGCGCAACGAAGTCGTTCGTGACACCGAAGTCGCGATCGCTCAAAAGGACCTCGAAGCTCGCCAGCAGTCCCTCACCATCGAGCGGACGAAGCGCGAGGCGGAATTGAACCAGCAGCGCGATATCGCCAACAAGTCTGCCGCGACCCGCGCCGAGACCGCACAGCAGGAACAGGCCGCCAAGCGTGCCGAGGAAGAGGCGCGTATCGCTTCGGAGCAGGCAATCGCCGAACGTGAAGCAGCCGCAAAGCAGGCACGAGAAACCGCCAACATCGATTCGACCCGTGCCGTGCAACAGCGTGAAACGGAAGCTCGCCGAGACAACCAGATCGTCGCGCAGGAAAGCGCCATCGCGGTGGCCAACAAGAGCCGCGAGGAGTCTGAAGCCAAGGCAAAGGCAGAGGCCGCCCGCGCCCTTGCTATCGCGGCCGAGGAAAAAGTCGGCACCGCCAAGGCGGTCGAGATCGCCGAACGTGAAAAGCAAATTGCGGTGATCGACGCGCAGAAGCGTGCCCAAACCCAGGCAACGGCCGTCACCATCGCGGCAGAAGCTGAAAAGCAGGCCGCGACCGACCAGGCCGACGCCATCAAGACGCTGGCAACGGCAGAAGCCGACGCTGCGATCATCAAGGCCAAAGGTATTCTTGAAACCGGTAAGGCAACGGCCGAAAGCGAAGCGCTGCTCAACGAAGCGCGCAACAAGCTCAGCCCCGCGATCATCGAATTCGAGATCACCCGCGAACGCATCCGCATCGTGCCCGCCGCCCTTGCCGAAGCGGTCAAGCCGATCGAGAAGATCTCCGATATCCGCATCTTCGACACCGGCGGCATGCTCGGCCGTAACGGAAATGGCACGGCAGGCGGCAGTGGCGTCGGCCTTGGCGAAGGTCTTGCCGGCCAGCTACTCTCCTACCAGGCCAACAAGCCGATCCTCGACCGCCTGCTGAAGGAAGCCGGCTTCGACGGCGACAATGCCATCTCCGCACTGCTTGGCAATCTGGATAGCAAGACCAATGCCGCACAGCCTGCGGAAGAAGAATACTACGACGATACGGAAGAGACGGATAAGCCTGCCTGAGGGCTAGCCTGACCGCTAAAAAGAAAACCCCGGAATTCTCACGAATTCCGGGGTTTTGTTCAATTTACCGGCTGATGGGATCAGGCCTTCGGGCGATTTCTGAACGCCTCGGCTTCCGCGTAGAACTTCTTTTCCCATTCCTTGTGGTTGTCGAGGCCTTCCTTGATGAAGGGCGTGAAGATCGCCAGGTTCATCAAGGCCCAGTTGACGAAACGGGCCGGGAATTTCAGCGGCTTGACGAAATCGACGAAGAGCACGACGCGGGTCTTGTCGGAATGGTTCCAGGCTTCATGCTCATAGGCATCGTCGAAGATCAGCGCCTTGCCTTCCTGCCAATGGCAAACCTGCTGGTCGACGCGGATGGCGAGCTTCTCGTTCGGCTCGGGAACGATAAGGCCGAGATGCAGACGCAGCACGCCGTTATAGGGGCCGCGGTGGGCGGGGAGATGTTTGCCCGGTTCGAAGATCGAGAACATCGCCGTCGTCAGGCCGGGGATCTTCTGCACAGCCTTCCAGGTATTCGGGCACGCTTTGATGTTCTGCTCCGACTTCACACCGAAGCCGAGAAGGAAGAAGGTCTTCCAGCGCGTGTCGGTCGAAATGGTCTTCACGTCGGTGGAGATGTCCTGGAAGGTCGGCAGCTCGCTCTGGCGCAGCAGCACCTTTTCAAGCTCGGCGCGGATCGCCGGATAATCCTTCTCGATCTCCGCGGCCCAAGGGAAAGTCTTGGTGTCATAGACTGGCGGATTGCCGAGCTTGGCGTATTTCAGATTGAGGCCTTCCGCCCAGGCGACGATGCCCATGAAGAAGCGCGTCATGGCGCTCGGGCGATCCATCGGCGCGATGCCAGCCGTGCCGAAAGTCTGTTCCGGACTAGGAGATTGGTTGGAAGTGGGAGCAGGTGCGCTCAAGGGACTCTCCGTCATGTCTATCTTTAAGGGCCGTTCAGGGGGAAGTCTTTTGCTTGGGAAGCTGCATGCAAATCCCGAAGTGGCAACAGGCTGAAAACTTGGGATATTCGCCCGGCACTTCCTGATTGACGCCCGACTCCTCTGTTATACGGTGATCGTAATAGGCGATTATATGAGTTGATTAGTCGAATTTCGCAAGAGAGTCCGTTCGCAACGAGCGGTGGTTTGTCGTGGACAGAAACTCCGACGATTCTCGAGAGGCATTCACCTCAGAATCGGCAAAAATGCGGCGAAATTTGCCGACCCTTTATCACTATGCCGTTTGAGCCTGAATTATTAGCCGGACAATTGCAAGTCCTGCTATCAAAGCCCCTATCGACAGGAAAACGGATAGGGCGACATAGGCAATAGCCGGCATCCATTGGCCGCGCTCCCAGAGCGCGACGCTTTCCAGCGCAAAGGTCGAGAATGTCGTGAACCCGCCGAGAAGGCCGGTCGTCAGAAACAATCGCATCTCCTGCGACATACCGCCGCGAAAGGCGAAATACTCCGTCAGCAACCCCATGATGAACGCCCCAAGCACATTGATGATGAGTGTGCCGAACGGAAACTCGATCCCGAGCAGGCGGGCGGCGAGCTCGTTGATACCGAGACGGAATGCGCCGCCCAATCCGGCACCGAGAAACACGACAAGATAGAGCACGACAACCTCCAGCCGTCCTTGCATCAAACCTTTTCGATCTTATGGATATTTCCCCGCCGCGTCTCCACGCCGCGCTCGCGAATATGGCGAAGTGGCGTATCGGCAGGGATCTGCCCTGAAGCCGCGCTCTTGGCGATGCCCAGCCGCTGCGACAGATAGATGCTCGTATGGCCGCTGCAGATATAGGCAAGGAAGCAGGCGACAGCGAGGTAGACGGTATGTGTCGCGCCGAAAAGCTCGATACCCATGATCATGCAGGCAAGCGGCGTGTTGGTTGCGCCCGCAAAGACGGCGACGAAGCCCAACGCAGCAAAGAGGTCGACCGGCGCTCCGAGAACAGCAGCAAGCGCATTGCCGAGTGCAGCTCCGATGAAGAACAGAGGCGTCACTTCACCGCCCTTGAAGCCGGAGCTGAGCGTCACGATCGTGAAGAGTGCTTTCCAGAACCAGCTCCAGTAATCGACACGAGCTGGATCGAAGAAGCCGAGGATCGTCGCATCGCCTGGGTTGGGAGACCAGACGCCAAGCCCGAGATATTGCCGGGTGCCGAGCAGGTAGACGAGGCCGATCAGGATCGCACTGGCGATGACAGGCCTGAGCGGCGCATAGGCGCAGAAGCGCTTGAAGACCGCGGATGCCTTGTGCGAGACCTCGCTGAAGCAACGCGCGGCCAAGCCGAAGATCACGCCGGCAATGCCGACCTTGATGAGCAGCAAGGCGTCGAGATGGAACGTGCTGGCCGCAGTGCCTGAGAGATAGCCGATGTGATACTGGATATGCTCGATGCCCCAGGCATGGCACGTCCAGTCGGCGGCAATCGCTGCCGCGAGGCTCGGGATCAGCGCCTCATATTGCATCCGCCCGATCGTCAGCACTTCAAGCGCGAAGACCGCCCCGGCGATCGGCGTGCCGAACACTGCACCGAAGCCTGCGGCGATGCCCGCCATGAGGAGAATGCGGATCTCGGCATGGCTGAGCCGGAAAATCCTGGCAAAGGCGCTGGCAATGCTGCCGCCAAGCTGCACCGCTGTCCCCTCGCGCCCCGCCGAACCACCGACGAGATGCGTCAGAACCGTCGAGACCAGGATAAAGGGAGCCATGCGCAGCGGCACGCCGCCGCCGGGCTCATGGATCTGGTCGACGATCAGATTGTTGCCGCCTTCCGAGCCGCGGCCAAAGCGCTGATAGACCAGCACCATGAGGAAACCGGCAACGGGCATCAGGAAGATCAACCAGGGATGATCGAAGCGCGCGGCCGTCGCCCTGTCGAGGCTCCAAAGGAACAGCGCGCACAGCGAGCCGACAACCATTGCCATCGGCACCACCAGGAGAATCCATTTGGACAGGCTGCGAAATTGTTGAAAGCGATGATGAAAATATGCGGATGCGAACATCAGTTTGCCCCTCCCGCAACGCTGACAAACGCTCCTGCGGGGACAGTGGATAGGAAATGCGAGTGGAATAACGGCAAGAAAAAAGACACGACTCTACTCCTTCGCCCTTCAGGCGTGTTGAGTAGGAGTCATCAGCTTCCCTGGGAAACTCAGAGCAGCGGTTCGGCCACAATAGCCCGGCAGAAATCCATTACCGTTGGATTTTCAATATAGAAACAGCCACCCCACTGTCAATGCGCCACCACAGGACACACCGGGTGCTTTCTGTCACACCGCCCGCGCAATCATCTCGATCGGCGCAAGCAGGCCAGCTTCGACCGACATGTTGACGTTGGCGCTTCGCTCCCCTGCCCGCGGTCCCATCAGCGTACGGAACCCTTGATCTCGCGGTTCGCCCGCGGCTGCCTTTGCGCGCGCCTCATGCGCCAGCCGGATCGCGAGAGCGCTGCGATCCTGCTCCAGCTCCACCGCAAAGCCGGCTTCCTCCAGCAGCTGACGATAGATGTCCGGGCTACGGACGAAGCTGGTTTCCAGCTCCATCGCCCAGGGCATGGGAAAGGGAAGCGTGCCGTCACGCATCTGCATGATTTCATAGAGGCCGAAACGGCCGCCCGGCTTGAGAATGCGCCGGACCTCGGAAAACAGTCTCGCCTTGTCCTCGATGTTCATGCCGACATGAATGAGCGTCGCGCGATCGAAGCCGCCGCTCTCGAAGGGCAGTGCTAAAGCACTCCCCTGTCGGAAGGAGACCTGCTCCGCCAGCCCACAGCGAACCGTCAGCGAATTGGCGACCTGAACGAATTCCTCGGTGAGATCGATGCCCGATACGATGCATCCGTAGGAGTCGGCAAAATGGCGGGCAGGCCCACCGAGCCCGGAGCCGATATCGGCAAGACGCAGGCCGGCGGAAAGATCGAGATCCCTCGCGAAATCCACCGTGGCTGCATGCCGCCCCAGGTGAAATTCATCCACGCCTGCCAGGTCGCGGATACGCAGGTTGTCGATATCCGTGCCATCAGCAACAAGGTTTTGCAGGATCGCCGTTTCCAGCGATCCATGCGTGTAGTGGCTGGCAACTTTTTCCTCGGTAGACATGCGTACACTCCCAAGGCTTTGCCTGAAGATGATCTCCTGCATAACTCCTTAAATCGAAATCGATTTGAGGATTAAATTATGCAGGAGATTTAAAATGCTGCAGCGACCTTTGCGCGTCACATGTGACGCGTGGCGCTGCAGCCATCAGACCTTCAGTTCGCGCCGTTCAACTTCAGTCACCATGGCAAGATCCAGCACGCGCTGCAAGTTGGCAGCGTGTCTGAAGCTCGGGTCCTGGCTGCTGCCGGTCATGACAGCCTCGGCAAAGCGCTGATAGTTGGTCGGGACCGGCGGTACTTCCAGCACCCTCCACGTCGCCGTTTCCGTGTCATCGCCAAGGCAACCCCGCAGTTCCGAGCCGTTCGGGCTGTGGGAGACTTCCAGGCCGCCGCGCTCGCCATAGATGCGAAGCTTCAGCTCGTTGAGATGCCCAGTCGCCCAGCGGCTCGCATGCACGACGCCAAGCGCGCCGTTGGCGAAGTCGACCGACATCGAGAAACTGTCATTCGCATCGAGCGTATATTCGCCGATGCGCTCGCCCGGCGCCTTGGCGAAAGTCTTCAAGCGGGCGAAGACGTGATCGATATCGGTCGCTGCGCCATAAGCGGCGAAGTCGAGGATATGGATGCCGATATCGCCGAGAACGCCGTTCGAGCCGTGCCCGGTCGACAGACGCCAAAGCCACTTGGACTCGCTGCGCCAATCGCCCCAGGCCTTGGAGACGAGCCAGCTCTGCAGGTAGGACGCCTCCACATGCTTGACCGTGCCAATCTCGCCCGAAATCACCATCTCGCGCGCCTTCTGCAGCTGCGCGACATTGCGATAGGTCAGGTTGACCATGTTGACGACCCCTGCCCTTTCGGCAGCTTCCGTCATCTCCAGTGCCTTTTCATAGTTCTCCGCGAGAGGCTTCTCGCAGAGAACATGCTTGCCGGCGGCAAGCAGCGGTAGGGTCGTTGGATGGTGTGCCTTGTCCGGCGTGACGTTAGTCGCCGCATCGAACTCACCCCAGGCCAATGCCTCGTCGAGCGACGAGAAACGCTTCTTGATATCGAACGTATCGCAGAAGGCGGTGAGCCTCGTCGCATCCGTATCGACGGCGCCGACGATTTCGACGCCAGGAATGCGGGCGAAATGCTCCACATGGTTCTTCGCCATGCCGCCCGTGCCAACTACTATGAGACGCATCTGATACCTCAGCGATAACCGGCTTCGCCGGCTTGGTGCAGTTTCGGGCCGCGTTCGACGATCGGCTCCAGTGCCTTTTCGACCGGCACATTCGGTGCATCATGGATGCTGGCCTGGGTGCCGAGCGGGTTATAGGCCCACTTCACGGAATTGATCAGAACCTTCTGAACCGTACCGTTGTGATAGGTCGGATAGGTCTCGTGACCGGGGCGGAAATAGAAGATATTGCCGGCACCGCGGCGCCAGGTCATGCCCGAGCGGAAGACCTCGCCGCCCTGGAACCAGGAGATGAATACGGTTTCCAGCGGTTCCGGAACGGAGAACTGCTCGCCGTACATTTCCTCATTCTCGAGCTCGAAATGCTCGCCGAGACCGGCTGCGATCGGGTGACGGGGATTGATGACCCAGAGACGCTCACGCTCGCCGGCTTCGCGCCACTTCAGCGCGCAGGGCGTGCCCATCAGTCGCTTGAACACCTTGGAGAAATGGCCGGAATGCAGGACGATGAGGCCCATGCCTTCCCACACGCGCTTGGCGACACGCTCGACGATCTCGTCCTTGACGGCGCCGTGATCCTTGTGACCCCACCACAGAAGCACGTCGGTATCTTTCAGACGGGCTTCGCTGAGGCCGTGCTCCGGCTCCTGCAACGTTGCAGTGGTTGCCTCGATGCCTGCATCGGCATTCAGCGCCTTGGCGATGGTGTTGTGCATGCCCTCCGGATAGATCTCGGCGACGACCTTGTTTGTCTGCTCATGAATGTTCTCGCCCCAAACGACGGCACGAATAGTCATTACGGCACTCCTCTGATACCATTGGGATTGAATAGGTTATGCGATCCAAAGCGCTTTGGAAAAGCGCCGTATTTCAAGCCTCCATCAAGCCTATCCAGCGCAAGACATAATGCGTTCAAAGCGATTTGACAAAGCCAAAAACAACCATGAACAACACCTCTGTTTTCAGTGCGACACGGACTTTGAAAAGAGGTTGACGACGAGCACGCCGGCAATAATCAGCCCAAGGCCGATGATGGCGGCGAGATCGAGTTTCTGGCGGAAAAGCACCACGCCCACCATCGAAATCAGCACGATGCCGAGCGCGCTCCAGATGGCATAGGCGATGCCTACCGGAATGACCCGCAACGTTACCGAAAGGCAATAGAACGCCGCCGCATAGCAGACCACCAGAACGACCGTCGGGCCGAGGCGGGTGAACTGCTGTGACATCTGCAATGCCGTCGTGCCGATCACTTCGAGCACGATCGCGACCAGCAGCATTGCATAGACCGATGCGTTCGCCATTCCATTATCTCCGATAGGGTTAGAGCTGTGTGAGCTCGATCAGCCGGTCGATCAGCCTTTGACGGGCGCTCTCGTCCATGTCCTGGCTGCCGAGCAGGTCGGCAAGCCAGATCCCATCGGCCGCCAGTCTGACGATTGCCGCATCCACCGAGGAATCCGTGCCGACATATTCTTCGCTGCGTTCGCGTACCCACTCGTGCCACCGCTGCCGCAATTGTGGCTCGGTGAGCAGCACCATCGTCACCTGTGCCCAATCCTTCGTACCCTGCGGCTGATCGCGCAGGGCCAGGCAGGCATGCAGGTAAGCGCGGGTAAAGCGGCCATGCGGCAGCGGATCGGCGCGCATCGCTTCCTCGATTGCAGCGTCCAGCCGCTCCAGCAGGCTATCGAACAGTGCTTCCAGAAGCATGTTCTTGCTGGGGAAATGATGCAGCAAACCACCCTTGCTGACACCGGATGCGCCGGAAACGGCATCCAGCGTCACCGCCGTCATTCCCTTTTCGGAAGCAAGACGCGCCGCGACCTCCAGCAATTGCTGGCGGACGAACAAGGGCTGCTTCTTCCTATGGTGCGCAGTGGACATGGTGACATAACATACCAGTTGGACGGTTTCGTCAACGCTCTAATCGGTGATGTCTAGGTCTAATTGTTTGTGGATGATCTCGTGTCGTTTCCTCCTCAGTTTACGGAATGATGAGCCGCATCCTTCTCGTCGAAGATGCTGACCTTGGTTGCCTCGACGGCGAAGGCGATCGGCGAGCCGGTCGTAATCGTCGTCATGCCGGGATCGGTGCCGATGATCTTCGAACCATCCTTGAGCCGGACGTGAACGAGCGAGCGGTCACCGAGGCGCTCAACCGTCTCGACCTGGCCGCCAATATCGCCTTTCTCGGCTGTCGTCACGACCAGATGCTCCGGGCGGATACCGAGCGTCAGCCCGGAATTCGCAAGGCCGTTGAGCGCGACAGCCGTTTTGATGATCGAGCCATCCGGCAAGGTCGCCGTCGCCAGTCCGCCCGCTTCATTCAGGCCCGCTATGTTGATAAAGTTCATGCCGGGTGAGCCGACGAACTGGGCGACATAGCGCGTCGCCGGACGCGTGTAGATCTCGACGGGGGTCGCCACCTGCTCGATCTTCTTGTTGTTGAGCAGCACGATACGGTCGGCGAGCGTCATCGCTTCCACCTGGTCGTGCGTCACGAACACCATCGTCGCGCCCAGCCGCTCATGCAGTTGCGCAAGCTCGACGCGTGTGCGCGTGCGCAGGCCGGCATCTAGGTTGGAAAGCGGCTCGTCGAAGAGGAAGACATCGGGCTCGCGCACGATGGCGCGGCCGATCGCGACGCGCTGGCGCTGGCCGCCCGAGAGTGCCGAGGGCTTGCGATCCAGCAGATGCGGCATTTCGAGGATCTTCGCAGCCTCTTCGATGCGTCTGTCGATCTCGGCCTTCGGCGTCTTGATGTTGCGCAGACCGAAAGACATGTTGTCTCGAACGGTCATGTGCGGATAGAGCGCGTAGGATTGGAAGACCATCGACACGCCGCGCTCGCCAGGCGGCAGCTGGTCGACGCGCTTTCCGCCGATCCAGATCTCGCCGCTGGTGATCGACTCCAGGCCAGCGATCATGCGCAGCAATGTCGACTTGCCACAGCCAGAGCCGCCGAGGAAGACGACGAATTCGCCGCGCTCGATCGTCAGATCGATGTCGTTCAGAACCTGCACGGCACCAAAATGCTTGGTGAGAGATTTGATATTGATACCTGCCACTTTACGCCTCCTGCGGAAAAATCGAATTCATCGAACTTGCCATTCATCGCGCCCCGCCCGGCAGCTGTCGCCGAACGGAGCTTCCGCATTGGTTATTTGACGGCACCTACCGCGACACCGCGCGTCAGGGTCCGCTGGAAAATCAGGAAGAAGATGATCGTAGGTGTTATGCCGAGCAGCGAGGCCGCGGCAATTGCCGTCGGGTCCTGGGTATTGGCGCCCGACAGCACGCCCATGGCGACGGAGACCGTCTGGTTGTTGTTGGAAACGAGGAATACCAGCGGGATCAGAAACTCGTTCCAGGTCCAGATGAAGAAGAAGGTCGCAAGCACTGCAAGCGTCGGCCTGAGCACCGGCACGATCACCATCCAGAGGATCTGCCAGCGGCTGGCATTGTCGATCTGCGCCGCCTCGATGATCTCGCGCGGAAATGTCGACATGACGGACGAGAGCAGGTAGGTGCCGAAAGCCGTGTGCAGGACGCCGATGATCAGGATCACCGACAGCATCGAATCGAACAGGCCGACCTGCTTGGCCATGTAATAGAGCGGATAGACCAGCGCTTCCTGCGGCGCCATGATCGCAATCAGCAGGATTACCAGCAATGCCTGGCCGCCGCGCACCCGGCCGATGCCGATGGCATAGGCATTGAGCAGGCTGAGAACAACGGCCAGAATCGCCGTGCATCCGCTGATGAGAATGCTGTTGAACAGCTTGCGCGGGAAATCGACAGTCGCCCAGAAGTTCTTGAGCGCCGTCAGATCAAAGCTCTGTGGAAACGCGAGCGGACCGTTGGCGGCATAGTCGGAAGGCGTCTTGATGGCATTGAAGGCCGCCAGGAAGAACGGAAAGAGCGTGCCTGCGAGGAAAACCAGCAGGATGGCCAGAACGATCCAGCGGCCGAAACCCGTCTTCCGACGATGATCGGTCGAAGCGACCGAGGCAGAGATCGAAGACGTAACCGTCATGTCAGTGCCCTCCCTCGGTTTGCTTCGATTGCATGCGCAGGAAAACGACACCGAGTATGATCGTCATGACCGTCTGCAGGGTTGCGATCGCCGCGGCATAGCCGACGCGGTTCGTCGTAAAGAAGTGATAGTAGGACAGATAGGACGGCACCGTCGTCGCGTTGTCCGGCCCACCCGAGGTCAAGACGTAGATCGGCGCAAAGACCTTGAGTGCCGCGATCAGCGTCGTGAGTGCAACGACAAAGATTTCGGGCATCAGCATCGGGATAGTAATGGAGCGAAAACGGCCGAACCAGCTCGCATTGTCGAGTTCGGCAGCTTCGTAGAGCGAAGGATCGACGCGCGCCAATCCGGACATGAAGACAACAAGGCAATAGCCGACCTGGACCCAGACGATGACGGCCGAAACCGCCCAGAGCGCATAGCTTGCATCCCCCAGCCAGTTCTTCGCCATGAAATCGAGGCCGATCGCCTTCAGCACGGCATTGATGATGCCGATGGGATTGAGAATCCATGCCCACAACACGCCGGCGGCGGTCAGCGGCAGAATCTGCGGCAGGTAAAAGCCTGCGCGAAAGAAGCTCGACCATGTCTCGCCGAATTGCGCACTGATATAGTCGAACAGCACTGCCGCCAGCACCAGCCCCAAAAGGATGGGCACGATCGTCATCGAGATGATGAACAGAAGCGTATGCTGAATGGAGCCCCAGAAAGCGGTATCCTGAAGCAGCCTGGCATAGTTTTCCAGACCGACGTAACGCGGCGGGATGACGCCGCCCTTCCACGTGGTGAAGCTGATCGCGAAATTGGCAATCAGCGGAACAAGCACGATAAGAACAAACCCCAGCACGCCGGGAATCATGTAGAGATAGTACCCCGCCCTGCCGGCGCTCTTCGACTTATCCATCGAAATCCTCCAGTCCGATACGGCAAGGCGGCATGAAAGCCGTCTTGCCGTTGTGATTGTCGCCGATGGTGTTATTGCGCTGCCTGCACGTCGTCATAGGCCTTCTTCAGGCGCGCCACGAACTGATCAGGCGTGGTCGAACCGTTGACCAGGCCGGTGGTGGCCTGGATCAGCAGTTCGTAGTAGCCAGGCACCGGCCAATCCGGGTAGAAGCCGAGACCGCCCTTGCTGGAGATCTGGTTGAAGAGTTCGACATTGCGCTTGCCGACTTCGTCGGTAACCGTGGCCGGATCGGCGGCAATGGCAACGCCACCGAGATTGGCCTGCAGGTTCTGGTTTTCCTTGCTCAAGACAAGATCGATGAACTCGTAGGAGAGATCCTTGTTCTTGGCGCTCTTGGGCACCATGAACAGGTTGCCGGTTGAACCCACGCTGTACTTCGAGGTCGGGAAGATGAACTGGCTCCACTTGAAGTTCTTGATTGAACTCGCGAAGTTGCCGTTGTTCCAGGTGCCGCTGACGAACATCGGAGCCTTGCCCGACGAAAAGAGGTTGTCAGCGCCGCCAGTGCCCTTCAGCCCGGTCGAGTCCTTCGAAATGTAGCCCTTGCTCACCCAGTCGGCGATCTTCTGCGCGGCGAACAGGAAGGGTTTGGTATCAAGCGGCGCCTTGAGGCCCTGATAGTTCTTGACCCAGGTGTCGTCAGCCTGCGTCAGGGCCAGTGTATAGACCAGGTGCTGTGCGTTGGAATCCACCGTACCGTAGGCAAGCGGCGTAATGCCCTTCTTCTTGAAAGTGTCCAGCGCAGCTTCGAACTCGTCCAGCGTGGTCGGCACTTTCACGCCGTTCGCCTGGAACATGTCGATATTGTAGAAAACCGAAACGAATTCGCCATAGACGGGAATGCCGATAATCGGACCGGAACCGTAGATGCCGTTCCCATCGTATTTGCTGAGCTGGCTATTGGTTTCGTTGAGGATCTTGTCCCAGCCGCGCGATTTGAATTGATCGTCGAGCGGCGTCAGCAAGCCCTGCGAGGCGACGAGACCTGCAGTGGCATTGCCCTTGTTGTATTCAAGCACATCCGGCGCCTGATCCGAATTGAGGATGAGGCTGCCAGCCTTCTGCAATTGCTCGAATGTCTTCTGTTCGAAATTGATCGTGACGTCGGGATGCTTGGCTTTCAGCTCTTCGAGCGCCTTGGTCCAAGCCTTGGCCTGCGAAGTGTCCGGGAGTTCGAACCACCAGACATTAAATGTCTTGCTCTGGGCTTGCGCCACACCGGCAGCCAACAGAAGCGACATGCCGGCTGTGATCGCCAGCTTCGAAAAAATATTCATATATTCTCCTCCACCATGCGAACCGTGACGGTATCTATCCGATGACATGGCCCGCGCTGCCATCGGCGTTTCCTCTTATCTGCACCAAGCGCCCGCCTGTCACATGGGACAAGGAGCGGACGCTCGGCAGTTCCTCCGTTTGGGTACCCGTCCTGCCCGAAACATCAGACGCTCCGGGCACTTCATTAACGCACAACTCGCCTCCTAAATCGATGCAGATTCGCAAATGCGCGCTTTACTCGACGAATTCACCACCCCGGCTTCTCTTGAGATAGTTCAGGCCGTGAACCTGGCCAGTCATTTCGAGCGCATCGCGATAAACCGGATCATGCCAGCCTTCGATATCGATCGAACCGGACCAGCCGGCGAGGCGCAGCTCGGAGATAATGTCGGTCCAGTTGCTGTCGCCAAAGCCCGGCGTGCGCATGAAGACGAACTTCTCCTTGCCGAAGATGCCATGCTCCTTGATGACGTCCCAGCGGATCGTCGCGTCCTTGCCGTGGACGTGGAAAATCTTGCTTGCCCATTTGCGGATCTGCGGCAGCGGCTCGATCAGATAGACCATCTGATGGCACGGCTCCCACTCAAGGCCGAGATTGTCGTCCGGGGTTTCGTTGAACATCAGCTCCCAGGCATCCGGATTATGCGCGATGTTCCAGTCGCCGGTTGCCCAGTTGCCATCCATGGCGCAATTTTCGAAGGCGATCTTGATGCCCTTGTCGGCGGCGCGCTTGGCAAGCTCGCTCCAGATCTGCTTATAGCGAGGCAGGCTGTCGGTGAGCGGCTTATTGCGGATACGTCCGGTGAAGCCGGCAATGCAGGTGGCGCCGAAATGATGGGCGTTGTCGATGCAATCCTTCCAGCCCTGCAGCGTCTGCAGGTCCATCTCGCGCTCCTCGAGCGGATTGCCGAACATGCCGATGGTCGAGATGGTGATGTCGCGATCGCCGATGGCATCGCGGCAGCGCTTGCCGAGATCCGCAAGGTTCTGGCCGTTGGTGGTCTGCCAGAAGAAGGGCTCGAAGCTTTCGAAGCCAAGATCGGCGATCTTGGCGATGTTCTGGGCGGCATCCTCGTTCGTCGCCCTGATCATCGTGCCGATACGGATGGCTTTTGCCGGATTTGTCATGATGTCATTGTCCTTGTGCTGAAATGTCGACGCGCCGGCCGGTCTTGGCGCTCTCGATGGCGCCCAAAACCATGGCGAGGCTGCGTATGTTGTCTTGGCTTGCGGTCTCAGGCGGCTTGCCGGTCTTGATCGCTTCGATGAAGGAGGCGATGACGCTGGCATGGCCGTGCGTCTCTTCCTCATGCTTCGGCCCGGGAACTTCGATCGGCGTGAAACCATGCAACAGGCCAGCCTCGTTGCCGGCGACGCTGGCTTCAAAACCTTCTTCTCCGTCCCAGGTCAGCATGCCCTTGCTGCCGGTCAGCCGCCATTGGCTTTCCCAGCTCGTGCGCCGGCCCTCAGCACACCAGGAGCCGCGATAGCTGAAGACGACGTCATCGGAAAAATCGAAGAGCGCATGCGCCGAGGCGCCATGTTTGTACCAGGACCCCGCGGGGTTCTTTTCGACGCAATAGACCGAAAGCGGCACCTTGCCGGAGACGAAACGGGCGGCATCGAACGTATGGATCGCCATGTCGAGCAGCAGCACATTGTCCATTTCCTCGCGGAAACCGCCGAAATGCGGACCGAGGAAGAAATCGCAGTGGACGCCTGTGAGCTCGCCGATCGCCCCCTCCTCCACGAAGCGCCGCAGGCGACGGATGCCGGAGATGAAGCGGCGGTTCTGGATGATGGCATGGACCTTGCCAGCCTTGGCTGCCAGGTCGATCAGGGCTGCGCCCTCTGCGAGCGACGTCGCCATCGGCTTTTCGCTTAAGACATGGCAGCCGGCCTTCAACGCCGTCGACACCACGCCGAAGCGCGCGGCCGGAATGACGATATCGAAGACCAGATCCGCCTTGGTCGCAGCAATGACCTCGGCGAGATCGGAGCCGATGACGGCACCATCGAGAGAGAATTCTTTCGCAAGGCTTTCGGCGGTCGCCCGATTGAGATCGACCAGGCCGACAATCTGAATGGATTCGGCAAGCGCCGGCGTCGAGGCGATGGCCCTGAGCCAGCCTTTGGACATAGCTCCGCACCCGCACAAAATGGCATTAAATTTCACGATGTCCTCCAGCGGGCGGTGTCTAACCCCTCATGACACGCGCTCCGTAAACGTTTACGATACTATGCGAAAAGATTTTCCTGTGTCAATAGAGGAGGACTACGGAAAATGGCGCATGGAGGAAAACCACGGCCGATGAAGGGTATTCGTCAGCTTGCCGAGCATCTCGATATCTCGATCGGCACAGTATCACGCGCGTTGAACGGCAAGCCTGACGTCAACGAGGAGACCCGCAAGCGCGTGCTCGCCGCCGCTGAGCAACTGGGTTATGTGGCCAACCAATCCGGGCGTAGCCTGCGGCAAGGCACAACGAATGTTATCGGCCTGATGATCCAGTCCAGCAAGGAAACGGTCGAGAACAGCGACAATTTCTTCCTGACCGTGACGGGCGGGCTGCAGAGTGTGTTCTCACGCCACAATCTCGATTTGATCATGCTCCCCTGCCCGCATGACGAAGACCCTTATGAATATCTGAAGCGCATGGTGGCGCGGCGTATTGCGGATGCGATGATCATTTCGGAGACGCAGCGGGTCGACAAACGCTTCGATCTGCTCGCCAAGGCGAAGATCCCGTTTGCAGCGCTCGGCCGCAGCCTCTCGGGCGCACAGCATCCCTGGGCCGACCTCGATTTCGATGGCGTCGTCAATTGCGCGGTCGACCGGCTCGTGGCGCAGGGGCATCGCCGCATCGCCATCAGCGCGCCCGCGAGCGAGATCAATCTCGGCTTCGTCTTCGTGGATGGCTATCGCCGCGCGCTGGAGCGGCATGGAATAGCCTACGACCCAGCCTTGGTCATCCGGGCAAAATCGAGCGAACAGGGTGGTTATCAGGTCGGCGACGAATTGCTGCGTCTCCAAGACAGGCCAACCGCTGTAATCCTGATCTACGAGTTGATGGCGATCGGCCTTTACCGGCGCGTCATGGAATCCGGCATCATTCCGGGGCGAGACATTGCCGTCGTCAGCTTTCGCGAGGCGCCGCGCGCCAAATTCCTGCAGCCGGCGCTGACCTGCTTCCGTACCTCGCTGCACGATCTCGGCGTCGAACTGGCCGAAATCCTGCTCTCCAGCATGCCCGCCTACAGCCAGGAATATCCCAGGAAATCACGCCAGACGGTGTGGCCGCTCGATCTCATCCCCGGGGAAAGCGATGCCTTCCGGCTGACGACCACGAAATAACCAGCGCCGAAACGCCGCACCGGCCGTTTCGACGGTTGCAGCATCGCCCATGAGTTGCCATGTAGGACATCGCAGACAGGGGCCGAGGCTTGAGCGAAGAAACTATCACACTTTACGAAGCGATCGGCGGCGACCGAACGGTGCGGGCGCTGACTGCGCGTTTCTACGAGCTGATGGACACGCTGCCGGAGGCTGCCAACTGCCGTGCGGTGCACCCGCCAAGCCTCGAAGGCTCGCAAGAGAAATTCTACGAGTATCTGACCGGCTATCTCGGCGGACCGCAGCTCTATATCGAGAAGCGCGGCCATCCGCGTCTGCGCAGCCGACATTTCGTCGCCGCCATCGGCCCGAAGGAGCGCGACGAATGGCTACTGTGCTTCCGCCGCGCCATGGACGAAACCATCGAGAACGAAAAACTGCGGGCCATCATCTGGGAGCCGGTCGAGCGCCTGGCCTTCCATATGCAGAACAGGGAATGAGGAAAACATGACTATCGGCGCCGCAATCCGTCCGGCTACCCTGTTTATCGCCGGCATTCTCGGCGGCGGCGGCGTGGCGCTTGCCGCGGCCGCAACCCATGGCGGCGACACGCATTTCCTCGGCGCAGCCTCCACCATGAGCCTCGCCCACGCCCCTGCCCTCCTGGCGCTCTATGCCGGCTATGACCGAATCCGCACCGCGCCGATCGCGGCTGTCCTGCTGGGATTGGGAACGCTGATTTTCGCCGGCGACCTGATCAACAGGCATTACGGCGGCGGCTCGCTATTTCCGATGGCCGCTCCGGCGGGCGGAATGGGCATGATCGCGGGCTGGGCGGCGATAGCAATCGGCGCCTTCTTTAGGGCGGGCCCCACAAAGGCGTGATGCCGGCCTCAGGGCACTTATATCATTGATAATCCCGGCTCAAATGCCGGGAACGACCGCAAAACCTTCAAACTGCGGCGGCCCCCAATAGAGCCGCTTATTGTCGGCCGCATTGCGGTGCGCCATGCGAAAATGCTCGGATTTCGTCCAGTTAATGAAAGCTTCTTCGCTGTGCCAGGTCGTATGCGAGGAAAACAGCGTATAGCCCTCCTCCACGCTCGCCTTGCCGCGCAACAGGCGGAACTCGAGAAAACCAGGTACCTCCGCTAGCCGCGAATCGCGCCCTCTCCAGACCTCCTCGAATTCGCCCTCCAAACCGATGACGACCTTGAAGCGGTTCATGGCGATGTACATGGCAACCTCGTTCGACGATCAGACCTTCTTGCGACGGGCGACAGTCTTATCCACGTCAGGCGCAAAGGCAACGACATTTGCGCCATTGCGGCTCGCTTCATCAAGCGGCTGCTCCGGCGCCTCGCCCGGCTGCCGCGTCTTCCAGGCGGGAAATGTCGCGACATTCGCGGCCCGCCGTTGTTCCTCGGCACGGCGCATCAGCAATTCATAGAGTTCAGGCACCAGCCCATCGCCGTTCTGTGCGGCCAGCTTGTGCAGGCCGATCAGCATAAACCCGTCAGGGCCATTATCGATCATCGGGAAGCGTCTCGTTCGTTCATGGTCTGCAGCGCCCGCTCAAGACTGGACTTGCTGCCATTGCGCAAGGGAATGAAGGCCTTGCCAAACTTCTTACAGCCCGTCTTCACCCGCAGGCAGGCATCGTGGCTGATGCAGTCGATCGGGCAGAACACACAGTCGACCGACGGCAGCACGGTGTCGATGCGCGAGACCGCCTCGCGAAGACCGCCATCATGGTGGATCAGCTCGGCGCCGAAATTGCTGGCGATCTGGCGCAGATGCGCCACCTGGCAATCACGGCCGCCCACATAGAGGAAGCTGCGCCCATCGAGAGTGGATTTTCCGGAAACCTCAGCCGTCGCCTGCGCTTCACGGCTCTCGCGGCCAAAATCCTTCTTCCCCTTACGCGCCATACATCACCCGTTTGCTGGTTGCTCTTGCACGCTCGATTCCACCGAGCGCGAGGCGACCTTAGTAAACATGAGTTTTATAGTAAAGTATAAAGTTGAGAATTTTTATCATATTTTAAAGCTGCAGTTTGCCGAATGCATGGCATAGTCTCATTCGGGATCATGTTTGAGCCCGACAAGCCGTATTCCACGCTTGAGACACGCCTGCGAGACAGGGACGGAGCTTAGCGCCCTGTCACCTGAACCTCCTGCGTAAAGGACCAACTTGGCTTACCCCATTCCGGCGGAAGCGGTGGGAAAGGTGCGGCTCGACGAATACCGCTGGTAACCGCGTCGTCCAATTCTGGAAAGCCTGAGCTCCGTGCGATCGAAAGAGATGTCAGATCGCCGCTCGAACCAATCGTAAGTCGGACACGCACGGTTATGCCAGGTTCGTATTTCGACGAGAGCCTCACAGCACGACGAATGCGCGACTGCACCTTGCCTGGATAGTTGGCAACAGCAGCGCTACCCGCTCCGGTACGGCGGGCATTTGCCACGGAATTGTTATCGGATTGAGCTGCCTCGGTGCCATCGACCGATCCCCGTTTGGAATCCTGCTCGTTCTCGCCTCGTGATCCCGACTTCACCTTCGCGACCTTTGCGACCGGCCTCTTGACTTCCTTCGGCTTCTCCACAAGCTTCGGCTTTTCGACCGGCGTTACGACCGCCGCGGGCGGTTCGACCGGCTGCGCCTCGACAACCTGGGTCTCCGCAGGCTGCACCGGTTCGGTCGGCTGGATAACCGTCGTCTCAGCCGGCGCCTGCGTCGCCAAGATCTGGGGCTGCTCGGGTACGACCGCCGTGGGTTGCGTCTGCTCGACAGGTTCAACTGGTTCTGCGGTCTGCGCCTGCTGTGTCTCGACTTGCTGCGGCTGGACGACATCGGGCTGCGGCGGCTGAGCCTCTTCAGCCGTCACCACGGTCGGCTGAACAGTTTGCGGCTGCACGGCCTCCGCCGTTACCTGTTCCGGTTCGGTCTGCGGGTTCTCCTCGCCGGCAGCCATCTGGTCAGTATCGGAATTGCCGATCATGATGACGCTGACCGTATCGCCCGCCTCTTCCTGCGCTTCCTCAGGCGTCGCAACGAAGGTAAACAGCAACACGGCAACGATAGCGGCATGAAACAGGCAGGATCCGACGCCGGAGAAAAGCAGTGACGTTTTGCGTCCGGCAACAGCCTCGCGCGACCTTTCGGGTAGCGCGTCCATCGGCTGATGTTCCGCCGTCTCAGCCGGCGCAGCCTCGCTCGGATGATCCGGATAGGAGCTGATCTGTGTGAAACGGCTGTAATGCGCCACGGCTTCGGCAGCCGGCGGTCGCGGCACGCCCTCAAGTCCGGTCAGTTCGTGGCCGGGCAGTACGCTCGGATAGTTGTCATTCAAGCCGCCATCTGCGCGGCGCTCCATGGAAACTTTCGCCGAGCGTATTGCCATCGCTTCAGCCCTCGAAGGGAACTGAGGTCTGCGAGCGGGTCGTCAATGCGGCCTTGCACTCGCCGGCCGCCGGTCCATCGCAGACCGGCGTGTCGTTGATGATGATGCGGGAGACCGTTTCGCATTTCACGCCCGGCATGTCGAATTGCCGCACCCGCTTCTTGCCGAGCGGCAGGTCGCGGAAATCAAGCACGGTGACACGATCGACGGCATTCTTGTCGTTGAAGAAAGCGAGTTCGAAGGAGATCTTGTTGATCGGCGTTGCCATGTCGTTTTCGGCAACGAAGGTCATCATGCATCCCTTCTGGGACGGCGCAAGCGCATTGAGCTCGACATTCAGCTTATGGGATGCCGCAGGCACTGCCACTGCAGGGGCGGCCGCAGCATTCGCATCCTGAGCGAAGGTGGGGACGGAAGATGCCGCGGCGAATACACCCGCAGCAGCGAGCGCCAAGATGGTTTTCGTCAGCATCGACATCTCTCCTGAATATGTTTTGACGTGAGCTTGCCCAGCCAACGGCCATGGCGTGTACCGTCGAAATTTTTAAACTTGACTTTATCAGTCTCCTATTGCGTCTTTATGAAACCATGAGTATGAGAGTCAAGATAAATTTGGCCGCACGACGGTTCGGTCCCCGATGAATTTTCAGGCAAAACTAAACAGGATGATTGCTGAGAAGACCCCTACGCCGCCGGTGCAGTGCACGGCCGCACCGCAGGTAAGAATTGTCGAGAGCACGGATATTTTCCGGGGCCAGACCGAAATCATGATCAAGCATGAGGGCGTCATCTACCGCATGAAGATTACGCGCCAAGGCAAGCTGATACTCAACAAATAGGCATGACAGATGAATAAGACCACTCGCCCGACCCCCGCCGAAATCCGCGCTTTTCGCGCCGAGAACCCGAAAATGCGCGAACGCGACATCGCTGCCCGCCTCGAGATTTCCGAAGCTGCCCTCGTCGCGGCCGAAGTCGGCATTTCGGCCATCCGCATCGATGCCAGCGTCGATCGCTTTCTGGAGCGGATCGCCTCGCTCGGCGAGATCATGGCCCTGTCGCGCAACGAAAGCGCCGTGCACGAAAAGATCGGCGTCTATGAGAACATGAAGTTCGGCGCGCAGGCAGCGATCGTGCTTGGCGAGAATATCGACCTGCGCATCTTCCCGAAGCGCTGGGTGCACGGTTTCGCCGTCACCAAGACCGATGGCGATCAGAAGAGGCTCAGCCTGCAATTCTTCGATAAGGCCGGCGATGCCGTCCACAAGGTGCATCTGCGCCCCGATTCGAATGTCGAGGCCTATCACGCCATGGTCGCCGAGCTGCGCATCGAAGACCAGGCGCAGGAATTCGCCGAGGATCGCTCCGGATATGACAACGGCGCCACGGACGGCGATGTCAGCCGCGACGAGCTGCGCGACCACTGGAGCCGCATGACCGACACGCACGAATTCTTCGGCATGCTGAAGAAGCTGAAGATCGGCCGCCAGGAAGCGATCCGCACTGTCGGCGACGATTATGCGTGGAAGCTGGATTCCGGCGCCGTGGCAGAGATGATGTACGCCTCCGTGCGCGAGGGCCTGCCGATCATGTGCTTCGTTGCCAACGAAGGCACCGTGCAGATCCATTCCGGTCCGATCCACAACGTGCAGACCATGGGTCCCTGGATCAACGTCATGGATCCGACCTTCCACCTGCATCTGCGCCAGGACCAGATTGCCGAGACATGGGCCGTGCGCAAGCCGACCAAGGATGGCCACGTCACCTCGCTCGAAGCCTACAACGCCAGGGGCGAGATGATCATCCAGTTCTTCGGCAAGCGGAAGGAAGGCTTCGATGAGCGTCCCGATTGGCGCGCCATCATGGAAAGCCTGACGAGATCAGGCGCCAGCGTTGCCGCGTGAGAGATGGTCCATGACGATGTTTAAGAACTTGAAGCGCATCAGGCCCTGGGAAATCGCCCTGACCATGGCGGTGATGGCTCTGCCGCTCGTGCCGGCCAATCCGATCGCAGGCCTTGGCAGCTTCGTGCGTCACGCGCACGCCGCTGAGACGGCCAAGACGCCGGATACCTCACGCCTTGTCTCCATCGGCGGCGATGTCACCGAGATCGTCTATGCGCTCGGCGAGGAGAAGCGGCTCATCGCCCGCGACTCCACCAGTCTTTACCCCAAGGAAGCAACCAAGCTTCCCGATGTCGGCTATATGCGCGCGCTCTCGCCGGAAGGCATCCTGGCCGTCAATCCGACCGCCATCATCGCGGTCGAAGGGTCTGGCCCGCCGGAAGCGCTTGCCGTGCTGCACAATGCCAGCCTACCCTTCGAGACCGTGCCGCAGCATTACGATCGCGACGGCATTCTGAAGAAGATCGAAGTCGTCGGTGCGTTGCTCGGCGTGCCGGACAAGGCAAAGGCCCTGGAAGACAAGGTCGCCGCCGATCTCGACGCGGCCATCAATGATTCCGCCAGGCGCCCGGAAGCCGAGCGCAAGCGCGTGCTCTTCGTACTGAGCAACCAGAACGGCAAGATCATGGCTTCGGGCAGCGATACAGCCGCCGACGGCATCATCAAGCTCACCGGCGCTATCAACGCCATCAGCGGCTTCTCCGGCTACAAGTCGGTGACAGACGAGGCCATCATCGAGGCCAAGCCCGATGTCATCCTGATCATGGATCGCGAGGGTCCGCTGTCGATGTCGAACGAGGACCTCTTGAAGCAGCCGGCCATTTCGCTGACCCCGGCCGCGAGCCACAAGGCGATCGTGCGCATGGACGGCCTGCATCTGCTCGGCTTCGGACCGCGCACGGCCAGCGCCATTCGCGAGCTGAACGCGGCGATCTACGGAGGCTGACGTGGCATTCAATGATGCCATGGCTGGGCTGAAGCAGATGTCGCAAACCACGGCACGCCGTCGTCAAGGGGATCGTACCGCACTTGCGATCCTCGTCATCGCCGGCCTCCTCGTGATTTCCGCCACTGCCTTTCTCTTCTCCATCACCACCGGCGCTTCCAATGCGTCCATCATCGATGTCATCACCGGCATGGTGAGCGGAGGCGCCGAAAGCACGCTTAGCATCCGCGACCACATTGTGATTTTCGACATCCGCCTCCCCCGCGCCGTCCTTGGTTTCCTGATTGGCGGCGGGCTGGCGGTTTCGGGCGCTGTCATGCAGGGTCTGTTCCGCAATCCGCTCGCCGATCCCGGCCTGATCGGTGTGTCTGCCGGTTCCAGCCTCGGCGCGGTCGCCATGATCGTCCTCGGCGGAGGCGTTCTCGCGCCTGTGGCGCACTTCTTCGGCATCTTTTCCCTGCCGATCGCAGCCTTCATCGGTGGCCTGGCAACGACGATACTGCTTTACAAGGTCGCCACCCGCTACGGACAGACATCCATCGCCACCATGCTGCTCGCCGGCATCGCGCTCGGTGCGCTGGCGCTGGCGATGACGGGCATCCTCATCTATATGGCCGATGACCGGCAATTGCGCGATCTCACCTTCTGGAGCATGGGCTCGCTGGCAGGCTCGACCTGGAGCAAGGTTGCCGGCGCCGGCCCGATCATCATCCTTTCGCTCCTGCCCCTGCCCTTCATGGCGCGCGGACTGAACGCCTTGACGCTCGGCGAGGCGACCGCTTTCCACATGGGGATAGGGGTGCAACGCCTGAAGAATATCGCCGTCGTCAGCGTGGCCGCCGCGGTCGGTGCTTCGGTCGCCGTCAGCGGCGGTATAGGCTTCGTCGGCATCGTCGTGCCACATATCCTGCGCATGGTGATCGGCCCCGACCATCGCTTCCTGCTGCCAGCTTCGGCACTGTTCGGCGGCTCCTTGCTGGTCGTCGCCGATGTGGTCGCCCGCACCATCGTTTCCCCGGCGGAGCTGCCGATCGGCATTCTGACGGCCGGTGTTGGCGGTCCCTTCTTCCTGTGGATGCTGCTCAGGCAGCGCTCGCGCCTCAGCCTGTGAGCATGGAATGATCGATGTCTCCAATCTGAGCGTCCGGCTCGCCGGCAAGCCCGTCGTGCACGAGGTCTCCTTTACGGCCGAGGCCGGAACGCTGACGGCGATCTGCGGGCCGAACGGCTCCGGCAAGACCACCACGATGAAAGCCATCTCAGGCGAGCTCGCCCATAGCGGCAGCGTCCATATGAACGGCGTTGACATCAAGGCCCTGGAACCATGGCAGCTTGCCGAAATGCGCGGTGTCCTACCGCAGGCAAGCTCGATATCCTTCCCCTTCACCGTGCGCGAGATCGTGCGCATGGGCCTGATAAGCGGACGTAACCGTCATCCCGAACAAGCCGATCGTATCGCGACAGAGGCGCTTGCCGCCGTCGATCTTGGCGGCTTCGAAGGCCGCTTCTATCAGGAGCTTTCCGGCGGCGAACAGCAGCGCGTCCAGCTCGCGCGCGTGCTCTGCCAGATCTCCGAACCCGTCATTGACGGCAAGCCTTGCTGGCTGCTGCTCGACGAACCCGTCTCGAGCCTCGATATCAGCCACCAGCTGACCATCATGACGCTTGCCCGGCAATTCTGCCGGCGTGGCGGCGGCGTCATCGCCGTCATGCACGATCTCAACCTGACCGCGCTTTTCGCCGACCGGATGGTCCTGCTCAAGAACGGTAAGCTACAGGCTGCAGGTTCGGTCAAGGACGTGCTGACGGACCAGCATCTGCAACATGTCTTCGGCTGCAACCTGCGCGTCAACCGCGTTCCCGCCGATGGCGCCCCCTTCGTTCTCGCGCATAGCGCACTGATCGACTGACGCCGCACCTGCGCACATCCGGAACTTTTTGTTGCATCCGCGCGTTGAGATGACGCGGTCGGAATCGATGTTCCGGGCGGTAAGTGTTTTGGTGGGTCGGAGAATTTCCGATCATCACGAAAGCAGGTGCCTCAAGGGCGCCCAAGCAAAGCGAAAGGGAGCTGAACATGGCCACATCCTTCCTCCATTCGACGCGCGGCAAGCGCAATGGCGGCAGCCTGCACGATGTCGAAGCAACCATCGAAGAACAGATCGAGTCGCTGCGCGAAGAAGTTGCAGCCTTCGCCAAGCTGATCGGCGAGAATGGCGCAAAGCAAAGCAAGAAATGGCGCTCAAGTGCCGAGTCGGGATTTGACGATCTCGCGGTCCGCGGCGAAGAATTGCTGCACGATCTGCAACGCGGTTATGCAAGGGGTTCGCGTGAAGTGCGCAGAACCGTACGCCAGCACCCCGTTGCCACCATCGGCGCGGCTGCCGCCTTCGGCCTTGCGGTCGCCCTGCTTCTGTCTCGCCGCTAGGGTGGCGGGATGATCGCTCCGATCCTCGGCCTGCTTCTGTCGGGCACATTCAACCGTACCGTTGCGCGAACCAAGCGCAACGGTATTTTCATTGCCATTGCCGTTCTCCTGCTGTTGACGGCCTATGCCTTCGCACTGGTCGCCGCCGCCATCTGGCTTGCCACGATCTACGGCGCTGCGGTCGCGACGTTGCTGATAGCGGCTGGCGCCTTGCTGCTCGGCCTGATCGTGCTCGTCATCATGGCAATCATCGACAAGCAGGAACAGCGCCGAGCCCGCGAGCGTCGGCTGGCAATGGAATCGATGGCCGCCGCTGTCCTGGGCCTCGTGCGCAAGCAGCCGCTGATGACCGCCGCCGTTGCCGCCGCCCTTCTCTTCGGCAACTTGTTCGGATCGAGCGACGACGAGGATTGAGCAGGCTCGCTGGTGAAGCCGCAAATGAAAGAAGAGAAGCCGCAAGGATTGTTAAACGAAAAAGCCCGGTCGAAAGACCGGGCTTTTTGTCAGAAGGCGAATGCCTTTGATGTCAGTGGTGCCGAAGTGGCATCAGGGCCGAAATCGGCCTCGCCGGAAATATCCAGGATTTCCTGCAGCCGCTGGCGCGCACGATTGACACGGCTCTTGATAGTGCCGACCGCGCAGCCGCAAATCTCGGCAGCTTCCTCATAGGAAAAGCCGGAAGCGCCCACCAGGATGATCGCTTCGCGTTGATCCGGCGGTAGCTGGTCCAGTGCCTTGCGGAAATCCTGCAGGTCGACCGCACCATATTGCGAAGGGTGCGTTGCCATCGATTCGGTGAACACGCCGTCGCTATCCTGCACCTCGCGGCCGCTCTTGCGCATCTGGCTGTAAAGTTCGTTGCGCAGGATGGTGAAGAGCCAGGCTTTCATATTGGTGCCCATCTCGAAATGGTCCTGCTTGGCCCAGGCCTTCATGATCGTGTCCTGGACGAGATCGTCGGCTCGATCGTGACGGCCGGTCAGCGAAATGGCGAAAGCACGGAGGCTCGGCAGTGCGGCGAGAAGTTCGCGCTTGAAGCTCGTTTGCGTTTCCATGGCGCGCACCTCCTATTCGGAGACCTTTGCCGAGGCCAGACTCTCAGCCTGATCGAGCTTCTCTAAAAGATCGAGAAAGCGATCGGGAATGGCCTCGTCCTGCACGGCGGCATAGAACGAGCGCAATCGGTTGCCGATCTGATTGTTGGGGTCGAGGATATCCATCGCGCGCAGATCAGAAGTCTTCTTGTCTGCATCCTCGTGATTCTGGATAGTCATTTGGCCTGCTCGCTTCTCAATTGTCTCGCATTCATGGATAAGGCGCGCCCTTGCCTCCCCCGTCCGGGAGAGCGGTTGACCTCACTCAAAACAGTTGCCTAACGAATCGTAAAGGTTGAGGTCCACCGATTGTAAGCATTGTAATGCGACTGCCTAAAAAAAGTTCCGATAAAGAGGAACTTTTTTACTCAACTGACGTTTGTTAGTCATTGCGGCCCCTGGGCTGTATTTAATTAGAATTTGATAAAGGCGGGAGCCATTGATGACACTTTCCACACGCATTGCGCCGCATCTTCCGTATTTGCGGCGTTATTCACGTGCTTTGACCGGAACGCAGACGTCGGGGGACGCCTATGTTGCTGCGGTTTTGGAAGCCATCATCGCTGACATCTCCATCTTTCCGGACACGGACAGCGACCGTGTCGCCCTCTATAAACTGTTCACCAAGCTGTTCGGTTCCGTGACACTTCAGATTCCCGAGCCGGCCTCTCCCTTCGCCTGGGAACAGCGTGCATCCGTAAACCTTTCCAAGGTCTCGCCACTTGCGCGCCAGGCTTTCCTCCTCGCATCCGTCGAAAGTTTCCGCCTCGGCGAGATCGCCGATATCCTCGATATCTCTGAAAGCGAAGCCATGCACCTGCTCGATACCGCCTCCCAGGAAATCTCGCGCCAGGTGGCAACCGATATCATGATCATCGAGGATGAGCCGCTGATCGCGATGGATATCGAACAGATGGTGGAAAGCCTCGGCCATCGCGTCACCGGCATTGCCCGCACTCACGCCGAAGCGGTCGCGCTCTATAATGCGACCAAGCCGAGCATGGTGCTTGCCGACATTCAGCTTGCCGACGGCAGCTCGGGCATCGATGCCGTCAACGACATCCTCAAGACCGCCAGCATCCCGGTGATCTTCATCACCGCCTTCCCGGAGCGGCTGTTGACCGGCGAGCGGCCGGAACCGACCTTCCTCGTGACCAAGCCTTTCAATCCAGACATGGTGAAGGCCCTCATCAGCCAGGCGCTCTTCTTTAACGAAACCACAAAGGTGGCCGCCTGATCCAAGTGAAAACCCTATGGCGGAACAAAGACCATAACCGGGCGTTTGTGTTCGAAACGGCCGGTTTACCGACTGTTATCCGGGGCGATTCTATAGGTCGGTTCAAGTTGTTACGAGTGAGAATGCCCTATCGGCGGGGTTCTCGAAATGCGTGTGAAAGGCAAGCCGGTGAATACGTCTGAACCATTACCCGGCGCGCCTTTGAGTTTGGAAGGCAAAGCCGCTCTGATGGAGCGGGCGCTTGCGAGCGCCAGTGTGTCCATCCTGTTCCAGGATGTAAATCTTTCGATCCGTTATGCCGACAATCTGCCGGACCATCTGCAGTCGTCTGTCGTCATAGGCGGTAATGACTCGCATCTCTTTGGAGAAAAGGATGGCGAGCACCTTTTGCGTTTGAAGCGGGGCGTGCTCGAAAGCGGCAAGCCAGCGACCGCCGAGGTTGAGATCGCCAGTGGCGACGGCGCTCGCGTCTACGAGCTGAAAATGGAACGCATCGGTGGGCGCAAGCCGCAGGGCGTGCTGTCCGTCATCTCCGAGATCACCGAGAGCCGCCATCGCGAAAAGGTTCTGAAGTCGCTGCTGCGCGAACTGTCGCATCGCTCCAAGAACCTGCTCGCCATCATTCAGGGCATCGCCACGCAGACCGCACGGCATACGCTTTCCGTCGACAATTTCCTCATCAAATTCCGCGGCCGCCTGCAATCCCTGTCGAATTCGCAGGATCTCATCACCGATTCCAGCTGGCGCGGTGCATATTTGTTCGAACTGGCGGAAAAGCAGTTCGCCCCCTATTGGCCCGATGCAGGCGTGCCCATGCCGATCTATGGCATTAACGCGCATCTGACGCCCAATGCTGCCGTGCATCTGGGGCTTGCTCTGCATGAGCTCATCGTCAACTCCGCCTCGCATGGCGCCATCTCGACAGGTGCCACCAGCATCACGCTGAATTGCAAGGAAGCCGAGCTCGACGGCAAGAAGGCGATTGAGGTCGCCTGGTCTGAGCGTTTCTACGCGCCCACTGATCATGAATTCGAGGACAATAGCTTCAGCCGCACGGTGCTCGAGCGCGTCGTGCCGACTTCCATGAACGGCCGCGCCGACTTCGCCATTGACGACGGCAGCATCGGCTATCGGCTCACCATTCCCGAAACTGAATATGAAATCCTGAGACGCCGCTGAAGCGGGCGGCGGGAACAAAATAAAACAGCCAGTGCGAGGGCGGCGCACTGGCTGCTTTGCACTCATCGGGAGGGGACCGTGAGTAAAGTCCTGAGACGTATTGGGCGTGCATCAGGAGATGCGATCATCATCAGGACATCGACATAACGATGCTGCAAAGCCTTGGTTCCACCTAGACCCAAAAAAATTCATCAGCTTTTCACATTTCAACACAACCGCAGACATGTCGGTTCTCCGATCGCAGACCGGCGCTCGCAGTCTCTGCGAGACCTAAAGCTCCTGCGAGCCTTCCCCAGAAAAGAAGAAAATCCATTTAAATCATAGGTTTAAAATACAAACGCCAGTGATCGAAAATGTTCTTATTCCCTAGCAGGAGGGCGTATCGAGGCACGCTTTGCGATAAAAATTTTACCGTTTGATAAATTTTTTAAGCTGAGTTACCGTTCCTGTACTAGCCGTTTACTATAAGAGGGAACTTCAATGGGACGACTGGAAACTGGGATTCATAAAGGCAGGCTCACGCCCGCCGAATATGATGCAAACTTTTCCGATCTTCACCCGCGCCTGAACAAGCATGAGGCGCTGGTCGCATCCGACCGCTGTTATTTCTGTTACGACGCGCCGTGCATGACGGCCTGTCCCACCTCCATCGACATTCCGATGTTTATCCGCCAGATCTCGACGGGTAATCCCATCGGCTCGGCCAAGACGATCTTCGATCAGAACATCCTCGGCGGCATGTGCGCCCGCGTCTGTCCCACCGAACAGCTCTGCGAGCAGGCTTGCGTGCGCAACACTGCCGAAGAGCGCCCGGTCGAGATCGGCCGGCTGCAGCGCTACGCCACCGACGTGGCGATGGCGGAGAACAAGCAGTTCTACTCGCGAGCTGAATCCACCGGCAAGAAGATCGCCGTCATCGGCGCCGGCCCGGCCGGTCTTGCATGCGCCCACCGCCTCGCGGTCAACGGCCATGACGTCACCATCTTCGACGCCCGCGAAAAGGCCGGCGGCCTGAACGAATACGGTATCGCCACCTACAAGGCGGTCGACGATTTCGCCCAGAAGGAAGTCGATTACGTGCTTGCCATCGGCGGCATCGAGGTGAAGAACGGCCAGGCGCTCGGCCGGGATTTCAGCCTCTCGGACCTCTCGCAGCAATATGATGCCGTCTTCCTCGGCCTCGGTCTTGCCGGCGTCAATGCGCTGCGCGCCGAAGGCGAAGACCTCGATGGCGTCGCCGATGCCGTCGCCTATATCGCCGAGCTTCGCCAGGCCGGCAGCAAGGCCGATATCGCCATCGGCCGGCGCGTCGTCGTTCTCGGCGGCGGCATGACCGCGATCGACGCAGCTGTGCAGGCCAAGCTGCTTGGCGCCGAAGAGGTGACGATCTGCTATCGCCGCGGCAAGGAACACATGAACGCCTCGGAATTCGAGCAGGATCTGGCCACCTCCAAGGGCGTCATCATCCGCCACTGGCTGGCCCCGAAGCGCATCCTAGACAAGGACGGCAAGGTTGCCGGCATCGAGGTCGAATATACCGAACTGCGCGACGGCAAACTCACCGCCACCGGCGATGTCGGCGTCATTGCTGCCGACCAGATCTTCAAGGCGATCGGCCAGACGTTCGAAGCCTCGGGCCTCGGCGCACTGCGCATGGAATCCGGCCGCATCGCCATCGACGGCGAAGGCCGGACCTCGATCGAAGGCGTATGGGCCGGCGGCGACTGCGTGCTTGGCGGCGATGACCTGACGGTCTCCGCCGTGGCACAGGGTCGCGACGCGGCCGAATCCATCAACCGTGCGCTCGCTGCCGCCAAGTCGGCCGCTGCAGTCGCTTGAAAGGAGAATCGATATGGCTGATCTCCGCAATAATTTCGTTGGCATCAAATCCCCGAACCCGTTCTGGCTGGCCTCCGCGCCACCGACCGACAAGGCCTATAACGTCGAGCGCGCCTTCAAGGCGGGCTGGGGCGGCGTGGTCTGGAAGACGCTCGGCGAGGAAGGCCCACCGGTCGTCAACGTCAACGGCCCGCGCTACGGCGCGATCTGGGGCGCCGATCGTCGCCTGCTCGGCCTCAACAACATAGAGCTGATCACCGACCGCGACCTCTACACTAACCTGCGCGAAATGAAGCAGGTGAAGAAGAACTGGCCGGATCGCGCGCTCATTGCCTCGATCATGGTCCCCTGCGTCGAGGATGCCTGGAAGGCGATCCTGCCGCTGGTCGAGGAAACGGAAGCCGACGGCATCGAGCTCAACTTCGGCTGTCCCCACGGCATGTCCGAACGCGGCATGGGCTCCGCGGTCGGACAGGTGCCTGAGTATATCGAGATGGTGGTGCGCTGGTGCAAGCAGTACACGCGCATGCCGGTCATCACCAAGCTGACGCCCAACATCACCGATATCCGCAAGCCGGCCCGCGCCGCCAAAGCCGGCGGCACCGACGCGGTGTCGCTGATCAACACGATCAACTCGATCGTCTCGGTCGACCTCGATAATTTTGCCCCGAACCCGACCGTCGGCGGCAAGGGCAGCCATGGCGGCTATTGCGGCCCGGCCGTCAAGCCGATCGCGCTCAACATGGTGGCCGAAATCGCCCGCGATCCAGAAACCTATGGTCTGCCGATATCAGGCATCGGCGGCGTGACGACCTGGCGCGATGCGGCGGAATTCCTGGCGCTCGGCGCCGGCAACGTGCAGGTCTGCACGGCTGCGATGACGTACGGCTTCAAGATCGTCGAGGAGATGATCACGGGCCTCTCCGACTGGATGGATGAAAAAGGCCATCGCAGCCTGGACGACATCACCGGCCGCGCCGTGCCGAACGTCTCCGACTGGCAGTATCTCAACCTCAACTACATCGCCAAAGCGAAGATCGACCAGGACGCCTGCATCAAGTGCGGCCGTTGCTACATCGCCTGCGAGGACACCTCGCACCAGGCGATCACCAACATGGTCGATGGCGTCAGGCGCTTCGAGGTGATGGACGAGGAATGCGTCGGCTGCAATCTCTGCGTCAGCGTCTGTCCCGTCGAGAACTGCATCACCATGGAAGAACTGCCGGCAGGCAGCCTCGACAAGCGCACCGGCAAGGTCGTCGACCCGAACTACGCCAACTGGACGACCCATCCGAACAACCCGATGGCGCGTCAGGCGGCGGAATAAAGCAGGGCTTTGCCGATAGATTGGCTCCCGCACACGTGATAGGAAGACCCGTCGCGGGAGCTTTTCAGGTGCATCAATGAGAAACAGGCCGACGGTTCTGATCCTACTGATCTCAGCCGTCGGTTTTTTGTTTTTCTGGATCAACAGCCAATGGAGTTCGCCGGTTGGCGCCCCCAGCGCGCCACCTCCAGCAAACCTCCCGAAACTCAGGACATTCATCAATCCGCAGGGACATAGCGCCGGCGTTAGCACGCCATTGCTCGACAGCTTCTCCTATCCCGGCGACACGGCTGTGTGCGATCGCATAGTTGTTCTGAAAAAAGTATACGACACGGACGATCTGCTCGATGTCGGCGATTGCGGCAACCTCTCCAATCTCGCTACTTTCGACAGAAGTGCGCGGCTGGCGGACCTTGCCGAGAAAATACCAAGTCTCAGCCGAGCCAATTCCGAACTATCGGCGGACGAACAGGATCAGGATGTCGCCCTTGCCTTGTCCCTGCTGAGGGAAGCACTCGATATCCTTCCTCCGGACAGGCCTGCCATGGCGATGACGGTGCTGGAACATACATGGGTCGCCAGTTTCGCCAGCCAGAATTTCCCGCGACACGATCCGCCCTTTCTGTTTGCTTCAGCTCTCAACGTCGAGACAGGCAAGGCACAGATCGAGCTCTGCCCCATCTCTGGGCGAAGTGACTGCGATAGTTTCATCCCATCCGGAATGATCGACGCTCTGACCGAGGTCGGGCGTTGGCGATCGCAGTATGTCGATCTGGTCGAGGCGGCCGATCTGCTGGAAAAAAGATACAGCACCCTTCCCAAACCAGCGAAGCAACAGGAGTTGCGTTATGCGCAAGACTTCGCCGGAACACTGGGATACGCCGCCGAAATCGCCTCCGGCGATCAGTCCATTGTGCTTCTCCGTCGCGCCATCGGACCGCTTTCACGGTGGCTCGACACATATGGGCAGACCACGGATGACTACACCTTATCAAATGCGGTCACCGATCTTGGTGCTCAATATGGACGCCTCGCCGACCGAACGCGGAACAAGGATGATGCGAACAAGGCCGTGGAATACGATAGCTGGGCGTACCGTATCAGGCAGAAATACACGAGATCCGCGCAATGGACAGCGCTTTGCAATCTCGGAGATTCCACCCTTCTCAAGGCGGAGATCGATCGGGACGAACAAGGATTTAAGCAAGCGCTGCGGCATCATCGCGAGGCGCTCGCAATTGCGAATGAGACGGGCGAGCAGCAGGATGTGAACTATGCGAAAATGAAACTCGCTCGCACGTTGCTTCACTATGAACAGGCAGAAGGCGTCTCCCTGACACGCGAGGAGCGGATCGCAATGGCGAAAGAAACCATTGCCACCGCCAACGAGATCATCCCGTTCATGCAAACGGCCGGTACGAAAGTCTATCTCAATATCATTCGCAATGTTTTGGCTGGCGCGCAGCAGGATCTAGCTGTGCTGCAGCAAGATGCTGAAAAAAAAGAAAAATAGCTCCGGCTTGCCGTCCCGGCTATCGCGAAACGGGCACTCAAGTTAAACGCGCCGAATCCGAAGCCCGTCGACGAAAAGCTGTTCCAGATAGCGGGCAGCATCTTCGAAACGCCCCTCGCCCGAATGCTCGTCGCCAAGCACGGCACGCACCTGAACGTCGAAATCCGCATAATGCTGCGTGGTCGACCAGATCGAGAAGATCAGGTGATAAGGATCGCATTTGGCGATCTTGCCGGCCTGAGCCCAGGCGCGGATGACCTCTACCTTTTCATCGACGAGAGCCTTCAGAGGCCCGCGCAGCTCGTCCTCGACATGCGGAGCACCCTGCAGCATCTCATTGGCGAAAAGCCGGCTTTCACGCGGAAAATCGCGGGCCATTTCGAGCTTGCGGCGGATATAGGAGCGGATCTCGCTTTCGGGATTGCCATTGGCGTCAAAGGCGCGCAGCGGCTCCAGCCAGGTAAACAGCACGCGGTCGATCAAAGCCCGGTGCATCGCCTCCTTGGTGCGGAAATAATAGAGCAGATTGGGCTTCGACATGCCGGCGACTTCAGCGATCTGGTCGATCGTGGAACCACGGAAGCCACTGACGGAAAATACGTCCAGCGCGGCCTCCAGTATGATTTCCTCTTTCGCTTCCTGGATTCGGGTGCGGCGCTGCGTCTTGGCGGCTCTGGGAATGGCCATGTCTGCTCTGTTTCTCCTTGAAATCCAAGCCTTTCGGCCAAGCCCTCATTCACCCTGTCGATGCATCGGATTTAGGCAATCGCCTGAAATTTTATCGGAAATTTTCGTGCTTTTCGTCTTGAGCCGCGCCACGGAAGTTGTAATGTTTACCAATCGGTCAAATTATCCGTCAGATGTTTCTTAAACGCAACTGACGATTTTCCGGGCGAGAAAAACAAGACGCCGCTCCGGGATTTGGAATAAGACCAACGGGAACATTAGAGCATGCGCCTTGCATGCTCAGGACAAACAGGTGAGGATTGCATCATGGTGGCAGCGCCAGGAGAAAACATGCGTATCAATGGCGACCGCCTTTGGGATACGCTGATGGACATGGCGAAAATCGGCCCCGGCATTGCCGGCGGCAACAATCGTCAAACGCTGACCGATGCCGACGCTGAAGGACGCAGCCTTTTCAAAACCTGGTGCGACAAGGCCGGGATGACCGTTGGCGTCGACAAGATGGGTACGATGTTCGCGACCCGCGCCGGCACCGACCCGAATGCACTGCCCGTCTATGTCGGCTCGCATCTCGACACCCAGCCGACCGGCGGCAAGTATGACGGCGTCCTCGGCGTGCTCGCCGCCCTCGAAGTCGTCCGCACGATGAACGACCTCGGCATCAAGACCAAGCATCCGATCGTGGTCACCAACTGGGCCAACGAGGAAGGCGCGCGCTTCGCACCGGCCATGCTGGCCTCGGGCGTGTTTGCCGGCATGCACACGCTTGATTATGCCTATGGTCGCAAGGATCCGGAAGGCAAGACCTATGGCGACGAGCTGAAGCGCATCGGCTGGCTCGGCGATGAAGAGGTCGGCGCCCGCAAGATGCACGCCTATTTCGAATATCACATCGAGCAGGGTCCGATCCTCGAATCTGAGAACAAGACCATCGGCGTCGTCACGCACTGTCAGGGCCTGTGGTGGCTGGAATTCACGCTGACCGGCAAGGAAGCCCATACCGGCTCGACGCCGATGGCCATGCGCGTCAATGCCGGCCTTGCCATGTCGCGCATCGTCGAGATGGTGCAGAGCGTGGCGATGGAAAACCAGCCCGGCGCAGTTGCCGGCGTCGGTCAGGTCTTCTTCTCGCCGAACTCGCGCAACGTCCTGCCCGGCAAGGTGGTCTTTACGGTCGACCTGCGCACGCCCGACAAGGAAAAGCTCGATCGCATGCGCGCCAAGATCGAAACCGAGGGCAAGAAGATCGCCGAAGCCCTTGGCGTCGGCTGCTCGGTGGAAGCCATCGGCCATTTCGAGCCGGTGACCTTTGATCCGAAGCTCGTTACCTCAGTGCGCAATGCAGCCGAGAAGCTCGGCTACAGCCACATGAACATCATCTCCGGCGCAGGTCACGATGCCTGCTGGGCCGCCAAGGTCGCCCCCGCCACGATGGTCATGTGCCCCTGCGTCGGCGGCCTCTCGCACAACGAAGCCGAAGAAATCTCCAAGGAATGGGCTGCCGCCGGCGCGGATGTGCTGTTCCACGCAGTCGTCGAGACGGCGGAGATCGTGGCCTGACGGCCACGATTCCCAACATCGGAACTTCACACATCTGGAGCATGCGCCATGAGCACAGTTATCAAGGGTGGAACCATCGTCACGGCCGACCTGACCTATAAGGCGGACGTCAAGGTCGAAGGCGGCAAGATCGTCGAAATCGGCCAGAATCTCACGGGCAACGAAGTGCTGGATGCTTCCGGCTGTTATGTGATGCCCGGCGGTATCGATCCGCACACGCATCTCGAAATGCCGTTCATGGGCACCTATTCCTCCGACGATTTCGAGAGCGGCACCCGCGCGGCTCTTGCCGGCGGCACGACGATGGTCGTCGACTTCGCACTCCCATCGCCCGGCCAATCGCTGCTCGAAGCACTGACGATGTGGGACAACAAATCCACCCGCGCCACCTGCGACTACTCCTTCCATATGGCGATCACCTGGTGGGGCGAACAGGTCTTCAACGAGATGGAAGCCGTCGTCCGCGACAAGGGCATCAACACATTCAAGCATTTCATGGCCTACAAGGGCGCGCTGATGGTGGATGACGACGAGATGTTCTCCTCGTTCCAGCGCTGTGCCGAGCTCGGCGCTTTGCCGCTCGTCCACGCCGAAAACGGCGACGTGGTCGCGCAGATGCAGGCAAAGCTTCTGGCAGAAGGCAATAACGGGCCGGAGGCGCACGCCTATTCCCGCCCGGCCGAGGTCGAAGGCGAGGCAACGAACCGCGCCATCATGATTGCCGATATGGCCGGCTCGCCCGTCTATATCGTCCACACCTCCTGCGAACAGGCGCACGAAGCCATCCGCCGCGCCCGCCAGAAGGGCATGCGCGTTTATGGCGAGCCGCTGATCCAGCACCTGACGCTCGACGAAGGCGAATATGCCAATGCGGATTGGGACCATGCCGCCCGTCGCGTCATGTCGCCGCCCTTCCGCAACAAGCAGCATCAGGACAGCCTCTGGGCCGGCCTTGCCTCCGGCTCGCTGCAGGTCGTTGCGACCGACCATTGCGCCTTTACGACCGAGCAGAAGCGCTTCGGCCTCAACGACTTTACCAAGATCCCGAACGGCACCGGCGGCCTCGAAGACCGCATGCCGATGCTCTGGACCCATGGCGTCAACACCGGCCGCCTGACGATGAACGAATTTGTCGCCGTCACCTCGACCAACATCGCCAAGATCCTCAACGTCTATCCGAAGAAGGGCGCGATCCTCGTCGGTGCGGATGCCGATATCGTCGTCTGGGATCCGAAGCGCTCGAAGACCATCACCGCCAAGACGCAGCAGTCGGCGATCGATTACAACGTCTTCGAAGGCAAGGAAGTCACCGGCCTGCCACGCTATACGCTGACACGCGGTGTCGTCGCCATCGAGGAAGGTGCGATCAAGACCAGGGAAGGCCACGGCGAATTCGTCAAGCGCGAGCCGTTCACCGCCGTCAACCGGGCGCTTTCGACCTGGAAGGAAGTCACCGCGCCGCGCAAGGTTCAGCGCAGCGGCATCCCCGCAAGCGGGGTATGACCGCTTGCGATCAGCGCTTCGGCTCATCGGCCGCCTGGCGCGGCACATACCGCTCCAGATCCGGCAGCAGGACGACGCTTTCCTGCTCGTTCGGGTCGGTGCGGGCGATGACCGCTGTCGCCGGCCGGTCGCTGAGATTAGCTGGAAGGTGCGGAACGCCGGCCGGGATATAGAACATCTCACCCTCACGCACGATCACATGCTCTTCCAGCTCGTCTCCGAACCAGCAATGTGTCTCGCCGGAAACAGCATAGATCGCCGTTTCATGCGAGGCGTGAAGATGGGCCTTGGCGCGGGCGCCCGGCGGAATCGTCAGGAGATGCATGCAGATCCCCGTCGAGCCCACTGTCTCGGCGGCAATCCCTTCAAAATAGCTGAGGCCCTGTTTTCCGGCATAGGTGCTGCCGGGCCGCACGATACGGCAGGTGGGCTTCGATGACAGACTCATGGCATTGCTCTCCCGGATCCAGCAGCCACAAGGCGCCCTCGCCTTTTCAAGCTGCAGCAATGCCAAACAGGATAACACGCAATCCGCCCCATCCATGTGGCGAAAACAGGACTGGTAGGTGTTAATGACGTCATCCGCTTCCTCCGTCGTCTCCGCGCGGAATCTCTGTCTCACCTACAATACGAATGACGGGCCGGTGCATGCACTGAGCAATGTCGATCTCGACGTGCGCAAGGGCGATTTCGTCTCCTTCATCGGCCCTTCGGGCTGCGGCAAGACCACCTTCCTGCGCGTTATCGCCGATCTCGAGCGAAAGACCTCGGGCGATATCAGTGTCAATGGCATGACGCCGGAAGAGGCGCGCAAGGCCCGCGCCTACGGCTACGTCTTCCAGGCAGCCGCGCTCTATCCCTGGCGCACGATCGAGAAGAACATCGCTCTCCCGCTCGAGATCATGGGCTACGACAGGCAAGAGCAGGCCAAACGCATTGCCCGGACCCTTGAACTCGTCAATCTCAACGGCTTCGAACACAAGTTCCCCTGGCAGCTTTCGGGCGGCATGCAGCAACGCGCCTCCATTGCCCGCGCCTTGGCTTTCGATGCCGATCTTCTCTTGATGGACGAGCCCTTCGGCGCGCTGGACGAAATCGTTCGTGACCACCTCAACGAACAACTACTGAAACTCTGGAAGCAGACGAACAAGACCATATGCTTCGTCACCCACTCCATTCCTGAAGCGGTCTATCTCTCGACGAAGATCGTGGTCATGTCGCCGCGCCCTGGCCGCGTCACCGATGTCATCGAATCCACGCTCCCGGCGGAGCGGCCGCTCGGCATTCGCGAAACGCCGGAATTCCTCGAAATCGCCCACCGCGTCCGGGAAGGGCTGAGAGCAGGTCACAGCTATGAGGAATAGGATGATGGATAGCTCCGTCGCATGGCAGCCCCTCACCCTGACCCTCTCCCCGCCTGCGGGGAGAGGGAACGACCTCAACTCGACCGCCAATCTCGCTTGCCGATGGGAAGGCTGTGGGCGCTACTATCCCCTTCTCCCCGTCAAAACGGGGAGAAGGTGGCCGCCCTTCGACAAAAGCTCAGGAGGCCGGATGAGGGGCTTTGCTGCGACGGGAGGGATACTATGAACCCGCAATTCCTCCTCTGGCTTGTCGGCGCGATGGCGATCTTCATCAGCGGAGCGACAGCCTCGCGCGCCTACATAACCAACAACAACATGTTGGTGCTGATCCTCGCCCTCATCCTCTATTGCATCGGCAATCTGATGATGGTGCGGCTGATGCGCGAGGGCGGGCTCGGCCTCGCGATCTCGGCCTCCTCCATCGCCCAGCTGGTCGTCGTCAACGTCATCGCCTTCATCGTGTTTGGCGAGCGGCTGAGCCTGCAGCAGCTTGCCGGCGTCGGGCTGGGCATCGCCGCCATGGTCCTCATGCTGTTTCCCGCGCAAGGAAGGGCATGAGCATGGAGAAGGAACAGTTCTTCAAGCACAAGTTCCTGCCGGTGACGACCATCGTTCTGGCAATCATCCTGCTCTGGTACATCTTCGCGGTTATCCTCAACGCACCGTTCCAGCGCGATATGGATCGGCGCGGCAACGTCACCTCGACGACGATGGAATTCATCGGCAAGACATTGTCGCAACCGAAACCGACCCTGCCCGCACCGCACCAGGTGGCGCAGAATGTCTTCGAAAACACCTTCCTGCGGGTACCCACCAGCAACCGCAGCCTCGTCTACAATGCCTGGGTCACGCTGGCGCCGACGGCCGTCGGTTTTGCCTTCGGTACGATCCTCGGCGTGCTCTTTGCCGTCGGCATCGTCCATCTCGTCGCACTCGACCGCAGTCTCATGCCCTGGATCATCGCGTCGCAGACGATCCCGATCCTCGCCATCGCGCCGACGATCATCGTCGTCTTCAGCGCGCTTGGCATAGACGGGCTGATCCCGAAGGCGCTGATTTCCACCTATCTGTCGTTCTTCCCCGTAACGGTCGGCATGACAAAGGGGCTGCGCTCGCCGGAAATCATGCATCTCGACCTGATGCGCACCTATAATGCCAGCAGCTGGCAGACCTTCTGGAAACTGCGCGTACCGGCATCGATCCCGTTCCTCTTCACCTCCATGAAGGTCGCGATCGCCGCAAGCCTCGTCGGAACGATCGTCGGCGAGTTGCCCACGGGTGCCGTCGCCGGTATCGGTGCAAAGCTGCTCGCCGGCTCCTATTACAGCCAGACGATTGATATATGGGCAGCCCTTGTCGCCGGCTCCGTTCTGGCCGCTATCTTGGTCGGCATCGTCAGCATCGCGGCGCGCATTGTCGACCGTTCGATGGGAGGCAGAACGGCATGAAATCTTTTCATTTTTCCTGGCAAGGCATGCTCGCCATTCTTCTCTGTCTTGTGGCGATCCCCGCTTTGCCGCTGCTTGCAGCCGACGCCGCGACACCCGTCAGCAGCGGCACGACCTTCGTCATCTTCATTCTCATTGCCGCGGCCGCCCTCCTCTCCTTCATGAAGCTTTCGGAGGAATTGAGCGCAGCCATCCTATTCTTCGGCGCGCATGCCGCGGCATGGCTGCTGCTGTCGGGAATTTCCGGTGATGAGGGCAAGGCACAGCTATCGTTCTTCATTCTGATCGCCGCCGCCTGGCTGCTGGCCTGGCGCTGTGTTTCTGTCCTGTCCTCGATGCGCGCGCAATCGACCAGTGGCAGCTACTCGCTGCGACTGCTGATTCCGGCGATCTTTGGCATATGGATCCTGATCATCTGGGAAGCCGTCACCCGCGGCGCCGGCGTTTCCCTGGTCCTTCTACCGCCGCCGAGCGCCATTGGTACCAGGATCGCCAATTCGATCCCGACGCTTTGGATTGATGTTCAGCAAACGATCCTGACTGCGGTTCTGATTGGCTACATCATCGGTTGCGCCAGCGGCTTCGTCGTCGCAATCCTCGCAGACCGCTTCGCGTTCCTGCGCCGCGGTCTGCTGCCGATCGGCAATTTCGTCTCGGCCCTGCCGATCATTGGTGTCGCGCCGATCATGGTCATGTGGTTCGGCTTCGACTGGCAATCCAAGGCAGCCGTCGTCGTCATCATGACCTTCTTCCCGATGCTGGTGAACACGGTGACGGGCCTTTCCGCCGCTGGCAACATGGAACGCGACCTGATGCGCACCTACGCATCGAGCTACTGGCAGACGCTGTTCAAGCTGCGCCTGCCGGCTGCCGCCCCGTTTATTTTCAATGCGCTGAAGATCAACTCGACCCTGGCGATGATTGGTGCCATCGTGGCGGAGTTCTTCGGCACGCCCATGTCGGGCATGGGCTTTCGCATTTCAACCGAAAACGGTCGGTTGAACCTCGACATGGTCTGGGCCGAGATCGCGGTTGCCGCGGTTGCAGGTTCCATTTTCTACGGTATCGTCGCCATCATCGAACGAATGGTGACGTTCTGGCATCCGTCTATCCGTGGTGGACAGACGTAATCCAGGATCCCTTCCAAGGGATCAAGGCATAACTACAGAGGGAAAAGGGTGAAGACATGAAAAAAATAATGTTTGCATTGATGGCAAGTGCGATGACGCTTGCCGCCACCCAGGCCGCGATGGCGGCAGATAAGGTGACCCTGCAGCTGAAATGGGTGGCCCAGGCTCAGTTCGGTGGCTATTTCGTCGCCAAGGACAAGGGTTTCTACAAGGAAGAGGGCCTCGATGTCGATATCAAGGCGGGCGGGCCTGATATCGCTCCGGAGCAGGTGATCGCCGGCGGCGGCGCCGACGTGATCGTCGACTGGATGGGCGGTGCGCTGGTTGCCCGCGAAAAGGGCGTGCCGCTCATCAATATCGCACAGCCTTTCGAAAAGTCCGGTCTGGAGCTGATCTGCCCGAAGGATGGCCCGGTGAAGACCGAGAAGGATTTCAAGGGCCACACGCTCGGCGTCTGGTTCTATGGCAACGAATATCCTTTCTTCGCCTGGATGCACAAACTCGGCCTGAAGACCGATGGCGGCAAGGACGGTGTCAACGTTCTGAAGCAGAGCTTCGACGTGCAGCCGCTCGTCCAGAAGCAGGCTGACTGCATCTCCGTCATGACCTATAACGAGTACTGGCAGGCGATCGATGCCGGCTTCAAGGCCGAAGACCTGACCGTCTTCAACTATACCAAGCTTGGCAACGACCTGCTGGAAGACGGCCTTTACGTCAAGGAAGACAAGCTGAAGGACGCGAAATTCAAGGCCGACATGGTGAAGTTCGTCCGCGCTTCGCTGAAGGGCTGGAAATATGCCGTCGAGCATCCGGATGAAGCCGCCGAGATCGTCATGGACAATGGCGGTCAGGATGAAAACCACCAGAAGCGCATGGCGGGTGAAGTTGCCAAGCTGATCGGCAACGGCAAGCTCGACATGAAGACCTATGACCGCACGGTCGAAGCCTTGCTCGATCAGAAGATCATCAACAAGAAGCCGGCAGGCGCCTATACGCACGACATTACCGATGCCGCTTTGAAATAGGCTCGCAACAACTGAAAATACTGAAGCGCGCGAAGGTTCGACCTCGCGCGCTTTTTTTCATTTTGTAACAGCAGCAACAAAAAGCTGGCTTTGTTGCTGCGTTTGGCTGAAAAGCCCTCGGCTATCAACTATTCGAATGCTGACATCACAATGCCGTGATTGCTTCGCAAGGTTGCGAACGATAGAAATACCCGCGAAATCATTTTCTCGTGATCTTGCGAGAATTGAAAACTGCTCCCATCTACAGGGGCGATTTTAGGATGAGGGACCTGCAAGGCATGACAGACGGATATTACAGCGCCGCGCGTCAAATATGACGCGCAAAGGTCGCTGTAACACTTTAAATCTGCTGCATAATTTTATCCTTAAATCGATTCCGATTTAAGGAATTATGCAGTAATCCGCCGGGGAAGCCGGCTCGCATGCAGTGATCCCCCGTGTTCGCGACGGGAAAAACAGCGAAATCCCTTTGACCAAATGCCGAACTGGAACCGGACGCATGGCCCTCACGCCGTTTAGACTTCTGAGCACGACTGCCATCCTGCTTTCCCTGCTGGCGGCACCCGCTGCCCTGGCGGAGCAACCCGCCGTTACGACGCCGAAGCAGAACCTGCCCGCAATCGTCATCACGACAGCCTCCATGCGCCACCTGACCGACAAGGTCGTCGCGACCGGCACGGTGAAGGCCGTCGAAGAGGTCTATATCCAGCCGCAGGTGGACGGCCTCTCGATCCGCTCGCTGAATGCAGATGTCGGTGACAAGGTCGCGGCAAACAGTACGCTTGCCACGCTGAACGACGACGCTCTGATCCTACAGAAGAGCCAGATGCAGGCGACGCGAGCCAAGGGCGAAGCAAGCCTTGCACAATTGCACGCACAACTCACCGAAGCCCGCGCCAATGCCGAAGAGGCCGAATTGCAGCGCATCCGCGCCGTCACCATGGGCGCCAAGGGCACGATGTCGACCTCCTCGGTGGAACAGGCGAATGCGGCCGCCGCCGCCAACAAGGCGCGCGTCGTTTCCGCCGAGCAGGCGATCGCCGTTGCCGAAGCCGACCTGAAGGTCACCGATAGCCAGATCGCCGATACCGACCTCAAGCTTGCCCGCACCGGCATCAAGACCCCGGTCGCTGGCACCGTCGCCTCGCGCAACGCCCGCGTCGGAGCCATCGCCAACGGCAATGGCGATCCGCTTTTCACCATCATCCGCGACAGCCAGCTCGAACTGGTGGTGGATGTGTCCGAGAGCGATATCACCAAGATCACGAACGGACAGAAGGCCTTGATCGCGCTTTCAGGCAGCCGCGAGAAGCTTGCCGGAACCGTTCGTCTCGTCGCCCCGATCGTCGACCCCGTCACCCGCCTCGGTGCGGTGCATATCACGATCGACGACGGCGAGAAGGCCCGCGCCGGCATGTACGGCAGCGCCGAGATCATCATTCGCCAGGCAGATGGCGTCGCGCTGCCGCTGACGGCGGTCAACAGCGAGGAAAACGGTTCTTCCGCCCGCAAGGTCGAAAACGGCGTGGTCAAGTTCGTGAGCGTCGAGACCGGCATTCAGGACGCAGGCTATGTCGAGATCGTCAAGGGCCTGAAAGCCGGTGATGATGTCGTCGCCAAGGCCGGAGCCTATGTTCGCGACGGCGACCACATCACGCCGGTCCGCGATACGTCGCAAGCCTCCAACTGAGCGAGAACGGCAAGATGAACTTCTCCGCCTGGTCCATCCGAAATCCGGTCGCCCCGCTCCTCGGCTTCTTCCTGCTGATGGTGGTGGGCGCGCACGCCTTCTTCAATCTGCCCATCACCCGCTTCCCGAACATCGACGTGCCGATCGTCAATGTCACCGTGACGCAGAGCGGCGCCTCGCCGGCCGAGCTCGAAATGCAGGTGACGAAGGAGATTGAAGATGCCGTTGCCAGTATCAACGGCATCGACGAGATCCAATCGACGATCACCGACGGCCAATCGCAGACCGTCGTCGTCTTCCGGCTGGAAGTGCCGACGGAGCAGGCCGTCCAGGACACCAAGGACGCCATCGACCGCATCCGCGGCAACCTGCCATCGACCATCGATGAGCCGATCGTCTCCAAGGTCGATGTCGTCGGCCAGGCGATCCAGAGCTTCGCCGTGTCCTCGCCCAACATGACGCTCGAAGAACTGTCCTGGTACGTGGACGATACGGTCAAGCGCGCCTTGCAGGGCAAGCCGGGCATCGGCCGCGTCGACCGTTATGGCGGCGCCGATCGCGAAGTGCGCATCGAGCTCGATCCCAACAAGTTGAACGCCTATGGCATCACCGCGCTTTCGGTGAGCCAGCAGCTGCGCAGCACCAATATCGACCTTGGCTCCGGCCGCGGCCAGGTCGCTGGCAGCGAGCAGGCGATCCGCGTGCTTGGCGACGCCCGCAATGTCGCCCAGCTCGCCGATACGACGATCGCGCTCACCAACGGCCGCTTCGTCAAACTTTCCGACCTTGGCGCCATCAAGGATACCTATCAGGAGCCGAAGTCCTTTTCGCGCTTCAACAGCGCGCCCGTCGTCACCTTCGGCGTATTCCGCGCCAAGGGCGCCAGCGAAGTGACTGTGGCGCAATTGGTGTCCGATACGCTCGACAAGGTACGCGCCGAAAACCCGAATGTGTCGATTGAGAAGATCGACGACGCCGTCTACTACACCTATGGCAACTACGAATCCGCGATGCATACGCTGATCGAAGGCGCCATACTGGCTGTCATCGTCGTGTTCCTGTTCCTGCGGAACTGGCGTGCGACGCTGATATCGGCGGTCGCTTTGCCGCTCTCCGCGATCCCGACATTCTGGGTCATGAACCAGATCGGCTTCTCGCTGAACCTCGTCAGCTTCCTGGCGTTGACGCTGGCAACCGGTATTCTCGTCGACGATGCCATCGTCGAAATCGAGAACATCGCGCGCCACATCAAGATGGGCAAGACGCCCTATCGTGCCGCCATCGACGCTGCAGACGAAATCGGTCTCGCCGTCATTGCGACGACCTTCACGATCATCGCGGTCTTCGTACCCGTCTCGTTCATGCCGGGCATTCCGGGCCAGTACTTCATCCAGTTCGGCCTCACCGTCGCCTTCTCGGTGTTCTTCTCACTGCTGGTCGCGCGTCTGATCACGCCGATGATGGCCGCCTATCTGATGCGCGCCGAGGATGGCGTCGACGACCATCACGACAATGACGGCCGCTTCATGCGTGGCTATAGCTGGCTGGTACGGGTGACGACGAAAAAGTGGTACACGCGTTATCCGACGCTGCTTGCCGCTTTCGCCTTCTCGGTCGCGTCGGTCTTCGCTCTCATCATGTTCGTCCCCGGCAGCTTCATCCCGCCGGAAGACTCCTCGCGCATCGTGTTGTCGGCGGAACTGCCGCCAAACGCCCGGCTCGACGATACCGAACAGGCGACCAACGAGATCTATCGGCGCGTGAAGGGTATCGACGGCGTCGAAAGCGTCTTCGTGCTCGGCGGCGCCTCGCCGAAGGGCGATCTGGAATTGCGCCGCGCCACCGTGACGCTGACGCTCGGCAAGCTCGACCAGTCGCTGACGAAGAAGCTGGTGAATGACTTGCTCGGCTCGACACCTGTCATCGGCCCCTACCTGCCGAAGGTTGCCGTCCATGGCCGCGTGCGCCCGCAATGGGAAATCGAAAAGGAAGTCTTTGCGAAGCTGAGTTCCATTCCGGACGTCCGCATCACCAAGCTGAACGACCGTGGCGACCGCGACCTGACCTATAACTTCCTCTCGCGCAGCGAAAAGGATCTCAATCAGGCCGTCGGCATTCTGGAAGCCAAGCTGCGCGCCGATCCGGCGCTCGCCAATGTCAGCGCCGACGGCGCCCTGCCACGGCCCGAGCTGCAGATCCTCCCGCGTAAGGACGAGGCAGCGCGCCTCGGCATCACGCCACAGATGATTTCGGATACGATCCGTGTCGCGACCATCGGCGATATCGACGCTTCGCTTGCGAAGATCTCGCTCGATGATCGCCAGATCCCGATCCGCGTTCAGGCCTCGCTCGGCATGCGCCGAGATCTGGCGGCAATCCGTGCGTTGCGCATCAAGACGTCCATGGGCACCACCGGCCAGGCATCCACCGGCACAACCGTGCCGCTATCGAGCGTGGCCGACATCGACTATTCGGAGGGCCTCTCCTCCATCAAGCGCAACAACCGTTTCCGCGTCGTCGCGATCGGTGCCGACCTGCCGCAAGGCGTGGCGCTGGATACGGCATCCGAACACTTCCTCAATATCGTCAACAACGCCAAGATCCCGGCAACGGTCCATCTGGCCGAAAGCGGCGATACCAAGGTTCAGAAGGAGATGGAGCAGAGCTTCGGCAACGCCATGCTGCTCGGCCTCATGCTCGTTCTGACCGTGCTCATCCTGCTGTTCAAGGATGTGATCCAGCCCTTCACCATCCTGCTGTCGCTTCCCTTGGCGATCGGCGGCGTGGCGCTGGCCTTGATCATGACCGGCAATGCGCTGTCCATGCCCGTCATGATCGGCATTCTGATGCTGATGGGCATCGTGACGAAGAACGCCATCCTGCTCGTCGATTTCGCCATCGAAATGATGCACCAGGGCATGCCGCGGCTGGAAGCGGTCGTCGAAGCCGGCCGCAAGCGTGCCCGTCCGATCATCATGACGTCGATCGCCATGTCGGCCGGCATGCTGCCGTCAGCGCTCGGCGTTGGCGAAGGCGGCTCCTTCCGTGCACCGATGGCGATTGCGGTCATCGGCGGCATCATCGTCTCCACCGTGCTCAGCCTGGTGGTCGTGCCGTCCTTCTTCCTGATCATGGACGACCTGTCGCGCCTGCTCGGCTACCTCTTCGGCAGGCTTGTCGGCAGGAAGGATGCCGATGACGAGGTGGTGACCAAGGAAGGCTTGGCCGTCGCTGTCAACGAAAACCGCCAGTCGCTCACCAATCTGGAAGAGCGGCTGGAGGCCATCGAAAACAAGGATGGAAGAAGCAGGTCCGTGGGCACGAATGTCCTGAAGCTGCCGCCTTTCGCGGCAGAATAGAACAGTCTCAACAGATGCGCGGGATAATCACGGGGCGGCTCAAAGGCCGCCCTGTTCCTTTAGAAAGTCGACGATCCTGCCGACGCCCTCGCCCCGCTTCATGTCGGAAAAGACGAAGGGGCGGGCCTGACGCATGCGGGTGGCATCGCGATCCATCACCTCGAGATCGACCTCGACGAAAGGCGCCAGATCCTTCTTGTTGATGACGAGAAGATCCGACTTGGTAATGCCGGGGCCGCCCTTGCGCGGAATTTCCTCGCCCTGGCACACCGAAATCACATAGATGGTGATATCGGCGAGATCAGGCGAAAAGGTTGCGGCCAGATTGTCACCACCGGATTCGATGAAAACGACGTCGAGATCGGGAAGCCGCTCATTCAGGCCGGCAATGGCCTGCAGATTGATCGTCGCATCCTCGCGGATCGCCGTGTGCGGGCAGCCGCCCGTTTCGACGCCGACGATACGGTCGGATGGCAGCGCCTGCATCCGCACCAGCGCCTCCGCATCCTCCGTCGTGTAAATGTCATTGGTGACGACGGCGACGGAATAGTCGTCGCGCATCGCCTTGCACAGCTTCTCCGTCAGCGCCGTCTTGCCCGAACCGACGGGGCCGCCGATGCCAACGCGCAAGGGTCCATGTCTCGATTTCATGCTCGCAACTCCGATAAAGCGACAGAGCAATTCCAGGAAAAGTGCGTAGCGGTTTTCCGTCCGGAATTGCGTAAAAACAAAGGGATAGAGCATTTTCGCAATTCGAAGAAAAGCGAAACAGCTCTAGCATAACGAAGCACCCGGCTGCCGCACAGTGGCGAATGACGTAGGTCATGCTTCGATTTCAGTATTTTTCCGATGGCGCTCATCATGACCGGAAGAGCCGCGTGCCCTGGGTCTCATGGCGCAGGCTCGCAATATCGGCCTGCACGGTCGCCGCCCCAAGATCGTCGAGACTGGATTGCGCCGCCCGTCGCGCCACCGCGGCGAAGAGATCTTCCAGCCGCGCCAGAATGGCGACGCCATCTTTCTGCCCGCTGACACCGAGGCGAATGCCGGCAGATACCATCTGTGAGGCCAGCGCATGCAGGAAGGCAGCAGCCGCCTTTTCCGCAGAAATGCGATGCGCGCCGGCAATTGCACCGACAGCAACCGGATAAGCCATTCTTACCGGGAGTGCGGAAAAGATCGCGTGCGGCCAGGCGGTAGCTGCCGAGAGAAAGGCGTCTCCAAGCAGCATGGTCTCGTTATGCCGCTCCTTCGAGCCGGCCAGTGCCTCGGCAAGCTCCGCAACGGCCGCCAGCCGCGACCCATCCGCACCTGCACGATGCGCCTCGACCAGCAGCACTGCATCATTCCACGCAGAACCATGCTCGATGAGCGCAGCAATCCAATCGCTGAGGCCGGTGCTGTCACGCACCAGGCCATCATGCACCGCACGCTCGAGGCCGCCGGAATAGGCGAACGATCCGACAGGAAACGCCGGCGACAGCCAAGCCATCAGCCGCAGGAGCGCCTGCAGATCGTCATCTTCCGGGAGCGTCGTACCAGTCATCGATGATCAATCATGCGAATGCTTGTGGTGATCGTGCCCGTGATCATGGCCATGATGGTGGTCGTGGCCATGCGAATGGCCGCCATGGGCGTGGTAAGCGCCCCGCGCGGGCTGGAAAGGCTCGCTGACTTCGGTCACGACAGCCCCCAGCCCCTCAAGCATGGACCGGATCACATGGTCACGCAGGATCAGGATACGCTCCTCCTCGATCTGCGCTGAGAGATGCCGGTTGCCGAGATGCCAGGCCAGCTCGATCAGATGTCGGCGATCGCGCGGACGGATCTCGAAAAGCTTTTCGTCTGCTGCAACGATCTCGATTAGCTCGCCATCCTCGCGCACCAGCAGATCGCCGCTGGCAAACAGCACAGGTTCCTTGAGGTCGAGCATGACCATCTCGCCATTTTCGAGATGCAGCAGTTTGCGGCGCAGATGCCTGAGATCATGCGGCAGGACGACGCGATCGATCGGATTGGAGGAAGGGGTGCCGGCCGGCAGATAGGAGGTAACGCGTTGCATGGCTGTTCCAGTTCAATGCTCTGTCAGACCATGCAAAATAGTCGCTGCCCGCGCAAGCATCAATGACGCGCGCGCCGCTCACATCCGCTGCACATAGCGCTGCAACTCCCTGACATCCGTGGTTGCTTCCTGTTCCTGCTCCGTGGCGCAGCGATGCCAGACCTGCGACAGCCGCTCGCGCTCGTGCATGACACGGTTGCGGCCGAGCGTCTTGGCAAGATAGAGCGCCTTGTCGGCGGCGGCGTAGACGGTCTCCGTCTTGCGATCCCCGCCGATGTCGGCAATCCCGGCGGAAATGGTGATCTTTACCGACCCGCCTTCAATAGCGATCGAATGTTCAGCGATCTGCTCCTTGATCTCCTCAACGCGCGCGATACGCTCGGCCGTATCCCCGCCATGAATGATGACGCCGAATTCCTCACCGCCAAGCCGGGCAATCACGTCTTCTCCGGTGAAGGCATCGGAAAACAGCCGCGACACCGCAACGATCACCGCATCACCGGATGCATGCCCGAAACGATCATTGATCGTCTTGAACCGATCCAGATCGAAAATCGCCAGCGAGGTGCCGTCTCCGGCCATATTCAACGCCTCGGTGAAGGCACGGCGATTGAGCAGACCGGACAGCATATCGGTGCGGCTCAACTGCTCGAATTCGGCACGGGAGACCGCGAGCCTGTGAATGGAAAAGCCTGCCAGCACCGCGAGCGCGCCGGACACGGTGCCTCCGATGATCCATGCCAGCAGAACACCAAAGCGCATCGCCTCGAAAATTGGCAGTGGCAGAAGATCGAGCCACTGCAGCACAAAAAGCAGCACCAGGATGATCCCCAGCGACATGATGACCGCAACGAAACTCATCTTAAGCGCGAAAATAAAAATCGCACGTCGCTGCTGAAAATTACCGAGCTCGGCCTGCAGCGAAATCCATTGCTTCATGCGATTCACCTTCCTCAGCCCACTATTTCAATCATGTGAGATAGGGGTGAAGACGCTTCCAGGTCTTTAATGGAATGATTAAAATGCGGTGCATTTCCCAAGTTGTGAACAGCCGGGAAGGTGCATCCGCAAAATCCAGTTTGCTAATAGAAATGCGCGATAGCAGCGCCACCATGTCATGTCATTGATATTGCTGCACCCAGTGCGCAGCATGAGAAAAACCCCGGAAAACCGGGGTTTTCATATCCGCCGATAATTAAGGGCCGAAATATCCTCAGAAAAGGAAATAGCGCTGCGCCATCGGCAGCACGGTTGCCGGCTCGCAGGTCAGAAGCTCGCCATCGGCCCGCACTTCATAGGTTTCCGGATCCACCTCGATATGCGGCGTCAGGCTGTTGTGGATCATCGATGCCTTGGAAATGCCGCCGCGGGTGTTCCTGACGGGCAACAACGTCTTGGCGACGCCGAGCTTGCCGGCAAGCCCGGCATCGAACGCGGCCTGAGAAACGAAGGTCACTGAAGAATTCGTCCGGTTCTTGCCGTACGCACCGAACATCGGCCGATAGTGCATCGGCTGCGGCGTCGGAATCGATGCGTTCGGATCGCCCATCGGCGCCGCGGCAATGGAGCCGCCGAGCAGGACCATTTCCGGCTTCACGCCGAAGAAGGCCGGATTCCAGAGTACCAGATCGGCACGCTTCCCGACCTCGATCGAACCCACCTCATGGCTGACGCCGTGCGCGATCGCCGGGTTGATCGTATATTTGGCAATGTAGCGCTTCGCACGATAATTGTCGTTGTCGCCCGTCTCCTGCGCCAGACGGCCACGTTGGCGCTTCATCTTGTCAGCGGTCTGCCAGGTGCGGATCGCCACTTCACCGACGCGGCCCATGGCCTGGCTGTCGGACGAAATAATCGAGAAGGCGCCGATATCGTGGAGAATATCCTCCGCGGCGATCGTCTCCTTGCGGATGCGGCTTTCCGCGAAGGCGATATCCTCGGGAATCGACGGCGACAGGTGATGGCAGACCATCAGCATGTCCAGATGCTCCGCGATCGTATTAACCGTATAGGGTCGCGTCGGATTGGTCGAAGACGGGATGACGTTCGACTGGCCGCAGATCTTGATGATGTCGGGCGCATGGCCCCCGCCCGCGCCTTCCGTGTGGAAGGCGTGAATGGTGCGACCCTTGATGGCACCGATCGTATCCTCGACGAAGCCGCTTTCGTTCAACGTATCCGTGTGGATCATCACTTGCACATCGTATTCGTCGGCAACGCTGAGGCAGCAGTCGATCGCCGCCGGCGTCGTGCCCCAATCCTCATGCAGCTTGAGCGCGCAGGCGCCGCCGAGCACCATTTCCTCCAAAGCGGCGGGCAAAGACGCATTGCCCTTGGCCGAAAGGCCGATATTCATCGGAAAGGCATCGAAGGATTCGATCATGCGCGCCAGATGCCAAGGCCCTGGCGTACAGGTGGTCGCGAGCGTTCCGTGCGCTGGCCCGGTGCCGCCGCCAAGCATGGTGGTGATGCCCGACATCAGGGCTTCCTCGATCTGCTGCGGGCAGATGAAATGGATATGACTGTCCATACCGCCGGCGGTGACGATCTTGCCCTCACCGGCAATTGCTTCCGTGCCCGGTCCGACGATGATGTTGACACCGGGCTGCGTATCCGGATTGCCGGCCTTGCCGATCGCGACGATGCGGCCATCTTTCAAGCCGATATCCGCCTTGACGATCCCCCAATGATCGAGGATCAGCGCATTGGTGATGACGGTATCGACAGCACCGTTTGCCCGCGTCACCTGGCTCTGCCCCATGCCATCGCGGATGACCTTGCCGCCGCCGAACTTCACCTCCTCGCCATAGGTGGTGAAATCCTTCTCCACCTCGATGAACAATTCGGTATCGGCCAGACGCACCTTGTCGCCGACGGTCGGTCCGAACATGCTGGCATAGGCGGCGCGGGAAATCCTGTAGGGCATCAATCAATCTCCTTGGGAGGCAGAGAGGAGGTTCGTGTCGGCAAGTCGCCTCAGGCGGCCGAGGGATATGTAGGCGTCTACCAGCCGTTTCTCGGCGGCGAAGGGATGTTCTTCCCAGCCGGTGTGGCTGAAGCCGGTAATGGCGATATCATCGTCGGGATGGCGTGCTATCACCTCGGCGATCACGATCAGGCCGCTGCTCGGCACCACGTAGGAGCCCGGATCATGCTCTGCGAGTGCCGCATCGACACCTTCGTGAATGGATTGACCGATCACGACATGCCGCTTGCCGGTTGCCTGACAGAAGGCGGTGAACTGGTCGGTATAATCGTCGCAGAAATCGTCGAGCTCGGGATGCGAGATCGCTAGCGGCGCACGCAGCGCCGCGAATTTGATCGGATCGCGCACGCTCCAGATTTCCGACGCGGCAGCAACGGCAGGGCTCTTGCGCCATTCGGCCGAGCCGAGCATGGCGCGCGCCGGCCGGCCTGTATTGCACACCGCAACGACATCGGTCCGACTGCCGCCGGCCCCCATCGAGCGGCAATCGTTGAAACGGATCACGAGATCGGCAGCATCGATGACGGCTGCGGCACCTGCCGCCACCTCACCATTGCCGACGATCATCACGCTACGCCTGGAACTCACTGATTGCCCTCCGGTCCATCGGCGAGGTCCTTCAATTCCTTGGTCCGGCTCTTCGTCAGGTCCGCCTTGCAGCCGGACACGAGCATGGGCTCCATCGAGCCGCCCCGCGCCTGGAACCCTTGGGCCTCGCATTCGCCGTCGCGATAATCCACCCAGGCCCGCTGCGCCTTGAGGAGCGCCTTTTCCGCGCCCTTCATGTCGTTGTCGAGATCCGCGTCGATGGCAACCATCGCCGCGCGCGTCTTCCTGTATTGCGCATTCAACGCCTTGTCGGCTGCGTCGAAATCGAGTGCCGCGCAAATATTCAGGTCCGTCTGCGCCTCCGCTTTGGCGCAATCGATTTTAGGCTCGTCCGGATTGTTCTGCGCAAGGCTTGGACCGCAGACCAGGACCGCGGCAAGAGCCGCCGCAGACGCGAGCAATTTCATCGACATCACCCCCAGAGCTCTAAAGCTTACCCATGACCAGTTGGCGGAAGCCGTAGACTTCACGCTTGCCGGACAGCGGGATCAGCGTCACCGAACGCGTCTGCCCCGGCTCGAAACGCACGGCGGTTCCGGCGGGAATATCGAGCCGCATCCCCTGCGCCTTCTCGCGCTCGAAGGAAAGCCCGGCATTGGTCTCGGCAAAATGATAATGGCTGCCGACCTGCACGGGTCTGTCGCCGGTATTGGAAACCTCGAGCGTTATGGTCGGCGCTCCGGCATTGAGTTCGATGTCGCCGCCTGCGGCGATGATTTCACCTGGGATCATGGTTTTCTCCTCATGCGGCCCGTACGGGCACACATCCCTCAGCTTTCAGAATACGCTTGGTCGAAGCGGGATATTTGACGAGCAAGGACGCCGGGCGGATCGGGCGCCGGACGAAGTTACCGCCGCAATTGGGACAGACGCCACCCAATACTCTGCCGGCGCAGTCGGCGCAGAAGGTGCACTCGAACGTGCAGATCATCGCCTCGTTGCTTTCCGGAGGCAAAGTCCTGTCGCAGCATTCGCAATTGGGCCTCAGCTCCAGCATCGCAATCTCACCGGATCGGTTCATGGACAGTCACGAGCTTGGTGCCGTCGGGGAATGTCGCCTCGACCTGAACATCATGGATCATCTCGGCAACTCCCTCCATCACCTGATCGCGGGTGATGACATGGGCACCGGCCTCCATCAGCTCGGCAACCGGCCGGCCGTCGCGCGCGCCTTCGACCACGAAATCCGTGATCAGCGCGATGGCTTCGGGATGATTGAGCTTGACGCCGCGCTCCAGCCGCCGCCGCGCCACCATCGCCGCCATGGAAATCAGCAGCTTGTCTTTTTCTCTCGGAGTGAGGTTCATCGCCTACCTATGGGATTGCTGTTTCCAGAGCATGATACCGAAAAGTGTGAACGGTTTTCGGACGGCATCATGCTCTACTCGTTTGATTTTGGAGCCGGATGATTTTAGGTCAAGCAGGTCTAAAATCATCCGGCTTCGGGGACTACAGGTTCCAGACTTTCGGCACAGGCGCTCCATTGCGCAAGGCGGAAATGATCGGAATAAGGATTTTTCTGAGTGCGAAACCGTCGGGCGCGACGAGCCGCACGACGAGCTTGCCGCCCCAATGGCTGGCGCCACCCATATGCGTTTCAAGAAGCGGCCTGATCCGGCCGAGATAGGTCTCCGCCAGTGGCCCGACGTAAAGCAGGGTCGCAAAGGCAACCTGGCGGTTCAACACGGCCATCTTGGCCGTCAATGCCGCCACGTCGCCATCCAGACGCAGCTCCTCGGCATGAACCAGCCGCCCGCCGCGACGGATACGCCAGCGATCGCGAAACAGCCCCTGCTCCATCGCCTCGCCCATGGCTTTCCGCCCGAGCAGGATCGCCTCGACGGCAAGGAATTCGGCCGTTTCGTCAAGCTCGACATTCAATGCACGTGAAAGCGAGGCGCGATCGAACAGGATGGTTTCCTGTGGCAGCCAATCGACCCGAGCGCCGCTACCGACCCTGATCGAGGTTTCAACCTCGGCCGTGCCCATCGAAGCCTTGTAGATCTTCTCGCAAGCTTGCGTCGTCACATCGATGCGCGTACCCGGCCCGGCAACGACACTCCAATTCATCCGGTCGCCGCCGGTGAGACCGCCGGCGGTGTTGATGATGACCGCCTCCATCGAATGATCGAAGGTTTCCGGCAGCCTGATCTTGGCCGCTCCTTCCTGGAAAAGCTCGGCAAGGCGCGTACGGCCGCCAAGCGACTTCGCCGCAAGATGGCCGCGACCCCGCGCCCGCTGCGGTCTCGTGCCTGCCGCCATCATTGCCATCAGCCTCTCCACACATCACGTCATGCCAAAGCCCGGCCATTGAAGCCCGGCAAGGAATAAATGCAAGCAATTCCTGTGCCTTATGCGATCTCCCGCGATATTGGCCTGAAACCGGCCACATCAGCCGCATTTTTCGTCAAACGCCGAAAAGAAAGGCAGTGAGTTTCAGTGGGCCGAACAGATATCGGAAGCAGATCATAAAAAGCTCTGCCTGCGAAGCGCATCTACACCTTCACCGCCGAGAAGAAGAGGAAGCGCGGCTTGGTCGTCAGGCTCTTGTAGGCCTCCGGGAAAAGGGTGCTGACCTTGGGGTCCGGCTGCGGCTCGCTCACCACATCGATCCGAAATCCGGCCGATCTCAGCGCATCGAACATGGCATGGAGCGGCCGATGCCAAAATCGCATGGTGATGTCCTTGCCGCCGCGGTGCCACGTCTCGCTGAAATTATAGGTCCCGAAATAGCTCTCACCGCTGGCCGGATCATGATCCATGAACGGATGATGCGTCGAAAAGATCAGGCGGCCGCCATCGGACAAGACGCGCCTGAACTCCGAAAGAGGCCGCGACCAATCGCGCAGATAATGCATGACCAACGAGGCCACGATCAAATCGAAGGCGCCGTCTTCGAAAGGCAATCGCTCGTTCAAATCGGCCAGCAACAATCGTGCCCGCCCTTCCAGGCGACGCCGCGCGATTTCGAGCAGGCCGGCGCTCGCATCGACACCGGTCAGGACCGCTCCCCGATCGACGAGGGCGGCGGCATGAGCCCCGCCACCGCAACCCGCATCGAGGACGCGAAATCCGGCCACATCCCCGGCGAGCGAGAGAATTGCAGGCCGCTCATAATACGCATTCCAGGCATTGTTCTCGTTGTCGGCCTGATAGGCGGCTGCGAACGCATCATAGTCATTCTCAGACACTGTTCCTCCTTGCCGGAAAACGGCATACATGAAAGCACTTCGAGTGGTTGACGCCGTACCTTATGGACGCACCACCTGTCCGGCGACGCCGTATCGCAGTCTGGGTTTCCGTGTTTCTGCCTAGACCACGCGGTCCGGCGGCTCTCGCCCGGCAAAAAAGGCGGTGATATTGTCGACAACCTTCATGCCCATGGCCGTGCGGGTCTCTTCCGTGGCGCTACCGAGATGCGGCAGAAGAACGACATTCTCCATTGTCCGCAGCCGTTCGGGAACATGCGGCTCCGCTTCATAGACATCGAGACCGGCACCACGGATCGCTCCCTGCTCCAATGCCGATATCAGCGCCGCCTCGTCGACCACATCGCCCCTTGCCGTGTTGATCAGGAAAGAGCCGGGCTTCATGGCGGCAAGGCGAGCCGCATTCATCAGATGGCGGTTCTCCGCGCCGCCCGGACAATGCAGCGAGACGAAGTCGGAGACCTCCAGAACATCCTCGATGGTCTGTAGTTGCATGGCGCCATAGCGCGAAGCTTCCATGGGATCGATGGCAGAGCGGTTGTAGAAGACAACATCCATACCGAAGCCGAAATGACAGCGCTGCGCGAAGGCACGGCCGATACGGCCGAAGCCGATGATGCCGACTGTCTTGCCCGTGACTTTGGTGCCGACGAGATGCGTCGGCCGCCAGCCGGTCCAGACGCCGGCCCTAACCTCGCGCTCGCCTTCGCCGCCCCGCCGGGCAACCGAAAGAAGCAGCAGCATGGCGATATCGGCCGTGCAGTCCGTCAGCACGCCTGGCGTGTTGGTGACGACTACGCCTCTTTCCTTGGCGGCAGAGATATCGATGTGGTTGAAGCCGACGCCGAAATTGCCGAGGATCTTTGAGCGGATACCCCCCTCGAAAAGCGTGGCTGGAAGCTTGTCGGAAACGGTCGACAAGACGGCGTCACAGGTGAGCAGCGCCTCGCGCAGCTGCTCCGCATCGAGTGCTGCGTCATCCTTGTTCAAAGTGGTGTCGAAACGCTCCGAAAGCACCGCCTCGACCGCCGATGGCCAGCGCCGGGTCACGAGAATACGGGGTTTGCTCATGCTGTGATCCTCCTGCCAATACAGGGGAGACTTAAAGCAGCTTCGGCATGAAGGAAATGGCGAACCGATATCGCAGATATGAAAAAGCCCGGCCTATGGCCGGGCTTCCCTGATCTTGCCTATGCCGGAAAACCGGCATAGCAAAGCTTACTTCGAAATTTCGGCGTAGTTGTACTTGCCGTCGGAACCCTTGGACCACTTGTACATGACATAGTCCGGACGGGTGATGTCGCCCTTGGCGTTGAAGCCGAGGTCGCCGATAGCGGTCTTGAACGGACCCTTTGCCTTGATTGCGTCGGCAACGGCCATCGGGTCGTTGGAGCCGGCAGCCTTGGCGGCCTCAGCGATGACCTGAAGGGCGGAGTAGGAGTACAGCGTATAGCCTTCCGGCTCGTAGCCGGCAGCACGGAACTTCGCGACGAGATCGGCCGAAGCCGGGTTCTTGCGCGGGTCCGGAGCAAAGGTCATCAGCGTACCATCGACGGCGTCGCCGGCGATCGAGGCCAGCTCGTTCGAAACGATACCGTCACCCGACATGAAGTGAGCCTTCACACCCTGGTCCGCCATCTGGCGCATGATGAGGCCGGCTTCGGTGTGCAGACCGCCGTAATAGACGAAGTCGACGCCAGCCTGCTTCATCTTCGCGATCAGGGCCGAGTAGTCCTTGTCGCCGGGGGTGATGCCTTCATAAAGAACTTCCTTCACGCCAGCAGCGTTGAGGTTCTTCTTGGTTTCATCGGCCAGGCCCTGACCATATGGGGTCTTGTCGTGAACGACGGCAACCTTGGCGCCCTTGAAATTGTCGGCGATATACTTGCCGGCAACCTCGCCCTGCTGGTCGTCACGACCGCAAGTACGGAAGGTGTTCCACAGGCCGCGCTCGGTGAACTGCGGGTTGGTCGAAGCAGGAGTGATCTGCAGGATGCCGTTTTCAGCGTAGACTTCCGAAGCCGGGATGGAAACGCCCGAGTTGAAGTGACCGACAACGAACTTCACGCCGTCAGCGACGAACTTGTTCGCGACCGAAACGCCCTGCTTGGCATCGGAGACGTCGTCGCCGAGTTCGATCTTGATCTTTTCGCCATTGATACCGCCGGCTGCATTGATGTCTGCAGCTGCCTGCTCTGCACCCTTCTGAAGCTGCGCGCCAAACGCAGCATTCGGGCCTGTCAAAGGACCACCGACGCCAACGATAATGTCGGCCTTCGCAACGCCGCCGAAAGCGATCATCGCCGACAAAGCCACCGCCGACAGAAGATACTTCTTCATATTATTACTCCCAATTTTTAAGCGGGTTCCGTTTGATCTGCCCTGCGCGATACCCACCAATCATCACGCCGGTAACGCTTGCATTCCGAACTCTGGAAGCATGACCCTGCCCGTTCCCGTCTGTTTTTTATGGGCTGGGTGACGCTCTTGGTTGTACGCAGACTGTGCCTAGTTTAGGCGCACTGTCAATTCTTCTTCTTCCAGGAAAAGGCCGAGGTCTTCTCATAGAGCCAGTAATAATTATTCACCATCTGATCGGTACGTCGATACCGGTATCCCGCCGTCGCAAAGATCAGCAGAAGCACGACATCGATGATGTAGATGGTGACGTCGAAAACCGGGCCATTGAACAGCGCGTGGTGCAGAAACTGCAGGCCAAGGCCGATCAGAAAGCTGTAGATGACGACAAGCGGATAGGTTTCCCAGTTGGAGGCAACGGCGCGGCCGGCGCGCCATGCGGTCCAGAAACCAAGAATGACGATAACAGCGCGGATGACCATGCGCCCGCCGGTATCGGTGTCGAAGAGAAGTCCCTGCATCTCAAATTCTCCGCGAAACGAAACTCAATGATGCCCGCCTTCGAGATAGGCGGCGCGCACCTCCGGATTGGCAAGCAGTTCCTTGCCGGAACCTCTCATCGTCACCCGGCCGTTGACCATCACATAGGCGCGGTCTGAGAGCTTCAGCGCCGCAAAGGCGTTCTGCTCGACAAGGAACACGGTCAGCCCCTGGGTCTGGTTCAGAACCTTGATGGCCTCGAAGATGCCCTTGACGATCAGTGGCGCCAGACCGAGCGACGGCTCGTCGAGAAGCAGCAGCTTCGGACGCGCCATCAGCGCGCGGCCGATCGAGAGCATCTGCTGCTCGCCGCCCGAAAGCGTTCCGCCGCGCTGCGACTGGCGCTCCTTCAGACGCGGGAAGAGCGTGAAGATTTTCTCGACGTCCTCATTGAAATATTTGAGCTTGTCGAGGCTCGCCCCCATCTGCAGGTTTTCGTAAACCGTCATGCGCGGGAAGATGCGCCGACCCTCGGGCGACTGCGCGATGCGAAGCCGGGCAATCTCATGCGTCGGCATGCGCGTGATATCGTGGCCGTCGAAGGTGACCGAGCCGGTGCGCGCCTGCGGGCTGCCGCAGATCGTCATCATCAGCGTCGATTTGCCGGCGCCGTTGGCGCCGATCAGGCTGACGATCTCGCCGCTATTGACTTCGATATCGACGCCGGCAAGAGCGCGGATATTGCCGTAATAGGTTTCGACACCCGCAACTTTGAGAAGTGGTTGCCCCGCCATCAATGTTCACCCTCTTGGAGGTGCTCGACTTCGGCAATCACCTCTTCCACTTCCTCATCCTCGACGCCCAGATAGGCGGCGATCACGCGAGGATCATTCTTGACCTCATTCGGCGTGCCATCGGCGATCTTCTGCCCATATTCGAGCACGATGACATGGTCGGAAATTTCCATGACCACGGACATGTCGTGTTCGATCAGCAGGATCGATGTGCCGGTGTCCTTGCGGATGCTGCGAAGGAATTCGTTCAAGACCAGAGACTCGCGAGGATTGAGACCGGCAGCCGGCTCGTCCAGGCAAAGCAGTTCCGGCCCCGTGCACATGGCGCGGGCGATTTCCAGGCGGCGCTGCGCTCCGTAAGGAAGGTCGCCGGCAGGATCGTCGGCACGATCGATGAGATCGGCCTTTTCGAGCCAGAAGCGCGCCAGTTCGATCGCATTCTTGGCCTCGGAACGATAGCGCCCGATGCCGAGCAGGCCGAGGATCGTGTAGCCGGAGGCGCGCATCAGCTTATTGTGCTGCGCCACCAGCAGATTTTCGAGCACGGTGAGGCCCGAAAACAGGCGGATATTCTGGAAGGTGCGCGCCACCTTGGCCTCGCGCGTAATCCGGAAATCCGGAAGCCGTTCCAGAAGATATTCCTTGCCGGTCTTCTGGCTGAGCGTGATCATACCCATCGTCGGCTTGTAGAAACCGGTGATGCAGTTGAACACGGTGGTCTTGCCGGCGCCGTTCGGACCAATCAGCGCGGTGATATCGCCGCGCTTCGCTTCAAACGAGAAGTCGTTGATCGCCATCAGGCCGCCGAACTTCATCGACAGGTGATCGACCTTCAGCAGGATGTCGTTGGAGGTTGTGGTCACAGCGTTCATCAGCCGTGGCCCTCCTTGGTAAAGCTGCCGGAGACCGCTTTTCGCTCCTTGAGGAAGGCGGTCGGCTCACGCGTGCCGACGAAGCCGCGCGGCTTGATGATCATGACGATCACCATGGCAAGACCGAAGATCAGCATGCGGTAGAGTTCCGGCGTAAAGTCCGGCCCGAAGCCGGGAATGATCGTCGTATTCCCCCAGACCAGACCGGTCTTGAGGAAATCCATGTCGCGCAGCAGTTCGGTACCGCCGACCATGGCGATCGCGGCAATCGCAATGCCCTTCAGCGATCCCATGCCGCCAAGGACCACGATCGCCAAGATGATCGCGGATTCGAGGAACACGAAGGATTCCGGCGAGACGAAGCCCTGACGTGCCGCGAAGAAGGAGCCGGCAAAGCCGCCAAACATCGCGCCGGTGGCGAAAGCGGTCAGCTTCGTCGTCACCGTGTTGATGCCAAGCGAACGGCAGGCGATTTCATCCTCGCGCAGCGCTTCCCACGCACGTCCGATCGGCATGCGGCGCAGGCGGATCGTCACATAGGCGGTCAGCATGCAGAGCAGCAGGATCACGTAGAACAGGAAGATCTTGTACCAGGCCGACGAGATCGGCAGGCCGAAGCTACGGACGAAGTTGTGCGGATCCTTCATATCGAAGGTATAGATGCCGAAGAGCGATGCCTTGGTGATGTTGGAGATGCCGAAGCTCCCCTGCGTCACGTCGGTCCAGTTGGTCAGCACGATGCGGATGATTTCACCGAAAGCAAGCGTGACGATGGCAAGGTAGTCGCCCCGCAGACGCAGCACCGGGAAGCCGAGGATCATGCCCCAGAGCCCTGCAAGAAGGCCCGATATCGGCAGAAGCAACCAGAAGGACAGGCCGAAATGCATCGACAACAGCGCGTAGGAATAGGCGCCGACCGCGTAGAAGGCGACATAACCGAGGTCGAGCAGGCCGGCGAGGCCGACAACGATGTTCAGACCCCAGGCGAGCATAACGTAGATGAGGATCTGGATGCCGAAATTGTCGACATAGGTCAGCGATCCCTGCGGACCGAGGATTGCCACCGCCGCCAGCGGATAGATCAGCAGAAGCAGAAGGGCGATCTTGCTGAAGTGCTTGGCGACGAAGCTTGGCTCGCCTTCCACCTGCACGACCTTGGCCTTGGCTGCCTTTCGCGCCGTCAGATAAGGCTGAACGAAGACCGTCATGATGAAGCGGCCGACGGCTGCAATGGCGACGATGATCGCCAGAAGGCCCCAGCGCTGCACGATGATCAGCTTGTTGTCCATGTTCTGATCGGTCTTGAGACCGATATAGAGGACGAACATGCCGAAGGCGATGACGGCGGTCCAGAGGGCGTCCGTAATCCCTTTTTGGACAAGGCCGGGTGCGGTCTTGCCTGCAACGAAGTTTGAATTTGCCATGGCGTTATACCTTTTCGACTTCCGGCCGCCCAAGAATACCCGTCGGCTTGAAGATCAGAACGAAAGCCAGGATGCCGTATGTCGCGACATCCTTATACGCGATGGGAAAATTGCCAGACCAGAACGACTCGATGAAGCCGATCATCAGGCCGCCGAGAACGGCGCCAGGAAGCGAGCCGATGCCGCCCAGAACCGCCGCCGTGAAAGCCTTGACACCCGGCACGAAGCCGTCCGTGAAGTTGGCGACGCCATAATACATCAGATACATCGTGCCGGCGACGGCAGCGAGAGCCGCACCCATGATGAAGGTGATGGAGATGGTGCGATCGACATTGATGCCGAGCAGCGCCGCCATCTTGCGGTCCTGTTCGGTCGCCCGCTGGGCGCGCCCAAGCGCCGTCTTGTTGACGATATACCAGAAGGCGGCCAGCAGGACGACGGTGACGATGAAGATGATGATCTGCTTCAGGGAAAGCGAAACGCCGCCGAAGTTGTAGACATCGCCCACAAGCGTCGGGATCGGCTTGTTGCGCGGACCCTGTGCGACCTGGATGAAATTCGACAGAACGATCGACATGCCGATTGCCGTGATCAGCGGCGCGAGGCGGAACGAACCGCGCAGCGGCCGATAAGCCACCCGCTCGATCACCCAGTTCCACAGGCTCGTCATCAGCATGGCGACAATCAGCATGACGAGCAGCATGATCGCAACCGGCAGGCCGGCGAAGAGCGAAACGAGAACCAGATAGGTGATGAGGGCGGCAAAGCCGCCAAGCATGAAAACGTCACCGTGGGCAAAATTGATCATGCCGATGATGCCGTAAACCATGGTGTAACCAATGGCGATCAGGCCGTAGATCGACCCGAGAGTCAGCCCGTTTAAGAGCTGCTGGATAAAATAATCCATATGTCATTTCCCCTGGATGCGGCGTCATACGACCACATCTCTTATTACTTTTTTAGGTTCCTTCTAGAGGCCTATGGCGGCGATTCCATACCGGTTTCGAAGGAAATGTGAAGCCAAAAAGGCGAGAAATTGACAAATTCTTTTCAAATCGCCGTGCGCTGATGCGAATCCGACCAAAAATGACACGAAAGCGGCAGGCCGTGGCTCAAAATTAGCCAAAACCGTCAAGCGGCGCCTGCACTCTGAAGAGCTCTTGTCAGAGGCGGGCCTCGTCAGGCCCGCCATAATAGTCGTCTGAACCGCGACTTTAGGCGCGCATCCTGGCACCATCCACATCGAACAGCGGCTCGGCCTGCAGCCTTGCCGGCAGGAGCTCGCCGAGCAGCTCGATCGACCAGCCCTGCGCCTCGTCGGCGATTTCCTTCGGCACGTAACCCACAGCGACAGAAAGGCCCGAAGCATGGGCATAGCCGCCTGACGTCACCCAGCCGCAGACCGCACCGTTGTGATAGATCGGCTCATCGCCGATGACGTCGGCATCCCTGGCTGAGAGGATGAAGGTGCGCAGGCGCAGCGTGCCGCCCTCGGCCTTCTCCCTGGCGGCGGCCGCCTTGCCGATGAAATCGGCCTCCTTGGACAGCGCCACGAATCGGTTGAGACCGGCCTCGAACGGCCCGTAGAGCGGTCGGTATTCGCGCGCCCAGCTACCATAGGATTTGTCGAGACGCAGTGCGTTCAGCGCTCTCAGGCCAAAGAGACGGATGCCGAACTCGGCTCCTTCTTCCATCAGCAGGTCGAAAATGTAGCGCTGATACTCCGGCTTCATCCAGATCTCATAGCCGAGATCGCCCGTGTAGGAGACGCGGCCGACGATCGCCGGCGCCATGCCGATATCCATGCGGCGGATCGCCATGAAGGGGAAGGCAGCCGTGGACAGATCCTGATGTGTCAGCTTCTGAAGCAGCTTGCGGGCGTTCGGACCGGCAATCGAGAGGCCGAGAAGCGAAAGGCCGAGTGCCTCGAGCTGAACCGAGCCGTCCTTCGGCAAAAGGCTTTCGAACCAGCGCATATGATAGGCTTCGGCAATGCCGGAGCCGATGAGAAGGAAATCCCCCTCGCCCAGCTTCGCCAGCGTGAAGTCGCCGATGAGCTTGCCGTCGTGCTTGAGCATCGGCGCCAGCGTCATGCGGCCCACGGCCGGAATGCGGCAAGTCAGCAGCTTGTCGAGAAACGCTTCCGCACCCGATCCTTTCACCGAATATTTGGCAAAGCCCGAAGTCTCCATCAGGCCGACGCTCTCGCGCACCGCGTTCGCTTCGGCGGCTACCACATTGAAGTCGTTGGAGCGGCGCCAGGAGAATTGGTCGACCTCGCCCTTCGGCGCAAACCACAATGCTTGTTCGAGACCGTAATAGGCGCCGAACACACCGCCGGCCTCCTTGAGCTTGTCATAGATAGGCGTCGTCAGCAGCGGACGTGCCGCCGGCAGCTCCTCGTTCGGATAACGAATGGAAAAACGGCGGGCATAGTTCTCGCGCACCTTCGCGTTCGTATAGGCGAGCGTCGCGTAATCGCCATAGCGCGAAACGTCCATGGCGAAGACGTCGAAGCCCGGATCGCCGTAGATCATCCAGTTGGCAAGCGCGAGACCCACACCGCCGCCCTGGCTGAAGCCGGCCATGACGGCGCAGGCCGACCAGTAATTCCGAAGGCCGCGCACGGGGCCGACGAGCGGATTGCCATCCGGCGAGAACGTGAACGGGCCGTTGATGATCCGCTTGATGCCGGCATTGTTGAAGGCCGGGAAATGGCGGAAACCGACTTCCAGCTCCGGCGTGATGCGCTCGATATCCTCGGCCAGCAGCTCATGGCCGAAATCCCAGGGCGTCGTCACCGGCGACCACGGGCGGCACGCCTTTTCATAGGTGCCCATCAGCATGCCTTGCCGCTCCTGGCGCAGATAGATCTCGCCGTCGAAGTCGACGCAGTGCATCAGCTCCTTGCCCGTCGTCTTGTTGAAGTCGATGACCTCGGGCATGTCCTCGGTAATGAGATACATATGCTCCATGGCGAGCACCGGCAGCTCCAGCCCGACCATGCGGCCGACTTCGCGCGCCCAGAGGCCTGCGGCGTTGACCACATGCTCGGCGATGATCTCACCCTGGTTGGTAATGACACGCCAGGAGCCATCCTCGCGCTGCACCAGCTCTTCCACCTTGGTGTGGAGATAGATTTCGGCGCCGTTCTTCTTCGCCGAACGGGCATAGGCATGCGTCGTGCCATAGGGGTCGAGATGGCCTTCGACGGGATCGTAGAGAGCGCCGACGAACTGATCGGGGTCGAGAAGCGGCATCATCTCATGCGCTTCCTTCGGCGTCAGCAGCGTCGCTTCAAGACCATTGTAGCGGCCCTTGGCGAGAATGGACTTCAGCCAGTCGAAACGCTGCGGCGTCGCCGCCAGCATCAGGCCGGAGGTGAGGTGCAGGCCGATGTCCTGGCCGGAATACTCCTCGATCTCCTTGTAGAGCTCGACCGTATATTTCTGCAGCTTGGCGACGTTCGGATCGCCGTTGATCGTGTGCATGCCGCCGGCGGCATGCCAGGTCGAGCCGGATGTCAGCTCCGAGCGCTCCAGCAGCACCACATCCGTCCAGCCGAATTTCGTCAGGTGGTAGAGCACCGAACATCCGACGACACCGCCACCGATGACGACGACCTTGGCATGGCTTTTCATCTGGGAATCCCCTGTTTTCGGCACGAAGCCGCCAGGTGTCTTCCCGCGCGACCGACCGTATTTGAGAGGAAACCTAGAGACTATCCGATAGGCCAAATAGCCCGAACTGCGAAACCGATATGTCTGTTTGCGCCATCGCAATTGTTCGGATCGCGCCATCGGCTAAAGGATGCGCAAGCCGGCTGGCAAGGCATCCGATGTCCGACAACATAAGGCTTTTCAGTCGGTGAAGCCGGCCGTGAGCGCGAACTCCCGTCCCATCTCCATGATCTCTTCGAAGACGCTGCCGGCATAGGACCGCGGCACGATGATTTCGAAGCGATCGGGGCCGGTGCGAGCGACGTTGGCGCTGACATGGCAGCAGAGCATATTGGCGGCTTGCCCCTCGACAAAAACCTGCTGGTGCAGGTCTACGGCCACACATTTGGCGAGGATGCGGCGAACGTTCGGGCCGGAGATACGAAGCAGCACGCGGCCATCGCTCTGCTCGAAGAACGAGGCCTGGGCGGGATCGAGCGTGAAGAGATCCCGCGCCACGCTATCGGCACCGAGCGTATCCGATACGACAAACCATTCCCTGGGTCCGACATCGCGAACCGATACATCCTTCAACGCCTTCAGGTTTGCCAGAACGCCATCCTGATCTCCTGCTCTGCCGAGCACGGAAAAGATGCTGGGACGGCGCACAACAGCGAGATGATTCGGATTGGCGGCAGCCTCGAAACCGGAAATATGATCTTCCAGCACATGCCTGTTCTGAAACGCGACGCTCATCGATCCCTCACCCCATCAGCTTCTTGTTATCAGGATCGACGAAGACGGGGCTGCAAACTTCTGCCGCCACTTCCTCACCCCGCAATCCATCCCAGACGACCACCCGCTCGCCGATGCGCTCGCGACCCGATTTCAGGAAAGCCAGAGCGATGGAATGGCCGAGCGTGGGCGAGAAGCAGACCGAAGACACATGGCCTTGATCGTTCACGGTCGAGGGCCGGGCACCTTCCTTCAATATATGCGCGCCGGCATGGATTTCCTTCGTGGTATCGATCGGCTTCAGGCCAACGAGCTGGCCGCGGTCGGCGGCAGTCAGGCCAAAGCGGGTCGACAGCCGCTTGCCGATGAAATCCGGTTTCTGCGTCGACATCATGCGGCCGAGCCCGACATCGTCGGGGGTTGTGCGGCCATCGAGCTCGCTATGGGTGACATGGCCCTTCTCGATGCGGAGCACGTTCAAGGCTTCGACGCCGTAAGGGCAGATGCCGTGCGCCCTGCCGGCCTCCATGATCGCATCCGCCACAGCCTCACCGTAGCCGGCCGGCACCGCAAGCTCATAGGCCAGTTCGCCTGAGAAGGAGATACGGAAGAGGCGTCCCCTCAAGCCACCCTTCAGCATGACTTCGGCGGCGGCAAGGAACGGGAAGAACGCGTCGGAAATATCGTCCTCGATGATCTGCTCCAGCACCAGCCGCGCCTTCGGGCCGGCAATCGCCATCTGCGCCCATTGATCGGACGAGGACACGAAACGAACGTCGAGCTGCGGCCAAAGCGTCTGCGCTGAGAATTCCAGATGCGTCATCACCTCGCCGGCCATCGCCGTCGTGGTCGTCATGAAGAAATGGTCAGGCGTCAGCCGGCTCGTCGTACCGTCGTCGAAGACCATGCCGTCCTCGCGGAGCATCAGGCCATAGCGCGCCTTGCCGATCGGCAGTTTCAGGAAGGCGTTGGAATAGACGCGATTGAGAAATTCAGCCGCATCCTTGCCAAATATCTCGATCTTGCCGAGCGTCGACACGTCGCAAATCCCGACATTGTTGCGAACGTTCAGCACTTCGCGGTCGACGCTGTCGCGCCAGCCCTTTTCGCCCGGCCGGGCAAACCATGACGAGCGATACCAAAGACCGGCTTCGACGAAGCTCGCGCCGTTTTTCTTGGCCCAGCCGTGCAGCGGCGACTCCCTGACTGGTTGCGCATGCTTGTCGCGCGCAGTTCCCGCCAGCGCACCAAAGGAAACCGGCGTATAGAACGGCCTGAATGTCGTCGTGCCGACTGCAGCCGGGCTGACGCCGCGCATACCGGCGATGATACCGGCGGCGTTGACATTGCCGAGCTTGCCCTGGTCCGTCGCCATGCCGCTCGTCGTATAGCGCTTGGCGTGCTCCACATGGCCAAAGCCCTCACGCAGGGCAAGGCCGAGATCCTTGGCATGGACGTCGTTCTGGAAATCCACGAAAGCCTTGTCCTTGGCGCCCGGCACATGCCAGATCGCCGCGAAGGACGGATCGTACTCGCCTTCGACTTCGGGCAGATCGGCGACATGAGCCGCGTGACCGAGGCTTTCGACGACCAGCCGCGCCTTTGCAGCACCGTCGGCCAGGCAGCCTGAAACACTCTCGATACCGGCAGCGGAGCCGGCAATCTCCAGCTCGCCACCGACGATCGGCGCCATGAAAGCCTGCTTTTCATCCGACCAGGCCGGCTTGGCGCCGCGCTGGCAGGCAAGATGGATGATGGGCGACCAGCCACCCGACATGGCAAGCGCATCACACGCAATCAGCTCATCCAGCCCGCCGCGATCGGCGATGACGCCGCTAATGCGGTATTTGCCCTTGGTCGCATGAACGCTCGCCCCATGCACCACGCGCACCCCTTGAGGAGCAACGTCGGCCGATACGGAGCGCGTATCGAGGATCGCTGAAATCTCGATGCCAGAAGCGGCGAGGTCGGTGGCCGTGCGATAGCCGGAGCCGCCATTGGTGAAGACGGCCACCTTCTGTCCCGCAACCACACCATAGCGATTGAGATAGCTGCGCATGGCGCCGGCCATCATCACGCCCGGACGATCGTTGCCGCCGAAGACAAGCGGCCGTTCTTCAGCACCCGAGGCAAGGATGGCGCGCTTGGCGGCGATGCGCCAGAGACGCTCAACGGGCAGATCGGACGACGGCATTGCCACATGCTTCTGCACCTTCTCGAGCGCGCCGAAGACATTGCCGTCATACCAACCGAACACGGTCGTGCGCGGCATCAGGGTGACGTTCTCGAAGCTCTGCAGCTCGTCAAGCGTCGCCTGCACGAAGACATCCGAAGAAGCGCCACCGATCGTCAGCCTTTCCGAAAGCAGCGAACCGCCAAGCCGGAAGCCTTCGTCGGCCAATACGACGCGCAGGCCCGCGCGAGCAGCAGTCAAAGCGGCCATCAGGCCTGCAGGACCGGAGCCGATCACAAGCAAATCGCAATGCGCCCAGGCCTTCTCATAGCGGTCCGGATCGGCCTGCATGACCGCCTTGCCGAGACCGGCGGCGCGTCGGATGATCGGCTCGTAGACCTTCTCCCAGAAAGCGGCCGGCCACATGAAGGTCTTGTAGTAGAAGCCGGCACCCAGGAAAGGCGAGAGCAGGCTGTTGACCGAGCCGAAGTCGTGCTTCAGCGAGGGCCAGCGGTTCTGGCTAACAGCCGTCATGCCCTGATAAAGTTCGGCAACGGTAGCGCGCGTGTTCGGCTCAGTGCGGCCATCCTTGCCGATGGTGACGAGCGCGTTGGGCTCGGCCGAACCGGCCGTCAGGATGCCGCGCGGCCGATGATACTTGAAGCTGCGGCCGACCAGCAGCTGATCATTGGCAAGCAAGGCGGCGGCGAGCGTATCGCCTTCCAGCCCCTTCATCTCCTTGCCGTCGAACTGGAAGGACAACGGGCGGCTGCGATTGACGAGGCCGCCGCTCGACAGACGATAGGACGTCATCGTGCTGCCTCCTTCGCCTTGTCCTCGGCATCGGTAACGGAAAAGACCTCGTGGGTGACATTGCTGCGGTCGACGACCAGCCAACGGCGACACCCGGCGCTATGGTGCCAATATTCCTGGATGCGTCCCCGCTCGTTGTCGCGAATGAAGACATAGCGGTTCCAGTCCTCATCCGGCGCAGTCGGCGCAGGACGAATGACGGATGCGCCGCGGATGGAGAATTCTTCCTTGGGTCGCACGCCGCAATGTGGGCAGTTGATCAAGCTTGCCATTGGTATTGTGCCCTCAATGCAGGTTCGGCTGCGGACCCTTGCCGCCTTCGTCGATCGCAAAGCCGCGCTCGAAGCGGTCAAGACGCAGGAGGCGGCTGACATCGTGGCTCTCGCCCTTGGCGATCAGATGCGCGAAGCAAAAGCCCGAGGCCGGCGTCGCTTTGAAGCCGCCATAGTTCCAGCCGCAGTTCAGGTAGAGATTCTCGATGGGGGTGCGGTCGATGATCGGCGAGCCGTCCATGCTCATATCCATCACGCCGCCCCAGGTGCGCAGCACGCGGACGCGCGACAGGCCGGGGATGAGCGCCACCCCCTCCTCCATCGTATGCTCGACGGTGGCGAGATTGCCGCGCTGCGCATAGGAGCTGTAATAATCGATATCGGCGCCGAAGACCAAACCGCCCTTGTCGGACTGCGAGATATAGAAGTGTCCCGCGCCGTAGGTGATGACATTGTCGATAACAGGCTTCAGCCCTTCGGAAACGAAGGCCTGAAGCACGTGCGTTTCGATCGGCAGTTCCAGATCGGCCATATTGCCGAGGATGGAAGTATGGCCGGCGGCGGCCAGCGCCAGCTTGTTGCAGCCGATGAAACCGCGATTGGTTTCGACCCCCGTCACGGCACCGCCCTCGTCGCGGCGAATGCCGATCACTTCACATTGCTGAATGAGATCGACGCCGCGGCTGTCGGCGCCGCGCGCATAACCCCAGGCGACCGCATCGTGCCGCGCCGTACCACCGCGCCGCTGCAGGAGGCCGCCAAGGATCGGGAAGCGCGCATGGTCGAAGTTCAGATAGGGCATCATCCGGCGAACCTGCTCGCGATTGAGCAGTTCCGCATCGACGCCATGCATGCGCATGGCATTGCCGCGCCGGGCATAGGCATCGCGCTGGCCATCGGAATGGAACAGGTTGACGATGCCGCGCTGGGACACCATGGCATTATAGTTGAAATCCTGCTCAAGCCCTTCCCAGAGCTTCATCGAGAACTCGTAGAAAGGCTCGTTGCCGGGCAGAAGATAGTTGGAACGGATGATCGTCGTGTTGCGGCCGACATTGCCGGAGCCGATATAGCTTTTTTCCAGCACTGCGACATTGGTGATGCCGAATTCCTTGGCGAGATAATAGGCCGTTGCCAACCCGTGACCGCCACCGCCGACGATGATCACGTCATAATGCGGTTTCGGCTCCGGCGTCCGCCACACCGGCTGCCAATGGCGATTGCCTGAAAACGCCTGTTTTAGAAGCTGATAAGCCGAATAACGCATGCCTTCATCCCGATACTACCCGGCGGCACATTCGCACATGCAATAAAAACGACAAGTCCCGAAAGAGCGAAAAAGCTTCGCAAACAGAACATGATCTTTTCCGAATGCGCAGTGATGGACAGTGTTTTCTCTCGGACGAATACATCGCCGACCTGCCGAAAAGCCCATCCGTTCGGAAAGCCACACCGAGCGCTGTTGCTAAACCTTTGCCCAGGCGTTAAGGCGGAGGAAGCCGGGCATCGGAAGTCTAAACTTCGCAATCGCAACTTCTTATATATAATGTCCGAAGAGTTGAGGCGCATACAAGGCGCGGAAGACGAAGAAGCAGATGCTTGCAACATTCGAAAAGGCGGCGCTAGAAGCAGGAAAGGCCATCCTGGAGGTCTATCGTGCCGGCTATGCGGTTGCCCTGAAGCAGGACATGAGCCCCGTCACGCTTGCCGACGAACGCGCCGAACACATCATTCTCAGGCACCTCGAGCGCGATTTCCCGCATATCCCGGCCATCGCCGAAGAGCAGGTTTCGGCCGGCAAGATTCCGGATGTGCGCGGTCGCGCCTTCTTTCTGGTCGACCCGCTCGATGGCACGCGTGAGTTCATCGAGCATCGTGATGAGTTTACCGTCAACATCGCCTATGTCGAAGACGGTATTCCGCTGATCGGCATCGTCTACGCACCGGCGCTCGGCGTCGCCTTTACCGGCGAGCCCGGCAGGGCGCGTAAGCTGATGGTGGACAAGTATTTTGCCATTACGGGCCGCGTCAACATTGCAGTGCGGGAACCTCCGGCCAAGCTGACGGCGCTTGCCAGCCGCTGCAACAGCAATGCGAAAACCGAAGGCTTTCTCACCGACAATGCGGTTTCCGGCTGCACGTCGATCGGTTCGTCGCTGAAATTCTGCCTGCTCGCTGAGGGCAAGGCCGATGTTTATCCGCGTTTCGGCCGTACCATGGAATGGGATACGGCAGCCGGCGATGCCGTTTTGCGGGCGGCCGGCGGCAAGACGGTCACGGTCGAGGGCGGCCTTCTGACCTATGGCAAGACAGATCAGAGCGAGGACGCCGACTTCGCCAATCCACACTTCATCTGCTGGGGCGGGCAGAAGCACGGCGTGTCGGCATAAGTTTATTTTTGCAAGTAAAAAACAATTCTTGCGCCTGCTCCCAAACCTGAGAGCAGCATGCCGGCCCTTGAGATTTCGACCCGGAAGCGTAAGTTTTTACTGACGAAAAATCATAGAATGAATGCGATTTACCCTGAAATAACAGGGGCTTTTGGGCATTTTGCTCAGGCAGGACATACGCAAATCAGGCGCCCGCCACATTCCTTAAAATTATTAGCAAAGTCTTACCATGTGCTTAGGCAATTTTTAAATGTGGCAAGCTAGAGTGCCACACGTGGTCTTGAGTGTGTGTAGAGAGTCCAATGACCGAAATGATACGTCCCCGAGTGAAGTATGTCATCGGCCCCGATGGCAGCCCGCTGACGATAGCAGACCTTCCGCCGCCGAATACGCGCCGCTGGGTCATTCGTCGTAAGGCAGAGGTTGTCGCCGCTGTGCGTGGTGGTCTGCTCAGCTTGGAAGAAGCCTGCGAACGTTATACGTTGACCGTCGAAGAGTTCCTCTCCTGGCAGTCGTCCATCAATACCCATGGCCTGGCTGGCCTCCGGACGACCCGCATACAGCAGTATCGCCACTGACAGCAGCGACAGCACCACCTTTATTTTACTTTGTGTTCGGGCCTCTTTTCTGAAAAAGAGGCCCGAATTATTTGTTGAAGCGCGCCTCTGGCGTGTAGTCCAACGTAGCGGTAAAGGGCTTGGCTGGTCCGTATTTTTGAGGTCAACCTAAACGGAGACGATGCGTTAACAATCTCGATGGTTGGCAGACGTCGGAGCCCATGCAATCCTCGTTGCATCAGACGCAACAAGGGAGAAAACCATGGATATCCGCAACGAAAACAACGCATCCGGCGGCCGTTATGTCGCGACCGTCGAAGGTCACGAGGCGGAGATGACCTTTTCCCGCACGTCTCCCAAACTGATCATCGTCGATCATACCGGCGTGCCGGATGCCCTGCGCGGCAAGGGGGTCGGCCAGGCGCTGGCGCTTCACGCCGTCGAGGAGGCGCGGCGAGGCGGCTGGAAGATTATCCCGCTCTGCCCCTTCTTCAAGGCCCAGGCGCAGCGTCATGATGACTGGCGCGACGTCGTCAATCTCTAAATCGCCGCGTTTCACGCACGGCGGCGCGTGTCGTACGCACGCAGCGTATGACTAAGCAGGTCACAATCCGTCCGTTTGGCCGGATTGATCTTCGAAAACGCAAAAGCTGCGCATGGCCGGCCCCGTCACGGCCAGTCATGCGCAGCCTTCATGCGCTTCCATCATACCCTTCGCATTCCGAAGATAAGCTCCGTACCGGAACGCAATCATGCTTGATCCGAAGGAGGAGACGGAATTGCGATCTCAGGCGCGTGCCCGCGCCGGACCCGAACCATCACGCTCTTCGAGCGCTGCGGCCTTGGCATATTCGGCCTGCATTTCCTCGAGCGAATTTTCCAGCGCCTCTTCCTGAACCTGCAGCTCCCGGATCGACACCTGCAGATTGTCCGCACGCTGGCGGGCAGCCTTGGCAAAGGTCGGGTAGGCAAAGTGGCTCGGATCGGAAATGCCGGACTTCTTCTCTTCGACGACGATCTGGCTTTCCAGTTCCTTCGTCATGCGGTCAAATTCCGCCATCATCATCTGCAGTTGCTGCAGCTGACGGCGTTTTTCGTTCACCTGAAATTCTTTCAGGCGAACAAGGCTCTCACGTGACTTCATACGCATTACTCCCGTGATGCGAGACCCCGGCTCTCGATATTCCCGCCCGCCGAACCGCTTTGAGACGGCTTGGTTAAAAAAATTTCCAGCGATCTTAATAAAAGCCTACCGCTGGTAACCTTTCGTTTACGGGCATCGTTAATGATAGGGGCAATGATTTAAGGCTCCGTAAATGTTGTGGTCGGAATTCGACATGTCGGCATTGGTGAGTCAGATGAATCACTTGGCGTTGGTTGTTAATGCGATACTTTAGGAGTCGATTTTACTGATTGTCGTTGGAAAACAGTGCAATGGAAAAATTATTTAATAAATTCGATACGACTTGCCAGAGTGAATCAGAATTTGTTAACCATTACATGGCAGCTTCCAAATCAAGCAGTGATTTGATCGGTATCGCGTTAAGGGGCTGACGACCTTTCGGCGGCGGTAAAGGGGACAATTATGCGGGTTCTACTCATTGAAGACGATAGCGCGACAGCGCAGAGCATCGAGCTGATGCTCAAATCCGAAAGTTTCAACGTCTACACCACCGATCTCGGTGAGGAAGGCGTCGATCTCGGAAAGCTCTACGACTACGACATCATCCTTCTCGATCTCAACCTTCCCGACATGTCCGGCTACGAAGTGCTGCGCACGCTGCGCCTTTCGAAGGTCAAGACGCCGATCCTCATCCTTTCCGGCATGGCCGGCATCGAGGACAAGGTTCGCGGCCTCGGCTTCGGCGCCGACGACTATATGACCAAGCCTTTCCACAAGGATGAGCTGGTCGCCCGCATTCACGCCATCGTCCGCCGTTCCAAGGGCCATGCCCAGTCGGTGATCATGACCGGCGAGCTCATCGTCAACCTCGACGCCAAGACCGTCGAAGTCGGCGGCCAGCGCGTGCATCTGACCGGTAAGGAATATCAGATGCTGGAGCTGCTCTCGCTGCGCAAGGGCACGACGCTCACCAAGGAAATGTTCCTCAACCACCTCTATGGTGGCATGGACGAGCCGGAACTGAAGATCATCGACGTCTTCATCTGCAAGCTCCGCAAGAAGCTGGCAAACGCCGCCGGCGGCGCCAACTATATCGAAACCGTCTGGGGCCGCGGCTATGTGCTGCGCGAGCCCGACAGCAGCGATTTCGCCGAAAGCGCCTGAGCCGCCTCCCCGCCCCAATCGCCGAACTTTCCAAATCCCGCCTTTCTGGCGGGATTTTTCTTTGAGCCTCCGCCAATGCAGGGCCAAAATAATAGCCGCCTCGAAAGGGCGGCTATTATTTGTTCCGATATGTCTCGGTGAAATCAGGCGGCCGCAGCGCGATTGCCGAATATGGCCGTCAGGATCTTGCGATCGAAGGGCTTCAGCAGAAAATCCGTCGCGCCCGCGCGCTTTCCGGCCATCAGCTTGCGAAGATCGGCCTCGATTACGCAGTAATAGATCTTCACATCTTTGCCATTGGGCATGGCGCGGATGCTGGTGATGAACTCAAGTGCCCCTTCCATACCGGCATCGACGATCAAATAGTCAGGCATTTCGGCCTGGCAGCGCATCAGCGCCTCGCGCGCGTCTCCGGCTTCGCTCACGAGAAAATCCAGCTCGGACAGGATTCGTTTGCCGACCTTGCGTACGACATCCGATGTATCCGTTATCATGAACCGCTGCATCTATGAGCTCCCTGGCATCAGCCGCCATCATCCGATGTCGGCTTCAAATTGAAACGATAGGAGCAGCAAGCTAAGGATTCGTTACCGCTACATTATCAATTGAGCGGACAACCCCAAGATTGCACGGAATTTTCAATGCACGAAAAAATAAACCCGCAGCCGACATTCGACTGCGGGCGAAAACGTCGATGGATCGACCTGCTATTGCGCAACCATGGTCGCCACGAAGGTCAGTTCCTCCGGCGTCGCATTGTAGGAAAGCTCCATGCCGCTCTCGTCGGCAAGAAGCACCGTGTAGTAAGGCTGGATCGAATGTGCATCGATCGCCTCCTCCAGCGTGCCGGAGCAAATCTCGGCAAATTTCGGTGGCACGCGCATCAGCCGCCCCTTGACGGCGATCGTGAACTTGGCGTCGAACTCCGGATTTTCGAGCGTCACGTCGATGTTGCCGCCGCGCGGAATGGCGCCATAGGCAACCAGGAAGAGATTGAGCAGCAGCTTCACGCGGTTCTTGGCGATGATCGCGCGCGGGCCGATCCAGTTGACCTCGGTCTTCTTCTCGGCGGCGGCGAAATCCTTGGCGGCACGCTCCGCCTCGCCGGTGTCGATCGACGCGCCAACCGAACCGGAGGCACCGAAGGCAAGACGCGCGAATTTCAGCCGGACGGAAGCGTTGAGCGCACTGGTGCGGATCAGGTCCATCGCATCGGCGTCGGCACCACCCTCGTCGAGCAGCTCCAGGCCATTGTTGATCGCCCCGACCGGCGAGATCACATCATGGCAGACGCGGCTGCACAGCAGCGCGGCCAGATCCGGTCCGGTCAGAGTGAGATTGGGATTTTTCGACATTCATTGTCTCCTGAATGCTGACAGGGCAAAGCGAGTAGTTCTACCTTGCCACGGTAAGGTTGCCCGAGGGTTTCGCAGCCAGTGTACCGCGCGCCATAATGACACCATATTTGGTAAACCGATTGTTAAGACCATCGACGCAAAATGCATTCATCACCATCAGACTTTTTCGCACGCGATTCGTCCTGCGAGAGATGGGCGGAATGGTCTGAAAATGGGGACGTGCCATGCGTGGCGCATTCAGGTGAATGCGTTGCCTATCCATCCCTGTTGCACCGACCATGATGAACGGAAGACTTCCATGCGCTATGAATTCCTGAAGAGAATGCCAAGCCCCGGCACCAGAACGCTCGGCCTCGGCCTGATTCTGGCCATTGTCGCATTCGTGAGTTTCGCGTTGCCGATCCGTCAGGCCGCTGCCGCGCCCACCAATCAGTATTCGGCACAGGAAATCGTCGATGCCGGCCACTCCTTCTTCGGCTCCACCAGCGGCGGCCTTGCCAAGGTGGTCGAGCGTGCCTTCCAGCAATATGGCCTGCCGAATGGCTACATCCTCGGCCAGGAAGGCTCTGGCGCGTTCCTGGCAGGCCTGACCTATGGCGAAGGCCAGCTCAACACCAAGAATGCTGGCGAGCATCCGCTCTACTGGCAGGGACCTTCGCTCGGCTTCGACTACGGCGGCCAGGGCACCCGCGTCATGATGCTGGTCTATGATCTGCCAAGCATCAACAGCGTCTATACCCGCTTCGGCGGTGTCAGTGGCCAGGCCTTCGTGGTTGCCGGCTTCGGCATGACGGTCCTGAAGAACAACAATATCGTCCTCGTTCCGATCCGCACCGGCCTTGGCGCACGCCTCGGCATCAACATGGGTTATCTGAAGGTCACGCCGAACCCGACCTGGAATCCTTTCTGATCCTGCTGATTATATCGTCTCCCAAGCAGCGCAGACTTGGCCCGCCGGATCGCGGGCCTTTTCTTTCCGTAAATTCGTCTCCCCGCCGATAAACCATATCCGCGTTAAACGCTTGCCCGCATGGCTAACCCATGATTAATCATTTTACCAAGATCGAACATAACTCCAGGATACTGGCTGCGTCGTGATTCAATTTGCTCTCTTGTTCGGATTGGGCTTTCTGACGGCCGCTCTACTGGTCTTTCTCATCGCGCCGGCAATCCATCGTCGCATCGTCTGGTTCACCGAGAAACGCCTGAAGGCGACCATGCCCTTGAGCCCGCAGGAAGTGCGCGCGCAGAAAGACATGGCCCGCGCCCTCTTCGCAGCCGAAAACGCGCGGACCGAACATGCCCTGACGCAGGAGCGTGACAAGACCGTCGCGCTGCAGATCCAGAATGGCAAGCTGCAACAGGAGGCGAGCCGCCTTTCTGCCGGAGGCGTAGAATTGCAGACACGCATCGACGATCTGGAGGTCGAAGCGGGTGAACTGCGCTCGCGCCTGCGTCACGAAGAAAGTTACATCAGCCAGCTGAAATCGAGCATCCACACCGCCGAGCAGGTCAGCGCCGAGAAGGAAGCCGATATCGACGGCTTGCGCAAACGGATGACGAAAATGGGCGCTGACGCCGACAATCTCAGGATCGATCTCGCAACGCGCGAAACCGAGATCGAGAGCCTGAAGCTGCGCATCAACACGTTGCGGGACGAGCGCGATACGCTGCGCCAGGATCTGAACGCGACAAGCCTGCGCGCCGCGGATGCCGAACAATCGCTACGTCAGGAAAACGACAAGAACAAGCGGCTCGAGGAACGCCTCAACCGCGAGATCGCCGGCAGCGCCGATAAGGAAACCGCGATCGAACGCCACGCCCAGGATGTCCTTCGCCTGAGGGAGCGGCTGGAGGCTGCCGTCAAGGAATCGAAAGAAGCCGGTAAGGCGTTGCGTGCCGCTGGCCTCACGCCGCCGAAAAAGCCGGCAAGAACGCCGAAACTCGCTGCCGCATCGATAATTGCAGGCAGCGCCGGTGAGCAAGGGACCACAACCGAGCCGCCGCAGGTGGCGGAACCGGAACGAACAGTGGAAGACGAAATCGCCCAGATGACGGAAGAGGTTCGCAACCGGGCAGCGGCCCTATCGGACCGCCTGCTGAAGGCCCGCACGCCAGCGCATGACGATGCCATGCGCGAGGAGATTGCCAAGATCGCCGCCAACATGGTGGCGCTGACGGCACTCAAGGAAGGCGACGGCTCGCCGATCTTCAATCTCCTGCCGAAGGATCGGGAGCCCGCCGAACCGGGCGCACGCATAAGCCTTGCCGACCGCGTCGCCGCCATACTGCCGAAGCATCCCTAAGCGCTGGGGTCCAACCTGCTCAGATGCGCCCGTTCCTCGCGGCCATCTCGAAAAGGGCGATTCCGCTTGCCGTCGCGACGTTGAGGCTATCCAATCCCGGCGCTTGCGGAATCCGCACACTGCCGAAGGCGGATAGAATACTTTCGGGCAGGCCATCCCCTTCCGTACCGACCACGAGCGCCATGCGCTCCGAAGCCGGGACATCGCGAATATCGACCGCACCCCGCGGCGAAAGGCTCCAGATCGCAAAGCCACGCCCGGCAAGCGCCGCAAGCAGCTGAACGCCGCTTGATTGCCGGCGATAGGGCAAGGTCAGGATCGAGCCGACCGAAACTCGCAGCGCCTTGCGATAGAGCGGATCGCAGCAGCTTTCGTCGAGCAGCACCGCAGCCGCGCCGAATGCCGCGGCATTGCGGAACATCGAGCCCATATTGTCATGATTGGAAATGCCGCAGCCGACGAGCACGAGCGCCTGCTTCGGGAGGCGGTCGAGAAGGCCGCTCATCCCGTCTTCAGCTGTTCTACGCCCCAGCGCCAGAACACCGCGATGGAGATGGAAGCCGACAATGCCGTCGAGCACCTCGGCTTCGGCGATATAGATCGGAACATCCGATGGGAAGGTATCGATGATGTCGCTCAAGCCGGCAACGCGATTTTTGAGCAGCAGCACTTTCTCAGCGAGGAAATCCCCGGCCGCCGCATGTGCGCCGGCAAGAAGCCGCAACACGACGGTCCCTTCCGCTATGAAGCGGTTCTCTCGACCTGTCAGATCGCGTTCACGGATATTGCGAAATCCGGCGATACGCGGATCGCCGGGATGCGTGATCTCGATGAGCCGCTCGCTCGTCATCGTCGGGCCGTCAGTTGGACAGCGATATGGTCGCCACGATGCGGCCAATACCGTAATCGAAGACGATTGCCTGGCGCTGGCCGCTGGCAAGCGTGCCATAAAACAGCACCTGGTTGCCAGACAGCGCCGTGGACTGCACCGTAAAACCTGCAGGCAGCAGAGCCGTCACTGCAACTGGAGCATCGGACGGGATGCCCGACGCCGCCTGCCCCGCAGGCTTTGCCGCCGGCTTCATCGTCTTGTAGACAACGGCGCCGAACACAGCCATAAGGCTCACCACCATGACGGCCGCAGAGACGATCTGCAGGCGGATCATCTTGCGTCGGACTTTCTCCAGGGCCGGATCGAGGGGCTTTTCCTCTTGATCGTCTGGCTCGAGATTCGTCATCGATGCGTCCTTGCTTCCTGAAAAGCGCGTTATGCGCTGGAGAAATACGTTTGAGCGACCCCTTTAAAGAAGCCGCGAGCAATAGAAAAGTCCTAACCGCCGACGAAAGTGCCGAAGGACGGCTCGATTCATGGCTGACGGCGGAGATCGGCGAGGAATTTTCCCGCAGCCGCGTACAGGCGCTGATCAAGGACGGCGCCGTTCTGCTCAACAATGCACCCGTCATAGATGCCAAGCGCAAGGTGCGCCCCGGTGACGTCTACGAGATCAGGCTGCCGGAGCCGGAGGACCCGACGCCGCAGGGTGAGGACATTCCGCTCGACGTGCTCTACGAGGACGACGATGTCATCGTCATCTCCAAGCCCGCCGGGCTGGTCGTCCATCCCGCAGCCGGCAATTGGACCGGGACACTGGTCAACGCCCTGATCCACCATTGCGGCAACAGCCTTTCCGGCATCGGCGGCGTCCGCCGCCCAGGCATCGTGCACCGGCTGGACAAGGATACAACCGGCGTCATGGTCATCGCCAAGAACGATGTCGCCCACCGGCACCTCTCCCAGCAGTTTGCCGATCATGGCCGCACGACCTCCCTGGAGCGTGCCTATCAGGCGATCGTCTGGGGTCGCCCCCGCCAGCTTGTCGGCACCATCGATGCCCCTCTCGGCCGGTCGAGCAGCGACCGCACGCGCCGCGCCGTCAAGCGCCCGGATTCGCAGGATGCCGACGAGGCGATCACGCATTACGAGGTGCTGGAGCGCTTCCATGAGATGCCGGACGCGACCGCCCTCGCCTCATTGATCGAGTGTCATCTCGAAACGGGCCGAACGCATCAGATCCGCGTGCACATGGCTCATATCGGCCACCCGCTGCTCGGCGACGCCGTTTACGGCGGTGGCTTCAAGACCAAGGCCAATCTCCTGCCGGAAGCCGCAAAACAAGCAGTCCATCGCTTCACGCGCCAGGCACTGCATGCCTATATGCTGCAGTTCGAGCATCCCCGTACCGGCGAGGTCATGCATTTTGAGGCGCCTTTGCCAGAGGACATGGAAGAACTGGCGGTGGTGCTCAGGGAGTAGAGGCAAGCGCAGCTCGCAGTTTCGATCGCTATCTGGCGGAGAGTGCTGCGCAGCAGCACCCTTGAAAACAGGCTGCACGCTTGTCCCCAATTCCGAGACTTCTCCCAGGTTGTACGAATCCGCCGTCGGTGGCATGCATCACAAGATGCGCGGGCGATAAAACTCCATGTGAAAGATATTCGACGGAGAAGGTGATGCGGTCAGTTCTTGCAGTTTTATTGATTGCCATTTTTGCGAATCCGGCAATGTCGGCGCAACATCTGGACGAGTTTCGGCAAGCGAAGGCGAAGTTTTATTTTCCGGTGTCGCCCGATATCATGCCGACCGCCGTTGCAAAGTTGCGCCGCGAGATGTTGATGGGATTGGTCACCAACAGTCGATGGACTTGGTTTGCATCCGACTCCCGCCGAAGTGCAGATCAGGAAGAGCTGGCAAAGAGTTGCCGCGACAATCCCGTCATTTTCACCAGATTGTCAGACTATTCATTTTCCGTTGAGAGCAATGCTGGGGGAAGGTCGGTAAAAGACGTCTACATAAGTGACAATGGAACGCAATATAATGTCAGGAAGGATTTCGAGACAGATATCAAGCTCTACAGCTCACTTGGTTATGAAACGCAGAGAGATTTTTTTCTCGCGAATACATTGCATAACGCAAATCAGGTGGTGACTGTTATCCAGCTTTCACAAAATGTCCTGATGACGATCAATGACGGTACGCCGTCGCTGTTAGCGCGCTGCGAACAATAGAATTGCCCGGATTATTGAGGCACCGCGGAGTGCATAATGTATAAATCATTGATTATATTTACACTTTTTCTGACCACGCCGAGCGTTGGGCAGACCTCGCCGTTGAAGGATGAGTTTGCCGCATCTCTGGAAATGGTCGTTCCCGCCCTTTCGGATCGAGCCCATTTGACGATTGGGGAAGCAGGCAAAGTAGATTCAAACCGGAACGATCGACTGCTTGATCAGATCCAGGGCACATGGACTATCCTGGATATGATCAGCCTGGACAACGAGGACGCCATCGCGAAATCCTGCAGGAACGTTCCCGTTAGGTTCCAGAAAGTAAACGGCTATACCGCATCCAAGTCCATAACACTTGGAAAATCTACATATGAGTTCAGGTATATATTCAGGAAGGGAATTTCCTATCATATCAGAACGGACATTGACGCGCTGATTGCAAATAACCACCAAAAAGACAATCCGCCATCAAAGGACTTGGATGTATTCGACCGGCAATATTTGGAAACCGCGAATCAGGTGGCAAACCTTCTGCTGGTCAGCCCCAATGTCCTGCTTGAAGTCGTTAATGGAAACGAGCGCCTATACGGTCGTTGCGAATAAAGGCACGATGGCTTCCTTCTTTTGTCCAACTGGACGACCGGCGCCTACCGCCCTATAATACCCATCATGAAGGACCGAAGTCCGAGTGCCTGTGCTGACCGAAAACGCGACCGCGTTTGGGAGGTCGATATGGCCACGCCACATGGCGCCGGACGATTCGGGAGGATGATCCCAAGGGCGATGTTCCGGCGAGACCTGCGGTCACGCTGCTATAACACTTGCGTGACCGCATCCTTGAATCACCGTTTCGCCGTACTTATCTTTACATTGGTTGAGTGCGGGGTCCCCGGACCCGTACCGCCTTGGTCCGCTTCGCAGAAGGCGCGCAAATACGCCCCCAGAAGGAACCAAATCTCGAATAGGAGGGTGCACAATCATGGCCCGTAATACCTTACCGTCCATCGCTGCCGGCGAAGCCGGCCTCAATCGTTATCTCGACGAGATCCGCAAGTTCCCGATGCTGGAACCGCAGGAAGAGTACATGCTCGCCAAGCGTTATGCGGAACATGCCGACCGTCAGGCTGCGCATAGGCTCGTCACCAGCCATCTGCGCCTCGTGGCGAAGATCGCCATGGGTTATCGCGGCTATGGCCTGCCGATCGGCGAAGTCGTGTCGGAAGGCAATGTCGGCCTGATGCAGGCTGTAAAGAAGTTCGACCCGGAACGCGGTTTCCGTTTAGCAACATATGCCATGTGGTGGATCAAGGCCTCGATCCAGGAATACATCCTGCGTTCGTGGTCGCTGGTGAAGATGGGCACGACCGCCAACCAGAAGCGCCTGTTCTTCAACCTGCGCCGCCTGAAAGGCCGCATCCAGGCCATCGATGACGGCGATCTGAAGCCCGAGCATGTCACCGAGATCGCCACCAAGCTGAACGTCTCGGAAGAAGAGGTCGTATCGATGAACCGCCGCCTGTCGGGCGACGCTTCACTGAACGCGCCGATCAAGGCTTCCGAAGGCGATTCCGGCCAGTGGCAGGATTGGCTTGTCGATGACCATGACAGCCAGGAAGACGTGCTGATCGAACAGGACGAGCTCGACACGCGCCGCCGCATGCTGGCGCGCGCCATGGGCGTTCTGAACGACCGCGAACGCCGCATCTTCGAGGCACGCCGCCTCGCCGAAGAGCCGGTGACGCTGGAGGACCTGTCGTCCGAGTTCGACATCAGCCGCGAACGCGTGCGCCAGATCGAGGTTCGCGCCTTCGAAAAGGTTCAGGAAGCCGTCCAGAAGGATGCGCTCGAACGCGCCAAGGCGCTGCGTGTCGTCGAAGCGACCGCGTAACGCCCGCTGCTCAGAATATTTGACCGATAAAAGAAAGGCGGGCCTAAAGCTCGCCTTTTGCATGTCATCGATGTCCGGTTGGTTTACTGACCGCTCGAGGCAACGCCGCCGAGCGCCTGCCATTCCGCAATCGCCTTGTTGAAGGCATCCGTGCCGGTCGGACCCTTTTCCATGGTCAGAAGCGCGCGACGGCCGTTGCGATAGACCACCGGAATATCGATCCAGTTACGGTTCTTCAAAAGGTCGAGATTGGTCTTGCGCGCATCCGGGAAATCGTTGAGCGCGACCATGTAGACATCGTCGGTCACTTTGGCCGGAACTGCGATCAGGGCATCGCCACGATCCTGCTCGGTCGCCTTCAATGCGACGCGCTGGACGTTGTCGATCGCGCCGCCTTCGAAATTCGGCGGCACCTGGAAGGCAAGCTCGATCAGATGGCTCGCCGGAAGCGAGGAGTCCGAATTCCGCGAGACCGTGATCGTTGCGGTCAGGCCGCGATCAGGAACGCTGATGAGGCCCTGCACCGAAGGCTCCGGCCGGCCGTCAGCCCCTTTGCCTTCCTGAAGCGACCAGGTGACCGTGCCCTGGAAAGCCGTTGGCGACGTCTGGCCGAGGCGCTCCTCATAGAGGAAAACCTTCTGTCCGTCGGTTGCCGGAGCTGTCTGCTGCGTCACAGGTGGCGGCTGGTTAGCGGTCGCCTGTTGCTGCTGGTTGGCAGCAGGTGCCTGCTGATCCGTCGAGGCGGATGGCGTATTCGGCGCGACGGCTGCGGGCGCCTGGGTCTGCGGAGCAGCCGTGCCGGCATTGTTGGCCGCCGACGGCGCAGCCGCGGCGGCAGGTGCTGCAGAGGCAACATTCTGCTCGGCTACCGACTTGCCTTCCACGACGCCGGGCTGCCCGTTCGGAGCCGGCCCTTCGTCTTCTTCCGTGCCGTTTGCCAGAAGACGCTGTGTGAACTTCGTATTGACCGTATTCGGGTCGCTGCCCAAAGCCGCAACATCCGTGTTGCCGGCGCCTGCCGGCTGCTGAGCGGCCGTATTGGTCTGCTGTGGTGCAGCCGCCTGCTGGGCAGGAGCCGCAGCGTTGCCGTTGCTCGGTGCATTGCTGCTTGCCGTATCCGAAGCCGCGGGGGTCGCCGCATTCTTCGGAGCGGAACTGACGAGCTTCGTCACCATGTTGTTGAGCGCATCGCGGTTCAGCCAGGCTGCATAACCGCCGCCTCCGACGACCGCGAGGCCGACGAGCGTGACGATGATACCGGTGACATTGATACGACGGCGCTTCGGCTCCATGCGGAAGCTGCGGCCCTGTAGCTTCGCCGCCATCGCCTGGTCGAGATCGGGCGGAACAGCAGAGCCGCCGCCTCGTTCGTCTTCAGCACGCTTGTCGAAACCCGCAAGCTCCTTGAGCTCGCGCCAGCCGTCATTGGCCGCATCGGCCTCGGACGCCGGCTTCCTGGACGGATGTACATCCGCAAAGAGATCGACATCGTCGAAGGCATTTTCCGGCATTTGCCGAGCCGGCTGTTGTGCCGGCTTGGGAGCAGCCGATGCGGGCCGCATTTCCTCAAAGACATCCGCGTCCCAGGCAAAGCCGGTGTTGGTGGCTGCCGCCTTCGCGTTGACGGGTCCTTCGACAGGCTGGCCGAAGGGTGCTTCCGCAAAAGCCGCGGCCGGCATGACCGGCTCGTCGTAGCGGGAAGCGGTCGGCTCGGGCGCGGCATGAGAAGCCGGTGCATCCACCTCCGCCCAGATCTGCTCGACCTGGCTTATGACATCGTCAGCCGGCGGCACACGCGGCGCGGGGGCAGGCTCAGCAGCGACTGCCGGCGCCTCTTCCGCATAATGCTGGGGCTCGTTCCCGTGACCCTTCGGCTCTTCGTGATAAACCGGCTCAAGAGTCGGCTCCTCGTGAACTTCGGCATGATGTTCGACGCCGGCATGTTCGACGGCCGGAGCATAAGGCTCCTCTTCGTGATGCGGTTCCCGCCATTCCTCTGCCGGCTGATGCTCATGCACATGATCCGGCTCGGCAGGTGCGGCCGGTTCCTCATAGGCATGTTGTTCGTGCTCGGCTTGCGCGGCACTGGGTTCTTCAGGAGCGTGCGCCTCGGCGGGAGCCGGTGCAGGCTCTTCCGCATGCGGCTCCGCGTGTACTTCCTCAACCGCATGACGGTCCTGAGCGGGCTCGGCAGCGGCCTCTTCGTGCGGCACGGGCGCTTCGGCAGCCGGCGGCTCCTCGCCGCCCGGCAAGGCCTCTGCATGTTCGGCCTCGACCTCGACGATCGCAGCCTCAAGCTTGTCGAGCTGGCGGCGCAGCATTTCCTCGGGCGGGCGCGGCTTCATGCTCTCGAGCTGCCGTTGCACGGCACCACGAGCTCGATCGTAAACCTTGACCCGCATCTCGGGAGTATTGTCCGTCAGGCCGTCAACGGCCCGTCGAATAACTGCTACAAAATCCGCCATCAGTACTTTCTCATGATGCCCGGTGTGCAGCCGGGCCGGGATTCGTCATAGATACGCAACTTTAGCCCTCAAAGGGGTCCGTCACAAGTATGGTGTCCTCGCGCTCCGGACTGGTCGAAAGCAGCGCCACCGGCGCACCGATCAGCTCTTCCACCTGGCGGACATACTTGATCGCCTGCGCCGGCAAATCTGCCCATTTGCGGGCACCTACGGTCGATTCCTTCCAACCCTCGAGCGTGATGTAGATCGGCTCGACGCGGGCCTGCGCTGCCTGGCTTGCCGGCAGATAATCGATTTCCTTGCCGTCGAGCTTGTAGCCGACGCAAATCTTCAGCTCGTCCAAGCCATCGAGGACGTCGAGCTTGGTGAGCGCGATGCCTGTGATCCCCGAGGTCTTTACCGTCTGACGCACCAGCACGGCATCGAACCAGCCGCAACGGCGCGGACGGCCGGTATTGACGCCCACTTCGCGGCCGACCGTCGACAGGTGCTTGCCGATCTCGTCATGCAGTTCGCAGGGGAACGGCCCCTCGCCGACGCGGGTCGTATAGGCCTTGGTGATCCCAAGCACATAGCCGAGCGCCGTCGGACCGAGGCCCGAACCGGCGGCTGCCTGGCCGGCAACGGTGTTGGAGGACGTTACGAAGGGATAGGTGCCGTGGTCGTTGTCGAGAAGCGCACCCTGCGCACCTTCGAAGAGGATGCGGGCGCCGGCCTTGCGCTGCTCGTCGAGCAGACGCCAGACCTGATCGATATAGGGAAGGATATGCTCTGCAACGGAAGTCAGTTCATGGTGCAGGGCATCGAAGGAGATTTCATCGACGCCCATGCCGCGCCGGAGCGCATTGTGATGCGTCAGCAACCGGTCGATCTTGGCCGGCAGCGTTTCCGGCTCGGCAAGGTCAATGACGCGAATGGCGCGGCGGCCGACCTTGTCTTCATAGGCTGGGCCGATGCCGCGGCGCGTGGTGCCGATCTTCGTGCCGCTATTGGAAGCAGCATCTTCGCGCATGGCATCCAGATCGCGATGCAGCGACAGGATCAAGGGCGCGTTCTCGGCGATGCGAAGCACGTCAGGCGTAACGGCAACACCCTGGGCGCGCAGCTTCTCCACTTCGGCGACGAAGTGGTGGGGATCTACGACGACGCCGTTGCCGATGACACTGAGCTTGCCGCGCACGAGGCCGGAGGGCAGCAGTGCGAGTTTGTAGCTGACGCCATCGACGACAAGCGTATGACCGGCATTGTGGCCGCCCTGAAAGCGTACAATCACATCGGCGCGTTCCGAAAGCCAGTCGACAATCTTGCCCTTGCCTTCGTCACCCCATTGCGAGCCGATCACTACAACATTCGTCATTTATCCATTCCCGCTTCCTGCGCGCGGCGGCGCGCCTTGCTCAAACCCGCGCATCTATAAAGCTTTGTTTTTGGGAAAGCGACCCTGTTGTCTCAGGAGATTCGGCTTTTTGCATGACGAATCAGCGCCTCCAACAGGAATTTTCCCGGCTATCGGCCAGACAGGGCCTCCAGATTGCCCTTATCTGGCCGATGGCCTTGCCTGTCAAAGGCCCGGCTTGTGAGCGACGACATGGAAATATTCGTGCTCTGACGACGCCACCGCACCGACCGGCTTGCCATCGAGATCGAGCAGCAGCACCGGCATGGCAAAGCCGGCATCGGCCAGTTGCGACTGGACTTGCGCCGGCGTCGTCGCATAGACCATCACGCCAAAATCATGGGCGCCATGCAGCAGGATCGCATGTTCGCCATCTCGCTCTTCGAGCGGCCTGAGCCGACGCTGGCGCAGCGTGCCGGAAATGCGGCCCTCGACATAGCGCAGGGTTCGCAGACCGAGCCGCACCGGATTGGACGTCCATTCCAGCCGACGATAGTCGACGCGATGATCGAAGCCGCGCCAGCCGCGATGGAATGTCGAAAAGACGAAAGCGCCACCCGAAACAAGAACGCGTGCCACCTCGTTCAGGATGGCTAGCCTCCCTGCCGCATCGACGGAATCGATGCCGTTATAGCTGAAGACGACCATATCGAAACTGGCATCTCGGAATGCGGAAAGATCGCGTGCATCCCTATGCTCGAACCGAAGGTCTGGATAGCTCTTTCGGCAGAGCGCGACCATCTCCGGCGTGTAATCGATGCCTATGTAGTCGCTTGCGAAATCTCGCAAGAGCTGCGCGGTGCGGCCCCCGCCGACACCGATATCGAGAATGCGTCCCCTGCCCGTCTGCGGGGCAGCGATAGCAAAGGCGGCGCGCTCGCCTTCGTTGAGATAGCCGCTGCTGCGGCGATAGTCGCGCAAGGCCCAGGGATTACGCCAGGTCTGCCGGTTAATACTTTCCATGACATGCATTGCCGACTCCAACAGAAATGAACAATCATTGTTCAACTTCCCCTTGGCGCCCCCGCAGGACTTATATAGCGGCCGGGTCGAAGAAGCAGCCCGTTAAGGTTGATTAACCCTCCGACGGGACCGTTATTCGTTTGTTAACGTTAATGTGGCGGTCTTGCTCCCGGCCGTGGGATGAGCCGGACCTAGCCGAGTTCGAGCGTGGTGACACCGAACACACGATCGAGCGGGATTTCCGGCGCCTTGCCGCAATACATGCGCGCCGTCTCGAACACCGGAGACAGGCCGCAATCTTCCGCAAGCCTGATTGCCTGGACATTATCGACCGGTACATCAAGATAGACCGGAGCGCCCTTGGTCTTTGCCAGCAGCTTGCTCATCAACGCAAGCGCGACCTCCGGCTTGTTGGCGAACAGCGGACCGATCTTGTAACCCTCGAAACAGCGGCGGATCGTGCCATAGCCGCGAACCCTGCTGCCACCACCGACGATAAAGGAGGCACGCCTCTCGGGAGAGCCGCACCATGCGCGAATGAAGGAATGACGCAGGCCGGGGAAGATTTCCGCATCATAGTGCACCAGCCCATCAAGCTTGCCATCTGCGACGGGCACCACCTGCTTTGCCTGCTGTTCGTCCACCTCGGGCACTTTGGGGATGCCACCGTAACGGAGTGTCCGATAGGCCGTCTCGAAGCCGTGACGCCGGTAGTTTTCCTGCTGTGCGACGACCCCATCCAGCCCGATAATGCGATTGCCGGCAAGCATCATGCCCTTGTTCCAGAGCTGCTTGCCGTATCCTCGCCCACGAAGCTCCGGATGCAGTATGTAAAGGCCAAGAAAGGCGAAAGCCTCACCATAACGAACGACGGATATGCAACCGACAGGCACCTCGCCGATGGCGCCGATCAGAAAACCGGCCGGGTCTGCCTCCCAGAAGGCGAGCGCATCGTCAATACCGGGATTCCACCCTTCTTGCCGAGCCCACTCCAGAGCAAGCTCCAGCTCGCCAGCCCGCATTGTCCGCACGGCAAAAGTCGATTTCATGCAATAGTCCCGAACCGCCCACTACACCGCCGCCCCGCAGAGCGACCGCGCCCAATTCATCATGTGGCAACATGCTACCAATCACAAGTAATAGGCAATCATAAGCTTAAAGTACAAAGGCTTCGTTTCACTTGAGAAACGAGGCAAACGTGCCAATAGCACAACAGGAAAACCAACAAGCTTTTGTGACACTTCTGTCGCAATTCTCCTAAACCGGGCATCGCATATAGGCGTCACCCGCGATCCTGTGTATAAGCGCAGACGATCGCCCATGCCGACTTTGCGTTTCGACGCGAAGCCTGGCGCCAGCAAAAGGATTGAAATTTCATGCGCATCACGATGATCGGCTCGGGTTATGTGGGGCTCGTGTCAGGTGTTTGCTTTGCCGATTTCGGCCATGATGTCATTTGCGTCGACAAGGATACCAGCAAGATCGAGGCGCTGCGGCGCGGCGAAATACCGATCTTCGAGCCGGGCCTCGAGCAGCTCGTGGCAGACAATGTCCGCGCCGGCCGTCTCTCCTTCACGACGGAAGTGGAGGCGAGCGTTGCTGCAAGCGACGTCGTCTTCATCGCGGTCGGCACCCCTTCGCGACGCGGCGACGGCCATGCCGACCTCTCCTATGTCTATGCTGCCGCCCGCGAGATTGCCGAGCATGTCAAGGGCTTCACTGTCATCGTCACCAAATCGACCGTACCGGTCGGCACCGGTGACGAAGTGGAGCGCATCGTGCGCGAAACCAATCCGGATGCCGATGTCGCCATCGTTTCCAATCCGGAATTCCTGCGCGAAGGTGCCGCGATCGAGGACTTCAAGCGTCCTGACCGTATCGTCATCGGCCTCAATGACGAGCGCGCCCGCGGCGTCATGACCGAAGTCTATCGGCCGCTCTACCTCAACCAGGCGCCGCTGCTCTTCACCTCCCGCCGCACGTCCGAGCTGATCAAATACGCTGCCAACGCCTTCCTCGCCATGAAGATCACCTTCATCAACGAGATGGCCGATCTCTGTGAGAAGGTAGGCGCGAATGTGCAGGAAGTCTCACGCGGAATCGGCCTCGACGGCCGCATCGGCTCGAAGTTCCTGCATGCCGGCCCAGGTTATGGCGGCTCCTGCTTCCCGAAGGATACGCTGGCGCTCGCCAAGACGGCGCAGGATTACGACAGCCCCGTGCGCCTGATCGAAACCACCGTATCGATCAACGACAACCGCAAGCGTGCCATGGGCCGCAAGGTGATCGCGGCCATGGGCGGCGATATCAGGGGCAAGGCGATCGCCGTTCTCGGTCTCACCTTCAAGCCGAACACCGACGACATGCGCGACAGCCCGGCGATCTCGATCATCCAGACGCTGCAGGATGCCGGCGCCACCGTGACGGGCTACGACCCCGAAGGCATGGACAATGCCCGGCAGGTGATCGACAACATCGCCTATGCCGAGGATGCCTATGGTGCTGCCCGCGACGCCGACGCGCTCGTCATCGTGACGGAATGGAACCAGTTCCGCGCACTGGACTTTGCCCGGCTGAAATCCGTCATGAAGGCACCGGTCCTCGTCGACCTCAGAAACATCTACCGCCATGACGAGGTCACAAAGCACGGCTTCGCCTATACGAGCGTCGGCAGACCCTCCAGCGACGCAACATTGTAAGTAAGGGCGGAACCATGCGTTATCTCATCACCGGCACTGCCGGCTTCATCGGATTCCATCTTGCCAAGCGCCTGCTCGACGAAGGTCATTTCGTCGTCGGCTTCGACGGCATGACGCCCTATTACGACGTCAGGCTCAAGGAAAAGCGCACCGCCATCCTCGCCCGCTCCAACGGCTTCAAGGCCGTGACGGGCATGCTGGAGGACAAGCCCGCCCTGGATCATGCAGCCGAACTCGCCGAGCCCGATGTGATCGTCCATCTCGCCGCCCAGGCCGGCGTGCGCTACAGCCTCGAAAACCCGCGTTCCTATGTCGATTCCAACCTCGTCGGTTCGTTCAACATTCTGGAGCTGGCAAGAAACTTGCAGCCGAAACACCTGCTCTTGGCGTCAACCTCGTCCGTCTACGGCGCCAACGAAAAGATCCCCTTTGCCGAAAGCGACAAGGCCGACGAGCAGATGACGATCTATGCGGCGACCAAGAAGAGCATGGAGCTGATGGCGCACAGCTACGCCCATCTCTTCAACATACCGACGACAGCCTTCCGTTTCTTCACGGTCTACGGCCCCTGGGGCCGCCCGGACATGGCCCTGTTCAAATTCGTCGACGCCATCAAGAACGACAGGCCGATCGAGATCTATGGCGAAGGCAAGATGAGCCGTGATTTCACCTATATCGACGATCTCGTCGAGGGCATCGTCAGGCTGATCGGCGTCGTACCGTCGGAAGAAAACCGGGTCGTGTCGGACACGGTCATCGACACTCTCTCGAAGAATGCCCCGTTCCGCATCGTCAATATCGGCGGCGGTCAGCCCGTCGGGCTGATGACCTTCGTTGAGACAATCGAGACGATGCTCGGCAAGAAGGCGATCCGCAAGATGCTGCCGATGCAGCCCGGGGACGTCCACAACACCTATGCCGTGCCGGACCTCTTGGTAGCGCTGACGGGCTTCAAGCCGCAGATCGAAGTCGATGAAGGCGTGCGCCGCTTTGTCGAGTGGTATCAGGAAAACTACTAAAGCAATGGCAGAGATCGCGGAAACGGACCATTGGATCGAGAGCCCTGGCGGGCGCCTCTATGCCAAATCATGGACGCCAATCGTCCTGAGGTCGCAGCAACCAATCATCCTGTTTCACGACTCCCTCGGATGCGTCACGCTCTGGCGGGATTTCCCGGAGCAACTCGCCCGTTCCCTCGGTCGTCGTGTCATCGCCTATGATCGGCTGGGCTTCGGTCGGTCCGATGCCCGCAACGATCTTCTGACGCAGGATTTCATTGCATCGGAGGCCGAACATTTCGTGTCGCTTCTTTGCGAGCAGTTGGCCATTCGGGACTTCGTCGCCTGCGGACACAGCGTCGGCGGCGGCATGGCGGCGGAGACGGGGGCAAGGTTTGGCGAACGCTGCCGTGCCGTCATCACCATCGCCGCGCAGGCCTTCGTGGAGGAGCGGACCCTGCAGGGCATCCGGATCGCGCAGCAGGAATTCAAATCGGCCGAAACCTTCGCCCGGCTCGCCAAATATCACGGCAGCAAGGCCGATTGGGTGCTGCACGCCTGGATCGACACCTGGCTCGCCCCGGAGCGAGCCGGATGGACCCTCGATCCGGCCCTTGAAAAGCTCCATTGCCCGGTGCTCGCCATTCACGGAGACCGCGACGAATATGGCTCCGAAGCCCATCCGCGCCGGATCGCCGCCGGGCGTGGTCCGGTCTATATCATGCCGGATACCGGGCATGTGCCGCACCGCGAGCACCCTGCTCTGGTCTTAAAGGCGATCGAAGACTTTCTGGCGTGAACAGTCCTGTTCGCCGCAAGACGACGAAGACCTTGGCAGCGTGGATAATTTCGGAAAAGGCTTAGACAGCAGGCCTATTCAGCCTGACCAGCAGGATGATAGGCCCGGTCGAAATAGATGAGCCCCTGGCCGTTGTCGCGTTGGCGGATAGCATCGACCTCGCAAAGCAGGATCTCATGCGTTCCGCCATCGGCCTGACGGACGATGCGACAATCGAACGAGACGAGAGCATCTTCCAGCACCGGAGCGCCGGTCGAGAGTTCGGACCATGCGGCCGCAGCAAAGCGCTCGGCCACCGGCGTCTTGCCGCCGAAGAGCCGCGACAGCTCCTGATGCGCTTCCGACAAAACATTGACGCAGAGCACGCCGTTTTGCGTGACGGCCGGGTGAACCGAAGCGCCGCGATTGAGGCAGACAAGCAAGGTCGGCGGGCTGTCCGTGACGCTGCAGACAGCGGTCGCCGCAAAGCCGGCAAGCCCGGCCGCGCCATTGGTCGTGACGATATTCACGGCTGCTGCCATTCGCGCCATGGCATTGCGAAACTCGGTGCGTGCAATATCGGGATCGGCGACGGGTACCGCCTTCTCGATTGCCACGGAGGTTTTCATGTTCATCGCACTGTCCCCTAATTCGCGCCAGTCATCGCACACTATCGATGCGGAGAATGCGCCTCAAGAAACGACATTTTGCAGAACCGGCCGTTCGCGAGCAATTAATTTTCTATAAAATCTATCAACAAAAAGAAAAATGGACCGATCGCTGGATTCGAAGCTGCCGCGTCATGCTAAAGCAACCCCTCAGGTCCGGGTGGAGATCAGCAAAAACATCGGCCGCTCGCGCTCGATTGCCCAATCGGGATGCGCGGCAAGGTCGTCATCGTTCGGCGACCATTCTTCGACATGCGCGATGGTGAAACCGGACTTGATCAAGAGGTTGAGCGTCGTGCCCATCGTGCGATGCTGCTTGACGACACCTTCGGCGAGCCAGTTCGTCACTCGCGGCCCTTCGATCTGATAGGCGCTGAGCGGCCAGACCTTGCCACCCTCGGCATCATCGAGCCATTCCGGTCTCCGCGGCGCCATATAGATCGGATGCTCAATCGAAAAGATCAGCCGGCCACCCGGTTTGAGTGCTTGCCGGATCGTGGCCAACAGGCCAGCGAAACCCTCGATATAGTGGAAGGCGAGCGAGCTGTAGACGAGATCGAAGCTCGCTTTCGGAAGCTGAAGTTTCTCGAGGTCGACCTGATCGTAGCGAACCCGCGCATCCGCCGTTTCCGCACGCGCACGTTCCAGCATTTTTTCCGAGACATCGAGCCCCAATACGCTGGCGGCCCCCTGCTCGGCCGCCCAACGGCAGAACCAGCCGAAACCGCAGCCGAGATCGGCGATATCGAGACCCTTCAGGTCAGGCATCAAGGCGCGGATGGCCGGCCATTCGGCGGCACCCGCCAGCCCGTCTACGGATCGTTGCAGGCGGCTATAGCCTTCGAAGAAACCCGGATCGTCGTAGATATTTTGTGTCATGCTCGTCTTCCATGCCTCTGTACGGCCTGGAATTGACCGTATCACTCATGTCTCCTCCGCATAGACCATCAGGAGCTCGACGAAAAGGCGGCTGTGAGAGAGGTTGGGTCAGTATCGATCAAGCCGCCGGTTTCGGCCGCGACAGCCATTGCGAATAGGGCTTCACGCCGAAACCCGGATCGGCCGCCTCTTCAAGCACATGGATGAACTCAATCGAATGCCCGTCTGGATCTGAGAAATATTGCGAGACGGCCGGCATCCAACCGGCGACGACCGGCTCATCAAGCGGTTCGCCATGGAAACCCTTCGGCTGAATGCCATGAGCCTTCAATGCAGCAGCGCAGCCGAGTACATCAGCGAGAGAGGTTCTGAACGCAATATGGAGGCGCATCTTGAGGGGAGAGCTGCCCGTTTCCCAAAGACCGAGCATACCCATCCGCTTATCGTCGATCCAAAGGAAGGCAACATTCCTGCTCTCGATGATGGTTGCAAACTCCAGCTTCAAGATGTCACGATAGAATGCGATCGAGCGCTGGAGGTCGGCGACCGTCAGATGGGTCTCGTAAAGCCCCAGAATGCGGGGGATCGACGGATCGGCCGGACGCTCGGGATGACCGATCGTCATCACATCACCTTCGCCGCCGTGACCTCGACCTCGACCAGAAATTCGGAGCGGGTAAACCCGCCAACGATCAGCAATGTAGAAACCGGTTTGGGATCCTGAATATAGCGGTCGCGCACGGCCATATACGCAGGAAAATCCTCGCGCGTGGTGACGAATCCGGCAATGCGGATGACATCGGCAAAGCTCATGCCGGCCTCATCGAGGATGGCATTGATCGCTTGGAAACATAGTTCGGCCTGGGCCGTGACGTCATGCGGGATGCGGTCGTCGAGACCGATTCCGAGCTGGCCTGAGGTGACGAGAAGGCTGGCACCCGGCGGCACCAGCAGACCGTGATTGTAATTGCCGAAAGGGCGGCGGACAGATGCGGGATTGAAGACCTTTTTCATCGATTCCGACTCCTGATGACTAAGCCGATTTCAGCATTTTGAGATGAAAGGGGCAAGACGGTCAGTGCGTCCGTGTCGATGTCACTACCCGATTTCGCCGTACTTCCAACAGGATATGTCCGAAAAGCGCAGCAAGCACGATCGGCCCGCCGATGAGCGTCGCCGTCGAAGGGCGCTCGGCAAAGATCATCCAGACCCACAGCGGCGTCAGCGGCACTTCGAGCGCAGTCAGCAGGGCGGCATCCGAGGCCGGCACCAGCCGCGAACCGAAGGTGTAGAGGCTTAGGCCCATGGCATTCTGGATGATGCCGAAAGCGATGATCAGACCGAGATCCTGGCCGGAGATCGAAAGCGGCGAGGCGAACCAGAAGGTCACGAAGGAGCAGAGCCAGGCGGAAAGCGCCATTGCGGGCAGCATCGGCACGTTGCGATGTTGGCGCATGACCACCGCAAGGGCGGCGACCGTCAGTGTCATGATGGCGGCGAGTCCCTTGCCGAGCCAACTGCCGCCATCGCTCCCATGCCCGGAAAGCATGACGAGCACGCCAATGAAGGCGACGCCGCTGGCAATCAGCGTCCTCATATTGGGGCGCTCGCCGATGAAAAGAAAGGCGACGCCGGCCGTGACGAAAGGCACGGTCGCATAAATGACCATGGCATCCGCAACCGAGGTATAATAAATCGAACCGATACCGCTGATCATGGATGCGGTGGAAAAGATCGTCGCCGCCAGCGACGGGCCGCGCATGGAACGCAATATGCGAAAGGCGTTGCGGCGCTCGATATAGAAAAATAGCGCGAAGACGCCAAAGCCGGAGACGATTCCACGGCAAAACAGAATGGTCATCAGATCGGCATGGATTGCGCGCACGAACAGGCCGGACGTCGACCAGGCGAGCGCTGAGAGCGCCACGTAAATCACGCCGAGCCTGTACTGCTGCTGTTCCGCCAGCGTCACGACGAATCCTCCACCCCGTAGCGGCAGAGCATTAGCCGGCGGCAATGGCGCCCACAAGCAAAGCTTGCGCCGTTGCGTGTCGCGGATACCGGAAGATGACAAGGGTTGCAGGAAGGCCACGCCCCTTCCGGCTGGCAACCGGGAGACGCCTACCTACCCATTGGTATTGGCTGGATCATATTGATCTTGAACATATTTGTGATCGCTCTACGGTTCTGGCGGTCTGCGTCGAAGGAGAATCAGTTGCGCCTGCTGTCAGCCACTTTGTTTGCCTGCGGCTGCGTCAGTCTGGTCGACGGCCCGATGTGGCCGCCGGCGCAAACCTATGTCGACAAGACCGTGCAATGCAGCCAGAGCAGCAATCCGGCCCGCTGCGAGCATACCCGCGATAGCTGGAAGGCCGATTACGAGGAAGCCATAGCAGGTGGATACCGAGCGCAGAAACATGTCGCTCTATGCCTGAGCACAGGCTGCGATCAGGCAATCCAGCCTGACAAGATGCTCGGTTGCGCCTGGCGCATGGTCATTGCCGAAGCAAGGCATGCCCAACCAGACAGCATGGATTTTGCCAATCTCAACCGCTTCTGCGGAACCGATTATGTCGACCAGCGGGGAAAACTCGCAGCCGCCTCGCAAGCAAAAGCGATGGCAGGTCTAATCGGCAAATAGCAGGCCGCGCATCAGAGGTCTTCTGCCACGCGGCCCGTTTTTTCGCAGGTTCTAGGCGTAAGGCGCAAGGAAACCGCGGATTGCCTCGATCTCATTCGGCCTGATGTCGTGGCCGCCCGGATGCCATTCGAGCGTGACGTCGGCACTCTGCCGCGCGAAATAATCGGCCAGCGCCTTGGTCACCGGAGCCGGCGCGATCGGGTCACGCTCGCCTGTCGTGATCAGCACGCGCTTCCCTTCCAGCCTTGAATTATCCTTGGGCTGGAACGGGATCAGCGGGTGCATCAGCACGGCCGCATCAAAGAGATCGCCATGCTCGATCAGCACGTTGGCAAGAATATTGGCGCCGTTGGAGAAGCCAAGGCCAAGCACCTGCGACGCACCGTGCTCAGCCGCCAGTTCCGAGACATAGCTCGCCATCTTTTCCGTGGCACGGGCAAGATCGGCCATGTCGTAGACCCCCTCACCCATACGGCGGAAGAAACGCGCCGCGCCATATTCGGAGACATCGCCGCGCGGCGAGACGATAGTTGCATCCGGTAGCAGGCGGCTCGCGAAATCGAAAAACTGGTTCTCATCGCCGCCGGTGCCATGGAAGGTGAAGAAGATCGGCTTCCCGGATGCACCGGCACGCAGCCGGTGCACATAAGTCGTATCGGTCATGATTTCTCTCCTGGATTAGCCTTCCAGCGGTTCGAGATGCTGCTCGATCAGACCGCGCAGATGCGCATGCTGTTCCGGCAGTTTCAGCGCCTCGCCGAGGTGGGCCGTATCCTCGTCACGGTTGAAACCGGGTTCGTTGGTGGCGACTTCGAACAGCACGCCGCCTGGCGTACGGAAGTAGATCGCCCAGAAGTAATCGCGGTCGATAACCGGCGTCACCTGATAGCCCGTGTCCATCAGCGCCTTGCGCACTTCGAGCTGCTTCGCGCGGTTCTCGACGGCGAAGGCGACATGGTGGACGGAGCCGGCGCCCGGAAGCGCGCGGTTGATGTTCGGCATGGTTTCGAGGTCGACATAGTCGGCGCCGTTGCCGCCGGGAATGGCAAGCCGCTTGACGCCTTCATGCGTGTCGACGACCTCGTAGCCCATATACTTCAGCAGCTCGGCCGTAGCGCCCTCGTCCCGCAGCCGCATGGCGACGGAATGGAAGCCGCGGATGGCATGCTCGGCATCGACGCCGTTATGGGTCCAGGGCAGACGGTTGTCGTCCTTCACCTCGACAAGCGCAAAGCCATCGCCATCCGGGCCGGAAAAATGCAGGCGCTTCTGGCCGAAAGATTCATCGGCCTTCAGGCCTTCGACACCGCGCTGACCGAGCCGCTCGGTCCAGTAGCCGATGGAGCCTTCCGGAACGGAGTAGACCGTATTGCCGACTTCACCAGTGCCCGGACGGCCGCGTGCCATCTTCGGGAACGGGAAATAGGTCATGATCGTGCCGGGCGTGCCGATCTCGTCACCATAGTAGAGGTGATAGACATCGGGCGCGTCGAAGTTGACGGTCTTCTTGACGCGGCGCAGGCCGAGCGTATCCGTGAAGAACTTGTTGTTGGTCCGGGCGTCTTCCGCCATCGAGGTAACGTGGTGAAGACCTTTGATCTGGTTAAGCATCTTAAACCCCTTTGCTCGCCTGCACCGACAGGCGTTTCTCATGGGCGGAAGATGGTCTTGTGGGCCTCGTTTCGATAGCCCCGAATAGCCAAACGGATTGTCTTCAATCAGTGAACGATAAATTCAGATCGTTCACCTTGATGCAGCATCGCTCTCATCTCTTGATTCCAAACAGGGACAACATTAGTTTAAGCTAGACAGTCTAGCTAGTGAGGTCTCGATGAATTGGCCATTGCAGGATGCAAAGAACCAGTTTTCAAAAGTCGTACAGAAAGCACGCAGCGAAGGCCCGCAAATCGTCACCTTGCGCGGCGAGCCCGCGGCGGTCGTTCTGTCTGCCGAAGACTACGATGCACTTCTGGCTGGCAAACCAAGCCTTGCCGATGATTTGCTGTCAGGGCCGGCTTGGGACGATGAAATGGCCGAGGCCGTATCTAAACGAGATAAAACGCCAAGCCGGGATGTCCTTTTCTGATGTATCTGGTCGACACCAATGTCGTCTCGGAAATCCGGCGCGGTAATTCCCAAGCGATTACGTGGCTGCGCTCGGTCGATCCCTCCACTATCTATCTGAGTGTCATCACACTTGGAGAGATCATGCGCGGGATTGCGCTCAAGCAAAAATCAGACCTGCGTACCGCAGCACATCTGGAGGAATGGTTGCGCAAGCTCCGGCACGACCATCGCAATCGCATTCTTCCCATCACCGATCAGATTGCGGTCGAATGGGGACGTATCGCGGCACAGCGACCGCGTGGAGACGCCGATGGGCTCATCGCGGCAACGGCGATCGTTCATGACCTCATGGTCGTCACTCGCAACATCGGCGATTTCGACGACACCGGCGCTTCAATCGTCAACCCCTGGGACCAGGCGCCTTACTGAGCATCCGGATTGCTCGGCAGTGCCCAGTCGATCGGATCTCTGCCGTGTTCGGAGAGATAGGCATTGGCTTTGGAGAAATGCCGGCAGCCGAGGAAGCCATTATGGGCCGACAGCGGCGACGGATGCGCCGCCTTCAGCACCAGATGGCGCTCGGTATCGACAAAGGCGGCCTTCTTCTGCGCGTAGGAGCCCCAGAGCATGAAGACGACGCCGTCGCATTCGTCGTTCACCTGGCGGATGACGGCGTCGGTGAAACGCTCCCAGCCTTTGCCCTGATGCGACGCGGCTTGCGATTCCTCGACCGTCAGCACGCTGTTGAGCAGAAGCACGCCCTGCTTCGCCCAGCTTTCGAGAAAACCGTGGCGGGCCGGCGGAATGCCGAGATCGGTCTCCAGCTCCTTGTAGATGTTGACCAGCGACGGAGGGATGCGCACGCCGGGACGCACGCTGAAGCAGAGCCCATGCGCCTGCCCGAAACCGTGATAAGGATCCTGCCCGAGGATGACGACCTGCACCTCGTCAAGTGGCGTCAGATCCAGCGCCCGGAAATATTCGCTCCCGCGCGGAAAGATCACCTTGCCGCGCTGCTTCTCCTCGACGAGAAAAGCCTTGAGCTGCTGCATGTAAGGACTTTCGAACTCCGGAGACAGCGCCTCTTTCCAGCTTTCCTCAAGCTTGATGTTCGCTTCCGCCATCGTTTCCGGCCTCCGTCTGTTGTCAGCATGTCGATTGAGGATGAAAGAGCCGGCGTGTCAAGAAAATGGCGGTGACTGCAGCAGGGAATCACAGTTTTCGGGAGGTGGCGTGGCTTCAAGTCCGCAAGATCGTCTTAAATGCTCTAACGATTCTCAACCGCTTGTATCTACTATCTAGGGAAATTGTGGGCACGCAGGCAATCTGAATTTCGCTAGGCAGCCTATTAACATATTTGTCCAGACTGTAGCTCAAGGCGGCATATGTATCAGAATCTAAGCCTTTGGGTGCATAGAAGCGCACTGTCTTACCTACATCTGGCAGATAAGCACTCCCGTTACCAGAGTTAGCGTTGTATGCTCCAACGCTAACTACCATCAGAGTTTCGTCGGTTAAGAAATCGGCGTTAACATAATCTTTGGTTACTTGATCGAGTTGCAAAAGAGACTTACGCTCCTGCTTTAGCTCTAATGTAGTGGCGCCGTCTCCTATAACGGAATGGGCACGCCGCATAGAGGGCTCAATCTTGTCGATCAAAGCTTCCCTGTCACCTGAAGGAAGGAGATTCAATGTATCTTCTTCCCGTTTTAAAAGGGTCACGGTTAGCCCGCACACCTGTCTTATTGTGCTCGTTACTAGGCTATTAACGGCTTGGCTGGCAGTGCCGGCAATATAACTTCCCGCAACAGAGGTTAAAAACAAGCTATTTGGTTCCGTTAGAAAAACCCAAAGCTCCTGTATGTAACTACCTTGGCGTGAAGGTGCCAGGTAGATACGGATATCAGGCGATAGCTCGCCGCGAGTGCGAATTTTACCAGTTGCGGCGTAGTGGCTTATTAGTGCGAAAGTCCATGTCATCCCTTCGAGGGAAGTAGCTCCGCTGTGAGCAGGTAAACGACTCTCAGATGCTGTTCCGCCATCGTAAACTAACTCGTATTTTAACGTTTCCATTAACCAATCTCCGCCCTACCTCCATGGTTGTAAAGCCAGGGGGCGGAGTCAATACTCGCGCGATCTTTGTTTTCCACTGAAACGATCATAATAGAATATTATGCACTACTTTATATGGCCATAGGCGAATTTATGCTGCCCAACACCACCCTGGCCCCAATCACCCCTTGATCCGCGCCATCTGCGGATCATAGAGCGGTTTCAGCGACACCCGACACGGGACACGGCTCTGCGCGACATCGAGCTCATAGCGGCCTGACAGCACGAAGTCCTCCGTTACACCATTGGGATCGCGGACATAGCCATAGCCGATCGCCTTGCCGATCGTGTAGCCATAGCCGCCGCTCGACAGCCAGCCGACGCGCTGGCCGTCGCGATAGATCGTTTCGCGGCCGAGAAGCACGGTTTCAGGATCGTCGGGCACGAAGCAGGCCAGCATCTTCTTGACGCCGGAGGCTAGCTGACGCTCGATTGCCTCCCGGCCACGGAATGCAATGTCCTTCTTCGTTTTCACCGCCCAGGCAAGCCCGGCCTCGACCGGCGTATGGTCCGGCCCGATATCCGAACCCCAGGCACGATAGCCCTTCTCCAGTCGGCAGCTCTCGATGGCGCGATAGCCGGCATTGACGAGGCCATGTTCGCGGCCGGCGGCCATCAGTACGTCATAGACGGTGGCGGCATATTCTACCGGCACATGCAGCTCATAGCCGAGTTCGCCGACATAGGTGATGCGCAGCGCCCTGACAGGGCAGCCGGCGATGCCGACGGTCTTCACCTTGCCGAAGGGGAATGCGGCGTTCGAAACGTCAGCGGAGGTCACGGCCTGCAATATCTCGCGCGATTTCGGTCCCATCAGCGACAGCACGGAATAGGCGGAGGTCACATCCACCAGCTCGGCATGCATTTCGGACGGAATATTGCGGGCGATCCAATCGAAGTCATGCGTGGCAAAGCCGGTGCCCGTGGTGATGTAGAATTCGTTCTCGGCGACGCGGGCGACGGTGACGTCACATTCGATGCCGCCGCGGTCGTTCAGCATCTGGGTATAGGTCAGGGCGCCGACAGGCTTGGCGACGTCATTGGAAGCAATCCACGAAATCGCTGCCTCGGCATCCCTGCCCTTCAGCACGAATTTCGCGAAGGAAGTCTGGTCGAAAATGACGGCCGATTCGCGCACGGCCTTATGTTCCCGGCCGACAGCATCGAACCAGTTCTGACGGCCATAGGTGTAGATATCCTTCGGCTCCTCGCCAGCGAAGAGATCGGCAAACCAGTTCGGCCGCTCCCAGCCGAGCTTTTCGCCGAAGCAGGCACCCTGTGCCTTCAGCCGGTCGTAGAGCGGCGACTTGCGGCAGGGACGGCCGCTGGAATGCTCCTCGAAGGGCCAGGCCATGGTGTAGTGCTTGCCATAGGCCTCCAGCGTGCGGATACGCACCCAGTCGGTGTCGAAATGCGGGCGGCCGAAGCGCCTGATATCGACCGGCCAGAGATCGTAAGGCGGCTCGCCCTTGGCGACCCATTCGGCGAGCGCCATGCCCGCCCCGCCGGCAGAAGCAATGCCGAAGGCGTTGAAGCCGGCGCCGACGAAGAAATTCCTCAGCTCCGGCGCCTCGCCGAGAATGAAATTGCCGTCGGGCGTAAAGCTCTCCGGCCCGCAAAGCAGCTGCTTGACGCCGGCCGTCTGCAGCGCCGGCACGCGCACCAGCGCCTGTTCCATGATTTGCTCGAAATGATCGAAATTGCTGTCGAGCAGCGTGTAATGGAAATCCCTAGGGATGCCGTCGAGCGCCCACGGGATCGGGTTCGGCTCATAGCCGCCCATGACCAACCCGCCGACCTCTTCCTTGTAATAGGTCAGCCGGTCGGGATCGCGCAGCGTCGGCAGGTTGGAGGGCACGCCGAAGGATTCGGTGATGAGATATTGATGCTCGACCGAGACGAGTGGCACGTTGACGCCGAAGCGGGCGGCGAAGCTCCGCGTCCACTGCCCGGCGCAGACGACGACGCGCTCGCATTCGATGCGGCCTCTCTCCGTAATGACGGCGCGGATCCGGCCCTTGTCGATCTCCAGGTCGAGAACCTCGGTATCCTCGAAGATCGAGACGCCGCTCATGCGGGCGCCTTTCGCCAGCGCCTGGGTGATGTCGGAAGGATTGGCCTGGCCATCGGTCGGCAAGAAGGCAGCGCCGACGAGATCGTCGACATCCATCAGCGGCCAGAGATCGAAAGCCTCCTTGGGCGTCAACAGATGCATTTGCAGGCCAAAGGACTGCGCCGTCGTCGCCTGCCGCTTCACCTCCGTCCAGCGCTCCTCGTTACAGGCGAGACGCAAGCCGCCATTCATCTTCCAGCCGGTGGCAAGTCCTGTCTCCGCCTCGAGCTTCTTGTAAAGATCGACGGAGTAGCCGAGCATCTGCGTGATATTTGCGCTGGTGCGCAACTGGCCGACGAGACCGGCGGCATGGAATGTGGTCCCCGAGGTCAGCTTCTTGCGCTCCAGAAGCACGGTATCGGTGAAGCCGAGCTTGCCGAGATGGTAGGCGGTCGAGCAGCCGATGATGCCGCCGCCGATGACGACGGTCTTTGCGGTAGCAGGCAGGTCCTTCATCGTGTCACCTCAAGACTTGCGAAAATCCTGCCAGGCGTTCTCAAAGCGCCTGAGATTTTCAGCTGTATAGGAAGAATAATCGAATTCGATGTCGGAATGGATTTCCGAAACCATGCTCCACATCGTCTCGCGCAGGAGCGAGGCGCATTTCATCGCCCGATAGCGCCGGCGCAGATCGTCGCTGACGGGAGCCTCATAGTAAGCCTCCAGCATTGCCTCTTCCTGCGCCTCGGAAAATTCATTGTTGGAGGCAAGGCCGCCAAGATCGAAAAGCGGCGTGTTGAAGCCGGCATAATCCCAATCGATCAGCCAAAGCCGCTTGCCGTCATTGAGGAAATTCGCTGCCAGCAGGTCGTTATGGCCGAAAGCGATCTCGAAGGGACCGGCTTCGCGTTCGAGCCGGTCGGCGATCTCGAGAAAGGAATGCAGCAACGGCTTGTGGCGACTGCCGCCAGCCTCCAGGAGAGCCGCATAATCCCTGACCACATGAAAGACCCAGAAGATCGCCGCCGGTCCGCGAAAGTGCCTGGCGACTTCCCGATGACAGGATCGGACGAGCGGCACGACCCGGCTCATCATGGCTGGATTTCTTATATCATCGGCCGATAGCGGCCTTGCGTCGATATAGTCCAGCACCAGTATGCCGGGCTCGTGATGGATCACAGCAGGCGAAAGACCGGCTGCATGGGCGGCCCTGCTTGCGGCCACCTCATTGGTACGGCTGATATGGTGAGCGGGAATGTCCGACCCCAGCCGCACGACGAAGCGGCGACCATCATTGCCGACCAGATAGTTGCGATTGGTAATGCCGCCCACCAGCGGTTCGATGTCGATCGGCCCGCGCCAGATGCTGAGAGAATGTATCCTGTTTTCCGCCGTCGCAGTCATTCCCCCCTCCGGTCCTGCTGCTGAGCATCCTTCTGATGTGGAAGGTTCCCCACAAACGTAAAGCTGTCAAGAATTGACCCACAAAATGAAACGAATATTTGGCTTTTTGTTGGAATCGAGCAGCCATCTCCAATAGGATGAGCTATGGATATCCTAAAGACTGTGCTTCACCGTAGGTGAGATTTGTCTTAAAAACTCAGGCGCGAGGCAACCAGATGAAGGTTGCGTGCATCAAGGTCTCCGGCAGCAACGGAACCAGCCAGTCGAAAGCCATACAAGTTTGGGATCAATACCCTCAATAGGATCAGGAACCATGTCGGGCACATCCCAGCCACCACTTCACTCCAATCACCGCGAGCGCGAAATACTGGAAGAGCTGCGCTTGGCCGGCGGCGCAAGCCGCATCCAGTTCCTGGCCGAACGGCTCGGCGTTTCCGAGGAAACCATCCGCCGCAACATCCGCAGCCTCGAGGCAAACGGGCTTGTGACGAAGGTTCACGGCGGGGTCCATATCAAGGACTCGATGAACGAACCGCCGCTGCACCTGCGCATGAACGAGAATGCGGAAGCCAAGCGGATGATCGCCGCCGCCGTCGCCGCGATGATCGAGGATGGCGATGCGCTCTTCCTCGATGTCGGCTCGACCACCGCCTTCATCGCCGTCGCCCTGCAGAAGCATCAGAACCTCTTCGTCGTCACCAATGCCGTCGCCGTCGCCCATGCGCTCGCCACCCGCAACGGCAATCGCGTCTTCTTCGCCGGCGGCGAACTGCGCGGGCATGATGGCGGCACCTTCGGCATGGAAGCCGCCAATTTCCTGCGCCGCTTCAACGTGCGCCATGCCATTCTCTCAGTTGGCGCCATCAACGCCGCCTCCGGCTTCATGCTGCACGATCTGGAAGAAGCGGAGTATTCACGGGAAGCGGCAAGCCGCGCCGAAAACCGCATCGTCGTCGCCGACAGCGCCAAGTTCGGCCGCAGCGCGCCGATCGTGCTGAGCGACCCCGCAACCTACGACGTGCTCGTCACCGACGACACGCCACCGGCCGATATTTACGCCATGCTGGAGCGCAACGAGATCGAGCTCGTCATCGCCAACCGGCAACGGGGCGAGCGACGGTAGCAGGACCGTCAAATCGGGCACTCAGCCCTTGCACATGGCTTCCAGAGTCAGCGCCGCTTTGCTCGCATGGCGCTCCTTGTGGCGCAGCAACCGGAAGCTCCGGGCGGGCAGATCGAATGCCGCCTGAACCAGCAGCCCCTGCCCGAGATAGGCTCTCGCTGCAGCGCTGGAAATAGCCGCAGCACTTTGCCCGCTGCAGACTGCGGAGAGCACTGCCTCATTCGAGGGAAGGACCAGCGCCACGTCGAGGTCTCGTGGTGAAGCCCCGAGCTTGGCAACCGCATTTTCGAATTCGGAGCGCGTGCCCGAGCCCTCCTCCCGCATCACCCAGGAGGTGCCCGTAGCAAGATCGGCCGCCGTCAATCGTCGACCATCAGCCCAGGGATGATGTGGTGGCACGACGATGACGAGCGCATCCTGTGCAACGATCTTCATCGACAGTGCCGGCGCATCCACTTCGCCCTCGATGAAACCCAGTTCGGCCGCACCGTCGATAACGGCCTCGGTGACGGTTCGCGTATTGCCGATCGTAAGATCGAGTTCGATACCGGGATAGTCGCTATGAAACCGCATCAGCAACGGCGGCAGCCAGTAGCTGGCGATGGTCTGGCTGGCATAGAGGCTCAGCCGGCCGCGCTGCAGCCCGCCCAATTCCGAAAGCATGAGTTCTGCCGAGCGCACGCGCGCAAGCGTCGCCTTGGCTTCACCCAGGAAGGAGCGGCCGGTTTCCGTCAACTCAATCCGCCGCCCGACACGATGGAAGAGCTCGACGCCGTAATAGGCTTCGAGGTTCTTGATCGCGGAACTGACGGCAGACGGTGTCAGATGGATCGCTTCGGCGGCATTGGTCAGATGCTCTCGTTCCGCGACGGCGACGAAAATGGCGAGCTGTTCGAAGGTCATGGGAAATCATTCTAATTTATCGAATGAAACATAGGATAATATTCGATGGATGTCGACATCGACAGATGAGACTTTCCAGCCGTCACCAAAGCATAACAAACGAATGACGGCACGCCATGTCCATTGCTCAACGCGCAAACACCATCCTTCCCGGCCTCGCACTCACTGCGGCCGTCGCCCTTCTGGCCTATGCGGCGGAGCATGTTGAAGTGGACCTTCTCGGCGGCCGGTGGATTGAAAGCCTGGTGCTTGCCATCGCGCTCGGCATCGCTGTGTGCACGATCAAGCCACTGAAGCCAGTCATGAAGCCCGGCATCGATTTCAGCGCCAAGTTCCTTCTGGAAATCGCCATCGTCCTTCTCGGCGCGTCCATCAGCCTTTCGGCGATCAGCGGCGCCGGCGTCTGGCTGATCGCCGGTATTGCCATCGTCGTCGTGCTGTCGATCGCCGCCACCTATCTCATCGGCCGGGCACTCGGCCTGCCGCCGAAGCTCGCGACATTGATCGCCTGCGGCAACTCGATATGCGGCAATTCAGCGATCGTGGCCGTCGCGCCCGTGATCGAGGCCGACTCGCAGGAGATCGCCGCAGCGCTTGCCTTCACCGCCGTCCTCGGCATTGCCGCCGTGTTCCTGCTGCCGCTTTTCTATTTCCACTTCGGCATGAGTGTACCGCAATACGGGACCCTTGCCGGACTGACGGTTTATGCCGTGCCGCAAGTTTTGGCGGCGACCGCCCCCGTCGGCCTGCTCGCCGTCCAGACCGGCACGCTCGTCAAGCTCGTCCGCGTCCTGATGCTGGGTCCGGTCATCTTCCTGCTCGGCATCCTCACCAAGGCTGAAGCCTCAGGCAGCGATGAACGCAGCGGCCATCACCATTCTCTGGTTCCCTGGTTCATCTGCGGCTTCCTGGGGTTGATGGCGCTGCGCTCCTTCGGACTGATCCCGGATGCGCTGGTGGCACCGATGGAAACCGTTTCCGGCATTTTGACCGTCATCGCCATGGCGGCGCTCGGCCTGTCGGTCAACATCCGCTCCGTCGCCCATGCCGGCGGCCGGGTGATCGCCGCAGCGACACTATCGCTGTTGACGCTGGGCGCCATCAGCTATGGTCTGATCCTCGCCCTGCAGATTCAGTAGCATGCGCGACAACACTGGCTGAAGACCGCCCCGGGCTCGACGCTTGGGCTGACTTCAGCAAAGCTGCGGTCTCGCTTTCGGAAGAAGGATAGCCGATGGCATAACCCTGAAGCTCATCGCAGCCGACCTCGGCCAGAACGAGCGCGTGATCCTCGGTCTCGACCCCTTCGGCGACCACCTCGACATTCAATGTGCGTGCGATTTCGATGATAGAGCCGACAAGACGACGCTGCTCCTCGGAAACCGTAACGGCAGTCACCAACTGGCGATCTATCTTCAACCGCTTCGGTTTCAGCTTGACGAGGCCGATCAGCGAGGCATGACCTGAGCCGAAATCGTCGATCTCGATATCAATTCCCATCTCCTTGATGCCGGCAATATTGGCAAGCACTGCCTCGTCGGGCTCATCCAGGAAAATAGTCTCCACCAGCTCGAAGGCGATGGCGTGGCGCGGTATTCTGAGCGCCCTCAATCCATCGATCAGGTCGGGATCCGCAAGCCTGCGACCGGAGATATTGACAGCGATACGCGGCGGTGAAAGACCCTGCGAAACCCAGGCTGCCCGATCTGCCAGCGCGCGCTTCAGCACGGCCGCATCGATCTCTGCGGTAAATCCATATTCATCGGCAACCTTGAGGAAGGCCACGGGGCTCAGCAATCCTCTTCCCGGATGCCGCCAGCGTGCCAGCGCCTCCAGGCCGACGATGCGGCGGCTCTGCGCGTCCACTTGGATCTGATAGAAAGGCTCGATCTGCCGCAGCACCGGCGCCAATCGCAACTCGTCGGCCAGGCGGCGTTCTGCATGCAGATCGGACTGGAGCTGCGGCGTGAAGAACTCCACCCGGTTGCGGCCGAGTTTCTTGGCCTGAAAAAGAGCGACATCGGATTCTGCCAAGAGATTGCCTGCGCCGCTCGTCTGGCCCATCGCCACGCCGATGGACGCGCCGATCTTCAGCATCTCGTTGCCGAAACGCACTTCGCGGCGCAATCTCGATAGAATATCGTCGGCGATCGCCTGAAGCCTCTCGACACTGCCGATATTGACCAGCACGGCCACGAACTCGTCGCCGCCGATGCGGGCGACGATGTCGTTAGCGGTTATCGCTCCGGAAATGCGGGCAGCAGCGCTTTGCAATGTGGCATCACCGGCCGCATGACCCCATTTGTCGTTGATCTCCTTGAACCCATCGAGATCGATATGGAGGATCGCCAGGGTTCCGATAGACCCATCGTTGCGCAACTCGGCGAGACGCCGGTCGAAATAGCGGCGGTTCGGAAGACCCGTGAGATAATCGTGATCGGCGGCATGTTCTATTCGCGCGCGGCTGTGCTCCAATGCAACGGCACGCGCTTCGGCGATGGCTTTTTGGCCGCTCAGCTCGCGGTTGAGCAAAACATCAGCGGTGACGTCCCATTCCGCGCCGATGAAGGAAGGCGCCCCGTCGGCATCCTCATAATAATGCGCGCGCGAACGCAGATGACGCACCTCGCCTCCGGGCAGGATGATGCGGAACTGGGAATTATAGAAACCCTTCCTGGCCAGCGCGACATCGAAGTCGTGGACGGCCCCTTCGATATCCTCGGGATGCAGCGCGTTCATCCAGACGTCGGAGGAAACCCTGTGCTCATGGAGCCCGGTCCCGTAGAGCTTGTGCATCTGCGAGTCCCAGAGCAATTCCTGCTCGTTGACATTGTGCTGCCAGACACCGATTTGAGACGCCTCCAGCGCCAGCTCCAGCCTCCTTAAAAGGTCTTGGAACTCTTCTTCGCTTCGTCCTGATGTCGTCTCTGCCAAAGAGCACCACCCCCTTCGGAAACTGAAGAGACTAACTAACCGCAGCCAATTATAGTTGCACTACTCCCTTTCGCGAACTTTAATGGCTGCGCAAGCTACCCAAATTAACAGCAACGCTGCAATCCTTGCCAGCGGCCGGCGCCTGTCAATGGTTGTGCCGCGGCGGATTGGCCGCGATGTCGCGGAAATCGGCGGCGCCATCCAGCACGGCTCCGTCTGAAAGTTGCGTGACCGAACGACGATAGATGCGCTGCCACGGCGTCGCATCTGGCGGCACCGCCGGAATGCCGTCGCCCTTGCGACGCGCGATCTCCGCCTCGTCCACCAGCATGTCGCAGCGCCCCTGATTGAAATCGATGCGGATGATGTCCCCGGTCCTGAGCCAGGCAAGCCCGCCACCGGCCGCACTTTCCGGCGAGGCATTCAAAATGGAGGGGCTGTCGGCCGTGCCAGATTGGCGCCCATCGCCGATCGTCGGCAAGCTCTTGATACCCTTTTTAAGAAGATGATCCGGCGGCTGCATGTTGACGACTTCGGCCGATCCCGGCCAGCCGATCGGCCCGGCGCCGCGGATGGCGAGAATGGTCTTTTCGTCGATGTCGAGATCGGGATCGTTGATGCGCTTGTGATAATCCTCTGACCCGTCGAAGACGACTACCCTGCCCTCGAACACACCTTCGTGGCCCGGCTCCTGCAAATAGCGGCTCTGGAACTCCTCGGAGACGACGCTCATCTTCATGATGGCGAAATCGAACAGATTGCCCTTGAGCACCAGGAAGCCGGCGCGCTCCTTCAGCGGCTCCGCGAAGGGACGGATGACCTCGCGATCGGTCGCCTCCCTCCCCTTCAGGTTTTCCGCCATCGTCCGGCCCGTGACCGTCGGACAGCTTCCATCCAGCTTTCCGGCCTGCAGCAGTTCCCACATGATGGCCGGAACGCCGCCGGCACGATGGAAGCGTTCGCCGAGATAGGCACCCGCCGGCTGCACATTGGCGAGCAGCGGAATATCGAAGCCATGCACTTGCCAGTCGTCTGGATAAAGTTCGACGCCGGCGTGCTTGGCCATGGCCGCCAGATGCGGTTGCGCATTGGTCGAACCGCCGATGGCGGAATTGACCCTGATCGCATTGAGGAAGGCCTCACGCGTCAACACGTCCGAAGGCTTGATATCGGCAAGGACCAGTTCGACCGCGCGCCGTCCGGTGCGATAGGCCATCTGCCCGCGTTCGCGATAGGCGCCGGGAATGGCGGCGCAGCCGGTCAGCGACATGCCCAGCGCTTCCGCCATGGCGTTCATGGTCGAGGCCGTTCCCATGGTGTTGCAATGGCCGATCGATGGGGCAGAGGCGAGCGAAGCCTCCATGAACTCTTCCTCGTCGATCTCGCCTGCCGCCAATTTGCGGCGCGAGCGCCAGATCACCGTGCCGGAGCCGGCAAGCTCACCCTCATGCCAGCCATCAAGCATCGGGCCGCCGGAGAGAACGATGGCCGGAATATTGACGGTCGAAGCCGCCATCAGTGCAGACGGCGTGGTCTTGTCGCAGCCGGTCGTCAGGACGACGCCGTCGAGCGGATAGCCGTAGAGCACTTCCACCAGGCCGAGATAGGCGAGATTGCGGTCGAGTGCCGCCGTCGGCCGCTTGCAGTTTTCGAAGATCGGATGGGTCGGGAACTCGATCGGAATACCGCCGGCATCGCGAATGCCGTCGCGCACGCGCTTGGCGAGATCGAGGTGATGGCGATTGCAGGGCGTGAGATCGCTGCCGCTCTGGGCGATACCGATGATCGGCTTGCCGGAGCGCAACTCCTCAGGCGTGATGCCATAGTTCATGAAGCGCTCGAGATAGAGCGCCGTCATATCGATATGATCCGGATTGTCGAACCAGTCCTGCGAACGCAAACGACGCTTGGATGCACCCTTATCGCTCATCTCTTCCTCACGCCTTTCCCTGGGCATTCTTTTCTTCCAGATGCTGCAGCAGGCCGCTGTGATCCTGCTCGCCGCCGCCATTTTCGACGAATTCGGCAAACTCGGCTCGCACGACTTCGGTCAGCGGCAGATGAAGCGACAGATTCTGCGCCGCCGCCAGCACCGTATCGAGGTCCTTCAGCTGGTTGCGGGCAGTGCCGCCAGGCTCGAAGTTGCGCTCGATCATGCGCTGGCCATGCAGCTCCAGAATTCGGCTTTCGGCAAAGCCGCCGCGAATAGCGTCGCGAAACGCCTCGCGCGAACCGCCGCCTGCTTCGACCAGCAGCATCGCTTCCGCGACGGCCCCGATGGTTACGGCAACGATCTGCTGATTGCCGAGCTTTGCGAGCTGGCCGGTCCCGCTCGGACCAACACGGGTTACGCGCCCGAGAGGCGCCATAATATCACGGACGTTGTCGATGACGCTGGCCTCGCCGCCAGCCATGATCGCGAGCGTTCCTGCAGCCGCCCCGACCACGCCACCGGAGACCGGCGCATCGATGTGCCGGATGCCGCGCTCGGCGAGCTTGAAGGCATGCTCGCGGGCAATAGCCGGCGATATCGAGCTGTTGTCGATAACGATCGCTCCAGTCTCCAATACATCGGCCACGCCGCTGCCGAAAAGGACTTCGCCGACAGCCCCGCCATTCGTCAGCATGGTGAAAAGCACCGCGGCTCCCCGCGCCGCCTCCACCGCCGTATCCGCGACGGTTGCGCCATCGGCAGCCAGAGGTTCCGCCTTGCTACGATCGCGATTCCAGACGGTCACGGCAAACCCGGCGGCCAGCAGACGCCGCGCCATCGGCGCACCCATCAATCCCGTGCCGAGAAAAGCGATCTTCCTGCCGCTCATGGACTATCCTCCGAATACAACGCACCAACCCCGAGGCTATATGCTATCGCCCTTTAGGTCCTAGCGCCAACGGGCCACTCCTCATGCCCGATGTACGTCAATCAAATCATCCAAGAGCTTGATAAACCTATGGTGCCAGCATGCAAAGAAAATCGGTGACCTGGCCGAAAAATCTTCGAAGCTGAATTCGGAATAGACCGTAGATAAAGAAAAGGCGGGACCTTACGGTCCCGCCCCTGGCCTGTCGATGACTGGAGGTCGGTTCGGCATGGCCCCTATTCGGCGGCGATCGGGAGTACCTCCGCCGAATGTTCGTTGTCGTTGTGCGGGTGCTGCTTCAGCGGACGGTTGCCCGTCAGGCTGCGGATCAGCACGTAGAACACCGGCGTCATGAAGATGCCGAAGAAGGTGACGCCGATCATGCCCGAGAACACCGCAATACCCATGGCGGCGCGCATCTCGGCACCGGCGCCGGTCGAGGTGACCAGCGGCACGACACCCATGATGAAGGCCATGGAAGTCATCAGGATCGGACGCAGACGCAGGCGGCTGGCCTCTATCGCGGCCTGAACCGGTGTGCGGCCTTCGAATTCCAGCTCGCGGGCAAATTCCACGATCAGGATCGCGTTCTTCGCCGACAAGCCCACCAACACCACCAGGCCGATCTGGGTGAAGATGTTGTTGTCTCCACCCGTGAGCCAGACGCCGGTCAGCGCCGCCAATACACCCATTGGCACGATCATGACGATGGCGAGCGGCAAGGTCAGGCTCTCGTATTGGGCGGCCAGCACGAGGAAGACCAGCAGCAGCGCCAGCGGGAAGACGACGACGCTGGAATTGCCGGCCAGAATCTGCTGGTAGGTCAAATCCGTCCACTCGAAGTCTATGCCGGCCGGCAACGTCTCATGCAGAATCTTCTCGATCGCCGCTTGCGCCTGACCCGACGAGAAGCCGGGCGCCGGGCCGCCATTGATGTCGGCCGCAAGGAAGCCGTTATAGCGGTTCGTACGCTCCGGGCCGGTGGTGGCATCGACCTTCAGCAAAGCTGAAAGCGGGATCATCTGGCCCGATGCCGAACGAACCTTCAACTGGCCGATATCCTCCGGCTGGGCGCGGAACTTGGCATCGGCCTGTACGCGGACGCTATAGGTGCGGCCGAAGGCGTTGAAGTCGTTCACATAGAGCGAACCGAGATAGATCTGCAGCGTCTGGAAGACGTCGGTGACGGAGACCCCGAGTTGCTCGGCCTTGGCCCGGTCGAGATCGGCGAAAAGCTGCGGCACGTTGATCTGGAAGCTTGAGAAGATGCCGGCAAGTCCCGGTGTCTGGTAGGCCTTGGCGATCACTGCCTTGGCCGCCTGGTCGAGCGCCTGGTTGCCGAGGCCGGCGCGATCCTCGATCTGCAGCTTGAAGCCGCCTGTCGTGCCGAGACCGTTGACTGGCGGCGGCGGGAACATGGCGATGAAGGCATCCTGGATGGCGCCGAACTTGTGGTTCAGCGCCATGGCGATCGCCCCGCCCGAAAGGTCGGGTGTCTTGCGCTCATCGAAGTCCTTCAGCGTGACGAAAACGATGCCGGCATTCGAGGAATTGGTGAAGCCGTTAATCGACAGGCCCGGGAAGGCAATCGCATTGGCGACGCCCGGCTGCTTCAACGCGATGTCCGTCATGCGCTTAATCACGTCTTCCGTGCGGTCGAGGCTTGCGGCATCCGGCAACTGTGCGAAGCCGATCAGATACTGCTTGTCCTGCGACGGAACGAAGCCGCCTGGAACCGTCGTGAATAGGCTATAGGTCGCTCCCACCAGCGCGAGATAGATCACCATGACGATGCTCTTGCGCGACAGCAGGCCGCCGACGCCCTTGCCGTAGTATTTCGAACCGGCGCCGAACGCCCGGTTGAAACCACGGAAGAACCAGCCGAAGATCGCGTCCATGACCCGCGTCAACCGATCCTTCGGCGCATGATGCCCCTTCAGGAGCAGGGATGCCAGTGCCGGAGACAGGGTGAGCGAGTTGAAGGCCGAGATGACGGTCGAGATGGCGATCGTCAGCGCGAATTGGCGGTAGAACTGACCGGACAGGCCGGAGATGAAGGCGAGCGGCACGAAGACCGCGACGAGGACCAGCGCGATCGCAATGATCGGACCGGAGACTTCCTTCATGGCCTTGTAGGTGGCGTCGCGCGGACTGAGCCCGTTCTCGATATTGCGTTCGACGTTCTCGACCACCACGATCGCGTCGTCCACGACGATACCGATCGCCAGCACCAGGCCGAACAGGCTGAGCGCATTGATCGAGAAGCCGAAGACATACATCACCGCAAAGGTGCCGATGATCGACACCGGAACGGCGATCAGCGGGATGATCGAGGCGCGCCATGTCTGCAGGAATAGGATGACGACGAGAACGACCAGCGCGATGGCTTCGAGCAGCGTGTCGATCACCTTCTCGATCGAGGCGCGGACGAATTTCGTCGTATCGTAGACGATATCGTACTTGACGCCCGCCGGCATGGCCTGCTGCAGTTCGTTCATGGTCGAGCGCACATTGTTCGCGATCTCGATCGCGTTCGAACCAGGCGCCTGGAGAACGGCGACGGCGACGGCCGGCTTGCCGTCGAGCAGCGAACGCAGCGTATAGTCTTCCGCACCCAGCTCGACGCGAGCGACGTCGCGAAGTCGGGTGATCTCGCCGTTGGCGCCCGTCTTGACGATAATGTTGCCGAACTCCTCGGGTGAGCGCAGGCGGCCCTGGGCATTGACGTTGAGCTGCATGTCCACGCCCGGCCGGCTGGGCGAGGCACCGATGATGCCGGCCGCAGCCTGGACGTTCTGCGAGCTGATCGCATTGCTGATGTCGCTGGCGGCAAGATTATGCTCGGCCGCCTTCTGCGGATCGATCCAGACGCGCATGGAATAGTCGCCGGCGCCGAAGACCTGCACCTGCCCGACGCCTTCGATGCGGGCGAGCCGATCCTTGACGTTCAGGGTTGCGTAGTTTCGCAGATAGGTGATGTCGTGGTCGGCCCCGTCCGAGACGAGGTTGACGACCATGATGAAGTCGGGCGAGCTCTTGACGGTCGTGATGCCGAGGGCGCGGACCTCCGTGGGCAGGCGCGGCTCGGCCTGCGAAACGCGGTTCTGTACGAGCTGCTGCGCCTTGTCCGGATCGGTGCCGAGCTTGAAGGTTACCGTCACGTTGAGAACGCCGTCGGACGTCGCCTGGCTGGACATGTAGAGCATGCCCTCGACGCCGTTGATCTGCTCTTCGAGCGGCGTCGCCACCGTTTCGGCGATGACGGTCGGGTTGGCGCCGGGATAGGTGGCGCGCACGACGATCGACGGCGGCACGACCTCCGGATATTCGGAGATCGGCAGCGCCCTGAGGCCGATCAGGCCGGCGACCACGATGAGGACCGACAGCACGCCGGCAAAGACCGGACGGTCGACGAAAAATCTTGAGATGTTCATGGCAGAACCCTCTCTACGAGTGAACACGGGACACGAAGTCCGCGCCCGCGGCCCAGGAGGCGCCACGAGCATTGCAAAATCGAAACATTGGAACGACGACCGGAAGCTAAGCCTTCCGGTCGATTAAATTACTTGGCGGCAACCTTGTCTTCCGGCTTCGGATCGACCACGGCGCCTGGGCGAATCCGCTGCAGCCCGTTGACAACGACCTTTTCGCCGACTTTCAGGCCGTCCTCGATCACCCGCTGGCCGTCGACCAGCGAACCGAGTTGGACCTGCCGGTAATTGACCTTGTTGTCGCCATCAACCACGAAGACGAACTTCTTGTCCTGGTCGGTGCCGACTGCGCGGTCGCTGATGACCAGCTTGCTCTCGGCCTTCGGCTGGCCCATGCGGACCCGAACGAACTGGCCGGGGATGAGACGACCGCCGGGATTGTCGAACACGGCGCGAACGCTGACGGTGCCGCTTGCCGCATCGACTTCGTTGTCGATCAGCTGCAGCTTGCCCTTGATCGGCGTGCCGTCATCGCTGGCCGTACCGATCTGCACGGGGATCTGCTCGACTGGCGGAACCGCACCGTTGGTTGCGGGCAGCTCGGCAAGGGCCTGGGTGACGGTCTGCTCGTTGGCGCTGAAGCTTGCATAGATCGGATCGACCGAAACCAGCGTCGTCAACGCCGTGGAGGACGCGCCGGCAGCTACGAGGTTGCCGACGGTGACAGCAATTTTGCCGACGCGGCCGGCAATCGGGGCACGGACCTGCGTATAGTCGAGGTTCAATTGCGCCGTCTGCAAGGTTGCTTGTGCAGCCTTCAGATTGGCTTCCGCCGCAGCGTAATTGCTAGCACGCGTATCCATGTCGCTCTGCGAGATCGTCTTGTTGTCGAAGAGCTTCTGGCCGCGATCGACTTCGACCTTGGTCAGATTGAGAGTGGCTTTCGCTGCTCCAACCTGAGCCTGCGCCTGGGCGACGGCCGCCTCATAGGTCGCGGGATCGATCGTGACAAGCAGGTCGCCCTGCTTGACCAAGGCACCTTCGCGAAAATGCACAGACTGGATTGCGCCAGCGACGCGCGGTCGGATCTCGACGCGGTCGATGGCTTCAAGCCGGCCGGAAAACTCCTGCCATGACGTGACGTCGCGCGGCTCGACGGCAGCAACCGTAACGGGGATGGCCGGCGGTGCCGCCTGGCTCGCCGCCTCGGTTGCCTGAGCGCCGCGCGGCAGCTCAAGATAGAAGGCTGCGCCTGCAACAACCGCAGCAACACCCATGCCGGCGCCCCACAGGGCCCAGCTCTTACCGTTGGACTTCATGTTGGTTTCTCCTTTGGCCCCGTCTTGGGACACGGGACCGCAAATTCCTATCGTCTCAATAAAATCGGGGGCCGAAGCACCGCGCATTCGCGTGACCATCGCTCCGGTCTCATGCCTTCGACATCAGTCCGATCCCGCATTGATCCCTTGCGGACCGGATACCCTAGTCGATCAAGCCTGCACGTCTTCGACAAAGCCCTTGAAACAACAGCAGATATCCTGCTGCCACGAAGCCCTGTCCTTCGACTGCCCGCCATAGAGAGTGGGCCAGCCTGTCCCGGCGGGGAGGACTTGCTGGCGAACACGGACGCCAGCCGCTTTCAGCCGACTGCCGTATTCCATGCTCTCGTCACGGAGCGGGTCGTCCTCGGCCGTGAGCACCAATGCCGGCGCGAGGCCCGAAAGCCGCGAACAGTATCGAGGCGCTGCATAGGGGTGACAGACACCGCCCAGGAAACCCAGGTAACGGTTCCAACCCTCCGTCCAGCGCTCGCGCATGCCGCTTTCCTCCGCCTGGAGGAAAGATTTCGATCCCATGAATGGATCGAGCAAAGGCGATATCAGCACCTGTCCGTCCAACGAACCGGGCATCTGATCGCGCGCCTTTAAAGCGACGCCCGCCGCGACATTGCCACCCGATTCCTCTCCGGCGACAAACAGCAGCGATTTTTTCGCCCCACCCAGCGCAAGCATGTTCCGCTTGTTGCTGAGGTAGGCGAGAAGCCCGTAGGCGCATTCCAGCACCTTCGGAAAAGCATTCTGATTGCAACTCGTATAATCCGCTGCAACCACGATGGCGCCGGCCTCTGCGAGGCTTGCCGCCACCGGTCTCTCGGTCGCGTGGCAGGTATCGAGAAAAGCGCCTCCGTGCAGATAGAGCACGAGGGGTGCCGCCTTCTTCAAACCTTCACCGTTGTAGATCCGCGCTTCCACCGGCCCCGTAGGCACGTTTTCCAGCACAACATCTTTCCACGGCGCACTCATCGACCCAAATCCCTGTCTGTTCGAGTGAATATGATCCAATGCAGCAACCCTCTAGCATGCTTGGCAATCATATTCTCGATAATGCGGTTTTCAGCGCCCCCGTGCCGCATTGCAACAATCTTGAAAAGAACATATTGTTATTCCGCTTCGAGAATAAGTAGCCTATATTCGATCAGACTATTCACCATTACAAACAATCGACCTCTTTTCATCGTGGTCGAGGGACATCATGGAATGGACCAGTTATCAGCAATGCGGGCATTCGCGCGTGTGGTGGAGACGGGTAACTTTACCCGCGCCGCGGCCGCCCTCTCCATGCCGAAGGCGACGGTGACGACGCTCATCCAGTCGCTGGAGGCTCATCTGCATGCCAAGCTTCTGAACCGGACGACCCGGCGCGTCATGGTGACGACGGACGGCGCTCTTTATTATGAGCGCGCCATTCAGATCCTTTCGGAAATCGAGGAACTCGACGGCAGCATCAGCAATTCGCAAAGCCTGCCGAGCGGCCGCCTGCGCGTCGAAATGGCCGGCGCCTTCGCCGAGAAGATCGTCATGCCGGCGCTTTGCGACTTCCATCAGCGCTATCCGGATATCCATATCGACCTCGGCGTCGGCGACCGGTTGGTGGATTATCTGGCGGAAAATGTCGATTGCGCGCTGCGCGCCGGCATGCCGAGCGACCAGTCGCTGATCGCCCGTCGTGTCGGCGAGATCCATCTCGTCACCTGCGCCGCCCCGCTTTACATCGAAAAGCACGGCTTCCCGGAACGCCCGGAGGAACTGGAGACCAATCACTACGCGGTCAGCTATTTTCGCGCCCAAACCGGCCGCACGATTCCTTTCCTGTTCGAACACGGCAACGAGTCGCTGGAAATCACCCCGCGCTACATCCTCTCGGTCAATGACAGCCGCAGCTATCTGCAAGCAGCCATGACCGGCCTCGGCATCGCTCAAGTTCCAAGCTTCATGGCGCGGGATGCACTTGCCAAAGGCGATCTCGTGCCCATCCTCTCCAGTTGGACACGTCCGACGCTGCCCATGCATATCGTCTATCCGCCCAACCGGCATCTGAGCAACAAGGTGCGCGTTTTCGTCGACTGGCTGGCGAAACTGCTGGCCACCTCGCGGGTCGGCGAAGCTTGAGAGGCAGGCCACCTTCTCCCCGCTGGGGAGAAGGATACTTTTTTGCAACCCATCAATTCCACGAAGCACCCGCCGGCTGACGTACTGTCGAGTTCAGCCGGTTCCAGACATTGTCGATCGCAATTGCAACGATGAGGGCAGAGAGTGCCTTTTCGTCGTAGTGTCTTGCGGCCTCACTCCAGATCTCATCTGTGACGGCATCCGGCCGGTCGGCAAGCCGGGTGACCGCTTCCCCAAGCGCCAGAGCGGCGCGCTCGGCATCGGAGAAATAGGGCATTTCTCGCCAGGCGGAGACGCCAACGATACGCTCCATTGTCTCACCATCTTTCTGCAGCTTGCGAAAGCCCATGTCGGTGCAGACGCTGCAGCCATTGATCTGGCTGACGCGCAGATGCACGAGATCCATGATGTTTTCCGACAGGCCGCGGTCCTTAATCGAATTGCTGACAGCCAAAAGAGCCTGCAGCGTTTCAGGCAGGATGAGGACCGGATTCTTCATACGAGCTTGCATAATTCTTTCCTCTGGTTGTGAGAGCCCTGTTGCGGCTCATCTCCCGACGATGCACTTTCCTGCCGATCCGATGTCACACCGGCCGGATTTCGTTCGTCATGGGTTTGACGGAACAGGATGAGGAGATGTGACCGATGGACGAAAAAAAGTGGCAGGCGGAGAAATTCGAGGCGAACCGGCCGCATCTGCGCGCCGTCGCCTATCGCATGCTCGGCTCGCGCGTCGAGGCCGAAGATGCGGTCCAGGAAGCATGGCTACGCCTCGTCCGCAGCGATACGTCCGAGGTCGAAAATCTGAGCGGCTGGCTGACGACCGTAACGGCTCGCATCTGCTTGGACATGCTGCGGACCCGCAAATCCCGCCGCGAGGAACCATTGACCTTTCGCATCCCCGAGCCGGCAGTTACGCATGAGGCAGGCAACGGCACCGACCCGGAACAGGACGCCCTGCTGGCTGATTCCGTCGGCCTTGCGCTGCTGGTGGTGCTCGAAAAGCTCAATCCGGCCGAACGGCTTGCTTTTGTGCTGCATGATATGTTCGACGTTTCTTTCGATGATATCGCGCCGATAGTCGGCCGCACGACGGTCGCGACGCGCCAGCTCGCAAGCCGTGCCCGCCGCCGCGTGCAGGATACGCCGTCGGCGACGGATGCTGATCTCACACATCAGCGCCACGTCGTCGAGGCCTTCTTCACGGCCTCGCGTGACGGCGACCTGCAGGCGCTGCTTGCCGTCCTCGATCCAGAAGCCGTCTTCCGCCCGGATGCGGTTGCGGCCCGCATGGGATCTGCCGGAGAAATCCGCGGGCGCGCCGATGTTGCCAAGACCTTCCAGGGCCGCGCACGAGGAGCCCGGCTGGCCGTCATCAACGGCGCAGTCGGTGCCATCGTTGTTATCGGCGGGCAGCTGCGCATCGCCCTTCGCTGCACCCTCAATGCAGATGGTATGATCACAGTCATCGACGCGATGGCCGATCCGGAAGAACTGCGCAAGCTGGAGATCGTTTTGATCGAGCCATGAGACCTAGCGCATCTGGGTCGGGCTCGTACCGGTCAGCCGGCGGAACATGGCGATGAAGGCCGACGCATTGCTGTAGCCCAGCTGCACGGCGATCCTCTGCACGGGCTCGCCGGCCTCGATCAGCGCCAGAGCGGCAACGAGCTTCAGCCGCTGCCGCCACTCGTTGAAGGAAAGGCCGAGATCGTCCTGGCAGCGGCGCGACAGCGTGCGCTCGGTCGTCCCCATCCGGCGCGCCCACTCCGCCAGGGAATGCCGGTCGCCCGGCTCGGCCTGTAACGCACTCAGCACTGGACCTAACAACGGATCATCGGAAAGCGGCAGATAGCTCTCGCAGCGCGGCGCCAGGCGAATCTGGTCGACCAGCACATGCGCCAGCCTGAGATCCTCGGCCGTTTCCGGAATGGTGACATCCCGCGCGGCGAAATCCGCGAGGACCGCCTTCAATAGCGGGCTGATGCTGAGCGTCGAAGGCTTGTCCGGCAGATCCGCGCAGAGGGAACGCTCAACGTAGACGGTCACATAGCGCAGATCGTGCTGGTTATGGGCGCCATGCATCGTATCCGGCGGCAACCAGATGGCATAATGCGGTGGCGACAGATAACGCGCACCTTCGATATCGAACTCGCAGACACCAACCAGCGCATAATTGAGCTCGCCCCAAGGCTGGCTCTTCTTGGGAAAAACCGTACCCGCCTCATAATTCTCAGTCCGAAAGGAGATCGGGTGCGGCGGGTCGCCCTCGATGCGGGGGAGTCTGTCTGGCATGTCCTCATTTCGCTACTTCTGTCTTATTCTCGTTATATACCAATATTCGGACAAGGAGTAGAAGAACCTCACACGAGCGAACCTTCGCCCATCTTCACTTTCCATCGACGTCGAATGACCTCGGGAGACTATAACATGAGCAGCCAGCCGAACTCGTCAGCCTCCATGATCAGTGCCGCCGGACTCGCGCCGCTGCTGACGGTGCTCATCTGGTCCGGCAACACCGTCGTCACCAAGGCATCGGCCGGCGTGATTTCGCCGGGCTCCATCTCCTTTTATCGCTGGCTGCTCGCCTTCATCGTGCTCCTGCCCTTCGTCGGCCGCTCCGCATGGCGCAACCGCGCGCTGCTGCGCGAGCACTGGCTGAAACTCGCCATCCTCGGCGCGCTCGGCATGGTGATCTACCAAAGCCTCGCCTATGAGGCAGCCAAGACCACCTCGGCCGTCAACATGGGTGTCATGCTCGCTTTGATGCCGTTGCTGTCGACCTTGCTCGCGGGCCTGCTGGCAGGTGAACGGCTTACGATCGCCAGCCTGGCCGGCGGCGCGATTTCGTTGATCGGGCTTGTCTATCTGACGTCGCGGGGCAATCCGATGATACTTGTGAACGGCGGCTTTCACATCGGCGACGGCCTGATGATCATCGCCGTCCTGGCAAATGCACTTTATGGCGTCATGCTGAGACGCTGGGCGATGCCGCTTTCGCTGTGGCAACAGCTCTTCTGGCAGATCGGCTTTTCCACCCTCTTGCTGATCCCGGTCTTCCTGGCAGGCGAAATTTCGCCGGTTACCACGGCAAACCTGCCGCTGATCCTCTATGCGGCAATCCCGACCTCGCTGATCGCCCCCTTCTGCTGGATGATCGGTATCCACAAACTCGGCGCGGGCCGCGCCTCGCTGCTCATCAATCTCCTGCCCATCATCGTTGCGGCGCTCGCTTGGGCACTGCTGGGAGAACAGCTGCATTCCTATCATGCGATCGGCGGCGCGCTTGCCCTCGTCGGCGTCGGCGTCGGCTTACGCAAGGCTCCGGCAAAAAACGATCAAACATCCGCCGCAACCGATGAGCCGGAGTGGGAAGCCGAAGAGGCCTGAGCGCCGCTCCGAGAGGCCCTTTCCTTTCGCCCGCCCTTCGTTCTACCATGAACGAGTCCTGCGAAGCGAAAAGGAAGCGAGCGTGCGCATAGCCCTGGAACCGGTGTCCTCCAGAACGACGATCCAGGAGAGCGTCTATCAGCAGCTCCGAAATGCGCTGATGGCTGGCAATTTCGATCCCGGCCAGACGCTGACCATCGCCTCGCTCGCCGAAACCTTCGGCACCAGCAACATGCCGGTGCGCGAAGCCTTGCGTAGGCTTGCCGCCGAAAACGCGCTTGAGGTCGCCGCCAACGGCTCGGCCCGCATCCCCATCGTCACGCTCGCCCGCCTCGACGACCTCTGCCGCGCCCGCATCGCCGTGGAAGGGCTCGCCGCCGAGCTCGGCATACCGAACCTCACCCCGACCGACATCGCGACGCTGGAGCGCATCGCCGGCGAGCAGCATGTGATCGGCCTCGGCGCCAATGTCTACGACCTGATGGCCAAGAACCAGCAGTTCCACTTCACCATCTATCGCGCCTCCGGTTCCGAGGTGCTGCTGCAGCTCATCGAGACGCTGTGGCTGCGCTTCGGCCCTTATATGCGCATGCTCTCCGCCTCCGTCGAACCTTTGATGCGCAGCGGCGAACTAGACCCAGCCGGCGAGCATGTTGCCATCGTCAAGGCACTGAAGACAGGAGACTTCACAGCCGCCCGCGATGGTGTCGTCGCCGATATCAGACGCACCCATGAAATCCTGCAGGATTATTGCCCGGCCACGCAGGATGAGCCGCGCAAGGGCTCCGGCTCCGGCCGCCGCTAAGCATCCCGAAAGAGATCCAGAAATTTGGTTGAACCTTAAAGTATTTTGTGATCAAATGATCAAAATTGAGGTTTCAATCCCAACATCCAGAGCGAGATCCCCATGAGCTCCGCCGCTTCCGCATCGCAATTCGCCGGCCATAACAGCTTCCCGGTCGACGACGTCCGCGCCATGTTTCCGGCCATCCAGAAGGCCGGCGATTTCGTCTTTCTCGACAATGCCGGCGGCGCGCAGGTGCCGCAGACGGTGGTCGATGCGGTTGCCAACCACCTCATCGATTTCAACGTCCAGCGCATGGCGAAATACCAGCATAGCCAAGGCGTCGACCGCAATCTGGAAGAGGCGCGCGAAAGCGTCGCCATGCTGGTCAATGCCTATTGCCCGGAGGAAATCTCCTTCGGCCAGAACGCCACCTCCTTCATCCGCCTTGTCAGCCTCGGCATTGCCAAGCTGCTCGGCGAGCGCAACGAGATCGTCGTCACCGACATGGATCACGACGCCAACATCGCCACCTGGATGGCGCTGGAAGCGGACGGCGCTAAGATCGTCTGGTGGCGCATGCGCGAGGACGGCACGCTGCATGTGGAAGACCTGAAGCCGCTGCTCAACGCCAAGACCCGCCTCGTTGCCTGCACCGTCACGGCGCATTCGATCGGCACGATCGTCGATGTCGCTGCCGTTTGCAAACTGGCTCAGGCAGCCGGCGCCGAAACCTTCCTCGATTGCGTCCATTACGGCCCGCATGGCCTGATCGACGTGCAGGCCTGGGGCTGCGACTATCTCGTCTGCTCCGGCTACAAGAATTTTTCGCCGCATATGGGCTTCCTCTGGGGCCGCTACGACGCACTGGTCAAGCTTCCCACATTCAAGGAAGACTTCATTCCCGATGTCCCGCCCTACAAGATCGAGGTCGGCACCTTTACCTACGAGAACGTCGCCGGCATGAACGCGGCGGTCAAATATCTCGAAGCCCTCGGCCGCCGATTCCTGTCGAGCGGCGATCATAGCCGCCGCGAGGCGCTGGCTGCCGCCATGGGCGCGATCCGCCAATACGAGCTGATGCTGTCGCGCGAGATGATCGCGGTGCTGAAGCGCCATGGCGCCACCATCTACGGCATCTCCGACGAGAACCGCCTGGAACAGCGCGTTCCCACAATCTGCTTCAATATGCCTGGCATCACGCCGCAGGAATTTGCCGACGAGATGGGCAAGCAGCGCATCGGCCTGCGTGACGGTCACATGTTCGCACCGCGCCTGATGAAGCGCCTTGGGCTATCAATGGAAACAGGTGCCATCCGCGTGTCGCTGGTGCATTATAACAAGGTAGAAGAGATCGCGCGGTTCGACGCGGTCCTGACCGAGATCATGGCGCGGCGCAAGTAAGCCGTGCCTGTGAGCGGTGGCGGCGCCCGAACAACTCCGCCACCGCAATGCCTCCGTGCCGGCAACAGATCGGCACGGAAGCTGCCCGAAATTCAGGGCAGATTGCCGCTTCGCAGCTGTATCTTTCGGTCTATCCCTCGTTGAGGGGACCGCTGAAATAGGAGTGTGACGATGAGCGATTTCCGCCGGAACTGTATCGAGCAGAAGCTGCTCATCGGTACATTTGCGGCCATCCCGCATCCGGTCGCCATCGAAGTCACCGCCGCCTCCGGCGTCGATTTCCTCTGCATCGACTGGGAGCATTCACAGATCAGCCGCGAACGCATCGAGGATCTGATCCGCGCCGCCGACGTCCACCGCGTTCCCGCCATGGTCCGCGTCCCCGGTCATGCGGCTGAGGATATCGCGGCCGTTCTGGATGCCGGCGCCGCGGGCGTTCTCGTGCCGCGTGTTTCGACGGCGGAGCAAGCACGCGCCGCCGTCAAGGCCACACGCTATCCCCCGATCGGCGCGCGTGGCGTCGGCCCCGGCCGCGCCGCCGCCTATGGCTACCGTATTCCGGATTACCTCGCCAAGGCCAATGAGGAGCTAGTGCTCGCCATCCAGGTCGAAACGGCGGAAGGGCTTGCCAATATCGCCGAAATCGCCGCCGTCGATGGCGTCGATCTCCTCTTCATTGGCCCCGGCGATCTCTCGGTCTCGATCGATGCCATGGGACCGGCGGGCAAGGAAAAGCTCAACGCAGCGATCAGAACCGTCACCGAAACGGCCCTATCTGCCGGCCGCGCGGTCGGCATCTTCCGCCCTTCGCCCGACGATGTCGGCACATGGTCGGACGCCGGTATCAGCTTCTTCATTCTCGCGAGCGACACGATGTTTCTCGGCGCCAGTCTGGCCGCCGGCGTCGATGCCGCAAAACAGGGCAAGCATATGGCAGAGACGAAAGAAAGATAATTTCTTTCAGAGTGTTACCACTTCGAAGGGCAATGGAAAATCGAGCGGGAAGGTAGACTTTTTAAGCTTAAAATTTGTCCTTGAAATGCAGTTGTTTTTGGATAACCATTCGAAATTGAGGGGTTGCTCAAGTGAAAGCCGCCGCAGTCATTTGAACCCTCCAATGCAGAATTCCCAGGGGAAATTCCTTGTCTCTTCTACCGCAGCATAACTTGCCGAACGCGATATCGGGCCGCGACGCCCTCGAAGGCATCCGTGCCCAGATCCGCGATATGCGCACCGACAACATCGCCGTACTCGCCAAGCGCGCCCGCGAACTCGGCGGCGTCATCCCGCTCTGGTTCGGCGAAGGCGACATGGTGACGCCGGAATTCATCCGCGATGCCGCAAAGAAGACGCTCGACGACGGCGCCACCTTCTATGTTCCGAACATGCGCGGCCTCGCGACCTTGAACGAGGCGCTGTCGGACTATCAGACGCACTGGCACGGCCGCCCTATCCCGATCGAACGCACCACGGTCGCGCCCGGCGGCATGCAGGCGCTCTACATGGCGCTCGAATTGCTCGTCGATGTCGGCACCAACGTCGTCTACGTCGCGCCGCAATGGCCTAACATCCATAATGCCATCCACCTGATCGGCGGCGAGCCGCGCGCCGTGTCGCTCGATTTCGATACCGACTGGCGCCTCGACCTCGACAAGCTTTTCGCTCGCTGCGATGCCCGCACCCGCGCAATCTTCCTGTCGACGCCCTCCAACCCCACAGGCTGGACAGCATCGCGCGAGGAAATGCAGGCGCTGCTGGACTTTAGCCGCCGCACCGGCATCTGGATCATCTCCGACGAAGTCTATGCCCGCCTCTATTTCGATGGCGATATCGCGCCCTCGATCCTGCAGGTGGCCGAGGATGGTGATCGCGTCATCGCCATCAACAGCTTCTCCAAAGCCTGGGCCATGACCGGCTGGCGCGTCGGCTGGCTCACGCACCCGTCGGCCGTCGCCGACCAGCTCGGCGCGATGACGCAGTACATCAACAGCGGCACCTCGGCCATGGTTCAAGCGGGTGCTGCTGCCGCCCTGCGCGAAGGCGAGCCGCTGGTCGCGGAAATCCGCGACCGGATCAAGGCCGGCCTCGATCTGGCGTATGAGAAGCTGCCGAAGATACCGGGCATGATCCTGCCGGAAAAGCCGCGCGGCGGCATGTATGCCTTCTTCTCGCTACAGGGTGAGCCCGATGCGACGGCGCTATGTGAGCGCATCCTCGAAACGGCGCGCGTCGGCCTGGCGCCCGGATACCATTTCGGAGAGTCGTCCCGCGCATTCCTGCGCATGTGCACCTTCCGTGAAACCGAACAGATGCGTATCGCGCTCGACCGCATGGTCGATGCGATGACATGACACGGCCGCCGGTCGGGCGGACGGGGAATACCGCGGGCAAGAGGAAAAGCCCGTAGCCATAACCAGAGGGAGACTAAGAAAATGCCCATTACTCGTCGCAGTCTGCTGGTCTTAGCGACCGCCGTCGGCCTGGCCGGCGGAAGCCATTTTGCCTATGCCGCCGATGTGCTGAACGTCGGCTCCTATCCGAACAACCCGCCCTTCGAATACAAGACCGCGAACGGCGGCTTCGAAGGCTTCGAGGTCGACATCGTCAACGAGGCGGCCAAGCGCGCCGGCATGACCACGAACATCGCCGACTACGGCTTCCAGGCCCTGTTTGCCGCAACCAGCTCCAAGCGCATCGACGTGGCGATCTCGTCCATCACCATTACGCCGGAGCGCCTGAAGTCGCAGTCCTTCACGCAGCCTTACTACGATTCCGACATGGGCGTCGCCGCCAAGGAAGGCAGCAAGATCAAGGCGCTTGCCGATCTCAAGGGCACTGTCGTTGGCGTGCTGTCGGGTTCGACGGGCGAAAAATGGGTCAATGACAACAAGGCCGCTCAGGGCTTTGCCGACGTCAAGGGCTACAACTCGCAGCAGGACATGTTCCTCGATCTCGGTGCCGGCCGCATCGATGCCGTCGTCAGCGACATTCCCGGCATGCAGTATCTCTTCGTCAAGACCAAGGGCTTCGCCATCAAGGATCGTATCAAGACCGGCGAACAATACGGCCTGATGATGACCAAGGATTCGCCGCTCGTCGCCAAGATCAACGATGCGATCACGGCGATGAAGAAGGACGGCACGCTGGAAAAGATCCACGAGAAGTGGTTCGGCAGCAAGGCGCCCGCAGGCTCCTCCACCATCACCGAATTGCCGATCCCCAAGGCGTGATCAAAAGATCATCATTGAAATGAGACTACGCCGGCCTCTGCGGCCGGCGTGGATGCAGGAAACCTCGTCTTCGTTTCGCACGCGGGAGTGCCAATGTCTTTCGTCGATACCTTCCTCAATTCCGACGTCATGATCTCGGCTTTCCCGCAATTGCTGCGCGGGCTTTGGATGACCATCGCGCTCGGCGTGGTCAGCATCCTCATCGGCGTCACGGCCGGCCTCATCGTCAGCCTGATCCGCCTCTATGCCCCCAAGCCGCTGCAGCTCCTGATGATCGCATATATCGACATCATGCGCGCCATGCCGATGCTGGTCGTGCTGATCCTGATCTATTACGCGCTGCCCTTCGTCGGCATCAGCTTTTCGGCCTGGTGGTCGGCGATCCTCGGCTTTTCGATCGTACTGGCCGCCTACTCGGCCGAAGTCTTCCGCTCAGGCATCGAAAGCGTACCGCGCGGCCAGTTCGAGGCCGCCGCCGCTCTCGGCATTCCTTTCCTGATCACGCTTTACAAGGTCGTGCTGCCTCAGGCCGTCCGTATCGTCATCCCGCCGACCACGAGTAACTGCGTATCCATGTTCAAGGACACGTCGCTGGCCTCGACCGTGGCGCTGCCGGAACTGCTGAAAGAAGGGCAGAACGCGCAAGGCTTCTATGCCAACCCCTCGCCGCTGATCATGGCCGCGCTGATCTACGTCATCCTGCTCTGGCCGATGGTGCGCCTCGTCAGCGTGCTTGAGAAGAAGTTCAAGGACGAGCGCGCCCGTTAATCGAAGTCGGCACCCGAAAGATGGTTGCTGACCGATGATTTCACCGCGCCGATATCCCGCCACAACTCGCTGACGATCGCGGGCTCCACATCCGCCATCATGTCGCGCAGCCAGCCTTCATGGGCGGCGGCCATGGCGCTGAATTGGGTCTCACCCTTCGCCGTGAGCTTGGCGACCGTCACGCGCCGGTCGCCATCGGGCGTCACGCGCTGCACGAGGCCATCCGTTTCCAGCCGCTCGACAAGCCCGGTGACATTGCCGTTGGTAACCATGGTGCGCTTGGAAAGCTCTCCGAGCCGCAAGCCCTCGCGCTCACGATAGAGCTGCGCCATCAGGTCGAATTGCGGCAGGGTCGCACCGAACTCGTTGCGCAGTCGGCGGCGGATTTCCTGCGAGATCAACTTCGTGGTCGAGAGCATGCGCAACCAGAGCCGCAGCTCCAGCTTTTTGCCTTCCTGCGCTCCCTGAACGATGATCTCCAGGTCAACGGTAGCACTCTCGGACTCTGTCATGACGTCGCCTCGGCCTGTCGTTCCGCATCACTATTCTAAGCGATCTAGGGAACGATATTTGAAATGTCAAAGGTTTGGGCGTCAAGTCATGTGATTGTCACTTTGCCAGCATTTTCCCCAACATGAATCCGGAGCCGGCGCCCGTACCCGCCCCCGGCCATGTCGATGCCCCGCACATGTAGAGCGAAGCGACCGGCGTCTTGTAGCGCGAATAGCCGGCAACGGGGCGAAACAGGAAATTCTGGTCGAGGTGATGGCTGCCCGAGAGATTGTCGCCGCCGACGAGGTTCGGATTCTCGCGTTCGAGATCGACGGGCGAAAACACCGAGCGGCCCAATATCTTGCCGCGCAGGCCCGGAGCATAGCGCTCGATGATATCAAGAACACGCTCGGCATAGGCATCCCTAATCTCATCCCAGCTGGCACCGGAAATCTCGCCTGCCGCATCACCATGGAATTCCGCAGGCAGCACGCGCACCTGAATCCAGAGCACATGCTGGCCATCCGGCGCACGTGACGGATCGATCGCCGTCGGCTGCCCGACTACCAACGCAGGCTCTGCCGGCAGCAGACCGCCCATAGCCTCGGCATAGACGCGCGACATCATTTCGAGATCCGGCGCGATATGCACATAGGCGAAATTCTGCAGCGCCTTGCCCGCTGCCCAGTCCGGAAGGCCCGACAACGCCAGATGGATCATCATCGTGCCGGGACCGGCGCGGAAGCGCTCGACCTTGCCGTCGAATTCCCGGCGCGCCGGGTCCTGGTCGAGAAGCTTACCGAACAGGATCTGCGGGTGGACATTGGCGATGACGGCGCGCTTCGCCTCGTAGCGGCGCCCATCGGCAAGAACGACGCCGGTCGCCTTGCCACCCGACGTGACGATCTTGTCGACACGCGTGCCGAGCATCAGCTCGCCGCCCTTGCTCTTCAGCACGGCTACCATCGCCTTGATGATCGTATCGGCCCCGCCCTTGCCGATCACCATGCCAAACGCCTGATTGGCCATGGATTCAAGATAGGGAAACAGCGCGCCGCCCGCGACATCGGGAGCAAAGTCGAGATGCAGCCCCCAGGCCGCCATCATCGTCTTCAGCTTGGCATTCTGGAAGCGGGCATCGAGGAAATCACGCGGCGAGGCGAAGAGCATGCGCGCGGTATCATAGACCCAGCTAGTCCCCTTTTCGCGCCAAGCCTTCCAGACAACCTTGGCCGCGGCTATGGACGGCATGGGCGAGCCGAGCAGGCCGAAAATATGGGGGGCATCCGCGCCGAACTCAGAGAGCATGTTGCGCCAGGCTGCAGCATCCTGCGGCGAGATATCGGCGATGGCGCCCGCGGTCTTTTCCAGATCGGTGCTGACGCCGAGATGGGTATTGTCGCGAAAGACGCTGGCAAAGCAATCCGCAGCCGGCACAAAGCCCAGACCTTCGGCTTGCAACTCGTTCTTATACTGCGCAAGGAAAGCCGAGCCAGCAAACATCGAGAGGTTCATGGCGCAAAGATCGTGCCGGAAGCCGGGCAGCGTCACCTCACGCGTCTTGACCGCACCGCCGGCCTCCGCATTGCCCTCGATGACGGCGACTTTCCAGCCCTTGGCGGCTAAATGCACCGCCGCCGCCAGGCCGTTATGACCGGCCCCGACTATGATCGCATCATAGCTCATCGTCTGCCCCTTTTTGCTCTGCGATTATTATCATCACATGCATACATTTTGAGTTTTAAGCTTCAAGTATCTGTCAGCGCGAATTCCCCAGATATAACGCAACCGAAGATGGCATCTCGCCAAATTACCTCGAAGAATACTGTTTTACTTCAGCAGCTTACAAAGCCACTGCAGTGGTTGGATTTAGATCAAAATCGACCTCAAAAGCTCTGCCGGAATGCTTGCAATATCATATATTGTGACATAGGCTCCCCCTATTCCGCCGCCGCGCGGAGCCGGTGCCAGGAGGAAAGGCACCCCACGCCTGGCGATGCTGACTTCAAGCCTGATCCCAATCGGAAGGTCCGCCTGGCGGCTCTCCGCATGGGATCACGCGACAACAAGGGGAACCAAGCATATGACAGCTACCACACTCGCCAGCCTCGCCTCGGCCCTGCTTTCGGGCTCCGTCAAGGTCGTCGATCTCACCGCGCCGCTCGGCCCGGATACACCAGTGCTCTACCTGCCGCCACAGTTCGGCAAGAACACGCCGAACGTCAAGGTCCATACGATCTCCGAATACAACCAGGACGGCCCCTTCTGGGCCTGGAACTGGCTGGAACTCGGCGAGCACACCGGCACGCATTTCGATGCGCCCTGTCACTGGATCACCGGCAAGGACCATCCGAACAACACGACGGATACCATTCCGCCGCAGAACTTCGTGGCTCCGGTCAATGTCATCGACCGTTCCAAGGAAGCCGCCGCGAATCCCGATTATCTGCTGACGGTCGAGAGCATCAAGGAATGGGAAGCACAGAACGGCGCGATCGAAGCCGGCAGCTGGGTTCTGCTGCGCACCGATTGGTACAAGCGCAACGGCTCAACCGAGACCTTCCTGAATGCCGATGAAAACGGCCCGCATTCCCCCGGCCCGACGGCCGAGGCGATCGAGTATCTACTCACCAAGGGTATCATCGGCTGGGGTCAGGAAACGATCGGCACCGATGCCGGTTCCGCCGGCGGCATGAACCCGCCCTTCCCGGCACACAACCTGATGCACAAGGCCAACCGCTATGGCTTGGCGAGCCTTTCGAACCTCGACCAGCTTCCGGCCAAGGGCGCTGTTCTCATCGCCGCGCCGTTGAAATTCGTCAAGGGCACCGGTTCGCCGGTCCGCGCACTGGCATTGATTGCATGACAGGCTGGAAAGGCAGGAGTCTGGGGGCGGGCTCCTCCTTTCCGTTCATCTTGCTAGTGAGGGGCGGCAGCAATGGGCGATCATGACTACATCATCGTCGGCAGCGGCATAAATGCGCTGGTCGCAGCCGCCATGCTCGGCAAAAAGGGCCACAAGGTGCTCGTTCTCGAGCGCAACGACCGCATCGGCGGTTGTCTGCGCACCGAGGAAATCACCGAGCCCGGCTTCATTCACGACGTCATGGCGACGACCATGGTGCTGTTCCTCACCTCGCCGGCCTATGGCGCCATCGGCAAGGATCTGGAAGCACGGGGCCTGGCATTCGCCCACGCCGACCTTCCTACAGGCGTGCTCAGGCCCGACGGCTCGCACGTGATCTTCTCCAAGGACAGGCGGCGCAATATTGCCACCTTCGACGAACTGTCGCTCGGCGACGGGCAGACCTATTCGCGTGAGATGGATGCGCTGGGCGCCGATGCGCCATTCCTGTTTTCCCTGCTGGGCGGCGCATTGTGGTCAGGATCGACCCTCAAGACCATCGGCAAGCAGGGCTGGAACCGCGGCCTGCGCAAGCTCGCCGCCTGGTTTGGCGATGCCTTGACGCCGGCTCGCGGCTATCTCGAAACCAACTACAGGTCCGAGGATATCCATGCGCTCTGGGCGCCTTGGGTGCTGCATTGCGGCCTCGGACCCGAAAGCGCCTACTCCGGTGAAATGCTGAAGGTGATCGGCTTTGCGCTTGAGATGGGCGGAGCGCCGATCGTCAAGGGTGGCGCCGAGAAGCTGCTGACCGCCTTCGAGCGGCTGATTACCGACAATGGCGGCGAAATCCGCGTGAGCGCCGATGTCGCGGCCATCATTCCGGACACCAATCGCAGTGCCGATGGCGTGCGTCTTGCCAATGGTGAAACATTGAGGGCGAAGGCGGGGGTGATCTGCTCGGTCACGCCCAACCAGCTCTACGAGCGGCTGATGAAGGATTGGCCCGATCCGCTGCCGCCAGAGGTCAAATCGGGCGTTGCCAGCTACCGTTACGGCAAGGGCGACATGCAGATCCACTACGCGCTTTCCGAGCCGCCGCGCTGGAAGGCCAATGCCGAACTCGGCAAGGTGGCGCTGCTGCACCTGACGTCGGGCCTCGACGGTGTCTCGCGCGCCGCCAACGAATGCGAGCGCGGGCTTCTGCCGGCCGAGCCCACCGTCTGCGTCGGCCAGCCTGTCGCGCTCGATCCCAGCCGCGCGCCGGAAGGAAAATCGATCCTCTGGCTGCAGCTTCCCGAAGCGCCGCGCCATATCAAGGGCGATGCCGCAGGCGAGATCGCAACGCCGGAAGACGGCCGCTGGACGGAAGAGGTGCGCGAGCGCTATGCCGACCGCATCGAGGCGCTGCTATCGAGCCATATCGAGAACTTCTCCGGCATAAAACTGGCTCGCCGCGCCTATTCACCGGGTGATCTGGAGGCGATGAACATGAACCTTGTAGGCGGCGATCCCTATGGCGGCTATTGCGGCCTCGACCAGTATTTCATCTGGCGCCCCTTCAAGTCATCTGTTAACCACCGCACCCACATATCTGGCCTGTACCATATCGGCGCTTCGGCGCATCCCGGTCCAGGCCTCGGCGGAGGCTCCGGTTTCCTGCTCGCATCATCGCTGAAGTAACACGTTTCCTAGGGAGCATCGTCGATGGAAGAGCGGTTTTCAGGCACCGTTTTGAGGCGCAAGCGCGATGAGAACGCCAAGCGCCCGACCATGGGCGAAATCGGCCTCAATCACTTCGCGCCCTATTTGATGAACCGGCTGATGGCGCGCTGGAACGCCAACCTGTCCGAAGAGCTGCGCGAATACGATATGACGACCGCCAAGATGCGGACACTCGCCGTCCTCAGCGTCTCCTCCAGCGTCACCATCAACGAACTCTCCGTCTTCGCCGTCACCGAGCAATCGACGATGAGCCGCACGTTGGATTCCCTCGAACAGCAGGGCTACATCCGCCGCCAGCCCCGCGCCGAAGACATGCGTATCCGCGACGTCTCGATCACTGAAGAGGGCCGCGCCGCCTTCGAGAAGGTGTGGCCGACCATGTACGATCTCTTCCTGCAAATGTTCGATGGTGTGGAGGAAGCTGAGTATCGTACCTTCATCTCGACCCTGCATAAGGTGCTGCACAATATCCGCAAGCACGAGATCTGAGGCGGGCTTATCCCGCCCCCGGCGGGCGGGAAAGCAAATTCTTACATTTAGCCGCAAGGCTAAGTGTTAGAATTTGCAAGGGCGGGGGTAGGCAGGGACGCATGAATCCCCGCGACAAAGACGAACAAGAAGCGGACGCCGCTCTAGCAATTTCAATGACTTAGAAATTGCGATGAGCTTGTGAATGAGTGGCAGCGTCTGTGTCGCAATTGCTAAGCCAGTGAAATTGCTTTCTCGCCCGCCAAGGGCGAGATAAGGCCCCGCGCTCGTGGCAACCTCACAGCGTCTCCACCGTCTTCAGTGCGCCGTCCAACGCCGTGCCCTTCTCGTCCAGCAGTGCCGCCTGCCGAAGCCGCCGCATCCATGCGGCTCCGTCCTCACGATCGCGTAAAAGCGGCAAAGCCGACATGACCCGATCGAACTTGGAAAGCCCGCGCGCATGCGTATCCGAATAGCCCTTGACGAGCCGGCGGTTGCCGAGCACCTCGACGGCGAGATCGTAATTCGCGGCCAGCAGATTGCATGCCGCTGTCAGCCACGCCTCGCGATGCTGCACTTCACGCGCATGCCGCAGCGTGCCGCGACGGATGCGGCGCAGCGCCGAGACCATGTAGAGGCCAAGAAACCAGAACAGCGTTCCGGTCTGAACACGCCGCCCCTTGTTAATGAAGCGGTCGAGCCGAGCAAACAGGCGCGGCCGGTTTTCGATCCAGAGCCCCATGCCTTTCGGCATCGTACCGCAGACCTCATCCATGCGCGGATGCATATACTCGGTCATGTAGACGATCTGGTCGTCCTTGGCGCCGACCTCCTTGCGCACGCGCTCGAAGCGCGAGCCACGCACCTTCAGATCGGCGACGCGGATGACATCGTCATAGGCCATGGCGACGGCGACATATTTCGCCGCCTGCACGGTGAAAGCGAAATCCTTGTTCGCGCCACCGGCCTTGCGATCCAGCGCATGAAGCGCCGCAACGCGGCTCAGATACTCATCGGCATAGGCCGGATCCTGATAATCTGTCAGCTTCTTGGCGCCGGCAAACAATAACGGCCAGGCAACCTCCGGAAATTCGGCGCGGATGCGATGGACCAGCCGATCTAAAGCCGGGTGGCCAGCCGTCTCCGGCAGGGCATCGAAATGCTTCGGCGGCGTTGCGGAAACCGCATCGCGCGGTTTCTCCTTGACCCGGTCAAACGCGGCATTGAACGCCTTGAGGCTTGGCTCGATACCCTTGCCGCCGGCGCGGATCATCGCCTCGAAGGCCTGCTTGCCGAACGGCAGTGCACCCGAACCGGCCAAAGCGCCGAACATGGAAGCGGAAATCACGCTGCCGTTCCCGACAGCCATCGTTTCCATGTCGAAGGCGATGGTGCGCTTGGCGGCGAAATCCGTGGCATCGACCACCACCTCGGCATTGCCGATGCCATCGCCCGGCTTTTCCTTTTCCGCAACCGCAAAGGAGCGGTGCGTCGAGGCGATCAGCAGGGTCTTGTCCGGTGTGACCAGACCGCGCAGCACCGAGCGGCCAGCCTCCATCAGCTCCGCCGCCATGACGACATCGACATCACCGGGCGTCGGCATCAGTGAGAAGATCGGCGCATGACCATCCTTTGCCGGCAGCATTTCAATATAATAGATCGTCGCGCCCGTCCGCTGGGCAACGCCCGGCACGGAGGTCGTCTGCGCCATCCAGCCTTCGGCTTCGGCAAGGCCGACGATCCAGTCGGCCAGCACACCGCCGCCCTGCCCGCCCATGGCGAGAATGGCAAGCGACAGCGGCTTGTCCGTGGAAAGTCTGCTGGCGCCCAGATCACTCATGCTCACATGCTCGTTCATAGCGCCCTCTCAATCCGAAAAGACGATACGGCCGGCACGGCGGCGTGCCTGCAGCCAACCGATGACACGGGAACGCATACGGGCGACGAAGCGATCCCAACCCGTGGGGTTATGGATGATGTCGGCCCGGTAGAAGGAAGGACAGAGCACCGCGGCCTCCGAAACCTCACCGCAATTGCCGCATCCCACGCAATTATTGTCGATCGCCGCCACCGGATCGTCCTTCAGCGGATCGTCTGTATGCTTGACCGACAGCGAGGGACAGCCGGAAAGGCGGATGCAGGCGTGATCGCCAGTGCAGACGTCTTCGTCGACGCCGAAGCGCTCCTTGACCATGCGCTTGCCGTCCTTGACCGCCTTGGCGAATTGCGGCTTCACGCGGCGCTGCTTGTTGAGCATGCATTCCGAGGAGGCGACGATGATCTTCGGGCCTGGCTCCTTCGAGGTTAAAGCCTCGCGCAGCGTGTCGCGCATCTTGGCGACATCATAGGTACGGTCGATCTGGCGCACCCAGGTCGCGCCGATACCCTTGACGGCATTGACGATGGAATTGTTGGTCTTGCGGCGCGGGTTGAGCGCACGCGATGACGGTATGTCCTGCCCGCCGGTCGCCGCCGAATAATAGTTGTCGACGACGAGGATGACGCCATCCTGCTTGTTGAAGACCGCATTGCCGACCGACGTTGCAAGGCCATTGTGCCAGAAGCCGCCGTCGCCCATGACCGAGATCACGCGCTTGTCCGCCGCGACATTAAAGGCAGAGGCAGCAGCCGGCCCGAGCCCATAGCCCATGGTCGTGCTGCCAATGTTGAAGGGCGGCAGGATGGAGAAGAGGTGACAGCCGATATCACCGGAGATGTGATGCTGGCCGAGTTCGCTCTCCACCATCTTCATGGCAGCGAAGATCGGCCGCTCGGGACAGCCGATACAGAAACCGGGCGGACGCGGCGGCACGACTTCGGCGAGCGCCTTGATCTTCGGATCGTTGAGAACGGGCGACGGATCCGGCAGCGGCGGCTGGTTGCCGAGCAGCACGCGCTGATGGATCTCCAGAAAATTCTTGATGCCCTTCATCAGCACTGGCGCGGTATATTCGCCGCCCATGGGCAGCACGTCCTTGCCCGCAACCTTGGTCTGAATATCGCGGCGGCGCAGGATGGTATTCAGGGATTGCTCGATATACTCAGGCGCGCCCTCCTCCACCATCAGCACCGCCTTCTTGTTGACGCAGAATTCGGCGAGCTGATCATCAACAAGCGGATAGGCAACGTTGAGGACGTAAAGCGGCACGGCGGAATTGCCGTAGACATCGGCAAGCCCGAGCTGCTGCAGCGCGCGCATGACACCATTGTAAGCACCGCCAAGCAGGATGATGCCGACTTCGCCTTCGGACGGGCCGAAATACTCGTTGAGCTGACGCTGTTTGATGAAATTGACCGCTGCCGGCCAGCGCTTCTCCAGCTTCTCCTTCTCATGCATGAAGGAAGCTGGCGGCAGCACGATGCGGTTGACGTCGCGAACCGGATTTTCCAGCGCCTGCTTCAGCGTATAGGCCGGTCGTTTATTGTCCTTGGCGACGAACTGGCCATGCACATGACAGCTGCGGATGCCGACCTGCAGCATGACGGGCGTGTTCGACACCTCGGAAAGCTCAAAACCCTCCTCCACCGCCTGCACGATCGACGGCAGGTTCGGACGCGGATTGAGCAGCCACATCTGCGATTTCATCGCATAGGCGTGGCTGCGTTCCTGCATGATCGAGGAGCCTTCGCCGTAATCCTCGCCGATGATGATGAGCGCGCCGCCCGTCACTCCGCCCGAAGACAGATTGGAAAGCGCGTCGGAGGCGACATTGGTGCCGGCCGTCGACTTCCAGGTGACGGCGCCGCGCACCGGATACATCACGGAGGCAGACAGCATGGCGGCCGCGGCCGCTTCCGAGGCGGACGTTTCGAAATGGACGCCCAGATCCTGCATCACGTCCTTGGCGTCGGCCAACACATCCATGAGATGGGAGATCGGAGAGCCCTGATAGCCGCCGACATAGGAAACACCGGACTGCAAAAGTGCCTTGGTGATCGCGAGAATACCCTCACCGCGGAAGATGTCACCTTCCCCGAGCTTCAGATCCTCGACCTCGCGCGCAAACGATCGCTCGGCCATGACGTTACCCCTTTACCCTTGTGGGCTTGTTTTAAATCATTTGCAAAATCATATTTTGAACTTCCTTGAACTGTCAACGAACAAATATGAGATGCAGCTGAATGGATTGCCGATCCACAGTGGTGCCAGCGCATCCGTTTTCCGAGATCAGAAGCTTCGAACGGCAGCCAGCAACATAGATATATGCACACGCATGGAATTTAGGCGCAAAATAGATGCCGGATTCTTTGAAAGCACCAGAGAAAGCGCTTGCCGCTCTGAAAGACGTATTTTAAGATTAAAACATTCCGACAATAAATCGCCAGCGGCAGTCGGGCGTCATGCTTTTCTGTCGCTTAACAGGGGAACGGAGTGACCATGACTAAGCTTACTCGGCGCGAGGCACTCAGCCTCGGCGCAGCTGCATTTATTACTGGGATTTTAGCAGGCAGAACATCTGTGGAAGCTGCCGAAGCCGGCACGCTGACCATCGCCTTCAACGTCAACCTGCCATCCTTCGATCCGACGACCGGCCCATCCGCCGTCAATCCGGCGATCCAGGCGATCTATCGCTCGATCTTCGACCAGTATATCGGCCAGGGACCGGACCTGAAGTTCCAGCCGGGCCTTTTGACGGCCTGGGGCTGGAACGATGACAAGACAAAAGTCTGGATGGACGTGCGCGAAGGTGTGACCTGGCACGACGGCTCCAAGTTCACGCCTGATGATGTCGTCTGGTCGCTGGAGCGCGCCGCCAAGCAGGACACGGGCAATCCGATCCAGTTCATCTGGTCGACCGCCAACAATTACAAGGTGGAAGGCAACCGCATCACCGGCGATGTCGTCCGCTTCGAGCCAACTTTCTTCAAATGGATGGCATTCCTCACCAGCTACATCCTGCCGAAGGACTATTATACCAAGGTGGGTGCGGAAGGCTTTGAGAAGAAGCCAGTTGGCACCGGCCCCTATATGGTCGATGCCTATGAGGGCAATTCCTATCTGCGCCTGAAGGCAAACCCCAACTATTTCGGCGGCAAGCCGGCCTTCGACACAGTCATCTTCAAATTCGTGCCGGATACGACCAGCCGCGTCGCCGAGATCGAATCCGGCTCCTCCGACGTGACGCTGGAAATCCCCTACGAGGATTTCGACCGGCTGAAGAAGAAATCCGGTCTTGCGGGCGTCGCAACCCCGATCTCCGATATCGGCATGATCTTCATCAGCAATGTCGATCCGATGCTCGACAAGAATGTGCGTCTCGCCGCCAATATGGCGATCGACAAGGAAGCGATCATCAAGCGTTTGCTGCGCGGTTACGGCAACGCCCTGTCGACGCTGGAAGCGCCGGAATATGAGGCCTACGACGCGTCGGTCAAAATCCCCTACGACCCGGAACAGGCGAAGAAGCTTCTGGCCGCCAGCGGCTATTCGCCGGAAAAGCCGGTGAAATTCAGCATCAAGACCACCCGCGGCTTCAAGCCGAAGGATTACGAGATGATCCAGGCGATCGTCGGCATGTGGCGCAAGGTGGGCATCCAGGCTGACATCGAAGTCTACGAAATCGCCAAGCACTACGAGCTGCGCGCTGCCCATCAGCTTGGCCCGGCCGCCTTCTACAACTGGGGCAACGCCATCGGCGACCCGACGACCTCGACCGGTTTTGCCATGTTCGGACCCTCGCCGCACTCGGCCTGGAAGACCAAGGATGTCGACGACATGCTGGGGCCGCTCTGGGGCGAAAAGGACGAGGCAAAGCGCATTGCCGGCTGGAAGGCGGCGATCAAATATATCGCCGAGCAAGGCTATGTGATCCCGCTGCTGCAATATGCCCAGCCGATCGTCTACAAATCGAGCCTCAAGGTCACGCCGAACGTCTCCGGCGCCCTGCAGCCGACGCTGGTGTCGAAGGCTTGATACGTCGGGCTTTGAGTATGTGGCTGCCCCTCACCCTAGCCCTCTCCCCGTTTTAACGGGGAGAGGGGACGACCTTTGTACCCTCGCCTAAGAAGGCGGTGGGAAGGAAGGCAGCGGGTGCGTCTGTCCCCTTCTCCCCGTCAAAACGGGGAGAAGGTGGCCGATAGGCAGGATGAGGGGCCTGTACTCTCATTTGCAGTCAATACATGCCATCGGAACTCATAACGAATGATAGCAGTCTCCATATTGAACCGCCTCGTCATGGCCGCCATTACGCTCTTCGGCGTGGCGGTGATCGTCTTCGTCCTGCTGCGCGTCGTACCCGGAGATCCGATCGCGATGATGATCTCGCCGGGCGCAAGCCCTGCCGACATCGCCGCACTCCGTGCCCATTACGGCCTCGATGCGAGCCTGACCACGCAATTCTGGCTCTGGCTAAAATCGGTTCTGATAGGCGACTTCGGGACATCGATCTCCCTGAAGCGCGATGTACTGTCCTTGCTGGGAGAGCGCCTCCCCGCGACACTGGAGCTCGCCTTTGCCGCGCTGATGCTGGCGGTTCTTCTCGGCGGCGCAGTCGCGATCATCGGTACGCTTGCCCGTCGCACGATCTTCGAGCCCGTGATCGATAGCTTGAACGGCCTTTTCCTGGCGGTTCCGGATTTCGTCTGGGCCTTGGCGCTGGTCCTCGTCCTCGGCGTCCTCTTTCCGCTCTTCCCGCTTTCCGGCCGCATTGATCCGAGCATCGACGCGCAGCTTGCGACCCCCTTCTATCTCATCGAAAGCCTCGTGACGCTTCGCCTTGCGATCTTCGCCGATATCTGCGCGCATATGGTCATGCCGGTCCTGGCGCTTGGCCTGCCGCTCGCCGCCATCATCGCCCGCGTGCTGAAGGCAGCGCTCTCCGAGGCCATGGTGCAGGACTATGTCCTGCTCGCCAAGCTCAAGGGCATGTCCGAGTTGCGGCTCGTGCTGCAGGAGGCGCTGCGCAATGCCGTCGGCCCGACGATCGCGCTGACCGGCGTGCAATTCACCTTCCTGATCGGCGGCACCGTCATCGTCGAGCGCATCTTCGCCTATCCCGGCATCGGCAACATGGCGATCGACGCCGTCATCAACCGCGACCTGCCGCTGATCCAGGGGCTGGTGCTGGTCTTCGGCGCTCTCTTTATTTTGGTCAATCTGGCTGTGGATTTGCTGGTCGCGGCCTTCAATCCGAGGCTCGCCCATGGCTGACGTCACCTCGCCCGCCATACCGCAACCACCATCGAGGCTGGCGAAACGCGTCCGCGCGCTGCTTTCGGAGCCGAAGGTGATCTTCGGCGGCGGCTTCATTCTCATCCTCCTCATCCTTGCGATCTTCGCGCCCTATATCGCGCCGAAGGACCCGCTGGAGCAGGATCTGATGTCCGGTACCCTGCCGCCGGCATGGATCGAGGGCTCCGATCCCGGCTTTCTGCTCGGCACCGACGATCTCGGCCGCGACGTGCTCTCCCGCGTGATCTTCGGCACCCGCATTGCTCTGACGGTCGCCTTCGTCGCAGCCGGGCTCGCGGCCTTCATCGGCACGCTGCTCGGCCTCCTCGCCGGCTGGTACGGCGGCTGGATCGACAAGGTGATCTCCCGCCTCGTCGATATCTGGATGGCCTTCCCGCCGGTGTTGCTGTCGATCCTGCTGGTCGCCGTCTTCGGCTCCGGCGTGCATTCGGTCATATCAGCCATCGTCATCATCGACTGGACCCGCTTCTGTCGCGTCGTGCGCTCGGAAACGCAGGCCCAGGCGCGGATGGATTATGTCACCGCCGCCCACACCATCGGCTTCTCGCGGATGCGAATCCTCTTCAGCGAAATCCTGCCCAATGTGACGCCGGTGCTGATCGCACTCGTCAGCCTCGAGATGGGCATTGCCGTCATCGTCGAAGCCATCCTGTCCTTCGTCGGACTGTCGGTCTCCTCCGACACGCCGACCTGGGGCGGCATGATCGCCGAGGGACGGCAGATGATCTATCAGGGCTGGTGGGTGCTGGTCGTGCCGCTGATCGCGCTCTTCGCGACGGTGCTTGCCTTCAATCAACTCGGTGACGGCCTGCGCCGCGCCCTCGATCCGGTGATGCGCCGATGATATCTCCGCTTCTCTCCATAACAGGCCTCAGCGCCATATCCGACCGCGACGGCGGCGCCCCGATCCTGCGCGATGTTTCTCTGACACTGGAACGCGGCGAGGTGCGCGGGCTCGTCGGCGAAAGCGGCGCCGGAAAATCGACCATCGCCAAGGCGCTGCTCGGCATCCTGCCACGCAGCGTCCGCATCACCGGCGGCTCCATCCTTTTCGAGAACCGCGATCTCCTCAAGCTTTCCGCGAGGGAATTGCGAGATATCATGGGTAGCGAAATCTCGCTCATCCCGCAGGACCCGCAAACCGCGCTCAACCCCGGCCGTCGCATCGAAGCGCAACTGACCGACGGCCTGCGGCTGAAAAGAGGCATGTCCTCAAGCGATGCTCGCCAGCGCGCACTGAAGCTGCTGGAGGAGGTGCAGATCCGCGATCCCGAGCGCGTGTTGCGCGCCTATCCCCATGAATTATCCGGCGGCATGCGCCAGCGCATCCTGATCGCCGCCGCCTTCGCGCTGGAGCCGAAGCTGGTCGTTGCTGACGAGCCGACCACGGCGCTCGACGTCACCGTGCAGAAGCAGATCCTGCGGCTGATCCGCGGCCTGCAGGAGGCGCATGGCACTGCGGTCATCTTCGTCACGCACGATCTCGGCGTCGTCGCCCAGATCTGCGACAGCGTGACCTTGCTTTACGCCGGCAAGGTGATCGAAGACGGGCGCACAAGCGACGTGCTGACGCATCCCCGGCATATCTACACGAAGTCGTTGATATCGGCCGGGCCGCGTTACGACCGGCCGGATGCCGGGCTGACACCGGTTCCGCAAGCGGTCTTCGAACAATTGCGCCGCGAAATCGGCATTCCGGAGGGCGGCCAATGAGCGTTTCCGATACTCTCCTGTCGGCCAGAGGCATCGAGGTCACCTATGGCGCCAAGCAGCATCTTTTCGGACCGCCGGGCTTGGGCATCAAGGTGCTGCACGGCGTCGATATCGATATCAGCCGTGGAGAGACCATCGGCATTGTCGGCGAAAGCGGCTCGGGCAAGACGACTCTCGGCCGCGCCCTGCTGCGGCTGGTCGACGTAACCGCGGGCAGCATCCATTTCGATGGCAGGGACATTACCCACCTGCCGGATGCCGACATGCGGCCATTGCGTCGGCGCATGCAGATGATCTTTCAGGACCCGATGGCCTCGCTCAATCCGCGCCACACGATCCGTCGCATCCTCGTCGAGCCGCTGCTCCTGCATAGGCTTGCTTCGGACCGGAAAGAGGCTGAACGTCACGTCGCTGAAATCCTCGAGCGGGTGACGCTGCCGCAGGCCTGCCTCGACCGCAATCCGCATGAGCTTTCCGGTGGCCAGCGCCAGCGCATCGGCATTGCACGGGCGGCCCTGCTGAAGCCGGATTTCGTGCTGGCCGACGAGATCGTCTCCGGCCTTGATGTGTCGACACAGGCGCAGGTTCTCAATCTTCTAAAGGATCTTTCGCGCGATCTCGGCCTCTCCATGGCTTTCATCAGCCATGATCTCTCGGTCATCCGCGCCGTCTGCGATCGGGTCTACGTCCTGCGCCACGGCCGCGTCGAGGAGGGAGGCGATTGCGAGCGCGTCTTTACCGCACCCACGTCAGCCTACACGCGCATGCTGCTCGATGCGATTCCCTTGCCGGAAATCGATCCGCACTGGCTGACCCGTGAGCCGGAGCAGGAAAACGCTGCCTGATAGGCACCCGGGCGTTCAGTTGCGCAGGCGGAAACGCTGTATCTTGCCCGATTCCGTCTTCGGCAGAGCCTCAACGAAGACGATGGAACGGGGATATTTATAAGGCGCGATGACAGCCTTTACATGCTCCTGCAGCGCCTTGACCAGCAGATCCGATCCGGTAACGCCGGCCACCAGCACCACATGCGCCTGAACGATATGGCCTCTCTCTTCGTCCGGCTTGCCGATCACGGCACATTCAAGCACATCGGCATGCGATAGAAGCGCTGCCTCCACCTCCGGCCCCGCAATATTGTAGCCAGCCGAAAGAATGATGTCGTCGGAACGGGCGGCGAAATGGAAATAGCCCTCCTCGTCCTCGATGAAGCTGTCCCCCGTCAGGTTCCAGCCATCGCGGACATAATCCGCCTGCCTGTGATCGGCGAGGTAGCGGCAGCCGATTGGCCCGCGAACCACCAGCTTGCCGATCGTGCCGCGCGGCAACTCGTTCATCTCGTCATCGACGACGCGCGCTTGATAACCGCTCAGCGGTTTGCCGGTGCAGTTCGGCTTGGCATCGGAAAGACGATTGGAAATGAAGATATGCAGCAGCTCGGTCGAACCGATGCCATCGAGGATCGGCTTGCCGGTCTTGCGCGTCCACTCCTCGAAGATCGGTCCCGGTAGCGTCTCGCCGGCGGAAACAGCAATGCGCAGCGAGGAAAGATCCGCCCCCTCCTCCATCGCCGCCAGCATGGCGCGATAGGCTGTTGGTGCGGTGAAGCTGATCGTCGCGCCATACTCCTGGATGATCTCGACCATGTTTTTCGGCGAGGCGTTTTCGAGCAGGGCCGTCGACGCCCCGAAGCGCAAGGGGAAGACCACGAGGCCGCCAAGCCCGAAGGTGAAGGCGATCGGTGGCGAGCCGATGAAGACGTCGTCGGACGTCACTTGCAGCACTTCCTTGGCATAGGCATCGGCGATAATCAGGATATCGCGATGGAAATGCATGGTGGCCTTCGGCACGCCCGTCGAGCCCGAGGTGAAGCCGAGCAGCGCCACATCGTCTCTACCGGTTTTCACCGACTCGAAGCGAACGGGCTTGTTGAGCGCGATACGATCGAGCTCGGCATCGTGATTGGCGGTGCCGTCGAAGCCGATCACCTGCTTGAGGAAGCGGCTGTCCTTGGCCGCCGCGACAAGCTCCTCCAATAGCCGCGTATCGCAAAGCGCCAGCGAGATTTCCGCCTTGTCGATGACCTTGGAAAGCTCGCCCGCCCGCAGCATCGGCATGGTGTTGACGGCAACGGCGCCAACCTTGGTCACGGCCAGCCAGCAGGCGATCATGGCGGGGTTGTTACCGGAGCGGATGAGGATGCGATTGCCGGGCTTGACGCTGAAATTCTCGACAAGCGCATGAGCGATGCGATTGGTCCAGTCCGCCAGCTCCTTATAGGTGCGGCGGCGGCCATTGCCGATGAGCGCCACGTTGTCGCCAAAGCCTTTTTCCACCATGCGGTCGCTGAGCTCGAAACCGGCATTCAGCCATTCAGGATAGTCGAAACCGTCCATCAACAGCTCGGGCCATTCGTCGAAAGGCGGCAGATTGTCTCGCGTGAATGTATCGGTATGACCGGTCGGTCCCAGCATTGCCTTGCTCCCACATTCTTCTCGCTCAAATCGCCACCATCGCCGTTTCCCCTGCAGCACATGTGGCTTTGCAAAAAAGATCGCACCGAAGAACGAAATGTTCAAGCAAGAAATTTTAAGCCTAAAATATTTTTGACTTCTCTTTGATTTAAAAAGATTATCTCCGGATTCAGTGCTATCGCAATCGCTAATGGATCGCACATTCGAGCAGGAAAAGTCTTGACGAACGACGCCGACAAGATATTTTAAGTTCAAATGATTTTGAGGTCGGCTTCGGCCTGAAGAGGAGGGAAAGGCGATGCGCATCGTCTGTATCGGCGGCGGCCCCGCAGGGCTCTACTTCGCGCTTCTGATGAAGAAGCTCCATCCCGAACATTCGATCCGTGTCGTCGAGCGCAACCGTCCCTATGATACCTTCGGCTGGGGCGTCGTCTTCTCCGACGCGACCATGGTTTCCATGCGCGAGTGGGACCCGGAAAGTGCCGCCGAAATCGAGGATGCCTTCAATCACTGGGACGATATCGAAGTCCTGTTCAAGGGCACGCGCCAGCGCACCTCGGGCCATGGCTTCGTCGGCATCGGTCGCAAGAAGCTGCTGAATATCTTGCAGAAGCGCTGCGAGGCGCTGGACGTCGAGCTGATCTTCGAGACGGACGTCAATTCCGATCTCGATTATCCGGACGCCGATCTCATCATCGGTTCGGACGGCCTCAACTCCAAGATCCGCAATCATTATCCGGAAGTCTTCCAGCCGGATATGATCACCCGGCCGAACCGCTACATCTGGCTCGGCACGAACAAGCTTTTCGACGCCTTCACCTTCGATTTCCGCCGCACCGATCACGGCTGGTTCCAGTCGCATATCTACAAGTTCGACGACAAGACCTCGACCTTCATCGTCGAAACCACCGAGGAAGCCTATCTGGGCCACGGCCTCGACAAGATCGATCAGGACGGCTCCATCGCCTTCTGCGAAAACCTCTTCTCCGAAGTGCTCGACGGCGCCTCGTTGATGACCAATGCCCGCCACATCCGCGGCTCGGCCTGGCTGAACTTCAACCGCCTGATCTGCGGCAAATGGAGCCACTTCAACGGCAACTCACATGTCGTGCTGATGGGCGACGCCGCTCACACCGCCCATTTCGCCATCGGCTCGGGCACCAAGCTCGCGATCGATGACGCCATCGAGCTGACCCGGCAGTTCCAGATCCACGGGCACGAGAAGGACAGGATACCGGCCGTTCTCGAAACCTACGAGGAAATCCGCCGCGTCGACGTCGCCCGCATCCAGAATGCCGCCCGCAATGCGATGGAATGGTTTGAGGTCGTCGGACGCCGCTATGCCGATACGCTCGAAGCGCCGCAATTCATGTATTCGATGCTGACCCGCTCGCAGCGCATCAGCCACGAAAATCTGCGGCTGCGCGACAAGACCTGGCTTGAAGGCTATGAGCGCTGGTTCGCCGGTAAATCAGGCCTTGAGGTCGCCAACGACCGCTGCCTGCCACCGATGTTCACGCCCTATCGGCTGCGCGATGTCCAGCTCGTCAATCGCATCGTCATGTCGCCGATGGCGATGTACTCGGCTGAAGACGGCGTGATGAACGATTTTCATATCGTCCATCTCGGCTCACGCGCACTTGGCGGCGCAGGTCTGATCTTTGCCGAAATGACCTGCGTCACGCCCGATGCGCGCATCACCCCCGGCTGCCTCGGCCTCTGGAACGAGAAGCAGGTGACGCAATGGAAGCGCCTCGTCGATTTCGTTCACATGAACAGCGCCGCCAAGGTCGGCATCCAGATCGGCCATGCCGGCCGCAAGGGCGCGACGAAGCTCGCGTGGGAAGGCATCGACCAGCCTCTGGCCGAAGGCGACTGGCCGCTGATCTCGGCGTCATCAGTTCCCTACCTCAAGAACAGCCAGGTGCCGAAGGCCATGGACCGCGCCGATATGGACCGCGTCAAGGCCGACTTCATCCGCTCGACCGAACTGGCGATTGAGACCGGCGCCGATTGGCTGGAACTGCATTGCGCCCATGGCTATCTGCTATCGAGTTTCCTGTCGCCGCTCACCAATCTGCGCGACGACGAATATGGCGGCAGCCACGAAAACCGCGCCCGCTATCCCCTTGAGATCTTCAAGGCGATGCGCGCGATCTGGCCGGCAGACAAGCCGATCTCGATCCGCCTCTCCTGCCATGACTGGACCGATCGCGGCAACACGCCAGAGGATGCTGCGATCTTCGCGCGCATGTTCAAGGAGGCCGGCGCCGACTTGATCGACTGCTCCTCTGGCCAGGTGTCGAAGCAAGAAAAGCCGGTTTATGGCCGCCTGTTCCAGACGCCCTTCTCCGACAAGATCCGCAACGAGATCGGCATCCCGACGATTGCCGTCGGCGCGATCTCGGAAGCTGATCACGCCAATTCGATCATCGCCGCCGGCCGTGCCGATCTCTGCGCCGTTGCCCGTCCGCATCTGGCCGACCCAGCCTGGGCGTTGCATGAAGCTGCCAAGATCGGGCTCACTTCCATTCCCTGGCCGAAGCAATATCTTTCCGGCAAGACTCAGTATGAAACCAACCTCGCCCGAGCGGCCACATCAGCCCCGGCGAAATGAGGATCGAATGACGACTTCGGGCAAACTCGCTGGCCGTCACGCCCTCGTCACCGGAGCCGGCAGCGGCATCGGTGCGGCGATCGCAAGGGCGCTCGCCGCCGAGGGCGCGCGCGTCAGTCTCGCCGGTCGCCGCCGGGAGCCGCTGGAAGCGATTGCCGCCGAAATCGGCGCTCAGGCATTCGTGGTTGACGGCTTCGATGTCACCAGCACAGACGCCGTGGCCCAAGGCATCGCCAAGGCACGCGACGAGTTCGGCCCGGTCGATATCCTCGTCAACAATGCCGGAGAAGCACCGAGCGCCTCCTTCGAGAACACGACGCTGGAGGCCTGGAACCATGTCCTCTCGGTCGACCTAACCGGTGTCTTCGTAGTGACGCAGGCTGCCCTTTCAGATCTTAAGGCTCGCGGCTCCGGCGCGCGCATCATCAACATCGCCTCGACGGCCGGCCTGAAGGGCTATGGCTACGTCTCGGCCTACGTCGCCGCCAAGCATGGCGTCGTCGGCCTCACCCGCTCGCTAGCGCTGGAACTGGCAAAAACCGGCATCACCGTCAACGCCGTCTGCCCCGGCTTCACCGACACGCCTATCATCCAGCGCTCGATCGAGACGATCGTCGCCAAGACCGGGCGCACGGCCGAGCAGGCACTCAGCGAGTTCACGAAATCCAATCCGCAGGGGCGGCTCGTGACGCCTGAAGAAGTCGCCGATACCGTGATATGGCTGGCCTCGCCGGCCGCAGCATCGATCAATGGACAGGCAATTGCGGTTGCCGGTGGGGAGATTTGAGGAATGAGCGATCGGGACATGACGATGAAGGGACACCTGAAGCCCTTCAAGGATTATAAGCCTGAGCACTTCCTCTGGGATGTCAGCGAAGACGGCCGTGTTGCCACCATCCGTCTGAACCGACCGGAACGTAAGAATCCGCTGACCTTCGACAGCTATGCCGAGCTACGTGACCTCTTCCGCGATCTCGCCTATGCCTCCGATATCCGCGCCATCGTGCTGACCGGCGCCGGCGGCAACTTCTCGTCCGGCGGCGATGTCTTCGAGATCATCGAGCCGCTGACGCGCATGGCGATGCCCGAGCTACTGGCCTTCACGCGCATGACCGGCGATCTCGTCAAAGCGATGCGCAAATGCCCGCAGCCGATCATCACGGCGGTCGACGGCATCTGCGCCGGCGCCGGCGCCATCCTTGCCATGGCCTCCGATCTTCGGCTCGCAACGCCTGAGGCCAAGACGGCCTTCCTCTTTACACGCGTCGGCCTTGCCGGTGCCGATATGGGCGCTTGCGGTATCCTGCCCCGCATCATCGGCCAAGGCCGCGCCGCCGAGCTTCTCTTTACCGGCCGTTCGATGACGGCAACGGAAGGACAGGCCTGGGGCTTCTATAATGGCCTGCATGCCAGCGCCGATCTGGAGCAGGAAGCGGTCAAGCTCGCTCGCTCGCTTGCCGACGGTCCCTGGTTCGCCCACGGCATGACCAAGACCATGTTGAACCAGGAATGGGCGATGGGCATTGAGGAAATGATCGAATCCGAAGCGCAGGCGCAGGCGATCTGCATGGCGACGCAGGATTTCCGCCGCGCCTTCGAAGCCTTCGCGGCCAAGCGTCGGCCGGAATTTGAGGGGGATTGAGGGATGTCCACGGCAAGCAGCCTCCCCGGCCCGACACGCGATCATCTGGATTGGCCCTTCTTTGAGGAGCGTCATCACCGTTTCACCGCCGAGGTCGATGCCTTCGCAAAGTCCGGCGTCATGGCTTCGATCGATCATGCCGACGTCGATGGCGCTTGCCGAAAGCTGGTCAAGGCACTTGGCAACGCCGGGCTTCTGACCGCCGCGACGGGCTCCTCCGACAGCGAACCGCTGATCGATTCCCGCATGGTCTGCCTCGCCCGCGAAACGCTGGCCTGGCATGACGGCCTTGCCGACTTCGCCTTTGCCATGCAGGGGCTCGGCACCGGCGCCATCGGCCTCTCCGGCTCGCCCGAATTGCGTTGGGGCGTCCTGCCCAAGGTACGCTCCGGCGAATGGCTTGCCGCCTTCGCACTGTCGGAAAAGGATGCCGGCTCCGACGTCGCCGCGATGAGCTGCGCTGCCCGCCTCGACGGCGATCATTACGTTCTCGACGGCGAGAAGACCTGGATTTCCAATGGCGGCATCGCCGACGTCTACACCGTTTTCGCGCGCACCGGCGAAGCGCCGGGAACCCGCGGCATCTCGGCCTTCGTCGTCTTTGCAGACGACCCCGGCTTCTCGATTGCCGAACGCATCGAGGTGATCGCGCCGCACCCGCTGGCGACGATCCGTTTCGACAATTGCCGCATTCCCGTATCGCGTCGTCTCGGCGCACCCGGCGAAGGCTTCAAGATCGCCATGCGCACGCTCGATATCTTCCGCGCCTCGGTTGCCGCTGCCGGCCTCGGCTTTGCCCGCCGTGCACTCGATGAATCGCTTGCTCATGCGCGGTCACGTCCGATGTTCGGCGCTGCCCTTGCCGACCTTCAGTTGACGCAGGCCGCCCTCGGCGATATGGCGACCGGCATCGACGCGGCGGCATTGCTCACCTACCGGGCAGCCTGGCGTCGCGACGTGCAGCGCTTGCCGACAACGCGCGAGGCGGCCATGGCCAAGATGACGGCGACGGAAACCGCGCAGAGCGTCATCGACCGCGCCGTCCAGCTCTTTGGCGGGCGGGGCGTGAAATCGGGCGAGATAACGGAAAAACTCTATCGGGAGATCCGCGCGCTTCGCATCTATGAAGGTGCGACGGAAGTTCAGAAACTCATCGTTGCGCGCGAACTTCTGAAGACCAATTAATGGGAGACACGAGCATGAGCCGCGAGATTTTCGACTGGGCCGATCCGTTCCGGCTTACCGAGCAGCTGAGCGACGATGAACGCATGGTGCTGGATACCGCGCATTCCTATGCGCAGGAGAAGCTCAGCCCGCGCGTGCTCGAAGCCTTCCGCAACGAAAAGACAGATCCGACGATCTTCCGTGAAATGGGCGAACTCGGCCTGCTTGGCCCGACGATCGCGCCGGAATATGGCGGCGCCGGCCTTGGCTATGTCGCCTACGGCCTGATCGCCCGTGAAGTCGAACGCGTCGACAGCGGCTATCGCTCGATGATGAGCGTGCAGTCCTCGCTTGTCATGGTGCCAATCGATACTTTCGGCTCAGAAGCACAGAAGCAGAAATATCTGCCGAAGCTTGCGACCGGCGAGTGGATCGGCTGCTTCGGCCTCACCGAACCGAACCATGGCTCCGACCCCGGCTCGATGGCATCGCGGGCAAAGAAGGTCGATGGCGGCTACAGCCTGACCGGTACCAAGACCTGGATCTCCAATGCGCCGATCGCCGACGTCTTCGTCGTCTGGGCAAAGACCGAGGATGGCCTCATCCGTGGCTTCATCCTTGAAAAGGGCTGGAAGGGACTGTCTGCGCCGGCGATCCACGGCAAGGTGGGCCTCCGGGCCTCGATCACAGGCGAAGTGGTCATGGAGAATGTCTTCGTGCCTGAGGAAAACCTGCTGCCGAACGTTTCCGGATTGAAAGGCCCGTTCACCTGCCTCAACTCGGCGCGCTTCGGCATTGCCTGGGGCGCGCTCGGCGCGGCTGAGGATTGCTATGCCAAGGCGCGCCAATATGTGCTCGATCGCAAGCAGTTCGACCGTCCTCTTGCCGCCAACCAATTGATCCAGAAGAAGCTCGCCGACATGGTGACCGAGATCACGCTCGGCCTGCAGGGTTGCCTGCGTCTCGGCCGCATGAAGGAAGACGGCCATCCGCCGGTGGAACTGACCTCGATCGTCAAGCGCAACAGCTGCGGCAAAGCGCTGGATATCGCCCGCGCCGCCCGCGACATGCTCGGCGGTAACGGCATCTCGGATGAATTCGGCATCGCCCGCCACCTCGTCAACCTCGAAGTGGTCAACACTTACGAAGGAACCCACGACATCCACGCTCTCATTCTCGGCCGCGCCATCACCGGCATCGCCGCCTTTTCGAACTGAGGACGGCCGTGGCGTTTAGAACCACCAGACCGCTGCGCTTCGGAGATTGCGATCCCTCGGGGATCGCCTATTTCCCGTCGTATCTGAACATCCTCGTCGGGGTGCTGGAGGACTATTTCGCCTCGCTCGGCTTTTCCTGGCGAAAGCTGATCGACGACCGCCGCATCGGTGTCCCCACCGTGCGGCTCGATCTGACCTTCGTGAAGCCGGGCCTGCAGGGCGACGATCTCGAATTCCTGCTTGCGGTCCGCGGCGTCGGCCGTTCCTCGCTCGATCTGGAACATCAGATCTCCGCGAATGGCCATGTGCTTTGGACCGCCAAACACCGCGTCGTCGCCACCTCGCTCGATACGCATAAATCCCTTGAATGGCCGGAGGATATCCGCGCCGCGCTGACCTCTCATCTGGAGACGACCGATGCACACCATCCTGCAACCTGAAGGCTGGGCCAAGCCGATCGGCTATGCCAATGGCGTAGCGGCGACGGGGCGCACGGTGTTCGTCGGCGGTCAGATCGGCTGGAATGCCGCCTGCGAATTCGAAAGCGACGATTTCGTCGAACAGGTGCGCCAGACGCTGAAGAATGTCGTCGCCATCCTTGCCGAGGGCGGCGCCGAGCCGAAGCACATCACCTCGATGACCTGGTATTTCACCGACAAACAGGAATATCTCGGCAATCTGAAGGGTCTCGGCCAAGCCTATCGCGAGATCATCGGCCGGCATTTCCCGGCCATGGCCGCCGTGCAGGTCGTCGCCCTCGTCGAAGATCGCGCCAAGATCGAGATCCAGGCAACCGCCGTCATCCCGGAATAATGCAAGAGCATTTCCAGGAAAAGTGCGCAGCGGTTTTTCGTCCGGAATGCGTAAAAACAAAGAGATAGAGCGCTTTCGCGATTCGAATAAAAGCGAAAATGCTCCAGACAGGTGGATCAGCTCATGTCGGCACTGCGCTTTTCGGACACCATCTCGGCGACGCTGGCCGATGGCATCCTCGTCGTCACCATCGACAACGCGCCCGTCAATGCGCTCTCCGCCGATGTGAGAGGCGGCCTGATGGCTGCGTTCGCGCATGCCGAGAAGAGTGAGGATGTCACCGGCGTCGTGCTGACGGGCGCGGGCAACAGCTTCATCGGCGGCGCCGACATCAAGGAATTCGGCAAGCCGCCGGTCGAGCCGCTGCTGCCTGATGTCATTGCCCGCATCGAAACTTTTGCCAAACCCGTTGCCGCCGCGATCAACGGTGTGGCGCTCGGCGGCGGCCTGGAAGTGGCGCTCGCATGCCATCGCCGCGTTGCAGCACCCGCCGCAAAACTCGGCCTTCCCGAAGTCAAGCTCGGTATCGTGCCGGGTGCTGGCGGCACGCAGCGCCTGCCGCGCCTGACCGGCATCGCCGCCGGCATCGACATGATCGCCAATGCGCGCATCATATCGTCGGCTGAAGCGCTGAAGCTCGGCATTGTCGACGGTATTGCCAAGGGCGAACTTATCGCTCAGGCCATTGCCGACGCCATCGCCGTACCGACGCGCCGCACGGGATCGCTGACTGTTCCTCCGGAAACTTCCGATGCCATCGACAAGGCGGCCTCGGACGCATTGCGCAAGGCGCGCGGTCAGCGCGCACCGGCCGAGGCCGTCCGTCTCGTACGCCTGGCGGCAACCGCCTCGCTTTCGGAAGGACTTGCCGAAGAACGCCGCACCTTCCTGGCGCTTCGCGACAGCGAGGAGGCCGCAGCCTTGCGCCATGTGTTCTTCGCGGAACGGGCCGCCGGCAAGGTCGAAGGGCTGGAGGGAGTTGCTGAACGCAAGATCGAAACCGTCGGCATCGTCGGCACCGGCCTTATGGGATCGGGCATTGCCGTTTCGGCGCTCAACGGCGGCTTTCGCGTTATCGGCATCGAGCAGACCATCGAGGCGGCGGACAAGGGCCGCGAGCGCATCACCGGCCTGCTCGACAAATCGGTGCAATCCGGCCGTCTCGACGCGGCTGGCCGCGAGGACCGCGTTAGTCGGCTGACTGTGACGGCAGAGATTCAAGAGCTCGCAAAGGCCGATATCGTCATCGAAGCCGTCTTCGATGATCTCACGGTCAAGACGGAACTCTTCCAGCGCCTGGATGGCATCGTCCGCATCGACGCGATCCTTGCGACCAATACAAGCTATCTCGATCCTGATGCCATTGCCGCGGCCACAAAACTGCCTGAGCGCATCATCGGCCTGCACTTCTTCTCACCCGCCAATATCATGCGGCTGCTGGAAGTGGTGAACTGCAAGCAGACGGCACCCGATGTGCTGGCAACCGCCCTTGCGCTGGCAAAGCGGCTCGGCAAGCTGCCGATCGTCTCCGGCGTCACCGAAGGCTTCATCGGCAACCGCATCTTCTCCGCCTATCGCCGCGAAGCCGAATACATGCTCGAGGACGGCGCCTCGCCGCAGGAGATCGATGCAGCCCTGGAAGCCTACGGCTTTCCGATGGGTCCTTTCGCCGTCTTCGACATGGCGGGTCTGGAAATCGCCTGGGCGCGCCGCAAGCGGCAGGCGGCAACCCGTAATCCGGCTGAGCGCTACGTCGTCATCCCGGACCGGCTCTGCGAAGCCGGCCGCTTCGGCCAGAAGACCGGCCTCGGCTGGTATGCCTATCCCGATGGCAAGCGCACCGTCGATCCGGCGGTGACGGACATCATCGAAACCGCTCGCGCCGAAAAGAACATCACGCCGAAGCATTTCCCGGCAGGCGAGATCGTCTCTCGCCTGCTGAAGGCCATGACCAGCGAAGGCGAAGCACTGCTTTCGGAAGGCGTCGCCGCCCGCGCAAGCGATATCGATCTCGTCATGATCAACGGCTATGGCTTTCCCGCCAGCAAGGGTGGCCCGATGTTTGCCGCCGGTCGCCGCTGAACGCGGTTGCTTAGACGGTCAGGCGGCCGAAGAGAGCAGCGTGAACAGTTCCTGCGGCCGCTTGACGCCACGCAGCGCGTAACGCCCGACGGAAACGAGATCGTTACTCTGCTGGCCCGACAGTGCCTCGATAAAATTCGACGACATCAGAATGTTGCGATCGGCCGACCGGCACATCGAGGCGATGCGGCTGACCTCGTTGACGGCCGGGCCTATGACGGTGAAGTCCAGCCGGTCCATGCTGCCGATATTGCCATAGAAGACATCGCCGATATGCAGGCCGAGGTAGACGTCGGTGACGGGCCTGCCCTCGATCTGCCGCTGAGAATTGAGATCGCGCAGCCGTTGGCGCAGCAGCGATTCCGCCATCAGCGCGGCGGTGCAGGCATCGGCCGAATTCCGAGCCTTGAAGATCGCCAGCGTGCCGTCGCCGATCAGCTTCAGCACGTTGCCGCCTGCCTCATGGATCGAGGAGATGACCGCATCGGCATAGGCATTCAGCATCGGAATGATTTCATCCGGCTCGGCGGTATCCGAGATGCGGGTGTAGTTGGCGAGATCGGAAAACCAGAGGGCCGCCGAAATCCGCTCCGTCTTGCCTCGGGTGATCTTGCCTTCGAGGACGTGCCGCGCAGCATCCTCACCGAGATAGACCTCGGCAATGGTGCGGGCGATGCGGCTCATGCCGGTGCATTTGATTGCGAGGGCCAGCGCCGGCGTCAGCTTGCGCAACACGCGCAGATCCTCTTCCGGGAAGCCCACATCGGCTGCGGTCGCGAAATTGGAATAAAAGCAGTCCATCTCGCCGATCGTGCCGCCCTCTTCGAAGCGATGCACCATGGCGATGTAGTCGGTGTGGCCATCCTCTTTCAGCTTGTCGAGGCCGAAGAAATCGGTCGGCTCGCCGAAGCCGATGCGCCGGCGCACCTCGTCTCCGCCCGTCGTCAGCATGTGATAGAAGGCAGAACGCAGCCAGTTCTCGGAGGCAATCCCCTGATGCGACGGGCCATATTCGAACTCGCGTTCGATCACCTGATTGCCATCCCAGCGGAAGGCGCGACCTTCATAAACCGGGTGCAGCGTGTCCATCAGCGCCATAGCCCGATCGAGATTGAGGCCATGCTGACGGCATTGCTCGCAGAAGCCGGAGAGGATATCGACTTCCGCCATACCCTTAAGGCCGGCCTGCATGAGCCAGCTGGCAATTTCGCCAATGTCCTTCGCGTCCATGGATATCTCCGACCCTCTGAAGGATTCGCTTTAGTACGAAAATCTAAGGCTTGGAATGCCGTACAACGCAAAATAGCCCTGATGCACGCAACAGATCGCCGCTTCTGTGGCACAGAAGCGGCGATTTGACACGTTCGAAGGATGATTGTTGGCATCAGGCCTTTGCGTGCGGCTTCAGCAGATCTTCCAGACCGATACGCCGGAAGAGCTCTGCGCGGACCCGGTGGGCAACGCCATTGACGATCTCAGCACCATCCTCTGAAGGATCTATATGGGTACGGAACGGCCGCGAACCAAACGGCATATCAACGATATCGACGATCGCGACAGCAACGGAGGCCGCATCGGCGTTCGCCGGCTCCAGCGCGGCAAGCCCCTTCAGTGCCTGATCCGGAACGCCGGCATAGGGGCCATTGTCATATTCAGCGGCTCGGGCCTTGTCGGCCGGCGAACCGGAATGGGCAAAGTGGTTGGTGCCCTTGGTGAAGGCGCCGGGCACGATGATAGCGGTCTCGATGCCCCAGCGGGTCAATTCGGACGCATAGGAAACGGCAAGCGAGTCCATGGCGGCCTTGGCAGCGAAGTAAGGCGAGAGATAGGGCGGCGTGCCGCCGCGTGTGCTGGACGAGGAGACCCAAACCACCAGCCCCTTCCTTTCCTTGCGCATGTAAGGCAGCACGGCACGATTGACGCGCTGGGTGCTGAGCACGTTGATGTCGTAAAGCTCGGCGAACTGCTCCGGCGTGAAGGCCTCTGCCGGGCCGAAGGACATATGGCCGGCATTGTGTATGATGGTGTCGATACGGCCCTGCTCGGCGATGACGGCGGCAATGCCGGCTTCGACGGAGGCGTCCGAGGCGACATCGAGTTCAACGGTCCTCAGATCGACGTCGTTCTCTGCGGCAAATGCCGCTGCGGCTGCCACCTGCGCGGCATTGCGCCCCTGGGTTTCGCGGATGCCGGCATAGACCGTGTGGCCTGCCTTTGCGAGAGCGCGCGCCGTCAGAGCGCCGAAGCCGCTCGATGCGCCGGTGATGACGATGATTTGCTTGCTCATGATCCTGTTCCTTTGCTGAATTGGCTGTTGTTGACGATTGATTGAGAGGCGGAGGCCGGCGGCAGGCATTGCTCTGTCGCCCGATTGGCTCAGATCATGCCGCCATTGGCACGCAGCGTCTGACCGTTGACCCAGCCGCCGTCCGGGCCGACGAGGAAGGAAACGGCGGCGGCGATATCCTGCGGCGTGCCGAGACGTTCCAGCGGGTTCATCTTGGCCATGCGGTCGATCAGCTCGTCACTCTTGCCGTTGAGGAAGAGATCAGTCGCCGTCGGGCCGGGAGCGACCGCATTGACGGTGATCGAGCGACCGCGCAGCTCCTTCGACATGACGCCGGTCAGTGTCTCGACGGCGGCCTTCGTTGCGGCATAGACACCATAGGATTCGAGCTTGAGCCCGACGACGCTGGTCGAGAAGTTGACGATGCGGCCACCGTCGCGGAGACGCTTGCCGGCTTCGCGCAGCGTATTGAACGTGCCCTTGAGGTTGATGGCGATGTGACGGTCGAAATGGGCGTCGTCCGCATCGGCAATCTTGGCAAGCTGCATGATGCCGGCGTTGTTGATCAGCACGTCGACGCCGCCAAAGGCAGCTTCCGCCGCGTCGAACATGCGGCGCACGGCGTCGACATCGGAAACATCGGCCTTCGCGGTCAGCGCCTTGCCGCCCTTTCCCTCGATCTTGCGGGCGAGTTCCTCTGCGGCGGCTTCGCTGCCGGAATAGTTGATTACGACGGTGAAGCCATCCTCAGCCAGACGCTCGGCAATCGCCGCACCGATACCGCGCGATGCGCCTGTGACGATCGCTACCTTGTTGGAATTGCTGCTCATTTTCCTCATCCTTCATTGCTTTGCGCCGTAGCGCGTTTCGATGAGGAGAAGATGCTCCTTTTCAGGATGCGGATAATCAGCCATTAATCGGCATCACTATCCGAAATTAGCGAACAAATAATATGGACAGATTCGATGCTATGCGGGTGTTTTGCCGGGTCGTGGAGCGGCGCAGCTTCACGCTGGCAGCCGAGGATACGGGCCTGCCCCGCTCGACGGTGACGGATGCGATCAAGCAGGTCGAAGCGCGTCTCGGCGTGCGCCTGCTACAACGGACGACACGGCATGTCAGCCCGACGCTCGACGGCGAAGCCTATTACCAGCGCTGCCTGCGCATCCTCTCCGATATCGAGGATGCCGAAGGCGCCTTTGCCGGTGCAAAGCCGAAGGGGGTGCTGCGTGTCGACGTGCATGGTACGCTGGCGCGACACTTCGTGCTGCCAAACCTGCCCTCCTTCCTCGAAACCTATCCCGATATCGAACTGCAGATCACCGAAGGCGACCGGTTCGTCGACCTGATCCGCGAGGGGATCGACTGCGTGCTGCGCGTCGGCACGCTGCAGGATAGCGACATGATCGGCCGCCGCGTCGCGATGCTGGAAGAAGTGACGCTAGCGGCACCCGCCTATGTTGAGCGTTTCGGCATGCCGGCCCATCTCGACACACTCGACGGCCATCGCATGGTCGGCTTCCGCTCGTCGGCGACGGGTGGGCTCTTGCCGTTGGAATTCCAGATCGACGGCACGGTGCGCGAAATCACTCTACCGGCGACCATTTCCGTTAACGCGGCCGAGAGCTATTTCGCCGCAGCCAAACTCGGCCTCGGCCTCATCCAGGTTCCGCGCTACCACGCTGAGGCAGCGTTACGATCGGGCGAGCTGCTGCATGTCCTTGCGGACTATCCACCGACGCGAACGCCCGTCTCGATGCTCTATCCGCGCAGCCGCCAGCTTTCGCCGCGGGTTCGAGTCTTCATAGACTGGCTGGTCAAGGTTTTCGCCGGACAAAACGCCGCCGAAACCGAGGTCGGATGAATATTCCATGAAAGCGATCAAATAAAAGAAATCGGCTCTTTGAATAGGCGAGGAGCGCACCTACCTCGTAATGCATTGTACCGCGGGCCATACCGTTACGACGTCATGACAGCCCGACGATTTTCGAGAGAGAGCCGATGACCGAACAGAAGCAATTGAAGCTCGGGGCCTTCATGCGTCCCGTCAGCCTGCATACCGGTGCCTGGCGTTATCCCGGCGCCTATCCGGACGCCAACTTCAATTTCCAGCACATCAAGAGCTTTGCGCAGGAACTGGAAAAGGCGAAATTCGACGCCTTCTTCATGGCCGATCATCTCGCGGTTCTCAACATGCCGATCGAGGCCCTGAAGCGCAGCCACACCGTCACCTCGTTCGAACCCTTCACCCTGCTTTCGGCGCTCGCTGCCATCACTGACAGGATCGGCCTCGTCGCCACCGCATCCACCACTTTCGACCTGCCCTATCACATCGCCCGGCGTTTTGCCTCGCTCGACCACATCAGCGGCGGCCGCGCCGGCTGGAACATCGTCACCACCTCCAATCCGGATGCCGCCCTTAATTTCGGCCTCGAGGAGCATATGGAACATGGCGAGCGCTACCATCGCGCCCGCGAGTTCTACGACGTCGTCACCGGCCTCTGGGACAGTTTTGCGGACGATGCCTTCCTCCACGACGCCGAAAGCGGCATCTTCTTCGATCCGGAACGCATGCATGTCCTCGGGCACAAGGGCGAGGAATTGAGCGTTCGCGGTCCCCTCAATATCGCTCGCCCGCCGCAGGGCTGGCCGGTCATCGTCCAGGCTGGGCAATCCGACGCAGGCCGTCAGCTTGCCGCCGAAACGGCCGAAGCCGTCTTCGCAGCCCCTCGCAATCTCGCCGACGGCAAGTCGATCTACGCCGACATCAAGGGACGGATGAAGGCGATCGGGCGCAACCCGGATCACCTAAAGATCTTGCCTGCCGCCTTCATCGTCGTCGGCGACACGATCGAGGAGGCGAAGGCCAAGCGGGCAAAGCTCGACAGCCTCGTCCATTACGACAGCGCCATCGCATCCCTGTCGATCTCGCTCGGCCACGACGCCTCCAAATTCGATCCGGACGGGCCGCTGCCCGAAACGCCGGAGACCAACGCCAGCAAGAGCGGCCGCGAGCGGGTCATCGCCCTTGCCGAAGCCGAAAAACTCACCGTGCGCCAGCTTGCCCAGCGCCTTGGCGGCTATGCCGGCCTTGCCTTCGTCGGTTCGCCGCAGAGCATAGCTGACGAGATGGAGCAATGGCTGTACGAGGAAGGTTCGGATGGTTTCAACGTCGTCTTCCCCTTCCTGCCGCAGGGCCTGCTTGACGTGACCACCCGCGTCGTTCCAGAGCTGCAGCGCCGCGGCATCTTCCGCCGCGACTACGAAGGCACGACATTGCGTGAACATCTCGGCCTGCCGCGTCCGGAAAACCGCTTTTTCAAGGCTGCCGCAGAAGCCGCGCAGTAAGAGAGCCCGTCACAAGAGAATAACATGAGCCATATCACCCCGATCGACTACGAGACCGCTTCCGATGCCGTGCGCGCCGAGCATGACCGCGAAGTGCAGCTACGTGGCCGCATGACCAACATGAAGCGGACGTTGCTGCATTCGCCGGTGGCGCATCGCATCTATGCGGAATGGTTTCCTCTGCGCGAGGAGCTGCGCCCGGCTCTGGACGATCGCGCCGTCTGGCTGCTTTGCCATGCCATCGCAATCGAATGCCGCTCGATCATCCCGGTCGGCTTCTTCCGGCGCGCGCTTATCAATGCTGGCCTGACGCCGGAAACGATTGTGCCCACCGAAGATGAGGCGCTTTTGATCGAGTTCGGCAAGGCGATCGCCAGGGATTCCAATGCGATTCCTGAGGGGATTTGGGATCGATTGAAGGCGCGCTACGACGAGCCTACGCTCGCCAACCTCGTCGCCTTCGCCGGCATCATGATCGCGACAGCGATCTACAACAATGCCGTGAAGGTGGATATCGATCCGGAACTTGGCCCTTATCTTGAAGGGTTTGAGTTTCCGGCGAAGTGACGAAATTGCCCCTCACCCTAACCCTCTCCCCGCACGCGGGGAGAGGGGACTACCCCGCCTAAATCTCTTCTGCCGTGTGTAGGAATAGGATGATTTACTCACCCTCGCCAAACTCAGCGCGAGAGAAGGAACGCTGATGGCGCGGCTCTCCCCTTCTCCCCGTCAAAACGGGGAGAAGGTGCCCGACAGGGCGGATGAGGGGCTCGCACCCTACCCCGAAATCACCGTCTCGAACTGCGGATTGCCGCGGATCGTATTGCTCACCGTGCAAATCTCATCTTCGGCAGCGTGCGCAATCGCGTTGCGGATCTCGTCGCCGAAATCGCCCTTGATGGTGAAGGCGATGTTGAATTTTTCCACGCGAGAGAGGCCTTCGGTCGCCTTCTCACCGGTGACGACGGCGGTGACTTCGGTAAGCTTGTCGAGCACGCCGAGGCTGCTCGCCGCCATGCGGGCACTTAAGACCAGACAGGCAGACAGCGAGGAATACAGCAGGTCGAGCGGGTTGAAACCGGGCTGTGACGGCGAGGTGACGATGTCGATTTCGCCGCCCGTCACCGACGTCACATGCGGAAAACCGGTGCGGCCGACCGTAGCGGTGGCGCCCGTCTGCCTCGTCTTCACTCTCAGTTCGGCCATGTCGAAAATCCTTGAAATAAAAGCGGGAAACTCTTGTCTTCTACATAGGGATTCGCGGTGCCCGACACAATTGCAGTTCCCGCCCCTTGCGTCTTCCAGCCAGTTAAGCCACCAAATGGTTACAGGCTCATCGCAAGACAGGCAATTCGACATGACCGTTACCGATCCCCGCGCCTTCCTGACCTCACTCTTCGATGCCGCCGTTCGTGCAGCCGATCCCTTGACCGGCATCCGCGCGCATCTACCTGCCAAACCGAAGGGCCGGACGATCGTCATCGGTGCCGGCAAGGGGTCTGCCCAGATGGCGGCCGCGCTGGAACGATGCTGGGATGGGCCGCTCGAAGGTCTGGTGGTGACGCGATACGGCTTTTCCGCCCCCTGCCACCAGATCGAGATCATCGAAGCCGCACATCCCGTGCCGGATGAAGCAGGCCTCGTCGCCTCCCGCCGCCTTCTCAAACTCGTCGAGGGCCTGGCTGAGGACGATCTGGTGATCGCCCTGATCTCGGGCGGCGGTTCGGCGCTGCTGCCTTCGCCGGCCGGCTCGCTGAGCCTCGCCGACGAGATTGCGGTCAACAAGGCGCTGCTCGCTTCAGGCGCCCCGATCTCGGCGATGAATGTCATTCGCAAGCACCTGTCGACCATTAAGGGCGGCCGGCTGGCAGCTGCGGCCTATCCCGCCAAGGTCGTCTCGCTCGTCGTCTCGGATATTCCCGGCGACGATCCGGCCCTGGTGGCCTCCGGCCCGACTGTGCCGGGCACCGGCACGCGCGCCGACGCGCTCGATCTCATCCGTCTCTACCGCATCGAACTGCCGCCGGCCGTTCTTGCCCATATCGAGAAGGCGGAGGCCGATGCGCCGCGCCCGGACGATCCGCGCTTTGCCGGCAACGAAGTGCATCTCATCGCATCCGCCGGCGTCTCTCTGGAAGCCGCCGCCGAAGTCGCGCGCGCCGCCGGCATCGAAGCCGCCATACTCTCAGACGCCATCGAGGGCGAGGCCCGCGAAGCCGCGCATGTCCACGCCGCCATCGCCCGCGAAGTGCTGCATCGCAGCCGACCCTTCGCCAAGCCGATCGTGCTGCTCTCCGGCGGCGAAACCACGGTGACGCTCAAAGGCAAGGGCAAAGGCGGACGAAACTCGGAGTTCCTGCTGTCACTCGCCATCGATATCGACGGCCACGCCGGCATTCACGCCATGGCCGCAGATACGGATGGCATCGACGGCAGCGAGGACAATGCCGGCGCCTTTGCCGACGGAAACACCGTGGCGCGGTTGCGCGAAGCCGGAATGGTGCCGGCCGAGATGCTGGCAAACAACGATGCCTGGACAGCGTTCAACGCCATTGGCGATCTCTTCGTCCCGGGCCCGACGGGAACGAACGTCAACGACTTCCGCGCCATCCTGATCGCGTAACTACCGGAACCGGTGGTTTAGACAATTGCGGTGCAATCGTCACAGCGCCAATAGGCGGCTGCAGTCGACACCCACCTGAGGAAATGTCGGCTGCAATGGTCGCATTCGATTTCGACGACATGCGTCCTTTCGCCAACGATGAATGGCCTGGTCTTGATCCTGCGCTCGCTCTTCCATTGCTCGAGCTTCGTCACGGCCATGATTACCCTCCACGCAATACTCGCCTCGACAAGCAACAATCTAAAATAGGCTCAACTAATAAAAGAAATATTGCAAGTGCGAAGCGATTTTCTGTGCGGGAGGAGGACCAAAATTATCCGCAGTAGTGCATGGAAGACATAGTGCGCCAAATTCCGGCCCATGGCGGGATCGCTCCATTAGAGCCGGATGATTTTAGGTCGGGTCGACCTAAAATCTGAATCCGCTCTAGAATCAAAGAAGTAGAGCGTGATGTCGTCCGAAAACCGCCTACACTTTTCGGCATCACGCTCTAAAAAATTGTGACAACGCATATCGCCATTTTCGCGCGCGACGCCATGTCATTCGTTGGCGATTTTCCATCAAGATAACAATGGGAGGCATATTCATCATGCGCCACTTCCGCCAGCGGGCGATTTCGTCGGTAACCCTGGTCACATTTGCTCTCTTTTCCGTCACCGCCAGAGCTGCCGCGCCGCCACCGGTCGAGGCGGAACATGGCATGGTGGTCACCGCTCAGCATCTCGCTACCGATGTTGGCGTCGAAGTGCTGAAGAATGGCGGCAATGCCGTCGATGCCGCCGTTGCAGTCGGCTATGCGCTGGCGGTGGTCTATCCTACCGCCGGCAATATCGGTGGCGGCGGCTTCATGACCATCCGCATGCGCGATGGCAAGACGACCTTCCTCGATTTCCGCGAGCGCGCACCCTTGGCGGCGACCAAAGGCATGTATCTCGACGATAAAGGCAATATCGTCAAAGGCGCCAGCACCGATGGCTATCTCGCCGTCGGCGTTCCCGGCTCGGTCATGGGCTTCGAGACCGCCCGCGAAAAATACGGCACCAAGTCCCGCCAGGACCTGATCGCGCCGGCCATACGCTATGCCAAGGAAGGCTTCACGCTGAACCAGGCCGATGCCGCCGAGCTGAACGAGGGCAAGGCTTGGCTCGCGCGCGATCCGGCCACTGCCGCGATCTTCACCAAGTCGGACGGCAAGCCCTTCGCGACGGGCGACAAGCTGGTACAGCCGGATCTCGCCAACGCCCTCTCAGGCATTTCCGATCAGGGACCGGATGGCTTCTACAAGGGGCCGGTCGCCAACGCCATCGTCAAGGCAAGCCAGGACAAGGGCGGCATTCTCGCAAACCAGGATTTCGAACAATACAAGGTCCGCGAGCTCGAGCCCGTGAAGTGCAATTATCGCGGCTATGAGATCATCTCCTCGCCACCGCCCTCTTCCGGCGGCGTCATCATCTGCGAAATCCTCAACGTGCTTGAGGGATATCCGCTCTCCTATACCGGCTACGCCTCTGCCGACACGGTCCATTACATGGTCGAAGCCATGCGCTACGCCTATGTCGACCGCAACTCGGCGCTCGGCGATCCCGACTTCGTCGACAACCCCGTCAGCAAGCTGCTGGACAAGGCCTATGCCCAGAAGATCCGCGACAGCATCTCGCCCTATAAGGCCGGCGTCTCCAAGGATCTGATGCCCAAGGGTCTCGGCGAAAGCCACGAGACCACACATTATTCGATCATCGACAATGACGGCAATGCCGTCGCCGTCACCTACACGCTGAACGGCTCCTTCGGCGCCGGCGTCGTCGCGCCCGGCACGGGCATCCTCCTGAACAACGAGATGGATGACTTCACCTCCAAGCCCGGCGTGCCCAATCTTTACGGTCTGGTGCAGGGCGAGGCCAATGCCATCCAGCCGAAGAAGACGCCGCTCTCCTCCATGAGCCCGACGATCGTCACCAAGGACGGCAAGCCCTTCATGGTGATCGGCAGCCCCGGCGGCTCGCGCATCATCACCATCACGCTCGAAGCGATCATCAACGTCATCGATTTCGGCATGAACATCCAGGAAGCAATCGATGCGCCGCGCATCCATCACCAATGGCTGCCGGACAAGGTCTACATGGAGCCGCGTGCGCTTTCGCCCGATACGATCAAGCTTCTGACCGGCATGGGCTACACGGTTCAGGTCGACAATAGCTGGCCGATCTGGGGCCAGGCGGCCGGCATCCTTGTCGGCGGCAAGAGCCTCAGCGACATCGCCAAGGGCGGTGGCGCCCGCTACAACGGCGCCGTCGACAGCCGCGCCGGCTCGGGACTTGCCGAAGGCTACTGATCGCCTCGGTGCCTGCTGAAAACGACGATTCGGATCGGTGCCACCATCAACTGGCACCGGTCTTTTTGCCTATGGCATCCGGCCAAACGAGCACATTATCTTACGCGAAAAAACCAAGCGTGAGCATTTCGGCGCGATATCGCCCCTATTCATTCACCTCACGTTCATTTGATGCCGTTTGCCCCTGCATGTGCGTCATTTTTTTCATCCCATGAATAGGATTTGCGCTTTCTGATATAGCAATCGCGCGCAAGCAGGAGTATACAAGCCGCCGTTCAAATAGGCCTTCGCGCCATGACCAGACTTGCGGTTCTGTCTTAGGACCCCTCCGCACCATCGAGAGCGATTCCCGACAATGTCGGATCAGATATTCCAGGCCGCCCCCACCCGGCGGGCCGCACCGAATTTTCGTGTAGTAGCGCTTATCGTAGCAAGCGCGATGTTCATGGAACAGCTCGACGCGACCGTGCTCGCAACAGCCCTTCCGACCATGGCAAGAGACTTCGGCGTCAGCGCGCCGGCCATGAGTATCTCGCTGACATCCTACCTCCTCAGCCTCGCGATCTTCATCCCCGCCAGCGGCGCCATCGCAGACCGCTTCGGGTCGCGCACCGTCTTCCGATCCGCCATCGCGGTCTTCGTTGTCGGCTCGCTTCTCTGCGCACAGGCGCCGAACCTGTTCTTCCTCGTGATCGCGCGCCTTCTTCAGGGCCTCGGCGGCGCAATGATGCTGCCCGTCGGTCGCCTCGTGCTGATGCGCAGCGTCGCCCGAAAAGACATGGTCAATGCCATGTCCTGGCTGCTGATCCCGGCGCTGGTCGGTCCCATTCTCGGCCCGCCGATCGGCGGCATGTTCGTGACCTATCTCGACTGGCGCTGGATCTTTTATATCAACGTGCCGATCGGCATCATCGGCTTCATCCTGGTGACGATGTTCATCGAGGAGGTGAAAGGCCCGCGCACCGGCCGCTTCGATCTCTCGGGCTTCATCCTGTCCGGCATTTCGCTGGGATCGCTGCTCTTCGGCTTTGAAATGTCGAGCCGCGAGGGCGAAGGCTATATGGCGGTCTTCCTGATCTCCATCGGCCTCCTGTTCGGCATCGCCTATCTGCGCCATGCCCGCAAGCACCCCTCGCCGATCATGGATTTCTCTTTGATGAAGGTGCCGACCTTCCGCACCTCGGTCATTGCCGGTTCACTGACGCGTATCAGCCAGGGCGCTCACCCCTTCCTCATTCCGCTGATGCTGCAGCTCGGCTTCGGCCTTTCGGCAGCCGCAGCCGGCCAGATCGCCATTGCGACCGCGCTCGGCTCCATGGCCATGAAGCCGCTGCAAGTCCGCATCCTTCGCACGCTCGGCTTCCGTACCGCCCTCATCGTCTTCGGCCTGATCGGTACGCTCGGCTACGGCATGTGCGCCCTCTTCAAACCGGATTGGCCGCTGCCCGTCATCTTCGTGATCCTGTTCTTCTGCGGCTTCTTCATGTCGTTCCAGTTCACGGCCTACAACACGATTGCCTATGATGAGATCGAGCGCGACCGCATGAGCATTGCGACGAGCTTCTACTCGACCTTCCAGCAGCTGATGCTTTCGCTCGGCATCTGCGTCGCCGCCCTTGCCCTGCATGGCTCGATGCAGCTGCGTGGGGAGACGAAGGCCGAGATGATCGACTTCTCCGTCGCCTTCGTCGTCGTTACAGCCATTGCTCTGCTCGCGGTGATCTGGAACGCCAGCTTTTCACGTACCGCAGGCTCGGAAATCAGCGGCCATCGTCGTAGATCGCCGGAAGAAAGCCTCGGCGAACATTGATTGTTCGCCGCCTGCCGATCCCAGGCAATGGCGCCTTTTGTGAACAGTGCCTTCACGGACGGCGCATTGCATTGAACAATGGCCCCAGCCTAAATAGCGACCAGAACGAAATAACAGTCTGGAGCATCTCATGGTCGCCGGCATCCATCACATCACGCTGATCACCCGCAAGGTCCAGGCGAATGTCGATTTCTACGTCGGCTTCCTCGGCCTGCGCCTCGTCAAGCGCACCGGTGGCTTCGAGGACGCCACACAGCTTCATCTCCTCTATGGCGACGCCGTGGGTTCGCCGGGCTCGCTGATTACCTTTCTGGTCTGGGAAGATGGTTCTCCTGGCCGCGCCGGCGTCGGTCAGGTCGGAGAAATTTCGCTCGCCATCGATCCCGCGAGCATCGGTTTCTGGCTGACGCGCGCCCTGAGCGCCGGCCTCAAGCCGGAAGGCCCGTCGGAGGAATTCGGCGAGCCGGTCCTGCGACTGAAGGACCCGGATGGCGCGATCGTCAAGCTTGTGGGCACCAATGCCCTGCAAGCGGCAGCGCCGTGGGTAAGCGATTCCATTCCCCAGGAGCATGCAATCCGCCGTATCCGTGGTGCAACGCTGTTCAGCGAAACCCCAGATGAAACGCAGACGATCCTCGTCGATCACTTCGATTATCGGCCACTCGCCACCAGCGGCGCGATCAGCCGGCTCATCTCAGAGCCCGGCGATATCATCGATATCCGCGATGCACGCGGCTTCTGGGCGAGCGCACCGGGTACGGGGACGGTCGATCATGTCGCTTTTCGCGCCAGTGACGATGCCGAGCTGCAATCGGTTCGCACCGCACTGCAGGCCATCAGCGCTTGGCCGACGGCGATGCATGATCGCAAATATTTCCGCTCGCTCTATGTCCGCGAACCCGGCCGCATCCTGTTCGAACTCGCAACGGATGATCCAGGCATGCTTGTTGATGAAGACGAGGCAACGCTCGGCACGCGCCTCTTCGCCCCCGGCGACAGTCCGAAGCTTTTGGCCGAGCTGAAGGTGATCCTGCCGCAGTTCTCCATGCCCGGAGAGCCGCGCGTCATCTATCGCGACCTGCCCTTCATCCATCGCTTCTTCACGCCTGAGCAGCCGAACGGCAATGTCTTCGTTCTGCTGCATGGTTCCGGCGCCAATGAAACAACAATGCTGCCGCTTGGCCACAAGATCGATGCCGACGCGACGCTGCTCACGGTACGTGGCCGTGCGCTGGAAGAAGGCGCACCGCGCTGGTTCCGTCGCAACGGGCCTATGAGCTTCGATCAGGCCGACATCGCCAGCGAGGCCGAAGCCTTCGCCGCCTTCATCGATGGCGCGGTCCATGCCTACGGGCTCGATCCGGACCGCATCGTCTATATCGGCTATTCGAACGGCGCCAACCTGCTGAGCGCCATGCTGTCGCTGCACCCACACCTCATCCGCCGCGCCGTGCTGCTGCGCTCCATGGCCGTGCTCGAAAATCCGCCGGTAGCGGATATGTCCGATGCGGAAGTGCTGGTGGTCGCTGGAGAGAAGGATCTATACGGCCCCTATGCCCAGCCCCTCGCAGAACGCCTACGGGATGGGGGCGCCAAGGTCGAACTCGCGACGGTGCCTGCCGGTCACGAATTTGACGATGCAGACGTGCCGGTCATTCAAGAGTGGCTGAAGCGCTCGAGTTGAGCGCTTCAGCGGTATCGGCTTGCATGACCAGAGGGCATCCATTGCACTCCATCAGTTCATCCCGGCCTTGCACGGATATATGCTTCGCGGCATCTGCCAAGATCATTTCGACAGCTGCGACAGGAAGAAATCGATGACGCTCCGATGAGCCCCGGTCGCTTCCATTCCCGGTTTCAGAAAGAAGTCGTGCGCACCACCTCTGTGAATATCGAGGCTGACAGGCCCACCCAAACCTTGCGCCATCTGTCGCAGCTTTCGCGCTGTCGAGAGGGGAAAAGTACGATCGGCGTCACCCCAAACGACAAGCAGCGGCGGCAAGGAGCTCACTTGCTTCGAATAGCCCTCCGGGGATGCGCCATCGACCAGCACGAGCGCGCTGATATCGGTGGTATCAGCCGAAGCGGCAGCAGCCGTTTGCGCTCCAAGCGATATGCCAAGCACGCCAACCCGTCCAGTATGGTGCGGCCGGCTTTTGAGGTAGGCAACCACCTTATGGATCGTTGTGATCCAATCTGGCCGGCGTGTCGCATAGTAGCTGATACGCGCGCGTGAATTGCCTGCACGGATGATAGCCTGCTCATCGACAGGTGAAAGCAGATGAACAAGATAAGCGTCGATGCCGGCGGTATCGAAGCTGCGCCCAAGGTCATCATAGGCGGGCGAGGCAAAACCTTTGCTGCCGCTCAGAATGATGACTGCCGGGCGTGACGTATCCGATGTACTGGCAAAACCTTCGATTAGAACATTGCCGCCAGCCGTCGCAACGGTGAATTGCTCTCGCTCGCCGGCCTGGGCGTTTCCATAGGCAAGGAGCGACAGAAACATCAGGACAAAGGCAAAACTCGCTCGCATCGATCGATTCCCTGGCAGAATTGCGCAGATATTGCACGGCTTCTGCCAAGGAATAAAGCGATCGATCCGGGTTTCAGATCAACCCTTGAACGTATACTCGGCAATCGATTCCGGCTTCATTTCGATCGAGAAGCCCGGAAGGCTCGGCGGCATGTAGGCGGCGTCGCGGATGATGCAGGGGTCGATGAAATGCTCGTGCAGGTGATCGACATATTCGATGACGCGGCCGTCCTTGGTGCCGGATACGGCGATGTAATCGATCATCGACAGGTGCTGCACATATTCGCACAGGCCAACGCCGCCGGCATGCGGCCAGACGGGCAACCCATATTTGGCGGCGATCAGCAGCACAGCCAGCACTTCGTTGAGACCGCCCATGCGGCAGGAATCGATCTGCACGATGTCGATCGCTCCCTCGGCGATGAACTGCTTGAACATGATGCGGTTCTGGCACATCTCGCCGGTCGCGACCTTCACCGGGCCGATGGCCTGGCGGATCTTGCGGTGGCCGGCGACATCGTCCGGGCTTGTGGGTTCTTCGATGAAGAAGGGCTTGGCGAAGGCAAGCTTCTGCACCCAGTCGATCGCCTGGTTGACTTCCCAGACCTGGTTGGCGTCGATCATCAGATAGCGGTCGGGGCCGATCACTTCGCGGGCAATGGTGAGGCGGCGGATATCGTCTTCGAGGTCACGGCCGACCTTCATCTTCACATGGTTGAAGCCGGCATCGATCGCTTCCTGGCAGAGGCGGCGCAGCTTGGCATCATCATAGCCGAGCCAGCCGGCAGACGTCGTGTAGCAGGCGTAGCCCTCGCGCTCGAGCGTGGCGATGCGGTCAGCCTTGCCGGCCTCCGCCTTCTTCAGGATGGCAACGGCTTCGTCGCGGGTGAGCACGTCGGTCAGATAGCGATAATCGACGATATCGGCGATCTGCTCGGCACCCATCTCCGAAACCAGCCGCCAGACCGGCTTGCCGGCTTCCTTGGCGAGCAGGTCCCAGACGGCATTGACGACAGCGCCGGTTGCCAGATGCATCGCACCCTTTTCCGGGCCGATCCAGCGCAGCTGGCTGTCGCTCGTCAGGTGCCGCCAGTATTTGCCGGGGTTTTCCAGAACCGTCGCAAGCTCGGTGCCGACGACCAGATGCCGCATCGCCTCGATCGCCATGCAGCAGATATCGTTGCCGCGGCCGATGGTGAAGGTCAGGCCATGACCGGCAAGTCCCGGCTTGTCGGTCTCGAGAATGACATAGGCTGCCGAATAATCCGGATCCGGATTCATCGCGTCGGAGCCGTCAAGGCTCTGCGATGTCGGGAAGCGCAGATCGAAAACGCGAAGATTAGTGATGCGCGTCATAGAGAAACTCCTTCTAAATTCATCGGCAACCTCTCGACCCCTTTAGCCAAGGTTGAACTCCTCCCAGAGTGCCGCATTATGCTCGCCGACGTGCGGGGCCGCACGATCGAATTTCGGCCGCTGCCCGTCAATGCGGATGGGCGAGCGGGTGGTCTGCAGGCTGACGCCATCATCGCGCCCGACCGTCTGCAGCATGTCGAGCACGCGAAAGCCTTCGCTGCCAAGAAGCTCCGGCCAATTCAGTACGCGGGCACACCAGATGTCGGCAGGTTCGAGGATCGCAAGCCAGTCGTCAACGTTGCGGCTGACGATGCGCGCCGCAATCAGCGCCTTGATCTCATCGCGCGCTGCGAACCAGCTTTTCTCATGATCGCGATAGGGCGCGAGCTCTTCCATGCCAAGCAGATCGGCAAGTTTGGAAATCGGCGTCATGGCGATGGCAAGATAGCCATCTGCGGCAGGGTAGACACCATAGGGTGCCGAAAGATAGGCGTGGGCACTGCGAACATGGGAGCGTTCCGGCAGCCTGTTGCCGCTATTCATGTGAACGCTCAGTACCTCGACTTGCAGGTCGATCAGCGCTTCCAGAAGGCTGGTCTCGACCAGGCCGCCCTCACCCGTGATCCCGCGCCGAACCAGTGCCGCGAGAATGCCTTGCGCTGCCGCAGCACCTGCCAGCATATCACCGATCGCCAGGCCAAAGGGTACTGGCCCCTGTCCTTCGTCGCCGTTTAGCCACATGACGCCGGAGCGCGATTGCGCCAGAAGATCCTGCCCGGGGCGCGAGACCCATGGCCCTTCTTCGCCATAACCGCTGATCGAGCAATAGACGAGGCGTGGATTGAGCGTACGCGCGGCTTCATAATCGAGGCCCAGACGCTCGATCACACCGGGACGAAAATTCTGCACGAGGACATCGGCCTTGGAAATGAGCTTGCGCAGCGCGCTCATGTCGCGCTCGTTCTTCAGATCGACCGCCAGGCTTTCCTTGGAGCGGTTGATCGCATGAAAGATCGTCGAATCACCGCTTTCATCGTCGCTGAGATAGAGCCCACGCGAGAGATCGCCCCCACCGGGACGCTCGATCTTGATCACCCTGGCGCCGAGATCCATCAGCCGCAGCGAACAATAGGGACCCGACAGAAACTGGCTCATGTCGACGACGACAAGTCCGGCCAGCGGCAAGTCCCTCTTCAGCGCCATTGATACTCCCACTCCCCTGACATCACTCCGGCTCAAAGCGCCTCTCCGCCTTGAGGACTATCCTCGTCACCGGTTCCTGCGTCAGCCTCAATCTTCTTATGTAAATAGTATTTTCACATATGGATGATTTTTGCAAACGAAAAGAGGGAGGATAATGGAAGGTCCGCTCACCCATGTCGTCATGAAATATATTATGGTTCCACATAATGAGAATTGCCGAAATGAAAGGGAGATAGGGAATGACGACGCTCAAATTGCTCGATGATGCCGAAGCGGAAGCAATCCCGGCGGTCAAGGCAGTATTCGACGACATTCGCGCGGTGCGAAAATCAGATTTCGTCAACAACTTCTGGCGCGGCCTGGCGAATGACCCCGCGCTGCTCAAACGCACCTGGGAAGGCCTGAAAGCAGTCATGGTGGCGGAAGGCGCACTCGATCCGCTGGTGCGCGAAATGATCTACATCGCCGTCTCAACCGCCAATGGCTGCACCTATTGCGTCCATTCGCACACAGCGGCCGCCAAGGCCAAGGGCATGACTGACGCCCAGCACGGGGAGCTGCTGGCGGTCATTGGACTGGCCGGACAGACCAACCATCTCGTCACGGCGATGCAGATTCCTGTCGATCCGGAATTCGATGTCGGCGGCCGATGAAACGCAAAAGGCCCGCAGGCGAACCAGCGGGCCTTCCGTCAACATTCCAGCGTTTTCAGCGGTCGGATTTTTCCGTCGCCTGCGCATCCGCCGCAAGGGCGGCAACGTTCAGGCCGTTGTTGACGGCCAGCAGCCTTTTGCGGACCAGAACGCCCATCACGCGAGCGGCCGTCGAAAAGGTCATGGTGTCAAGCGGCCCCTCGCCCTCCCAGGGCTTGGTCAGCCGCTCGGTCACAGCCGAGACGATGTTGTTGGGCACGATGTCCGTGCATTCGCGCATGGTTTCGAACACGACGCTGATGGGGTGGATACGCCCCTCGAATGTCACGATCGGCTCGGTTACTTCGCTGTCCCATTCCTCAAAGGCGTAGAGCGCCTCACGGAAGAGCTGCTGCAGGGTAATGGGGGCATGACCCTCATGAAGGGGCGGCAAGGCATTCGACATGTCTGTCTCCTTTCAATTGGAAGTCCGGCGCATATATGTAAATGATTGGTCCCGTCCCGAGACCCAAGCGCTGCTTCTTCAGTTTGGCGCGCCCCAAAACGCATTCAATGGGGGCAAGTGGCGCGGCAAACCATCTTGTGACCGGCGCAACGCGGGACGCACACGAAATGTTCCCACCGGTCATGTAACTTGATCAAGTCTATAGATTAATCTCGACTTGAAAAGCCTCAATGATAACTTTCTGCAATTCTCTTTATTTTTGAATGACTTCACGTAGAGTGAAATGACAGCGCATCTGTGGAAGGCATGCGAATCTCCTAGCAGAAGCCGAAAGGACGATCATGTGCGGCGATCATGAACATGAGCATCAACACGGGCACGATCACGGCCATCAACCGATCGACTGGCGTGAACATGGGATCAAAATCATCCCCGGCAATGCCCTCGACCCGAATACGGCGCAGACACCGGGCATGAACCGAGCGACCGCAATCAATCATGCCCGCGCCGGCGCTGAAAAGATCTGGGCGGGAACCGTGACCATCCACGCCAATGCCAAGACTGGCGCCCACCATCACGGCGATCTTGAAAGCATCATTTATGTCGTCAAAGGCAGGGCGCGGATGCGCTGGGGCGAAAATCTGGAATTCGTGGCCGAAGCCGGTCCCGGCGATTTCATTTTCGTGCCACCCTATGTGCCGCACCAGGAAATCAATGCCAGCCGCGACGAGACGCTGGAATGCGTGCTTGTCCGCTCCGGCCAGGAGCCGGTCGTCGTCAATCTCGACATCGAACCGGTCGAAAAGCCCGAAGAGGTGCTTTGGAAAGACCCCATTCACCGCTAATTCGCCTAAAATTTGAGCAAATGCCTATTTGCCGCATAAATAATCCACTACATTTATAGAAAATTAGTTGCGCTTTTGCGCTGCACTGAAAAGAGTTTTTCAGAACTGCGGTGCACAACGCATGATCCTGCTTCGCGCATTGAACGCACGTCTGAGATGATCCGATCGTCAAAAGAGAGACGATCTCGATCATCTGAACAGGATTTCCCATGACTGAAAAGCTTTCCAGAGGTTTCGACGCGCTGCGCCTTTCCCGTCGCGCCGGCCTTGCCGCCATGCTTGTGTCCGCTGTCGCCGTTTTCGGCTTGACGGCAACCGCTACGCCGTCTTTCGCCGCAGACAAGACGATCAAGGTCGGCATCATGAGCGGTGAGGATGAGGACGTCTGGCGCGTCGTGGTCGCTGAAGCCGCCAAGAAGGGCCTGACGGTCGAGCCGGTCGTCTTCAACGACTACACCCAGCCGAACGAGGCTCTGGAACGCGGCGAAATCGACGCCAATGCCTTCCAGCACAAGCCTTACCTCGACAATCAGATCAAGCAGCACGGCTATCACATCGTCGTTGCCGGCTATACGGGCATCTGGCCGATCGGTCTCTACACGAAGAAGTACAAGACCGTGGCCGAGCTTCCGAAGGGCGCTGCCATCGGCGTACCGAACGACCCGTCCAACGAGGGCCGCGCGCTTCTCGTGCTGCAGCATGAGGGCATCATCAAGCTCAAGGACGGCACCGGCATCCTCGCTACGGTCGCGGACATTGCCGAAAATCCGAAGAACGTCGACATCAAGGAACTGGATGCCGGTATCGTCGGCCGTTCGATCGATGATCTTGACGCAGCCGTCGTCAACACCGACTGGGCGCTGAAAGCAGGGCTCTCGGCGAAGGATCGCATCGCGCAGGAGCAGACCGAAGGCAACCCATACCGCAACTTCATCGCCGTCAAGCAGGGCAGCGAGAATGAAGCCTGGGTGAAGACGCTGGTCGCCTCCTACCAGAACGACGTCGTCAAGGCCGAGTTCGACAAGGTCTACAAGGGCACGGGCCAGAGCGCCTACTGATATCAGGGCCGCGCGGGGGACAGCGCTGAACGGCAGGCGGCCGGGGCATCTTGCCCGGGCCGCCTTTAGTGTTTTTCCTTCGGGATGCGATGACGTTGGCTGAGAAGTTCGTGGAAAGTGTCACCCCCCCCTCTGTCGCTTTCGCGACATCTCCCCCACAAGGGGGAGATCGTGGGGAATATGCCGCCCGCACCGCAAAACAAATCAGCGAAGCATCCGCGTATGCAATCTGTACTTCCTGGTGATGGCTTGCCAAACATTACCAATCTCCCCCCTTGTGGGGGAGATGTCGCGAAAGCGACAGAGGGGGGTATAATGGCCTCAACGAACTCAAAGGCCGCTTTTACAAAAAGAGACGCATTATGAATTCTTTCACCCCCGCCACTGCCATAGACGGACAGGCACCGCCTGAACGTTCGACGGGCGACGAGATCGTTCGCTTGGTCGATGTCCGCCGCCGGTTCGGCACCACGCCGGCGCTGGACGGCATTTCGCTCAGCGCGCGCCGCGGCGAAATCGTCGGCATCATCGGCCGCAGCGGCGCTGGCAAATCGACGCTGATCCGTTGCCTGAACGGGTTGGAGCGTGCCGATAGCGGCGAAATCCATATCGAAGGTCGGGACATCGCGCGTCTGTCGGAAAAGGAACTGCAGCCTCTGCGCCGCCGCATCGGCATGGTCTTCCAGCATTTCAACCTGCTATCCTCCAGAACCGTTGAGGAAAATATCGCCCTGCCGCTGAAGATCGAAGGCGTTGGCAAGACGGAACGATTGCAGCGCGCCCGTGAGCTCCTCGAACTCGTCGGCCTCGCCGACAAGGCCAGGGCCTATCCTTCCGCCCTGTCCGGCGGCCAGAAGCAGCGCGTCGGCATTGCCCGCGCTCTTGCCGCTCGGCCAGCCATTCTCCTGTCGGACGAAGCGACCTCGGCACTCGACCCGGAAACCACCCGCTCCATCCTGGCATTGTTGAAGGACATCAACCGCAAGCTCGGCCTGACGATCCTGCTCATCACCCATGAGATGGAAGTGATCCGCTCGATCGCCGATCGCGTCGCGGTCATCGACGCCGGTCGCATCGTCGAAGAAGGTTCGGTGTGGACGGTCTTCGCCAATCCCCAGCAGGACATCACCGCCAGCCTGCTCAGCGGCGCGCGTCCGCAACTCCCAGACCATATTGCCGCCCGCCTTTCCCCGACATCGGGTGCCGAAGCCGTCCTCAGCGTCGATCTCGCCGGCCCTGCCGCACAAGGCGCGCTCTTTGCCGAACTTTCAGCCGCTCTTCCCCGCTCCTTCCGACTGGTCCATGGCGGCATCGACCATATCCAGAACCAGCCCGTCGCCCGCTTCTTCGTCGCGGTGCCGACGCGCGACGCGAGTTTGCCGACCCAGGTCAGTGATTTCTTGAAAGCCCGCTCCGCCCGGGTGGAGGTTCTAGGCTATGACAACTGATGTAATCCTCGGTCTGCTTTGGCGCTCCTTCTGGCAAACCATCTGGATGACGGGCGCATCCGGCTTTCTTTCCCTCATCATCGGCCTGCCGCTCGGCCTCGCCCTCGTCGTTACCAGCCGCGGAGGCATCGCCGAACAGGGTGCGATCAACCGCGTCCTCGGCATCCTGGTCGACGGCTTCCGCGCCGTGCCTTTCATCATCCTGCTGATCGCCTTGATTCCGCTGACGCGCCTGATCGTCGGCACGGCGCTCGGCACGACGGCCGCGATCGTGCCGCTGACAATCGCCGCAATCCCCTATTACGCCCGTGTCGCAGAAGTCTCGCTACGTGATGTCGATCGCGGCCTGATCGATGCGGTGCGCGCCATGGGCGGCAATCGCTGGACCATCATTCGCGAGGTGCTGATACCGGAAGCGATGCCGGGCATCGTCGCCGGCTTCACCGTAACCATGGTAACGCTGATCGGTGCTTCGGCCATGGCCGGCACGATCGGCGGCGGCGGCCTCGGCGACCTTGCCATCCGCTACGGATATCAACGCTATGAGACGAGCGTCATGATTGCCGTCGTCATCATCCTGATCATTCTGGTCTGGGGTATGCAATGGCTGGGCGATCGCCTCGCCAATCGGCTCGATCGCCGCTAGCTCCGTCGATACAAATCCACTCCCGGTGCAGAGAGACATTGCGCCGGGTGTGAAGACTGAAGATCAGTTGCGCGTCACCGGCTTCGAGCGCATGCGCGATACCGTCTCCCGCTCGGCGCGCTTGCAGCGCATCGGCGGCAGGCCGCGATCCATCAGATCCATATCCTCCAGCACCATGTCGCCCATCTTCTTGAAGGCGCTGTCGAGCGCGCCGGCACGATGGGCCGAGCGGAGGAAGCCCTTGAGCTTGCGCACGGGATGATCAAGGCCGAGCGGCTCCTCGGGGTAGACATCGCTTGCCGCCACGATGTGGCCTGAAGCCACCGCCGCCATCAGCGCATCGAAATCGACGACATCGGCCCGGCTGAGCAGGATGAAGGCGGCCCCTTCGCGCATTTTCGCGAAGGCGTCGGCACCGAGAAAGCCCCTGTTCTCGCTGGTGACCGAAGCGACCACGAAGACGAAATCGCTGTTGGACAGGACTTCGTCCAATCCGGCCGGCTGAACGCCATGCTCCCTGAGGATCGAAGGCGGCATCCAGGGATCGAAGACCCTGATATTGGCGCGGAAGCTGGAAAGCACGCGGTTCAGCGCCTTGCCGAGATCGCCGAAGCCAACGATGCCTATATCGCTGCCGGCAACGAGGCGCGCCTTCGCATTGCCATCACCGCCCCAAAGCTCCCTGCCCTCACGGAAATCAAGGTCGGCATCGACGATGCCGCGGGCCAGGCTCAGCGCAAATCCCAAGCCGATTTCAGCGACCGGCTCGGCAAAGACGAGGCCTGTGGTAACGACGTGGATGCCGCGCTCGAAAAGCACTTCATAGGGCATGTTGTTGATGAGGTTGCTCTCGACGTTCAGGATGCAGCGCAGTTGCGGCATGCGGTCGAGCGTTTCCTTGGACAGGGGCGGCTGGCCGATGATGTAGCGCGCTTCGCCAAGCATCTCGTCGCCCAGTCCGGCGATATTGTCCGGATCCGCCTCGACGATGCGATATTTCGAATGAAGGAGCGACAGTGCATCCTTGGTGAAGATAAGCTCGAGCGAGCGCGGCTCCGGTGCGCTGATGGCCAAGGGTCTGCTATCGTTCGTCATTCTGCTCCTCCAGTCTCGCGACGCGATCCAACATCATTCGATGCATGAGATCAATCAGGCTTCGTCCTGTTCTCCCGGCATTCCGACGGAGAAGGCGCAGATGCGTGAGAGATAGGTGAGCGGCAGGCCCGTCTCTGCGTGCCAGGCGTTGAACTGATCCTGTATCAGCCGCAGGTCCTTCTTGGTGGGCTTATTTTCAGAGATAGGGAGGCCGACAAGCCGCAGACAGACGAGAACGTCATGGCTCATGACGAAGCTATCGCGGCCGATCGCCCGAAGGAGATATTGCCCGGTCATGCCGCCGAGCCGGTTCGCCTGCTTATCCAGCAGAGCAAGCAGGCCGATCTGATCCTCCAGCGGCCAATCGGCGAAGAAACGGCCGGCGCTGCCATGCTCATCCGCAATCGCGCGTACGAACTGTGCATTGGCCCGTACGGACATGATCTTGGCCCCGTTGCGGATGACCCGTGCATCCAAGGTCAGATCATGCCAGTAATCATCCGGCGCCAGGTTGAGAAAGGCAGGGTCGAAACCGGAGAATGCCGCTTCGAAACCAGCCCATTTCGAATCGATGACGTTGCGCACGAAACCCGCATAGAAGATGTAGCGCGTCATCTCCGACAAGATCCGATCATCGGGCAGAGCACGCAGTACCTCATGGTTCGGCGCCTTGGGCATCAGCGCCTTTAACCCGTCGGCGCCGCCCTTGCGCTTCTCGGCCCGCTCCTTGATCTCGGCAAAGCTTCCCATCACCCTCTCCCGTCAGCCACGCTGTGCGACAAGTCTTTTATGATCTCATCGCCCTGCGCAAGTAATCTCCACGCAATGATTTCCTGTGAAAAACACGCTGCCGAAAGTCATGACGCGAAAGTTGATCACACTGGCATTCGATTTGATTTGCCGACGATTGAAACAGTTCCGAACTGCTCCAGATATCGTCTTGAAATTAACTTGAGATTTCGCACACCGTAGCGTTAATTTCGGCGGCGTCGGATCGGAGCCTTCTGCCATGAATAATAAAGACTGGAATTATCCCATCATGGTCATCTGCAAGCGCACCGGAAAAGTCTATACGGTCGCGAACACGAAAGAAGCGCTGGACATGCTGCTGAACGCATGGCCTGTCGCGGAGGGCAAGGCGTTCATGATGGCCCTGCAGGTCTGTGCCGACGTGGAAAGAGGTCAGGGACAACCGCTGGAGGCCCGCAATAGCTTTGTCGCTGCGGCATCGGAGGCTGGCGTCCCCCTCGAGATGCCGGTGATTCAGTAGGACTGCTGTCCTGTTTTGCGGCGTGCTGCGCACCGTTTTCGCAGGCTAGATTGCCGTATAGTCTGGCAGGCTGCCCATACTGATTAGCGCCGCACCGCTCTCACGGAATGGTGCGGGCCGATTTTCCGGAAATTGCGAAACTTTTTGCCGTGGCAGGAGTTTCAGTCGCAATGTCGGAGCATCATCGAAATGAAAATGATCTTTAGTGCCGGCGCAAGCCGCTGGCCTGAGCCCGTATATCTGCGCATCGGCCATGGCATGCCGGAAGCAATCAGAAGCCCGAAAGAAGCCCACAATCACCTCCTTTTCCGCTGGCCGGCCGTCAGAGGCGAAAAATACGATTCGGCCCGAAGTCTCTGCCTCGAAGCCGAGACTGACCCCTTTCTTTGCGAGTACGCCAGGAAGGTATTCATCGAGGCCTGCATCGAAGCCAGTGTACTCTGCTAGATAGCCCTCGCGATATGGGAGCTGTTGTCGATCCTTGTTGAAGTACGCAAAGCCTCCGTGCTCCTACACGCGCTTCATTGTGGGCGTCCACTCCGAGCGTTGGGGGCGGCGTCTTTGTCATGAGGTTCGGTCGGCATAGGGCCTGCCGAAGCCGTAGCACGTAGCACTTGCGTGTCCGCAAGCTCTCCCAAGACACATCCGGTTTTACGGGAAATGTGCATTAACCCGTCGCCTTAACAACCATTACGGGATATTGTGAGCTAAATTTGCTCGCAGAACGGCATGAAACGGAGCCAGCCTCAATGACATCGGCGGGAGAGCGTTCGAACCGGAACGCTTCTTGCTGTGTTACCGAAGCATGAACGTTTCGGAGGTAATGCGTTTTGAAACGAAACACTTTACGACCATTTCCAGCTGTCACCCTTGTCATGGGAGAGAACGGCGGAACCCGCCGTGTCAATTCGGTGCATCAGGTTGCAGAGCTGCTGCTGGAACATTGGCCGGTGGCAAATGGCGAAGACTATGTCGCGGCAGTGCGGATCTGCCTCGAAGCGATGCTTGGCGCCGTCCCTGCTGAAGCCGTAAGAGAAGCCTTGATCAAGGCTGCTCGGGAAGCGGGCATATCCGTAATGCAGTGAAATCATCCATCCTTCCCGCACCACGCGGGATCTCTCTGACATTATTCACTTTTTATGAACGAGTGCCGGCGATCTTGCCAACAGAGGCAGGCGATTCGCCCTGCCGATGACGGAGAGAATATGTCGCTTCTACCATTCCCGGCCGACAGGCGTACCAGTGATGTCAGGCGGTGTGCCACAGCCCTTCAGCAGCTAAATGGCGAGGCGGCAAACCGCTTCTGGCGTTCGGAAATGGCAATCTTTGCCAACGCCTTGCGCGAACAGGGAGTGGAAGACGGCGAAATCTCGCGGCAAGCCGGCCTCTTCATGCATGCGGTCCAGATGGAACTGCAGCTTGCCTATGCCGAAGAGGAACTGAACGCTTCGGCTTGACAGTGTTAGAGTCTTTCCGCTTTCCTCGAATTGCGAAAACGCTCTATCTCTTTGTTTTTTATGCAATGCCGGACGGAAAACCGCTACGCAGTTTCCTGGAATTGCTCTATTTCGGCAATCTGCAAAATGCGATGGACTTGTCGCCGCTGGTCGGTGACTTGATCTGCACGGTCCATTCTCCTCCGGGAAAATGAAGCCCCTTTGACGAAACCACGCCGGTAATCTGCGCGCAGGCCTTTCTGGCATCGGCGCTCGGCAGATCTATGGTCGCCATGACGGCGTACCTCCGGCTGGAAACCTGGCACGGCGCGGTAAACAAGCCGGTATTGTCGATCATCTTGCAGACCCGGAACGCGTTGCTCACGGCGTCGTCTGCAGCCATCGCGGAATTGGCGATCACCAGCATGGTGGCCGCTGCCAAAAACAATCTCATTGAAAATCCCGATCCCCTATGGCGGCACGGTGCCAGAGCGTGTTTCGTCTTGCAAGACATGTTGCGTGGATTTCCATTGGCTGTTTGAAAATACAACGCAATTGACGGCGACTTGTTCGCCGGTTCCCCACCTTCATCCGACTCTGCCGAGATATTCCGCTTGCGATCACGCCGGAGGCCAGCCTCCCGAAGACATGGCGGTACCGATGCACCGGGCTGCGCCCGCCTCCGTCCAGCCGGCATCTTGCCGATAGCAGCCACTCCCCTTCGCTGTCTATGACAGGTGGAAAGCGCTCAATTCGCTACGTCCCGTTAATATCTTCGATATTAGAACATGCCATATTAGTGAAAATATAAATCAAGGAGCCAGCGCGATGACGGCATTCTCACCCGAAGGCCGGGTAGCCACCCGAAAGCGAACGCTTCTCGGCGCGAAAATCATATTTAACGACGGCCACTCGGTCTTCGATTGCCTCGTCCGAAACCTGTCCGATACCGGCGCCATGATCCAAATCGAAAACCCACTCGCCGCACCCAACGCCTTCAATCTGCAACTTTCGGACGAGAGGTTGTTGGCCTGCGCAGTGCGCTGGCGAAAAATCAACAGCATGGGTGTCGAGTTTGTATGAGGGCCGTCCCTCGCCGACCAATACCTATGGCCGCCTTGCAAAATATAGGTACCGGAAGAGCTCCCAGCCAAACCTGATCGATATGGAATTGTCGGAGATATCCCGGATCGTAGTTGCCGCACCATCGATCAGGTTTGCCTGGAACAAATAAGCCGCACCGTGCATTCCCAACCAGATAGCCCAAGCATATGGCGCTCTGTCGAAATGGTTTGTGAAGGAGACGGCTATGAACCAAGACACTATCGATCGGCTCGATACAATCAGCCAGCAGCTTCATGATCGAGCTCTTGCTCTCGCCCAGTCGCAATCCCAGGAAGGCCAGGACCATGCCCTCATGATGTCGGCACTAGCAACCTTGGCAGCGGCAGTACGGACCTTGGATGACGACGTCGCTCGTCTCGATGGCCCCAAAGGGATCGGCGCAGCCGGTTCCTGAATTCAGCCTTTGTCTGAAGTGACCTATGCGGATCGTTAAGAGCTTCTGATACGCAGCATCTTTCGGGAGATGAAGACGAAAAGCATGAAAAGCGATGCGACCAACTTGAACAAGGCCATTCCCAGGAATGTACCGACGGCCATTAACAGAACCAGGCCGCCGGCAACGTAAGCGACCGCAAGTGGAAGATTATTGTGGATCAGGTCGAGCAAGCGTTTCCACAAGCTGTCTGCTTCCTGCTTTGCCTTGTCGGCAATCTTTTGAAACCCCGACCTTGCAACGTCTATAGGCCAGGTTACGGCCTTCACGGGAAGGTCGAAAGCCTTCTTGTTGATCTCGTGCACGACACCTGGTGCAAGCGCGTTAGCGAGCGAACCGGGGTCGAGGGGCACATCAGAAATGCTTGAGTGAACCGGCGTAATAACGTCTTTCGGATGCACGACCACATTCGGATGCGGCAATGGTCCGGGCGGCGGTGGCACATTTCCGTTCTTAACGCTGTCTATCGCTTTTTTCGTTTGCGTCACAGGATTCAAATCATCAAGCGAGCTGCATGACCCCGCACCGTGGGCCGCGAGCGAAAACACCATTGCGATGAAGATCAGATATACGCTGCGGACCGGCTTCCCCATGACGCCTCCTTCACGTGCTCAGGAAGCATTTCACAAGCTCGATTGGTGGTCAAAGGTTTGCAGGATAAGCAAATATGCTTACTCCGTATGGATTAGCGCATTGACTGCCGATAACGGCAGGTGCTGCCGTTAGGCCGCTTGGGGGCACACGCGACACCGTTTTCGACGGACAGTTCTGCAGGGCGAGCAGAATCCCGCATCCGTCGATAAATTGGCGGAGCGCCTGGAAAGTCTTGACGATCGGGCAGACGGAGGCGTTGAAGCCGAGGTTATCGGCCACCTAGGCGCTCTCTTGGGCAATCACGCAAAACTGTTGGGGGAAGCATGGTAGCGGAGGAGGGATTTGAACCCCCGACACAAGGATTATGATTCCTCTGCTCTGACCTACTGAGCTACTCCGCCACGCCGCGCTCGGTGTCAAACACCAAACACGAAGGTCAAACGAACCGTCACTCGAAAAGCGCTGGCCCGTCGGTTGAGCGGCTTATAAGGTGCGGCTCGGCTTGGTGTCAAGCGGATGATTTGGAAAAATCAGTGGTTTCTCCAAACCGAGCTTATCTCTCTTTCAAGCCGCGACCGGGCTTGCCAGCAGCGCCTTCAAGGAAGCTTCCGCCATCGGCTCGCGCTCCGAGCGCTCGATGAAGCCGCCGCCATAGACGCGGGCGTCGTCGCCGGGTGCCGAATAGAGCGCGCAGGCCTGGCCGGGGGCCACGCCGGCCTCGCCAACGGTGAGGTCGACATAGATGCCGCTGGCATCGGCATGCAGCACGGCCGGGGACGGCGCGCGGGTGGAGCGGACCTTGGCGAAACAGGCAAAGCCCTCGCCGGAAGCCGCCTGCAGCAACGGCTCATCGCCCAGCCAGTTGACATCTCGCAGATAGACGCGATGCGTTTCCAGCGCCTCCTTCGGGCCGACGATGACGCGGCGCGAGCGGGCATCGAGATAGACGACATAGAGCGGCTCGCCGGTGGCAACACCGATGCCGCGACGCTGGCCGATCGTGTAATGCAGGATGCCTTCGTGCTGCCCGAGCACGCGGCCATCGAGATGGACGATCTCGCCGGCAAGCGCCGCATTCGGCTTCAACTTGGCGATGACGTCGGAATATTTGCCCTGCGGCACAAAACAGATGTCCTGGCTATCGGCCTTCTTGGCGACGACGAGGCCCATTTCCTCGGCAAGCGCGCGCGTCTCGGCCTTCGGCATGCCGCCAAGCGGAAAGCGCAGATAGTCGATCTGCTCCTGCGTGGTTGCGAAGAGAAAATAGCTCTGGTCGCGATCGGCATCGGCCGGGCGATAAAGCGCACGGCGGCCGGGATTGTCGGCGGATGGGTTCGGGCGCGAGCGAATGTAGTGGCCGGTCGCCAGTGCATCGGCGCCGAGCTCCTTGGCGGTCAACAGAAGGTCGGCGAACTTGACGGTCTGATTGCAGGCGACGCAGGGAATCGGCGTTTCGCCGGCGACATAGCTTTCGGCGAAAGGATTGATCACGGTCTCGCGGAAACGCTTTTCATAGTCGAGCACATAATGCGGGATGCCGAGCGTCTCGCAGACGCGGCGCGCATCGTCGATGTCCTGGCCGGCGCAACAGGAGCCGGCGCGATGCACGGCAGCGCCATGGTCATAGAGCTGCAGCGTGATGCCGAGTACATCATAGCCCTGCCGCTTCAAAATGCCGGCGACGACGGAGCTGTCGACACCGCCCGACATGGCGACGACGACGCGGGTATCTTCCGGCCTCTTGTCAAAATCCAGTGTATTCACGGTCGTTGCCGCCAGTCTTGAACGATCTTCGATGCTGTCTTGAGCGGGATGACCTTTCGTCGAAACGTCGTCACGCTCTCACGATTTGATTTCGCATGATCTGATCCAAAAACCGCTGCACACTTTTCGGGATCATGCATCTTGCCGCCAGATGCCATGCAAAAGCGGCGAATTTTCATCATGTGGGGCTATTGGCCAATCTCTGCGGCCAGCCTCAATTGTGGACGGATATAGAAAGGATTGCCAAGCCATGCAAGGGGTGGGCGAAATCGCGAATCAACCCTTTGCCTTCAAATGACCGATCAGATTGCGGCTGCGCCGCAATACGGTGACTGCCGATCCGACAGCGACGATCCAGAGCGCGATCGTCAAAACCCAGCTGCCGCCGCTCCACAGTGCCTCGACGATCGAGAGCAAAGCGGCGGCCGTGGTCACCGCCATGCGATGCTGCTTGGCCATCGGCCCGCCGAAATCGCTGGGATTGCCGGTGGCGCGGCCAAGCTCGCGGACATAGGCTGTCAACACCGCAAGCGCGGCGGCTGCCCAGCCGAGACCCGGCATTGCGATGCCATAGCCGATCCCTGCGAAGATCAGGATATCGGCGACGCGGTCTGGGAACTCATTCCAGAACGGCCCGTCGGCCTCGCCCTTCCCGCCTTCGACCGCCACCATGCCATCAAGCAGGTTGCAGAGCAGGCGCAGCTGGCAGAACAGCGCGGCGAGGATCAGCAGGATTACCCGCATCCCGACACCATCAACGAGGCCGGAAAGCCAGAATGAAGCCCCCGCCAGCGCCGCCATGGCCATGCTCGCCTGCGAGATCTGGTTCGGCGTTACCGAAAGCACCGTCATGCGCCGCGCCAGCGTCTGTGCCCAGCGCGTGTTGCGGCTTGCCAATGGCCGCCTGTCGCCGGTTCCCTTGCCTGCCTGGCCCTCGCCTGTCATGGCCCCTCACCTCTCATGGTTTCGCAACGTCCCGCCCGATATCGAATAATTGTAGATCGCCGCATAGCTGGAGGAGACCAGCAGCGGCACGGCGATGGTCTTCAGGATCTCCGGCGTGCCGCTCAGCGCGTGGATGACGATCAGGATGGTTGCCGAGCCCAGGCAGGCGATCAGCGGCGGCGCCCAAAGGCGTGTGAAGCCGCTGAACCGTCGCGACAAAGCTTCGACCACCGACTTCAGAAACAGCGTCAGGCAGGCAGAAATCACACCTTGCACGACGCCAGCAATCAAAAGCCGCGGCATAGGATGCGCACGATTGGCGAAGACGGCCCAGCCGCCCATGGCAAGGAAGGCGAAAAGCACATGCACGATGCTGCTGCCGGCAAGTGCTTTCAACCTTCCGCTCATGACACAGACCACCAGAAGCGCACGAGATGGAAGAAAATCGGCGCGGAGAAGACGACCGAGTCCAGCCGGTCAATCAGCCCGCCATGCCCCTCGATGAGATGGCCCCAATCCTTGACGCCGCGATCGCGCTTGATCGCCGACATCACCAGCCCGCCGAAGAAGCCCATGATCGTGATGACGAAGGCGAGAAGCCCAGCCTGCAGCGGCGTAAACGGCGTCACCCACCAGAGCGCCGCGCCGATCAGCGAAGCGCTGATGACGCCACCGACAAAACCCTCCACCGTCTTCGATGGTGACAACCGCGGCGCAATCTTCGTCTTTCCGAAAAGCTTGCCCCAGACATATTGCAGGACGTCGCTGAGCTGAACGACGATCACCAGGAAGGCGATCAGCAGCACGTTGCGGCCTTCATAGCCCGGAATATGCAGCGTCAGCAGCGCCGGCACGTGCGAGGCGCAGAAAACGCAGATCATCAGCGCCCATTGCACCTCGGCGATACGCACGAGAAACCGCTCGGTATCGCCGCGCAGCACCGCGATGATCGGCATGAACAGGAAGGCGTAGACAGGAATGAAGATCGAATAGATGCCGTATTGCTCGGCCCAGAGCAGATAGTATTGCACCGGAACGGCGACGAAGAAGGCGGCGGCCAGCGCCCAATGGTCGGCCCGCTTTGTGTTGATCAACGTCACGAATTCACGCAGCGCCGCAAAGGAGCAGAAGGCGAAAAGCAGGATGACGCCGGCCCGTCCGGCCACGAAGGCGATGCCGATCAGCACCACCATCACCCACCAGGCCTTGATGCGCGCATTCAGGTTTTCGATCGCCGCATTTGATCCATCGGGCGACAGGCGCTGTTCGAGCACATAGCCGACGATGGAGGCGACGATCAGCACGCCGAAAATGCCGAGAACGAGATGGATCAGATCGGCGCTGGCAGCACTCATGCTCAATCCCCCGCCCGCTTCGGCGCAAGCGCCAGCAGGGCCGCTTCGGCCCTCGCCAGGAAATCCGCCTTCTCTTCGGCCTCGCCGATATGCAGGGCCTCGCCGAAGGTAACGGTGCAGATCAGCGGAATGGGCACGAACTCGCCCTTCGGCATGACGCGATTGAGATTGTCAATCCAGACGGGAACGAGATCGATATCCGGGCGAGCCTGGGCGAGATGAAAGAGCCCGCTCTTGAACGGCTGCAGCGGCACCTCGGTCAGATTACGGGTGCCCTCGGGAAACAGGATCAGGGATGAGCCGTCATCCAAGGCCTGCGTCATCTGCGTCACCGGATCTTCCTTGCGCGCCTCGCGGTCCCGCTCGATCAGCACGGCATTGAAGACGTCGCGGCCTATGAAGCTGTTCAAAGAGGATTTGAGCCAATAATCGGCGCCGGCAACAGGCCGGACGCGCCGGCGCAACCTGGGTGGCAATACCGCCCAGATCAGGATGAAATCGCCATGGCTGGAATGATTGGCGAAATAGATGCAGCGGCGGGTATTCATGCCGCTCTCGGGCCAGATTGCCCTCACCGCGGTAATCGCCCGCGCAAAAAGCACGATCGCAATCGAGACGGGCTTTGCCAACCACTCGATCGGCGTGCCCATTCCTTCCCCGAGAATGTTCTTCCGCAAAGCCTCCATGGCAAAGAGATAGGCCCGTTTGGCAAAGCTCGATAGTCCGCCGGAACGACTTATCCACAACCCTTGCAACAATGAAAGAAACCCGGCGCAACTTGCGTCGCACCGGGTTTCGGGATTGGCTCTTGGGAGGAGCAGATGAATGTCTTCGCCCCTGGTAGAGGCGAAGAGGTTTAGTCGACGTTGAATACCAGCGGCTTGGCCTGGCGGATCGCGTGATGCGCCGTCAGCTTGGCAAGCACCTCATCGCTGATCGGACCATCGACATAGAGCAGCGCGATGGCGTCGCCACCCTGCTTGTCGCGGCCGAGCTGGAAGTTGGCGATGTTGACGCCAGCGGAGCCGAGCGTCGTGCCGATGAAGCCGATCATGCCGGGTACGTCGGTATTAGCGAGATAGACCATGTGGTTGCCGACATCGGCATCGAGGTTGATACCCTTGATCTGGATGAAGCGTGGCTTGCCATCCGAGAAGACAGTACCGGCAACGGAACGCGTCATGCTGTCGGTGGTGACCGTCAGCTTGATATAGCCGTCATAGACACCGGTCTTGTCGCGCTTCACTTCGGCAAGGACGACGCCCTTTTCCTTGATCATGATCGGTGCCGAAACCATGTTGACGTCGGCGACCTGATTGCGGATCAGGCCAGCAAGCAGCGCGCTCGTCAGGGCCTTGGTGTTCATGTTCGCGGTGACGCCGTCGTAGAGGATTTCGATTTCCTTGATCGGATCATCCGTGACCTGGCCGACAAAGGCGCCGAGAACATCGGCAAGCCTGATGAACGGCTTCAGGATCGGCGCTTCCTCGGCGGTGATCGAGGGCATGTTGATGGCGTTGGAGACGGCGCCCTTGACGAGGTAATCGGCCATCTGCTCGGCCACCTGCAGCGCGACGTTCTCCTGTGCTTCCGTGGTGGAGGCACCGAGATGCGGCGTGCAGACGACATTCGGCAGGCCGAACAGCGGGCTTTCCTTGGCCGGCTCGACTTCAAAGACGTCGAACGCAGCGCCGGCGACATGGCCAGACTTGATTGCGGCGGCAAGAGCTGCCTCATCGACGAGGCCGCCACGGGCGCAGTTGATGATGCGAACGCCCTGCTTCATCTTGGCGATCGCGCTGGCGTCGATGATGTTGCGGGTCTTGTCGGTCAGCGGCACGTGCAGGGTGATGAAGTCGGCGCCGGCGAAAAGCTCGTCGAGCTCGACCTTGGTCACACCCATTTCCTCGGCGCGCTCCTTCGACAGGAACGGGTCGTAGGCAAGGACGTGCATCTTCAGGCCGAGGGCGCGGGCAATGACGATGGAGCCGATATTGCCGGCACCGATGATGCCGAGCGTCTTGCCGGTGATTTCCACACCCATGAACTTCGACTTTTCCCACTTGCCGGCCTGGGTCGAGGCATCGGCAGCCGGGAGCTGGCGGGCAACGGCGAACATCAGCGCGATGGCATGCTCGGCCGTGGTGATCGAATTGCCGAACGGCGTGTTCATGACGATGATACCGCGGCGCGATGCGGCCGGAATATCGACATTGTCGACGCCGATGCCGGCGCGGCCGACGACCTTGAGGTTCTTCGCCGCCTCGATGATCTTCTCCGTCACCTTGGTGGCGGAACGGATGGCGAGACCATCATAATTGCCGATGATTTCGAACAGCTTGTCCTTGTCCTTGCCAAGCTGCGGCTGGAAATCGACTTCGACGCCGCGATCGCGGAAGATCTGGACGGCGGTTTCCGACAGTTCGTCGGATACGAGAACGCGAGGTGCCATGGTAGGCCTCCTGAAAAAGGTCGGGTAACGATGAATTCGGAATGCTGGGCTCCGCCCTATCGGCGGAGCCGTAAACGCTTCAAACGTCAGGCAGCAGCCTGGGAGAGCGTTGCCTTCTGCGTTTCGAAAGCCCAGGCGAGCCAAGGCATCAGCTTCTGCATGTCGGAAGCCTCGATGGTAGCGCCGGCCCAGATACGCAGGCCAGACGGGGCATCACGATAGTGGCCGACGTCATAGGCGACGCCTTCCTTTTCGAGGAGCGCGACCAGACCCTTGGCGAAATTCGCCTGACCGTCTTCATCGAGAGCAGCAACGTCCTTGTCGACGATCTTCAGGCAGACCGACGTATTGGACTGTGTCTCGACCTTGGCGGCGAGATTGGCAATCCAGCCATTGGCGGCGACGAAGTCGTGAATGACCTTGGCGTTGGCGTCAGCACGGCCGATCAGAGCCTTGAGACCGCCGAGATCCTTGGCCCAGAGCAGAGCATCGATATAATCCTCGACGCAGAGCATCGACGGCGTGTTGATCGTCTCGCCCGTGAAGATGCCTTCGATGAGCTTGCCGCCGCTGGTCATGCGGAAGATCTTCGGCAGCGGCCAGGCGGGCTGATAGGTGGTCAGACGCTCGACGGCGCGCGGCGACAGGATGATGACGCCATGAGCGCCCTCGCCGCCCAGAACCTTCTGCCAGGAGAAGGTGACGACATCGAGCTTGGCGAAATCGAGGTTCTGAGCGAAAGCCGCCGATGTGGCGTCGCAGATCGTCAGCCCCTTGCGGTCGGCCGGAATGAAATCGCCGTTCGGAACACGGACGCCGGAAGTGGTGCCGTTCCAGGTGAAGACCACGTCACGATCGAAATCGATCGTGGAAAGATCAGGCAGCTCGCCGTAACCGGCTTCGAGCTTGCGGACGTCCTTGAGCTTCAGCTGCTTGACGACGTCGGTAACCCAGCCGGCGCCGAAGCTTTCCCAGGCGACCATATCGACGCCACGTTCGCCGAGCAGCGACCAGAGCGCCATTTCGACGGCGCCGGTGTCCGACGCGGGAACGATGCCGATGCGGTAGTCCGCCGGCACTTCAAGAATTTCGCGGGTAAGATCAATGGCCTGCTTCAGCTTGGCTTTGCCGACTTTCGCGCGGTGCGAGCGACCCAGGGCCGCGTCGGAAAGAGCGTTAAGCGTCCAACCGGGACGCTTCGAGCATGGACCAGAAGAGAAATGGGTATTATTCGGACGGATGTCCGGCTTGGCGAGCTTAGTCATAATGCTATCCTCTCAGATAGAAAGCTCCTCGTTGGGGAGGAGTGTCCCGCCGCCGGATATATTGGAAGCCGCCCGCAAGCGCAATAGCAAAAATTACGGATGGCGCTCTCTCACGAAGTCGTGCAGAAAGTGTGATGGCATGCAAGTTACGCGCAATGGAAATAAGCCAAATTTGGCTCCATAAAAACTGGATTCCGTGCAGACGCGCAATCATATAAGACGGTGCGCGCGCCAATTTTGCGCCGACAGAAATAACAAGTGTGCTCGATGTCTCTAACTGCACTCGCCGAAAACCCTCTGATGCCTGTACAGGCTATGCCGGTCTATTTGATCAATATCGATCGCGCGGCAGAGCGACTAGCGGAGATCCAGCGGCAAAGCGATGAATTCGGCTTCCGATTCGAACGCATCGATGGCGTCGACGGCGCTCTCGTCCCGCGCGACCAATGGATCGATGTCGACCATGACCGCTTTCAGCGCCGGCATGGCCGGACCATTCTGCCCGGCGAATACGGCTGCTACCGCAGCCACTTGATGGCGCTTCGCCAGTTTCTGGCAAATGGCGACGAAATGGCCATCATCATCGAAGACGATGTCGCCTTGGATGCCGATTTCCTGGCACGCGCCACCGCAGCCAAGGAGGCCGCGCCAGCCGCGGATCTCATCAAGCTTGTCAATCACCGTTGGAACGGCTTTCGGGCCATGGCGCGCAGCCTCAAGGGAGATATCGTCGGACGTTGCCTGTTCGGCCCACAGGGTTCCACAGCCTGCTATCTCGTCACGCGCCGTGGCGCCGAGAAGATCGTGAAATCGCTCTCGGTGATGTCCTTGCCTTGGGATGTGGCTGTCGAGCGCGGCTGGGACATGCATATATCCATCGTCAGCACGCGCGCCAATATTGCCGGTTTCAGCCGGCTGCAGAGAACGACCATGATCGGTTGGCGCCGCGATTATCGAGCGGCCAAATCTTCTGCCCTGCGGCGTTTTCCAGCGCACATTTTTCGAACCTTGGATTTCTTTCGGCGCATCGCCTATGTGCTGACGACGCCATAGGCGATAAGCCTTACCAGGTGGTAATCCGCAGGCCGACACGAATTTCGTGACGCGACAATGCCCCGTCGCGACCTGTGGTAGCGCCGGCGCTGGCCGCAGAACCGCCAAACATGTCGCCGCCGGCGATATGGGAGAAGCGATAGCCGAGATCGACCTTGACGTTCGGCGCGACCTCATAGGCGACACCCGCCATCAAGGCATAGGTCATGCGCCAGTCGCTGTCGCCGGGATATCGAGCACTGACCGATGCGGCGCCACCGCAACCCGATGCGCCGTCGAGACAGGAGCCGGTGGCATTGACGCTGCTCCAGGACACTCGCGTGGCACCAAGACCGGCGCCGACATAGGGCGTGAAACCCGCAAGCGTCCCGAGATCGACATAGCCGTTGACCATTAGGCTGCCGGCCCTGAAGGAGGAACGGGCCTTCGTGGAGCATCCCGTGCCGCCGGCCCCGCCGGAACAGGGTGAATCGCTCGAAATGCGGCCATTGAAATCACCGCTGAAGAAATCACCGGTGACGTCGGCGCGAAACAGATCGTTGAATTGATAGCCGATACCGAGGCCGCCTGAAAAATCCCCGCCGAACCGGGTCGAATCAAAGCTGCTCGAACTGTAATCGCTGCTAGCCGGATCATAGGCACGAAATCTCGTATCCGTGCGGCTGGCGTTGACCGCATAGCCGACATCGCCGCGTACATACCATCCCCTGGCATCCTTGACGCTGACCTCCGGCATCTTGATTTCCGGCGGTGCTGCATCGGCCGCAAAGGCAATACCCGCCGATGCGCCTGCCATCGCTGCGGCCAGCGCCAAAGCATCAAAACGGATCATTACCCCTCGCCTTCCATCCTCGGGCCGACGCCCGCGCATCGAATCGGCTGGCTTGCGCTTCCTTGCGACATCCTCGAAAGAGGGTCCGATGCGGGAAAGCCGCCATTTTCATTTCATTAACCATAGGGAATTCATGGTTAATGAAGCTTTAAAGCAGCAGGGAATTACTTAACGGAAAGGGAAAAAGAAAAAGCCGCCCGGAAGAAACCGGGCGGCTTTTCAATAAGGTGGAATGGATATTGCTTACTTGTAGACCGACGGCTGGACCGGGATATCGGCCGGCGGCATGTAACTTGCGGTCTGGCAGCCGCCGAAGGTGTAGCGGGCACCGATGCGGGCTTCGTGCAGGTTCAGACCCTTGTCGTAGCCAGGACCGCCATTCTCGTTGTAACCGAACATGTCGCCGCCCTGGACGTGGCGATAGCGGTAGCCAACATCGGCCTTGAGATTGCAGCTCAGGTCGATGGACGTACCGGCCATCAGCGCATAGGTGAAGCGCCAGCTGCCGCGGCCGTTATGCGTGACCGACCCGTCGCAGGAATCCGGATTGGCGTCCGAGCAGGACGTGTTCTTCAGATTGCTCCACTTGACATAGGTGCCACCGAGACCGCCACCGACATAGGGGGTGAAGATGCCGTAGGTGCCGAGATCGACATAAGCGTTGGCAAGCAAGCTATAGGCCGTCAGAGAGGCTAGATCGCGAGAGGTTGCCGCAGTCGGAGTAAAGCCCGGGCCGCAGGCGCCGCAATCGCCCTTCGTGGAGCCCTTGAAGTCCGACTTGAAGAGATAGTCGAGCGTCAAGTCCGTGCGCAGGTAATTGTTGATCTGGTAACCGACACCGCCGCCAAGCGTCACATTGCCATCGAGCTTGGCACTGTTGAAATCGACCAGGCTGGAATTGGAACCCTGGAAGTAGTTGGCACCGCGCAGGTTCGTGAAGGCATAACCGACATCGCCACGCAGATACCAGCCGCTGGATTGAGCGACGGTCACTTCCGGCGCGGGCTGAACCGGTTCCGGTGTATAGAGATCAGCAGAAAAGGCCGACGTGCCGACAAGCAAAGTGGCAAGTGCCCCCATCAGGGTTTTCATCATGGCTTTGGCTCCAAATTTCTTGCCCTTGGCACAGCAAATGCTTGCCAATTGAAAAGACATGACAGGGATAATGATGAAAAGGAGTTAAAACCTGATTAACTACGAATATTTACCCTGTTTATTCAGGAATTATACTTTATTTTATATATTAGAGAATATTGATTTTTAAATAAAGAGAATAGGATACGACTACCCACTTCCTTTATTTCCTCACAGGAGCGCCGTGTCTGGGCACAAACCGAAGCCCGGCCCTCTAAACCAATTGGCAAGAATCGAACCATTACAGTGCTTCGGCCGGGAGATAACTCAGGAGGAAGTCGCTGACTTACCGTCGAACAATATGGGCCAGCCTGGGCCTTGCTCTCATCTTCCTGAGCCCCGCCACTCTGGCAGGAGCGATGCCGGTCAAGCCGGCAGCGGCCACGGCCATTGCTTGGAACAAGGGGCGCGAGACGGGCTTGCCGATCCCGCGCTACGTTTCGCTCCGAGCCCATAAAGCACGCATGCGCGTCGGGCCGTCGACGATCTATGCCACGAAGTGGATCTATATGAAGCCGGGTCTTCCCTTGGAAATCATCGACGAATACGGCCATTGGCGACAGGTCCGCGATGATACCGGAGTGACCGGCTGGATGCACAGCGCCCTGCTCTCCGGAACACGTACGGCCGTAATCGCCCCATGGCTGACGAAGAATGCCATGCTGCGCACCGATCCGAATCCCGCCGCCAGCGCAATCGCAGAGCTGCAGCCGCACGTGCTGGTCTCGCTGCAATCCTGCACCGGAACGTGGTGCCGTGTTTCGGTCCGGGAGCACTCTGCCAGAGGCTATGTGAGGCAGGACAAGCTTTGGGGCGCCTATCCCGGAGAAATGTTCCAGTAGCTGACTGTCATTCCCAAGTTGAAAATACTATGGCCGCCTCGATGAGGCGGCCATAGTATTATTCCGGAATTACTTCTTTCGTTTGCTCAGGCGGCCGAACGCACGCTTGAGATCACGTCGATCAGTCCGCCGACGATGCGCTCGATCTGGCCGCGATCGTCGCCTTCCGCCATCACGCGGATCAAAGGCTCCGTGCCGGAAGGGCGGATCACCAGACGGCCGTTGCGGGAAAGCTCGCTTTCTGCATCGGCAATTGCCTGGCGCACCTGAATGTCCTCCAGCGGCTTGCCGCCGGAAATGCGCACATTGCGCAACAGCTGCGGTACCGGTTCGAAACGGCGACAGACCTCGCTGACCGGCTTGCCCGTACGCTTCACCGCAGCAAGGATCTGCAGTGCAGCCACGAGGCCGTCGCCCGTCGTGCCATAGTCGGACAATACGATGTGACCGGACTGCTCGCCGCCGACATTGTAATTGTGCTGGCGCATATGCTCGACGACATAGCGATCGCCGACGGCCGTGCGCGCAAGCGACATGCCATGATCGTCCAGGAAGCGCTCGAGGCCGAGATTGGACATGACGGTTGCGACAATGCCATTGCCGCGCAGCGTCTGGCTCTCGGCCCAGCTTTCGGCAATGACCGCCATCAGCTGGTCGCCATCGATGATCGTACCATTTTCATCGACGATGATGACGCGGTCGGCATCCCCATCCAGCGCGATACCGATATCGGCGCGGACTTCGTCCACCTTTTTCTGCAAGGCGACGGGGCTGGTGGAACCGCAATTCAGATTGATATTGGTGCCGTTCGGCTCATTGCCGATAGTCACGACATCGGCGCCGAGCTCCCAAAGAGCGGCCGGAGCGACCTTGTAGGCGGCGCCATTGGCGCAGTCGATGGCGATCCGCAGCCCCTGCAGCGTCACATCGCGCGGTAGCGTGCGCTTGGCATGTTCGATGTAGCGGTCATGCACGCCGTCGATACGCTTGGCGCGGCCGATATTCTCCGACTTGGCAAGATGCTCCGACATGTCCTTGTCGAGCATGTCCTCGATTCTCATTTCCAGATCGTCGGAGAGCTTGTAGCCATCCGGGCCGAAAAGCTTGATGCCGTTATCCTCATAGGGATTGTGCGAGGCAGAGATCATCACGCCGATATCGGCGCGCAGCGAGCGCGTCAGCATGGCGACTGCCGGCGTCGGGATAGGGCCGAGAACGAAGGCATCGACACCGGCCGCGGTAAATCCCGCCACCATGGCATTTTCCAGCATATAGCCGGAAAGGCGCGTGTCCTTGCCGATAACGACGCGATGGCGATGGCTGCCTCGATGGAAGATCGTGCCGGCAGCGATACCCACGCGCATGGCAAGATCCGGCGTCATCGGATAGATATTGGATTGACCGCGAATTCCGTCAGTTCCGAAATAGCGACGTTTCATATGCACTCCTGTCGTTGCTGCATTTTCGCGAAACATGCAGCGGCATCGAAAGCACTGCTCCGAATCCAGAGACGCTTCGAGCATCGATGCCTATGGCTCATGCCACAGATTGTAAAACTCGGCACTTAAATTACCGAGACCGCCTATTACAACGCGTTACCATTAATAAGCACTAAAAAACCGCATCGGGTGGAGGCGGACAATATTCCAATTCACAACATAAACTGCCCATATTACTTCCCTCGGCTACGACGATTGTGCATCGTCGGGCTACCCTTGCCGTGTCATCACTGTGGCATCAGCCGATCAACAGCAACGGCTCCGCCCGCCTTGAGCCTGGATCGGCGGGCAAGGAACGGTTCCGAACGAGCAGAACACACAACAATCGCCGGCCTTCGGCTGGAGCACGGCATTGCAGCCCTTGCATTCATAGAAATACTGGCAGGCGTCGGTTGGCATCGTTTCCCTCGCCTTGAAACCGCAGATCGGGCAGGTAATCGTAGAACCGAGGATCACGGATGCTTTGCGCATGGAGATATCCGATCATCAGTAGGGCAATGCCGACGACGAGACCGACCGAATGTCGATTTACGAGTTGCGGCCCATTCTCCGCTCAATTCCGATGCGGGCCATCATCGGTACCAACCCTCAGCTTCTGTTCGTCATCCGCAACCATCAAGAAAAAGGCCAGTTCCCTAATCAAAGGAGAACTGGCCTCTTTGTCTACATGGTCAATCGGCTCCGTGCGTCAACGCGGCTGCGGTTCGAAACCGCCTTCGGGTTCATCGCCCTTGGCACCGAGTGAACCGTCCTTCTTGGCGCCGGTCTTCGGCACGGCCGAACCACGGCTCGGCGGCGTATCGTCACCGAGGTCACGCGCCGGCTTTTCGCCGCGGATCAACGCCTTGATTTCCTCGCCGGTCAACGTCTCGTATTCCAGCAGGCCTTCTGCCAGTGCGACGAACTCGTCGTGCTTGGAGGTGAGGATGTCCTTGGCCTGGCGATAGGCATCGTCGATCAGGCGGCGAACCTCATTGTCGATCTTCTGAGCCGTTGCTTCCGAGACGTTCTTGGACTGCGAAACGGAGTGGCCGAGGAAGACTTCCTGCTGGTTCTCGCCATAGGCGACCTGACCGAGTTCATCGGAGAAACCCCACTGGGTCACCATCGCACGGGCAAGCTTCGTGGCCTGCTCGATATCGGAGGATGCGCCCGACGTGATGTTCTCCTTGCCGAAGGTCAGTTCTTCGGCGACGCGGCCGCCCATCATGATGCAGAGGCGCGACACCATCCACTTGTAGCTCATCGAGTAGCGATCGCCCTCGGGGAGCTGCATGACCATGCCGAGCGCACGGCCGCGCGGAATGATGGTCGCCTTGTGCAATGGATCGGCGACGGCGACATTGAGCGCCGTAATCGCGTGACCGGCTTCGTGATAGGCGGTGAGCTTCTTTTCCGCCTCCGTCATGGCCGAAGAGCGGCGCTCGGCGCCCATCATGATCTTGTCCTTGGCGTCTTCGAATTCCTGCATCGTCACCAGCCGCTTGTTGCGGCGGGCGGCCATGAGGGCAGCTTCGTTGACGAGGTTCATCAGATCTGCACCGGAGAAGCCGGGCGTACCGCGGGCAAGCGTCTTCAGATCGACGTTCGGAGCGAGCGGCACGTTGCGGGCGTGAACCTTGAGGATGCGCTCGCGGCCGACGATATCCGGGTTCGGCACCACGACCTGACGGTCGAAACGGCCCGGACGCAACAGCGCGGGGTCGAGAACGTCGGGACGGTTGGTCGCCGCGATCAGGATGATGCCTTCATTGGCCTCGAAGCCGTCCATCTCGACCAGCAGCTGGTTGAGCGTCTGTTCGCGCTCGTCATTGCCGCCACCCAGACCGGCGCCACGATGGCGGCCGACGGCGTCGATTTCGTCGATGAAGATGATGCAGGGCGCATTCTTCTTCGCCTGCTCGAACATGTCGCGGACGCGGCTTGCACCGACGCCGACGAACATTTCGACGAAGTCGGAACCCGAAATGGTGAAGAACGGCACATTGGCCTCGCCGGCGATGGCGCGTGCCAGAAGTGTCTTACCCGTACCGGGAGGACCGACAAGCAGGACGCCGCGCGGGATACGACCGCCGAGACGCTGGAACTTCTGCGGATCCCGCAGGAATTCAACGATTTCTTCCAGATCCTGCTTGGCTTCATCGACACCGGCGACATCATCGAAGGTGACGCGGCCATGCGCTTCCGTCAGAAGCTTTGCCTTTGACTTGCCGAAGCCCATGGCGCCGCGCGAGCCGCCCTGCATCTGACGCATGAAGAACAGCCAGACGCCAAGGATCAGGAGCATCGGCAACAGCGTGCCCAGATAGCTCAGGAAGCTCGAGGAACCGTCCGATTCCGGACGGGCGACGATGTTGACGTTCTTGGTCTGCAGGCGTTCAAGCAGGCTGTCATCGATGACCGGAGCATAGGTCTGGAAGGGCGTGCCGTTTTCGACATAGCTGCCGACGACGCGATTGCCCGTGACGGTCACGTCACGAACACGGCCGGAATCAACTTCCCGGAGGAACTGCGAATACGGTATTTCCCTGGAGCCTGTTTGTGCCGGCGCGTTCTGAAACATGCTGAACAGGGCGATCAGCAGCAGAGCTATGATTGCCCACAGAGCGAAATTACGAAAATTAGGGTTCATCGAACTCCCCAGCACTGAAACTTCCGCCGCTTGAGCGACGGCATTACTTGATCCCTAACATAGGGTTGCGCCAAGCCCTTGCCAAGGCAAACCGCATCGCCGCATGTTTTTTCCGTCTATAGGGCCGAAAGCGGCAGCCGCATATAGGCTTCGCGGCCAAAAGCCGCGGAAAGGCGATTGGCGAATGTGAGGTCGAATCGTGTCAAAAAGCGGTCGAAGGGCGCAAGATAGGGCACAACCGTCATCGCTGCCGCCTTTGCCTCCCCTTCCGTCACTGCGAGCGGCATCGCCGCCCGGGCGCGCAGCACCACGCCCTTCGGCATAGTCGCCGGAAAAATCGTCATATTTTCCATGCCTGCGGCGATCACGCGAACCGGGGCCTCGCGCGAATTGCTGATCTCGAAGCGACCATCCCAAATGCTTTTCGCGCCTGGCAACAGCGGCAGCGGCGCGATATTGCGGCTTTCCCGCATAAGATAGAGTCCGTCGCGCCTGAGATCGAAGACTACGCCGCCGGCCGTGCGTCGACCGGGGCTGGCACCGTTCACAAATTCGAGAACGCGCTCCATTTGCACACGTCCGGGCGCATACGCCTTGCCGCCGAAGACGGCAGCAAGATGGGATAGCGCATAAGCGACAGCAACCTGGTCCGCCGAAAGTCCGGCTCTGTCGATGACGCAAAGCGCCTGTGCGTGGATTGTGACCCAATTATCGAGCCATGCAGCCGCCCTCCCGGAAAGAACGGCGCGATCGGCGCCGCCATCCCCGGGCACGCCCGCCATCGGCTCTGCTTGGAGATCTCTGCGCGTACGCACACGCTCGTATTTTATATCCTCATTGCTCGGGTCGTCGAACCAGGATACGCCATGCGCCTCGAGAAAGGCTCTGATATCCGCCCGCCGGCAGGCGAGAAACGGCCTGACGATCCAGATGCGCCGATCGAACAAGACCGCATCGGCAATACCTGTGCCATGACCGCCCTGCCCACGGCGCGCGCTGCGCATGGCCATCGTCTCGCGCTGATCGTCAAGCGTATGGGCTGTTGCGATCACATCGGCCGAAATGTCGGAGGCCAGATCTGCAAGCAGCCCGTAGCGCGCCTCACGCGCTGCGGCCATGATGCCGGTCGGAGGCTTCTCCCCCTCCCAGCGGCGGACGAAATGGGAAATGCCGCGCGAAGCACAGAATGCGGCGACCTCGCGCGCTTCATCTGCTGCTGCGGCGCGCAGGCCATGATCGATGCTCGCGGCGCTCAGAGTAATATCTTTGTGAGGATGAGATTTCAGCCGCTCGGCAAGGGCAATCAGAAGCCCGGTGGAGTCGCTGCCGCCGGAAACGGCGACCAAAATATGAGCAGGCTTCGAAAGGGAATGAAGAAATTCCGTCGCGGCGGCTTCGGGCATCAGGACTGTGGCACCGCCGGTCACAGCGTCAATGGACATGGCAATCAGCAGGCAAGCCGCTTCTCTTCGCTGGCAACCTTGCCGGTCACAGCCTTGGAGGCCTTGGGATAACGCTTGGTCACTTCGCGAAGCGTGGCGCAGGCCGTGTCCTTGTTATCGAGCGCAGCAAGCGACATGCCGAGCTTCAAAAGCATTTCGGGCGCCTTTTCGGAGGTGCTGTATTTCTGGTGCGCATTCAGAAAGGTCTTCGCAGCGTCGTTGTATTTGCCCTGCGAATAAAGCGCTTCGCCGAGCCAGAAATTCGCATCCGCAGCCCGGGAGCTGCTCGGGTAGCTGTCGAGATACTGGCGGAACTCCTGTTCGGCGACGCTATAGTCGCCGGACAGGACATGGCCGTAAGCAGCCTTGTATTGGTCGTTCTCGCTGCCGAGTGAAGCCGTCTGTGAGCCGGAGCCCGCACTTGGCGGCGCACCCGAACCATTGTTGGCCCCCGTCATCGAGGAACCGATCTGGTCGCCGCTCTGGTCGAACTGGATGGAGCCAAGCTGGCTCGGCGGCTTGCCACCGCTGGCGCCGCGCGGCGCGGCGCTGCCGTTCTGCGAATCGGTGATGACGCCGGCAATATCGTCCTGCTGACCGCCGCCATTCTGCGCGGGCACATCGGCTTCGCTCTTCTTCATCGTGCCGCCGGCAGCCGGCGCAGCAGCACCGCCGCCACCACGCTTTTCAAGCTGCTGGAAGCGAAACTCGTTGTCTTCCTGCGCCTTACGGATCGTCTCCTGCATCTGCAGCAGCTGATAGCTCATTTCCTCGACACGGCCGTTCAGCTGGCGCATCTGGTCCTCAAGCTGCTGCAGGCGAACTTCGGCATCGCTGTTTTGAACGTTGATGACCGGTGCCTGACCGTATTGTGCTTGTCTTTGGGGGTTGCCGGAAGCCGATTGCGCGGAAGCCTCGCGGCCCCCGAGATGGATTCCGAACAACGACAAGGCAGAAGCATCGCGTTCGCTACCCATAACGGCAGCGAGACAAAGCATGCTCGCCACGACAAGTTTTTTCATATGGATCTTCCTGTCCTATTGATTCTTCGGGCCGGAGGGCTCGAACAGGAGATTTTTACAATTGCTCTCAAAAAGCAACGGAGTTCGGCCAAAGTGTGGTCAAAAAAGTAAAGGCGGCCCAGGGGCCGCCTTTTATAGTTCGATCAGTCTTTCTTCGACGATCAGGAGCCGGCGCCGTTGAGCACGGTAACTGCGCGGCGGTTCTGCGACCAGCAGGATTCATTGTCGCAGGTCGCGACCGGGCGTTCCTTGCCGTAGGAAATCGTCTTCATGCGGTTCGCGGGAACGCCGCGCGAAGCGAGATAGCTTTTCGCAGCTGCTGCGCGACGCGCGCCGAGAGCGAGGTTATATTCGCGCGTGCCGGTCTCGTCGGCATGACCTTCGACCGTGATGGAGTAGTTCGGATAGCGAGCGAGCCACTGGGCCTGACGATCAAGCGTCTGGGCAGCTTCGGAGCTGATGGAAGAACTATCGACAACGAAGAAAACGCGGTCGCCGACATTGACCGTGAAGTCCTGCGGCGAGCCCGGAGTGGCATTGCCGGCACCGTTCAAGCCGAGACCGTTGGCATCGTTCGGCAGACCCTTCTTGGAGGCGCAGCCAGCCAGCGAAAGGCCGACGAAAAGCGCGATCATGATCGGGTTGCGTGCGAGGTTTTGCATGTGGCCAACGGCCTGGGTTGCGGTGCGGCTCATGGCCGATCTCTCCTATAAGTCTCTATCAGGGTTGCCAGACTGTAACCGGGTTCGGTTAATCCGATTCCAACAAGTATGGTTAATGATGTCCTAAAATTGTCCGGAAACGGTCCAGTCACAGGACTTTGCGGCGATAACGTGGCAAGCCCTTCATTACTCGAGAAGCGGCGACCATGCGGGGTCCGAAGCGAAGCCCGGCGTCGGGATCTTCTGTTCGTTATAACCGGTCAGGTCGATCGAATAAATCTGCGGCCCGCTCGCGCCGGACGGCGCGCGGAAGAACATGATGACGCGGCCGTTCGGCGCCCAGGTCGGTCCCTCGCTATAAGAGCCGGAGGTCAGGATCCGCTCACCGGAACCGTCCGGCTTCATGACGCCGATGGAAAAATTGCCGCCGGCACGCTTGGTGAAGGCGATGAGATCCCCGCGCGGAGACCAGACCGGCGTGGAATAAGAGCCGTTGCCGAACGAGATGCGACGCTGGTTTGAACCGTCGGCATTCATCACATAGATCTGCGGCTGGCCACCTCGGTCGCTTTCGAAGGCAACCTGCGTGCCGTCGGGCGAATAGGATGGTGAGGTATCGATCGCGGCCGTCGACGTCAGGCGCGTCGTGGTGCGCGAGCGCAGGTCCATCGTATAGATGTTGGCATTGCCTTCCTGCTGCAGGCTCATGATCACGCGCTGCCCGTCCGGCGAGAAGCGCGGCGAGAAGGTCATGCCGGGGAAGTTACCCACCAGCTCGCGCTGGCCTGTCTGCAACTGCAGCAGATAAACGCGCGGCTGCTGGTTGGCGAAGGACATGTAGGTCACTTCCTGCCGGTTCGGCGAGAAGCGCGGAGTCAGCACGAGGTCGCTGCCGTCGGTCAGCATGCGGACGTTGGCGCCGTCCTGGTCCATGATGCCGAGCTGCGTCTTGCGGGCGGTCTTCGGTCCGCTTTCGGCAACGAAGACGACGCGGGTATCGAAATAACCCTTCTCGCCGGTGATCTTCTCGTAGATCGCATCCGCGATGATATGAGCGACGCGCCGCCAGTTGTCCGGCTGGGCATAGAACTGCTGACCGAGCATCTGGCTGTTGCCGAACGTATCCCAAAGGCGGAATTCAGCGCGAAGGCGGCCGCCTTCCTGCGTCACGCGGCCTGTTACCAGCGCCTGCGCGTTGATCGATGTCCAGTCCTGGAAGCGCGGGGTCGAATCCGGATTGGTGATCTTTTCGATGAAGGCCTGCTTGTTGATCGGAGCGAACAATCCGGAACGCTGCAGGTCCGCGGCAATCACCCCCGAAATCTGCGGGCCGAGCGTATCATTCGACAGAAGGTCGGTGATGGCGATCGGCATCGGCTGGACGTTGCCCTTGTTGATGTTGAGCTCGACAACGGCATAGGCCGGGGTAGCGAGAACTGCCGTCAGGCCTGCCAGCACCAGCAGGAGACGAACGAGGGATTTTCTGATCATATGTATCAAGCCTTTCAGCATTAATTCGCCGGATCGCTGGCATCGAAGTTGATGATGACTTCTTTCCAGACGTCATACTTATCCATTGGCAGTTTTTTGAAAGGAGCTGCCCTAACCACAGCTCGCAGCGCGCTTGCCGCGACAGCTTTCTGGGCCTTTTCGGGACCGCCAGTCATTGTTACCTTCGGCTTGCCCATAATCGTTCCGGTATGGTCCAGTCTAAACTGGATCCGAACGTGGACCTCTCGAATGCCAGTGAGATCAGCAGGGGCCAGCCAATTTGCCGTGATGTCGTTGCGAATACTTTCAATGGCAGAATGCCTCAGGCGATTCTCATCCGCGGCCACATTCGCAGTCTGCGCTGACGCGGAACCCGCCAGCATGATCCCCAGGCCCACGGCTAAAGGCAGGCCGATACCGGGACAGTGGTTCGTCAAAAGCTGCGCTCCCCGCATCACATCCCCAGATCTGCTGCGCTGAAGTTGACGACGACTTCCTGCCAGTCGTCATACTTATCCGCCGGAAGAATCGTCATGAACTCCGATTGCGCGCGAAGGACGGCGCGGACCGCGGCGGACTGCATGGCGCCCTGCGTTGAAGCCGGCCCGCCGCTCGTCGTCGCTTCCGGCTGACCGACGATCTGCCCGGATTTGTCGAGCTTGAAGTGCACTTTGATTCGCACGTCGCCGGCGCCTTCAAGACCGGGAGGGAGGTTCCAGTACTTCTGGATCAGATCGCGCAAACCGTCCTGCTGGCTCTGGCTGAGCTTGCCGGCGCCAAGCGACTTCTTGCCGCCAAGCGAAGCGACCTGGGTATCGGCGCCTGCGGAAGCCTGCTGCGATGAGCGCTTCGCGCCGCCTTTCGACGAGGTGTTGTTGAGAAGATCGTTGATCTGATCGGCGAGACCATCGTCGAGGCCCTTGCTGGACGCCTTTGGAGTCTGGCGCTTCTTGTCCGCGTCCTTCTTGCCGTCATCAGCCGACGTGGTTTTGCTGGTGCTCTGCGTCGTCGTCTTGTCCGTCGGCTTGGCGTCGGCCACCTTCACATCCGGCTTCGGCGTCGGCTTTACTTCCGGCTTCTGCTCGGCCGCCTTCGGTGGCGTCGGCTGCGGCTTCACATCCGGCACCGGAACATTGTTCGGCAACTGAATTTCCGCCTGCTCGGTCGGCTGCGGCGTCGGCGGCGGAGTGGGCGTGGCGTCGGCCTTCGGGGTCGGCGGCGTGGGATCGGGCTTCGGCGTCGGCACTACGTCCGGCTTCTGCTGCGGAATGGCAGCCACTTCCTTGGGCGCAGCCTCGGTTTCCTTCTGCTCGATCGTCTTGACGTCGTTCGGCTTCGGATCGTCTTGCGGAACGGGCGCATCCACCTTCTTGGGCGCCAGAGCCGCAGTCTCGCTCTCCGGCCGTTGCGTGGGCACCACCGGATTCTTGATGTCGACCTTGTTCTCGCCGGTATTCTGGGCGTTTGCGACCTGATCTTGCTTGGTCGTTGGCTTGCGCGCGGCGTGATCCGTCACCGGCGCTTTCTTCTCGCCCTGCTGGAGCTGGTCTGCAGTCACGATGTCGACATCCATCGCCGTGCTTTCCGGCGTCTCAAGCGGCGCCGGCGCACTCAGCGTCACCATGGCGCCGATCAGCACCAGGATGTGAACAACCGCAGATGTGGCAAGACTGCGCTTCATGTCGATCCGTCAGTGATCCGTTATCTGCTGCGTGACCAGGCCGATATTCTTGTAACCGGCTTCCTGGATACGCGACATGACGTCGGCGATCACACCGTAAGGCGCCTTGCCGTCGCCACGCACGAAAATGCGTTCGTTGTAGCCCGTGGTCGCGATCGCCTGCAGCTTTGCGGCGATTTCGGCGACGTCGATCTGCGTTTCCTGCAGGAACACCTGGCCATCGGCCTTGATCGAGATGGTGATCGGCTGGGTCTGGGCATTCAGTGCACCGGCCTGCGTTTGCGGCAGATCGATCGGCACGCCCGACGTCATCATCGGCGCCGCAACCATGAAGATGATAAGCAGCACGAGCATGACGTCAACCAGCGGCGTCACGTTAATATCGGCGATCGGGCCGCCCCGGCCTCCGCCGCGACGACCGCCTCGGCGGCCACCGCCGCCACCCTTGCCTCCAACAGACATTGCCATGTGAATTACTCCGGTTCTGTCCGCTACTTACTGCGCTGCCTGACGCGGCTGCAGCTTCTCATCGATCTGGCGCGAAAGAATGGCAGAGAATTCATCCGCGAAACCTTCCATGCGACCCGAGAGCTTGCCGGCATCGGCCGAGAACTTGTTGTAGGCGATAACCGCGGGAATAGCGGCAACCAGACCGATGGCGGTCGCGAGCAGCGCTTCGGCGATACCCGGCGCCACGACGGCGAGGTTGGTCGACTTCGAGCCGGCGATCGCCTGGAACGAGGTCATGATACCGACGACCGTACCGAAGAGACCGATGAACGGGCCGGCAGAGCCGATGGTCGCAAGCGAACCGAGACGGGCAACCAGATGTTCCGATTCGCGCGCCAGCGTCACATCCATGGCGCGGTCGATACGCATCTGCAGGCCGATCGGCGAACGGGCGCCGCGCTCGAAGGATTTCTTCCATTCGCGCATGGCGGCCACGAAGATGGCGCTGAGGCCGGTATTGTTGCGCTCCGAAAGCGTGCGGTAGAGTTCTTCGAGCGACTGGCCAGACCAGAAGACCTGCTCGAAGTGATCGAACTGCCGCCGCGCTCGCGCGTAGCTCAGATATTTGTCGATGACGATCGCCCAGGTCCATACGGACGCTGCCAGCAGGCCGATCATGACGAGCTTGACGACCAAGCCTGCCTGCATGAAGAGCGACCAGAGGGTGATGTCCGGTGTGGTGGCCGCTGCCAATGCTACTTGTTCCATTGATCCAAAATCCCCGAATCCAAACGCCCGGCGCTAGACCGGGCGGCTAAAAGTGATCTCACAAGAATTGTTTGGCAGCCGCCGCTGAACGCCCTGGTCAAGCCTTCCAAGCTTACAACTGCCTTCTTGCCGTCAAATTTGGTCAAAGGAAGGCGTGCACCGCACAAACTCCGACTAAACCAGTAAGACACTATTATGGTTAAAAGAATGTTAGCGTCAAACCATGAAGGATTTTTACGGCAGCGAAGGTTATTCTAGCTCCAGGGAAGAACTGACCGGACGAAACCGGCGGCAAACGCAGACAAAGCTTGCGCGGCAAATTCCTTCACATAAAACTCAAGTTATTGCAAGCTGCCAGTTGCCAGCCACCGTCGCCCTCGACGAAACGTCGTCACCGAGGGCAAGCCGAACTCCCGCCTAGCCGGCATTTTCGGACGCTGACAACATCTGCGCGGCGAGCTTTTCCGGTAGCCGGCGTGGGCGTCCCTTTGCATTGATGACCGCGATGATGACCTTGGCTGCGATCAGCAACATATCGTCGCGCCTGATTTCCTGGGACAGCACCATCTTGGCGCCGCCGGCCTTTTCGGTGACGGTGCGGATCGTCAGCACGTCATCCATACGCGCCGGTCCCTTGAAGTCGATCTCCATACGATGGACAACAAAAACAAGCCCTTCCTGGTCGGCATTCAGGAGCTCGCGCTGCTCCACGCCGAGACAACGCAGGTAATCCGTACGCCCCCGCTCGAGGAAATGCAGGTAGCGCGCGTGATAGACGAGGCCGGAAAAATCCGTATCCTCATAATAGACTCGCTGCACCAGCCGGTGGCTGCCGGCTTCCAGTTCCCCAGCTATCAGAAAGGGGCTGTTCATCGTTGCCGCATCTCCTTGAATGTCCGGCACCTCTTTGGCCGAAGTTCTGCCATCAAGCAAGCTTTGAACAATTGTCATAAACTCCGACTATCCGGAATGGTGCCGGCTAGCGGATCGGCGCAGAAGGAAAAATCTCATGAAAATAGCGGTTATGGGCGGCGACGGATTCATCGGTTGGCCAACCTCGCTCCATCTCTCCGACGCTGGTCATGAGGTCCATATCCTCGATAATCTCTCCCGCCGCTGGATCGATACGGAATTGGGCGTGCAATCCCTGACACCGATGGATTCGATCCAGGAACGCACCCGCATCTGGCACGCCGAAACCGGACGCCGCATCCATTTCAATCTCATCGATCTCGCCAAGGACTATGAGCTCCTGAAGAAGTGGCTGGCCGAGCACCGCCCCGATGCCATCGTGCACTTCGCCGAGCAGCGCGCGGCCCCCTATTCGATGAAGAGCGACCGTCACAAAAACTACACGGTCAACAACAACGTCAACGCCACGCACAATCTCCTGAACGCGCTCGTCGAACTCAATCTCGACACGCATCTCGTGCATCTCGGCACGATGGGCGTCTATGGCTATTCGACGATCGGCGCCGCTATCCCCGAAGGCTATCTGCCCGTCGGCATCGACACGACGGACGGCCGCACGGTGAGCCAGGAGATCCTCTACCCTGCCAACCCCGGCTCGATCTATCACATGACGAAATGCCTCGATCAGCTGCTCTTCCAGTTCTACGCCAAGAATGATGGCCTCAGGATCACCGACCTGCATCAGGGCATCGTGTGGGGCACGCACACGGAACAGACGCGCCGTCACGAACAATTGATCAACCGTTTCGACTATGATGGCGACTATGGCACCGTCCTCAACCGCTTCCTCATCCAGGCGGCGATCGGCTATCCGCTGACCGTGCACGGCACCGGCGGCCAGACCCGCGCCTTCATCCATATCCAGGACTCCGTACGCTGCATCGAGCTGGCCTTAAAGAACCCGCCGGCTCGCGGCGCCCGCGTCGAGATTTTCAACCAGATGACGGAAACGCATCGCGTGCGCGATCTCGCCGAGATGATCGCCAAGATGAGCGGAGCCGAAGTCGTGCGCCTGCCCAATCCGCGGAAGGAAGCCCCGGAAAACGAGCTGATCGTCAAGAACGACAAGTTCCTCGATCTCGGCCTGGCGCCGATCACGCTGGAGGCGGGTCTTCTCAGCGAAATCGTCGATGTCGCCAAGAAATACGCCTATCGCGTCGACCGCTCGCGCGTTCCGGCCGTCTCGGCCTGGACCAAGGATCTCGCCGCAACGGTCAACCACGATCCCGAGGGCAAGAGGTTGAAATCCGTGTCATGATGCCGGGTAGCGAAATGCTGCAGGGATTGCGCCCGCAAACCCGGCCCCGCGCCGGCCAGGCATTCGTGACACTCGTCACGAATGCCGATTACGCGATGGGCGCAGTGGCATTGGCGCGCTCGATCGTTCACAGCGGTACCAAGGCCGATATCGTCGTGCTGCATACGGAAGGGGTTGGTGATGCCGACCTCGCCCCGCTCGCAGCGCTCGACTGCCGGCTGGTCGAAGTCGAGCATCTTCCGCTGTCGGATGCCTTCAACGAGCGCCATGCCCGAAGCAACCTGCACAGCGCCGCTCCCTTCACCAAGGGCCGCAAGCCCTCCTTCCACACGCCGCTCGACAATTTCTGCAAGCTGCGGCTCTGGCAGCTGATCGAATACGATACCTGCGTCTTCATCGATGCGGACGCGCTGGTGCTGCGGAACGTCGATAGGCTCTTCGATTATCCGGAGTTTTCGGCAGCCCCGAACGTCTATGAAAGCCTCGCCGATTTCCACCGGCTGAATTCCGGCGTTTTCGTCGCCAAGCCGTCGCTTGCGACCTTTCAGCACATGCTCGAGCGGCTCGACCGCCCCGACGTCTTCTGGCGCCGCACGGACCAGACCTTCCTTGAGGACTTTTTCCCGGATTGGCACGGACTGCCAATCTTCATGAACATGCTGCAATATGTCTGGTTCAGCATGCCCGAGCTCTGGAACTGGAACAGTGTCTCAATCCTGCACTATCAGTATGAAAAGCCCTGGGAGGAAAACCATCCCAAGGCCGAGCAGCTGAGGCCGCTGATCGAGCTATGGCATAGCTTCCATGCCGGTCGGAATATGCCCGATATCGCCACGCTCTCAAATCCGCGAGCCGCGGCATGAAAGTCCTCATATCAGGCGGAACGGGCCTTGTCGGTCGATACATCGCCGAGGAGCTGTTATCGGCCGGGTACAAGGTTGCGATCGGCGGACGCAACCCGCCTCCATCAGGCCTCTTCCCGCTGCCTACCTCCTTTGTGCCCCTGAGCCTCGACCCGGCGGAAAACCAAAGTTGCGCCTTCGACGACGCCTATTTCTTCGTGCACGCGGCCTTCAGCCATGTTGCCGGCAAATATCGCGGCGGCGAAGGCGAAGATCCGGACGGTTTTCGCCGCCTCAATCTCGACGGCACGGTCAAGCTGTTCGAGACTGCGAGAAAGGCCGGCATACGGCGTTGCATCTTTCTCTCCTCCCGCGCCGTCTATGGCGACGGCATTGCCGGAGAGGAACTGACCGAGGCGACCAAACCAGTGCCGAACACGCTCTATGGCGAGGTGAAGCGCGACGCGGAGCACGCCCTGTTTTCCCTGTCCGCGCCCGACTTCGCGACCGCAAGCCTGAGGGCGACGGGCGTCTATGGCGACCTGCGCCCCAATAAATGGGACGACCTGTTCGACGATTATCTCAACGGCAGGCCGGTTCCCTCTCGCGCCGGGACAGAAGTTCACGGCCGCGACCTTGGCCGCGCCGTCCGTCTCTTGCTGGAAACGGAAGCCGGCCGCATCGATGGCGAGGCCTTCAATCTTTCGGATATCTTGACGGATACGCACGAGATCCTCGGGCATCTTCAGAGCGTCACACACTGTCCGCACGCCCTACCCGCGCGTGCCCCACAAAGTGCCGTCAACGCCATGAACACGTCGAAGATCGAAGCCCTTGGATGGCAAGGCGGCGGAAAGGCCCTGCTCGGGCAAACGATCGAGACACTGGCTAAATCGATGCCCGTGCGAGCCGACATCAACGCATCAATTTTGTCTCGTCCCAGCCAAGCGTCGCCAGTTCGTCGCCCCTGAACCGCGCATCGTCGGCGACGACGAACTCATCGAGCTGCGGCGGTGCAACGCTTGTTCCGGCCAGCATGGCATGCACCTGCCCACGATGATGCGTCTGGTGCTGGAACAGATGGTTCAGCACATCATCCGCCCTCTCGCGCTGGATGCGGCCGCCGCGTTGAATATCGACGATCCGCATCCCGTTCTCCGGCGTCAGCGCCTCGCAGAACGCCACCAGCCGGCGGTCGACATCCGCCTGCTGCCGGGTCAATTCATCCAGCCGATCATACGGCTCCTCGATGTCGAAGGCCTTCAGGCCTAGCGTCCCGCCTTCCAACGCGTCGACATAGAACCAGTCCACCGTCAGGATGTGGTTGAGGGTCGCCTTGATCGACGGAAAGAAGCTGACACGCTTGGCCTCGAATTCGCCGGGCTGTAACAGGGTACAGGCCCGATAAAGCCGGACATTCGCCAGGGCATTGTTATAGGCGAGCTTGCGAAAGCTGCGCACCGGATCGAAAGCGGACATGAAGCCTCCCCCTCAAGCCTTGTCGAGATCGCCATCCCGCCAGACCAGATGGCGCGACGTTGCCGGCAGATTTTCGATTTCCTCGGCAATGAAATAGGGCGGGATGTCGAGGGCTACCAGCGCTTCCCGCGTCGCCTGCACCCATTTGAATTCCAGATCATTGTCGCCATCCTGGATGCGATGCACGATCTCACCGGGGTCGAAGGGAAAATCCGCAGGGATATCCATCAGGTAGTAAAGACCAAGCTCGTGCCAATCCATCTCTTCGTAATGAAAGAAATTCTCGACCGACCAGAGCAGGCGCCCGACCGTTATATCGACGCCAAGTTCCTCCACCATCTCCCGCCGCAACGTCTCTTCCGAGGTCTCGCCGATCTCGGCCCGGCCGCCCGGAAACGTCCAGAAGCTTTCATGCACGGCACGATGCACCAGGACATATCCGTCTCGAAATCCAAGACCCGCGACGCGCATCTGGAAGCGCTGAGGACCGGCGTTCAATCTGATGAGTTTGCGTTTCGACATAATCCCCTATCCTACGTCGATCACGACGATCTCCGGCGGAACACCAAAGCGCACCGGCGCGATGGAGCAACCAAGGCCGCCGGAAACGATGATATGTCGCTCTTCCTCGACGATATGGCCGTAGACATACCTGTCACCATAGCGCGATGGTGAATAGGGCGACCAGCCGAAAACCCTGACCTGCCCGCCATGGGTGTGTCCCGACAGGGTGAGCGACACGCGTGACGGAACAGCGGGAAAGATATCGGGCTCATGGGCAAGAAGGATCACCGGCGCGGCATCGCTCACCTGCGCCATGGTCCCTCCGAGATCGTCGAGCCCCCTGGTGAACGGACGCTTCCATCGCATGCTGCGGCGCAAGGCCAGCTGATCCTCGACACCGGCGAGCCAGAACGCCTGCCCGTCCTTCTCCAGACGCGCCGCGCGGTTGGAATAAACCTCTATGCCGACGGCTGCCAGTGCCCGGTGGCTGAAGGTCGGCCCGTGGCCGGTTCTTTGTGCCGCGGAATCATGCCACCAGTCGTGGTTGCCGATGATGGCGTGGACGCCGAGCGGCGCTTTCAGCTTTGCCAGTTCCGCCGCCCAGATACGATGATCGACGCGGGCGGTGATCAGGTCCGTCCCCGAGGTATAGTCGCCGAGCAGAACGATGATATCGCCGCCGAGCTCATTGGCGCGGGCGCAGATCGAGGCGATGCGCTCGCGGTTCATCCACGGTTCGCAGGCATGGAAGTCGGCCAGCGCCACGACCCTGAGCTTGAGCCCCGGCGTCCATCCCGGCGGGTTCAACGCGTAGCGGGTGACATTCAGACGAACGACCGGCTCATATCCGAGGGCATATCCTCCGAGAGCCATCAAACCGAAAACGCTGCCGCCGAAAAGCTTCAGAAAGGCACGACGGCCGAGCATTCAATCTTCCTCCCGGAACAACCCGAACTGCGCGGCCTCCAAGTCCTTGGGCGGCTGCAGGCCGAGATGCTTCCAGGCAATCGCGGTCAGAACACGGCCGCGCGGCGTCCTCTGAATGAAACCCTGCTGGATCATGTAGGGTTCGATAATATCCTCGATCGCATCCCGCGGTTCGGAAAGGCCGGCGGCAATGGTTTCGATGCCGACAGGCCCGCCGCCGAAATTGACCGCGATCATGTTGAGATAACGCTTGTCGAGCTGATCAAAGCCGACATTGTCGACCAGAAGCCGCGTCAGCGCCTCGTCGGCGATCTCCCGTGTCACCGCCTCGACCTTGGCAACCTCGGCAAAATCGCGCACACGGCGCAGCAGGCGGCCAGCGATGCGCGGCGTTCCACGCGCGCGACGCGCAATCTCGCGCGCACCCTCGTCGGTCATGGCAAGGCCCATCAACCGTGCACCGCGCCGGACGATCAGCTCCAGTTCCTCGACGGTATAGAAGCTCAGCCGGACGGGGATGCCGAAGCGGTCGCGCAGCGGCGTCGTCAGCAGCCCGAGACGGGTGGTCGCGGCAACCAGCGTGAATTTGGCGAGATCGATCTTGACCGAACGGGCAGCAGGCCCCTCGCCGATGATGAGATCGAGCTGGAAATCCTCCATGGCCGGATAGAGGATTTCTTCGACCGCCGGATTGAGACGATGGATTTCGTCGATGAAGAGCACGTCGCGCTCTTCGAGATTGGTGAGCAGTGCGGCCAGATCGCCCGCCTTGGCGATGACCGGGCCGGAGGTCGAGCGGAAATTGACGCCAAGTTCCTTGGCCATGATCTGCGCCAAAGTCGTCTTGCCGAGGCCGGGCGGGCCAACGAACAGCACGTGATCCAGCGCCTCGCCGCGCCCCTTGGCCGCTTCGATGAAGACCTTCAGATTGGCGCGCGCCTCCGCCTGGCCGGTGAATTCGTCCAGCGATTGCGGCCTGAGCGTCGCATCGATGTCTTCGCCCCGCTTTTCTGGCGATATCAGACGTGCGGCTTCACTCATGTCAGAGGTTCCATTCCCGGTATGCGTTTCGCAGGCCCTGCGCCGAAGGCGGCACTTGCTCTGCCGCACTCAAAAATAGTCTTCGACAACGAAGCGCCACACGTCGATCTCTCGACTTTGCGACAATAGTAAGGATTGCGGAAGGTGCAAAGCCTCACCGCGACAGTTCCTTCAAGCCGAAACGGATCAACTTGGCGCTGTCCGCCCCCTCGCCGGCCGTCTTCAATGCCGCGGCAACGGCGTTGGCCGCCTGATCGCGGGAGTAGCCGAGATTGGTAAGCGCCGAAACGGCATCGGCAACGGGCGCTGCGGCAACGCCTTCCCCGAGCTCCTGTTTCAGCCCGATATTGGCGGCATCGCCAGCAAAGGCCGGCGCCTTGTTCTTCAGTTCCGTCACGATGCGCATCGCGACCTTCGGGCCGACGCCCGGCGCCCGCGAAACGGCGGCGCGATCCTGCAGGGCGATCGCATTGGCAAGCTCGGCCGGCGTCAGCGTCGACAGCAACGCCAGCGCCACTTTCGCGCCGACACCCTGAACCGTCTGCACGATGTTGAACCACTCGCGCTCCAGCGCCGTCATGAAGCCGAAAAGCCGGATCTGGTCCTCACGTACATAGGTCTCGATGAAGAGGATGCAGGCCTCGCCGACGGAACCGAGCTTCGACAGCGTCCGGGCCGAACAATAGGCGACGTAGCAGACGCCATGCACATCCACGAGCACATAGTCCTCGCCGATTTCTTCGATTGTGCCTTTCAGCTTGCCGATCATGAATTGCGTCCGTCAAGGATGGGTTTCGGGGGAAATGAGGTCAACGGTGGGAAAATAGGACCGGTAGCGGGAGGCATCCCGTGTCAACAGCCTGTGCCTTCGCCACTCGGCATGCGCCCCGATCAGGAAGTCCGGAAGCGTTCTGTCCCGTTGGCCGCCGGCAAGCCGATAGAGGCGATGCGCCTTGCCGGCTCGAAACGCAGCCTCGAATGGTATGGTCTCACGCTTCATATCGAGCCAGGACAAGGCGACCGTCAATTCGTCCTCGCCCAAAGACGAGGCGGCAAGTTCGGACCAGACCACCGGGCTGATGACAAGGTCGCCCTCGCCGACACATTGTTTCAACAGCTTTGCCGACCACTGCCGCTGGACCGAAGCCGGGCCGAGAATATCGATGAAGATATTGGTATCAACGAGGGTCGACGTCGTCACGCGGACCTCTTAGAAACTCAATGAATTCGTCGGTCGTCATGCCACCGAGGTCGATCGTACCTCTGACCCGCTCTGCCCAATCGTCGAAATCCCGAATGGCTGGATCGGATGCCTCAGCGATTTTTACGAGCATCGCACCGCCGCCGGAGGCGATGAAATCAACCTCCGAACCTGGACCAATGCCGAGCCGGTCTCGAATTTCCTTTGGGATGGTCACCTGACCTTTTTCCGTCACACGCATGGTAATACCTCTTCAGTAATACCTAGCGGCCCAACAAGAACAAGTCAAGAACATACTACCCGGCGAGCGCTGCCTGCCGCAGCCGGCTGGCGCCGCGGTTATGGGCATGGCATATGGCGATGGCGAGCGCATCGGCTGCGTCGCTGCCCTTGAACTCGACCTTGGGCATCAGGATCTTCAGCATCATGTGGATCTGCTGCTTCTCGCCGTGGCCGACGCCGATGACGGCCTTCTTGACCGCATTCGGCGCATATTCCGAGACCGGCAGGCCGGCGCGCGCCGGCACCAGCATGACGACGCCACGCGCCTGGCCGAGCTTCAAAGTCGCCACAGCATCCTTGTTGACGAAGGTCTGCTCGACGGCCGCCTCATCCGGCTGGTAGCTGTGAACGATCTCGGCAAGACCGTCATGCAGTTGGCAAAGACGGGATGCCAGATCCATGTCGCCATCCGACGTCACGGTTCCGGACGCCACGAAGCGCAGGGAATTGCCAAGCGTATCGATGATGCCCCAGCCGGTGCGGCGCAAGCCCGGATCGATGCCGATGATGCGAATCGTATTTTGCATGGGTCAACCTATCTTTCAGGCCCGACATGTGCCAGCAAAATGTGAACAAAACAAAAACAACGCACAGATTGCGATTGCCGGAGCCGCGCTGAAAACATCGTGACGAAATTGCGGCGACAGGGTTTGGAATGAGGGAGCAGCACTCCTACATGTGCAAGCAACCCCTCCTTTCCACCACGCAGGTTCTTGCCATGGTTCCCTTTTCCATCCTCGATCTTTCGCCCGTTGCCGAAGGCAGCACCATCCGCCAGTCCTTCGACAGTTCGAAGCGCATGGCGCAAAAGGCGGAAGAGCTTGGCTACAACAGGTTCTGGCTGGCCGAACATCACGGCATGCCGGGCGTCGCGAGCGCTGCGACGTCGGTCGTCATCGGCCATATCGGCGCGGCAACCTCGCGCATCCGCATCGGTTCTGGCGGCGTCATGCTGCCGAACCACTCTCCGCTTGTCATTGCCGAACAGTTCGGCACGCTGGAAGCCCTGTTTCCCGGCCGTGTCGATCTTGGTCTTGGCCGCGCGCCGGGCACGGACATGCGCACGGCGCAGGCGTTGCGCCGCAATATCGATGCAGGCGCGCAAAACTTCCCCCAGGATATCGTCGAACTGCAGCATCTCTTCAGCCCGGCCGATGAGGGCCAGATCATCCTTGCCGTTCCCGGCCATGGCGCCAATGTGCCGATCTGGCTGCTTGGTTCGAGCCTTTACAGCGCCCATCTCGCCGCCATGCTCGGCCTGCCCTATGCCTTCGCCTCGCATTTCGCGCCGGAAGCCCTGATGGATGCCATCGCCATCTATCGCGAGCGCTTCACGCCTTCGGCCACGCTCGGCAAGCCCTATGTCATGGTCGGCGTCATGGGCGCGGTGGCGGAGACGGATGAAGAGGCGCAGTATCACTTCACCTCGGCACAGCAGCAATTCGTCAATCTCCGCCGCAACGTGCGCGGTCCCTTCCCGCGCCCGCGCAGCGACATGGACGATTTCTGGACGCCGATGGAAAAGCTGAACGTAGAAAATACGCTGCGCTACGCTGTGGTCGGCTCGCCTGCGACGGCCGAAACGAAGCTCTCGCAGTTCATTAGGGATACCGAGGCTAACGAAGTCATCATATCGATGCCGATCCATGACATCGAAGCGCGGCTGAAATCGGTGGAGCTCTTCGCAACGCTTCCGAGCTTCCAGAAAGTCTCCTGATTATCGGGAAAATAATAACCGGTGAGCCGAACTCTGCGTGCGGCTCACCGGAGGATCGCCCACCAGATTATCGACAAGCTCAAGCGACAAGCCTCGTCTTCCAATGACGCCGGACGAGCATATCCAGCGACAGCTTGCCGGCGCCGGAGACGATCAGGGCAAACATGCCGCCTGCAATCGCCAGGTCCTTTTCGAAATGCAGCAATTCGTTGTGGCTGGCGAAGTTCGTGTGAAAGAGCGTCGCTGTCAGCAGGCAGAACACGCCGAGGCCGAACGCCGCCAGGCGGGTCATCAACCCCAACGCAATGGCAATGCCGGCGGCGAGCTGCAGCACGATGGTTGCGATCGCGATCGGGGCTGATACGCCGAGCTTGGCCATGGCCTCCAGGGCAGTGTCGAAGTTGCTGGCGAGTTCGATGCCCTCTTCCAGAAAGAGCAGCGACAGCAGGATGCGGCCGAACAGCAGTGCCATATCGGCGAAATTGACCAGAATGGCATTCTCCTCTTCGAATTCCATGGTCTTTCTCCTTCCCATCATGAATTCGGCGAAGCTCCGATCGTCGCCGGCGGCATCTCCGTGACATGGTCAAAAGAAATGCCGCCGGAACGATGGAGATCGGGCCTCAGTTGCTGGCCTTGGCTGATATCGCCTTGGTCAGATCCTCAAGCTCCTCGCACCCCGCCGGGCAAAGCTTGGTGAGTGCTGCCAGCTGCTCGCGGGCCTTGGGCATATCGCCGGTCTCGACATAGAGTTCGCCGAGATATTCATGCGCGCCCTTGTGGTCCGGCTGCAGTTCCAGCGCCTTGGTGTAGTAGGTGAGCGACGTCTTGAAATCGCCGGTCTTGCGCAGGGTGAAGCCCATCAGATTGTAGACATCGGCCTGCTGGTGCTCCTCGGCGATATCGCGAAGCTCGGCGAGCGCGCCGGCATAGTCCTTCGCGTCAATCTTGGCGCGGACCGAGGTAAGGTCCGGCGCATCGGTCGACTCCATATTGTCGACGGCAAAGGCGACGCCTGCCGTGGCGGCCGGAAGGATGGCGACGGCGCTCAAGGCGGCGACCGCGAAAATGGCATGTCTGAACATGGTAGTTGCTCCTCTTTCTGGCCGTTCAGGCCTGGATGGTGGGGGTAAATCCGTAGGCATTGCCGTCCTTGACGAAGGTGCCGGAGCCGGGGAACGGGAAATGCGAACCGCAGATCCTGATCTTGTCGGCAATGACGCGATCGATCAGCCTGCGGCGGGTGGTAACGGCCATCGGGCCGTCCTGGTCGTAAGCGCCTTCCCATTCCGGATGGGGTGCAAGCAACGCCGGCACATACATGATGTCGGCTGAGACCATCAGCTGCTCACTGCCGCCATCGATGAGGAAGACGGAATGGCCCGGTGTATGGCCATAGGCGGCCAGCATGTGCACGCCGGGCGCCACTTCGGCATTATCCTCGACCAGCTTCCAGTTCTTCCACGTCGGGAAGACGGAGGCGATGCGTCGGCCGGCTTCCTTGCGGCCCTCCGCCAGCTTGTCGACACGGCCGGGATCGGTCCACCAATTGTACTCGGCGGCGTTGACGATCAGCTCGGCATTCGGGAAAACGGCCGCATTCGTTCCCTTTTCCATAAGGCCCCAGACGTGGTCCGGATGGAAATGCGAGATCATGATCGTATCGATCTTCTTGTAGTCGATGCCGGCGGCGGCCATGTTGGCTGGCAGGTGCGTGGCATTGGTCTGCCATTGCCCGACACCCGAACCCGCATCCATCATGATCTTGCGGCCGCCGATATCGAGAACGACGACGGTCAGCGGAATCGGCATGAAGTCGGTGGTCAGACCGGCCTTGGAAAGCGCCTCCTTGGTGTCGTCGACGGACGCGTTCTTGATGAAGGCCGGATCATGCGGCTTGCGCCAGATGCCGTCATAGATGGCCGTGACCTCGATCGAACCGACCTTGTATTTATAGAAGCCGACCGTCGGCTCCAGCGGGGTTGCGGCATAGGCTTGCGGGATGAATTCGAGCTTCGACGACAGCCCGAAGGCTGCCGCGGCAGCGGCCGTGCCAAGCACGGCGCGGCGGGTCATATCAAACATCGCAATATCTCCTCAGGGTTATGGCTTTTCGGGCCAGGCGGAGGTCGCAAGCAATTGCGGCCATCCACTGAGGAAGAAGATCGACGGTCATGGGTACTTATTCCCAGTCGGCCGAAAATTTCTTACAAGTCATTGAAATTCATTCGATTATTTTAACAATTGGAGATTGAACGGATGGAATGACGGACATTCCGCACCCTCCCACGCTCGATTTTTTCATCCAATCGGGAATAAACCCCGCGCGAGTGCGATCTAGCCTTTCAGGCAACATTGCAAGCGCCTTATCCGAAGCTTACAGTCGGCATCGGCGTTTTGCGGGGATCATGATGACAGACGCCCGACTTATGAATTCGATGACGCTCGGCGGCCAGCTCCACCCATGGATATGGCGCTCGCCACAAAACACCACGATCAGCAGGGTGGCGCGATTTCTGACTCGCCTGCGTAGCTTCATTGCCGAGGCGAAGCCCGGCAATCGCGTTGTCCAGATGGCGGTCGCTCAATCCGCAGCCAGCGCGGAGCCATTGAAGGGCGCGATCGCGTCTCCCGACGAGAGCATGCGCCGCTTCCAGCAAACGATCATCCCGCATCTGGATGCCGCCTATAATTTCGCGCGCTTCCTCAGCCGGGATGCCGATGCCGCCCAAGATATCGTGCAGGAGGCCTATCTGCGCGCTTATCGCGGCTTCGGCGGCTTTCGCGACGGTGATGCCCGAGCCTGGACCTTCACCATCGTCCGCAACTGCTATCGCGCCTGGCTGCAGGAAGGACGGCGCAAGACCCGTTATGAGCAGCCGATGACGGACGAACGGGATTCGGATGAAGGCTCGCCCTCTTCCGACCCCGCCTCCGAGGAGGATACGCCCGAGACGGCCTTCATCCGCAAGTCGGAAACGCAGCGCGTGCGCGAGGTCATCAACCGGCTGCCCGATGCCATGCGCGAAGTCCTGGTGCTGCGTGAGCTGGAGGACCTCTCCTACAAGGAGATCGCCGAGATCATCGATGCGCCCATCGGTACCGTCATGTCGCGCCTCGCCCGCGCCCGCCGCGATTTCGGCGAGGTCTGGCGCAGCCTCGAAGGACGGGAGGCGGCGCGATGAGCGGCGGAGACAATAATGACCACGGCGAATGGAACGATCTGCTGCACGGCTTCATCGACGGCGAACTGGACGAAGACAATGCCGCGCGCTTCGAGGCGCATCTCGCCACCTGCCGGGAATGTGCTGGCGAGATGGAGAATGCCATGATGGTCAAGCGCCTGTCCACACGCGAAGGCGTCAAATGGCAAGCACCGGAGGCTGTACACGCCCGCGTGCAGGCTGCACTCTCGCTGGAGCAATCCATGATGAGGCGCGCTAGCACGGCTGCGAACCAAACGGAGAGCTCGTGGCAGCGCGTCTGGCGGCTCGTGCGCGAATGGAGCTTCGTGCCATCGCTCGCCGTGCTCGCAGCAAGCCTCATGCTGGTGCTCAACCTGCCGCAGCAAAGCCAGACCATCGAGGATCAGCTTCTGGCCAGTCATGTCCGCTCGATGCTGGCAGATCATCTGACCGACGTGCTGACCTCCGATCAGCACACGGTCAAGCCATGGTTCAACGGCAAGATCGATTTTTCGCCGCCCGTGGTCGATCTGGCGACCCAGGGCTTCCCCTTGGTCGGAGGCCGGGTGGATTATCTCGACGGCCGGGTCGTGGCGGCGCTGATCTATCGCCGGCACGGCCATGTCATCAATCTCTTCATCTGGCCGGGCACATCGGGCGCTCATGGCAGCGCTGAAAAGGATGGCTACAATTTCGTCGAATGGCACGCGGACGGGCTGGTCTTTTGGGCCGTCTCCGATGTCGCAGCGCCCGATCTTTCCACCTTCCGCGACGATTTCACGCGCGCGACAAACCCATAACGCAGAAAGCCGACCGCATCGCTGTGGCCGGCTTTCTTGAATAATTGCAAAGGATCAGGCCGAGAGCTTGGCCAGAACTTCTTCCGAAACTTCGAAGTTCGAGTAGACGTTCTGAACGTCGTCGTCGTCTTCGAGGTTTTCGATGAGCTTCATCAGCGACTGGGCCTTTTCTTCGTCGACCGGCACATTGTTCTGTGCGCGCCAGATCGCCTTGACCGTTTCGGCCTCGCCGAGCGTCGCTTCGAGCGCCTTGGCGACTTCGCCGAGGGATTCGAAGGCGCAGATGATCACATGGCCTTCTTCGTCGCTTTCGACGTCATCGGCACCGGCTTCGATCGCCGCTTCCATGACCTTGTCGGCATCGCCGGCGGAAGGCTTGTAGGTGATTTCACCGACATGGTCGAAGGAGAAGGACACCGAACCGGTTTCGCCGAGCGCACCACCGGCCTTCGTGAAGATCGAGCGGACGTTGGACGCCGTGCGGTTACGATTGTCGGTCAGCGCTTCGACGATGATCGCCGTGCCGCCTGGACCGTAGCCTTCGTAACGGATCGCATCGTAATTCTCGGTGTCGGCACCGGAAGCCTTCTTGATGGCGCGGTCGATATTGTCCTTCGGCATCGACTGGGCCTTGGCGTTCTGGATCGCCAGGCGCAGGCTCGCGTTCATGGTCGGGTCAGGCAGGCCCGCCTTGGCAGCGACCGTGATTTCACGCGCCAGCTTCGAGAACATTTTCGAACGCACCGAGTCCTGACGGCCCTTGCGGTGCATGATGTTTTTAAACTGTGAATGGCCAGCCATGGCACCCCTGTTCACGTCTTTTGTTGGGAATGGCCGCCTTATAAGAGCGAAGCGGCCTTCATTCAAGTAAAAAGCCGGATAATGGGGATGCAGGACACCGCTCATCAAAAGGATCGAGGAGGCGTTCGCCGCAATCAAAGCCCCTTGAGCACATAGATCAGCGGCTTGTGCGGCAAGCTCTTCACCGACACCGTGACGCTCGGCGTCGGCGCATAGGCGACATCAAAATCGGGACCGAACAAGGCCAGGAACTGGTCGATCGGCGGACCCCAGCGATGCATGGGCAGGATCAGCGAGGAACGCAGCCTTTTCACCACGCGGCTCATGCTGTCCGCCCCCATGGTCAGGCCGCCGTCGACCGGCACCATCACGACATCGAGGCGGCCGATCTCGGCATATTGCTGGTCGGTGAGCTCGAAATGCAGATGTCCGAGATGGCCGATGCAGAGGCCCGCCACCTCGAAGATGAAGATCGAATTGCCGTTGGCCTCGATGCCGCCGCCCCAGGAGCGGATATCGGTGACGACGTTGCGGATCAGCGTGTCACCCACAGTCATGCGGATCTTTGCCGGCTCGCCGGGCATATCGCTCCAGCCATGCAGCACATATTTGATCGCCGGATCGGGTGTCAGCGTATAGTGGCTCGGATGCGCCTTGTTCATCGTCACGACTTCGGGCGTATAGGGCGGCGGATAGGCGCCGCTATAATCCGTGGCGATGGAAACACCGCCCGGCGTTTCGATGAAGAGCGTGGCGTGCCCGAGGAAGGTGATCTTCACGTCGCCGCTATTGGGGCCATTCACGGGATCATTGGCGAGCGTCGGACCGGGAGGAGAAAAGCTGGCGAATGTCGCCTTGGGCAGGGATTGCGCAATGGCCTGGCATTGGCTGGGTTGCGTACGCATAGGCTTTTGCTGGGCATTTGCCGTGCTCCAGCAGAGGATCAACGATAGGAAAAACGCGGCAAGGATAGGAAATCGCTGTAACATGCCATCCCCTCAAGCCCGATAGTGGCGAGAGGATGCGGTATGAGCGGACACAGGTCCAGCAACAATCAGACGCGATTGCTCACAATCGCGTCATCATCGGACAATGATGAATTATCGTGCAGCGATCAGCGCCAGAAATCCGGAATGGTCTCCGCAAGCCTCGGACCAAGCCGCAGCGGCGCGATCTTTTCGGCCAATCCCGTCGCGTCGGAGATCTCGACGCCGACGCCGCAGATGGTGGCAGGCCCCGAAGCCGCCTCGAAGCGTCCCTTCGGCATCTTCGAGATGAAGCGGTTGAGCGGCTCCTCCTTCTCCATGCCCAGGGAAGAGTCGTAATCGCCGCACATGCCGGCATCCGACATGTAGGCGGTGCCACCGTTCAGGATCTGCGCGTCGGCAGTCGGCACATGCGTATGCGTGCCGACGACGAAGCTTGCGCGGCCATCGACGAAATGGCCGAAGCATTGCTTTTCGCTCGTCGCTTCCGCATGAAAATCGAAGACGATCGCATCGGCTTGTTCCTTCAGCGGACAGGCATCGAGAATGGCCTCTGCCGACTTGAAGGGATCGTCCAGCTCCGGATGCATGAAGACGCGGCCCATGATGTTGGCGACGAGCACGCGGGCGCCGTTACGGGCATAATAGAGGCCTGAGCCGCGGCCGGGCGTGCCGGCCGGATAGTTCGCGGGGCGCAGGAACTGGTCGTGGCGTTCGCAAAAAACGACGGCTTCCTTCTGGTCCCAGACATGGTTGCCCGTCGTCACCACATCGGCGCCGGCATTAATCGTCTCGAGGAAGATGTCCTCGGTGATGCCGAATCCGCCGGCGGCATTCTCGCCGTTGACGATGACGAAATCGAGCTTCAGGTCGGATACGAGGCCCGGCAGGCGTTCCCACACCGCGGTCCGTCCCGTCTTGCCGACCATGTCACCCAGAAAAAGCAGCCGCATTCGCTATCCAATCACTTCCGAAACGAAATTGAGTCCGCTCTCGGTCAAAATCGCGTCAAGACGGACATCATGCGGCTCAGCCGGTACTGATGGCACTTCTTGGCAATCGAATGCAATGCCGATCAGCCGCGGATTCAAGCCTTTTTGATGCAGCCGCTCGATTGCGCGGTCGTAGTGGCCCGCTCCGTAGCCGATACGATGGCCGCTTCTGTCGAAAGCGGAAAGCGGCACCAGCATGACGTCGGGGTCCAGCTCAGCCGCTTCAGGCCCTGGTCCGAAGGTTCCGAATCCGACCGGAACCAAAGTCGCGCCTGCGACAAGCTCGCGAAAGACAATGGTGTTGCGATCAAGAATGACAGGCACGCAAAGCCGCGCGCCGCGCTCCCGCAACCGCGCCATCAACGGCCTTATATCCACTTCGGAGCGGATCGGCAGGAAGCCGGAGATGATCTCCCCTGGTTCGACATCGATTGCCTGGCCGCCATGCGTCGCCATAGCGAGGGCTTTTTCGATACGATCTTCCGCTGGAATAGCGTCGCGCGCCGCCAGACGCTCGCTGCGATATTGGGCTTTCAGCTCTTTGAGGCTCATCGGATCTTCGCAAATATCTATGATATCACGAAAACATAATGAGCCGGCCGCCCGTTGCAAAGCGCGAAAGCGACATCCAGCCGTCGCAGAAAGAAGTCCGCTCTTTCAGTCCTTGCGGATGATCGACAATTTTCCCTCGCCATTCACATGCGCGCGGACATTTTCGTAATTTCGCAGCATCGTGTGATCGGTTTCGATCGGATGCGAATGCGTCGCGGTGATGACCACCACATCGGCACCGGCCGCTTCGCCAGCCTTGACACCGGCCAAGACGTCTTCAAACACCAGGCATTCCGAAGGGCTGAGGCCAAGGCGCTGCGCGCCGAGGATATAGCCCTGCGGATCAGGCTTGCCGACCTTCACGTCTTCAGCGGTGACCATGAAGCGCGGAACCGGGATCCCGGCGGCATCCAGCCGCGCCAGCGCCAGCCGATAGGGCGATGAGGTAACGATCGCCCAGCGTTCCGGCGGCAGGGAAGCCAGGAAATCGACAGCGCCCGGCAGCGCGACGACACCCTCGACATCGGCAATCTCGGCCTCCGTGATCTTCAGCGCCTCCGCGACCGGATCGACGCCAGGCAGGTTCAACTGGCCGATCGTATCAACACCACGCTTGCCATGCATCGTCGGCATGAACTTCTCGACATCAAGACCCTGAGCCCGTGCCCAGTTGCCCCAGACGCGCTCAGCGGCGGCGATCGAATTGATGATCGTGCCGTCCATGTCGAACAGGAAGCCGGAATAGGTCTTGGTGAAGGCGGAAGACGATGCAGCGGACAAGGAAGAACCTTTCTGGATAAACAGACGAGATCAGCCGCAAGACGCGGCCTCACGATACGAGCCTTCCCCCGACTAACGGCAGTCGCGACAAGAAGCAAACGAATGCTGGGTTTGACTGCGGGGGAAAAGACATTGCGCCGAAGGCAAGGGCGGACGACGCGCGGCAGCAATGTGCCGCGCGTCGCTTGCAGTTATTCGCCGAGGCGGCTCTTCAGACCATTGATGATGTGGTTCGCCAGCGCTTCATAGTCGTCGTCGAAATGGTGACCGCCATCCATGGCGATGACTTCCGCACCGGTGCCCTTCAGCAGCGGGCAGGCAACATCCTCGTCGTCGTCCTTGCCATAGACGCATTGCACCATTTTCGGATTGATCGACTTGAGGTCGTTGACGGGATTGCCGCCCTTACCCTCACTCGAAGCGCCGAGCCAGCCCATGACCGAAATCACGTAGTCGACCTTCTGCGAAAGGGACAGCAGCGACATCTGCACGATCTTGTCTTTTTCAGACTGCGGCAAGCGATTGTAACTCGCCGGCAGCACATCGGCGCCGAAGGAATAGCCGACCAGCACCACATGCTTGACCTTGAAGCGCTTGGTGTAGAAGTCGATGATCCGGCCGAGGTCGTTCGCAGTCTGCTGCGGATCCTTCTCGGTCCAGAAATAATGCAGGGTATCGACGCCCACGACCGGAATGCCCTGATCCTGCAGATAGCTGCCGACTTCCTTGTCGATGTCGCGCCAGCCGCCATCGCCCGAATAGACGATTGCAAGCGTATCCTCGGTCGGCGTCGTCTCCATGATGTCGACGGGCAGCCCAAGCGGCGACTTGGAGCTGTCGATCGTCTTCATCAGATCGGCGAGTGATGCCTCAAGCGTCGCATAGGTATCGGCATTGTCCGAATCCGTGGTCTGAACTTCAGGATGGTCCTTCTGGATCTCCTCGACATGGTCGCGTCCGTCCTTCGGCGCATTGGCCGTGAAGGTCACGAGGATCGGGTTCGGCAAGGCGCCTTCCTGCAGGCCGAAGGACACCATATCGCCATCGGTCTTCTTCTCAGCCGGCGTGCAGAGTTCCTGCTTCAAGCCGATGCCGGCAGTCGGATCGACGGCCAGCGTACCGGCAACCGTCGCATCCGGGGTCTGCGCGGCGATCGTCAGCGCCATGGCACCACCGGCACCGACGCCAGCGATGATGGGCAGCTGATAGGTGCTGTCGGCAAAGGAGCGCTGCACCTGCTGGCTCAGCGATTCCAGATCCGAGACGATATAGATGCAGCCGTCGTTCTGCTTGACGTCGTATTTGTTGAGCGAATCCAGCAAGGACGGATAGTCGATGCCGATCACGAGCGAACCGTTGGCGACCAGCTTGTCGGCAACTGCCTTTTCCTTGTCGCCCCAGCCGGCGAGATCGGAAATCAGCACGACCTCGTTCGAAACCTTACCCTGCGGGCGCATGATATGCGGCGCCGGGATCATGCCCAGATCGTATTTGGCGTCGTCGGCTTCCGCCCGTGCCGGACCCGACACCAGCAGGCCCATCGACACCATGCCTGCGAAAGCCAATGACATTGCGTATTTCAAGATCATTTCCTCACGACCCCCTTAAGTCCGCCCCCGATGAGGAATGTGGCATCCATCAACGCGATCATTGGACTTACACCTCCCGAAACAGCCAGGTAGCGCGGCTGCCATTCGGGATGGAACTTGGATTTGAAGGCACGAAGCCCTTTGAAGTTATAGAAACGTTCGCCGTGTTCGAAGACAGTCCCCCCGACCCTGTCCCAAACCGGCGCCGATTCCCGTCTCGACATGCCCGATAGCGGTGCCATGCCGAGGTTAAAACGCTGAAAGCCCTGGCCCTTGAGGTATTCGAGGATCTGCACGAACAGAAAATCCATCGAACCCTTCGGGGCATCGGGCGAAAAACGCATCAGGTCGACGGACCCCTCCTCCTTGGTCTCCGTCATCAGGATATTCGCAAAAGCGACGATATTACCATCCTTTTTCAACACGCCGATCGGCTGCGAGCACACGTAGTCCGGATCGAACGCGCCAAGCGAGAAGCTCTTTTCCTTGGCATTGTGATCGGCAAGCCATGTGTCGGACACATGGGCAAGCTGATCCATGACTTCGGGTATATCTTGAGGTTCGATAACGGCAAATTCTAGTCCATCGCGAACCGCGCGGCTGGCCGTCTGTCTGAGGTTGGCCCATTTCCCGCCCTTGAGCTCGAAATTGGCAAGATTGACCACGGCCAATTCTCCGAGCTTGTAGGCACGCAGGCCCGCATCGGCGCAGTAGGACAGAAGCGCCGGCGAGATCTGGTAGAACACCGAGCGGCAACCCGCCGCCCGCGCCGCCTCGACAAAACGCCAGATGAGATCGGGCAGCGCCTGACGCGGACCGACAGGATCGAACAATGCGATCCACGAGCGGCCCTGCTTGCCGTACATGATGAAGGCATCGCCCTTTTCCGAGAACATGATGTTCTTGTCGCCCATGCGCACCAGATTGGCATCGGCGATGCCTTGCCTGCGGACGATCTCGACGGCACGCGTCACCGCATCGTCGGACACCGGCTCCAGCCGCTTCGTCGCGGGACGCAGAAGGCTGAAGATCGCGATCGCCGACGACAGGATGGAAATGCCGAGGGCTGCGCGAAGCCCGCGCGGCGCCTCGTCGGCGAATTCGAACTGCCACCAGAGCTGATTGCTGTATCCAACGTCGCGATAGACGAAGAACAGCACCACGATCGCACCGATGCAGATGACGGCGATGGCCGTCAGCCATCCGGCCGTCAGCGTCTGGTTGAGCAGCGAGGCCGGCCGCTTGAACAGGCGGCGGCTGACGACGAGGCTGAACACGAAGAAGGCCAGCAACCCCGCCTCAACGATGGCAATGGCCTTCAGCAGCGACAGGAACAGGGCAAGCAGCGCCGAAAAGCTCGATACCCACCAGGCGCCGTCCAGGCGCTGGCTGAGGCCGCGCGCGGCCACGATGATCGCTAACCCGAGAAGACTCGAGAGGAAATGCGCACTTTCGACCAGCGAGAGCGGCAGATAGTCGGACAGCACGATCAGGTTCTGATCCGGCGTCGGCGTGACGCTCGAGAAGACCAGCATCATGCCGAGCAGCAGCGCGAAGGCCGAAAGCAGCTGCGGCATGACGCGGGCGCCGATGCGGCGCATGCTGGAAGCTACCGGATGATCGACGAAGCGACGCAGCTCCGCCACCGAGATCGCGGCGATCGCGATGACGAGCGGGATGACGTTATAAATGACGCGATAGAGGACCAGCGAGCTCAGGACGGCGTCTTCATTCACGGAGCTGCCGAGCCAGGCGATGATAATCGTCTCGAAGACACCGAAGCCTGCTGGAACGTGGCTGAGCACGCCGAGGCCGACAGCGATGGCATAGATGGCAAAGAAGCCCGGCCATCCGATCGAGGTTTCCGGCAGCAGCACATAGAGCACGGAGGCCGAGGCGGCGATATCGAATGCGGTAACCAGGAACTGCCGCGACCATGTACGCGAATCCGGCAGCCGAACTTCGACCGGCCCGATGCGCACCTCACGGCCGTTGCGGCCGGCATAGACCACGAAAGCAAGCGCCGCGAGAATGGCGATGGCAATCAGCCGCAGCCACAAGCCATCGACGCCGATCAGCGGGCCGATCTCGTCGGCAATGACCAGAAGCGCGATAGCGCCGACGGCGGCCAGGCCGAGACCGAAGGCGAGCGTGACGAAAGCGATGACACGGGTGATGTCGTCGGGCGACAGCCCGAGCCGGGTATACGCGCGATAACGGATCGCACCGGCGCTGAGCGCGCCGAAGCCGGCTGTGTTGCCGACCGCATAGGCGCTGAAGGAGGTCAACGCCACATGCGGAAACGGCAGCCGCTTGCCGATATATTCGAGTGCATTCTGATCGTAGAAGATCAGCGAGGCGAAGCTCAGGCCTGTAAACAGCAGAGCCAGCAGCACCGAGGAGATCTTCGTCGTCGTCAGGGCGTGGACGACGTCGTCATAGCGCACCTCGGTCGTCAGGTCGTAGATCGCATAGGCGGCGATGCAGAAGACGGCGACGGTGAGGAGAGCGACGATCAGCGCCCGGTAGCGGTTCAACAGACCGACGATACCGCCACGTTCTTCCAATTCCTCATCGGCATTTTCCAGATCGATTGGGCTCGACATGCTCTACCTGTTTATAGTGATCTTCGCCGGTTCCGACTGTTCGGATCTTCAGTAATATCGACGACGCGTCTTCGAATTGCCGTATACACTTCTTTCGACAAGCCCGTTGTGACGCGCGCTCCCATCGTTCTGAATTTAGGCAATTTTGGCGCAGGCCCCGTCTCGCCAGCAATGAATCTGTTATTATTTAAAGGATTTTGTCATTCACCCGGCTTTTGAGCTTATCCACACACAAAAGTGATCTTCCCATCCCATCTTGAATGCCCCACCCCCGAGACTGCGCCTCTTCCGATTATCCGAAGCCTACTACAACGTGAGATGGATATCCATCGCGCGGCATCAACCGCGTCTCTGAGTGGCTGAATCCGAAAGCCGATAGGCCCGACGCCGAAATCGGCACCGGGCCACCAAATGATATCAAACAATGTGATCGGGAAGGCTCTGACCGTCGATACGGATTGATGGGACTCAGCGATCCGGCGCCTCCGCCGGCTCGCCACGCATCTCGCTCAGGAAGAACCCTTCGCGCAGGTTGATGCCGTATTCGACGAAGGCCTTCATGCAGCAGAGCATCTGCGTCCAGCCCTCGCAGTTCAGATAGGTGCCGCGGCGGCCAGCCTCGTCCTCGCGCCAGCCCGATTCCTCGATGATGACGAGCGTACCGCCATCCTCCAGCGCGTCGAAGGTCATCTCCACCTTGGTCCTGTAGCGGATACCGTCCTCGCCGGTGCCCCCTTCCCAGTGAAAGACGATGCGCTTGTTTTCCTCCACTTCATTGACCTCGACGGGGGCGTTCTTCCACCAGATGACGGTCGTTCCCGCCACAAGGGGCGCGCTCGCGCCGCCGACTGTCGTGAAATAGCTCGAAAGCTTCTTCGGGTTGACGACCGCATCGAAGACTTCATCGACCTTGCGGCCGATCCGTCCTGAAATCCGAACATTCAATGCCATGGTGTCTCCTCCATCATTTGTCTGCCGTTATCGCTCCATTGCGAATGCACCTATTATGTTATAAAAATATAACATGTCAAACGAATCAGACAGCGACCTCATTTTCAAGGCTCTCGCGCATCGTCGCCGGCGCGAAATCCTGGACATGCTCAAGGATGCACCGCGCACGACCGGCATGCTCTGCGAGACTTTCGTGGATATGGACCGCTGCACCGTGATGCAGCATCTGAAAGTGCTTGAAGACGCAGACCTCGTGATCGCCAAAAAGGAAGGGCGCGAGCGCTGGAACCATCTGAACAGCCTGCCGATCAAGCAGATCCATGATCGCTGGATCAGCGCTTATGCCGGCCACGCCCTCTCCATTCTCGATCAGTTGAAGAACGATCTGGAAGACTAAAAGAAAGGGATGACTGCAGCCGAAGGAGGCCGCATCAAGCCGTACCGGCGTGGCCCAACAGCCGTTTCAGCCTGTCGCTCGTCCCGTCCTCTTCGAGCGGCGTATAGACCACCAGCTTCATGTCGGCGCGATCCATGACGGCAAGGGCTGTATATTCAAACGTCATCAAGCCGCCCTCCGGATGGCGCAGACGCTTGTGACCTGTCAGCGGCCGCAGCACATCCTGCCTCGGCCACCAGGCACGAAATTCTGGGCTCGCCTGCGTCAAGGTGGCGATCAGCCGTTCGAAATCGGGATCGCCGGCATAACGGGCACTGTCGGCGCGGAACATCGCCAGCGAATTCGCGGCCACGATCTCCCAATCGACGAGCAGCTGCCGATGCGCAAGGTCGGTAAACACCCGATGGACGCTGTTGCGCGCATCCCCCTGCAACAGGGCATAATCGCCGAAAAGTGCGACCGCGGCGGCATTCCAGGCCAGCACATCCCAACGCCTTCCGAGAACATAGGCCGGTTGGCCGGCGAGGCTTGCAAGCATGCGCAGCAGAGCCTCCGGCACCTCCTCAGGCCCGCGCGACGGGGCGTCAACAGATGGCCGATCGCTGAGGGTGAAGAGATGCCGCCGCTCCGCCGGATCGAGGCGCAGCGCATCAGCCAGCGCCGACAGAACCTCTGCGGAGGGGCGGACGTCCCGGCCCTGCTCCAGCCATGTGTACCAGGTGGTGCCGACGCCGGCGAGAAGCGCCACCTCTTCGCGCCTGAGCCCCGGCGTCCGCCGCCGAAATCCGTCCGGAAGTCCGACACCGGCTGGCGTCAGCTTTTCCCGGCGGGAGCGCAGGAACGCGCCGAACTCGCGACGCCTGGCCTCAAGGATGGTCTGGCTCTGATTGATGGTCATGACCTATCATAGCAGGATCAATACTAGGATAAAGTCGGAACTGTTTGGCATTTCCGCAAGCTGTCAAATATCGCCATGCAGACAACGAGAAGGCGGTTGCTATGGATATGAACGGCAAGACAGTCCTAATTACAGGCTCGACGGACGGTGTCGGACGCCGGGTTGCGGAGCGACTTGCCGCGGCAGGTGCGACGGTGATCGTTCACGGCCGCGACAAGGCCCGCGCCGAGGAACTGGTCTCCCGAATCCGGGACAATGGTGGCAAAACAACCTATTATCTTGCCGACCTCTCCTCACTGGACGAGGTTCGCACCCTGGCCGACGCCATCGAGCGCGATCATGATCGCCTCGATCTCCTGATCAATAATGCCGGCATCGGCACCAGTGGCGGCGCTGGGCGCCAGGTAAGCCAAGACGGGCACGAGCTGCGCTTTGCAGTGAACTATCTCGCCGGTTTTCTACTGACGCGCCGCCTGCTGCCGCTATTGAAGGCAAGCGCGCCCGCCCGCATCGTCAACGTGTCCTCTGTCGGCCAACAGGCGATCGATTTCTCCGATGTCATGCTGACGCGCGGCTATAGCGGCGTGCGCGCCTATTGCCAGAGCAAGCTGGCGCAGATCATGTTCACCTTCGATCTGGCGGAGGAGCTTGCCGGCTCCGGCGTCACCGCCAACTGCCTGCACCCGGCGACCTATATGGACACGACCATGGTGCGCCAGGCGGGCGTCGCACCCATAAGCTCCGTCGAGCAAGGTGCCGACGCTATCCTCAATCTTGCCGCCGGCACTGCCTTGGAGGGGCACACCGGCCTCTATTACGACGGCCTGCGTCCGTCCCGCGCTGCCGCCCAAGCCTATGATGCGGCCGCGCGACAGCACCTGCGAACACTCAGCCAAAGCCTTACCGGCCTCTCCTGAACCGTCACCTCCCACCACTCCCCTACCCCAGAAAGGAGACACCTATGTCGTCTCAACACGTCGCCATTATCGGCGGCTCCTCCGGCATCGGTCTTGCGACCGCCGCCCATCTACTCGAAAAAGGATATCGCGTCACCATCACGGGTCGCGATGCCGCCAAACTTCAGGCGGCCGGGCAAAGCCTCAACGGTGATATTGCCACCGTCACCATGGATGCTGCCGACTTTGCCAGCCTTGGCGACGTCTTCCGAGCAATCGGACCGGTCGATCATCTCGTCCTGGCATTGGGCGGTGGCAATGGCGCAGGCCCCTTCGCCACCGTCGACCTCGCCGATCTAAGGAAAGGTTTCGAGCAGAAGACCATGGCGCATTTTGCCTGTGCCCAGGCCTGTCTTCCGCATCTTTCGAGAGAGGGCAGCATCACCTTCGTCTCCGCCGTATCGGCGCAGGCGGCAATGCCCGGAACCGCAGGGCTCGGAGCCATCAACGCCGCCATCGCCGCCTTGGCCCCGATTCTCGCCGTCGAGCTCAAGCCGATCCGGGTGAATTGCGTGTCCCCCGGCGTCGTCGATACCCCTTGGTGGGATTTCACCGCGGAGCAAAGAGAGCAGACCTTTGCCGGATTCGCGGCACGCACCCCCGTTGGCCGCGTCGGCCGCCCGTTGGAGATTGCGGAAGCCATCGCCTTCCTGATCGGTAACGGCTTCACCAGCGGTCACACGCTGATCTGCGACGGCGGCATCCGCTTGGGCCAATAATCCCCGCGCCATTGCTGGTATCACCAGGCAATGGCGCCCTCAGTCATTGCGGACCTCAGCCTGAAGCTGGGTCAGGATCTCGATCAGTCGCGGCGCCATCTCGCGGATTTCCACCAGATGGATCGAGCTCAATGTTTGCAGAACCTCTTCGGATTTTTCGGTCAACTGCAGCGTCTGCCGGCGCTTGTCCGTTGGATCGGGATGGCGGGTCGCATAGCCACCGTCGATCAGCCGTCCCGCGAGTTCCGTCGCCGTATGCGGTGCGATCAGCAGCTTTTCCGCGAGCATGCCGATCGTCATCGCCTCGGCGACGCCATTGCCCTTGATCGCCAGCAGCGCCTGATGCTGTTGCGGCGGCAGGCCTGCCTCCTGCGCGGCCGACGTGCTGAAATCCATGAACTTGCGCAGGGTGTAGCGCAGCGTCGCCAGCGCCTCATAGTCAGCCTGCGAAAGAGCTTCATCCAAACGTCGCACCATCAAATCGTCCCCATTGCCGCTGTTCGCGGTCCTAAAGCATGTCGCGCAAAATCTTCAGCGGTTTTGCGGCAACCCCATGCTCCGGATCAAGGACCAAAAGTGCCGAAAACGAATCTTGCAGATCGCAATGCGCGTCAGTTGATTTATATCGCATTACGATATATTTGCCATCTCGAAGCGGGGACCGGCTGAAGAACTGCCGCGCACGCTTGGAACAGAAGGCCTCCCATGCAGGACACCAGCACCTCACAAAGTCACAGTCACGATTTCTCCGGCGGGGCTTCCCGCAAGGACAATGGCGATTTCACCACGGACAAGCGCGTCCTAATGCTGATTGCCATGGCGCTCGTCGTCGGCACCGGCGGCGCCTTCGCCGCCTGGGTGCTCATCAATCTCATCGCGCTCGTCAGCAACGCCGTCTGGCTGTTCAAGATCAGCACCGAGCCGCTCTCCTTCACCATGATAGCGCGCTCGCCATGGATGGTGGCGGCGCCCATTCTCGGCGGCATCGTGATCGGCCTGATGGCACGCTTCGGCTCGGAGAAGATCCGCGGCCACGGCATCCCTGAAGCCATCGAGGCGATCCTGATCGGCGGCAGCCGCATGTCGCCGAAGGTGGCGGTGCTGAAGCCCCTGTCATCGGCGATCTCGATCGGCTCCGGCGGACCGTTCGGCGCGGAAGGTCCGATCATCATGACCGGCGGCGCCATCGGCTCGCTCTTCGCCCAGCTCTTCCACCTGAGCGCCGCCGAACGAAAGACCCTGCTCGTCGCTGGCGCGGCAGCCGGCATGACCGCGGTCTTCGGCACGCCGATCGCGGCCGTCATGCTTGCCGTCGAACTGCTGCTCTTCGAATGGAAGCCGCGCAGCTTCATTCCGGTCGCGGTCGCAGCCTGCGTTTCCGTTATCTGGCGACCGCTGCTGATCGGCAGCGGTGCGCTCTTCCCCGCGCATTTCGAGATGTCGCTCTCCTGGTGGGGCATTCTGCTCGCCGCCGGCCTCGGCATCGTCTCCGGCCTGCAATCCGGCTTGCTGACGACTTTGCTCTATAAGATCGAAGATGCCTTCGAAAAACTGCCCATCCACTGGATGTGGTGGCCCGCGCTCGGCGGCCTCGTCGTCGGGCTCGGCGGCCTGATCGAGCCGCGTGCGCTTGGCGTCGGTTACGACATCATCGCCGATCTCCTGCATAGCCGCATCGCTGTCGGCGCTGTCCTGGCGATCCTGCTGGTCAAGGCGGGCATCTGGCTGGTGGCGCTGTCCTCCGGCACCTCGGGCGGCGTCCTGGCGCCGTTGCTCATTCTCGGCGGCGCACTCGGCTGGCTCGTCGGCCTTGCCTTGCCAGGCGATCCCGGCTTCTGGGCGATGCTCGGCATGGCGGCGATGATGGGCGGCACCATGCGTGCTCCGCTGACGGGCACCTTCTTCGCCGTGGAGCTGACGGGAGACACGAGTGCGCTGGTGCCGCTGCTGGCGGCAACCGTCGCGGCCTATGCCGTCACCGTGTTGCTCTTGAAACGATCGATTCTGACCGAAAAGATCGCCCGTCGCGGCCAGCACATTACCCGCGAATATGGCATCGACCCGTTCGAGCTGACCCGCGCCCGCGACATCATGATCGCCAAGGTGGACACGCTGCCAGCCTCCATGCGCCTGTCGGAAGCGCTGCAGCAGATGACGGATCGGCCGGATGCGCACCGCTTCTATCCCGTCGTCGGCGAGAATGACCGTCTCGTCGGCATGATCTCGCGCGCCGATGCCCTGCGCTGGCAGAGCGAACCGGACCTCATGGATCAATCGCTCTATGACGTGATCTCGGATACGTCTCTTCCGGTTGCCCATGCCGAAGATACTGTGGGACGTGTTGCCGATATCATGATCCATGCCGATACGGGACGTGTTCCCGTCGTCGAGCCACAGACCGGCCGCCTCATCGGCCTCATCGCCCGCAAGGACCTGCTGCGGCTGCGCAGCGCGACCAACCGCGCCGAGCTCGAACGCGGTGCTTACCTACGGTCGAAAAGTTAAGGGGAGGAGGAGTGGCGTCAGCGCGGCGGAAGAACTGCGCGGCGCCTTCCTTGGCCAACTGTCAGAAAATTGGCAATCAGCCAGGAAGATTTAAGAGCGATCCACGACGACCGATGGATGTTTACGATCCTGGGTGCCTACAAACGTAGGTGGGCACCGTGTGTCCAGGCCCACGGGCCTGGTCAGGGACAGCTCCCTTTGGATCGAGTATGGCCCCAGGGATTGTGGTTCCTGTCGGGAAGCGCAGACCGCCTGAACTATATAAAGAGCTTTGAAGCTTTCTACCAGAGGGCGCTCACGGGCATCCGCAGAAATAAACTCAAGCCTGCTCGACGCCCGGCCGCTCCAGTAGCTTTTCGGTAATGCCGTGAATTCGCATCGTCACCTCGTCGATGACGCTTGCCAGCGTTTCCTCAGCCCGCGCATTGGCTGCCACGGTCGTATCACGGGTGCTGGTCAGGGTTTCCAGCTCGGCCTCCAGCGAGGACACGCGCCGCGTCAATTCGCTCACCTCGTCCATGATCATGATGCCGGCCATGACGGTGACCCGGAGATCGCCGATCTCGCCGAACTGGCTTTTCAAATGCATGACGTAGCGGTCGAAACGATTGGCGAGATCCGTCAGATGGTCTTCCTGACCCTCTTCGCAGGCCATCCGGTAGGCTTTGCCGTCGATCGTTACCGTTACTTGTGCCATTCGACTTTCCGATCATTGCCGCGCTGCGACGGCTGCTTCCCGAGGGATCAGCGGTCCAGCACGGCTCTTATGGTTTCCATCGCCGTGACGAGCCGGCGCGACACTTCGCGATTGACCTCTTCCAGCCGGTTCGCGCGGAACTCGGCCTGGTCCAACTCCTGGGCAAGACGGGACCGATCGGCGTGAACCCTGCGGACCTCGCCTTCTATATCGCTCTGCGCCCGTTCCCGCTCGAACCGTCCGTCAACCGCGCTCTCCAACGTCGAAAGCGCCTGGCGCAATTGGGCGAGCGCCGCGTCCACCGTTTTGCCTGAAGGTGTCATACCCTTCGCATCTCCGCGCAAGGCCCGAATCAAAACATCCGGCCACTTGTCTGATTTCGCAACAATATTCAACTCGGCAACAGCACGTCAATAAAGGCTGTCATGTGGCAGCCCCCCTATTCTGTGGATGAATGCCGCCTTTGCCGATCCCACAGGCCTTGTCGCATGATTGTCGTCTTTTGTAAAAGTGAACGGGCAAATGTCAAAAAATTGCCCCGAGAGGCCCGTATTGGGTCCTCGATTTATTGACTTGCTCGCCCTAACTGCTATGTCTCGACCGCCTGAGGCGACGTTGAAAATGGCGTTCGGAAGAGCGTCTCCCCTTCACCCGCCTTTCAACCGATGGCCCTCCCTCCCAGGCGTGTGGCCATCCCCCGAGAACCCGGAACACTGCGGAAAAACCCATGAACTCTCGCGAACAACACGACCGGATGGCGAATGCGATCCGTTTCCTTGCCATGGATGCTGTCGAGAAGGCCAATTCCGGTCACCCCGGTTTGCCGATGGGGATGGCTGATGTCGCCACCGTTCTCTTTAGCAAATATCTGCGTTTCGACCCGAAGAACCCGCTTTGGCCGGACCGTGACCGTTTCGTCTTGTCGGCCGGCCACGGCTCGATGCTGCTTTACTCGGTTCTCTACCTCACCGGCTATCCGGACATGACGGTCGAAGAGCTCCAGCGCTTCCGCCAGCTCGGTTCCAAGACCGCAGGCCATCCGGAATATGGCCACGCCACCGGCATCGAAACCACCACCGGCCCGCTTGGCCAGGGCATTGCCAATGCCGTCGGCATGGCGATCGCCGAACGCAAGCTGCGCGAGGAATTCGGCTCGGAACTTCAGGATCACTACACCTACGCCATGTGCGGCGACGGCTGCCTGATGGAAGGCATCAGCCATGAGGCGATCGCCCTTGCCGGCCACCTCAAGCTCAACAAGCTGATCCTGTTCTGGGACAACAACTCCATCACCATCGACGGCGCCGTCTCGCTTTCGGACTCGACCGACCAGATCATGCGCTTCAAGGCCGTTCACTGGAACACGATCGAAGTCGACGGTCACGACCAAGCCGCCATCAGCGCCGCCATCGAAGCCGCTCACAAGTCCGACCGCCCGACGCTGATCGCCTGCAAGACGATCATCGGCTTCGGCGCTCCGAACAAGCAGGGCACCCACAAGGTCCACGGCTCGCCGCTCGGCGCCGAGGAAATTGCCGCGACCCGCGTTGCGCTCAACTGGCCCTACGAACCCTTCGTCATCCCGAACGACGTCCTCGGTGAATGGCGCGCTGCCGGCGAACGCTCCATCGGCATCCGCGAAGCCTGGGAAGGCCGCCTCGCCGCAGCCGACGCTGCCAAGAAGGCCGAGTTCACCCGCCGCTTCGATCACAAGCTGCCTGCCGGCTTCGACGCCGCCATCAGCGACTACAAGAAGAAGCTCGCCGAAACCAAGCCGACGGTCGCAACCCGCAAGGCTTCGGAAGACGCGCTTGAAGTCATCAACGGCTTCATTCCGGAAACGCTCGGCGGCTCCGCCGACCTGACGCCGTCGAACAACACCAAGACCAGCCAGATGAAGTCGATCACCCCGACCGATTTCTCCGGCCGCTATATGCACTGGGGCATCCGCGAGCACGGCATGGCTGCTGCCATGAACGGTATCGCGCTCCACGGTGGTCTCATCCCCTATTCGGGCGGCTTCCTGATCTTCTCGGATTATTGCCGTCCGCCGCTCCGCCTCGCCGCCCTGATGGGCATCCGCGCCATCCACGTTCTGACGCATGATTCCATCGGCGTCGGCGAAGACGGCCCGACCCACCAGCCGGTCGAGCAGGTCGCCAGCCTGCGTGCCATCCCGAATTTCCAGCTGTTCCGCCCGGCGGACGCCACGGAAACGGCCGAATGCTGGCAGATCGCCATCAAGACGACCAACCGTCCGTCCGGCCTTGCGCTGACCCGTCAGAACCTGCTGGCCGCTCGTACCGAATACAGCGAGAAGAACCTCTGCGAACTCGGCGCCTATACGCTGGCCGGCAATGCCGATGCCAAGGTGACGATCTTTGCTTCGGGCTCTGAAGTCGAACTTGCTGTTGCCGCCCGCACCGTTCTCGAAGGCAAGGGCGTCTCCACGCGCGTCGTTTCCGTCCCCTGCACCGAACTCTTCTTCGAGCAGCCGGACGCCTACCGCAAGGAAGTCATCGGCAACTCGCCGGTCAAGGTCGCCGTCGAAGCCGGCGTTCGCGAAGGCTGGGATGCCTTCATCGGACCGGAAGGCGCCTTTATCGGCATGAAGGGCTTCGGCGCTTCCGCTCCGTACAAGGACGTCTACAAGCATTTCGGCATCACCACCGAGGCTGTTGTCGCCGCCGCTGAGGCAAAGCTTTCCTGAGGGCGCTGACAAGCGCTCTCAAATCCAATAGATAAACACCCTGAGTGAAAGGGAGTGACATTCATGACTGTAAAAGTAGCCATCAACGGCTTTGGCCGTATCGGCCGTAACGTTCTGCGCGCAATCGTCGAATCCGGCCGCACCGATATCGAAGTCGTTGCCATCAACGACCTCGGCCCGGTCGAAACCAACGCGCACCTGCTGCGTTACGATTCCATCCACGGCAAGTTCCCGGCCGAAGTGAAGGTCGAAGGCGACACGATCATCGTTGGCGGCGGCAAGCCGATCAAGGTCACCGCCATCAAGGACCCGGCAACCCTGCCGCACCGCGATCTCGGCGTCGACATCGCCATGGAATGCACGGGCATCTTCACCGCCCGCGACAAGGCCGCCGCTCACCTGACGGCCGGCGCAAAGCGCGTCATCGTTTCGGCCCCGGCCGACGGTGCCGACCTGACCGTCGTCTTCGGCGTCAACCACGACCAGCTCACCAAGGAGCACCTGGTCATCTCCAACGCGTCCTGCACCACGAACTGCCTGGTGCCGGTCGTGAAGGTTCTCGATGACGCCGTCGGCATCGACCACGGTTTCATGACGACCATCCACTCCTACACCGGTGACCAGCCGACACTCGACACCATGCACAAGGACCTGTATCGCGCCCGCGCCGCAGCCCTGTCCATGATCCCGACGTCGACCGGCGCCGCAAAGGCCGTTGGCCTCGTTCTGCCGCACCTCAAGGGCAAGCTCGACGGCACGTCGATCCGCGTTCCCACGCCGAACGTCTCGGTTGTCGACTTCAAGTTCGTGGCCAAGAAGGCAACGACGGTTGGCGAAATCAACGAAGCCATCAAGGCTGCATCGAACGGCAAGCTGAAGGGCATCCTCGGCTATACCGACGAGCCGCTGGTTTCCCGCGACTTCAACCATGACAGCCACTCGTCGATCTTCGCGACCGACCAGACCAAGGTCATGGAAGGCAACTTCGTGCGCGTCCTGTCCTGGTACGACAACGAATGGGGCTTCTCCAGCCGCATGTCGGACACGGCAGTCGCCTTCGCCAAGCTGATCTGATCATGGCCTTCCGCCCGCTCCTTCCGACGACAGTCCGCTGGCGTCCCATGGAAGGAGACGGGCTGGAGCACCTCACGATCGCTCCTATCGACAATGCCGGCGCTGCGGTCATCCGCGCCGCCGGCATTATCATTGGTGCCCGCGGCGGCACGCCCTATGGCGTCTCCTACCGCATCGATTGCTCCGCCGGCTGGGCTGTTCTTTCCTTCTCCGTCGAAACCACCGACGGCCGCCGCCTGGCGCTGAGGTCGGACGGCAAGGGACATTGGCGCACCGAGGATGGCGTGGCCCTTCCGCAGTTCGATGGCTGCGTCGATATCGATCTCTATGGCTCGCCCTTCACCAACAGCCTACCGATCCGCCGGCTGGAGATGATGCCAAAGGACGGAACCGCCAAGCTCTCCATGCTCTATATCCCGTTCGACACCTTCGAGCCGGTGCGCGACCGTCAGCACTATACCTGCATCGTGCCGGAGAAACTTTATCGATACGCGGCCGAAGACCGGGATTTCACCGTCGATCTTCCGGTCGACGAAGATGGGCTGGTGATCGACTACCCGATCTATTTCAGGCGCGTGGATGTTTGAGCTTCGCCCATGCTGACGGCTCCTACCCATTTATGCCTTGCATGAAATCATGCGCGCTTGTGCATGGATCCTCGGGTCAAGCCCGAGGATGACGGTGTTTTGGGGTAGGCCGCGGGCAAACGATAGTTTTCTTAGACAAAAATTCACTATCCCCACGCGGTTAATCAGCGAAATACATCTCCAAAGTCGCTGTGTCTTTAACCCATCCTCAAGAGCTGTCATCCTCGGGCTTGACCCGAGGATCCACACACAAGCCCTTCGGTGTGGCCCGGAGGCATTATGAGCACTTCATTCTCTCTCTACGGTTTCGGATGGTAGGACAACTTATTGTCGATTTTGAAATGCATTCTGGGGTTTCAGTAGCCCCATCGCAACTGCCCTTCAAAAGCCCCAATCTTTGCTCTCCCTGCCCTGCTATGGTCCAGATTTACCAATAAATTTTGAGCAGGAAGTCTCCCAGTGTATTCCAAGCCGCTTCGCCGTTCTGGCAAAAGCGCATCACACCATGCTGTTGCAATCGTCAGGGCGGGCTCAGTCGTAAAGCTCTCCTCTGATTAAGGCCATATTTGCCAATATGGCCGGCAGGACTGCATGATGGGATGACGAAGGGATTTCCGCATTCCGGGCTTTTTGGCCCCAGCAGCGGCGCACGGAAAAAGGGGAAGAAAAGGTGGAGGCATTTTACGTCATCGTGCTGATCAGCACGGTTCTCATTCTCATTGCGGCTTTCTCCAGCCTTCTTGCTTTCCGCTTCGGCGCACCCCTGCTGCTGCTCTTCCTCATGATCGGCCTTGCCGCTGGCACGGACGGGCTCGGCATTGAATTCTCCAACAATTATCTCGCCTACATTCTCGGCTCCCTGGCGCTAGCCATCATCCTCTTCGATTCCGGCTATGGCACGCCGATCCAGGCCTTCAAGCTTGCTGCAGCACCCGCGCTGACCATCGCTTCCGTCGGCGTCATCGTAACGGCCGCATTGTTCGGCCTCGCCGCCACCTGGCTGCTCGGCTTCACCTGGCTGCAGGGCCTGCTGCTCGGCTCCATCGTCGCCTCGACGGATGCGGCCGCCGTCTTCTTCCTGCTGCGCATCGGCGGCATCAATATCCGCGACAAGGTGCGTTCGACGCTGGAAGTCGAATCCGGCACCAATGACCCGATGGCGATCTTCCTGACCCTCGCCCTGGTCGAGCTATTGGCAAGTGGTGAAGGCTATGCCGGCATCAACCTTGCCATGCTTGCGACCTTCGTCCAGCAGATGGGACTGGGTGTCATCCTCGGCCTGCTCGGCGGCATGATGATCGTCCTCATCGTCAGCCGCCTGGAAACGGATCGCGGCCTGACGCCTATCTTCGTGCTGGCGCTGGCACTCCTCGTCTTCTCGTTTACCGGCGCCGTCGGCGGCAGCGGCTTCCTGGCCGTCTATGTCGCAGGCATCTATGCCGGCAACCGCAAGCTGCCCGCATCCGCCTCGATCAAGCGTTTCCAGGACGGCATGACCTGGCTGGCGCAGATCATCATGTTCCTCGTGCTCGGCCTGCTTGCGACCCCATCGGAATTTCCGGCGATCGCCATTCCCGCCGTCGCGCTGGCACTGTTCCTGATCTTCATTGCACGACCGATCGCCGTGTGGCTCTGCGTCCTGCCTTTCGACTATACGCAGCGGGAGACCGGCTTCGTCGCCTGGGTCGGCCTGCGCGGCGCGGTCTCCATTCTTCTGGCGATCATGCCGATCCTCGGCGGCCTGCAGGCCGGCCAAACCTATTTCAACGTCGCCTTCATCGTCGTGCTGGTCTCGCTGCTCGTTCAGGGCTGGACCATCAAGCCGATGGCGCGCCGCCTGGGCCTCATCGTTCCCCCGCGCATGGGAGCGATCGACAAGGTCGAAGTCGACCTGCCGGGCACCGTCAACCACGAACTCCTCTCCTATCGCGTTGTGAAAGACAGCCCGGTTCTGCGTGGCGAACGCATCCCGCGCTGGGCGACACCATCGCTCATCGTTCGCGATGGTAAATCCATGCGCTATCAATATGCCGGCCGCTTGCGCGAAAACGATATCGTCTATCTTTTCGTCTCCCCCAATTATTCGCGCTTGCTCGACCGCCTTTTCGCCAGCCGCGCGCCGGTTGATCCCGAGGACGCCGAATTCTTCGGCGCCTTCTCGATCTCGCCGCTGCGCCCCGCCGCCGATCTCGATGCCGCCTATGGGCCTGGCCTGCTGACCGAACAGGAAAAGGGCCTCACCATCGCCGAGCTCATGCGCCATCGCCTTGGCGGCAAGGCCGATTATGCCGACCGCGTTCGCTTGGGCGAGATCATCCTCATCGTCCGCGATCTCGACGAGAACGACCATATCCAATCTGTCGGAATGTCGCTGGAGGCCGTGGAACCGCCTGTCATCATGCCGATCTTCATCAATCTCCATGATATTTTGAAGAGCATCCATGCCTATCTTCAGAAGCGTCGCGAGCGCGCGCATGAAGCTGTTTCGGACGATTCAAGTACAGGCAAAAACGACGTCTGAACGCCTTGCGTCTCCGATCATCCGTAGTATGGTCGGCGCGATTTTCGCCACCAACAACATTGGACCCTCCCATGGCAACCTTCAAAACTCTCGACGATCTCACCGACATCTCCGGCAAGCGCGTGCTCGTGCGTGTCGACCTCAATGTGCCGGTCAAGGATGGCAAGGTCACCGATGCGACCCGCATCGAGCGTGTCGCCCCGACGATTCTCGAATTGTCCGAAAAGGGCGCCAAGGTCATTCTGCTTGCCCATTTCGGCCGCCCGAAGGACGGCCCTTCCCCGGACCTCTCCCTCGGCCTCATCGTGCCGGCCGTCGAGGAAGTTCTGGACCACGCGGTTCTCTTCGCCTCCGATTGCATCGGCGCTCCGGCCGCCGACGCCGTTGCCAAGATGAACAACGGCGATATCCTGCTGCTGGAAAACACCCGCTTCCACAAGGAAGAGGAAAAGAACGACGCGGCCTTCACCAAGGCGCTCGCCGCCAATGGCGATATCTACGTCAACGACGCCTTCTCGGCCGCCCATCGCGCCCATTCCTCGACCGAGGGCCTTGCCCACCTGCTGCCGGCCTATGCAGGCCGCACGATGCAGGCCGAGCTTGAAGCTTTGGAAAAGGGCCTCGGCAATCCGGTCCGCCCGGTCGTTGCCATCGTCGGCGGCGCCAAGGTCTCCACCAAGATCGATCTCCTGACCAACCTGGTGAAGAAGGTCGACGCGCTTGTCATCGGCGGCGGCATGGCCAACACCTTCCTCGCCGCCCGCGGCACCAATGTCGGCAAATCGCTCTGCGAGCATGACCTTGCGGATACCGCCAAGCAGATCATGATCGAAGCCGCCACAGCCGGTTGCGCGATCGTGCTGCCTGAGGACGGCGTCGTCGCCCGCGAATTCAAGGCCGGTGCCGACAACGAAGTCGTCGCGATCGAAGCGATCCCCGCCGATGCCATGGTGCTCGATGTCGGCCCGAAGTCGGTCGAAGCGATCAACGGCTGGATCGGCCGTGCCACGACGCTGGTCTGGAACGGCCCGCTCGGCGCTTTCGAAATCGCGCCTTTCGACGCCGCGACCGTCGCAGTCGCCAAATATGCCGCCGAATGCACCAAGACCGGCAAGCTGACCTCGGTTGCCGGCGGCGGCGACACGGTTTCAGCGCTCAACCATACCGGCGTTGCCGACGACTTCACCTATGTCTCGACGGCTGGCGGCGCATTCCTCGAATGGATGGAAGGCAAGGTCCTGCCGGGTGTCGCAGTTCTGCAGGCCAGCAAGTAATCAAGCCTTATCGCCATGAATGATACGGGCCGCGAAAGCTAAAGCTTTCGCGGCTTTTCCATGAGTGCTAGGATTACATGAAAGACTTTCAAACGGTTGAAATCATTTCAATCGTTTCAATTAGTTAGCCTGCCATTTCCCTCCTTCTACACTTCTGTTATCGCCGATCTATATTGTTCTTGTCGCCGAATGAAATCGCCTTGGAGAAACAAAATGAGCGAACGAATTGAAGACATTGCCGTAAAGATGGTTGCTGGTGGCAAGGGCCTCCTGGCGGCGGACGAATCCACCGCCACGATCAAGAAGCGCTTCGACGCCATCTCTCTCGTGTCAACGGAAGAGAGCCGCCGCGACTATCGCGAAATGCTCTTCCGCTCCGACGACGCAATGAAGAAGTACATCTCCGGCGTCATCCTCTATGAGGAAACCCTCTTCCAGAAGGCCGCGGACGGCACTCCCTTCGTCGATATCATCAAGGCTGCCGACAGCATTCCCGGCATCAAGGTCGATGTCGGCGCCAAGCCGCTCGCCGGCTTCCCCGGCGAAACCGTCACCGAAGGCCTCGACGGCCTCGCCGACCGCCTGGCCAAATATTATGACGCCGGTGCCCGCTTCGCCAAGTGGCGCGGCGTGATCGCCGTTTCCGATACGCTGCCTACCTATGGCGCCATCAAGGCCAACGCCCACGCACTCGCCCGTTATGCCGCCCTTTGCCAGCAGGCCAAGATCGTTCCGATCGTCGAGCCGGAAGTGCTGATGGATGGCGAACCCGGCACGCAGAGCCTCGACCGCAGCGAGGAAGTCACCCGCTGGACGCTGCAGATCGTCTTCCAGGAACTCGCAGAAGCCCGCATCAAGCTCGAAGGCATGATCCTGAAGCCGAGCATGGTCATCGACGGCAAAAAGGTCCGCAAGGCCTCGGTCGAGCAGGTCGCCGAGCGCACCGTCAAGGTACTGAAGGAAACCGTCCCGTCAGCCGTTCCCGGCATCGCCTTCCTCTCCGGCGGCCAGTCCACCGAAGAAGCGACCGCCCATCTCTCCGCGATCAACTCCGGCTATGACCTGCCCTGGAAGGTGACCTTCTCCTACGGCCGCGCTCTGCAGGACAGCGCGCTGAAGGCATGGGGCGGCAAGCCGGAAAACGTCGCCGCCGGCCAGCGCGCCTTCACCCATCGCGCCGAGATGAACTATCTCGCCGCCAAGGGCAGCTGGACGAAGGATCGCGAGCAGGCCGCCTGATATCAGCTGGAGCAATTCCAGGAAAAGCGCACTGCAATTTTCCGTCCGGAATTGCGTGGAAACAAGAGGATGGAGCAGTTCAATGACTCCGTGAAAAGCTGAGCTGCTCGAGTATTCGAATGAACGAAAAGCCCTGGTCGCGATGTGACCAGGGCTTTTTGCTTTTGGACAATAGAGTAGTTCCAGGAAAAATGCGCGGCGGCTTCTCGTCCGGAATGCGTAAATAAACAAGAAGATAGAGCGTTTTCGCGATTCGAAGAAAAGCGGAAATGCTCTAGCCAGCCGAGCATTCAGAACAGAGCAAGTCACATCTGTCACAATGACAAGAATAGGTTTGCTGTGATATCGGAAAACAAGCCATGTCAAATGGATGTTACGAAAACACGGCACTAGGTTGTCCCACTTATAATAAAAGGGGCTAAATAGAGGGGTTGCCATATGCTTGCTTGGCGCAGTTTTGTTGCTGTTCTATCTGTAGTCTTAGTTGCTCAAACAGACATTGCTCGCGCCCAACAGTTGCAGACGGCCGTTCCCGTCTTTTCCTCAACCGGACCGGACGCAGAGGCTTACGGTGAGAAGCTCGGCTACCCCGTCGGTCTGCCGCTGAGCGAACAACGCAACATGATCGGCAACTTCAGTCACGCCGATAAGCTTGCGCCAACTCATACGATCGCCGCCGCCGAGCATCCGCTACCGCTCTTGCGCGCCCCATCCGAGATTTCGGTCAAGTTCACCTTCGGCACTGAAACCGGCTCCTTGTCGAAATATCTCGACACCAATCCCACCACGGGCCTGCTGATTGCCCACAACGACACGATCCTGTTCGAACATTACCAATATGGCCGCACCGACCGCGACCACCTTGTCTCGCAATCCATGGCGAAAACCTTGACCGGCATGATGATCGGGATCGCGATTTCCGAGGGCGCCATCCATTCGATCGACGATACGGTTGAGACCTATGTGCCGGAGCTGAAGGGCACAGAGATGGGCGTCACGCCGATCCGCGCATTGCTGCATATGGCCTCCGGCATTGCCTTCACCGAGAACTTCGGCAATCCCGACGATAACGTTCGGCTCAGCAATTCATTGCTCGGCCCTGAAAAGCTCGACCCCATTATGGCCATATCGCGGTTCAACAAGCGGGTCGCACCTCCCGATACGGTCTGGCACTATAGCAATCTTGATACCGAAGGGCTGAGCCTGGTCCTGACCCATGCCACACATATGAGCATGTCGGACTATCTCCAGTCCCGGATATGGCAGCCGATGGGGGCGGAAGCCAGCGCGAACTGGCAGGTCGACAGCACCGGCCAGGAGGTCGGCTACTGCTGCTTCAGCGCGACACTCCGCGATTATGCCCGCTTTGGCCTGCTGCTCGCGCATGACGGTGCCTTGAACGGCCGGCAGATCATACCCCGCCAATGGCTGCTCGATGCGACGCAGCCGGTCAAGCAGGGCTCGTTTCTTGCGGTCAATCACGAAACGAACCCCTGGGGCTACGGCTATCAAACCTGGCTGATGCCCGGTCCGCGCCGAACGTTTTTCCTGGACGGCAAAGCCGGCCAGCGCATCCTGGTCGATCCAACAACACATCTGGTCCTCGTACACACTGCGGTACGTGCGAAGCCCGGCGATGTCGGCAGTGCCGAGCTCGTCGAACTTTGGTCCGGCGTGCTCAAGCAGTTCCAGAGCAATTGAAGCGATCACCATGAAGGCCGCAAACTCGCAAGGCGGGGGGTAAAGGTCGCCGGTAAACTTGTCAGGGGCACAAGTTCCAGCTTTCATGCCTGGTCAAGCAACGGCTAAATCCTGGTAGTTCCATCAAAGCTGCCGGGAGCCACCATGAACGCCGTCGCCTACGTCACCGTTGACGTCTTCACATCCGAACGCTTCGTCGGCAATCCCCTGGCTGTCATCCCTGATGCCCGCGGTCTCAGCAGCGACGCCATGCAGAAGATTGCAACTGAATTCTGCTATTCGGAAACGACCTTCGTGTTGCCGCCAGAGAATCCCAGCCATACGGCGCGCGTCCGCATCTTCACGCCCACGGCCGAAATCCCCTTTGCCGGTCATCCCAATGTCGGCACCGCTTTCGTTCTCGGCCAGCAGCAAGCGATCTTCGGAAAACCGACAGGCGACAGGCTGATCTTCGAAGAGGAAGCCGGGCTCGTGGAGGTCACTTTGTTGCGCGACGGTGGCGGCGTCTCCGGCGCAAGCATCCGCGCACCGGGCAGGCTTACGATCGGCGAGACCATTGCCGACGAACTGATTGCCGCTTGCGTGCAGATCGATCCGCGATCGATCCGCCACACAACCCATGTGCCGACCTTCGCATCCGTCGGCCTGCCCTTCGCCTTTGCCGAGCTGGACAGCCTCGAAACGCTTGGCAAGGCGTGGCCGAATGCGGCCATTTTCAGCGAGGCGGCAGCCCGGCACAAGGAAGACAAGACCGGCTTCTCACTTTTCCTCTACGTCCGCTCGACGGAAAATCCCTGGCATATCCGCGCCCGCATGTTTGCCCCGCTCGACAATGTGACGGAAGACCCGGCGACAGGCAGCGCCTCCGCCGCGATCAGCGCCTATCTGACTTCCCTGCTGCCGGCGCAGGATGCGGGGGTAAAGATCACCATCGAACAGGGCGTGGAGATGGGAAGACGCAGCCTTATCGGCGTTGATGTCAGGAAATCTGCCGGCACGGTAAACGAAGTCTTGCTGTCGGGCAGCAGCGTCTCCGTCATGCGCGGAGAGATCCAACTTTAGGCATCCGCGTGTGGCGGCGCTGAAGCCCTGAATCCAGCCTGAAATGCGCTAAAACGCCTCGTTGATGACAAGCGCCACGGTCCAGATGGCGAAGGCGAAGATGGCGATCTTCCAGAAATCGGCCCTGCGCTTCAGGCCCGGCAGCCCCAAAGGCTTGATGATATGCACCGCCATGGCGAGCAGGAGCAGCAGCGCTATGGCTTTTGTCACGCTATTTTTCCCCGTTTATGCAAGAGTGAGGGCAGCCGCGACCAAAAACCGCTGCACGGCTTTCGCGATCATGCTCTAATCGTCATAGGACGGACATTTTTCCGCGCCAACAGACTGTTTCTACAGGCCGATAGCGGCAATCCGGGACACAATCAATAGCGAAAACAGGCAGGGCGGGATCCTGTCTTATCGGCTCCCAAAAATGGAGCCGCATGAAGGTGGGGAGCATGAAAAGAAACATATTGCCGGTACTCGCTCTGCTGTTCGGCACGCTGTTCCTGTTTACGGGCAACGGCCTGCACAGCCTGCTGCTGCCAGTACGCGGCACGGCGGAAGGCTATGCGACGACAACGCTCGGCCTGCTCGGCACCACCTGGGCGACCGGATTCGTGCTCGGCTGCCTGACCGCGCCGAAGCTCGTCAGACGCATCGGCCATGTCCGGGCCTTTTCAGGCTTCATCTCCGTCATCGCCATCATCGCGCTTTTGACAGGCATCATCGTCGATGCGACCTGGTGGGTGGTGCTGCGTGCCGTGACCGGCTTCTGCACCGCCGGCACCTCGATGATTATCGAGAGCTGGCTCAACGAACGTGCCACCAACGAAAGCCGCGGCGCGATCTTCTCGCTCTATATCGGCATCACCCTCATCGGCGCCGTCGCCGGCCAGATGATGGTGCCTTTCGCCGACATTCACACGCCCATCCTCTTCATGATGTGCGGCATCTGCTATTGCGTCGCCATGCTGCCGACCACGCTGTCGACCGCCGCCTCCCCACAGCCGCTAAAGGCGGTCAGCCTCGATCTGAAGGCGCTCTACCGCAATTCGCCGGTCGCCTCGATCGGCATCCTGCTCGTCGGCATCGCTAACGGCGCATACGGCACGCTCGGCGCCGTCTTTGGCGCCAATGCCGGCCTTTCCGAGAGCGATATCGCGCTGATGATGAGCTTGACCATCTTTGCCGGCGCCGTCATGCAGCTGCCGGCCGGCCGCCTGTCCGATCGCATCGACCGCCGCTACGTGCTAGCCGGCATGGCCGCGATCGCAGCGATCGATGGCATTCTGCTTTTTCTTTTGAAGCCCGGCAGCCCCGTCTTCCTCATCGGCATGGTCGTCGTCTATGGCGCCGTCGCCAACACGCTCTATCCGATCGCCGTCGCCCATGCCAATGACTTCGCCGCGCCGGAGGATTTCGTCAAGGTGTCGGGCGGCCTGCTGCTGCTCTACGGTATCGGCACGATCATCGGCCCGACGCTGAGCGGCCCGGTCATGTCCTCCATCGGCCCCTACTCGCTGTTCTTCGTCACCGCCATCGCCCATGTGCTGATTACGTCCTATTCGATCTTCCGCAGCCGCCGCCGCGCCGCCAAGCCGGCAGGCGATCGCGATTCCTATACGACCATGCCGTCGGCCAATGCGCAGATGATCACGCCGGAGAGCATGGCGCTTGCGCGAAGCGAGACTTCAAAAAAGGACGATATAACTGTAAATTACGGCACCTGATCCCTCGACAAGGGAAAGGAGGAGCCGAAATGAGCATTTTCGACGATGATCGTCCCAAGCAGCCATCTGCCCACGAGATCGGCAGCGATCTGTCGCTGCTATCCGTGGACGAGCTGAAAAGCCGCGTAGCACTGCTCCAGGGCGAGATCGCCCGGCTGGAAGAGGAAATCGCCACCAAGGCCTCCGGCCGAAAGGCGGCGGATAGTCTTTTCCGCTTCTGAAGCGCTGTTCCAAGGTGCTTGGCCGCAGCACAAAATCTGTGCGGTGCAGTCCAGGATTAAGGCATGCTCAACCGAATATTAAGCTTTACGACATATTACTATGACCATCCAGATTCGCTCTGGACTCAGACAGTTCCTCCACTTGGCGAATTGGTCTGATTTTTCTCCCTGTTTTACCTTGAGAGCCGCTTTTGCGGCTCTTCTTTTTTGTCCTGTATCGCGGACCTCGCCGAAACTGTGGAGATTAACCCTTTCTTAAGAATCGCCTTGCGAATTTCAGTTAAAACAACCATCTTAAAGTCATAAAAGCGGATGCCGAAAGCTCTTAGGGACTTGACCGGCTTTTCCTGAACAAAAGTGTTGCGTGAAGCAGGGATTTATTCGATGTCGGAACTTGGGTTGAACACGATCAGCTTTGCTGGCCACGCCGCATCGTCGGCGCAGTTCAGGGCACTGTATTCTGAAGGCATGTCGCTGGTCGAGGAAACTGCCGGTTATCTTGATGGTCAGGGCCGCGCCGCTTCCAAGGTTCTGCCGCGCATGGCCTCCGTACTCTACGCCGCCGAATCCATGCGGCTGACCACCCGCCTCATGCAGATGGCCTCCTGGTTGCTGCTGCAGCGCGCCGTCAACAACGGCGAAATGTCGCGCGATCAGGTATTGGCCGAAAAGAACAAGGTTCGCCTCGACGGCTTCAACGTCGACCGCACAGCACCAGGCTGGAATGACCTGCCGGAATCCTTCCGTGATCTCGTCGAGCGTTCGCTGCGCCTGCAGAACCGCGTCGCCATTCTCGATCGCGAAATCTACCGTCCGACGGAAGCTGCCATCGTTCCGGACAACCAGAACAGCGTCAAGGCGCAGCTGACCCTGCTGCAGACCGCATTTGGCGGCAACTGAGCTTTAGACAATCCGCAATGAATTTGAACCGGCCGCGCCTGACGTGGCCGGTTTTGTTTTGAGCAATCGTCCAGCCCTCAGAAAAGCCATGTGCAGAGTTAGGCCTGAAGTTGAAGCCGGGCAAAACTTGACGAATTCCGCGAAACCTCTGTAAAAAAGAGTGCCTGTCTCTCTCAAGGGATGGGCAAGCCGATATCGAATGTGCGTGGAGGACCCAATGCGCCGACTCACTTCTCACGAAAATCAAATCCGAAATTCTGAGAAGATGATGAACCATGCGCACATTGAATCTGGGCATTCTCGCCCATGTAGACGCGGGCAAGACTAGCCTTACGGAACGGCTCCTTTTTGATACCGGCATAATCGACAGGCTCGGCAGCGTCGACGCCGGCAACACGCAGACCGATAGTCTCGAACTCGAAAGACAACGCGGCATCACCATCGCCGCGGCGGTGGTTTCCTTTACCATCGGCGGTGTGACGGTGAACCTCATCGACACGCCGGGCCATCCGGACTTCATTGCCGAGATCGAACGGGTGCTGCAGCTGCTCGATGCGGCCGTGGTCGTCGTCTCGGCAGTCGAGGGCGTGCAATCGCAGACCCGCGTGCTTGTCAGGGCTTTGCGACGCCTCGCCATACCCTTCCTATTCTTCATCAACAAGGTCGATCGCCTCGGCGCACGCTATGATGAGGTGCTTGCGGATATTGCGACCCAGCTGGCAGTCCGCACTATTGCAATGTCAGATATCAGCGACGCCGGCAGCCGACTCGCTAGCGTGGAAGCTGCCGATATCGGGAGCGATCCCCACTTCTCGCGCCTGTGCGAAGCACTTTCAATCAACGACGAGGCTTTGCTGGAAGATTACGTTCTGGCTTCCGAGCGCCTGACACGGCAAAGGTTGGAGCAAGCCTTAGCCGATCAGGTAGCGAAGTCCTCGATCCATCCGGCATTTGCCGGTGCGGCGACGCGGGGTCTCGGGATCTCTGCCCTGATGTCGGCAATCGAAACCCTGCTGCCGAGCCGGCAACCGAACCATGACGGTCCGGTTGCCGGGACGATCTTCAAGATCGAACGCGGCTGGGGCGGCGAGAAGCTCGCCTATCTCTATCTGGCATCGGGCACGATCAACCTTCGAGATGACATCGAAACTCGCCACGGCCCGGCAAAGATCGGCAGTCTTCAACTTTTCAGGGACGGCAGGGCGGACAAGGTGGCGCAGGTCCACGCGGGGCAGATCGTCAAGGTCGCCGGCCTCTCGAATGTCCGTATCGGCGATTGGATCGGCATCGAAAGCCCACCCGGTACGCTCCGCCACTTCGCGCCACCCACCCTGGAAACCCGCATCCGCCCGATGCGCCTTTCGGAAAATGCAGCTCTCTGGCTGGCTCTGGGTCAACTCACAGAGCAGGATCCGCTCATCAACCTGCGCACCAATGAGGAAACGGGCGACATATATGTCTCGCTCTACGGCGAGGTGCAGAAGGAGGTCATTCAGGCAACCCTCTTAAGTGAGTTCGGCCTCGACATCGCCTTCGAGGAAAGCACCGTCATCTATGTCGAGAGGCTAGCTGGAACGGGAAGCGCGGTCGAGCTGATATTCAAGGAGCCCAATCCGTTTCTCGCAACGGTCGGCTTGCGCGTCGAGCCGCGGCCGGAAGGCGCCGGCAACAGCTTTGCCCTGGAGGTGGATGTCGGCCAGATGCCTGCAAGCTTTTACCGGGCGGTCGAGGAAGCCACGTTCGAAACGCTCAGGGAAGGTCTTTTCGGCTGGCAGATTATCGACTGCCATGTTGCCATGACGGTGGCGCGGCAAAGTTCGCCGGCGAGCACGGCGGTCGATTTCCGCAAGCTGACGCCGCTGGTGCTCGCATCCGCGCTTTCATCCGCGCAGACGATCCTATGCGAGCCCATCGAGCATTTTCACGTCGAGATACCGGCAACGGCATTGGCTGGCGTGCACAGCCTGCTCGCGAAATCCGGCGCATCGATGAGAAAATCGCTGATCGATGATGGATTGGCCCGGCTGGAAGGCACGGTGGCATCATCGATGATCCAGACCATCCAAAGGCAATTGCCGGGATTGTCGGGTGGAGCGGGGATCCTGGATCACGCCTTCGATCACTATGCGCCGCTATCGGGTCCGCACCATGTACGGGAGCGCGCAGCAGCAAATCCGTTCGACCGTGCCGATTACCTGCGGCGCATCCGATGAGGTGCCGCACACTGTATCAATGCAAAAAAGCCCGGCCAAGCCGGGCTCTTTTCAAACAGCAAATCGCGGAGCGATTAGATGCCGAGACCGCCGAAGCGCTTGTTGAACTTCGAAACGCGGCCGGCACGGTCCATCATCTGCTGGTTGCCGCCGGTCCAGGCCGGATGGGACTTGGAGTCGATTTCGAGGTTCATGACAGCGCCTTCGGAACCCCAGGTCGAGCGGGTTTCGTATTCGGTGCCGTCGGTCATGACCACCTTGATGGTGTGGTAGTCGGGATGGATGTTGGCCTTCATAACAATCTTCCTGTCATGCCAGGGTCCATTTGTCGCAAGCCATTGCGGCAACCGAACCGATTGAATAAATGAAGCCGCAGTCCGTTAAAGGCCACGGCTTCCAATTAAGATGGCGTGCCTATACATGAAGGCAGCGGCGATAACAAGGGGCGAAAACGTCAAGCCCCTTGCTGATATGGGGATTGGAGACGACTTGTCAGAGACTGGCCAGGCTGAGGAAAAGAAAAACCGTTCGATCCGCCCTCTCGGACGACTGACGCCATACCTCAGACGATATCGGGGCATGGTGGCCGGGGCAATCATATCGCTCGTCATCGCTGCCGTTACCTCGCTTGCTCTGCCGGTCGCCGTCCGCCGCATGATCGATCACGGCTTCGATCAGGCCGACCGCGGTCTGATCGACAGCTATTTCGTGGCGATCATGATCATGGCCCTGCTGCTCGCGGCAGCGAGCGCGCTGCGCTATTACTTCGTCATCTCCATCGGCGAGCGCATCGTCTCTGACATGCGCCGCGAGGTCTTCGACCACGTGACGCGCCTGTCGCCCTCCTTCTTCGATGTCAACCAGTCGGGCGAGATCGTCTCGCGGCTGACGGCCGATACGACACAGATCAAGTCCGCGGTCGGCGCCACGGCCTCCGTCGCACTGCGCAACCTCATCCTCTGTCTCGGCGCCGTGATCATGATGATCGTCACCAGCCCGAAACTCTCGAGCATCGTCCTGATCGCAATCCCGATCATTGTCCTGCCGCTGGTCAGTTTCGGCCGTTCGGTGCGCAAGCGCTCGCGCGCCGCACAGGAGACGCTGGCGCAGGCATCGGCCTATGCCAACGAGACCATCGCGGCCAACCGCACCATTCAAGCCTATAACGGCGAGGACGCTGCGGCGCAGCGCTATGGCAGTGCCGTCGAGGATGCCTATCAGGCGGCGCGCGCGGCGATCAAATCCCGTTCGCTGCTGACGGGCTTCGCCATTGCCATGGTCTTCGGCAGCATCGTCGCGGTTCTCTGGGTCGGTGCGCAGAACGTGCTTGCCGGCACAATGTCGGCCGGCACGCTCGGCCAGTTCCTGCTCTATTCGGTCATTGCCGGCTCGTCGCTGGGATCGCTGTCTGAAGTCTGGGGCGAGCTGTCGCAGGCTGCCGGTGCTGCCGACCGCCTGGGCGAGCTGCTTGCCGAAGTCTCACCCATCGCCGCCCCCGCCAATCCCCTGCCCTTGCCGCAGCCGGCGCAGGGCCGCGTGGAATTCTCCGATGTTCACTTCTTTTACCCGTCGCGACCAAACAGATCGGCGCTGCATGGGCTCACCTTCTCCGTGAAGCCGGGGGAGACGGTCGCGATCGTCGGCGCGTCGGGTGCCGGCAAGAGCACCATCTTTTCGCTGCTGCTCCGCTTCTACGATCCGCAGAAGGGCCGCGTCGCCCTGGATGGCGTCGATGCGCGCGACGTCCTGCCGGATGCGCTGCGCGAGCGCATCGCCATCGTTCCTCAGGACACCACGATCTTTGCCGCCTCCATCCATGACAACATCGCCTTCGGTCGCCCTGGCGCCTCGCGCGACGACGTGCGCGCCGCTGCCATCGCCGCACAGGCGGACGAATTCATTTCCCGCCTGGAAAAGGGCTACGACACCGAGGTCGGCGAGCGCGGCGTCACCCTTTCCGGTGGCCAGCGTCAGCGCGTCGCCATTGCCCGCGCCATCCTGAAGAACGCACCGGTCCTGCTGCTCGACGAAGCAACCTCCGCGCTCGATGCCGAAAGCGAGACCCTTGTTCAGAAGGCTCTGGAGGGTTTGATGGAGGCGCGCACGACGCTCGTCATCGCCCATCGCCTGGCGACCGTGCTCAAGGCCGACCGCATTCTGGTGCTGGATCAGGGCCGCATCGTCGAGGAAGGCACGCATCAGAGCCTGATCCGCCACGGCGGTATCTATGCGAAGCTCGCCCGCCTGCAATTCGATGCCGGCATCGAGGAACATATGCTCATCGCGAAATAGCGATAACCGGGCAAATCGTGCCAAATACAACCTTGTGGAAATAGTTTCAAAGTTGAGCTAGATTTTCAGCGTTATCCCGCGCTGACGCGATTCTAGGAGACGAGAACCATGTATAAATTTGAAGTCTACAAGGACAAGGCCGGCGAGTTTCGCTTCCGCTTCAAGGCCTCGAACGGCGAAACCATGTTCGGTTCGGAAGGCTATAAGGCGAAGGCCTCGGCCCTGCATGCCATCGAGTCGATCAAGGCTCACGTCGGCGGTGCCGTCATCGACGACCAGACCATCGCCACCGCATAATCCTTCGCGTCACGTATTTGCTGTAAAGCCACTCACGGCCGGCTGCCCATCGGGCACGCCGGCCGTTTTGGTTTTTCAGCTACGCGCTTCAAAAAATCTTTCCGCCAGTGTCGAATTCACGCGGGCTCGCGGTTCATTATGTCGAAGCGGCAGGAAGCCGTTTTGCCAGCGGTGTTGTATATTCCGGAATTCAGCTTTCCGGGGTTACGCCGTCCGGCCGTCGTCAAAACTGCAAATGGGAGACTTATCTCATGCAATATGCTTTGATCATTCGTGAATCAGCCGAGGATTTTGGCCGTCGCTCCGATCCGACCTATAAGAACGGTTGGATTGCCTACACCCAGGCGCTGATCCAGGCCGGCATCATGACGGGAGGCGCGGGATTGACTGCGCCGGAGACCGCAACGGTCGTCCGTCGCCAGGGCGAGGACCACGAGGTAAAGGACGGCCCCTTCCCTGACGGTAAGGAGCAGCTTGGTGGCTTCTACCTGATCGAGGTGCCGGATCTCGATGCCGCGCTGGAATGGGCGCTGCGCATTCCGATCTCCCAGCAAGGCTCGGTCGAGATACGGCCGCGATTGCAGATGTAGCCATCATGGCATCGGATGCCCGACGCGCTGCCGAGCAAGCGGCGCGTCAATCCTACGGCAAGCTGATTGCTTTTCTCGCCGCGCGCTTCCGCGACGTGCCGGCGGCCGAGGATGCTTTGTCCGATGCGATCGCGGCAGCGCTGAGTACCTGGCCGGAACGCGGAATCCCCGACAATCCAGAAGCCTGGCTGCTGGTTGCGGCCAGGCGTAACCTCCTTCGCCGGGTGCGGCACGAGAACGTAAGGGCCGGAGCGCGCGACAGAATCATGATGGCCTTCGAAGAAGCGGAGGAACGCATGAATGCCGACAATTCCACCTTTCCGGATGAGCGCTTGAAGCTCCTCTTCGTCTGCGCCCATCCGGCTTTGGATCGCTCGTCTCACACACCGCTGATGCTGCAGTCCGTGCTGGCCGTCGATGCCGCAACCATAGCCAAGGCCTTCCTCGTTTCGCCGCAAGCCATGAGCCAGCGGCTGGTGCGGGCAAAAATCAAGATCCGCGACGCACATATTCCGTTTATCGTTCCCGAGCGGTCCGTGTTGCCGGACCGACTGGAGAGCGTGCTCTCGGCGATCTATGCCGCCTATGGCCTCGGCTGGGACGGGGTCGACGGAGAGATCGGCAAGCAAGGATCCCTAGCAGACGAGGCCATCTGGCTCGGCCGCACGCTGCTTGCGACATTGCCCCAAGAGCCGGAGGCGGCGGGCTTGTTGTCGCTGATGCTTTACAGCCAATCCCGTCGTGAAGCGCGGCGCGACGCGAATGGACGATATGTCCCTCTCGACCAACAGGAAATGGCCCTTTGGGATGCCGAAATGATCGCGGAAGCCGACAATCTGTTGCGAAAGGCTGGTGCATTCGGTCGTTTCGGTCCGTTCCAGTGTCAGGCTGCGATCCAGTCCGTGCATGCCGGCCGGCGACGCTCCGGCATGACCGACTGGGCCGCTCTCGCCAAGCTCTATGAAGCGCTTGTGATCATGAAGCCGACGGCCGGCGCACGCGTCAGCCACGCCGCGGTGATGGGCAAAGTGGAAGGTCCTGCTGCGGGGTTGGCTCTCCTTGACCGGATGGCCGGGCGCGAAATCGTCAACTATCAGCCTTATTGGGCTGTGCTCGCTCATCTGCTGACCGAGACCGGCGATATGGAAAACGCCTCCCACGCATATCGGACCGCGATCGGCCTCAGTGACAGCGAAGCCGTGCGGCAATTCCTGCAGGCACGCCTCGATAGTATCGCATCGCCGGAGCGATGACCGATTATTTTTCCGTCAGCTTCAATTCGATGCGGCGATTGGTGGCGCGGGCATCCGGCGTATCGCCGGGTGCGATCGGCTGGAATTCGCCGAAGCCGGCGGCAACAAGCCTGTCGGCGGGGACGCCCTGCGAGATCAGGAACTTGACGACGGCGATGGCGCGCGCAGATGACAACGCCCAGTTATCCGGATAACGGCCATTACCCGAAAGCGGCACATTGTCGGTGTGGCCGTCGACGCGCAGCACCCAGTTGATCTCGGGCGGAATTTCCTTGGCAAGATCGATCAGAGCTGCCGCGAGCTTCGTCATCTCCGCCTGACCGGCCGGATTGAGATCGGCAGCGCCAGACGGGAACAGCACTTCGGACTGGAATACGAAGCGGTCGCCAACGATGCGGATATTGTCGCGGTCCGAGAGGATCTCGCGCAATCGACCGAAGAAGTCGGAACGATAGCGGTTGAGTTCCTGTACGCGCTGCGCCAGCGCCACATTCAGCCGCCGACCGAGATCGGCGATCTTGACCTGTGAGGACTGATCCTTGGCTTCCGATGCCTGCAGTGCGGCCTCCACAGCGGCGATCTGGCTGCGCAAGGCAGCAATCTGCTGGTTGAGGAGATCAACCTGGCTCATCGCCCGCGCACTCACCTGCTTCTGCTCGTCGAGTTCCTGCGAAAGCGAGCCGGCACGCTGCTCTGCGGCCTGGCTGCTGCCGGAGCCCGCTGCGAGCAGGGCCTGCAGCCGCGAGCGCTCGCTTTCCGCCGACGACAGCGACGCCTGCAGATTGGCGACGGCATCTTCGAGATCCTGCTTGCCGCTCTTTTCCAGAGCCAGCTGCTGCACCAGATCGTTGATGCGGCTGTTCAAGCGATTGAGCACCTCGTCACGCCCGGAAATCTCACGGCTGAGAATGAACTGGCCGACGACGAATACCGTCAGCAGGAACATGATGGCCATCAGCAGCGTGGACAACGCGTCGACGAAGCCGGGCCAGTAGTCGACGCTTCTCTGGTGGCGTCGGTTGCGGGCGAGCGCCATGGCTTACTTGCTCCCGGTCTTCTCGGTATGGCTGATCCGGTCTGCGAGGCGATCGAGCGTGCGACGCATCGATTTGGCCTCTTCCTGCTGCGCCTCGATCCAGTCGCGCAGCATCTGCTGCTCGTTGCGCATGTTCTTGACCAGGCCCTGAATGCCTTCGGCAAGGTTTGCCATGGCGGTCACCGACCGCTGGCCGCCGCCCTCGTCAGCGATCTTGCGCAGATAGTCAGACAGCGCCCGCACATCTTCCGAGGAAGCACCGGCCGCGCTTTCGATGACAGGCGTCAGGTCGGAACCAACATCGGTGACGGAAGAAAGCCAGTTTTCAAGCTCGGTATAGAAGCGGTTCTGCGCACGGCCCGCCTGCAGGTCGAGGAAGCCGAGGATCAGCGAGCCGGAAAGACCGAGCAGCGAGGAGGAGAAGGCCGTGCCCATGCCGACCAGTGGACCGGAGAGTCCACTCTTCAGGGCGCTCAGAATATCGCCGGTGTCGCCGGTGCCGGCATCGAGGCCCTGGATGACGTCGTTGATCGAGCCGATCGTGCCGATCAGGCCCCAGAAGGTGCCGAGAAGGCCGAGAAAGACGAGAAGCCCGATGAGATAGCGCGAGGTATCGCGTGATTCGTCGAGACGCGTGGCGATCGAATCGAGGATCGAGCGTAGCGTCGCCGTGGAAAGCTGCATCGCACGGCGGTTGCCGAGCAGCGCGCGCATCGGCGCGAGAAGCCGCGGATTGCGGCCCACCTTGTCCGCGTTGCCAACAGCGCGGAAATGATTGAACCAGCGAACCTCCGGCCTCAGCATCAGCACATGGTTGAAGACCAGGAGGATGCCGACGACCAGAACGCCGACGATCAGGCCGTTGAGGCCGGGATTGTGCAGGAATGCGACCTGCGCCTGGCGGAAAAGAATCGCCACGATGAAGCCAACGATGACCAGGAAAAGCACCATCGTCCAGAAGAAAGCCATCGGGCTTGAAAGCTTGTAAGCGTAATTTCCCGATACGTTGTCGGTCGATCCGAGATCCGACAGATTCACATTTTCCATCACACGCTCCGACACCGCATCTTCCGCAGGCGGAGACTAGAGCAACATTGTGCCGAATTGAAGAGACGGAAAGCACAAAACAGTCCGTTGGCAACAGACTGTTTTGTCATTCGAAAAAGCGAACGGAGGAATGGCTTACTTCGTCGGGATCGGTCGCTTAACCACTTCGGCGAGTGCTTTCTGGATATGCTCGTTGCCGCAGATGATCGAATTGGTGCCGAGCATGTCCGTGCCGCCATGGAAATCCGAGACGAAACCGCCGGCTTCGCGGATCAAGAGAATGCCGGCTGCGATGTCCCAGGGAGACAGGCCGGTTTCCCAGAAGCCGTCGAAGCGGCCGGCAGCAACATAGGCGAGATCGAGCGATGCAGAGCCGAGGCGGCGGACACCGGCGACTTCGCCCATGACATGGCGCAGCTCGACGAGGAACTTGCCGTGATTGCCGCGGCCGAGATGCGGAACGCCGCAGCCGATGACGCTGTCCGACAGCACGCGGCGCGAGGCGACGCGCAGTCGGCGATCGTTGAGGAATGCGCCGCCGCCACGTTCGGTCGTATAGAGTTCGTCGGTCGCCGGATTGAAGATGACGCCGGCGACGATCTCGTCGTTGCGCTCAAGCGCGATCGAGACGGAAAACAGCGGAATGCCGTGCAGGAAGTTGGTGGTGCCGTCGAGCGGATCGACGATCCAGCGATGAGCGCCATCCGTGCCCTTGACCTCTTCGCCTTCCTCGCCGAGGAAACCGTAGGTTGGGCGTGCCTTCATCAGCTCGTCACGGATGATCTTCTGTGCCTTCAGATCCGCCTGGCTGACGAAATCGCCCGGTCCCTTCACCGAAACCTGCAGGTTCTGCACTTCGCCGAAATCGCGGCTGAGCGACTTGCCTGCCTTGAGGGCAGCCTGAACCATGACATTGAGAAGAGCAGAACGGGCCATCGGGTTTCCTTGGGTAATGCAGAAAGCGCTGATCGGGCCTGAAAGCAGGCCCCGACGGAGCGGGAGCGTCAGCGGAAATAAAGATTGGCGGCCTCAAGACCATAAAATCGCGGGAATTTCAAGTGGTGAGGCCACGGCAGACGCAAACTGACCTCAGATCAGCTCCACCAGGGTTCAATCCGACACTTTATTATCGCGCGCGCCGATACTTGTTAGCTGCGTCGATGGCCGCCTTCTGCTGATAGTCCTCGATCCCTTGGTAGAAATCCTCGAGCTCGGGGTCTTTCAGGCCGGCACGGCGGGAAATGACATACCAGGTAGCGGCAGCCACCGGGTCCTGCTTCGTGCCGATAGCGTTGATATAAAGATGCGCCAGCTTGTTTTGCGCAACGACGTTGCCGCGATAGGCTGCAACCCGCATCCAGTTGAAGCCGTTTTCGAGATCCTGTGCGCCGCCGGTGCCGTTGATCAGCCAGATGCCCATGTCTAGCTGTGCGGTATCGAAGCCTGCATTAGCGGCACGCGACAGCCATTCCCGCGCACGCGCTTTCTTTTCCGGCGGCAGGTCGGGAAGGTTGAGATAGAGCTGCGACACGGCGTACTGCGCGTCGGCGATGCCCTGCTCGGCGGATTTCTCATAATAGGGAAGCGCCATCTGCAGGCCCTTGGGACCTGGATTTTCGGCCGTCAGCATCTGGGCTACGTTGAATTCCGCCGAAGGCTGACCGGCATCGGCCGCCTTCTTCATCCAGTCGTCGGCCTTCTTCTGGTCACGGGGCACATCGCGCCCTTCTATCAGGATCAGCGCGTATTTGAACATCGCCGTGGGGTCACCGCCCTCGGCCGCCTTGCCGTACCAGAAGGCGGCATCCTTCGTATCGCGCTTGACCCCCAGCCCCTGCGTCATCAGCTCGGCAATCAGGGTCTGCGCAGCCGGATCGCCAAGCTGCGCCCGCGGCAATGCCTTCTGAAAAGCGGTCAGGTAATAGCCACGCTGGAAGGCGCCATAGGCATCGTCCACCTTGCCGGTAAAGGGCTTTTCCGGCGGCAAGGCGGGCAAGTTCGCGCCCATGCGCTCGAAAACGCCAACCCCCTGGGATGGCTTGATGTCGCTATCGGCTTTCGGCTCCGCGCCCGGCTGGATCTTTTCGGTCTTGAAGGTGCCGACATCGGCCCCCAGAGGCCGCGTCATGAGATTGTCGTTGTGCTGCGGCGCATCCGGCACGATCGAGTCATCATCGGATTGCACGCTGTTGTCCGGTCGTGCGCCCTTGTCCGCCGGCTGCGAAACACCCGGCAGCGATGTATCGCCATTGCCCGATTGGGCTGCAGCCAGCAACGGGAATGCCGCGAGCCCGGCTGCAAGCACGGCAAGGAAGGATCGATGGCGGAATCGAGGCGCTGACGACATGAATCGCTATCAATCCTCAAACCGTGGCGCTTTTTCGTCCAGAAGCGCATTCACTTCCGCAACGACCGAAGGGGCTGCCGCAGGGTCGGCAAAAACCGCCTGATGCAGCGCGACGAACTCGGCACCCGTCAGGGCTACCTCGAGTGCCGACTTCGGATCGGTGCCACCCATGACGATGCAGGGAATTTCGATCATCGAGGCCCACCATTCGCCAAGCGCCAGGTTCTTCGGATGCGCCTCCGGCTTGATGTCTCCATCGAGCTTGCCGAAGAATATATAGTCCGGCCTGAGCTCGCCGATCTCCAGCGCGCTATGCCTGTCGGCCGCGCTGCCGCCGCCGACGATCAGCTTCGGCACGAATTTTTCGACGGCTTCGGTAAGCTCGGTGATATTGCCGGCAATATGGAGCCCGTCAGCCTTGGCACGGCCCGCGACGCGGCTGTCGCCGGCAATGAGCGCTGCCGCACCTGCGGCCTGAATGACCGGCACCAGCTTTTCCGCATGTTTCTGGAAGGTGCTGTCATCGAGACCGTACTGGGGAATGATCACCGAGGCGACGTCTCCGCCCCTCAAGGCATCGGCCACCGCCTTCGTCCGCTGCTCGATATCGGCAATGTCGGGAACGATGAGAACGAGGCGGCAACGATCTTCGGGCACGGTCATGCGAGCTTCCATGGTTTCGGCTTCCATCGTCAGCGATGGCGCACCGTTTCGATAATCGTGAGTAAATCCGTTAGCTCTCTCTGACAAGGGGCAGCGACCGAAACCGGCAATTCGCAGCAGAGGACACTCACGACGCGAACCTTCGCAGGCGACCATTCTCACAATATATCATGCAGCGCACAATTAACTTGCCGCTCCTTGGTCTTTGACGTAGCTTTCCGCCATGTCGACCATGGACCCTTTCGCAGCCATCGCGGACCCGAACCGGCGTCATCTGCTGGAGGAATTGCGCCGCGCACCCAAGACGGTCAACGAACTGGCGCAGGGCCTGCCGATCAGCCGCCCGGCCGTCTCGCAGCATCTCAAGGCCCTGCTCGACAGCAACCTCGTTTCCGTGACAAATGAAGGCACGAAACGCATATATGCGGTCAACAGCCGCGGCTTCGACAAGCTGAATTTATGGCTGGATCAGTTCTGGTCCTGAAAAGGCCCGTCGCTTTTGCGGCATTTGGCAGCCGGCGGCGGCAATCATGACAGCACGAACAGCGGTTTTGGCCTGCCACCCTTCGAGCTAAGCCGGTGATAGAAACGACATGACTTCTGGATGGGCCAGCGGCGCGACGAAGCTGGCACCGTCCAATGCCACCCATGCCAAATCGGTATGTTCGTCTCCGATCAACCTGGGCAATCCGCCGGACCAGTCCGTGACCTCATATAAATGATAGGTGGTTTCGTAGCGGCTATCTTTGAAGAAACCCAAATAGCGGAAGACGACAGGTGTAACGCCCACCTCCTCGCGGGCTTCTCTGATAAGCGTGGCAACGATAGGCTCATCCGCCTCGACATGGCCGCCAACTAAATCCCAGTGTCCCCGATAATGCTGCTTGTTTGCGGCGCGACGCGCCATCAAAACCCGGCCGCCCTCGATGAATGCCGCCAGCACGATTGTCGTCATCATATCATCTCGGCGCCTCGAATTTCGGCAATTTGCAAGATTTGCCGGAGGACCATAACGAGCCGAGGGTCGTCAGCGACGACATTTGTTGCATAAGATGGGGAAAATTGCGCCAACCCCTACTTTCGACGCTATGACGCTGGCGCATCCGTTTTGACGGAAATGCTCATCGATCCTGGCTGGAAAATTGCCTCAAGACCTTTCGATCTGCCTCTCTTGCCCCCAAGATCGATGGCTTTTGAACTTTGGAAGCGTTGCCTCAGTGAACGGAGGAACGCAGACGCTGGATTTCGTCCTTGACACGCAGTTTCCTGCGTTTGATGTCGGCTATTTCCGTATCATTGCTAGAGGGAGATGACATTGCCAGATGCAGCGCCTCCTCGAGCGCGACATGTTTCTTTTCGAGCGATTCAAGATGAGCTTGAACAGTCATATGACCCTTCCTTCCTCTTTAAGGGCCCTGACCATCCATTCGCCAAGGCCCTAGGTGTCAACCCTCCCACTGTGCCATAATATCCGGCCGTTGTCGAAGGCGAAAACGTGGCCTATAGGCGGCAAATTCGTGATGAAGGATAACTTCCCGTTACCGTCATTTGGTGATAGGAGCTTGCGGGATTCAGGAGGCGGAACGAATACGATTCCGCGATATGCTGGGGAAATGAACATGGCCGATCAGGAACAGGCGGAAATCAGGCTGATCGTGGCGCGGCTGCGCCAGGAACACGAGGATTATGATGCCGCAATCAATGCCATGATCCAGACGGGCTGCGACGCCCTCCGTATCCAGCGCATGAAGAAGAAGAAGCTCGTCATCAAGGACAAGCTGACCAAGCTGGAAGACCAGATCATCCCCGACATCATAGCCTGAGGAGTACAAAGCAACGATGATGACCGAAAGACCGCCTGTCGCCATCATCATGGGAAGCCAGTCCGACTGGGAAACCATGAAGAATGCCGCGGACACCTTGGAAGCGCTTGAAATCACCTATGATGCGCGCATCATTTCCGCTCATCGTACGCCGGACAGGCTGGTGAACTTCGCCAAGAGCGCGAGGGACGAGGGCTTCAAGGTCATCATCGCCGGCGCCGGCGGCGCGGCACACCTGCCGGGCATGGCAGCGTCCATGACGCCGCTGCCGGTCTTCGGCGTGCCGGTGCAATCCCGCGCGCTCTCCGGCCAGGACAGTCTTCTCTCGATCGTGCAGATGCCGGCCGGCATTCCTGTCGGCACGCTTGCGATCGGCAAGGCCGGCGCGGTCAATGCCGCCCTTCTTGCCGCGGCCGTGCTGGCTCTCGGCGACGAAGAGATCGCCGACCGGCTCGACGAATGGCGGGCGCGCCAGAGCGCGGCAGTCGCCGAATATCCGATGGACGACCTATGAACGTGAAGACGATCGGCATCATCGGCGGCGGCCAGCTCGGCCGCATGCTGGCCATGGCGGCTGCACGCCTGAATTTCCGCACCATCATCCTCGAGCCGCAGGCCGATTGCCCGGCCGCCCATGTCGCCAATGCGCAGATCGCGGCCGCCTATGATGATGCGGCCGCGCTTGCCGAGCTGGCGAAGCGCTGCGATGTCGTAACCTATGAATTCGAAAACGTCCCCGTGACCGCCGCTGAGGATCTTGCCTTGCAGGTAACGGTCTATCCGCCGCCCAAGGCGCTTGAAATGGCGCAGGACCGGCTGACCGAAAAGAGCTTCATCAACGGCTGCGGTATTCCGACGGCCCGCTTCCATGCTGTCGACAGCCAGGCCGATCTCGAAAAGGCGCTCGCCGATTTCGGCGATCAAGGCGTGCTGAAGACCCGCCGTCTCGGCTATGACGGCAAGGGCCAGCGCGTCTATCGCTCCACAGCCGACAGCGCCGAGGGCGGCTATGCCGCCTTGGGCAGCGTACCGCTGATTCTCGAAAGCTTCGTATCCTTCGAGCGCGAGATCTCGATCATCGCTGCTCGCGGCAGCGACGGAAAAGTCGCCTGCTACGATCCGGCAGAGAACGTCCATCGCAACGGCATTCTCCACACCTCGACGCTGCCGGCGAGCATTTCGGAAGAGACGGCTGCGGCAGCCCGCGAGGCTGCAGAGAAGATATTGACGGCGCTCGGCTATGTCGGCGTCATCGGCATCGAGTTCTTCGTGCTTGCCGATGGCAGCCTGATCGCCAACGAAATGGCGCCGCGCGTCCACAATTCCGGCCACTGGACGGAAGCGGCCTGCGTCATCTCGCAATTCGAGCAGCATATCCGCGCCGTTGCCGGCCTGCCGCTCGGAAATCCTGATCGTCATTCGGATTGCGTCATGACGAATCTGATCGGCGACGACATCCTGGCACTGCCGGAATGGCTGCGGCTTGACGACACGCTGGTTCATCTTTACGGCAAGACTGAAGCCCGGCCGGGCCGCAAGATGGGCCATGTCACACAGCTTCTCCGCTAAGAGCAGCGGGAAAAAGCCCTGACATGGTTGACAGCGCACGGTCGACAGGGTATTTGCTCCCCACCCTAAAGAGCGCGCCCTGAGCGCGCTTTTGATTGTTAAAGACCCGGGCGAATGTGACATTCCCCCTCAGAGATCGCGGATCAGAAAAATGAAGATCAAGAATTCGCTCAAGTCGCTCAAGGCGCGCCACCGTGACAACCGTCTCGTCCGCCGCAAGGGCCGCATTTACATCATCAACAAGCTGAACCCGCGCTACAAGGCTCGTCAGGGCTGATATAGCGCGTGGCTCGGATCCAGTGGATCGGGCCTCAGTTTTAGTTGATCGCATCAAATTTGTTTTGATCTTCGACATTGGCGGGCTACTATGCCCGCCATGCGCGTTTTTGCTTTGTCATATCTAGCCCTGCCGATTCTGTTTGCTCTGACTGCCTCTGCACCCCATGCGGCGCTGGCTGATGAGCTGAACCCTGTGGAAAAGCAGAATCCTGGCGATTCCTCCGGCACCCTGTCGCCCAGGCAGCAGCTCGACAATCTGTTCACAGCGCTGAAGCGCCAGCGCGATCCCGACCAGGCAAGTTTGATAGCAGATCAGATCAATGCCCAGTTCGCCGATTCCGGCAGCGCTACCATCAATCTCCTGATGCAATGGGCCGACAAGGCCATTCAGGACAAGCGCAATGGCGCCGCGATGGATTATCTCGATCAGGTAATCTCGCTGAAGCCCGACTATGTCGAAGGCTGGAACCGCCGCGCCACGCTCAATTTTGCGATTGGCGACTATCGCAAGTCGATGGAAGACATCAATCAGGTCCTGCGCATCGAGCCGCGCCATTTCGGCGCGCTGGCCGGCATGGCGGCGATCCTGAGCGAAGGCGGCAACGACGCACAGGCTCTCAGGGTCTGGGACCGCTTTCTGGAAGTCTACCCGGCGAATCGATCCGCCCAGGAAGAAGCGAATAAGCTTTCGGAAAAACTTGCCGGCAGCCGCACCTGATTTTATGCCGCAGTCTTCCCCGCGGAAATCGCATTCGAAGGGATGAAAAGCCGCAATATCGCGCTAGATTAGCGTCTTAAGATATTTAATCCGTGCCGCAATGATCGATTCTCTGTTCGCCGTCATCATTCTCCTTGTCGTTCTCGCCGCAGGTTTTTCCGCCTACAAGACTCGTGCCATCGAACAGGCCTATCCCAATGTTGGCGAGCTTACCGACATCGGCGGCTATCGCCTCAACGCTGTGCATCTGCCGCGCCCCACGACCGCGGACCTGCCTGCGCTGGTTTTCATCCATGGTGCCAGCGGCAATCTGCGCGATCAGCTCGCAGCCTTTGCAGCACCTTTAAGCGGCCGCGCCGAAATGCTGTTCGTCGATCGTCCCGGTCACGGTTATTCCGAACGCGGGACCGCCGAAAACGCCCTTCCCTCCGGCCAGGCCGATGCCATCGCCCAACTGATGGACAAGCGCGGCATCAAGAGCGCCATCATCATCGGCCACTCCTTCGGCGGCGCGATTGCGGCAGCCTTCGGCATGCGCCATCCCGAAAGAACCGAGGGCTTGCTTTTCCTTGCTCCGGCAACTCACCCCTGGCCCGGCGGCGTCGACTGGTACTATACGCTTGCCGCCATGCCGGTTTTCGGCTGGCTCTTCACCCAGCTCTTCGTCATCCCGCTCGGCCTGCGCCGGGTCGAGACCGGTACGCTCAGCATCTTCCGCCCGAATGCGCGGCCGGCCGACTATATAATGAAGACGGCACCGGAGCTGGTGCTGCGGCCGCAGACCTTCCGCAACAACGCGATCGACGTGGTCAATCTCTTTGCCTATGTCTCGGCGCATGCGCCCCGCTACAGCGAGATCAAGGCACCCACGATCATCATCACCGGCGACAGCGACGAGGTCGTGCTGGAGGAGCTGCACTCACGCGGGCTTGCGCGGGATATTGCAGACGCCGAGCTCGTCACCATCCGCAATCTCGGCCACAAGCCGGATTATGTAACGACGGATGTGGCGATCGCCGCCATGGAGCAGCTGGCGGGACAGCCCCGGGATCTGCAAATGCTTGCCGCACAGGCGGAAATCCGCATCAGCAACCTCGGCAGCGAAGTTTCCAGGCGGCAGCCTTCCTCTCAGGCCATGACGACATCGTGACCAGGCACATCCTCGAATATGTGGCTCTGCGGCACGGTCTCGATGGTCTGCCGCACCGCCTGCAGCATGATCGATGCCAGCCGCTCCGTCGCCGGGCTCCCCTCCGCTTCGGCACGGTGCAGTACGAGATCGAGCGTCGGTAAAGCCGGCAGACCGGCCTCACCCGGCGTCAATTGCCGCACCTTTGGCGGCAGGCCGAGCGGCGTGCGCAATGTCAGACCGAGACCCGCCGCCGTCGCAGCCCAAAGCCCGCCGAGGCTCGGGCTGACGAAGGATATCCGCCAGCCGATGCCGGCGCGATCGAGCGTCTTCGTGGCGATGTTGCGCAGCAGACATGGCGCCTCGAGCGAAGCCAAAGGCATGGCCTCGCCGCCATCGGCATGCCAATGCACCGCGCCATTGCCCGGACCGACCCAGCAGAGCGGCACCTCGGCGATGCGGTCCATATGCGCTGTGCGAAAGCCATCGCTCCAGGCAAGCGCCAGGTCGAGCTTGCCTGACGTCACCCGCTCGACCAATTCGACATTGCGCACGACGCGCGCCTCGATACGCACCTTCGGATGCGCGCGGGCGAAACGCCCCAACACGTCCGGCAGCAGCGTCTCTCCGAAATCCTCCTGCAGACCGAGCCGAACCCAACCTTCCAGCTCTGTCCCATGCAGCGCCGTGGCTGCTTCGTCATTCAGATCCAGCAGTCGTCGCGCATAGCCGAGCATCGTCTCGCCGGCCTCCGTCAGCGCCAGTCCCCGTCCTGCCTTGCGGAAGATCGGCGTGCCCGCCTGCTCTTCCAGTTTCTTCAGCTGAGCGCTGATCGCCGAGGTCGAACGCCCCAGCCGGTCGGCCGCCCTGGCATAGCTGCCGAGATCCATGCCGGTGACGAAACTGCGCAGCACATCAAGATCGAAGATAATCTTCCGCATGGATAACCATCCATATTTTGGGGACTATAAATCCTGAATTATCTGATTTTCAGGATGATTATCCGCTGGCATTCTAAAGCAGTCAAGTGACACGGAAACAGGAGCAATCCCATGCCATTCACCCGCATCACACTTCTGCGCGGCAAGTCGCCGGAATATCTCAAGGCACTGTCGGACAATTTCCACCGCGCACTGGTCGAGGCATTCGAAGTACCGCCGACAGATCGCTTTCAGTCCATTCACCAGCTGGAGCCGCATGAACTGATCTTCGATCGCACCTATTTCGCCAGCACCCCACGCTCGGACGATTATGTCTTTTTCGACGTCACGACGGGCAAGCCACGTAGCACCGAGGTCAAGCAGGCCTTCTATCGCCGCGTCGCCGAGCTTCTTGCCGACGCGCCCGGCGTCCGTCCCGAGGACATCATGATCACCATTACCACTGCAACGCGCGAGGATTGGTCCTTCTCCGACGGTCGCGCGCAGATGATCGAACAGGTCTGAGAGCAATGCCTCAAACCACATCGACCCAATCGCCCGCCATTCATCGCGCCGGCACGGATATGCGGTTATCGCCCGAGGGCATCGCGACTGCGTCCTTCAGCGTGGAATCGCTGGTGGAGAGCGATGTAGATGGCGGCCTGACCGCGATGCGTTGTGCCCTCGAGCCCGGCGTCATGACGCGCTGGCATACGCATCCGCACGGACAGATCCTCTATGTTCTATCCGGCGTCGGACTTGCCGAACGCTTCGGCGGCCCGGCCGAAGAGCTGCACGCCGGCGACTGCATCACTTTCGCACCGAACGAGCGCCATCGGCACGGTGCGGCGCCGGAGAATGCCTTCTCCTATATCAGCATCCAGGCGGCGCAAAATGGAAGCGCTGTAACCTGGCTGGAGGAATGACCGATGATCGCCATGCAATATAGCTTTCCCCTCCCCGCGGATTACGACATGGCGATCATCGATCGCCGTATCCGTGAAAAAGGTCCGCTGCTCGACAATCTCCCGGGGCTGAAATTCAAGGCTTATCTTACGGCAAGAAAGGGCGATGCCGTCACAGGGAGCCGGCAGAATTTCTATTCCCCCTTCTACGTCTGGCAGCAGGAGGAGGGCCTGAGCGACTTCGTCTGTGGCCCCGGTTTCCTCGCCCTGACCGAGAATTTCGGTCGCCCTGAGGTCAACACCTGGATCGCCTGGTACGCCGAGACATCTGCGGATATTCGCCACGCCAAATTCGCGACACGCGAAGTGGTCGCAATCGACGCCGAAACATCGCTTGCCGAACTCCGCGCGAAGGAGGCCGAGGCAGCAGCGCAGGCCATATCGAACGGTGAAGCGCTCGCCTCGGTCGCCGCCTTCGAGCCGACCCACTGGACGCAGGTGCGCTTCCGCCTCCTGACTGAGCCGCCGAAAGATCCGACCCGGCCAGGTATCCAGACCTACGATGTCGGGCATCTTTCGCTGCCTGGCATCGCCTGAAGTGTCACGGAGACAATCTCTTTGTTTTAAAGAGAAGCGGGGCGCTTTATGGATGGAAAGCCTTTCTAAATCAGAAGAGTGATCCTCCATGGTCGATATCGCAATGATCGAAGCCGCCCGCACTCGCCTCGGCGGCCGGGCGCGGCGCACACCGCTTCTCTCTTCGCCCTTTCTCGATGAGATCGCCGGGCGCCGCCTGTTCGTGAAGGCGGAGTGCCTGCAGCACTCCGGCTCCTTCAAGTTTCGCGGCGGCTGGTCGGCGGTTTCGGCACTGGAACCGGACGTCCGCGCCAGGGGCGTGATTGCCTTCTCCTCCGGCAATCACGCGCAAGGCGTGGCGCTCGCCGCAAAGCTGCACGGCGTCCCCTCCGTCATCATCATGCCGACGGATGCTCCGAAGTTGAAGATCGCCAACACCCGCGCCTTCGGCGCCGAGGTCGTGCTCTATGACCGCATCAAGGAAGATCGCGATGAGATCGGCGCACGCATTTCGAAGGAGCGTGGCCTGACGCTTATCAAGCCCTTCGATGAACCGCAGGTGATCGCCGGCCAGGGCACGACCGGACTGGAAATCGCCGAGCAGGCGGCTGAGGAAGGCATTGCGGCCGCGAGCGTGCTCGTCCCCTGCGGCGGCGGCGGCCTGACCTCCGGCATCGCGCTGGCCCTGGAATCCCGCGCACCGGGCCTCAAGGCCCGCCCGTGCGAGCCGGAAAATTTCGACGATACCACCCGTTCGCTGGCCTCGGGCAAGATCGAGCGCAATGCCACGCTGCAGGGCTCCATCTGTGACGCCATCATCACGCCGCAGCCCGGCAACATCACCTTTCCGATCCTGAAGCGCCTCTGCGGCCCCGGCCTCGTCGTGACCGATGAGGAAGCGCAGAAGGCCATGGCTCTCGCCTTCACTCGCTTGAAGATCGTCGTGGAACCGGGCGGCGCCGTCGCACTCGCCGCCGCACTCTTCCATGGCAAGGACATCGACGGCGACACGGTGATCGCCGTTACGTCAGGCGGCAATGTCGACCAGGATGTTTTCGAGGCGGCGCTAAGCCGGCACTAAATCCCAAAGCGGTTCAGCTTTTCACGGAAACTCTGAACCGCTTTATCTCTTTGTTTTCTAGCAATTTCGGACGGAAAACCGCTACGCATTTTTCCTGGAATTGCTCTAGTTGACGGCGCGGCGATAGAGCGCCAGCGATCCGGCAAGAGCCAATAGCGCGCCGCCACAGGCGCGCTCGAGCCATTTCGCCCCTTCCGACTTCAGCACACGCACGGCCTGCGAGCCGAAGACGGCATAGCCGAACATGATCATGAAATCGAGCGCGGCGAAGATCGTGCCGAGCACGATATACTGCTGCATTTGTGGTGCCGAGGGATCGATGAACTGCGGCAGGAAGGCCGAGAAGAAGAGATAGCCCTTGGGGTTGGTGACCGCGACCATGAAGCTCTTCAGCCCAATGGAGAAAGCGGTTCCCTTCGATTGGCTCGCGCTCGCCTGCAAGGCGCCGTCTATGCTTCCCTTTGAGCGCAGCATCATGATGCCGAGAAAGGCGAGATAGGCGGCACCCACCCATTTCAGGGCCGAAAACCAGAATTCGGAGGCAGCCAACAGAGCGCCAAGACCGATGGCGACGGCGCTGATCAGCACCGCATCGGAAAGAATGGCACCGATCATGCCCGGCAAGGCGCGCCTGACGCCGAAACGCGAGCCATTGGTCAGCGCCAGAAGCACAGTCGGCCCCGGCGTCGCGATACCGATGAAGGAAACAGCGGCGAAGGCAAGCAGCGTGGTCAGATGCATGATGTCCCTCCTCTGGAAGGGAGGAAGGTTGCATGTGGGAAGGTGGTTAGCAAGAGGGCTTGAGAGAGGCTTTCGGTATGCCGAACCTCTGATACCCCCTCTGTCCCTGTCGGGACATCTCCCCCACACGGGGGGAGATTGGTAACCCGTGGCACCGGCACACCTCAAACAAAGATCGAATCTGCAGAAACTACAGCCTGTCGGTTCGAAAGGAGCGACAGCAAACTCCCAACGATCTCCCCCCTTGTGGGGGAGATGTCACGAAGTGACAGAGGGGGGTGTACACCCTCCACGAATTCAATCGCCGACGATGGCACCACCCCAAGCCCGACAATCACTCCACCAAACCCGCATCCTTCGCCGCCAGCGCCCCGACAGCCGACCAGTCCAGCTCCTCGCCACCATGCGCAAGCAGGGTCAGGAACCGATCACGGGGCAGGCTCGCCAACGGCAACGGCACGTTCAGCGCCTCGCCGGCGGCCAGTGCCAGCCGGATATCCTTCTGTCCAAGCGGCGCGGTGAAGCCGGCCGGCTTGAACTTGCGGTCGGCGATCAGCCCGCCATAGGTCTTGTAGACGGGCGCATTGAACAGCGTCGAGGTCAACAGATCGAGATAGGCATGCCGGTCGACGCCGCCCTTCTCGACCAGCGCCATGGCTTCGCCCAGCGACTCGATGACCGAGGCGATCAGGAAATTGCCGCTGAGCTTGACGAGATTGGCCGACTTCGGCTCCTCGCCGAGGACAAAGGTGCGCTGGCCGATGGCCTCGAACAGCGGCGTGACCGTTTGGATAGCGTCCGGCGCGCCCGCTGCTGCGACGAAAAGCTTCGCCGCGGTCGCAGCTTCCGGACGGCCGAAGACGGGGGCCGCAACGAAGCGCTGGCCCTTGGCGGCATGGTCCTTGGTCAAGCGTTCCGACATGGCGACGCTGATGGTGCTTGCGGAAATATGAACTGCACCCTTGCCGAGACTTGCCAGAACACCACCATCGCCATGGACGACAGCCGACAGCGCATCGTCGTGGGCAAGCATGGTGAAGACGGCCTCGCCATCGCAAGCCTCCGCCACTGTTCCTGCGACCTTGGCGCCCTCGCCGGCCAGAGCCTCGGCCTTGTCACGCGAGCGATTGTAGACGGTCACCTCATGCCCGGCCCTGACGAGATTGACGGCCATGGCGCTGCCCATCTGGCCCAATCCGATAAATCCGACTTTCATTGGCATATCTCCTTCTCGATCCGCCTGCTTGGGGGTGATCGCAGGCGCTTCGGCTTCAAGAAAAAACCCGCCGTCTTTCGACAGCGGGTTTCGGATGTTTCAGGGTGCTGCCGCAATCAGGTGTCGGCAATCACACGCCGGACTGGCCGTCCGAACCGATATAGGCAATGCGCAGCATGTTGGTGGCGCCCGGCGTGCCGAGCGGAACGCCTGCCGAAATGATGATGCGGTCGCCCGGCTTGCCGAAACCTTCTTCGGCAACGATGCGGCAGGCATTGTTGACCATGTCGTCGAGGTCGGTCGCATCGTGCGTGACCACACAGTGCATGCCCCAGACGACGGACAGGCGGCGCGCCGTCTGGATGATCGGCGACAGGGCCAGGATCGGAACCTGCGGACGCTCGCGCGAAGCTCGCAGGCCGGTCGTGCCAGACGAGGTGTAGCAGACGATGGCGGCGAGCTTCAGCGTCTCGGCAATCTGGCGAGCGGCGAGCGAGATCGCATCGGCGCCGGTTGCTTCAGGCAGAGCGCGCTGGGCGTAGATGATACCCGGATAATGCGGCTCGCGCTCGATGGTGCCGGCGATCGAGGCCATCATCGAAACGGCTTCGACCGGATAGTCACCCGATGCGGATTCGGCCGAAAGCATGACGGCATCAGCACCTTCAAAGACGGCGGTTGCGACGTCGGAAACTTCGGCGCGGGTCGGGACCGGTGCGGAGATCATCGATTCCAGCATCTGCGTGGCGACGACCACCGGCTTGCCGGAACGGCGGCAGGCGCGGATCAGCTGCTTCTGGATGCCCGGAACGGCCTCCAGCGGCATTTCAACGCCTAGGTCGCCGCGGGCCACCATCAGCGCGTCGGAAAGCTCGATGATTTCCTCGATGCGCTCGACGGCCTGCGGCTTCTCGATCTTCGACATCAGGCCGACGCGGCCGTGCGAGATCTTGCGGACTTCCGTCAGGTCTTCCGGACGCTGGATGAAGGAGAGCGCAACCCAGTCGACTTCGTTGGTGGCGAGAACGGCATCGAGGTCGACACGGTCCTTGTCGGTCAGCGCACCGACGCCGAGCAGCGTATCGGGCAGGCTGACGCCCTTGCGGTCGGAAATCTTCGTGCCGGAAATGACGGTTGTGACGATACTCTTGCCATCGCACTTTTCAGCGCGCAGGGCCAGCTTGCCATCATCGATCAGCAGGCGATGGCCAGGCTGAACCGATTCCAGGATCTCCGGATGCGGCAGGTAAACGCGCGTGTTGTCGCCGGGGATATCCTGATTGTCGAGCGTGAAAGTCTGGCCAGGCTTCAAATCGACCTTGGTTTCAGCAAACTTGCCGACACGCAGCTTGGGACCCTGCAAGTCGGCGAGAATGCCGATCGGACGACCACAGCGAGCTTCGACGGCGCGAATACGCTGGATCAGCGTGCGCATCACGTCATGGCTGGCATGGCTCATGTTGATGCGGAACAGGTCCGCCCCGGCCTCATGAAGCTTCTGGATCATCTCCTCCGAAGAGGAAGCCGGACCGAGCGTTGCGAGGATTTTGACTTTTCGGTTTCGTCTCATCAATTCTGGCTTTCTTGGCTGCCCGAGGGCTCGGAAAGCTGAACCATCCAGCTCGCCTGGCGCCCGGTGTCGTATTCCTTGAATCCCATCTTCTGGTAGCCACGAGCGTAGCAATCCTTGACACCTGGGATTTTGAATTCATTTTCCGCCACGCACATTTCGACGTCGCCCGTCCAGCGGCCGCCGCGAGCCGCATCTTCTGCGTAGAGGTAATAATAGCGGGATTGAAGCGGCCCCTCGATCAAAGTCGCGCAGGTATTGGCCGGAATCTGCCACCAGCCCTCCGTCACCCAGCCGTCCTTCGCCCGATAGCCGATCGCCACGCCGACGAGGTTCTGCGTGCCGTTGCACGTTCGGAAATCGGCATGGGCCGCATTCGGCATGAAGAAGAACGGCGCTGCCGCAGCGAGGATGAGGAAGGCGATTCGGGCGAGCGGACCTGACCGCTTAACGAAACGTGGCGCGACTTGGCTGGACACGGCTTCCAATTGGCTCCCGGTTATTCGTTGTTGCGTCTTCTTGCGCCGCCATCCCATGAATGTCAACGCAACTCTAATCGATTATATTTTCTTCACGGGATGGTGACGGCACCATGCGCCGCTCCTCATCCGATCGAAGTTGCGAACCTTGCACCTTCCATCCGCACATGCAATCAAACAAAGAGTTGAAAATTTCAATAATCGACAATCCGCATGACCGATTTCAGACCGTTTGAATTCATACCCGGCAATCGTGACAAAGGCATGGTCATCCTCGGCGACCATGCCATGCGGCATCTGCCCGCACGCTACGGCCGCCTCGGCCTGCCGGAAACCGCCTTTTCCCGCCACATCGCCTATGACATCGGCATCGAGGGCCTGTGCCGCCATCTCTGCACTCGGCTCGATGTGCCGGGCGTGCTTGGCGGCTTTTCCCGGCTGCTGATCGATCCGAACCGCGGCGAAGACGATCCGACGCTCATCATGAAGATCTCGGATGGCGCGATCATCCCAGGCAATCATCCGATCACCGATGACGAATGGAACTACCGCATCGAGGCCTTCCACCGGCCCTATCATCAGGCGGTCGACGAGACGATTTCCGCAGTGGCGGAAGCGACCGGCAAGGCGCCCCTGGTTCTGTCGCTGCATTCCTTCACGCCGGCCTGGAAAGGCGTGCCGCGCCCCTGGCATGCGAGCGTGCTCTGGGACAGCGACGAGCGCGCCGTCGTGCCGCTCCTTGCAAAGCTTGGCGCCGATACCGATCTCGTTATCGGAGATAACGAGCCTTACGACGGCGCCCTGCGCAACGACACCATGTTCCGCCATTGCATGACGAAGGGCATTGCGCATGCGCTGCTGGAGGTCCGCCAGGATCTGATCGGTGACGAGACCGGCATTCTCGAATGGGCCGATCGCCTGGCACCGATCTTCGCAGAGATCAACGCCGATCCGGCCCTGCATGAATACAAACGCTATCCTTCGCGCACCGGTCCTTACGAGGCATGACGCGGCAAGCGAACTCGGGAGAATAGAGATGACCACACTCACCAAGGAACAGGAAACCGAGCTTGAGGCCGCCGCTTTCCGCCGCCTCGTTTCGCATTTGCGCGAGCGCAGCGACGTTCAGAACATCGACCTGATGAACCTCGCCGGCTTCTGCCGCAACTGCCTTTCCAACTGGTATCGCGAAGCGGCCGAAGAGGCCGGGCTGCCCGTCAGCAAGGATGAGTCGCGCGAGGTGATCTACGGCATGCCCTACGAGGATTGGAAGAACCTGCACCAGAAGGAAGCCTCTCCTGTGCAAAAAGCGGCTTTCGAGCAGAACAAGCCGAAAGATTAACGCTCCCTTCACCAATTCGGCTTGACCTTGCGCGCCATTCGCGGCACGTCAACTGCCCGATCGAATTCGAAATACCGCGCAAGCCACGAAGCGATGTGCCGTATCGGTGACCGGCCGATCTCATCCGCGACGGGCTGCAAGCGACCCCTTTGAGACCCTTTAGGAGAATTGCATGGAAGAGAACAGCGTCGAGAACGTGGCGGCGGCGGAACTGCGTCAATTCATCGAGCGCATCGAGCGCCTCGAAGAAGAAAAGGCCGCGATTGGCTCCGACATCAAGGACGTCATGGGCGAGGCCAAGGGCCGCGGCTACGACACCAAGGCAATCCGCACCATCATCCGCCTTCGCAAGAAGGACGCGAATGAGCGTCTGGAAGAAGAATCCATCCTGCAGACCTACATGGCCGCACTCGGCATGGAATAATCAAGGCTTTCGACAGCCTTGCGAGATGATCGGGAGCCGGCATGCCGGCTCCTTTCTTTTTATCTGTACGAAGAAACTGTTATTCAGGAAAAAGGCGAGCGATCAGATCGGCTGCGCCACCCTGCCAGAGTTCGCCCTTGCCGGTTCCCGACCATAGCGACAGGAAATCCGATGATCCCTTCGCCGTCGAGGCGCCGCGCATGTCACGCGTGAACTTGTTTTGCGCTGGAAAGGGAAGGATGGCGTCGGACCTTCCATCCATCTCGTTCATGAAGCGGTTCTCGATCCCCCGCGCGAAACGGCCCGAAAAGGCACGCGTCGTCCGCGTCCTGCGCTCCGGCGATCCGAGAAGCTTCTTGCGATAGGGCGCCGAGGTTCCGGCTTCCGCGCAGGCCAGAAAGGCCGTGCCGATCTGCACGGCCTGTGCACCCGCCTGCAGCGCCGCGCGGATATCCGCAGCCGTCATGATGCCGCCGGCTGCGATCAGCGGCACGCGAATGGTGCCGACGCATTGCGCAAGCAGGTCGCGAAGGCCGATTTCCGGATCGGCGGCCTGGGCGCCGAAAATTCCGCGATGACCGCCGGCCTCGAAGCCCTGCAGCGTGATCGCATCGACGCCGCTCTCTTCCAGCGCCCTCGACTCCTCGAGCGTTGTCGCCGTGCCGATCAGCGGAAGGCCGGCCTTTTTCGCTTCGCGGACATGATCGGCGGAAAGCAGACCGAAGACGAAGCTGAAACAGGCCGGCTTGATACGCAAAACAGTTTCAAATTGCCCGTCGAAATCCTCTTCATAGGGAGGAGCCAGCTGTGGCGCAGGCAGCTCCAACTCCTGACGATATCGCGCAGTCGCCTCCACCGCGCGGCGGACCCGATCGGCCGCAACCTCCGGAATCGAATGCGGGATGAAGAGATTGATCGAAAACGGCTTGTCGGTCCGCTCGCGCACTTGCGCCGCAAAGGCTTCGATGGCCGCACCATTGGAATAGGCGCCGCCCATGGCGCCAAGTGCGCCGGCGGCCGAAGCTGCGGCCGTGAGCTCCACCGACGAGGGACCACCGGCCATGGGCGCGACGATCAAGGGATGCTTCAAGCCAAGCTTTTGAAAAAGATTGCTGTCCTTAAGGGCAGACATGTCCGTTTTCCTTTCAGGAATGTCTGTTGAAACCTCAGCTCAACATAGGCATCAGGTCGCGCTTTACGAGGAGCGACCAAGCGCCGCGGTGCGGGCCTCGATGGCCTTGACCACCGACATCATATCGAGCCGGCCATTGCCGAGTTCAACACTCTCGCCATAGAGAATGCGGCAGAGATCGAGGACCGGCGATGCCATGCCGGCGGCGCGTGCCGCCTCGGCAATCAGTTTCGTACTGTTGAAGGCATCGGCCGTTGCCGCCTGCACTGAAAAATCCTGCGCGATAAGCTTCGGTATTTTCACGCGCGTCAGATCGCTGGCCATGGGGCCGGAATCGATGGCAGCCTGGAACGTCTTGAGATCGAGCCCGTTGCTTTCGGCAAAATGCGCGGCCTCGGCCAGCCCCGCCAACATCGTGCAGAGGTAGAGATTGACGGTCAGCTTCATCAGGAGCGCATTGCCGACCGCGCCGCACAGGATCGTTTCGCGGCACATCGGCGCCAGCAGCGGCCGCACCTCGGCAACCGCCTCGGCATCGCCACCGAGGAGCGCGACGAGCTGCGCCGTCTCGGCAGGTTTTCGAGAGCCCGAAACCGGCGCCTCGACATAGCGCCCGCCGGCCGCGAGAATATCCGCGGCAAGCCCGCGCGAATAGTCGGGCGGATTGGAGCCCATCGACACGACAATATGACCTGAGACCAGCTTGATGAAATCTGGCGTCCCGCGCCGCAGCACCTCGTCCAGTACCGTTTCATTGACCAGCATGAGGATGACGATGCGGGTGCGCGCGAACACCTCCTCGACGCTTGCAGCGACAGCCGCACCGGCCTCGCGCAACGGATCGGCGGCGGCGGACGAGCGATTCCAGACCACGAGCTTCGTACCGGCCTTTGCCAGATTGAGGGCCATCGGCTGGCCCATGACGCCGAGACCGACAAAGCCGATCGCCTCGCCCGGCTCGGCGCCGGGACGTTCGCTGACGTTGGTCATCATAACAACTCCGATGGTTCGGGTGACTATGCGATCTCCGGTGCAATTCCAGGAAAAGTGCGTAGCGATTTTCCGTCCGGATTTGCGTGAAGCAAGGAGATGGAGCGGTTCAGAGATTCCGCGAAAAGCTGAACCGCTCTTTATGTCAGAGCCGGCGGGAGAGCTCACATGCATTTCCCGCCGGATATCGGTCGATGGTCCGCTTAGAACAGGCGGTCCAGCCACTCGTTCTTGTCCGGCGCGCGGCCGAACTGAATATCGGTCAGCGCGGCCTTCAGACGCTGTGTCGTAGCGCCGGCATTGCCGTCGCCGATGGTGAATGAGTGTTTACGGCCCTTCACCTTGCCGATCGGTGTCACAACAGCCGCCGTGCCGCAGGCAAAGGATTCGCGCAGACGTCCGCTTTCGGCGTCGGCGTGCCACTGCTCGATCGAATAGGGCTCTTCGCGCACCGTCAGGCCCATGTCGCGCCCGAGCTTGATGAGGGAGTCGCGGGTAATGCCCGGCAGGATCGTTCCGGTCAGCGGCGGCGTCTGCAGGGAGCCATCGTCAAAGACGAAGAAGACGTTCATGCCGCCAAGCTCCTCGATCCAGCGCTTTTCAACGGCATCGAGGAAGACCACCTGATCGCAGCCCTCACGCTGGCCTTCAGCCAATGCGGCAAGGCTAGCGGCATAGTTGCCGCCGCACTTGGCAGCACCCGTGCCCCCAGGAGCAGCGCGGGTGAAATTCTCGGAAACCCAGAGCGTGACGGCCGATCCGCCGCCCTTGAAGAAGGAAGCGACCGGAGAAGCGACGACGCAATAGAGGTAATCGGACGACGGCTTCGTGCCGAGCGCGACTTCCGTACCGATCAGGAACGGCCGGAGATAAAGCGATGAACCCTCGGCGGTCGGGATCCAGTCACGCTCGATCTTGACCAGCTCGCGGACGGACTCGACAAACAGCTCTTCCGGCAGACGTGGCATCGCCAGCCGTTCGGCCGAATTCTGGAAACGGCGCGCATTGGCGCTCGGACGGAAGAGCGCCGCCCCACCGTCGGGCAGGTGATAGGCCTTCATGCCTTCGAAGATTTCCTGCGCATAATGGAGCACCACGGTCGCCGGATCGAGAGGCAACGCCTTGCGCGCCTCGATCTTGGCGCTATGCCAGCCGCGATCCTGCGAATAGCGGATCGTCACCATATGATCGGTGAAGATGCGACCGAAACCCGGATTCTGCATCAGCGCTTCGCGTTCGCTGGCGGTTGCCGGATTCGGATTTTTCTCGATGGCGAAGGTTAATTTGTCGCCGCTGCTCATGGCTCCTCCAATGCTTCATTTGTCGCGGCTTTCGCCGCCCATCTCCCTGGGGATGGTTTAAATCAAATCAGGTGGTATTTGATTGCGTTTACGCCTGTTCCCACGCAAGTTTAAGAGTGATTTTTATAAATTTATGAGGCAAATCGCCATTTCCCGGCCAAAGCCGGCTTAGCCCCTCAATCGGGCATCTATCACAGCACTTTTGCAACAGCCTCCGCAGCCGCAACACCCGTCTCATAGGCGCCATGCGCGGTCGAGTAGCGCGCCCTCGAACAGGCCTCTCCCGCGAAGAAGAGACGATCATCGCGCGGAGCCGCCAAGACCCCACGAAGGTCCGATGCGCCCGGCGTCGCGTAGGAATATGAACCGCCGACGAAGGGCTCGCTGGCCCAGGCGGACATGACGAAGGGCGATAGTTTTGTGCCGACATCGGAGCCGAAGACCCGCTTCAACTGCTCCACCGAAAAGGCGAACGCGGCGTCCATGCCCTGACGCTCCAGATCAAGCGCGAGATCGGCGGCGAAATAGGCTTCGATCACGGGAAGGCCGAAGGGCTTGAGCTGATAGCCGCCTGTCCGGCGGCTGCCCGGCGCCCCCATGACATGCGTGTCGTCCGGAAACATCTCCGGCTCGGCAGTGCGAATGAACAGCTTGTTCGCAAGGCCGAGCGGCAGGCGCGCAGCCGCCTCAATCTTTTCCGGCAACGGCGGCCAGAAGGTGATGCGCCCGGCACTGAGCACATGGGTCGACACAGCAACGATAACGGCCTTGGCTCGCAATTCACCCTTGCCGGTCGAAAGCACGACATGATCGGCGCCGCTGTGGTCGATGCGGTTGACCTCGGCGCCCAGGACGGTCGGCACCGCCAGGCCGTAGGTCTCAACAAGCGTTCCATAGCCCTGCCGCACGCGCCAGTCCGGACCCGGGCCGGGATCGTAGCGACCAAGATCGATTATGGAGGACTTGTCGAGTTCGCCCCCGGTCATAAAGGTGCCGATGGCATAAATCCGCTCTTTCCATGGATCGTCCGGAGAGACCAACACCGACAGATCGGCATCTTCATCGCCTTCATACTCATAGACCCGTCCGAAAAAATCGTTGATGGCGGCAGCCGCAGCCTTTGCATCGGGATCGTCCTGCTCCAGCCGATGGCCGCCATCGCTCCAGGGCGCGGGCGTGCGATCGACGGTCAGACCCACTTCCTCGGCAATGCCCGTCCAGGCGTTGGTGCGCGCGCCATGCAGCCAGCCGCAGCCGAGATCGAGCGCGGCGGCACCGAACGGATGGATCGAGCGGGCGCGGCCACCGACGCGATCGGACGCTTCGAGCAAGACGATCGAAAGATCCGGCCGAAGCAGTTGCAGCTGCCGGGCAGCGCTCACTCCTGCCGCTCCGGCACCAATCACCGCAACGTCGACCTCGCCGCCTCTCCAGGATTCGATGGGCATTCCAATTCCTCTTCGCGCAAGCGCTGGAGAATAATCCAGCCGCGCGACTTGGTGATATGAGGCTCGCCAATCCGCCGACGCGAACCCCTGCGACCATCTGTAGCCGACCTCGGCGCGGCCTGTAAACGGGCCTGGCGACAGGGATACCAAATTGCCGCATTGAGCTGAAACGGCGAATGTCGTACGTGCTTCATCCAGGCAGATAATGAGGAAAGATCGTGCAGAAGCGGATCTTCGCAACAACGCAAGAACTGATGCGCATTCTATGCGCCGTCGCGTTGATGTCGGTCGGTTTCGCGCATCATCCAGCCGTGGCCAGCGCCGCCGAACCACGTCCCCTGGAGCTTGCCCAGTATCGCTTGCCGGATGGAAGCCTGCCCATCATCTGCACCACCGAAACGGCGCCCGACGGCAAGCAGCACGGCAAGGCCCACATGCTGGGCTGCGAGGCCTGCCGGATTTCCGCCGCAGCGCTCCTGCCCTATCCACCGGCCGAAGTGTGCGACCATCTCGCGTCTGTGCGGCAAGGTCCGGTCACACTCCAAACCGCGATATTCCGCCGCCAGCTCCATCCGCCGAATTGCGGACCACGCGCCCCGCCGGCGTTCCAAACGCCTGCCTGAGCCTGCGCTGCGACCGATGCCGCAGTCGCCTGGCCGGCAGCCTTCGTGCCGACGGAGGATCATCCTCCGCGCCACGCCGGCAAGCATCTTGCCATGAAATGCCTCGCAGGCAGCATTTGCCACGAGGCGCAGAACTCTCCCAAGGAAACTGATGATGATCCGATTGATATGCCATCGCGCAGCCTTCGGCCCCCACCCTGCCGAGACGACCGACGTCGACACCCTTGCTCCGATCCAGACACATAGCCTTGGAGGCGACCATGCCGACACAGCTCAATAAGACGGCGGCCGGGCGCCGCGCCTCTTTCAAGTCCCGTCCGCAAACGCCGATGTTCACCAAGGAGTGGTCCATTCCGGCAATCCTCACCGTCTTCCTGCTCGGCGTCTGCGGTCTGATCGCTTATTTCACCTGGACCCTCATGCCGCCGGCGGCAACGGCACAGAACCATGTCGGCGGACCTTACACACTCAGCGACGGCAATGGTCATCCGACTGCCGACCTCGCGCCGAAAAAGCACCCATGACTGCAGCCGCAGCCGACAAAGCAGAAAGGGAGACAAAATGCCTCGGATGAAGATGCTGCTTCTTGCCACGGCCACGGTGACTATCGCTCTCGCGGGCCAGGCCCTTGCGCATGCCCACCTGAAAATCTCCGCGCCTGCCGCAGATAGCACCGTCAGGCAGGCACCTTCGGTGCTCGATCTCAGCTTCACCGAAAGCCTCAATCTGAAATTCAGCGGTGCTACAATCACCGGGCCGGACAAGAAGACGATCAAGACCGGCAGCGCCGCGCTGACGGACGGCGGTAAAACGCTGACAATACCCGTCAGCGACAGGTTCGTGCCCGGCAAATACACCGTCAAATGGAGCGTGCTTTCCACCGATGGTCACAAGACCAACGGCAGCTACAGCTTTACGGTCGCGCCCTGATCACAGGGGGCCGGCCGGCTATCCGACGACGCACTTCTTGACGAAATGCAGCCAGCTGTCGTTGCGCCGGATGGTCGCGCGCGGCAGACCGAACGGATCGTCGCCCGGCCGTGCCCGACCGCGGCGTGTCGTCGTTGCGGCGCTGTAACCGGCTTCATAGGCAAGCACGCGATCGAGCGGCGTTTCGTCGCCATAGGGAAAGCAGAAGGACGAAACGCCCTCATCGAGCAAATCTTCGAGCAGTTCGCGCGAATGCGTGATCTGACGGCGCGCCTCTTCCATGGGCAATTGCGGCAGGCGAACGTGATCCAGCGTATGCGATCCCACCTCATGCCCCAGACTGTGCCAATGCTTCAGCTGCTCGACCGACATGCAAGACGCCTGCGCCACACCAAGGGGGGCATCCCAGATATTGCTGCCGCCGATCTGGTTCGCCACAACGAAATTCGTGGCGGTGAAGCCGAACTCCTGCAACACGGGCAAGGCGTTCTCATAGACATTAGCGTAGCTGTCATCGAAGGTGATGGCAGCGACTTTACCGGTCTTCCCGCCCCGGATGTAAGGCATTGCCTCACGCAGCGATATACCCTGAATTCCAAGCTTTTTCAGCCATTCCATCTGACGGCGGAAGGCTTCGGGATGGACGACCATGCTTCTGAACGCCGCCTTGCGCGACGGCGGCACAGCAATCTGATGATATGCGAGGATAGGAACGGGCACGATGGATCGTCTCAGATGATGCGGCGCGAGCGAAGAGCGATCTTCGCACGATAAAGTGGTCGCAACACCTCTCTCGAAAGCCTCTCCATGAGCGTCTTGTGGCTCTTGATGGTGCTGCCGCCGAGCTGCGGGGAAATTTCGCGCACGCCGCCAGGCAGGACCGCCAATGGTGAAACGTGGGTAAACCAGCTCATCTGCACGGTGGTATCGACAGGCCGATCGAATACGGAGGTCGCCTCCAGCAGGCGGATAGCGGCATCGCGGCTGACGAGCTGGGCCACCATGCCGAGACCGATCCGTGTCGGCTGAATGACATCAGTCTCTCCCTGAGAAAGAATACGTCTGCCATGCTCCTTGCCCATGCGAAACGGGAAGCGAATAAAAGAGCCTGGCTTCAGGCAGGCCTTGGCGGCGGCAAAAGCCGCATGGAATGCATCGTCGATCTCGACATCATCCTCGAAGATGAGACCTGCATCGACATTCTGCTCGACGATCGCAGCCCAGGCCTTGCGATGCGACAGAAAGCAGGCGATCTCGCCGGTGCTCATGGCAAACGGATAATATGGCTTCTGCAGCCGAGGACGATAGACGCTGTCGATCTCGGCGGCACTCAGAGTGCGGCCATCGACTGCCTCGATGATCTCGCTTTGCACCGGAAGCTTTGCAGCAAGCCTTTCGACCTGCGGCATGCGATCACGGGCGCGATCCAGATGGATGATGAAGCCACGAATGACGGGTTGGCCGGGCGTGTCCAGAACAACGCCGGCCGGATTGGACGCAGGAGCGAACTCGAATCCCGTATGAGATCTTTCGAGCGGCATCGCCGAAGACGGGTTGAATTCGTGGGCTTGCATGAATGGGTACCTCGAGATCATATTTCGCGAGGCTCTAGCAATCCTGAATGAAAGCGAGCTTAGGCAAACCTGAGGCGAAACTGAAAATGGTTGTTTTCAACTGCTCTGAACAACTGAAGGAAGGCTAGACGAGCATGCTGATGCGGCCGCTCGCCATCTTGTCTTCAACCCAGCGGCGTTCATCCAGCCAGGCATGACGTTTCCACCCTTCCCAGCTGAAACCGCACAGCTTCACCTCCCACTCGTCGGCGGGCAATCGTGACAGCACGTATCGGATGCCGAAGAAGCCGGTGCTCGGGAAGAGCTGGTGCATCCGGCACTGGGTCACGCCGAGTTCCTCACAGCCCTCGGTGTAGAACTGCGGCGGCATGATGCGGACTTCCTTGCCGGCAGCACCGACCAATTCGATGGTCCGCATCGTCCAATCGCTTCTTCTGCCTTTCAGGCGTGAGAATAGATTGGGCTTGGGGTGATACTTGCGGATGATATCGGGATGATAGGCAAGCACGACCTCTTTGGCTGCCGTGAACGTCGCACTGGTCAGGAAGGTCGGGTCCGTCAATCGGCGCTGCATGGGCTTGCTGGAAGCTGCAAGCATGAGAATATCGGTGCGTGAACCGCTCATGCCGATCGAGGCCTTCGGCTCGTTGAAACGCATCGCAAATTCTGCATTGTCCACGACCTCCGAGAGGTCACGCTGCAGCTTGCCATTGCCAATGATGATTGCCGTCTTAAGGGTCAAATATGAATATCCATCAGGTCTGAAATCGCCGACCTAACGGAGCCAAATGAAGCCAAACTGAATGGCGGATCAGGGAAGGATGCATAAATCCTGACACGAATCTGAAAGCCGTCGCAATGTCACTTGCAAGCAACAGCAGTGCCTGAAAACCGCGCTTCAGCTCAAATTTGCATGCAGCCCGTAGGCCGCGCAAACCGGATTGCGATCGCAAATGGACAGCATCCTGCCGAATCAGAAAGGAGCCCAAACGGGCTCCCTGAAATCACGCTGAAGTTGATGCCTGGCCTATTCGACCGAATTGAACTTCTTCACCTGAAGGAAATTCACTGCACTTCCGCTGAAGCGTTCGGGATCAATCGATGCCGTCTGCACCTTGAAACCATCCGTGTAAACGGCAGTCGGCTGGGCACGGAGCGTCGGGCTCACGAAGCGCGGCGCCTTGACCGGGCGGTTCACAATCTCGACCCGGGCCTTTGCGATCGCCCATTGCGAGATCATCTTCTCCGTCAGCGTCGGCGCAGTCGTCACCGTTGCCCGGCCCGAATCGGCCACGACGGCATCCTGCTTGTTCGGCCGGCCGCCCTTGGTCGCGATACCGGCGGCAATCGGACGTTCCTGCGGCGTTGTCGGCTCGAACCCGTCGTTGAAGCGACGGCTGCTGGCCTTCACCTCGTTGCGGACCGGTGCAAGCGCGGCCACCTGCATCGGCATTTGCTGTGCCGGCCTCTGCTGCGGCAGGACGGCGGCAATTGCCTGCGCCGCATCGTTACCGGCAGCCATGCCGTTGCCTGCAGGCGCCAGTTGATCCTTAGAGGCGACATTGTTCGACGGCTGCATCACCGGAACGGCATTGTTGCCATCCGATCGATCAGGGCGGCTTTGCTCGAGAGCCGCAATGACCGAAGGCGAAAGTGCGCCTGCATCAGCCTGGTCGTCGGCAGCTTCCTGATCGGCATCGGCAGCAGCCAGAAGGCTTTCAGCCACCTCCGGACGCTGCGCCGGCACCGGAACGGCAGCCAGCTGGCCTTTCATATCAGCCTCGGCCGATGCCACTTCGGCATCGCCGGGCGAACGGCGGTCAAGCAGGGCTGGGACGGGCACATGATAGGAGCGAAGGTCGGCATATTGCGGCTGATCGCCCGTATCCGGCATGGCGGCGGCAAGCGCATCCTGCGCCGCGTTACGCGACGGCGAGACGAGAGCGGAAGCCACATCGCTGCCGGCAGGCTGATTGCCAAATGCCGGGCGAACCTGCGGGACAGGCGCGTTTACGCTGGCAACCTGAACCTGGGCCGGAGCCGGAGCGGCACTATCGTCACCATCATCACCGGCAGCCGGAACCGGCTGGCCCTTCCGCGCAACCGAGGCGACAGCCACCGGTGCCGCCGTCGTTCCGCTATCTGCATTGTCCTCTTCCTCATCCGCACCGCCACCACCGAACAGGCGGGCAAAGAAGCCGCGGCGCGGCGAAGAGGAGCTGGCGATCTGGATATCGTCGGACGACATGCGGCGCTTGTAATCGGCAACTGCCTGCTGATAGCCCGGCAGCGGCCGGCCGTCGGCGGGAATATGCATCGTCTTGCCATCCGGGAAGAGGCGGACGAGATCCTGGCGATCCATGCGCGGCCAGGCGCGCACGCCGCCGACATCCATATGCACGAAGGGCGAGCCGGAGGTCGGATAGTAGCCGACACCGCCCACCTGCAGCTTCATGCCGATTTCGCGCAGCTTGGTGAGCTTGACGTCGGGAATATAGAAATCCATCGCGTTGCCGAGCATGTGCTGGCTCTTCTTGGCAACGCCGGTATGGGCGGAGCGCGTGCGCAGCATCTCGTTGGTGCCCGGCGAACGGAAACCGCAGATCACGTAAATGAATTCGTGCGAACCGCTCTCGCGGTAGACTTCCCAGATCAGGTCGAACAGGCGCGGGTTCATCTTCGTCGGCTGATTCTTGCGCCAGTCGCGCAGGATGCGATTCAGCTTCTCCAGGCCGTCCGGATCGAACTTGCCATTGCGCTTGTAGGTGATAACGGCCTTCTCGCCGGTATGGACGTAGTAGATCTTGAGGCTGCGGGTTTCACCGCCTGCCTGAGAGGGAGTGCCGACGAAAACAGGGGTAGAAACGGCCAAAGCAAGGAGGCCAACGGCTACAACCTTGGCCACCTTGCTAAATAGGTTAGAGCACGCAGAATGCCAGCTCAAGCTATTAGGCTTGGTATTTGCACTCAAATTCGGCAATTCGATCCCCGTCCGACAGACAATGTCGCATCGTGTTCCAAATGGCTGTCAATTGCGGTGACACGATGGCAAAAATGCCACACATGGTCGACCCCTTCATACATGGTGAACGATGCACTAACAAGTGCTTTACGACGGGTAACAAAATATGCTTGCCTAAACGTTAAGCTTTCCTTCATGCCGCGTTTTTTTGCGGGTCATCCGGGTCTATGCCGTAGTCTTTCAACTTTCGGTAGAGAGTTGAGCGGCCGATACCGAGCTTTCTCGCGACTTGACTCATCTGCCCACGATAGAATTTGAGGGCAAATCGGATCAATTCCTCCTCGACATCCGCCAGTTTCCTGACATCGCCTGATGTATTCGTGCTGACGATGACATTGTCGGAAGCACCGGCCGATGCATCGGCTGAAGCAAGCGGAGTGGTTGCAGCCGATCCGTGCGAAACCCCGTAAGGGACTCGTTCGCTTCTTTCAGCTGCGAGAAGCTCAGCCGAAGAGGCATGCGAATTATCCACAACCAAGGTCGGATGCTCGGCGGCGAAATAGCCGGGCAGCTGTGCGGCGATCTGCGGGAAATCCGTGTCGAGAAGCTCGGGGCCTTCGGACAGCACGACCGCGCGGAAAACAGCGTTTTCGAGCTGGCGGATATTGCCCGGCCAGTCATAGGCGGTCAGCAGCGCAAGCGCATCGTTGCTGATCCCAAGCGGATGATCGAGCTTCTGCTCCAGTGCAAACCGGTCGGCAAAGGCGCGGGCCAGATGCGGAATATCTTCCTTGCGACGGCGCAGCGCCGGCATGGTGATCGGGAAGACGTTGAGCCGATAGTAGAGATCCTCGCGGAACCGCCCGGCCTTGACCTCTTCGATCAGATCCTTGTTGGTCGCCGAAATCAGCCGGACGTTGACCTTCTGCGCGACGCGCGCGCCCACGGTCTCGATTTCGCCCTGCTGGACGGCACGCAGAAGCTTGACCTGGACTTCAAGCGGCAGGTCGCCGATCTCGTCGAGAAACAGCGTGCCGCCATCGGCTTCCATGAATTTGCCGACATGGCGCTCGGCCGCACCCGTGAACGCGCCCTTCTCATGGCCGAACAGGATGCTTTCGACGAGATTGTGCGGGATCGCACCACAGTTGACGGTCACGAACGGCTTGCCGGCACGGTCGCTGGCAGCCTGGATGGCGCGGGCCACCAGCTCCTTGCCGACGCCGGATTCGCCTTCAAGCACCACCGGGATGTTCGATTGCGCCGCGCGATGGGCGAGATCGATCACCCGCATCATCGCCGGGCTTGCCGAGACGATGTCGTCGAAGGTGATGCTGCTCGAGCGCGACTTGCGCCCGGCGCGGGCCTTCGCCTCGCGCTGGTCGAGCTTCAGAGCATTGGCGATCGAGGCGGCAATGCGCTCCGGCGAAACCGGCTTGACGACGAAATCGAAGGCGCCGGCCCGCATGGCCTGCACCACGGTATCGATGCCGCCCTGCCCGGTCTGCACGATGACGGGCAGGTCGATGCCCATATCGTTCAGCGCGCCCAGGAACTCGATGCCGTTCATTTCCGGCATCATGAGATCGAGCACGATCACATTGATCTGATCGTTGCCACGCTTCAGGAATTCCAGGCCGAGACGGCCATTTTCTGCCAAATGGGCAACGTGTCCGTGCCGCTCGATGGCATTCTTCAGCAGACGGCGTTGAATCGGATCATCCTCAACAACGAGAATCTGCGCGCCCCCCTTGGCGCTATTGTAAACGGTCATTGGTGCCTCACTTCATGCGAAACCTGACGCGAAGATCGCAGAAAGGCTTGAACATGAAGTTTTGCCAAAGCATCGCATTTTAATCATTATGACGAATGTAAAACCGCTTATGATTCAACCTTCGGTGCAGGAAAATCAGGCCTTGCAGCAGGCTTTCCAGCCGAATAGACACGCTACGGATCGGACGATCCGAAAAATAAAAGCAGAGGAAATTTCGCCCATGAGCCCGACCTCGCTCCACTCCCCCATTAATTTCTCGGCAAGCCCGGCGGCCGGCCAGGCGCTTGGAGACCTGCCAGCCTGGAAGCTAAGCGATCTCTATCCTTCCTCCACGTCCCCCGAATTCATCGGAGACATGGAAAAGGCCGGCAAGATGGCCGTCGCCTTCGAAGACAAGTGGAAGGGCAGGCTTACCGAAGCCGCCACCAAGACAGGCGATGCAGGCATCGGCGCAGCCATCAAGGAGTATGAGGCGCTTGACGATATCATGGGTCGCCTCGGCTCGTTTGCCGGGCTCACCTACTTCTCCAACACCATCGATCCGGCCAATGGCAAGCTCTATGGCGATGTGCAGGCAAAGCTGACGGAATACGCCGCGCACCTGCTGTTCTTCCCGCTCGAATTAAACCGCATCGACGATGCTGTCGTTGATGCCTGCATGGCGAACGACCCCGCCGCCGGCCATTATCGCCCGTGGATCGTCGATCTGCGCAAGGACAAGCCGCATCAGCTCGATGACAAGCTCGAGCAGCTGTTCCTGGAAAAATCCATGACGAGTGCCGCCGCCTTCAACCGCCTGTTCGACGAGACGATGGCTGAGCTGCGCTTCGAGATCGACGGCGAGAAGCAGCCGCTGGAAGTCGCCCTGAACATGCTGCAGGACCAGGATCCGGAAGCACGCCGCAAGGCGGCGATGGCGCTTGCCGAAACCTTCAAGGCGAACCTGCGCACCTTCACGCTGATCACCAATACGCTCGCCAAGGACAAGGAAATTGCCGATCGCTGGCGCGGCTTCGAAGATATCGCCGACAGCCGGCATCTGGCCAACCGCGTCGAGCGCGAGGTGGTGGATGCGCTGGCCGCCGCCGTGCGCGAGGCCTATCCGCGTCTCTCGCATCGCTATTACAAGATGAAGGCCAAGTGGCTCGGCATGGACCAGATGAACTTCTGGGACCGCAATGCGCCGCTGCCCGAAACGCCGAATGCGCTGATCCCCTGGAGCGACGCGAAGGATACGGTGCTATCGGCCTATGGCAATTTCGCACCCGAAATGGCCGCCATCGCCAAGCGCTTCTTCGATGAGGGATGGATCGATGCGCCGGTTCGCCCCGGCAAGGCCCCGGGCGCCTTCGCGCATCCGACCGTGCCGTCGGCTCATCCTTACGTGCTGGTCAACTATATGGGCAAGCCGCGCGATGTCATGACGCTGGCGCACGAGCTCGGCCACGGGGTGCATCAGGTGCTGGCCGGCGGCCAGGGCGCGCTGATGTGCCAGACGCCGCTGACCCTGGCTGAAACCGCTTCCGTCTTCGGCGAGATGCTGACCTTCCGCGCGCTGCTCGACAAGACCACCGACAAGCGCGAGCGCAAGGCGATGCTCGCCCAGAAGGTCGAGGACATGATCAATACGGTCGTGCGCCAGATCGCCTTCTATGAATTCGAGCGCAAGGTGCACACTGCCCGCAAGAATGGCGAGCTGACATCGGATAATATTGGCGAGCTGTGGCTCTCGGTGCAGGAGGAGAGCTTAGGCCCGGCGATCAAGATCTCCGAGGGCTACGAGACCTATTGGGCCTATATCCCCCATTTCATCCACTCGCCCTTCTACGTCTATGCCTATGCCTTCGGCGACTGCCTGGTGAACTCGCTCTATGCCGTCTACCGCAATGCTGAAAAGGGCTTCCAGGAGAAGTATTTCGAACTGCTGAAGGCCGGCGGCACCAAGCACCATTCCGAACTTTTGAAGCCTTTCGGCCTCGACGCCACCGATCCGTCGTTCTGGAGCAAGGGTCTGTCGATGATCGAAGGGCTGATCGACGAGCTGGAAGCGTTAGATAAGAACTGAAATTCTGTCTGCTCGCAGGAGCAGGTCAGGCACGTCTGCCATCGCCGCACCCTCGCGCATGGCCCCTCACCCCGACCCTCTCCCCGCCGATGCGGGGAGAGGGAGCAGCGGCAGCAGCCTTCGCATCATTTGGGCACGAATGGCGCGGCAAATGCCGGATCGGTCCCCTCTCCCCGCTTGCGGGGAGAGGGCTAGGGTGAGGGGCCAAGCGCCTAGTTGCGGCGCGCGCAGCCTAGCCTGACAATCAACATAACAAGAACCCGATAGAAATCCGCGCATGGCCGATGCCATACCCTACGTCCTCTTCAGGGACGACAGCACAGGACAGATGATGATCTTTGCCGAGCCGGCCGAGATCATCGTCGCCCATACGCGCGCGCAATTTTTCGATGCCCTTGATCGGATGGAAGAAGCCAGGCGGCAGGGACAATGGCTCGCCGGCTACATGGTGTATGAGGCCGGCCATCTCTTCGAGGAAAAACTCGCACCTTTCGCCGAGGAGAATAGGGAAACGCCCCTGCTCTGCTACGGCGTCTTCGACGGCCCTGCTGCAGCTGACCATCCGCTCGGCCGGCCGGCCCAGCGCGTGGAAAACCAGGAACTGCTGACGGAGCCGAAAGCGGCCTGGAATTTCGAGACTTATAAGGAGCGCTTCGACAGGCTGCACCAGCATCTGCGCCTGGGTGACTGCTATCAGGCAAACCTCACCATGCCGGTCCACGCCCGGTGGACCGGCGATCCCCGCGCTGCCTTCTGGTCGCTGATCGAACGGCAGCCGGTGAAATACGGCGCGCTCGTCGATCTCGGCGGGCCAATCATCCTGTCACGCTCGCCGGAACTCTTCTTTCGCACAGACGAGGATGGCTGGATCGAGACGCATCCGATGAAGGGCACGGCCAGGCGCGGCAAGGATGCTGCCGAAGATGGTGAGATCATCGCAGCCATGCTTGCCGACGAGAAGACGCAGGCCGAAAACCGCATGATCGTCGACCTTTTGCGTAATGACATCTCCCGCATCACCGAAGTCGGCACACTGGATGTGCCGAAGCTCTTCGAAATAGAGACCTACCCAACCCTGCACCAGATGGTCAGCCACGTGCAGGCAAGGCTGCTGCCGGACATGACCATCCGCGACATTCTCGCAGCACTCTTCCCCTGCGGCTCGATCACCGGTGCCCCGAAAATGCGGGCGATGGAAATCCTGCATGAGCTGGAAGATGGCCCCCGCGATGCCTATTGCGGTGCGATCGGCATGATTTCGCCGACGGGTGCCATGCGTTTTTCGGTGGCGATCCGCACGATCTCGCTTTTCGAAGACGGCCGCGCGGTGTTCAATGTCGGCGGAGGCATCGTCTTCGATTCGACGGCGGAAGCGGAATATGAAGAATGCCTCCTCAAGGCGCGCTTCGCCGTGGGGGACCGATGGATCGACCGGTAGAGGATTTTTCCCTGATCGAGACGCTGCGCTACGAGCCGGAAGCCGGCTTCGTGCGTCTGCGCTTGCATCTCGCCCGGCTGCAACGATCCTCCCGCCGCCTCGGCTTTTCCGCGCCGCAGAACGTGCTCGGCAAGCTGGAACAGGCGGTTGCCGGCGCCACCACACCCTTGAGGGTTCGGTTGACGCTGGACCGTCACGGGCAAACAGAAGTAACGACAGCCCCCTTCACCCCACTGCCGCCCGATACCGTCTGGCGCGTCCGCATCGCTGCAACCCGGCTCGATTCCGCCGACAAGCTGCTGCGTGTCAAAACCACTCACCGAGGCGTCTATGAAGCGGCCCGCGCGGAATACCGGGCCGATGAGGCTGACGAAGTGCTGCTCCTCAATGAAAAGGACGAGGTCTGCGAAGGGACGATCACCTCGATCTTCCTCGAGGACGGTCCTGAGACGCTCCGCACCCCACCCATATCAGCGGGACTGCTTGCCGGCGTCCTGCGCACCGAGCTCATCTGCCAGCGCAAGACCCGCGTTGGACGTATCCGGCTCGACGATCTGAAAGATCGCACCCTTTACGTTGGAAACTCCCTGCGCGGCCTGATCCGCGCGCAACTCCTGTGGAATTGATGGAATGTTCATCCTCTCGCTCACCTACCTCAAGGGCAATGACGAAGCCGACAAGCACATGGAGCCACATATGGCCTGGGTGAAGGAAGGCTATGCCAAAGGCTGGTTCCTCGCTTCCGGCCGCAAGGTGCCGCGCACCGGCGGCGTCATCTTCGCCCGCGGCGAGAGGGCCGAACTGGAGGCCTATGTCGCCGCCGATCCCTTCACCATCCACGGCGTCGCCATTTACGAAGTCCAGGAAATCGCCCTGACCACCGTTACCGGCGGATTGGAAAGCCTGAAGGCCTAAGCGGCGGAAGGCGCTTGCCTTCCGCTCCATTCCGTTTATGTCAGCGAAAACCAACCTTGAGAGCAACAAACTCGTCGCATATGGCGTGTATGTTGGCCTCGACTTGACTTTGCCCGGCTAACCCTGAACAGCTCTTTATTGTGACATCAAATTATGATTAGAGCCGCTCACCCCGCGTTTTCGCGCAAACTCTGCCAGCGCTTTCGCGCAAACTCTAACTAGATTTCGTGAACCGAACGGCGTCCTGCCTTTCGAAGGAGAAAAGAATGACGAAACACAACTATCCGGTATATGCCGAAATTACCGGTCCGATCGTGATGATCGGCTTTGGCTCCATTGGCCGTGGCACCCTGCCCCTGATCGAGCGCCATTTCAAATTCGACAAGAGCCGGATGGTCGTCATCGACCCGCGTGAAGAGCCAGCCGATATGGAAATTCTGGCAAAGCACGGCGTTCGTCATATCAAGGAATATGTCACCAAGGACAATTACAAGGATCTGCTGAAGCCGCTCCTGACGGAAGGCGGCGGCCAGGGCTTCTGCGTCAACCTCTCGGTCGACACCGGTTCGCTCGACCTGGTCAAGCTGTGCCGCAAGCTCGACGTGCTCTATATCGACACCGTCGTAGAACCTTGGCTCGGCTTCTATTTCGACAAGAACCTGAAGAATGCCGACCGCACCAACTATGCCCTGCGCGAAACCATGCGCAAGGAGAAGGAAAAGAATCCGGGCGGTTCGACCGCCGTTTCCACCTGCGGCGCCAACCCGGGCATGGTCTCCTGGTTCGTCAAGCAGGCGCTCGTCAACCTCGCCAAGGATATCGGCCTGAAGTTCGATGAGCCGGATCAGCATGACCGCGAGGGCTGGGCCAAGCTGATGAAGAAGGTCGGCGTCAAGGGCGTGCATATTGCCGAACGCGACACGCAGCGCACCAAGCATCCAAAGCCGCTCAACGTCTTCTGGAACACCTGGTCGGTCGAAGGCTTCATCTCTGAAGGCCTGCAGCCGGCCGAGCTCGGCTGGGGCACCCACGAAGAATGGATGCCGAAGAATGCCAAGAAGCACAAGAAGGGCTGCAAGGCCGCCATCTATCTGGAACAGCCGGGCGCCAACACCCGCGTCCGTACCTGGTGCCCGACCCCCGGCCCGCAATACGGCTTCCTGGTGACCCACAACGAGTCGATCTCGATCGCCGACTATTTCACCGTGCGCGACAAGGACGGCGAAGTCACCTTCCGTCCGACCTGCCACTACGCCTATCATCCGGCCAACGACGCCGTGCTTTCGCTGCATGAGATGTTCGGCAACGGCGGCACGCCGCAGCCGGTTCATCACGTTCTCGACGAGGACGAGCTGGAAGACGGCATCGACGAACTCGGCGTGCTGCTCTACGGCCATGCCAAGAATGCCTATTGGTACGGCTCGCGCCTGTCTCTCGAAGAGACGCGCCGCATCGCTCCCTACCAGAACGCCACCGGTCTGCAGGTAACCTCTGCAGTTCTCGCCGGCATGGTCTGGGCGCTGGAAAACCCGAAGGCAGGCATCGTCGAAGCCGACGAGATCGACTACAAGCGCTGCCTCGAAGTTCAGCTGCCCTATCTCGGCCCGGTCGAAGGTCACTATACCGACTGGACCCCGCTCGATGGTCGCCCGGGCCTGTTCCCGGAAGACATCGACACCAAGGATCCCTGGCAGTTCCGGAACATTCTGGTTCGCTAAGAGTATAGCATCAGCTTGATGCAAGACCCGAATGCCCGCACAGGTCGTGCGGGCATTTTTGTTACGCAAGCCAGATAAATCAAGCAGATCGCCTGTGACGTCTTGCTTTAGTTCGAGGGTCGCGCCATCTTCCTTGCAACCAGTACGCCTTTAGACCGCCCCTATTCGCGGGAGATATTTATGAAGATGAGAACCGTTCTTGCCCTCGTTGCTGCCTCGGCAACTCTATCTGCTTGCGTCGATTTCGGCGGCTCCAGACCGCCGCCGATGACGATGAACCCGGGCGGCGGCCAGCCGCGCACGAATTCCGTGGAAGGCAGCTGGGCCGATTCGAACGGGTTGAGCTCGACATTCAACGGCGGCCGCTTCGAAACGCATACGACGGACGGCACCAACCAGCAGATGGCATCCGGAACCTATACGACCGACCCGTCGGGCGTGATCCAGATCAACCTCTATTCGAACATCAAGCGCACATCCTCGAAGGTGAATTGCTTCCTGGCCAATCCCAGCCAGCTCAATTGCACCTCCGAAACCGGTGGGCACTTCTCGCTCAATCGTCAGGGCTGATAAAGGCCTGATGGACGGATAAGGCATCATGCGCGGAATGCTGATCCTCTATCTGGCACTGATCGCAGCATTGCCCGTCGCTGTTCTGGCGACGGTCCTTCCCGTCAACAGCTACCGGGCCCAGGGCATCGAGGCTCTCGATTGCGACGGCCCGGCGAGCGTTCTCCTTTTCGCCGTGCCGGTTTTGCTCTTCTACGGCGCCAGCGCCATTCTGCTCTACCGAAAGCGGAATCGACATCTTCATCTTGTCACCTCCCTCTGCTGTGCGCTCGTCTTCTGCTCCGTCGGCTGGAATGCCGCTGCGGCGCTGCGCGAATCCTACGGCGCAGCCTCCGTTGAGGCATGTGCCTGATTTGGCACCGCATTGTGTGGCTTTGTAAAATCCTAATGAAGCCAACAGCTTTTGCTTGCACTCGCTTGCCCGGGATGAAAACATTGCCACGGGGGGCCGCCTTGGGGCACAGGCGGGCCGGATTGCAATGACCAACAGGAGAGACAGATGAAGCAGCCCTTCGGAGTGGGTCTTTTGGCCGCCACGCTGCTGGCGCTGAGCAGCAGCGCCGCCTTCGCGGACTATCAGCTCAACATCCTGCACTTCAACGATTTCCATTCTCGCGTCGAATCGATCAACAAGTTCGATGCCACCTGCTCTGCGGCCGAGGAAGCCAAGAACGAGTGCTTCGGCGGCGCCGCGCGGTTGAAGGCTGCCGTCGACCAGAGGCGCGCAGCGCTCGCTGGCCAGAACGTAGTCGTCCTCGACGCCGGCGACAATTTCCAGGGCTCCCTGTTCTACACGACCTACAAGGGTGCGGCCGAAGTCGAATTCCTCAACGACATGAAGATCGACGCCATGACGGTCGGCAATCACGAGTTCGACGATGGCGAAGGCCCGCTGGCCGCCCTTCTCGACAAGGCGCAATTTCCGGTCGTAACCGCCAATCTGGTGGTCGACGACCAATCGAAGCTCGGCAACCGCATCAAGAAGTCGATCGTGCTCGATATCGGCGGCCAGAAGATCGGCATCGTCGGTGCGGTAACCACCGAAACGCCTGAACTCGCCTCTCCCGGCCCGCATGTGAAGATCACCGACGATGCCGCCGCCATTAGCGCCGAAGTCGATGCGCTGAAATCGCAAGGCATCAACAAGATCATCGCGCTCACCCATGTCGGCTATCCGCGCGATGTCGAGAAGATCGCCAAGATCGCCGGTGTCAGCGTCGTCGTCGGCGGCCACTCGCATACGCTCCTGTCGAATACCGATCCGAAGGCGGCCGGCCCCTATCCGACCATGGTCGACAATCCGGCGGGCTATAAGGTCCCCGTCGTCCAGGCCGCATCCTATAGCAAATATCTCGGCGATCTCGTCGTCACCTTCGACGACAACGGCGCCGTCAAGGATGCCAAGGGCGATCCGATCCTGCTCGATTCCTCGATCAAGCCCGATCCGGCAATCGCCGCCCGCGTGCAGGAAATGGCCAAGCCGATCGAGGAACTGCGCAAGAAGGTCATCGGCAATTCGCAAGGGCCGATTGAGGGCGCGCGTGAAATCTGCCGTGTTCAGGAATGCTCGATGGGCAATCTTGTCGCCGATGCGATGCTTGACCGCACCAAGGCGCAGGGCATCTCCATCGCCATCCAGAACGGCGGCGGCCTGCGCGCCTCCATCGGCGCCGGCGATGTCAGCATGGGCGATGTCCTGACTGTGCTGCCCTTCCAGAACACGGTCGCAACCTTCCAGCTGACCGGCGCGGACGTGAAAGCCGCACTCGAAAACGGCCTCAGCCAGATCGATGACGGCGCCGGCCGCTTCCCGCAAGTTGCTGGCCTCAAATACAGCTTCGACAAATCGAAGCCGCCAGGCAGCCGCCTCGTCTCCGTCGACGTGCAGGAAGGCACCGAATTCAAGCCGATCGACCCCGAAAAAACCTACGGCGTCGTCAGCAACAACTACATGCGCGCCGGCGGCGACGGCTACACCGTCTTCGCAAAGGATGGCAAGAACGCCTACGATTTCGGCCCCAATCTGGAATCGGTGGTCGCCGATTATCTTGGCGCGCACAATCCTTATAAGCCCTATACGGACGGCCGCATAACCCAGGTAGCCGCGGCAGCGCCAGCTGCGCAGCCGGAACCCGCAAAGCCCGCCGATACCTCGCAGACAGCACCGGAGCAGAAGCCGGCAGCAGCTGCTACCGATAGCGGCGGCGCCTCATCCACGACCACACCGCCAGCCTCTTCTCCCCCAGCTGTGACGATACCAAGCACGACGATGCCGGCAAACCCGTCCGTAACACCATCCGCTCCGGCAAAATCGGATCCGGCAGCCTCGACACCCGCCACATCGGCTCCAGCGGCGGAAACCCCGGCTGCTTCCGCACCTGCCGCCACGGCTCCGGCAACAGCGGCGCCGGAAGCTAAGGTCGGCGAACCGCCAAAGACACCGACAACCCACGTCGTCGTCGCCGGCGACACGCTCTGGGATCTTGCCAAGATCTATTACGGCGATGCCAAGCAATGGCACAAACTCGTGGCCGCCAATCGCAACATCAAGCCACACCACCTGACGGTCGGCGAAAAGTTGAGGGTTCCGGCCAAGTAAGGACGATTTGTCTCGTATGAGAGGGCCGGTCCGGGCTTTCCCGGACCGGCTTTTGTTCTTATGTGAAGTGCTTCGTATCTTGAGAGGAATTCAATCGATGACAGCAGACCTGACCACGCTTTCGCCCGATCACCCCAGCGTGAAATACGGCAAGGTCGGCGTGCTGCTCATCAATTTGGGAACGCCTGATGGCACCGACTACTCCTCGATGCGCCGTTACCTGCGCGAATTCCTGACAGACCGCCGCGTCATCGAATGGTCGCGCTGGAAATGGTATCCGATCCTGTTCGGCATCGTGCTCAACACTCGTCCGGGGAAAGTCGGCAAGGCTTATGCGACGATCTGGAACAAGGAGAAGGACGAAAGCTATCTGCGCACCTATACCCGCAACCAGTCCGACCTGATGGCCGAGCGGCTGCGCGACCTGCCCAACGTCAAGGTCGACTGGGCCATGCGCTACGGCCAGCCCTCGATCGCCGATCGCATCCAGGCGCTGAAGGACGATGGCTGCGAGCGCATCGTGCTCTTTCCGCTCTATCCGCAATATGCGGCCGCAACGACGGCGACGGTCAACGACAAGGCGTTCGAGAAGCTCCAGAAGATGCGCTGGCAGCCGGCGATCCGCACTGTCCCGCAATATCACGACGACGAGACCTATATCGAGGCGCTAGCCAATTCCGTCACCCGGCACCTTGCGACGCTCGACTGGCAGCCCGAAAAGATCATCGCCTCCTTCCACGGCATACCGATGTCCTATTTCAAGCTGGGCGATCCCTATTACTGTTTCTGTCAGAAGACGGGCCGCCTACTACGGGAGAAACTTGGGCTCTCCGAAGACCAGTTCATGGTCACGTTCCAATCGCGCTTCGGCCCGGAGGAATGGTTGCAGCCTTATACCGACAAGACTGTGGAGCAGCTCGCCAAGGATGGCACCAAGCGAATTGCCGTACTCAATCCTGGCTTCGTCTCGGACTGCCTCGAGACGCTGGAAGAGATCGCCGAACAGGCTGCTGAATCCTTCCATCACAATGGCGGCGACAAATTCACTCACATTCCCTGTCTCAACGACAGCGAAGACGGCATGAATGTGCTGGAAAAGGTCGTGCGGCGGGAGCTGCTCGGCTGGGCGTGAGAGACCGCCGGCAGCGATGCCGGCGACACAGCTCTATTGCAGCTGCGGCTTTCTGAGGAAGCTGCCGCGGTCGGCGGATTTGACGCGCAGCCAGGCCTCGCGGCCGTCGCGCAAGACGCGCATGGGGATCTCGGATCCCGCCGGACCACTCTCCCAGATCTTGCGGTAGAAATCGGCGAGCCCATCGACTTCGCCATCCCGGATTTCCGAAATGACATCGCCGCGGCGCAAGCCCGCCTTGGCGGCCGGGCCGCCCTCGGTGACGCTCATGACGACCACTTCGCCATTGCTTTCGGCGGAGAAGGCGCCGAGCCAGGGCCGCGGCGGCTTGTTGACATGACCGCGCTTGATCAGATCGTCCAGGATCGGCATCAAAAGGTTGATCGGCACGATCATATTGATATCGGCGCTGTCGCCATTCTGGGTCGCCATCTGCAGATGCAGCGAGCCGATGCCGAGAAGCTTGCCATCCTCGTCGACAAGCGCTGCTCCCCCCCAGGACGGATGGGCTGGCGCGGTGAAAATCGCCTCGTCGAGCAGATATTCCCAATAGCCGGCGAATTCCTGCTTGGCGACGATCTTCGCCTCGACAAACTGGCCGATCCCGTCAGCGATGACGACCTCATCACCGATCTCGGCCTTGTTGGTATCGCCGAATTCGAGGGCGGGCACATCGAGAGGCCCGAGCGCCTGCACGAGGCCGAACCCCGTCTCCTGATCGTAGGCAAGCGCATGACCGGGCACGACGCGACCGCTATTGGTGGTGAGCCAGACCTCGTCGGCTTCGGTAATGAGATAACCGATCGTCAGTACCAGGCCGTTTCCGCGAATGACAACGCCACTGCCCTCCCTGCGGGTGCCGAGCGTTGCCGCAGTGAAGGCGTCTTCCGGAATTGAGGCGTGCACGGCCACAACCGACCGCAAGGTCCTATCTAAGTTCATAGCTTCACCCTGATGATGCGCAATGGCTAGGCCCGAAAAGCTGCATGGCAGCGGAGCCGGAAATCTCCATATAAAGTATGAATATCAATCGCCGGGCGCAAGACCCGGACGGCGATTGGTTGACCTGCGCCATAGTAAAACGCCTGATCTAGCCCCATTCCTCCCTTGCTGAGAACATGCTAACCCACCACATCAGATTGAGCTGCCGCCTCATGAGCTCGACCGAGCATAGTGAGGCCGAACGGTAGCGGTTTACGCGACGCGAACCTGCTCAGGCAGGCGCGTCCATGGAGGAGTTCGATGGTCGTCGGTGGTTTCAGTATCGTCGTGATTGCCGTGGTGGTCTTGGTCATCCTGGTGCTGTTCGCAGGCATCAAGACCGTACCGCAGGGCTATCGGTACACAGTCCAGCGCTTCGGCCGCTACATCCGCACGCTGGAACCAGGACTCAATCTGATCGTACCCTTCATCGAAACGATCGGCGTGCGGATGAACGTGATGGAGCAGGTGTTGGCGGTGCCGACCCAGGAGGTCATCACCAAGGATAATGCGAGCGTCTCTGCCGATGCGGTGGCATTCTTTCAAGTATTGAATGCGGCGCAGGCTGCCTATCAGATCACCAATCTCGAAACCGCGATCCTCAACCTCACCAAGACCAACATCCGTTCGGTCATGGGGTCGATGGATCTTGATGAACTTCTGTCGAACCGTGACGCCATCAATGAGCGCCTGCTGCGCGTCGTCGATGAGGCGGTTGAACCCTGGGGCATCAAGGTGACGCGCGTCGAAATAAAGGATATCCAGCCGCCGAAGGATCTTGTTGACGCCATGGGCCGGCAGATGAAGGCCGAGCGCGAAAAGCGTGCCCAGGTGCTGGAAGCGGAAGGCCTGCGCAACGCGCAGATCCTGCGTGCCGAAGGCGCCAAACAGGCGGCCGTGCTGCAGGCCGAAGGCCAGCGCGAGGCAGCCTTCCGCAATGCAGAAGCACGCGAACGCCTGGCCGAGGCCGAAGCCAAGGCGACCCGCGTGGTGTCCGAAGCGATTGCCGAGGGCAATGTGCAGGCGATCAACTACTTCGTTGCCCAGAAATACACCGAAGCCCTGACCGCGATCGGCTCCGCCAGCAATTCGAAGATTGTCCTCATGCCGGTGGAGGCGAGCTCCATCATCGGTTCGCTCGGCGGTATCGGCGCCATTGCTCGCGAAGTCTTCGGCGATAATGGTGACGGCAGCGGCACGCCGCAACCGCCCCGTCCGCGCGCTGGCCCCGCACGCACCACGCCGTCAATCAATCCACTGCCGCCGAAGGAGAGCTGAGATGTTCGACAATCTCATCGTCGAACTCGGCCCCTGGAGCTGGTGGCTCGTGGGTCTGGTGCTGCTTGCCGCCGAATTGATCCTCCCAGGCTTCTTCTTGGTCTGGATCGGACTTGCCGGCATCATCGTCGGAGCCTTGTCGCTTCTCTTCTGGGAAAACACCTTCTGGGTCTGGCAGGTGCAGGGGCTCATCTTCGCTGCCACCGCCGTCATCGTTACCCTTATCGGACGCCGCTACCTCTACAACAACAACCAGGTCACCGACGAACCGTTCCTGAACCAGCGCGGCGCCAGCCTGGTCGGGCGCACGGCAACGCTTGACCAGCCGATCGCCGAAGGCCGCGGGCGCATTCGCCTCAATGATACCTATTGGACCGTCAGCGGGCCGGACCTGCCGGTTGGTACGCGCGTCAAAGTGGTCGCCAGCAACGGCCGCGACCTTACGGTCGAACCGGTCTGATCAGGCAACGCCGATCCGCAGCAGGTCGTGGAAATGCACGACACCGATCGGCCGACGCGCTTCATCGATGACCATGAGCGCCGAGATATTGTGACGGTTGAGTACGGCCATGGCGCTCGTCGCCAGCGTCGTTTCTTTCACCGTCTTCGGGTTGCGGGTCATTACCTCGTCGACGAGCATCTCTGCGAGGCTGGTGCCGAGGTTGCGGGCGATATCGCCATCCGTCACGATGCCGCACAGGCAGCCATCGTCATCGATCACGCCGACACAGCCGAAACGCATCTTCGATAGCGTCATCGCTGCCTCGGGCATGCCGGTGCCGAGCTTGACCAGCGGCACGCGATCGCCCTTGTGCATGATATCGGCAACGTGCGAGAGGCTGGCGCCCAGCTTGCCGCCAGGATGGAAGGTGCGGAAATCTTCGGCCGTAAAGCCGCGCGCCTCAAGCAGGGCAACGGTCAGGGCATCGCCGATCGCAAGCTGCAGCAGCGTCGATGTCGTCGGCGCCAGACCATGCGGGCAGGCCTCCTGCTCCTTAGGGAGCAGCAGCACGACATCAGATTCGCGAGCAAGCGTCGAAGTTTCGCCGGCGGTGATCGCAATCATCGGGATCGAGAAACGGCGGGAATAGCTGATGATGCCGCGCAGCTCGGCGCTTTCGCCGCCCCAGGAGATGGCGATGATGACGTCAGCCTGCGTGATCATGCCGAGATCGCCGTGATTGGCTTCGACGGGATGCACGAAGAAAGCCGGCGTACCCGTGGAAGCCAGGCTTGCGGCGAGCTTGTTGCCGATATGGCCGCTCTTGCCGACACCTGTGATGACGACACGGCCGCTGATATCGCCGATGAGCTCGACAGCGCGGCTGAAGGGCTCGGCCAGACCATTGGTCAGTGCGCGTTCCAGCGCTTCCATGCCCCGTCTCTCGGTCTCGATCGTTCGCATCGCGGATTCGATCGCACCGTTCTCGATGAGTCTTACAGCTCTCTTATTCATGAGCGAGGCCTAACGCTTTTCTGCAAATCTGTCCACCAAAGATCGACTTTTGGCGATGCGACAGCCTGCAACGCCTTCCCGACAAATATTGTCGAACCCTTTCTTGTCGCCATCGCTTGGCAACCAAGCGTTAACCACGCGGCTTTACACTTGGGTAAGAATTTAGGTCATTTCCAGCAGGGTCAGATATAAACAACATGGGCATCGGCAAGGACAAGGCGGGTCATGGTGCCTTCCGGCTGGCGGCATGGGCGACCTCCGCCGTGCTCGGCTGGGGTATCGCATTTACCGCACCGCTGCCGGTCAACGCGCAATCCTTGCCATCCGACCAGAACCTCGACGATACCTTGCCTGCCTCGACGTCGGCATCCCCGACCGATCCAAATGCCGCGCCCGCTACCAACAGCCAGACGGCCGCGCCGGCAAACCAGGCATCGGCCTCCAGCGACGCACCATTGAACGCACCGCTGCGCCTCACCGGCATCGACCCCACAACCACGGGCTCGACGCTGGATAACGATCTGCGCCGCGTGAACCTGCGGGAATCCGCCGTCGACGGTCTGAAGGCCCGCCAGTATCCGGATCGAGCAGATGCCCAAGGCATACCGCTCGGCACCTTCACCCTGCGCCCTTCGGTCAACCAGTCGGTCAATATCGAGCGGGATCGCACCGGTGACGTCAAGGACAACCGCACCTTCCTGCAGACCGATCTGCGCAGCACCCTGACATCGGACTGGGATCGCCACGCCCTGACCATCACCGGCGAAGGCGTGTGGCAGAGGAACATCGGCGGCACGGGCGAAGAAAAGCCGACGGTCAATCTGAATGCCGACCTGCGGCTGGATCTTCCCGCCGACACGACCGCGCATGTCACCGCCGGCTATCAATTCTACCGTGAGGACACGAGTGATCCCAATGCGATCGCCGGCGCCTCGAAGCAATCCGCCGTCAACCAATACACGGCCGGGCTCTCGCTGGAACGCGATTTCGGCCTGCTGCGCGGCACGACGGCCGTGGCGCTGACACGCAGCGTCTATTCCGACGCCGTGCTTTCGGATGGGACGACGGTCACCCTCAGCGATCGCAACCAGACGGCAGGAACGTGGCGCGGCCGTATCGGCTACGAGCTATCGCCCGCCATCATCCCCTTCGTCGAAGTCACCCTCGGTCGCGCCGTCTACGATGAGACGCGCGACAGCAACGGTTATGCCCGCTCGAACCAGAGCTATGGCGGCAAGGGCGGCGTCGAAGTCGACCTCGGTGAGAAATTCAAGGGTGAGCTTGGCTTCGGCTACCAGCACACGGAGTTCGACGATTCGCGCCTGGGCTCGGTCGACTCGCCGACGATCGACGGCAGCCTCGCCTGGTCGCCGCAGCGCGGCACCGATATCAGCGTCGGCCTTTCGACCACTGTCCAGCCCTCCACGACGGCCGGCCTCAGCGGCTACACCGCTTATCAGCTCACGAGCGCCATAAGCCATCAGCTGCGCGACGACCTCACCGCCAAGCTGACGGGAGGCCCGACCTGGCGCAATTACCCCTCCAATGGCAGCGCCGCCGACGAAATCGAATACGACGCCGCTTTCGGATTAACCTGGGGGATCAACCGCTACCTCGATCTCACCAGCAATGTCGGCTATCAGCTGACCACCAGAGATGTCGGCGACAGCACCCGGCAGTTCCAGGCTGGCCTCGGTTTGACGGTAAAACGCTAAACACCGCCTTCGCTTAAATCTGAGCCGCCCGCTCAAATGAATTGAGGCCCGGCATATGCCAGGCCTCAAGATTTTCTCCAAAAGGTCGAACCCTTATTTCAGGGCCGAAATCAACGCCTTGAACTCGTCCTCGATGGTCGGGCGAATATCATCACGCGCCAAGGCGAAGGCGACGTTGGCGAGGATGAAACCATCCTTTGCGCCACAGTCGAAAGTCTGGCCCTGGAAGTGATAGCCGGCGAAATCCTGTGTCTTGGCAAGCTTCAGCATGCCGTCCGTCAGCTGGATCTCGTTGCCGGCGCCGCGTTCCTGGCTTTCCAGGATGCGGAAGATTTCCGGCTGCAGGATGTAGCGGCCGTTGATGAAGAAATTGGAGGGAGCCGTGCCCTTGGCCGGCTTTTCGACCATCTCCGTGATGCGGAAGCCGCTGCCGATCGTCTCGCCGACGCCGACGATACCGTATTTATGGGTCTGATCGGGCGCGCATTCCTCGACGGCGATGACGTTGCCGCCGCTGTGCTCGTAAAGCTCGATCATGCCCTTCATGCAGCCCTTTTCGGCGCGCATGACCATGTCGGGCAAAAGCAGCGCAAACGGCTCGTCGCCGACGATCTCGCGGGCACACCAGACGGCATGGCCAAGGCCGAGCGGCTCCTGCTGGCGCGTGAAGCTCGCCGTGCCGGCCTTCGGCAGCAGGCCGTTCAGCAGCGACAGTTCGGCGTTCTTGTTGCGCTGGCGCAGCGTCTGCTCAAGCTCGAACTGAATATCGAAATAATCTTCGATGACGTGCTTGCTACGGCCCGTGACGAACACGAAATGCTCGATGCCCGCTTCCATCGCCTCGTCGACGACATACTGGATCACCGGCTTGTCCACGACGGTCAGCATCTCCTTCGGCACCGCCTTGGTCGCCGGCAAGAACCGCGTCCCTAGTCCGGCAACCGGAAATACTGCCTTACGAACCTTCTTATGCTGTCCCACTCATACCTCCTGGGCATTAAATCAGTTGGCACCAAGCCATTCTAAAGGTCAGTAGATTAAATTTGCTACTGTTTTGCAAATAATGACTGACGCGAACTTCCATGGTAAAGAATTTGTTGACTTCGTTCGTTTAGCGTCACGCATGGGCCGATGCTACGTGCATCGCCGCACCGAAATCCAACGATTGATGGACAAGGCTGTAGATGACCGTAAACCGCAAACACTCCCTTCGTGGTCTCGCTTTGGCACTCGCGCTCGGCGCCTTGGCGGGATTCCTTCCCGTTAACGCCAATGCTGACCCTGGGTTCCAAAAATGGATCGCGGGCTTCTACGCTACCGCCGCAAAAAGCGGCATTACGCAATCAACCTATCGCGATGCATTTGCCGGCGTGACGGACCCAGACCCCACGGTCCTCGAAAAGGCGCAGTACCAACCGGAATTCAAGTCCCAGATCTGGGATTACCTCGACTCCCGTGTCAATCCCTATACGGTCGATATTGGCCGCAAGATGGCGGTCAAGTACGGATCCACACTGCGCACGCTCGAACAGCACTTCGGCGTCGATCGCAACATCATGCTTGCGATCTGGTCGATGGAATCCAATTACGGCGCGGTTCTAGCCAAGAATGATCGGCTGCATTATGTGCCTCGTGCGCTGGCGACACTTGCCTATGCCGATCCGAAACGGGCGAATTATGCCAAGAAGCAGCTCATCGCCGCGCTGAAGATCCTGCAGAAGGGCGATATCTCGCGCAAGGATCTGAACGGCTCCTGGGCCGGTGCCATGGGCCATACGCAGTTCATCCCGACCAGCTACCTGCTTTATGCCGTCGATGCCGATGGCAGCGGCCATGCCGATATCTGGAATTCCGTTCCGGACGCATTGGCGACGACAGCCAATCTTCTCGCCAAGAACGGCTGGGATACCGGCCGTACCTGGGGTTATGAAGTCACCGTGCCGCCCGGTGGCGGCGCCCAGGCTGGCAAGACACACACGATTGCGCAATGGGCGGCCCTCGGCTTCGTGCGCCCCAACGGCAAGGGCTTCCGCACGACCTCCGACCGCGCGCAGCTGAAGATGCCCGGCGGCCCGAACGGCCCAGGCTTCCTGATGACCGGCAACTTCTTCACCATCAAGCGCTACAACGCCTCCGACAGCTATGCGCTCGCCGTCGGTCTGCTCGCGGACCAGATCGCCGGCTATGGCGGCATGCAGCAATCCTGGCCCCGCCCGAGCGGCGCGCTCGACGTCAAGCAGAAATTCGAGCTGCAGACGCGCCTGAAGGAACTCGGCTATTATGACGGCGTGGTCGACGGCAATTTCGGCTCGGGCTCCAAGGCTGCCATCAGTGCCGTCCAGGAACGCATGGGCATGGATGCGGATGGCGAGCCCTCGATGAGCCTGCTGAAGGCATTGCGCAAGTAAGCCGCCTCGAGCGAATCCGGGATCGCCGGACGATGAAATCGTCCTTATGCGACCACGGAGTCGCGAGCGGAAGAGAAGCTATGATGAAACACTCTGCCCGCGCGACCATGGCAACTCTAAGGATTATTCTGACGGCATTTCTCACGGTCGTCATCGCGCTTGGCTGCCTGCCGAATATCGCGCAGGCGCAGGAGCGGCCGCGGCGAAATCTGCTCGACATGCTGTTCGGCACCCGCGAGCCCGATTACCCGGACCAGCCGGCCGAGCAGCCGCCGCCACGGCGCAAGGTACAGCCGAAGAAGCGGCCGACCCCGCCGCCGCGCCAGCCGGTCGCGCAGCCGGAAACGCCGCCGCCCGCGGAAAAGCTTCCCGACGCCAAGACCATCCTCGTCGTCGGCGATTTTCTGGCGAGTGGTTTGGCAACGGGATTGGAGGATGCCTTCTCCACCTCCCCCGGCGTCGTCATCCAGTCACGCGGCAACGTCGCCTCAGGCCTCGTGCGGCAGGATTATTACAACTGGCCGCAACAATTGCCCGGGATGATCGATCAGCTGAAACCGGCCATGGTCGTCGTCATGATTGGCGCCAATGATCGCCAGCAGATGATCGGCGACGGGCTGAACGAGAAATACGGTACCGATCCCTGGTTCCTTGCCTATGAAGAGCGTGTGCAGCAATTCGGCAAGCTGGTGACGAGCCGCCACATCCCGCTGCTCTGGGTCGGCCTGCCCTCCTTCGGCTCGGATCAGCTGACCGCCAGCGCGGTCAAGCTCAATCAGATCTATCAAAGCCAGACCACCAGCGTCGGCGGCGAGTTCATCGACATCTGGGACGGATTTACCGACCAGAACGGTGAGTTCATCGTCACCGGTTCCGATGTCAACGGCCAGCAGGTCCGGTTAAGGACGGCGGATGGCGTCAACCTGACGGCTGCCGGCAAGCGCAAGGTCGCCTTTTATCTGGAGAAATCCGCACGCCGGATCCTGGGAGATCAGGCAAGCCCTGACATCACGCGCCTGGACACGGGCAATCCGCTGCCGGCGCAACAGGCCAATCTTCCTGGCACAGAATCGGAAAAGATCACCCGCACGCAGCCGATGAGCCTCTCTGACCCCGATCTCGACGGCGGCTCGCAACTCCTGGGCAGCGCCTCTGCCCCTGCCACAACAACTTCATCACCCCGCGATCTTCTGGTCGAGAAGGGCCTGATGGACCCGGCGCCGGTCGGCCGCGTGGACGACTACAGATTGCCGGGATCGGTCGCACGATAGGCGGCGCGGAGACGGTTTGACAACGCCGCGCCCCGCCAATAGAAGAACTGCATGAGCACCGAAAGCGCAGATCATCTCGATCGTTACTGCACCTGCCTGCAGGCTGCAGCTCTGCGCGCTTTCTCCGGCCGAGGTCTCCGCGTCCAGTCGTGACGGCCGGAGGCGTTGACGTGTCCGGCGGCTGCTGGACGTAAAGCCCCCACCTCAAGACATCAACGTTGCCCATGGAGAATGGCACGTGCTCAATATCTATAACGTCAATTCGCTCGTTCATTGGGAAGAGCGAGATATCCGCCTGCGCGACGATCTCGTCCGTCTCTTTTCCGATGAAGTCGCACGCTTCCTGCGTTCCGCAAACCCCGCCTGGGATATCCGCAGGGTCGAGGCCCCGACCCTGATACCTCGAAACCTCGTTTCGGATGCCTATTCCAACTCGGACATATGGGTGCAGGAGCGAATGTCGAACACCGAGGCCGAACTCGTGCTGCGGCCAGAAACGACGCCTTCGACCTATGTCTATATGCAGCATCTTCTCGGAAACCATTCGCGAACAAGACTGCCGCTATGCGTCTGGCAGGCCGGCAAGTCCTATCGCCGCGAACAGGATCAGCCGAGCAAGCATGTCCGTCTCAAGGAATTCTGGCAGCTCGAATTCCAATGCGCCTTCACCGCCGACAGCGGCAATGATTACCACGCCGCCTCGCTGGAACCGGTGCGCCGGATGATCGCCTCGGTCATCCATCTGCCGACGAGGATCGTCCCGTCCGATCGGCTCCCGGCTTATTCCGAGGTGACGATGGATATCGAGGTCGACAATGGCGACAAATGGATGGAGGTCTGCTCGATTTCGAGACGCACGGACTTTCCAGAACGCTACCGCAGCCAGCCGAAGAAAGGGCCGGCGGTAGACCACGACATCGCCGTGCTCGAAATCGCCATCGGCCTCGATCGCTGCATCTACAACTGGAACATCGCCGCAAACCGGTAACGACAAAGGCCGGGTTCGCTACAGACCCGGCCTTCAATCACTTCGCGCGAAAAGACAGCACAACTTAGTTCGGCAGAACCGTCGAACCCATCAGGGCCTCGTCGATCGCACGCGCGGCCTGGCGGCCCTCGCGGATCGCCCAGACGACCAGCGACTGGCCGCGGCGAATATCGCCGGCCGTCCAGAGCTTGTCGACCGAAGTCTTGTAGTCCTTGTCATTGGCAACGATGTTCGTCGAACCACGGCGGTCGGTATTCAGCGTCAGCTTGCCGTCGAGTTCCTTCAGCACACTGTCGGTGAACGGGCCGCGGAAGCCGATGGCGATGAAAGCGAGATCCGCGCGGATGACGAATTCCGTGCCGGCGATCGGCTTGCGGCGATCGTCCACTTCGCAGCACTTCACGCCCGTCAGCACGCCGTCTTCACCGACGAATTCCAGCGTTGCGACCTGGAATTCACGAACCGCACCCTCGGCCTGCGAGGAGGAGGTGCGCATCTTCGTCGCCCAGAAAGGCCATACGGCGAGCTTGTCTTCCTTCTCCGGCGGCTGCGGACGAATGTCGAGCTGCGTCACCTTCACCGCGCCCTGGCGGAATGCCGTGCCGACGCAGTCGGATGCCGTATCCCCACCGCCGACGACGACGATATGCTTGCCGCCGGCCAGGATCGGATCGGCGGCCCAGCCGACGCTGTCGATGTTTTCGCGGCCGACGCGGCGGTTCTGCTGCACAAGATAGGGCATGGCGTCATGAACGCCGGCAAGCGTCGTACCGGGAATACCAGCCTCGCGCGGGGTTTCCGAGCCGCCGCAATAGAGCACGGCATCATAGTCAGCCAGAAGCTGCTCGATCTTGACGTCGACGCCAACATTGACGCCGCAATGGAAGGTGACGCCCTCGCCCTTCATCTGCTCGACGCGGCGATCGATGAAGTTCTTCTCCATCTTGAAGTCAGGGATACCGTAACGCAGCAGGCCGCCCGGCTTGCTTTCGCGCTCGTAGAGATGAACATCGTGACCGGCGCGGCCGAGCTGCTGGGCGGCAGCCATGCCGGCAGGACCGGAGCCGATGATCGCGACCTTCTTGCCTGTATGCACGGTTGCCGGCTGCGGCCGAATGAAGCCGAGTTCATAGGCCTTGTCGGCAATCGCCTGCTCGACGGTCTTGATGGCGACGGGCGCATCTTCCAGGTTCAGCGTGCAGGCTTCCTCGCAGGGCGCAGGGCAGACGCGGCCGGTGAATTCCGGGAAGTTGTTGGTCGAATGCAGGTTGTGGATCGCCTGTTCCCAATTGTTGTTGTAGACGAGGTCGTTCCAATCGGGGATCTGGTTGTGCACCGGGCAGCCGGTCGGGCCGTGGCAATAGGGAATGCCACAGTCCATGCAGCGGGCTGCCTGTTTCTGCACTTCCTGGTCCGACATGGGGATCGTGAATTCACGGAAATGCCGGATGCGATCAGACGCCGGCTGATACTTCGCCACCTGCCGGTCGATTTCCAAGAAGCCTGTTACCTTGCCCATGCTTTCGTTTCCTCACTCTAAAAGAGGAGCCCGTGGCTCCCGTGCCTGAGGGTCATCTCGGTTTCCCTGTCCGGCACTTTAATTCAAATCCGATTCCGCTATTCGACAGTCGCGATCGCCGTTTCGGCGATCGCTGTGCGAGGCGAAATCCTCGACTGGCTTTTGAGCCGGGGCGGATTACTCCGCCGCCACGCTCATCCGGCTGCGCTCCATTTCCTCAAGGGCGCGGCGGTATTCGACCGGCATGACCTTGCGGAATTTCGGGCGATAGTCGGCCCAGCGATCGAGGATCTCCTTGGCTCGCGTCGAGCCCGTGTAGTGGACGTGGTTCGAAATCAGCTGGAAGAGACGCTCCTCATCGTGGCGCGTCATGTCGTCGGAGACGTCGACGCGTCCCTTGTGCATGATGTCGCCGCCGTGATGATGCAGCTTCTCCAGCAGTTCGTCCTCTTCAGGAACGGGTTCCAGTTCGACCATCGCCATGTTGCAGCGACGGGCGAAATCGCCCTGCTCGTCGAGAACATAGGCCACGCCGCCCGACATGCCGGCTGCAAAGTTGCGGCCGGTTTCGCCGAGCACGACGACGACCCCGCCGGTCATGTACTCGCAGCCATGGTCGCCAACGCCTTCGACGACGGCGATCGCACCGGAGTTTCTGACCGCAAAGCGCTCACCCGCGACACCGCGGAAGTAGCACTCGCCCTCGGTCGCGCCGTAGAGCACGGTGTTACCGACGATGATCGAGTTTTCGGCGACGATCTTCGAGTTCTCCGGTGGACGGATGATGATGCGGCCGCCCGAAAGGCCCTTGCCGACATAGTCGTTGCCGTCGCCGACGAGGTTGAAGGTCACGCCGCGCGCCAGGAAGGCGCCGAAGGACTGGCCGGCCGTACCCTTCAGGGTGACGCTGATCGTGTCGTCCTTCAGGCCGCGATGGCCATAGCGCTTGGCAACCGCGCCCGACAGCATGGCGCCGGCGGAACGGTCGACGTTCTTGATATCGACCTCGAAAGCGACAGGCGTCTTGGAAGAGAGCGCAGGCTCCGCCTTCTCGATCAGCTTGCGGTCGAGAATGTCGTCGATCGGATGCTTCTGCACCGTCGTCCAGTAGGTCTCTTCCTTCGGCGCATCGACCTTGTGGAAGATACGGCTGAAGTCGAGGCCCCTCGCCTTCCAGTGGGCGAGCATGTCGTCCTTTTCCAGAAGCTCGGAAGCGCCGATGATCTCGTCCAGCTTGGCAACGCCGAGCGAAGCAAGAATCTCGCGCACTTCCTCGGCGACGAAGAAGAAGTAGTTGATGACGTGCTCCGGCGCACCCTTGAAGCGCTTGCGCAGGACCGGGTCCTGGGTGGCGACGCCAACCGGACAGGTGTTGAGATGGCACTTGCGCATCATGATGCAGCCGGCCGCGATCAGCGGCGCGGTCGCAAAGCCGAATTCGTCGGCACCGAGCAGCGCGCCGATGATGACGTCGCGGCCGGTCTTCAGACCGCCGTCGACCTGCAGGGCGATGCGCGAGCGCAGCCCGTTCAGCACCAGCGTCTGCTGGGTCTCGGCAAGACCGATTTCCCAGGGCGAACCTGCATGCTTCAGCGAGGTCAGCGGCGAAGCGCCGGTGCCGCCATCATAGCCCGAGACAGTGATGTGGTCGGCGCGCGCCTTGGCGACGCCGGCGGCAACCGTGCCGACGCCGACTTCCGAGACGAGCTTGACCGACACATCCGAGGTCGGGTTGACGTTCTTCAGGTCGTAGATCAGCTGTGCCAGATCTTCGATCGAATAGATGTCATGATGCGGCGGCGGCGAGATGAGGCCGACGCCCGGCGTCGAATGCCTAGTTTTGGCAACCGTGGCATCGACCTTGTGACCGGGCAGCTGGCCGCCTTCGCCAGGCTTGGCGCCCTGCGCGACCTTGATCTGCAGCACGTCCGCATTGACCAGATATTCGGTCGTCACGCCGAAACGGCCGGAGGCGATCTGCTTGATGGCGGAGCGTTCCGGGTTCGGCGAACCGTCGAAAAGCGGCATGTAGCGGTCGGATTCCTCGCCGCCTTCGCCAGTGTTCGACTTGCCGCCGATGCGGTTCATGGCGATCGCCAGCGTCGTATGCGCCTCGCGGCTGATCGAGCCGAAGGACATGGCGCCCGTCGAGAAGCGCTTGACGATATCGGCAGCCGGCTCGACCTCGTCGATCGAGATCGGCTTGCGGCCGAGCGCTTCCGCACCCTTGATCTTGAAGAGGCCACGGATGGTGTTCATCCGGAGCGCTGAATCGTTGACCATTTCGGAGAATTCGCGATAGCGGTCCTCGGCATTGCCACGGACGGCATGCTGAAGCGCTGCCACCGCATCCGGCGTCCAAGCATGGCTCTCGCCGCGCATGCGGTAGGCATATTCGCCGCCGATGTCGAGCGTGCTTGCGAGCAGCGGATCGCGGCCGAAAGCGGACTTGTGACGGGCAACGGTTTCCTCGGCGATCGTCTCGAGGCCGATGCCTTCGATCATCGTCGCCGTGCCGAAGAAGTACTGGTCGACCAGCTCCTGCTGCAAGCCCACAGCGTCGAAGATCTGCGCGCCGCAATAGGACTGATAGGTCGAAATACCCATCTTCGACATGACCTTGAGGATGCCCTTGCCGACCGCCTTGATGTAGCGGTAGACGACTTCAGTCGCGTCCACTTCCTTCGGGAATTCGCCGCGCTGATGCATGTCGAGCAGCGTGTCGAAGGCGAGATAGGGGTTGATGGCTTCGGCGCCGTAGCCGGCCAGCAGGCAGAAGTGATGCACTTCGCGCGGCTCGCCGGTTTCGACGACGATACCGACCGAGGTACGCAGGCCCTTGCGGATCAGGTGGTGATGAACGGCAGCGGTCGCGAGCAGCGCCGGGATGGCGATGCGGTCCGGCCCGATCTGACGATCGGAGAGCACGATGATGTTGTAGCCGCCGCGAACGGCCGCTTCCGCCCGCTCGCAGAGCCGGTCGAGCATTTCCGGCATGCCTTCGGCGCCGCGTTCGACATCATAGGTGAAGTCGAGCGTCTTGGTGTCGAAGCGATCCTCGGTGTGACCGATCGAGCGGATCTTTTCGAGATCGCCGTTGGTTAGGATCGGCTGGCGCACTTCCAGGCGCTTGGCGTTGGCCATGCCGGTATGGTCGAGCAGGTTCGGGCGCGGCCCGATGAAGGACACGAGGCTCATGACGAGTTCTTCGCGGATCGGGTCGATCGGCGGGTTCGTCACCTGCGCGAAGTTCTGCTTGAAGTAGGTATAGAGCAGCTTCGCCTTGTCGGACATGGCCGAGATCGGCGTGTCCGTGCCCATGGAGCCGACGGCTTCCTGACCCGTCGTCGCCATCGGCGACATCAGCAGCTTGGTGTCTTCGGTCGTGTAGCCGAAGGCCTGCTGGCGATCGAGCAGCGACACGTCGCGACGCAGCGCCCGCGGCTCCACCGGCTTCAGGTCTTCGAGGATCAGCTGCGTGCGGTTCAGCCAGTTGCGATAGGGATGCTTGGTCGACAGTTCCGACTTCACCTCGTCATCGGAGATGATGCGGCCCTTCTCCATGTCGATCAGCAGCATCTTGCCCGGTTGCAGGCGCCACTTCTGGATGATCTTCTCTTCCTCAACCGGCAGAACGCCGGCTTCGGACGCCATGATGATGCGATCATCGTTGGTGACGAGATAGCGGGCCGGACGCAGGCCGTTACGGTCGAGCGTCGCGCCGATCTGCTTGCCGTCGGTGAAGGCAACGGCGGCCGGGCCATCCCACGGCTCCATCAGGGCTGCGTGATACTCGTAGAATGCCTTGCGCTCGGCAGCCATCAAGTGGTTGCCGGCCCATGCCTCCGGGATGAGCATCATCATGGCATGCGCCATGGAATAGCCGCCGCGCACGAGGAATTCGAGCGCGTTATCGAAGCAGGCCGTGTCCGACTGACCTTCATAGGAAATCGGCCATAGCTTGGAGATATCGTCACCAAAGAGAGGCGAGGATACGGACGCCTGGCGAGCCGCCATCCAGTTGACGTTGCCGCGCAGCGTGTTGATCTCGCCGTTATGCGCGACCATGCGGTACGGGTGCGCAAGCTTCCACGACGGGAAGGTGTTGGTCGAGAAACGCTGGTGCACGAGCGCAACCGCCGTCTCAAAACGCGGATCGGACAAGTCCTTATAATAGGCGCCTACCTGGTAGGCGAGGAACATGCCCTTGTAGACGATGGTCGAGCTCGACAGCGACACGGGGTAGAAGCTGCTCTCTTCGCCCTCATATTCCGCATAGATGCGGTTGGAGATCACCTTGCGCAGGGTGAAGAGGCGGCGCTCGAACTCCTCGTTCGTGCCGGCATCGCGGCCGGCGCCGATGAAGACCTGCACATGATGCGGCTCGGTGGCGGCAATGTCAGGTGCCTTCGACAGCGAGGAGTTGTCGACCGGCACATCGCGGAAGCCGAGCAGCACCTGGCCTTCTTCGGCCACGACCTGCTTGATGGCCGTCTTGAAGTGCTCGATCAGCGCCTCGTCGCGCGGCAGGAAGAAATGGCCGACGCCATATTCGCCGGCCTTCGGCAGGATCACGCCCTGCTTGGCCATTTCCTCGCGGAAGAAACGGTCGGGGATCTGCACGAGAATGCCCGCACCATCGCCCATCAGCGGATCGGCGCCGACGGCACCGCGATGCGTCAGGTTCTCGAGAATGAACAGGCCGTCGCGCACGATCTGGTGCGACTTCTGGCCCTTCATATGCGCGACGAAGCCGACACCACAGGCGTCATGTTCGTTGCGCGGATCGTAGAGGCCCTGTTTCGGCGGGATGCCAACAGCGCGTTTCGACGTCTTGGCCGTCGCGGCAGCATTCACTGCAGCGGTCTGGTCAAAACTCGTCAACGTCTTTCTGTTCGTCATGGTCTTCCCTCCGGTAAGGCCCGCGTCGCGGGCGCTCCTTCGTCCCGCGCGGTCCGTTTCCGAAGCCGACGCGCGACAGCGCTGTTGCATTGTGAAGATCCGGCCGCGAACCGCAGCCCCTTGAAGTGGAGCCCGTCGTCAGCGTTCCGCGCCTGCTATTCCACCGCCGCATTGCCCGCGCCTTATAGGCTAAAAAGGGCATGCTCCTGGTAACTATAGCTCGAAATCCCGACATCGTCAGGACCCTGGGGGCACATCTTCGGCCTCGGCGGCCAAAATAGGACAGCAACCCTGTCCTAATTCATCAGCTCTATGCCAGAAAGCTTAAGCCTTCGCAAGAGCAAAACGGCAAAATTTCGTCAACGAAAGACGGAAGATTGCCTTTGTTGCAGGAATAGAGCAATAAAGTTTCGCTGCGGCGCATCATTTTATTTGTTGATTGCGTCAATCAATTTCTGTGATGCATTCTTCAAACTCATGCTCTTGATAGGTTTTTGCATTGGCGTAATGTCCGGCCGACCCTATCTAATCTAGCCGCAATTCAATCCTCCATCTGGTGCATTTCCATGTTCTTTGCTTCCGACAACTGGGCCGGCGCCCATTCCAAAGTCGCCGAACGTCTGCTCGCCGCATCGAGCGGTTTTGCCTCCGCCTACGGCACAAGCGAGCTCGACCAGAGTGTCGAAGCCAAATTCTCCGAGATTTTCGAGCGCGAGGTCGCGGTCTTCTTCGTCGCGACGGGTACGGCCGCCAATTCGCTATCGCTTGCCAGCGTCCAGAAGCCCGGCGGCATCAGCTTCTGCCACACCGAGGCGCATGTCGCCGAAGACGAATGCGGCGCCCCTGACTTCTTCAGCGGCGCGCGTCTTGCGACCGTCGAGGGCGCTCTCGGCAAGATCGATCCCAAGGCGCTTGCCACCAAGATCGCCCGCTTCCCGCAGGATGCCGTGCACCATGGCCGCGCCGCCGCCGTGACGATCACGCAGGCGACGGAAATCGGCACGGTCTATTCGCTCGCCGAAATCGACGCCATCGCCTCCATCACCAAGGCGAACGGCCTGCCGTTGCATATGGATGGCGCGCGTTTTGCCAACGCCCTGGTCGCGCTCGGCGCCACTCCGGCCGAGATGACCTGGAAGCGCGGCATCGACATCCTCTCCTTCGGCGGCACCAAGAATGGCTGCTGGTGCGCCGAGGCAATCGTCTTCTTCGATCCCGAGAAGGCAAAGGAGATGCATTTCATCCGCAAGCGCGCCGCCCAGCTCTTCTCCAAATCGCGCTTCATCGCCGCCCAGTTCGACGGTTATTTTCAGGACGGCCTCTGGCTCGATCTCGCCCGCCACTCCAACGGCATGGCCGATCGCCTGCGTGCCGGCCTCGAAAAAACCCGCGGCGCCCGTCTCGCCTGGCCGACAGCCTCGAACGAGGTTTTTGCGATCATCCCAAAATCCTCCACCAAGGCTGCGGAAGACAAAGGCGCGAAGTTCTACGAATGGCCGATTCCGGAATCGCAGCCGGATCTCGTCGGCAGCGATGAAACGCTGATCCGCCTCGTCACCAGCTTTGCGACGACCGAGGCCGATGTCGCGAACTTCCTTGCCTGCCTGGCCTGACTTGCATGAAAAAAAGAGCGCCGGAGCCGGCTTCCAGACCGGACGGCGCTCGCAATAGCGGCAAGAGGTCAGTTTTGATTCCGATGGGCGATTATTGCGAAGTTCGATAGATCGTCGCGGTCGGACGCCGGTGCATGATGTACGATCATCGTCATTGCCACGACGCAGGCGACAAGTCCGGAAATGAAGATGGCACCGTATGTCATCGGAACGACTATCCCCCCGCAATTCACCCACCGCCACCGGAGATAGCAGAACAAGCTGACTTCCGCCTGAAATCGAGCATGACGGGATGAAGATAAAAGCAGCCGGCAAAATAAATCCAGATCCCATCCACATGATCGGAAACGACTTTTAACGATATCTGATAAACGATTTCGTCGTTAGCTTGGTCGCGGCCCCCTGACCTTCGCGAGTATATCGTCCGAGAGCGCCTTGACCAAAAGCTGGTCCGCGCCTTTGCGCGGCACGAGCACGAATTCCACATCTTCGAGGATGGGCAGCCAGCCCGGCGCGATCTCCATCAATCCGGTAGGCGCAGTGCTCTTCGGCTGTACGAGGACGCCCATGCCGGCGCGCGCCGCCGCCGTCAGGCCGCTGAGGCTGCCGCAGGTGCAGACAATGCGCCACGGCATCTGCTGCCGGCGGAGTGCCTCCAGCGCCACCGCGCGCGTGACGCTCGGCGTGGGAAAGGCGATCAGGGGCAGCGGTGCCGCAAGCCGGCGGATGCGATCCGGATCGCGGGCCAGCCAGACCAGCGGCTCGCGATAGACGAGCCTGCCCCTGCTGTCACCGAGCCGGCGCTTGGCAAGCACGAGATCGAGATCGCCATTATCCTGCATTTCATAAAGCACACCACTGAGCGCAACCGTCAGCTCGAGATCGACGGACGGATGCGAGCGCACGAACTCCTCCAGCACATCGGGAAGCTGGCTGGTGACGAAATCTTCGGAAACGCCGAGTCGGAGACTGCCGCGCAGGCTGTTGCCGGCAAAAAGCTGCCGCACCTCGCCTTCGATCGACAGCATCTGACGTGCATGGCCGAGCAAGGCCTCGCCATCGCCGGTCAGCACCACGCGATGCGTATCCCGCGCCAAGAGCTTGCGCCCGAGTTCGGCTTCCAGCCGCTGTATATGCTGGCTGACGGTCGATTGCCCAAGACCGAGCCGCTCCGCCGCTAGCGTGAAACTGCCCATCTGCTCGACAGCGACGAAGCTGCGCAACTGCGTGAGATCCAGCAAGGCTTATCCTATATTATGATAACTGTTATTCCTTGCATCGTGGATCACAATAGGTCTATCTGCAAGGAATAATCATCAAGACTTGTAAATGCGATTGGGGTAGGCACGATGCGCCGCTTTCTTCCAGACACCTTCACCATGCTGCTGGTGCTCACCGTTCTGACGGCATCCTTCTTTCCGGTGCAGGGGGCGAGCGCTCACTATTTCGGCATTGCCACCAACTTCGCCATCGGCCTTTTGTTCTTCCTGCATGGCGCGCGCCTCTCGCGCGATGTCGTCATTGCCGGCATGCTGCACTGGCGGCTGCATCTCGTCATCCTGCTGACGACCTTCGGCATCTTCCCGCTGCTGGTGCTGGCCATGGGCCATATCGTCCCCAACAGCATTCTGCCCGTATCGCTCTATACCGGCATGCTGTTTTTGAGCGTACTGCCTTCGACCGTGCAGTCCTCCATCGCCTTCACCTCCATCGCCGGCGGCAATGTGCCGGCCGCGATCTGCTCCGCATCGGCCTCCAACATTTTTGGCATGTTCCTGACGCCGCTGCTCGTCGGCATCCTGTTTTCGGTCGGCGGCCAGGGCGGTGGCTTTTCCTGGGATGTCCTGTGGCAGATCATGCTGCAGCTGCTCGCCCCCTTCATCGCCGGCCAGCTGCTGCAGCCATGGATCGGCGATTGGATTCGTTCGAAGAAAAAGATCCTGATGCCGGTCGATCGCGGCTCGATCCTCATGGTCGTCTATTCCGCCTTCAGCGAGGCCGTGGTCGAGGGTCTGTGGCATACCTTCTCCGTGCTCGATATCGTCACAGTCGTCATCGCGAATATGGTGCTTCTGGCGATGGTGCTCTGCATCACCATGTTCGGCAGCCGTGCCCTTGGCTTTTCGAAGGCAGACGAAATCACCATCACCTTCTGCGGCTCGAAGAAGTCGCTGGCGAGCGGCGTGCCGATGGCCAACGTCATCTTCGCCGGCCAGGGTATCGGCGCTATCGTGCTGCCGCTCATGCTGTTCCATCAAATCCAGCTGATGACCTGCGCCGTGCTTGCCCAGAAATATGCCGATGCCGCCAAGCGGCGCGAGGCTGCGAAGGCTCAGGCGGGAACGAAAACGGGCGAAGCGACAAACGCGGCCTGAGTTCCTTCGACATCGGGTTAAAACAAAAGCGGCGTCCGAATGGACGCCGCTTCTTTTTGATCTTGGGAGGATCAAAGGCGTGACGGCTTAAAACCGCCAGCCTGGACATGACGGCCAAGGACCGTCAGTCCGTATTAGTTTATGTGTGCCTCGATGGCCTTCGGAGCTTCCACGGGCTCGGCCGCAATGGAGATGCGACGGGGCTTCATGGCTTCCGGAATGTTGCGCAGCAGATCGATGTGCAGCAGACCATTCTTCAGCGATGCAGCCTGGACCTCGACATGATCGGCAAGCTGGAAACGGCGCTCGAAGGCGCGCTTGGCGATACCGCGATAGAGATATTCGCTGGTTTCAGCCGGCTCTTCGCTCTTTTCGCCCTTGACCTGAAGGACATGGGCGTGAGCCTCGATGCTCAGTTCCTTTTCATCGAAACCGGCAACGGCCATGGTGATGCGGTAGGTGTTTTCACCCGTACGCTCGATGTTGTAGGGCGGATAGGTCTGAGCCTGATCCGGCTGGCCAAGGCTGTCGAGCATGGTGAAAAGGCGGTCGAAACCGACGGTGGAACGGTAAAGGGGAGAGAAGTCTACGTGACGCATGGAGTCCTCCTGTGAGCGACAATTGCGATTTCAATTCTGTCCCATGACCCCACTCTTGGCGGCCTCGGGACGGTTTCGCAGGCCCGTTTGGCACCCGCAGAGTTGAGATGGGGATCGCTTTTCCGGAGTTCAAGCCCCCTGCGCTGCTGCACCCGCTTTGAGAAAAAGCACTGCGTGAACCGTAGATGAACGGGTGGTTCGGAACCCGTTCAGGCTGACGGGCCTATCGTCCAAACCATCGGAACACCATCGTCCGATGACTGAAGTGTATCGTCCCTTCTTCTTCAGTCCTTGCTCGGCCGGCGAAGCGGATCTCTCTATCTCCGCAAGCCGGCCTTTTTTCGCAGTGCTGGAGCGATAGCAGTGCGGAATCGCTTTGGATGGAATCCACAGAGACTAATTGCCTAGATCGAAAGCCGTCCATTCGCCACAGCTATAAGCCGATGTACCTCATGCAGGCTGGAAGCCGAACCCAGGCAAAGTTTCAGGATTTCCTCATTGGGCTCCATCTGATCCGGCACCATGATTGTCATCATGCCGGCTCCGGAGGCGGATCTTATTCCGTTATGTGAATCTTCCAGAGCGAGACAGGAAGATGGCTCGATACCTAACCGGGCCGCAGCCGTCAAAAATGGATCCGGAGCAGGCTTGCTTTCCACATAGTCGCCATACGCGACAATGTGATGGAAACGATGCGTCAGGCCGTGGGCCTCAAGATGGTGATCGACGCTCTGACGGAATGAGGACGTCGCTATCGCTCGTGGAATATCGAGTTCGTCCAGAAGATCCAGCAACTCCGAAACCCCTGCCTTCAGAGCAAGCTCCGTTTCGCCCAAGACGCTGAAATGCTTGAGCCAGAGAGATCGCACATCGTCGACCGGGAAAGAGGAGCCATACAGGAGAAGCAGCGAATGACGGTTCACATGCCAAGGCGAACCGATCATGGGACGGTACAAGTCCCATGTCATTTCATAGCCATACGCCGCTGCCGCCGTGATCAGCGAACGTATGTAGAGCGACTCGGTGTCGAAGAGCAGTCCATCCATGTCGAACACGACTGCACGGGGCGATTGAGGGAGTTTCATGCCATAGCCGTTACCAGCATGGAACGAGGACGACAAGCTCGCCGATACCGTAGACCGTCCCTTACCCCGCGCGACCTAGCGACGAACCTACCGCAAAAGCTTCAGCGAGCCGGTCAGCGATTTCACCCATTTCGAAGGCCCAGCCAGCCCCAGGCCGTCGATCACCTCGCCGGCGAGATCGCGACCCGGAAACGTCGCCTCGTATTCCCTGTAATCGTGCAGCGAACGGGCAAAGGCGGGAAACGGAACGATCGCGCGGTCGTTTTCTACCGGCAAGGTCTTCAGCAACAGAGATCGTATGGTTTCCGCATCCGCCTGCAGTATCGGAACGGGCATGTTCGAACTGATGTCGATGGTACGCTCCTCCCTGTCGGTCAATTGCCTGGCCGCGAGCGCGGGAAACTTTGCGCCCAAGCCGATCGAGATGGCGCCGGCGGTGTTGGCGATCAGACCGAGCGGCAATGCCGGATTGATGACGATGGCTAAACGAATATCGGGAAGCATGGAGACCTGCTGCTGTTGAGGTTATATGCATGCAGAATATCTTCGAGATCCGGGGCGTTCTTACCTTTCATTGCAGCCAGTAACGCAATTATGGTAGGGTCTACCAAATTTTGCTGGAATTGAGGTATGATATGCCTGAACCCCTTGAACCCATCGATCTGCGGATCCTCGGGGCGCTCCAGAAGGACGGGCGCCTGACGAATCAGGCGCTTTCCTCCGAAGTCGGGCTCTCGACGTCGCCATGCTGGCGGCGCGTGCGCCAGCTGGAGGAAACGGGCGTGATCCAGGGTTATGCCGCAACCCTGGATAGACGCCGGATCGGTCTCGGCGTTCTTGCCTTCATCAGGGTGAAGATCGACAGCCACAGCGAGGCGGAGGCCGAGGAATTCTCGCGCGACGTCCTGAAGCTCAGCGAAGTCGTGGCCTGCTACAGCATCGCCGGCGACGCGGACTTCCTGCTGCAAGTGGTCGCAACCGATCTCGACAGCTATGCGGATTTCGCCATGGCGGTCGTTCGCCAGCTGCCGCGCATCAAGGAAATGCAGACGACCTTCGTGCTCAAGGAAATCAAGCCTTTCAAGGGTCTTCCGCTTGAGGTCGGGCAGCGATAACACACAACGCTTGGCCGCCGCGCATATCCTGCGAGCCCTTTACGTTTGGATCGAAGCCATCCTATTCTCAGCCGAGTGGCTGCCACCCCGGGGTATTGAATGTCGGCGCTCTCTTTCTCGAAGATTTCCGCATCGCTGAATGCGCTGCTCGCCGCAATCGGTCTGTTGACCGTGGCGGCACTCACGACGCCTGATATAACTGGACAGACCAGGCTCATCCTGGAAGCCCTGCTCGTCGGCGTCTGGGCCGTCTATGTTCTGCAATTGATCGAAACGCTGGTCATACACCGCGCGAAGGACGTTCGCGGCAGGGCACCGGAAATCGCCGTCGACATACTGGCCGTTCTGGTCCCGCTGGCCGCATTCCTTCTCGTCCGCGGGCGCGACCAGAGCCTCTATTGCGCTATCTGGCTCCTGAAGCCATTACGCGGCTCGACCTTCTTCCGGCTGCTGGGCAGGGTCCTGACCAAGGAAGCGCGCAACCTGATCGGCGTCACCTCGATCTTCGGCATCGTTCTATTCGCTGCAGCGCTTGCGGCTTATATCATCGAGCGCGACGTCCAGCCTGACAAGTTCGGCAGCATCCCCCTCGCAATGTGGTGGGCCGTGACTACGCTGTCGACCACGGGCTATGGCGACGAGATTCCGCAAAGTTTTGCCGGGCGCATCCTTGCCGGGCTGGTCATGATGAGCGGGATCGGCATCTTCGCCTTATGGGCCGGCATCCTCGCCACCGGCTTCTACGAAGAGGTTCGTCGCCAGGATTTCGTGCGCAACTGGCAGCTGGTTGCAGGAGTCCCGCTGTTTCAAAAGCTTGGCTCGGGCGCGCTCATAGAGATCGTACGAGCCCTGAGACCCCGTATCGTGCCGGCCGGCGGCATCATCTGCCGCAAGGGCGAGGCCGGCGACCAGATGTATTTCATCGTCGAGGGCCGCGTCAGCGTCGCCACGCCGAACCCGGTGGAACTCGGCTCCGGCAGTTTCTTCGGCGAGATGGCGCTGATCACCGGCGAGCCCCGCTCGGCAACCGTCAGCGCCGCAACGGAAGTCTCGCTGCTGTCGCTCTATGCGTCGGATTTCCAGATGCTGTCGAGCAGCAGCCCCGAGATCGCCGAGATCATTCGCCAGACCGCGCTGGAACGGCGCGGTGCGGCACCGAAGAGCTGATGCGGACGATCTTCATGGCGTCGATCGTTGCGCGCATCGTTCGGAGAAAAGCCATAAACCTGTTGCAATTCCATGGGGCTGCGCTATCCCCTTGGGATGAGCCATTGGTCAGCAAGGCGCGACACCATTATGGATTCGGTCCTCTATTCCACAGCAGATAATCCGGTGCCGGAAAACCGCACCGAAGGCTTCTTCGAAAGCTTCGACGGCCGCAAGCTGCGCTATGCCGTCTTCCGCTGCGAGCAGCCGGTTGCCAAGGGAACCGTTGTTCTGCTGCAGGGCCGCAACGAGTTCATGGAGAAATATTTCGAGACGATCCGCGACCTTAACGCCAAGGGCCTTTGGGTCGCGACCTTCGATCTGCGCGGCCAGGGCGGATCGGAGCGGCTGCTGAAGGACCCCTTGCGCGGCCACATCCGGCACTTTTCCGATTATGAGCGCGATTTGACCGCCTTCCTCGACAAGATCGTCCTGCCGGATACGCGCCTGCCCTTCTTTCTCCTCGCCCATTCGACGGGCGCGCTGATCGCGCTGTCAGCCGCGCCGAGGCTTGCAACCCGAATCGAGCGCATGGTGCTGTCGGCTCCCTTTATCGGCCTTACCGGCCATGGCGCCTCCCCTGGCCTTATCCGCTTTCTGTCCGGCACGGTCAGCGGCATCGGCCTGGGCCGAATGCAGTTCAGCAAGAAGTTCAAGGAAAGACCATTTGCTGAAAACCCGTTGACGACGGACGAACAGCGCTACCGCCGCAACATCGGCATCGGCACCACCTATCCACAGCTTTGCCTGGGACCGCCGACGGCACGCTGGCTGTCGCAAGCCCTGCGGGCGATCGAACGGGTCAACAGACCCGAACACCTGTTTTCAATTCAGGTCCCCACCGTCTTGATCGCGCCGACGCGCGACGGCGTGGTGCCCTATGCCGATCAGGAGCGGCTGTCACGCTATTTCCGTGCCGCTCAACTCGTTCCGATTCACGGCGCCAAGCATGAAATCCTGCAGGAACGGGATGTCTATCGCAATCAGGCGCTTGCCGCGATCCACGCCTTCATTCCCGGCAGCGACGCCGAAACCAATGCCTATGAGATTGAGGCGGAGGCCTGAGCGGCTCAGCGAGACAGAACCGCCAGGGCCTGCTCGTAAACTGCGCGGCTACCGGCTGCGATGATCGTTCCGCCCATTTCCGGCCGGCCGCCATCCCAGGTGGTCATGATGCCGCCGGCCTGTTCGATGACCGGAATGATGCCGCCGACATCATAGGGCTTCAGCGAATTCTCGATGACGAGATCGATGTGGCCGGCCGCCAGCAGCGCATAGGCATAGCAATCGCAGCCATATCGGAAGAGCCGCACCTGGCTTTCGATCTCGCGATATTTGGCAAGCTCGCCACCGACGAAAAGATGCGGTGAGGTGGTGAAGAGGATGGCATTCGAGAGGCTGCCGCAATCGCGGACCTGCAGCCGCCTTTCGCCGTCCGGACCGGAGTAGGTGGCGCCATTGCCATCCGCGAAATAACGCTCGCCGGTGAAGGGCTGGTCGATCAGGCCCATGACGGCGCGGCCGTTCTTCTGCAGGCCGATCAGCGTTCCCCAGACCGGAACGCCCGAAATGAAGGCGCGCGTGCCATCGATCGGATCGATCACCCAGACATGCTCGCGGTCGAGCCCGACATTGCCATGCTCCTCGCCGAGAATACCATGATCGGGAAATTCGGCCTCGATCAGCGCGCGAATCGCCTCTTCGGCAGCGCGGTCCCCTTCCGTCACGGGATCAAAGCCCTTGGCTTCCTTGTTGATCACATCGATGCCGGCGCGGAAGCGCGGCAGGGTTTCGGCCTTGGCCGCTTCAGCCAGACGATAGAAGAACGAGCGATCGGGAAGCATGGTAAATCCGGATAAGTGACGGGATGGCGATGTCATAACCCATATAAGCCGTGAAGCAAACCGGATGATGACGCACTGGGCGCAATGCCTGCGGATCAGGCAGGATTTCCAAATCTGCCTAAATATTTTGCATCGCAATAAAATGCTTGACATTTGTGCAATGCGATATCAGTATCCAGCTACAGTCTTCTGACTGTAAATACCCTCCTTGGGTGTTTCCTCCCTAGACTTAGCCGCGCCACAAGCGCGGTTCTTTTTTGGTCGGAGGCGTCCCCTCGCCCCGCCTGCGGGGAGAGGGCTAGGGTGAGGGGCAAAGCCCCGACAATGGCAAACACGCCTGAGCACGCCATCACCAAACGATTCTGCAGATTTTGTCGCTCCGAATGGTCAGAGATAGCCCCTCATCCGAGGCATCGACATTTCGCTCCGCTCAATGTCTCCGCCCCACCTTCTCCCCGCCTCGCGGGGCGAAAGGGCCTTGCATTATTCCGCTGCCAGTGCCGGATCGCCCGTATAGGATTCCACATGCTCGGCCATGCGCTTCATGAACAGCGTGATGGCGGCGGCAACCTTGTCGAAGTCCGGGCGCTTCTCAAGGGTCGTCTCGTCGACATAGAGCGAACGGTTGACCTCGATCTGCAGGGCATGCAGCCCGCGGGAGGGGCGGCCGTAATGCTCGGTGATGAAGCCGCCGGCATAGGGCTTGTTGCGCACGGCGTTGAAGCCGAGTTCCTCGAGGATCTGCATGGCCGCGCGCGAGAGTTCCGCCGAGGCGCTGGTGCCGTAGCGATCGCCGAGGATGAAATCGGGCCGCGTGTTGCTGCCGGCGATACGGATATTGCCCGGCATGGAGTGACAATCGACCAGCACGCCGAAGCCGAATTTGACATGGGTGCGCGCAATCAGCCGCCGAAGCGTCGCGTGATAAGGCTTGTAGATCGTGTCGATGCGCTTCAGCGCATCTTCGACCGGGACGCGGCGCGCATAGATTTCCATGTTCTCGGCGACGATTCGCGGGATCGTGCCAAGACCGCCGGCGACCCGCAGCGAATTGATATTCGCATAGGATGGCAACGCACCATCGAACATGCGCGGATCGAGCTCGTAGGGCTCGCGATTCACGTCGATATAGGCGCGCGGAAAATTGGCAAACAGCAGCGGCGCACCGAGAGAGCTTGCCGCCGAAAAAAGCTCGTCGACATAATGATCCTCGGAGCGGCGGATGGCGATGCCCTGCAGGCGAGATTGGGCGACGAAATCGGGGGGATAGATGCGACCACTATGAGGCGAGCTGTAGACAAACGGTATCGTCTGGGAGGCTGGCTCCAATACCTCGAAAATCTCGAAACTGCGCATTTCCGCGGACATCAACGTCTTTACCATGTCAACAACTTGTCGCAGTAATCATGTTGCCAGTTGCATGACCGCAAGTCCATAGTAACTTGAGCGAAATGGCCTTAATCCAAAACACCGTATTCGGAATCTCGGATGCCCGGTCAGCGAAAACGCAGGACGTTTTCGCGGAATGCACCTATGCTTCGAACAAATGCTGGAATGGCGCGTTTTGGCTGACCATTCACGGCTTGTTTACGGCGTCGCGGTACCCTAAACGCTGGACGAGTCCAACAAGACAAAGTTGATTAGCGATAGAGATGATGACCCAGAAGATACTTCTTGCCGAAGACGACAACGACATGCGTCGCTTTCTCGTGAAGGCACTCGAAAAAGCCGGCTACAAGGTCTTGTCCTTTGACAATGGAGCCAGCGCTTACGACCGGCTGCGCGAAGAGCCGTTCTCGCTGCTTTTGACTGACATCGTCATGCCGGAGATGGACGGCATCGAGCTGGCGCGCCGCGCCACCGAACTCGATCCGGACCTGAAGGTGATGTTCATCACTGGCTTTGCCGCCGTCGCTTTGAACCCCGATTCGAAGGCGCCGAAGGATGCGAAGGTCCTTTCCAAGCCTTTCCACCTCCGCGAGCTGGTCGACGAGGTCAACAAACTCCTTGCCGCGTAAGGCTTTCGGCGGCCACGTCACAAAACCGAAAAAAAGCCTATTGACGGCAACTAAGGTTTTGTGATCTATGCGCCGCCATCGGATGGGCGTGTAGCTCAGCGGGAGAGCACTACGTTGACATCGTAGGGGTCACAGGTTCAATCCCTGTCACGCCCACCATCCTAATTCGCTGAAAAGCAAGGCCTTTCGAGAAATCGAAAGGCCTTTTTAGTTTCATACCGATCCGCAGAACTTCAGCTTTTGCTTTGACCGAAGGTGGTGCCAAAGGTCCGCCGAATGCCGGAGCGGATTGACGTCTGTCAGCGATCCAGAAAATGCCGCAGCACCGCTGTCGTCGGATAGGCATAGACGCCGCGATCGACAAAGCCCTGGCGGTTGAGGCAATTCCTGAGAGCCAGCCAATAGAGCGTGCTGTTCGCATCCGGCGATCCACGCCGCCAGGAATAGGCTTCGGGCTCGCAATGATTAAGAGCCCTGTCGTATCTTGCCAGCACCACCGGATCGCTGTCGGCGCGAATGCCGCCGTGGTAGGTCTGATAATTCGAAGGCGCCTCACCGGCAGAGACGCATGCCAGGCTCAAAATCGCTCCCAGCGCTAACATCATTCTCATGTGTTTCGATCTCCAACTAGCCGCGTCCCGAAAAATTCGAGCGCAGGTGGAGAATAGTAGTCTTTTGAAAGATAGCCAATCACATGCTGCTGTTCGCTGCGATTGCGAGTTGAACGAGGCCTACGGCACAAGTTCCCGCCACAAGCCGCTTGACTTCCGGCCGCGCCGTCATCCTACTGTCATACCAGCGCATCGATCATACGGGAGGACGAGATGACGGTGGTGAAGCGGCAGTTCTATAAGAACCACAAGTCCAATGGCGACGAATATATGTTCCACCTCGCCCGCGATACCGAAAGCGGCGAGGTCTACGTCATCCGCCAGGCGGATTATGTTGTCGACGGCGGCAGCGAGAAGAGCATGACCCTCTATGAATTCCTGGCCGGGGGCGGCAATCGCCAGAATGCGTTGCTGCAGTTGATCGGCTCGCTCGTCCCGGAATCGGCGCAACAACATTAACCCACATCGCGCAAGGACCGCGGATGGCCTTGCGACAGCGAGATGTGTGAGGTCAGACGCGAAATCGCCCAGCGTGAAGCCGGGCGCTTTCAGCGGGCTCGGGGTTTGCGCCCCGCTTCGGGTTGACTGCCACATTTGGATCGGCGAATCTGCTTGGGCTTGAAAGGAGCCCCTCTTATGCGATTCGCAGGCATTGCTTTTGGATTGACGGCGCTGGTCGCCACACAGGCTGCAGCTGCTGCCGTCGAAAATTTTCCGGCACAGGGTGCTACCGTGGTCAGCGGAAAATGCTCCAAGCTCGTGGTCGGCAAATTCGATGCCTCCAAGGGATGCAAAGCAGAACTCGCCAGTGTCACCGCACCTGACGGTTCCGTGACTTTCATTTTCACATCCGGCGGCAAAATGCTCGGCTTCCGTGGCAATGGGAAAGGCATCAAGCCCGGCAGCCAGAAAGGCACTGCGCAATTGCCGATCGATGTTATCGCGACGGGAGCCGGCAACGATATGTCGAATCAAGTCGCAGCCAAGGGCGCCTGCATCTTCGCCAACCCCTATGCCGGCAAGCCGATTGCCATCGAATGCTCGGCGAAATCGACCGAAATGAGTTTCAACGGCAGCTTCACATCCGACGGCAAGGCACCTCGGCACAAGTAGCGGTCATTCGCCGCATGGCCAGCGCCCGAATTCCTGCACCGAATTAATGCCGCGGCGTAGTCTTTTGCTTCCGGCCATGATTGGCATCGGCCGGCGCCTCGCGCGACAGGTCTGCGCCGTTGACATGAGCGGGAACATGCACATCCTCATGGGTCACCGGGTGGAGCGTGAGATCCACCTGATGCGGCGGCAGGACCTGAGCTTGGCGTAGCGTATTCGGCCGTGCCTTTTTCTGCCGTTCCGTCAGTTCCGGTTTTTGCGTTTGCGACTTGCGGTTAATGGGTGTCGGGCTCATCGGAGCTTCTCCTGTCTGTCGCTGTTGTCGGGATAACGATCCGCCTGAGGTTTTGATGCGGCGGGCGGCGCAAGACCACCTGAAGGGCAAACGCGGCCCCCTCTGTTTGGTTCCTCGAATTCTCAATTATCAAGGGCAGTGGCTGTCGCCTCGATTTCAACTCTTGACCTGCATCGCAACTTCACTAACTATGAAGCATCTCCGCGCCTCCCTGACATCGGCGACGGATTGAACTTTGGTGCCGGGCCCCTCTGGCGAGAGTTTTCACGGCGCTCTCGCGATGTCGGTACCGCCTGCAGATGAGCCGGCGGACTTCGTTTCCATGATCAGCTTGACCATGCCTCACCCGCATGCCGTCTTCGGTATGCGGCTATGCGCGCAATCCGGATGGTTTCACCCCCTTTGCGGCGAGGCGCGCCCATGAGCTCGCCCACCATTTCAAAATCCGTGCTCAGCTATTTCGGCTGGGCTTTTGCCGTTACCGTCGGCGGCCTTGGCCTCGGTGCTCTGCTGGGCTGGAACACCACCGGCACTTTCAGCGGCCTTGCCACGGCCTTCTTCATCTGTGCCGTCCTGGCCGTGCTCGAAATCTCGCTGTCTTTCGATAATGCCATCGTCAATGCCAACAAGCTGAAGGAGATGACGCCGGTCTGGCAGCATCGCTTCCTGACCTGGGGTATCATCATCGCCGTCTTCGGCATGCGGATCATCTTTCCACTGGCGATCGTCGCCATCGCCGCCTGGATCAATCCGTGGGAAGCATTGAAGCTCGCCGCCACCAGGCCCGAGCAATATGCAGAGATCATGCAGGCAGCACATCTGCCGATCGCCGCCTTCGGCGGCACCTTCCTGATGATGGTGGGCCTGACCTATTTCTTCAATCACGAAAAGGACGTGCACTGGATTAGCTTCATTGAGAAGCGGATGGCGCATTTCGCCACCGTCAAGGGCGTGGAGATCGCCTTCGTACTGATCATGGTTCTCATCTTCACCTCCGTGCTCGACGGTGACGACGCCACGACCTTCCTGCATGCCTCGATTTATGGCCTCCTGACCTTCCTGCTCGTGGAGGTTCTGGCCGGGTTCCTCGACGCCTCGCAAAAAACGATGAGCGCGGCGGCAAAAGGTGGCTTCGGCGCTTTTCTCTATCTCGAAATCCTTGATGCCAGCTTCTCCTTCGACGGCGTCATCGGTGCCTTCGCCCTCACCCAGAACCTGTTCATCATCGCGATCGGCCTCGGCATCGGCGCCATGTACGTCCGCTCGATGACGATCATGCTGGTGGAAAAGGGTACGCTCGCCCACTATCGCTACCTCGAACATGGCGCCTTCTACGCCATCCTGATCCTCTCGGTGATTATGTACGTGCAGACCCTGACCCATATCCCGGAAGTCATCACCGGCCTTGGCGGCGCGGCCCTGATCGGCATCTCGCTCTGGTCCTCGATCCGCTACAACAGGCGCAATGGCCTCAACCATGCGCCGGTGCACGATGAAGAGCATGACAGGGCAGAAGCTTAATCTCCAACTGCTGATGATCATCGCCGCGGCCTCGCTGGCCTATGGCGGATCTTGAGGGAGCAGAGTCGCATCCATTGATTCTGCCTCTCGTCTTCGGAAAGGCGCGTGCAGCGGACTTTCATCAGGATTTCCGCGCCAAGATCGCCGAATGTTTACGCTGCTGGCATATTAGCGCTAGCGTTTTGCCAAAAAATATCGCAATGGCGATTAACGTTGTCGAAGGAGCATGGCGGAAAGCGCAACGGTTGCGCTCTTGACAGTCGGCTCTCGGTTGAAGTGTCTAGGAGAGGCGGAGTATGGCAGCAAAGATCGTCCCGGTGATCATGGCAGGCGGCAAGGGCACACGGCTGTGGCCGCTGTCGCGCGCTTCTGCGCCGAAGCAATTCATCCAGTTCATCGGCGACAGAACGCTGTTTCAGAACACTTTGGAGCGGGTGGCCGATCCCGAGCTCTACGAAGCGCCGATCGTCCTGACCAATGAGGAGTTCCGCTTCCTCGTCGCAGAGCAGGCCCGCGAACTCGACCTGAAGCTCACTGCGGTGCTGCTGGAGCCGGTCGCCCGCAATACCGCCGCCGCGGTCGCTGCCGCCGCTGCACTTGTCACCGAACTCTTCGGCAAGGACGCTATCATGCACGTCCTCGGTTCCGACTATGAGATCGACGCCAGCACCACCTATTACGATTGCGTGCGCCTGGCGCGCGACACGGCGCTCCAGGGCAAGCTCGTCACCTTCGGCATCAAGCCGACGGAGCCGGCCACCGGCTATGGCTATATCGAAAGCGGCAAGGCGCTTGCGACCGGCGCCCATGCCGTCAAGCGCTTTGTCGAGAAGCCTGCCTTGGACAAGGCCAAGGAGATGGTTGCCAGCGGCCATTTCTACTGGAACTCCGGCATGTTCATGTTCTCGGCTGCCCAGCTTCTGGCCGAGATGAAGGAATTTGCTCCCGAAGTCGAAAAGGCTGCCAGCAAGGCCGTGTCCAAATCGACGCGCGATCTCGACTTCACCCGCCTCGATGCCGACAATTTCTCCAAGAGCCCGGATATTTCCATCGACTACGCGCTGATGGAAAAGACGGCCAATGCGGCCGTCGTTCCTTCGCCCTTCACCTGGTCGGATCTCGGCAGCTGGGATGCGGTGTGGAAAGTCGGCAGCCGCGACGAAAGCGGCAATGTTTCCGCCGGCGCGACGACGCTGGTCAACACCAAGAATTCGCTCGTGATGTCGCATAGCCTCCACGTCGCCGTGCAGGGGCTCGAGGACGTCGCCGTCATCGCCAGCGAAGACGCCGTCTATGTCGGCCACCTCAAGGACAGCCAGGAAGTCGGCAAGCTCGTCAAGCTGCTCGCAAGCGAGAAGAAAACGGCCAAGCTCACCGAGACGCACCCGACCTCATACCGCCCCTGGGGCGGCTATACCTCGGTGCTGAACGGCGAACGTTTCCAGGTGAAGCGCATCTTCGTGTTGCCGGGCAAGAAGCTGTCGCTGCAGAAGCATCACCACCGCTCCGAGCACTGGATCGTCGTCAAGGGCACGGCCGAAGTGACGGTCGGCGAAAACGTGCAGATGCTGCGCGAAAACGAGTCGATCTATATCCCCCTCGGCGAAGTCCATCGCCTGTCCAATCCGGGCAAGATCCTGCTGGAGCTGATCGAAGTGCAGACCGGCTCCTATCTCGGCGAAGACGACATCATCCGCCTCGTCGACGAGTTCGGCAGAAGCTGATTGCAAGCAAACAGATCCAGATTTGAGAACGGCGGGCGAAAGCTCGCCGTTTTTGTTTAGGCGTTACACAGCAGGAGCTTCCGAAGCGCGGGGGGACACCTTGCTTTCTTTCGCTGCATTGCACACACTGCCCCACGGGAACAGCAATCACCGCACAACGATGCGGACTAGGCGAAGAGACATATGGCGATCACGGCGAGCATCTATCATCTCACCCATTATAAATACGACAATCCGGTCCGCCTCGGCCCCCAGATCATCCGCCTGAAACCCGCCTCGCATTCCAAGACCCGCGTACTCAGTCACTCGCTGAAGGTCACGCCATCAAATCATTTCGTCAATCTGCAGCAAGACCCCTACGGCAACTATCTCGCCCGCTTCGTCTTTCCCGACCCGGTAACCGAGCTGAAGATCGAGGTCGATCTGGTCGCCGACATGACGGTCTACAACCCTTTCGACTTCTTCGTCGAAGAGGAAGCGACGAAATGGCCCTTCGACTATCCCGAGACCATCCGCGAGGATCTCTCGATCTATATGAAGCCGGAAGAGCCCGGCCCCAGACTGAAAGCCTTCCTCGCCACGCTCGACCGCTCGGAACAGAAGACCGTCGACATGATCGTCGGTCTCAACACCCGCCTGCAGCAGGAAATTGGCTACGTCATCCGTATGGAAGCTGGCGTGCAGACGCCCGAGGAGACGCTGGAGACCGCCAAGGGTTCCTGCCGCGATACGAGCTGGCTGCTGGTGCAGGTGCTTCGTCATCTTGGCCTCGCCGCCCGTTTCGTCTCCGGCTATCTCATCCAGCTCACGCCCGACCTGAAAGCGCTCGACGGCCCCTCTGGCACAGAGGTCGACTTCACCGACCTGCATGCCTGGGCGGAAGTCTATCTCCCCGGCGCCGGCTGGGTTGGCCTCGATCCGACCTCGGGCCTTCTGACGGGCGAGAGCCATATTCCGCTAGCGGCCACGCCGCATTTCCGCAATGCCGCACCGATCTCGGGCGGCTATTTCGGCGAAGCCAAGACCGAATTCGATTTCGCGATGACGGTCAGCCGCGTCGCCGAACATCCGCGCATCACCAAGCCCTTCTCCGACGAAAGCTGGGATGCCTTGAACGCGCTCGGCGAAAAGGTCGATGCCATCCTCAAGGAAGACGATGTACGCCTGACCATGGGCGGCGAGCCGACCTTCGTGTCGATCGACGACTTCGAGTCGGACGAATGGAACACCGCCGCCGTCGGCCCGACGAAGCGTGAGAAGGCCGATGCGCTGATCCGCCGCCTGCGCGAGCGTTTCGCGCCGAACGGCTTCCTGCATTACGGCCAGGGCAAATGGTATCCCGGTGAAAGCCTGCCGCGCTGGACCTTCTCGCTCTATTGGCGTCGCGACGGCCGGCCGATCTGGTCGAATCCCGACCTGATCGCCAATGAAGGCCGCAACTACAGTGTCACCGAGGATGATGCGGGCCGCCTGCTGACGGCCATCGCCGGCGAGCTCGACATCGAACCGGATTATGTCGCTCCCGCCTTCGAAGACCCGGCCGAATGGCTGGTCAAGGAAGCGAACCTGCCCGACAATGTCGACCCATCCAATTCGAAGCTGAAAGACCCGGAGGAACGTTCGCGCATGGCCCGCGTCTTCGAACGCGGCCTGACGCGGCCCACGGGCTATATCCTTCCCATACAGGCATGGAATGCGCGTGCCAGCGGCCGTCGCTGGAGCAGCGAAAAATGGCGCACGCGCCGCGGCCGCATCTTCCTGACCCCTGGCGACAGCCCGGTTGGCTATCGCCTGCCGCTGAATTCGCTCGGCTGGATACCGGCATCGCAATATCCCTATATCAATCCGATGGATCCGACGATCCCGCGTGAAGCCCTGCCCGATTACAATGAGGACAAGGGCCGGCCGCTGCAGGCGGCGCATTTCCAGCCTTTCAGCGGTCAGCAGCCGATCATGCCGCAATCCCTCGACGAGATCGGCGGCTATGTGCGCACCGCCATCAGCGTGGAACCGCGCGACGGACGGCTCTGCATCTTCATGCCGCCGACGGTCAGCGTCGAGGATTACCTCGATCTCGTCGCCTCGGCCGAGCGCGCCGCCGCTGCCCTCAACCTGCCTGTGCATATCGAAGGCTATCCGCCGCCGCAGGATGAGCGCATCAATGTCATCCGCGTCGCCCCCGATCCCGGCGTCATCGAGGTCAACATCCATCCGGCGTCGAGCTGGAAGGAAGCCGTCGATATCACCACGGCTGTTTATGATGAGGCCCGCGCCAGCCGGCTCGGCACTGACAAATTCATGATCGACGGCCGCCATACCGGCACCGGCGGCGGCAACCACGTCGTTGTCGGCGGCCGCAATACGATGGACAGCCCCTTCCTGCGCCGTCCCGACCTGTTGAAGAGCTTGGTACTGCACTGGCAGCGTCACCCCTCGCTCTCTTACCTTTTCTCCGGCATGTTCGTCGGGCCGACCAGCCAGGCGCCGCGCATCGACGAAGCCCGTCATGACAGCCTTTATGAGCTGGAAATTGCGCTGGCACAGGTACCGGCACCCGGACGCGGATTGCAGCCGCTTCCATGGCTGGTGGATCGCCTCTTCCGCAATCTCTTGACTGACGTCACCGGCAACACCCACCGCTCGGAAATCTGCATCGACAAGCTCTTCTCGCCGGATGGCCCGACAGGTAGGCTCGGCCTCGTCGAATTCCGCGGTTTCGAAATGCCGCCGAACGCCCGCATGAGCCTTGCCCAGCAATTGCTGGTGCGCGCGCTGCTCGCCCGCTTCTGGCGCAATCCCATCGACGGAAGGTTCGTGCGCTGGGGCACGACGCTGCATGATCGCTTCATGCTGCCGCACTATATCTGGCAGGATTTTCTCGACATTCTCGCCGATCTCCGCGAAAACGGTTTCGATCTGCGACCGGAATGGTTTCAGGCGCAGCTGGAATTCCGCTTCCCCTTCTGCGGCGAAGTCGAATATGAGGGCAGCAAGCTGGAGCTGCGCCAGGCACTGGAGCCGTGGCATGTGATGGGCGAAGAAGGTGCTATTGGAGGCACCGTACGTTATGTCGATTCGTCGGTCGAGCGTCTGCAGGTTCGATTCGAGACATCCAATCCCTCCCGCTATACCGTGACCTGCAATGGTCGCCCCGTACCGCTGACGCCGACGGGAATGGCGGGCGTTTCGATCGCCGGCGTGCGCTACAAGGCTTGGCATCCGGCCTCGGGCCTGCATCCCGTTCTGCCCATCGATACGCCGCTGACCTTCGACATCTACGACACCTGGTCGCAACGCTCGATCGGCGGCTGCATCTACCATGTTGCCCATCCGGGCGGCCGCAACTACGACACCTTCCCCGTCAATGGCAACGAGGCGGAAGCGCGACGTCTTGCGCGTTTCGAGCCTTGGGGGCATACAGCAGGTGGCTACGTCCTGAGACCGGAGCCCGCATCGGCGGAATTCCCGCTGACGCTCGACCTCAGGCGGCCGGCAGGAATTTGAGACGGAACTGTGCATGACTAGAAAACCGGCGACGGAACGGCGCGATGAGGCAAAGACCGGGATCGGCAAGGATCCCGCCTTCGCCTATCGCCCCTTGCCCGGCGTTGCCGATGAAATGGTCGACAATAAAGGCGCCGTCCGTCCGGTCTGGCAAAACCTTCTGTCGGCATTATCGCGCATGTCGGAAGAAGAGCTGACCGAGCGCTTTGCCCGCGCCGACCGCTATCTGCGCGATGCAGGCGTGTTCTACCGGGCCTACGGAACGACTGGTGTCAGTGAACGCGGCTGGCCGATCTCGCATATTCCCGTGCTCATCGACGAGCGCGAATGGCAGGCTCTCTCCGAAGGTCTGCAGCAACGCGCCGATCTGTTGGAATCCATCATTGCCGACATCTACGGCGACAGCCGGCTGGTGAACGAAGGGCTGTTGCCGCCGGCCTTGATTGCCGGCAATCCGGAATTCCTGCGCCCGCTCGTCGGCGTCAAGCCCGCAAGCGGCCACTATCTGCATTTCCTGGCTTTCGAGGTCGGCCGCGGTCCTGACGGCAACTGGTGGGTACTGGCCGATCGTGCGCAGGCGCCATCCGGCGCCGGCTTTGCGCTGGAAACCCGTGTCGCCACCACCCGCGCGTTCTCCGATATCTATGCGGAAACCAAGGTCCATCGCCTCGCCTCCTTCTTCGGTGCTTTCCGCGATGCGCTTCTTGGCGGCAAGCGCAGTGGCGAAGGACGTGTCGCCGTCCTGACGCCGGGGCCTGCCAACGAGACCTATTACGAGCACGCCTATATCGCCCGTTATCTCGGCTTCATGCTGCTGGAGGGCGAGGACATCACCGTCGTCAACGATCAGCTGATGGTGCGCACCGTCGCGGGTCTGAGGCCGATCAGCGTCCTTTGGCGCCGCCTCGACGCGTCCTATGCCGACCCGTTAGAACTCAACCAGCATTCCCATATCGGCACGCCGGGCATGGTCGAGGCCTTGCGGGCGCAGACGGTGAGCATCGTCAACGCCCTTGGCTCCGGCATACTCGAGACGCGCGCCCTGCTCGCCTTCATGCCGACCATCAGTCGGCATCTGCGCGGCGAGGAATTGAAGCTGCCGTCGATCGCGACCTGGTGGTGCGGCCAGAAGAGCGAGCGGGAACACGTCGCTGAAAACATCGAGAAGATGGTCATCGGCCCGGCTTATTCCTGCATGCCATTCTTCGATGACAACGGCCAGTCCGTGTTGGGCTCGACCCTGCGCAGCACCGCCCGCGATTCGATCGCGGATTGGCTGGCGACCGAAGGCCAAAAACTCGTCGGCCAGGAAGTCGTCACACTGTCGACCACGCCAGCCTGGGTCAACGGCAAGCTGACGCCGCGGCCAATGAGCTTGCGCGTCTTCGCCGCCCGCACGGAAAACGGCTGGCAGATCATGCCGGGCGGCTTTGCACGCATCGGCAGCGGCGACGATGTCGCGGCCATCGCCATGCAGGCGGGCGGCTCGGCCGCCGACGTCTGGATCGTTTCCGACAAGCCGGTCGAAGCCCATACGCTGCTGCCGGCCGAAGAGACCTTCACCCGCAACATGCCGGGCAGCCTGCCGAGCCGGGCGGCCGACAACCTCTTCTGGCTTGGCCGCTATATCGAGCGCGCTGAAGGCGCGCTGCGCATCCTGCGCGCCTGGCACGGCCGTTTCGCCGAATCGGCCGATCCGAACCAGCCGCTGCTTGCCGATGTCAGCACCTATCTCGCCGCCATCGACATCGATACCAAGCAGGCAGTTCCGGAAACCCTGCTGCGCAATATCGACAGTGCTGTCTATTCGGCAAGCAACATCCGCGACCGTTTTTCTCCCGACGGATGGCTGGCGCTGAACGATCTCGCCAAGACCGCACGCCGCTTCAAGGAAGGCGTGAAGCACGGTGACGACGCCAGCCATGCCATGACGATCCTCTTGCGTAAACTCGCAGGCTTCGCCGGTCTCGTGCACGAAAACATGTATCGCTTCACCGGCTGGCGCTTCCTGTCGCTCGGCCGCTATATCGAGCGCGGCCTGCACATGACGCGGCTGCTCGGTCATATGTCCGGCCCCGATGCGCCCGACGGAGCGCTCGACATGCTGCTGGAGATCGGCGACAGCGTCATGACCCATCGCCGCCGCTACAATGTCAATACGGCCCGCCTGACGGTGACGGACCTGCTGGCGCTCGACCCCTTGAACCCGCGCTCGATCCTCTTCCAGATGAACGAGATCCACCGCGAGGTCGAGCAATTGCCGAACGCCTACGTCAACGGCCAGATGTCGCCCTTCTTCCGCGAAGCCATGCGCCTGCATTCGGGGTTGGCTGTCATGACGCCCGAAGCAATGACCGTCGAAGTCTACCAGCAGCTCGCCCGCGAACTGGAGCGGCTATCCGACCTGCTGGCACGCACCTACCTCGGATAACGTGATGCTTTATGATCTCTCGCTTCACATGGGCTATATCTACGACGTGCCGGCAAGCGGCGCGCGGCATATCCTGCGCGTCATGCCGCTCTCCCTGCCCAATCGGCAGAGGCTGATCGCCGGCTCGGTGAAGATAACTCCAGGGCCGGACGAGCAATCGAACTTCACGGATTTCTTCCAGCATCCGGCAACCTCGATCCTGGTTCGCGATCCGCATGAAAGGCTCGACATCCGCATGCAGGCGCGCGTTCAGGTGGAAAGTCAGCCTGTCGGGGCCGACTTCTCGCCGCTGCTGGCCAAATTGCCGGAAGAGATTGAAGACTGCTGGTCGATCGATCCTTCCTCGCCTCACCATTTCCTCGGCAGTAGCCCACGCCTGCCGGAGACGGGCGAAATCACCGATTACGCCAAGCAGTGGAAATCGACCAAACTGACGACCCTGCAGATCGCGCATGCGGTCTGCGCTGAGATCCACAAGGATTTCACCTACGATCCGAAGGCGACGACGGTCGATACCACGCCCAAGGAGGCATTTCGCCTCAAGCGCGGGGTCTGCCAGGATTTTTCGCATGTGATGATCATCGCGCTCCGCAGCCTCGGCATCCCCGCCGGCTATGTCAGCGGTTTCCTGCGTACCATTCCGCCGCCCGGCAAGGAGAGACTGGAAGGCGCCGACGCCATGCATGCATGGGTGCGCGTCTGGTGCGGTGAGACGGCAGGCTGGATCGAGCTCGATCCGACCAACAATATTCCCGCCGGTACCGATCATATCGTCGTTGCCTATGGTCGCGATTATTCGGACGTTGCCCCTGTTATCGGCGTACTGAAGAGCTACGGCAATCAGAAAGCCGTACAGGCTGTAGATGTCATTCCACTAAAATAGAATATACTTAAAGTAGTAAAAATCTCAAGCAAATCGCGCCAGATTATGTAGTTTGTTAAAAATCAACCGACCACTTAAACCTTCAACTAATATTTGTAATCGATAGTCCCGCCGTTCTTGAGAATTTAACTCTCTCCAATAGGCGGACATGATGATTGCCGGCTCCGATATACTTTGGGCATTTAAACAACTTCTACGCGATAGAGCCGGAAATTTTGGCATCCTGACGGCGATTGCCGTACCTGTGCTGGCTGTGGCGGGAGGTGTAGCGGTCGATGTCACGAACATGTCGCTGACACGCAGCCAGCTTCAGGAATCAACGGACGCCGCCGCGCTCGCTACCGCAACCGCGCTTGCAGACGGTAGCGCGACCACAACGACCGCCAAGGATCTCGCCAACAATTTTGTCCTCGGCCAGATGTCGAATTATCTCACCGGCGATACGGATGCTACGAATTCACTGAAAGCGGGCACCAGCACGACGGTAACAAAAACGACCGATTCCTCCGGGAATTCGGGTTACACGGTCGTTGTAAATGCATCTTATTCGATGCCCGTGAACAGCATGACCCGCCTGACCGGGCAGAGCTCCCTGAACATTTCTGCGTCCAGCACGTCAATCAGCGGCAAGACTTCCGAAACCCAGAAGAATGCCTTGTCGATGTATTTCGTTCTGGACCGCTCCGGATCGATGGACGAAGCCACGGACACGGTTAACGCCCAGCAGCCTACCACGACGTACACTTATAGCTGCATAAAAACAAATAAGAATGGCAAGCAGGAGTGGGGTACTTGCACCGGCACCTCGACCAACTATTACACTAAAATGGAATCGCTGAAGATTGCGACATCCAATCTGGCCGCACAACTAAACAGCGCCGATCCAAACATGATGTACGTCCGCACCGGCGCCGACTCCTATAATAATGTCGCTCAGACGCCTACAGCTCTGGCCTGGGGTACGAACGGCATCACGACCTATGTCAACAACCTGACCTCAAGCGGCTCCACGAATTCTGCCCCCGCTTTTACAGCCGCTGTCGACGCATTGACAAAATTGTCTACGACGTCGGGGCTGACGTATGAACAGCTCCAGCACAAGGACAAGAGCGGCGTTACAAACCCGACCATGTACATCGTGTTCATGACCGATGGTGACAACAACGTGTCAAACGCCGATACAAAGACCAAGGAACAATGCGACAAGGCGCGCAAAAACGGCATTCACGTATACACGATTGCCTTCATGGCGCCTCAAAACGGTCAGGCGTTGCTGCAGTACTGTGCAACTTCTTCCTCTGACTATTTCACCCCGCAGAGCGCCGCGGATCTCTTCAAGGCATTTACGACAATCGCCACCGAAACATCCAAGCAGATGACGCTCCTGACGAAGTGACCTCGCCTGGGTTGCGCACCAAGCAACCATAAATAGTCATCGAAATAAAAAGCCGCGCGATGCGAGTATCGCGCGGCTTTTCGTTTGATCGATGCGCGAATAAAAGCTCGAAACATCATCGGAATCAAGTCTTTTCCCACGCACGGCAAACCTTTGGCGGCATTTTTCGCATCCGCCCAACTCGCTTGTTGCAACTGCTTTACATCGGTGCGTAAACTGATAGTGAAACGGAAAGGCAAATCGATTTAATTGAGCGTAACACGCTGAATATAAATCACAAATGGCGAGAGTTGATAGTATGAATAACTTGACGAAGGCCGATCTCCCCGTTCCAGCCCCGCGCAGTTCCCGCCCCGAAATCCTTGCCGAAGAAATCATCGAGCGCCTGACTTACCGCATCGGCAAGGATGCAAAGGTCGCCAAGCCGCACGACTGGCTGACGGCAACGATCCTTGTCATCCGCGACCGCGTCATCGACAAATGGATCGAATCGACCCGAAAAGCCTATCAGACGGGTGCCAAGCGCGTTTACTATCTGTCTCTCGAATTCCTCATCGGCCGCCTGATGCGCGACGCCATCTCCAATCTCGGCCTGATGGAAGAGATCACCAACGCTCTCGCATCGCTGGGCGTCGATATTCGTGTCATCGCCGGCCTCGAGCCCGATGCAGCGCTCGGCAATGGCGGCCTTGGCCGTCTCGCCGCCTGTTTCATGGAATCCATGGCAACCGTCGATGTGCCGGCCTATGGCTATGGCATTCGCTACGTCCACGGCCTCTTCCGCCAGCAGATGGCCGATGGCTGGCAAGTGGAATTGCCCGAAACCTGGCTGGCACACGGAAACCCCTGGGAATTCGAACGCCAGGAAAGCTCCTATGAAATCGGCTTTGGCGGCGCCGTCGAGACCATCGGCAGCCACGACGATCAGCCGCGTTACGTCTGGAAGCCGGCCGAGCGCGTCATCGCCACCGCATTCGACACGCCCGTCGTCGGCTGGCGTGGCCAGCGCGTCAACACGTTACGTCTCTGGTCGGCACAGCCGATCGATCCGATCCTGCTCGATGCCTTCAACGCCGGTGACCACATCGGCGCATTGCGCGAAAGCAACAAGGCGGAAAGCCTGACGCGCGTTCTCTATCCCGCCGATGCGACGCCCGCCGGCCAAGAGCTGCGCCTGCGCCAGGAATTCTTCTTCTCATCGGCCTCGCTGCAGGACATCCTGCGCCGCCACCTGCAGCAGTATGACGATCTGACCAATCTCGCCGACAAGGTCGCGATCCAGCTGAACGACACGCATCCGGCCGTCTCCGTTACGGAAATGATGCGTCTGCTGGTCGATGTCCACGGCTTCGATTTCGACAAGGCCTGGGATATCACCAGAAACACCTTCGGCTACACCAACCACACCCTGCTGCCGGAAGCACTGGAAAGCTGGCCTGTACCGCTGTTCGAGCGGCTTTTGCCGCGGCATATGCAGATCATCTACGCCATCAACGCCAAGGTTCTGGTGGAAGCGCGCAAGCTGCGCAATTTCAGCGACACCGAAATCCGCTCGATCTCTTTGATTGACGAAAATGGCGATCGCCGCGTGCGCATGGGCAATCTCGCCTTCGTCGGCTCGCATTCGATCAACGGCGTTTCCGCACTTCATACCGATCTGATGAAGGTCACGGTCTTTGCCGACCTGCACAAGCTCTATCCGGACCGCATCAACAACAAGACGAACGGCATCACGCCGCGGCGCTGGCTGATGCAGTGCAATCCCGGACTGACGAACCTCGTGCGTGAAACCATCGGCGACGCCTTCCTCGACGATGCGGAACAGCTGAAGCCGCTGGATCAGTTCGCCCACGACAGCGCCTTCCAGGAGAAGTTCGCCGCCGTCAAGCGTGCCAACAAGGTGCAGCTCTCCAACCTCGTCGCCAGCCGCATGGGCATCAAGCTCGATCCGAACGCGATGTTCGATATCCAGATCAAGCGCATCCATGAATACAAGCGCCAGCTTCTGAATGTCATCGAGGCAGTGGCGCTTTACGACCAGATCCGCTCGCATCCGGAACTCGACTGGCAACCGCGCGTCAAGCTCTTTGCCGGCAAGGCGGCGCCGAGCTATCACAACGCGAAACTCATCATCAAACTGATCAACGACGTCGCTCGAGTCATCAACAACGATCCGTCCGTGCGCGGCCTCTTGAAGGTCGTCTTCGTGCCGAACTACAACGTCTCGCTGGCGGAAGTCATGGTTCCGGCCGCCGATCTTTCCGAGCAGATTTCGACCGCCGGCATGGAAGCCTCGGGCACCGGCAACATGAAATTCGGCCTCAACGGCGCGCTGACCATCGGCACGCTCGACGGCGCCAATGTCGAAATGCGCGACAATGTCGGCGAGGACAATATCGTCATTTTCGGATTGCGGGCCGATGAGGTCGCCAACCTGCGCAGCGACGGTCACAATCCGCGCGCCATTATCGAGCGTTCGCGCGAATTGGCCCAAGCACTTTCGGCCATTGCCTCCGGCGTCTTCTCCCCCGACGACCGCAACCGCTACGCCGGCCTGATCGACGGCATCTATAGCCACGACTGGTTCATGGTCGCCGCCGATTTCGACGCCTATGCCTCGGCACAGCGCGAAGTCGATATTCTCTGGGCCAACCCTTCGGAATGGTACGCAAAGACGATCAACAATACCGCTCGCATGGGCTGGTTCTCCTCCGACCGGACGATCCGTCAATACGCCAAGGAAATCTGGAGAGCCGGATGAAAAAGCCGAAAAAAACCGCTGACGGCACGAGCTCGAGCGATATTTCGGCAGAGGATATTGCTGCAATTCTCGCAGGCACCCATTCCGATCCGTTCGCCGTTCTCGGCGTTCACAAGACGGATGAAGGCTATGTGGCCCGCTGTTTCATCCTTGGCGCAGAAGCTGTCACCGCCACGGCGCTCGACGGTTCCGTCATCGGCGAACTCGAATGCCTCGATCCGGCAGGCTTCTTTTCCGGCGACGTCAAACTCGCCAAGCAGCAGCCGGTTCGCTATCGCGCTCGGCGCGGCGATGCCGAATGGGCAGTCACCGATCCCTATAGCTTCGGCCCGGTTCTTGGACCGATGGACGATTACTTCGCGCGTCAAGGCACGCATCTGCGCCTGTTCGACAAAATGGGCGCCCACCCGCTGAAACATGAAGGCGTCCAGGGCTTTCATTTCGCCGTCTGGGCGCCGAATGCGCAGCGTGTTTCGGTCGTCGGCGATTTCAACAATTGGGATGGCCGCCGGCACGTCATGCGCTTCCGCTCCGACAGCGGCATCTGGGAGATCTTCGCCCCGGATGTGCCAGCCGGGGTTGCCTATAAGTTCGAGATCCGCGGCCATGATGGCGTATTGCTGCCGCTGAAGGCCGATCCCTTTGCTCGACGCAGCGAGCTGCGCCCGAAGACGGCTTCGGTCACCGCCAACGAACTGCTTCAGGTCTGGGACGATTCGGCGCACCGCGAACATTGGGCAAGCGTCGACCAGCGCCGCCAGCCGATCTCCATCTATGAGGTGCATGCCGGCTCCTGGCAGCGCCGGGACGACGGCTCGATGCTGTCCTGGGACGAGCTTGCCTCGCGCCTCATCCCCTATTGCGTCGACATGGGCTTTACCCATATCGAATTCCTGCCGATCACCGAACATCCCTACGATCCGTCCTGGGGCTATCAGACAACAGGCCTTTACGCGCCGACCGCCCGCTTCGGCGAACCGGAAGGCTTTGCCCGCTTCGTCAACGGCTGCCACAAAGTCGGCATCGGCGTTATCCTCGATTGGGTGCCAGCGCATTTCCCGACGGACGAACATGGCCTGCGCTGGTTCGATGGAACCGCCCTTTACGAACATGAAGATCCGCGCAAGGGTTTTCACCCCGACTGGAATACGGCGATCTACAATTTCGGCCGCACCGAAGTTCTCGCCTATCTGCTGAACAATGCGCTCTACTGGGCAGAAAAATACCACTTGGACGGTTTGCGCGTCGATGCCGTCGCCTCCATGCTCTACCTCGACTATTCGCGCAAGCACGGCGAATGGATCCCGAACGAATATGGCGGCAATGAAAATCTCGAAGCCGTCCGCTTCCTGCAGTCGATGAATACGCGGCTCTATGGCGCTCATCCCGGCGTCATGACCATTGCCGAGGAATCGACCTCGTGGCCGAAGGTGTCGCAACCCGTCCATGAAGGCGGTCTCGGCTTCGGCTTCAAGTGGAACATGGGCTTCATGCACGACACGCTGAGCTATCTCTCCCGCGAAGCCGTGCATCGCAAGTATCACCACAACGAGCTGACCTTCGGCCTGATCTATGCCTTCTCGGAAAACTTCGTCCTGCCGCTCTCGCATGATGAAGTCGTCCACGGCAAGGGATCGCTCATCGCCAAGATGTCCGGCGACGACTGGCAGAAATTCGCCAATCTGCGAGCCTACTACGCCTTCATGTGGGGCTATCCCGGCAAGAAGCTGCTGTTCATGGGCCAGGAATTCGCGCAGTGGAGCGAATGGAGCGAGGAGCGCGCTCTGGACTGGAACCTCTTGCAGTATCGCATGCACGAAGGCATGCGCCGCCTCGTTCGCGATCTCAATTTCACCTATCGCAGCAAGCCGGCGCTCCATGCCCGCGACTGCGAGGGCGATGGCTTCGAATGGCTCGTCGTCGATGATTTCGAAAACTCGGTCTTCGCATGGCTGCGCAAGGCACCGGGCGAAAAGCCGGTTGCCGTCATCACCAATTTCACGCCAGTCTATCGTGAGAATTACACCTTGCGCCTGCCAGCTGAGGGGCGGTGGCGCGAGATATTGAATACCGATGCCGACATTTACGGCGGCAGCGGTAAGGGGAATGGCGGGCGTGTCCAGGCCGTGAATGCAGGCGGAGGCGTACAAGCGATCATAACGCTGCCTCCACTGGCGACCATCATGCTCGAACCGGAATTCTGATATCACTACGGACAGGGAGGAATAAAATGGTAGAAAAACGTTTCCAGCCGCTGGCACGCGATGCCATGGCCTACGTTCTTGCCGGGGGCCGCGGCAGCCGCCTGAAAGAGCTGACCGACCGCCGTGCCAAGCCAGCCGTGTACTTCGGCGGCAAGACCCGGATCATCGATTTCGCGCTGTCCAACGCACTTAATTCCGGTATCCGCCGCATCGGCGTCGCGACGCAATACAAGGCGCATTCGCTGATCCGCCACATGCAGCGCGGCTGGAACTTCTTCCGCCCGGAGCGAAACGAAAGCTTCGATATCCTGCCGGCCTCGCAGCGCGTCTCCGAAACGCAGTGGTACGAAGGCACGGCGGACGCCGTCTATCAGAACATCGACATCATCGAGCCATACGGTCCGGAATACATGGTCATCCTCGCCGGCGACCACATCTACAAGATGGACTATGAGTGGATGCTGCAGCAGCACGTCGATTCCGGCGCGCAGGTGACGATCGGCTGCCTTGAGGTGCCACGCATGGAAGCCGTCGGCTTCGGCGTCATGCATGTCAACGAGAAGGACGAGATCATCGATTTCGTCGAAAAGCCAGCCGATCCGCCCGGCATTCCGGGCAATCCCGATTTCGCGCTGGCATCGATGGGCATCTACGTCTTCCACACGAAGTTCCTGATCGAATGCCTGAAGCGCGACGCGGCCGATCCGAATTCCAGCCGCGACTTCGGCAAGGACATCATCCCCTACATCGTCAAGAACGGCAAAGCCGTCGCCCATCGCTTCACGCAGTCCTGCGTTCGCTCGGATTTCGAGCGTGAAGCCTATTGGCGCGATGTCGGCACGATCGATGCCTATTGGCAGGCCAATATCGATCTGACCGCCGTGGTGCCGGAACTCGACATCTACGACAAGTCCTGGCCGATCTGGACCTACGCCGAAATCAGCCCGCCCGCCAAGTTCGTGCACGACGACGAGGATCGCCGCGGTTCGGCCGTCTCCTCCGTCGTTGCCGGCGACTGCATCATTTCCGGCGCCAGCCTCTACAACAGCCTGCTCTTCACCGGTGTGCGCGCCAATTCCTACTCCAAGCTGGAGGGGGCCGTCGTGCTGCCGAGCGTCAAGATCGGCCGCCGGGCGCAGCTCAAGAATGTCGTCATCGACCATGGCGTCACCATTCCCGAAGGTCTGGTAGTTGGCGAGGATCCGGAACTCGATGCTAAGCGCTGGCGCCGCACGGAAAGCGGCATCTGCCTGATCACCCAATCGATGATCGACAAGCTGGATCTGTAACCTATGAAGGTTCTCTCGGTTTCGTCCGAAGTCTTCCCTCTGATCAAGACAGGGGGCCTGGCCGACGTGGCCGGCGCCCTGCCCATCGCGCTGAAGCCCTATGGTGTCGAAACCAAGACCCTCATTCCGGGCTACCCCGCCGTCATGAAAGCGATCCGCGATCCAGTCGTTCGCCTCGAACTTCCGGATCTCCTGGGCGAGCCAGCCACCGTTCTGGAGGTCGAGCACGCGGGCATTTCCTTCCTCGTGCTCGACGCACCGGCCTATTACAGCCGCACCGGCGGCCCCTATGTCGATGCGACGGGCAAGGACTATCCCGACAACTGGCGACGTTTCGCCGCGCTGTCGCTGGCCGGCGCGGAAATTGCCGCCGGCCTTCTGCCCGGCTGGCGGCCGGATCTCGTGCATGCGCATGACTGGCAGTCGGCCATGGTGCCGGTCTACATGCGTTATTATCCGACGCCGGAGCTGCCGAGCGTTCTGACCATCCACAACATCGCATTCCAGGGCCAGTTCGGCGCCGGCATCTTCCCCGGCCTGCGCCTGCCGGCCCATGCTTTCTCCATGGAAGGCATCGAATATTACGGCGATGTCGGTTTCCTGAAAGGCGGACTGCAGACGGCACATGCCTTGACCACGGTCAGCCCATCCTATGCCGAGGAAATCCTGACGCCGGAATTCGGCATGGGTCTCGAAGGCGTCATCGCCAGCAAAGCCTACAATCTCTACGGCATCGTCAACGGCATCGACGATGACATCTGGAACCCCGCGACCGATCCGATGATCGCACAGACCTATAGCGCGGCGACGCTGAAGGATCGCGCCATCAACCGCCACCGGGTCATCGAGCATTTCGGCCTCGACGACGACGATGGTCCGATCTTCTGCGTCGTCAGCCGGCTCACTTGGCAGAAGGGCATGGATCTTCTAGCCGAAGTCGCCAATGAGATCGTCCACATGGGCGGCAAGCTCGCCATTCTGGGCGCGGGCGATGCGGCGCTGGAGGGTGCGCTCTTTGCCGCAGCCGGCCGCCATCGCGGCCGTGTCGGCGTTTCGGCCGGCTATAACGAACCCATGTCACATTTGATGCAAGCCGGCTGTGATGCGATTATCATTCCCTCGCGCTTCGAACCCTGTGGCCTCACGCAGCTTTATGGCTTACGTTACGGCTGCCTGCCCATCGTTGCGCGAACGGGCGGGCTGAACGATACGATTATCGACGCCAACCATGCCGCGCTGCAGGCAAAAGTCGCGACCGGCATTCAATTTTCGCCCATCACCGCGGAGGGGCTTTTGCAGGCCGTGCGCCGCGCCATGCATCTTTTCCAGGATCGAAAGGTCTGGACGCAGATGCAAAAGCAGGGCATGAAATCCGACGTATCCTGGGGCCGGAGCGCAGAACGCTACGCCGCTCTCTACTCCAGTCTAGTCTCGAGAGGCGCTTAACCCGATGATTAAAACCGTACCCACCACTCCCTACGCGGATCAGAAACCCGGCACGTCCGGCCTGCGAAAGAAGGTTCCCGTATTCCAGCAGCCGAATTATGCGGAAAACTTCATCCAGTCGATTTTTGATTCGCTTGAGGGCTACCAGGGCAAGACCCTAGTCATTGGCGGCGACGGCCGTTACTACAATCGCGAAGTCATCCAAAAGGCCATCAAGATGGCCGCGGCAAACGGCTTCGGCAAGGTGATGGTCGGCAAGGGCGGCATCCTCTCGACGCCCGCAGCCTCGAACATCATCCGCAAGTACAAGGCCTTCGGCGGCATCATCCTGTCGGCCAGCCACAATCCCGGCGGCCCGACCGAAGACTTCGGCATCAAGTACAACATCGGCAATGGCGGCCCCGCGCCGGAAAAGATCACCGACGCCATCTATGAGCGCTCCAAGGTGATCGACAGCTACAAGATTGCCGATTTCCCGGATATCAACCTCGACCGCATCGCCCGCGAGGATGTGGGCGGCATGATCGTTTCCGTCATCGATCCGGTCGAAGACTATGCAGCCCTCATGGAAGAGCTGTTCGATTTCGGCGCGATCCGCAATCTGATCAGTCTCGGCTTCCGCCTCAACTTCGATGCAATGAGCGCCGTCACCGGCCCCTATGCCAAGGAAATCTTCGAAATCCGCCTCGGCGCGCCGGACGGATCGGTACGCAATTTCCTGCCGTTGCCGGACTTCGGCGGTCATCACCCCGACCCGAACCTCGTCTATTGCAAAGAACTCTACGACGACATGATGAGCGAGGATGCGCCTGATTTCGGCGCGGCATCGGACGGCGATGGTGATCGCAACCTCATCATCGGCAGGGGCATCTACGTTACCCCGTCCGACAGCCTGGCGATCCTGGCGGCCAACGCCAACCTCGCCCCCGGCTATTCGCATGGCATCGCCGGCATCGCCCGTTCGATGCCGACCAGCGGTGCCGCCGACCGCGTTGCCGAAAAGCGTGGCGTTGGCATCTACGAAACGCCGACCGGCTGGAAATTCTTCGGCAACCTGCTCGATGCCGGCATGGCGACGATCTGCGGCGAAGAAAGCTCCGGCACCGGCTCCAACCATGTTCGCGAAAAGGATGGCCTCTGGGCCGTGCTGCTCTGGCTGAACATCCTTGCCGTGCGCGGCGAGAGCGTCATCGATATCGTAACGCAGCATTGGGCCGCCTATGGCCGCAACTATTATTCCCGCCACGACTATGAAGGTGTCGATACCGATGCCGCCAACGGCTTGATTGCAGCGCTGCGCGAAAAGCTGCCGACCCTGCCGGGCACGAAGTTCGGCGACCTCACCGTTTCCGCCGCCGACGATTTTGCCTATCACGATCCGGTCGACAAGTCGGTCAGCCAGCATCAGGGCATCCGCATCATGTTCGAGGGCGGCTCCCGCGTCGTCTTCCGCCTCTCCGGCACTGGCACGACGGGCGCGACGCTGCGCGTCTACATCGAACGCTACGAAGCCGACCCGACTCGTCACAATATCGAGACCCAGGAAGCGCTGGCCGATCTCGTCATCGCCGCCCAGGATATCGCCGACATCAAGGGCCGCACCGGCCGCGATGCGCCGACGGTGATTACCTGAACTATGACTTAAAGTCCTTCTCCCCGCACATGCGGGGAGAAGGTGGCCAGCCGCGTCCGAACGACGTGAGGCAGCGACTGGTCGGATGAGGGGCCTTCTCGAAATTCACCGCGACCACGCAATTTGACGCGCGTCCTGCCCCTCACCCTAGCCCTCTCCCCGCGAGCGGGTAGAGGGGACCACTCCAGCGATCCGGAAAGCCCGAGCATGTCCGAACCGACGATCCGCTCCCTTGGCGCCACCCTCACCGATCATGGCGTTGAATTTGCCGTCTGGTCCAGGAATGCCGAGAGAATCGAATTGTGCGTCTTCGATGCGGAGGGAAAGAAGGAAGTCCTGCGCCTGCCAATGACGCGCGACGGTGACGAGCATCGTCTTTTTGTGGAAAATGCCAGGGAAGGCATGCGCTACGGCTTGCGTGCCTATGGCCCCTACGATCCCGACCGGGGCCTGTGGTTCGATCCATCCAAGCTGCTCGTCGACCCCTATGCCAGGGAGATAGACCGGCCGTTCCAATATGATGCGCGCCTCGGAACCTTCGGCGAAGACACGCGGGATCTGATGCCGAAGGCGATCGTCTCGCGCGACGTTGCGGCCAAGCCCGCCAAGCCCTTGTTTCAGCCCGGCGGCCTGATCTACGAGATCGCCGTCAAACCTTTCACCATGCTGCATCCGGATGTGCCGGCAAAGCTGCGCGGCACGGTCGGGGCGCTTGCCCATCCCGCCATTATCGCGCATCTCAAGCGCCTGCAGGTCGACGCCATCGAGCTGATGCCGATCACAGCATGGATCGACGAGCGGCATCTGCCGCCGCTCGGCCTCACCAATGGCTGGGGCTACAATCCCGTCGCCTTCATGGCGCTCGATCCGCGTCTCGTGCCAGGCGGCATGAAGGAGCTGCGCGAGACGGTCGCCGCTCTTCACGCCGAAGGCATTGCCGTCATCCTCGATCTCGTCTTCAACCATACGGGCGAGAGCGACCGCCAGGGTCCGACGCTGTCCTTGCGCGGTCTGGACAACCCCACTTATTTCCGCCACCTGCCGGATCAGCCCGGCACGCTGGTCAACGATACCGGCACCGGCAATACCATCGCCTGCGATCAGCCGGCGACGCGCAAGCTCATCATCGACAGCCTCAACCATTTTGTCCGCAATGCCGGCATCGACGGCTTCCGCTTCGATCTTGCGACCGTGATCGGCCGCGGCAGCAAGGGGTTCGATCCGGAAAGCATGACACTGCGCACCATGCTGGCGGATGATGTCCTCAAAGATCGGATCATGATCGCCGAGCCCTGGGACATCGGCCCCGGCGGCTATCAGCTCGGAAATTTCCCAGCACCCTTTCTCGAGTGGAACGACCGAGCCCGCGACGATCTGCGCCGCTTCTGGCGGGGTGAACTCAGGATCGGCGATCTAGCGACGCTTCTTGCCGGTTCATACCCCATCTTCGGCTTCGACGGGCGCTTGCAGACGCGCAGCGTCAATTTCCTTGCCGCCCATGACGGCTTCACGCTGATGGACCTCGTTTCCTATGAGAACAAACACAACGAGGCCAACGGCGAGAACAATCGCGACGGTCACAACGAGAACTTCTCCTGGAACAACAGCGTGGAAGGCAGGACGGACGACCCGCAGGTCCAGCGCAAGCGCCGCGCCGATATCGAAGCCATGCTGTCGACGCTCTTTGCCACGCGCGGCACGATCATGCTGACGGCCGGCGACGAGGGAGGACGCAGCCAGCAGGGCAACAACAATGCCTACTGCCAGGATAACGCCATTACCTGGGTGGACTGGACGGCGCTGGACGAGGAGCTGATCGGCCATACCGCGTGGCTTGCCGGCTTGCGCCGCCGCTTCGCCGCCTTCAGCAAGATGGATTTCTTTCGCGGCGATGGCGATGTGCTGTGGTTCTCCGCCACCGGAACGCCGATGGCGGTAACGGATTGGGAAGCGCCGAACGCGGGCCTGCTCGGCATGGCGATCCGGACGGAAGACCGCGCTACCGGCCGATCGACGCGCCTTGCGATGGTGTTCAACAGTGCTGCAGGCGAGCGCTCCGTCGCCTTACCGGTTTCCGAGAACGACGGCTGGTCTCTGCTGACGACGGCAGGCGAAACCCCAGCCGGAGGGCAGATCACCATTTCCACCCGCTCCGTCGCCTTCCTTCTGGAAAACTGATCGCGGTTGCACTTTCAGTCTCGATTCGCCAGAAAGGATTCTGACGACACAGACTGATGAGGATGGAATGCCCGGCGATATCTCGCTTGTAGGAATCATGAAACTTGCGGGAACGGAGATCGGCGTTTCCGACTGGATCACCGTCGACCAGACGATGATCGACACCTTTGCCGATGCGACGCTCGACCATCAGTTCATCCACGTCGACCCGGAACGCGCCAAGGCGGAAACGCCCTACGGCGGCACCATCGCTCACGGCTTCCTGACGCTCTCGCTGCTCTCGGCGATGAACTATAGCGGCCTGCCAAAAATCCGCGAACAGACCATGGGCATCAATTACGGCTTCGAAAAGATCCGCTTCATGTCGCCGGTCAAGTGCGGCGCACGGGTGCGCGGCCGCTTCACCCTCGCCGAAACGCGGCTGCGCGGCGCCAACATGCTGATGCTGACTTATGACGTAACTGTCGAAATCGAAGACGAGCGCAAACCGGCACTGACTGCGACATGGACGACCATATCGCAGTTCGATCCTAAGGATCGTCCGGAAGAAAGCTAAAGGCCCGCATCCTCCGCGCCTTCGGCCAGAAGACCGAAAGCGAAGTCGGAAAAGGAGCGCCAGACTTCGACGCGGAATGTCTCCTCATCGAGCCGCAAGATCACCACTTCCGCCTTGCCGAGCAGCGTGCGCGAGCAGGCGCCGACGGGGAATGCGCCGAGCGAAACATCCTGCGGGCAACCGGCGGCAAGCGTCGCTTCGGCGCCGGGACCGGAGACGATGATAGCGGTATTGCGATGCGAGACATCGGTCGCCGAATGCAAGACGCCGGACGATCCAGCCACGCCCACGAGTTCGGCACCGTTCTCATCGATGACGAGCCATTCGTCCGGGCCAAGCCACAGGGCATGACGCCCATTGGCGCTGGCCGAGGTCTTCGGCCGGGTCGGCAGCGGCAGGCCGAGCGCCTGCGAAAGACCGCCGACCGAATCGGCTGGCGCGCGCAGCGAGATACGGCTTGCCGAGGCTGCAGGCGTCAGCCGAACGGTCGAGGAGCCGCCATGGCGGCCGGCGAGCGGCAGTTTGCGGGTAGCGAGATCAGCCATTGATCCGGCCTCCTTCCTTGTCAAAGAACACCAGATCCGTCACCTCGACTGATATCGTCTTGTCGGGCATCGGCACATAGAGCGTCTTGCCCATGCGCTCACGTCCGCCGGCCACCAGCGCGAAAGCGATGGAGCGGCCGAGATTTTCCGACCAGTAGGCAGAGGTGACATGGCCGAGCATGGTCATCGGCTTCTGCTCATTCGGATCGGCGACGATCTGCGCGCCCTCCTCCAGCACAACCTTCGGATCGCGCGTGACGAGGCCGACGAGCTGCTTGCGCCCTTCCTTGACGAGGTCCGGCCGCTTCAGACCGCGAATGCCGACGAAATCGGTCTTCTTCTTCGAAACGGCCCATGCAAGGCCGGCATCGTCGGGCGTCACTGTGCCGTCGGTATCCTGGCCGACGATGATGTAGCCCTTTTCCGCGCGCAGCACGTGCATGGTCTCGGTGCCATAGGCGCAGGCACCCAGCGGCTCGGCACGCGCCCAGACAGCTTCCCAGACAGACTGGCCGTAGTCGGCCGGCACGTTGATTTCATAGCCGACTTCACCGGTGAAGGAGACGCGGAACAGCCGCGCCGGCACGCCGCAGACCTTGCACTCGGCGACACTCATATGCGGGAAGGCTTCGTTGGAAAGATCCTGCCCCTCGACGAGCGGCTCGATGATCTCGCGCGCCTTCGGCCCCTGCACGGCGATGACAGCCCATTGCTCGGTGGTCGAGGTCAACCACACCTTCAGATGCGGGAATTCGGTCTGGAGATAATCTTCCATGTGATGCAGGACGCGCGGCGCACCGCCTGTTGTCGTCGTCACATGGAAGCGATCATCGGCGAGACGTCCGACGACACCGTCATCATAAACGAAGCCGTCTTCGCGCGTCATGATGCCGTAGCGGCAGCGGCCGGGCTTCAGCGTATCCCAGGCATTGGTGTAGATCAGGTTCAGGAACTCGGCCGCATCCGGCCCGACCACTTCGATCTTGCCGAGGGTCGAGGCATCGAACACGCCGGCCACTTCGCGCGCCGTACGGCATTCACGATTGACGGCCTGATGCATGGTCTCGCCGGCACGTGGATAGAACCAGGCGCGCTTCCAGTTGCCGACATCCTCAAAGATCGCGCCGTGTGCCTCTTCCCAGGCATGCAGCGGCGTCTTGCGGGCGGGATCGAAAAGGTGCCCACGCGAATGGCTGATGAGTGTGCCGTAGGTGACAGGCGTGTAGGGCGCGCGGAAGGTGGTGAGACCGACTTGCGGAATATCCTTGCCGAGCATCTCGGCGGCAATCGCCAGCCCGTGCATGTTGGAAAGCTTGCCCTGATCGGACGCCATGCCGTTGGTGGTGAAGCGCTTGATGTGCTCGATGGAATGCATGCCCTCGCGCACGGCAAGACGAATGTCCTTGGCGCAGACATCGTGCTGGAAATCGACGAAGGCCTTCGCATTCGTGTCCGGCCCCGCACCCTCGGCAGCACCGATCATGCCGCCGGTCCATTCGAAGGCCTGCTCGGCGTGAAGCTGGATCTTCTCGCCGCCATTGGTGGCTCCGGTGGCGCGCGCCATCAGTTCGCCGGCTGCCAGCGATTCCTCGATCGCGGCCTGCAAGCCATCCGTGCCGTTGCAGGCACCGACTGACAGGCAATCCTGAACATAGGTGCCCGGCAGGAAGCGCTGCTTCTCGGCCTCGAACTTCAGCTTGCCGCGCGATTGCGAGAACATGTGGACCGATGGCGTCCAGCCGGCCGAGACCAGCAGTGCATCGATCGCAATCTTTCGCTTGGCGGAGCTGCCGTTGCGCGCAACCGTCATGGAGGAAACGCGCAGCTTGCCGGCCGTATCGACGACGGCATAGTCGGTCATCACCTCGATGCCGAGCCGCTTTGCCTCAGCCAACACTGCCTCGCTCGGCCGCGCGCGGCTGTCGACGATGGCAGCAATGGAAACACCAGCACGCTTCAGATCGAAGGCTGCTTCATAGGCCGAATCATGTGCCGTATAGACGCCGATCTTGGCGCCGACGGCGACGCCATAGTGATTGAGGTAGGCGCGCGCGGCCGAAGCGAGCATGATGCCCGGCCGGTCGTTGTTCGGGAACACCATATGACGTTCGATGGCACCCGTCGCCAGAATGACACGCTTGGTGCGAACCTGCCAGAGACGCTCGCGCGGCAGGTTGCGGCCCGGCTTGGCCAGATGGTCGGTCACTCGTTCGGCAAGGCCGATGAAATTATGGTTGTAGTAGCCGAAGGCCGTCGTGCGGGTCAGCACCTGGACATTCGGCATCGCCTCGAGCTTGGCAACAGCATCCTGAGCCCAGTCATACCCCTCGACGCCGTCGATCTTGACGCCGGTGTCGAAGCGCAGCGCGCCGCCGACGTCCGGCTGCTCGTCGCAGAGGATGACCTTGGCGCCAGTTTCGGCAGCGGCGAGCGCTGCGGAAAGACCGGCGACGCCGGCACCGACGACGAGCACGTCGCAATGGGCATAGCGGCTGGCATAGTGATCCGGATCCTCTTCCGTCGGCGCGACGCCAAGACCGGCTGCACGACGGATGAAGGGCTCATAGATGTGTTTCCAGGCCGACTTCGGCCACATGAAGGTTTTGTAGTAGAAACCGGCGGCAAAGAACGGCGACATCCAATTGTTGACGCCGCCGATATCGAAGGCGAGCGACGGCCAACGGTTCTGCGACTGCGCCTTCATACCGTCGAAGACTTCCTGCACGCTGGCGCGCACATTCGGCTGCCGCCGCGCCGCATCGCGGGAGATATCGAGCAAGGCATTCGGCTCTTCGGCCCCAGCCGAAAGAATGCCGCGCGGACGGTGGTACTTGAACGACCGGCCGACGAGATGAACGCCGTTGGCAAGCAGCGCCGAGGCGACGGTGTCGCCTTCGAGCGCGGTATAGCTCTTGCCGTCAAAAGTGAAGCGAGCGGTTCTGGCCGGCGTCAGACGTCCCTTGCCCGCGATACGATTGGCGCCGCTCATTCAGCAAATCCCTCTGTTTGTGCCGTCTGTTCCTGTTCGTTCTGATGCTGTGCCGCCGGCTCGGAGGCGCCGGGCTTCAGCGTCGCTGGATCCGGCTTCGGCTCGCCGGCCTTGTAGGTACGGTAGAACTGATCGCTCACCGTGTCGCGCGCCGCATTGAAGAAGCGGCCGCAGCCATGGATATGCCGCCAGCGCTCGAAGATCAGGCCCTTCGGATTGTCGCGCAGGAAGAAATATTCCTCGAACTCCTCGTCCGAGATCCCGGCAATATTGGCCGGCCGCACGATATGCGCATCGCCGGCGTTGCGGAATTCGAGTTCCGAACGCTCTTCCTCGCAATAGGGGCAGTAAATCAGCAGCATCGTTTTCTACCTGTGTTAAAGCTCGGAGCCCGAAAGGCTTGTGCCGGGAGGCTGCGCACAGAGCCGCCGTCCCATGGTGACAAATGGTGTTATGCGCTTCAGCAGCGTCTCCAACGATCCGTAGGGTTTGAGCACATCGGTCATTCCCAGATTGATCAGGCTCATGCCCAATAGATCTGTGTCGATCGCAAATGCTCTCTTCGCCTCAGGTGTCTGCTCCGGCACGAAATAGACCGCCGGCTTTTTCAGCACCTTGACACAGGCAAGCACGCCGCTTTCGGCCGTGAACGGCCAGTCCGCCTCGTCCTTTGCCTTGTGGATCACCTGCATGCGAACATCCTCGGCCCCTGGAAAGAGATCGTTGACTTCGGTCACGACCGCTCCTGCCGGCAATGAAAACCCGACCGCAAGAACGATCCCGACCGCCGTCGGCATCAGTGCGCCACGGCTGCGGCTGCCGCTTCATCGATCAGACGGCCGGTACGGAAGCGATCCAGATTAAGTCCGGCATTGAACCGATGCGGCTCGTCGCGGGCGATGAGATGCGCAAACAGATTGGCCGAACCCGGCGTCGCCTTGAAGCCGCCCGTGCCCCAGCCGCAGTTGACATAGAGGCCCGGCACCGGCGTCTTCGACTGGATCGCCGAGCGGTCCGGCGTGTTGTCGACGATGCCGCCCCAGGAGCGCATCATCTTGACGCGGCGGAACATCGGGAAGAGCTCGCAGATCGCATCCAGCGTATGGGTGATGATCTGCAGGCCGCCGGTCTGGCTATAGGAGTTGTACTGGTCCGTGCCGGCACCGATGACGAGCTCGCCCTTGTCGGACTGCGAGATATAGGCATGCACCGTGTTCGACATGACGACGCAGGGGAAGATCGGCTTCAGCGGCTCGGAGACCAGCGCCTGCAGCGGGCTCGACTGCAGCGGCACACGGACGCCCGCCATCTGCATGACGACGGTGGTGTGGCCCGCCGCCGAAACGCCGACCTTCTTGGCGCCGATGAAACCCTTGCTCGTGTCGACACCAGTCACTCGGCCATCCGGGCCACGACGGATGCCGGTCACTTCGCAATTCTGGATGATGTGAACGCCGCGATCGGAAGCAGCGCGGGCAAAGCCCCAGGCAACCGCATCGTGACGCGCCGTGCCGCCGCGACGCTGCAGGGCGGCGCCATTGATCGGATAGCGGGCCGTCTTCGAAATATCGAGCGGCGGACAATAGGCTTTCGCCTGTTCCGGCGTCAGCCATTCATTGTCGATGCCGTAGAGGCGGTTGGCGTGAATATGCCGCTTGAAGGACTGCTGGTCGTGCACATTGTGCGACAGCATCATCACGCCGCGCGGCGAATACATAACGTTATAATTGAGATCCTGAGACAGCCCCTCCCAGAGCTTCATCGAATGCTCGTAGATGTGCATGCTCTCTTCATAGAGATAGTTCGAGCGGATGATGGTCGTGTTGCGGCCGGTATTGCCGCCGCCGAGCCAGCCCTTTTCAATGACAGCAACATTGGTGATGCCGTGCTCCTTGGCGAGGTAGTAGGCCGCACCCAGGCCATGACCGCCGGCGCCGACGATGATGACGTCATACTCCTTGCGCGGCTCCGGCGAGGTCCATTGAGCCTCCCAGCCCTTGTGAGCCCGCATCGCTTCCCGTGCCACGGCAAAAACCGAGTATTTACGCATTCGCCCTCAACTCCTTCAGGCAAGAGCCCTTTTTGTGGGTCATACAAATCGCAAATCGAAAACCGACACAACGGCTCTTTTGCGACGCATTCAGGACCGTCTTTCGACACGGTTAAAATTGCCATTCAACCGAGTGGTCTGCCCATGACTGCTTGGCAGACCTATTTGCGTTGCAGATGACAGACCTTCACCCGCCCGCCATGGCCATCCTTGCGCCAGACACATCCCTCATTCCGCGGCTTTCCCTTGTAAAGATAGATTTTCGCACGATGCTTGCTATCAAACGTTTGGTTGGAAAAGTCATGGCCGCCGACCCGGACGTTCTTGCCGAAGCGGACTTCGCCGGCCGTGACAGGCGCTTGCGTTGCGACGAGAACGGCGACGGCAAACAGCGATGCAGCGAACAGCCTCCCAACGACAGCAAGGCCGAGCGATTTCATAAAGTGATTCCCCCCTTGCTCCGGACAATTGCTTCGGATGGTGCAATCGTCGTAGGACACGAATGACTGTGATCCGACATACTCACAGAAGCATGTCAATGTCGCAAACATCGGGCGCCGCCAACCATTAATTCAACAGCTTCGTGGAAGCGCCACAGGCATGGCTGGCTGAATTCGGTACTCGACAAACCGCTTTTTCCTCTGCAAAGTCACGATCTGGCTAGACTTTGACAAACCGATCTGCTATCTCGCCTAACCAATCGCAAGGCTGCGGCCGCGCGAACGTTATATTTTTGCCTCCTGGCGCTGCCGTCGCCGCTGGCATCAACCAAACCAAAGGAACGTGATTCTCGTGCAGGTACTTGTCCGCGATAACAATGTCGACCAGGCTCTCCGCGCTCTCAAGAAGAAGATGCAGCGCGAAGGTATTTTCCGCGAAATGAAGATGCGCGACTACTACGAAAAGCCGTCGCAGAAGCGTGCTCGCGAAAAGGCTGAAGCTGTTCGTCGCGTTCGCAAGCTTGCTCGCAAGCGCGCTCAGCGCGAAGGCCTTGTTGCCAAGTAATCGCCGTTTTTTCGACGTTTTCAGATGCATGTGTGGCGGGGGCGAGTCGTTCGCCGCCGCCTTTTTGATTTATTCTCTACGCAAATCGGATTAAATCAGAACAGCCTGATATGACGCATGGGGAAAGCGAACCCGATAATGGCAATGACGACTTCCGTAAAGTTCCGCACTTCGAACCTCTCCTTATTCGTTTCGAAGCGCGCCGCGGCCCTGCCTGCCTTGGCGATACTTGCCGCAATCAGCCTTTCCGGCTGCCAGACTGCCACCACAGATAACGTGATCCAGATCGACAAGGCGCAGGGCTCTTCGGAGAATATCGCCTCGCTGACATCGGTCATCAATGCCAATCCGCAGGATCCGGAAGGCTACAATGTTCGCGGCACGGCCTATGGCCGCGGCGGCGATTTCAACCGCGCTCTTGCCGACTTCAATCAGGCGATCCAGCTCAATCCGAAGTTCTACCAGGCCTACGCCAACCGCGCGCTCATCTATCGCAACATGGGCAAGCTGCCGGAAGCGGTCGCGGACTATAATGCGGCGCTGCAGATCAACGGCAATTACGATGTTGCCTATATCGGCCGCGGCAATCTCTACCGCCAGGCCGGCCGCGACAACGACGCCTTCAATGATTATTCGAAGGCGATCAACCTCGGCACCACGGACGGCCGCGCCTATAACGGCCGCGGCGTGATCTTCCAGAAGCGCAATCAGCAGGATAAGGCGATCGACGATTTCTCCAAGGCGATCTCGCTTTCGCCGAATTCGCCGGAGCCTTACAACAGCCGCGGCATTTCCTATCTCGCGCAGAACGACGACGACAATGCCTTCGCCGATTTCAACCATGCCATCGACCTGAACAACAAGGTCGCCGAATCCTGGGCGAACCAGGCCTTCGTCTACGAGCGCAAGGGCGACAAGGCAAAAGCACGCCGCTCCTATCAGCACGCGGTCAATCTCGATCCGAACTACCAGCCCGCCAGAGATGGCCTGGCACGTGTCGGCGCCAGCTCCTGATATAGGAGCATAGCAACAAGACAATCAGCCGCCGGCAATCCCTGCCCGGCGGCTTTTCCTTCCCTCGGCAAAGGCCGAAAGCGCATCGCGATCTCTCAGATTCGCTTCCCAAGCTCCAGGTCTTTGATTTTGTGCATGTCGCTATCGCAAAACCGCTGCACGGTTTTACGCGACATGCTGTAGTCTCGGCTCACCCATTCAAGCGAGACAAAGACATGCCCTCCCCGCAAAAAATCATCGTCGTCGGCGCCGGAATCATCGGTGCCTCCATCGCCTGGCATCTCGGTCGCAAGGGCGCATCCGTGACGGTGGTCGCGCAGCAGACCGGCGGCGTTGCAACTCCGAACTCCTTCGCCTGGATCAATGCGAGCTGGGGCAATCCGGAATTCTATTTCCAGCTCCGTCGTCGATCGATGGCGGAATGGTCGCGGCTTCAAGACGATCTGCCGGATCTTCCCTTGTCCTGGTGCGGCGGCCTGTCCTGGGATCTGCCCGAGGCAGAGCTCGACGCCTATGCGGCACAACACCATGGCTGGGGCTATGGCATACAGCCGGTCAACCGGGCGACAATCGCGATGATCGAACCGAGCCTCGCCAATCCGCCGGATTATGCCCTGCATGTTGCCGAGGAAGGCGCTGTCGAACCCGTTGCGGCCTCCAAGCTACTGCTGGAAGACGCCCGCCGTCGGGGCGCGATCCTATCATCCGGCGTCGAGGTCAGAAGTCTGCTCAGAGAGGGCAAGCGAATTATCGGTATTGAAACGAGCGAAGGGCCAATGTGGGCCGATCATGTCGTTCTGGCCGCCGGTGCGGGCACGCCAGCACTTGCGGCCTCGGCGGATATTCTCGTGCCGCTGGAAACGCCTCCAGGACTCATCGTCCATTCCCGCCCCGTGCAGAAAATGCTGAATGGCTTGGTGATGGCGCCGGAACTGCATTTGCGCCAGACGGCGGAGGGGCGCATCATCGCTGGCGGCGACTTCGGCGGCACCGATCCCGGCAGCGATCCACAAGTAGCAGCCGACGATCTTTTCGCCAGGGTCAAAACGACATTGAAGGGCGGCGAGGCGCTGGAGCTTGATTTCTACACCATCGGCTATCGCCCGACGCCGAAAGACGGCCTTCCGATTCTGGGTGGTGTCGGTGCGGCACCTGGCCTCTACCTCGCAGTCCTTCACTCCGGCGTCACACTGGCGCCGCTCGTCGGCCTGCTCGCTGCGCAGGAGATCATCGATGGTGGCGAGGCTGACGAGCTTGCTCCTTTCCGCCTCTCACGCTTTGCGTAGCTCGAACACAAGACTTGTCGGCGCAACTTCAGGGATGCATTGCCATAGTCGTAAATACCCGAGATCGCTTATGATTTCGCAATAATGACTTTTCAGATGTTGCAAGGAAAATTACCGGGCCCTAACATGGCGCTTCAGGAGCATGTAGCTCGGATCTGGGCACGGGGGCGCTTGGCATGATGACCAATACCATTCTCTTCGCGTTTGCCAGCGCATCGGACCCTCATGGAGGCACGATCGGTTGATCGCCCTATGAGGAAGCCGCATTTTCCGAAAGCGTCGATTGGTGCCTATCTGATCGCCATAGCCCTGGCGATTGCTTTGCCTATTCTCGCCTTCGTCGCGCTGCTTCTGGTCCAACTCGAAGATAATGAACGCGATGCTCTGAAAGGCGACACGGTTCAGGATGCGCAGGCGCTTTCGCGCGTCATCGATCGCCAATTGCAAGACATGGCGACGACGTTGCGCCTCCTGTCTTCCTCGCCGGAACTCGAGCGCAACGACATCGCCACCTTCTTCGCCCGCACGGAAACGGTATTGCGCACCGATTCGCTTTTCGTGCTGCTTATGGAAAAGGATGGCCAGCTCCGGCTGAATACCCGCTGGCCGCTCGGTAAGCCACTCGGCAAGACCGGCAACATCGCCGCGCTTCAATCGGCACTGGACTCCGGCCGCATCGAGGCATCCGATGTCTTCGTGGGCTCGACCGCCCGCCGCTGGGTCTATAACGTCACCTTGCCCCTCGAACATTCGCCGGCCGGCGCCGCTTTGGCGGTAACACAGGATGCGGACGAGCTCGCCAAGCTCGTGACGACGGAAGCCCTGCCACCCGGCTGGTCTGCCGCCGTTCTGGACAAATCCGGCCATGTCGTTGCCGCCGGTGGCCCGACGACCCTCGCCCCGGGTGACGCATTCAATAAGAACATCCTGCCGAAACTGATCGCGTCCAGCGGCGTCTATCAGGATGACAAAGTCCTGCCGAACGCGGTGCTCGGTTATGCGCAAATCTCAGGCTGGTCCTGGAAAGCCGTCGTCTGGGGTCCGATCGCCTCTGCGCAGGCTTCGCTGATGAGCACCTGGCGCTTTCTGATCTATGGCGGTGTGACGCTGTTGCTGATCGCGCTGATCGCCGTCTATGCCCTGGCACGTCAGGTGCGCACCACCATACAGGACATTGCCGACATGGCGGACCGCATGGGCCGCGGCGAGATCGTGGCGCCGATCGACACCAGCGTCATCGAGGCAAACCAGGTGGCTGTTGCGCTTTCCAACGCATCCTTCGACCGCAGCGTCACCGAGGACAGGCTGCATTTCGTCATGCACGAGCTCGTCCACCGCACCAAGAATCTGCTGGCGCTCGCTCAGGCAATGACGCGTCAGCTCGCGCGGCAGACGGACAGCGTCGATACGTTTCAGCGAGCCGTCGCCGACCGGCTGGAAGGCCTGGCGCGCTCGATCGAGGTGCTGACCAGCGAACAATGGTCCGGCGTCTCGCTTCGCCGCGTGATCGACATCCACCTCGCGACTTTCCTGCAGGGACCTCAGCAGCTCGACGTTCTCGGCAATGACTTCCTGCTGAAGCCGGAAGCGGTGCAGAATCTCGGCCTGGTCCTGCACGAGCTTGCCACCAATTCGGTCAAATATGGCGCGCTTTCCGCACCCGAAGGCAAAATCACCATCGAATGGACGAACGAAGCCGCTGCAACCGGCACCATGATTCGCTTCGTCTGGACCGAAAGTGGCGGTCCGCCGGTCAAACCGCCGAGCGATACCGGCTTCGGCACGACCGTCACGAAAACCCATGCCGCGGCATCCTTCAGCGGCCATGTCGAAGTCGATTTCCGCCCGGCTGGCCTCGTCTGGATACTGACCGCACCGCGCAGCATGATGGAACGGCAGCGAAGCTGATGCTTATATCCGAATGACGGAAGCCTCGGCGCGGGCTAAAAGCAGCACGCGCTCCCGCTCGTTACCAGTCAATTCGGCGGCGCGGTAAAATTCCACCCGAGCCTCCTCCATTCGCCCAAGCTTCGCGAGAAGATCGCCCCGCACCGTCGGCAGCAGATGCGATTCCTTCAGGCGCGGCTCGTCCTTGAGCACATCGACGATGGCAAGACCCTGTGGAGCGCCAAATGCCATGCCGACGGCGACCGCCCGATTGATTTCGACGATCGGCGATGGTGCTGCGAGCGCCAATGCCTGATAGTAAGCGGCGATGGCGATCCAGTCGGTATCGGCCGCGGTCGCTGCGCGGGAGTGGCAGGCAGCGATCATCGCCTGCAGCAGATAAGGGCCGGGCATCGTCGTCAGAACCATGGCGCGGCCGAGCTGATCGAGACCGCTGCGGATCAACGACCAATTCCACCGGCTACGGTCCTGATTAAGCAGCAGGATCGGATTGCCCGATCCGTCGACCCGAGCGGCAAAGCGAGACGCCTGCAGCTCCATGAGCGCAACCAGCCCCAACACCTCCGGCTCGTGCGGCATCAGCGCCGCCAGAGAGCGTCCCAGGCGCATGGCTTCGCCGCACAGATCGGCCCGCAGCCAATGCGGCCCCTCCGTTGCGACATAACCCTCGTTGAAGATCAGATAGACCACCTCCAGCACTGCGGCGAGACGTTCCCGCCGCTCCTCGCCGCGTGGCGTCTCGAAAGCAATGCCGGCCTCGCGCAGCGTCCGCTTGGCGCGCACGATGCGCTGGGCAATCGTCGGTTCAGGCAATAGGAACGCGCGACCGATCTCCTGCGTGGACAGTCCGCCCAGCAGCCGCAAGGCAAGCGCCGCGCGTTGCTCGGCCGGCAGCACCGGGTGACAGGCGGTGAAAATCAGCCGCAGCAGATCGTCGTCGATATCTTCATCCAGCATGGACTCGATATCCGGTGTCTCGCGTTCAAGTGCGGCAAAATCGATGGCGAATTCGCGATTCTTGCCGTCGATCAGCGTGGTGCGTCGCAGCCGGTCAAGCGCGCGGTTTTTGGCGACCTGCATCAGCCAGGCAGCCGGGTTGCGCGGCACGCCATCGCGCGGCCAACGCTCGAGGGCCAGCACGAAGGCATCCTGCGCGATCTCCTCGGCAAGGCCGATATCCCGCAGCAGGCGATTCAGCCTGGCGGCGAGCTTTGGCTGCTCGATCCGCCAGACCGCTTCTATGGTACCCGACGTGGTCACCCCCTCAGCTCATCGAAGCCTTCAGCCACCTTCTGCACATCCTCCGGAAATTCGCTGAGTTCGAAGATGCGGCGAACCTCGATGACGTCATCTTCCCCTGCCGGGCAGCGGCGCGCCCACTCGATGGCCTCGTCGCGCGAACGCACGTCGATGACCCAATAGCCGCCCAGCACTTCCTTGACCTCGGCGAACGGACCATCGACGACGGCAGGCTTTCCGCCCTTGAAGCTCACGCGAGCCCCGGAGGACGGCGGATGCAGCCCGTCGAGCGCCAAAAGCACACCGGCCTTCTTCAGCGCCTCATTGTATTTCATCATGGACTCGACGGCTTCCGCACCGGGCATGCTGTCGGAAGCAGCGGAAGCGTAGCCACCGGGGATCATCAGCATCATGAATCGCATGGGTTCTGTCTCCTTGGTTGGTTAGAACATACCACACGACGAACGAGCCTCGGCAGAATCGACGGAGGCTCGAAAAAAGATTCGATTTTTTTGCGAGGCGCTAAAGCAGCCAGACGCTTACTCGTTCATCGCCTTGACGATTTCCTCGGTTACCTTCTTCGCATCGCCGAGCAGCATCATCGTGCCGTCCTTGTAGAAAAGCGTATTGTCGATGCCGGCATAGCCGGAGCCGAGCGAACGTTTGACGAAGAGGCAGGTCTTGGCCTTGTCAACGTCGAGGATCGGCATGCCGTAGATCGGCGATGTCTTGTCGTCTCGCGCCGCCGGATTGGTGACGTCGTTGGCGCCGATGACATAGGCGACATCGGCCTGGGCAAATTCCGAGTTGATGTCTTCGAGCTCGAACACCTCGTCATAAGGCACGTTCGCCTCGGCGAGCAGCACGTTCATATGGCCGGGCATGCGGCCCGCCACAGGGTGGATAGCGTATTTCACCTCGACGCCGTGCGCCTTCAGCCTGTCGGCCATTTCGCGCAGCGCATGCTGGGCCTGTGCCACCGCCATGCCATAGCCGGGAACGATGATGACCTTGGACGCATTCGCCATCAGATAGGCGGCATCCTCGGCCGAACCGAGCTTCACCGTCTTGTCGGAATTGTCGGCCCCACCCGAGGCCGTCTCACCGCCGAAACCGCCGAGAATGACCGAGATGAAGGAGCGGTTCATGCCCTTGCACATGATGTAGGACAGGATCGCACCCGACGACCCGACGAGCGCGCCGGTGATGATGAGCGCGAGATTGCCGAGCGTGAAGCCGATGCCGGCGGCAGCCCAGCCGGAATAGGAATTCAGCATCGACACGACGACGGGCATGTCGGCACCGCCGATCGGCACGATCAACAGCACGCCGAGAAGCAACGACAGCGCGACGATCGCCCAGAAGGCGAGATGGCTCTCGTTCGCCGCCAGGCTGATAATGGAGACCACGATCAGCACAAGCAGGGCAGCATTGATGATGTGTCGGTTCGGCAGCAGGATCGGCTTGCCGGACATGCGCCCATCGAGTTTCAGGAAGGCGATGATCGAACCAGTGAAGGTCAGCGCGCCGATCGCGACGCCGATCGCCATTTCGATGCGCGCTTCCGTGTGGATGGAACCGATACTGCCAATCCCGAAGGAGGACGGCGTATAAAGCGCCGAAGCGGCCACGAGGACGGCTGCAAGACCGACCAGCGAGTGGAAACCGGCCACAAGCTGCGGCATCGACGTCATTGGGATGACGCGCGCAATGTAAGCCCCTGCCCCGCCGCCGATGGCAAGACCGAGGATGATGAGTACGAAGCCGCCGAAGGATGGCGTCGCCAGCACCAGCGTCGTGGCGATGGCGATGCCCATGCCGACCATGCCGTAGAGATTGCCGCGCCGGCTGGTAGCCGGATGCGACAGGCCACGCAGCGCCAGGATGAACAGCACGCCCGAGACGAGATAGAGGAAAGCCGCGATATTGCTCAGCATGCCGCCCTCACTTGTCCTTCTTCTTGTACATCGCCAGCATGCGCTGGGTGACAAGGAAGCCGCCGACGATGTTGACCGAGACGAGCACCAGCGCCACGAAGCCGAAGCCCGTGGCGAGACCGCTCGCTGAAATGCCCACCGCCAACAACGCGCCGACGACGATGACCGAGGAAATGGCGTTCGTGACCGCCATCAGCGGCGTGTGCAGGGCCGGCGTCACCGACCAGACGACGTAATAGCCGACGAAGATCGCAAGAACGAAGATGGCAAGCTGGAAGACGAAGGGATCGATCGCTCCGCCGGTTGCGGCGCTGGCAACCTCGGGCGCCTGTGCCGCGGCGGTCCTGACGGCCGTGACCGCATCGTTCAATTGCTGGAGTGCCTGGTCCATTGCTTGGCTGGCCATCTCAGAGATCTCCCTTCTTGATGGTCGGCTGGTCGGGATCGACGAAATTCGGGTTCACGACCTCGCCGCCGTCGGTCAGCATCGTCGCCTTGATCAGCTCATCGGTGCGATTGAGGCCGAGGCTCTTCGTATCCTTGTCGACCATCGTCTCCAGGAAGGTGACGAGGTTCTTGGCATAGAGGGCCGAGGCGCTGGCCGGGATCCGGCCGGCCATATTGGGATATCCGATCACTCGTACACCCTCGACATCGGCGATCTTGCCGTATTCGGCACCCTCGATATTGCCGCCGCGTTCGACCGCAAGGTCGACGGCAACGGCGCCCGGGCGCATCGCCTTCAGCATGTCGCGCCCGACAAGGCGCGGCGCCGGCCGGCCAGGAATGAGCGCCGTGGTAATGACGATATCCTGCTTGGCGATGTGATCGGCGACAAGCGCCGCCTGCTTCGCCTGATACTCTCTCGACATTTCCTTGGCATAGCCGCCGGCAGTCTCTGCCGCCTTGAACTCTTCGTCCTCGACCGCGACGAATTTTGCGCCGAGCGAAGCGACCTGCTCCTTCGCAGCCGGCCGTACGTCCGTCGCCGAAACGAGCGCACCCAGGCGCCGCGCGGTGGCGATCGCCTGCAGCCCAGCAACGCCGGCGCCCATGACGAAGACCTTTGCCGCCGGCACCGTACCCGCCGCCGTCATCATCATCGGCAGCGCCCGGTCATAGACGGCGGCAGCCTCGATCACGGCCTGATACCCTGCGAGATTGGCCTGCGACGACAGCACGTCCATCGACTGTGCGCGGGTGATGCGCGGCATCAGCTCCATGGCGAAGCTCGTCAGCCCTGCGCGCGCCATCTCGGCAAGAGCGGCTTCGTTGCCATAGGGGTCCATGATGGCGATGACGATGGCGCCGCTCTTGTAGCCGGAGATCTCCTTGCTCGTGGGGCGTCTCACTTTGAGGACGACATCCGCCGCCTTCGCATCCTTGATGGAACCGATCCGGGCGCCGACGGCTTCGTACTCGGTATCCGGAATGCGCGATGAAGTCCCCGCGCCGGCTTCGATCACCACGTCGAAACCCAGGTTCTTCATCTTCTTTAGCGTCTCGACGGAAGCCGCAACACGCGTCTCCTCCGCCACGCTTTCCTTGGCCACGAAAACCAGATTGCTCAACGACGACACCTCGCATCAGACGGCGCCGCTCTTGAATGCGGCGGCGCTGTAGCCTGCAGAATCATGGGAAAGCGCGGGCGATCGGCCCGGCATCGGTCAGCGCTGCAATATCAGCGCAACAGGACGACGCTGGCGATGGTCAGAACGATGAATATCAGAACGCCGCCGAGGAAACCGGCATGACCAAAGAAACCGGCCGCCATGGCGATCAACAACGCGGCAACGATCGCAGACCCGACCTTGGCGCCCGAGATGAAAAGATTATAGGTCTTCTCATGCTCCTTGTAGTCCATGGGAGCGCCCACTTCGGCGGGTCCAGTGTGATGTTCGGCCATTCAGAATTCTCCCCTCAATCCTCTCCGCCGACAGATGATATAGCTGCCAGCTGGAGTTCGTCCTCAAAAGTTGAGGTAACCCGCGAGCGGATACCGCAACCAATTTCCTCCACCGAGGGGTTACACAAAGCGAGGAAAAATGCAATGCACGAGAAGGTCGCAGGCGGGCATAGGATGACGGAATCGCAGGCGGATTTCGAATACGCCCGCATCGAAACGACGACGCCGGCTAGGTCGTGACATCAGACGGCAGGATTCTGCCGGCGCCCGACTGCCGCCGGTTAAGACTGGCCACCCTCTCGAGGACCTGCTCCTGCGGCACCGGAGGCGAAAATACATAGCCTTGGATGATATCCGCCAGGTTCCGCTCGACGACCAGTGCCAGCTGCTCCAGCGTCTCGACGCCTTCGATCACGATATGAAGGCTGAGCGCGCGGGAAAGATCGACGATGCCGCATAGCAGCTTGAAACGGCGGCTATCCGTCGTGATGTCACGAACGAAGGACCGGTCGATCTTCACGACATCCACAGGCAGGGTATCAAGATAGCTGAGGCTGGAAAATCCCGTTCCGAAATCGTCGATCGCAATCGTGATGCCCTTGGCGCGCAGATCGGCGAGGATGGAACGAACGGTCGCCACCTCATCCATCAGGCAGCTTTCAGTAACCTCGAGATGCAGGCGGGACGGCTCCAATCCTGATGCATCAAGCGCCGCCATGACGATTTTGACAATTTCGCCATTGCGCAGATCCTGTGCCGAGAGATTGACGGAAACCGCGAGCGGCGCAGGCCATGAAGCGCAATCCTTGCAGGCCTGATTGACCATGAAGCGGGTTATGCCGGCAACGATGCCCATTTCCTCGGCAACCTGTACGAAAAGATCGGGCGGGATCGAGCCCTTTTCCGGATGAATCCAGCGGGCAAGCGCCTCGCAGCATTCGATGCGGGAGCCATCCGGCGTGAACATCGGCTGATAGACGGCCTGAAGCCCGCCGGTTTCCACCGCCTCGCGCAAGTCATCCTGCAGCTTCTGCCGCTCGACATAGCGCGCATCCATCTCCTGTTCGAAGGCGCTGCAGCCGCCCTTCATCCGCGACTTGGCATCGAAGAGCGCGAGATCGACCTTGATCTGCCACTCCTCCGGGCGGAATTCCCGGCTGGACATGGTCATGTACCCACCGCTGACGGAAATCCGGAAACTGCTGTCTTCGACGCTGTAGGTGCCGGCCATTGCCGCATGCAGGGTACGGATGCGGGCATCAATATCCGGGGCATCGTCTTCATTCGGAAAGAACAGCACGAATTGATCGCCGACAAGACGAGCGGCAATCGCTGCGGTGCCGGCAAGCTGCTTCAGGCGCTCGGCTATGGCGACCAGCAGGCGGTCCCCGGCAACATGCCCCTTGGTATCGTTGACGTGTTTGAAGTCATCGATATCGAGAACCAGAATACCGATGCGGCTTTCCCGCTTGCGTGCAACCAGTCTCTCCTTGACCAGATCCATGAAATATTCGCGGTTCGGCAGCCCCGTCAAAGGGTCGTAGCGCACCATATGCAGGATCTTGCGCTCCGCCCGGATACGCACCGTCACGTCTTCGAAAATCAGGATGACGATCCCGTCGGCGCGGCGACTGGCCGAAAATTCAAGGAACTGATCCTCGTTGAATTGAATGAGCGTTCGCGACAGCGTGCCGCTGACAAGCTGTGCCAGCTGCCGCTGGATGAGTCCGGGCAGCGATCCATCGATGAAGGCGTGACGGGCGCCGTAGCGTAGAACGACATCGAATTCGCAGTCCTTGAGCCGCTGTGGATCGGCAAAATTGAGGAGCTCGCATGCCTTGCGATTGACGACCAGAATGCGGTTCTGGGCATCCAGCATGAACAGCCCGTGCGTCATGCTGTTCAGCGCGGTGTCGAACCTGTCGGCCATCAGCGATATCTCGCGCGAAGCGATGATGTTCCGGTAGAGAAATTCGCGCATGCCATTCGCCATTGCGCGCGTCGTCAGCCCGAACGGAATGAGCATGAGAGACGCGATTGCCTTGTAAGGCTGCTGCAATAGCAGGCAGGCAATGATGATTGGCACGCAGCAGGCCAGAATCTGAAGATCGACCGCCCGAGGCGAACCATAGTTGCGGCCGACGATCGACACCATCGATGCCATCGTGACGGCAATGCAGATGAATTCGGCCAGCGGATTCTGCAGGATGAGGATGGCATAGCCGCTGCCGATGCCGAGGATGGTCGCCGTCGCCGCCGCGCCGATCACATAGCGCGTTTCCCAGCCGGCAATATCGGCGCGCGTAAGATCATTCTTGTCCGCGGCGTCGAACAGCCGGAACAAATGGATGCGTAAGCCAAAGACAACCGCAAACGCCACGCAAAAAGCCAGATAGATGCCGGCATGCGTGCCCAGGAAAACGAGGACATATGTCAGGATGTGAACGAACACGCCCGTGAAGAGCGTTTTGCGGTTTCCGAAAAGCGAACTGACGAACGACAGATAAATATCCGTCGGCACGGTGTCCGGGCTTGGAGGCTTCATTCAGACTTCCCCTGATGCGGCGGACACCCTAGTGGAAACCCTTTAAAATTTACTTGCCCGAACAGAGCCCATTCGGACAGATTTTCCAATCAAAGCGGCAGCTTAAGTTGAAGCTGGATTATGATCAGCACGCACTGACGCAATGATTCCCGGCTCCCCTTGAGACAGATATAATATTTAAATCACTAATAAAGAAAACAATATATCGCAAAAGACTTATGAAATACGATTACAGCTTGCCCGCCCGCTGCTGGATCATCATGAAAGTATCGAAAGTATACTCGGAAAGCTGCATCCAAAGATAGGCATCCTTCTTATAGGCGACATGGTCCTCATAGATGCGCTTGAAATAATCGTTTGACTTGGAGAGATCGGCATAAAGCGCGCTAGCTGCCTGGAAGCAAGCCTCCATGATCTCCTGGCTGAACGGTCTGAGTGTGACCCCCTGCTGCACGATGTCCTTCAGCGCCTGGGGATTTTTGACGTCGTATTTCGCCAGCATATTGGTGTTGGCGAAGGCGCAGGCGTCGCCGAGAATTGCCTGATAGTTCTTCGGCAGGGCGTTCCATTTTTCCAGATTGAAGAAGGCATGCACCACGGCGCCGCCTTCCCACCAACCGGGATAATAATAGTATTTGGCGATCTTCTGCAGGCCGAGTTTCAGGTCGTCATAGGGGCCGACCCATTCGGCCGCATCGACCGTACCCTTGTTCAGCGCATCATAAACGCCGTTGACCGGGATATCCTGCTGCGGCACGACTCCGATCTTCTCGATCACCTTGCCAGCCAGGCCAGCGATGCGCATCTTCAGGCCCTTGAGATCGTCGAGCGTATTGATTTCCTTGCGAAACCAGCCGCCCATCTGCGCGCCGGTGTTGCCTGCGGGAAGCCCTAAGATGCCCTGCGTGGCATAGAACTCGTTCATCAGCTTATTGCCGTTACCCTGATAGAACCAGGCATTGGTCAGCCGGGCATTGAGGCCGAACGGCAGCGCCGTGCCGATGGCGTAGGTCGGATCCTTTTGCCAGAAATAATAGGAGCAGGTATGCGCGGCATCGACGGCGCCGGCGCTGACTGCATCGGCAGCCTGCGCACCAGGCACGATCTCTCCGGCTTCATAGGTCTGGATGACGAAATTGCCGTTCGTCGCGTCGGAGACATGCGCAGCAATATCGTCAGCGCCACCGTAGATCGTGTCCAGGCTCTTGGGAAAGGAAGAGGTCATCTTCCAGGTGATCTTCGGATATTCCTGGGCCAGAGCCGGGCTGGCGAGCGCGGAGGCTGCAGCACCTGCGCCAACGGTCCCTGCCCGTCTTATGAAGGAACGGCGATCCATCGAATTCTCCCATACGGACGGTATTGCTGGGGAACGGCGCGCTCCCAGTCACAGTGCAAGCGATGGAACTAACCATGCCGCACACGGTCTTTCAAGTTTGCTCTCGCACTGCATTATGGCGATTCCTGTACATCGGCGTAACGAGCCGAAACGAAGCCTGGTGAAAACCACTGCGCGTTGCCGGCCAGGCCGTATTCGCGTAAGTTCGTAAGGCGTAAATCCGCCCTCGGATCGACATTATGATCGTCCAGAGGTCCAACGAACGAATGTCTGCAGCCTTCGGAGCCTTGCATGCCCAGACCGATCATCGCCATTCCCGCCGATATCCGTGAGTTCGACGGCACGAGTTGGCATGCGGTGCAGCTGCAATATGTCCGCGCTGCCGTGAAGGCTGCGGGATTGATGGCGCTGATCGTCCCTGCCCTTGAGGATGACAATGATGCCGACGCCATTCTGGACCGGGTCGACGGGCTGCTCGTTTCCGGTTCGGCCACCAATGTGCATCCGTCTCTCTATGGAAAGGAGGCGAAGGACAGCGATGGCCCCTTCGACCCGGCGCGCGACGCGACATCGCTGCCACTCATCCGCCGCGCTATCGAGCGCGCCATTCCCATGCTCGCCATCTGCCGCGGCATTCAGGAGCTGAATGTTGCCCTTGGCGGCACGCTCGCCAGCGAAATCCAGGACCAGCCGGGCATCTGGGATCACCGCAAGCCGCCGAATGTCGATCGGGATACCATGTATTCGATCCGCCAGAGCGTCTTCGTCAAGGATGGCTCCTGCATCGCCCGCGTCATCGGTCCCGGCGAAGTACGCGTCAACTCGCTGCATCGCCAGGCGATCGCCGATACGGCGCCGAGACTGCAGGTGGAAGCACTCGCAGAGGACGGCACGATCGAGGCCGTTTCCGTCATCGGTGCGAAGGCCTTTGCCGTCGGCGTGCAATGGCATCCGGAATATTGGGCCGAGACGGATTCGCCGTCGCTGAAGCTCTTCACCGCCTTCGGCGATGCCGTGCGCGACTATGCTGCGAGCAAGGAGCAGCCCACGACCGCTCCCCATCCGCAGAAGGCTGTCTGATCAGCCGCGCGGCTTGACCGGCGTTTCCGGTACTGGAGTGAGCGGCTGGCCCTTCGCGAACCATTCGATGACGTTGTCGGCGACGAGATCGGCCATGGCATTGCGCGTCGGCACCGAGGCGGAGGCCACGTGCGGCAGCAGCGAAACGTTGGGCAACGAGAGATAGCCCGTGGGGACGTTGGGCTCGTCGTAGAAGACATCTAGGCCAGCGGCGCCCAGCGTACCGTTTCCGAGGGCTGTTATCAGCGCGTCGTCGTCAACGGACCAGCCGCGGCCGACATTGATGAACACGCCATGCGGCCCGAGCGCCGACAGGATCTCGGCATTGATGACCTTGTGCGTCTCGGGCGTCTTCGGCACGATGGAAATCAGCGTATCCACCGACTGCGCCATCTCCTTCAAGGTCGGATAGTAATCATAGGGCAAGGAGTCGCGCGGCGAGCGCGTGTGATAGCCGATCTTCACCTTGAACGGCTCCAGTCTTCTCGCGATTTCCAGGCCGATGCGGCCAAGGCCGTTGATGCCGATGCGGCGTCCCTTCATCGAAAAGGGCGAGAGCGGAAAAGCCCCTTCCTTGACCCAGCGCCCCTCGCGCAGCCAGCTTTCCGCCTTGGGGAACTGCCGCAACGTGTTCAGCAACAGGGCGATCGCGGTATCTGCAACCTCGTCATTCAGGACATCAGGCGTATTGGTGACGACAATGCCCCTGGAGGCCGCATGCTTGACGTCGATTCCGTCATAGCCGACGCCGAAATTGGCGATGACTTCAAGATTCGGAAAGGCATCGATCCAGCCGGCATTGAAGCCACCCGCAACGGCAACACCGCGGATGCGAGCCGCGGTTTCCGCATCGACCTTGGGGCCGCCGTCGCGTTCGACCGAAACGATGTCGAACTGCTTCCCGAGCCTTTCGAGGACACGCGGGTGTATCTTCCCCGGAACGAGGACGGCGATGCGGTTATCGGACATGAATCTTTCCTCTTGAGATACGGTTCGTCGCGACGAAAACAATTCCGGAAAGGTGCGCGGCGGCTTTCCGTCCGGAATCGCGTTAAATCAATGAGAAGAGCGGCTCAGTGAAACGCTGAAACGCTCTAGCGAGCTTTATAGGGCGCCGTGGACTGGCGGATGCGCATTTCCGGCTTGATAAGATGGATACCATCCGGCTCATGGCTTCCCGCTAACCTATCCAAAAGCGCTCGCGCCGCAAGCCTTCCGACCTCGGCCTGACCGTTCCAGACGGTGGTCAGGGCCGGCGTCGCAATCGCGGCCTCCTCCAGATCGTCATAGCCGGTGACGGAAATGTCCCGCCCGGGGACGAGGCCGGCGCGTGAAATGCCGTTCATGAGGCCGATGGCGACCAGATCGTTCCAGCAGACAGCCGCCGTCGGCTTCTGCGGCAACGACAGGAAGTGCACGGCCGCCTCGAAGCCGCCCTGTTTCGAGCGAGCGCCGGGAATGCGCAGATTGGGATCGACCTCGATGCCCGCCTTGCGCAGCGCATTGACATAGCCTTGATAGCGGTCGCGTCCGGTCGATGTCTGATCGGTGCCGCCGATCATCGCGATGGTGCGGTGGCCGAGGCTGATCAGGTGGTTGGTCGCAAGCGAGATGCCGTAGCTGTCGTCGCCGCGAAAGGTCGGCAGATCCAGCGCATCGATCTGACGCGCAACGAGGATGGCCGGCATGCCGTTTTCTTCCGCCAGCTCGAAATCCTCCGGCGGCGTCCCGATCGCCGGCGACATGATGACGCCGTCGCCGCCGAGCTGCAGCAGCGTCTCGATGAAGGTTCGCTGCTTCTCGACCGAATCGTAATGGTTGGAAAGAATGAAGGTGTGGCGGCTGCGGTCGAGCTCGCTTTCGATCGCCTTCAGGATTTCGCCGTAGAAGGGGTTCATGATGTCGTGAACGACGACGCCGATGATGCCCGATCGCGATGTTCTGAGGCTCGCCGCGCGGCGATTGTAGATATAGCCCAGCGCGCGGGCCTGGTCTTTGATCTTCTCGCGGGTGTTGACCGCGACCAACGGGCTATCGCGTAAGGCCAGAGATACCGTTGCCGTTGAAATACCCAGCGTTTCCGCAATCGTAGAAAGCTTTATCTTTTGCGCCACGCGCTCCCTCCCCGTGAAACGCAGCCGTAACATATCCCGTTCGTTTTACGATTCCGGAATTTAAAATCTTTAATTAAAAGCTTTAATCACGCCGCGCAACACGAATTCTTGAGGATTCTCAGATTTCGTCATCATCCTCATCGTCGTCGCCGGCCTGGAGATTATGCTCGATCGTCTTGAGCAGGCGCACGAGCGAGCGAATATCTTTTTCCGAGAAGCCACGGGTCGCAAGCTCATCGCAGCTTGCCGCCGAACTTTCGATTTCGCTGACGCTGTTTCGCCCCGCTTCGGTCAGATAGACCTTGGTCAAGCGGGCATCGTCCGCATCCGGCCGCCGTTCGACGAAACCTTGCGCCTCCATGCGGCCGATCGTGCGCGTCATCGTCGGCGCCTTGACGCCGAGCTTTTGCGCCAGCGTACCCGCCGGAAGACCATCGCTTGCCGCCAGGGCAAGAATGACACCGTCCTGTCCGGCATAGAGGCCACTCGCCGTCAGGCTGCGCGTCATCACCGTGCGCATGGACCGCGCCGCCTGCGTCAATGCCGGCGACAGATCGGCAAGCGTGTAGTCCCGGTGATCCTTCTTCTTACCTGACTTACTTTTCTTCCCGACCTTGTTCTTTTTGCCCATCGTGATTCCGTTGACCTTTTCGCCGCTAAGTCATCACGCTATGACATTGCGCAGGTTACTGACATAAACAAGAGGCACACCCTCAGATGGTGCATCCTTTGCCATGTTTCGATGACAATGATGAAACATTGATGCCTGAAGAGCGAACAAAATGGATCGCGGTGCTGCCGCTTGGCGCTTATGAGCAACACGGCCCGCATTTGCCGTTCGAAACCGACGCACTCATTGCCGAAGGAATCGTCTCACGCCTCAAGGTTGCCTTGCCGGCGAATCTGCCCGTCACCTTCCTTTCCGTCGAACCCGTCGGCTATTCCGTCGAACACATGGATGTCACAGGCACGAAAACATTGACCTTCGACGAAGCGATCGAACGCTGGCTTGCCATAGCTGAGCGGCTAAGCGGGATCGGCATCCGCAAATTCGTCATGCTGAACGCCCATGGTGGCAATTCTCCGTTGATTACCATCGTCGCAACGGAAGCCCGAGTGCGCTTCAACATGCTCGCGGTCGCCACCAGCTGGACGCGTTTCGGCGTGCCGGATGGGCTGATCTCGCCGGACGACAAAGCCATCGACATTCACGGCGGCGATATCGAGACATCGGTGATGCTCGCCCTCCATCCGGAGAAGGTCGACATGTCGAAAGCGGCAAACTTCCCGTCACGACAATCGCAGTTCATCAAGGGCTTCAAGCATCTGCGCGCCTACGGCCCTCACGCCTTCGGCTGGAAGATGTCCGATTTGAGCAGCCAGGGTGTGGCCGGCAACGCGGCCGTGGCCACGGCGAAAAAAGGCGAGCGGCTGATCGCACATGCCGTCAAGGGCCTCATCGAGCTGCTTGAAGATGTCGACAGCTTCGACATGTCGACGCTGTCGTGACCATGCGATCAATCCGCATCTCCGCAACCCAATGTGATCTTATAACATATAAAAGCCTTTGAACTGGCGTCTCCAACTCCTTATATGAAACCCGACCAATGTCTGCTCCCCGGGGCAACCTTCCATATTTCGAGGCTCCCATGACCGAAACAGCCACGCAAAAGCCCGTTCCCGTCACCGTTCTCACCGGCTATCTTGGCGCCGGCAAGACGACGCTGCTGAACCGCATCCTTTCGGAAAATCACGGCAAGAAATACGCCGTCATCGTCAACGAATTCGGCGAGATCGGCATCGACAATGACCTGATCGTCGAATCCGACGAAGAAATCTACGAAATGAACAACGGCTGCGTCTGCTGCACCGTTCGCGGCGACCTGATCCGCGTGGTCGAAGGCCTGATGCGCCGCCCCGGCCGCTTCGACGGCATCATCGTCGAAACGACCGGCCTTGCCGATCCGGTTCCCGTCGCTCAGACCTTTTTCATGGATGACGATGTTCGCGCCAAGACCGAACTCGATGCCGTCGTGGCACTCGTCGACGCCAAGCACCTGCCGCTGCGCCTGAAGGACAGCCGCGAAGCCGAAGACCAGATCGCCTTTGCCGACGTCGTCGTCATCAACAAGTCCGATCTCGTCTCTCCCGAAGAGCTTGCCCAGATCGAGGATATCGTCCGCGCCATCAACCCGGCTGCCCGCGTCTACAAGACGACCCGCTCCGGCGTTGATCTCGCCCGCGTGCTGAACCAGGGCGCCTTCAACCTGGAACGTGCTCTCGAGAGCGATCCGCATTTCCTCGAGCACGGTCATGAGGATCATGTCTGCGGCCCGGATTGCGATCACCACCATCACGACCATGATCACGATCACGATCACCACCATCATCACGACCACGATCATCACCACCATGATCATGATCACGACCATCATCACCATGGCCTGTCGCCGATCCATGACGTCACCGTGCAGTCGGTTTCGCTGCGCGGCGGCGAGATGAATGCGGAACGCTTCTTCCCTTGGATCCAGAAGGTCACGCAGACGCAAGGCCCGAACATCCTGCGCCTGAAGGGCATCATTGCCTTCAAGGACGATCCGGAACGCTACGTCGTTCAGGGCGTGCACATGATCATCGAGGGCGATCATCAGCGTCCCTGGAAGGACGGCGAAAAGCTTGAGAGCCGCCTCGTCTTCATCGGCCGCGAGCTCGACCGCGAAAAGCTGGAAGCAAGCTTCAAGGCTTGCGAGGCGTCTGCCTGATGCCAACTGTCGCTCCGCTTGATATCGACGGCCACGTTCTGGCCGTCGAATTTTTAGGTGACACCCCCTTCTTCGCCAGCGCCGCCGGCGTAGTCCATCGCCTCGAAGGCGGTCAGAAAGTCACCGAAGCCCATCAGGGGATGCTGACCTGCATCCGTGATCCCCATAGCGAAAGCCTGATTTCGGGCGGCGAAGACGGCAAGGTCCTGAGGATCGCAGCCGATGGAAGCACCACGGTGCTTGCCGAAGCGCCGCGCAAATGGATCAGCCAGCTTGCTGCCGGACCGCAAGGCGCCGTCGCCTATTCCTATGGCAAGAGCACCTTCGTGCGGCTCTCCGATGGGACGACGAAAGAGTTTCCGGAAGAGCGCACCGTCGAAGGCATCGGCTTCGCGCCCAAGGGCCTGCGCATTGCCGTTGCCCGCTATAACGGCGTGTCACTGCATTGGGTCGGCATGAGCGCTCAGCCGGTCAATCTCGAATGGAAGGGCGCCCATACGAGCGTCACCTTCTCGCCGGACGGCCAGTTCATCGTCACCACCATGCAGGAAAATGCCCTGCACGGCTGGAAGCTGGATACGAAGCCCGGCGCCGAAGCCCGCCACATGCGCATGACCGGCTATCCCGCCAAGGTGAAGTCGCTCTCCTGGTCGAACAAGGGCAAATGGCTCGCCTCGTCCGGCGCACCGGCCGCGATCGTCTGGCCCTTTCAGGGCAAGGACGGCCCGATGGGCAAGGCCCCGCTCGAGCTTGGTACGCGTGCCAACATCATGGCGACGTCGGTGAAATTCCATCCCGCCGAGGATATCCTCGCCATCGGCTTCATCGACGGCATGATTCTGGCGGTGCGCATCGGCGACGCCAAGGAAGCGCTCTTGCGCCGGCCCGGCAAGGGTGCGATCACCTCGATGAGCTGGAGCAAGTCCGGCAAACTGCTCGCTTTTGCTTCCGAAGCCGGCGATTGCGGCGTCATCGACATTTCGGCCTGAAGCAACCCCAGGAAAAGTGCGCAGCGGTTTTCCGTCCGGAATTGTGTAGAAACAAATAGAGCGGTTGAGCGATTCAATGACGCGCCGACCGCTCTAAACAGAAAGACAGGATCATGCCCCAGTCAGGAACGGCAGTTGCTGGTGATTCCCCTGCTCCGTCAGAGAACGTCTGGGACGTTATCCGTTGCGAGGCCGCCGAGCTTGCGACCCGCGAGCCGACGCTCGCTCCGTTGCTGCAGGCGCAATTGCTTGCCGGCAGCACCAATGCCGAAAGCCTCGCTAATATCCTGGCCGCCCGTCTCTGCGTCGTCAGGATCGAACATGGCGACATGCTTTCGCTTTTGTCCGATGTGCTCAAGCGATATCCCGCTATCCTGCAGGCAGTCGAAGCCGATCTCGTCGCGGTGCGCACCCGCGATCCCGCTTGCACCACCTATCTGCATGCGCTTTTGAACCTGAAGGGCTTCCATGCCCTGCAGACGCACCGCATCGCCCATGCGCTCTGGACCGAGGGCCGCACGGAAATCGCCAGCTGGCTTTCCAACCTCGTCTCGCTGGTCTTCGGCCCGGATATCCATCCGGCTGCCAGGATCGGCACGTCGATCATGCTCGACCACGGCTCCGGCATCGTTATCGGCGAAACCGCCGTCATCGAGGATGAAGTCTCCATCCTGCAGAATGTCACGCTCGGCGGCACCGGCAAGGAAAGCGGCGACCGTCACCCGAAGATCCGCCACGGCGTGATGATCGGCGCTGGCGCCAAGATCCTCGGCAACATCGAGGTCGGCGCCTTCAGCAAGGTTGCGGCCGGCAGCGTCGTGGTGAAGCCCGTGCCGCCGCATTGCACCGTCGCCGGCGTACCGGCTGTGGTCGTCCGCATCCACCGCGCCGATGAGATCCCGGCCGAGACGATGGATCAGAATATTTAGTTTTCATACTTGGGTGACCGGGGCCGCCTCGTCCTTCGAGGCTCCGCCCCCTTCGGCAAGCTCAGGGCGCTCCGCACCTCAGATGAGGCGGAGCAGGCCAACGCCCTAGGCCACAGCCCAAACGGCACAGACTAGCCCTCATGGTGAGGAGGCCCAAAGGGCCGTCTCGAACCACGAGGGCGGGTGGAGGCCCCACCCGTGACATAAGGTAGCATCGCCGCTTTCACCGACAGCCGCTCTCAAAAAGCCATCGGCACTCACTGCAGAATCAGCCCCTTGTCGACGCCATGCTCGGCAAAAGCAGAATCCCCTCCCCTCACCCTTCATGGAACTGTCATACTCCGTTGATAGCTCGAAAGGGTTCTCTATGCCCGGCGTGGCGCAACAGCGCCGGAGCAATGCCCCCCACTCGAAGAGGATGTCACCATGACCGGTCTTTCACGTCGTGCCGCCCTTGCTACCGGCAGCGCGCTCAGCCTTGTTTTGCTCTGTTCCGCCGCCGGCGCCGCCGATACCGCGCCGGCACCGAATACTGCAACACCCATCAAGCATCTTGTCGTTATCTTCCAGGAAAACGTTTCCTTCGACCACTATTTCGCGACCTACCCCAAGGCTGCGAACGTCGATGGCGAACCGGCATTCAAGGCAGCCGACAATACGCCGAGCGATATCAACACGCTCGCCAATGCCGGCCTTCTCGACACCAATCCGAACAAGACCAACACGGCAAACGGCGCCGATGCCGCAGCCCCTTTCCGGCTCGACCGCACGCAGGCGGCAACCCAGTCGCAGAACCACGGCTATACCGCCGAGCAGGCCGCCTATAACAATTTCGCCATGGACCTTTTCCCAGCCAATACCGGCAAGGGCACCAAGGGTGCGGCCGGCGCCTTCGGTACGAAGGGGCAGGTCATGGGCTATTACGACGGCAACACCGTCACAGCCTATTGGAACTATGCCCAGCACTATGCGCTGAGCGACAATTCCTTCTCCACCAATTTCGGCCCCTCGACCCCCGGCGCGCTGAACCTGATTTCCGGCCAGACCAACGGCGTCATCCTGCCACCCGGCTACACACTGGAAAGCGACGGCACCTATTCCAAGGGCCGCATCGTGCCGGACGGCAGTGGCGGCTGGACCGCGATCAGCGACTTCGATCCGACGGGCGACGTCTGTTCAGTCGGCCAGACGGCCCTGATGTACGGCAAGAACATCGGCGACATGCTGAACGAGCACAAGATCACCTGGGGCTTCTTCGAAGGCGGCTTCGATCTGACGCAGACCAATCCGGACGGCACGACGGCCTGCAAGCGCGCAACCACTTCGACTGTGACCAAGGTCAACAGCGCCGACTACATCCCGCATCACCAGCCGTTCCAATACTACGCCTCGACCGCCAACCCGACGCACGCACGCCCGTCTTCGGTGGCGGCGATCGGCACGACCGATGCGGCCAACCACGAATATGATATGACCGACTTCTATGCGGCGCTGAAGAACGGCAACGTGCCTGCCGTCAGCTTCCTGAAGGCGCCTGCCTATCAGGATGGCCATGCCGGCTATTCCGACCCGCTCGACGAGCAGGAATTCGTGACGCAAGTGGTCAACACCGTGCAGAATTCGCCGGATTGGAAAGAGACCGCCATCATCGTCCTCTATGACGATTCCGACGGCTGGTACGACCATGCCCACGCGGTCGTCAATCCGTCGAAGCTTCCGATCAAGGGCTATGACGTGCTGAGCGGCGACAGCTGCTCCACCGGCACGGCGCTCCCCGGCGTCAACGGACAGCCGGCGCAGGGGCGCTGCGGCTACGGCACCCGCCAGCCGCTGCTGGTGATCTCCCCCTACGCCAAAGTCAACTTCGTCGACCACACGCTAACCGACCAGACCTCCGTCATGCGCTTCATCGAGGATAACTGGATGGCCGGCGCTCGCCTCGGCGGCGGCTCCTTCGATGTGCTCTCAGGCTCGCTGAACAACATGTTCGATTGGTCCAAGGGCGATACGCCAAAACTGATCCTCGATCCGAAGACCGGCAACCAGGCATCGTAAAACTATAGGGAGGCGGAAATGCCCTTGCAGTTCAACCGCCGTCTCCTGCCGCTCCTTGCACTCGCGGGCTTCTCGCTCGCGGGTGCGGCTGCCGGCATGGCAAGCGAACCGGCCACCGACACTTCGGCCACTAACGGCTATGACGACCAAGCCCCGTTAAGCGCCGTGGCTCAGCTCGGCAAGAGACTGTTCTTCGATCCGTCGCTGTCCGGCGGCGGCCAGATGTCCTGCGCCACTTGCCACGATCCGGCCAACCACTATGCACCGGCCAACGATCTTGCCGTCCAGCTCGGCGGCCCGCACCTCGATCAGCCCGGCATCCGCGCAGTGCCGAGCCTCGCCTACAAGATGTCGACGCCGTCCTTCTCGATCGGCGAGGAAAGTACTGCCGACGAGGCCGCAGAGGCATCGCCGATGACCGAAGCATCGGGCGTGGCCCTTGCCAACGCCCCCGCCGCCGTCACCGGTCCGCTGACCGCCCAGGCCGTCGTCAAGGCCGATGCGGCAGCCGCAGCAAATCTCGTGCCGCAGGGCGGCATGTTCTGGGATGGGCGCGTCGATTCGCTGGAGGAACAGGCCCTGCAGCCGATGATCTCGCCCTTCGAAATGGCGAATGCCGATGCAGCCACCGTCTATGCCAAGCTCAAGAAGGGTTACGGCAAGGATATTTCGGCTCTTTTTGGCGACAATATCCTCAACGATCAGGACATGACGATCTCCGAGATCGGCTTCGCGCTTGCCCGCTATCAGGTCGAAGAACTCTCCTTCCATCCCTATAGCAGCAAGTACGATTATTATCTGCGCGGGAAAGCGGTGCTGACGGATGCGGAAGCCAGGGGATTAAAGTTGTTCGACGATGCGAACAAGGGCAATTGCGCCTCCTGCCATCTCGACAAGATGACCGGCGACGGCCAGATGCCGAACTTTACCGATTTCGAATTCGAGGCCCTCGGCGCACCGCGCAACCAGACCATTCCAGCCAATGCAGACGCGCACTATTACGACACAGGCATTTGCGGCCCGTTGCGCAATGACACCTATTCCGCCCAGCAGCAGAATTGCGGACTGTTCAAGACGCCGACACTGCGCAACGTCGCCACCCGCCGCGTCTTCTTTCACAATGGCGTTTACCGCACGCTGGAGGATGTGACCCGCTTCTATGTCAAACGCGATACCAATCCGGAGGAGATCTATCCGAAGGATGCGAGCGGCAAGGTGACGAAGTATGATGATCTGCCAGCGCAGTATCAGGCCAATATCGACGTCATCGACGTGCCGATGAACCGCAAGCTCGGCGATGCCCCTGCCCTGAACGACGCCGAGATCGCCGACGTCGTCGCCTTCCTGAAAACGCTCACGGATGGATACGACCCGGCAAGGGACAGCGTGAAGGCAGCCAAATAAAAAGGCCTCCACCCGAATGGGCGAAAGCCTTTTGGTACTTCAGGACTGTTCGTGCGCTTTAGGCAGCCTTCGCGATCGGTGGCTGTGCAAGCTTACGACCGCTAGCAACGATAATGCCGGCGGCACCGTCAAGCCAGCCGTCCTTCAGCTCGAGCGCGAGGAACCGATCGCGCTGGAACGGACCCGGCATGACGAGATGGCGGGCCTTGGAAGCAAAAAAGCCGAAGCGCTCGTAATAGGGCGCATCGCCAACGAGCAGGATCGCGCCGTGGCCACGCTTCTTGGCTTCCATGATGGCGGCGCGCATCAGTGCCGAGCCGATGCCCTTGCCTTCGTAGGCCGGATCGATGGCCAGCGGGCCGAGCAGAAGCGCATCGACGGGCCGGGTCTCGCGATCGACGCCGGCTTCGACGTTCCAGAGGCGAACCGTGCCGATGACATGGCCGGCGCGATCGCGCGCGACGAGTGCCAGGCCTTCGGCCGGAACGCGGCCATGGCGCAGCTTTTCCGACGACTTCTTGCGGCGGTCAGGACCCATGGCGCGATCCAGCAGGTTTTCGCGCGCAACGACATCGCCTGCGTTTTCCAGGTCGAGAGTGAATGTGGACGGCGCAAAGAATGCGCGGACAGAATCAAGAACAGCGGCCATCTTGGCCTCCCGTGCCCAATACCGTTATCAGCGGTGGTGACAAACTATTGTGAGGGTGCCGCCCCGGCTGGCTACGGGGGCAGCTTTGTCGAACTTCAGATCCTGACCGGACCTTAGATGATGTAGGCCTTCAACGGGTCGAAACCATTGAACGCCACAGCCGAGTAGGTCGTGGTGTAGGCGCCGGTGCCTTCGATCAGGACCTCGTCGCCAATGGTGAGAGACACCGGCAGCGGATAGAGGTTCTTCTCGTAGAGCACGTCAGCCGAATCGCAGGTCGGGCCGGCGATGACGCATGGTTCCATCTCGTCGCCGTCGCGCTCCGTGCGGATCGGGTAGCGGATCGCCTCGTCCATGGTTTCGGCGAGACCGCCGAACTTGCCGATGTCGAGGAAGACCCAGCGAGCGGCGTCGTTGTCCGACTTCTTCGAAATCAGGACGACTTCAGCCTTGATCACACCGGCATTGCCGACCATGCCGCGGCCCGGCTCGATGATCGTGTGCGGGATCTGGTTGCCGAAATGGGCACGCAGAGACGCAAAGATAGCCTTGCCATAGGCTTCAGCCGAGGGAACGTCGCGCAGGTACTTGGTCGGGAAACCACCGCCCATGTTGACCATCTGCAGGTGAATGCCCTGCTTGGCGAGCGAGACGAAGACGCGCTTGGCATCGGCAAGAGCATCGTCCCAGGCATCGACCTTGGTCATCTGCGAGCCGACGTGGAAAGACACCCCGTAGGATTCCAGACCGAGCTGATGCGCATAGACGAGAACGTCGACAGCCATCTGCGGGACGCAGCCGAACTTGCGCGACAGCGGCCACTCGGCACCCTCACCATCCGTCAGGACACGGCAGAACACGCGTGCGCCGGGAGCGGCACGGGAGATCTTTTCGACTTCCTCGTGGCTGTCGACGGCGAAGAGGCTGATACCGAGTGCGTGCGCACGAGCGATATCACGCTCCTTCTTGATCGTGTTGCCGTAGGAGATACGGGCAGCGGTCGCACCGGCATCGAGCGCCATTTCGATTTCAGCGACGGACGCGCAATCGAAGTTGGAGCCGAGGCTTGCGAGCAGGCGCAGCACTTCCGGAGCCGGGTTAGCCTTGACGGCGTAGTAGATGGCGCTGTCCGGCATGGCATGACGGAAGGCACGGAAATTGTCGCGGACGACGTCGAGGTCGACCACCAGGCAAGGACCATCCGGACGTCGGGTAGCGAGGAAATCGCGAATACGTTGCGTGGTCATGTCAATTCCCTTTCAAATTCCAAAAGCTCCGGGGAAGACCCAGAGGACAAAGGGCGACACTCATTCGCTCAGGAACCAGCCGGTGGAGACCCCGGTACCGTGCAAATGCGCGAAGCGCAGATAATGAACGAGTGCCGCAAGCGGCGCTAATTCGCTTTGTCTGCCATGGATTGGAGGGAATATCCCAACCGCACTTCCGGCAATGAAGGTGTGCCTCTTCAGTAACCCCGGCTGATGGAAAGCCGGGAGAGAACAAAAAGGCCCGCACCGTCGTTGCTTCAGATGTCCTCGCATTTTCCGGTTGGCCGGAATAGCGACTGGAGGGGTTAATTCCAGGTACCTTACCGATGACCTCACCTAATCGAGGGTCGGCGGACACCCACGGGCACGTGCGACTTTGGGCTGTTCGGGAAATAGGAATATTCGCCGTAATAATCAAGAAAATTTTTCAGCCATGCCCCAAAAAAATAATTGAACAAATCAAAGCATTTTGTTCAACATCCGGAAACAGTTAGCGGGAGGCTTCGCCATGGATACTTTGACCCGGATTCGCGCCTTTATCGACGTGGTCGAAGCCGAAGGATTTTCGGCAGCCGCCCGCAAGACCGGCCGCTCCAAGGCGCTGCTGTCGAAATATGTCCGTGAGCTGGAAGACGAGCTTGGCGCGCTGCTCTTGAACCGCACAACCCGCCAGTTCTCGATGACGGAGGCCGGCCATACCTATTATCGCACCGCCTCGGATATCCTGAAGGAGATCGACAACCTTGCCGATCTCGTGCGCGAGAACAATCAGCAGCTTAAAGGCCGGCTGCGCGTTTCCGTACCCCGCACCTTCGTCGATGCCGACGTCGGACAATCGCTGATCGACTTCGCCAAGGAGAATCCCGATCTCGCGCTGGAAATCTCCGCCGACGACCGTTTCGTGGATCTGATCGAGGAAGGCTTCGATGTCGCCGTGCGCATCACGAAGCTCGAGGATTCCGGCATGATCGCCCGCAAGATCTCCGACTTCCGCATCCATCTCTGTGCGACCCAGGCATTTCTCGACCGCTATCCGACGCTGGAGCATCCGACCGATCTGGCTCAAGTGCCCTTCATCATCGACACCAACACCCGTTCGCAGGGTAACATCCGCTTCGTCGATGCCGACAGCACCACCTTCAATGTCGCCATCAACGGCACGCTCGAGGTCAACAGCCCGCATGCGACGCTACGCGCAGCACTCGCCGATCTCGGCGTGGCCATCGTCCCGGATTTCATCGGCCGCAAGGCGATCGAAAGCGGGCAGCTGCTGACGCTGTTCAACGACTACCTGCCGACGGACCGTGGCATCTATGCGGTTTATCCGCACCGGCGCTATCTCCCGGCAAAGGTGCGCATCTTTGTGGACTACCTGCACAACTGGTTCCGCAAGAACGGGTGAATGCCCGAGGTTGGCCGACCGGTCCCAATTCCGTCTCATTTCCTGACCAGAAAACGAAGTGAATCAATGCTCACGAAACACATCGGACGCATGAGAAAATCCACGACTGTCTACGCTGTTGCCCTGACCGGCGGCCTGTTGCTTGCGCCGGCCGCGGCCTCGGCGCATCCGCATATCTTCGTGGAAGCTCGTCTGGAAGTGCTCGCCGGCGCGGATGGCAATGTACAGGAGCTGCGCAACGTCTGGCGCTTTGACGAGGTGTTCTCCTCCTCGGTGCTCATGGACTTCGACAAGAACACCAATCTGAAGCTCGATCCGGACGAGCTGAAAGAGGTCGGCAAGACCGTGCGCGAGTCGCTGGCGGACTACGACTATTATGCGAACCTGACGCTCAATGGCAAAACCATCAAGGTCGAGAAGCCTGACGTCATCAATGTCGACTTTCGCGACGGCCAGCTCCTGATGTTCTTCGCCGTCAAGCCGGCCGAACCGATGCCTCTTGCCAAGGGCAACAAGCTGAGCTTCGGCATCTACGACCCGACGCTCTATACCTCGATCGATTTCCCGAGCGACAACGAGCTGGTGACCGAGGGCGATGCCTTCAAAAGCTGTACGCACAAGGTCGTGCGGCCCAATCCGGATGAGGTGATTGCCGAGAACAGGTCGACGCTGACGGATGCCTTCTTCAACGATCCGACGGGGACGACCATGTCGAAACTCTTCGCAACGCGGATAGATGTGCAATGCTGACTTCGAGAATGAGGGTGCTCGTGCCGGCCGCAGCTATCGCCCTTCTGGCGGCAGCCGGTCTTGCCCATGCTGCCGGCTCGCCACTTGGCATCGGCACCGCCGAGCCGAGCTTCCAGCCGATGGGCGGGCCGCTTGCGCCGATCTTCCTCTACGTGAATTACGAGCAACAGGCCTTCTATCGCGCACTCACCAAGTCCATCGAAGCCATGCGCCAGGACCCATGGCAGCTCTGGACGCTGATCGGCCTCTCCTTCGCCTATGGCATCTTCCATGCCGCCGGCCCCGGCCACGGCAAGGCGGTGATTTCCTCCTACATGGTCGCCAATGAGATCGAGCTGAAACGCGGCATCGGCATCTCCTTCGTCTCCGCACTCATCCAGGGCCTCGTCGCCGTTCTCGTCGTCGGCGTCGCCTATTTCATTCTGCGCGGCTCCGGCATCACCATGACGATGGCCACCAACGCCATGGAGATCACGAGCTTCGTCATGGTCATCCTGTTCGGCAGCTGGCTTTTGTTCCGCAAGCTGCGGGCGATGATGCAAGATCGGGCGCAACGTCAGGAAATGCAGCTCGCGACATCGGCAGGGCCAATCAGCCTCTCGCTGTTCGAGGGGGCCGCGACGGGCACGGATTCGGCGAGAGGTTTTGCGCGCAGCGGCGCCGTCACGCCCGCTGCCGGCGGCTATCAATGCTACGATCCCGCTCATGCGACCGGCGACGGCGCCTACTGTGAGACTTGCGGCCACGCCCATCTTCCCGATCCGAAGATGCTGTCGAACGAAAAATTTAGTGCTCGCGAGGCCTGGTCTGCCATTGCCGCCGTCGGGCTGCGCCCCTGCTCCGGCGCGCTGCTGGTCATGACCTTCTCGATGCTGAACGGGCTCTATCTTGGCGGCCTGCTATCCGTCCTCGCCATGTCGATCGGCACGGCGCTGACCGTCTCGCTGCTTGCGATCATCGCTGTCTTCGCGAAAGGCACCGCCGTCCGCTTTACCGGCAAAGGCTCCAGACTTTCGGTTTGGGTGGGCAACAGTATCGAAATTCTCGGCGCGCTGCTCGTCATTTGCACGGGCATCATCCTGCTCGGCGCCTCACTGCAGAACTGAGCAATTTCCGAAGGTTCGGGAGAGCTTACGGCCCATTGCGCCGCTGATAGCGCGCCCGCATCCAGAAGACGAAGAAGAAGGCCAGGATGACGAGCACGCCAAAGCCGGTGCCGAGCCACGGCGAAATATCTCCGAGCCGGACGATGACGCTCGGCATCAGATAAAGCACGGCTGTCGCAACCAGCAAGATAACAGCGGCTGCAATCGCCGCCGAGCGGGTTTCGCTTTTCTTATCCGTCAATGTAGCCATCCCTGACGCCCTGACATGAGTTCAGGCGAAGGCTTAGGCCAGCTGCCGAGGAAAGGCAACCGGCCTATCCGTCAGAGCTGAACTTTGGCGCCGGCAACCGTCGCCTCGATATGATCGACCAGAGCATCGGCCAGACCGAGCCGTCCGGCCAAGAGATCGAGATAACCACGCTCAGCCCGCGAATCCGGCTCGATCGCCAACCGCGATGCAGTATAGACCTGCACGCGCTGTTCTTCCGTCTTCGCCGAGGCGACGATGGCATCGAGATCGACGGGATTGGCAAGTTCGCGCTGGAAGAAGGTTTCCGCCTCGGACCCGACGCCGGCCTCCTGCACCTTTCCGAGAATGCGCTGGCGCTCCATATCGTCGATATGGCCGTCGGCGCGGGCAGCCGCGATCATGGCCCGGACGAGAGAAAGCGTAAAATCATTGCTCGCAACGGCCGGCGCTGTGCTGAAACCGGAATCCGTTGGCGGCGGCAGGAACTGCGGCTCGGCCTGCGGGGCCGATTGCGGCGCCGGCTGCGGCTGATTGCCATCGCGGTAATTCTTGTAGGCCTGGTAGCCGAGCCCGGCGATGGCTGCGAGGCCGCCGAGTGCCAGCGCATTGCCTGCAACCTGGCGTCCGGTCTTCGTTCCAAGCAGCACGCCGGCAATCGCGCTCGTTGCCATCGGATTGTCCCTGGCAAGATTGATGGCCTGGGTTGCCCTGTCTTTCACGGTTCCCTGTACTCCCGGAACCTGCGATCCCAGGAATTGGTCAAGAAGCTTGCGGGCGTCGATCATATGGATGGTCCTCCGTCCTTGTGATGGTGAGAGGGAGATAGGAAGCGCAACCGCAAATACCAATCCGCAGAATGCAAAAAGGCGCGCAGAAGCCTGCGCGCCTTCGAAATCGACTGGAAACGGTCGCTCAGCCCTTGAGCGCGGCAGCCTCGGCGGCAAGCTTGGTGATCCCAGCCCAATCACCGGCAGCAACCAGCTCCTTCGGCGCGACCCAGGAGCCACCGACGCAGATGACGTTCGGCAGCGAAAGGTAGTCATGCGCATTCTTCAGCGAGATACCGCCGGTCGGGCAGAAGATCGTGCCTGCGAGCGGTGACGACAGGGCCTTGAGATAAGAAGCGCCGCCGGCCTGCTCTGCCGGGAAGAACTTGAGCACCGTATAGCCTTCCTCGCGCAGCGCCATGACTTCGCTTGCGGTTGCGGCACCCGGCAGCAGCGGCACGTGCGAGGAGCGCGCAGCATCGAGCAGTTCCTGCGTCGTGCCGGGGCTGACGATGAACTTGGAGCCGGCTTCGACAGCCGCGTCCCATTGCTTGACATTGAGGATCGTGCCGGCGCCGACTTCGGCACCCTCGACCTCATCGGCCACGGCGCGGATGGCGTCGAGCGCACCGGCGGTACGTAGCGTGATCTCGATGGCCTTGAGACCACCTGCAACAAGCGCCCGGGCGAGTGGCACGGCCGATTTCGCATCGTCGACGATCAGCACCGGAACGACGGGCTGCAGTTTCAGGATGGAAAGAAGCTTCTCGGTTTTCTCGCCCATGGTTGGCACACTTCCTTAAAACGATTGAAATCCGACTTTCGAATAGCCCTCCCGAAGGTGCTTGTCGAGACAAAAGCACGCTTTGGATACGACGGGTAGGAATTCGTCCTGACATACGATAGTCTAGTGTCATCTGTGCCGGTGGAGCATGTCAAACGCATGGCAAAAGAGATCGAGCGAAAGTTTCTGGTGCGCGGCGATCACTGGCGTGATTCCGTTTCGGAGCGGCTGATCCTGCGACAGGGATATATTGCCTCCATGGAAGGCCGTTCCGTGCGCATACGGCTGACGAACGATACGAAGGCGACCTTGACGATCAAGATCGGCAAGGCGATGACCAGGGACGAGTTCGAATATGAGATCCCGGTCGACGAGGCGGAGGAACTGCTGGAAACGTCGATCGGTCTCGTCATCGAGAAGACCCGCCACAAGGTGCCTTTCAAGGGATTTACATGGGAAGTGGATGTCTTCCGCGGTGCCCATCGCGGCCTCGTGATTGCCGAGGTAGAGATGGGGAAAGAAAGCGACAATCCGGAACTGCCGGACTGGATCGGACGCGAGGTAACTGGCGAATACCGCTATTCCAATCAGGCCCTCGCGACGCAGTTCGAGCAGGAGTACGATGAGCTATCGCATACGGCCTGACCGGGCGCTTGATGACGAGGTGCACAAAGCCGCCGCGCATCAACTCGGCAAGGCAATGGCCGAATTGACCGATAGACCGCAGGGCCTGCACGAAGCGGTTCACGCCGCCCGCAAGAACATCAAGCGCGTGCGGGCGCTCTATCGATTGATAGCTCCGATCGCGCGCGAATTTCAGCAGCGGGAAAATGACCGGCTTCGGGATATGGCCCGCACGCTTTCCGGCGTTCGCGACGCGACCGCGCTGATCGAGATTAGCCACTACCTGCAGGCAACCGCCGCATCCGCCGAAGAACTCCATGCGCTGACCCGCGTCAGCGATCTGCTGACCACCAGGCGCGACCATCTCGCGGCGGCAGAAACCGATCTCGAAGACAAGGCAAAGGCGGCAATCGCCACATGTGCCGAAGCGCGCGAGGCATTGAAGGAGGTATCCTTCGACTGCGGCCGGCGCGACACGGCCCGTCTTTTTCAGAAAAGCTGGCGCAAGAATGCCCGCAAGGCGATGCAGGCGCTGTCCGAATGCCATGCGGAAGCGGCGCATGTCGAGAGTTTTCATGACCTGCGCAAGCGTAGCCAGGACTACTGGATGCATCACATGCTGCTGCGCGATGTCTGGCCGGCCGCCATGCATGCCAAGCAGCTGGAGGCCAAGGCCTTGGTCGACGTGCTCGGCCGCTATCTCGACATGTCGATATTGGCCGATGTTGCGGACCGCGAGCCGCATCTCTTCGACAGAAGCGACGATCACGCCCGCCTGCTGGAAGCGATCATTGCCCGGCAGCAGACCGCGCGCGAGGAAGCGCTGAGCCGAGCTCGCTGGGTCTTTGCCGACAAGCCGGAGAACGAGGCGCGAACCATAAAGCACCTCTGGCTGGAGACAGCGGGCTGACGGAGCCCGCACGCACGGCTCAAGAGTTCAATCAGCGTGACCCGCCCATCACTTTAGGCACGCCACGCATCCGCCGAACCAAGCCCCACTTGCGCGAAATAACCTTCCAGCATCGCAATACCGTCAGCCGCAGCGATCGCGCCAATATATCCGTCCGGCCGGACAAGCACCCACTCGCCGGGGGATAGAGCATAGATGTCGCGAAGATAGCCCTCGGCGTCGACCATGTCGCCTGACCGGCCGAAAGTATGAATATGCAAGCTTGCACGCGGCGACACCGATCCTGGCTGCACCTCGTAGCCGAGCAATGTCCAATGCGCGCCTCGGAAGAGGTCGAACAGTCGTTTCGGCTGGCCGGCAACGCCGCGGATCGGCGCATCCGGAGCTCGGTCGCCAGCAGACAGACGGCCGCTGCGCCCAAGCGTTTCGAGCGCGAGCGAGGACGAAGGATAACCTATATCGAGCTGACGCACCTCGCGACCGCGACGCATATTGCCTTGCTTTTGAGCATCGAGAAGTTTTGTTGCCAGGCCGAGCATCCCTGCTGCGACCGGCTGGCGCTCCTCTTCATAGCTGTCGAGCAGCTGGTCGTCGGCTCCATTGGCGGCCGCAGCCAGCTTCCATCCGAGATTATAAGCATCCTGCACGCTGGTATTGAGGCCCTGGCCGCCGGTCGGCGGATGAATGTGGGCGGCATCACCGATGAGAAACACGCGGCCGACACGGTATCGATCGGCCAATCGGGCGTTCATGGTGTAGGCTGACGCCCACGAGACAGATTGGATACGGATATCGTCACGCTTGGTCCGCTCCGCCACCATGGCTTTCAGCCCTTCGGCAGAGAGGTCGATATCACCCTCGAGAGGGATCGGCCCCTGTATCTGGAACATCTCGGTCCCGGCAAGCGGGCAGAACATGATCTGCCGTGTCATGTCGTCTTCGTTGAAGCGATGCCAGGCATCGCGCGTGAGACCGGTCAAAATAACATCGGCCACGATGGCGCGAACGCCGAGGGTCTTGCCCGGAAAGTCGATACCAAGGGCATGGCGGACGAAACTGCGGCCGCCATCGGCGCCGACGAGCCAGCGCACGCGAAGAGTTTCCTCTCCAGCCTTGCCCGCGAGACGCGCCGTCACGCCGTTCGGATCTTGCTCAAAGCCAACCAACTCGCAGCCGAATTCTGGACTATGGCCAAGTTCGAGCAATCTCTCGCGCATCACCTTTTCGGTCAGGAACTGCGGTATCATCAGTGGCAGATGATAGGGCTCGGCGGGTGTCGGGTCCTGATGCTCAATGATTTCGGCCTCTGTAAAGCTGCCATCCTCACGATATCGCCGCTCAGGCGGATACATGCCGCCGGTCGCTACGATCCGATCGAGAATACCGAGATCCTCGAAGATTTCCTGGGTTCGCGGCTGGATGCCCTTGCCGCGTGAACCACGGAAAGGCCCGTCCATCTTCTCGATCAGACGGAAGGAAATGCCTCTTCGCGCCAGATCGATGGCCAGCGCCAGGCCGGCCGCGCCCGCACCGCAAATCAGCACATCGGCTGTAAATTGCTCTGTCATTTCTATCTCCATATGTGTAATATGCACATATTAAGAGAAGGATGACTCAGTGTCAACAGAAAGCTTGCAAAATACACATATTGGCGGCCAGCTACGCGAACTCCATAGCGCGCTGGTCGAAATCGTCGGCGTCATGAACCGGCCTCAACGCGATGAGGCGATGATCAAGGAGGCGGGCATCTCCCTCGAGCGCGCGCTGTTTTCCCTCCTGGTTTTGGTGGAACGGCTCGGCCCCATCGGTGTCGTCGAACTGGCTGACCGCGTCGGGCGCGACTACACCACCGTCAGCCGGCAGGTTGCGAAGATGGAGGGGCTTGGGCTGATCAGCCGGCAGGAGAACGCGGTCGACCGCCGCCTCCGCGAAGCCGTCATCACCGAGCAAGGCAAGGCGATGACCGATCGCATCGATCAGGCGCGCGAGCGGATCGCACGGTCCATTTTCGCCAAATGGGATAACCAGGATATCGAGGACCTTGTGCGGCTCATGCGCAGGTTTGCCGACGACATCAAGGATGATGCGCCAGCTGCACGATAAGCCGCCTTTGGAAAGGCCTTCTTTTGAAGGCCTCTCGCGAGCAACATTTCAGTTTGCCGGCAGCGGCATTCGGCGTCTTCCATCGCACCGCCAGAGGCAGAATGCCGAGGTTGCGGGGCTGCGGCGTAAATCCCGATTGCCTGAAAGCCCACAAAATTGTATTTCCCCGGCATGACCGACATGCTTTCAAATCCACGGCGCGACGCGACCGGCGCATTCCTCGTTGCCGCGCTCTATCATTTCGTTTCCTTTCCGCGCTTCGAAAGCCTGCGCGAGCCCTTGCTTGCGCTCTGCGAGCAGAACGGCGTGAAGGGTACGTTGCTGCTCGCGCATGAGGGGATCAACGGCACCATCGCCGGCACGGATGCCGCCATCGGCGCCGTCCTCGCCTTCCTGCGCGCACAGCCGGAATTTGCCGGCCTCGAGCACAAGGAAAGCCGTGCGTCGAAAATGCCGTTCGTGCGCATGAAGGTGAAGCTGAAGAAAGAGATCGTCACCATGGGCGTCGAGGACATCGACCCCACGCAAGTCGTCGGCACCTATGTCGCGCCGAAGGACTGGAACGCGCTGATCTCCGATCCCGATACCATCGTCATCGATACCCGCAACGATTACGAGACCGCCATCGGCGTCTTCAAGGGCGCGGTCGATCCGAAGACCAAGACCTTCCGCGAATTTCCCGATTGGGTGCGTGACAATACCGGCCTGCACAACAAGCCGAAGATCGCCATGTATTGCACTGGCGGCATCCGCTGCGAGAAGGCGACTGCCTTCATGAAGCAGCAGGGCTTCGATGAAGTCTATCACCTCAAGGGCGGCATCCTGAAATATCTCGAGGAAGTGCCGGCGGAAGAAAGCCTCTGGGAAGGCGCCTGCTTCGTTTTCGACGAACGCGTTTCCGTCGAACACGGCCTGAAGGAAGGCAATCACAAGCTCTGCCACGCCTGCCGCAACCCCATCACGGCCGAGGAAGTAACCTCACCCTTCTACGAGGCCGGCGTCTCCTGCAGCCATTGCTATCATGAGCGCAGCGAGGAGGATCGCGAGCGTTATCGCGAAAGGCAGCGCCAGATTGCGCTCGCCCGCAAGCGTGGTCACGAGCATATCGGCTAAAGCATTTTCAGAAGAGCAGCGCTGCCGCCTTCCCTCGGGAATGCGCGAATGTTCCAGGCACATCAGGCAGCGGCGTGTTCTTCGTCCAGCGTGGTTGCCATCTGCACCGCCAGCCGCTTGCTGATCTCGGCGTCCGGCATCGGCTTGCCGTAGAAATAGCCCTGCAGCTCGTCGCAGCCGAAATCTTCCAGCGCCCTTCCCTGCGCCTCGGATTCGATACCCTCGGCCGTGACGGGAATGTCGAGCGATCGGGCAAGAGCCACGGTCGCCTTGACCATCTCGCGGGCGCGGTTGTCTTCCAGCACGTTCATCGTCAGCGAACGATCGATCTTGATGCGGTCGAAACCGAACTGGCGCAGATAGCCGATGGAGGAGAAACCGGAGCCGAAATCGTCGAGCGCCACCTTGACGCCGAGCCTCTTCAGCCGCTCGATCGACTGGCGGGTGCGCTCGGGATTTTGAATGATGTAGCCTTCGGTGATTTCCAGCGTCACCCGCTCGGCCTCGATCTCCGTGCTGTTCAAGACGCTGCGGACATAATCCGCAAAGGCGGGATTGCGGAACTGGCCGGGAGAAACGTTGACGGCGACCCGCAGGTTTGGCCATTGCCGTGCCGCCTCGCAGGCCTTGCGGAGCACGAGCAGGCCCAGCGCCTCGATCAGGCCGCTGGTCTCGGCGATGGGAATGAAGACCTCCGGCGAAATCGGTCCGTGACCGGGGCGGTTCCATCGCACCAGCGCTTCGACGCCAATCATCTCGCAGCTCGATGCATCAACCAGAGGCTGGTAGGCGAGCGTCAGTTCCTCCATCTCGATCGCGCGACGCAGATCGAGCTCCAGCGCATTGCGTTCCTCGCGATGCGCATCCATGGCGGTTTCGTAGCAGGTCATCCGGGCGCGGCCGGCTTCCTTGGCCTTGTACATGGCAAGATCGGCGCGGCGCACCAGCTCCTCGCGGTCGATGCGGCCTTCAGGCGAGCCTGCGATGCCGATGCTGGCGCCGACCACGACCACCCGGCGGCCGATCTCCAGAGGCTCGGCAAGAAAATCCAGGATCTGCTCGGCCAGGCGCAAAGCCGGAGCGTCATTGAGTTCCTTCGTCGGAAAGACGATGGCAAATTCATCGCCTCCAAGGCGCGCCAAAGCCGCCTGCGGCGGCACAAGCACCTTGAGCCCGGCGGCAACAGCACGGATGAGCTGATCACCGGTACCGTGCCCATAGGCATCGTTGATTTCCTTGAAGCCATCGAGATCGAGGTAGAGAAGCAGGACGTTGGTGCCGTCGGAGCGTGCCCGGTCGACCAGACGATCCATGTCGAGCCGTAATCCCTCACGATTGAGGAGCCCGCTCAGCCGGTCGCGAAGCGAAACCTGACGTGCCTGAACTTCCTCCGCCCGTAACCGGCGTCCCGCCAGCGAGCCCAGGATCAAAAGCACGACGAAAAACAGACCCACCAGACCAAGCGCGCCAAGCACCAGCGGGCGGACCTGCTGATAGCTCATGTCCCCCGGCTGACGCGAGCTCCACACCAGCCGTCCCAGCGACTTGCCGAGCGGATCGACAATGGAAACGGCGTATCGGGCGATGGTATCCGGCGGCACCAGCGTCAAGCCGCTGATGACATAGGTGTTCGAGAGCATCTTGATCCGATCGGCGTCAAGGTAGCGGACGAGGATCAGATACCGCCGGTGACCTTCTGGCACCGGAATGCGGCCGGATCTTTCGCGGATCGTCGCAGCCCCGGCAGCGGCAATACCATCCCTTGTCATGATATAGCCCGAGGCTTCCGGCACCCCCGTCACACGCGTTGTTCGCGCCTGATCGACAAGCGCCCAGATGGCGGCACCGAGGACATCCTCGATATTCTCGGTCAATGGCTGGCCATCGTGGTAAGCAACGATCGGCTTGTTGTTGTCGTCGACGATGACGGCAGTGTCGAACAGCGCGCCGTTGGAGGAAATGTCGCCATAATTGCCGACGATCCAACCTTGATTATCGGTCCCATAAACGTTTCGCGCCGCATCGTTGCGGGCGGAATGGTCATGCAGTGTCGCTTCCAGTTGCCCCTGAAAGGTTTTCAACGCCCCGACAGTCGTTTCCCAGGAGCGCTCGTCATCCAGCTTGTTGGAATAATCGGCAACCCGGCCGATCGCGGTAAGAACCATCAAGGTCACGACGGCAACGATCAATGCAAAGCAAATCAAAACGGCCGTCACAATGGAATGACGACCGATCTGCGCATTCTTCCGCAGTGACTTGAAAAATGCTCCCAACACCTTTTTCTCCTTGACGGAGAAGTCTGACGTCAGGTCTTCAATAAACGGTTAAGGCGAATCGGAGATTCCTACAGGAAGGGGTTGCAAATTTGCCGAAGACGAAAGAATTCACGTCCTGCTCGCGATCGCCCGCGCGAAACGACTGAGATTCGCGGATAAAAGGCCGCTTTCGCGCGCTTCCCGCAGCATTGACGCCTGCACCTCATCGCTCTTGCCCGCAACCGGCAGACGCAAGAAAGCGTCCTCCACGATATGCAGCGACATGGTCTGCAAGACATCGGTGAGCTGTGCCAATACGAGATCGCCGCGATGCGAAGCATGAGCAAACATCAGCGGCTTGAACGGCACCTCGTCGCGCGACACCAGCCAGTCCAGCGCATTCTTGAAGCCGCCGGGTATGCCATGGGCATATTCCGGGCACGACACGATAAGGCCATCGGCCCGGCCGATCTTCGCCGCGAATTCCAGAACGACGGATGGCGTTTTCTCACCCTCATTGTCCGGATTGAAGATCGGCAATTCGCCGATCAAGTTGCAGATTTCCAGGGTGACGCCGTCAGGGCAGGCAAGCTGCAGAGCCTCCAGCAGCCGGCGGTTAGACGAAGCCTGCCGCTGGCTTCCGCAAAGGGCATAAAGGGAAATCGGCCGCTGGATCATGCTCGATATCTATCAGGCCGCGCCGATTCGAGCGATAGCCACCCTCCCCTTGAGGGGGAGGGTCGGACCAGAGGTCCGGGGTGGGGCGACCATTGCGGACACAGTATGTCACCCCCACCCGCGCGTTCCGCGCGACCTCCCCCCTCAAGGGGGAGGTAAAACTATATCAATCCGCCTTGTGGTTGCCCTTCGGAAACTGTGAGGCAAGCTCCCTGTACCACTTGCCGCTTTTCTTGACCGTGCGCACCTGGGTCTCGTAATCGACATGCACGAGGCCGAAGCGCATGCGATAGCCTTCCGCCCATTCGAAATTGTCCATCAGGCTCCAGGCGAAGTAGCCGCGCATCGGATAGCCATCCTTGATAAGATCGGCGACGACACCGAGATGCTCGATATAATAATCGAGGCGCGGCTGATCATCGACCTCGCCGTTGACGACGCCCATATTGTAGCAGGCGCCGTTCTCGGTGATGTAGCACTCCGGCAGCTCGTAGCGCTTGTTGAGATCCTCGACGACATGCTTCAGGCCCGGTGAATAGACCTCCCAGCCGATATCGGTCCTCACGTCGCTGACCGGCGGCGCTTCCATCGTCCAGGGGAAATCGCCGCTCTTGGAGGCGTCATCGGAGACTCGCATCGGCATGTAATAGTTGAGACCCCACCAATCGAGCTTCTGGTTGATGGTCTTGAGATCACCGTCTTCGATGACGGGCATGCGATCGCCGAGCGCCTGGACGAATTCCTTCGGATATTCGCCCTTGAAGATCGGATCGAAGAAGGCGCCGTTGTGGAACTGATGCGCGCGTTCGACCGCGGCAGCATCTTCCGGACGATCCGAGCCCGGCAGGATCGAAGCAGCATTCAGCACGATGCCAACGGGCACCTTCGGCGCCACGGAGCGGATTGCCTCGACGCCGAGACCATGGGCAAGGTTCATATAGTGCATGGCATAGAGTGCTGCCTGCATATTGCGCTCACCCGGCGCATGGACGCCATAGAGGTGGCTCAGCCAGACGATGCACCAGGGCTCGTTGAAGGTGGCAACCGAATCCAACCGGTCGCCGAGGCGGCTCATGACAGTCTTGGCATAGCGCTGGAAGGCATGCGCCGTCGAGCGCGCCGTCCAGCCGCCATCGCCCGCAAGCGTCAGCGGCAGATCCCAATGGTAGAGCGTCGCAAAGGTCTTGATCCCGCGTGCCTTGCAGCCATCGACGAGGCGATCGTAGAAATCGAGACCGGCTTCGTTCACCGGGCCGGTACCGTCGGGAATGATGCGCGGCCAGGCAATCGAGAAGCGATAGGCTTCGACGCCCATCTCCTTGATCAGATCCAGATCCTGTTCCAGCCGGTTATAATGGTCGCAGGCGACGTCGCCATTATCGCGCTGATAGACGCGACCGGGCATGTTGGCAAAGGCATCCCATATGGAAGGCTTGCGGCCATCGGCCTTGGTGGCGCCTTCGATCTGGAAGGCGGCGGTGGCAACACCGAATGTGAAATCGCCGGGGAAGCGATCGGCAAGAAGCTTCGGATCGATCATGATGAAAATCCCGTCTGTTATAGGCTTCGTTGGCTGCGGTTTAACCAAGCTGCCTCTCAAAGTACAGGGGCCACACAGGAAAACTGCAACGTTGCAGGTGCCGATAAACCAAGCCGGCTAAGGGCATTCGCGAAAAATCCGCCGGCAGCAGCAGCGATCTTCGCACGGCCAGATAACATCAATGTCAACAGTCGTGACTTGTCTTTTTGAGAGGGATCAATTGAGGGTAGCACTGAAACCTGACAACGAAAGGATACAAATGCTTCCTGCGCTCCACGCCCTCCACCCTCACCTGCTGAGCCTCTTGCGTATCGTCGCTTCGCTTGTGTTGTTCAGCTACGGAACGCAGAAGGTGCTGCATTTCCCGGCGGCTGAAACAGTACCGCCCGTGGGCTCGCTGTCCTGGATTGCCGGCCTGCTTGAGCTTACTCTCGGCTTCCTTGTCCTGATCGGCTTCCAGACGCGGGTCGCTTCCTTCGTGTTGTCGGGCCTGATGGCTTTCGCTTATTTCCTGGCCCACGCGCCGAAGAGCTTTTACCCCGCGCAGAACGGCGGCGTTTCCGCCATCCTCTTCTGCTTCATCTTCCTGTTTCTCGCCAGCGCCGGTGGTGGCCCGCTGAGCCTCGATGCGCTGACAAAGCGCAAACAGCAAGCTGCCGCCTGAGATGACAAGGTTTGAGGCGGCGAAACCGCCTCAAACCTCTTTCAAGCCTAGAGCTTGACCCAGGCGCCGTTGCGCTTCGAGGAGGCGACGCAAGCCTCGACGAAAGCTACACCCTTCACGCCATCATCGACGGTCGGGTAGATCACGGCCGGATCGACCGCCACGCCCTTCTTGCGGGCATTGATGGCACGCGCAGCCTCGGTATAGATCGTGGCGAAGGCTTCCAGATAGCCTTCCGGATGGCCCGACGGGATGCGCGAGACGCGAGCGGCGGCAGCGCCGGAGCCGGCACCATTGCGGGTGATCAACCGCTTCTGATCGCCGAATGGCGTGTACCACAGATAGTTCGGATCGGCCTGCGTCCACTCAATGCCGCCCTTGGTGCCGTAGACGCGGAGCTTCAGGCCGTTCTCATGGCCGGGCGCCACCTGGCTGCACCAGAGCATGCCCTTGGCCGGCTTTTCCTTACCCTTCGCCTTGAAGCGCAACAGCACATGGCCGTTGTCGTCGAGGCGGCGACCTTCGACGAAGCTGTCGAGATCGGCGGCAAGGCTGTCGAGTTCAAGACCGGTGACGAAGGAGGCGAGATTATAGGCATGCGTGCCGATATCGCCCGTGGAGCCGCCAGCGCCGGACTGCGAGGGATCAGTGCGCCATGCCGCCTGCTTCTGGCCGGACTGCTCGATATTCTCGGTCAACCAGTCCTGCGGATATTCCACCTGCACGATGCGGATATCGCCAAGTTCGCCATTTTCAACCATCTCGCGCGCCTGACGGACCATCGGATAGCCGGTGTAGTTATGCGTGAGGATGAAGAGCGCGCCGCTCTCGTCGGCCACCTTCTTTAGCTTCTTGGCGTCGGCAAGATTGGAGGTCAGCGGCTTGTCGCAGATGACGTGGATACCGCGGCGCAGGAATTCCTTGGCGGCGTCATAGTGGACATGGTTCGGCGTGACGATCGAAACGGCTTCGATGCCGTTCTTCAGCTTGGCTTCGCGGATCGCCATGTCGCGATAGCTGGAATAGGTGCGCGAGGGATCGAGACCGAGATCGCGGCCAGAAGCAACAGCCTTGTCCGGCGAAGACGAAAGCGCACCGGCGATAAGATCGAATTGATCGTCAATGCGCGCGGCGATGCGATGCACCGCGCCGATGAAGGCACCGGCGCCGCCGCCCACCATGCCAAGCCGAATGCGCGGCTCCCGCGTCTGTTCCGATGATCCTTCGATTGCCATTTTGTCCTCCTGAATGAATTAAAATTCGCGTTCTTGGTGCCTGCAATTCCAAGCCACCCGCCCCGCCCTTCGAGGGCCCTGCGGGCCACCTCAGGGTGAGGCTGATCTATTACGCCAACACCACGTCCTTCCGCCTGACGATGCCGAAGATGGCTCTTGTGGAGCTTCGCGAGCGGCCGCTCCGCCCTCATCCTGAGGTGCGGAGCCTCCTGAGCTCGTGCGAAGGAGTGAAGCCTCGAAGGACGAGGGTGGCCTCCACCTTCTCCCCGCACGTGCGGGGAGAAGGCTTTGGATTACAGCCCCAGCATGCGTCGGTTGGCCGCCTGGTCCGTGCCGCTGCCGGCGAAATCGTCAAAGGCCTTTTCCGTCACACGGATGATGTGCGCCTTGACGAATTCGGAGCCCTCGCGAGCACCGTCTTCGGGATGCTTCAGCGCGCATTCCCATTCGACCACGGCCCAGCCATCGAAATTGTTCGCGGTCATCTTCGAGAAGACGGCGCCGAAATCGACCTGGCCATCGCCCAGCGAACGGAAGCGGCCGGCGCGCTCGACCCAACCCTGATAGCCGCCATAGACGCCCTGGCGCCCGGTCGGGTTGAACTCCGCATCCTTGACGTGGAACATCTTGATGCGGTCCTTGTAGATGTCGATGTTCTCGAGATAGTCGAGGCACTGCAGGACATAGTGCGAGGGATCGTAGAGCATGTTCGCGCGCGGATGGTTCTTCACGCGCTCCAGGAACATCTCGAAGGTGATGCCGTCATGTAGGTCTTCACCCGGATGGATTTCGTAGCAGACGTCGACGCCGTTTTCGTCGGCATGGTTGAGGATCGGCGTCCAGCGGCGGGCAAGCTCTTCGAAGGCTGTTTCGACGAGGCCGGCCGGGCGCTGCGGCCAGGGATAGATGAAGGGCCAGGCAAGCGCGCCGGAAAAGGTCGCATGCGCCTTGATGCCGAGATGCTTCGACGCGGTCAGCGCCATCTTCACCTGCTCGACGGCCCATTCCTGACGCGCCTTCGGATTCCCTCGCACTTCCGGCGCCGCAAAGCCGTCGAAGGCTTCGTCATAGGCCGGATGCACGGCGACGAGCTGGCCCTGAAGATGGGTGGAAAGCTCGGTAACCTCGACGCCGTTGGCGCGGGCGACACCGGCAAATTCGTCGCAATAATCCTTGGAGGAGGCAGCCTTCTTCAGGTCGATGAGCTGGCCTGCCCAGGTCGGAACCTGCACGCCGATATAGCCGGCATCGGCAGCCCATTTCGTGATCGAATCCCATGAGTTGAACGGCGCCGCATCGCCGGCGAACTGGCCGAGAAACAAGCCCGGTCCCTTGATCGTCTTCATCTGTAATTCCTCCCAAATTGCGTTCTGTAAACGTTTCCGATGCCTTTCGGACCCATATCCGAGGCGGCTAAGGTGCCGTAGCCTCCAAAAACTATAGGGTCGTCGGGCTGAAAGTCGAATGCCTTGCGACCTAATCACGGCACGCCGCAGACGGCAAGAGGTACGTGCCGCAAAATTTCCATCCGCTGCAAAACCGGGCTGATGGAACACTTAAAAAACGCCCGCCGAAACCGGCGGGCGCCTTGAAAAATCAACCGAATGACCGATCAGAATGGTGAATCGGGGAAGTAGAAGTCCTTGGCATTGTCCTTGGTGACGAGCGTTGCGTCGAGGATGTAATTGCCACGCACCGGAACCTGATCGTAGAAGTTGGCGGCCGTCAGCGCCATGGCCGTGCCGACCATCGCCGGCGGATAGAGCACGTCGACCGGGATCAGCTTGTCGCCATCCATGACCTTCTTGATCATGTCCTTCGAACCAGCACCGGCAATGACGTACTTGATGTCGGTACGCTTGGCCTGCTCGATCGCCTGCAGCACGCCGACGGCCATGTCGTCATCCTGACACCAGACGACGTCGATCTTCGGGAACTTGGTCAGGTAGTCCTGCATGACCTTGAAGGCGTCGTCGCGGTTCCAGTTGCCGTACTGACGGTCGAGAACCTTGACGTTCGAGCCGGCAATGCCCTTGTCGAAGCCATCCTGCCGCTGCTGATCGATCGGGATCGGCAGGCCGCGGATTATGACGACCTGTGCGTCCGGCGTGTTGGCCTTGATGTATTCGCCTGCCGTCTGGCCAAGCGCCGGGTTGTTGCCGGCGACATAGAGGTCGCGGACGGAATTGTCGTTGTTGCTCGGCGCACGGTCGACGAGCGTCACGAACTTGCCCTTGTCCTTGACTTCCTTGATGGCGTTGACGAGCGGGTCCGGATCAGACGGCAGGATCACCAGGGCGTCGATACCCTGCGTCTCCAGATCCTGCACGGCGTTTGCCTGGCTTGCGGCATCCGGCGAGGTCTTGACGATGACGTTCAGCCCCGGATGTTCCGCCATCAAGAGCTTGGCGACGCGCTCGGCATGGAACACCACGCCCGAGGTCCAGCCATGGTCGGCGGCCGGAATGGAAACGCCGATGGTCACCTTCTTGTCTGCGGCATGCACGGTACCGGCCAGAGCCGCCATTACGACAGCCACGCCCAATAGTCTTTTTCGCATTTTATCCTCCCACAAAGAAACAGGGCCTTGTTCTGACGACCGGGCGCCCCCTAACCCGGTTATTCGCTATTTGCGAGCAAGCGAACGCTGAACCAGCATGGCGATGATGATGATCGCACCCTGGATGGCGCTGAGCAGATACTCGCTGATGAAATTGGAAAGCAGCATGATGTTGCCGACGAGTTCGAGAATGAAGGCGCCGCAGATCGTGCCCCATACCCTGCCCGCCCCACCCTTCAGCGCCGTACCGCCGACGACGACCGCCGTGATCGCCTGCAACTCCCACAGGCTGCCCGTCGTCGCCGAGGTCGAACCAAGCCGCGGCACATAGAGAAGCACGGCGACCGCCACGCAAAGACCCTGGATGACGAAGGCGACCGTGCGCACGCGGTTGACCGCTACGCCGGAATAACGCGCAACGTCACGGTTGGAGCCGACAGCAATCACATGCCGTCCATAGCGGGTGCGGTAGAGAATGAAGGCCGCGATGCAGGTGACGACGAGGATGACCACGATCGGCACCGGCACGCCGAGCACGGAGCCATAATAGGCGGGCTTGTAGAGCGCCTGAATATCCGCCGGCCGCAAGGTGATGGCACCGCCCTGCGACAGCCAGGTCGTCAAGCCGCGATAGACGCCCATCGTGCCGAGCGTCGCGATGAACGGCTCGATCTTGCCCATGGTGGTAATCAGCCCATTGGCGAGGCCGCAAAGGAGACCGGCAACGACCGAGAACAACACGGCAGCCGCCAGCATCATAGAGGGGTCGGCGATGACGCCCGAGTTCATGAAGAGGATCATCAAGCTGGCAACGAACGCGACCATGGCGCCGACGGACAGATCGAGATCGCCGGCCGAAATGACGAAGGTCGCGCCAACGGCAATGATGGCGATGAAGGCACACCGCGTCGCGACATTGGTGAGATTGGTAATGCCAATGAAGTTCGGGTTGACCAATGCGCCCACGATCAAAAGCAGAGCCAGCGCTGCAAACGGTGCAACGGCTCTAAGATCGACATCCCGCCAGGAACGCCCGCGCCGGCCTGTCTTGCCGCTGCTGTCTTCGCCCACGCTCATAACCAAAACCAACCTCCCATCCCATGATTGCTGGGAATTCGCCCTGTCCTGTGCCGCCCGTTCAGGCGGCGGTCTTTTTCTTCAGGCCTGCCGCATAACGCATGATTTCTTGCTCGGAGATCTCGTCGCCTTCGAGCACGCCGACGATACGGCCCTCGCGCATGACGGCGATCCGCGTGCAAAGCCCGATAACCTCGGGCATTTCCGAAGAGATCACGATGATCGAATGGCCGTCGCGCGCCAGCGCCGAAATGAAATGATAGATCTGCTGCTTGGTGCCGACATCGATGCCGCGTGTGGGCTCGTCGATAATGATGATCTGCGGCTCGGTCTCCATGACCTTCGCCAGAAGCAGCTTCTGCTGATTGCCGCCCGACATGCGCCCGGCGACGATATTTCCGTCCCTCACCCGGATGTCGAAGCGGCGGCGCGCCCGTGCCAGCGCATCGGCCTCGCTGGAGGCGCTCAGATAGCCGAACTTGCCGTGCAGGTCGAGCGACTGCAGGGTCAGGTTGACGACCATGCCCGAATTCAGGAGAAGCCCCTTGGACTTGCGATCCTTGGTCATATAGGCAAGCCCGGCGCCGATCGCCGCATGCACATCATGCGGCGGCACCGTTTGGCCGTTGGCGACGACCTCGCCGGCGGCGCGCGAGCGCAGACCGACGATCGCCTCCATCAGCTCGGTACGGCCGGAGCCGATCATGCCGGAAAAGCCGAGAATCTCACCCTTGCGCAGCTCGAAGCTCGCATCATGGACATAGCCCGTCGAAACCGAGGTGACGCTCAGCACCACCTTTTCGTCGACATCGGGCTCGTTCTTGGCCGGATAGAGGCTCGAGAGCTCGCGCCCGACCATCAGCTGGGCGATCGATTCGCCATCGAGCAGCGAGGTCGGCGATGTCTTCACCCATTGGCCGTCGCGCAGTACCGTGACCCGATCCGTCAATTCCATGACCTCATCGAGCTTGTGGGAGACGAAGACGAAGCTCGTCCCCTGATCGCGCAGCTTGCGCACCTGTTTGAACAGGAAATTGGTCTCCTCGCGCGAGAGAACGGCGGTCGGCTCGTCCATGAAGACGATACGGGCATCACGGCTGATCGCCTTGGCGATCTCCACCATCTGCTTGTCGGCGATGGAGAGCGTGCTGATGATGGCGTTCTCGTCGACATGCGAGCCGAGCAGATCGAGCACGCGCCGCGTCTCGGCGCGCATATACTTGCGATCGAGCACGCCGAAGCGGGTAACTTCGCGGCCGAGAAACAGGCTCTCGGTAACGGTCAGATGCTCAGCGAGATTGAATTCCTGGTGGATGATGACGATGCCGAGCGCCTCGGCGGCGCCATTCGGCGGCAGCTTCACCGGCTTGCTATCGAGCAAAATCTCGCCGGAGGTCGGCTGCTCGAAACCGGACAGGACCTTGACCAACGTCGACTTGCCGGCGCCGTTCTCGCCCATGAGCGCATGGATCTCGCCGGCCCGAAGATCGAAGTTGACGCTGAACAGCACCTGCACGCCGCTGAAGGATTTGGATACCCCTCTCGCAGACAGCACGACAGTACCGTCGACGGCTTCCGAACTCATTGAATCCTCCCTGCGGTCCCACCCGCTTTCGAAGGTATGTAAACCTTTACATATCCTGTGTAAAGGTTTACATCATTGGATATCGCACTATTTTCCGCAGTCACCTTTGACCTCAACGTAAGTCTGTGTAGTCTCCGGCCCCAGACGAGACCCCAAGGCAGAGCGCAGTGTCGAATTCCACGCCCGCAACTATCGAAGACGTCGCCCGCATTGCCAATGTTTCGATAGCAACGGTTTCGCGGGCCATCCACACACCGGAAAAAGTCGCCAATTCCACGCGGCTGAAAGTCAACCAGGCGATCGCCGTTACCGGCTATACGACCAATGCCATGGCGCGCAGCCTGAGGCTCGGCCGTTCGAACATGATTCTCGTCGTCGCCCCCGATATCGGCGATCCGAATTTCTCCAATATTCTCATCGGCCTGGAGAATGAGGCGCGTTCGCACGGCTATGGCATCCTCATCGGTCACACACAAAACGACGCGCAGCGCGGGCTGGAATATCTGAAGTTTTTGAACTCCAACCAGGCGGCGGGGCTGATCCTTTTTACCGGCATACTGCCCTTCGGCCACCAGACCATGACGGCACGGCTGCCGCCAAGCGTCGGCGTTTTCGAACCGGTTTTCAATGGCGGCATTCCCTATGTCGGCGTCGACGATATCGCCGGCGCACGCAAGGCCGTGGACCTCTTGATCGCCGAGGGCCATCGCAAGATCGCCTTCATCGGCGATTCCCGCACCCGGCTCGCCTATAGCCGCCGGCGTATGGGCTATGAAGCCGGGCTGGATGCCGCTGGCATCGGCCATGATCTGCGCATCGTGCTTGAAGGCGACGGCACCATCGAGAGCGGGCGGCTGGCCGTCGAGCAGCTCTTCATGCGCGATACGCTGCCGACAGCCTTCATGTGCGTGAACGACCAAACGGCGATCGGCGTGATGATCGGCCTGAAGACACGCGGCTACGATATCCCCGAGGATTTTTCGGTCACCGGTTTCGACGACGTGCCGCAGGCGGTGTTCATGACGCCGTCGCTGACGACGATCAGGCAACCGCGCACCGCCATCGGCAAGCATGCGATGGCGCTGCTGCTGGAACTGCTTTCGGATGGCGAACCGCCTGAGACGGAGATCCTGCTGCGGCCGGATCTGGTGGTGCGAAACACGGTTTCCGCACCATCGCGCGCCCGACGATAAGTGGGCACAACGATGCCGCTCGGCAGAATCACGCTCTATGTCCGCGATGTCGAGGCGACCGTCAGCTTTTACGAAAAGCATTTTGGGTTCAAGCCACTCCGCCTGGAGGGCGATCGGATTGTTGAGCTGCTCGCGCAGGATGGCGGTGCCAATCTGATGATCCATCCGGCAGGCAAGGCGCAGAAAATGGGCCAGGTGCTGGTAAAGCTGGTCTTCGACGTCGAGCATGTCGAAGCTTTCCGCGCTAAGTGTGCTGAAGAGGGACTGGAGTTCGGACCTTTGCATCAGGCAGACGGTTATGTCTTTGCCAATGCCAAGGACCCCTCTGGAAACCCTATAGCGATTTCCAGCCGCGCCTTCAGGCTGAAATCGGGAGGCGATGGAACACCGCCTCCCGGAGCTATCGATCAAACGTAACGATTGACGATGTTTTCGAGCAGTTCCTGCTTGCCGGACTTCGGCTGCGGATTGACGTCCTTCGTCTCGACCCACTGGGCGATCTGGTCGAGCGAATATTCGCCGCGCAGCAGCTTCTGTCCCTCAGCCGAATCCCAGCCGGCGTAACGGTCTGCGAGCGGCTGGGAGAGCGCCTTGTCCTCGATCATCTTGGCAGCTGCCTTCAGGCCGCGTGCACAGCAATCCATGCCGCCGATGTGGCCGATGAGCAGATCTTCCGGATCGAGCGACTGACGGCGCAGCTTGGCGTCGAAGTTGGTGCCGCCCGACTTGAAACCGCCGCCCGCCAGAACCTGGTAGTAGGCCAGCGTCATTTCCGGAACATTGTTCGGGAACTGGTCGGTATCCCAGCCGGACTGGTAGTCGTTGCGGTTCATGTCGATCGAGCCGAAGACACCGAGCGCGTTGGCAAGCGCCAGCTCGTGCTCGAAGGAATGGCCGGCAAGGATCGCATGGCCCTGCTCGATATTGAGCTTCACTTCGTTCTCGAGGCCGTACTTCTTCAGGAAGCCATAAACCGTGGCTACGTCGTAGTCATACTGGTGCTTGGTCGGCTCCTGCGGCTTCGGCTCGATCAGGATCGTGCCCTTGAAGCCGATCTTATGCTTGTACTCGACGACGAGGTTGAGGAAGCGACCCATCTGGTCCATTTCACGCTTCAGGTCGGTGTTGAGCAGCGTCTCGTAGCCTTCGCGACCGCCCCAGAGAACGTAGTTCTCGCCGCCGAGCTTGTGGGTCGCATCCATGCAGGTCTTCACGGTCGCAGCCGAGAAGGCGAAGACATCCGGATCGGGGTTGGTCGCGGCGCCCGACATGAAGCGGCGGTTGGAGAAGAGGTTTGCCGTGCCCCAGAGCAGCTTGACGCCGGTCTCAGCCTGCTTCTTGGCAAAGTAGTCGACGATCTCGTTGAGGTTCTTGGTGTTCTCCGCGAAATTCTTGCCTTCCGGACGCACGTCAGCATCGTGGAAGCAATAGTAGGGAGCGCCGAGCAGGGTGAAGAATTCGAAGGCAACGTCTGCCTTCAGCTTGGCGGCTTCCATCGTCTCGTTGAACCAGGGACGCAGGAAGGTCTGACCGCCAAAGGGGTCGCCACCCGGCCAGGTGAAGGTGTGCCAATAGGCAACGGCGAAACGCAGATGGTCTTCCATCCGTTTGCCGGCAACAACTTCGTCCTTGTTGTAATAGCGGAAGGCCAGCGGGTTGGTGCTGTCCGGGCCTTCGTACTTTACTTTGCTGATGTCACCAAAAAATTCGGTGCTCATGTCTTGTCTCCTTGGGTTTTGGTATTCGTATGTTGTTGTTCGTACCGTGCGGCGTTGCCCCTCACCCTAGCCCTCTCCCCGCTCGCGGGGAGAGGGGACGACCTCCATACCCTCGCGCGCTTCAGAGGCGAGAGGGACGGTGGAGGTGCGCCCATCCCCTTCTCCCCGTACCAACGGGGAGAAGGTGCCCGACAGGGCGGATGAGGGGCTTTGAGCCGCAGTATTTCAATGCGCCGACAGCGGCTTGATCGCCGGATAAACCGCCCGGTAACGCTTGTAGGCATCCGTATAGGCATCCGTCAGCGACGCCACGGGATCGATCGTTCCAGCCGTCTGCGGTGGGGTGCAGACCGCGACCGGGTCTGCGCCGGTGGCGGCAATTAGTCCGAGACGCGCGGCACCAAAGGCCGCACCGAAATCGCCGTCCGCCGGCAAGTCGACAGGCACGCCGAGTGCAGTCGCGATCGAGGCCAGCCAATAGCGCGAGCGCGACCCGCCGCCGATGGCCGTCACGCGTGCAATGTCGGTACCGGCAGAGCGCAGCGCTTCCAGATTGTCGCGGATGGCGAAGGACACACCTTCGAGCACGGCCTGCGTCAGTACCGCGCGGCCGCTTTCATGGCCGAGACCGATGAAGGCGCCGCGGATCGTCGCATCATTGTGCGGCGTGCGTTCGCCCGAAAGATAGGGAAGGAAGGTAACGCTCGTCGGCGCCTTCAGCGTATCGCCTAGCTCGATCGTGAGTTCGGCGGCAGACTTGCCCGTCACATGCGAATGCCAGTTGAGCGCATCGGTTGCCGAAAGGATGACGCCCATCTGATGCCAGGTGTTGGGAAGCGCGTGGCAGAAGGCATGCACGGCGCTTTCCGGCTTCGGCAGATAGGAACCGTTGGCCGCAAAGAGAACGCCTGACGTGCCAAGCGAAACGAAGGCGGCGCCGTGGCTGACCGTACCCATGCCGCAAGCCGAAGCGGCATTGTCCCCTGCCCCGCCGGCCACGACGACATCGCCGGCAATGCCCCACTTCGAGGCCAGTTCGCCACGCAGCTTGCCGGCTGCCTCGGTGCCTTCGACCAGCGTCGGCATCTGCTTCTCATCGAGATTGGTCGCCGCCAGCAGCTCGGACGACCATTTGCGCTTGCCGGTATCGAGCCAGGAGGTGCCGGCGGAATCGGACATTTCCGACATGTGCTCGCCCGTCAGCCAAAGACGCAGATAGTCCTTCGGCAGCAGCACCCAGCGCACTTTGGAGAATATCTCCGGCTCGTTCTTTGCGACCCAGGCGAGCTTGGGCGCGGTGAAGCCGGGGAAAACAATATTGCCGGTCAGCGCACGGAAGCGAGGATCGGAATCGAGAGCTGCAGCCTCATGGTAGCTGCGGGTGTCGTTCCAGAGAATGCAGGGACGCAGCACCTTGTCGTCGGTATCAAGCAGCGTCGCGCCGTGCATCTGGCCGGACAGGCCGATGCCGCGCACGGCCGCCAGCTCCTTCGGATGCGCCGCCTTCAGCCCGGCAATGGCTTCTTCGCTCGCGCGAATCCAGTGTGCCGGATCCTGCTCCGACCAGCCGGGATGCGGGCGCGAGACATCAAGGTCGCCATGGGCAGACCCGATGATCTTCTGATTGCCGTCGATCAGCATCGCTTTGACGCCGGACGTTCCGAGATCGAGACCCAAATACATCAGATGTTACTCCCTATGCGCTGCCATGTTCGAATGCTCAGGGCAGATTATCTTTCAAGAAAATGTCGAGACGAATGCGCTCCTGATCGGCAATGACGGCCTGGCCGTCGGCGGTCGCCTTCATGACGCGGATGGCACTGCGCACCTCATGGCCGGCATCCTGATTAAGGACAGCATCGATCGTACCGTCCAACAGCGCCGCGCGCGTATGCTGCGTCAGCTCGTGCACGACCACCGTCAGCTCGCGCTCGGGCCGGATAGCCTTCAGGGCCGCAATCAGGCCCCGATTACCGGCGCCAAGGCTGTAGACGCCGATGATATCCTTGCTTGCGGAGAGCGCTTTGGAAACGAGCGTTTTCGTCCGCTCGGGATCGTCACGCCCTTCCAGCACGGGCAGCAGTCGCAGCTTGGGAAACTCCTCGGCCATCACGGCGGAAAAGCCCTGCAGGCGCTCGCGATGGTCGCGCACCAGCATCGAGCCAGCAAGCACGGTGAGATCACCTTCGCGACCACCGAGGAACCGCCCAAGCAACCGTGCGGCCGTGCGCCCAGCGGCAATATTGTCGATGCCGGCATAGTGATGCCTAGTGGAATCGGTGAGATCTGAGACCAGCGTAACGACCGGAATACGGTCCGACACGAGCCGGTCGACCGCGGCTACAACCGCTGGCGCATCGGTCGCCACCAGCGCAACACCGGCGACTTTCTGTCCCTGCAATGCATCCAGCACCGAAACCAGCGCCGGCACATCGAAAGCCGGCACCTCGACAATGCGGATGTCCGTACGCTCTATGCTGGCCCGCAAGATTGCCTGATGCACCTCGAAGCGAAGCCCATGCATGAAGGAATTGTCGCCAGTCGGCACAATGAAAACGAGAGGATAGACGCGACCCTTGGCCAGATTGGCGGCAGCGACATCGCGGATATAGCCGATCTGCCTGATTGCCTCCTCGACCTTTTCCCGCGTCACCAGCCGCACACCCGGCCGCTGGTTCAAGACGCGGTCCACGGTGGCGAGGCTGACGCCCGCAGCGGCGGCAATGTCATGCACGGTCGGTCTCATCGGCTCCTCCTGCCAAAATCCTTACTGCGATTTTTGATGTACGTAAATCAAAAATTTCGAAGCGCTGGATTTTCCGTCTACGACCGCAAATAAAAAAGGCCCCTCGCGAGGAGGGGCCATGCCTTGGGAGCAATCTTTGAGGCGGGATCAGTGGCCTCCGCCACCGCCGCCACCTGGCGCACCCGGCTTGCTCAGCATCAGCACGCCAAGGATCATCGCCAGGAACAGCACGGTCAGCATCAGGAAAATATCCCCGAAGGACATGACGACAGCCTGTTGTGTCGCCATGTTGACCATCTGCCGGAGCGCAGCCTGATCACCGTTCAGGCCAGCGGCATTGAAGCTGGCGGCCATGTTGTTCAGCTGATCGACAGCCACCTGGTTGCCCCAATGGATATGGTCGCGCAGGTTGAAATAATGCTGGTCCTGCCTGTTCGTCAGTAGCGTGTTGATGATTGCGAGACCGACGGCGCCGCCGAGGTTACGCGTCAGGTTGAACAGGCCCGACGCCCCGCGCATGCGGGCGGGCGGCATGGTTCCCAGCGCAATATTGTTGATCGGCACCATGCAGAGCATCAGGCCGAAACCGCGCAGGATCTGCGGGATCATCAGCTCCCAGAAATCCCAGTCCACCGTCAGATGCATCATGATGTAGGTACCGGCCGAGAAGCTGGTGAAGCCGATGATCATCAGGATGCGCAGGTCGACCTTGCTCGACAGGAAGCCGGCAAGCGGCGCCGTGAAGAACATGGTGAGGCCGGAGACGAACATCGTCTCGCCGATCTGCAGTGAATCGTAGCCCCGGATACGCGCGAGATAGAGCGGGTAGATATAGGTCAAGCCGTAGAGGCCGATGCCCATGACGAAGGAGAACATCGACCCGAAGGAGAAGTTCTTGTTCGTGAAGGCCCTGAGATCGACCACGGGGAATTCGACCGTGAAGGCACGGTAGAAGAAGATGACTGCACCGATGGCGGAGGCGATGGCGCCGGCAACGATATAATTGTCGTTGAACCAGTCGTTGGTATTGCCTTCCTCGAGCACATATTCCAGCGCGCCAAGGAAAACGCCCATCGAAATCAGGCCCCACCAATCGAACTTCTTGAAAAGCGACAGCTCGGGCTTGTCGAAATCGATGAAGTTCCAGGTGACGATGGCAACGACGATACCCGGCGGGATATTGACCAGGAACAGCCAGTGCCAGGAAAAGGCGTTGGACAGATAGCCGCCGACGGTCGGGCCGATCGTCGGCGCGAGCGTGGCGATCAGGCCGATGATCGGCGAAACGACGTTGCGCTTCGACGGCGGGAAGATCGTGAAGGCCGCCGCAAACACCGAGGGGATCATGCCGCCGCCGATGAAGCCCTGCAGGGCGCGGTAGATGATCATCTGGTCGATGTTGGTGGCGGTCGCGGCAAGCGCGCTCGCCGCGGTGAAGCCGGCGGCCGAGATTGCGAACAGATAGCGCGTCGAAATGATGCGTGCCAACGTTCCCGACAGCGGGATCATGATGACTTCGGCGATCAGATAGGCCGTCTGCACCCAGCCGATTTCATCCGAGCCGGCGCTGAGGCCGGCCTGGATTTCGCTGAGCGACGCGGAAACGATCTGAATGTCGAGGATCGACATGAACATGCCGAGCACCATCGCCAGGAAGGCGATGAGCTTTCTCGTGTCGATGTGATCGGCCGCAGGCGCGGCGGGACCGGCCGCGCGTGGGGGCGACCCGGCTGTAGTGCTGGCGGACGACATGGCGCGTCTCTCCCGAGCTAGATCGCTTACTTGTCCGGTGCCGTGCGGGTATCGACGTCGACGACGACGCTGAGGCCTGCGCGCAGACGGCCGGTATTGAGCGCATCCTGCGGCAGTGCGATGCGGACAGGCACGCGCTGGATGATCTTGGTGAAATTACCTGTCGCGTTTTCCGGCGGCAGCAGCGAGAAGACCGAGCCGGAGGCCGGCGAGATCGATTCTACGGTGCCGACGATTGGATGATCGCTATAGGCATCGACATGGACATTGACCTTGGAACCGGGAACCAAGTGCTGGATCTGCGTTTCCTTGAAGTTCGCATCGATATAGAGCTGGCGGATCGGCACGATCGCCATCAGCTTCTGGCCGGGAGAGACGAGATCGCCTTCCTGCACCGAGCGATTGCCGACGATGCCGTCGTAAGGCGCCTTCAACACGGTAAAGGACAGATCGCGGGCAGCTTTGTCACGGGCGGCTTCGAGACCCTTGATCGTGCTTTCGGCCTGCCGGCGCTGGGCCTGCAGCAGGTTGATGTTGGCCTGTGCGGATGCGATGGCGGCGTCGCCGCCGACCAGATTGGCCTTGGCCTGATCAAGCGCGATATTGGCGCTATCCAAAGCGGCCGTGGTGCCGACCGACTTCGATTGCAGTTCGGCAGCGCGCGTCTGGGTGATCTGGGCGCCGCGGACCGTGGCTTCCAGGGCAACCTTCTGCGCCTGCGACTGGGCAAGGGCTGCCTGGCCGGCAGCGATCTGAGCATCGATGGTATGGAGCGAAAGCTGTTCGGTATCGAGCGAGGCTTGAGCCTGGCCGAGCGCCAGCTTGTAGTCACCGTCATCGAGTGTGGCGAGCACGTCGCCGGCCTTGACCTGCTGGTTGGCCACGACGTTCACCTTGGCGACATAGCCCGTCACCTTCGGCTGAATAGTCGCGATATCGCCGCCGATATAGGCGTCGTCGGTGGAGACCATGAAGCGGCCATCCGTCCACCAGTCATAGCCGTACCAGCCGCCGGCTGCGAGAGCGATGACGACAATGATCGGGAGGGCCAGGCTGCGCCGCTTCTTCTCTGGCGGCGGTGGGGCCGCAGGGGCCGGAGCAGTGGGCGCAGCCTGGGCGGGGGCGGGATTGCCGCGCGTTTCAGCCGCAGGAGCCTCAGCAGACACGCCGGCTTCGCGGGCTTCCACCTCAGCATCTGCAGGCTCGTCCACGATGCGCGCTACATTGTTTCCATGACTTGACGACATTTCCCTACCACCGAAAATCTTGGTAAATTAATCGAACCGAACGGTTCGGTTCAATTGACATAGAGCCTTTTTCATTCCATATCAAGAGATATCGAACTGAACGGTTCGATTTAGTTGTCGAATATGTTGAAGAATCAGAAAAAGTGATCGATTGAAGGAGACGATGAAACACGAACCGCAAAATGCCGCTGTATTGAACGCGCCCGCACCAGGCTCCGGTGGACGCTGGGCGGCCGGCGAAGATCCGGCCAAGCGTCATCAAATTCTCGAAGGCGCCAAGCGCGTCTTTATGAAAATGGGCTTCGATGCGGCGAGCATGAACGACGTCACCCGCGAGGCGGGCGTTTCCAAGGGCACTCTCTACGTCTATTTCGCCAACAAGGAAGATCTGTTTGCCGCCATCGTAAACAGTGAACGCGCGCATTTCGTCGAAATCGTGCGTGCCGCTCTTGTCGATGACGCCGATATTGCTTCCAGCCTTCTTGAGTTCGGCAAGGTGTTTGCGACGCACGTCACGTCGGATAAGACCATCAGCGCCATGCGGACCGTCGTCGGTGTGCGCGAACGTATGCCATCGCTCTGTCAGCGCTTCTTTACCGGTCCCGACAACCTGCGCACCGTGTTGCGCGGCTTTCTGGAGCGCAAGGCCGAAGTAGGCAGCGTGGAGATACAGGATTTCGACCTGGCTGCGCGTCAGTTCCTTGAAATGGCCAGTGGCGGCTACTTCAAATTGCGGCTGTTCGGCGACATGGAGGCCCCTCCTTCGATAGAGGAAATCGACTATGTCGTGCGCGGCGCCGTCCGCGTCTTCCTCGCGGCTTACGGCACCGATCGCCAGAGCCGGGACTGAATGCCCTTCCCTTGTTGCCGATGAAGCGGTTAGCGGTCCAACTCCGCAACAGCGATCAAGCGGTGCAGCGGCCGGTCGCCTATGACTGGCCCGGCAACCAGGGGAGTTGAAGATGAGCGCGATCGGAAGAGCGATATGGTTTATCGAAAGCCATTTTGCGTCCGACATCTCGCTCGATGAAATCGCCGAGACCGCCGGGCTGTCGCGCTATCACCTGTCGCGCGTCTTCGGTATGACCACAGGCCACTCGATCAGCAGCTATATCCGCAGTCGCCGCCTCAGCGGGGCAGCTCTTGCCTTGGTCGATAGTTCTTCTTCCATTCTCCAGGTTGCCCTCGATGCCGGCTACGGCTCGCACGAGGCCTTCACCCGTGCCTTCCGCGATCAATTCGGCATGACGCCGGAAAGCCTGCGCAAGCAAGGGCACGTTCGCAACCTCGCTCTACGGGAGCCGATCAGAATGGATGACACCCGCCTTCCCAAACTCGATGCCCCACGTTTCGAGACCCATCCCGCAATGCTGCTTGCCGGCCTTGCGGAAATCTATGCCCATGAAGCCACACAGGCGATCCCTTCGCTCTGGCAGAAATTCAACCAGCATTTCGGCCATATTCCAGGCCAGATCGGCAATGCCGCCTATGGCATCTGTACCCAGGTCGACGGCAACAGCGAAGACTTCCGCTATATGTCGGCCGCCGAAGTCACCGGCACGGATGACTTGCCCGAAGGTTTCGTCACCATAAAACTGCCGCAGCAGCGTTATGCGGTCTTCACGCATCGCGGTCATATCTCCGGCATCTCCGCCACGGTACACCAGATCTTCGGCGAATGGCTGCCGCAATCAGGTCATCAGCACGCGGGCACGCCCGACATGATGGAACGCTATGACGACCGCTTCGACCCACGCACCGGCATGGGTGTGACGGAGATATGGATACCCCTGAAAGCCTGAAAGCCTGAAAGCATGTCGCGCAAAACTGTGCAGCGGTTTTGCGATAACGACATGCGTAAAACCAAAAACCTAAAGCGCAAGAAGCGAATATGAAGGATCGCGACGCGCTTTAGGAAACATGCGCCGCCGCCACGAAATTGACGGCACCGCTTGTACGGACGACTGCGCTCCTTACATTACGGCCATTCTGGAAAGGCCGGAGCTGGGGGTCAGCATCGGCGAATGCTGACGAAAGGGGAAATCGTCTATGGATATTGTTGGGTTGCTGCAGGATCCCGCCGCATGGGTGGCACTCATCACCCTTGTCGTCATGGAGGTGGTCCTCGGCATCGACAACCTCATCTTCATCTCGATCCTCACCAACAAGCTGCCGCCGGAACATCGCGACAGAGCCCGTAAGATCGGCATCGGCCTCGCCCTCGTCATGCGCCTTGCGCTGCTCGGAACCGTCGCCTGGATCGTTCAGCTGACCCAGCCCGTCTTCGAAATTTTCGGTCAAGGCTTCTCCTGGAAGGACATGATCTTGATCGGCGGCGGCCTCTTCCTCGTCTGGAAAGCGACGAAGGAGATCCATCATAATGTCGATCCCCAGGAACAGGGCGAAGACTTCATCGCCAAATCGACGACATCGACCTTCGCCGCAGCGATCGGCCAGATCCTGCTGCTCGATCTGGTCTTCTCGGTCGACAGCATCATCACCGCCGTCGGCATGACGCCGCACCTGCCGATCATGTTCGTCGCCGTTATCGCCGCAGTCACGGTCATGCTGGTCGCAGCAAACCCGCTTGCGAACTTCATCGAGAAGAACCCGAGCATCGTCATGCTGGCGCTCGCCTTCCTGCTGATGATCGGCACGACGTTGATCGCCGAAGGCATGGGCGTGCATGTTCCCAAGGGCTACATCTACGCCGCCATGGCCTTCTCCGCCCTCGTGGAAGTGCTGAACATGATGGCGCGCAACCGCCGGAAAAAGACCTCGGGCGGTCACTGATCGGGAAAGCCGTGCCTTCGAACGGGCGCGGCCTTCATCGCCTGGATCAATCCTGGACGTGCACGTCGACCCATTCGCCGATGTCGCCGCGGCCGTAAATGTCGACCTTGATCCAGACGTTGCCGCGAACGATGTAGTTCCCGGCATCGTCGGCAATATTGCCGTTTGCCAGCATGGCTTCCAGCTTCTGGCGATTGGAGGGCAGCGAGAAGAAACTGTCGCCCTGGTCGCCACGGTCACGGCGGCGATAGGCGTGATAGTTGGCGCGGTCCTGGCGGATGATCTGCCAGGGTAGCGTCAGGCGCTCGCCCTTGGAATTGTAAAGGTCGTCATTGCCGATATAGGCGCGGTAGGACTCGATCAGTCGGGCGGAACCGTCCCGCGTGATGGTCGACTGGGCCGCGGCGGCGTCGACTATCGAGACCGTCAATAACAAGCTCAAAAGCAATTTCTTCATAGTATCCTCGCGGTGAACGATTGAAGACCTATTTCGCCACTGCCGTGAAAATTGCAAATCAAATTCGGCAAGCATAAGGCTTTTCTGCCGAAACCCTTATGAAGGGTAAAGACGCTTCGTGAATTTGAAAGGCCGGCTCTTTTCGATGCAGCACAGCGTTCTTGGCGTCGTCGCCCGCTCTTGCGGCGCAGTTTCCCTTGACGCCACCCCCTGAATATGGCCTAAGGCCAGCCATACGGAAAACGCTGATAGAAGCGGCAAGACGCCCTTTTCCGGCCGGTTTCCTGATCCAGATAGACATTTTCGGCTGGACGGCGCTTGTCCCAAGCGCGGCCCGGCCTTTTATGACGGGCAAACAAGATGACCACTTCAGGCGTTCGCGTCCGCATCGCACCCTCCCCCACCGGCGAGCCGCATGTCGGCACCGCTTACATCGCGCTGTTCAACTATCTCTTCGCCAAGAAACACGGCGGCGAGTTCATCCTGCGCATCGAGGATACCGACGCGACCCGCTCCACCCCGGAATTCGAGACCAAGGTTCTCGATGCGCTGAAATGGTGTGGCCTGAAATGGGCCGAAGGTCCCGATATCGGCGGCCCCTACGGCCCCTATCGCCAGAGCGACCGCAAGGACCTCTACAAGCCTTACGTCGAGCAGATCGTTTCGGCCGGTCACGGCTTCCGCTGCTTCTGCACGCCCGAGCGCCTGGAGAAGATGCGCGAGGCGCAGCGCGCCGCCGGCCTGCCGCCGAAGTATGACGGCCACTGTCTGAACCTTTCGGCCGAGGAAGTCTCGACGCGCGTCGCCGCCGGCGAGCCGCATGTCGTGCGCATGAAGATCCCGACCGAAGGCTCTTGCAAGTTCCATGACGGCGTCTACGGCGACGTGGAAATCCCGTGGGACGCCGTCGACATGCAGGTCCTCTTGAAGGCCGACGGCATGCCGACCTATCACATGGCCAACGTCGTCGACGACCACCTGATGAAGATCACCCATGTCGCGCGCGGCGAGGAATGGCTCGCATCGGTGCCGAAGCACATCCTGATCTATCAGTATCTCGGCTGGGAGCCGCCGGTGTTCATGCACCTGTCGCTGATGCGCAATGCCGACAAGTCGAAGCTGTCGAAGCGCAAGAACCCGACCTCGATCTCCTATTACACGGCTCTCGGCTATATCCCCGAAGCGTTGATGAACTTCCTCGGCCTGTTCTTCATCCAGATCGCCGAAGGCGAAGAGCTTTTGAGCATGGACGAGCTTGCCGCAAAGTTCGATCCGGAAAACCTCTCCAAGGCCGGCGCGATCTTCGACATTCAGAAGCTCGACTGGCTGAACGGCCGCTGGATCCGCGAAAAGCTCTCGGAAGAAGAGTTCCAGCACCGCGTTCTGACCTGGGCAATGGAAAACAGCCGCCTGCAGGAAGGCCTGAAGCTGTCGCAGTCGCGTATCACCAAGCTCGGTGAACTGCCCGATCTCGCCGGCTTCCTGTTCAAGTCCGATCTCAACCTTGATCCCTCCGCTTTCGCCAAGATCAAGTCGACACCTGAAGAGCTGTTGGAAATCCTGAACACCGTCCAGCCGGACCTCGAAAAGATCCTCGAATGGAATGTCGAGACAATCGAAGCCGAGCTGCGCGCCATCGCTGACCGCATGGGCAAGAAGCTGAAGGTCATCGTTGCCCCGCTCTTCGTCGCGGTATCGGGCTCCTCGCGCTCCCTGCCGCTTTTCGATAGCATGGCGATCCTCGGCCGCTCCGTCGTCCGCCAGCGGCTGAAACTGGCCGCGCAGACCGTTGCGACCCTCGTCGGCCCGAAGAACTGAACCGGACTTAGAACCATGAACGACAAGACCGAAAACGCCACCCTCTCCTCCGACGCAACGGAAGTTCGCGCGCAGAAGCTGAAGCTGCTGCGCGAGCAGATCGGCGACGTCTATCCGGCGCATTTCCACCGCACGATGACCAATGCCGAGCTGGCTGCGAAATACGAGGGCCTGGAGCCGGATACCGAAACTGCCGACGTCGTCACCGTCGCCGGCCGCGTCTACTCCTCGCGCAACTCCGGCATGTTCATGGATATCCATGACGCCTCGGCCAAGATCCAGATCTTCAGCCACAAGGACGTGACCTCGGAAGAGGCCCGCTCCCTGCTGCCGATGATCGATATCGGCGACATCATCGGCGTGACCGGCGTCGTGCGCCGCACCAAGCGCGGCGAGCTGACGATCAACGCCCAGCAGATCACCATGCTGACCAAGTCCCTGCTACCGATGCCCGAAAAGTGGCATGGCCTCTCCGATATCGAGCTGCGCTACCGCAAGCGCCATCTCGACATCATGACCAACGAGGAATCGAAGCTCCGCTTCCAGCAGCGCAGCCGCATCGTTTCGGGCATCCGCCGCTTCATGGAAAATGACGGCTTCATGGAAGTCGAGACGCCGATGCTGCATTCGGTTTACGGCGGCGCCACCGCCGAGCCGTTCAAGACGCATCACAACACGCTGAAGCTCGACATGTACCTGCGCATCGCGCCGGAACTGTTCCTGAAGCGCACGCTGGTATCCGGCCTCACCGACAAGGTGTTCGAGATCAACCGCAACTTCCGCAACGAAGGCGTCTCCACCCGGCACAATCCTGAATTCACCATGATGGAATGTTACTGGGCCTATGCCGACTACGAGGACATCATGGACCTCGTCGAGCGCATGTTCTCGACGCTCGCGATCTCGATCCACGGCAGCACGGAATTCGCCTTCGGCGACAAGCAGATTTCCTTCAAGGGTCCGTTCCGCCGCGTACCGATGCCCGACGCCGTCAAGGAGGCGACCGGCATCGACTTCCTGGCGATCAAAACCGATGAAGAAGCCCGCGCCGCCTCCAAGGCCGCCGGCTTTGCCGTCGAGAAAGACGCGACTTGGGGCGAATGCCTTGCCTTCATCTTCGAAGAGAAGGTCGAGGGCACGCTGATCCAGCCGGCTCACGTGACGCATTTCCCGAAGGACATCTCGCCATTCGCCAAGGAAGTGCCGGGCGAGCCGCGCCTCGTCGAGCGCTTCGAAACCTATTGCAACGCCTGGGAACTCGGCAACGCCTTCTCGGAACTCAACGATCCGGAAGAGCAGCGCGCCCGCATGGTCGAGCAGCTCGAGCAGGCGCATGCCCGCGGCGAAAAGCAGAAGGAACTCGACGAGGAATTCCTCGACGCGATCGATCAGGGCATGCCGCCGGCGGGCGGTCTCGGCATCGGTGTGGACCGTCTCATCATGCTTTTGACCAACTCGCCGTCGATCCGCGACATCATCCTCTTCCCGGCTCGCCGCAACAAGGCGGATTGAGACGGCCTCGTCGCCCGAAAAGAAAAGGTGCGTACCATGACGGATAAAGAGACATCAGCCGCGGATGCCGACAGCGAGCAGCAGCGGTTGGCCGATCTTGCAGAGATCGGCGATATCGATCTCTCGCAATACGCACCGGGAACTTTCGGCTGCCACGAAGCGATGCACACGGCATCGATCATGCTCGACATGACCGACGACCAGCTGCTGCAGCACCCGGCCATCCTGGCGAATCCCGACTTTTACCGACTTGCGGGCGAAATTCACGAAGCCCTCTTCGCGCTCTACCAGGCAATCGGCGAGAAACATCTGGCGGAATGAGGCTATTGCCTTTCCGCCCGATAGCGCAAAGCCGGTTTTGATCAGTTGGTGACGGGCGAGCGGCGGTCGGCGGCACCCGTCATGGTCGGATCCAATCCCGGTGACGGGTTTTTTCCCTTGGTCCCGGCATCGGCACCGATGAAATCACCGTTTGCATCATAGCCCGGCTGCACATTGCCGGTCGATTTCGGTTCAGGCAGCTGCGGCTTGGCATCGTGGCCCTCCGCTTGATTTGCGGCCGCTTTCTCTTCCGCGGCGATCGCCGCCTTCATCTTGTCCTTCTTGGCGTCGCCGCCATTGTCTGCCGCCAGCGCGTTGTCGCAGTCGGCCAGATTCTTCAATCCGGCGATCGCCGCATCGATATCCTGCGGCAGCATGGTAATCTGCTCGCCATAAAACAGGCCGGCATTGCTCGCACCGCCATCATAGTAGCGTGCCGTCAGCGGTGCCTCGGAGCTGCCGTCGACAAGCCGGTCGGGATGAGCCACATAGACAACATCGGCGCCAAGCGCCCGGCCACGCAGATCGGAACGCAGCGTCGGCCCGTTCTTGTCGAGAACCACAACCTGGACGAGATCCGGTTTCTGTTCCTGATAGACAGCCTTGGCAACCCGGAGCGCAGTCTTGACGCGCGTCAGCCCATCCGTCGGCTCGGTGCGGATATATTTGCGAACCCAGAAACGGTTATCCTTGCGGATCGTAACAAGATTGACATCGGTGCACTGAAGCCCGTTGGGAGATGCGGAGGCGAGACCGAGCAGCCTGTCCTTGCCGACATAAAGCGCCAATACGCCGGAGCAGCCTATGAGAAAGGCCACTCCGCCGATCATGACGACAAATTTCCGGGGTGTCCGGAAAATGTGCAGTAAGGCGCTCACGCCAACTGCTCCAGCATAGACCACTCCAAGCCGACAAAAATGATCAACCCTCACGTTAGGGAATTGGCGTTTCGGAATACTTAAAACTGAGGTGAAACTTGTGCTGTCCTCAACATCGTTACCAAAAAAGGTCCAAACTTTCACACCTATGACGGGCGCTTGCCTTCCGTGCCGCGAACATGCTCTAACCTTGGCATGGCCTTCACCTTGAGACAGCTGCAATACTTCGTCGCCGTGGCGGAACAAGGCTCCGTGACGCGCGCCGCGCAGAACCTGTCCATCTCGCAATCCTCAGTCACCGAGGCCCTCAAGGAACTGGAAAGCGATCTCGGCGTCGAACTGTTCGAGCGCCATCCGCGCGGATTGTCCATCACCCATAACGGCCACCAATTCCTGCGCCACGCAACGAAGATCCTGGCGACAGTCTCCGACGCACGCACCAGCTTTTCCGGCAAGCAGAACGAGGCCGGCGGCACGCTGAATATCGGCGTGACATCGCTTGTCGCCGGTTATGTGCTGTCTGATCTTCTGGCGCGCTATCGCCGCGCCTGCCCCGGGGTTGAGGTCAGCGCCATCGAGGACAATGGCGGCTATCTGGAACATCTTCTGGTTGGTGGCGAACTCGACGTCGCGGTCATGGTCATTTCCAATCTGCGCGACCGCATGGCCCTGCAGGCCGAGATCCTGGAGACCTCGCCCTATCGCCTCTGGCTGCCCATGGGCCATCCCCTCGTCTCGGCCGATATCATCAGCGTCGCCGATATCAGCCGCGAGCCGCTGATCATGCTGACCATCGATGAAATTGAGGAAAATACCGGCAAGCTGCTGACGGCGCTCGGCGCCCGCCCGCATGTCGCCTTCCGCACACGCTCCGTCGAGGCGGTGCGCAGCCTGGTTGCGACAGGCGCCGGCGTCGCGCTGCTGCCGGATCTCGTCTATCGTCCCTGGTCGCTGGAAGGCGACCGCATCGAAAGCCGCGACGTCTCCGGTTCGCTGCCGGTGGTGCAGGTCGGCATGGTCTGGCGCAAGGGATCGAGCCTTCCGCAGGCTGCCCGCGATTTCGTCGGCGTCGCCGAAAGCATGCGCTCGGGCCGCCAGCGCTAGCAAGCGCGGCCCTCCATCGCTACGTGGAGAATGCAATCGAAGATTGTTCATCCGGTGAGGCCAGGTATGAAGACCACAATCATATTCGACTGTGAATTCCTCTGTCTCGAAGGGTCGCAACGCCGGTTCTGGTGCGCCGCCCACGATCCCGATCCGGTCATCGCGCAGCTCGGGGCCGTCAAGCTTAGCCTCGAAGAGGGCTTCCCGATCTTGGACAGCTACAAGGCCTATGTGCGCCCGATCGACAGGTTTGGCGATCAATATGCGCTCGATCCGTTTTTCACCACACTCACCGGCATCACCGAGGAGAGCCTCAACACAGAAGGCATATCGCTGCAGGATGCCCTTGCCGGCCTGGATCTCTTCTCGAGTGGCGCCCGCTTTTGGTCCTGGGGCAAGGACGAACTGAATATGATGGCGATCAGCTGCTATGTCGCTGGAATTCAGCCCTCCATTCCCGCGCATCGCTTCGACAATGCCGTCAAGCTTCTGCTGGCAGCGGGAATGCCTGTCGAGGATCTGGCGAAGACGCCAAGCAACGAGCTTTCTCACTACTATGGCGTGCAGCATCCACCACTCCGGGGACACGATGCGCTTGATGATGCCCTTTCCCTCTCCTACGCGCTGCAACACCTCCTGAAGGCTGGAAAGCTGCGGCCAGAGGCTTTCGATCTGGCCCGCATACAGAGATAAGAATCGGAATTTCCCATGTGGTAGCAATGGCAGAGAGCCAAAAAGCTTCTCTGGGTCTTCCAGTTTTAAATAGCGTAAGTGATGCCGGTAATCCGTTCCAGGTCATTGAACAGAGCGCGCCAAGCGGAAGGATCATCTGCATAGGAAGCCGTTTTCACCTCGACAGGATTGCCGCGCAACTCCATGAAGCCGCCAGGTCCGTAATAACCGCCAGGTCGGGCATTCTCCAAAGTTGCAGCCATAAGCGTCGGCCACGCGCCCTTCTCCGAACTTTGCAGTAGAGGATACGTCAAGATGCCGGCAATCTTGGTGCTCAAGGTTGTTGCGGCAAAGAGATTGGTTCGCGCGCCGCCAGGATGGCTAATGGTAGATAGCAGCCGGTCGCCCGCGCGGCGCTGTAACTCACGAGCGAAGAGGACGTTGGCAAGCTTCGTCTTGGCATAAACCCGCATCGGCACGTAGCTGTCCTTGGCCTCAAAATCAGTAATCGGCCCGGGCTCGAACATCTTATGTGTGCCAGACGCGACTGTTACGACACGTGGGCGGTTTGTGCGCAGCAACGCCGGCAAAAGCAAACCAGTCAACCGATAAGGCCCGAAGACATTGGTCGCGAACTGCAGTTCGTGGCCGTCGACGCTAACTTCACGCCGCGGAAGGCCCATTATGCCAGCATTATTGATCAGCATATCAATCGGGCGGCCATCTTCGAGCTGGCTGTCGGCGAATGCTTGAAGGGACACAGGATTGGAAAGGTCCAGGACACCCCAGCGCACATTGGCGCGCGGAATAATGTCGCGAATGCGCTTTACCGCGTCCTCGCCTTTGGACTTGCTACGCGCACCGATCGTAACCTGTGCGCCGGCGCGAGCCAATTCGAGCGCGGTATGCCACCCTATTCCGCTGTTCCCGCCTGTAACGATTATTCGTCTATCCGTTTGCGGGGGGATTTCTGCCGGGGTCCAAGCATTGCTCATTTTCGTTGCCTTCTGTCCTTGGAAATTGGCGCGCTGCAACCTTGCTTCCGTAAAGCGATGCATCGTGACAAAATTAACTCTTTATGTCAAAATGATTCAGTAAGAGCCGAAGGTCAAGTGGAAGAACGCAACAACTTGACAAAAAACATTCAATTTGTCACAAATCGCTATGGCACCTAGGATAACCCCAGAAGAAGTTGCTTCACGCCGTGACACCATTTTGAACGCCGCAAAATGGTGCTTCCTCAATTTTGGCTTTGCCAAAACGTCGCTGGACGATATCGCCAAACGCGCCTGCATTTCGCGCACGCTGCTCTACAAAACGTTCAGCAACAAAGAGGACATCTATACCGCCGTGTTTCGGCATTGGCTCATATCACGGCACCCGCTTGCGAAGGCGGCCGTTGCGGGTGATGGCACGCAGCGGGAACGCCTCTTCGAGGTTTGCCGGATAATGCTAATCGAGCCTTGGGCGGACATGGTTGGAGCGCCTATGGCCGGCGAGTTCTATGAAGTTTGTGAACGGCTAGACCCAGAAATCGATGCGCTCCATCACAAAATAGCATTCGAGTGCATATCGGCAATTTTAGGGGATGAACTCGCGGCTGATGTATTTATGAAGTCGTTAGACGGTCAGATTGGGGACGATCCTTCTGTTCCCGTTCTTGAGAAGCGAGTCCGATTGCTAATCGATCGCTTCACTTGAAATCGGAATTTCCGATATCGACTTTCTGATAAATGAATTTGCGAATGCGGCGAAATCGCGTCACCTTTTCTTCCGGGAACAGGAAGCCAGCCACTGGCTCCGCACAATCAAGGCTCAAAAACCGGGAGAGTCCGATGAAGCATCTGCTGAAATCATGCACGGCCGCACTCGCATGCCTAAGTTTCGCCACGCAGGTCATTGCCGCCGAGCCATTGAAGACGCTCGGCAAGGGCGAAGGCGCCGTCAGCATCGTCGCATGGGCCGGCTATATCGAGCGTGGCGAAAGCGACAAGAATTACGATTGGGTCACCGGCTTCGAAAAGGAGACCGGCTGCAAGGTCAGCGTCAAGACTGCGGCGACCTCGGACGAAATGGTCGCGCTGATGAACGAAGGCGGTTTCGACCTCGTGACCGCATCCGGTGACGCATCGCTGCGTCTCGTTGCCGGCAAGCGCGTCCAGCCGATCAATACCGACCTGATCCCGAGCTGGAAGAACCTCGACGAACGCCTGAAGAATGCCCCCTGGCATACCGTCAACGGCGTCCACTACGGCGTGCCCTATCTCTGGGGGCCGAATGTGCTGATGTACAACACTGCCGCCTTCAAGGATCAGGCGCCAAAGAGCTGGAACGTCGTCTTCGAAGAAATGAACCTGCCTGACGGCAAGTCCAACAAGGGCCGCGTCCAGGCCTATGACGGCCCGATATATATCGCTGACGCCGCTCTTTACCTCATGGCACACAAGCCTGAGCTCGGCATCAAGGACCCCTACGAACTCAACGAAGACCAGTACAAGGCTGCTCTGGAGCTGCTGCGCGGCCAGCGCAAGCTCGTCAGCCGCTACTGGCACGACGCGATGATCCAGACCGACGACTTCAAGAATGAAGGCGTCGTCGCCTCCGGCTCGTGGCCGTTCCAGGTGAACCTGCTGCAGGCCGATAAGCAGAAGATCGCCTCCACCTTCCCAGATGAGGGAACGACGGGCTGGGCCGACACCACCATGCTGCATGCCGACAGCGAGCATCCGAACTGCGCCTATATGTGGATGGAACATTCCCTCCAGGCCAAGGTCCAGGGCGATGCCGCCGCCTGGTTCGGCGCCGTGCCTTCGGTTCCGGCAGCGTGCAAAGGCAACGAACTTTTGACCGACAGCGGTTGCGCCACCAATGGCTATGACCACTTCGACAAGATCCGCTTCTGGAAGACGCCTGTCGCAAAATGCACGAGCCAGAGCGAGTGCGTGCCGTACCATCGCTGGGTTTCCGACTATATCGGCGTGATCGGCGGCAGATAGCGAACCGCATCGGCCCTCGCCGCTCCGAATGCGGAGCGGCGATCCCGTTGGCACCTTGAGGCGCCAGCATCAGCAGCAGACCAGATCTCGAAGCCGGTCCTGCTGACCAACATCAAACATTCTGCATATCCCTGGAGAAACCAATGAACGCCGTTCGTTTCCAGCAGGTGTCGCGCCATTTCGGCCAGGTCCGCGCTGTGGACCGCGTCGATCTGGAGATCGCGCCCGGCGAATTCTTCGCCATGCTCGGCCCTTCCGGTTCCGGCAAGACCACCTGCCTCAGGCTGATTGCCGGCTTCGAGCAGCCCACGGGCGGCCATATCGAAATCTTCGGCGAGACGGCCGAAGGTGTGCCGCCCTATAGGCGCAACGTCAACACGGTCTTCCAGGATTACGCCCTGTTTCCGCATCTCAACATCCTCGACAACGTCGCCTACGGGCTGATGGTCAAGGGTATCGGCAAAGTCGAGCGGCAGCGCGCTGCCGAGCAGGCGCTGGAGCTGGTGAAGCTGCCGGGCTATGGCGCCCGCCGCCCCGGCCAGCTCTCAGGCGGCCAGCGCCAGCGCGTGGCGCTCGCCCGCGCCCTCGTCAACAAGCCGAAGGTGCTGCTGCTCGACGAACCGCTCGGCGCGCTGGACCTGAAGCTGCGCGAGCAGATGCAGGAGGAGCTGAAGAGCCTGCAGCGGGCGCTCGGCATCACCTTCGTTTTCGTCACCCATGATCAGGGCGAAGCCCTGTCCATGGCCGATCGCGTCGCCGTCTTCAACGACGGCCGCATCGTGCAGCAGGGCACGCCGCACGACATCTATCAGCGGCCGAAGACCCGCTTCGTCGCCGATTTCGTCGGCTCCTCCAATGTCATTGCGCCTGAAACCATGTCGTCGCTCGGCGGCGAGCGGCGCTGGGCAAGCCTGCGCCCCGAGGCCATCCGGTTGACTGAGGAGAGCGGCGTGGCAGCGACCGTGAAGGCCACAAGCTTTCTCGGTGCTGCTACCCGCCTCTCGGTGGAGGCAAATGGCGCCCGCCTGCATGTGACCGTACCCGCCGGCCAATCGGCTCCGGATACCGGCGCCTCCGTCCGCCTCGCCTGGCTGTCGGCGGATGTCCACTATATGGATGACGCCGCATGAACGCCGCAGCCTTCCCCGCTTCGTCGCAACAGGCGCCGGCCTCGATCCTGCCGAGCCGCGGCGGCGTCTTCGGCCGCCTCTCGGATCTGTTCTGGCGCCGCCCGAAGCTGCTGCTGTTTCTGATGCTGACGCCGCCGCTGCTCTGGCTCGGCATCATCTATATCGGCTCGCTGATTGCGCTCTTGCTGCAAAGCTTCTTCTCGATCGACGACTTCTCGGGGATGGTGAACTACGAGTTCACGCTCTCGACCTATGCGCAGCTGCTGAATACAGCGAATTTCGACATCATCGTCCGCACGGTCGTCATGGCCGCACTCGTCACGCTCGCCTCTGCCTTCGTCGCCTTCCCCATCGCCTATTACGCAGCGCGCTATGCGCAGGGCAAATGGAAGGCGCTATTCTATCTCGGCGTCATGCTGCCGCTTTGGTCGAGCTATCTCGTCAAGGTCTATGCCTGGAAGCTGATCCTTGCCAAGGAAGGCATCCTCACCTGGATCTTCGACAGACTGCATCTCGGCTGGCTGCTCGACGGCGTGCTTGCCCTCCCCATTATTGGCGGCAACTCGCTCTCGGTGAGCTATATCGGCACCTTCCTCGTCTTCGTCTATATCTGGCTGCCCTACATGATCCTGCCGACGCAGGCCGCTCTCGAGCGTGTGCCGGCAAACCTGCTGGAAGCCTCCTCCGATCTCGGCGCAACGCCGAATCAGACCTTCCGCACGGTGCTATTGCCGCTCGCTTTGCCGGGTGTTGTCGCCGGCTCCATCTTTACCTTCTCGCTGACCTTAGGCGATTACATCATCCCGCAGATCATCGGGTCCTCGCGCCTCTTCATCGGCCAGGCCGTCTATACGCAGCAGGGAACCGCCGGCAATGTACCACTGGCCGCCGCCTTCTCCGTCGTGCCGATTGTCATCATGGCCATCTATCTCTGGATCGCCAAAAAGCAGGGAGCCTTCGATGCGCTCTGATCGTGGCCAACGCGCCTCCTTCCCCTTGAAGATCGCAGCAGCCGGCGGCCTGCTCTTCCTGCACCTGCCGATCCTGTTGATCTTCGTCTATGCCTTCACCACGGAGGAGAAGAGCTATCAATGGCCGCCGCCGGGACTCACCCTGCAATGGTTCGGCATCGCCTGGAACAGGCCGGATGTCTGGTCGGCGCTGGCGCTCTCCGTCCAGGTGGCAACCGTCGCAACCGCGATCGCATTGATCCTCGGCACGCTTTGCGCTGCCGCCGTCAGCCAGACGAAATTCTTCGGCCGCGAGGCGATCTCGCTGCTGGTCATCCTGCCGATCGCGCTGCCCGGCATCATCACCGGCATCGCGCTGCGCTCGGCCTTCAGCCTGTTCGATATCCCTTTCTCGGTCTGGACGATCGTTCTCGGCCATGCCACCTTCTGCGTCGTCGTTGTCTATAATAATGCCGTCGCCCGTTTCCGTCGCACTTCCGGTTCGCTGATCGAGGCATCGATGGATCTCGGCGCCGATGGCTTCCAGACCTTCCGCCATGTCGTCTTGCCGAACATCGGCACGGCGCTACTTGCCGGCGGCATGCTTGCCTTCGCGCTGTCCTTCGATGAAGTCATCGTCACCACATTCACCGGCGGCCAGCAGATGACCCTGCCGATCTGGATGCTGGAGGAACTCATCCGCCCGCGCCAGCGACCCGTCACCAACGTCGTCGCCATGGTCGTCGTGCTTGTCACCTTCCTGCCGATCCTGGCAGCCTACTATCTTACCCGCGACGGCGACCAGATCGCCGGCGGCGGCAAATGAAAGGGAGAGAATAATGGATACCCAAATGCTGATCGGCTCCCGCTTCGAAGCCGGCACGGAAACGGAAGAGCATGTGCTCAACCCGAAGACCGGCGAGAAGGTGCTCGACCTGCCTGAGGCCTCGCTCGGCCAGATCGATGCCGCCGTCGATGCCGCCGAAAAGGCCTTCACCAGCTGGTCGCAGACGACGCCAAGCCAGCGCTCGGCCTATCTCCTCAAGATCGCCGACGCGATCGAGCGCGATGCCGAAGGTTTCGCAGCACTTGAGGCGCTGAACTGCGGCAAGCCGATCAACGCCGTGCTCAACGATGAAATCCCGGCAATCGTCGATTGCTACCGCTTCTTTGCCGGCGCGGTGCGCAACCTGCACGGCCCGGTCGCCGGTGAATATCTGCCCGGCCACACCTCGATGATCCGCCGCGATCCGATCGGCATCGTCGGCTCCATCGCGCCCTGGAACTATCCGATGATGATGATGGCCTGGAAGCTGGCGCCGGCGATATCAGGCGGCAACACCGTCGTCTTCAAGCCCTCCGAGCAGACGCCGCTGACGGCGCTCAAGATGGCAAAGCTGCTCGCGGATGTGCTGCCGGAAGGCGTCGTCAACGTCATCCTCGGCCGTGGCGAGAGCGTCGGCAACGCGCTGATCAACCACCCGAAGATCGGCATGGTCTCCATTACAGGCGATGTCGCCACCGGCAAGAAGGTCTTGCAGGCCGCGGCCAAGACCGTGAAGCGCACGCATCTCGAGCTCGGTGGCAAGGCCCCGGTCATCGTCTTCGACGACGCCGACATCGACGCCGTCGTGTCGGGCATCCGCACATTCGGCTATTACAATGCCGGCCAGGACTGCACCGCCGCCTGCCGCATCTATGCCGATGCCAAGGTCTATGACAATTTCGTCGCCGACCTCACCTCGGCCGTGTCGAGCATCAAGTTCAACCTTGCCGACGACACCGAAAACGAGATCGGCCCGCTGATCTCCAAGCGCCAGCGCGACCGCGTCGAAAGCTTCGTGACCCGCGCCGCCGAACACAAGCACATGGAAATCACCACCGGCGGCAAAATCTCCGGCGAACGCGGCTTCTTCTATGCGCCGACCGTCGTTGCCGGCTCGACGCAGGACGATGAGATCGTCCGCCGCGAGGTCTTCGGCCCGGTCGTCTCGGTGACGCGCTTTACCAACCCCGACGATGCCGTTGCCTGGGCCAATGACAGCGACTACGGCCTCGCCTCCTCGGTGTGGACCAAGGACATCAGCCGCGGCATGCAGACGGCAGCCCGCCTGCAATATGGCTGTACCTGGATCAACACCCACTTCATGCTGGTCAACGAAATGCCGCATGGCGGGCTCAAGCAATCCGGCTACGGCAAGGATATGTCAGTCTACGCTATCGAAGACTATACGGCGGTGCGGCATGTGATGATCAATCATGGGTGAGATGCGACTGTCGATGACAGTCGGCTTTCTCGAGTTTTGGGGTAGCGCTGTACCCCCCTCTGTCCCTTTCGGGACATCTCCCCCACAAGGGGGGAGATCGCTGGGAGTTTGCCGCACACTCTGCGAAGTCCATAGGTCTTAACTTCAGCAGATACGATGCTGATTTGAATGCAAAAGGCTACCGCGAGTTACCAATCTCCCCCCCTTGTGGGGGAGATGTCGCGACAACGACAGAGGGGGGTGAAGCACCCTCCACACATCCCATAGTGTCAGTCAACGACGACAATACATCTTCGTGCCAAAACGCCTTCGGAACAATTCACCCCTCTCCCGCGTCTTTAAGAAGTACAACGCAGAGGAGATTGCTAAATGCTGAAATGGGCTCTCATTTTCTTTGTAATTTCTTTGATCAGCGGCTTTTTCGGCTTTTCGGGCGTGTCCGCGGCAACGGCAACCATCGCGCGCGTTCTGTTCGCCATCTTCCTGATCATCTTCCTGGTGTTCCTGATCCTGGCCGTCATGGCCGGTAATGCCGTCGTCTAACGGCAGGGATCATCGGCGCATCGGGGCGGGCCTAGATCAGGCTCGCCCCGACGTTTATGGCAAGCGCCAGGATCGTCGTATTGAACAGGAACGATAGGATCGCGTGCAGAAGCGCCAGCTTACGCATCGATACCGTGGAAATGCCGATATCGGCGGTCTGCGCGGCAACACCGATGGTGAAGGAGAAGTAGAGGAAGTCCCAATAGATCGGCTCCTCCAAAGGCTCGGCGAATTTCAGCCCCTGCCCCTTGCCCGGAATGCTATAGAACCGGTGTGCATAGTGGATGGTGAATAGCGTGTGCAGGAAGGTCCAGGATATCAGGATCGTCACGATCGCCATCATCACGCGGTAGAACGCGACTTCGGGTGAGGCGTCCTTGACGCCAAGCAGGTCCAGCGCAATGCCGCCGATACTCGCGAGCGCCGCCGCAATCGACAGAAACAGCAGGAATCCATCCGAGAAATCGAGATCGGCCGAGCGCTTGCGAATGCGCTGCGGGTCGGCCGTCAGCATCCGGTAGAGGCTGTAGACGATATAGACGACCGCAGTCGTATCCCAGGCGACCAACAGGTTGCCGGCATTGAAATCGCGCGACGTCAGAAGCAGGAAGACGGCGATGCCGGCCAGCACCGAAATCACGATGACATGGTGCTTGCGCCACAGAACGAGCCATCTGGAATGATGCAAATGTCCCTGCGCATCCATGGCGGCTCTCCCGATCGCAAATCGTCTTTCAAAACAACGATTCGCCGACGAGAGTGGCAAATAAAAGGAGACCCCGCAATACGGGGCTCCGATCAGAAAAGAAGCCTCAGCCCGTCCAGCCGCCGTCGATGACGTGGATCTGGCCAGTCGTGAAGCCCGCTTCGTCGCCGGCAAGATAGGTCACCAGCGCGGCGATCTCCTCGGCAGTCGCAATACGGCCCATCGGCTGGCGGGCGATGAAATCCTTCATCGCCTTCTCATAGTCGCCGGTTGCCTTCAGCCGCTCGTGCAGCGAGGGGCTGTCGACGGTGCCGGGGCAAATGGCATTGGCGCGGATGCCCTTGGCAACGAAATCGGCGGCGATCGACTTGGTGAGCCCGATGACGGCAGCCTTCGAGGCGCAATAGGCGAAACGGTTCGGCACGCCCTTCACGCTGGAAGCAACCGAGGACATGTTGACGATCGAGCCCTTGCCCTTTTCCAGCATGCCCGGCAGGAAGGCCCGGCAGGTCGTGTACATCGCTTTTGCGTTCAGATTGAAGGAGAAATCCCAGTCCTTTTCCTCGCAGTCGAGGATCGTGCCGGAATGCACGAAGCCGGCGCAATTGAAGAGCACATCGATCGGGCCGAGTTCCTCGGCGTAAACCTTGACCGCCGCGCCATCGAGCACGTTCAATACATGCTTCGTGGCGCCATCCAGCGTCGAGAGCGTCTGCTCGTTGATGTCGGTGGCGTAGACATGCGCGCCAAGCGAGATGAAGCGCTCCGCCGATGCCCGGCCGATGCCCTGCCCCGCCGCCGTAATGACGACCTTCTTGCCTTCCAACCCGTGACCCATAATCCTGATCCTTTCCTCGGGGACTATGATCCCATCCATTCCGGCCGTATAGCCGACAGAGGATAAGATCATGCAATAACAAATAGATGGCGCAGCCTTTGCCTTACCGTTCGAACGATTGCGCGAAGCGCCGGTTGAGCTTGTCGATGAGGACTGTATGCCGCTCGCCGCTTCGCAGTCCATCGCTAATCATCTCGGATGCATCGCTTTGGAATGCCATGTAGCCATCATGCCGCGGCCGGACATAGGCACCCTCGAGCGTCGCGCGCGTGTTGCGGTAGAAGTCGAGCGCCGGCGCATTGACGGCGTCGCTGACCCAGGCGTCGGCGTGGCCGGGTTGACCGTTTCCAATCGCATAAATGCTCGCCTGCACCGGCCCGCCAGCAATCCAGCGAGCAAAAGCCTTCGCCTCTTCCGGAGCCTTTGTGCGCGCCGAGACGGCAATGCCGGTGCCCCCCAGCGCAGAGCCGTTCAGCTGGCGACCGGCGATGACCGGCATGTCGGCAAAGGCGATCCGTGCCGGCCTGAATCCGGCAAAGGAATAGTTCACATAGCCGTAGATGAAGGGCGACGCCACATAGAGGCTGTCGGGCTGGCCCATCAGGTCGAACACGGCGATCGGGTCCATCTCGTAGCAGCTGATATCCATTCCCGAGACGAGCCGCGTCATCCAGTCGAGCACCTCTTCGCCATCGGCCTTGGCGATGAAATCCGGGCCTTCGACGACGCAGGGGGTGCCGTAATGCGCCGCCAGCGAGATGAAGGTCATCAACGAATGCGGCGGCCGCATCGGCAGGATCGCCTTGCCCTCCTTGGCCAGCGTCACGAATTCGGTGAGATCCTTGACCGGCGCGCTCAGCCGATCCGGCCGATAGGCTTGCACCTGTGTCGCCGCATCGAGCGGAAACGCCCATTGCCGGCCCTGCCAGTTATAGCTCGGATAGGAGCGCCCGACGGTGCCGGCCGCGATCGCCGCGATTTCATCCGTATGTTCAGCATCATCGAGCGGCAGCAGGCAATTCTCGCGCGTGATCTGGCCGACATGCGGGTGATCGATGACAATCAGATCATATTGGGCGGCAAGCTCGTCCACCGGAAAGGTCTCAAAATCCTGCAGAGACCGCTTTTCCCAGCTGATCTCGACGCCCGTCTTCTCCTGCCACGCCTTCGAGCAGGCGATCATCGGATCGTAGCCACGCGGATGCGACCAGGTCATTCCCTTCAACGTCACCATCAGGCTTTCTCCGCACCGGTCTTGCGCTCGACGATCAGAATGTGATCGGCGGCGAGCACGACTTCATCGCGCTGATTCAGCACCTCGCAGCGCTCGACCACACGGCCGGATGCCGGGCGCTTCGGATCATCTTCCTTCGCCGAAATGGTGACGCGCGTGCGGATCGTATCGCCGATATGCACCGGCCGGACGAAACGCAGCCGGTCATAGCCATAGGAAAAGGCGACAGGATTGATGAGCGAGGCCGTCAGCCCGACGCCGATCGCAAAGATCATCGTGCCATGCGCAATGCGCTGGCCGCCAGGCAAGGTCTTGGCGAACTCGGCATCCATGTGATGCGGGAAGAAATCGCCGGTGTGGCCGGCATGAACGACGAAATCGGTCTCGGTGATCGTCCGTCCCGTGGTCACCCTGAAATGGCCGAGTTCATAGTCTTCGAAATAGATGGTTTGCTCTGCCATTCCTCAAGCCTTCGGAAGTTCTGCAATCGGCGTCGCAGGTGCGGCGCTCGATTGATAAGCGGCCTCGACAAGCGCCATGGTCTGCCAGGCATCCTCGACGGAGCCGACCAGTTCCTGATCCTCGCCGGATGCGAAGCGCTGCAGGTTGGCCATGCGATTGACGAACGCATCCGGGAACCAGGCACCCTCCAGCTTGACCTCGACCCAATCACCGCCGCCCTCGGGGCGGATCCAGAGCTCGTCCGGCTCGCCACGGGGATAGTCGAGATTGACGCCAAGCTTCACATAGGCTGCGCCCTTGGTGCCGGCGATGCGAAACTCGCAGGCCTGGAATTTGCGGCCGAAATCATGGTCGTGATTGACAGAGAGCACGCAGCGCACCTTGTCACCATAATCGAGGATCGCCGCCGTCCGCGTCTGCGCGACATCATGGTTGGGATGGCCGATGGTCTTGGCGTGGACGCCCTGTGGATTGCCGAGCAGCCCGCGAATGAAATCGAGATAGTGGATCGAGTGCATGGCGATCTCGATCCGCGGCAGGCCTTTCAGGAAAGGCCACAGGCCCCACGGTGTGGCCAGCGCCAGCCACGCGTCGAAATCGACGACCTCGCCGAGATAGCCCTTGTTCACCGCATCATAGAGTGCCAGCATCATCGGCGCGAAACGAAGCTGGAAATTGACCGCCGCCTTGATGTCACGCTCGCGGCAGACCCGCAGGATGTCTGTGGCGCCCGCAAGATCGCTGCCCATCGGCTTCTGGATCAGCGCGAAGGAGCCGCGCGGCAATTTCGAAAGGATCGCCGCATGTGCGGCCGGCGGCGTCGCCAGATCGAAGATCGCGCCTTCGACGGCAAGCGCTTCGGCCTCGGAGGCGAAAGCCCGGATGCCCCATTGTGCGGCCAGCGCCGCTGCCTTATCAGCATTCGGATCGTAAAGGCCAGCGACCGGGAAGCCGCCTTGCTTGTAAGCCGGAAGATGCGCGTCACCGACGATGCTGCCGGCGCCGAAGATCACGATCGGGCGCGGCTTCGATGGCTTAAGCCACCATTGGCGGAGGGATGCGGGGTCGAAGGTCATGACACCCTCCCCTTGAGGGGGAGGGTCGGACCAAAGGTCCGGGGCAGGGTGATCCCTCCTCGGATGAGAAATACAATCTTATGCGCCGAGGTGGTCACTCTCACCCGCACGTTCCGCGACATGCCCCTCATCCGGCCTGTCGGCCACCTTCTCCCCGTTTTGACGGGGAGAAGGCGATGGGCGCACCCTCTGTCGTTTCTCACTCTTGCAAGCACCGAAAGGCTGCTCCGAGAAAGATCGTCCCCTCTCCCCGCCTGCGGGGAGAGGGCTAGGGTGAGGGGCTGCTCTTGGAGATTAGTCATAATGAAACACCTCCTCCATCATGGCCCACCACTCGCCTTCCTTGCGGGTCTCGAACGGCTTTTGACAGGGAATACACACGGACCACCATTCCTGGTTCTTCGGGCTTGCTGCCATCTTGCGCATATCGGCCTCGAAATCCTTGCCGACATATTCCCAATAGCCGAAGAGCAGGTTTTCCGGCTCCTTCAGGAAGATCGAGTAGTTGGTAATGTTGCAGTCTGAGATCAGCGCCAGGATCTCGGGCCAGACGGCTGCATGCAGCGCCTTGTATTCCGCGACCTTGGCCGGCTCGAGGCCGATCACCATACCCATCCGCTGCATGGCCAGTTCCTCCTCAGCCGTGGATTTCCCGGGTGAATTCGCCGATCGAGCGCGCCTTCACCGCTTCCCAGTCCCAGGCGATGCCGATGCCGGGCTCGGAGGGCGCCAGCGCCTTGCCGTCGACGATCTCCATGCCCTTGGTGGTGAGGTCGTCGAGCTGCGGGATGTATTCGACATATTTGCCGTTCGGCACGGCACAGGTGAGGCTGACATGCAGCTCCATCAGGAAATGCGGGCAAACCGGGATGTCGAAGGCTTCCGCCGCATGCGCCACTTTCAGCCAGGGCGTGATGCCGCCGATGCGAGCAACGTCGACCTGCACGATCGAGCAGGCGCCCTTCTGCATATATTCGCGGAAATGCCGGATCGAATACATGGATTCGCCGACCGCTATCGGCGTCGGCGTCGATCGCGTCAACCGGATGTGCCCATCGAGATCGTCGGCCGGCAACGGCTCCTCGATCCAGGCAAGATCAAGCTCCTTCAGACGCGCTGCCCGGCGGATCGCCTCGTCGACGGTAAAGCCCTGATTGCAGTCGGTCATGATCTCGAAACCGGAGCCGAGCGCCAAACGCATCGCGGCCAATCGGTCGTAATCCTCCGAGCCGTGCGGCTTGCCGATCTTCACCTTCGAGCCGGAAAAGCCCCTGGCCTTTGCCTGCAGCGCATCCTCGACCAACGCTTCCTTCTCGATATGCAGCCAGCCGCCTTCCGTCGTGTAGAGCGGACAGCGATCCTTGGCGCCACCGGCAAGCTTCCAGAGTGGCAGGTTCTGCTTCTTGGCCCGCAGGTCCCACAGCGCGGTATCGACAGCGGCGAGCGCCAGTGCGGTGATAGGCCCGATGGTCGTCGCATGAGTGGCGAACTCTAGTCTGTGCCAGATCGCCTCGATGCAGTCTGCGTCCTCGCCGATCAGGAGCGGCACGAGATGATCGGACAGCAGCCGCATCACGGACGAGCCGCCGGTGCCGATCGTATAGCTGTAGCCGGTGCCGGCAGCCCCGTCGCTGTCGGTGATGGTGACGATCGGCGTCTCCTGGCTGACGAAGCTCTGGATCGCATCCGTCCGCTTCACCTTCGGCGGCAGGTCCACCATGCGCAATTCAATTTTCTCAATACGTGCCATGGGGGCTATTCCTCAGATTGCCAGGCTCTTGCCAGTTTCGGTGGAGAAGAGATGCGCCTGGCTGAGATCGAAGCTCATCTTCAGCTGTTCACCGCTCTTCAGCGCGCGCGGATTGAGCATGCGTGTCACCCATTCGCGCCCGGCAAATTCGACGAAGACGAGCGTCTCGTTGCCGAGAGGTTCGGTGATGGCAACGGGCAAGGTCAGTTCGTAGACAGCCGATTCCGCGCCGGAATGCAGACCGTGGCCGGTCGGGAAGATATCGTCGGGCCTGAGACCGAAGGCGACCGTTTCGCCTTCCCGGACCCTGCCGGCAAACTGGCCCGGCAGCGGCAGACGATCGCCATTCTTGAAGACCAGCTCACCGCCCTTCAGCGTCGCCTCTTCGATGTTCATCGGCGGCGAGCCGATGAAGCCGGCGACGAAGCGCGTGGCTGGCCGCTTGAACACCTCGTCCGGCGTGCCGACCTGCTCGATATGGCCGTCGCGCATGATGACGATGCGGTCGGCCAGAGTCATGGCCTCGACCTGGTCGTGTGTCACGTAGACCACCGTCGACTGCACCTTGGCATGCAGCTTCTTGATCTCGGTGCGCATCTGCGTGCGCAGCTTGGCATCGAGGTTCGACAGCGGTTCGTCGAAAAGGAAGACCTCCGGCTGGCGCACGATGGCGCGGCCCATGGCGACGCGCTGGCGCTGGCCGCCGGAGAGCTGTGCAGGACGGCGATCCATGAGCGCGTCGAGGCTCAGAATGGTCGCTGCCTCATTGACGCGTCTGTCAATCTCGGACTGCGGCTGCTTGGCGATCTTCAGCGAGAAGCCCATGTTCTCGCGCACCGTCATATGCGGATAGAGCGCGTAGGACTGGAACACCATGGAGATGTTGCGATCGCGCGGCGGCAGATCATTGACGACGGTGTCGCCGATCTCGATCGTGCCGTCCGAGACGTCCTCCAGGCCGGCGATCATGCGCAGCGTCGTCGACTTGCCGCAACCGGACGGGCCGACTAGGGCGATGAACTCCTTGTCCGCAATATCGAGATCGATCCCGTGGACGATTTCCAGCGCACCATAGCGCTTGACGAGTTTTTTGAGGGAAACCTGAGCCATTGAGATCAACCTTTGACCGCACCGAATGTCAGACCCGACACCAGATGCTTCTGAATGATGAAAGTGAGAGCGAGCGCCGGAATGATCATCACGACCGCCAGCGCGCACATGCCGCGCCAGTCGATGGTGAACTCGGCCGTATAGTCGAGCAAACCGACGGGCAGCGTCTTGGAATCAACGGAGCGTGTCAGCTGCGAGGCGAGAGCATATTCATTCCAGCAGGTGAGGAAGGCGAAGATGCCGGCCGATGCGATGCCGGGGCCTGCAAGCGGAAATTCCACCTGCCAGAAAGCCTGCCAGCGGGTGCACCCATCGATCTGGGCTGCTTCCGCCAGGTCCTTCGGCACCTGCCGGAAGAAGCCGTCGATCAGCCAGATTGTGAAGGGCACGTTCAGTGCGACATAGGTGAGGATGAGACCGAAATGCGTGTCGATGATGCCGAGCCGCGCATAGACCATGAACAGCGGCAGCGAGAGCGCCACGCCGGGCACCGAGCGCGTCAGCATCAGCCCCAGGAACACGGCCGACTTGCCTGAGAAACGGAAGCGGGCAAAGGCATAGCCGCCGGACATGCCGATGACGAGCGCAATGGCGGTCGAGGTGATGGAGATGATCAGCGAGTTGCGGAAATAATCCCATACGGGAATGCCGCCCTGCCCCACACCGCCGAACATGGCGCGATAGGCTTCCAGCGACAGCTCCTGCGGTATCCAGACCGCGGGCTTCGCCATGATTTCCACGGTCGGCCGGAGCGAGCTGATGACGATCCAGAAGCCGGGCAGGCAGATGATGAGCATCGCGAGGAAAAGGCCGATGAGATAGGCGACCTTCCAGAGGCGGCGCTGCAGGCGTTGTTGAGCGTTGCGATCCATGATTACCACTCCGCTCCGATCTGGGTGCGGGCAAGCGCCAGCTTACGGAAGAAATAGACTGTGAAGGCGATGGACAGGAAGATCGAGACGTAGGCCATGGCGTTGGCGAGCCCCATCTGCGCGTCGGCGTAGGCGGTGCGCCCGACCAGCGTCCAGATCAGCTCCGTGCGCCGCGCCGGCCCACCATCCGTCATGATCTTGACGATGTCGTAGGCACGCGCGACGTCGAGCGAGCGGATCGTCATGGCGATGAAGGCGAACGGCATCAGGAACGGCCAGGTGACGTAACGGAAGGTCTGCCAGCTGGTGCAGCCGTCTACCTTGGCGGCCTCGACCGGCTCCTGCGGCATGGCGAGCAGGCCGGCAAGGATGAGGATCGCGAAGACCGAGGTCGACGACCAGACTTCGGCAATGACGATGGAAAACAGTGCCAGATTGCCGTCGATCAGCCAGGGAATGGCCGTCTCGGTAATGCCCAGGGATTGCAGGGCATTGTTGATGATGCCGACATTGTCGTTGAACATGAATTTGAACTGGAAGCCGACGAGAACGGGCGAGAACATCATCGGAAACATCATCAGCGTGCGCAGCACGCGCTTGCCGTGGGTCGCCTTGTTGACCAGAAGAGCCAGTCCGAGACCAAGCAGCATTTCCAGATTGAGCGCGATCGTCAAAAGCACGACGGTTCGCACGAAGGCGGCCAGAAACACCGGATCGGACAGGATGCGGATGTAGTTGCGCAGGCCGATGAAAGTGAAGAGCGTCGCCGGCCGCGTCAGGCGAAACGGCGTGAAGCTGGAATAGAAGGACAGAAGCAGCGGAAACAGAACCACGGCCACAAGGACGATGATCGCCGGCAGAAGAAGCAGGACCGGTGGAGATATTCTTTTGAGCATGGTTTGCACCTGTCGGCATTCCTCGGCAGCGTGGCCCGGACTGCGTGGAATGGATTGCTTGGGACCGAGATGCCGGCAGCAAACCGGCAGGGCGGACCGGTTCCCTAAGGCGCCGATCGAAAACCATTCTCGAACTCAGTTTGCGGAAGTCCCGCCCTCTCCCGAGCGCAGGACTTCGATTGCATCGCTTAGAGCGCGCCGGCGTCCTTCAGGACATCGGTGGCCTTCTGGGCAGCGGCATCAAGCGCCTGCTTTGAGGTCTTGTCGCCGAGGATGGCAGCCTGAAGCTCCGGATAGACGACGTTGGAAATCTCGATCCATTGCGGCGTGCGCGGAACCGGGAAGGCATACTTCATCGATTCCTGGAAGGTGCTCAACACTTCCTTCTTGTAAGGATCGGAAGCGGCCTGCTGGATATCCCAGTCCCATACGGCCTTGCGGGTCGGCAGCGTGCCGTTGGCGGCTTCAAGCTTCTGTGAATCGTCGTTGGTCAGGAACCAGACGAGAGAAGCGGCTGCATCCTTGTGGGCGCAGGATTCGGTGACCGAGAAGCCATGATGGCCGGACCAGCCGGTGTGCTTGCCGGAGGAGCCGACGGGCTGCACGACGACGCCGACATTGCCGGCAATCTTCGAGGACTTCGGATCGTTGAAATAAGTCGCCCAGCCCGGCCAGTCGAGATCGAGCGCAATGGAGCCGGAAGCGAAACCGGCGCCGAGGTCGTCCCACAGATAGTTGGTCGTGCCGGCCGGAACGGCCTTGGCCTTGTACATGTTGACGAACCAGTCGAGCGCGCGCACGCCGGCTTCGGAGTTGAAGGCAGGCTTGCCGTCCTTGTCGAGATATTCGCCGCCTTCTGCGACCAGCATTTCATAGAAGCGGCCGTTGATCGCCTCTTCCTTGCCGGGGAACTGCGTGCCGAAGAAATTCGGCGGGTTGGAGAAGAAGATCGCCTGGTCGGAAACTTCCTTCCAGGTCTTCGGCGGCGCGAGGTCGTAGCCGTACTTCGCCTTGAAGGCCGTCTTCTTGGCCTCATCATTATAGAGGCTCTTCTGATAGTAGAGCGCCGAAACGTCGAACTGGGCGCGTGGCAGCATGATCAGGCGGCCGTCGATGGTCGAAGCCTGGATGGTCGAATCGACGAACTGCGCGATTTCTTCCTTGGGCAGAAGCTTGGCGAGATCGGTGTAGAGGTCGGGGTACTGCGGCGCGAAGGACGAGTGGTTCGAGCCGACGCACCACGAAATGCTGCCCGATGCCATGTCCGACTTGATTTCCTTGTCGAGTTCGAAGTGGTTCTTCTTCGACAGAATGTTGACCTTGGCGCCCGTCTCCTTCTCCCACTCGGCAATGCGCGCGTAAAGCGGCTCGTATTGCTGACCGCCGATGAGCTTGGCATCGATCGTCACGCCCGGAAATTTGCCCGGCAGATCGGCGGCGAAGACCGAAGTGGTCGCAAGCAATGCCATCATGCCGGCAGCAAGACCGGCCTTCCAGTTCCTCATCGAAATTCCTCCCTTTAAATCGGACCCCTTGTCCGATTGCCCTCTCGACCCAAATATGGATCAATGATTTATAAGTAAACATCTTATTCATTGGCCGTCAAGCCGCGATCGTGCGCTTGTAAAATGCCTTCATTCATATATGAATGATGATTCATGTTTCTTCGCATGGGGGACGTATTGATGAGCATAGAAGACGACAGTGATCGCTACCGCGCTCCGGCGCTGGACAAGGGGCTCGACATACTAGAGCTGCTGGCGACGATCGATGGTGGATTGACGCAAGCCGAAATCGCCAAGGCGCTCAACAAGAGCCCGAACGAATTCTACCGCATGCTCGATCGCCTCGTGCGGCGCGGCTATGTGCAGCGGCAGGATGGCGATCGCTTCTATCTGACGCTGAAGCTCTTCGGCCTTGCGCATTATCATGCGCCGGTACGCCGCCTCGTTTCCTTCGCCACGCCGCTGATGCGCGAATTCTCCAATCGCGCCGAGCAGGCCTGTCATCTGGCGATCTACGATCGCGGCTCCGTCGTCGTCATCGCCCAGCAGGATTCGCCGACCTATTGGGGCATCTCGATCCGCGTCGGCGCGCAGATCAATCTCTATAATACCGGCTCCGGCCATATTCTTCTGGCATTCAAGGATGCAAAGCAGCGCCAGATGATGATCAACGAGCAGCGGCGCCAGGAGCAGGATGCGGAGGAACCGCCGGCCGATCTCGAGGAAAAGCTCTCGGCAATCCGCGAAAAGGGCTTCGAGACCATGAGCAGCCTGCAGACGAGCGGCGTACACAATATTTCCGCGCCTGTGCTGGCCATGGACGGCAACGCACTTGCCGCCCTCACCTGCCCCTATATCGAGCCCGTCAACCCGAAGGCGCCCACGCGCGAGCAGGTGGTCGAATATGTGCGGGAAGCAGCGAAGCAAATCTCCGAAACCGTGGCCGGTACGGTCGAGAAGGCCGAGTTATAATTTTTATTTGAATAAACTATTCTTCTGTGAGTATATGTTGAGCAAGCAGGTATGGGAGGAACACCATGCTTTTCGACAGCCATCTGCATATCGTCGACCGGAAACGTCTCGCCTATCCCTGGCTAGCCAGTGCCGGCGCGCTCAATCGCGACAGTCTTTACGAAGACTATGCCCGCGAGGCCAAGCGGCTTGGGATCACCGATACGCTTCACATGGAGGTCGACGTCGCCGAGGATGATATTGAACGGGAAACCGACTACGTCAAAGGCTTGAGCCGCGAGCCCGGCAGCCTGCTGCGCGGCGCCATCGCCGCCTGCCGCCCGGAGAGCCCGGATTTTCCCGCCTATCTCGAACGCGTACTTGCCGATCCCTTCGTCAAAGGCTTCCGCCGTGTGCTGCATGTCGTGCCCGACGATGTCTCCGAGAGCGCCCTCTTCCGCGAGAACCTGAAGAGACTCAGCAATACGAGACTGACTTTCGATCTCTGCGTGCTCCCGCATCAGATTTCCAAGGCGATCGCGCTCGCCGATCTCAATCCGAACGTCCAGTTTATCCTCGACCATTGTGGCGTGCCCGCTGTCAAAAAGCAGCTCAGCGAAGTCTGGTCTGCCGGAATATCAGACATAGCCAAACGCCCGAACGTGATCGTCAAGATCTCCGGCGTCGTCGCCTATACCGATCCCGACAGCTGGTCGCCGGAAACGCTGCGGCCCTTCGTCGAACATTGCATTGCAAGCTTCGGCTGGAACCGCGTCATCTGGGGCAGCGACTGGCCGGTCTGCACGCTCGGCGGCAATCTCTCCACCTGGGTCGCCGCCACCCATGCACTGATGCAAGGCGTAAGCGCCGACGAACGCAACAGCCTTTACCACCTTAATGCCAAGCGCCTCTGGTCTCTCTGAGGCCGGCGTATTTTACTGAAAGATAATGCCATGACCGCCACCGTCGGCGTATCCAGCACCCATCCGAAGACCATGCCGGCCGATCACGCCGAAATCCCCGTCTGGAATTCGGAAAACTGGTTCTATGAGGATTTCGAAGTCGGCCACAAGATCCGCTCGCTGCGCCGCACGATCTCAGAAGGCGAGTCGCAGCAGTTCAATGCGCTGGTGCTCGACATGCACCCTTATGTCAGCGACCAGATCTTCGCTGAAACCGAAGGTCTGTTCGGCAAGCGGCTAGTTGCCGGCGCCTTCGTCTTTTCCGCCGGCCTCGGGCTCGTCGCCACCAATTGCGTCAACGCCTTTTCCTATGGCTACGACAAGCTGCGCTTCATCAAGCCCACCTTCATCGGCGACAGCATCTACACCATCCGCACCAATCTCGATAAGCAGCCGAAATATGCCGAACTCGGCCTGATCCGTTCCTCCTATGAAGTCTTCAAGGGCGAAGGTGAGCTGGTGCTCTATTGCGAGCATATCCAGACGGTGCGCTACAAGAATGGCCGGCCGACGGACGCGCCGCCGCTGAAAGTCTGACATGAATACGAATAACGAAGAGGGTCTGCTCTCCGGCATTCTCGTGCTTGATATGAGCCAGTTCCTTGCCGGACCGATGGCGGCCCTCAGGCTCGGCGATCTCGGCGCGCGGATCATCAAGATCGAGCGGCCCGATGGCGGCGATCTTTGCCGCCGGCTCTATCTCAGCGACACCGAGATCGGCGGCGATTCCACGCTCTTCCACGCCATCAACCGCGGCAAGGAGAGCTTTGCCGTCAATATGAAGGATGACGGCGATCTGCAGGAACTGCGCGCGCTGATCGCCAAGGCCGACGTCATCATCCAGAATTTCCGCCCCGGCGTCATCGAAAGGCTGGGCCTCGATTACGCCACGGTTACATCAATCAATCCCCGCATCGTCTATGGCAGCATCACCGGCTATGGCCCCGACAATGAATGGCGCCACCTCCCCGGACAGGATCTGCTGGCCCAGGCCCGCTCCGGCGTCATGTGGCTGAACGGCGAAGCGGATGACGGCCCAGTGCCGTTCGGACTTGCGGTTGCCGACATGCTGGCCGGCAACCTTCTGGTCCAGGCGATCCTCGCCGGACTGGTACGCCGCGGCGTCACCGGCCGCGGCGTGCATGTGGAGACGAGCCTTCTGGAGGCACTTGTCGATTTTCAGTTCGAAGTGCTGACCACGCATCTGAACGATGGCGGCCGCCTGCCGAAAAAATCCGCCGTGCGCAATGCCCATGCCTATCTCGCCGCCCCCTACGGCGTCTATCACTGCGCCGACGGCTGGCTGGCACTGGCGATGATGCCGCTGGAAAAACTCGCGCCGCTGCTCGATCTGCCCGCGCTTGCAGACTACACGCCGGATGATGCCTTCCAGCGCCGCGACGAGATCAAAACCATGATCGCGAGCCGCCTGCAGGAAAAGACCGCTCGAGAATGGCTCGCCATGTTGGAACCCGCCGATATCTGGGCGGCGGAAGTGCTCGACTGGCCGAAATTGCTGCAAAGCGCTGCTTTCCGTAAGCTCGATATGTTGCAGACGGTGAGCCGCGACGACGGAACGTCCGTGCGCACGACGGCAAGCCCGATCCGGGTAAATGGTCTTAGAGCCAAGAATGACTTGGCGGCGCCGACGATCGGTGGGCAATCTGAGAAGGTCAGGGCGGAGTTTCTTCGGTAACTCATCGCGCCTCGCATTTGCTACACCCGTGATACCCCCCTCTGTCACTGTCGTGACATCTCCCCCACAAGGGGGGAGATCATTGGGGCGCATCACCAGCCCTCCCAATGACGCACGAACGGTCAGCGGATACGAGGCAAGCTATTTTGCGACGGCGGCGTCTCGGGTTACCAATCTCCCTCCTTGTGGGGGAGATGTCACGACAGTGACAGAGGGGGGTATCGTGGGCGCGGTAGATTCGTTCTCCCGGTTTAAAACATAAAAAGGGCACCGCATCGCTGCGGCACCCCTCGCAACTGTAATGCTTCTCTCAGACGAGAGAACCCAAACCGCCTCAAGCAGCAGCGAGCTGCAGCTCCTTGCTGACCATGGCGCGCAGCGTGCCGAGGTCCTTGGCGAAGGCGCGGATGCCTTCGGAGAGCTTCTCGGTTGCCATCGCGTCTTCGTTCATCATCCAGCGGAAGGTCTTTTCGTCGACGGCGATCTTTTCGACCGAGCCCTTGGGCTCCGGCGAGAGCTTGCGCTCCAGCTTGCCCTGATCGGCAGCGAGTTCATCGAGCAGGTTCGGGCTGATCGTCAGGCGGTCGCAACCAGCCAGCGCTTCGATTTCGCCGGTGTTGCGGAAGGAGGCGCCCATGACGATCGTCTTGATGTCATTGGCCTTGTAGTAGTGGTAGATGTCGCGAACGGAGATAACGCCCGGATCTTCCTCAGCCGTGTAGTCCTTGCCGGTCGACTTCTTGTACCAGTCGAGGATGCGGCCGACGAAGGGCGAGATCAGGAAGGCCTTGGCGTCGGCGCAGGCGATCGCCTGGGCCTTGCTGAAGAGCAGAGTCAGGTTGCAGTCGATGCCTTCCTTCTGCAGCACTTCGGCTGCACGGATGCCTTCCCAGGTGGAAGCGAGCTTGATCAGGATGCGGTCGCGCTCGATGCCGCGCTCCTTGTAGGAAGCGATGATGGCGCGGGCCTTGGCGAGCGAGGCTTCGGTGTTGAAGGAGAGGTCGGCGTCGACTTCGGTCGAGACACGGCCGGGAACGAGGCCGGAAAGCGCTGCACCGACGGAAATGGCCAGGCGGTCGGCAACGGCATGCACGACGGCTTCCGAGGCGCCGCCCTGCTTCTTGCCCCAGGCAACAGCTTCCTTGATCGCATCGGCGAACATCGGCGTGCCGAGTGCCTTCAAGACGATGGTCGGGTTGGTGGTGCAATCCACCGGCTTCAGGCGAGCGACTGCCTCGATATCGCCGGTATCGGCCACGACCGTCGTCATGGCGCGGAGTTGATCAAGCTTGGAAGTCATAACAGGTATCCTTGTTGAATGAGGCCCATTTGGATGGGAGATATCGGGCGGCAGATCCGGTCTTTCGTCGGACGGGACGTGGAGGCGTCAGGGATGCAGCCTTCCTTCTCCTATGTTTCGGTAACGGGATAAAAACAGCGAAAGTTCCATTTCCGGTGAACGGCCGAGCGATGAGGAGACAACCTTGCGAAAACAAGCTTTCCACCGGCACCGGGCGCCCTATATGGCTCCCCGTCCGGTCTGGCACTTGCTCGCAGCAGCACTCGCACATTGTCCTCCTCGACTGGACAAGACCGAATTCCTCAGCGCTGACTATCAGCAATCTCGCACGGAAAAGTCAAGGACATTTGTGCAATTCGATTGACATAAGTTTCATGTCATAGAATATCGGCAGCAGAAGAGCCGATCTCGCCTGCTCCTGTCATCCGCCGTTGCCCCATTTTCGCTTTCCGGGGTGATCATGATCCTAAAAGGCGCATGCGACAATCTTGCCGGAGGACCTGTGGCCAAACTGAGACGCGGAACCCATACCGCCTATTCGGAAACCTCCTCCCTGAGGCTTCGCGCCGCATGGCTCTATTACAATCAGGGCCTGACGCAGAAGGACGTCGCCGAGCAGCTCGGCATCAGCCGCACCACCGTCATCCGCCTGCTTGATGAGGCCATGCGCCGCGCCGAAGTGCAGATCTGGATCACCGAAGGCATCGATGACTGCGTGGAGCTGGCCATCAAGCTCGAGCGCACCTATGGGCTCGATGAAGCCATCGTCGTTCCCGAGCCGGCCGGCGGCAATGTGAACGCACAGGCAAAGAGCGTCGGCCTGGCGCTCGGCCAGTTCCTCACGGAAGCCATCCCCGACAATTACACGATCGGCGTCGGCTGGGGCCGGACGATGACGGCTTCGCTCGCAAGCTTCCGCCCTCCCCGCCGTGACAATTGCAAGGTGGTCTCCCTGCTCGGCGGCATCGTCGCCGTCCACCAGACCAACCCGATCGATTATACCTGGCGCCTGGCCAGCCAACTCGGCGCAGAATGCTACATGTTCCTGGCGCCGCTGCTGGTCGATTCCGTCGAGACCAAGCGCAATCTCATCGAAAAATGCGGCCTCGAGACCATCTACCGGCTGGCGGAAAACCTTGATCTCGCCATCGTCAGCTGCGGCGACATCGGCCCGCACTCGACATCGCTGTCGGAGGGTTTCATCTCGAAGCGCGAGCTGGAAGAGCTGATCGACATGGGCTGCGTCTGCGACACCATGTTCAACTTCCTCGACGCCGACGGCAATTCCGTCGATCACCCGATCAACAAGCGTGTCATGTCCGTCGATCTCGATACGCTGAAAAAGGCCAAGCACATCGTGATCTCCTCCGGCGGCGCGCACCGCGCCCAGGCGATCAGCGCCACCATCAAGCGCATCGGCTGCAATACCTTGATTACCGACGAAAGTGCCGCCAAGGCGCTGCTGCAGATGGCGATGGCGAAGGCGGCTTGAGCAACTACATCTGAGGATGCGGAGGGTGCATACCCCCCTCTGTCACTTCGTGACATCTCCCCCACAAGGGGGGAGATTGGTAATGCGAGACAGCCTCTTACTTCAAAGCAAACATCGAGTCTGCTGAACCTGCAACAGCTAGGCAATTCATCAGGGCGAGCCCAAAACTCCCAACGATCTCCCCCCTTGTGGGGGAGATGTCACGAAAGTGACAGAGGGGGGTATCAGAGCCTCAGCAATCACTGAACTTTCGATGCGAACCCTCAAGCATCCCCCGATTCCCACCCGAGCATCGCCCTCTTGCGCGTCAGCCCCCAATGATAGCCCGTGAGCTGTCCATTCTTGCCAAGCGCGCGATGACAAGGCACGACGAAGGAGATCGGGTTGCGGCCGACAGCTGCGCCGACGGCACGCATCGCCGTCGGCTGGCCGATATCCCTCGCGATGTCGGAATAGGTGACGGCGCGGCCCATCGGTATCTTCAACAAGCTTTCCCAGACGCGAAGCTGGAAATCCGAGCCGATCAGCACGACGCGCAGCGGCTGGTCGCTCGACCAGTTCGAGCGCTCGAAGATGCGCGCTGCGTAAGGTGCCGTTGCATTCGGGTCTTCGATAAACTCTGCATTCGGCCAGCGGCAGGTCATGTCGGCAAGACAGGCCTTCTCATTGCCGACATCGCTGAAGGCGAGACCGGCAAGGCCGCGATCCGTGACCATGATCAAGGCGAGGCCGAAGGGCGAGATGTGGAACGCATAGCGCATCACCAGGCCGCTGCCCCTCGCCTTCCATTCGCCTGGCGACATAGCCTCATGCGTGACGAAGAGATCGTGCAGCCGGCTCGGGCCGGAAAGGCCGACCTCGAAGGAGGTTTCGAGCAGTGGCAGATCCTCCCTGCGGAGGAGCCGCTTGGCATGATCGAGCGTGACGGCCTGCAGGAAGGCCTTGGGTGATAATCCAGCCCAGCGCGTAAACGTCTTCTGCAATTGAGTCGGCGACTGGCCGAGCCGATCGGCAAGCATTTCCAGCGACGGCTGGTCGCGATATTCCTCGGTGATGAGCTCGATGACCTCCCGCACGGTCTCGTAGTCCTGACCTTCCGGGGTAATGTCTTTCTTCAGCTGTGCAATCGCATTCATGATCTTTCTCCTTGGAAAGGAGAAAACCACGGCAAGAGGGCTAAAACCACCCGTTTCTTGCGCAAGTGGCCTCTCTGCGAAAATGTGATCTGGCGTGTCCCGATCCGCCGTTCATATTCGTTGCGTGACGGTTGCCAGCGCCCGCTTGAAGGCCTTGGCAAAACTCTCGCGATCTTCAGGATTGAGGAAGGAGCCGACATCGGTGTCGTGGCTTCTGTCACGCACATGCATCGATACGACCCCGATTTCGCGATGGCGGCGAACGAGGAAGCGCGTCCAGAACGGATTGAATTCGTGCTCCACCATACGGCCCGTCGGCGAGAACTTGCGGATGGAAACATTGGTGCGCGACACCGTCACCTCTTCCCGCACACGGCCCGACCGGTAGTTCAGCCAGAAGGCGCCATAGAGCAGGAAGAAATCGGCGCCGAAGAAGAAGCCGATCGGCCAGGCTCCCCGCGTGATGAAGAAGATGCTGTAAAAGAGGCAGAAGGTGCCAGCCAAGGCCAGCATGATCTTGAACCCCTTTCGCGGCAGCGAGCGATGGGGAAACAATTCGGCGGCAAAAACCGGCCTGTTGCCGTCTGTAGCCGTATCGGCGTTGCGTTCCGTCATGGGACTTGAGTATAGGTCGTTTATGGCAAATCCAAAGATCAAATCCATCGCCCAAACCGCGAAAAAGTCAAATGCGACCGCAGGCCGCAAGCCGGCGGCCAAAAGCCTCTATTCCAGGGCGGACCTGGAAGAGATCTTCCGCCGCTTCTCGATCCAGCGGCCGGAACCGAAGGGTGAGCTGGAACACGTCAATCCCTTCACGCTCGTCGTTGCGGTGGCACTTTCAGCGCAAGCGACCGATGCCGGCGTCAACAAGGCGACACGCGCCCTCTTCGCGATTGCCGACACTCCTCAGAAAATGCTCGATCTCGGCGAGGAGCGCATCCGCGACTATATCAAGACGATCGGCCTTTACCGCAACAAGGCGAAGAACGTCGTCGCACTATCGGAAAAGCTGATTACCGATTTCGGCGGCGAGGTGCCGCGGACGCGCGAGGAGCTGATAACCCTGCCAGGTGTCGGCCGAAAGACTGCCAATGTCGTGCTCTCCATGGCTTTCGGCCAGGCGACGATGGCGGTCGACACGCACATCTTCCGCATCGCCAACCGGCTGCTGCTCGCTCCCGGCAAGACGCCGGACGAGGTCGAGCAGCGGTTGATGCAGATCATCCCCGACCAATATCTCTACCATGCGCATCACTGGCTGATCCTGCACGGGCGCTACTGCTGCAAGGCGCGCAAGCCCGAATGCGAACGCTGCGTGATCGCGGATCTCTGTCGCTCGCCGGAAAAGACCTGGGACATCCCCGCTCCCCTGGTCGAACTTCCGGCGCAGATCATCGGGGCTGAAGCGGCAGGCTGAACCTATCGAAGGCGCGGGTTCGCTTCCTGGTGCGAGATCAGCTTGTGCAGATGCACCATCATGCCGGCGGCAAAGAGCGGCGTCAGCAGATTGAGAAGCGGGATTGCCAGAAAGGCCGCGATGACCAGGCCAGCAAGAAAGACCGTGAAGGCGTGCTTGACGCGGAATTGCCGCGCCTCGTCCGGCGATCGGAAGCGCATGGCGGCGAATTCGAAGAATTCCCGTCCGAGCAGATAACCGTTCACCAGAAAAAAGGCGATCAGATTGACGCCCGGGATGAACAGCAGGAACAGCGCCACGATATTGCCGACGATGACGACGCCGAGAAACCGCACGGAGCTCTTCATCGCAGCGACGATCGGCATCGCCGTTCCGGGCGCATCGCCCGGATAGTCGCGTTTTTCTACAACTTCAGCGACATCATCGAGAAAGAGCCCGGCGATCAGGGCCGTGACCGGCGAAATCAGCAGCGCCATCGCCAATGCCAATGCGATGCCGGCGAAGATGGCAAGGAAGAGCGTAAGCCAACCCGTCCAATCCGAGGTGGACGGCATGAAGCCCTGCAGCCAAGGCAATACCAAGGAATTGAAGGCGCCGCGCAGGACGAACCAGAGCACGAGAAGCGCCAGCAATGTGAGGCCCAGGACCTTCCAGAAAACCTTGCGCGTCTCCGGCGCAAAGAGATTTTCGAAGGAGCGGCGGGCAGCAAGGCCAATCATTCGGTCTACCTCTTTTGGTGGTAACCGGACACTTAAGACGCAGTTGCATCGATATCAATATCCCGTGCAAATATATGAATGTGTCAATTAAAAATTTGAATTATTGTAATACAGTTTGCACTAATATATTCTGTACGCCACATTAAGAACAACAACCGCAACAAGATCGGCGACCCGATCGAAATTGAATGGCCAATTGACATAGAAATTGGCGCGACAGAACATCGAAAAGACCACCAAAGAGGCGCAAAACTTGGAAGACCTTAGTCAGAAACTTAGACAATATATAAAGATCGGCACTCCGGCCGAACGAAGAATTGCTAAGTATTTCTCCGAGCATCTAAATGAACTACCGTTCGAGACGGCTTCCTCCGTTGCCGACAGGCTGGAACTGAGCCCGATGACGGTAGGACGATTTCTGCGGTCGCTCGGCTATCACGGTCTCGATGGGATAAAGGTGCACCTCAAGGAAAACGCGCCCAGCCTCACGTCGCAATTGCCTAATATCCTCGAACAGCTTCAGAAGGACGCAAGCGAAGGCCGTCCGCTTGCAACGCAGATTGCCGAACAGGTCGAGATGCTGCAGCATATCTACAACCTCGCCGGCCAGCCGCAATGGCACGACGCGGTTGCGACGATTCTGTCCTCCGGCAATGTCTTCATCACATCCCACCCCAGTCTCGCGGGGATCGGCCGCTATTTCCGCGACCGCCTGACCTTTGCCCGTGATCAGGTCCTTTTCCTCGACGGCGCCAATGGCAGCTATATCGAGCTGTTCGGCGAGCCATCCGAGGATGGTCTGCTCGTTGTCATCGACTCCCCCGGCTTCGTCACGTCGCGCCTTCTGGCGCGCTCGGCTCGTCGCGCGGGCTGCAAGGTATTGCTGGTAACCGGTCAATTCACAGAATGGGCGCATGAATTCGCAAACATCACGCTGTCGCTGCCGCCGCAACGGGCCAATAGCCGCGAAAACCTTTCAGCCATAATGGCGCTGCTCGAATATCTGGCGATTTCAGTTGCTCACGCCGCGGGTGAAACGGCGGAAATGAGGACCCGCCGCATAGAAGAACTTCAAGGTATATTCGCCCAGGCGCCGCTTCGGTAAGCCGCCTATTCCATGGCGTCCAGTTCCGCGCGGTGGCGGTACATGGCGAGGAAGCGCCGGTAATCGCGATCGTAGAGTTCTTTCTTTTCGGCATTCGGCAGCCGCTCGTGACCGCCAGGGTACATTGCGGCACCGGCCGCACCCAGGCTTTCATGGAGACCGCAGGAGACCGAGGCGGCAATTGCCGTGCCGAGCAGTACCGCCTCATTCATCTTCGGGATCACGACCTTGCAGCCGGTCACGTCGGAGTAGAGTTCCATCAGCACCGAGTTCTTCACGTGGCCGCCGGCGACATGCAGCGTGTCGGGCACGTAGCCGTAATCCCGCATCCGCTCTAGGATATGGCGAATGCCGAGCGCAATGCCGACGCTGGTGCGCCAGTATAGCCGGCAGAGGCCGTCGAAAGAGGCGTCCAGCGTCATGCCGCTGATGACGCCCAATGCATGCGGATCGGCGAGCGGCGACCGATTGCCGTGAAAATCGGGCAGCACATGGATACGCCCGCCAAGGGAATCACCCTCCGCAAGCCTGAGCTCCGCAATCCGCCGGACGATACGGTCATGCAATGCCGCCGTCGGCGGCCCGCCGGCTGCATGCATGCTGACAATATGGTCGAGCAATGCGCCCGTCGCCGACTGCCCGGCCTCGGCAAGCCACATCCCCGGGAAGACCGCCTCGTAATACGGTCCCCACATGCCCGTGCTGCGTTTGCGCTCGCGCGCAAAGGAAACCACGCAGCTCGATGTTCCGGCAATCAGCGCCAATTGATGCTCCAACGTGGCGGCATCGCCAGCATGGGCTGCAAGCGCGCCGAGCGCGCCCGCATAGGCGTCGATCATGCCCGCGCCGACATGGCAGCTGCGATCCAAGCCCAAGGCCTCCGCCGCCTCCGCCGTCAGCGTGCCGATGCTCCTGCCGACCGCGACGCTCTCCTCGGGCAAGCCGCCGCGCTCCCGCAAATCGCCAAGGCCGATCACGTTGAGAAAATCGGCCTGCCAGCCCGGTTGGCGGTGCGCCAGATAATTCCATTTCGCCACAAGCGTCGAGCGCGACCGCGCAAGCGAGCCGGTCGCCTTCCAGGTCATGAAATCGGCAAGGTCGAAAAAGTAGCCGGCCTCGGCCCAGCTTTCCGGAAGGTTCTCCTTCAGCCACATCAGCTTCGGCATTTCCATTTCCGGCGACATGAACTCGCCGGAATATTCGAGAACCGCATGCTTGGTCGCCGTGCAGTAATCGGCCTCGGCAAGCGCGCGATGATCGAGCCAGACGATGGTGTCGAACCTCTTCTCCCCGCCGGTGGAAACGGTGAGTTGTCCGCCATCGCGATCGCGCACGACAAGCGAACAGGTGGCATCAAAGCCGATCGCACCGATGACGGATGCATCGACGCCGGAGGCCTTCACGGCCATGCGAACGGCAGTACAGACGGCAGCCCAGATGTCTTCGGAATCATGCTCGGCGTGGTTCTCGCGCGGGCGATTCATCAGGATCGGATGCTCGGCTTTTCCCAGCAGTGAGCCGCTCGCCGTGAAGACACCGGCGCGCGCGCTGCCTGTGCCGATATCGACCGCAACCACGTGATCACGCATGCAAAAGAGGTCCCGACCACTTATCTCATGTTGCGGACAAGTTGTATCAATTCCGGCATCGCGTCAAACACGACTTCCGGCGAAAGCTGCTCCAGCTCTGCCCGGTAACTTGGCGAATGGGCGTGCGAACCGCCGGTAAACGCAAAGACCGTCATACCGGCCGCACGCGCTGCCGTGATTCCTGCCGGACTGTCTTCGACGACGATGCAATCCTTCGGCGGCACTCCCATTTTTTCAGCCGCATAGAGGAAAAGATCCGGTGCCGGCTTGCCGCGCTTGACCATGGTGGCGCTGAAAATATTCGGCTCCAGTTTCTCCAGAAGGCCGGTGACGCTGAGCGAGAGACGGATGCGTTCCAGCTGGCTCGATGAGGCGACGCAGCGCGGCAGCTGAAGCGCATCCAGCGTCGCGGCAATGCCGTCGATCGGCTTCAGTTCATGCTTGAAGCGCTCGTAGAGATCGTTGCGGATACGATCGAGAAATGCCTGATCGATGAAGACATCGAATTCCGTCTGCATGGTATCGACGAGCGTCGCCAGGCTTTTGCCGAGGAAGCGGCTATAGACATCCTCCTCGCTCATCTCGACGCCGACATCGTGCATCGCCTGAATGAGCACGCCGACCGACAGCGGCTCGCTGTCCACAAGCACACCATCGCAATCGAAGATTACGAGCCCTGTTCCCGCACCCGTCATCACAGATCCAACCCGAATTCTGTTGCTGTCCTGCCCGCCGGAAATGCCGGCGCGCCAATGGAAAACGGCCGGAACAGGAGAGGTCCGGCCGTTCGAAAATTATTCCGCGAGTTTGTTGTCCAAGTATAGCTGCAGGGTGACGCGGGTACCCTTTTCCCACAGCGTTTTCAGTGCATGCGCGAAGCGCTTGCGGAAGAGATCGGACTTGGCGACATCGCCGAAGATGTCGTCGAAGACCAGGAAGGCATTCGGATCGTCCTTTGCCTTGAGGGCGGCTTCATGCAGCCGGTCGGCGCTGGCATCGTTGAAGACGATCTCCTTGCCGCTATCGGTCTTGCCGGCGAAGTAGCGGCACCAGAGCGCCGAGACGAGCGCGAGGCCGACGATATCCTCGCCGCGACGGAGGCGATCGGCCGTCGACGGCAGGATGAACTTCGGCTGGCGATTCGAGCCGTCCTGAGCGAGACGCGGAATGGTGTCGGCAATCTTCGGATTGGCGAAGCGGTGCTCGATCAGCTTGAAGTAATCCGCAAGCACCGTATTCGGTACTGGCGGGATGACGGGGATGATCTCGTCGTTTTCGAGCTTGGCGAGGAAGGCGCGGATCAGCGGCTCTTCCATGGCTTCATGCACGAAATGGATGTCCATCAGCGCCGCCGGATAGGCGATCGCCGCATGGCCGCCATTGAGGATGCGAATCTTCATGTGCTCGTAAGGGGTGACGTCGGGCACGAAGGTGACGCCGACCTTTTCAAGCGGCGGACGGCCCGCCGGGAAATTGTCCTCCAGCACCCATTGCTTGAACTCTTCGCAATAGACGGGCCAGTTGTCCTCGATGTCGAAAACGTCCTTCAGGAGGTCGATTTCGCGTGCACCCGTTGCCGGCGTGATGCGGTCGACCATGCCGTTCGGGAAGGCGACATTGGCGGCGATCCAGTCGGCAAAGGCCGGATCGGAAAGCCGCGCCGTGCCGACGACAGCAGCTTTGGTCACACCGCCATTGTGCGGAATGTTGTCGCAGGACATGACGGTGAAGGGTTGCAGGCCGGCAGCGCGTCGTGCCTTGAGGCCGGCGACGATCAGGCCGAACACCGTCTTCGGCGCATCCGGGTGCTGCCCGTCAGCTGATATCGCGGGATGAGCGGGATTGAACTTGCCAGAGGCGTCGATGAAGTAGCCGCCCTCGGTGATCGTCATCGAAACGATGCGGATCGTCGGGTCGGCGAGCTTGGCGATGATGGCCTTGGCATCGCCGACCGGCAGGATGTCGATCATGGGCGCGGTGACGCGCGCAGCCGTGCGATTATTATCCTGCTCGACGACGGTGGTCAGGAAGTCCTGGGCAGCCAGCTTCTCGCGCATGGCCGCATCCGACGGCAATACGCCGGCACCGATGATCGCCCAGTCATGGGCCTCGCCGGTATTGAAAAGGTCATCGAGATAGATGGCCTGATGGGCACGATGGAAATTGCCGACACCGAAATGCACGATGCCCGCCGAAAGCGACTTCCGGTCATAAGCAGGAATGGCCGCCTTTGCAGCCGCCTCCTGGAGAGTTGCGAGCGATAATTTGCACGTCATGTCTCTGGTCCTTTTGAAGGTCTCTGGCTTCGGACGGCTCGGGAAAGCCGCACCGGCTGGTATGCTTGCCGGTCCGCGAAGATCGCTGGCTGCTGACCGGGAAAAATGCATTGGCAGTGCGCCTCGATCGCGCACCGCCTTAGCTCTTTAGGCCGAGATCGCCAGCCCCTCGGCATTGAATCTGTGAATATGCGTCTTGTCCGGCGTCAGATACACGGTCTCTCCAGCCCGGGCGGGGAAATCCCCGGAGCCGCGCGCCGTCACCATGCCGATGCCGTCGACGTCGATGTGCAGGAAGGTGTCGGAACCGAGATGTTCGGCGACAGTCACCTTGCCCTGCCAGTCGCCCGACGTGGTCGACAGCAGCACATGCTCCGGCCTGACGCCGATCGTGTCGGCACCGAGGCTCTGCGCATAGGCCCCTTTGACGAAGTTCATCTTCGGCGAACCGATGAAGCCGGCGACGAAAAGGTTGCGCGGACTGCGATAGAGCTCCAGCGGCGAGCCTACCTGCTCAATATTGCCGCGGTTGAGCACGACGATCTTGTCGGCCATGGTCATGGCTTCGACCTGATCGTGCGTCACGTAGATCATCGTCGTCTTCAGCTGCTGGTGCAGTTCACTGATCTCGAGGCGCATGTTGACGCGCAGCGCCGCATCAAGGTTCGACAAAGGCTCGTCGAACAGGAAGGCCGCGGGCTGGCGCACGATGGCGCGGCCGATCGCAACACGCTGGCGCTGACCGCCGGAAAGCTGACGCGGCTTGCGCTCCAGATAATCAGTCAGATTGAGGACGCGCGCGGCATCCGCGACCTTCTTGTCGATCTCCGCCTGTGGCATGTTCGCCATCTTCAGCGGAAAGGCGATGTTCTTGCGCACGCTCATATGCGGATAGAGCGCATAGGACTGGAACACCATGGCAAGGCCGCGGTCGGATGGCTTGAGATTAGTGCCATCCTTGCCGTCGATCATGATCTGGCCGCCGGAGACATCTTCGAGGCCGGCGATCAGGCGCAGCAGCGTGGACTTGCCACAGCCGGAGGGGCCGACGAAGACGACGAACTCGCCGTTGTCGATCTCCAGATCGATGGAAGGAATGACCTTGGCTTCGCCGAAGACCTTGGAGACTTTTTTGAGAACAATGCTACCCATGTTTCTCTTCCTTACTTAACCGCGCCGAAGGTCAGGCCGCGAACGAGTTGCTTCTGGCTGAACCAGCCGAGGATCAGGATCGGAGCGATCGCCATGGTCGATGCCGCAGAAAGCTTCGCATAGAACAGGCCTTCCGGGCTGGAATAGGAGGCGATGAAGGTGCTCAGCGGCGCCGCGTCGACGGCGGAGAGGTTGAGCGTCCAGAAGGCCTCGTTCCAGGCGAGGATGATGTTGAGCAGCATCGTTGAGGCAAGGCCGGGGATCGCCATCGGCGTCAGCACATAGATGATCTCTTTGGCAAGCGTCGCCCCGTCCATGCGGGCGGCTTCGAGGATCTCGCCGGGGATTTCCTTGAAGTAGGTGTAGAGCATCCAGACGATGATCGGCAGGTTGATGAGCATCAGCACGACGACCATGCCCACGCGGCTGGCGAACTGGTTGTTGAGAAGGCCGAAGCTCTGGAACAGCAGGTAGATCGGGATGAAGGCGCCGACCGGCGGCATCATCTTCGTCGACAGCATCCACATCAGGACGTCCTTGGTCCGCTTGGTCGGCGAGAATGCCATGGCCCAGGCGGCAGGCACCGCAACGAGCAGACCGAGAATGGTCGAACCGAAAGCGATGATCACCGAGTTGCCGAAGTGGAGGAAGTAATCCGAACGCGACTGCACCTCGAAATAGTTCTCCAGCGTCCAATGGAAGAAGAGGAACTGCGGCGGCGAGGCAATCGCATCGCCTTCCGTCTTGAAGCTCGTCAGGATGGTCCACAGGATCGGGAAGAAAATGAGGATTGCCACGATCCAGGCGGCGATCGACACGACGATCTTGCGTTGCGTGGTGACTTTGCGTGCCATCTCAAGCCTCCAGATTCTTGCCGACTGCGCGCATCAGGAAGATCGCGACGATATTGGCGAGGATAACGGCGATGATGCCGCCCGCCGATGCGCCGCCGACATCCTGCGACAGAACGATCTGCGAATAGACCAGATAAGTGAGGTTCGTCGTCGCCGTGCCCGGTCCGCCATTGGTGGTGACGAGGATTTCGGCGAAAGCGGAGAGCAGGAAGATCGTCTCGATCAGGATCACCACGGTAATGGCACGCGCCAGGTGTGGCAGGGTGATGTAAATGAACTTCGAAACCGGACCGGCGCCATCCATTTCGGCGGCTTCCTTCTGCTCCTCGTCCAGCGACTGCAGAGCGGTCAGCAGGATGAGGGTGGCGAAAGGCAGCCACTGCCAGGCGACGATGATGATGATCGACAGGAGTGGAACCGTCTCCAGCCAGGTCAGCGGATCAAGCCCGAAGAACCGGAAGAGATGCGCCAGGAGCCCGTTCACCGGGTTCATGAACATATGCTTCCAGATGAGGGCTGCGACCGTCGGCATCACGAAGAAGGGCGCAAGCACCAGCATGCGCACGATGCCCTGGCCGAAGATCGGCTGATCAAGAAGGAGAGCCAGCGCAATGCCGCCGACGACGGTGATCAGCAACGCACCGCCGACAAGCAGCAGCGTCACGATCAGCGAGCTCAGGAAGGCCGGATCGCTGATGAAATATTCGTAGTTCAGAAACCCGATGAAGTCATGCGAGCCGGGGTTCAGCAGATTGTAGTTCAGCGTCGAGAAATAGATCGTCATCACGAGCGGGACGATCATCCACGCAAAGAGAAGCAGAACCGATGGCGCCATCATGACGCGTGCGGTGGAACGGGTGTGCAACGTTGCCATGGCAAGTACCGACCTATCTTTTCAAAGGAGGGGTGGCCGCGGACCGGCTGAAACAAAAGGGCCGCCAAGGGCAGTTCGGCGCTCGGCGGCCTAGGGGAAAGCAGTGCTCGAGAGGGGGCGCTGCTTTCCTTAGCTTCGAAGGCCCTTACTTCGGATAGCCGGCCTTCTTCATTTCGCGTTCCGTCAGCTGCTGTGCAGCCTTCAGAGCCTGATCGACGGAGATCTGGCCGGCGAGAGCAGCGGAGAACTGCTGGCCGACAGCCGTGCCGATGCCCTGGAATTCAGGGATAGCCACGAACTGGACGCCGACATAGGGAACCGGCTTGACGGTCGGATGCGTCGGGTCAGCCGAGTTGATCGAGTCGAGCGTCATCTTGGCGAAAGGCGCTGCCTTCTGGTAGTCCGCATTCGCATAGAGCGACGTACGGGTGCCGGGAGGTGCATTCAGCCAGCCTTCCTTCTGTGCGACCAGGTTGGTGTAGTCCTTGCTGGTTGCCCAGGAGATGAACTTCTCGGCAGCTTCGGTCTTCTTCGAGGAAGCCGGGATGGCGAGGTTCCATGCCCAGAGCCAGTTGCCGCGCTTGCCGAGGCCCTTGTCCGGCGCCAAAGCGAAGCCGACCTTGTCGGCGACCTTCGATTCCTTCGGATCGGAAACGAAGGAGGCTGCAACCGTGGCGTCGATCCACATGCCGCACTTGCCGGACTGGAACAGGGCCAGGTTCTCATTGAAGCCGTTGGAGGAGGCTCCCGGAGGGCCGGCGTCCTTCATGAGCTTGACGTAGAAGTCGAGCGTGTCCTTCCATTCCGGCTGGTCGAACTGTGCCTTCCACTTCTCATCGAACCAGCGGGCGCCGAACGAATTCGACATCGCCGTCAGGAAGGCCATGTTTTCGCCCCAGCCCGCCTTGCCGCGAAGGCAGATGCCGTAGACTTCATGGTCCTTGTCGGTAATCTTGCGGGCAGCGTCACCGATGAAGTCCCAGGTCGGGGCATCAGGCATCTTCAGGCCGGCCTTGTCGAACAGGTCCTTGCGGTACATCACCATCGAGCTTTCGCCGTAGAACGGTGCCGCATAGAGCTTGCCGTCGGTCGTCAGACCGCTGCGGATGGCCGGGAGAAGGTCATCCACATCGTAGTTTTTATCGGCGGAAAGCTTGTCGAGCGAGGCAAGCCAGCCGAGCTTGCTCCAGATCGGCACTTCATAGGTGCCGATGGTCAGCACGTCGTACTGGCCGGCCTTGGTAGCGATGTCGGTCGTAACCTTCTGGCGCAATACGTTTTCTTCAAGCGTGACCCACTGCAGGTCGATACCGGGGTTCTTGGCTTTGAAATCGTCCGTAAGCTTCTGCATACGGACCATGTCGCCATTGTTAACCGTCGCAATCGTGAGGGTTTCGGCGGACGCCAGGCCGGCAAACATCAGAGCCGAGCAGGCGCCCAGCAGTAAAGTTTTCAATTTCATATCTTCCTCCCAGAAGATTAAAAATGAGCATTCGCTTTGCTCGTGGGCAATTACTCACTTCTTGCGACAAAATGTCAATGCAGATTCGTTGCTGCATTGCCGAGCAAGCAACCTATCCTTTTGTTTCTATGAGTTAAATTTTTTGCTCACACCTTGAGCAAAAATTCGGCAACTGCCTCGTCGGTAATCAAACCATTGATCTGCTGACCGACGACGGCGGCCTTGATTGCCTGGAATTTGCGCCGGCCCTTGGCGATTCCGATGACGCTGCAGGTATCGCGCGACGGCAAGGGGGCACTGGCGACGCGCTCATTGACATCGTCGGGCATGAGCTTGCCATCGCCGTCGAAAACCCAGCCGCAGATCTCGCCGGCAGCGCCCCGGTCCATCAATGCCAGCATCTCGTCCCTCTCGAGAAAGCCATCGAGACAGAGCGGTGCTTCCACCCCCATCTCGCCGATGCCGACGAAGGTCACGTCGGCCTGGGCACTGATATCGAGCGTCGAGCGCACCAAGGCCTGTGCATGCAAGAGCTCGCGTTCCTCCGCGGAAGACACCAGCACCGGCAGCGGCATCGGAAAGTGCCGCGCCTTGACGACGTCGGCCATGCTGAAGATGACGTTGTAATAGGCGGCCGAACCGTCCGGGCCGATATTGCCCGTCAGCGACACCACCCGATGCTGTAGACATTCGATCGCCGGTAGTTGGTCGACCGCAGCCTTCAGCGTGCGGCCCGTGCCGATCGCCAGCACGATGGGATCGGGGCGCCGTAGCCAGCGCTCGATTTCGGCGGCGCCCGCTTCGGCGATGCCAATGGTGGAGGATGTGCTGTCCGGATCGCTCGGCACGATATCGACATGCCGCAAGTTGAACTTCTTCTTGAGTTCCGCTGCATATTCCAGACAGGCGGCGATCGGGTGATCCAGCCGGACCTTGATCAGCCGTTCAGCGACGGCCAGCGACACCAGCCGCTGAGCCGACTGCCGTGATATTCCCATCGCGACGGCGATTTCATCCTGCGTGCGGCCGGCGACGTAGTAGAGCCATCCGGCCCGCGCCGCATCATCAAGCCGCCCCTGGGAATCCAGCTTCTTCGCCATCGCCTTCCTTTACCGAAACAGCGCCCTTGCCCGCGATGATCCGGACTATCCGTGCCGGATCATTCAGTCCGGATCACTCAGCTTCCGGCGGGATGACACCTTTGGTCAAGGTGAAACAGCCGTAGAAGCGGCGCTCGCCGGTCTGAATGACGCAAAAGGCATCTTTGGCACGCTCGTAGAAGGCAAAACGCTCGACCGGCATCAGCGGCCAATGCTTGCCTTCGGCCTTGTCGATCACCGCCTGAACCTCCTGCTGGACCTGCGGCACCTCCTCTGGAGAACCCACAACTTCCATTCGTGTCGCCGCATCGTCGATGAAGGTATCCAGCGGCATCAGCGACAATATAGCCGCGACCGCATCGGCAGCAGGCACGTTATCGATGCGCAGCACCTCGCCCAGGACCGTCTGGCTCGCAATGGCCTCCGCCGGGAAATTCGTGTCGACGACGACAAGCATGTCGCCATGCCCCATCGACTTCAGCGCATAGAGCACGTCCGCATTCAACAGCGGCGAAATTCCCTTCAGCATGAACGATCCTCCGATAGCCTATGGCGGCCACTTCGCGGCCGCTGCGTTCTCCGCGCAAACAAGTAACCATCGCATTCCTGTCTGTCCATAGGCGCCGGGAACGTTTTCGGCGGGTAGTCCATCCATGAACTGTGCATCCCGCCGCGGCTTATTTCAGCCGTTATTGACCCGATAGGTTCGTCGGCATTAACTGAAGTACGTTCAACGGTTGAGAGGTGCAGGTGCGCATTCTTGTGGTGGAGGACGACGACACGATCGGCAGCGCGGTTCGCGACCATATCGCGGCGGGGCCTCATGCCGTCGATTGGGTGAAGAGCCTGACCGATGCGGAGGAGGTTACCAGCGCCGTGCAATACGGCCTCATCCTGCTGGATCTGCAGCTTCCGGATGGCAGTGGCATCGATTTCTTGAAGCGGCTGCGCCGCAAACCCGACGAAACGCCCGTCATCATCCTGACAGCTCGCGATCAGATCTCCGACCGCATCGAAGGCCTGAACAGCGGCGCCGACGATTATCTCGTCAAGCCGTTCAATCTTGGCGAACTGACGGCGCGTATCCTGGCGGTCGCCCGCCGTTATGCCGGCAGTCCACAGCCGACGCTCCGGTTTGACGACCTCGAAATCGACCAGCCGCAGCGCCGCGTCAAGCTGGCGGGCAAGGACGTGATCCTGACGGGACGAGAATGGGCCGTGCTCGACCTGCTGATTACGCGGCCGGGCGCTATCGTCTCCAAGGACAAGATAGAGGAAGCGCTTTACGCCTTCGGCTCCGAAATCGAGAGCAACACGGTGGAGGTCTATGTCAGTCGCCTGCGCAAGAAGATCGGCAAGGACCGCATAAGGACGGCCCGCGGCGTCGGCTATTGCCTGGGTGAGCGATGACCGAAGGCAAAGAGCCAAGCCGTGCCAGCATCACCCGGCGCCTGATCACCGCGCTGACCGGCACTGTCGTCGTCTTCTGGCTGATTGCGGTCGGCATCGGCGTCTATGTCGTCAACAAGGAACTTTCAGAAACCTTCGACGGCGCATTGCAGGAAACCGCCGAGCGTCTGCTGCCGCTGGTGCTCGACGATCTCGCCAACCGCAACCATTCCGGCGATCCTCAGAGCCTGGAAGAGCTCAACAAGGGGCTGAACCGTGAATATCTGACCTATCAGGTGCTCGATGGGAACGGCAAGGTCATCCTGCATTCCCACGATGCCCCGGCAACGGCTTATGACGTGCCGCTGAAAATCGGCTTCCACAACACGGCGCGATACCGCATCTATACCGAATCCTCGGCCGACGGCACGATCTTCCTGCACGTCGCCGATGCCTTCAAGAATCGCCGCGAGGCATCGCGCGAAAGTGGCGTTGCCCTGCTCTGGCCGCTGCTGGCCCTCATTCCCGCCAGCATAATCGCCATCGGCGTCATCGTCGGCCGATCGCTGCGGCCGATCGACCGTCTGCGCTCTGAGATCGCCACCAAGGATGGCGGCAACATGGCGCCGCTTGTGAGCGAGACGCTGCCGCTCGAACTGCAGCCGATCGCCCGCTCCGTCAATCTGCTGCTGGAGCGCCTGCGCCTGGCGCTGGAAGCCGAACGCGAATTCACCGCCAATAGCGCCCATGAGCTGCGCACCCCGATTGCGGGCGCTCTTGCGCAGACCCAAAGGCTGATCGCCGAACTGCCGCAGGGGCAATTGACGGAACGCGCAGGCCGCATCGAGACGTCGCTCTCCAATCTCGGCCGGCTGGCGGAAAAGCTGCTACAGCTTTCCCGCGCCCAGGCCGGGATCGGCGCGGGTGACAAACCCGCCGATCTCGTGGCCGTCATCGAAACCGTCATCGGCGATTATGACCGCGATACCGGCACCGCTGGCCGCGTCCTGCTGGAGGACGAAACGGCAGAGAAACTGATGCGTAATGTCGATATTGATGCCTTTGCGATCGTCATGCGCAATCTGATCGAAAATGCCTTGATCCATGGGCCCGTGGATGACGAAGTGACCGTCCGGATCGATGACCGCACCGTGCGCGTCATCAATGGCGGCGCCGTGCTTTCAACAAATGACCTCGCCGGACTGAAGAAGCGCTTCTGGCGCGGCAAGACGAAAGCGGCGGGCTCCGGCCTCGGACTTTCGATCGTCGAGCGCATCGTCGGCCAGATCGGCGGGCATCTCGATCTACTGTCCCCGGCGACCGGCAGGACCGATGGCTTTGAAGCCAGGATCACCCTGCCGTCCGGCTGATGACGCGCTACCCGTCAGGGATTGGTCTCGCAGAGGATTGATCTTGCAAAGACCGGCAAAGGGTGCGAGCAAGTGCGCCATGTTTCCAGCAGGTCGGTATCCATGATCGTTTCCTTCGACATTGGCGGCAGCGCCATCAAAGGCGGCATTGCCCGCTCCATGACGGATATCGTGCCGCTGATGCGGCGCCCGACGCCCAGGCACGATTTCGCCGAATTCGTCGCTGCCCTGCGCGAGGTGATTGCCGAAGCCGGCGAGAAGCCGGATTGCCTCTCTTTCTCTATCGCCGGCGTCGTCGATCCCGATACGCAGGCGCTCACCTGCGCCAATATTCCCTGCATTCACGGCCGGCATCTTGCCGCCGATCTGGAAGCGGAACTCGGCTATCCCGTGCTGATCGCCAATGATGCCGATTGCTTCGCCATGGCCGAGGCCATGTCCGGCGCGGGCCGTGGCCATCGTATCGTCTTCGGCGCCATTCTCGGCACCGGCGTCGGCGGCGGCCTGGTCGCGGATGGCCGGCTGGTCAATGCTGCCGGCGGCTTTGCCGGGGAATGGGGCCACGGCCCGATCATCGCGTCCTCCGCCGGCAATCCGCCGGTCGCCATTCCCGCTTATGCCTGCGGCTGCGGCCAGAAGGGTTGCGTCGACACCGTCGGCGGCGCACGCGGCATCGAACGCCTGCACAAGACGCTTCATGGGCTGGAACTCTCCAGCGAGGAGATCATCGGCCAGTGGCTCAAGGGCGAAGACCGTGCCGAACGCACGATCGATGTGATGGTGGATCTGGTCGCCTCGCCGCTTGCCCTCACCGTCAACATAACCGGCGCGACCATCGTGCCGGTCGGCGGCGGCCTTTCCAATGTCGAACCGCTCCTGGCCCGTCTGGACGAGGCGGTACGCACCCGCATCCTGCGCAAGTTCGGCCGGCCGCTCGTGGTGCCCAGTGAGTGCAAGCTGGAACCGGGCCTCATCGGCGCCGCCCTGCTGGGCCTGCAATATGCCGGAGAGCGCCCCCATGCTGCTTGAGGTCTGCGTCGAGGACATTGCCGGCCTCAAGGCCGCCGTCGAAGGCGGCGGCGATCGCATCGAACTTTGCAGCGCGCTTCCTCTCGGCGGGCTGACGCCGAGTGCCGGGCTGATGGCCGCAGCGGCGAGAATGCCCGTCCCGGCCTATGCCATTATCCGACCGCGTGCCGGCAGCTTCGTCTATTCAGCCGATGAGCTCGATATCATGAAGCGCGACATCGATGCGGCACGAGCTGCCGGCTTGCCGGGCGTCGTGCTCGGCGCTTCCCAGCCGGACGGCCAACTGGATATTGACGCACTCACCACCCTCACCGCCCATGCGGAAGGTCTCGGCAAGACGCTGCACCGCGCCTTCGATCTCGTGCCCGACGTCGAGGAAGCCGTCGATGCCGCTATCTCGCTCGGCTTCGAGCGCATCCTGACCTCCGGCGGCGCAAGGACCGCGGCCGAAGGTGTTGCCATGCTCGAACGGGCGATTACAGCCGCCGCCGGCCGCATCTCCATCATGCCCGGCTCCGGCGTGACTGTGGCGACCGTCGACCAGCTATGGCCGCGGCTTGACATCAGCGAGATCCACGCCTCCTGCTCCGCAACCGCCTCCGAGACGGATGAGCGCGTCATTGCCCTCGGCTTCTCGGCACCATCGGTCCGCCGCACGGATGCTGCCACCGTCCGGGCACTCAAGGCGTATTTCGCCTAGAGCAGACTGCACCGGGATGTGCAACGGCTCTGCGACAAGGACCGCGAAAAGCCGGAAGCCCGGACCGCGGGAACCGGATGCGGAAGATTGCAATCTGCTTTGAGCAACATCATGAATTGACAAAGAAACATTAGAATGATCAATCGTTCATAAACGCATATGCTGTAGCCATGAACGGGCTGCGCAACATACAGTTATTGCAGCAAGCGTGTTTCCTCGGGAGTAGCTGTGATCTGAATCATGTCGGTGGCGCCACCTCGCAAGAAAAGCAGGGCTGTCTTTTGGATTGCAGCTGTTGTCATCGGTTCGATCATCCTGGCAACCGCGCTCCTTGCCAACGATATGCGCAATCTAAGAGCGCTGGATAGCCGCTATCATCTCAATCTGTTTCCGAAGCCGGAACAACACGCCGCAGCACCCGCCGCACCTGCACAGGGACAGCAGCCGGTCCATGCGGCCGCGCCTCCAGCGGCGTCGCCGACGACATCGGCACCCGCAGCCAGGAACGTCCGCGTCAAGCCGGCGAGCGTCACCGCCAAGCCGTCCATCAAGAAAAGATCCCATCTGCTCGACGAGCCCGTCGATGCGCTTCTGAGTGCCTTCGTGCGCAGCTGGCGCATATCCGGCGAGACGCTTTGTGCCGATCTCGCGAAGTTCGGCCTGCCCGTCGGGGAGTGGCGGCAAAGCGAATTGGGCGCGGGCACGTCGGAATGCAGCTATGCCATCCAGAAGGGCGCCTATGGCGATGCGAAGGCAGCATCCTTCTTCATCATCGCCCGCGGCAAACCATCAGGCGAAATCGAAACCATCCGCATCAAGGTCATCATGCCGGACAATGACGACGGCAAGGCGATCGCCGGCACCTTCGTCGACACCGTCGTCCTGTTGCTGAACGAGACGCACTGGCTGGATTTTCAGGCGGCGCTCGATGCGATCGGCAGATTGCAGGACGTGACGCTGCAGGCTTTCGGCGCCAAGCTCAGCTTCTTCAAGGAATTCCAGGGCAACAACAATTTCAACCTTCAGCTGGAATTGCGCAGAACCGCGCCGGAACAGATCCGTACCGCGATCGTCTTCGACAAGGCGCGCTGGACATTGCCCTCTCCGCCATCGACCAACTAAACGCGGCAGCCCTAACATTTGAGCATTCCGGTTTTTGTTGCGCTGCGCCATGGATGGTGCTCATATAGGCAACGATTCCGAAGGTCGGCGGATCACCGGCCGCCAGCACCATGTCTCCCGAGAGCACGAGGCGGTTTCCGAAGGGATTCATGCAAATCGTCAAACGCGCCGGTCCCCGGCCGGGCGTTGGAAAGCCATTTCATTTCATGGATTCGATAGATCCCAATCCGCAGGGCCAGACTTTTGCGGTCGAACGCAACCCCCGCCTGCGCTACATCATCCCCGCCGTGGTCGCCGTCGCCTTCCTGATGGAACAGCTGGATTCGACCATCCTCATCACCGCCGTTCCGGATATCGCCAAGAGCCTCGATACGACGCCAGTGCGCATGAATCTGGCTGTCACGACCTATATTCTCACGCTTGCCATGTTCATTCCGGTGAGCGGCTGGTTCGCTGATCGTTTCGGCGCCCGGCGCATCTTCGCGCTTTCCCTCTTCATCTTCACGATCGGCTCGATTCTCTGCGGCCTGGCGACCAGTCTGCCGATGCTCATCGCCACGCGTGCGCTGCAGGGCTTCGGTGGCGCGATGATGACGCCGGTCGGGCGCCTTATCCTCATCCGCAGTTTCCCGCGCAGCCAGCTCGTGACCGCCATGACCTACATGACCCTGCCCGCCGTCATCGGGCCGGTGATCGGCCCGGTGCTCGGCGGCTTCCTGACGACCTATCTTTCCTGGCGCTGGATCTTCTGGGTGAACCTGCCCTTCGGCCTGATCGGCATGGCCATGGCGCTGCGCTATGTCGAAGATACCGAACGCGACGAGACCATCAAATTCGATTTTCCCGGCTTCGTCATGGTCGGTCTCGGCTGCGTGTTGCTGCAATATGGCATCGAGAATATCGGCCGCCCTGCAATTCCGGTCTGGGCCATCTTCCTCACACTTGCCGCCGCCGGCCTGCTGCTGGCCGGCTTCATCCGCTATGCAAGAACGGCAGAATCTCCAGCCGTGGATCTTACGCTCTTCAAGCTGCGCACCTTCCGCATCGGCACGCTTGCCGGCGGCATCTGCCGCGTCGGGCTGAATGGGGTGCCCTTCCTGCTGCCGCTGATGCTGCAGGTCGGCTTCGGCTTGAGTCCGATCGTCTCGGGCACATTGACCTTCGTCAGCGCCTTGAGCGCACTCGCAGTACGCCCGGTCTCGGCAAAGCTGCTGAAGCTTTACGGCTTCGATCGCATGCTGACCTGGAGCGCCGTGTTCGGCGCTGCCGTCGTCGCCGGCTTCGCGCTGATCACCCCCGACACGCCGCACTGGTTCATCATCGTCTACGTCTTCATCTTCGGGCTGGCACGGGCCGGACAGTTCATGACGTCAAACACTCTGTCCTATTCCGATACGCCGGCGGCTCAGCTCAGCCGCGCGACCAGTCTTGGCGGCGTACTGCAGCAATTGAGCGTCAGCTTCGGCGTTTCCGTCGCCGCCATGCTGCTCGGGCTGGTGACTTTGGATGGATCGCCCCTGACGCCGGACAAGTTCCATCTGGCGTTCCTGCTGATGTCGGTCATTCCGCTGCTCGGCATACCCGGCTTCCTGAAGCTGCGGCCGGAAGACGGCGCGCAAGTGAGCGGCCATCAGCGGCAGTCGAAAAAGCAGACGTAGGGGCTAAGCCGCAAGCGCCGAGGCGCGCGGATGGACGAGATGATCGCGAAGCACCGCGCCGGAGCGGTCGACTTCCTGCATCAGCACGTCGTAGCTCCAGAGATCGGCCAGATGCTGCAACACGCGCTTGGCATCCATATCGTCAAGCATCGCGCCGTTCAGCACCGTATGCTTGACCAGCAGCCGCCTGTCGCCGGCAAGATCGACATCGACGATCTCGATATGCGGATCGATCCAGCCGACATCATATTGCCGCGACAGCTCGCGGCGGATGCGCCGGTAGCCGCGCTCATCATGAATGGCGGCAACCCTCAACCCCTCTTCCTCCTCCGGATCGTCGGTCAGCTGGAACATGCGCATCTTGCGCATCAGATGCGGGCTGAGGAACTGCGCCACGAAACTCTCGTCACGATAATTGGCCCACAGATCGCGCAACACCGCCATGGCATCGCCGGTGCCGGCAATTTCGGGGAACCATTGGCGATCTTCCTCCTCCGGCTTCGTCACGATGCGCTCGATATCCTGCATCATGGCAAAACCGACCGCGTAAGGATTGAGGCCGGAATAGCGGGGATCGTTGAAAGTCGGCTGGAAAACCACGTTGGTATGCGATTTCAGGAATTCCAGAAAATCGCCGTCACCGATGCCGCCGAGCTCGTGCAGCCGCGTCATGATACGATAGTGCACATAGGTCGCGGTGCCCTCGTTCATCACCTTGGTCTGGCTCTGCGGATAGAAATACTGTGCGACATGCCGCACGATGCGGATGATCTCGCGCTGCCAGGGCTTCAGGCGCGGCGCCATTTTTTCCAGGAAATAGAGGATGTTCTCCTGCGGCAGGCCCGCCAGCGAACGCCGACGTTCCAGATCGAGGTCGAGGGTCTTCTTGCCATGTCCAGCTGGGACCGTGCGCCAGAGATCGTTGAAGATCTTCTCGTCATATTCGCGCCGTTCGCGCTCGCGCTTTTCCTCGTCGCGCAGATCCGGCGTCTTCTTGCCGGCATAGCGATGAACTCCATGCGACATCAGTGCATGCGCGGCATCCAGCGTGCGCTCGACGGCGGCGTGGCCATAGCGCTCCTCGCAGCGCGCGATATAGCTCTTGGCGAAATTGAGATAGTCGAGAATGCCTTCGGCATCGGTCCAGAGCTTGAAGAGGTAATTGTTCTTGAAGAAATGATTGTGGCCGAAGGCGGCATGCGCGATGACCAGCGCCTGCATCGTCGCGCTATTCTCCTCCATCAGATAGGAGATGCAGGGCGAGCTGTTGATGACGATCTCATAGGCGAGCCCGCGCAAGCCCTTGCGGTAGAAGGCCTCGTGATGGGCGAAATGCTTGCCGAAGGACCAGTGCTTGTAAAAGAGCGGCATGCCGATCGAGGAATAGACGTCGAGCATCTGCTCGGCAGTGATGATCTCGATCTGGTTGGGATAGACATCGAGCCCGAGTTCGTTGACGGCGATCTTCTCGCAGGCATCGTGAATTCGCTGAATGGTGGCGAAATCCCAGTCCGCGCCTTCGAAAAGCCGCTCCATCGATGCCTTCTTTGCCATTATCCGCTCCTTGTTTCCGCCGTCCTGCGCTGGAAGAGATCGTGGAAGACCGGGTAGATCTGGCTGCGATCGCTGACACGCCGCATGGAAAGCACCGGCCATCCTGCCTGCATCCGCTCGTAGAGCGACCAGATCGCCGAGCCGGAAGAGATCGCGACGCTGCGCGATTCCCCCACTTCGAGATAGGCGAAATATTGGCAGACGGGCAGGATCTCGCTCGTCATCAGCGCTGCCGTCGTCGCATTGTCGGAATAGGCGTTGTCGCCGTCCGACGCCTGGGCGGCGTAGATATTCCAGTCGGACGCCGGGAAGCGGTCCCGCACGATCCGCCGCATGGCCTCGAGCGCGCTCGAAACCTGCGTGCCACCGGTCGCCGGGCTGCGGAAGAAGGTCTCCTCGTCCACCTCTTCCGCTACGTCGGTATGGCGGATGAAGACGATCTCGACGCGGCGGTATTGCCGGGTCAGGAAGATGTAGAGCAGCATGTAGAAGCGCTTGGCGAGGTCCTTCATGTGCTCCGTCATCGAGCCGGAGACATCCATCAGGCAGAACATGACGGCTTGCGCCACCGGCTTCGGCTCGTTCTCGAAACGGCGATAGCGAATATCGATCGGATCGATATAGGGAATGCGCCGGACCTTCGATTCCAGCCTTTTGATCTCATCTTCGAGCTGTGCGCGGCGCTTCTCGTCCGTGCACTCCTCGGCCTCCTCGATCAGCTTTTCGACCGTTTCCGGCTTCGGGCGATGCAGCGCGACGCGGCGCATCATGGCAAGCCGCATCGTGCGGTTGATGGCAAGATTGGCGGGCGATCCCGTGACCGAATAGCCTGAGCGCACCGGATTGATCTGGTCCGCCGACATCAGGCGGCGCTTGGCGAGATCGGGCAATTCGAGATCGTCGAGGAAGAGATCGAGGAATTCGTCTCGCGTCAGGATGAAGCGGAAGGCATCCTCGCCGGTCCCATCGCCGCCGGCGCGCGGCTTGCCACCACCGCTTTCGGGGCGCGGCAGGATGTCGCCCTCTATGAAGTCCTTGTTACCGGGAAGAATATGTTCCTTCAGGCCCTCTGGGCCGCGATGGAACCGAGGCTCCTCGGTTCCATCTAGGGGAATGCTGATTTCGCCACCCTTCAGAATATCCTGAATGTCGCGATTTTGAGAGGTTTCATAGACCGCTCTCTGCACCAGCGCTTTTGCTCTTCGCAAAAATCGTTGACGATTTTCTAGACTTTTTCCGCCTGGGTTCAGGCGTCTGTCAACAATGTGCATTCCTTCTTCCTTGGTGGCTCATCCCGCCTGTTTCACACGCATGTACCATTCCACAAGCCGCCGAACCTGGCGCTCGGTATAACCCCGCGCCGTCATGCGCTCGACGAATTCGCCATGTTTCTTCTCCGTCTCGCCGTCCTTCTTGGATCCGAACGAGATGACGGGCAAAAGGTCCTCGACCTGAGAGAACATCCGCTTTTCGATGACTTCACGGATCTTCTCGTAGCTCGTCCAGGACGGGTTCTTGCCGCCGTGGCTCGCCCGTGCCCGCAGGCAGAACTTGACCACCTCGTTGCGGAAGTCCTTCGGATTGGCGATGCCTGCCGGCTTTTCGATCTTGGTGAGCTCCTGGTTCAGAAGCTCGCGGTCGAGAAGCTGGCCGGTATCCGGATCCTTGAAATCGACATCCTCGATCCAGGCGTCGGCATAGTCGACGTAGCGATCGAAAAGGTTCTGGCCGTAATCCGCGTAGGATTCCAGATAGGCCTTCTGGATCTCGTTGCCGATGAACTCCGCATAGCGTGGCCCGAGTTCGCTCTTGATAAACTCGATATAGAGCTTCTCGGTTTCAAGCGGCAGCTGTTCCCGGCGGATTGCCTGCTCCAGCATGTACATCAGATGCACCGGATCGGCGCCGACCTCGGTCGTATCGTAGTTGAAGGTCGCCGCCAGCACCTTGAAGGCAAAACGGGTGGAGGCTCCATCCATGCCCTCGTCGACACCGGCCGTGTCACGATATTCCTGCACGCTGCGCGCTCTCGGATCGGTCTCCTTCAGGCTCTCGCCGTCATAGACCCGAAGCTTGGAGAAGGCGGTCGAATTCTCGTGCTTGGAAAGCCGCGTCAGAACCGTGAAGCGGGCGAGCGTCTCCAGGGTCGACGGCGCGCAGGGCGCGTCGCTGAGCTCGGATTCCTCAATCAGCTTCTCATAGATCTTCTGCTCTTCGGTGACCCGCAGGCAATAAGGCACTTTCACGACGCAGATGCGGTCGATGAATGCCTCATTGTTCTTGTTGGCCTTGAATGTCTGCCATTCCGACTCGTTTGAATGCGCCAGGATGATGCCGGAGAAGGGTATCGCACCGATGTTTTCCGTACCGATGTAGTTGCCTTCCTGCGTCGCCGTCAGCAGCGGATGCAGCATCTTGATCGGCGCCTTGAACATTTCGACGAATTCGAGAATGCCCTGGTTGGCGCGGTTCAATGCACCGGAGTAGCTGTAGGCATCCGGATCGTTTTGCGCGAGACTTTCGAGCTTGCGGATATCCACCTTGCCGACCAGCGAGGAGATGTCCTGGTTGTTCTCGTCGCCCGGCTCCGTCTTGGCGACGGCGATTTGCCGCAGCCTGGAGGGCTGTATCCGAACGACCTTGAAGCGGGAAATATCGCCCTCGAACTCCTCAAGGCGCTTGAGGCACCACGGGCTCATGAGCCCGGTCAGGCGCCTGCGCGGAATGCCGTAGCGTTCCTCGATCATCGGTCCCATGGTGACGGGATCGAACAGGCTGAGCGGACTTTCGAAGACCGGGCTCAGCTCGTTGCCGGCCTTGAGCACATGGATCGGATGGACTTCCATCAACGATTTCAGCCGCTCCGCAAGCGAGGACTTGCCGCCGCCGACCGGTCCGAGCAGATAGAGGATCTGCTTGCGCTCCTCCAGCCCCTGGGCCGCATGGCGGAAGAAGGCGACGATGCGTTCGATCGTCTCTTCCATGCCGAAAAAGCCCGAAAAAGCCGGATAAGTCCGGATGGTCCGGTTCATGAAAATACGCCCAAGCCTTGTATCCTTGGCCGTATCGATCAGCAGTGGTTCGCCCATGGCTGCCAGCAGCCGCTCTGCCGCATTTGCGTACATGAGCGGATCGTCCCGGCACGCTTCCAGGTATTCTGAGAATGACATCTCGACTTCGCGCCGTGCTTCAAAAGTACGGGCGAACGTGTTGAACAGAACATCGTTGTTTAACATGGCGCCTCGATAGCTTGCTATTGCAATAAACGCCGGCTTTTACGAGATCACTTTATCCCGCTGTATCTAAAGTGCGGTATGACTCGCTTCGAATCAATAGGTGATCTGTCAATAATTCGTACGCCTGATTCCAAATGTCATCAATATCTTGATGGGGTCATGCACCGAATTAATGAAACGCAACCCTAGGATTGTTGCGGTCATGCACCACACGCAATGAGCTATGCAACCTCAGTCAACACATCGCCCGCGTATTCTTGCAAATACACGATCTCGGCGAAGAATTGGTCGAAGCCAGCGTCAAGCTTCATTGTCCGCATGATTGGGGAGAAAAGATGGTGCCCAGAGCCGGAATCGAACCAGCGACACGCGGATTTTCAATCCGCTGCTCTACCAACTGAGCTATCTGGGCATCCGAGCTTCGCGTCGAGGGAAGAGCCTTGAGAGGCGCTGGGCGGTTGGTTCGCCCCGGAAGCGAGCGGGGTTATAGCATCTTGTTCGGCCATGTCCAGCCGCAAATGACTCTTTTTTGACAGGAAATCGAATTTTGGCAATTCACGAACAAAATGAAGGGGTTCGTAAGGTCGAACCCTTTTGGAAAAGCGCATTCAGTCCTGGTCGGAACCGTCAGCCTTCGTCTCGTCCTCGGTGACGGGGATGGCGTAGGAGCCGTTGAGCCACCGCGAGAGATCGACGGAGCGGCAGCGATCCGAGCAGAAGGGATAATGCTCACGCAATGAAGGACGGCCGCATTCCGGGCAGGGACGCGTCTTTCGCAGCGGCTCGACTTTCGAACCGACCTTGATTTCTTCAGCCTTCGTCATGACGAACTATCCTTCCTGCCATCCGGCGTGGACATCGAATCCCTCGCCCGCGAGCAGCAGCATGGTTTCATAAAGCGGCAATCCGACGACATTGGTGTAGGAACCGACGAGCTTCTGCACGAAGGAGCCGGCAAGCCCCTGAATGCCATAGGCCCCCGCCTTGCCGCGCCACTGGCCGGAGGCAAGATACATCTCGATATCGCGGCTGGAAAGCCGCTTGAAGCGCACCTTGGTTTCCACCACTTTCTGGCGGGCCTTGCGATCCGGCGTGATCAGGCAGATGCCGGTATAGACGACATGCCCGCGCCCCGAGAGCAGATGCAGCGCCGCGGACGCTTCATCCACGAACTCCGCCTTCGGCAGGATGCGCCGCCCGACGGCGACGACCGTATCGGCCGAAAGGATGTAGCTCCCCTGCCAGGCGGCATCGCTCTTGATCGCCGAAAAAGCCGCATCGCCCTTTTCAGCCGAAAGCCGCCGCGCCAGCGAGCGCGGATGCTCCGATTTCTTCGGCGTCTCGTCGATATCCATCGGCATCAGGCGCGCGGGCTCGATGCCTGACTGATGCAGGAGCTCGACGCGACGTGGCGATCCGGAGGCCAATATCAGCTTGTGTTTCAACGCCATCAGACCTCGACCTGTCATGCGGGAATGAGAACCGGCTCTAGAGCATGATGATCCAAGTTCATCAGCCCTAAAGAGCGGCTGATTACTTGAAACGGTAGGTGATGCGGCCTTTGGTCAGGTCGTAGGGGGTCATTTCCACCAGCACCTTGTCGCCGGCGAGAACGCGGATGCGGTTCTTGCGCATGCGGCCCGCGGTGTGGGCGATGATCTCGTGCTCGTTTTCCAGCTTCACGCGAAAGGTCGCGTTCGGCAGGAGTTCGGTGACGACACCGGGAAATTCGAGGACTTCTTCTTTCGGCATTAAAGCTTCTTTTCCTGTCGGTTGGGGCCGGCGCCCATGCCAAAAAAGCGGGGGTCGCCGGAAATTTGCGCGGAAACTACACAATCATCGCGGTTTTGTGAACCTCGTTGATAAGGGTTTCTGCATTTGTTTCGTTTGCGACCCTAAAGCGAACCGCGATGTTCCACCAGCCTGCTCTCGATCAGGCCGAGAAGATAGTCCCGCACCCCGCGGTAAGCATCCAGAACCTGCTCGCGCGTTCCATCCGTTGCGGAGGGGTCCATGGTCGGCCAGTAGATGACCTCGATGGCATTCGCCCGCGTCAACTCGAGCGCGGCGTGATGCGCCTCGGGCGACAGCGTGATGATGACGTCGAAGAAATCATCCTCCAGCTCTTCCAGTGTCTGCGGCTGACGGCGACCGAGCGACAGGCCGATTTCCGCAAGCACCACATCGACGAAAGGATTGCGCTCGCCGGCCCGCACGCCGGCCGATGCAATATAGGTGCCCTGCGGCAGCATGTGGCGCGCCATCGCCTCGGCCATGGGCGAGCGGATGGCGTTCAGCCCGCACATGAAGAGGATGGCGCCGGGCGCTTTGCCACTGTGCTGGACCGCATGCACCTGCTCCATGACAGTCAACCCCGCCAGTGGAGCACGCAAACGAGCGTGAAGAGCCGCCGCGCCGTATCAAAATCCACGCTGATCTTGCCGTTCAGCCGGTCCATCAGCGTCTGGGAGCCTTCGTTGTGGATGCCGCGCCGGCCCATGTCGATCGCTTCGATGCGGCTGGGGGTGGCGGAGCGAATCGCCTCGTAATAACTCTCGCAGATCATGAAATAGTCCTTCACGATCCGGCGAAACGGCGTCAGCGACAATATATGGGTGGCGACGACGCTGCCATCTTCCGTGCGGATATCGAAGACCAGCTTCTGCTCGACCAGCGAGAGATTGAGCAGATAGGGTCCGCCCTGATGCCCCACGGGCGTGAAGGTGTTTTCCTCGATCAGGTCGAAGATGGCGACGGCGCGCTCATGCTCGACATCGGGCGTCGAGCGGCCGATCGTGTCGTCGAGGACCACATCGCTCAGCCGGAAGACGCCCTTCGCCATGCCTTACCCCTCGAGATTGAGGCGGATCGCAACCGACCGCGCATGTGCATCCAGCCCTTCGGAATTGGCAAGCGCGATCGCCGCCGGCCCGAGTGCGCGAAGCTGCTCCGATCCCAGCCGGAGAATAGAGGTGCGCTTGACGAAATCCAGCACGGAAAGACCTGAGGAGAAACGCGCGGAGCGGGCCGTCGGCAGCACGTGGTTCGAGCCACCGACATAATCGCCGATCACTTCGGGCGTATGACGGCCGATGAAGATCGCTCCGGCATTGCGCACGCCTGACAACAGCGGCTCGGGATCGTCGACCGCCAGTTCCAGATGCTCGGCCGCGATGCGGTTGGCGAGTGGAATGGCTTGTCTCAGGTCGGAAACCAGGATGACAGCGCCGAAATCCCGCCAGCTCGTTGCCGCGGTCTGCGAACGGCTGAGCTGCTTCAGTTGCCGCTCGACGGCCGCTTCCACGTCCCTACCGAACTCGGCATCGTCGGTGATCAGGATCGACTGCGCGCTTTCGTCATGCTCGGCCTGTGCCAGAAGATCGGCGGCAATCCAGTCCGGATCGTTGTTCTTGTCGGCGATGACGAGCACTTCCGACGGGCCGGCGATCATGTCGATGCCGACGGTGCCGAATACATGACGCTTGGCGGCGGCCACATAGGCATTGCCGGGGCCGGTGATCTTGTAGACCGGCGCGATCGTTTCCGTGCCATAGGCAAGCGCTGCAATCGCCTGCGCGCCGCCGATACGGTAGATCTCCTCGACGCCGGCCATGCGGGCAGCCGCAAGCACGGCCGGGTTGACCGCACCCTTCATTGTGGGAACAGCGATGACGATGCGCTCGACGCCGGCGACCTTGGCCGGCACGGCATTCATCAGCACCGAGCTCGGATAGCTCGCCGTGCCGCCGGGCACATAGAGGCCGACCGCTTCGATCGCCGTCCAGCGCGACCCCAAGCCGACGCCGAGAGCGTCTTCATAGATATCATCCTTCGGCAGCTGCCGGCGGTGATGCGATTCGATGCGGGTGGCCGCGACCTTCAGCGCGCCCAGAACCTCCGCCGGAACGGCGGCAATAGCGGCATCGATTTCCGCTTCGCTGACGCGCATCGGCGTCGCGGCGAAATCGACGCCATCGAACTTTTTCGAATAGTGCGCAAGAGCCGCATCGCCCCGCGCCCGCACATCATCAATGATGCCACGCACGACGGCATTCACGTCTTCGGATACTTCCCGCTTCGTCGTCAGGAATGCGGCGAACTGCTGCTCGAACCCTTCCGACGCCTGATCCAGCCAGATAGCCAAACTGATATTTCCTTCCATCGCGGCCGCTTTCAGCGGCCAAATGCAACCGTTACAAGCCTATTCGCCGGCGTCCGGATGTCGAGGCTTATGGACCGTTTCCCATGCGCCGCCGATATCGGCAAGCTGCGCCTCGATGCATTCGACATCGAGCGCAATGGTGGCGTTGGCGGCAAGGGCAAGCTCGATCGTGCCGTCCGGCCCCTCGCCCTTCTGCTCGAAACGGATCGCCAGCAGCGACAGCACTTCATCGCGCTTGCGCCGGTCGAAGCCGTTGGAGCGCACCGCCTGCACGCGCTTGAACACCAGCGCGGAACGATGGCGTTCGTAAGGCTTGCTGCGCTGATCCGACTGTTCCCAGACGAAACGGTTGGCCGCGAGCGAAAACTGCTCCTGCTTCGGCGCATAGGACATGTCGCCGACCTTGAAGACGCTATCCTGCATATAGGCAGAGATGACATCCAGGTCTCCGGTGTCGAGTGCCATTAGCTTGAGATCGCTCATTCGTCCTTTATCCCCGATCGCGCCATTGAAACGCCCGGCAAACATTGTTGCCGGCGTTTCTCCATTCTGGACATAGGATGCGAGCGCAAAAGACGCAACCGAAGAAAGCGGGCTTGCCCGCTCTCCTGGCATCATCTGACGGAATTGAGACATGCCCGACAAAATTCTGTCGCGGCTTTGCGACAGCGGCATGCGCAAAACTTCGGAGTAGTTCCGCGATATCGCGATGCGCTTTAGTCGCTGATGCGCTCGACTACGGCGCCGCAGCGCGTCAGCTTGTCTTCCAGCCGCTCGAAACCGCGATCGAGGTGATAGATGCGCGACACCAGCGTCTCGCCTTCGGCGGCAAGGCCGGCGATGACGAGCGACACGGAAGCGCGAAGGTCGGTCGCCATCACGGGCGCGCCCTTCAGCTTCTGCACGCCTTCGACGCGGGCCGTCTGGCCGGAAAGCGAGATCTTGGCGCCGAGACGGGCGAGCTCCTGCACATGCATGAAGCGGTTTTCGAAGATGGTCTCGGTGATGTTCGAAACGCCCGACGAGCGGGTCATCAGCGCCATGAACTGCGCCTGCAGGTCGGTCGGGAAGCCGGGGAACGGATCGGTGACGACGTCGACAGGCTGGATGCCGCCGCCATTGCGCATGACGCGGATGCCGTTGTTGGTCGGCGAAACCGTGGCGCCGGCGCGGCGCAGGCTTTCGAGCGCAGTGTCGAGCAGCGCCATATCGGTATTTTCAAGCGTGACGTCACCGCCGGCCATGGCAACGGCCATGGCATAGGTGCCGGTCTCGATACGGTCGGGCAGCACGCGATGGCGGGCGCCGGAAAGAGAGGTGACACCCTCGATGGTGATCGTGCTGGTGCCGGCGCCGGAAATCTTGGCGCCCATGGCGATCAGGCAATTGGCGAGATCGACGATTTCGGGCTCGCGGGCCGCATTGCCGATGACGGTGGTGCCGCGGGCAAGCGTGGCCGCCATCATCATCACATGCGTCGCGCCGACCGAAACCTTCGGGAAGTCATAACGCGCGCCGATGAGGCCGCCCTTCGGCGCCGTGGCATTGATATAGCCGGCGTCGATTTCCATGGTGGCGCCGAGCGCCTGCAAGCCTTCGATGAAGAGATCGACCGGGCGCGTGCCTATGGCGCAGCCGCCGGGCAGCGACACGCGCGCCTGACCCTCGCGGGCAAGCAGCGGCCCGATGACCCAGAAGCTCGCGCGCATCTTGGCGACCAGTTCATAAGGCGCGGTCGTATCGACGATAGTGCGGCAGGTGAAATGGATCGTGCGCGAATAGCCGTCTTCCTGGCGCTCGCGCCGGCCGTTGACGGCGACATCGACGCCGTGATTGCCGAGGATGCGCATCAGGAGCTCGACATCGGCGAGATGCGGCACGTTTTCGAGGGTCAGGGTATCGCTTGTTAGCAGCGAGGCGATCATCAGCGGCAGGGCGGCATTCTTGGCGCCGGAGATCGGAATGATACCGTTGAGCTCATTACCGCCGACAATCCTGATACGATCCATATATGCTATACGGGCGAGGCCCGCCTTTCCTGATAGTTCCGGGCGCCTCAAGTCGCGGGCGCCAAGTTTCGTGCACCTGGTAAAACGCGCTCTTTAGACGAAATAGATTAACGCATCAATTCGTTTGATGATGGACGACATCAATCATTGCGATTCGTCCCTTTTTGCGGCGGAATCGGTGCTATCCCCAGCCTTTGCGCCCGGCAGCCCATCCGTCTCGTCGGCCTGGCCGGCACGCCGCGCCCGCACCTGCTGCTTGCGCCGCGCCAGATTCTCGCGCAGCTTCTGCGCCGCACGCTCGCGCCGCCGGTCCGCCTCCGTGACCTGCCGGGCATCCGCCGGCTCGCCCGCCTCGCCGCCGACCCCGCCGGGGGCCGAACCGCCCTGCAAAGCCTGCCCTTCATCGATTTTCGTCTTGTCCGCAGCCATGGTTTTCTGATAGCCGAAAACCCCGGCCTTCAAAAGACCGACACATTTTTTCCAACGAACTTTCACAGAACTTGCAATTTGCGGCTTGCACTCCGCCCCGACCTATGGCAATAGCCGCCTCGCCCAATACGGCGCACTCAATCGCGCCACGGAATGCTGCTATAGCTCAGGGGTAGAGCACTCCCTTGGTAAGGGAGAGGCCGAGAGTTCAAATCTCTCTAGCAGCACCAGTTTTATCTTAGGTAATGCTCGTTTTTTGGCTGATAAGCCGGGGCAACCACCGATCTTATAGCTCCTAGCTCCCCAAATGGCCTAATCTATCGAATGCAATGCAATTTGCCGGCTTCGAAAAAGGCTTTTAATGATCTTCGCTCCGCTGCCGGCAGGAGAAAGTGAAATTCAAACCGAACACGCGCCGTCCCACAGGCTGCAATCTTGTTTCCTAAAACTGCTACCTGCATCAAGCGACAGCAGTCAAATTTACAATGTTATTGAACGTCACTCATCTTTTTGGGGCCGACTTCATGATAACTCCTCCGGCGCATCTGCCATGAGGTGTAAACAGCAAGGCTTTCCGATCTCCTCTCCTATCAAGTATTTGATTCACCCGATTTTGCTTGAGCACGAAGCCTCAACGAAACAGCAAAGCTTCTACCTAGATACACCAAAAGATAGAGCTTTTCCGTCAAAAATAGTTGTATAGTATAAAGGATTCAGGCTAAATACAGCCAGCAGCTCCTGCAATAAATTCGAGGCTATTACGTGCACAAATTCGACGATGTGACGATACAACAAATTTTTGGGGCTGATGATGCTGAGAACGAAAATGACGAACGGCTAAAGGAGTATTTCTATAGAAATATGGCATACGACTCTTTGACGTCGAGTTTGCCGGTACGTGTTCTCGTCGGCCATAAAGGCGTGGGAAAAAGCGCTCTGCTAAAGCGAGCATATTTGTCGGACGCCGAGACAAAAACGCCTTGCGTTTGGCTACAACCTGATGCGCTGTTAAACGTCCAATCGGATACCGGGCCTTCTGATCAGTTTGTCCATAGAATCGCTGTTTGGAAAAGCGGTATCTTAAGGGAAGTACTGGGTGCTTTTTTTGACAAAGCGATGCTGGCCCAGGTCCCCGAATTGGACAAGGCATCGGCGAACTCATTGGCAGATATTATCGTGAAATGGCTCGATGAGCAGCCGCTAGAAAACGGTAATCCTCGGTCTATTAACATATACATCGATGACATCGACCGTGGCTGGAAGGCCAATCCTGAGGATATAACCAACATATCTGCTCTGCTAAACGCTATCCGAGATATAGGAGGAAAGCACCCACGCATTCGGTTTAGAATTGGCCTAAGGAGCGACGTCTATTTTCTGGTTCGAACCTCTGATGAGTCTACGGACAAAATTGAAGGAAACGTGATCTGGTTGCGCTGGATCAACGACGATATTCTTAGGGTTTTAGCCAAGAGAATTGCGACCTTCTTTAAGCTACCTTATACCCAACAAGCCATTGACAACCTCGACCAAGGCCAGATTACGAGCCTTATTTTAAAGCACGTTATCGAACCCAGGTTCTCGGGAAAAGGGAAGTGGGAGGATCGACCGGTACATAAGATTTTGCTCTCGCTGACACGAGCAAGGCCGCGTGATCTGGTGAAGCTATTTCGGCTCGCCGCGAAGAGCGCCAATAAGCGAAATGCGAACACAATATCCTCGCAAGACCTTAACGGTATTTTTGAAATGTATTCGCAAGACCGATTACAGGACATCATAAATGAATTTAAGAGTGAGCTACCACAAATTGAGCGTTTGCTGCTTGGAATGAAGCCAAATAAGATTGAAAGGAAAGCTGCAACAAACTACACATTTACCACAGATCAATTGTCGTCCAAACTAACAAACATAATACAACAGAATAGTTTTCAATTTACAAACGGTAAAATCGTAAGTGCGCGATCATTAATTCAATTCATGTATAAAATAGACTTTATAACCGCGAGAAAATCCGACCCAAGCGGAAACGTTGATAGAAAGTATTTTGAACAATCTCGTTTTCTCGGTCATGAAATTATCGATTTTGGTTACGGTTGGGAAATACACCCTGCTTATCGATGGGCGCTACAGCCGGAGAATGTCAATTCAATTCTGGACGCGCTCGACTTATGAAATTACTTCAAGATGTTACTTGGTCCGTTCTTGGCACCATTGGTCGATCATCGATTTCGAAATTGTCAATCCTAATGCCTTTTATTGGCTACCTTATTCTACTACAAGAAAAGTTTGTGGGACTTGCAACTCCATTAGTCTTTCGGGATGGTTCCGATTTTAAGGTCAGCATTGGCTTCTATCTTCTGTATTTCGGACTTTTCATTTTTGGTTTGGGATCATTTATATTTCATATCGCCTCGCCAGAAACAGCGAAGAGTTTTAAATCAGCGGACGACTATGTAGAACGACTCCAAACTTTGGTAACACCTTCAGAATTATTATCAAAGTTGGAATTTATTTTGAGTAAATCTGAAATTAATTCAGCTATATCACGAGAAGCGCTTTTGTATAAAAACGCAATTTCGGTAGGAATTAACGCGCAGCCGCAACAGTCCATAAAGGCATTTGTACTTCGTAGTTTTTTTGATTTGAGAGATAGATCACGATTCTCTCTAAGAGTTACCGTTTTTGTGCTTTTCTCATTAGGAATAATTCTTGCAATGATACCATCATTTATTGCACTGTTGAATGTTTGGGTCGATTTTTCAAAAAATTATCTTTGACAGATGCCAAGATCAAAGAGAGACGCCCAACCCCTGATTGCCTATACTAGCGATCCGACTAAATAGTGATCGATCTGCTATTTGGCCGTGAGGTCGCCTGCGATCTGCTCCGTTATCCGTTCGCGCAAAGACATCCTTGCTAACGTCGAACACGCTAGCAAACTACCTCACCCCACCCCAATTTAGCTGCAATCCCCCATTTAAACCCTTCTCCCATCACATCCATCCTGGCCCGGGAGAGAAGCCTCAATGTCGAAACTACGCGTCGCCGTTCTGTTTGGCGGTCAGTCCAGCGAGCATGAGGTTTCCGTCATGTCGGCCCGCAATGTCGTCAGGGCGATCGATGGTGGCAGATATGAGATCGTGCCGATCCTGATCGATCGCGCCGGGCGCTGGCTGCTGGTGGAGGAAAAGGGCGGCGCGCTGCCGGAGCCGGTTGCCTACGAGGGCACAGAAGTCTGCCTGGTTCCAGGCGGCAAGGGCCGGCTGCTGGCGCTGGAAGGAGCTGGCGCGCGTGAGCTGCCGACGGTCGACGTGCTGTTTCCGGTGCTGCATGGGCTGAACGGCGAGGATGGCTCCATTCAGGGCCTTGCCCAGATCGTCGGCCTGCCCCTCGTCGGCTGCGGCATTCTCGGTTCGGCCAACGCGATCGACAAGGATATGGCAAAGCGCCTGCTGCGCGAGGCTGGCCTGCCAGTGGCGCGCTCGGTCACACTGACGCGCGGCGAAAAGCCAGATTTCGATGAGATCGCCGGCACGCTCGGCTCGCCCGTTTTCGTAAAACCCACGCGCCAGGGCTCGTCGGTCGGCGTCAGCAAGGTGCAGGATGCCGTGGCGTTCGAAGCTGCACTTGCCGAAGCTTTCCGGCACGACCGCAAGGTGCTGGTGGAAGAATTCGTGCGCGCCCGCGAGATCGAATGCGCCGTGCTGGAAGAGCCTGACGGTTCGCTCTTCGTCTCCGTGCCGGGCGAGATCGCGACGGCCGCGACCCACGGCTTCTATTCCTACGAGGCGAAATATCTCGATCAGGAGGGCGCCGTCGTCACCGTGCCGGCGGATATTCCGGCTGACACGGCGGATGTGTTGAAGCGCATGGCGGCGGATGGCTTTCGCGCGCTCGGCTGCGAAGGGCTGGCGCGCGTCGATTTCTTTGTGCGGCCGGATCAGAGTGTCGTCATCAACGAGATCAACACCATGCCCGGCTTCACCAATATCAGCATGTATCCCAAGGCCATGGGCGCCTCGGGCATTTCCTATCCGGAGCTGGTCAGCCGCCTGATCGAGCACGGTCTTGCGCGGGCGCGGCAGGCCTAGAGCTATTCCAGGAAAAGTGCGCAGCGGTTTTCCGTCCGGAATTGCGTCAAAACGGACAGCAAAGGGTGGCAGGCTTCAATGCCGCCTGCCCTCAGACCTTTTCCGTCTTCTTGGTCTTCACCTTCGGCTCGACAGGCGCATCCGGCGTCGGCGCCAGCAATTTTCTCAGCGAGGCGATCTTGTCCTTCACCAGCGGGCGGAAGCGGCTGGCGCGATAGGGCATGTCGGCAGCGCCATAGCCTTCCGGGCCGTCATCATTGCCGCGATGGATTTCTTCGAGCTTCACGCCGATGAAGGTGCCGTCGACATAATGCGTGTATTCGCCGACCCAGCGGATGGTGTAGATCGTCCCCTTGCGGATCAGCTGATCGATGCTGACATGCTTGAACTTGTCGTCGATGCAGACGACCTTCTGGCCCACATGGAAATCGTAGCTCACCCTGCCCTCCTTGATGCGGCTGAAGCGATCCGCCGCGCCGTTCACTTACAAGCATATCCGCATATGTGCCAGTGGGTAAACGCGGGCAGACGTCGCAGCCGGGATCAATGACTCGGTGACAAAGCAACCCGTTGACATCCCTAATGGAAAGCTGAAGATTGCGCTTCGCTCAAGCAGCCGTAAGGCTTGGCTTTCATCCACATCCGCTATTCGCAAGGCCGCTGAAGGCTCCTGAAGTTCATGCCCACCCTCCGCCTCATTGCCGATGACTTGACCGGCGCGCTCGATACCGCCGTCGAATTCGTCGGCGTCTACGGGCCGATCGCGGTGGAGCGCAGCGATGCGCTTTCCGAGAAGCTGCCGGATTGTCTCGCGATCGACAGCGGCACCCGCGAGAAGACGGCGGCCGAAGCAGAGGTGATCGTCGGCGGCATCGCGCCGTTGCTGGAGGGCGCCGATCTCGCCTTCAAGAAAGTGGACAGCCTGTTTCGCGGCCCCTGGGCGGTGGAGCTCGCGGCCTGCTTCCGGCTCGGCCACTGGCGGCATTGCATTCTCGCGCCGGCCTTTCCGCATCATGGGCGCCACACGCGGGGCGGACGGCAGGTGCTTTATGCCGGCAAGGACGCCTGGCGCGATGTCAGCGGCGATATAGCAGCACATCTGCGCGCCGAGGGTTTGCCGGCCTTCAACACGCCGCTCGCCGAGATCGCCATCGATGCTCTCGAAGGCCAGCCCATACCGGATGGCATCCATATTTTCGATGCGCATACGGATGAGGATCTGGATGCCATCATCGCATGGGTATCATCGCAGCTGGAGGGACCGGTGCTTTGGAGCGGCACCGGCGGCCTCGCCCGCGCTCTGGCGCGTAATATCGAGCTGGCAACCCATCATCTGCAGCGCAGCAAAAAAGACAAAGGCGAACACCATCCGACGCCATCAGTTCCCATCTCGCGCAGGCTGCAAAGGCCGGTGCTCGGCCTGTTCGGCTCGGATCAGCCGATTACGCTGGCGCAACTCCAGGCCTGCGGCCCCAATTGGCTGAAGCTTGGCGAGCGTACGGATGCCGAAGCCATCGATCATCAGATCCGGCAAAGCGGCGTCGCCATGGTCAGCCTCGACCTGCCGACCGGGCTAGACCGCGACGATGCCGCAAGGCGCATCGCGGCGAGCTTTGGCGGCATGGCCAAGACGCTGCCGGCTCCGGGCACATTGATCGTCGCCGGCGGCGAGACCCTGCGCAATCTCTGCTCGGCGCTCGACGTGTCGGCCCTCAGCATCACCGGCCAAGCGGCACCCGGCCTACCCCGCTCGACGATCGTCGGCGGCCCCTGGCAGGGCACCACGGTCATTTCGAAGTCGGGCGCCTTCGGCGGCCCAACCCTGTGGCGCGACCTCTTGAGTGAAAACGGGCTGATTGCCGGAGGAGAAGAACCATGACGCGGCATCTCGCAATCACCATGGGCGACCCCGCCGGCATCGGCCCTGAAATCATCGTCAAGGCTGCCGCTCGGCTGAAGGGCAGGCTCGATGAAGGTAAGCTGAAGCTGACGATCATCGGCAGCGGCCCTGCCCTGCGGCTCGCCGAGCGGCAACTCGGTCTCGATATCGAGATCCCGGAAGCTCGGATGGAGGGAGAGTGGCCGAACCTCTGCTTCATCCAGGCCGATGCCGAGGGAGAGCCAATCCTGCCGGGCCAGCTTTCCGCCGATGGCGGCCGCATGGCCTTCAAGGCGATCGAAAGGGGTGTTCAGCTCGCCATGGCTGGCAAGGTCGGCGGCATCGTCACCGCACCGCTGAACAAGGAAGCACTGAACAAGGCCGGCTTTCACTATGCCGGCCATACCGAATTGCTGGCGGAACTGACCGGCGCTCGCGGCTCAGTGATGATGCTTGCCCATGGCAACATGCGCGTCAGCCACGTGACAACCCATGTCGCGCTGGAAGACGTGCCGAAGCGCCTGACGCCGGAACGGCTGCGGCTTGTCATCGATCTCACCTACAAGGCGCTGAAGAACCTCGGCATCACCAGCCCGAAGATCGCCGTCGCTGCGCTGAACCCACATGCCGGCGAAGGCGGCCTCTTCGGCCGGCAGGATATCGATATCTCCGCGCCCACCATCGCCGAGGCCGTCTCCGACGGGTTCGACATCGTCGGTCCCGTTCCCGGCGATACCGTTTTCGTCAAGCTGCGCGCCGGCCAGTATGACGCCGTCATCGCCATGTATCACGACCAGGGGCATATCCCGGTCAAGCTGCTCGGCTTCGAGATCGATCCAGCGACGGGCAAATGGATGGATCTTTCCGGCGTCAACATCACCCTTGGCCTGCCGATCGTGCGCACCTCCGTCGATCACGGCACCGCCTTCGATATCGCCGGCAAAGGCATCGCCAATGAGCGCAGCCTGATCGAGGCGATCGAATTCGCCGAAAGGCTGGCGGCCGGCCGATAGGCTCCTCAGGGAGCAGCCGGCGTCTCGCCAAAGAGCTGATCGGTGCGCTCAGCGAGCAGCGCAAGGAAAGCTTTCGTCCGGGCAGCCGGCCGCAGCCCCGGCGGATAGATCGCATGGACGTCCACTTGCCTGAACTCATAGGACGGCAGCAAGGGAACGAGCCTGCCTTCGGCGATTTCCCGGGCGCAGACGGCAGCGAACAAGGAGCCTATTCCTCTTTCCGCCAACACCGCCTCCATAAGCGGCCGCCAGTGATTGACGCGCCATGCGGTACGGATGGGCACGTCCACCGGCCCGCCGTCGGGACCGATCAGATGCAGCCGCTCATCCGCCGCAAAGCCGGCGAAGCGGATGAAAGGGTGTGCCGCAAGCTCCGCCGGCTCACGCGGCATCCCGTGCCGCTCGATATAGCCGGGTGCTGCCAGCAGCCGCCGCCGCAGCGTCCCCAGCCGGCGGGCAATGAAACTGCCGCTGCCGATCTCGCCGATTCGGATGGAGAGATCCACGCCTTCCGTCATCGGATCGACGAAGCGGTCGTTCAAGGTCACATCGATGACCAAAGCCGGATGCTGTCTCTGAAATTCGATGAGCAGCCGCGGCAAGGTCATCTCGCCAAGCCCATGCGGCGCCGCGATCCGGAATGTTCCGATCAGCGATGTCTCGGTCGAGGCGACGGAAGCCTCCGCCTCCTCGGCGGCTTCGATGGCGCGCTTTGCATGGTCGTAGAAGCGCGCGCCCGCATCGGTCGCCTGCACCGAACGCGTCGTCCTGTAGAGGAGCCGCACCCCCAGATGCTTCTCCAGCTTCTCGACGCGTTCACTGACGGTAGGCTGGCCGAGGCCGAGATCACGCGCAGCGGCCGAAAGGCTGCCGCGTTCGACGACACGGGTAAAGATGCGCATGGCGGAAAGCATATCCATGGCCGCATACTATCGTCTTTTACGATAAATAACATCGCCACTCGCTCTCTTCTAAAGCATATGCCGATCGACGAGTTTGAGGCTGGTCAACAATCCAATCGGAGAACCAGTCTTGCAGACCAACACCATTCAAGCGGGTAATACACAGGCTCAGTCGTTCCAGGGCCAGAACATCGTCATCATCGGCGGCTCCTCGGGCATCGGCCTGGCAACCGCCAAACAGGCCAAGGATGCCGGCGCGAATCTCTTCCTGATTTCCCGCAATCCTCAGCGTCTTCGGGAGGCTGCCGAAGCGATCGGCGGCGCGGCCCAGATCGTCGCGGACATTGCGGCCCCGCAACCGGCAATGTTCGCAGGGATCGACAGGATCGATCATCTGCTGATCACGGCTGGAACGGTGCATTTACAGCCGCTCAAGGAGCAATCGGAAGCAGATCTCTCGAAGGTGATGAACGAACGAGTGATCGGCCCTTTGCTTGCCATCAAAGCGGCCCTTCCGCTTCTGCATCCTGCAAGCTCGATTACCATGACCTCAGGCCAATTCGCCTCCCGCCCCGCCGCCATCGGTGCCATTGTGGCAGCTGCCGTCGCCGCGGTCGAAAGCACGGTTCGCGCCCTCGCCCTGGAATTGTCGCCGATGCGCATCAATGCGGTTTCGCCGGGATGGGTGGATACGCCGCTGCTCGATGGCCTGATGGGCGAGGCCAAGCGACAGGTGCTCGAACAGACCGCCTCGATGCTCCCCAGCCGCAATATCGGCCGGCCGGACGATATCGCCCAGGCGATCCTCTTCCTGATGGCGAACCGTTTCATGACGGGAGAGGTCTTGCATATCGATGGCGGCGGTCGCTTGGTCTAGCTGCTCGGCGGCCGGCAAGAATTCGAAAAAATTTTCGCAACCCTGTCGGCCCTACCGCTCCTCTTTCGTCCTTCGAGCATCCAACGAGAGAGGAGCACCCAATGTCCAAGATTGCCCCATGCCTGTGGTTTGCGCGGGAAGCCGAGGAAGCAGCGAATTTCTATGTCTCGCTTTTCCCGGATTCCCGGATCGATCATGTGCAGAAGAACATTATCGACACGCCCGCCGGTAAACCGGATGAGGTTCTGGTCGTCAATTTCACGCTTGCCGGCCAACGCTTCATGGCGCTGAACGGCGGCAGCCACATCGAGTTCAACCATGCGATTTCGCTGGAGATTGACTGTGCCGATCAGGCCGAAGTCGATCGCTTATGGGACGGGCTTTGCAATGGTGGAGCGCCAGTGGAATGCGGCTGGGTGACGGACCGTTGCGGCGTCTCCTGGCAGGTCGTGCCGGCGGTGCTCCGCAAGTATATCGCCGATCCGGACCCGGCCAAGGCCGCCCGCGTCATGCAAGCCCTGATGAGGATGGTCAAACTCGACATTGCCGGGCTCGAAGCCGCCTATCGCGGCTGAGCATCGTAGCCTTTTGGGAGGTTGCACAAGGCGCGGCCTCCCGAAGACTACGCTGAATCTCTCTGAAATTTCAACGGTTCAGACCAATGCCTACGCCCGTAAGACTTGCGGCGGATCGATGCTTGGAATACCGTCCCATATAGGCTCGCCAAAGGCGGGTTTCTCGACACCATGTCAAGCAATTGGACTGCCGCGGCCGTTCAGACACGACCCGGCAGGAAACGGTCGATTTCATGCAGCATCAACGAGACCGTATCGATCTCACCGGACGTGATTACACAGCGATCTATGCCCTAAGCGACATCCATGGCTGCTACGACGAGATGGCGGAGGCTGAAAGACGCATCATTGCCGACGCCCGCACCCTTCCCGGCCGAAAGCTTCTGCTGTTTCTCGGCGATTATGTCGATCGCGGCCCGCGCTCCAGCGACGTGCTCACCCATCTCAGCGCCCCGCCGCCGGAAGGCTTCGACCGCTACGCGCTTTGCGGCAATCACGACGATGTCTTCCTGCGCTTTCTCGATGATCCCGATACCAACGTCCATTGGCTCGAATTCGGCGCGCTGCCGACACTCGCCTCCTATGGCGTCGATGCCAGGCACATTCTTTTCGACCTTGGCTACAGCGTCCAGCAATTGCGCGACATGATACTCAGCGCCATGCCGCCAGCGCATGTCGATCTGCTGCGGTCGCTCGCCGCAGCCATCACATTCGGCTCGACGCTCTTCGTCCATGCCGGCATCAAGCCCGGCATTCCCTTAAGCTATCAGACTGACGAAGATCTGATGTGGATCCGCGAACCCTTCCTGTCGGAGGGGCCGCAATTGCCGCTTCTGGTGGTCCACGGCCACACGCCTGGCTCCCATCCGATTTTCGGCATAGGCCGCATCGGCATCGATACGGCGGTTTCCATGGGCGGAAGCCTGACAATCCTCAAGATCGCCGATGGCAGGCCGATGATCCTGCCGCCGATCTAGAGCATTTCCAGGAAAAGTGCGCAGCGGGTTTCCGTCCAGAATGCGTTGGGAAATAAGAAGATAGGGCGTTTTCGCGATTCGAGGAAAATCGGAAATGCTCTAACGGCCCAAGCAAAACCCCGGCCTTAGACCGGGGTTTGTTTCTTTCGGGTGCCTCACTCCGCCGCCACGGCCGGTGGCAGCTGGATCGTATTCTGCTCCTCCTCGTCGGTCTGCTGCTTGGCCGGCGGCTCCGCCGACTTGTGCTTCGGCTCGCGGCCGAAGAAAAGGGCATAGCCGGCGGGCAGAACGAAGATCGTCAGCACGGTCGCAACCAGAATGCCGCCCATCATGGCGTAGGCGAGCGGCCCCCAGAAGACACCGCGCGAGATCGGGATCAGCGCCAGCACGGCCGTCAGCGCCGTCAGCATGATCGGACGGAAACGACGCACGGCCGAGCCGATGATCGCTTCCTTCCGGTCCATGCCCGCCGCGATATCCTGGTCGATCTGGTCGACGAGGATGATCGAGTTGCGGATGATGATGCCGAGTAGCGCGATGACACCGAGGATCGCGACGAAGCCGAAGGGCGCGCCGCTGATGAGCAGAGCACCGGCCGCACCGATGATGCCGAGAGGGCCGGTCGCCAGCACCAGCATCGCCTTGCCGAAATGCTGCAGCTGCGCCATCAGGAGCACGACGATGATGACGAGCATGATCGGCGCCTTGGCAGCGATCGAGGCCTGGCTTTCGGCGCTGTCCTCGGCGCCGCCCTGGATCTCGATCTTGTAGCCGGCCGGCAGGCTGGTCCTGAGATCGGCCATGTCGCTGTAGAGCTTGGCGGTCACGTCGTTCGACTGCACATTGTCGGGCAAGGTTGCCCGTACGCTGATGGTCGGCAGACGATCCCGGCGCCACTCGATGCTCTGCTCCATGACGGGCACGATCTTGGCGACCTGCGACAGCGGCACGAACCCGCCGCTATCGGTCGGAATGTAGACCGAATTCACCGAGGTCAGCAGGTGGCGGCTTGCCTCCGGCTCGCGGGCAACGATCCCCACGGTTTCCTCGCCTTCGCGATAATTGTCGAGGGTGAAGCCGGACATCGAGGCCTGCAGCATCTGGCGGATGCGCTGCGAGGTGACGCCGAGAGCACGGGCACGATCCTGGTCGATGACCAGCTTCATGGCAGGCACCGGCTCGAGCCAGTCGTCATGGATGGCGCCGAGCAGCGGGTTCTGGGTGAAGCGCTGCTTCACCTCGTCGGCAATATGGCGAACCTCCTGCCGGTCAGGACCCATGACACGCAGCTGCACGGGCCAGCCGGTGGGCGGACCGAGGAACAGACGGTCGACCTTGCCACGGACGGAGGGGAAATCCGCCGCCAGGATGCCACGCATCTTGGTGATCAGCCGCTCGCGGGCCGGCTCGTCCTTGGCCATGACCAGCATCTGGGCATAGTTCGGATTGGTGAGCTGCTGATCGAGCGGCAGGAAGAAGCGCGGGGCGCCCTGACCGACATAGGTGGCGATGAAGCGCTTATCCGGATCATCGGCCATACGGGCTTCCAGTGCCTGAGCCTGACGCTCGACTTCCTTGATGCTGGTGCCCTCGGGCAGCCAGAGATCGACAAGAATTTCCGGACGCGACGACTGCGGGAAGAAATTCTGCGGAATGAACTGGAACGACCACAGGCTGCCGACGAAGGCGGCAAGCGTCAGGAGCAGTACGATGACGCGGTGGCGCACGGCCCAGGTGACCGACGACCGCAGGCGGCGATAGAAGCGCGTGTCGAACACATCATGATGCTCACCGGCATGGTGGCGCTGCTTGAGGATCATGTAGCCGAGCCATGGCGTGAAATAGACGGCCACGAACCAGGAGACCACGAGCGCGATACCGACGACGTAGAAGAGCGTGCGGACATATTCGCCGGCTGTCGATGCCGCAAAGCCAACCGGAATGAAGCCGGCTGTGGTGATCAGCGTGCCCGTCAGCATCGGGAAGGCAGTCGAGGAATAGGCGAAGCTGGCGGCATCGAGCTTCACCAGCCCCTCTTCCAGCTTGCGCTCCATCAGCTCGACCACGATCATGGCATCGTCGACCAGCAGGCCGAGCGCGATGATGAGTGCGCCGAGCGAGATACGCTGCAGGTCGATGCCGAGCTCGTACATGATGGCAAAGGTCGCCGCCAGCACCAGCGGGATGGCAATGGCGATCACGAGACCGGAGCGCCAGCCGATCGACAGGAACGAGACGATCAGCACGATGACGAGGGCCTCGCCGAGCGCATGCATGAATTCGCTGATAGCGTCGGTGACGACATCTGGCTGATTGGCGATCTGATCGACCTGAACGCCGACCGGCAGCGAGGCTTCGAAGCGCTTGTAGGTTTCCTCAACCGACTTGCCGACATCGGTCACCTTGAAGCCTGGAGCCATGACAACGCCGAGCTGCACGCTCGGATGGCCGTTGAAGAGGAACTTGGCGGTATAGGGATCCTGCAGCCCGGCGGTGACGGTGGCGATATCGCCGAGGCGAGTCACCTGGCCGCCGGCGTTGAGCCGCAGATTCTTGATATCCTCGATCTTGTTGACATCGCCCTCGACCGAAATGCGCACCGAGCGCGTGCTGGTATCGACCGTGCCGGCCGGATCGACATTGTTCTGGCCAACGATGGCGTTCTTCAGGTCGGTGAGCGTCAGTCCGCGCTCGGCCAGGACCTTGGAAGAGACATCGATATAGATCTGCTCCGCCTGGTCGCCGATGATGGTCGCCTTTTCGACACCGGGCGTCGAAAGCAACATGTCACGGGCCTGGATGGCGAATTTCTTCAGCTCCGGATAGGTATAGCCGTCGCCGCTGATCGAATGCAGCGTGATGAAGGTATCGCCGAATTCATCGTTGAAATAGGGGCCGAGCAGGCCGGATGGCAGCTCGTTGCCGATATCGCCCACCTTCTTGCGGATCTGGTAGAAGGCGTCCTTCACCTCAGCGGTATTGGTGTCGCCCTTGATCTGGATGGTGGTGATGGCAAAGCCGGCGCGGGTATAGGATTTGACCCAATCGAGATGCGGCGTTTCCTGCAGCTTGCGCTCGATCTTGTTGACCACCTGGTCTTCCATGTCCTGCAGCGAGGCGCCGGGCCACACGGTCTGCACGACCATGACGCGGAAGGTGAAATCCGGATCTTCCTTCTGGCCCATATGGGTCAGGCCGAGCGCGCCGGCGATGATGATGAGCCCGAACAGGAATCGCGCGATGCTCGGATGGGCAATCGCCCAACGCGACAGGTTGAAACGCTTCCTCTCGCCGGAGGTGCTATTGATGGACATGATCTCGTCCCCCTCGATCCGGGTCAGCGTACGATATCCGCCGAGGCGGCTTTGGTGTCTGCGGAAGCTTGCTGGGTTGTGGCACCAGAAAGCTTGACCTTCATGTTTTCGCTCATGAACTGAGTGCCGGCGGCAACGACGACATCGCCGGTCTTGAGGCCATCGGCCACGCGCACGCCGTCATCTGAAAAATCTGCGACCTTGATGGCGCGGGAATGCACGGTGCCGGCACTGCGATCGACGAGCCAGACGATCTGCTGCCCGTCCCTCTGCGCAAGCGCGCTCAGCGGAATGGAAACATAGGGCTGGGTATTGTCGGCAAGCGCCTCGATCGTCGCGGTCATGCCAAGCAGAACGCGCGGATCGTTCGGCACGCTCACACGCACGGCGAAGGTGCGCGATTGATCGGCGCTACCCGACACTTCCCGCACCTTTCCATCCAGCACGAGAGCCGCATCAGACCAGAAGCGCGCCTTGACGTCCTTGCCGACCTTGAACTGGGCGATGTCCATTTCCGGAACAGCGACCTGCACTTCCTTCTCGCCATCGACGGCAACGGTGATGACGGGTGTGCCAGAACTGACCACCTGGCCGACATCGGCATTGATTGCAGTCACGATGCCGTTCATGTCGGAGGTCAGGTCGGCATAGGCGACCTGGTTCTTGGCCTCAGTCAATGCCGAAGCCGCGGAATCGCGCGTCGAAACGGCCTGCTCATAGGAGAGTTCGGCCTGCTCGAGCTGCGACTTGGAGGTGACATTCTTGTCGAAGAGTGTCTGCGCGCGATTGCGGGCAAGCTCGGTCGTCTGCACCTGCTTTTCGGCCGCATCCAGATCGGCCTGCGAACGGCGCACGGCGAGAACATAGTCGGTTGCGTCCATGCGGGCCACCACATCGCCGGGCTTTACCCTTTGGCCGATATCCACCTTGCGCTCGACGATCTTGCCGTTGACGCGAAAGCCAAGATTCATGTCCGTCCGCGCACGCACGGCGCCGGAATAGTCGAGCTTGCGCGTCGTATCGGCCTGGGCGATTTCGACGACCTTGACCGGCCGGATCACCTCCGCCGTCTCTTCCTTCTTCTCATTGCAGCCCGAGAGTCCAAGCCCCAAGGCTGCAAGAAGAACCGCACCGGCAGCGGCCCGTAGAGTGTTAGTCGTCAGCGAAACCATGTCGCTCTCCTAAAATCGAACAAAAAAGTGGGAACACGCCGGCCATCCGGAGCGCGCATTGCTATTTCTTCAAAGCCCTGATGGCGAATTCGATGAGATCCTCGGGTTCGGCCCGGTTTGTCTTGGCGAGGCACTGGGCCACCATCTGGGGATGACAAAGATTGATGGTCGCCGCGCCGAAACATTTGGACGCGACATAGGGGTCCTGCTCGAAGAACTCACCGGCGGCGATGCCCTCCGCAATGATCTCGGCGATCAGATCGTGGATACGATCGATATGCTTTTCGATGACGTGCCAATCACGCTCGATGGCGATAACGACCATCTCGTGAACCTTCTGCTCGTCGAGCATCGCCTCCATCGTCATCTTGTACTGGGCCATGGTATAGGCCCGCAGCCGATCGGTCGCACTGATAGGCTGATTGCGGATGGCAAGCGCCATCTGGTAGCTCTGGCCAAGCATGCGCCCACAGAGAGCCTGATGAATTTCCGTCTTGGAGCCGAAGAACCGGTAGATATTTGCCGTCGACATGCCGAGATCCCGGGCGATATCGGCCACGTTCGTCTTGCTGTAGCCATAGTGGCGAAACAGCTTTTCGGCGGCATCGAGAATGCGCGTGATGTTTTCCTGGCGGGCAGGATCGGCGCTAACGTCGGAAAGATCGAGCATAAGCAGGCCTGATGGTTTACGAGTGACGATTTTCAATTTTCGTCACTCGTAAACCATCAGAGCGCCGATGTCAATGAAACCGACCACAACTTGGGCGGCTTTTAGATGCTATTGAATAAACCGAGGATGCGCCGAACTACTTGAAGCAAGAGTTAAACGATCGACAACGGCCTCGCGGAACGAAGCCGAAAGTGTCCGAAATTTTATCGCGACGCCGCCGCTGCGTTGTCAGGCGCTCAAGAGTGTCGGATGAAAACGTCGAAGGCTGAAAAAGCCGACGAAGACAATGACCACCAGCAGCGCCACCTGCGCCGCGAGAATCGGCGGTTCGTTACCGGTAGGCGCCAGCGCATTGAGAGCCGGTATCTTCTGGAACGATTGAATGATCAGCACCAGACAGTTGAAGAAGAGCAGCACCAGTGCGCCGACGACGAAAACCGACCGCCAGATGCCGGCGAGGTGAAATGTGTAACGCGCCAGCGCCGTCGGAATGAAGATCAGCAGACAGATGATGCCGACGATGATCGCGGGCGTAACGCCGTGAAACGGGAATAGGAAACCTGTCAGGCTCGTGAGAGCCGTTGTCAGCATATAGACCAGCGTCGACCGGTTGTGGCGGTCGGCCGTGAGGAACCCGTAGGCCACCACGATGCCGCTGATGATGGCGATCAAGCTGATGACGACATGAATCAAGAGAATTCCAGACATTCGCCCCTCCAAGTGGGCATTGCATTTCGATGGAAATGACAGCCCAATGCCCGAATGCGGAATATATATGAAACGCGCCGCGCCAGCCAGCGCGACGCGAAGGCCCAAAAGGCCGCTTAAGCGGCGTGAACTTCCAGAGAGATCGGAACGGAAGCAAGCGCCTTGGAAACCGGGCAGCCGGCTTTCGCCTTGTTGGCAAGCTCGGTGAAGGTGGCCTCATCGGCGCCGGGCACCTTGCCGGTCAGCGTCAGATGGATTGCGGTGATGGCGAAGCCACCTTCGACGCTTTCAAGCGTCACCTTGGCCGTCGTCTCCATGCTTTCGGCGGTAAAGCCGGCTTCATTCAGGATCAGCGACAGGGCCATGGTGAAGCAGCCGGCATGCGCCGCGCCGATCAGCTCTTCCGGATTGGTGCCGGCAACGCCTTCGAAGCGGCTGGCAAAACCGTAAGGATAGTGATTGAGCGCGCCGCTCTGCGTCGAGATCTGACCCTTGCCGTCCTTCAAGCCACCGGACCATTGAGCCGAACCTGTGCGATTGATCTGCATGTCGTCCTCCTTGTCGTTGAATGAATTTCGGGAGCGGAACCGTCTCCCGTTGATGATCGACGGCAAGCGGCTTGGCCACCTGCACCGTCACCATAATTCTTCTATCCGCCGAAGACGACGCCGCGGTAACAGAAGCGGCGTCGATCCCGAAAGGCGATTGCGCAGCCTTTCAAATCATCATACAAGAATATTGCCAATGTATGATGATTATCGTATCATGATTTCAATATGGTCACGAAACGCGGCCGGGCATCGCCTGCATGAAAGACCCGCATGTCTCTGATCGAGAGATATTCGGGAAAACATGCGAAACGGTGTGGGGGAGATAGGGTGGAATCACTCGAAAGACAGGGGCACGACTCATCGGCTCAGCCCGGGCGTCGTCCGCGCGTGCGCAGAAACGTGACGGCATCCATCGCCGAAGACATCTGCGCAGAACGCTATCCTTCCGGCTCGACGCTGCCGCGCGAAAACGATCTCTGCGAAATGTACGGCGTCAGCCGTACGGTCATCCGCGAATCCCTCAAGGTGCTGGAGTCCAAGGGGCTCGTGCGTGGCAAGCCGCGCATCGGCACCACCGTTTGCGACAAGGACGACTGGAACATTCTCGACCAGGATGTGCTGGCATGGATGGGGCCCTATATCGCCGATTTCGATATTCTCGGCTCCATCCTCGAAGCGCGTCGCACCATTGAACCCGCCGCCGCGGAATATGCGGCCGAGCGCGCTACGGCTCGTGAAATTGCCGATCTGGAGAGTGCATGGCAGCAGATGCGCGACAGCGGCGATGATCCGGAGGGCTTTACCGAGGCCGACGTGACGTTCCACAAGCTGCTGCTCGGCGCCAGCCACAACCAGGTGTTCCGGCGCCTCTCCAGCGCCATGCATGCCGGCCTCAAATATGCGCTTCACGCCTCCAACGTCGCCGCCCACAGCCGTGACGAAGCGATCGCCGTGCACGGCGAGCTCGTGGAAGCACTGCGCATGCGCGACCGCGATGCGGCGCGCGCCTGTACCCACCGCATGCTCGATCTTGCCGCCCGTGATCTTGCCGTCGAACGACGGCTGGACAAAGGCCGGAAAGCAAATCCCGAAACCCCGAGATCCGTGGCCTCGCGCCGCTGACCCAACCCAAAGCCAAACGGAATCATTCCCATGAAAATCACCAAGCTGACGACCTATATCGTTCCCCCGCGCTGGCTGTTCCTGAAGATCGAGACCGATGAAGGCATCGTCGGCTGGGGTGAGCCCGTGGTCGAGGGGCGTGCGCTGACCGTGCAGGCAGCCGTGCACGAGCTGGAAGACTATCTGATCGGCAAGGACCCCTTCCTCATCGAGGATCACTGGAACGTCATGTATCGCGCCGGCTTCTATCGCGGCGGCGCCGTGCACATGTCGGCACTGGCCGGCATCGACCAGGCGCTCTGGGACATCAAGGGCAAGGCGCTGGGCCAGCCGATCCATTCGCTGCTCGGCGGCCAGGTGCGCGACAAGATCAAGGTCTATTCCTGGATCGGCGGCGACCGCCCCTCCGACGTTGCCAACAACGCCAAGGACGTGGTCGCGCGTGGCTTCAAGGCGATCAAGCTCAATGGCTGCGAGGAAATGCAGATCGTCGACACCTACGACAAGGTGGAAAAGGCGGTCGAAACCATCGCCACCATCCGCGAGGCGATCGGCCCCTATATCGGCATCGGCGTCGACTTCCACGGCCGCGTCCACCGGCCGATGGCCAAGGTTCTCGCCAAGGAGCTGGAACCCTACAAGCTGCTCTTCATCGAGGAGCCGGTGCTTTCGGAAAACCGCGAGGCGCTGAAGGAAATCGCCAACCATTGCTCGACCCCGATCGCGCTTGGCGAACGCCTCTATTCGCGCTGGGATTTCAAGTCGGTCCTGTCGGACGGCTATGTCGACATCCTCCAGCCCGACCTCAGCCATGCCGGCGGCATCACCGAATGCCGCAAGATCGCGGCCATGGCCGAAGCCTATGACGTGGCGCTCGCCCCGCATTGCCCGCTCGGCCCGATCGCGCTTGCCGCCTGCCTTCAGGTCGACGCCGTCAGCTACAATGCCTTCATCCAGGAACAGAGCCTCGGTATTCACTATAACAAGGGCAACGACATCCTCGACTACATCTCCAACAAGGAGGTGTTCCAGTATGCCGACGGTTTCGTCTCCATCCCGCAAGGACCCGGCCTCGGCATCGAAGTCGACGAAGCCTATGTCATCGAGCGTGCCAAGGAAGGCCATCGCTGGCGCAACCCGGTCTGGCGTCACGAGGACGGCAGCGTCGCCGAATGGTAAGATGATAGCCTTCGCTACCTGAGGGCGAAGGACGGCAAATCCAGCCAAAGCGGCCGGCAATCGCATCATCGCGGTTGCCGGCCGTTTTTTGGAGCGTTCATGAAACAATGAGTTGCCGAACACGCAGCCGGCGAAGGGCGATCCTACTGAAAGGCGGGGCGATATAGGTGTGTTGCCAGCTCCAATGATGCCGCAGTCTCATCGAGGGCTTTCATCACCACACCGATATCCTGCGACGGATTGCTGTAGAACCAGTCGATGGTAAAGCGCAGCGTCTGGCCGAGCTGCTTGGTATTTCCCGCCATCGGCGGCAGCGCCAGAGCGCGCAGCTGCATGTTCTCGCCGCCACGGGCCTGATCCCGCGTCCACCACGCCAGAAACTCCAGCGCTTTCAGGCCCTTCTCATCCCTTTCGATCGAGAACCCGATCGAAAGCAGCAATTCGTCCGGCAAAGCCCCTTTCGTTCTGCGCAAGGCGGCGGCGGGCAGATCCGCATAGGCGCCGGGGAGAGAAAGATCCGAGACAGCGACATCGGGCAGATAGACTTTGCCGAGCTCGACGTCCGTGATGCCCGGTATGGCTTTGACGGCCTCCGTCAGCCGGGCCACCTCTTTGGGAGCTTCATTGGCCATGGACTGCATCGCCACGGACCGGACGATCCCCAATGCGAGAAATAGTCGTTGCCACCATCTTGCCACCGCTCAAGTCCGTATTCGAAGTCGATAGCGCAACTTGGCAAAGGTGGCTGGGAAAATCAAACCATGACGGGAAGAATTGGCAACTTTGACATCGCAAGGGGCAATCCTGGCGGCTGGATGCTCCGGATTCGGACCAAGGCATCGCCCAAAAAAGTTGCGCCTGCAGTATCGGCGCAGATACTGCAGGCGCGTCATGCGTCTCAACAAGCCCCCAGGGAGACGCATTACCGGAGCATGATCACCAAAGGCGTGGAGTGCCCTTTAGCTCGGACCATGCTCAAGCAGGCAATTTCAGACTACTCCCGCTCGCCGGTGAAGTTCAGCAGCAGCTGGAAGATGTTGACGAAGTTCAGGTAGAGCGACAGGGCACCGAAGACGGCGAGCTTCTGCTGCGATTCCTGATCATGGTTTTCGGCATACTGTTCCTTGATGTTCTGCGTGTCCCAGGCGGTCAGGCCGACGAAGACGACGATACCGATGACCGAGATGGCGAACTGCAGCGCGCTCGAACCCAGGAAGATATTGACGATGCTGGCGATGATGACGCCGAACAGACCCATCATCAGGAACGAGCCGACGTTGGAAAGATCACGCTTCGTCGTATAGCCGTAGAGGCTCGTCGCGCCGAACATGGTCGCGGCGATGAAGAAGGTACGCGCGATGCTCGTGCCGGTGAAGACCAGGAAGACGGAGGCCAACGACAGGCCCATGACCGCACAGAAGGCCCAGAACATCATCTGCGCCGTGCTTGCCGACATCGACTGGATGCGGAACGAGAAGAAGAACACGAAGGCGAGCGGCGCCAGCATGACGACCCACTTCAGCGGGCTCTGGAAGATCGGCACGTAAAGCGCCGGCGTCGTGCCGACGATCAGCGCGACGATGCCCGTCACCACAAGGCCGATGCCCATATAGTTGTAGACGCGCAGCATATGCCGGCGCAGTCCCTCGTCGAAGAGCGCCTGAGAGCCGGCGGCGGCTCCGAAGCCGTATCGCGGATTGGTCGGGTTCATGGTCGTTCTCCTTTAATCCAAACTAGTAGAGGCTGCGGGCAAGCTTTTCGGCATCGCCGTCCAGCTGGCCTGCCTTGCCATTGCCGATCAGCGCATAGGCAACTTCGCCGATCTGCCAATAGGCAGCCTGGACATCGTCACGCTTGATGTGACTGACGTCCTGGACGGCGAAATTGCCCGGGCGGACGGCGAAAAGTGACAAATGTCCATCTTCTCCGGCATCGACCATCATTTCGATGCTTGGGCCGAACTCGGACGGATAGATCTGCGCATCGGTGACGCGCCAGTCGCCCGGCAGTTCCGGCAATACGATTGCCGTCGAAGCACGGATTTCTTCCGGATTGTAACTCGCAGCCGCCGATTGCGGCTTGATCTCCTCGCGCACGGCAGTCGTCTTATAGGCGCGCACCGCATCGTCGACGAAGGCCGGCGGCCGCGTGGACGCACTGACCTCGCTCGCCGTAAAGGCGCCGAAGGACGTATGCGCGACCCAGCCGGTCGTGACTAGAACGGCGATGGCGGCAACGCGCTGGAAGGAACCCAGCATGCGGCCATAGACCAGCCCGCGCTCCAGCCGCCGTGCGGCTTCGCGCGTTTCGGCCCGGACCACATGGCCTTCCCCGGCCAACGCCATGCGCAACTCGCCGCGGATGCTCATATCGGCCATCACCTTGGCGGCGATTTCCGGATGCTCCGAGAGGTAAGATTCCACCTCGACACGGCGCGCGAGCGTGAGCTCGCCATCGACATAGGCGTCGAGATCGGTATCGATGATCGGATCAACGATTTTCATTGCCGCCTCCCTCGATGACACGCAGATGTGAAACCTTGGAGGCAGCCTCCTCGAAATGGCGCAGGCTCGCCCTTGCCCGCGCAATGCGGGACATCAGCGTGCCGACAGGAATGCCAAGTGCCAATGCCGCCTCCTGATAGGAGAGGTCCTCGATCGCCACCAGATGCAGCGCCTCGCGCTGCTCCTCGGGCAGATTGAAGAAGGCTTCGCGGACCTGGCTCAAACGCACCGTATGGTCTTGCGATGCCGGCAACGCCACTTCCAGCTCGGCCGCCGCTTCTTCATGGCGGCGGTTCAGCGACTTCTTCTGGCGCAGGCGGTCGATATGCACATTGTGCAGGATCGACAGCAGCCAGGTGCGCAGATTGCCGCTGTTGCGGAAAGATGACTTGCGCTCATAGGCCTTGACCAGTGCGTCATGCACCAGATCCTCAGCCTCGTCCGCATTGCGCACGAGCGAGCGGGCGTATCGTCTCAGCGAGCCGAGCTGCCCCAAAACATCGAATGTGCGTCCTTTGCGTTCCATACACCTATATACGGAAGCACTGCGGATTCTATTCCATCGCCCAACGAATTTTTTGCTGATTTTTTTACATCAGCACGAAATCCTTGGGTTGCGGCAGCGGCGGCAGGTCGGTTTCGCCCAGTGCTTCGCGCAGATTGATCTCGATCGTATCGGCAAGGGCGCCGATGGCGAGCGCATTGGGGCGATGGCCGAAAGGGTCTTCCAATTCGTCGCCCAGCGCATCGAGACCGAAGAAGGTATAGGCGATGAGGGCAGTCACGAAAGGCGATCCCCAGCCGAGCGTATCGACATAGCCGAAAGGCAGCAGGAAACAGAAGAGATAGGCAGTACGATGCAGAAGCAGCGTGTAGCCGAAGGGCAGCGGCGTGTTGCGGAGCCGCTCACAGGCAGCCTGGACAGCTCCCATCTGGCCGATGCTGATATCCAGCATCTGATATTGGATATCCGAAATCGCTCCTGACGCCTTCGATCGAGCGAGATCGGCCGACATCAGACGCAGGATGAGATCCGGCCGGTTCTGGGCCGCATGATAGAACTCTGCCTCGCTTGGCGTCAGCAAGCTCAGCACCTTCTTCTCGTCGCTGCCGGGCCGAAGGAGACAGACCAGCGCCTGCGCAAAAGCCATCGTCAGGCGCAGCAGGTTTTTGCGCGCCTCGACACCCGCCTCGCCGGCCACCTCGAGGACCTGCGTCTGGCGGGCGAAACCACGCGCCACATAGACGAGCTGCCCCCAATCGCGGCGCCCCTCCCACCAGCGGTCATAGGCGGCATTGTTGCGGAAGCCGAGGAAGATTGAAAGCGCGATGCCGAGCAGTGAAAGCGAGGAGCCATTGAAGGAAACGACGAGGTTCGGCCGCTCCTCGTGACCCCAGACGATCAGGGCCGACATCAGGAAGATGACGACGATCTGCGGCAGGATGCGCCGAATGATCGATCCGCGAACGATGAAGAACAGCTGGAAAAGATTCGGCCGGTCGCGAACGATCATGACGAAACGCACTCTCGATGACTATCTGGTGCGGCAGCAATACACCAGACAGGCCGGGAGTAACGAGCATTTCTTGCAAGGCCGATCTGACCGGCGGGCATCGCTCGCCGGTCGTTTAAACGGGCGTCGATCAGTTCGCGCTGGCGCTTGCCGTCACCAGAACTGGGTCGGCGCGATAATCCCTGGGAAAGAGATGCTGCAGGTTCTTCACCTTCGGCAGGTCGTTGATGACGATATAGGGATAGGTCGGATGCGTCGTCAGGAAATCCTGATGATAATCCTCGGCTGCATAAAACTGCCGCGCCGGCTCGATCTTGGTCACGACAGTCGCATCGAAGGCCTTGGCATGGTTGAGCTGCTCGATGTAGGCCTTGGCGATATCGGCCTGTGACTGGCTGGTCGGGAAGATGGCCGAACGATATTGCGTGCCGCTATCCGGCCCCTGATAGTTCAGCTCCGTCGGATCATGCGCCACCGAAAAATAAATCTGCAGCAGGTGCCCGTAGCTGATCTTGTGCGGATCGAAGACGATGCGCACGGATTCGGCATGGCCGGTATCGCCTGTGCTCACCATTTCATAATGCGCCGCATCCTTGCTGCCGCCGGTATAGCCTGACGTCGCGCTGATGACGCCATTGACATGCTGGAAGACGCCCTGCACGCCCCAGAAGCAGCCGCCGGCGAGCACCGCTGTCTCCGTGCCAGCTGAAGGAGCCTTTTCGTCCACGCTCGGCGGCGGGATGACGCGCGCATCCTCGGCAGAAGCACGGCCGACAAATTGCAGCGCAACGGCGCCGACCAGCACCGCGGCCGCCGTGACGCCGGCAAGGCGCGCGACCCGCGCGGAGCCAATGCGGATCATATCTTTCGATAAAGTCTTCATGACACTCTCCTCTCGACCGCCATTCTAAACTTTTCGGTCACAAGGAGATACGGGAAGGAAAGCCTCAATGTTACACACGGCCGCGTGTAACACCGAAACGTGAACGACGTGGGGTCTTATTCAGTAATGGGGCGGCTTGGTAATGGCGGGCGCTTCGAGCGATTGCTCCTCCAGCGTCAGAAACCGCTCGGTCAGCCGGTCAAGCTTCTGCCTCGCCATCTCGACGACCTTCCATTGCTCGGCGATCTGGTCGGAAAGCTCCTCTATCGTCTTCGCCTGATGCGCGACCGTCTCTTCGAGTTTGGTGATGCGGCTCTGTTCGTCTGACATGTCTGATCCCTTTCGCAACGATCTATAATACCGCACCGGCTGCGTATAGTCCCTGATGTCGGCGCAACGTGGGGCCTGCGTCGTTTGACGGCGATATGACAAAACTGAAAAACAGCTGAAAAGACCTGTTACCTGACTGACATGGGGGCCTTCTAAAGAGAGCGCATAGACGCGCCCATTGGAAGGCAATTCCCTCTGCAGGGCGCACCATTCTGAAGACTTCGGAGAAGCGCCGTGAAGATCATCCAGATCACCGACACCCACTTGAGCCCCAACAAGCCGCATTTCAACGGCAACTGGGAGCCGCTGGTGAAATGGATCGAGACAAGCGGCGCCGATCTCGTCGTCCATACCGGCGATCTGAGCGTCGATGGCGCCGACAAGGATGAAGATCTGATCTTTTCCATGGAGATGATGCGGCAAGTCTCCGTGCCGATGCTGATCGTACCCGGCAATCACGATGTCGGCCATCTGCCCGGCTCCTATCAGCCCGTCAATCCCGAGCGGCTGGAGCGCTGGCGCCGCCTCGTCGGTCCCGATTATTGGGCAAAGGACGTCGACAATTGGCGGCTGATCGGCCTCAACAGCCTGCTGATGGGCTTCGAGGATGCCGAAGAGCAGGAACAGTTCGACTGGCTGCAGGACAAGCTCGAAAGCCGTGGCGATCGTCGGATTGCCCTCTTCGCCCATAAGCCGCTCTTCGTCGATGCGCCCGACGAAGGCGATACCGGCTACTGGAGCGTCCGCCCAGCCCAGCGCCGCCGGCTCTACGATCTGATCGCGGCCCATGACGTCGCCCTCTTCGGCAGCGGCCACCTGCACTGGACCTGGGAAGGCCGCTTCAACGACACCAGCCTCGTCTGGGCACCGCCCGGCGCCTTCATCCTCGACAAGATGGAACGCGAAATGCCCGGCGAACGGCTGATCGGCGCCGCGATCCATGAACTCGGCGAGAGCGTCACGACCGAACTTGTCGCTGTCCCCGGCATGACCGCCTACTTCCTCGATGACGTCGTCATGGAAGTCTACCCACAGGCAGCACCGAAGGCACAGAAGGAGCCGACTGAATGAGCGCACTCTCGCTTCGCGGCATCGCCAAATCCTTCGGCGGCAACGCCATCCTCAAGGGCGTCGATCTCGATGTCCAGCCGGGCGAATTCATCGCCCTCGTCGGCCCTTCGGGCTGCGGCAAGAGCACGCTTCTGCGTATCCTCGCCGGCCTCGACCACGCCGATAGCGGCGAAATCGTCCTCGGCGGCAGCGACGTGTCAGGCGTTGCAGCGGCGGACCGCAACATTGCCATGGTCTTCCAGTCCTACGCGCTCTATCCGCATCTGACGGCCTCGGAAAACATCGCCGTGCCGCTGGCCATGCGCCGCCTGTCGCGCGTCCAGCGCCTGCCCTTCATCGGCTCGCTGATCCCCGGCCAGCGCGCGACCCGCACCGCCATCATCCGCGACGTCCGCGAAATGGCTGTCTCGCTGAAGATCGACCACCTGCTCGACCGCAAGCCCGGCCAGATGTCCGGCGGTCAGCGCCAGCGCGTGGCGCTTGCCCGCGCCATGGTGCGCCGCCCAAGCGTCTTCCTCATGGACGAGCCACTCTCCAATCTCGACGCCAACCTGCGCGTCCACGCCCGTGGCGAAATCGTCGACCTGCATCGCCGCGCCGGCGTTCCCACAGTTTACGTCACCCATGACCAGGCCGAGGCACTATCGATGGCCGACCGCGTCGCCGTCATGATCGGCGGGCAATTGCTGCAGCTGGCCTCGCCGCAGGTGATCTATGACGATCCCTCGCATATCGAGGTCGCTCGCTTCGTCGGCCAGCCGCGCATCAACTTGCTGCCGGCACTGGCCGAAAACGGCATCGTCGCCTTCGGCGGCATCCGGCTTGCACTCGATGACAGCGCCTTTACCGGCAAGAATGTCACGATCGGCATCCGTCCGGAATTCGTGCAGCTCTCCCAGGGCCGCCAGGATGCGCTTGCCGCCCACATCGAGCGCATGGAATTCCTCGGCTCCGAGGTCATCCTCTATGCCAAGCTCGACGCCATCGGCGAGACCATGGTCGTCAAGCTCGCACCGGCCGAAGTCGCCGGCCTTTCGTCGGGCATGCCTGTGGCGCTAAGCCTCTCGCCGGAGCAGGCCATGGTCTTCGCCGAAGACGGCCGCCGCCTGCGCGCAAGCCCCACGGCCGTCGACGCGACACGGGAGAAGGCGCATGGCTAGCGTTGCCGCCACATCCCTGCCGATGCAATCGGCGGCGGCGCGCGAAAGAAGCGAGGCCCGCACAGCCCTCCTCTTCGCCCTGCCCGCCATCATCCTCATCGTGCTCTTCATCATCGTGCCGATCATTGCCGTCGTCGTGCTCGGCTTCACGGACTTCCAGCTCGGCGACAAGAGCCTGCGCTTCGTCGCCTTCGAAAACTACGCACATCTACTGCGCGATCGCGCCTTCCAGAAGTCGCTCTGGAACACGACGGTCTATACCGCGATCGTCGCGCCTGTTTCGATCGTACTCGGCCTCGGCGTCGCATTGCTGATCGAGAGCGAAGGCATCGGCCGTAGCTTCTTCCGCACGGCCTACTTCCTTCCCGTGGCATCGCTGATCGTGGCGATGGCGACCGTCTGGCAATATCTCTTCCATCCGACGATCGGTCCGATCAACGCGCTGCTCGGCGAGATCGGCCTCAGCGGCCCGAACTGGCTCGGTTCCTCGGCAACCGCGCTCTACAGCCTGTCGATCATCGGCGTCTGGCAGTCGGTCGGCTTCAACATGGTGCTGTTCCTCGCCGGCCTCACCGCCATTCCGCGTGAACTCTATGCCGCTGCCGAAGTCGATGGCGCGAAATCGTCCTTCGACCGCTTCTGGCTCGTTACTTGGCCGATGCTCGGACCGACGACGCTCTTCGTCACCACGATCAGCATCATCAATGCAGTGAAGGTCTTCGACACCGTCAAGGCTTTGACCGACGGCGGCCCGAACCATGCCTCCGAGGTGCTGCTTTTCAGCATCTACCAGGAAGGCTTCGTCTATCTCCGGGTCGGCTATGCCTCGGCGATGACGACGGTGTTTCTCGCCATCCTGGTGGTGCTGACCTTCCTGCAATATCGCGTCCAAGACCGGCAGGTGCATTACACATGACCTCGACAGGCTTCACTCCCGGCCGCATCCTGCGCCTCGCGATCCTGATCCTCGGCTCGCTCATCTTCCTGGCGCCCTACATTTTCATGATCTCGACCGCCGGCAAGGCGCAGGACGATATCTTCACATCGGCACTGAAGCTGATCCCGACGCACTTCTATTACGTCGAGAACGTCGCCAAGGCGCTGAGCAAAGTGTCGATGGGAACGCTGCTGTTCAACGGGGTTCTCGTCTGCGGCCTGATCTTCTTCTTCCAGGTGCTGATCGCCATCCCCTGCGCCTATGCCATGGCGAAGCTGAAATTCCCGGCGGCACGCATCATGATGGTTCTCGTCATGCTCGGGCTGCTGATCCCGATCCATGCGACGGCGCTTCCGCTCTATGTCGGCTTCAACAGCCTGTCGCTGCTGAACAGCTACGCCGCTCTGGTCGCGCCCTTCTCGATCTCGGTCTTCGCGATCTTCATGTTCCTGCAGTTCTTCCGCGCCATGCCAGACGATCTGATCCACGCCGCCCGTCTCGACGGCATGTCGGAAATCGGCATCGTTGCCCGCGTCATCGTGCCGAATGCCTGGCCGGCGGTGACAGCCTTTGCGATCTTCTCGGTCGTCGCGCATTGGAACGACCTCTACTGGCCGCTGATCGTCATCAGCAAGCAGGAATATTTCACGCCGCCGCTGGGCCTCATGTATTTCCGCGCCGCCGAAGCCGGCGACGACTACGGCGCGCTGATGGCGGCGACCCTCATCATTACCCTTCCCCTCGTCGCGGCATTCCTTCTGGCACAGAAGCGTTTCGTCGAGGGCATCACCATGACCGGTCTCAAGGGCTGACCGGTTCGACAACGGAGAACGAGCGATGAAGCATATCACCCAGATTCTCGCCGCCGCGGCCATTTCGATGGTCGTGTCGGTCCCGGCCTATGCCGAAACCACCTTGACGGTCCACTATCCCATGCCCGGCTTCTTCAAGAACGTGATGGACACGATCTCGAAGAAGTTCATGGAAGAAAATCCCGATATCAAGATCCAGTTCGCCGCTCCTTCGGCCACCTATGAGGAAGGCATTCAGACCATCCTGCGTCAGGCTGGCACGAGCGAAATGCCCGATGTCACCTTCATCGGTCTGAACCGCCTGCGCATGATGGACGAGCGCAACGTCGCCGTCGACCTCGGCCCCCTCGTCAAGAAAGAGGGCAACATGGCCGAGCAGGGCTTCTCGGACACGATCCTGAAGCTCGCCCAGGTCAAGGGCAAGCAGGTCGGCCTCGCTTTCGCGACCTCGAACCCGATCATGTATTACAACGCCGACCTGGTGAAGGCTGCTGGCGGCAACCCGGACAACCCGCCGAAGACCTGGGATGAGGTCATCGCGCTCGCCGGCAAGATCAAGGCGCTCGGCAACGGCGTCGATGGCATGGACTTCCGCTGGCAGGGCGACGACTGGATGTTCTCCGCCCTCCTCTTCGGCGCTGGCGGCAAGATGCTGAGCGACGACGAAAGCAAGGTCGCCTTCAACGGTCCCGAAGGCCAGAAGGCCGTCGAGATGATCCAGCGCTTCGTCAAGGAAGGCGGCATGCCGGTCTTCACCAAGGCCGCTGGCGAACAGGCCTTTGCAGCCGGCAAGGTCGGCTTTGAATTCCAGACCACCGGCGCTCTCGTCAACACCATCAAGAATGTCGGCACGAAGTTCGATCTCCGCACCGCCAAGCTGCCACTGATCGACCCGGTCAACGGTCGCCTCCCGACGGGCGGCAATGCCGTCGTCATCCTGACGCATGACCCGGTCAAGGAAGAAGCCGCCTGGAAGTTCGCCAAGTTCGCCGCCGGTCCTTACGGCGCCTCGGTTGTCGTTCCCGGCACCGGCTATGTTCCGAACAACGAACTCGCCGCCAAGTCGGCCGAATATCTCGGTGACTTCTACAAGAAGAACCCGCTGTTCCAGGCTGGCCTCAGCCAGATGTCGATCATGGTTCCCTGGTACGCCTTCCCGGGCTCCAACGGCGTCAAGGTCACGCAGACCATCGTCGACAACCTCTCGCGCATCGTCGACGGCTCGGCTGCACCGAAGGAAGCACTCGACGACGCCGCTTCCGACGTCGAAGGCCTGCTGCCGCGCAGCTGATTTCTCGATCAGGCCTGAAGAACTCGCGCCGCCTTCTTCACGAAGGCGGCGTTTTCTATGCGAAAGCGGATCAGGATTGAGCGGCGAGATTGCGCACCGTACCACCGGGGCGCAGCCGGTAAGGCACGATCAGACGACGTGGTGGTGCGGCATTCTCGGCCATGTCAAGCAGCAACGAGGCTGCTGCCGCCCCCATGGTTCCATCCGGTATCTCCACCGTCGTCAAAGGAACCTCTCCCAGAAAGCCGAGAGAGATCCCGTCGAAACCCGCGACCGAAATATCGCGGGGGATCGAAAGCCCCTGCCGTCGAAGCGCTCCCATCACACCGAGCGCGAGCAGATCGTTGGAGCCGATGATTGCCGTCGGAGCGAACCGCGAGACGGCATCGGAAAGATCGAGCTGCTCCAGGCTGTTCACGAAGGAAATTTCCAGGGCATCAAGGGGCTGCCGTCCTGCCGCTTCCATGGCTTTCAGATAGCCGAGATAGCGCAGCTTCGCCCGGTCGGACCCGGCGAAGTGCCCGGAGATGAACAGGATACGATCATGCCCTTTGCACAGGAGGTGATCGGTCAGCTCCCTCCCTGCACCGAAATTGTCCGTCGCGACACCGGCCGTAAAGCGGGCCGTCGGCAGGTTGCCGAGCAGCACCGTCGGCGGCAAGCTCGATGATGAAACCAGGCTGCGTTCGGGGTCGCAAAGCGTCAGGATGAGACCGGTCGGCTGCTGCTGAAGCAGGGAGGCGACGGCATCGACCTCCTGGGCGGGATCGTAGTTCGATTGCGCGATCAGTACGCTGTGCCCGGCATGCAGCGCCCTGTTCTGGATGCTGGAGAGCGAAGCCGCAAACACCGGGTTGGTGATGCTGGGAATAAGCACGCCGATCGCCGGCCGGCTACCGCCGCTCCGGCCACCCACGCGATAGCCAAGCTCTGCCGCCGCACGCCGCACGCGCCGCACCATCTCATCGCTGACCGGACCGTTGCGATTGAGCACCCGGCTCGCGGTTGCGACCGAACAACCGGCCCGAAAAGCGACTTGCTGGAGAGTCGACACGATCTCATGCACCTTCGACTTGGGGCTTCGGACCTGGGGTTGACCATCACCTGTGGGAATGGCCGGGATTTATATCAGACCGATGACAGTTATTTGACGAGGCTCCGATCTGCCTGCGACATCCGCACCCTTGACTTTGCTGCGATGCAGCAGATGTTCAACGGGATCCCAGCGGCGAATGATGCTGTCATCAACCGATGCCATGATTGCCGCGCTGTGATCCGCAGATCCGACCTTTCGAAAGGATGCTCTCATGTCTGAAGCAGAAGCACGGACGCCTGCCACCTCCGCCGACAAGACCGAAAGACTGTTCTTCCTCGACATCAACGACGGACGAATTCTCTCCTCCGCCATCGACGGCACCGATTTGAAGCTCATCGTCCAGCGCTCGGGCCGCAGCCCGGACGGCATTCTCGTCGACAGTGAGAACGGCTGGATCTACTGGACCGAGATGGGCAACGACTACAACGCCCATGACGGCTCGATCGAGCGCATGGATTTCGACGGCGGCAATCACGTTACCCTGATCCCGCCGGGCAGCACGCTCGTCACGCCGAAGCAGATCCAGATCGACCGCGACAACGGCAAGCTCTATTGGTGCGACCGCGAAGGCATGCGCGTCATGCGCGCCAATATCGACGGCAGCGACATCGAAACCCTGGTGCAGAACGGCGAAGGCCCGGAAGACAGCGCCGAGATCGAGCGCTGGTGCGTCGGCATCGCGCTGGACCTACCGCGTGGCCAGATCTACTGGACGCAGAAGGGACCGCCGGATGCCGGCCTCGGCCGCATCTTCCGCGCCGGCATCGATATCCCGGCCGGCGAAACAGCGACCAACCGCAGCGACATCGAAACCCTGCTCGACAAGCTGCCGGAACCGATCGACCTCGAACTGGATCTCGCGACCCGCACGATCTACTGGACCGATCGCGGCAATCTTCCGCGCGGCAATACCGTCAACCGCGCAGAGATGGACGATATCGCCGCAACGTCGAAAGTCGTCCTCGAAGGGCTGGACGAAGGCATCGGCCTCTCGCTCGATCTGCCGAACAATCGCATGTTCTTCACCGACATCAGCGGCAATCTCTACTCCGCCAGCCTCGATGGCTCGAGCGAGCGCGAACTCCTGCACCATGCCGGCTCGTTCACGGGGATTGTTTACGCCGAAATCTGAATGCTGGAGATCTTAGGCGCGCACCAGCGCGCCTAAGATCCATCCTCCTCGGCCACCATCCGATCCAGATTCTGATTCAGCCGACGCATCAGTTGAACCAGCGTCTGAACTTCATCGGTGCTGAAGCCCGAAAGAACGCGTTCCCGGCCCTCTTCCAGAGCCTGTCGCGCGGCCGGCAGCTTCGCAATCGCGGCTTCCGTCAACGATACGAGGCTGCTGCGGCCATCGGCCGGATCGGGTACGCGACGGATCAGGCCATCCCGCTCCATGCGCGCCAGCATCTGCGCCATCGACGGCTGCTCGATCTTGGCAAATTTCGCCAGATCCTTCTGCGACATCTGCGCCCCATTCCGGAGCATGTACAGCACCGGCAACTGGCCGATGTTGAAGCCCAGGGCCTTCACCCGCCGCTCGCCGAGGCGCGAAAAGGCACGCGACGCCATGTTGATGAGCGGTATGGGCGTATCGAACAAATCCCAATCTGTCATATTCTGATCGCTTGAATAGGTACCTATGTTAATCTATATAGGTACCTATGTACAAAACTATGAGAACTCTGTCCATGACATCCTACCCCCGCATCGCCATTATCGGCGCCGGCCCCGGAGGCTTGACGCTGGCGCGCATCCTTCATCAGGCAAGTGTGCCGACCACCGTCTTCGAACGTGAGGAACATACGCTTTCCCGGCCACAAGGCGGCACGCTCGATCTTCATGTGGACTCCGGCCAGCTCGCACTGCGCCGAGCCGGCCTCTACGAGGAATTCCTGACGATCGCCCGCTACGAAGACCAGGGAAGCCGGCTCTACGACAAGCACGGCACGCTGCTCTTTGCCGATGACGACGCCGACGATTCCGATCGGCCCGAGGTCGACCGCACGGCGCTGCGCAACATCCTGTTCGCCTCCCTGCCGGAAGACATCATCCGCTGGAATCATGGCCTGCGCGAAGTTCGCCCGCGTGACGACGGCACATACGATCTGGTCTTCGAAAACGGAACGGCTGGCCCCTTCGATCTCGTCGTCGGCGCCGACGGCAGCTGGTCCAAGGTCAGGCCGCTCGTATCCTCCTACCGACCGCAATATAGCGGCATCACCTTCATCGAATTCGGCATCGACGATGTCGACACGAGCCATCCCGATCTCGCCGCCCTCGTCGGACGCGGCAAGATCGGCGTCGAGGCCGATGCGCGGGCCATGATCGTCCAACGCAACGGCAACGCTCATCTCAGAGGCTACGCGATCTTCCGCGTGCCGGCCGATTGGGCAGACAAGACCTTCGACTTTGTAGTCCCGGCAAAAGCCCGCGCGCGGCTGATAGTCGAGTTCGAGGGCTGGGCACCGGAGATCCTGCGCCTCATCGAAGCCAGCAACGACCACATCGTTTCCCGACCGATCCACGCATTGCCGGTCGGCCACCACTGGCAGAACCGCATCGGCATAACACTGCTGGGCGATGCTGCACATGTGATGTCGCCCTTTGGCGGCGAAGGCGTGAACATGGCGATGCTGGACGCTGCAGAGCTTGGCCGTCTGCTTCTCGAACACGACGACTGGAAAAATGCCGTCAAAGCCTATGAGTTAGAGATGTTCGAGCGCGTCATCGAGCCGGCGGAACACGCCGCCGAAGCCGTCGCAACCGAGCTTTCCCACCTCGGCGCGGAGCTATCGCTCCAGGTCTACAAGGCACATCTCGAGGCGCGCCAGCAAGATGCGGCCGCATAGGCTGATAAAGGAAAGCAATAATGCCATGCGTCAAGGCTAGATGCGTTGAATTTGAGTTGTGTTCCCTGCCCCGGAGTTCCCGCAATCGCGGAACAGTTCCCTCTCCCCGCCTGCGGGGAGAGGGTTAGGGCGAGGGGCTTTCTCGAAAACGGTAATTGCGCGGTTCTATCGCTGCCTTAATAACATTGCTGTCGGTTCCAGAAATCATCGTTGTCAATTGCAATGGGGACTCGCAGAAGTGGCGCAGGCATCCGGCCTACAGTTCCTCCTGCTCAATAAAAATCATGACTCCCAATCAAATCGATAGCCCGCGGCCCCTCACCCCAGCCCTCTCCCCGCAAGCGGGGAGAGGGAGTCTATTGTGCCCAATACGAAAAAAGCGGGCCGTTTGGCCCGCTTTCCAAAATACATCTCTCTCGATTCCGGACGTATATTATCCCATTCAATTGCCTTTGCGCACGCCGTCGAGAAGATGCGGCAGCGACTTCACCCCATCGTCGCGAAGCTCCGACGGCAGTAGACCTTCCGGCAGATCCTGATAGGAAACCGGACGCAGGAAGCGGCGGATGGCAAGCGTGCCGACCGAGGTCGTGCGGCTGTCCGAGGTTGCCGGGAAAGGCCCGCCATGCACCATGGCATGGGAAACTTCGACGCCGGTCGGCCAGCCATTGGCGAGGATGCGGCCAGCCTTGCGTTCCAGCACCGGCACCAGCTTGGCGGCCGTCGAATAATCTTCCGCTTCGATCTGCAGCGTAGCCGTCAGCTGGCCCTCGAGCTTTTCCGCAACGGCGATCATCTGGTCGATATCCTTGCAGCGTACAAGAAGGCTTGCCGCGCCAAAAACTTCGTGTCCCAGGCGCTCGTCTGCCAGGAACTGTTCGACATCGGTCTCGAAGAAGATGCCGGGGCTGCGATTGACGCCTTCGGCCGGCGCGCCGTGGGCGACGGTCTTCACCGCCTCATGCTCCGCCAATGCGGCAACACCCTTGTCGAAGGCGGCGTGAATGCCCGGCGTCAGCATCGGTGCGGGCGCGCGGCCGGTCAGCGCACCGCTGGCGGCCTGGACGAAACGGTCGAGATCCGGGCTTTCGATCGCAAAAAGCAGGCCAGGATTGGTGCAGAACTGACCGGCACCGAGCGTCAGCGAGTCGATGAAGCCCGTGCCGATCGCCTCGGCACGTGCCGCGAGTGCTGCCGGGAACAGGAAGACTGGGTTGACGCTGCTCATCTCGGCATAGACGGGGATCGGCTCCGGACGGGCCGCGGCAATGGCGCCAAGCGCCAGGCCGCCGCCGCGCGAGCCGGTGAAACCAACAGCCTTGATGCGGGGATCGCGCACCAGCGCAGCACCGGTCTCATTGGCACCGGTCAGCAGCGAGAATGTCCCTTCCGGAAGACCGGATGCGGCAACGGCTGCGCGGATGGCGCGGCCAACAAGCTCGCCCGTGCCCGGATGGGCAAGATGACCCTTGACGACGACCGGGCAGCCAGCGGCAAGCGCCGATGCCGTATCACCGCCGGCAACCGAGAAGGCGAGCGGGAAATTGCTGGCGCCGAAGACGGCGACCGGGCCGAGCGGTATCTGGCGCAGGCGCAGGTCCGGCCGCGGCAGCGGCTTGCGCTCCGGCAAGGCCGGATCGACGCGCAGATCGAGCCATTCGCCGGCGCGGACCACCTGTGCGAACAGCCTGAGCTGGCCGACGGTGCGGGCGCGCTCGCCCTGAAGACGTGCCACCGGCAGGCCGGTCTCTTCCGTCGCCCGCTCGATCAGCGCATCGCCGATCTCCATGATGTTGTCGGCAATCTTTTCGAGAAAGGCAGCACGCTGCTCCGGGCTGGTGGCGCGATAGGTGTCGAACGCCTCGGCTGCCAGCTCACAGGTCCTTGCCACATCGGCCTCGCCGGCGATCGCAAAGGCCGGTTCCAGGTTTGCGCCGGTTGCCGGGTTGACGGCACGCACGGTTCTGTTGTCGCCGGTGGAATCTGAGCCGATCAGCAGATCGCCGCGAATCTCGAAAGACTGTGTCATGGGTATTCCTTGATGAGGTCGGAGCGCTAGGAGATGCGCTGCGAGAGCAGATAGCAGGATGGGATGACAGATGTAAGATGATAATCGTCATCTAATTATCAAGGTACAAGTCCTGAGATCAAGGCGTCAGCGTCAATTAATCATACTTTATCTGCATATGGCGCTACGGCCTCTTTCATGCCAATTTAGCGCCCATCCGAAAGACCGAGTGCGACCAAGTCCCCCATGTCCATTGCACTTCTTGGCGATCCGATCGTCCAGTTCTTCATTCTGGTTGTCGTCGGCACATTCGTCAGCCGCGTCATGCTGCGTCGTCAGCGGGCCGGCCGTCTGATCGGTCAGATCACCTTCTTCGTCTGCCTGACCGCACTTTTGTTCTATCACGGCATAGTCCCCTATGAGCCGAGTCCGCCGCAGGACTCGGTGACGCTGCGCACTTTCACGGGCTTTGCCAAGATCGTCTGGTGGGTTAATGGTGCCTGGGTGTTGATCGCCTGCGTGCGGCTGTTCCTGATCTTCGAGCGCAAGCCCCGCGAAGGCCGGCTGCTGCAGGATCTGATCGTCGGCGTCATCTATCTCGGCGCCATTCTCTCCATCGTCGGTAATGTCTTCAGCGTCCCGATCGGCACGCTGATCGCGACATCGGGCGTCTTCGCCATCATTCTCGGTCTTGCTCTGCAGAGCACGCTGAGCGACGTCTTCTCCGGCATCGCTCTCAATCTCGGCCGACCCTATTCCGTCGGCGACTGGATCGTCCTCGAAAATGATATTCAGGGCCGCGTCGTCGAAACCAATTGGCGCGCCACACAACTGCTGAGCGGCACCAACGATCTTGTCGTCATTCCGAACAGCATCCTTGCCAAGACGCGACTGACCAATCTTTCCGCGCCCGATGAGAGCCACGGCGCCACCGTCACCGTTCGGATTCAGCCCACCGCCCTACCGCGCATCATCGCCGATGTGATGCAAAACGTATTGATCAGCTGTAACTCGATCCAAAAGAACCCGGAACCCAGTGTCGCCATCAATTCCATCGATGGGCAGGCGATCGAACTGCAGCTGTCTTTTCGCGTGCGCGACATATCGCTGACGCAAGCCGCAAAGAACGAGATCTACGATCTGCTATTTCGTCACGCCAAAGCGGCAAGCTTGAAATTCGCCGATCCTCCCGGCACGATCATGCTTCCGATGGAGCAAAAGCCTGAGACGGGCGACGAGAAGCAACATGCACCCGGAACGCCCTGGCGGCTTGTCAGCAATATCCCTCTGTTCTCTTCGCTGACCGAGGATGAAAAAGAACATCTGGCATCGCATATGCAACGTCGGACCTATCGCAAGGATGCCGTTATCGCCGAACAGGATGCCCGCATCCGGGCGCTCACGATCGTCCGCTCGGGCGTCGTCAGCATCACCCGCCGCGAAGGGCATCGTCAGATCGAGCTGACGCGCCTCGCGCCGGGGGACTATTTCGGGGAAAACGGGTTGCTGATGGGGTCGGGCGAGGTCGGTACGGTTCGCGCCCTGACCTTCGTCGTCACCTACGAAATCGGCGAGGAATGTCTCGCACCGCTACTGCACGACCGGCCGACCCTTGCCGAAGAGCTCGGCGCCATCCTGGCGAAACGCATCGAGGCGGAGCAGCATCTCTTCGCCAATGCCGATATGCTCGGCCATGGCGCTCACGTGACCTCGCTAAGCTCGCGCATCAAGCATCTCTTTCAGCTGCAGCAGCATGACTAGGCCGCATCCGCCGTCTTTCGCGATGGTGGAGCCGCAAAGAGATTTTGTCCGATGCCGCGGGCGGTATCGAGATGAGAGGCCATATCCTGTGCTTCTGTCAGAAGCAGTTCGGAGGACATGACAGGTGCGCCGCAATATCCGAAAATTCCATGATCGATCTGCGTCCTCATGGCGCCGAAATAGCCGTGGCGCGCATAGGTGCGCATGGTCGCGCCGCCGATAGCGACCAGATGGATCGGAAGGCGGCTCAGCTTCTTGATCGTCTTCTCCGCGGACATTTCGTCATAGGCCCAGCCATTGCTGAACACCCGGTCGATCCATCCCTTGAGAAGCCCGGGCATGGACCACCAATAGACGGGATAGACGAGCACCAGTGCATCCGCACGATCGATCCGCGCCTGCTCGGCAACCACATCTTCGGGCGATGGTCCTTCTCTGAGATGAGCCGCAATGTCGGCGGCGCTGAACCTCGGATCAAAACCTTCCGCCGCAAGATCGGCAATTTCGAAGGTAGCCCCTGAAGCCGTGACACCTTCAGCGACTTCGGCCGCGACGCTGTGGCTAAAGGAACCGGGATTCGGATTGGTGACGACGATAAGTGAATGCATGTGAAAAACTCCTGATGACACATTGTGAGCGGCGGCTCAGTCCTATATACTTTTAGTAAGTTACTTTTGGTATATATCGATGTCAAGCATGCAGACAAAGAAACCAGAGTCCCGCAACCGTCTGACGCGGGAGGAGCGATACCGGCAGCTCATCGAGGTTGCCTGGCAGATCGTCGGAGAAGAAGGAACGGAAGCCCTGACGCTAGGACGGCTTTCGGAGCGCGCCGGCGTGACGAAACCCGTCGTCTACGACCATTTTATCACCCGCTCCGGCCTGCTGGCCGCACTCTATCGTGAGTTCGATATCAGGCAGACGGAGGTGATGGACAAGGCGCTTGATACAAGCACCCCGACGCTGTCAGGCCGGGCGGAGGTGATAGCAGCCTCCTATGTCGATTGCGTGCTGCTGCAGGGGCGCGAAATACCCGGCATCATCGCCGCACTCGCGGGCTCGCCGGAGCTTGAAAAGACCAAGCGCGAATATGAGACGGCCTTCATCGAGAAGTGCCGTGCGCTGCTTGCCCCCTTCGCCACGACCGGCTCGATTGCATCGGCCGGCCTCTGGGCGATGCTGGGTGCGGCCGAAGCCCTGTCCTATGCCGCGACGACGGGCGACATCAGTCCGCAGCAGGCAAAGGACGAACTCTTCGAAACCATCAAGGCTATGGTTGCGAGAAACAGATGAAGGCCAGTCTCGCAACGCCGCCGTATTCCAGGTAGAGCCCTCGAGGACGGCGGTCAGTTCGATTGCGTTGACGGCGCTGCCTTGACCTGCCCGGCATAAAACGCCTTGGCATCGCTCGTGAACTGCTCGCGCGATGCCGGCCGCGTATAGAACATATGGCCGCCGCGATAGAGCTTCATCTCCATGCGATCCGCAAAGGCGGGCGGCATATGATCGAGCACATATTGATTGACGCCGAAGGGAATGACGAGATCGCTGTAGCCCTGCCCGATCATCACGCGGAAAGATGGCGTCAGCGACAGCAGCTCCTTGAGATCGTCGCTGGCGCCTGCGGTTCCGCGCGAGCCGCCATTGCGCCCACCCCATTTCCACTCTCTGTTCACCGATGTCGACAGCAGCGTGTAGGTCATGTCGGTATGGAAGCCCAGCTCGTCGCGGGCATAGCCTGAAAAGGCACCGCCATAGGCGCGGACGAAGCCATCCAAAACCGGATCGCCGCCATGCTCGGCCTCCGACTGCGGATAGGGGTCGGGCGCCAGGAAGGAAGCATCATAGGCGCTCGCCACATCCGCGCCATCGCCATCGGAATGCTTGCGATAGACCCCGCCGAGAAAGCCCTGGTTCTTGGCAACGACGTCTTGCGGTATGCCCGTCAGCTTCGCCACGCGCTCATAGAAGGCCCGACCGGCATCTCCCGAGGGCGGTGGCCCGGCAAGGGTCGGCAAATATTCGTTCAAAGCGAAAGCCTCCGCATCCTGGACCGCCTTCTCGCTGAAGGCGTTTCGACGTTCCAGCTCGGCCGCAGCCAGCGACGGCAGCTGCAGGGCAGCGCCAAGCGCATCCTCACCGCCACCGAAGACGAACCGGCCCTCCAGCAGGGGAGATAGCATCACGATGCCGGAAATCAGAATGCCCTGATCCTCGCGCAGGCTGTTGGCAACCTTGACCGAGCGAAAGCCGCCATAGCTCTCCCCGAGAATATATTTTGGCGATGCAGCACGGCTGCTGTGGGTGACATAGAGGGCAATCGCTTTGGCGAGGCTTTCGGCGTCGCTGTCGACGCTATAGAAATCATTCTGGTCGTCCGGCTTGGCAGTGCGGCTCCAGCCGGTGCCGATCGGATCGATCAGCACGAGATCGGTGAATTCGAGCCAGCTTTGCGGATTATCGACCAGCTTGGCATTGGCGCCATCACGTCCATCTGTGCCGAAATCGACGATGCGCGGACCGACAAGCCCGAGGTTGAGGAAGGCCGAAGCCGCGCCCGGCCCGCCATTGAACACGAAGGTCACGGGCCGGTTCGCATCCCGGTTCTTTGCGACATAGGCGGTGTAGAAGATCGCAGCACTGCGCTGACCATCCTGACCGAAGAGATCGAGCGTCCCGGCTGTCGCCGTGTAGGGAATGGTCTTGCCATCAGCATTCAGCACATGATCGCTCACCGCATCAGGCGGCAGGAGCGAGAGCACGCCACCTCCGCCGCCGGACCCACCATGCGCCTGCTCGGGCGGCGCGGCCGAAGCCGTTGCGGATATCAGCGAAAGGGCCAGCACCAGGCCGGGAACCATGTTGCGAAAAGACATGAAATCGCGTGCTCCAAAGGTTCATCACATAGATGTCAACGGCGACCGTACTATGTCACAGACGACGAGCATCCAAACTCAAGAGATGTTGATCGATGACCGCGCCGCTTTGACGGAAGAAGCCTTGAGGCCCCATGACCGCTTTGTCAAAGTGCCGTACCGAATCGAGATATGAGCCGATAAAGAGAGCGCAAGGGGAACGACGATGAAACAGGATATCGAAATCAAGACGGCCGACGGCACCGCCAAAGCCGCCATCTTCCGCCCCGATAATGGCGCGGCTGCCGAGCATGGCGTTATCCTCTATATGGACGCCATGGGACCCCGCGCAGCACTGGATGGTATGGCGCAACGGCTGGCCGATGCCGGCTATGTCGTGCTGCTTCCCGATCTCTTCTATCGCTTCGGCGCCTATGGCCCCTTCGACGGCAGCGCCTTCGGCAATCCGGCCTCCCGCGAAACGATCATGGCGATGCTGCGCGGCACGACGCAGGAAATGACCAAGGCCGATAGTGCCGCCTTCCTCGACGCTCTCTCGGCCGCCGGCGCCAGGGGTGCGGCCGGCGTAGTCGGCTATTGCATGGGCGGCGGCCGCGCGCTGACCGCCGCTGCCGCCTATCCCGATCGCATCGCGGCAGCCGCAAGCTTCCACGGCGGCAATCTTGCAAGCGAGGCGGAAGACAGCCCGCACCGGCTCGCCGCCAATATCAAGGCGCGCGTCTATGTCGGCGTCGCCGGTATCGACAACAGCTTTCCGCCGGAGCAGTCGGCGCGCCTTGCCGAGGCACTCCGCACCGGCGGCGTCGACCACGCGATCGAAAACTATGTCGGCATGGCGCATGGCTGGACGGTGCCTGATCACGGCGTCTATGACGAGATCGGCGCCGAAAGGCATTGGAAGCGGCTGTTGAACCTGTTCGAAGAAGCCTTGGTGTAGTCGATTGATGGCGGCACCCCATTGCCATCACAAGCGGGATGCCGCCATCCGATCCAGAGATCAGAACTTGATCTTGTCGATGCTGGTCAGCGTGGTCTTCTGGGAGACGCCGGGTGCATTGACCATGTGCCAGGCCACATATTGCTCGCCATAGAGCTCTGTCGATGACATGCCGTCGACGGGCAGCACGATATTCATACCATTCAATGCGGCATCCGTTGCCGTATCGAGCACCGCTCCCTCCGAAGCAGTACCCGTGACGATGACAGTCTTGATGCCCTTGTCGGAGAGAATGCTGCGCAGATTGGTGCCGATGAATTTATCCGGTCCCGATTTGACAATCGGCTCGCTTGCCAGCGGCGCCAGCGCCGTGGCGATATCCGGAGCCTCGCCAGCACCGCCCAGACTGAAGACGACGAGCATTTCCTTGGCGCGCGCCCGATCGAGCAAGGTTTTGACCTTGGGGACGGAAGCAAGGCAGCGCGGCTTGGTCTTTGCATTGCATGGCCCCTTGGTCGGGTCCTGCGCGCCATTGAAATCGAGGACCAAAAGCGCCGTCGTCTTCGGATCGACCGTGGCCTCTTTCAGCTCCGGCGGTGCCGGCGGCCTCACCTTCTGCCAGTCTTCGATGATCGTCTGAGCGGCGGCGGGCGTGGGCAGCGCCAGACCAGGCATCGCGCAAAGGACTGCAAATGCAGCTCCAAAGGCAAAGCCAGCCCTCCGAACCCTGCCGCTTGTGTTTCTGATCGAGTTCCTCTCCTGCATCGACGTCCCCTTGGGTTGACGGTGGTGGAAAAGAGATAGGCTAGAAATCCCGGCGGAGCATCGAAACTCTTCGTGATGCGCCACCCGCCCAAATCCCAGCGGGCGACATGGAGCCGCTAGGCGCCGGCATCGCTCGACGGCTGTTCGCTACCTTTTTCGCCACCACGCAGGGTCTCCAGCAAGTTTTGCAATCCCTGCCTGATCACCTCGATTTCGCTCGAGCCTGCCATGTCGGACCAGCGCTGTTCCACCATCTTGCCCGCGGCCATGGCGACTGGGCGCACGCCCTTGCCACGCTCGGTCAGAAATACCAGCCGGGCACGCCGATCGTTTGGGTCGGGCCGGCGTTCGACATAACCCAGGCGCTCCAGCTCCTCCACCGCCTGCGTCATCGTCTGCTTACGCACATGGGCAAGCCGGGTGAGCTCGCTCACCTGAATTCCCTCCGGACGCGCGAAAGTGAAGACGTTGGAATGCGGCGGGCGGATGTCGCGGAAGCCCGCCTCCTCCAGCGCGGCATCGACAGCCTGTGCATATTGCTGATGAACGAGCCGCAACAGCAGACCCAGCGACAGATGGGGAGTGACAGAGTCTTTCATGGATATAGACAGGCACCTGACTATTATGATAGATAGACAGGTACCTTACCATTCTCCTCAAGGAAAGGATACCCACATGCCCTCGCTCAACGTGCTGGATTCAACCATTTTCTATCAGGACACCGGAACGGGAACGCCTTTCGTGTTCCTGCATGGCAATCCCACCTCATCTCACCTCTGGCGAAATGTGTCGCCTGCCATCACCACGCCGGGCCGCCGGCTGGCGCCCGATCTCATCGGTATGGGCCAGTCCGGCAAGCCCGATATCGCCTACACATTTGCTGATCATTCCCGCTATCTCGACGCCTGGTTTGACGCGCTGGCGCTGGACGACGTCGTGCTCGTCGGCCATGATTGGGGCGGCGCCCTCGGCTTCGACTGGGCAGCCCGCCATCCCGAACGTGTGCGCGGTATCGCCTTCATGGAAACGATCGTGCGGCCGATGACCTGGGACGACTTCCCGGGCGCGCGCCCTCGCTTTGAAGCGCTGCGATCGCCCGGTATCGGTGAGACAAAGGTGCTGGACGAAAATTTCTTCATCGAGCAGGCCCTTAAACTCACCGTTCTCAACGGCCTCAGCGAAAAGGATCACACCATTTATGCCGCGCCCTATCCGACGCGCGAAAGCCGCCGGCCGCTGCTCGCCTGGCCGCGCTCGATGCCGATCGAGGGCGAACCGGCCGATGTGATCAAGCGCATTGAGGTCTATGACGCCTGGCTGGCGGAAAGCGCCGGCGTCCCGAAGCTGCTGCTGACTTTCGAAGGACCGGCGGAGACGTTGCTGATTGGCGAGGTGATGACGGCATGGTGCCGGGAAAACATCGCCGATCTCGAGATCAGGAATTGCGGACCGGCCAGGCACAATGCGCCGGAAGATCAGCCAGAGATGATCGCAGCAGCGATTTCCGACTGGGCGGATCGTCACGCCTTGACCAGATAGGCTCCCGCTTTCGAGCAGGAGCTTTCCGCCACTCCTGCTCGATCGCTAACCATCGGGGACAATCCGTCGTTGACAAAAACCTGCCAGCCCATAATCTGCGCCTAAGCCCTTGCGATTGCCCAATTTTCTTTTGGAGAGCAGGATCATGCCGGCAAACTGCATGAGACGACTGGTTCTGGCAGGCATTATCCTCGGCATATCCGCCTATACGGCGGTGGCCGCGCAGACGCTCGATGCGATCGCGCAAAAGGGTACGATCCGCATCGGCTACATCAGCGACGAAGAACCCTTCTCCTCCAAGAGAAAGGATGGCACCCCCTCGGGATATGCCATCGACCTCTGCGGCAAGATTGCCGATGCTGTCGGGACCAAGGTCGCCAATCTGAAGCGCGACTATGTCGAGACCACGCTTGCCGATGGCTTCGATGCCGTGAAGGGCGGCCAGATCGATCTTCTCTGCGGCGCCCTGACCATCAATCTCGCTCGGCGTCAAAGCGTCGATTTCTCGCAGCCGATCTTCCTGACCGGTGCAAGCGCCCTGCTGCGCAAGGATTCGCCCGATTATCTAAGGGCGCTCTTCCTCGACAGAATAACGACCCAGGTCTCGGCCAAGCCTGCCCCCGCAACGAGCGCCATCGGCGTGCGTGCCGACACGACCACGGACGCGACACTGCGGGAAGCGCTAGGCCCCAACATACCGAAGACGAGGATTGCGACTTTCGCCACCCATCAGGATGGCCTGAACGCACTCGAAGACCACAAGATCGATGCCTATTTCGCCGATCGCGCGCTGCTTTTCGACCTCGCCTCGCATGCCCGCAAGCCCGCCACACTCGTCATCGGCAACCGCCTCTTCACGCATGAACCCTATGGCATCGCGCTCCGGCAGGACGATTCCGCTTTCCGCCTGCTCGTCGACCAGACACTGACTGCAACCTATCAATCGGATGATTTCGACAAGTTGCTGACCTCCTATTTCGGCGAGGAAAGCCCGATCCTGCGCCGCGAGATCATGATGCAATCCATCCCGCAATAATGCGGCGACAGCTCACCAGCTGTCATAAAGTCGCCTTTGCGACATCTCCGCCGAGTATATGTCGGCAACAAACCCAACCATTTCTGGATGGGACAGCGTGACGGTCGTCGTGCAAGCATCTTGATTATGTCGTAGACAGGCTCTGGTCGCCGACGCACACATCATAAAATCCGTTTCCAGTATCAATCAGGGTCGCACGCAATGGCAGTATTTCCTCAAAAGGCGAAGGTCGTCATCATCGGTCTCGGCGGTATCGTCGGCGCATCGATCGCCCACCATCTGATCGAGCGCGGCTGGGACGATATTGTCGGCATCGACAAATCAGGCATCCCGACGGATATCGGCTCGACGGCGCACGCATCAGATTTCTGCTATACGACCAGCCATGATTTCCTCTCCTGCTGGACGACCCTCTACTCCATTGATTTCTACGAGAAGCTCGGTCACTACGCCCGCGTCGGCGGCCTGGAAGTTGCCCGCGTCGGCGATGATGACCGCATGGCCGAGATCAAGCGCAAGGTGACTTCGGGCAAGGCCTTCGGCACGCGCGTGAGCCTGGTCGATGCAGCCGAGATCAAGGAAAAATTCCCGCTGATCGAGGAAAGCATGGTGCAGGGCGGCATGTGGGACCCGGATGCCGGCCTCGTCATCCCGCGCTCGCAGACGGTTGCCGGCAAGCTGATCGATGAAGGCGAAAAGAGCGGCAAACTCCTCTCCTTCGCCAATACGCCCGCCCAATCCCTGATCGTCAAGGACGGCCGCATCTCCGGCGTCGTCACCCATCGCGGCACGATCGAAGCCGAATATGTCATCGTCTGCGCCGGTCTCTGGGGCCGCCTGATCGCCGAAATGGTCGGCGAAGACCTGCCGGTCATGCCGGTCGATCACCCGCTGACCTTCTTCGGCCCCTACAACGAGTTTGCCAATACCGGCAAGGAAATCGGCTTCCCGCTGATGCGCGACCAAGGCAATTCAGCCTATATGCGCGACACCGGCGATCCGAAGACGGCCGAAGGCGGGCAGATCGAATGGGGTTACTACGAAGAGAAGAACCCGCGCCTCTGCCACCCGCGCGACCTGCTCGAAAAGCATGAGGCACGTCTGTCGCCCTCGCAGCGCGATCTCGACATGGAGCAGATCATCGAGCCACTCGAGCGCGCCATGGAACTGACGCCGATCCTCGGCGAACTCGGTTACAATGAAGGCCATTCCTTCAACGGTCTGCTGCAGGTCACCACAGATGGCGGCCCGTCCGTCGGCGAAAGCCAGAAGGTTCGCGGTCTCTGGTATTGCGTCGCCATCTGGGTGAAGGACGGCCCCGGCTTCGGCAAGCTCGTCGCCGACTGGATGACCGACGGCCGCACGCCCATCGATCACAACAGGATCGATTATTCCCGCTTCTACCCGCATATGCTGGAAGAGAAGTTCATTGAAGGCCGCTGCACCGAGGCTGCCCAGAAGATCTACAATCCCGCCGTCCATCCGCGCGAACCCTACGCGACCGGCCGCAACATCCGCCGCTCGCCCTTCTATGAGCGTGAAAAGGAGCTTGGCGGCTACTTCATGGAGCTCGGCGGCTGGGAGCGCGCCCACGGCTATGCCGCCAATGAGCACCTGCTGGAAAAATACGGCGACCGTATCCCGGTGCGTGCAAACGAATGGGACAACCGCCACTTCTGGCGCGTCTCCAATGCCGAGCATCTGGCGCTGAGCGAAGATTGCGGCATCATCAACCTCTCGCATTTCGCCATGTACGACATCGAAGGCCCTGATCATGTCGAGCTGCTGGAATGGCTCTGCGCGGCCAAGATCGGCGGCGATGCCAATATCGGCAAGGGCATCTACACCCACTTCCTCGACGACGAGGGCATGGTGCGCGCCGACTTCACCGTCATCCGTATGGCCGACCGCTGCCGCCTGATCGACGGCGCCGATGCCGGCCCGCGCGACTTCCACTACATGCGCCGCGTCGCCGAGGACAAGGGCTTCGACGTCACCATTACCGACGTCACCGAGCGTTATGTCACGATCGGCATCTGGGGACCGAATGCCCGCGTCAACTTGCAAAAGGTGGTCGAGAATCCGGAAAATCTCTCGCACGAGAACTTCCCCTTCGCCGCGATCAAGCAGATCCGCATCGCCGGCAAGAACGTCACGGCATTCCGCATCTCCTATGTCGGCGAACAGGGCTGGGAACTGCACATGGCCTATGGCGATGCGCTGGCGGTCTGGGACGCGCTGCGCTCGACCGGCGCCATCGCCGTCGGCGTCGAAACCTATGCCAACAGCCGCCGCATGGAAAAGAGCCTGCGCCTGCAGAATGCCGACCTGCTGACGGAATATAATCTGCTCGAAGCCGATCTCGCCCGCCCGAAGGTCAAGGAGGCCGATTTCCGCGGCAAGGCCAAGCACCTCGAATATCGCGCCCGCGAGCACCAGCCAGCCATGCTCTGCACGCTCGTTGTGACCGATAATATCGACTCGAACGGCGTGGCCCGCTACCCGGTCGGCATCCTGCCGGTCATGGATCCCGAAACCGGCGAAACCCTGGTCGATGACCTCGGCCGCCGCTCCTTCACCACCTCGATCGCTTACGGCCCAACGATCGGCAAGAATATCGCACTCGCCTACCTCCCCTGGTCCTATGCCCAGGAGGGTCGCAAGCTGACGGTCGAATATTTCGGCGAGACCTACCCGGTCGAAGTCGCAGGCGTCGGCTACAAGCCGCTCTACGATGCGGAGAATCTGAAGCCGAGAAGCTGATCTCTCACGGGCCGGAAAGCGAGGTCATGCCTGGCTTTCCGGTCGTCTGTCAGGCCGTGTGATCGATGATGGCCTGCGCGATCTCGTCAATGTCGCGCTCGTGGATTTCGTGTCCTCCACTTTCGACCCGGTGCAGCCGGGCATCTCGGACGACCTTGGTGAAGGCCTCTCCGTGCTCTATGGGAAACAGTGGATCGGCTGTGCCGTGGATCGCAAGGACCGGCAGTTTGATATCGGAGGCCTGAAGCCTTGCAGGCCTTTCCTCACTCACGAGCGTGAAATGGTTCGTAGCACTTGCAAATGATGGCGACCGAGCCATGTCGCGGGCGATCAAGGCACTTGCAGCGTCAGGATCGTGCGGATGCCGGGTGCCAGCAAGCATCGCCGTCTCGCGACGCAGGAAATCGGCAATGGCCTCGAGGTTCGACCAGTCGACTGCTTCAGCCGACCTGGAATGCTCTTGATAGGCCTTTGTCGAGGAGGGCAAGCCCTCGACGCCGAGTGGTGATGTGCTGATCAGCGTGAGCGTCCGCACGCGCCGGGGATGGCGCAACGCGACTTCTTGTGCAACGGCGCCGCCCATCGACATGGCCGCCACATGCGCCGTTTCCAATCCGTAGCCGTCAAGAACGGCGATGGCATCGTCGGCCAGGTCGCTGAACGAATAACGGGGTTCGCCTTGCGGATAATGTGTCGAGAGGCCCGTGTCGCGCTGGTCGTATCGGATCACATAGCGTTGGCGGGCGGCGAGCGCCTCACAGAACCTGTCCGGCCACCATAGCATCGAAGCCATCATTCCCATGATCAATATTATGGGCCGGCCGGAGGGATCACCGAATGCCTGGGTCTGCAGTCTTGCTCCCTTGGCCTCGATTGACGTCTCGGTGACGACGAATGATCCCTTTCGTTCCATGATAAAATCCATCCGATTGCAAATTGCAACTGGAATCCATATTGCATGACCGATCCTGTTATGCAATCAGTTTATAAAGAAGGTGCAATACGGGAACCGATTTCCATTAGAGCAAATCCAGAAAGCACCCAGCGGTGTTCCATCCAGAACCATGTAAGGAACATGAGTTAGAGCTGTTCGGAGTTCCGCGAGAACTGAACCGCGATGGCGATTGAGACAAGATGAGGGAGGCTTGTAGTGTTGCAATGTGCCGATTTTTACGACGCTGAACTCTCACGGCATAACCGGCATTTGCGGGCAATCGCCGGCGTCAGAAGGCGCGATCGGGTGCTCGATATAGGCTGCGGCGCTGGACAAACTACCCGGGAAGCAGGCCTAGTCGCAATAGAAGGCGGCGTGGTCGGTGTGGACACTTCCGCCGAGATGCTCGAGATTGCGCGACAACGTTGCGCTGACGCGGGATTGCGCAACGTCGGCTTCGAACTGGGCGACGCACAAAGCCACAGCTTTCCAGCTGCCAGTTTCGATCTATGTATCAGCCGGTTCGGCGTTATGTTCTTTGCCGATCCGCCGGCGGCATTTGCCAATATCGCCCATGCAATGCGCCCGCGCGGACGCCTCGCCTGGATGGTATGGCAAAGCCAGAAGCGCAACGAATGGTCCGGCGCCATCAGGCATGCGCTGGCTCCAGGAGGCGCAATTCCAGAAAATGCCGGCAAGCCGTTCTCGCTTGGCGATCCCATCATAACCAAAGAGCTGCTAAGCGCCGCCGGCTTCACCTCAATCGACTTTGTCGAGGTGGACGAACCGGTGTTCTATGGCGCCAATGTCGACGCCGCCCTCGATGCTCTTGGCGGTCTCTATATGGTCAAGGACGCGCTGACGCACACCGATGAGGCGCCCGATCAAGCACTGCAGCGACTGCGTGATTTGTTGGAAGCTCATATGACCTCCGAAGGCGTACTCTTCGACTCCCGCGCATGGATCATCACCGCTGAACGGGTCAGTGGGGCCAGTGCGTGAGAAGGCCTAGCCCGACAGAGTTGGGGCACGCGATAGCTCAGAGTCTAGCCTTTCGCGTTTGAGCTGGCGTGTGCGGCTGCCTTTGATTTCCTTGGGGAATTTTCTTTCGTTCGGCTTCTGGTTAAGGTGATCTAGCGAACGAGGAGCTACGATTACCAGCGATGGCTTATGCCTTAGCGCGGGGGATATTTGTGTTTGGTGGTGGGAAGGATTGGTTGCGGGGGCAGAATTTGTTATTTTCTGTCCCGCGGCGTCGGCTTTGCCTCCTTGCAGGCCCCTGATGAGGCGTTAAATCCTCGACCCGTTACCAATACAAAAAGGCCCGCTTGATGCGGGCCTTTTTGTATTGGTTGCGGGGGCATGCAACTATCTAAACTTGCGTTATTTTACAAATGGTTACCCCTTACTACGACAGATGGCCATAGCGGCTAAAAGCGGCCTGTTTCGCAGCGCAGCGTAGTAGATTGTGCGGCTCGCAATGCTCGCTGCAAACGCCCCTGCGCCTGCCATATGCTCCTAAAACTTAAGCGAGCGTCCTATTTCCCGACTACGCCCGATGCGCAGTTTCGATCCAACCAGTGGCGACCGACGCAGAGCAACCAGAATTCTCTCAGAAGCCACGATGCCAACATCGAGCTGCACACCATCTCCGATTTCTCCCGCGTCAGACGCGATCATATTGGAGTCGAGAGCAGTCTTATGCGGAATATGATCAACAGGCATCGCGGTACTCCTGTCATCTTTTGCAGTCAACAAGGCCTCCCTATCTGTTTCTATCATAAAGTCATACTGGCAATATCATGATTAAAACTCCGCACTTCATTCACGGACCTATGCCCGCTGAAACCGACAGCTTCCTTTCACTTGAGCACATCCAAGAACTGACACTGGATACATCAAAACCCGAGGTGAAGCAGGCTTTGGCTACTTTAGCCAGACTTCTCGCAAGACGGACAGCATACAAACTATATCAAGAGGAAATATCGAAGTGATTTATCCTCTTAATTCGCCTCGGGAACCCCCAAGCCAACACGAACATGGCGAAGCAAAATTCCGCAAGTCCTCAAAGGGTTATGATCGCTGCTGACCACTTATTAAACTTTCTGCGGATCGCAGAATGCGGTGCATGCACAAAATCGCTCAGGCAACATAAAATGTTATCTCTTTGAAACCATCTGCCACGCTCTTCATTGAGCGCGGCAGATGAGCATTAAACAATCATTCGTCTGTCCCGTTCAAAGTTTTGATCAGCGCCTTGTACAAGGCGAATGCTCGGGCATCACCTCCCTTTTGATTTCGGACCATCTCGCTCAATTCTGCCATGGGGAATCGCCTCAGCGTTGGTACGAGGTCGTCAGAATCAAAACCCTCGGGGGGATTGGCAAAAATGCGCACGAGCGCACCGAAAATCGAAGCGCCGTGTGTAAGTGGTTCATCCTTGTATGCTTCAGCCATGCAGGTCAAAGCAGCGGAAACGACTGCATCACCATGTCTGCGAAGCGCAGTGGCAATCGAAGACGTAAAAGTGACATCTCCTGGCTTCCATGCGGTTGACGAAGTGTTCCGGGCAATAGCCAATCCTGCCTCAGACACAAGCCGCCGAATATCCAGGGCATCCTCATCACCGGCAGCAAGGGCCGCGTGGAAGTCATCCATACGGTTCATCGCTTTGCGCGCCCTGTTCGCAACAATAAACATACGTGCCTCGTCCTCCGGACTGCCATAGGTGAAGAGGCAGCAAGGCAACTGCGGCAAATCTCCCCGACGCGTCGCTGCAGCCCAGCGATGCTGTCCGTCGATGATTACCTTTGAACCGTCAGGTCGTCGCGATACCACCAGAGGCGCACAAAGCCGCCAATCGAAGTTTGCGGCGATACTAGCGATAAGGCGGCGCGATCCGTCGTTGTCGATAGATCGCTGATAAGAACTGTCGACCGTAAGGGCGGCAACATGCACCCACTCGATACTTGGCATGGTGCCACGCGGCGCACCAAAGGCTATCTTCCGTTCGCTTCCCCGCTTTCCGCCAGAACCGGCTTTACTTTTAGTGCCGAACTGAGCGGACTTTCCTGGGCCGATAGCCGTGATTTCCGGAACGATTTCGGCAGTGAAACCTGCTAGAAGTTCAGGAACTTCCTCCGGTTCACGGCACCATAACTTGCCACCATGTTCGATGACAACATGGCCAGAGTGAACGCGAGTTGTGCCGAGAGGTGTCGGGATCAGGAAAGATCCATTGGGTGATCTGTTTTCCGTTATTCTGTCACAAACCCAGGTCGGCATCGCAGAACCGTCGTTGAGCCATGTGCGAATGCTTCCAGCCAGCGGCATTTGCTGCTGTTGTGTCATGATCGTTCTCCTGAAATGTCGCGGCCCTATGCGCACGACGCCACAGGCTATGAGGGGTATGTTTCACGAAGGAGAACGAAAGTCGTCTCAGGTGAACTGCCGCGTCGCGATCTGCCAGGAATTGATATTAGCCCACCTCGTAGACTTTGGGGGTTGAGAACTACGAGTGCGAAGCCTTCGCCGAAGTGGACATGGCGCTTCATTGTCGCAGATCCGTTCATGCCATTGTAAACATTGTTGACTTCGCAAGATACAGGAATGGAACAACTGGTCTGATCGTCACTGACGTGATAGTTGTAGAAATCTCTGAAGGGCGCGAAAATATAAATTTCGAGTGCCACCGCGACGGTTCCTTGGAGATACCGCATGTCAATAATCAACCGCCGCAAGAGTGGTCATCCCGCAAAAACCCTTCAAAACCGCGCCAAAGGCGCTACCAGGGAATTTTATCTCGTCCATGTCACGGGGGTTGGTTTTGCCAGGGAGATAATCCGGGAAGGCCAGATTGAAGCTCGCTTCTGCAAGGTATTCAATCACGATCTGGTCTATTTTTTTGCCATGCGGCCAGCGTACAAGCTGAAAGGCGCTGATCAGAAGCAGGATATTCTCGACTATTTTCCCTTCGTTTTCCTGGTGGACACCAGCAATCTCGGGGCGCCGTATCATGTTTATCCATTCGACACTGGCGGCGCTCTCGATGGCGCATTTGATGATGGCGCGAGTCCGGCAGTATTTCTAGAGGACTATGCACTCGAAGAAACCCTCCAAGCCGTTAACGATCACATTGAATGGGCGTTTGGCTCCTCCGGAAGCTATTACGACGGCAAAGTCCGGCGGGATTTTGGCAACACTATACCCGACTGGGACACGGGTCCGAAAACCTTCGCGAAAATTTCGAGGCTCGCGTCGGAGGGAAGCAACAAGCCAGACCGGCGGGCGTCAGCGGTCGAACTCGCCTACAGTCGGCACATCCCGCTTGAGGAAGTGAAATTTGCGATTTTGCCTCAACAGTTTCTCGAAAGTCCCAATGGAAACAATCAGGACATGATCGACCGGCTAAATGCTGCAGGAATTTCTTGGGAGACGTATCAATGGCGACCGAACCGCGCGCCTGCTGATTTCCACACAGAGATAAACAGGCGTGTTCGCGAACATCTCGCGGGGTGCGGTCAGATATGAACGATGCACAGCTGCGGCTATCGTTGATAGCCTATTATCATTGTGTTGACCACGGTTACGCACTTCCGCTTTATGGCCAAAGCGAAGGAGCGAACACGCTCTATGTCGCGCAGCCCGCTGTTCCGGGTGATCACTCTTCACCTATCGTTGCTTTCGAACTGATCGATGTCGATGACCAGCGACGCCTGCCGCCAGGAGAATCTCTGCCTGTTGCTGTCGGTGAACCCTGGCGGGATGTATTCATCTGGAATGGCACTGCCTATGTGGGCACTCCTAACGAACTCTGGGATGAACTGATCCCTTTTCACGCCGACGTCATGTCGCGGGCACCTCTCAGTCTGCTTGATCTCGCAGTCAATGCGCGTCGCAGAGAAGTTTCTGTTCTCGGCGGCGAGGCCATGTCGTTCCTGCGCGACCGCTTCGGAGAAGCAAGGGCCAGGAGCTGGCGGCGTCAATTCTTGCGTGAGCGGGCCGAGACTGCATTCCGCCGCGACTTTGAAAGCGAGAAACTGGCGGACGAAATCTTCCAGAAAATCCGCATTGAGGAAGAGGAAGCCAATGTCCTTTCCCTTGTTCTTGCGCCCGATCTGAGAAATTTGTCGACGAATAGCCCGACAAATGCGTCGATATCGGCCCTGTCTCAGCTGGCCGCCTTCATGGGTGCATCTATCGACCTGGCACCTGCGGCAAGGCCTGCGGAGCCGAAACCGTTGCCGACGGCGGCCATGCCTTCGTTCTCGCCGGCAGAAGAGACTGCTTTTCGCGGTGACGGGCCGGTTTTGATTGTCGCATCCGGCAAGCGTGCGAGAGAGATTGTCCGCCACCTGAAGACTGCCACCCCATATCCCGCTTCCGGCATAGAGATTCTCACGACACGTCCCGGACAGTTTCCCGACATTGCCGACAGCAGCGTCAGGTCTATAGTTGCATTTGTCCTGGACGAAGATGAAAATCCCGGCCACGAGCTGCCTGCAGACGCGAGGCGCTTTCTCGAAAGACAGGCCGCGACAGGAGCGCTCGTGATGATCGTTCCCGCACTTCCACTGAAGCGCCCATCGGAACTGTTTCATCAACATCGGATCCTGGGCCTGGCCTCCGGCCACACGGTTCTTGATACCTCGATAGCCCGCTCACCCTTCTGGTGGGGCAACCCGAAACGATCCCTTGACCGGAGAGTCTCAGACGTTATTCAACTTGCGATCTCTGCTGGACGCTCTCTGGCTGTACGTCGTGAACTACTACTCGCGTCATCCGGTGGCAAGGCTGTCGTTCTTTCAGTGGGTACGGTTCCATCTCAGCGACCAAAGACATCGCGACCTGATCAGATGGATGAACTACCGCTGGGATCGGAGGCAAGCTGGGTTTCAGCCGATCCGAAGCGAAACGATCGTTCCATCTTGTTTTCGCTTCGTCTCAACCCCGGTGAACTCGACGGTCCGTTAGATAGCGAGCAGATCGTTGTGGAGGGACGGCGGCCGGAGACAAGATTTTCGGAGTTTGCGATTGCGGTGATCGCATCGCTCGTCAATCGAGGCCGGCGGCGGACAACAGATTTCGGCATCGGCATAGAGGAGCGACGCACACCTCCTACTACTGTGGGCAGTCTCCTTCGATCGCAGGACCATGTTGCGGCTCTGCAGATCTCGACCGGGAGATCTGTTGTCAGCCTGCTGGTTACAGGCGAGACGCCTACACTAGAGGCCGTTCACCTTGCACAGCGCTCGGAATGGGAAATTGCTCGGTACACGGATTCCCCGACACTCAGGCGCGTTCTCACCGCATCAGGCCCCTCAACTTTTCCAGATGAGATCGACATCGGATCCATCCGTTCCGTTGAAGTGAACAGGAATCTTGCCGCGCGGGGAGTTGATCTCAGAGACGTCGTCCGCGTCAGCTTTGACGTCCTTTCCGAATGGCTGGACAGGCTGCCGGAGAGCGATCGGGCCTTTGCGAGAGAACAGGTTCGACCTCTGCGAACCGGGAGCCGTCCGTATGGCGATGCATCGAGCGATCATCTTCTACGTCGCGAGTTTGTTCTGAGTGACCGACAGGACGCCCGGTTGCTGATTGATATTCTGCGTTCGCACCCCAGCCGGTTTCCGGTCGCCCGCCCGATGAAACGGTCTTCTGATCTTGAAAAATGCTGGGCGCATCCTCGAGAGTTCAAGCGATATGCCCTGATAGACGGGCTCGTCCCGGGCATCGTTCTTGAGCTTCAGCCGGGGGAAATTCCGTCTCAGGAAATGTTCGTGATAGATGGAGATGTCGCTGTCCCGGCACTGTTCCGATCGCGGGTGTTTGCGGTGTGGGCACGGGCGACACTGCCTCCGGCAAGCAGCTGGATGTCACGGTTCTCAGTGACCAGCACGTTCGGAGGTTTTCCCATTCCGGAACCCTTCCGCATTGTCCGACTGGGAGCAGACACTTCCGCGCTCGTCGCCGAACAGGCACCATCATCACTGCGCCAGGCCGTGGAGCAGATCGACCAGCACGTTGAAAGGGTCCTCTCTGGTCTTGCGCCGGAGAACTGGCGCGAGGCCCACCGTCTTGCTCAGGACAATGCCGGCTGGCATCATCTCGATGAATTCGTCCTGGGGGCCTACGAGCTTCCGGTCGATGCCAGCGACCTGCAAATCCTCGGCCGCCTTCTCGAGCTCAACGCTTCACTCGATTAATCAAACATCAGGTCTGAGCTGGCCCAATGTTTCCCTCGAAGCCTTTGTTCGCGGCAAGCTCGATAATCCTGATGCCTTGCTGGGCCTGCTTGATCGTCGGTACACGCTGCCATCCTGCCCCCGCGTAACTGCTGAGGGTGTGCGCTATTCCGCATTGCCAGGTTGCAAGATTTCCCGTCCTTGTCCCCCAGAGATGAATGGCAAACCACTGTTCTGCCGAAAGGCGCATGCAGACTGCAAGAGATTCATGATTGTCACGTGGCAGTTCGGCAGATTCGCCGGAAGGCGCCAGGTCTTCGCTGCCCCACTCGTCTGGAAGGCTTCCTTCGATCGGGAGGTCCAGCTGTTTCATGGCTGCCCAGCAGGCTTCCTTCTTGGCCCATTCCGTAATATTTCGACCTGCAGCACTGGTCTGAATCTGTCTGTCTATCGCGTAGGACCAGACGCGCAGGAGCTCTTCGAGTTCTTCCGAGAGCGACTGTCGCTGCCAGATGTGATCCAGACGCAGCCGGCCACCTGTCCTGTGCGACAAGTATGATACTAGATAGGTAGCAATATTAATGCGATATGCCGGAAATCCCTCACGCCTGACAATCCGCTGCGCAGCAAGAAACAGGATGGCCTGGGCGATCGCATCGCGATAAAAAGCCTCATCGGGCTCCCATCTGTTGCCGCGATTATCGCGCATGCGCTTCATATACGCGATGAAGTTTTTCTGAACGCCTCCGCTGACGACGTACGGGAAACGGCTCCAGCTGTTGAGGTAACGGGCAAGATCGGTCTTGGAGATCCGGTTTGCTGGAGGGGTCCGCTCACGAAACGCGCGGACGCGCGCGTCAGTGGTCCCTTCTATGTTCAGAGCGGTCTGGTACTGTCCCCGTGAGCGCTCATAGAACCAACGCGTCCGCTCTCCAGGCACCCAGACATCCTTCGAAAGGCGTTCGAGGACGATATGGAATGGTTCATTCGATGAGAAGTCAGCCTCCTGGATCACGTTCTGTGTGTTCGCGAAACGCGAGATCTGAGGGACCATTTCCTCGACACTTTCCAGCGGCAAACGCGTAATTTTTGCAGAGACGTGAACCCGCGAAAGATCGAGCCGGTCTCTCTTGCGGGCGCGATGGATGGATGCAGTTGTCTGACCTCCGTTGACGATCTGCAGCCCCCGGATTCCGGTTACCACCGTGGTCCCGTCACGTATCTGGGTCCGGACCTCGTCAGCGGTTACGGAAATTCCGTTGTTGTATGCCATGAAGTAGCCGGGCCGATCCCGGATTGTGTCACGGATCCCGCGGTTAACCTTGCCAGCCGCCTGAAGAAAGGCGCGCACGTTGTATTCCAGAATGCTGGGTCCATATCGTTCGTAGAGTTCGTAAAGCGTGTCCCCCGGAATGATTGCAAGGTAGGTTTCATAAGGTTCCGGCCCGGATGGCATGGGGACACAGGGGATCGGAGGCATTCCTAGCACAGAAAGTTCGACGTCGATGGTTTCCCGCGTCTGCCCTGAGCGCATTGTCCTCATCAGCCGGCGCAGATCATAGATTTCGAACGTTACTTCGACGCCGGCTATGGTTTCAGGATCGATCGTACGGGCTAAGCTCAGCCCATCGGTGATCACAACCACTCGCGCCTGTGCAGTACCGGCTGCAAGCACTTCATGAATTCGCTCCATCATTGCGTAACGGTCGCTGGCTGTTTCGAGCTCCAGATGAACTTCGCGTTTTGCCGCCAGCAGCGCTCGCGCAGCCTGACGGGCTAGGCGCGTAACGTCGGCTGCCGGAAGGGTGGCGGGTTCCCGCGATCCGGCAAAACTTGCAACGATCAGGTCGATGCGCTCACCATCATCAGGAATTGCAAATCCTGAAAGCCGGGCAACCCCGCTTCCAACCTTCGTTTGGAAGTGACATGTGACGGGGTCCTCGACGATGCCGATCTCGGCAAGGTGTTCGCCGACGACGTTGACGAAAGCGTTCTCGCTGAAATCGCCACCGTCAGCATCGCCAAGAGCGCGATCTCCGATTTCCGATCTCAGGTGGTCTGCGAACTTCTGGAGTTCCTGATCTTCAGCCATCGACAATTCCAGCAAGCATGGACAGCATCGTGCTTGGCACCGACCAGGGAGCACAGGCGGCGAGATCAATGCTGTAGGTGCATTCACGGATGCCCGTTCGCAGTTCGCTTCGGGCAATGTGAGGAAAATCGGCGGTCACATCGAAGAACTGAATAGCCGCCAGCTCCAGCCGGAGCATATAGTTGTCGCTGTGGACATCAACATATCCGGCAGCCAGCAGCTGTGCCGTAAACTCTGGAAGCGAGGCTGGCGCTTCGTCCATCAGCCGATTCCTTATTGCCATGATGATGTCCGGAAGTGTTCTTCCCACAGTTGACTGGTGCAACTGAAGATGAGCAAGCACAATTCGGCCACGAGCCGGATCGAGCTGTGCAGAGTTGGCGATCGCCATGCTCTGGGGGGCCTGCCGTATCGTCGACTTGATCTCGAGATACCCGTTATCGAGGCTGAAATCGTTAGGCTCGCCGCGAGGTCCCGACCACCCCCCGACTGCCCTCTCCAGGCCGATGAGGGGTGCCAGATACTCGCTGAGGACAAGCAATTCGCCCATCAGGCCGATTACAGCCTCCTCGGAGAGACCATCCGGCCCGAAGCGCGCCATGAAGGACTGCCACACGTGGAGACGGTCAATGAACGTCGAAAGTGCGGAGGCAGGGTCAGACTGGGTGGCAGCAATCTGAGCTACATCCAGGCAGAGAACCGCAAAGACAGTGGAATACGCTCGGTCGGCGAGGGATAGCAGTATTCGGCCCCGACCCGTCTGACTTAGCCCCGGCCGGCTGGCCTCCACACGAAACCCCTGTGATCCGGGCAGACGTTGAACTCTGGGCATCGCCGCAACTGGCGCTTCGATCAGCAGGCTAGGCGTTGCGCCGGGTTGATGAAGGCCGGCAAAAATTTCACACGGAGCTTCCCGTAGAATCCGGCGCAGATGCCATCCCGCCTCATCCCGTCTCTCACCCGCAAGCGCCTCCCAGGCTTCGGTGACGACGTTCATGCGTCTCCCTCGTCGTCGTCGCCAACACCGTAGATGCTGTTGACCATGTAACTCACGGATCCTGCGTTGCCGCTGTGCGGAAAACTGATGGCAAGTCCCAGAGGAGCCGTATCGACCTGAAGAAAGGTGTGATGGAACGTTCCGCCATCCGGATGTTCGAGCTCCTGAGTGCGCGCCAGCGGGTAGAGCATCAGCAGGCCACGCTCCGCGGGTCGATGTTGTCGAAGATAGACGCCGCTTGGTGCCTCTGGATCCTTGTCCGTCCTGCGCCGGCGTTTGGACGGGTTCTCCAGAGTCTTCCTGAAGGCAGATTCATAGGCTCCGGAATCAAGATCTACAGCCTCATCGCGTGGGTTCACAAGACGACGTATGACGTAACGATCTTCAGGTCCAATCACTCTCGGCTTTCTTGGATCCTGGCCGTAACCGCCCTTGGGTTGACGGACAACAGTATTCACCGAGATGGGGCCAAATGTTACCCTGTCCCTGCCCTCACCACCAACCAGCAGGACCTCCCATTCCTGCAATTCGCCTTTCCTGACCTGGGTTCTTATGTACTTGGCGAGAATTGCCGTGTTGGCGCGCGCGGCGTCCTCATGGGTCGAAAACCGGTCGAGAAGCGTGAGAACAGTGTCGACGGGTACACCGGACCAGAGATGCGAACCCTTCCAGCGATGGCTTCGTCCGCCGGGCCGCAGCTGTGAAGGATCCGGAGTCTGCCTGATGCCTATATCCGACAGCTGGCGGACGAATTCCAGCGCTGCCTTGTGGTTCTGCCGCAGGACATCCGGATTGACCGAGAAGACGGTTGTTTCCGAAATGTCTCCCGCGAAAGACACCTGGAGTTCCGTCCCGTGCCGCATCTTGGCCCGCGACGTTACGGTGAGAGCCGGGTGTCTGCGCACGCGAAGGCCGAACTGACCGGGTGTGGCATGGGTTGCCTCCATGCGGTCAAACTCGCGACGCAGTTCGTCGCTTGCCTGGGCAATATGACCGTACCAGTCCACATGGTCCTGAGTCGTAAACAGTCTGCAGAGATCGAGATAGCCGCGCCGGTATCCAAACCAGCGCCCCATCTGCATGAGCGTGTCATACATGGTAGAGCCCCGCAGAAAATAAGTGACGGAAAGGCCTTCGAGAGTCAGCCCACGAGCCAGCTTGTCGCCTCCGACAGCAATGACGTTCAGGCCCCGTTCCCTGTTGAGCTCATAGTCAAGCACATCGGCCGAGCTGCCATTGATCTCATGCACGCTGATCGAGCTCGCAGTCAACCTGAGAGAGGTTTCCAGAGCACTCCACGAAACCTCCGGACAATCCTCCAACCCCAGGTTCTGCGTGACGGGTTCGAACTCGTTCTCCCACAAATGCTTGAATGACTTCAGTCCTTCCTCACCGCCATAGCGCACTTCGTTGACGAGTTGATCTAGAGCTTCCTGAATCTGCGCGATAACCCGCTTCTGAACGGCCTGATACCGCGTAACATGTATGAGCATGCTGTTATGGACACGGAGCTGGCCACGTTCGCGTCGGGCCGCAACTACCAGCATGAAGCTTTGTATCGCCTTTCTGAGTGACGGGGGAACAACGTCCTCGCCGTTGAACAGCGGTACATGGACCACTTTGTGTACCGGCGGCATCCAGCCCTGCGTTTCCTTCCTCGCCAGGCTGTCCGCGTGATCGGTGACGGTTACCAGAAGTTCTGGAAGCCCGGAGACTTCCTCTTCCTCGACTTCGCCGGAGTATCCAAAGATCTTGGAGGCGCCAACATAGTTTTCCGGAACAGGCATGTTCACAATGAAGTCGCGAGGAAAAAGATCCTGAAATTCCTCGTTTGTCTCAGCGTCGGGATGGATGAAAATGTTGGCAAAGGGGGTCGCGGTATAGGCGACATAGGAAACCTGATCAAACCGGCGCAGGATCTGGCGTATTTTCGCGTTGATCGATGTCGGCTTGTGTTTCGGGTCAGCAATGCCGTTGGTGAATTTCTGCTGGCGGGTATCCACGGACGCGTTGTCTGCCTCATCATCAATCACAAGCAGCGGCATGGCATGGAATCGCTTCAGGCCACCCTCGGTGGAATTGGCTGTCACGTCGATCCATTTGAGCACGCTGTCAAGGACACTGCCATTCTTCTTGACGACGAGAAGAAGCGGATGGCCACCTGGATGCACGCCGAACTGCGACATTACCTTCCAGTTGAAATCGCCTTTCTCGGTTCTGTTGGTCGCCCAGTCAACCACCGCAGAAGGATCAATCTGCCCGGCACCGATGACACGCGAGCCGCTTTCTCCAATAGGGACACTGATCTTGCCGATGAACCCTTCGTCCAAGCGGATCTGAGTCTGGCTTCGAAGGTTGTTGTTAAGTCCAGCGAGGACAATGATCACCTTGTATCCGGCATCCGCGGCCTTACAGATCAGACCGGTGTAGTTGCCGGTCTTGCCAGACTGGACATCTCCTACGACCATTCCGCGCCGATCGAATTTTCCTTTCTCTGCCGGATTGCCACACAACTCGAGAATCCGGTCCGTAATCCGGTTGAGGAAGTTGATTGCAGGCTGTGGCAGCTGCTGACGTATGAGAAGAGCGCGATACCGCTCCCAGTATCTCCAGGTTATGCTTTCCTGGCGGTCATTGAGCCAGGGAACATGACCATCCTCCGCAAGAAGGATGGAAGCATTGCCGATGAATGTGCTGAAGATCATTTCAAGATGTGCGGTGGCGGCATCCCGGGAAGTTTCTTCGCGCCATTCCGGAAAGGCCGCCAGCAACCGGTCGATCGTCTCGCCGATCTCCTGCCGGGTAATCGGCGTATCACCGGCGCGTTGCGAAAGACGGAGCTGGGCCATCTGAACGAGTTCGGACTGGAAATGCGGGTTGACGGGCATGTCAGGTCCCGATCTCGTCAGGAAGTTTCTGAACCGCATCGGGGTAGGAAGAGAACGGCTCCAACCCCAGCAACCTTGCCCGGGCCTCATCCGCACCAAGCTTCAACTCTGTGCGCATGTGATGGTAAAGCGACGTGAGAGCAGCGTTCTCCTCAACCGAAGGGGTAGCGGCAGCTTTCGGTGCAGTAAAGTCCGCCGTTTCACTGACGTCAATCCAGATCCGCTGCACGGGCACCGTGGCCTCGATTACGGCCAGCATCTCCTCGATGAGATGGCGTCTGTCGCCCACTGCGTCGAGTGCATGGCGCACGGATGGATGCGAACGGTCGACGCGATAAGTGACTCCTCTGCTCGTATGAATCGGGGTCCAGGCTCGGACAACCGGCTGTCCGGGCTTGCGCCTGGACACGCCGGCCCGGTGCGCGAAAATTTCCCTCGCGTCACGTCGCACATTTTCAGCCAGCGACTGAAGGCGACCACGCAGAGATGGCGGCGGTACGGCGATTGATTTGCGGATATCTACCTTCCAGTCCAGGTCTCCACTCGTGGGAAGGTCCAGCCGGATACGTGCAAGACGATGGACACCGGTCTGGGCCCAGCCACGGCCCGGCCCAAGCCCCAGCCACCCGCCTGCGACCAGCAGCCGCCTGCCTCTATAGACAAAAAATCCTTCGTGAGCCTGCCACCCGCCAGGCCCTTCTGCCTTCGCAAATTCCGCACTCGTCATTCGATCGCGATGGGGGAGAACGAAACCTTGAATCTCGACAGATCCTCCACTGTGCTCGATGGTTTCCACGGGCGTCGGCGTTGTTGCCCTGTGATCCGAGATAAATGGATCCCAGGGCCGGATCTTCTGTGCGTCATCTTCGCCGTTGATGGTGATGATGAGGCGGGGGTCGACACCCTCCAGGTAACGGTGGAATGTCATTGCCAGATGGTGCTCTACCGTCCTGGCCAGCTTCAGAAACCGGTCCCGGTCGATCGGATCATCATTCAGCTTCCCAGCGAGCATGCGGTCCAGACGGGCGATAACGACGACGGTCCCATGCCGTTGCTTCCCGAGAATGTCGGCGTCGCTCGCGATTTCGGGCGGCATCCCGCGAAGCAGTTTCCAGCTGTCCACATCTTCGATGTATTTCAGATCCCAGTAACGAGCCTCCAGGCCGCCGCCCTCCACCTTTGAGGCGACGGCCAGAAGGCTGCCCTGAGAAAGAGAGGCAGACTTCAGCCCCAGGCTGAAACGGCCAAGGTCATCAGGCGGTCTTGGCGCAAGGGGATGGCGCCCGGCTGGACGCATGGCCTCGATGAGAGCCGCACGATCCATGCCCCGACCATTGTCGATGATGCGGACAATTGAAGATGGGCCCCGCCACTCGAAATCCACGCGGACTCGTCTAGCTCCCGCTGCTATGCAGTTGTCGATCAGATCGGCGATCGCAGCGGCGGGCGAGTAGCCAATTCCCCGGAGAGATTCAAGCATCGCGCTCGCTCCCGGGGGGGCTGGATCGTAGGGCAGTTCATCGGCGATCGGTCCTGTCATGTCAGGCAGCTTCGCGCCCCGCTGCCTTGTCGATTAGCTTCAGGCCACTGTCGATCTGTTGCTTGAGTGCCATTGCAACGGCTTTTCCAAGGAGAGGCGGTACCGCATTTCCTACCTGTCGAAATGCTGCGTTCATGGCTCCAGCAAAACGGAAGCCATCCGGAAAAGACTGCAGGCGCGCGGCCTCACGAACGGAGATTGTCCGACTCTGCCCACTGTCATAGTGGATATGGGAATAAGTATCCTTGCCGATATGCGCGGTCAGTGTCCGGCTGGGTTTCGCTGGCTCAAGTTTCCACCACTTGTTTGGAAACTTGCCCGGGTCATATGGTGGCACGATCGAGTTCCACAGAGCCTCCCATTGCTCAGACCCTTCGTCAATGTTCGAAAATCCCTTCTGAAGAGCAGCTGATCGGAACATGGATTCAGCAAGCTTCCGCGCTTGTGGATAATCGGCACCATGCGGCAGCGCCTCGAAAATCGGAAAATCCCTTGGAGTAATGCGAACAAGATGACCTCCGGATGCGCTGCCGGTCGAAAAACCAGGCCAATGCCGCATGAGCCGCGCATAATCCGACAGGCGATCCACCGGCATGCGGTAGGGCAACATGTCATCGAGCCGGCGCCGACGCATTGCTCGCGGAGCGTGCCGATGTTCGTGGATTTCGGGCAGGTCTCCCAGAGCAACCTGTACTCCAACGGCCGACGGCAGAGTTTCGGATGGTCTGTGCACACCGTGGAAATGCGGACTGCCCGTGTCGACGTGCTTCAGCGCGACACGCCGAGAGCTCTCATAGCCACGCGGAAGATCAAGAAAGTGCGTAGGGTCGGGGAAAAGCGGATCGACTTGCAGTGTCTCGGCAATCGCTATGATAAACAGGCGTTCGCGGACTTGGGGGACGCCGAAATATGCTGCATTGAGAATCGTATAGGCGGTGCGATAGCCGACCTCATCGAGCGTGCTGCAGATTTCCTCCGGCACATTGTGACCGCCGAAATTCAGGATGTCGGGCACGTTTTCGATGATGATCGCCAGGGGCTGTGTATCGCGCACGTAGTCTAGAAACCGGCGGTAAAGAGCAGCACGCGGGTCTGTCTGAAATGCATCTTCCTTGCCTGCTACAGCACGCAACTTTGACCGCCCAATCCTTGCAAAGGCCTGACAGGGCAGACCGGCTGCCAGTATGTCGAAAGATTCCCCAGTGGGCGTACCGAGCTTCAGCTCACTGACTATTTCATCGGCAGAGCTATCAACCATGTCCCGTGACCGGGACCATGGATCGTCCGGCTCACGATCACCGCCAAAGTTGAGAGCATAGCTTGCCGCCGCTTCAGGATCGATCTCGACATGGGCCGAAAGTTCAAAACCGGCCGACGCGAGCCCGAGGGACAACCCCCCACAACCCGAGCAGATCTCGAGTACCCTGGGGGCAGCACCCGTACCGAGGCGCAGCGCCTTCGAACGCCAGAGCTCCGATCTCTCACTGGCCACCATTACAAACCTCGCATTTCAGTATCGATGTGATCGCATCCACGTTTTTGCTTTGACATTCCCAGATGATAACTACCTTCCAGCCATCTTCTTCAAGCTCGCGCCTATCCCGAATATCCCTGGCAACATTTCCTTCGAACTTTGCCGTCCAGAATGTGATATTTGACTTCGGTGAATAGGCTAGTCGACATCCGGGATGCCGATGCCAGTAGCAACCATGAACGAATACAGCTGTCTTATGCCGGGGAAAAACCAGATCGGGCGATCCGGGAAGGTCTTTTCTGTGTAGGCGAAAGCGCAGACCCAGCTGATGGGCAATACGGCGTACAGCAATTTCGGGCCGCGTATTGCGACCCTTTATGCCGGCCATCATCTCGGAACGCTTGCTGGAGGAAACAATATCCATCAGATTGTCCTGCTCATAGCTCGCCAGCACCCCTGATGAACGCAGCCGCATCTGCCGCAACACGTGGAGACGATTTAATTACCGCCAGGAGGATCTTGGCGGCACGATCCGGCTGTCTTCGTCCCTGCTCCCAGTCCCTCACAGCAGCGACAGTGAAGCCAAACGTATCGGCAAACGCCTTCTGCGTCATGCCGCGCTCCTGCCTGACGGAACGTACGTCAATCACGACACCCCCCTTTTACAATCTGAACCTGTGGTCCGAATCACGTTACATGATACGGCATCGCCGTATGTGTCGCAACGATCTTCGGCTACGCCACAGCTCATTGCGCGCGGGCGCCGACGAGGAGCGGATGGTCCGCCCACACAGACCTGAGCAACCCATCCTTGGAGCGATCACTGGTGCCGGTGATGGCATCATCGATGCACCGCCTGGGCTGAGACAACGTCCCGCTTTGCACCTGTTGATCTCGGGATTTGTGTTTTATGTCGGGAATTTAGCGACTGTTCGCAGTGCTTTGGCGCAGTGGATCGCAGTTTTGGGCTATTATGGGATACTGTAGCGTAGGAATTGGTTGCGGGGGCAGGATTTGAACCTGCGGCCTTCAGGTTATGAGCCTGACGAGCTACCGGGCTGCTCCACCCCGCGTTACCAGCGTAAGCCGCTTTGCGGCTTATCGCGCCCGAGCAAACCCTTGGGGTTTGTCGTGTGTCCCCTTGGCCTGTTATTTCAGGTTGGCAAGGGGATAATTGCTTGCTTATCAGAAGCGACAAAGGCCGCTTGTGAGCGGCCTATTGTAACACGGCCTGGGCCGTTATTCGATCAGAGAAGATTGTTAGCCTCATTTTTGATGAGGTGAGGCATAAATCGATTTCATCGATTTAGCGT
>NZ_FMAG01000001.1:0-632609 GCF_900094585.1 Martinezella multihospitum
TGCATGAGCTCAAAGCCCTTGTTGATGTCTTCGAGCGGCATGGTGTGGGTGATCATCGGATCGATCTGGATCTTGCCCTCCATGTACCAGTCGACGATCTTCGGAACATCGGTACGGCCACGCGCGCCGCCGAAGGCCGTGCCCATCCACGAGCGGCCCGTCACCAGCTGGAATGGACGCGTCGAAATCTCCTGGCCGGCGCCGGCAACGCCGATGACCACGGACTTGCCCCAGCCGCGATGGCTTGCCTCCAGTGCCTGGCGCATCACCTTGGTGTTGCCCGTGCAGTCGAAAGTGTAGTCGGCGCCGCCGATCTGGTCGGCCCCACGCTTCGTCATGTTGACGAGATAGGGCACGATATCGTCGCCGACCTCCTTCGGATTGACGAAATGCGTCATGCCGAAGCGCTCGCCCCAGGCCTTCTTGTCATTGTTGAGATCGACGCCGATGATCATGTCGGCGCCGGCAAGCTTCAGGCCCTGGATGACGTTGAGGCCGATGCCGCCGAGACCGAAGACGATGGCGGTTGCCCCCATCTCCACCTTGGCGGTGTTGATGACGGCGCCGATGCCTGTCGTCACGCCGCAGCCGATGTAGCAGATCTTGTCGAAGGGGGCGTCGGGATTGACCTTGGCAACGGCGATCTCCGGCAGCACCGTGTAATTGGCGAAGGTCGAGCAGCCCATATAGTGATGGATCTTGTCCTTGCCGATCGAGAAGCGCGAGGTGCCGTCCGGCATCAGGCCCTGGCCCTGGGTCGAGCGGATCGCGGTGCACAGATTGGTCTTGCGGCTGAGGCAGGACGGGCATTCGCGGCATTCGGGGGTGTAGAGCGGAATGACGTGATCGCCCTTCCTGACCGAGGTTACGCCCGGACCGACATCGACGACGATGCCGGCGCCTTCATGGCCGAGGATGGCGGGGAACAGGCCTTCCGGATCGGCGCCCGACAGGGTGAAATCGTCGGTATGGCAGATGCCGGTCGCCTTGACCTCGATCAGCACTTCGCCGGCCTTCGGCCCCTCCAGCTGAACCGTCATCACCTCCAGCGGTTTGCCTGCCGCAACCGCGACTGCTGCTCTTACGTCCATGGAAAATCCTCCAAAATCAATGGTCTATTGCTGATACTTTTCTTAACTTATTAGCTGGCGGTTCTCGCCCACAAATCACGTATTTCCTGCTTCATAAGCAGGGATTCTTCCCAGCGGTCAGTGGTGTCTTCACCGTCCCTTCCGGTGATGGCATAGGGCTTCGGCCCCAGTTCGCAAGTAAAGGCAAGCGTCGCGTCTTTGTCGGCGCGCTTCCGCCAGCTTTTGAAGCCATATTCCCACCAGCCGAGGAAAAGATCGACCCAGGGTCTGTGATGCGGGAAGGAAATTTCGATCTGAACCTGTTCGCGGGAGGCAACGCGGCCATGGAAGGCCCAGGAGCTGTCCAATATCCGATGAATAAGGGCGTGGTTTTCGTCTGACACCGGCCAGGCGAATTCCCGCCCGACAAGGAAATGGGAGATATCCCCCAGCAGCCGCAGGTCCGGCAGCCGGTCGAGCAGGTCGAGCGTGAAAAAGAGATCCGTCGTCATGCGGTCGCGATGGGTCTCGATCCAGACATCGATGCCGGCCTCTTCCGCCAGCCGTTGCCAGCCTTCCAGCAGAGGAATGCAATCCTCAAGCCGTCGCGGGCGCACGTCCGGCTGCAGACAGATGTGATGGACACTATGTTCGGCGGCGATCTCGAGCACCGGCTTCAGATCGTCGATGGTCTTCGGGAAGCATTGCCCCTCCGCCTGCAAGCCATGTTGCTTGAGCAGACCCGCGATGCGGGAGACGACATTACGATCGGACCAATGGGCGCTGATGCCATCGAAGCCGGCAGCTGCGATCTTATCGATACTTTTCTCCAGGGAAAGCTCCGGATGTCTCGCACTACGTCGCTCCATGGACCAGAGCGACTGGAATATGAGCAAGTTCTGCATGCGTCCTCCCGTACCAGTGGCTTGCTCAGATCATGAATCCGAGGGCTTTGCCAGTCAGCTCGGTGATGGGTTTTGATCATGGGTGCGTTTCATTGCAAAGCGGATGTATCCGCCTTGTCGGGAGCCCTCGGAATGATGGTTTTTCATCAAAATACTCCCGGACGCCGATCGGCTCCATCGGTAACTCTTTCCAAGCGGTCAGGTGGGCCGCTGTTTCCTGGGAGGAGAACATGCTGAAATTTTTGAGTGCAAGCGCGCTTGCGCTGGTACTGTCATCGCAGGCCTATGCCGCCGATCGTATCGGCGTTTCGATGGGCTACCTGACGACCAATTTCCAGACCCTCATCGCCAACGGCATGCAGGACTACGCCAAGACCAAGGGCCTCGACCTGCAGGTTGTCGACGCCGCGAACGACGTCAACAAGCAGCTCGACCAGGTGCGTAACTTCGCGGCCGGTGGCGTCTCGGCCATCATCGTCGATCCGGTGGATTCGGACGGCACACCGGCGATCAACAAGATTGCCGAGGATGCCGGCATTCCGCTGATCTACGTCAATATACAGCCGACCGATCTCTCCACGCTCGGCAAGAAGCAGGCCTTCGTCGGCTCGAATGAAACCGAATCCGGCACGCTGCAGACGAAGGAAGTCTGTCGCATGCTCGGCGGCAAGGGCAATGTCGTCGTCATGGTCGGCGATCTCAGCAGCCAGGCGGCACGCCAGCGGACGCAGGATGTTCACGATGTGCTCAAGACCGGCGATTGCAGCGGCATCAAGGTGGTGCGCGAGCAGGTCGGCAACTGGAGCCGCGTCGACGGCGCCGATCTGGTTTCGAACTGGCTGACGTCAGGCCTTTCATTCGATGCTGTCATCGCCAACAATGATGAGATGGCGCTCGGCGCAATCTCGGCGATCAAGAATTCCGGCGGCTCTACGGATAAGACGATCGTTGCGGGCATCGATGCAACGCCGGATGCGCTGCAGGCGATGAAGTCGGGCGACCTCAAGGTCACCGTCTTCCAGGATGCCAAAGCACAGGGCCGCGGCGCCGTCGATACGGCGATCAAGGCCATCAAGGGCGAGCCGATCGACCGGGAGGTCTGGATCCCCTTCAAGCTGGTGACGAAAGACAACATGGTCCAGTTCGAGAGCCTCAACTAAGCAGACGAGAGCCGGCAGCGAGGAGCACTGCTGCCGGTACACGGGAAGGGCACGACCGGCCTCCCCTTCCCGCTTTGGATTATGCGCCAGCGAACTTCCCGCCGTCGTGAGCAAATTTCATCAAATCAATGCTGTCGTTTCCGGCCGGCACCGCTGACACTGACTGCATCGTTTCATTCACTGGGAGGCACATCATGGACGACACGCTCTACGGCACGCGTGACAAGCGCGGCGACTGGAAACCCAACAAGCTCTTGCAATATCCGCCTGTTTTCATCTGGCCGGCGAAACCGCTGGCGTTCCTGAAATGGTTCTTCGGCTATCCCGGCTACCTGATGCCCTGGAATGTCGTCTATGCCGTCGTCGCAACGTTGCTATGGCTCTACGCGACGCCCTCGATGGACACGATGAAGACGCTGGCGCCGGGCTGGATCGCCTATCTTCTCCTGCGCAACGCCGCGCTGGTCTTCCTGTTCTTCGGCGCCTTTCACCTGCGCCTCTACATGCAGAAGAAGCAGGGCACGAGCTTCAAATACAATAGCAAGTGGCCATCGAAGGATAATTCCGCGTTTCTCTTCAGCAATCAGACCGTCGACAATGTGATCTGGACCTTTGCAAGCGCCGTACCTCTATGGGCAGCCTTCGAGGTGTTGACACTATGGGCCTTTGCGAACGGCATCATTCCCTATGTCGACTTTGCCGAGCACCCGATCTATTGCGCCATCATCATGCTGCTGATCCCGGCGTTCCGTGATCTGCATTTCTATCTGGTGCACCGCCTGATCCACTGGCCGCCGCTCTATCATGCGGTCCACAAGCTGCATCACAACAACGTCAATCCCGGTCCCTGGTCCGGCCTCGCCATGCACCCGGTCGAGCATCTCCTGTATTTCTCCGGCGTTCTCATCCATTGGATCGTGCCGTCCAATCCGATCCACGCGCTGTTCCATCTGACACATGCCGCTCTCGCGCCGGCGCCAGGCCATGCCGGTTTCGACAAGATCGTGATCGGCGAGGAAGCCGGGATCGATACCCATGCTTATGACCACTATCTCCATCACAAATTCTTCGAGTGCAATTATGCCGATGGCGTGATCCCGCTCGATCAGTGGTTCGGCACCTTTCACGACGGCTCGAAAGAGGCCGAGGACCGCATGAACAAGCGCTTCATGGAGCGCGCCAAGAAATACGCCGAAAAGCAGGCTCGCCGCTCCGGTACGCCAAGCTAGCAAAGAGCCGAAGCCTGGCTGGGTTCTTCCAGCCAGGACAATGATCTCAAAGACTTGCCAAAGGCGCTATGTGCTCCATATGCGTGTATTGAGCTCTCCCCCGCCACCGGTTCAATCGGCCGTTGATGGCGGGAAATGCCGGAGCCTGCGGCCCTCCTTCCGCAGGCTCCGGCCTTGTCACCTACTGGTGACTGGATGCTGGGCCAATATTCTCCGTCGTATAGGTCAGGAACGGAACCGGCTCTTGGCTAACGGGCACGTCGATAATCCCCATTCGCGATAATATCGTATCCAGTGCGCGCCTCGCCTGGGTTTCTGGCGCCTGATCGAGAACGAGTGTCATCAGCCCCGAGGCGATGAAGCGGCGCGTTTCGTCGTTGAGCTCATGCGCTATCCAGATGCAATCCCTTCTCTGCCGCTCCTGAAAGCGCTGCAGCACCGAGCCGACGCCGAGGTTGGCACCGCCGGCGTTGTAGATGCCGACAATATCCGGACAGCGCCGCAGTGCCTGCGTCATTACTTCCGCGGATTTCACGTCGTCATCCCAGCCGAATACAACCTCCGAAAACTGCAGTGCCGAACCATGCTGAGAACCGAGATAATCGGAGAAGCCGCGAATGCGCTCTCGGTGAATCTGATAGGCCCAGCTATGACAGACGGCCACGATGCTTCCCGCCGCGTGCCGGAGCATCCGCGACATGTAGAAGCCGGCGGTTCGTCCCGCGGCATAGTTGTCGATCCCTACGAACACGTCGTCCCTTCCCGTGAGATACGAAACGATCTGGACGACTTCGACGCCGGCGGCACGCGCCTTCCGCAAGCTCTCCCGGATTGCCGGATGATCGACTGCGGCAACGATCAGGCCATGCCGGCGAATGCTGCTATTGGCTACATGCGCAGCGAACTTCTCCGGCTCGCTCTCTTCGACAAAGGTCCGGTGGACCGTGATCGAGCTGTCCAGCGAAGCAGCGATTCGCTCGAAGGCACGGTTGAGCCGGCTGAAGAACGGCGACTCCGGCCTGACCAGGATGACTTCGATGCGGATCGTGCCGCGATAAAGACTTGGGATGATCCCTTTGTAGCCCAGCCGCTTGGCGGCCAGCACAACCTTCTCCGCCGTCTGCGGCCTGACGCTGCCGCGTTCGTTGAGAACGCGTTCAACGGTCGCAAGGCCGACACCAGCGGCGGCGGCGATGTCCACGAGACGTGCCTTCTTCATTCCGCTCCTCCCTGATGAAAAATGATCATAATCGGCGTGGAATGTGAAGGGTCATTTCGCGCATGCTTGGAACCAGTCGGAGGAAAAAAGCGATGCGCGATCAAAGCGCAACGTCGAACTGCTCCCAAGATTGGACGATACCTTTCACGCCTTGCGGCGATTGCAATGAGGAGGAAGAAATGACGAACTGGGTTGATGCCTGTGCTGCCGATGAAATCGATCAGGAGGATGTTGTTCGCTTCGATCACGCCGGGCGAACCTTTGCGATCTATCGTAGCCCCGATGACGAATATTTCGCCACGGATGGGCTTTGCACCCATGAGAAAATCCATCTGGCCGATGGGCTCGTGATGGATGACACGATCGAGTGTCCGAAGCACAATGGCCGCTTCAGCTACAAGACGGGCGAAGCGCGAGGCGCTCCGGTCTGCATCAATCTGAAAACCTATCCGGTCAAAGTGGAAGGCGATCGCATCCTGATCGGGCTCGGCGCATGAGCAGCGATATGGGCATCATCATCGTCGGTGCCGGCGAATGCGGCGCGCGCGCCGCCTTGAGCCTCAGGGAGAATGGTTATCGGCACGTGATCACCCTTATCGGCGACGAGGTCCATCTCCCCTATGAGCGGCCTCCCCTTTCCAAACAGATTTTGCTCGATGCGACAGAGCCAAAGCTGCCCGCTATCCTCAGCGATATCGTACTGGCCGAGCATGCAATCCGTCATATCGGCGGCGCCTCGGCCGATGCCATCGACACGTCGGGAAAGCATCTGCTCCTCTCCGATGGCCGGGCGTTGCCTTACGACAAACTGCTGCTGGCGACCGGCGCGGCACCAAGGCGACTGCCGAATGCGCCTGTCAGCAGCCGCATAGTCTATCTGCGGACGATCGACGATGCGCTTGCGCTCCGTTCCCTCGTCCGAGCCAATATGCATGTGGCAGTGCTTGGGGGTGGTTTCATCGGCCTGGAGGTCGCCGCATCGGCGCGCGGCCGCGGAGCGAGGGTTACGGTTATCGAGTCCCAGGAGCGTATCCTCAAGCGCGGTGTCCCCGAACCGATCGCCGAAACAATCACTGCCCTGCACCAAGGCAATGGCGTCGTCGTAAAATGTGGTGTGGCGGTTCTCGGGCTCGAAGCGGATGAGCAGCGTGTCGATATTTCTCTTTCCGATGGAGATGCGATTTCGGCCGATGTGCTCGTCGTCGGGATCGGCGCGCAGCCACGTACCGAGCTTGCTGCTCGGGCCGGCATCGCGATCGACAACGGCATTGCGGCCAATGAGCGCCTGGAAACATCGGAGCGCGATATCTATGCCGCCGGCGACTGCTGTTCGTTTCCGCATCCACTCTATGGCGGGCGCCGGCTGCGTCTTGAAGCCTGGCGCAATGCGCAGGATCAGGGCATTCTCGCCGCCGCAAATTTGACTGGTGCGGCTCGCAGCTATCAGACAGTTCCCTATTTCTGGTCCGACCAGTTCGATCATACGCTGCAGATCGTCGGCCTTGCCGATGAAGGCCGCACGGTCGTTCGCAGAGACCTCGGGGACGGCGCTTTCATCCTGTTTCATCTCGACGACCAGCAGCGGCTGGTCGCCGCAAGTGGCGTCGGCCCCGGCAATAAGGTCGCCAAGGATATCAAACTCAGCGAGCTACTGATTGCCGGACGCATCACGCCATCGACCGAGGCGCTGGCTGGTAACGCGAACCTGAAATCCCTGCTGCCTCGAGCGGCCTGACAGGCCATCAAGATACGTTCGTCTTGCGTCTTCAATCACGACAGCCTGCCGGCATTATCGGCAGGCTGCAGCGGCGCATTCATGAGCAGATGCCATAAGTGCTTGCGGTATTCAGGTGCTAATCCGGAATCCGGATCGTCCTACATTCCTCCTGCAGTTCCCTAAGACTTAGCCGCAGCGGCAATTCGTCCGTCTCGTTACGAGATCCGATGTGGATATCTGCCTTGCTCCGCAAAGACGTCGTGCCGGAGCCGAAAGCCCCAAGAGTGACGTCGCAGGCAAAGACAGACCCAAGAAAGGATAGCCATGGAACGCACTCTCCCCATAGCAAGCTTTATCCTTGCAGTGCTTCTCCTATGCGGACAAGCGCAGAGCATGGAGCTTAGTCCGGCGGGCAGCCGCCTGGCGGTAAAAGGCCAGACGGAGACTTTTACCGGCTCGGTAACCGTCAGCCCCTTGTTTGTTGCCAATGACAACCTTCCGGCCGTGGGAGGCGAGGTAACATTCGAGCCTGGAGCCCGTTCGGCCTGGCATACGCATCCGGGCGGCCAGACATTGATCGTCACGTCCGGAGCCGGCTGGATACAGGAAGAGGGCAGCGAGAAACGCAGCATAAAACCCGGTGACGTGATCTGGACGCCTCCCAATGTGAAGCATTGGCACGGCGCCACGGCGACGACCGAGATGCGCCATATCGCCATCACCGGCTTGCGCGACGGCAGGAATGTCGAGTGGCTGGAGAAGGTCCCAGACGAGGACTATCTCAAGTAACCCCCACAACGACGGCCGTATTTCATCAAACTGGCCGATCCGGCTGTTCTTACATCCGGCCCGGCAATTTCCGACGAGCACAGGAATCGATCGATGCCCCATATAGTTTTGAAAATGGCAGCGGGAAGAACCGAAGCAATGAAGCATGCCGTGGCTGAAAATCTGACCAAGGCTGTCATCGAAACGCTCGGCGTTGACGAGAGTTCGGTATCGGTCGCGATCGAGGAAGTGGCGATGTCCGATTGGGCCGGGAAGGTCTATGTCCCCGATATCCAGGGCAAATCCGACACGATCTATAAAAAGCCGGGCTATGATCCGTTTCGGTAGCGGCAGCTCAATCGGGTGTGGCGGAGAGGCGCAGACTACCATCTGCATTGATAGTCACGTTCACGCGATCATAATCCTCAATACTAGGATGCCGGGTGGATAATGGCGTCCGATGGGTCGCGCTGATCACAAGCACGGAAGCGCCCGAGGCTTCCGCTGCCTCTATTCCCGCTGGTGCATCTTCAAAAATAAGACATTCTTCAATGGGTTGTGACAACATCCTTGCAGCCAGCATGAAGCAATCCGGCGCCGGCTTGCCGTTCTGCACATCCTCGCCGGCGATCAGGACCTCCGGCCAGGGAATACCAGCTGCCGCAATGCGGACCTTGGCGAGCTCACGTGGGGCGGAGGTGACGATCGCCCAGCGATCCGACGGCAGGCTTTTCAGAAAGCCGATAGCGCCGACGATCGGTTCGACGCCGGCAACATCATCGATTTCGGCCTGTGTGAGTAGCCTCACCTCTTCGGCAGGGTCGATCCCTGACAGGCCGAGGCGGGTGATCGTCTCGATCGCCTTGCGACCATGAACGGTGGCCAGCAAGGCGATAGCATCGACGCCACGTTTTTCCGCCCACGCGGTCCAGACCCGTTCGGCGACCGCAATCGAATTCAGGACTGTTCCATCCATGTCGAACAGGAAGGCGCCGAAGGAGCGGTCGTCTAAAGGCATCAGGATCGATCCTCGGCTTTCTGGTTGGATGACAGGCGATCGAGGATGGCCTGTGCGGTATTGGCATCGGTGACCAAAGCATTGATCATTCCGGATCGAGCCGCACCGATGATGCCGCTTGCCTTGCCCGGAGTCGCGGCAACGGCGATGCAGAGCGGCACCTTGCGCAATTGCGCGGGAGAGGCTGCGATCATCCCCTCCTCTCCATCCCAGTGCAGGATTTCGCCGGCCTCGGTGACGTAGTGGCGCAGTACATCTCCGGCTGCATGGCTCAGCGCCTTTTCGCCCGGCAACGCTGTTTCCGAAGGGTTGGCCGCATGTGTCAGCCCGACGCCGACGATTGCCGCGTCCAACCTGTCCCAGAGAGACGTCACCTGCTGGACTGTGGGATCTCCGAGAAATGCATCCCGGAGCTCGGTCGAAGAAATATAGGGCGCATGCAGGAAATGCGGTACGCCGCCCATCTGGGCTGCTGCCTGACGCACGAATTCATTGATCTGGAAGTGAGGTGCTGCATGCTGCATGCCGCCGTTCAGCGCGACCGTGACGATGCCAGGCAATTGCGGCAGACCAGCCAATGTCACCTCGCGCACCGCCCGCCCCCAACCGATGCCGAGCGTCGAACCCGAGCGCAGGCCCGCCTGCTGCAGAAGCATGCCGACTGGTGCGGCAAGCGCGCTCAGCACGTTCGATGACGGCGTATCGATTACGGCAGCGGTGCGCAGCTTCAGGCCGTCGATCAGTGCGGCACTCAGGTCCTCGGCAGGTGAAAGATCGATCACTTCGATCCGGACGATCCCGACTGCCCGGGCTCGCTGCAGCAACCGCGAAACCGTCGCCGTCGACAGGCCGAGCTTCCTGGCAATATCCACCTGCGACATATCGGATTGGTAGTGCAGTTTGGCGACCGTGTGCAGCAATGCGCGATTTGCCGCAGCCTCCTGCGATTGAGACGAATTCAGGTTGAAATTCCTTTCTGCAATGTGTTACACATACAGCACTTGAGGAGTTATCGCTTAAAAAGCCCGGTTTCGCAATGTTTATACCGCGCATGAGAGTCCTCAATTTCAAGAGCATTGCCTTCATCGAGGAGTGAAGAAGGCGTGCCCGTATGGGTGCCGTTTCGCAACGGCTGGAGGAAGGATCACATGACGAAATTGACGACAGCGGAGATGCGCGGCTACCAGCAGATTTGCGGCAGCGACGGTGCCATGATGGTGATTGCCTGCGACCAGCGCGGCGGCATGCGCAGCCTTCTGGCGAAGGACCCGGCCGAGCAGGCAGCGATCTCCGACAAGGTGCTGGGGGACACCAAGGCCGATATTGCCCGCTTCCTCGCGAGCAAGGCGTCCTGTGTTCTCGTCGATCCGATCTGCGCCGTGCCGGCACTGGTCGATGATCGCGTCCTTCAGCGCGATACCGCGCTACTGATCGGCCTCGATGCTTCCGGCTGGGATACATCGCCGGAAGGCTATCGTCTGTCGAAGCTGGTTCCCGGCGTTTCCGCGCGCCGCGTGCGCCAGCTGGGGGCGACTGGCGGCAAGATCATGGTCTATCTGCGCTCGGATCGGGATGCGGCGAATACCCACAATATTCAGATCCTGAAGCAGTGCATCGAAGACTTCGCACATGAAGATCTTCTGCTGGTCGTTGAATTCCTGACTTACAAGTTCGAAGACGAGGATGAGGGCGACTACAAGGCGAAGCTGCCGTCTCTGATCGTCGGCGGCAGCAAGATCTGCCTCGATCTCGGCGCGAAAGTCTTGAAAATTCCTTATCCGGGCTCATCGGAAGCCTGCGCCGAAGTCACGCGCCTTTCGGGTGACGTGCCCTGGGCGGTGCTATCGGCCGGCGTCGACCACGCAACCTTCCTCACCCAGGTCGAGGATGCCATGCGCAACGGCGCTTCGGGCGTCATCGCCGGCCGCTCGCTGTGGAAAGACTGCATCTCGCTCGATCGTTCGGTAACGAAGGATCGGCTGGAGTCAGTCGCAGTGCCAAGACTTCGTGAAATCCAGGCCGTCATCGCGACGCACTTCAAGGGCACGAGCTCGCACGGCGCTGATCAAAGGCAGCGCGCCCATGGCTGACATCGCCATTGGCGTCGATATTGGCGGCACGAATATTCGTGCCGCCCTCGTCTCCGCCCAGGGCGAGATCCTGGCCAAGCTGTCGGAAAGAACCCCGACCGATGCCCTGCTGGCATTGGAGCGCGTCATTGCGATGGCGCGCGCGCTCGATACTCCTGAAGTTTTGGGGATCGGTGTCGGCATACCGGGGCGGGTCGATGTCGACAGTCGTGAGATCCTGTCTGGCGGCATCCTCAATCTCTCCGGCCTCGACTTCGTAAAGCGGCTCGAGACAGCCCTGCGGAAACCTGTTGTCATCGAGAATGATTGCAGCATGGCGCTGATCGCAGAAATGCGGATCGGCGGCGCCAAGGGCTATCAAAACGTTGCGATGTTGACGATCGGCACGGGCATTGGCGGCGCGGTCGCCCATGCAGGGCGCATCTATCACGGGCATAAGGCGGCTGGGCAGCTCGGCCATATTTGTGTATCGCAGGATGGCCCGCCCTGCCCTTGCGGCAGACGCGGCTGCGTCGAAACCTTCAGCTCCGGAACCGCTTTGCGCAGGCACATCGCCGAATCCGGATTATCCGTCACGACAATTCGTGAAATCTTCGAGATGGCAGCGGAAGGAAACGACACGGCAGTCCGTGTGCTGCGCCAATGGGCAACACCCTTGCGTGCCGCACTCGACAATATCGCAGCGACCATGGATCCGGAGATTATCCTGCTCGGCGGCGGGCTTGGCTGTGATGCCGCACGGGCTCTTGCCGACTTGCCGGCAGCCGCTCCCTGGTTCTGCCCCGCCATATTGCCGGCGAAGCTTGCGGACGATGCCGGCGTGATCGGCGCCGGACTTTCGATTCTCGGCGCTGATGCCGTGCCGCAAGGAAAGCGGGTTGTCATGGTCAACGGCGTGCCGGCTTCCGGCAAAAGCCGGCTAGCCAAGGCTTTGTCGCTACGGACCGGCTGGCCGATCCTGTCTCTCGACAGCATCAAGAATCCGTTCCTGCAGCATATCGGTCCCGTCGACCGCGACTTCAATCGGACGCTGGGAAAGGCAAGCTACCAGGCGATCTGGTCCTTTATCGCGGAGGCGCCGACGGGCTCGACCTTCATTGTCGATGCATGGTTCGGCTTTCAGCCAAAAGCTCAACTCGAGAGTTATCTCAATACTGCTCAGATAGACCATGTCGCGGAGCTCTGGTGCAAGGTGCCTGGGGCGGTTGCCGGCGAACGCTATGCCAGCCGGTTGAAGGACCGATTACCTGGGCATCCGGGTGCCGAATATGTGCCGGAGCTGATAGCGCTTGCCGATCGGGCCGAGCCCATGGGGTGTGGTGCGGTGATGACGGTCGACCAGACGCAGGAACCGGATATGGGGGCTATCATGGCGTGGCTTTCAAAGGTCTTCGAGCGCGAATGATCGGCGCCGCCGTCCAGGCAGACGGCATAAATGCGAAATAATCCTGAACCGTCGTGCGACGCTATGTCCCCGACGGATGACGGCATCATGTGCATTGCAGAATTGTGTAGCCATATCAACAAGATGACGGAAATTCATTACAGAAAAAAATTACTTGACGCGCCGGGGTAACCCACTGATTATCGCTTTGCCGGACAGGGGAGGTTCGGCTTCAAGAGGAGGAAAATTATGGAGCGCCGCTCATTTCTCAAGGCTACGGCTGTGGCATCGCTCGCTACCGGTGTTGCGGCAGTTGCCGGCAGCACCAAAGCCGCAGACAAGAAGTTTACGATTGCCCTCATTCCAGGTCTGACGACCGATGCTTTCTACATCACCATGCGCAAGGGTGCCGAAGCGGCAGCCAAAGCTGTCGGTGCCGAGCTCGTTTTTCAGGGCGGCCCCGATTTCAATCCGGTAACCCAGGTTCCGGTTCTTGATGCGGTGATCGCCAAGAAGCCCGATTTCATTCTGATCGCGCCGACCGACAAGGATCAGCTCATCCAGCCTCTGAAGAAGGCTGCTGATGCCGGCATCCCGATCATCACCGTCGATACCTTTATCGGTACCGGCGTCTACCAGACCGGCAAAGGCGATGCGGACTTCCCGTTGGCCTATATCGCTTCCGACAACCTGCTCGGCGGCGCGATTGCCGCGCGCGCACTGGCAAAGGCCGTCGGCGAAAAGGGCAAGGTCTACGTTTCCAACGTCAAGCCCGGTGTGTCGACTACCGACCAGCGCGAGCAGGGCTTCAAGGAGGAAATGAAGAAGTATCCGAACATCACCGTTCTGGAGACGCAGTATAACGACGACGATGCCAACAAGGCAGCATCGCAGCTGCAGGCCGTCTTCGCGCGCAACTCCGATCTCGACGGCGTTTTCGGGGCCAATCTGTTCTCCGCTCTTGGTGCTGCCAACGGCGTGCAGCAGGCCGGCCAGACGGGCAAGATCCGCGTGGTCGCTTTCGATGCGCCGACGTCTATCGTCGACAACATCAATTCCGGCCTCGTCGATCTGGCGATCGCGCAGCATCCGGCCGAGATCGGCTATTTCGGTGTGATGGCCGCTTATGCGCACCTCACCGGCAATTCGATCCCGACAGCGATCGGCACCGGCTTCACGGTCATCGACAAGTCGAACGTAGCCGACAAGAAGATCGCGAAGTTCATCTACTCCGATTGATGCGGAGATAGTCTGTGCCTCGCCCATCGGCGAGGCACATTATCCAACGATGATAGAGCGACGGCGCCTAACCTTCGCGCCTCCAACGCTCCAGTTTGGACCGATCCATGACAATCGACAATGCAGAGGTCCGCAAGGCGGATCAGCACGTGGCGCCGCAGGCAGACCACGGCGACCAGGCAAAAACACTTCTTAATCGCATCGCGCAATTGCGTGCATGGCTCTTTCTTGCCGCGCTTATCGTGACTTTCGAGATCTGGGCGCGGATCGACTTTGGCGGCACGTTCGTCGGCTCGAGCTTTAATTGGCAGTCCGTTGCGATCTTCGCGGTGGCACCGTTGCTGCTGGCGATCGGGCAGACTTTCGTCATCATCTCGGGCGGTATCGATCTGTCGACCGGCTTCATCATGGGGCTTGCGGCCGTCGTCGCCGCGCATATCGCCAACATCGCCGGCCTTTACATGCCTCTGCCCGTGGCAATGGTCTTCGGCATCCTCGTCGCCATGCTGGCGGCTGCAGTTCCCGGCCTCATCAATGGTCTCCTGATCTCCCGTCTCAAGGTTCCGCCGTTCATCGGCACGCTCGGCATGTTCGGCGTGGCGCGTGGCACGGCCTTCCTGCTCGCCGGCGGCACGACCGTGCCGGTCAAGAATTCCTATTTTGCCGAGCTCGGCAACGGACGGTTCTATGGCGTGCCCTATCTCGTCATCGTCACGCTCGTCTTCGTGCTGATCATGCATTATTTGCTGAGCCAGACCCGCTTCGGCCAGCATAATTATGCCATCGGAGCCAATGCCCAGGCGGCGCGGCGCGCCGGCATCAACATCAAGTCCCATCTGCTGCGGCTCTATATTCTTTCAGCCGTCTGTGCGGGCCTGGGCGGAGCGCTTTATGCGGCCCGTTTCACCGCGGGTGCTGCACAGGCGGGCGAACCGCTGCTGCTTGACAGCGTGGCGGCCGTCGTCATCGGCGGCGCCAGCCTTTTCGGCGGTTCCGGTACGATCATCGGCACCATCGCTGGCGCTCTTGTCATCGCCGTCATCCAGTATGGCCTCGTCTTCATGAATGTGGAGCCGTTCTGGCAGTTCATCGCCGTCGGCGTCGTCATCATCATTTCGGTGCTCATCGACCAGGCGCAACGTCGGTTCAGCGGAGCAAAACAGGATGAATAACGTCACTCCCCTCCTCGAGGTCCGCAATCTCTCGCGTTATTTCGGCGCGGTGCGTGCACTGGACAATTGCTCCATGGTCGTACGGCCCGGCGAAGTCGTGGCTCTCGCCGGTGACAACGGCGCCGGCAAGACGACGATGATCAAGGCGATCTCCGGAGTCTATCCGCCGACCGCGGGCGAAATCCTGATCGAAGGCAAGCCTGTCACCTTCTCCTCGCCGCAGGATGCGCGTGAAAAGGGCATAGAGACGATCTACCAGGATCTCGCTCTCGCCGACAATCTGCCGATCGGCGCCAATATCTTCCTCGGCCGCGAGCCGATGAAGAAACTTTTCGGCTTCCTGCCGGTGCTGGACCGCAAAGCCATGGCGGAAGCGGCGCGCAAGACGATGGCGGAGCTGGATTTCCATGTGAAGAGGCTCGATGCACCCGTCAGCAACTTTTCCGGCGGTCAGCGCCAGGCCGTTGCGATCGGGCGTGCCGTCTATTGGAATGCCCGCATCCTCGTCATGGACGAGCCGACGGCTGCACTCGGCGTACCGGAACAGCGCAAGGTCGTGGCTCTGATCAAGTCACTGAAGGCGCAGGGGCGCGGCGTCATCTTCATCTCGCACAATCTGCAGGATATTTTCGCGGTCTCCGACCGCATCGTCGTCCTGCGCCGCGGGATCGTTGCCGGCGAGCGCAATATCGCCGACACCAATCACGAGGAAGTCGTGAGGCTTATGATCGGCGGCTAACCCGTCACCAAACCGACCTCGGTTCAAAACAAAGTGATAGCGATAACCTGTCATCGCTATCACTTTTTTATTTGTGTCAGTTCTTTGGATGCTCGTTTGCCGCGGATCGAGCTTTTCTCCGAACCGAACATAGCCTCGCAATGAGATAGCGGTGTTCTTCAATCGATATGACTGTTGCTGGCCTTGTGCCGTGCTATGCGTGATATCTATCTGTTCCAACGACCCATATCGACTGGAAGAGCGTTCCGGTGAAGATCGCTGGAAACCGGACGCGCTTCTTGGAGGCAAGCAGGGATGAGCAAGACGGACAATATAGTGTCCTTTACCGAAGCGCCCCCGACAGCGAGCGATATCGCCGCAATTGCGCGGCGCAACGCCACGATAGCGATTTCGCCAGACGTCGAAGACAGAATCAGCGCTGCACGCGCCGTGGTCGAACGCTATTTGGCGGCCAACCAGCCAGTTTATGGTTTGACGACGGCATTGGGCGCGGGTGTCGACACACGGCTCGCCACGGAGGACCTGATCGCCTTTCAGTTACGCGTACCGCAAGCCCGTGCCGTCGGGGTTGGGCCGGCACTGCCGCGCGAAGCCGTCAGGGCAATGATGGCGACTCGCATCGCTGGCATGGCGGCCGGCGGTTCCGGAGTATCGCTCCCGGTTTTTACTGGTCTCGTCGCAGCGCTGAATGCGGGCTTTCATCCGGTGGTTCCTTCGCTCGGCTCGATCGGCGCTGCCGATCTTGCGCCTTTGGCGCATATGGCGCGCGCATTGCTAGGGGACGGCGATGTGGAGCTCGATGGCGCGATCATGCCGGCGCGGGACGCCCTCTCGAAAGCCAGTCTGAACCCTCTGCCGATCGCGCCGAAGGATGGCCATGTCCTCGTGGTCGCCAACAGCCTGTCGGTCGGCAAGGCTTGCCTCTGCATCGAGGACATCGAACGCCTGTTCGATTGGTCGCTTGCAGCCGTCGCACTGAATTTCGAGGCATTCCGCGCCAATGTATCGGCCTTCGATGACCGCGCACTGGCGGCAAGACCAGCCTTCGGTCAGCGTGAAACCGCGGCGAGACTTCGCGAGCTGCTTTTCGGGAGCTCTCTTTTTGTCGACGGTGCGGCACGGCGCTTGCAGGACCCTCTGAGCTATCGTTGCACCCCGCAGGTCTGGGGCGCCCTGCTCCACGCGATCGGCGAAGCGCGCGCCGCAACCGAGATCGAGCTTGCCAGCTCCGGCGATAATCCCGTCGTGCTGGCCGAGGAAGGGCTTATCCTGTCGCACGGCAATTTCGACATGACGGCCTTCGTTCTCGCATGGGAGCGGCTTGGCCAGGCAATGGCGCACTGTGCGGCGGGGACTGCCTATAGAACGATGAAAATCATGTCTCCGGGCATGTCGGAGCTGCCGCGCTTCCTGACTCCGCTCGGGCAGAGCAGAACGGGTTTTGCCACCGTGCAGAAAACGGTCTCGGCGCTTGAAGCAGAGATACGCCATCTGGCTATTCCCGTATCGCTCACGCCGATCCCGGTCGCGGATGGTGTCGAGGATCAGGCCTCGATGGCGCCGAGCGTTCTATCGAAGATCGAAGCGATGATCGAGCGGCTACGCTATCTCGTGGCGATCGAGCTTGTCGCGTCGGCTCAGGCGGTCGAGTTGCGCGGTGTTGCGGGCGAGCTCGGCAGCGGGACGCTGGGCGCCTATCGACAGGTACGCCAGCTGGTGGCACCGCTCGAGGAAGACCGCGCGCAAGGTCCTGATTTTCAAAGAGTGACGGAATTCATCGCAGAGACGGCCGCGAAGGCTGCTCCCTGATCGAAAAGGCGGCACGATGGTTCACGCCTGCCGCCTTGCTTTCTCGCAGGCCGTCTGACGGCCTGAAACATCGATAGACCGGCACGGCCGGTGACATGCTGGAGAACGGTAATGCAGGAAATATGGATCGACTATCTGAATGCCATGGACGCCAAGGCCCTGGCGCTTTCCAATGACGAAATTCTTGACGCCGTAACCAGCGCACTCGATGCGCAGGGGCGCGGCGAGACTGTGATCGAGCCTCGCGTCCATCTTGTGCCTGAGAGTTCCGACAAGGGTCATTTCAATGTGCTGCGCGGCTACGTGAAGCCACTCGACTATGCCGGCGTCAAGGTCGTCGGCGATTTCGTCGACAACTACAAACAGGGCCTGCCCTCGGAACTGGCGGTTCTCAATCTCTTCGATCCGCGCACCGGCGTACCGAAGGCCATCATCGATGCGACTGCCATCACCGACATGCGCACCGGTGCGGTCACAGCCATTGGCGCCCGACATCTCGCCCGCAAGAACAGCAAGATCCTCGGCCATATCGGAGCGCGCGGCACATCCTACTGGAACGTGCGATTGCTCGACCATATCTTCGATTTCGACGAAATCCGCGTGCATTCGCGCCGTCCGGAAAGCCGCGATGCCTTCGCCGCTCGGCTGGAAAAGGATCTCGGCAAGAAGATCATCGTGACGGACAATTGGGAGGATTGCCTGAAAGGCGCCGATATCATGATCGAGGCGAGCCGGCTGCCAGAACCAACACCGCTTTTCAAGACTGCCTGGGTCAAGAAAGGCGCCTTCGTCGTGCCTTATGGCACGATGAGTGCGCTCGAATTCGACCTGACCGACATCATGGACAAGGTTGTTGTCGACGATTGGGGACAATGCGGACCGGGGCGGCCCTTCGGCGCCCTTCGCCGCCATGTCGATGAGGGCAAGGTGACGGCCGAGACGCTGCATGCTGAGATCGGCCAGATCGTTTGTGGCGCGAAGCCCGGCCGGGAAAGCGATGACGAGACCATCCTCTTCTGGCATCGCGGGCTCAGCACGACCGATGTCGCGCTCGGCGCGGCCATGGTTGAAAAGGCAAAGCGCATGAATATCGGCCAGCGGCTCCGGTTTGCGTGACGCACCATGACGATATCCCCTGTCGCGGCCATTGCCTGCTCACGAATGTACAATCTGAGCCCGAAAATATCCGGTCTTTGGGATCGGCTCTTTCATTGGCTTGCTGACAGGTCAGGCGTCGAACTCGAAGTCATTGCCCATGCCGCTCCGGCACCTCTGTCCGAACTATGGGGACGCCCGGACACGGGCGCCGTCTTCATGTGCGGCTTTCCGTTCTCCCGGCTATCGCCAGAGGAACGTCCGCAGCCATTGGCCGCGCCGGTTTCTCTGGCGGGCTGGGCAAACGGGCGGCCAGTCTACGCGAGCCATATCGTCGCCGCTCGCGACAGATCGCTGACTGAAGCCGATCTTGCAACCGCGCGCTGGGGCTGGACGGTGCGGGACTCCCAGTCCGGCTATAATGCACCGAGAGAATTCTTTGCCACGCTTGCGAATAGGCCTGCAACGGCGCAGATCGTCGGCCCGCTCCTCAATCCGCGCGGCGTGGTCGACGCCATTCGTTCAGATGCCATAGATGTCGGCGCCATCGACGCCTATGCCTTCCAGCTGATGGCAATGCACGAGCCCGACATGATCGCGCCATTGCGCGTTATTGCTACCACAAAACCGGCACCCTTCCCCTTGCTGGTGGCCGCAAGGCAGCAATCTTCGGATATTGTCGACGCGCTACGCGCCGTTCTACTCAGTGCGCACCAAGATCCGGAAGGGAGTCATATTCTCGCATCGCTCGGACTGGCGGCCTTTGCCGAGCCGGATGTTGCCGCTTATAACCAGCTTCCCGCAAGAGCGCGAGCCATCGACGCTGCTCTCGGAACATGGTGAAGTTCGAGCGAACTAATCAATAGCCGGCACATTATGCGCTGGCGACCTGCTTCAATAGTTTCGCTGCTGCAAGGCCCAGGCATTCTTCGAAGGCCGTCAGATCCAGAAAGAGCTGATCCGGCGCGACCTGGCGCGTGACGATGACGCCGTCACGTGCCGCTATGCCGCCGTCGAGCATCAGATTGTCGGTCATATCGAAATTTTCGAGCGACATGCCGTCGGGACCGCGATGGCGTCCGTCCTCACCGAGTTGAACTTCACCGCCATAAAGCCTGCTTACACGCGCGAAGTGGTTATCGACGCAGTTGGAAAAGGCAAATGCCGGGCAGCCGCGGGCGCACATGAAGCCAAGTTCGAAGGCCGTGCCGATATCGGCCGCGATACCACGAAACGGCGTCAGGTTGGCGATGATAAGATCGGCGCTCATCATCAGTTTCTCGTTGATGGAGCTGATGGCGAGGCCACGCTGCCGACGCGTCTCCGTCTCAGGCACGGCAAGGTCGCCGGGCGAAACCGGCGTAAAGCCGTAGCTGCGCGCCAGCGCGATCTTGCGATCGAGAATTTCCCTCGCGTTCGGGAGGAAGACTTCCGGGCCTGCCAGATATGCTCTCAATGCCTCACCTCTTCAATGGAATCTTGCACCGCAGCAGTTGCGGAACCATATGAAGCCTATGGCTGATTCAAGACGCAGCCGCCATAGCCGGGCGCATAATTTACGAAATCGCGAAATAACGGCGATTGCCGTTCCCGGTCCCTGGCGACACGCGTATAGTTCTATTCGGATCGAATAGCGCTCACGATCCATGACAGAATTTGTGGGGTATAGAAAATGCAATCTTCTCTTGAGGCCGTTGCCGCCTCGACCCAGGACGACCAGGGCAATTGGCCGACGAAACAAAGCAAGATCCTCGATTGGCTTATGAATGATGTCCGCGAGCAGCGGTTCATCGACAATATCCTCGTGGAACTCTGCGAGAAAATGCGGGCAGTCGGAGTTCCGATCGGAAGAGCGACGATGCACTTCAGAACGCTGCATCCGCAATGGCTCGGCGCGAGGATTCTGTGGCGTACCGGTATGAAAGAGGCGGATATCGCCACCTTCAGTTACGGCGTCGAGAAAACGCCTCAGTTTCTGGCAAGCCCGATCAACGAGATCTTCAACGGCGCGACGGAAGTCCGGAAAAATCTCGAGATCTGCGAGAAGGCGGACCTGAACTATCCGCTTTATAAGGAAATGCATGCGGAAGGGCTGACCGACTATATCGCCTGGCCGATCTACCATACGCTCGGCAAGCGCCATATCGTGACCTTCGCATCGGATGCTCCGGGCGGCTTTACCGAACAGCACATCACCTTCCTGAAGGACCTGTTGCCGGCTCTGACGATGGTGACCGAGATCCGGTTGAAGAACATCATGGCGCGCACGCTCCTGCGCACCTATGTCGGGCCGCATGCCAGCGAAAAGATACTGGCTGGCGCCACGACGCGTGGCAGCGGCACCACCGTCGGTGCAGCGATCCTCATTTGCGATTTGCGCGACTTCACCACAATCTCGGACATGTGGCCGCGCGACGATGTCATCGAGCTGCTCAACGGCTATTTCGACGCGATGGTCGACCCGATCGAAAAGCATGGCGGCGAGATCCTCAAATTCATGGGCGACGGTCTGTTGGCCATTTTCCCGCTGAGCGATCCGAATGCCTGTCACAATCTTCTTCTTGCCATTAGCGAGGCGCAGGCGAGCGTTGCCGTACTCAATGAGGAAAACCGCAAGCATGGCCGCGAAGTGCTGCGCTACGGTGTCGGCGTGCATGTCGGCGATGTGATGTACGGCAATATCGGCTCCCGCACACGCCTTGATTTCACGGTCATCGGTCCGGCCGTCAATATCGCCTCACGGCTGGAGTCCCTAACGAAGGAGGTCAAACGGCCGGTGCTCCTGTCCAAGGCCTTCGTCGACATGGCCGGCTGCCAGCGGGATATGGAAAGCCTCGGCTCCTTCCCTCTCAAAGGCCTTGGAGAGCCGGTCGATGTGTTCGCCTTTGCCGCCAAGGAAATCTTGCTTCAACATGGTTGACGGGTAAGCAGGCGAGCTTTGCCCTGCAAATCCTCGATTTTGTACGGCGCGATTCAGTCGGTAGCAAAACGTGAAATGGCCAAAGGGTGCCGTGGCGGAGGGACTTCCCTATATTGTGAATTGGATCATGACGATAGCCGCCTTATTTTTGGGATCGTTCTGCGCGTACGAACGTTAAGTAAGGGTTGATTCTATCGGCTCGACCACGAGGGTGCCTGCCACCCATAATACTCTGACAAGGAGAAAACAGATGAGAAAAATCCTGACCCTGGCGTTTTCAGCAGCGTCGTTGATCGTTGCCGGCGCGGCGGTGGCACGGGCGGCGGATATGCCGACGACCTATCGCGAAGAAGAGCCCGACCAGCGCAACGGCGTGAAGATCGGCTACCTCGAATGCGAAATCGGCGGTGGTGTCGGCTATGTCCTCGGCTCGGCGAAAGAGGTGGATTGCACCTTCCATTCGACGGTCGGACGCGAGCGCATCGATCATTATACCGGTGCGATCCGCAAGATGGGCGTCGATCTCGGCTTCACCACCCGCAGCCGGCTCGTCTGGTTGGTCTTCGCACCGACAGCCGGCTATCATCACGGTTCTCTGAGCGGCCTCTATCAGGGCGCGACTGTTGAGGCGACCGTTGGCGCCGGTGTCGGTACGAACATCCTCGTCGGTGGCACCTCGGGTTCCATCCATCTTCAGACCGTAAGTGTGACGGGTCAGCTCGGCCTGAACGTCGCCGCAACCGGTACGTCGGTGACTTTGACCTCGGCTGATTGAGGCTTTCGGCCTCGACCGTAAATCATGGTATGGCCGCTTCTGCCTGGTGCTGGAGCGGCCATATTTTCATGCCGAACAGCCTGGGTCCGTTTCGCCTATTGCGTCTTTCAGTGCGAAATCGATTTCTCGGCGCGCTTGCCGAGCGCTATAGCTATGCAAAACCAAGAGATTCTTTGGAGCCAGAGTCATGACCGATACCGTCACCGATCGCTTTCTTCGTTATGTTGTCGTGGATACGCAATCGGACCCGACTTCGGCCACCCAACCGTCCACCGCGAAGCAGAGGAATCTTGGGCGTGTTCTCGTCGAGGAATTGCTGGCGATCGGGCTTGGCGATGCACATCTGGACGAGCACGGCTACGTCTATGCCACCATTCCATCGAATGTGGACAAGCCGGTTCCCGTCATCTGCTTCTGCTCCCACATGGACACAGCGCCCGATTTTACCGGCACGAACGTCAAGCCGCAGATCCTGCGCGACTATACCGGCGGTGATATCCGTCTCACCGGCGATCCGCAGCAGGTCATTCGCGTTGAAGAACACCCTGCCCTGCGCGATCAGACGGGCAACGACATCATCACGTCGGATGGTACGACATTGCTTGGGGCCGATGACAAGGCCGGTCTTGCCGAAATCGTCGCGGCTGCCAAATATCTCGTCGACAATCCCGACATCCCTCACGGCACGATCAAGCTGCTGTTCACGACCGATGAGGAGATCGGGCGTGGTGTCGACAAGGTCGATCTGAAGAAACTGGGAGCGCAATTCGCCTATACAGTCGATGGCGAAACGGCGGGGCATATAGAAGACGAGACTTTTTCCGCCGACAGTGTCGAGGTCGTCATCCATGGCGTTGCCATCCATCCAGGCTTCGCCAAAGGAAAAATGGAAAATGCCATCAAGATTGCCGGCGCGATCATCGACGGGCTGCCGAAGAACATCGCTCCCGAAACGACGGACGGCCGCGACGGCTTCATCCACCCGACCGGCATCAGCGGTTCGATGGAAAAGGCTTCACTCGGCTTCATCATCCGCGATTTCGACGAGCAAGGTCTTGTCGGCAAGGAGACTATGCTGGAGGCGATCGTCAAGGACGTCATGAAAGCCTATCCCGGCTCCTCGCACACGTTCACCGTTCGGCATCAGTATCGCAACATGAAGACGATCCTCGATCACCACCCGGAAATCGTCGAAAACGCCGTCGAGGCAATCCGGCGTGCCGGCATGACGCCAGTGCGAGGCAGCATTCGCGGCGGCACGGACGGTTCCAGGCTCTCCTTCATGGGGCTGCCCTGCGCCAATATCTTTGCCGGTGGGCATGCCTTTCATTCTCCGCTGGAATGGGTGAGCCGGCAGGATATGGAAAGAGCCGTAAAGACGCTCGTAGAGTTGGCCAAGGTGTGGTCGGAGCGCTCCTGAAAGCTTTCGAGAATAGACCTCGTTCATCCTATAAAAGCCTAGTAACTCTGTCGCGAAATAGAGCATTTTTGTCTATTTGGCGCCATTCCCCTTGTCATTATGCAAGCCATCCGCGAATTTTTATATTGAAGCATTACTAAATTAGATTATTCTTCAATATAGTCTTGGGAGGAAAGGAGAATAGACAAGCCCCTTCATTCCAACTCTACGGTGCGCGCGCTCCGACAGTCAGAAACAGGCTGACAAAAGCCTAAACTGAAACGGAGTTTAGTCATGAGAGTACAATCTTCACGGATGGCAATCGCTGCATCCGCACTTCTTCTATTGGCCTCGACAAGTTATGCAGAGCCAGGCGGCGGAACGGATCACGGCGGCAGCCGGTCCGGAAGCGGCGGACTAGGCGCGGGTGTTGGCGTATCGATCGGCGGCATCAATGCTGGTTTGGGCGCCGGGCTCGGCTCCAATGGGCTTAATGCCGGCGTCAGTGCATCCGTCGGCGGTACGAACGGCGTCAATGCCGGAGCAGGTGCTTCCGTATCTGGAACGAGTGGTGTCAATGCAGGAGTCGGCGCATCCGTTGGCGGTTCCAGCGGAGTTAATGCCGGTGTGGGCGCATCCGCCAATAGCAATGGCGTCAACGCTGGTCTCGGCGCTTCGGTCGGAGGCTCAAGCGGTGTCAATGCCGGCGCCGGCGTCTCCGTCGGTGGATCCGGAGCAGGCGTCGGTGTGGGTGTCGGCGTCGGCGGGAGCGGTTCAGGCGGTGGAACCGGCAGCGGGACTGGTGGCACCGGCTCCACGGGCGGTACCGGCTCCAGCGGAACCGGTATGGCAACCGGAGGCACAGGCGGCACGAGCGGCTTCGGGCTGGGTTCGGGCAATTCCGGCACGGGATCGAACACGCGTACGCTTGCCGCTTTCCGCACCATGTCGAGCGCTGAGCAGAAACGTATGCTGATTGCCTGTCGTCAGGTGACGGCATCCGGCAATTTCGATGCCGGTCTCGTCAGCCTTTGCCGGCTGCTGCGCAGCACGGCGAGTGCCGGTGGCCTCTAGACGGTCCGCGGCTGGGCGTCCCGACGCCTTTTTCATCTCAGTACAAAGGTTTGCGCCCGTTGCCTTGATATCGGCAATGGGCGCAGACATCGTCCCAATTACCAGTCTACGCGGGCCACATTGTCGATCATCTGCCGGCTGCGGCGCAACATCATGCCTGGTGCATCCACGGCTCTGTCCAAAAGGTTGCGCGCGCCAACAAGCGGATGAAATCCGACCCTTTCCTCCAGCACCGGGGGCGGGTCGTCGTTTGCAATGGGCGGGGGGGCTGCCTCTGCATATTCCGTGCGACCTGTTATCAGCGGGTCCTGAGTTTCGCATTGCGGCAAGCAGCGGTCGAAATGTTCCACGTCACCGGATGACGCGACCTTGGTCTTTGCGGCATCGGAATGCGATGCAACGCGCTTTACCGACGGATTGGTCTTGGCCATGGCAGCAAGCGGCGAAGGCTGCGGAATTGGCACTGATATCTGCGGCTTTGCTGGGCTCGCATCAACCGCCGACTGTAATTGGTTCATGGCAAGCTGCGGTGCGGGTGCTGCGCGATTGATCGCGATGCTGCCGCTGTCGTCGATGTACTGTATGGTGCGATCAACGGGACCGGTTTGAACAATGACATAGAGAGCACCGACAACGGTACCGCAAACAGCGAGCCCGGAACCCAACCTTCGGGTCGTCTCGCTTTGACCATTCCACCATCTCATAGGCTGCGTATCCATCGACCGCTCCTTTTGACAAATCCCGGATAGCCATTTTCATGCGAACTGTGGCGCGGCCTTTACCGAAACGTGGCCAATTGCAGACCTTTTGCAAAGAAATGTTGACGAATGCGTTGTGCATACCCAGACGGTACGGATGAGCTGCGTTCAAGGACCGCCATTCAGCCCATGCAGGCGACAAGGCTTGGCTGCATGAGGGGCAATTCAGCCTGCCGTAAATCCGATGACTTTCGCTGCGGCCGTTCCATCGACATGGGGGAGATCAGGCTAACACTTCGCTTCATAATACTGTCGGGAGAACTGCGATGGAAAACTAGGTCCGGGCTCGATGGTCGGCCTGAGTTCGCGGATAGCGAGTATAAGCGAGGCGGCTGTGAACATACGGTAAGAGTTGATGTTTCAGCTGCAGCTGTATGACCGAAACAGCGAATCATTCGGGGCGGATGGCGCCCTCAAAATCGCTGATTCGCCTAAATTGGATCTCATGTTCTCGCTGCACTTATCCTGACAGCAGGTGAATTTTATCTAACATTATTAACCATGTTTTTTAAAACTATTAATTATCTATGGGTATTCGCTGAGTAAATCCAAACTCTACTTTGGAGGTATTCTTTCGATACTGTCTCATCTATCCCAGCGGTTTCCCGCCTGATTGCCAGCGAAGCATATATGTGCTTATTTTATTATATTCTGATATTTCTGAGGCATATGCGAAGGGGAATGTGAATGGTGAGAATGCTCTGCGGCGCCGTTCTGACTGGTATCGCAATGACCATGGCAGCATCGTCCGCGATGGCGGCCACTGCAACTGCCAATATGACGGTTACCATTACCATCCAGGCACAGTGCCTCGTCCAGAGTGCCAATAATCTCAACTTTGGCACCAACGGTGTCATCACCAGCAATATCGACCAGGCAACCACCATCGGTGTGCAATGCACATCCGGGCAGACCTACAATGTCGGCCTGAGTGCCGGCGCTGGAGCAGGAGCGACAACAGCTGTCCGTGTCATGACGGGTCCGGCAAGTGCGACGATCAATTATGCGATCTATAGCGATGCCAACCGAACGCAGACCTGGGGCACGACCATAGGCACCGATACTGTCTCGGGCACAGGCAATGGCGCAGTCCAGAACATAAATGTCTATGGCCGGGTTCCCCCACAGAGCACCCCAGCCGCAGGCGTTTACACCGATACCGTGGCGGTTACCGTCACCTACTGAAAACTCACAGATCCAGGAGGCCGTCATGCAACGCATGTTGCCATGCATTGCCGCGACTATGCTTTTGCTGCTTGGTGCTCACGGCTTGAACGCGGCATCCCTGCGAGTGGCACCCACAAGTCTTGAGCTCGCGGCGCCAGCCGCTGCCACGGTCCTGAACCTTGCCAATGACGGAGATCATCCGATCAACGTCCAGATACGCGTTTTCAAGTGGAGCCAAGCGGGTGGCATAGAAACCCTGGAACCGACCCGGGACGTCGTTGCCAGCCCGTCCGCGACGAGGATGAATCCCAATGCTCAGTATGTGGTCAGAGTGGTTCGTACGAGCAAGGCCCCTGTCAAGACGGAAGAGACCTATCGCGTCATCGTCGACGAGCTGCCGGACCCTGCCCGCGCGCGCGCCGGCACCGTCACCCTCATCATGCGCCAGTCCATTCCAGTCTTCTTCAAGCGGCCCGATGTAAAGCCTGCCGATATCGTCTGGAGCCTCAAACGACAGGGCAACAGCCTCTCCCTGACCGGCAAGAACAATGGCGGCAGCCGCTTCCGCCTGTCGAATGTAACCCTTGCACAGGGGGCAACGAAGGTCGGCAGCCGCAACGGGCTGGTCGGATACGTACTTGCTGGCGCTACGATGCAATGGCCGATGGGAACAGCAAAGTCCCTCACCGGCGGCATCGTAACACTCCATGGCCAGAGCGATCTTGGGCCGTTCGATGCTAAAGTCGCCGTTAATCAACGGTAGTGCCGGCGCCGTTTTCATATGCATGCTTTTCTCGGTCCCGGCGCTGCGTGCTCAGGAAGTGCCCGATCTGCCGGCAAATGCAGCCACGGCGGGCCAACCGGCGCCCACGCTGGACGTCTACCTCGAAGTATTCATCAACAATGCATCGATGAAGATGATAGGTAATTTCAAACAGCGTCCGAACGGTTCCCTCGCAGCGACCGCGGGAGAGCTGCGCGAAGTCGGCATTAAGCCGCCGGCCGGCGCCGCCGATGACAGGCTGATCGAGCTCAGCAGCTTGCCCGGCCTGTCCTATCAGGTCGACGATGAGACGCAGCGCCTCTATGTCCAGACGACGGACAAAGGGCGCGCGCCCCGCGTCATCAATGTCAGGCAGCAGCAGGAAAATGCGATCCCGGCACCCCAGGCCGGCTATGGCGCCGTCCTGAACTATTCCCTCTACGCAAGTTCCAACGGTCTCTTCCAAGGCAATTCAAACTTGTTTCAGGGAATATCCGGATCTTTCGATGCCCGCATCTTCAGCCCGTACGGAACGCTCAGCCAGTCTTTCCTCGCCGGATATTCAGAAGGCAGCCTCGACGGCATAACCCGCCTCAACACGACCTGGAGCTATTCCGATCCAAAGAATCTCGTTACCTATCGTGCTGGCGACCTGACGACCGGCGGCCTGTCATGGACGCGACCAGTCTATTTCGGCGGCATTCAGTTTCAGCGCAATTTTGCACTACGCTCGGACCTGGTGACCGAACCGCTGCCTTCCTTTACCGGGACGGCCGCCGTTCCTTCGACACTCGACATCTATACGCAGAACGTTCGCACCTATTCCAGCGACGTCCCCGCCGGACCATTCGAAGTGACCAACCTCCCGGTCTTTTCCGGAGGCGGGCAAGCGACCGTCGTGCTGCGCGACAGTCTCGGACGGGAAACCACGCAGACCTTGCCCTTCTATTCCTCCAATTGGCTTCTGCGCCGGGGCCTGTTGGACTTTTCAGCCGAACTCGGCACTCCGCGTCTGAACTTCGGAACGGATTCCAATGACTATGACGGTCGTATCATGGGCGCCGCCACCGCAAGGTACGGCCTGACCGATTGGCTGACACTGGAAGGCCACTTCGAGGGCGGCGCCGATCTTCTGAATGGCGGCGCGGGAGCCGCCTTTCCGGTCAGCTCGTTCGGGGTAGCGTCAATAGCAGGCGCAGCAAGCAAAAGCGGGTCGCGCTCCGGCGCGCTGATGAATGCCGCATTCGAGCTCAGTTACGACAGATGGGCTCTTTATGCTCGCGTGCAGCGAACCTTTGGCGATTATGACGACATAGCCTCGGTTTCCGCACGGCCGACAACCAGCGTTGCCGGAGATGTGAGCATTCTCAGTGCTGGTGTGCCGCGAGCCATCGACCAGGTCACGCTGAGCGTGCCAACGCCACTCGATCTTTCCAGCCTCAATCTCTCCTACACCAACCTCGAAAGCGCCGACGGCACCAGGAGCAAGATCGCCGGTCTTTCCTACAGTCAGACCTTCAAGCGTGCGACAGTCTATGCGAGCGCCTTCACCGATCTCGACGACCGAAGCAATTTCGGATTCTTTGCTGGCCTCTCCATTCCCTTCGGCGGCAACATCACGGCCAATACGGGCGTACAAGGCGGCCCCAACGGCCTCGGCGTCGTTGCCGACGTTTCCAAGTCGATGCAGCAGGAGGACGGCAGCTTCGGCTGGCGCCTGCGCACCTCCGAAGGCGAAGACACCTATCGCGAAGTGGCAATCGGCTATCGGGCTCCCTTCGCGCAGGTCGAGGCAGGCCTTCAGCAGCAGGATCATCAGACCAATGCCACGGCTCGCGTCGATGGTGCCATAGCTGTTGCAGGTGGTGGCGTCTTTGCCACCAATAGAATCGACGATGCCTTTGCCGTCGTCGATGTCGGCGCTCCCGATGTCGAGGTTCAGCAGCAGAACAGACCTGCCGGCAAGACCAATTCGAGCGGCCGCATCCTGGTGCCCAATCTCAACTCCTATGAACCGAATACCGTATCCATCGATCCCAAGAACCTACCCGTCGATGCCGATGTGCCGGCGACAAAGGAAATCGTCGTGCCGGCGGACCGCAGCGGCGTCGTCGTCAAGTTCGGTGTGTCCGAAGCACCGCAAGCCGCCCTCATTACCATCAAGGACAAGAACGGGGTGCCGCTGCGTGCCGGGCTTAGCGGCACCTTACAAGGATCGAGCGAGGACTTCGTCATCGGCTATGACGGGCAGGCCTACATTCGCGGACTGCACGCAAGGAACGCGATCGACATATCGCTCGAAGATGGAACGAAGTGCCACGCCGAATTCGCCTACAAGCCGCAGCGGGGCGAACAGGTTGTCATCGATGACGTCAAGTGCCTTTGAAAGGGAGTTGAAAAGATGCTGCGTTCGCTCACTCTTCTGCTCGCACTGCTGTTGCCTTCACTATGCGCTGCGCAAAGCTGCAATTTCTCGGCAACCAATATGAACTTCGGCGCGGTCGATACCTTATCAGGCACCCCGGTCAATTCGACATCGACCATAAGTGTAAGCTGTTCCGGCGGGCTCCTGGATCTGGGCAAGCGGCTCCTGATTTGCCCAGATATCGGCGCCGGCAGTGGTGGAGCATCGTCGGCCGCGGCCCGCCAGATGTTGAACGGCAGCAGTTCCTTGAACTATCAGCTCTATTCCGACAACGGCCGGAGCGTGGTGTGGGGATCGAGCAGCTGGTCCTATCCGTCACGCGCACCGGTCTACGCGCTGACAATGGCCTTGCTGAATGGCTCGTTGATCGGCGCAACCGGCAGCATGACGGTCTATGGAGCCGCACTGGGGTCTCCACCGACAGCGGTACCGGGGGCGTTTACCTCCAACTTCACATCGACCTACACCTCCTTCTATTACAGCTACAGTAGTGCGACCACCTGCTCTGCCCCCTCGGGAACGATCGGAACCGCGTCGTTCAGCGTCAATGCAAGCGTCGCCGCCAATTGCCTCGTCAGCGTCCAGAACATCGATTTCGGGACGCAGGGCGTATTGAGCACGAATGTCGATGCCACCGGTTCCGTCACGGCAACCTGCACGCCGGGCACGACTTATACGATCTCCCTGGGCGGCGGCGGCGCGAATGCCCCACCGACGGCGCGAAAGATGGCGAAAGGGTCGGAGACCGTGACCTATGGCCTCTACAAGGATACCAGCCGATCGCAGCCCTGGGGCGATGCCAATACGCCGGGCAGCACCGTTGCCGGAAGTGGAACGGGTAGTGCTCAACTCCTGACGGTCTATGGCCGAGTGCCACCGCAGACCACGCCATCCCCAGGCACTTACAACGATACCGTCGTGGTGACGCTCACCTACTGACTGCGAGTTTCCAACAAGCAGTTCGGATCGAACTCGGTCATGGCGAAGTGTGTCAGGCCGCACTCGCGCCGCTCTGGCCGCGTCTCGAGGCGGAGATTGGCGTCTGTCCAGTCGCATTGTCGGACGAGCAGACCAAATTGCGGCCGTTACGCTTGGCTTGATAGAGCCGGTTGTCCGCGACGACGGTCAGCTTTTCCCAATTTTCGAACACGCAATGCGCGCGCCAATCGACGCCGAAGCTCGCCGTCACCTTCAAGCCATGCTCATCGCTGACGATGGCATGCGCCAATGTTTCCCGCAATCGCTCGGCCGTCGAACGCGCCGACGCCTCGGTGACGTCGCCCATTACGACGATGAATTCCTCACCGCCATAGCGGGCGAATAGATCGGCGTCGCGCAGGCACGGGCCTAGAATCTGCGCCGTTCTTTGCAGCACCATGTCCCCGACAGCGTGACCGTATCGATCGTTGATCGATTTGAAATGGTCGATATCGAGCATGATGATCGCGAAGCCTCGGGAGCCCGCTGTCGGGGCCGCAAGCAATTCCTCCACCGCATCCTCCAGCGCGCGCCGATTGAGAAGGCCGGTGAGCGCGTCCGTCTGGGAGAGACGTCTCAACTCCTCCGTCATTGATTTGCGCTCCATTTCCAGCCGCCGCTTGAAGCGTTGCTGTTCGCGCAGAAGGTCAAGACGCAGGAATAGCTCCCGCATTTCACGTCCGGCGTGGGGTATCGGCGGCGGCGTCGTAAGATTGCCGACGGCAATCTCGTCGATCTGTCGCATGACGGCAAGCATCGGCCGGAAGAGCGAACGCCTGAGCACATAGGCCAACCCAATCACGACCGATACCGCCATGCCGGCAAGCAGCGCGGAGATCAGCATGGCTCTCAGGGATTTCTGCCGTACTTCGTCAAGAGAGTTCAATGCCGCGGTTTCGATGAGTTCACGCAGGTTCTCGGTCGATTTCATTCCAGGCACGTATTTCGCCGTGAACTCGCCGGGCGTGAGCGCATTGCTCGCATTCGGATCAAAGGCGATGCGCTGAGCGTAAGGCAGCGCTCCGGCAAAGTAACTCACCGTCACCTGGTCCAGCAGCCTTGCCAGAGCCTGGGATTGCAACGTAACGGGCGCATAGGTCTTCAGCAGTGCATTCACTTCGAAAAGCCGGTTCAATTCGCTGTCGAACGCTGCCCTATAGTGGGAACGGGCCTGCCCCTGCGAGGCCAGCATCATGACGACATAGGAGCCCAGCCTTCCGGCACGCTCTCTAAGTGTTCCGGCCATCGAGGTCAGCATGACTTCGGCGCCTGTTTCGGGCGCCAGTGCAATGATCGATCGGCCGGCGACATCCCGGTAATCCTGGGCGCGATCCGCTGCACGGAACATCGCCTGTATGGCGTCGGCGATCTTTGCGCCGCTGCGCTCGCCGCGTGGCAAGGCGGCCACCGCATCGACCGCCTGACGGCCGCTCTCCAACTGAGCCTTAAGCGCCATGAATGCGCTGCGCATTTCCGCGGACTGGTCTATTTCCGTTTTAAAGAGCGCTTCGAGCTTGGCGATATCCTTGTCGGTTGCTTCGCGGCTTGCTTTTAGATCGGCGGCAAATTGTGCTTGCTCAGCCTCCGAAGCGCCCATGAGACTGTTTGCAGGACCGCGCTCTCTCGATATCGTCGCGGCTGCATGCAGCGCCGTATGAAAGCGGCCGAATTCGATTACGCCGCGCTTGTAGTTGAGATAATCCGACAGGCTGAAGGCAATCGTCGAGCCGGCCATCATCAAGCAAACCATGATAACAGCTACCGCGCCGATCCATTGTAGTTGTTGAATTTTAAGCCGTGACAATAAATGCTCTCCAAAACCACCGTCTATTGCGGATTACATCAGATTTGATGGAATCTTCACTTAACGAACAGACTTAATCTTTCTCATATTCTTTAAGTTCGCATATCCGAAACAATCGGCCTGACACGACAGTCTTCCGCACGCGGCATGACAGTTTTGTCCAGCTTGAGTTACGGAATTATATTGTGGCCGGTTGACGGCGTCATGCTCCGCGCATGCGATAGGAAAGAATAGTGCCGAAAATGAGTTCGCGGCGCGTATCGCAATTGCTCGATGGCGGACCTGCTTCACCAAGCCATTCTTGCGGGGGCAAATCTAGTTTTGCAGAAAAATCGAAGGCATCAGGTTGGCGCGAGCCGAATAATGTGGCTGGCCGACGACATGGGATATTACCAGCGCATAGACCAGGATGGAGCCGAGTACGATGACGATGCCGCTAATCGGAAGCCCAATTTTTGATTTGGGAGCGGGCGAGGTATCCGGCGGATTCGCGCGGACGGCCTTTCGAGTGGGTTGATCCGCCGTCGCAAGGGGAAGCTGCAGTTCCCTTTCCATGCGAGCCTGCGCATCAGGGTACTTGCCGTATCTCGCTGCGGGCCGAAACTGGATGACTTCGCCCATTTCTCACGCGGTCCCTTTCACCGCTTGCGGCTATTGGCCATTTTCCTGACTGTTGTCAGCATTGCTATAGTCGACACGAACCACGACCTTCTCCGGCCGTTGCTCGCCATGCGGAACGATCACAGTCACGATACAACGATTCTCACGCGGCTTGACGGACAGGAGGCGTCCCTTCGTCGTCGACAGAACCTGATCCACCGCACTCGAGCAATCCTGAACATTGTAGGTGCTTTGAGTGACTTGACCTTGCCCTGCCATTGCGGAGCCTGCAATCGAAATTCCCGCAAGTATCGTTAGGACCCTGATCATGCTTTCACTATACCTCAACCAAGGCAAGGAAGCGACAGCAGTTCGCAACAAACCAAGTCTATTTGCGTCATCTTTTCCGCTGTGCGGCAGAAATCACAGAGGCTAATATCAACCGGCAGACATGGACTTTCATGGCGAATTCATGGATGGAGATGCGGCGCAGCCTGCTGCCCTCGGCAAAGATTGCGTGCCATCGCGCCATCGAGATCAATCCGTCCGTCCCAAGGAGCGCGATGCTTACTCTGGAAACCTCCCGGCTCGTACTCAGGCCTTGGCGGGATAGTGACCGCGCTCCTTTTGCAGCCGTAAACGCGGATGCGCAGGTTCGGCAATATTACTATCCGAGCCTGCTAACGGCCGCCGAGACGGATGAACTGATCGATGAAGCCAACGCGCAGCTGGCCACGGAGGGTTTTGGCTTCCTGGCCGTCGAGCGGAAAGCCGATGGCGCGCTGATTGGCGGCGCGGGTCTTTCACGCCCTGGGCCGGAAGTTCCGGGCGACTTTCCATTGGAGATCGGTTGGATTCTGGGGCATGCCTATTGGCGGCAGGGCTATGCGGCGGAAATCAGCCGATGTTGCCTGGATTTCGCGTGGCAAGAGCTGCACGCTGATTGCATGATCGGTTATACGTCAGCGATCAACACTCCCTCCCGCCGCGCAATGGAAAAGATCGGCATGATCCAAGTCGACGATGGCGATTTCGATGATATCACCGTGCCGCCAGGCAATATTCTGCGGCCGCACGTGCTCTATCGCATCGATCGCCCCAAACAAGAAATCCATGAATGAACAGGAGTAAGCCGCGACGAAAGCTTGCGGACTGGCAATCTTGGTTCTTGCCTTACCCGTGCTCTCGCGCGAAAATTTGCCATGAGCATACCCGCATCCCATCCCTTTGATTTCGATCCGACCTACGGCATGCAGCTTGCGCAATTGCAGGCGATAGAGATACCGGAGGCCCCAACGGGCTTCGACGATTTCTGGCAGCAGCGCTACAGGGCCGCCTTAGCCATCGATCCGCAACCCAGGCTTCGCCACAGCAAGCAGCGTCACGACAACTGGCACGTCTTCGATATCAGCTACATGTCGACAGGGTCGTTTCAGATCAACGGCTGGCTGCTCATTCCCCGCAGCGGACAGGTGCGGCGCGGCCTGGTCGTCGGACACGGATATGGCGGAAGAGACCAGCCGGAATTCGAGTGGCCGGTAGAAGAGACGGCTATCCTTTTTCCCTGTTGTCGGGGGCTCTCCCTCAGCGCCAGCCCGAAAATCCCACCGGATGCATCGGGCCATGTTCTTTGCGGTATCGAAAGCCGCGAGACCTATGTCATCGGCGGCTGCGCCGAAGACATCTGGCTCGCCGTCTCGACTTTGGAAACCCTCTATCCCTGGCTTGCCGGCCATATCGGCTATAGCGGCATCAGTTTCGGCGGTGGCATCGGCGCGCTGGCTATTCCTTTCGATGCGCGCATCAGGCGCGGCCACCTCATTGTCCCGACTTTCGGCCACCGGCAGTTATGGCTGACATTGCCGACCGTCGGCAGCGCCCAATCGGTTCAGGCCTATCAGGAAAAGCAGGGCAGCGTTCTCGAGACACTGCGGTTCTTCGATGCTGCGATCGCAGCGCGGCGCATTACTGTGCCGATGCTTGTCGCACCCGCGCTTTTCGATCCCGCCGTCGCACCACCCTGCCAGTTCTCTGTCGCAAATGCGCTGCAGAAATTTAACGAAACCTTCATCCTGGATGCCGGCCACTTCGATTATGCTGGCAGCGAACAGCAGAACGCAATTCTGCGAAAGAAAGTCGGGCAATTCTTCAAGGTGCTATGAACCGCGAATACCTGTGCTGGTACAGTCCTCGGCTGCATCGCGACATGGAGTTGCTGGTGTTCGGCCATGCCGGCGCCAAAGTATTGGTATTTCCCACCCGCGCCGGTCGCTTCTGGGAATATGAGCAGATCGGCATCGTCGCCAGCCTCGCGGACAAGCTGAATGCCGGACAGCTTCAGCTCTACTGCATCGAGGGACTGGCAGCTGAGACCTTCTACGGCTCCTATCGCCATCCGGCCGAGCGCATTCGCAGGCACAATGCTTTCGAGGAATATATTCTCAATGAAGTCCTGCCGCTGATGGCGCAGAAGAACAGGCATGAGTGTACCATTGTTCACGGCTGCAGCCTCGGCGCCTTCCAGGCCGCAAGCCTGGTTTTCCGTCACCCTCACCTCTTCCGCAAGCTGGTCGCCTTTTCCGGCCGCTACGATCTGACGATGAAGGTCGAATCCTTCACGGATCTGTTCGACGGCTATTACGACGATGATATCTATTTTCACACCCCGACGCATTTTCTGCCGGGACTTGCCTGCGAGTGGCGTTTGGACAGGTTGCGCCAGATCGATATCGTCATGACGATCGGGGAAGCCGATCCCTTCTTCGATAACAATCGCCATCTTAGCCGGCTGCTAGCCGACAAGCAGATTGATCATCGGCTGCATGTGTGGGGCGGACGCGCGCATCGCGCAGGCGCTTGGCGTCAAATGGCGCCGCTCTACATCTGACGAAGAAAGCGGGTTTTGGCCTTCACGCCAGTCCGGCCGGTATCGGCCGAAGCGCCTTGTGGGCGCCGTAATCGCGCTCGTGGGATTTGCGGTGTTGCCGCTCGGAGCTTGCGGAAAACTCGACCAGAATACGCTCCATCATACCATCCGGATAGGTTCCGGTGTCGTCCGTTTCAACTTCCGACTGGGCGGTAACGATCTTCATATTCATTTCTAGTCCTCCGGCTCTGCACGGAAACCCTTGATTCCAATATCTGTTCCATTAGTATTCCGGAAAATTGTTAAAAAATTAACTACGTCCGTTAATCAAATCGGGCGCCATGGCATCGAACTTGAATGGCTGGCCGGATTGGAACATTCTTGCAATCCTGACGTTCAATCTCTGATTTGATTGGGGGGCTTGATGTATCGATCCAAATCGCCCTGGGCGCGGTTCTTCTCGTTGCCGGCGAAGCAACTGATATCGATTTAGACTTCAACCTCGACGTTGAGGTCCGAAAGGATCTCGGCCGGGTTCGCATGCCTTCGATCAATCACTGTCCAATCGGCGGATAGACTGGAGCAGATCATGGCCATCATCATCACATCGATCATCCTCGCACTCATCGGTCTGGCGCTCGGTGGCGGCGGCCTTTGGCTAGTGCTGCTTGGCGGAAGTCCCTTTTATCTTCTAGCCGGCATCGCTTTCCTCCTAACGGCGATCCTGCTGTACATGCGCAAGGCGGCCGCACTCTGGCTCTACGCGATCTTCGTGCTGGCAGCACTTGGATGGGCGATATGGGAGGTCGGTTTCGACTGGTGGCAGCTCGGCCCGCGGGGCGGGTTGATCATTCTGATCGGTCTCTGGCTGTTGACGCCGTGGGTGCGGCGCCCGCTGGGCTTTCGCAGTCTGGACGGCGTTCATTACGGGGCCAATCCCTGGCCGCTTGCGATCCCCTTGATCGTCGCCATCCTCGCGGCCGTCTATTCGATGACGACAGATCCACACGATCTCTCCGGCGATCTGCCGACAACGATGGCTGCGAATGCCCCGATGGGCGGCGATGTGCCTGACGGTGAATGGCATCAGTATGGCAGAACCTCCTTCGGCCAGCGTTATTCGCCCCTCGATCAGATCAATGCGCAGAATGTCGCGAACCTCAAGGAAGCCTGGCGCTATCAGACCGGCGATGTGAAACGCCCCGACGACATTGGCGAGACGACCTATCAGGTGACGCCGCTGAAGATCGGCGACACGCTGTTCATCTGCACGCCGCATAGTCTGGCGATCGCCATCGGCGCGACGGACGGCAAGGAGAAATGGCGCTACGACGCCAATGCCGGGATGAATCACAACCGTCAGCATCAGACTTGCCGCGGCGTCTCCTATTACCATGACAAGGCAGTCGCCGCCGGAGCCCCTTGCGCCGACCGCGTCTACTTGCCGACCTCGGATGCTCGGTTGGTCGCGCTCGATGCCGCCAACGGTAAGGTATGCCCAAGCTTTGCCGATCAGGGCATCCTGCATCTTGAAACCGGCATGAAATACAATCCGGCCGGCTATTATTACTCGACATCGCCGCCCGTCATCGTCGCCGACAAGATCATCATCGGCGGTGCGGTCAACGACAACTACTCCACCCAGGAACAGTCCGGCGTCATCCGCGCCTTCGATGCCCGAACTGGTGCTTTGCTCTGGAACTGGGATTCGGGCAATCCCGACCAGACGGCGCCGCTGCCCGCCGGGCAGACCTATACGACCAACTCACCGAACAGCTGGTCGGTTTCCAGCGCCGACGAGGCGCTCGGCATGGTCTATGTTCCGCTTGGCAACCAGACGCCCGATCAGCTCGGCATGGGCCGCAGCGCCAATGTCGAACGCTTCTCCTCCTCGGTGGTCGCACTCGACATCAATACCGGGCAGCTCAAATGGGTCCAGCAATTCGCCCATCACGATCTCTGGGATATGGACGTGCCCGCCCAGCCCGTGCTCGTTGATCTGACGAAGGCCGATGGCAGCACGGTTCCCGCGCTGGTCGCCTCGACCAAGCAGGGCGATATCTACGTGCTCGATCGCCGCACCGGCGCGCCGATCATTCCCTTCAAGGAAATCCCCGCTCCAGGCGGCACCATTCCCGAGGATCATGCTTCGCCGACACAGCCGATCTCCGATCTGACATTCTCGCCGCCGCCGTTGCAGGAGAAGGATATGTGGGGCGTCTCGCTCTTCGATCAGCTCGCCTGCCGTATCGCCTTCCACCAACATCAGTATGAAGGTCGCTACACGCCGCCTTCGTTGCGCGGCTCCATCATTTTCCCCGGCAATTTCGGCACTTTCAATTGGGGTAGCGTCGCCGTCGATCCCGAACGGCAGATCATGTTCGGAATGCCGACTTATCTCGCCTTCACCTCGCGACTGGTGCCGCGCGCCGAAATCCCGCCGAAGGGAGCCGGTGACAAGGGCAGCGAACAGGGTCTGAATAGAAACGAGGGCTCCCCTTACGGCGTCTATATGGGGCCGTTCGTCAGTCCGCTTAGCATCCCCTGCCAGGCACCGCCCTGGGGCTATGTCGCGGGTGTCGATCTGAAGACCGGCAAGATCGCCTATAAGCACAAGAACGGCACTGTTCATGACATGACCCCGCTGCCCCTTCCTTTCAAGGTCGGCGTCCCCGGCATTGGCGGGCCAATCGTCACCAAGGGCGGCGTCGCTTTCCTGGGTGCGGCCGTGGACGATTATCTCAGGGCCTATGACGTGACGTCCGGCAAGCAGCTCTGGCAGGCGCGTCTGCCGGCGGGTGGCCAGGCAACGCCGATGACCTATACCGCCAGCGACAACAAGCAATATGTCGTCATGGTGGCTGGAGGGCATGGCTCGGTCGGGACGAAACCAGGCGACTATGTGATCGGTTATACACTGCCATGAATTGGTGACGGAGCGGCCAGGAAAGCCGCTCCCTTCTGCCCAGGCCCCGGCTTAGCTCTTGGAAGAGCTGAAGTTGCCCTTAATGCCTTCATCTCCGGCGTCCACGGGAGGCTCCCAGCCAAAGACGCTGCGGCCGCCATAGGAGAAGGAGCGGTCGAATTCGCCGGCTACGATCTCCTTGAGATCGGGGCCTGTCACGTAGCGCTCCAGCATTCTCGATTGGTCGTCCAGGCGCTTCAGCGCCGACAATTCCTCATCGCGACCGAGACGCCCCTTCCTCACGGCTGATTTCATCACGTTGATCGTCTCGTCATAGACCTTCAGCGGCACCGGAAAGGGGTGCCGGTCCTTGCCACCATGGGCAAGCGAGAAGCGCGCGGGGTCGGAGAAGCGGCAGGGTGCGCCGTGAACGACTTCGGCGACCATCGCCAAAGCCTTTACCGTGCGCGCACCGACGCCGGGCGTCAGAAGCAGTTCCTCGAAATCCACCGGACCACGATCGGCAGCCGCAGCGAGATTTCCGTGCAGGCGCCGCATGTTCACGTCCTCCTGACGCACATCGTGATGTGCCGGCATGACAAGATACGGCAGCATCGGCTGCGCCTCTTGTTTGCTGATTACTGGAACTTGTCCTTCCAGCGCGCTGAATTCACGAATGATTTTATCCGGCCCTAAGGAAGAAAGCAAATCCAGCTGGTCGTTGCGGGAGTGCCCGGCGCGCCGGTCCGCCAGATTGATGATCTCGCCCTGCTCGCGCCCTTCGATGGCTGCGTGCGGCGAATCCAGGAAGTTCGCCAAACCCTCCGATAGCCAATGATATCGCCGCGCCTGCCGCCGCTCGTCGTTCATGCCCTGCTGGATGACGACCCACTTGCCGTCATCAGCGACGATGAAGCCATGCAGATAGAGGTCGAAGCCATCCTGCACGGCTGCACTGTCCACCTTCGCGATCAGCCGGCTTTTCATGGCAAGGGATGCGCCGTCGATGCCGACGCGATCACCGATATGGATGAGCTCGTCCGGCGTTTTGCGCGAATGCGCGCCGCGGCCCCCGCAGACATGGATGCCAAGCTCGCCGGAAAGCGGCGTCAGCCCCCGTTTCAGAGCGCCAAGTACGCTTGTGGTGATGCCTGAGGAATGCCAATCCATCCCCATGACAGCGCCAAAGGACTGGAACCAGAAGGGATTAGCGAGACGGCGAAAAAGCTCGTCGCGCCCATAATGCTGCACGATTGCCTCGGTGATGACGGCACCCAGGCGCGTCATACGGTCCCCAAGCCAGCGCGGTACCCGGCCGCCATGCAAGGGAAGATCAGCTTTGCCAGCTCTCTGTGCCAAATCCACGACTCTCGTTCTTCATCGCGGCATTGTAGTCGCGGTAGCCGAGATATGCCATTCGCGAGACGTAGCGATCAGCCGAGGCCGTACATGTTGGATTGTGATGAGACTAAGCCAATACCGGTGTTGGCGCAAAATCCTGCATTGCCCCCAAAAAAGGCTTTGGCAATGGGGAGGCGTAGGAACTGCGCTTGCTGGTGGATAGGCCCAGGGACACCAAAGCTTCAGCCTGCTTGATTGCTGCGGCGACACCATCCACGACCGGGACGCCGTAGATCGACTGCAGTTCTCTTGCGAGATCGGTCATCCCGGCGCAGCCGAGGACGATGGCTTCCGCTCCGTCTTCGGCAAGCGCGCGCTCGATTTCCGCCCGAAGCTTTCCGATTGCGCCGGAAAGTGGGTCCTCAAGCTCGAGAACGGGAATGTCCGACGCGCGAACCCTGGCGCGACCGCCCATGCCGTAGCGCTGGACAAGATTGTCGATGAGGATGCGAGAGCGCTCGAGCGTCGTAACGACGCTGAAGCGCTGTGCCAGGAAGCCGGCCGTCGCGACAGCCGATTCACAAAGGCCGACGACCGGGACGTCGCAGAACATGCGGGCGGCTTCCAGGCCGGTATCGTCAAAGCAGCAGATGATCGCGGCGTCATAACCCGTTGCCTGCCTCTCCTTCAGTTCGCGCAGCATGCCGGGCACGGCTATCGCTCCGTCGTAATAGCCCTCGATCGAAGCCGGCCCCATCTGCGAGGTGGCGGCGATGATCTCCGTGCCGGGACCTGCCACGGCTCGTGCGGCTATTGCGGCCTTTTCCGTCATGGAAGCGGTCGTATTCGGATTGATGAGCAGCAGGCGCATGATCTCAACTTTTCTTGGCTTGACGGCGGCCGAGCATGGTCATGACTGCAAGCGCCAGCAGGATGATAGTGAAGGAGAAGAGCGTCGTCACGGTTCCGAGCGCATAGAGCACCGGCGTCGTGACATTCGTCGTCATGCCGTAAATTTCGAGCGGCAGGGTATTGTAGGTACCCGACGTCATCAGGGTGCGGGCAAATTCGTCATAGGACAGCGTGAAGCCGAACAGGCCAACGCCGATCAGGCTCGGCGCGATCATCGGCAGCACGACATGGCGGAAGGTCTGCCAGGAATTGGCGCCAAGATCGCGTGCGGCCTCCTCATAGGCCGGCGAAAACCGGTTGAAGACGGCAAACATGATGAGCACACCGAAAGGAAGGGTCCAGGTCAGATGTGCGCCGAAGGCCGACGAATACCAGGCCGGCGCAATGCCGCCCTGCTGGAAGACGACGCCAATCCCGAGCGAAATGATGATGGATGGCACCACGAGGCTCGCAACAGTGGCATAGAACAGAAACGTCGAGCCACGGAAGCGGCGGCGAAAGGCAAGGCCAGCCAACAGCGACACGACGACGGTCACGATCATAACCATCACGCCGAGAATCAAGGAGCGCTGGAAGGAGGCACCGAAATCGCCAACCGCCTGTTTCTCGAAGAGGTTGGCGAACCAGTGCAGCGAGACGCCGTTCAAGGGAAATGTCAGGCCGCCGTCCGGTCCTTGAAAGGACAGGATGATGACCGCCGAAAGCGGGCCGTAGAGGAACAGCACGAAAATCGTGAAGAAAATCGCCAGAACGTAGAATTCCAGGCTGCGCTTTTCGTGGTTCATCTCAGAGCTCCTTGCGGATATCGACGATGCGCAGGATGGCGGCGACCATCAGCAGCACGACGATCAACAACACCACGGCATTGGCGGCCGCAGCCGGATATTGCAGCAGCGACATCTGGTTCTTCATCATCAGGGCTATGGAGGCGCTCTGGCCACCTGACATCACCTGCACGGTGGAAAAATCCGCCATGACGAGGGTGACGACGAAGATGCTGCCGATCGCCATTCCGGGCTTGGCAAGCGGGATCACCACGTTCCACAGCACCTGCCAGCCACTGGCGCCGGCATCACGCGCTGCCTCGAACAGCGAGCGGTCGATGCGCATCAGCGTGTTGAAGATCGGCGTCACCATGAAGAGTGTGTAGAGGTGCACCATGGCGAGCACCACGGCAAAATCGGAATAGAGCAACCATTCGACCGGCTGCGGGATCAGGCCCATGTCGATCAGGGCGGAATTGACCAGCCCGTTGCGGCCGAGCACCGGAATCCACGAGATCATGCGGATGATATTCGAGGTCATGAATGGCACGGTGCAGACGAGAAAGAGGATCATCTGCGTCGACGTACGACGGATGTGAAAGGCGAGGAAATAGGCGACCCAGAAGCCGATGAACAAGGTCAGCATCCAGACAATCGCGGTGAATTTCAGCGTGTTGAGATAGGTCTTCCACGTCACCCAAGAGCCGAGCGTATCGGTGTAGTTGGTGGTGAGGAAGGCAGGATAGATGTTGGCGAAATCATAGTCCCAGAAGCTGACGACGCCGATCATGGCGATGGGCAGCAGAAAGAAGAAGCCGAGGATGAGGAAGAGCGGCGTGGCCTGCAGATAGGCGACTGCCCAGGCGGGCACGGCAAATCGGTGTCCGGTTTTCGGTGTTGCCTCTGCTGTGTGAGAGGAAGCGATCGTCGCCATGGTTCGGCTCTCCATTTGGGGATGCCTCCCCCGCAATCGCGGGAGAGGCGACAGGAAATATCGGCTCAGGCGGCGATGAATTCGTTCCAGCGGCGAACCATGTAGCGGTCCTCGTCCATGACCGAATTCCAGCAGGCGACGGCACCCATGCGGGCCTCGAAGGAACCACCGTCGCGAACGGCGCCGGCCTTCTCCATGACCTTGCCTTCCGGAGACAAGATGTCGCCCTGCGCCGGCTTGCCTTCGATCCAGTAGCCCCACTCGTCGGCCGACATGAACTGCTTGGCCGTTTCCATGCAAGCCGAATAATAGCCCTGGCGGTTAAGGTAACCGCCGACCCAGCCGGAGGTGTACCAGTTGATGTACTCGTAGGCGGCGTCGAGTTCGGCACCCTTGAGATGCGAGGCAAGGCCAAGGCCGCCGCCCCAGGCGCGGTAACCTTCCTTGAGCGGCTGGAAGGTGCAGGCGATGCCCTTGGAGCGGACGGCGGCTACAGCCGGCGACCACATGGACTGGATGACGACTTCACCCGACGCCATCAGGTTGACGCTTTCGTCGAAGGACTTCCAGAAGGCACGGAACTGGCCGTCACCCTTGGTCTTGATCAGGAACTCGATCGTCTTGTCGATTTCCGCCTTCGTCATGTTGCCCTTGTCGGCATATTTGATCTTGCCGGCGGCTTCCATGATCATCGCGGCATCCATGATGCCGATCGACGGGATGTTGAGGATCGCCGTCTTGCCCTTGAAGGCCGGATCGAGAATGTCGGCCCAGCTGTTGATCGGACGCCCCGTGAGATCGGGACGAATGCCGAGCGTATCGGCATTGTAGATCGTCGGAACCATCGTCATCCATTGCGTCGGCTCCTTGGCGAATTTCTTCGAGCCCTGCCCTTCGACAAAGCCCACCGTGTGCGGCGCCGTGCCCTGTGCGATGACGCTGTCGGGCTTCAGCTTGCCGTTGATGAAGAGCGGCACGATCTTGTCGTAATATTTAAGCTTCTTCACATCCATCGGCTGCAGCACGCCGGCCGGGAATACCTTCTTGGCGATCCAGTATTCGATGTCGGCGATATCGTAGCTGTTGGGCTGAGTGACGGCGCGCTGGGCGGCAGCGTCTGAATCGGTTGCGGTCATTTCCAGTGTAATACCGAGATCGGCCTTGCACTTCTCGGCGATCGCATTGATGTTCGAAACGCCGGTGCCGAACTGGCGCAGCGTGATGTTGGTTTTGGCCCAGATGGTCGGGAAGCCGGTGATGACACCGGAGCCGGCCATGGCGCCGAAAGCGGCGGCGCCGGTCTTCAGCAGCGAGCGGCGGGAAATGCCTTTCGCGGTCTTGGTAGTCTTGGTTTCAGTCGTCATGTCAGTTCCCCTTTTTTGATGCTTGAGATTTTCATGCGGACATACGGCCAAGAAGGATTGCATCCTCCTGAGCCCAACTCAGCGAGACGGTGTCGCCGACCGCCATGGATCTGGCGGCGTCATCGTCGTTGCTTGCGATCACGGTGAAATCGTCGCTGCCGGCACCGATGACGGTGATCTTCAGCGTCGCGCCGCGATATTCGATGTTGGAGACCACGCCGTTGAAGCCGAGGCCCTTGTCCTCAGACTGAGACAGACGGACACGATCGGTCCGCACGGCGATGTCGACGGACTCTCCGACTTGGCGGCTTGTTCCCTTTACCGAAAAGCCCTGCCCTTCCGGCACGGACATGGTGATCACGCCGCCCTCGTTCGATGTTACCCGGCCGGACAGGACATTGTGGTCACCCATGAAGCGGGCAACGAAAGCGGTAGCGGGGCGTTCGAAGACCTCGCGCGGCGAGCCGGCCTGCTCGATCCGACCGTCATTCATGATGACCATGATATCGGCCAGCGCCATCGCCTCTTCCTGACTGTGCGTGACATGGACGAAGGTGATGCCGAGTGATTTCTGCAGCTTCTTGAGCTCGGCGCGCATGCGGATCTTCAGGAACGGATCGAGCGCCGATAGCGGCTCGTCCAGCAGCAGCGCTTCCGGATCGGTGATCAAGGCGCGGGCAAGCGCAACACGCTGCTGCTGGCCGCCCGAAAGCTGTGCCGGACGGCGGGTCGCATAGGCCTCCATCTGCATGAGCTTCAGCATGTCGAGCGCCTTGGCGCGGCGCTCATCCTTGTCGACACCTTTCATCTTCAGGCTGAAGGCGACATTGTCGATAAGATCGAGATGAGGAAACAGCGCATAGGACTGGAACATCATCGCCGTGCCGCGCCGTGCGGGCGGAAAATCCGTGACGACGGTATTTCCGAGCCTGATGTCGCCCGAGGAAATGCCCTCATGGCCTGCGATCATGCGCAGCGTCGAGGTCTTGCCGCAACCGGAAGGACCGAGGAAGCAGCAATAGGAGCCTGCTGGTATCTTCAGGCTGATCGCATGGACAGCCGTGGTCGTGCCATAGACCTTCGAAACGGACACTATATCGATCTCTGCCGCTTTCGACATCATCTTCCCCTTTGGTTTGGGAAAGACACTGCATCAATCGTGCCAGTTTTGCTGCGGCGCACTAACCTACTGTAATTTCTATAGTTTCCATCAGTCGAAAAATTTTGCCTCTTGATAGGCAATTGTGAATTTGCACAGGAAATAGGCTATTGTGCGCGATTTATGCAAATTATTGTATACACTTTAGCGCAATCTTTGCATCAGATTTCGTTTAACTTCGGCGTGAAACCAAGCTATCATCGCAGCCAATTATTCAGGCAAACAATTATGAACCCTTCAGCAGATGGGCTTTTGGCGCCCAGCGACTCTACCGACAGCGGTGCACAACAGATCCGCGACGCCATTCGCGACGCGATCGTCGAGCGTAGGCTTGCGCCGGGCACGAAACTGTCCGAGGGCGATGTTGGCGGCCTGTTCAACGTCAGCCGAACTCTGGCGCGCGCCGCCCTACAGGCTCTTTCTTACGAGGGACTCGTCAGCGTCGAAAAGAACCGGGGCGCTTTCGTCGCCTACCCATCGCCCGAGGAAGCCCGACAGATTTTCGCCGCGCGCCGCCTGGTCGAACCGGGCATACTGCGATCGGCAGCCGAACATATCACCGCGGCTCAGCTCAATCACCTCCGGCAGCTTCTCGTCGAAGAAGGCCGCCTGATGGGCGAACGCGGCCAGTCAGCGCGGCGAGCTGAAATCAAGGCTTCGGGCGATTTCCACCTGATGCTGGCGTCGATATCGGGCAATCTTATCATGCAGCGCTTCATGGAAGAGCTCGTCGCCCGCTCGTCACTGGTGATCGCACTCTACGGTCAATCAAGCGCCTCCAGTTGCGGCCATTCCGAGCACGGCGACATCATCACCGCGCTGGAGCGCAAGGACGTCGACACTGCCTGTCACCTGATGCTTCATCATATCGCACACATCGAGGCCGATCTCGACCTGCGCGAGCGCAAAAGCTTCGGCCTGAAAGAAGCGTTCGAGCGGTGAGACAGCCGCCATGCGGGCAGCTCCCGCGCAGGCCGGCGGCCATTGATTCAAGGAGAAAAAATTGAGCACGATCGAAACCCTCTTTACCCGGGCCAAGCTTGCCGATGGCTCGCTCAAGGATATTGGCGTCACGGATGGGCGGATCGTTTCGATCACGGGGACTGGAGCGTCGGTTTCTGCCTCCGAGCCTATCGATCTCGAAGGCGCCCTGGTGGTGCCGGGTTTTGTCGAAGGGCATATTCATCTCGACACCAGCTTCTACGGTGACGCCTGGATATCGCACAAGCCCTGCACCAATGGCTTCGACGTCCACGAGCGTGTCGCCTTCCAGGCGCAAAACATGGCGCAGGCGGCACCAATGGACGAAAGAGCCAGAAACCAGCTGGAACTCTGCATCGCCAATGGCAGCACGCATATGCGCAGCCATGTGATGGTGGATGGCTCCGTCGGGCTGAGATCGCTCGAGACCGTTCTTGCCGTGCGCGAGGAATACCGCGACCTGATCGACATCCAGCTCGTCGCCTTTCCGCAAAGCGGTATCCTGAAGAGCCCCGGCACGCCTGAGCTTTTGGACGAGGCGATCGCCATGGGCGCAAATCTCGTCGGAGGGCTCGATCCGGCGAGCTTCGACCGGGATATTGAAAAGCACCTCGACGTGGTTTTCGGAGTCGCCGAGAAGCATGGCGTCGATGTCGACATCCATCTTCATGAAGGCGGCACGCTCGGCCTCTTCACCATCGAGCAGATCTGCGCCCGCACGCGCGGTCTATCCATGGGTGGGCACGTCACGATCAGCCACGCTTACGGACTTGGCGATCTTTCGATCGAAGCGGTAACGCGCGCTGCGGCACTCATCGCCGAGAGCGGTGTTTCCATCATGACGAATGCACCTGGCGCCCATTCCTTCCCGCCAGTCGCCCTACTTCGTACCGCTGGCGTTACCGTCTTCAGCGGCAGCGATAATATTCGCGATTCCTGGTGGCCCTATGGCGATGGCGACATGCTGGGCCGCGCGATGATGATCGGCTATCGGTCCGGCTTCTATACGGACGACGAATTGAAGGTCGCCTTCGATGTCGTGACCGAGAGCGGCGCCAAAGCTCTGCGCGTGGAAGACTACGGCCTGCAGATCGGCGCAAAAGCCGATTTCGTTACCCTGAAGGCGGAGCATATTCCCGAGGCGGTCGTTGCCGTGCCGAAAGGACGCGCGGTCTACAAGGCGGGCAAGCTCGTCGCTAAAGATGGGGTCGTCCTGCGGCACTGATCAAGCACCAGGCCTACGAACCTGCAAGCCTGCTAGCGCTTCAACTCTCGCTCGAATTTTTCGATCTGCTGCAGAACCCATGGATCGTCGGCGGAATGTTGGATCGTTTCCTGTTCCGGCCGCCGCTTGCGGCGTATCCAATCGATGAAGGCGCGAAGCAGCCGCATATGAGTATCCGAGGTTTTTCAGTATCTGCGAGGCCCGGCGACCAGGCTCGAAAACCAATGGAAGCCGGGCCTCGACGACCGCAAGGCGTTGCGGTGATTGCCTTTTTGCCCGCGCGAAAATGAACGCTAGCTGAACATATTGCACGGCACGATAGTTTCCTCCCATCTTTGCAGCCAGTGGGGGAGAGCATGCAAACCAATCTCATTTCAGGAATGAAGAGCTTTTTTACTTGAGCGTACCGCTATCGGCAAAACTGACCTAGCCGGAAGGGAAGACGACCGTTAGACAATGCCGCGTCGCTTCCGATTTCCCCGGAGCGGCACAAGCTTAGCCTCGCCTGTGCGGGGCTTTTTTCTTTTCGGCCTATGCTTTTCTGCGCCGCGGCTCGCCGCCCGGTGCATAAATCGTGTCTTGCTCGAAAGGAAACACCGAGCCGCACCGGCATCGGACCATATGCTTGCGCGGATCGGTCGATGGCCTCTCTGTGGAAAAGCCGCGCGGCATCTCGTCTATCTTGAAATCGCGGCTCAACGCCCGACGATCGTCGGTTTCGGACACTTCGGCAAAGCCGGTGTGGTCGCATTTCGCGCATTCCAGCTTCCGTGAATATCGATCTCTTGCGGCCATTCTCTTCCAGCCCGGGACTCACAACACGTTTCTTCTATCAGCGCTGTCGGCGCTCTTGAAGGCCGCAAACAACCTTCGTTGCTGCTCGCTTCGCGCCCTTAAAAATTTAAGGGCCGGAAAAATGCCCATGCCAAGAAAAAGAGATTGACCTGATGGCAGATGTCAGACCAATTTACCGTCCCATGACAAAACCCATGCTTACCCCTCTTCCTTCCATCGATCGGACGCAGCAAGTCATCGAGGCGCTGTCGACCTTCATCGAATCGTCGAAGCTGCGGGCCGGCGATCGACTGCCGACCGAGCGCGAGCTGATGGCTGCCCTTTCGGTTGGACGCTCCACCATTCGCGAGGTCATCACCTACTTCCAGGCGCTCGGCGTCATGGAGACGCGCAAAGGCAGCGGTACCTATCTGCTAAAGCCTGTTTCGAAGGCGACGATCCATATGCCGCTTTCCTTCAACCCATCCCATCTGCGCGATGCGCTGTTGCAGACGCTGGAGGTCCGTCGCGGCATTGAATGCGAGGCCGGCATGGTGGCTGCAAGGAAGCGAACCGACGAAGACATCGTCATCATTGAAGAAAAACTCAACGAGATGGAGCGTGTGCATATGGCCAAGGGCACATCCGGGCCTGAGGATCTTGCCTTCCATCTTGCCGTCTATGACGCCACGCACAATCCGTTGTTCCGGCAGCTTCTCGAACAGATGCGCGAAACCTTCGAGCGCTTCTGGGACCATCCTTTCGATCGGCAGGATTTTGCTCGCCGGTCCTTCCCCTATCACCGCACGCTCTTCAACGCGATCGTCGATCAGGATCCCGAGGCAGCACGCGCCGAAACACTGAAAATTCTCGACGTGGTCGAGGAAGACATCAAGGAAATGTCCAAATGACTGACGGGCTAGAGCCGTTCGAACTTGCATCCCTCATTACCGCCCATGACGACGGCAATTTCGCCGATGCCGTGGTGCCCCCGATCTTTCAGACGTCACTCTTCACCTTCTCCAGCTACGACGAAATGATCGCCTCCTATCGCGGCGAGAAGGTGCGTCCGACCTATACGCGCGGTCTTAACCCGACCGTTCGCCTATTCGAGGAGATGCTGGCCAAGCTCGAAGGCGCCGAGGACGCGCTCGGTTTTGCCAGCGGCATGGCGGCGATCTCGTCGGCCGTTCTGAGCTTCGTCGAACCGGGCGACCGGATCGTTGCGGTCAAACATGTCTATCCCGACGCTTTCCGCCTCTTCGGCACTGTTCTGAAGCGCATGAAGGTGGACGTGACCTACGTCGACGGCCGCGATGAAGAAGCGGTCGCCAAGGCGCTTCCGGGCGCCAAGGTCTTCTACATGGAAAGCCCGACGAGTTGGGTCATGGAGGCGCATGATGTCGGCGCGCTGGCCGCACTCGCTAAACAGCACGGCGTCGTCTCGATGATCGACAACAGCTGGGCCACCCCCTATTTCCAGCAGCCGCTGAAACTCGGCGTCGATCTGGTCATTCATTCCGCCTCGAAATATCTCGGTGGCCACAGCGACGTGGTCGCCGGTGTCGTCGCGGGCTCGAAGGAAATGATCGCGCGGCTGAAGGCAGAAGCCTATCCCTATCTCGGCGGCAAGCTTTCTCCCTTCGACGCATGGCTCCTGATCCGCGGCCTTCGCACCCTGCCGATCCGCATGAAGGCGCACGAAGCGGCGGCGATGACGATCGCCAAGCGCCTGCAGGAGCTCGATGTCGTCGAGCAGGTCTGCCATCCGGGCCTTGCCAACCGGCTGCCGGCCGGCCTGAATGGCACTTCGGGCCTTTTCTCCTTCATCTTCCGCGAGGGCGTCGATATCCGCGCCTTTGCCGATCGCCTCACGCTCTTCAAGCTGGGTGTGAGCTGGGGCGGGCATGAGAGCTTGATCGTGCCGGGCGAAGTCGTGCTGCAGCAGAAGGCGCAGCCGAATTCAGCACATACTTTCGGCATCAATCCGCGCTCCGTACGTCTTCATGTCGGCCTCGAAGGAACGGAGGCCTTGTGGAAGGAACTCGAGGAGGCAATCGCCGCCGCCTCGTGACATCGTCAATCTGAGAGGAAAACTTAAAAAGGGGAACCAGCATGAAAAGACTGATAACAGCAGCACTCTTCACCGCTTTGATGGGCGGCACCGCTTTTGCCGATACGACGCTGAAGCTCGTGGAAGTCATCACGAGCCCGGAGCGCACCGAGACGTTGAAGTCGATCGTTGCCAAGTTCGAAGCCGCCAACCCAGGCACCAAGGTCGACATCATCTCCCTGCCCTGGAACGAGGCCTTCCAGAAATTCGCCACCATGGTTTCGGCTGGCGATACACCCGACGTGATGGAAATGCCTGATACTTGGCTGTCGCTCTATGGCAATAACGGCATGCTCGAAAGCCTCGAGCCCTACCTTGCCAAATGGGAGCATACGAGCGAACTGACGCCCCGCGCGCTTCAACTCGGCCGGGATGTCAAGAACACCGCCTACATGCTGCCCTACGGCTTCTATCTGCGCGCGATGTTCTACAACAAGAAGATCCTGAAGGACGCCGGCATTGCCGAGCCGCCGAAGACGATGGATGAATTCGTCAAGGCATCCGAGGCCATCTCCAAACTGCCCGGCAAATACGGCTACTGCATGCGCGGCGGTCCGGGCGGTCTCAACGGCTGGATGATCTTCGCGGCCTCCATGGCCGGCGACAACAAGTACTTCAAGGATGACGGCACATCGACGATGAACAGCCCCGGCTGGGCCAAGGGCATCGAGTGGATGGTCGATCTCTACAAGAAAGGATATGCACCGAAGGACAGCGTCAACTGGGGCTTCAACGAGGTCGTCGCAGGCTTTTATTCCGGCACCTGCGCCTTCCTCGACCAGGATCCGGATGCGCTGATCGCCGTCGCCGAACGCATGAACAAGGACGATTTCGGCGTAGCTCCGCTGCCGAAGGGTCCCGATGGCAAATCCTTCCCGACCATTGGCTACGCCGGCTGGTCGATGTTCTCGACGAGCCAGAACAAGGATCTCTCCTGGAAGCTGATCGCGACCCTTGAAGGCAAGGAAGGCAATCTGGAATGGAACAAGAAGATCGGCGCCCTGCCGGCCTATACGGCCGCGGAAAAGGACCCCTTCTACGCCGGCGATCAGTTTAAGGGCTGGTTCCAGGAACTGGCCGACAAGGACACCGTTCCCACTGTCATGCCGACCTATCTTGAGGAGTTCGCCTTCTTCAAGGATTCGCTCGCCATCAAGACCTCGCAGCAGGCATTGCTCGGCGATATCTCGGCAAAGGACCTCGCCGACCAGTGGGCAGATTACCTGACCAAGGCCCAGCAGAAATTCCTGGCCAAGAAGTAAACCACGCATGCGGCGGCGGAGTGATCCGCCGCCGTTTCTGCCCAATTGAAACAGACGGCGTTCGAACGCCGCGAATGGGAACTCTTGCAGATGACTTCGATCACCGACACGCTCGACAGGCGTCACGACCGCAGGCCGTGGCTAAAGCGCCTCGCCGACGCCTCGGAGCCCTACCTTTACAGCGCCCCTGCCCTCATCCTCATCATCGCCGTGATGCTGGTGCCGCTGGCAATCGGCATATCCTACGCCTTCCGCGATATTCAGCTGCTCAATCCGTTTTCCGGCGGCTTCATAGGCCTGGAACATTTCCGCGACCTTGCGAAGGATAAGGCCTTCTACTGGGCACTGAAGAATACGCTTTGGTGGACGGGCGCCTCCGTGGCGCTGCAGTTCATCTTCGGGCTGATCCTGGCACTTCTGTTGGACAAACCGTTTTTCGGCAGATCGATCGTGCAGGCTCTGGTATTCCTGCCATGGGCCGTTCCTTCTTTCCTCGCCGGCCTCAACTGGTCGTGGCTCTTCAATCCGGTCATCGGCCCGATCCCGCATTGGCTCTATGCCATGGGTCTGATGAGCGAGCCGAACAACATTCTGTCCGATCCGAATTATGCGATGTGGGGACCTATCGTCGCCAATGTCTGGTGGGGGATTCCGTTCTTCGCAATCACCCTGCTGGCAGCCCTCCAGGCAATTCCGCGCGATCTTTACGAGGCAGCCTCGATCGATGGCGCCGGCTGGTTCGAGCGCTTCCGCTCGATCACGCTGCCTTTCCTCGCGCCGACCATCGCCATCACCGTGCTGCTGCGCACAGTCTGGGTCTCCAATTTCGCCGACCTGATCGTCGTGATGACGGGCGGTGGACCGGCTGACCGAACGCAGATCGTCGCAAGCTACATCTTTACCCAAGCCTTCAAGCGGCTGGATTTCGGCTATGCCTCGGCCATCGCGCTCGTGCTTTTGGTGCTGCTGCTTGCCTATTCCATGCTGATCATCCTGCTGCGGCAGACCCTGCTGAACAAGGATTGAGCCATGAGACGATCCATCCTTCCCACCATCGCGCATCGACTGGCGATTCTTTGCTATGTCGTCTTCGCGCTTTTCCCGCTGTTCTGGCTGCTCAAGGTTTCGGTGACACCGAACGATCTGCTCTATACAGAGGGCGTGCGCATGTGGCCGTCGCACACGACCTGGGAACATTATGCCTTCGTGCTGCAGCACAGCGATTTCCCGACCTTCTTCAAGAACAGCCTGATCGTCTCCGCTTCGACGGCGATCGCGGTGACCATCTGCGCGTCGCTCTCCGGCTACGCGCTCTCGCGCTTCACCTTCCGTGCCAAATATTGGATCGTGGCTTTGATGCTGCTGACCCAGATGTTTCCGCTGGTCATGCTCGTGGCACCGATCTTCAAGATCCTGACGCCGCTACACCTGACCAACAGCCTGACAGGCCTCGTCATCGTCTATACGGCCTTCAACGTGCCCTTCGCCACCTTCCTGATGCAGTCCTTCTTCGACGGCATTCCCAAGGATCTGGAGGAAGCGGCCATGATCGATGGCGCAACGCAGTTTACGGCCTTCAGGCAGATCATCCTGCCGCTAACCCTGCCCGGCATTGCCGCAACGCTCGGCTTCGTCTTCACGGCGGCATGGAGCGAACTTCTCTTTGCGCTGATGCTTATCAACGGCAACCAGGCTGCGACCTTCCCGGTCGGGCTTCTCACCTTCGTCTCGAAATTCTCCGTGGATTTCGGGCAGATGATGGCGGCGGGAGTTATGGCGCTTATTCCGGCCGCACTCTTCTTCCTGCTCATCCAACGCTATCTCGTGCAAGGCCTGACGGCCGGCGCGGTCAAGGGTTAGTCACATGGCATCGATCGATATTCAAAACGTCAAGAAAGCCTATGGCCACGTGCAAGTGCTGCACGACATCGATCTCAGGATCAAGGACGGCGAGTTTGTCGTCCTCGTCGGTCCCTCCGGATGTGGCAAATCTACCCTGCTGAGGATGATTGCCGGTCTCGAGGACATCAGCGGCGGCGAAATCCGCATTGCCGACAATCGTGTCAACGAGCTGCATCCGAAAGACCGCGACATCGCCATGGTCTTCCAGTCCTATGCGCTTTATCCGCATATGAATGTCGCCGGCAACATGAGCTACAGCCTGCGGCTGCGGAAGGTGGCCAAAGATGGCATTGCCAAGGCTGTCGCCGGTGCGGCATCTAAGCTCGGTCTCGATCCGTTGCTCGAACGCCGCCCGAAGGCCCTCTCCGGTGGCCAGCGCCAGCGCGTCGCCATGGGCCGCGCCATCGTGCGGCAGCCGAAAGCCTTCCTCTTCGATGAACCCCTTTCGAACCTCGATGCGCGTTTGCGCGAGCAGATGCGTGCCGAAATCAAGAAATTGCATGGCGATCTGAAGGCGACCTCGATCTATGTTACCCACGACCAGATCGAGGCGATGACGCTGGCGGACCGGATCGTCGCCATGCACGGCGGGGTGGTTCAGCAGGTCGGCAGCCCGCTCGAACTCTACGACCGCCCCGCCAATCTCTTCGTGGCCGGCTTCATTGGTTCACCCGGCATGAACTTCCTTGATGCGACTTACGAGGGCGATGGCGTCAAGCTCAAGGACGGCACGCTCGTTTCGCTTCCGGAGCCACTCAAATTGGCACCCACTGCGAAGGTCACGCTCGGCATTCGCCCGGAGCATGTCGTGTTGTCGTCCAACCCATCCGACATGGCCGCCAGTGTCGAACTCATCGAACCCACCGGCTTCGGCATCATCCTGCATCTTTCGCTGCACGGCCTGCCGTTCAAGGTGTTCACCTTGGATCGCACCGCTCTGAGCGCGGGGACGCAGGTCAACGTCTCCTTCCCGGCGCAGTATCTGCACGTCTTCGATGAAGATGGAAAAAGGGCGGCTTGACGGCCGCCCTGTTTAAAAACTCTCAGCTCGCAAACGGCTTCGTCGGCCCGTTGGATGGTTGCGTAAACCAACGCGGGCCGTCCGTCGTCATATAGACGTGGTCCTCCAGCCGAATGCCGAATTTCTGCGGAAAGACGATCATCGGCTCGTTTGAGAAGCACATACCTGCCTCAAGCACCGTCGCGTTGCCGCGCACGATATAGGGTTCTTCGTGAATCTCGAGGCCAAGGCCGTGACCGGCGCGATGCGGCAATCCTGGCAGCTTGTAATCAGGGCCGAGCGAATATTTGGCGAGCACCGCGCGAGCTGCGTCATCCAGGCCGGAGCAGGGAGTGCCGAGCTTCGCAGCATCGAAAACAGCCTGCTGTGCCTCCCGCTCGATCGCCCAGGCATCCTCGAAAGCGCTATCGCCACTCTTGAGCTTATATGTGCGGGTCAGATCGGAGTGATAGCCGTCGATGCGGGTGCCTGTATCCACCAGAATGACGTCGTCTTCGCCGAGCGTCTGGTCGCCATCTGCGCCGTGCGGCAGGGACGTGGCTTCACCGAAGGACACGATGCAGAAGGTCGAGCCGCCATGGACGCCAGCCTCGCGATGGCGTCGGTCGATGAACTCGACCACTTCCGACGCGCGAATCCCCGGCTTGAGGAGGGCATGGGCCTGCTTGTGCACGTCCAGTGTCAGGTTCATGGCATATTGAATGAGCGCGATTTCGGCTGGGGACTTGATCCGGCGCAGGCCATTGATGATCGGCCCGCCATTCGCAAGCCTTTCAGCCCCAAGCTCGGCGGCCAGCGCGTTATAGAAGTAAAGCGGCATGTTGTCGTCGAGCGCCAAAACGCCCTTATCTCCCAGCACGCGGGCGATAAGCGCCGCGCTGCTCTCTTCTTCCTGCCACTCCAAGATTTCGGCCGGCAGATGCGGCAGGGTTTCGACCCGGCTGCGCTCAAAGCCCGGCACGATGTAATAGAGCTCTGTCGGCGTCACCAGCGCGCCGAGAAAACGCTCGCTCGCATGCCAGACGAGGCCGGTAAAGTACCGCAGGCTTTCGGTCGGCCCCAGCAACATGCCGGCCAGTTCCCGCGCGTCGAGCAGCTTTCGAAGCTTCGAAAGGCGCTGCTGCCTCTCCTCCTCCGTGATCCGGGGTACTGGGTGTTGCCACGACATTCCTACTCTCCTCGATAATCTTCATCTCACGGGCGCCCGTCCTCGCACCGGACGGACCAGCGCCGACATTATCGCTCTCGCGGGCAGCATGTCGACAAGGAAAATACAAATGTGCCGCGATCACTTTCCCGAATGGTTGCGGTCGCGATCGATCGCTAAATTATCTGACAGCGCGGATACAGCCCCGATGGTTCACTGCCTTCATCGAAACAAACGATGGAGTATCACCATGCAAGCCGCAAACACCTTGGTATCTTCCCAATGCGTCCGCAGCCGCGACAAGGCCCGGCGCTCGTCTCTTTCGAGGTTGCTGGATCTTGTCCATCTGCTCGCACGCAAGATGGCCGAACGCAGGAACCGCAACTCTCTTCTGGAACTGTCGGACGATCAATTGAAGGATATCGGCCTCTCCCGCGGCCAGAATGGAAGCGATGTTCATGTTTACAGCCGCTACTAAAAAGATAGCACAGCACGTGGTAAGCTTTGCAAGCGCGGTGCGCATTGGCGCGGGAATGGGGAATTCGGCATGTCACAAATTTCGACAGCCTTGCTGCTGAAGACGAAAACCGTCCTCATCCGCGATGTCGTCTGCAATGGCGAATGCCGGCACAAGAGCAGCGAGGAATGCGCCCACAAGACAAGCCTCGTCTATCCCTATCGCGGCGTCTTCAAACGACATGTCGGCCAGAGCGATGCTGTTGCAGAAGCAAACCAGGTGCTTTTCTTCAATCAGGGCCAGGGATACCGAATCAGTCATCCCGTTGACGGCGGCGATTCCTGTCTCGATCTCATGATCGACGAGAGCGTTCTTCGCGAGCTTGCACCGAAGGAACAGGTTCAATCCGGGGAAAGCGTCATCTTTCGTCGTCAGCGCCGACGCATCGATCCACGCGCGCAGGCGCTCGTGGCGATGCTTCGTCATGGGCTCAGCCGCAATATAGCCGAGAGCCTGGAAGGCGAAACGCTGGCGTTGACCCTTGTGCGCCGCTCTCTCGGCGAGCGGACGTCGCATGCGGCCGGAGCAAGTTACGGCCGACAGAAGCTCGTCGATCGGGCAAAGCTCGTTCTGTCCTCCGATCTGGCAAGGCGCTGGACGCTTGCGGAGATTGCCAAGGACGTCGGCGTCTCGCCCGTCTACCTGACACAGGTCTTCCAGCAGGTGGAAGCCATCCCTCTTTACCGTTATCAGCTGCGGCTTCGGCTGGCACGCGCGCTCGATCTCCTCGCCTCCTATGACGACCTGACCATGCTCGGGCTCGATCTCGGTTTTTCCAGCCATAGCCATTTCAGCGCCGCGTTCAAACAGACCTACGGCCTGACGCCGGCAGAATTCCAGCGCTCCGCTCAGCTGAAGCCCAAGCGCTACACGGCTCGCTAAAGATTCCGACAGCGCCGATATGACGATCGGTGCTCTCATGATCCTGCCCCGGCAAGGGGGATCGATCAGGAAAGGATCATGAGATGAAGAGAACCACATGTGCCGCTTGCGATTGCGAACTCGGTGCCGAGACCATCAAGGTCAATCTCGGCGGCAGATCGGTGGAAGTCTGCTGCGAGGAATGTGCGGCCGCCTTGAAGGAGGCGGATCAATCGACATCGGCTGCTTCCGGAAGCAAGGAATAGCGAACACCGTGGAGAGAGCTGCCGCCAGGCGGCAGCTCTCTCCATCTCGACCCGCAATCGGCGCCACATGCTGCTTGTCCCTACACCGGAGACGAACTTTAAGGCGACAATAGAGGAAATTGTAATGAAGCATTGCTGTCAGGCCATCAGCAAACTTCGTTCGCAATATTCCCCTTGCGGGAAAAGTTAGGAAACATATCGACGTATTGCATTCATAAGGTCCCAATAACTTTTGCTGCAGTTACTCGTAGCGAAGGCATTGATTATGAAGAAACGACTTATCGTCGCGGCTTTATTGGTAACGGCAATTGGCGGTGCAACCGCTTCGGCTTATGCAGCCGGTGCCGAAATCGCATCCGACCAGCAAAAGCCTGCAGGCGCCGAGACCGCGCAGCCGGGTCCTGTCGGCCCACCATCGGACGGCTGGTGTTTCCAGGACCGTCATCCCGAGGGGCCGATGATGGCCTTTGGCGGTGGCATGCCCATGCCCCCGGGACCTCCGCATAGACCGAACCCAGCCCTGATGATCGCAGAAAAATTGTCGGCGATCGAGACCTTGATCGGTGTCCGCAGCAACCAGCTCGACGCCTGGCGGGATTATACCAGCGCTCTGATTGATCTCCTGACCCCTGCGAAGAACGAATTGCCGGAGCCGCCGGCCACCGATGACGCCGCCGCGTCTCAGGCCCCCCATCAGGGCGACGGGCAAGCTCAGCTTTTCGGAGAGCGCCTGGCCGATCGCGTGCTGGATCGCGCCGCCAAGGCCAAGATTCTCAAGGACAAGGCTGTTGCCCTGCGCAACGTGCTGAACGCCGATCAACTCGCCAAACTGGCGGACGCGGAACGGTCGCTCGTCCCCGGCCCGCGTCCGTTCCACTGATCACCACGACAGACCATTTCCTCTCCGCCTCCAACCAATCGAGATCCCCCCGGACGCCCCTGTTGGTTGGAAGGAGCGGCCCTTCGCCGGGCCGAATGGTCCGGGAACGCCCCGCCCGGCGCTCCCGGACCAATGGCGTGTGAGCACCGCCATCCTTCTTCCCAGAGGAAAAGCGATGGTCCCTCTCATGCTCCACGTCTTCCTGACCTCAATCGAGGCCAGCGCATAGGATCAACAAGCCAGGGATGGAAATCTTGCCGATATGTTTGCGCTCAAACACGGGACCGACGAATATTGCCATTGCAGCCATATTCGTCGGAACATTAACAGGCTGCGTCGTGGGACCGGATTATAAGACGCCCGACCTTGCCCTGCCGGCACATTGGGGCAGCAAGACTGCAAACAAGCCCTCGCAAGCCCCGCAATTGTCGCAATGGTGGAAACAGCTAAAGGACCCAACCCTTGATGCGCTCATCGCAGAGGCGATCGCCAGCAATCTTGATGTTGCGACAGCCAAGGCAAAGATCCGCGAAGCGCGCGCCACCTATCGGGAGCAGAGGGGCGCATTGCTGCCAACAGCATCGGGAACAGCCTCCGCGGCGCGCACACGCACGTCGGCTGCGGAAGGCGGCACGACCGATGCGACCTTTTCCACATTGTATGACGGGGGTTTCGACGCCAGCTGGGAGCTCGACCTCTTCGGCGGCAACAAGCGTGCCGCGGAAGCGGCGAAATACGGCGTCGATGCCGCGGATGAGCAGCTGCGCGATACCATGCTGACCCTGGTCGGCGATGTCGCGTCCTATTATGTCCAGGCGCGGGAATATCAGGCGCTGCGCGATCTGGCCAAGCGCACCGCCACATCACAGCGCGAAAGTGCGGCTCTTACCCATGAGGAATATCAGGCGGGCAGCGCCACAGGCGTCGATACCGCCAAGGCCGACGCGCTCGCCAATAGCACGGAGGCGGATATCCCGACCTACGAAATCTCCTATTCGGAAGCTGTCCATCGCCTGGGTGTGCTGCTGGGCAAGCCTCCGGCCACGCTTGAGGACAGGCTCAAGGGCGGCGGTCCGATTCCGAGCCCGAAGATGAATGTCTCCGTCGGTATTCCAGCCAATATCCTGATTTCGCGGCCGGATGTTCGTCTGGCAGAACGGCAGCTTGCACAATATACCGCGAAGATCGGTCAGGCCGAAGCCAATCGTTATCCTTCGATCTCCCTGACCGGCGATATTTCATCGTCGGCAGCCAGCATCGGCGATCTTGCAAAGAAGTCCTCCATCGGATGGACATTCGGCCCGACTCTGACGGTGCCGATCTTCCAGGGCGGACAGCTCAAGGCCGCGGTGGACGTCGCCAAGGCCGAACGGGATCAGTATTTCATCGCCTACCAATCGGCTGTTCTATCGGCCATGGAGGATGTCGAGAATGCTATCGTATCGCTGACCCAGGAACGGCTGAAATACGGCAAGCTCGTCTCCTCCAGCAGCTCCTATCGCCGAGCCTCGGACCTCTCGCATACGATGAACAAGGCCGGCGTTATCGACTTTCTCGACGTGCTGGATGCCGAGCGCTCGCTCTATAGCGCTGAAGAAAACGTGATCCAGAGCAGAGCATCGATCGCTACCGACTATATTGCACTCAACAAGGCGCTAGGTGGCGGCTGGGACGGACAGGTCGATGTCGCCACACCGGCCGTCGTTGACGCCGATACCGGTCCACATCTGGCCAAGGCCAAATAATCTCATGCTTAACACCCTAGAACACAAGGCACCGGCGACCGTCAGTCCGAAACATGCCAAGGACGCGAGCTCCCTTCCCGCCAGAACACTCCCAAAGCGGAGCATCAGACCGCGGCACATGCTCTATGCAGGTCTCCTTGCACTTGCCGCAATCGGCTTCCTCTCTTTCCGATACGGCTATTTCGACCGGCAAACGACTTCGGCCATCACGGCGCCGGTGACGCGGGGCAATGTCGAGGAAGCCGTGCTTGCATCCGGCACGTTCAGGCCGATCAAGCTGATCGCGGTCGGCGCGCAGGTCTCCGGGCGGATCACGGCGCTTCATGTCAAGCTTGGTGATACCGTCAAGAAGGACAGCCTTGTTGCGGAAATCGACTCGACCACACAGAGCAACGACCTGAAGACCGCTCAGGCCTCTCTGGCGAACGTCAAAGCACAGCGCCGGGAAAGCGAGGCCGATCTTGAAAACGCACAGACGACGCTCATCCGCCAGCAGACGATATTCCGCAACCAGGCGGGCTCCAAGGCGGACCTCGACAGCGCAGAGGCGAGTGTCAAGAAGATCACTGCCCAAATTGCCGCTCTCGACGCGCAAATCACATCGGCCGAAGTCGCGGTGGAAACCGCGCGCGCCAATCTTTCCTACACGCACATCACAGCGCCGATGGACGGCACGGTGCTCGCCATCGTCAACCAGCAGGGCCAGACGGTGAACGCGGCGCAATCGGCGCCGACGATCATCATCCTCGGACAAGTCGATACGATGATCGTTCGCACCGAGATTTCCGAAGCCGATGTCGTCAAGGTCAAGGTAGGACAGTCAATCTATTTCACCATCCTTGGTGATCCGAATAGCCGATATGAGGCCACATTGCAGTCGATAGAGCCCGCACCTGAATCGATCACCAGCGACAGCAGCGTCACCTCGTCGTCCACCACGACGTCGTCGAGCAGCAGTACGACATCATCATCCTCAACCTCGGCGATCTACTACAATGGTGTGTTTGCAGTGCCGAACCCCAATAATTACTTTCGCACCTATATGTCGGCGGAGGTTCACATCGTTCTCGGAGAGGCCAAGAATGTGCTCACTATCCCCTCTTCCGCATTGGGCGCCAAATCAGCCGAAGGATCCCGCATTGTTCAGGTTGTAAACGACAACGGCGAGCGAATCCGCCGTAACGTCGTGGTCGGCCTCAACAATAATGTCTCGGCCGAAATCCTGTCTGGTCTCTCTGAGGGAGAGAATGTCGTGGTCGGCGAGGCGAGCAGCGCGACCACCAAGAGCAGCAGTGGCGGCCCTCCCCCTCCAATGGGGTTCTGACGCATGCCTTCCCCCATTATCGAACTGAAACGCTTGCGCCGCGAATATCAATCCGGCGACCGCACGATCGCGGTCTTGCAGGATATCGATCTATCCATCGCCGAAGGCGAAATGGTCGCGATCGTCGGGCCTTCCGGCTCCGGCAAATCCACGCTGATGAACATCATCGGTCTATTGGACCGCCCTACCGCCGGCACCTATGCGATCGCCGGCGAAGAGACGCATCGCCTCGACAGCGATGCGCTATCCAAACTGCGCAGGGAGCATTTCGGCTTTATCTTTCAGCGCTACCATCTGCTTTCCGAGCTGACGGCGATCGGCAATGTCGAGGTACCGGCCATCTATGCCGGGCAGCCAGGTGAAACAAGACGAGCGCGCGCGGCAGCGCTTCTTCAGCGGCTCGGCATGAGCGAACGAAACAGCCATCGCCCAGGTCAGCTTTCGGGCGGCCAGCAGCAGCGAGTTTCGATCGCTCGCGCCCTGATGAACAACGGCAATGTCATTCTAGCCGACGAGCCCACGGGTGCCCTCGATCGCCAGAGCGGCGAGGAAGTCCTGCGTATTCTCGGCGAGCTCCATGGCGAAGGCCACACGGTCGTCATCGTCACCCACGACATGAACGTCGCCGCGCGCGCCGATCGCATCATCGAAATCTCCGACGGACGGATCGTTGCGGATCGACGTACGCGCAGCGAAGTTCCAGCATTGCGGGCCTCCGCCACCGCGGCCGGCTTCGGCAAATCCGGCTGGCGGGAGATGGCCGGCCGGCTGACGGAGGCCTTCCGGATGGCGATCCTTGCACTCAAGGCCCATCGGCTGCGCACGTTCCTGACCATGCTCGGCATCATCATCGGCATAGCCTCGGTCATCAGCGTCATCGCGCTCGGCGAGGGATCGCAGCGCAAGGTTCTGGAAAATATCAATAGCCTCGGCACCAACACGCTCGAAATCTTTCCCGGCAAGAGCTTCGGCGATACGCGCTCGGGTCGTATCAAGACCCTGGTGGTCGCCGATGCCGATGCGTTGGCGAAATTGACCTATGTTGCCGCCGTTACGCCGACTGTCTCAACGAGCAGCACCGTGCGATTCGGCTCCACAGAGGCGAATGCCCTCATCAATGGCGTGGGTGATGCATATTTTTCCGTGAAGGGGTCGAAACTTGTCACCGGCAGGTTCTTCGACGCGGATAGCGTGAAGCGCTTGTCGCAGGATGCGGTGATTGATCAGAACACGGCGACGACCTTGTTCGCCGACCGAGGGCTCGATCCGCTCGGGCAAACCATTCTCGTCGGCAAGGTTCCCGTGCGCATCATCGGCATCATCGCCTCCCAGCAAGGCGGCTTCGGCTCAAGTGATAATCTTTCCGTCTATTTGCCTTATACCGGCGTCCAGGCCCGCCTGCTGGGTGACATGTCGCTGCGCAGCATCACGGTACGGGTCGCCGACAATACCGAAAGTTCTGCGGCGGAGGCTGCCGTCACGCAGTTTCTGGAGCGCCGCCACGGCACCAAGGATTTCTTTATCCTCAACACCGACGATATTCGCCAGACCATCACCAGCACGACGCGGACGATGACACTGCTCGTCGCGGCAATCGCCGTCATATCGCTGCTGGTCGGGGGTATCGGCGTCATGAACATCATGCTCGTCTCAGTGTCGGAGCGTATCGCCGAGATCGGCGTGCGCATGGCAGTCGGCGCGAGACGTCATGACATTCTCCAGCAGTTCCTGATCGAAGCCGTCCTCGTATGTCTGCTGGGCGGTGCTTTCGGCATCGCGACGGCGCTCGGCTTCGGCTTTGCCTTCAACTATTTCGGATCGAATTTCACGCTCATCTATTCCGCAAGTTCGATCATTCTGGCCTTCGCGTGCTCCTGCGCGATCGGCCTGACCTTCGGCTACCTGCCGGCCCGCAACGCATCGTTGCTGGATCCTGTCGCGGCATTATCAAGAGACTGATATTTCTGGGAAAAATCAACGGTGGGGCCGGAAAGCAATCCGGCTTCGCCATTCGTGTTGGGGGCGTCATGGCGAAGCCGGGTATGCGGGGCGACCAAAGCCTGCTCGAGCCAAGCTGCTGATCGACCACGATTTTACATCAGTTGCCGGCACTGACATTTCTGAATGTTGCTGAAACAAGGCATTTTGGCGAAATTTAATGTCTTGGCTTTTCCACCGGCTCGAACTATTTGATAAGTTCTGTAACCTTACTTTCAATATTGGTTTATGTAGAATTTTCGAGAGTTCTACGCAAGTAAAGCCTGTTTGATCGCGCGGATGTTCCGTCAGCTGATCCCGTCCCTGCAAGGGATGGCCAAGCTGCGATGCAACGATGTTTTGGTTCGCGTCGCTCGTGCTAGCTTGCGACCTTGGCCTCAGCGTTCTTGAACGACACGACCTGCTCCAATCCACGTGGCTGACGGTTACGCACAGTGATCTCGCCTCCGAATCGAGTGATGATCTCACGCGCAATGGCCATGCCAAGGCCGGCGCCTGGGAAAGACCTTTGCCTTGCGATATCAATCCGGAAGAAGGGTTCGAACACCTGATTGAGCCGATCCTCCGGAATGCCAGGCCCGGTATCGACAATTCGCACAACGGCTCTATTGCCAAGATGCGTCACCGTCACCGTCGCCGACTGGCCGTGCGTTGCCGCATTGATGAGCAGATTTCGCAAGGCTCGGGTGACGGCGAGAGGGCCTGCGCTAATCGTTGCCTGCTCCAGTTCGCCGCTCGTAACGTTCATGTCGATCGCCTTCAACTCGGTGACGATATCGCCGACGATCTTGTCGAGCCTGACCTGCTCTAGGCTGTCCTTGGAAATTTCTTCCCGGACCAGCCCTATCGCGCTGTCGGCGATCCTGTCGAGCTCTTCGAGATCGGCAAACCACTTGCGCCGCTCTTCATCGTCCCGGATGAACTCCGCCCGCAGGCGCATCCGGGTCATCGGTGTTCGCAGATCGTGTCCCGCGGCGGCAACGAGCCGCATGCGGCTTTCCGTTGCGGCCTTCACCCGTGCGGACAGGCCATTGAGCGCCTGCGCGGTCGCACGAATTTCTCCCGGTCCGCTTTCCGCTATATGCGGCAGGGTGCCGTCGGGATTGATCGCCGCTGCCGCCTCCTCCAGCAGACGCAGCGGCTTCATGATCTTCGAGGCGGCAAAGATGGAGACGAGCACGCTGCCGATGATGATGAGACCGAGCCATCCCACAAGGATCTTCCACCCGCCCGGCGGCGGGCCATGGTCCGGCATCGGCATGATCAGCCAGCTGCCGTCGGAAAGCTTCAGCGACGCGATCATCTCGCCCGTCGACTGGCGCACTATGACGGCCTCGCGCATGCCGGATATCCGAAGAAGGGCTTCCATCAGGAAGCGGGATAATTCCTCGTCGCGTTGGCCTTCGGCAGGCCCGGGGGTAACGACCAATCCCGCCGATGCTGCCGTGGTTCTGTCCTTCTCTGCGAAGGTGGCAAGAATGGAAAGCTGGTGGGCCATCCGTTCGATCGTCATGTCCGGCCGCGGTCCGCGCATGACGAGGCTTGCCACGAAGGACGAGGAAATGACGACCAGAACGATGGCGGTCATCAAAAGTAGCGCCAAGCGCGCGCCAAGCGACCTCATGAATCGCCTTTGATGGCCGTTACCGGAACGACGAGCTGATAGCCTCCATTGCGGATCGTCCTGAAGATCGGCTCCTCTACCGTTTCTCCAAGCTTGCGGCGCAGCCGGCTCATGAGAACGTCGATCGAGCGATCAGCTGGATCACGATCGCGCCCCTGCGTCAGGTCGAGCAGCTGATCACGCGACAAGAGCCGACCCGCGCGTTCCAGGAAAGCTTTCAGAAGGTCGAATTCAGCGCCCGTCAGCGAAATCACCTCACCGCTGTCTCTGCTCACCCGACGAAGCTGTGGATCGAGCATCATGTTCGCGAACTGATAGCGCCTCTGCTCGGGCTCCAAGGAGGAATCCTCGTTCGTGCGGCGCAAGACCGCACGGATGCGTGCGGCCAGTTCACGCGGATTGAACGGCTTGCCGAGGTAGTCGTCGGCACCGATCTCAAGACCGAGAATGCGATCTATGTCCTCTTTCAGGGCGGTCAGCAGAATGACCGGCACCCGAGGGCGGCGGTTTCGCAGATCGCGGCAAAGGTCGAGGCCCGACCCATCAGGAAGCATGACATCCAGGACGAGGAGATCCGGATGACGTCGGTTGAGCGCATCGTTGCATCCGCGCAAGTCGCTTGCCGTCGATACGCGGAAACCCTGCTCCTCGAGATATCTGCTCAGGAGCGAGCGTATTTCGTGGTCGTCATCAACTATCAGAATATCGGGAGCGGCGCTCGCGTTCATAGGCTTCATTCCGTTTTCTCAATTCTTATACAAACTATAGTTTGTCTGAAAAGAAGGGTTTTGCGGCGCCAATACGGAAAAATCTGACCGAGAAACATTCGTTTACAAAATTCCCGACGCTGGAAATATTGGGTAACAAAATAATGCGCGGAAAACGGAATCCGCGGGCGGTGTGACACGTCAACACAGCAAAAGCCTCTGCTTATCGGCGGTCGTCAAAGCCAGTCCGCCCCCGGCTATCAAGCCGCTCGCAGCCACTCGACGCTCCAGGCGGAAAGCCGCCCTTCAATGGCACCGCTGTCCATCATCAGCCGAATTTCGATCGGCGCACGTGGGTCAATAATATCGACCGGTACTGCCGCCTCGAAAGAGCCAATGCCTTCCGGGCAAACACGCAGCCTCCCCAGCAATTCGGCGGCATGTACCTCCAGGGTGAAGATCTGCCCCTGACAGTCTTCGTCAACATCGAAGACGAATTTCGCATTCCAGCGACCGGGCGGCAAGTGAAGATAAGGACCATAGATGAGGCACCGGGCTCCCCCGGTAAGGTCGACGAGATCGTCCAGGGCCTGCCCCAGGCTGTCGCCTGACAGAAATGTCTCTTGCGGCCAGAAGATGCTGGCACTCGCGCTTTCCCGACGGTCGAATTGCAAGGGACGAAGAACCTTCCTTGCCGTCTCGCGCAATGCCTCACTGACCTCCGGCACAGCCTCCTGTGGCATCAGATATCCGGCGATCATCGCCGCCGCAGCTTCCTCCAGTTTCGGCGCCTCGGCATGCGACGGCTGTCCGGCAGGCGCCATTCCAACATGCAGCAGCGCATTCGCAATTTGCTCAAATTTGAGATCAGTGCTGAAATGTCGGTCTATTGTCTTCAGAAGCAGATCTATGCTGCCCTTCTGATCGATGTCGTTGCGTCGCAAGACCAGCGCTCCGGAAGCGCTTGCCAGCGGCTCGAGGCAGGCAAGGCTGGCCGAGACGGCCCTGACCAAGCCGATATCCCGCTGCTCGGTCGCTCGAGCCAGATATGAGACCGCGTCGAGGGGATCCTCGAGAAACAACAGAAACGGCACATTGACCCTGAGGATCAATTCCGAAAGCCTGGCTTCCGGAAATTGCGAGACGAGAACCGCGTGCATGCCCGAACGCGCTACAACGTGTTGCTTGAGGTCCTCGACCGTATCGGTTGCGATGATCGCATAATCGCCGAAGGCTTCGCGGGCTAGCGCATGTACCGCGGCAACGCCCCAGGAGGACATGACGCCCGGCATCCCGAATGCGAAGAGGATGGTCATGCCCCACCCTTCCTGTGGCTATCCGTTGAAGAGGCTGTCATAAAGCGCGCTCACCTTCTGTTGATATCGATCCGTCGAAAAACGGGCGGCCTGCCTCGGTCCGGACTTGGCGTACGAGGCGCACAGCCCGTCGTCCTGATCCAGACTGACGATCGCCTTGCGCATCTCCTCGGTGTCATAAGGATCGACCAACAGCGCGGCATCTCCCGCTATTTCGGGTATCGATCCCTCCGTGGAGCTCAGGACCGGCGTTCCAAGCTGCATGGATTCCAGCACCGGCAGGCCGAAACCTTCGTAGAGCGAAGGAAACAGCACCGCCCGCGCTCCCCTGATCAGGCTGATCAGCAAAGGATAGGATACGAAATCGAAGCGCTGGATCTGCCGCTGCGGCAGGATGCGGTCTTCTGCGCGAAGATAGAAGCGAAACCGGTCATCATCGATGAGCTGCTGCGTTTCCTCGCCTTTCCATCCTGGAGCACCGACGATGATAAGCGGCTTGGATGTCTTTGCGGCGAGATAGGCTTCGATCAGCCGTGAGATGTTCTTTTTTGGTTCGAAAGCGCCGAAGAAAAGGAAATAGCCCTTCCAATCGAGATGGAAAATGCCGGCAACCTCGTCGGCGACCACATCGACCGGCTTCTCGCGAAGTCGCTCCGGCACGTGAACGGCCTGGTAGGTATTGCTGACGCGTGCCTCATCGGCACCAAGAACCTTGATGATATCGGCCCGCGACGTTTCGGACACCGTCACGATATGATCCGCCCGCCGGACGAGGGAGCGCAGCATCTTGTAGTGATAGCGCTTGTCGTCCTCGGTCAGATAGGGCAGCCGCAAGGGAACCAGATCATGGATCGTATAGATATTCAGCGCCTTCTTCACCGCGATCGGCATCGGATAGGTGCAATGGAGAAGATCCGGCTGTGCCTCGAACTTCATTGTGAGATTATTGCCGTAGCGCTTGAAATGATGGCGCGCGAGATGGAACAGGTCGCTGGAAGCATAGGCCAGGGCCGCATCGCCGAACTGCGCCTGAAGAGATTTAAGAATAACCGTCCCGCTGAGTGGAATCGGAACCGGTTTTACACCGAAGGGCGCGGCAATGCGGCGGCGCAGCCAATGCCGAACTTCGGATAATGCTCCGCGCGGGCGGGCGCCGGATGCATCGAAGAGAACAACCTCCCGCAATACCGGGTCCTTCGGAACCCTCCCCGGAATTCCATAAACAACCCCGGTCTGATAACCAAGCGAACGGGACGCCGACATCAAGCTGCGGGTGTAGGTCGCAACACCTGTGCCCTTTTGCAGAGAAAGATTGAGGCCGTCGTAAAGGATCGTCTGGCTCACTCCCCTCTCTCCTTCAGCATCTGGACATCCCTCGTCGCTCTCAAGCCGGCTTGTCACGCGACAAGACGAGCAGCGAATCATCGGCTCCATATTTCGAAAGCAGATCCTCGGCGGTGACGGGAACGGCTTCGCCACTGAAATCGAGGCGCCGCAGCGACCCATAGATGCCGGCAAGCCGCTCCAGAAAGCCGTGCGCGTCGGCATAGCGGCCAGGATTGAACTCGACGACGATCATCGGCTTGTGACGGGCGATGGTCTCGCCCATTCCTTCGAGGATGACTTGCTCTGCCCCCTCCGCGTCGATCTTTATGAAATCGACGCGCGAGCAGGAGCTCGCCAACCGATCGAGGGTAGTCACAGGAACTTTGATGACTGCGCCATCCTGGGCGTGAGGCTGGAAGGTCTCGGAGACGATCAGCGCGTTCTTCGGCTCGCTATGCGGAATGTAGAGGGATGCTTCGCCCGACACTGCAGCACCGAGCGCCAGTCTTTCGATCCGCGTCCGTCCGAGCAGCCCATTGAGCTCGATGCTGCTGCGCAGGAAATCAGCCGCATGCGGATTGGGTTCGACGGCGATCAACTCGCCTTTGACTCCCACCAGCTCGGCAAGCAAAAGCGAATAGTAGCCGAAATTCGCACCGACATCGATCGCGGTCATGCCGCGCTTGACGTTACGTGCGCAAAACAACGTCAGCCAGATCTCCCAAAAACCGTCCAGGAGAACATGAGAGCCAAAGCCCCTGTCGCGGGTATCGATGTAGAGCTTGTAGCGGCCGAGCACGCGGACCAGAGCAGTATGGTTTCCAAGATAGGCGCTGTTGACCCGTTGCAGGATCGCAGCCTCGGCCTGATGCCTGTCGAAGGCCATCAATTCATGAAGATGTAGCAGTGCCGAAGAACTCATTTTATTTCTCTCGGTTCGGCATGCCTGCTGCGCATTTTCGCAGGCTGGCCAGCATCATGAAATTCCATAGACCCCATCGATATCATTCTTCCGCCTCTCTCGCCCTTTCACACGGCCATCAGTTTGCCGTGGATGCAGCGATGCCGACCGATGCCGCCGACAGTGCCGTTCCGGTGACACCCTGGAAGAGGCCCATGAACTTCTGAATATCGATCGAGGACGCGTTGGAGATGTAGACGATATCCCGCGGCTGGACTTCGAAGTTCTGCATCGCCAGCAGCGTGGAGCCGTTTTTCAGGTTGAATCGATAGACGATCGGGACAGGTCCACCACGGCGCAGCAACGGATTGCTCGGTGCAACGATGCGGCGGGCGACATCAAGCGGCTCGTAGCGGAAGAGGAAGACGCCCGAGGCGTCGGCGCGCGTGTCCTGCAGCCCTCCCGCACGCGCTACGGCGTTCGCCATGGTCAAATGCTGAACGCTGAAGGGGACCTCGCCGCTCTGACCTGATGCGCCGAGAATCGTGTAGGTAACCGGCTCGCGCACCACCGTAACGACGTCTTCGGGCCGCAATCTCACGTTTTCGCGCGGATTTTGAACAATCGCGGTAAACGACAGATGCATCGTTCGCCCGCCACGCGTCAGGTAGACGACGCTGTCGTTGACGCCGGCGCGCAATCCCCCCGCCGCAGCAATAGCATCGAGTACTCGGCTGCCGGCGGGCGAAAGTGCGACGCGTGCACCACCGGCCACCTCGCCTGTAACCGTGACGGTGTTCGACGAGCTTTGCTGGACGGTCACCAACGCCTGTGGCTGCACCGCCTTGCCCATCAGGCCGGAAACCACCGCCTTTTCGACCGAAGCTGGCGTGCGGCCAGCGGCCGTGATCCGGCCCACGTAGGGAATACTGATGGTGCCATCGCTGTTGATAGTCTGCGGCGGGATCGTCACTGAACTACCGGCCGCCTGTTGCTGCCCCGAAGCGCTTGAAGCCGTCCCGAACAAGCTCCCGGGAGGCGCCTCCCAAAGGCTGACGGAAACGACATCACCAACCGCGATCCTGAGGCCGGGATCCCGTGCGCCCTCACCGAAATATGCCGCGAAGCTGGCTTCCGGTCGAGCGACGCTCTTGACCATCGCCGTCGACGTCACATCGACCACCGCGAATGGTGGCATAGCGCGCGCAGCCGCTTCCTCCAATATTCGGGAGGCCTTGGGGCCAGCCTCCGGTAATCCACAGCCCGTAAGAACGCAGGCGAGAACGCACAATAATCCGAACTTCAACGGCATCGACGATCCTGAATGGCATGGAGACAGTTTTGGCGAGGCATTCTCGCGCGAGGCAGGCTAGGCCCTTCCGGCATCGTCGCTGCGCTCCCGGGTAAAACGAAGGATCGACGAGGGACTGGAGCCATAAGCGTGCTTGTAGAGCACGGAGAATCGCCCGGGATTGGAGAATTGCAGGCTCATGGCAAGATCGGTGATGCTTTCGGCCTGACCGCCCTTGATGGCGCCATGTGCCGCGGCCAGCCGATAGTTGCAGAGGATTCCCATGGGCGTATCGCCACGATAGGTCTTGAACATGCGTTGCAGCGCTCGCGGGCTGCAGCTCGCAGCGTTCGCAAGATCCTCCAGCATGATGGCATTATGCAGATTGTCGCGCATGAACGCCTCTGCCCTCAGGAGCTGCCGTGGCGCGTTTTCGAGCGTGCCGCGATTGAAGGCATCGGACAGGTTGTGCGGCAGCTTGGCAAACAGCTTGACCAGCAAGAGCTCGCTGTAAGCCTTGGCGAGCATCATCCGTTCGGTCTGGCGAGCGGTCGTCAAATCTTTCTCGGCCTGGCGCAGAGTTTGATAGAGCCCTTGCGCGCCGCCTTGCCGGAAGCTCACCGGCGCCAGCGCAAATTCCTGCACGTAGGGTTTGCCGGTCAGCTCTTCGAAATGTTGACGGATTACGGATTCCGGGATCTGAAACAGCAGCCAGGAACTGCGCGGCTTGATCTCCAGCCGCTTGCCCGCCCTGTCGCTGATGCTGGCGACATAGTTGGCAGGAATGCGCAACGACTTGCGCATCCGCCGGTGATTGATCTCTATTTCGCCCGCGAGAACAAATACGATGCTGACGCGCGGCAAATCCTGCTTCGCTATCCCTTCGAGGCCGGCCGAGTGCTCGGCGCTTATGATCGAGGCCGACTGAAGCGGTTGCTTGCTGAATTTGAAGGAATAATCGCCTGAGGTTTCCGAAGGAACCGCCCATTTCCAGTTTGGTTCAAGCATGTCGAGGTTGCGAATGATTGCATCCCGGGAATACACCTCGAAAGTGCCAACGCATTGCTCGACAACTCTTTCCAACATCGCCATCCGCTAATCCCACTCAAAATCTCAGGTTGCATATTAGTTATCGCTAACACGTGATTTCTATCTAGGCCAATTTTTTTCTAGCGTTCGTTTTGACGACTCCTTACTTTGCTCCCGCGCCCACTTCGGGATGCATGACCATTCATCGCAAGTTGCATTACCTATAATTAAATTAGCACGATGAATTTTAGCGCGACAGTACAGATAGTGACGATGTTATACAGAATCCTACCTCTTCGTAGCGCGGCCACAGGTTGAATATCCTGAGCGACGATATCGGACAAAATAATCGCTCTCGGCAAATATTCGACATGCCTACCGGCAGAGGTTGTAGAAGTAGTTACTAATTTACCTCGATCGAATTGCCGGAGCTTCGTTACATGCGCAAGGTCCGCTGGTAAAATGGAGTAGCCATGACACTACGCTGGCTTGCAGCGAAAACAATCTGCACGCTACTTTCATTTCAATTATTCTAATACATGATGAGGCTTAGCTGGGAGCCTGCGTCAGCACCCGGAATGCCGCTGTCTGTATGCAACCGGGTCCCGGCAAGCATGGAGGCGCGGTGCATTCTGCCGTTCGATATTGTGTCAATTTGCAAATATGCCGTGCACTACTGTTACCAATCAGCACAACCAACTTTCGGCTGGCTTACAATGTGGAGTAGATGCGAAAGGCCGTTTCGATGTCGTCGAAGACGCGGCCGCGGCCATTCTTCAACACGAGCGCCGACTTGCACAGATCGCCGATCACATTAAGATTATGTCCCACAATGATCATCGAGCGATCCTTGCGCTTGACGAAAAGCTCCTCAAAACAGCGTGATTGGAAGCGTTTGTCGCCAACGGCCAATACCTCGTCGATGAGATAGCAATCGAAATCGATGGCAAGCGACATGCCGAAGGCGAGCCGCGCCCGCATGCCTGAGGAATAGGTCCTGAGAGGCATGCGCAGATAACGGCCAAGTTCACTGAAATCCTCTACCACATCGCGAATTTCATCGAACCGCTTGTCATAGATGCGCGACAGGAAGCGCATGCAGTCGTAGCCAGTCATCGAACCGCCGAAACCACCGCTCAAGGCAATCGGCCACGACATCGACATATTGCGTACGACCTTGCCCGACGTCGGCTCCTCTATTCCCGCGATCATGCGCACGAGCGTTGACTTGCCGGCCCCATTGTGGCCGAGGACGGCGATCTTTTCACCGCGGCCGATCTTGAATGTCACGCCGTCGACCACGCGGCGCATACGGCCATGCACTTCGTATTCCTTGACGAGGTCGAACACGCCGACAATGTCATCTTCATGCCAGGGGATTTCGCTCTTCGGCGCCGGCGTCCCCGGGGAGGCAATCTGCATAAGACTGGAAGGGAGACCGGTCATTGCTGAGCCGCGTGCTCGTATACCTGGATCGTGAAGAAGCGCACGATCCAGAATGTCGCGAAGCAAGCCGCAAGCAGCATCAGAAACGAACCGAGGCGTTTCGGGTACAGCGCATGATCGGGCAAATTCGGATCGGCGATTCGCTCCAGATACAGTTGTTGCCGCTGAGCATCGATCCTGGCATTTTCCAGGGAAACGGTCGCTGATGTCAGCATCTTCGCTGCCATTTCCCTCTCCAGCAGCAGCTGCTCATATTGCGCGATGCGAGGCGCCATCGAGCCGTCACTGCCGACGATCCGTGCCCGTTCATCGCTGATCTGCCGTTCCATCGCCGAGACGCGTGCTCTCAACGCCTCCCCTTGCGGACTTTGCGGTGCCTGTTCTTGCAACGCCGAAAGACGTGCCTTGCTGTCGGCCAGATCATCCGAAAGCCGGGCAATCATGTCCAAGGCGGCAGACGATTGCTTGCTTGGGTCGACAAGCGCTTCGCGATTGCGGAAATCCGTCAGGCTCTTTTGCATATTGGACAGCCTTGCCTGGCTGTCGTTCACCTCGATCTGCGCGTAACGGACCGCATCCTCGCGCGCCCGATCATTAAGGCGGTTGATGAGTTCTTCCGCGTGCTGAACCAGGGCATTGGCCAGGCGATAGGCGTCTTCGGCACGAAATGCGCGTGCATCCAGTGTCGTTACGCCGCTGCCGCTGTCGGTGCGCACATTGATGAAACGAAGATAATGCTGATACAGCTCCTCATTATTGGCCTCGGCCCAAGGCAGCGGGTAGCGGCTGAGGAAATCTCCTTCGGGGCGGGAGAGGATTTCCGTCAGACCATCCCTCTTTACCAAGGCGTCGACGGCGGCGCGCGATTTGATGAACTCGGTGACGATGTAGCTGTCATCCTGCGCGCGAACGAAGCCGGTGCTCTGGAGGAACCCGCTCAGCAGCCCCGCGGCATTCCTGTTCGGACTGCGCACGACGAACTGCGTTTCGGAAACATACTGATCCGAGCAGATGAAACCGTAATAGATCGCCCCGAGCAGGCCGGGAACGACGACGATCAGCAATAGCAGCAGTTGCGATCGAGCCCATCGCGCGACAGAACGCGGCCAGGAAACCGGTTGACCTATGACGACGCCGGATGAGCGAGCATTCACCAGCCTGACGAAATCAGTGAATTCCTTGTTATTCTCGATGCGGCTCATTTGGGACCATCAAATCTCTCTTGGAATGGTCAGGACCACTCCACAGCTGCCCTTCCGGCGCTCCGATCAAGCAACCGCAGCCAGCCGGTTTCCATCGTTTCGACTCGTCATTTCGAACAACGCGCACGACGATTTCGACGGCATTTACTTTACAAGAGATTCCCATATATCCTTTGAAAGTCAAATATATTTCCGCGCTCCCGAAATTTTTACATACATAAACAAGAATAATTTATCTTCTGTCGCAATCAATACTTTAACGACGCGATCCGTATGGCGGGGCCGAATTGCGGCGGCAATAACTGCCATTCGATTAGCCGTTTCACCCTCATTGCTGGTTCAAGGAATTCGGAATGGGAAAGTTCGGGGGCATCTTGAAGCATGTCGGCAGTAACTTTGCCTCGGATGGTCGTGGAGACCTGTTCATCGGCCGGTTTTGCCGAAGCCTCTTGAAATTTCTCCTGGGTAGATGGCGCAACCTCCCATTTGAGATACCGGAAGATGTCATCCAGCTACCGTTGGGTTTCATGCCCCCAAACGCGGTTCCGCTCATGCAACCAGCCGTGAACGGACATCGCAGGCCGTTTCGTTCAGGCGCGAGCCATCGCTCTTAGCGGACATCTTGGGGGGACTTATATGCACATAGATTCGACGATCTTTCCCCAGGAGGCGCGGTCTTCGGCAAAGACAGGCGAGCAGCCGTCCTGGTTGCCCCCGACCAACGCACGACTGCTCGCCTTCCTTCCGACACGTCAGCGGTTTCCTCTCATCGGTCCCGCCTTCTCCGCGTCGCTCAAACCGATCGAATTGACGATGGGTGCCGCCGATGGTGTCGTCAGCTGGGGAGACGGGCCGCTTGCCCGCCTGGCACGCCTCTATGCGCAGGTGCTACGTCTGCCCTTCTGGACAGTGGCGGGCGGCTTCCTCCAATCGACCGGTCAGGACGCCGCATCACCGATCTCCATCGTCGCCGACGATCTCGGTATTCATTCTTCTGCCCGCCAGCCCTCGCGATTGGAGGCGTTGCTTCAAAATGCGCCGTCCAACACGGATATTCAGCGCGCCCGCGACCTGCGGCGATGGATCATCCGCGAGCGGTTGTCCCAAGACAACCAGCTGAGGGACGAGACCATTTCGCTTCGTCGAAGCCGCCGCAGGCGCATCCTGCTTGTCGACGAGGTGATGGGAAATCACGCTGTGGAAAGCGCCGGTGCCGATGCAGCGACCTTTGCAAGAATGTGGACGGCGGCTCTTGCCGAGGAAAATGCCGATATCATCGTCAAATGTCATCCCGACGTCATCGCGGGCCAGGCCCGAGGCTTTCTTCAACCCCTCGCCCGAACGTCAGGCGTGCAGCTTGTGGATCGCCCTGTCTCGACACATTCCCTGCTGGATATGGTGGATGAGGTCTGGACCGTATCAAGCCAACTGGGGCTGGAAGCGCTTCTGCGGGAAATACCCGTCGTCACCTTCGGCATGCCCGCCTATGCCGGCTGGGGACTGACTGCGGACCGCGCAGTGGGCACGGTCGCAGCGACGGCGCGCTTGCGTCGTGGACGCCATGTCAGCATAGACGAATTTGCTGCTGCCGCGCTCTTTCAATATTCGCGCTACGCCGATCCCGTCTCGCGCAGCCCAATCACGGCCGAGCAGGCAGTCGAACGGCTGCTCGAATGGCGCACTCGTGCCCGATCGCTCTCCGGCCGTTACCTTTGCGTCAATTTCTCGCTTCATAAACGCGCGGTCATGCGCCGCTATCTGAGCAGCCCCCGGTCGCAGGTACAGTTCGTCACCAATCCGAGCGCCTCAGAGATCCAGAGTGCCGACACCATCGTCCTTTGGGGGAACGCCACTCCTCCCGATGAATCCATTTTGTGGAAGCAGGGCAAGAGATTGCCGATCATTCGGGTTGAGGACGGCTTCATTCGCTCCTCCGGCCTCGGCAGCTCGCTCGTGCCCCCATCTTCGCTCTGCTTCGATGACCAAGGCATCTATTTCGATGCCTCCGCTCCAAGTCGGCTGGAGACAATCTTGAACGGGACGAATTTCGACGATGCTCTTCTTGCGCGCGCAAAACGCCTGCGGCAGGCCATCGTCTCGATGGGCATCACCAAATACAATCTGCCGCCGCAGCCGGCGCCGGATTATCGCGCTCTCGCCGAAGGCCGCGATATCGTTCTGGTGGCCGGGCAGGTGCCGAACGACGCTTCGCTGCGGTTCGGCATGGCAAGTCATCCATCCGATATCGAGCTGCTCAAAGCCGTCCGGCGCGCAAGACCGACGGCATTCATCATCTACAAGCAGCACCCCGATCTTCTGGCGAAGGCGGCTGGCCGTCATCCGCCTCCAATACCACCGGCGGAGGCTGCCGATCTCGTCATCGGCAATGTCGATCTGGATAATCTCCTCGGCGCTGTAGACGAGGTTCACGTCGCAACATCGCAGATCGGGTTCGAAGCGCTGCTGCGAGAAAAGCCGGTATGGTGTCATGGTCTCCCCTTCTATGCCGGCTGGGGCCTCACGCAGGATTCGGTCGTTTCGTTGCGGCGAAAGCGCGCTTTAACGCTCGACGCCCTCGTCGCCGGCACACTCATCCTCTATCCGCGATACTGGTCGAACATCACCAATCTTCCATGCGAGGCGGAAGACGTGGTCGCCGAACTCTATCGTTCCCGCCAGGGCATAGCTCCCAATCCATCGCGGCGGCGCTGGCTGGCACAGGTCATTCACATGCTCGAGGCGAGAAAAAAATGATGAAGCCGGTCGTTATGGATATCTCGCGCTTGATGGAACGGGCGCATTGCCCGACGCCCACCGGCATCGATCGCTATGAGCTTCATTATGCGAACTGGTTGAACGAGCGCCGCAAACGGACTGCCTTGACCGATCTCGATGCGTTTCCGCCTCCGTCATGGTTTGTCGAAACCGGTCATACCAGCGCCGTCACCATTCCGTCCGAGCGGGCGGACAAGTTGGTCTCCATGCTCAACGGCCGCTGGGCAGCAACGGAGATATCGCCCGCACAGGCCACCCTTCTCGAACGGATTTTCGCCGCCATCGATGGCAAGATCAGGTGGCAGGCGGCGTCGGAAGTGAAAGCAGGCGAGGCTCATACGCAAAAGCTGCGCAAGATCGCGCATGCCGTTGCTAATCGTTTCGCGCATGGTCTGATGCTACCGGACAGGGCTTCCTTCGTCCACGTATCACACAGCCGGCTTGATCGGACTTCTGCTTTTTCGTGGCTGGGAGAAACCGGCCGCAACGGCATCTTTTATGTTCACGATCTCATCCCGCTATCGCATCCGGAATTCGTCCGACCGGAGGAGCCGGAGCGGCATCGCCGCAGAATGGAGACAGTGCTGAAACACGCGTCGCTGGTGCTTTGCAACTCCCAGGTAACGGCACGCGCCTTGCGCACCTTTGCCCAGGAAAGCAATCGAAAGCTGCCCTCGATCGCCGTGCTGCCTCCCGGTGTCGAACAGTGCTTCCTATCGCCGCCATCGGACATGGCGCGCGCCCGGATGCCATATTTCGTGACGCTCGGAACGATCGAGCCGCGTAAGAACCACATTCTGTTGCTGCACCTGTGGCAATATCTGGCCGAGCGTGACGGGCAGATGGCGCCACGGCTGGTCATCGTCGGCAAGAGAGGATGGGAAAACAGCCACATCCTGGCAATGCTGGAGCGGTGCCCTGCCCTGCCCGGCCTCGTCATCGAAGTGCCGGGGCTGGAGGATGCCGCCTTGGCGCGGCTGGTCGCCGGAGCATCTGCTCTTCTGGCCCCATCCTTCACCGAGGGTTACGGCATGCCTGTCGCCGAGGCCATCGCGCTTGGCACGCCGGTCATCGCCTCCAACATCAGTGCCCATCGCGAAGCCGCCGCCGGACAGCCCGCTATCTTTCTCGACCCGCTTGATGGGCCGAGCTGGAGAGCCGCGCTGGACATGATCGCCACCACGCCGCAACGCCGAATGAAACCCGGCCCATCGAGCGGGTGGGATACGCATTTCGATGATTTGGAGGCGTTGATCGAGGCCGATTTTTCGGCGCGACGCCATGCTGCCCAACGGGCTTCGCGGCGTATCGAGAGAATCTCGACCTCGGCGGTTTTGCAGTGAGAGGCAGCAGCGCAGGCGCAACACAATAACAAAGTACGTCAGCAAGACGCGGGAGCAGCGACGTGACAAGCTTTTACGACATCGAGAATTGCTACAAATTTATTCTCGGCCGTCCGATCAACGACGATGAGCGAAATGTCATCGGCCACCATCTCCTGCAAATCACCGACCTTCCGCTGGACGACCACCGCAGACGTTTTCTGACTTCCAACGAATTTCACCAACGTCATAGTGAATTGCTGTTTCACAATTTCGTGCCAAGGTCGATCATCGTCCTTTTTGAAACTGCATACAATTTCAAATTGTATCTGGATCTTCGCCAATATCATATTTCTTTCGGCATCATGAACGGTGAGTATGAGAAATTCGACATCGAGCTCGTGAAAGCCATCGTGCCCGATAACGGGCAATTCATCGATGTCGGCGGCAATGTGGGGTATTATTCGCTCTCTGTCGCAGCCCATCATTCCCCATTTAGAGGAACGGTTCTCGCCTTCGAGCCTTTACCGAAGCTCTGCGAGTTGTTCCATCGATCGATCGTGGAGAACGGGCTTGGCGACCGAGTCAGCGTTCACCAACTCGCTCTTGCCGATGCTCCGGGAGAACTACCGCTTAATGACGCGGGGGAAACGGTCAACGCGGGAGCCACGCGACTGATTACCACCCGCGCTGAAGCCAAGGTCGATCGCATGACCAAAGTCGAAACACTAGATCGTGTTATCGGTAATCTGCGGCCTGATGTCATGAAAGTCGACATACAGGGAGCGGAAGGCTTGTTTTTGAAGGGGGCGCAAAGAACCATCGCCACATGTAAGCCTTCTCTATTGATGGAGATCAATCATGATATGCTCTCCATTGTCTCCAAAGCCGCTCCAGGCGCGATCCACCGCCAGCTCGCAGATTTCGGCTACCACATCTGGGCAAGTTCCGAGCAGCGGCTGACGCGAATGGCGACACCCGAAGAATTCAACTCGCACTTCCCGGCCGGCACCGTAGCGAACATATTTGCAGTTCATGAAGATCGTGCCGAGGACGTCGACCGTCGGCTTCAGCACCTGGAGTTGCCGCCGATTCCAACCAAGCGAAAAAGGCAACGCCAGAAGGAGACCACCGCCTAGCTGCCGCGCTTGATTTGCGGCTTCCGACCTGAGCGGGGATCGAGAATGAAGATCTTGTTGAGCAAAAAGGGGCAATCATATGGGTGGCATCGCCTGTTATGGCTCATGCCCTAGCGAGAAGTTTGTCCGATACGTATTTGCGGACAGCAGGATCGTCTTCTTCTGCTACGGCATCAACGTCGCCAGCTTCATGAACGACAGGCAGGCGTCCATCACCGCCCTTGAGGGGTGGCCCGAACCGATCCAAAGGAAGCTGCAGTTCGAAGCCAACAAAGGCTTCTGTGATCGATTGAGGACGTCGGCGCCGATGATACTGGTGATCGATTTCAGCCGCGCCACGCGCGCCTCGCTCCTGGACTACGAGGACACCATACTCACCGTTCTCTACGAACTTTTGGAAGCCACGTCCGGTTTGCAGCGCGAAGTCTTCAACATCTCCAAGATCATTCCGTTCGTTAGCGCGACCGTCGCGGCGTCATTCGAACTTGATGTGATTGCGTGCCACGTTGATCAGAAAGAGCCCGACAGCCGTCGTAAACAGGCAGCACTTCGTGAGGTAGTCAATATCATAGAAGGTTTGTACCGAATCGCCAAAGACACCGGCGCGAAAAAGCTCGAAGCAATGAACGAGAGGAACATAGAGCGCCAGCTTCTGGGCGCCACTGGGAAGCCAGGCCACCATGAAGAACATGCCACAAATCGGCAATGTGAGATATTGAAACGGCGGCACCAACTTCTCAACAAACTCGAACCGTTCCGAACCGGCGGCAAAGATGAGCGCCACCGCGAAAGAGAGCCAGGCCATGAACAGCCAGCCCGCCAGCACCAGGCCGAGATTCTGATAGGGCGGAATGATGCCTGCCAGACGAGCAACCGTGTAGACAAGGATGAGAGCGGCGGTCGTGCCGGCAGTCTCCAGAAGCGCACGGGCGATTATGGCGTCAGCCAGGCGGATTTGGCGATGGTACATCAAGGGCAGATTTTGACGCAGGCAAGAGACCGCGTGACCGGTTATGTGGCGCCAGAGCGTCAGCGGCATGTAGCCGCTCAAAACGAAAGCCGCGACCGTCAATCCGTGCGCCTCGTGATTGAGCAGCGTCCACATGATCATGACACCCGTGGTCAGGATCATCGGTTCAAGCGCAAGCCACAGGAAGCCGATGTTTTCCCGCCCGTAGCGTATGAGCATTTCGCGCATGATCAGCGCACCAAGGACGCGCCCCTGAATCTTCAATCCGGTAATGAACTGCGAACCCCCGCGCGCGTTTGCCGATACCTGATGCACCCGAAGCCCTCCTGGCCGCTATCCCATCTCCATCAGACGGTCGGTCAACGATACCGGCGAAGGGCAACCGCTCAATCTTCATTGCGCCGGGCTTGGACAATTAGCGTCCGTGACGTCCGCTCGCAGATCTGCAACGACAGACGATCACCAGAAAGGGCATAGCCATGGCTCTGATTAACCCCGAGACCCAAAACAAGAAAGTCGATGCAGATCAGCGCCGGCAGCCTTTCCGCCACATGATTGCAACTTCGATTGCCGGACCTGCAAAGGCCCGAAAGCGTCGCAAGCGTTACGGCCGTCTAAGCGTTTATCTGCTAGCGGTTATTGCCCCAACCTTGGCAGTCAGCGCCTATTACGCATTCATCGCCGCTCCAATCTATGTGTCCGAATCCTCTTTCGTCGTCCGCATGGCCGCGCCGCCATCCTCCAACGTCTTCGGCTCTCTGCTGCAGAACAGCGGGATAACGCGCTCGCAGGACGATACTTTTTCCGTGCAGGAATATATCCGCTCCCGCCAGGCGCTGAAGGAACTTGCCGAACGGCTTCCCGTACGTGCTATTTTCGGCAGTCCGCAGGCGGACTGGCTGACGCGCTTTCCCCGCTTCTGGGAAAACAACAGCGACGAACAGCTCTATAATTATTATTCGGACCGAGTATCGGTTATTCACAACGACACCACAGGCATCACCCTTCTGCGGACGACAGCATTTCACGCACAGGATGCCGCGGACTTGAACACCTCATTGCTGGCACTTGGCGGCGATCTTCTCGACCGACTTAACAATCGCGCCCGTGGCGATGCGGTTCGCTTTGCCGATGGCGAGGTACAGCAGGCGCAGCAGCGGGTCATCGACGCGCAGAGAAACATAACAAACTTCAGAAACAAGGAGCTGATGATCGATCCGAATGCCAGCTCCATGTCGATGATCGATCTCATCAGCAATCTTACCGCCTCCCTCGCCAACACGCGGGCGCGGCTTGCAGAAACGCGCAAGACTGCGCCGGACAGCAGTTCCATCCCGTTTCTGACGAGCCAGATCGCTGCACTGGAGCAGCAGATCGAGAACGAGCGAGCAAAAATGGTCGGATCCGACAATTCCGTCGCGCCGAGGATTGCGGACTATGAAAGTCTCGTCCTGATGCGGGAGTTTTCCAACAAGGCGCTCGTTGCCGCCCTCGATTCGCTCGAAGCGGCCCGAGCCGATGCCCGCCGCCAACAGCTCTATCTTGAGGTCGTCGTTCCACCGCAGATGCCCGACGAGGCAGCGATGCCTTATGCGCTCAAGAACATTACAGTCGTTTTCCTGTCCTTGAGCCTTTGCTATCTGCTGGGCTGGCTCATGGTCACCGCCATCAGAGATCATGAAAGCGGCTGACCTTACAGCCATGTTCGACCCTAAGCGTTCAGATTTTCAACGCTATCGGCATGCCACAGACCCTGTACAACCAACAGGCAATTTCTTTGTCGCCATACCGATTGCGTCTCCATAGTATAAAATGCGACAATACTTACAGTTAAATGTTATTATAGACATATTTCAGTCATTGAAGGACAAAACGCTGATTTTTCAGTTGAAAATATTGCTTTTTATTGCCAATATTTCCCGAGTAATTTGCGGAAAAATCGGCGCTGAGCTTACCCGGCCAACGGAATATGGATCAAATCCAGAGGCGACATTGCATCATATTGATGTGAACAGCGGCATCGATGGTTGCAATCCAGGCGTTTATTCAAGTTCACCATCAGATAAAAACGGAAATGGAGTGCATTGTGATCGAAGAGCAATCGAAAACAAGCAATGCAAAGGACGTCATCATCGCAGCATATAAAGGCCTTCTAGGAAGAGATCCCGACAAGAACGGCATGAGTTCTTATCTCGATTTGCTGGAGAAGAACTCAATTTCATATGAAGATCTTATACGGCAAATCAGCGCTTCTGACGAATTCAAGACCATACATGGATACATTCACACATATGGCTCCTCCAGAAGAGAGGCGATGGATGTATTTCGGCAATTCAGAAAATATGAGGGGCCGGGACGGGCGGGCTTCGTGACCAACTTCCTCGGTTGCGTTTCCAACGTGAACCATGTCGGGCTTGCAAGCCATTCGGGACTGGTCGAGTCATTTCCGTTTCCCGGTAATTTTCACGGGGCCGCCTTGGAATGGATCGCGGTATTGCGTTCGGTTCTCGACGCTCGGGAGCGATTCAGCATGATTGAGCTCGGCGCCGGATGGGCACCCTGGTCGGCGATCGGCTATACGGCCGCCAAGCAGAAAGGTTTAAGCGCTCACGTGACCCCGATCGAAGGGGATCGCGGTCATATCGATTACATTCACCATTCTTTTCGTGAAAACTCCATCCCGGATAGCGATGCCGACGTTATTCATGGGGTCATCGGTGTTGAGGACGGAATAGCCAGGTTCCCTCGGGCGGTACATGCCGGGCATGTCTATGGCGCCGCCGCCGCTTTTTCTGGCGAGGGCAATGATGGGGATGCGTTCGGGACATTCCTGAGGCATCATAGTGGCCTTATCGCAGAAATTGAAGAGGTCACATGTTATAGTCTAGCAACGGTCCTAGACGGCAAAGGGACCATTGATCTCATCCATTGCGATATTCAAGGTGCCGAAGGCGACCTCTTTGAACACCATATCGATGTGGTGACGAAGCAGGTGAAGCGCGTATTCATCGGCACGCATTCGGTAGACTTGGACCGGCGCCTCATCAGCTTGTTTCCCAAGCATGGCTGGGTTTGCGAAGGCATCGTTGCCGCAAAGACGAGGGATGATCCGCACGGAGATCCGATGCTTGTTGCGGATGGTGACCAGGTATGGCGCAATCAGGCGTTCTTCTGATCCAGGTCTTACAGCAATTCCAGGAAAATGTATGGCGGTTTTCCGTCCGGAATTGCGTATAGATTTCCATACCCGCAGTCAGCTTCTTTGCCGCACACTTCTGACGGCGGCCCTCGGCATGCGCGTACGCTCTAACTGCAGAAATCACTTCTTCACGAAAACAAAGATGCTAGTAACATTGTCGATATGGCCAGGCTCTTCATGCAACTCAACTAACCGGCAGCCAGTTCTATCGGCCAGCTCCAAGATGGAATTTTGCGGCGTAGAGTGCATCTCCATATCGAGTTTGGAACCACCCTTGAGATAGTCTGCTACTTTGAATCTGTAGCCATCTTCATGTGTCCTAACGTGTACGATCGCGACTCCGTGAGGCGGCAATCCGGAAAACGCCTTCTCTAGGACAGACAGTGTAACCGGCGGCGGATTATGTTGCAGCACCAGCCTGGAATACCAAAGATCGAAGCCGCGCCCTGGCATGACGTTCTCAGACGTGACTTGGATAAACTCGACATTATTAGCGCCCGAAGATGCAACATGCTCTTTCGCCAATTCAATATGAGGGGCTGAGATGTCCAGCGCGATAACATGCTTGAAGGCTGTAGCCAGCGCAGCCGTCGCACGCCCGACACCACAGCCAAATTCAAGGATAGTTTTGAAGTCATTTGGCGATCGGTTCATTCTACGGAGAAGGTCGCGAACCAGGTACAAATCTCCGACACCGCTTTCATAAAATTCAGCCAGATTTTGTTCCAGTTGATCCGGCGCATATTTATCCAAAGATAACACAGACCAATGTGGTGCCTGAGCACCAACTTCTGACCAATAGGACGCCGTCTTGGATACCACCTGTTTAAGGGTGGGATGGTCCATGATGGTTTCAATATCGGAGGGCGGAGTATGGGCCAGAAAAGATTTAGTGACCGCCACCGGATTCTTTAATTTATACTCGGGGGATTCCATCAGATGCTGGCGGAATAATTCAACGTCTTCGAATGCCTGGCGATAAATTTCTATAACATCGTCGTTTTCTGGCAACCTGCCCAAGAGATAGCGATAGCCGTAGCTCACGTCGTCCTTAGAAATTGGCATTTTTACAGTCCTCACCGACTTATGGAGACCACGCCGCTTCGCCTCATCTCTTGCCACTTGTCAAAGGCACGCCAGAACTCCCAACGAAGGAAATTCTCAATAGTTATATTTCAGTTTGAAAGCCGCTCACGGGGGATCAGCGCCAGATCTTCAAGGCGAGTATTCGCTCCATAGTTCTGTAAAAATAGGCCAGCGTCTCCTATGTCCTTCGGTGCGCCCGTCGGGTCCGCTCGATCAAGAAGACCAATGTGATAACCAATATCGACAAACCTCTTCAAATAGCTCAGTGGGTCCACTCCAGATATGCGCTGAAGCATCTCCGGCGAGAACTCCGTCGATATGATGGGCCGATCGCGCTCTATAAGAGGCCAAGCGCCGTCAAAGACCTTGGACTCTGCGCCCTCTACATCCACCTTAATGAAATCGATGCGCTTTTGGACAAGCTGATCCAGACGAAAGACCGGCACCACCGTACAATAAGGACTGCTTAAAACAGCCGAGGTTTCCGGCAGCAAGCCGCCATTAGAACCCACATGCGTAGAGAAATAGGCAGCTCCTTCGGCACTGGATAGTGCGACAGGCAGAAGCTTTACATTGTCAATTCCATTTCGCTCGATGCTCAGCAGTATCAAGCGACTATTTTCGGAATTCGGCTCTATTGCTGTTACGGTACCCGATGGTCCAACGAGCGTTGAGGACAACATCGTGAAATACCCGATGTTTGCGCCTATATCGACGACGTGCATTCCTTCTGTGATTGTCGATTTACAAAAGGCAGTGACATGAGGCTCATATATGCCGGAATGCAATATCGAAAGACCGACGGCCCTATCCGCATTATCTACCGCCAAGCTGAACGATCCGAGATCAGCGTAGAAAATATCCTCTGGTCCAAATCTGACAATGATAGGTGTGTTTAAGCTCTGACGATCAAAAACACCTATAACAGAGCGAATTTTTGAATAAGATAATTCTCCATCCGAAATGCCGTGTCTGCTAACGTGATCTTTATGAGATGAAGGAATATCGTTCCCATACAGGAACTGACATATCGTTTCTAAACTTCCATCCATAAACAACCCTCCACTCACAGCACTGATCTCGGGAATCGAGATGATGAAAATTACATTTGGAGGCGGACCACGCCGCCTAACGGGACAGCGTCGCTCAGCTTCGGCTTAGCTGCGATTGGAGCGTTACCTTCTCCAACAAACCCACTCGTTCCAGTGGGTCCGCCCCATCGCAGTACGCAACGGCTGAGAGACCGAGATGGCATGACCGCTCGCCGGTATCGCCAAATCTGCCCCGCGTCAGCAGATTGACCGTAACTCTCCCGTGCGGACCGACGATGCCCCCGAACGAAATATAGGTCGACCGATCGACGAGTTGAAAAGAGCACGTTTCTCCCCCGGCATCGGCGATAACGGCGATATTCTCGCTGAGAGGCGGACATTTCACCTCAAGATAGACGCGCACGCTCTCGCCCTCGGCGAGTTCGCTGTCGAATATAAGCCGGGAGCGGCGTTGGCTTGCCCAAACGCCCCAGTCTTCCATAGCGAACCAGCCTGAGTCCCGCGCTGCGCGGAACGTGAGGATCCGCCGGCCTTCGGCAGCGATGCGCAACAGTGCCTTGTCGCCGCCTTCGATGATTGCGTTGCGCGGCAGGCGACAATTCAAAAGCCCAGGCTGGTCTCCCAGACCAACGCTCATGTCGATCGCGGTCGAGAACAGCTCGGAGCAGAACGAATCCCACGACTTTGGCACGAAATTCTCTTTGATATCGCGCTGCCAGTCGGCCAGGTCGTTGCGATCGACAATGACCTGCTTAAAGAGGTTGTAGCCGTCCTCGACGTTGTACGGATTGATGTAACGCACGAAATGTCCCCCAACCTCTGGCATCGAGGTGGCGTTGGAGGCGATGCAAGGCTTGCCGTAATTCAGGCTCTCGCCGATGGGCAGGCCAAAGCCTTCGGCAAAGCTTGTATAGGTCGTAAACATAGAATGCCGGTATAGATATTCCAGCTCGTCGTCCGAGATGTCGTTGAAGATGTAGAGCCAGTCCCCGACATAGCCGTGGGCGGCCAGATGGTGACGGAGCTCGTCGATCTGCCAACCCCATTTGCCTACCCAGACGAGCTTCGGTGCCTTGTCGCCCAGTTCGCGGATCAGCCGTTCCCAGATGCGGATCTGGTACATATGGTTCTTGCGAACCTCGATCGTTGCTACACAGAGGACATATTCCTCCTCTGCCATACCTAGGATGTTGGTATTGAGGATCCTCGTCTTCTTCTGTGTCTTGCGCAGCTCCGTTGCGAGCGGAATTGCCTTGACGGGCAGCTCGAAGTTGAGACGCTCCTTGAAATAGGCCCTGATTTCGGATGCGACGAACTCTGAATTCGCCAGAACGAAATCGCAAACCGAGAATACGTCGATCAGCTGTCTTTGAAACTTGTCGACGGCAGCCTGCTGGACATATTCGGGATTCCGGATCTGAATGAGATCGTGAATGAATACGCAGAAGCGCATGCCCTTTTCACGAAGCTTCCGCATGACATCGTAATGCGGATAGATCCAGAAAGCGCCCGCAACGACGAATATATCATCCTGCGTGGGCCAAACTTCGAAGCGCGCGTCGAAGACGGCGGCAATTGCCTTATCGACCATGCTGCGATCGACAATCGGAACATCGAACTGGCGAACAAGCGTTGCAAGGGCCGCCGGGCTCGCGGCGAGAATCCGATGGCGATCATACTCCGGGATCACCGGGATAACGCGATAGTCCTTGAAAATACCGGACTCGATATGAAGGACCAGGTTGGCAACGACGCGTTGAATTCCACTCAGGCTCTTGTTGTGCTGAGCATATTCCATGAGGTCGGTGACATCGAGCCAGATGGTCTTCACCGCTTTTTCGCTCTCGACGCTGAAATCGGAAAAGACATCGCCAGCAGCGCCCGCTGCCACGAGTTCGATGACGGCGTCATGGTTGCCGGGGTTGCATTCTACCGATCGCTTATAGCTTTCGATTGCTTCGCCCGTGCGACCCATGACCTTCAGCAGGTGCCCGCGCTGCAGGTGAATGTCGGAATCATCCGGGCTGAGCTCAAGCGCCCTCTGATAGCGCTTGGCTGCCTCACGGTAGTCACCCGCCTCCTTGAGGCAGTTTCCCGCCTGAACCCAGATCCCTGTGTCTTCAGGATTGGTCCGCAGATGCTCATCATATAAGTCGGCCGCTTTCTGCCACAGTCTCGAATCCCGCGCCACGTCGGCCTCACGGACGACGTTTCTCATTTCTTCCTTGCTGCGAAAAATGTTCATGAAATCTCGCCCGGTTTGTTGGGTCAGGTTGATGGCGATGGCTAAGGGGATTTCGGCGATGGTTCGTCGGCGCTCGCAACTCCGCCGGTTCTAGCCGGAGACGGATAGGTCTATCCCATCCGTCCCCGGCTGCTGAACAGCTCCTCACTCTGTCGGCGGTCCAAAGGTGGGCCGTCGCAAGGTGGGTCTTCCTCAGGCGGCGCGGAGCCCTGCCACGTCCGTTTCTTCCGGCGCCACCCAAGGTTGGCCGGCTTCCGCATAGCCTGCCAGACGCAGGATCACGTGACCCTTGCAATCGGCCCACAGCGTGGCCGGCAGCACGAGGTGACCATTGGTCCAGGACCAGTTGCACCCTGCAGCGAGCTCTTCCGGATGCAGGCCGACGAGGCCATCCAAGGCAACGTCATGGTCGGTCTTGAGGCCATCGAAGATGCGCAGGCTCTCAAACCGCACGCCGAGCGCACGAACCTCGCGGCCGGGAGAGAAGGTCCGCGACACCAGGCTCGCCGTCTTGGCGGAAGCCGGGAAGATGAACCGGGCGAGGTCGCCGTCGATCTGCCCCTCCACACGTTTGCCGTCGACCAGCATATGCAAGTCCATATCCGCAGCCCGGCTCCAGCCGAGTGTCTCGACCCGCGCGATCAACCGCTCGCGGATCGCCTCGACGAGGACACCGCGGTCGACGAAGGGGCGGGCATAACGGGTGAAGCTCTCGGCCACACGCTGAGCGGCGTCGACCTCGACAAGGCGGCCATAAGCCCTGCCGAAGAAAGCGCGATTGCCCACTTCCATGTAGCTCTCGCAGCCCAGGCCCTCAGCCATCAGCACATCATGGCTTTCCAGTTCGACGTGCCAATAGGTGACCTCGGGCCACTCCTCGCGGACGATCGTCGCGCCATTGGCCAGCTCGCCAACCGGCACGAACACTTCGCCCATCAAGTCCACGCAGACCGCATGGCCGCCGGATAGCAGCAGATCGCGAGCGGGCAGGTTATCGCCGAATGCGCCGGCACGAACCCGGACCGGCCACTCATTGCGCACCGGTCGTTCGACCCGTTTGCTGCCGATCCAAATGATCGGACGGGCTTCGCCGGTCGCCGTGATCGCCAGGTCGCCAACCCTCAGATCTTCGACGGCGACCTCGCCGCGCGCGGTAAGGATAAGCGTTCCGGAAACGAAGCAGGGCGTCGCCACCGGAGTAATGTCTATCGCTGCGCCATTCGCAGTGATTGTCAGCGGACCTGCCTGGCCGGCTATGAAAGTGCCGGTCGTGAAACTGGTGCCGGCAACGGAGACATTTCCGAGCGGATTGTTGCTGCTGTCGAAAAGGCTGATCGTCTGGGAGCCGCCGCTCGAAGTGATGGTGTAGTGATCGATCGATCCGGCCAGCCCTTGAAACTCGATCTTGTCCGTTGCGGCATCGAAGCCATTGATAGTCGTCGACGAAAGATCGAGAACCGCCCCACCGGCGTTCGCGACGAAGGTGCCCCCACCGGCTCCGAAGTTGATGGTCGTGCCGTTCAGCGCGCTTATCAAGGCCGTTCCGTTGGTGAACGTGCCGCCATTCTCGAGATCGACATTCAAGCCGCTCAGCGCTCCGAGGACCGAGCCGCCGGCAGCGGTGGCGGTGCCGCCGTCAACGATGACGGTCATGCTGCTCAGGGCGCTAATACCCGAATTGATAGTAGCGTTGCCGCCCACATAGACCGTGGACGAGCCTAAAAGCGCAGCGGTAATGTTGACGGTTGCCGTCGCGCCGGGGGCCACCACATAGTTGGTGTTCCCAAGGACCGAGAGGATAGACAGCGAACTGGTGCCATTAACCGGCGTCGCGACATTGCCCGGCGCTATATTGGTTACCGTTGTCGTCGTAGCGTCCGGGTTGGTGATGGTGAGGTCGTAATTTGCACCTACCCCAAGCACGCCAGGATTGTAGGTCAGATTATACTGTACGCCACTCGCAGTGGTGGCACTATAATTGCCTTCCGCCATGTTTCTTGCTCCGTTAAAGTAAACGAGTTCAGAACTAGTCTATGCTGACCCTCATCGCGTAGGACGATGGAGCTTCGGCTCGCCCTTCGCACATCTCCTTCCCAACGCCATAGCGCGAGGAACTCCAGAGCATGCAAAGACCATCTGCACTTTTGTCCAGGCAGTTCCGCCCCTGCCACACCATTCCCGTCACAACAGTATAAAACGCGACAAAATCTCTATAATCATAGTCTAACAGAGATATTTTCTGATTTTCTCCGAAGCGTAGTTGACTTTTCAAAGCGGAATCACACGCACCACAGTCTGCGGCTGTCAGATAGTTGCGGCGTTCGTCGGGGATGGAGAGTCTGGATACCTCGTTTGTCGTCTAAAGGCTGCCGATGGATCGTTCGCCAGCTTTTCTCAACAAGACTTTGAGGTTTGAGGATGCGGTTTCGCTCGGATTGAAATCGGCTACGCAGCGCGAGATACTCAGGCTCTGCAGCAATGCTCGATTATGCAGCGAAGGCCTCGTGAGCGCATTATGGGCCGTAAGATCGACGCGTATCGTCATACCGTCAGGTCAATGCTTAACCCTTTGTAAAACAACAGGTAAGTGGGTATCCCTGATCAACCAGCAGATACTTTAAATGGGAAGGAACACAGGATGGAGAAAAGTCCACGTGTTTCGAGGCCGACCGCCAGCTCTCGATCGAAGCTCGTCCGTTGACCCGATCCACATCTAGTAAATAGGATGAAACGGCATCGTCTTATCGCGTTATTCTTCTTTCACGATGCTTCAGCCTCGCGGACGCGATAGCCCATTTCCACCGCCCGCCTTTCAATAGAGATACGGGCTTGCTGGAGCACTCTGCCGGCATAGACTGGCGGATAGCACCAGTCGTTCCAGGTGCGCGTTGCTGTATTTGCAAAGGAACCAAACCGCAGTACGCCAGGCTCAAGGAAAGACATACGACCACCGAGAGCGAGATATGTCTCGGTCTGTGCGCCTTCGGCAAGAATAATCGAATGCTGTTCGAGCTCGATATGGTAATACTCGAACGGCACCAAAGTCGTCTCCTGCGTGATCGTCGTACCGTTGAGGAGGAACTTTGCTGGAATCAACGATTCCTCCAGAAACATGCAGCGGTCCGGCGAAACATAAAGATCCCGGGAAGGGACGTTTTCCGCAAGGGCGCCCGCCTGTATGCGAACCGGAAGGGTATCGCGTGGCCTATCGATCGCCTTAGGATCAATCCGACGCCGTCCGACCCATTTGATTTCCGCAACACCTTTGTGAGTGACCACAAGATCGCCGGCCCGTAAATCCTCGACCGGAGTATCTCCCTCGGGTGTGCGGATGAGTGTGCCACGCAGGAAGCAGCTCGTAAAAGTCAGGCTGTCTGCGTTGGCATCGTAGGTGTAGGTGACACCCGTGGGTATGGTATAGGAGCCGAACGGTATCGCGTTCAACAAACCGCCGAAGAAGGTGATGGTATTCCCTGCTTGAGAGACGACATTCGAGCCTACTACCTCGATCCTGTCTCCCGATTGAACGTTTACGACGTTTGGCGGGGCCGGGAGACTCAAATAGATGCCGCCGGGATGGTAGGCGAACAGCCCACTACCGTTTGCACCGGCAAAATCCACGGTAGCTCCGTTCAAAAGGTCAGCAGTAAGCAGGCCCACATCCGCCGTAATACTCGAATTGGCGCCTATCGCATAAGTATAGGTCGAAGCGGCCCCGACATTTGCGAGGCCGGCATTGATCTTCACATTGGCACCACTAACCGCTTTGATCGTTGTATTTGAAGCCGCACCGATGCCGACGATACTGCTAATATCGACATCAACGCCGTCAACAATCACCGTACCGTTGGCAACCAGGTTGAGTTGGATGCTATCCGAGGGAGTGCCGGCATTGCTACTATCAATCGTAGTAGTGCCATTGTTGATTAGGTTGATGCCAATCAAAGCCATGTTATTATCCTCTCCGACAGATTAACATGTTGTCTTTTAAGGCAAAGCTGTGGTCAGAACTTATAGTTCAGACCCACCCGAACGGCATGGAAATCAAGGCTCGCTTTGGAGTTGAGCGCATCCCCGCCCATGTTGCTGCTGCCGAAATCGACATACTGATATTCGAGTTTCGCTGTCACATGGTCGGTGAAGGCGTGCTCGATGCCGGCGCCGACTGTCCAACCGGCCTTGGTCTTGTCGTCATCGAAGCTAGCGCCACCGAGTGCACCTTTATAATTGACGTGGCCATAGGCGAGACCGCCGGTACCGTAGAACAATGTGTTGTCATAGGCATAACCGATACGGGGGCGGACGGTGCCGTACCAGTCGATCTTGGAAGACGCGCTTGCCGTTCCATTTCTGAACGAGTCGCTAATGTCAGCGCCCTGGAAATCCGCTTCGAGGCCGACTACCCAGTTGGGGTCGAACTGGTAGTTGTAGCCGATCTGGCCGCCTCCGAGGAAACCGGACCCTTCGAGCTTGCCAAATCTGCCAAGGTAACTTCCAAAGGAATGGAACCCGACATCATCGTTACCACCGAAACCGCCGCCGGCATTCACACCGACATAGAAACCGGTCCACGAAAATACCGGCGCCGCCTCAACGGGAGCTTGAGGCGGCGTGGAAGTCGCGAGATCTGCTGCATAGACGGTACTTCCCGCAACCGTAGCCAACAAGAAAACCGTAGTCCCCAAAAACTTGCGCATTCGAAAATTCTCCTCGAAGGAATTCACGAGATTCAACATGTAACTTGCGAAAGTTCACGTTGAGGCCATAATATAGACGCGATTATATCTGTAAATACGTAGTCACTAATAAATATTTTCAAGATGTAAGCTTTATTTGTATAGTTTTGTCGCAATATGTATTGAGAGCATATTGATTCTATACTTTTGACGTCCAGAAAATTCCGGAATCGCGGCGATAGAAACATTGCAACTAGAATGAGATGGATGGCTTGCGTCCGCCGCGGACGCAGGATGTATAACGAGGCGCGGTAATTTCGCTTCGCTCGCATAGGCCGCCAGCCGCGGCGGCTTCCTCGTGACGCAATCGGGTGTGATATGTCGCTTTCGATATAGACAGGCAGGACGCCGTTCTGCGAGCTTCTGTCGCCACCGCAGATATTCATCTGCTGCGCTGGGAGGCTTGACGGGGCGGACCCTAGAAGGAACGTCAGGCCTCCCAACTGCGCCCAAACCCCTCCCCCTATGAACGAACATATGACGAAGAGCAGGCTGACAGATCACGGCCTGCATACACCTGGTGTCGTCAATCTCGGCAACAGCACGCAGAAGACAGGCAGGGCGATCATGTTGCCGCTGGAGCATTCTGAAACACGCGGCCTGACAGCATTAGGCATTGGCTTACTGTGAAATCGGCTTTCCAACGCCAGGCGCAATCAGACCGCCCGCGCCGCTTTCCGTATGGACGATGTGGCGTCGGCAAGCCACACCTTTGGAACTATCGCAACCGCCAATTTGCGATGGTCGGGAGGCTCGATCGCCTTGCTTCAAGTAACGGTCGGGCCTCCTCGCTTGCGACAAGCGCAACTCACCGTCTAGTTGCCTTTCCCGCAGCGTGCGCCAAGGCGCCTGCGTCCTCGCGCGGCAGCAAGTTCGGATAAGCCGACAGGTTTAATCGCCTCAGGGAATTACACGCATGCCGACCGCGCCGGCCGCCTTCAGGAAGACGGAGCGAACCTCTTCAGGTGAAACCCTGCCCTTGACGCCGTCGACGCAGGCCTGCAACGCCGCTTCAAACGCATCTCCGTAGCGTATCGGCCATTTCGTCGTCAGATACTCGATGGCCTGTGCGATCGAATTGATGGATTGAACCTCGTCGCCATCCTGCGCTGCAATTCCGAGCGGCGCGAATGCCAGCTCTGCAGGCTCGTCCGAGGCGTCAAATGGCGGTGTCTGATCTTGATCGGCGACATTTTCGGACTTTGCATGCCGTCGCCTCGTCACCAGCGTAGCCAGCAAGGTCATATCCCGGGCAATCTTATCCAGGGCTGCGAGCTTGTCCCCTTTGGCTGCCGCCGGGTCTAGATCACCCTCTCCCGCTTGCGGCGGCTCCGGTGGTAACGCCAGGCGACTATCTGCGTTCGTTTGAGGAGTGAAAACATCAACAGGGACCGAATTAACAAGCTGCGCACCGTTATCGAGATCGGTGCCAAAACTCTTATCATTCCGCCCCATGCCAGCCTGTCCCAATAAGCGCCGTCAAACCCGTCCCGCTGCATAGCTGCGATATGCAGTATCGACAAAAGTACTACTAATAAAACGCAATTGACCCGTTTAGATTAAAACTTTGAAACGAATTTGACCAGTATCGCGACAACAGAAAGCGCAAATACTCATAAAACCAGGCCGATATTGGCTTATTTTCAATGTATAAATATGGAAATTTTCGCTTAAAAAGCCAACGGATGATCCTGTGATCGAAGCTGCATCTCTTCGATATAGCCGTCGCATCTACATCTATAGTTGCATAGACTTCTTCAAGGATCGCCCAATCCACCTGCAATTGCGATTCCCGGCAGCTTTCGGTGCCGGAAGCCATTGCAAGCCTGCCACAAGACGTTACTCACAATTACGGACACATGTGTCTGCGAAAGCGAGATGATACGCTTTTCGATTGCGATGATCGGCGCGGAAAGCCGATGAGAAATGCGAGCCACTGGTGCAGAATTGAAGGGGCGCACCGAAGTGCGCCGCTTGTTCAGACGATGAAGAAAGTCGATGGCGGAACCTGCAATGCGGTGGCAATGCGGCGAAGTTTCGCCGGATCGGCCTCGGCACCAGCCTCGATTTCAGTGATTTCCTCACTGGTGAGGCCACAGGTCTCAGAGAGGTCGTCAATCGTATAACCGATGGCTTCACGCGCCTGCCGCACAGCAGCAGCAATCTCACCATCAGGAACGGTAGAAACCTTTGAACTATCGATATTATTCGGAGTAATGGACATGAAATTTCTCCTTCCAAAGTCCGCCGGCCAATTCGTTGCCGGGTGAAGGCAGCTATTGCAGCCATGAGGCATATCGACCTAAACAGACACGGCCGAACGCTGCGTCAATATAGGCATCAATGCGGCGAGGGCAAGCACGGAAGCGCATAGCTGCCAATCGCCTGGCTCTCGGCTAATTTCGCGATTTAATATTCTGTGATAGCGACAACACGTCACGGTTACAGAGGAATGAACGCTACCGCGCGCCGTCTTGTGACGACTGCCATCGGCCAGCCGGCTGCGAACACCACCCTATAACGACGAAGATCACTTCTTGCCTTTTGCCTTGCGCACCTTCCGCTCGGCCACAAGCAGGAGCCCCTTGAGTTCCGGTTCACGCACACGATTGGCTGCCTCGATGAAGGAAACCCATTCGACGCGGCGTTGGCCTCGCTCCGGAAAGTCCTGGAGCGTTTGGTCGACCTCCAGCAGATGCAGTTCGACAATGCAGGGAACGCGGCTGCCGTCGGCAAGCTGCTTCAGATAGGTAAAATAGCCGAAAGGCTTTTTCTTCACCTTGCCGCGCACGCCGGCTTCTTCGTAAGCTTCAATGGCGGCAACCTCATGCGGCTTCTTGCCCTTGATCGGCCAGCCCTTGGGAACGACCCATCGGCCGCTTTCCCGACTTGTGACGACGAGCATCTCGGCATCGTCGCATTCGGGCACCTTCCTGTAGCAGATGGCCGCATATTGCTCATGGACCCGGCCGTGCAGCAACTCGTCCGTATGAGAGGCGAGTTCGGAGAGAAAGCTCTCCGACCGCCGCAAGGCTTTTTGCTGAGCTGAGAGTGAGGAAGCCATGGACGCGCTACTCGCGATATGGCCGATCGACGCAAATGCCCCTCAATACCGGCTGGCTTGCGCTCACAAAAATCGCCTGTGACACGCTGCCCTCCTGTCCGCCTGGGTTTCGTCGAAATTCACAACTGTCAGTATGATGCTGTGAGCCGTTGCGGTGACAGTTTTATGAAGGCGGCTGTTGATGATGCGGGAGGGATCAGCCGCCCGTCTGCGCTACACGAAACTGTGATCGAACGGCACGGAAGCGAAAAACGGCCCCCAAAGGGGCCGTTTCATCCTTGGGAGGATGATGCGAAGTTTACTCGGCGGCCTGCAGGGCAGGCACCTCGATTTCTTCGCTCAATTGCCCTGCCATGGCGGCGGCAAACTTGGTCTGATCGAGCTCGTTTTCCCAGCGGGCGACGACGACCGTGGCAACCGCATTGCCGACAAAGTTGGTCAGCGCGCGGCACTCCGACATGAAACGATCGATGCCCAGGATCAGCGCCATGCCGGCGATCGGCACCGAAGGCACGACTGCGAGCGTCGCGGCCAGCGTGATGAAGCCTGCACCGGTGATGCCGGCGGCACCCTTGGAGCTCAGCATCGCGACCAGCAGCAGCAGGATCTGGTCACCAAGCGCAAGCGGCGTATCGGTAGCCTGCGCGATGAACAGTGCTGCCAGCGTCATGTAGATGTTCGTTCCGTCAAGGTTGAAGGAGTAGCCGGTCGGGATGACGAGACCAACGACGGAGCGCTTGCAGCCCGCGCGTTCCATCTTGTTCATCAGGCCAGGCAGTGCGGCTTCCGAAGACGAGGTGCCGAGCACCAGCAGCAGCTCTTCCTTGATGTAGCGGATCAGTGCCAGGATCGAGAAGCCGTTATAGCGGGCGACGGCGCCGAGCACCACGAGAACGAACAACAGCGATGTGGCGTAGAAAGTGCCGATCAGGAATGCCAAGTTGGCGATCGTGCCGATACCATACTTACCGATGGTGAAGGCCATGGCGCCGAAGGCACCGATGGGAGCGAACTTCATCAGCAGGGCAACCATGCGGAAGATCGGCGTGGTCAATGCCTGTAGGAAATCCGTCACTGGGCGGCCGCGTTCGCCGGCAGCGCCAAGCGCTATGCCGAAGACCACCGAGAAGAACAGCACCTGGAGAATATCGCCCTTGGCGAAGGCGCCGACGATCGTATCCGGGATGATGTTCATCAGGAAGCCGATGACGGAGGCATCATGCGCCTGAGCCGCATAATTGGTGACTGCCTTGGTATCCAGCGTCGCCGGATTGATATGCATGCCGGCGCCCGGCTGCACGACGTTGGCAACGATGAGGCCGACGATCAGCGCCAAGGTTGAGAAGGTCAGAAAGTAGATGAACGCCTTGCCTACGACGCGGCCGAACTTCTTCAAGTCCGACATGCCGGCGATGCCGGTCGCAACCGTCAGGAAGATGACCGGCGCGATGACCATACGCACCAGCTTGATGAAGGCATCGCCGAGCGGCTGCAACGATGTGCCGAGCTGCGGATAGTAATGACCAAGCAGGATGCCGGCGGCGATGGCGGTCAGAACCTGCACGTAGAGGTGCCGGTAGAAGGGAACTTTGGCGCGCGTTTCCGCGGCGGCGATGGGAGCAATCATGATGTCCTCCGTTAAGCCCAACCGATCTCTCGGCCCTCCGGGCGACGACTAGAATTCAACAGCCTCCGACTGTTCCGCCATTCTTTGCAATGACCGTGCCAGATGAGTGCCTTTATTTTAACACATTGCTTTTGTTGGCTTTTAATTTCCGTCGCTGATCGACGATTATCGATCTGTGCGACTATCCGCACAGATCGAATTGCGGTGCGCGCGAAATCATGCACAATACGGCAATGCTGCAGCGCCCGGCCAACGAACGATTTCCAACGCCCGAGCAACTGGGTCGGCGCTCCCGCCGGGTCTGGTTCGTTTTCGCGTTTCTAAGTGCGGCCGTCATTGCGGCCGGCCTTTACGGCGCGAACTTCTTCGGCCGCCTCTCGGCAATAGAAATGCTCCAGAGACAGGGGCACACGGATGCAAATCTCAAGGTCGCACTTCTGCGGGCGGTTCTCGAACGTCCTCGCGCCTTGCCGCTACTGCTGGCCGACGATCAACAGGTGCGAGATGCGCTCGCCGACAAGCACATCGACGATGTCGTCGCCCTGGATCGCAAGCTCGAAAGTCTCGTCTCCGGCACCAGCGCATCCGTCCTTTACGTCACCGGCAAAGACGGCGTTGCCATGGCATCCAGCAACTGGCGCGAGCCCTTGAGTTTCGTCGGCAACGACTATTCCTTCCGCGATTATTTCCGCAAAGCCATGGAAACGGGAACCGCCGAGCATTATGCGCTCGGCACGGTCAGCAATCGTCCCGGCCTCTATATTTCCCGCCGTGTCGGCGATGTCGGCTCCGCTCTTGGTGTGGTCGTTGTGAAGATGGAGTTCGATCAGCTGGAGGCCGACTGGAACGAGACCGGCCGCCCTGCTTACGTGACCGACGAACGCGGTGTCGTGCTCATCACCAGCCTGCCCTCATGGCGCTTCATGACAACCACTCCCCTTGCGCGCGAGGAAGCCGACGCCATTCGGAAAAGCCTGCAGTTCGGCGCGGCACCGCTTTCGCCCCTTCCGGTCAGCCATCCCGAAAAGGTCGGCCCGGATGCAACCATCGTGCGTGCGATTCTGCCTGGAAGCAGCGCTGCGGAATATTTGCGGCTGACGGTCGCGGTTCCATCGACGCCCTGGCAGCTCGGCTATCTGATCCCGACCGATCAGGCGATCGCCTCCTCCGTGCGCGAGACGCGCTTCCTTACTTTGACCGTCCTTCTGCCGATCCTCGCCTTCGCCGCTTTCCTGCTGCGTCGCCGCGATGTCTCCGCCATGCAGATCGCCGTCAGCAGGATCGCGCGTGAGGAGCTGGAACGCCGGGTTCTTGAGCGCACGGAGGATCTCAGCCAGGCCCGCGACCGGCTGGAGGCGGAAATTGCCGACCACCGTGCGACGGAGGCCAAACTTCAAGGTGTGCAGCAGGATCTCGTACAGGCCAATCGCCTTGCCATTCTCGGCCAGGTCGCCGCCGGCGTCGCCCATGAGATCAATCAGCCTGTCGCGACGATCCGTGCCTATGCGGAGAATGCGCATGTTTTTCTCGACAGGCATCAGACGGAGGCGGTGAAGGAAAACCTGTCCGCAATCGCGGCGCTGACGGAGCGTATCGGCACGATCACCGAAGAACTGAAGGCCTTCGCCCGCAAGGGAAGGACCGCACCGGAGCTCGTCGACCTCAGGAGCGTGATCGAAGGAGCCGTCGTTCTGCTGAGGAGCCGCTTTGCCGGCCGCCTGGATGCGCTCAAGATCGAGTTGCCGCCAACGGGGCTCGGTGTTGTCGGCACACGCATCCGGCTGGAACAGGTGCTGATCAACCTCTTTCAGAATGCTCTGGAGGCCCTGGAAGGCCGCCATCAGCCCAAGGTGGAGGTGTCGGTGCATGAAACTTCGGACGAAGTCGAGATCGTGGTTTCGGATAACGGGCCTGGCATTCCCGCGGCGATCCTCGACTCGCTGTTTACACCCTTCAATACGTCCAAGGAAAAAGGCCTCGGTCTTGGTCTCGTCATTTCAAAGGATATCGTCGTCGACTATGGCGGCCGGATCGATGTCGAGAGCAACGACAGCGGCACACGCTTCACCGTCCATTTGCGCAAGGCCACACCATGAGTGAGAGTTCCCCCGTTTTCCTCATCGACGACGACAAGGATCTGTTGAGGGCAACGAAACAGACGCTGGAATTGGCTGGCTTTGCCGTATCCGCTTTCTCTGCCGCAAGCGAAGCGCTTCTTATTCTCAACGCCGATTTTGCCGGTGTGGTCGTCTCCGATATCCGCATGCCGCAGATGGATGGACAGCAGCTCTTTACCCGCATCAAGACGCTCGACGCAGATCTGCCGGTCATTCTCATGACGGGTCATGGCGATATTCCGATGGCGGTGCAGGCGATCCAGGATGGCGCCTATGATTTCATCGCGAAGCCCTTCGCCACGGACCGGCTGGTGCAAAGCGTGCGGCGCGCGGCTGAGAAACGACGACTCATCCTGGAAAATCGGGCGTTGCGGCTGGCGGCAGAGCAGGCGCAGGGCGATCTGCCGCTGATTGGACAGACCCCTGCGATCGAGCGGCTGCGCCATACGTTGCGGCAGATCGCCGATACGGATGTCGATGTGCTTGTCACGGGTGAGACCGGCAGCGGCAAGGAAGTGGTGGCGAGCCTGCTACATCGCTGGAGCCGGCGCGCGAAGGGTAATTTCGTCGCGCTGAACTGCGGCGCTCTGCCGGAAACCGTGATCGAAAGCGAGCTTTTCGGCCATGAGCCGGGCGCTTTTACCGGCGCGCAGAAGAAGCGTGTTGGGCGCATCGAGCATTCAAGCTCCGGCACCCTGTTTCTCGACGAGATCGAAAGCATGCCGCCGGCGATCCAGGTGCAGATGCTGCGCGTGCTTGAGATGCGCGAGGTGACGCCGCTCGGCACCAATGAAGTCCGCCCCGTCGATCTTCGTGTCGTCGCAGCCGCGAAGGTCGACCTCGCCGACCCCCGCCAACGCGGCGATTTTCGCGAGGATCTCTATTATCGCCTCAACGTCGTCACACTTTCCATTCCGCCATTGCGTGAGCGGCGCGATGACATCCCCCTGCTCTTCGGCCATTTCGCCGATCGCGCCGCCGACCGCTTCAAGCGCGAGGTGCCAGCCATATCCACAACGGTGCGCCGCCATCTGCAGCAGCACGATTGGCCGGGCAACGTTCGCGAACTCTCGCATTTTGCAGAGCGTTTCGTTCTCGGTCTCGAATCGGCAACAACGGCAAAATCCGACGAAGCGCCGACGGCCGACGAAGGCTTGCCGCTGCCGGTTCGAGTAGAGCGTTACGAAGCCGAACTCATCCGCGAAACCCTGTCGCAGAACAATGGCGACGTGCGCCGTACCATCGAAGCGCTCGGCATTCCCAGGAAGACCTTCTATGACAAGCTCCAGCGGCACGGCATCGTCAGAGGCGATTTCGCTGGCTTTGACGGGGACGAGCGCCGAGGTTCATGATCCGCTACCGATAAGCGGAGCATGCCAGCTGAAGCGGGTTTGCGCGACGCATCTCAGGCGCTGCGGCGCATCTCCTTGGTATTGGAACCGTCGCTTAGTCGGGCCGCGGCCTCGGCGGTGCGATCCAGAACCAGCATCGCTTGCGCGATCACCGCGGCAAGCGCTTCATCGCTCTTGGAAGCAGCCACGACCAGCGGCACGCTCAAGCAAATTCTAAGGGCACTTGCCGGTACATCGCCAAAATCGGCGCAGCGAACGGGCTGCCCGAGACGCACCGACGCAACTCCATTCCCCTCGACAGCCAAATCCTTGTAAACGGTAGCCATTTCGGTCGCCGTCAGCATCGCGCCATCCGTGCAATTGCGCAGGTAGAACGAAAAGATGGAGGGAATCTCATCCCAGCGAAGAGCCGATGATGCGCCCCACAGCTCACGCCTGTCCAATGGCCGGCTCTGCAAAGGCTCAAAAGCCGGATCGTTCGCAAGACGATCAGAGACTGCCTCGGCAAAAGTGGACAAGACCGCGATCACACGATCTTCAGCTATGCCGACGAGGCGTTCGAGCTCGAACAGCGCGGCTTTCCAGCGCAGCAGCAGGCCGAGATTGGCACGCTCCGGCAAAAGGTCGCGAGCAGCCCAACCTTCGGGCCACTCCGCCTTCCCGCAGTAATCCGCCAGAGCGGCGGGCAGCATACGCGACTTGAAGCGTTCCGACATTTGCGGCGGGCACAGAAGCGCACCGCTGAAAATCGGCCCGGCAAGGAATTTCGAACCCGTGAGCGCGACCATGAAACCATGCGCGAGATAGGCGCGGATCGTTGCCGCCGACAGGCGAAACTGGCAGGCATCGATCATGATATCCAGCACCGTACCGAAGCGCTCCTTCAGACCCAGAACGGTCTCAAGGCTCGGCGCCAGCAGGCTGGTCTTCGAGACATCCGTTACCACGAGCAGGCATCTGAGGCCGGCTGCGCGCGCAAGCTCGATGAGGCCGCGCAGCTCCTCTTCCACCTCGCTGTCGGTGCGAAGGGAGCCATCCTTGTTGCGCACAGCAATGGTGGCGTTGCGCGTAGCGTCGCCCGCCCGCAATTCCTCACCCTTGACGACGGTTCGCTCGCTGCTGACGCGGCTCATAAAATGCCGCCCCGACGACGCCGTCATGACGCCGCTGCCCGTCTCGTTCCCCATCAGTGTGATGGTCATCAGCACGCGTTCATCCTCGCCCGCCAACAGCGCGGCCGAAAACAGATGGATGTCCGTGCCTGATGTGGCCAGGATCGCATCGATCCGCGGCTGCGACGATTGACTCAGGCCAAGCAAGCGCAGCAGATCATCACGCACGCACCCGATCTCGCGATCGTAGACAGCCATAGCCGAGCCTGCTTCCATCGCCCTCATCAGATCCGCGTAATAGGATTCGACCGCGGCAAAAGCGGCGGCGGAGATGGTGGATGCCGTTGACGAGCCGAAAGCGAGATCTTCGGGCCGGGGCGCGGGGCCATAGCCATACATGTTGAGCCCGCTGACCGGATCGCAATCCAGCCGTTCATCGCCGCCCGACACCAGGTGTTTCAGGAGCGCATCCCTCGCCTCGCCTCGCTGCTGCGACGACGCACCCGCGCTCACGTTTTCATCCAGGGTACGGTCGTCAGCAATTTGCTGCATGGAGAAGCATTCCTCTTTCGCCAAAGTCGAGACGCTTCGCAGGATCGCGCCGCGTTCTATGCCGAGCGGGGACCCTCGGCAGCCGAACATTACGCTTTGCAAGGTGGAGCGAGGCTGACTTGCCGAGACCGGCAACGCCCGGTGGCAAACACAATAAAAAGCTCGCGAGCCGAGGGGCCGCGAGCTCATTTCTGCAAAAAGGAATGTCGGATCAGCCGGCGGCTTCCAGCTTATCCTGCGTCTTCGTCTCGAAGTCGCTGGCATCGTGGCGCTCACGCAGCTGCTCGGATGGATCGCCCGACATGCGGTTGACCATGCGCCCGCGCTTGACGGCAGGACGCGAATAGACCTGCTCGGCCCAGCGCTGAACGTTCTTGTAATCCTGCACCTGCAAGAACTCGGCCGCACCATACTGCCAGCCCTTGGCCAAACCGCCATACCACGGCCAGATGGCGATATCAGCGATCGTGTAGTCGCTGCCGGCGATATATTCGCTTTCAGCCAAACGGCGGTCGAGAACATCGAGCTGACGCTTCACCTCCATGGCAAAACGGTCGATCGCATATTCGATCTTCGTCGGCGCATAGGCGTAGAAATGACCGAAACCGCCGCCGAGATAGGGCGCGCTGCCCATCTGCCAGAACAGCCAGGAGATGCATTCGGCACGAGCCGGCTGCTCGGTCGGCAGGAAGGCGCCGAACTTTTCGGCGAGATACATCAAAATCGAGGCCGATTCGAAAACGCGAACCGGCTTCGGGCCGCTGCGGTCGAGCAAAGCCGGGATCTTCGAATTCGGATTGACGTCGACGAAACCGCTGCCGAACTGATCGCCCTCGCCGATCTTGATCAGCCAGGCGTCATATTCCGCGCCGCTGTGGCCAAGCGCCAGCAGCTCTTCGAGCATGATCGTAACCTTCACGCCATTCGGCGTTCCAAGCGAATAGAGCTGGAGGGGATGGCGGCCGACGGGCAATTCCTTGTCGTGGGTCGGCCCGGCAATCGGACGGTTGATATTGGCGAACTGACCGCCATTGGCCTTGTTCCAGGTCCAGATTTTCGGCGGCGTGTATTCGGCAGAACCGGTCATGGGCATCCTCCTTTTTCGGGAATCAAGTTGGGGGCAATCTTCGATGTAGCGCGCTACATAGGTCGCACATAGTGGCCGCAGTTCATTTTTGCGAGAGGAGATTGCGCACTCTTTAATGCGCCGGCGCCGTTTTGCACGCGTGCAAGCTTACGCTGGACTACGGTCGCTACACCGATCCAGGCCATTCGCAATCGCTTGAAGGTTTGATGAAACGAAAAAGCCTGCCGCGGGAGGAGGTGCGGCAGGCTTTTTACAAGAACCGAACAGCGGATGGGAGGAGGAATTCCGCTGTTCCTGCAGCCGTCCCTGGGAGGAGGATAAGGACGTCTGCCAAACGAAGGGATGCGGGAGGAGATGCATCGCTTCGATGAGCAGGAAGATACCAGTCTTTTGCTCAGTTCATAGGCATTTCTTTGCAAGGCAGTTATGCGTCATGCGAAAAGCAGAGAGCTAAATTGACGCAATCTTCAGCAGGCGCGGCAATAATGAACGACAACGCCTATAAAGCAAAAGCGCCTGCTCGGGGGAACAGGCGCTGGCATAATGCAGCTTTATAAGGAGCCGGTGCGGCCGTTAGCGAGCGATCGCTGCGCGGGCAACATTGCGGATTTCGCCGCGATCGATACCCAGATCATGCAGTTCGCGCGTGGACATACGGCCCAGTTCGGCGACCGTCTGACGATACTTGCGCCAGTTATTGAAAGAGCGTGCTACGTTCATGATGATCCCCTTTCCTTGGGCTTTCGAAGCTGAGCGGCCGTGCTTGGCGCTCCCGTCGCTTCGATGAGAAATATATAGTCGAAGCCCACAGCTTTTTGCAGAGCTAAGGAATCACCCCACCCATGCGCTTATTGCATAGGTCGCCGAAAAAGCAGGCGACCCCAATCGTCAGCATGGCTTTTATGATTTGCTGGTGACAGCGCCGCCTTTGTCTGCGAAAAGAAGAGAGATGAGAGACAGGGGCGTCCGCCATCCGGCGGGCTGAGAAGCACCCTTCGAACCTGAACCAGATCATGCTGGCGGAGGGAGTCGCTCGGGACCTCGTAAAGCACCAGCACGTCGTCCCTACGCGTCTCGCCCGCCCGAAAGGGGCGACATGCAAGACCAAACAACTGCAGGCAATCTGCTTTACACCATGCGGGCCAATCCTCCGCTGGTGCAATGCATCACCAATTTCGTCGCCATGAATATCGCGGCCAATGTGATGCTTGCCGCCGGGGCATCGCCGGCAATGGTGCATGCCGAAGAGGAAGCCGGCGAGTTTGCCGCTATCTCCGGCGCGCTGACGATCAATATCGGCACGCTCTCGTCCGGCTGGCTTGCGGGCATGCTGAAGGCCGCGCAGTCGGCAAACGAGGCGGGCAAGCCCTGGGTCCTCGATCCAGTCGCCCATTATGCAACTGCGTTTCGTCGCGATGCCATCGCGCGCTTGCTGGAGCTGAAGCCGACAATCATTCGCGGCAACGCATCCGAGATCATCGCGCTTGCCGGTGGCACGAGCCGCGGCCAGGGCGTCGATAGCAGAGACGCGGTCGAACAAGCGGAAGATTCCGCCCGGCAATTGGCCGAAAAGCATGGCTGCGTGGTTGCTGTCACCGGCGTTACGGATTTCGTGACCGATGGACAGAAGGCAAAGCGCATCGTCGGCGGCTCGCCGCTCATGCCGCGGGTAACAGCACTCGGCTGCTCTCTTACCTGCCTCGTCGGTGCGTTTGCGGCGGCAACTCCGGACGCTCCGTTCGATGCGACCATAGCAGCGCTTGCCGTCTTCGCCCTCGCGGGCGAACGGGCGGGGGCGACTGCAGATGGCCCCGGCTCCTTCTCCTGGCGCTTCCTCGATGCCCTCGCCGGCCTTACCCCGGAAGCGGTGGATCGCGACACAAGGATATCGGCAGCATGAAGGACTTCGATCTCTCGCTCTATCTCGTCCTCGATCCCGTGCTGTGTGCCGATCTCGGTATGATTGAAACCACCCGCGCAGCCGTTGCCGGCGGCGCAACCATCGTACAGCTGCGCAACAAGCATGCACTGACCGCCGCCATGATCGAGACAGGCCGCACCCTCAAGCGGATCCTGCACGGAACGAATGTCCGGCTGATCGTCAACGACAATGTCGAGGCTGCCATCGCCATCGGCGCCGATGGCCTCCATATCGGTCAGGAGGATATGAATGCTGCCGAGGCGCGCCGCATGATCGGGCCGGACATGATCCTCGGCCTCTCCGTGGAAACGCAAGCCCTCGCCTCCTCGATAGATGCCGGCATCGTCGACTATGCCGGGATCGGCCCGGTCTTTGCCACGCCGACCAAGCCCGACCACAAGCAACCGATCGGCTTCGACGGGCTTGCCCGCATCGTCAGGCTTTGCCCGGTTCCATCAGTCGCGATCGGCGGCCTCAAGGCAGAGCATGCCGCAAGCGTTTATTCGGCCGGAGCCGATGGTCTCGCGGTCGTCTCGGCCATATGCGGCCAACCGGACCCGCAAGCCGCGACAACCGTCATCGCGAAAGCCATCAAGGAGGCTCGCCAATGATCCGCAACGTCTTGTCCATCGCTGGCTCCGACCCCTCCGGCGGCGCTGGCATCCAGGCCGACCTGAAGGCTTTCTCCGCCCGCGGTGTCTATGGAATGGCAGCGCTGACCGCCTTGACCGCGCAAAACACGCGAGGCGTCTCCGGCGTCCATCCTGTGCCTCCACATTTCGTGGCAGATCAGATCAATGCGATCTTTGCCGACGTTCGTGTGGATGCCGTCAAGATCGGCATGATCGCCAATGCCGCCATTGCCAATGCCGTCGCAGACATTCTGGCGCGACATCGCGATGTGCCCGTCGTCCTCGATCCGGTCATGATCGCCAAGGGCGGCGCCACCCTGCTGGCTGCCGATGCCGTTGACGTGCTGACCACGCGGCTGCTGCCGCTTGCGACCGTCATTACACCGAATCTGCCCGAGGCGGCTGCGCTGTTGCATGACGCAGAGGCGAAAAGCCGCGAAGACATGGCGCGTCAGGCGCTTGCGCTGGCAGCGCTCGGGCCTTCGGCTGTCCTCGTCAAGGGTGGCCATCTCGAAGGGGATGAAAGCCCGGATGTGCTCGCAAGCGGCGACCATGTGACCTGGTTCGAAGCCGAGCGGCTGCCGACCAAGAATACGCATGGAACGGGCTGCACGCTCTCCAGCGCCATCGCGGCCGAGATCGCCAAGGGCCTGTCGCTTGCCGAAGCCATTGCCGCCAGCAAAGCCTATCTCGCCGCCGCGGTTGCTGCTGCAGGTGAACTCTCCGTCGGGAGCGGCCATGGACCAGTGCAGCATTTCCATGCGCTCTGGGCGACTAAACGAGGAGTAGAGAAATGAGCCTGTTACTCAAAGACCAGATTGTCATCGTTTCGGGTGCCGGACGCGGTCTCGGCGCTGCCATAGCGACAGCCTTCGCCCGGGAGGGTGCGAAAGTGGCGGTCAACTATCGCGCTAGCCGCGACAGGGCAGAGGCGCTCGCAGAAGAGCTCGGCGATCATGCGAAGGCCTTTCAAGCCGATATTCGCGACCTCGAAGACACAAAGCGGCTTGTCTCCGAGGTGACTGAGCATTTCGGAGCGCCGACGACCATCGTCCACAACGCGCTGGCCGATTTCAGCTTCAACGGTGACGCGCGTTCGAAGCTGGATGCCTTGAGCTGGGCCGAGATGGCCAAGCAGCTGGAAACCGCGTTGCAAGGCGCCTTGAACCTGATACAGGCGGCGCGTCCGGCGATGGCGCAGGCAGGCTTTGGACGGCTCGTGACGATCGGCACCAACCTTTTCCAGAACCCTGTGGTGCCCTATCATGATTATACCGCCGCCAAGGCGGCATTGCTGTCGCTGACCCGCACGGCTGCCGCCGAACTAGGCCCGTTGGGGATCACCGTCAACATGGTCTCCGGCGGCCTTCTGCGCACGACGGATGCCAGCAGCGCAACGCCGGAAGCCGTTTTCGACATCATTGCCGCGAATACGCCGCTGCGCCGTGTCACCACCCCGGAAGAAGCTGCCGACGCGGTTCTTTTCTTCGCAAGCCCCTGGGCACGGGCCGTTACAGGGCAGAACCTGATCGTCGATGGCGGTCTCGTCTTCGGATAGTAGCTCCGCAACGAAAAAGGCGCTGCCCTGGAGAGCAGCGCCATCTTTTAAGCTTCGCAGCACGCTAAAAGTCGGTTTGCTCAGGCCCAGCCCATGGTCAGCACGCCAAAGAGGATGACGGCGCCGAGCACGATACGGTAGATGACGAAAGGCCAGGTCGAAAAGCGCTCCAGGAAGCGCATTAGCCCCCAGATGGTGATGAACGACGATATGCTGCCGACGATCAGGCCAACGAGCAGAACCGACCAGGCTTCCATCGGAATATGCGCCTTATGGAGCTCATAAAGCTCCTTCAAGCCGGCAAGAGCAATCGCCGGCAAGCCAAGTAGAAAGGAAAAGCGCGCCGCTTCCTCGCGCTTCAGGCCAAGGAACAGCGCGCCAGTCAGCGTTGAACCCGAACGCGAGACGCCGGGAACAAGCGCGCCAACCTGTGTGATGCCGACGAACAGGGCATCGATCAGCGTCATCTGCTCGATGTCTTTCCGATGGCGGCTGTAAAGCTCAGCGACCGCCAAGAGCAAGCCCATGACCAGGCAGGCGATACCGATCACCCAGAGGCTGCGGAACGAGGTGCCGCAGGCATTCAGGGAGGATGACAGCAGCAGGCCGGCGATCACGATCGGTACGGTGGCAATCACGATGGCGATCGCAAGCCGTATAGCGGGCGAACGCCAGTCCCTTTGCCGGATCGCATCAAGCGACCCGAAGGTGACGTAGCGAACATCGCTCCAGAAATAGGAGACGATCGCGGCAAGCGCTGCAAGCTGCATCGTAGCCGAGAAGGCAGAACCAGGGTCCTGCCAGCCAAGCAAGGCCGGCACCAAGCGCATATGGGCAGTGGACGAAACCGGCAGCAGCTCGGTCAATCCCTGCACGACGCCCAGGATTGCGATCTTGGCATAGCCCAGGGCGACAAAGCCCGTGTCCACGCCTTGCGTACAAACATCAGCCACGTTTTGATATCCTCAGTTGTTCATGGGAGCTTTGCACCGGAGCGGTGCGACGAACTAGCTGTGAAACTGGTTCCCAATTTGAAATTGGCAACACCTGGTGAAGGCGCCGCCGATTTTGCATCGGGACAGGGCGAGGATATAGCCGCGGAGCCTGAACTCTATCTGAAATTGCCGGCTCGAATTTCGGAGTTTGGCGTATTTCTAGCCTTCATCATCCGGCAAGGACTGCATATAGCGGATCATGGTGTAGAAGCCGGCAAGCAGGACCAAGGCGCCTGCCGCATGATGCAGATCGTGCAGCATCGTGTGATGATGCCTGAGTAGAAGGCAGCTCAGATTGTAAACGGTTATGGCGACAACCGTCATGATGGAAGCCAGGAAAAGCGCCATGTTTCGCTGAAAGAAATGGATCATCACGCACACCTCATTTGTGTGCAAACAGATTCCATAAGGATTGGGGAGGAATTACGACAAAGGCGCTGGGCTGCGGTAAACTCGCAGGGCAAACATCGACGAGTTCATTTCGTATAGAGCGCGCGCGATCTTTCCAGATGCTTGAGCATTGCCTGCTCGGCGCCATCGGCATCGTTTTCAGCCAGGCGCGCAAGGATTTCCTCATGTTCGACGAGCGTAAACTTTTCCTTGCCCGTCCAGATCAGCATGTCGGTGTGATAGGCTTTCAGCCATGCGAGCATCGCTTCGCTGACAGCGCCGAAGATCGGATTGCCGGAAATCTGAGCGATGCGCGTGTGGAATTGCATATCGGCGGAAATGAAGTCCTCCGCATGTCCGAGGGAGGCGCGCTGCCGCTCGATGATCTCGTAGAGATCGGCGACATCCTTTTTGCTCGCGCGCTGGGCTGCCTCGCGCGCCATGCCGCGCTCGAAGAAGATGCGCGCGCTCTTCAGCTGTTCGAGCGAGTCGGACGACTGCGACAACATGATCTTTGCGGTGAGGTCGACCTGCCGGAAGATCGACTTCGCTGTCAACTGAAGCACCTTGGCGCGTTCGCCGTGGGATATGTTGACCAGCCCCATGTTGGCAAGTGCCTGCATGGCTTCGCGGATCGCCGGACGCCCGACACCGAAGCGCTCCATAAGAACACGCTCGGACGGCATCTCATCGCCAGGTTTGAGCTCTCCCGACGTGATCAACCGTTCCAGCCGGTCGAATACTTCATCGGATAGCTTTCGACGTACAATTTGTTCGACTGGCTGGCTCATGGAATCCCGCTTTCCCAAAGCTTTTCCTCCCTTATGCATTTTTGGCCGCCACGGCGGAAGCCCATACGAGTCGCCTTATCGGCAACCGGACAAAAAAATCGTTGCAGAAGTTGGAATACTCATTATACCAGATCACCAGTTTGCGCCACGCGAAAAATCGTCGGCGAGAGGAGCATTCATCCACTCATGACCATCACCATCACCTACCGTATTGAAACGCCCGGCAGCATCGAGGCGATGGCTCGCAAGATCGCCAGCGATCAGTCGACCGGCACATTCGTCGCCGTGCCAGGCGAGACGGAAGAGCTCAAGGCGCGTGTGGCCGCGCGTGTCCTAGCGATCCGCCCCCTTGCCGACGCCGAGCGTCCGACCTGGCCGGAGGTGGCCGAGGGCCATGGCCCGATTCATCGCGCCGATGTCGACATCGCTTTCCCGCTGGACGCGATCGGCACCGATCTTTCGGCGCTCATGACGATCGCGATCGGCGGCGTCTTCTCGATCAAGGGCATGACCGGCATCCGCATCGTTGACATGAAGCTGCCGGAGGCTTTTCGCGACGCGCATCCAGGCCCGCAATTCGGCGTTGCCGGCAGCATGCGCCTGACCGGCGTCAGCGGTCGTCCGATCATCGGCACGATCGTCAAGCCGGCGCTCGGTTTGCGGCCGAAGGAAACGGCCGCCCTTGTCGGCGAGCTGATCGGCTCAGGCGTCGATTTCATCAAGGACGACGAGAAGCTGATGAGCCCGGCCTATTCGCCGCTCAAAGAGCGCGTCGAGGCCATCATGCCGCTGATCCTCGATCACGAGCAGAAGACGGGCAAGAAGGTCATGTATGCCTTCGGCATTTCGCATGCCGATCCCGACGAAATGATGCGCAACCATGATCTGGTGCTGAAGGCCGGCGGCAATTGCGCCGTCGTCAACATCAACTCCATCGGTTTCGGCGGCATGAGCTTCCTGCGCAAGCGCTCCGGGCTGGTGCTGCATGCACACCGCAATGGCTGGGATATCCTGACCCGTCATCCCGGCGCCGGCATGGATTTCAGGGTCTATCAGCAATTCTGGCGCCTGCTCGGTGTCGACCAGTTCCAGATCAATGGCATCAGGGTCAAATATTGGGAGCCGGACGAAAGCTTCGTCGAGTCCTTCAAGGCGATCAGCACGCCGCTCTTTGACCCATCCGACTGTCCGCTTCCCGTTGCCGGCTCCGGTCAATGGGGCGGCCAGGCGCCGGAAACCTACCAGCGCACCGGCCGGACGACGGATCTTCTCTATCTCTGCGGCGGCGGCATCGTCAGCCACCCCTTCGGACCCGCTGCCGGCGTTCGTGCGATCCAGCAGGCCTGGCAGGCGGCGGTTTCGGACATACCGCTTGCCGACTATGCCAAGGACCATCCGGAGCTTGCCGCCTCGATCGCAAAATTCAGTGACGGCAAGGACGCCTGACAGCGATGTCCAATCTTCTTCTCAGCTACTACGGCGATGATTTCACCGGCTCCACAGACGTCATGGAGGCCCTTGCCTCGAACGGCGTACCGACCGCTCTCTTCCTCGGCATTCCAAGTGAAACCTTGCTGGAGCGGTTCAAGGATTGCCGCGCCATCGGCATTGCAGGCACCAGCCGCAGCGAGACACCGCAATGGATGGACGAGCATCTGACATCTGCATTCGAATGGCTGAAGAGTCTCGACGCCGCGATATGCCATTACAAGGTCTGCTCGACCTTCGATTCCAGCCCCAGGATCGGCAATATCGGCAAGGCGATCGAGATCGGCAAGGCGCTCTTTCGACAATCCGTCGTGCCGGTTGTGGTCGGGGCGCCGCAGCTCAAGCGTTACACTGCCTTTGGTCATCTCTTCGCCGCGTATCAAGGCGAAGTCTTCCGCATCGACCGACACCCGGTCATGAGCCGGCATCCGGTTACGCCGATGGATGAGGCCGATCTTGCCGCGCATCTGAACAGGCAGACGTCCATCCCCGTCAGCCTCGCGGACCTCGTCACGATCCGGGCAGCCGACGCCGACGCGCGGATCGATGCGCTGACGGGAGGCAAGGAGGGTATCCTGCTGCTTGACGTCGATAGTGCGGAAACGCAGGCCGCCGCAGGACATCAGCTATGGCGTCTCGCAAGCAAGGGCAACGCCTTCGTCGCAGGCTCATCCGGTGCTGAATACGCCCTTCTCAATGCCTGGCGCAGCGAAGGTCTGATCGGAGAGAAGCCGGAGTTCGCTCCTCCCGGCAAGGTCGATCGCCTCGCGGTCGTTTCCGGCAGCGTATCACCGACCACCGAACGGCAAATTCGCCGTGCCGTAGCCGATGGTTTTGACGGCCTCGATCTCGACCCCCTCGAGCTTGTCGGCGAAAATGCCGGACCTGCCGTGGAAAAAGCTGTCAATGCCGGCATCGACAGCCTCAAGGCCGGCCGTAGCGTCATTCTTCATACGGCACTCGGCCCTTCCGCAGACCGCGGCGGCGATATCGACCGTATTCCCGGCGCCCGGCATCGTCTCGGCCAAGCCCTCGGCACGATCCTGCGACGGTTGATCGAGCAGGAAAATCTCGGTCGCGCCGTCATCGCCGGCGGCGACACGTCGAGCCACGCGCTCAAGGAATTGCGCGTCGAGGCCCTGACGACACTTCTCCCACTACCGCAAACGCCAGGCTCGCCGCTTTGCACGGCCCATGGCAGCTACGCGCCCACCAATGGCCTGCAGATCGCGCTGAAGGGCGGGCAGGTCGGCACCGACGATTACTTCGCGCAGATCCGCGACGGCAGGGGATCATAGCTGCCCATTCTTCGGCATGATGTTGGCATACTCATTGACTCATCATACCACTTACGATACCACACTCTGAAAGTGAACGAGGTACTAACATGACTGCAATTGCTCTTTTCGGCGCCGGCGGCAAAATGGGCTATCGGCTCGCCAAGAACCTGAAAGGCTCGCGCTTCGATGTGCGCCATGTCGAGGTCAGCGACGCCGGCAAGGCTCGCCTGAAGAATGACCTTTCCATCGATTGCGTCCCTGTCGATGCCGCGTTGGATGGCGCAGACGTCGTGATCCTTGCAGTGCCGGACACCGCGATCGGCAAGGTTGCCGCCGGCGTCGTCGACAAGCTGAAGCCCGGCACGATGGTCGTTGCTCTCGACGCCGCAGCTCCCTTTGCAGGTCACCTGCCTCAGCGCGAAGACCTCACCTATTTCGTCACCCATCCCTGCCATCCGCCGATCTTCAACGACGAGACCGATATGCAGGCCAAGAAGGACCATTTCGGCGGCCTCTTTGCCAAGCAGCACATCGTCTCCGCGCTGATGCAGGGTCCGGAAAGCGCCTATGCTCTTGGCGAGGAAATCGCCAAGGTCATCTGGGCGCCCGTTATGCGCTCGCATCGCGTCACCGTCGAGCAGATGGCGATGCTGGAGCCGGGTCTTTCCGAAACCGTTTGCGCCTCACTGCTCGTCATCATGCGCCAGGCCATGGATGAATGCGTTGCCCGCGGCGTCCCGGCGGAAGCTGCCCGCGACTTCCTGCTCGGCCACATGAACGTGCTCGGCGCCGTCATCTTCAAGGAAGTCGACGGCGTGTTCTCCGATGCCTGCAACAAGGCGATCGAATTCGGCATCCCTGCCCTCATGCGCGACGACTGGAAGAAGGTCTTCGAGCCGCAGGAGATCGCAGAAAGCATCCGTCGCATCACCTGATCGACGTCCCCGGGGAGGGCGTCGCCCTCCCCTTACTGCCCTGCCGGGAACAGGGCCTGTTTCATAACTGGGAGGAGACCATGAAACTGACACGCAGACTGACACTTGCAGCCTTCACCGGCGCACTGGCGCTGGGCACGGCAATGCCGGCTTTCGCCGCCGATCTGATCGCCATCATCACACCGGCCTTCGACAATCCATTCTTCAAGGCAGAGGCGGTCGGGGCCGAGGCCAAAGCAAAGGAGCTGGGTTACGAGACACTCGTCATGACGCATGACGACGATGCCAACAAGCAATCGGAAGTCATCGACACGGCGATTGGACGCGGCGCCAAGGCCATCATCCTCGACAATGCCGGCGCGGATGCGACGGTCGCTGCCCTGAAGAAGGCCAAGGATGCAGGCATCCCCTCCTTCCTCATCGACCGCGAAATCAACGTCACCGGCATCGCCGTCGCCCAGATCGTTTCCAACAATTACCAGGGCGCGCAGCTCGGCGCGCAGGAATTCGTCAAGCTGATGGGCGAGAAGGGCAATTATGCCGAACTCGTCGGCCGCGAAGCCGATACCAATGCCGGCATCCGCTCGCAGGGCTATCACGACGTCATCGACGACTATCCGGACCTGAAGCTGGTCGCCAAACAGTCGGCAAACTGGAGCCAGACCGAGGCCTACGCCAAGATGGAAACCATCCTGCAGGCAAATCCGGATATCAAGGGCGTGATCTCGGGCAACGACACCATGGCGATGGGCGCGATTGCCGCACTGCAGGCCGCCGGCCGCAAGGATGTGATCGTCGTCGGCTTCGATGGTTCCAACGATGTGCGCGACTCGATCAAGGCGGGCGGCATCAAGGCGACGGTCATGCAGCCGGCTTACGCCCAGGCCCAGAAGGCGGTCGAACAGGCCGACGCCTACATCAAGAACAAGACGGTGCCGAAGGATGAGAAGCAATTGATGGATTGCGTCCTCATCAATGCCGACAACGCCGACAAGCTTGAAACCTTCGCACTGAAGAACTGATGGCGGACCACTAGAGCCGGATGATTTTAGGTCTGTTCGACCTAAAATCTGAATCCGCTCTAGAATCAGAGAAGTAGAGCATGATGTCGTCCGAAAACCGCCTACACTTTTCGGCATCACGCTCTGGGTTGGGGAGCGCGGAAAACCGCGCTCTCCTGATGTCTTTCCTGCGAGATCGAGGTGCATTGCATGTTGAGGACCAGAGGCGCGCTCGTGGCCCTTGTTTTGGCCGCGGCATTGCCCGGCTGCAAGATTATCAAGACGCCGACGCCCGAAGAGAAGGCGGCAGCGGCGGCAAAGAGTGCCTTCGACCCCGCAGCCAAGGTGGAGGCGATCTGGCAATCCCAGGTACTGCCCGCCATCGATAAACGCGCGGGCGACATCAAGACGGTGTTGCAGGCCATAGCCGCGAATCCGGACGATGCCGGCGCGAAATACGGAAATCCGCGAAAACAGGCCTCATCGCCCTGGACCTATGCCGTCAAGCTGAGCGGCAAGATCGTGGCTGCCGATACCGCCTCGCGCGCCGGAACCCTCGACGTCGATGTGGATGGCGACGGCAAGGCGGATGCGAAGGTGCAGATCGGCCCGGCGATCCGCGGCACGGCGCTGCGCGACGCGCTGGATTTCCTGGACTTCAACGAATTCAGGAACCAGATCGAATGGGCTCAATTTGGCAAAGCCTTCAATGAGAAGGCAAACTCATCCTTTCTGGCAGCTCTGCCACGCGACGGGCTGATTGGAAAGACGGTCACCGTAACGGGTGCGTTTCCGCTGCCGCCATCCGGTCAGCTTCCCTTGATCACCCCTTCAGCCCTGACATTGGGGCAATGACCATGAGCGAAACGCCAAGCAACGACATCATCCTGCGCCTGGAGGACGTTTCCAAGGTCTATTCCGGCATCGTCGCCGTCAGGCACGCCAACCTCGAGCTGCACCGCGGCGCGGTCAATGTGCTCGTCGGCGAAAACGGTGCCGGCAAGTCTACCCTGATGAAGATCATCGCCGGCGTCGAACGGCCGACTTCGGGCCGCATCCTGCTCGAGGGCGAGGAAGTCTCCTTCGGCAGTCCGGCCGACGCGCAGGCTCGCGGCATCGGCATGATCTTCCAGGAGCTCAATCTCTTTGCCAACATGACGGTGGCCGAGAACATCTTCGCCACGCGCGAAATCACCCGCGGCATCTTCGGTATCGATCACAAGGCACAGGTCGCAAGGGCCAACGAGTTTCTGGATCGGCTCGATGCCGGCATAGGCGCCGAAACCATGGTGGAGGATCTGCCGATCGGGCAGCAGCAGCTTGTCGAGATCGCCAAGGCCATCTCGCTTGATGCCCGCATCCTGATCATGGACGAGCCGACATCGGCGCTATCCGCGGCGGAAGTCGACATTCTGTTCAAGGTTATCGCAGAACTGAAAGCTCAAGGCGTCGCGATCGTCTATATCTCACACCGGCTGGAAGAGCTGATGCGCATCGGCGACTACATCACCGTGCTGCGCGACGGGCAGATCACCGGCCAAGCCATGGTTCGCGATATCGATACGAAATGGATCGTCCGCTCGATGATCGGATCCGATGCCAAGGATTTTGCCAAGGACGGAGGCCATGCGATCGGCAAGGAAGCCTTCCGTGCCGAGGAGATCAGCCTGCCCAGACGCACGGGCGGCCTTGCCGTCGATCATGTCTCGCTGTCGGTGCGCGCCGGCGAAATTCTCGGCATCTACGGCCTGATGGGGGCCGGACGCAGCGAGTTCTTCGAATGCGTCATGGGCCGGCATATGCATTCGACCGGGCGGATCTATATCGATGGGGTCGAGGTTCGCGCACGCGACACCACCAGACGCATCCGGCAAGGCCTTGCACTGATCCCGGAGGACCGTCAGCGCGAAGGACTGGTGCAGGTCCTGTCCATCGCCAGCAATTTGACGCTTGCGAGCCTCGGCCGCTTCGCCAGGCTGTTTTTTCATATCGATCCGGGTGCCGAAAAAAATGCCATCCGCGAGATGATCCGTGATCTCTCGATCAAGGCGCCCAATCCCGATTTCGAGGTCACCTCCATGTCCGGCGGCAACCAGCAGAAGGTCGTCATCGGCAAGGCTCTGATGACCGACCCGAAGGTGCTTTTGATGGACGAGCCGAGCCGCGGCATCGATGTCGGCGCCAAGGCCGACGTCTTCCGCACCATGCGCAGGCTCGCCGGCAATGGCCTGGCAATCTTGTTTTCAACCTCCGACCTTGAAGAGGTCATGGCACTTTCAGACCGCATCGCAGTGCTGAGCAACGGCAAACTGGTGACTGTTCTCGACAGAAGCGAAGCGACGGAAGAGGCCATCATCGCGGCATCCGCCAAGGGACACGGACATACAGGGAAACTCGCGTCATGACCGCAGATACGTCCTCCGCCTTTGCGACCAATCGCTCGAACGGCTCCGTTCTCCTGACGCTGATGAAGCTCAGGACCTTCATCGCGCTGTTTGCCGTCGTCATCTTCTTTGCGATCTTTGCACCGAACTTCACCTCGACCGCCAACATCATCCTGATGTCGAAGCATGTCGCGCTCAACGCCTTTCTCGCCATGGGCATGACCTTCGTGATCGTCACCGGCGGGATCGATCTGTCGGTCGGCTCGATCGTCGGCCTTTGCGGCATGGTGGCCGGCGCCCTCATCCTGAACGGCGTCGAACTGCCGATCGGATATACCGTCTACTTCAACATCTACGAGATCATTCTCATCACACTGGCCGTCGGGCTGCTGATCGGGCTCATCAACGGGCTGCTCATCACAAAGCTCAACGTCGCGCCCTTCATCGCCACGCTCGGAACGCTCTATATCGCCCGCGGCCTCGCGCTCCTGTCGTCCGACGGGCAGACCTTCCCGAACCTGGTGGGCCGGCCGGAATATGATACGACCGGCTTCGACATCTTCGGCGCCGGCCGTATGCTTGGTCTACCCGTTTCCATCTGGATCCTGATCGTGCTGGCGCTACTCGCCGCCTATGTCGCCCGCTCGACGCCGATCGGCCGGCACATCTTCGCCGTCGGCGGAAACGAGCGCGCCGCGCGCATGTCCGGCATCCGCGTCGATGTGGTCAAGATCTTCGTCTACATGTTCTCAGGCCTCTGTGCTGCCATCGTCGGGATCGTCATATCGTCGGAGCTGATGGCGGCGCATCCGGCAACCGGCGAAAGCTTCGAGCTGAACGCGATCGCGGCAGCCGTGCTCGGCGGCACCTCCATGTCGGGCGGCCGTGGCACCATAGGCGGCACGATCATCGGCGCCTTCGTCATCGGCATCCTTTCGGACGGCCTCGTGATGATGGGCGTCTCATCCTTCTGGCAGATGGTGATCAAGGGATTTGTCATCATCATCGCTGTCGTCGTGGATCAGGCGCAACGGCGCCTCCAGCAGCGCGTAACTCTCATGCAAATGGCAAAGGCAGGCTGAAATGGCAGAACTCAAGGGCGCATTGATCGGTTGCGGCTTCTTCGCGATCAATCAGATGCATGCGTGGCAAGACGTCGAAGGCGCCAGCATCGTCGCCATCTGCGACCGCGACCCGGAGCGGCTTGACATCGTCGGCGACCAGTTCGGCATCGAGCGTCGCTACGCGGATGCCGCCGCCATGTTTGCCGACGGCGGCTTCGATTTCGTCGACATCGCAACGACGGTGCAGAGCCATCGCGCCCTGGTGGACATGGCTGCCTCCCACAAGATCCCGGCGATCTGCCAGAAGCCCTTCGCAAAGACGTTGAGCGATGCCAAGGCCATGGTCGCAGCCTGCGCTGCGGCCGGCGTGCCGCTGATGGTGCATGAGAACTTCCGCTGGCAGACGCCCATTCAGGCCGTCAAGACGGTCCTGCAGTCGGGCGTGATCGGCGAGCCCTTCTGGGGACGTTTCTCCTTCCGCTCCGGCTACGACGTGTTTTCGGGCCAGCCTTACCTGGCCGAAGGCGAACGGTTCATCATCGAGGATCTCGGCATTCATACGCTCGACATCGCCCGCTTCATCCTCGGCGACGTTTCTTCATTGACGGCCCGCACCAAGCGGGTCAATCCGAAGATCAAGGGCGAGGATGTCGCCACCATCCTGCTCGATCACGACAATGGCGCGACATCGATCGTCGACGTCAGCTACGCCTCCAAGCTCGCGACGGAGCCTTTCCCCGAGACCCTGATCGAACTCGACGGCACGAAGGGTAGCATTCGGCTGTCGCAGGGCTATCGCCTTGAGGTTAGCGGTCCCGATGGCGTGGCTGTATCCGATGCGTCACCCCAGCTTCTGTCCTGGGCCTCGCGTCCCTGGCACAATATTCAGGAGAGCGTCCTGGCGATCCAGCAGCATTGGACCGACCGTCTTGCCAATGGCGGCGAAACCTCCACCTCAGGCGCTGACAATCTCAAGACGCTAGCGCTTGTCGAGGCTGCCTATGAGAGTGCGGCGAGCCGGCGCCCGGTCGATATCGGAGCCATGTTGTGATGACGACCGAGAGCGACCCATTCGAGCTCTATGGCACACGAGAGAGAGAAATGCCGCCTGTGCGGTTGACCGCCGGCAGGCTTGCCGCCGACTTCAAGGACGGCAATCTGCGTTCGATTTGCTATGACGGCGCCGAAGTCTTACGGGCAGTTTCCTATCTGGTTCGCGATCGCGATTGGGGCACCTATGCACCCGACATCGAGGATTTGCAGATCGATCAACGCGACAATGCCTTCTTCGTCAGCTACCTCGCACGCTGTTCAGGCCCTGAAAATACCGAGCTCGCAATCAATGTACAGATTCGTGCGGAAGCGGGCGAAGCGCTGACCTTCGAGGCGGAAGCGCGTTCAGCCACCGGCTTCGAAACCAACCGCTGCGGCTTCTGCATCCTGCATCCGATCGTTGGCGTTGCCGGCATGCCAGTGTCGGTCGAGCATGTCGATGGCGGCCGCGAGAGCACACATTTTCCCGATCTGATCGAACCATGGCAACCCTTCAAGGACATGCGGGCGATTACGCATGGCGTAACGTCCAATGTCACGGCCGAGTGTCGCATGGAGGGGGACACATTCGAAATGGAAGACCAGCGCAACTGGTCGGATGCCTCCTACAAGACCTATGTTCGCCCGCTTGCCCTGCCCTGGCCCTATCGCATTCCGGCCGGCGAGCCCATGCGGCAACGGATCGTTCTTTCAATAGGCGATATGCGTCGTGCTACCGTCACGCCGGCATTGGTCGCGGATGAGCGCCCGATCAAGTTGAGCCTGGGAGAAACATCCGGCACCATGCCTGCGATCGGGCTCATCGTTACGCCCGAAGAAGCCGAAGCAACGCTCGCTGCTCGTGGTTTGCTTGCCGAAATCGCGCCGCAGGAATTGCTCTTCCACTTCGACCCCGACGCCGGCCACGGCATTGATGCTCTCAAATCCTTTGCGGCCATCGCAGCAGTTCATGCCGGACGATCGACTCTGGAAGTCGCATTGCCCTGCCGCCTTGCTCCGCTTGCCGAAGCGCAGCAAATCACGACCTTGATGCACGACGCCGGTTTCAAGCCCGACGCTATCGTCGTATCGCCTTCGGTCGACCGACAGTCGACGCCGCCGGGCAGCAAATGGCCCGAATGCCCGCCTCTCGAAGAGGTTTATGCCGCAGCTCACGCCGCCTTCCCCCACATCCGTCTTGGCGGCGGCATGCTGAGCTATTTCACCGAACTCAATCGCAAACGGGTCCCCGCCGATACGCTCGGCTTCGTCACCCATTGCACCAATCCGATCGTCCATGCGGCGGACGATCTCAGCGTCATGCAGACGCTGGAAGCATTGCCTTTCATCACGCGTTCCGTGCGCGCCATCTACGGCGACAAGCCTTACCGTATCGGCCCCTCGACCATACCGATGCGACAGAACCCCTATGGCAGCCGAACCATGGACAATCCCCATGGCTCTCGCATCGCCATGGCCAACACCGATCCGCGGCACAATGCCCGCTTTGGCGAGGCCTTTGCACTCGGCTATGCCGCCCGCGTCCTCGATGCCGGATTGGAATGCCTGACGCTTTCGGCCCTGACCGGGCCTTTCGGCCTGATCGCCGGAGAAAAGGAGCCATCGGCAACGGGAGCCACACGACCGCTTTTTAACGTCGTCTCCACCTTGTCTCGCCTCGCCGGCAGCCAGTGGCGGGAGTGTCTGTCGTCCGATCAGACCGCCGTGCTCTCCTTCATCACCACCCGGCCCGGAGAGGCTCGACAGCTTCATTTGGTCAACATCACAGCTGCCTCGCAACAGATCCAGCTGGGAAGGTTCCGCCTGCTGGAGCAGCCCGGAAATACGAGGCTCACGCTTGATGCCTATAGCACCGCTTCCGCGACTTTGATGGATTGACCTTCATTCGCAGACGCGCAAGTTAGTCCCAACAATCGCAATGATTTGGGAGTATCGGCGTGAAGACGAAGAAATTGATCAACGAGGGTGCCGCCGCCGTCGATGAGATGCTGGCCGGCATTTTGGCGGCTCATCCGCGCCATCTGCGCGCTGTCGAGGGATCGCCGCGTTCGATCGTGGCAAACCATGGTCCACGGACCGGCAAGGTCGGCCTGGTCATCGGCGGCGGGTCCGGACACGAGCCGACGTTTCTCGGCTTTGTCGGCAAGGGGCTGGCCGATGCCGCCGCCATCGGCAATGTCTTCGCCTCACCGCCGCCCGATCCGATCATCGAATGCGCAAAGGCCGTCGATGGCGGTGCCGGCGTGCTGTTCATGTACGGCAACTATGCCGGCGACGTCATGAATTTCGACATGGCAGCGGAAATGCTCGCCATGGACGACATCGAGGTTCGTACCGTGCTGACGACGGACGACATCGCCTCTGCACCGGTCAACCAGAAGGAACGGCGCCGCGGTGTCGCCGGCAACGTCTTCATCTTCAAGGCCGCAGGTGCCGCCTGCGATCTGATGTATGGTTTCGACGATGTCCAACGCGTGGCACGCTTCGCCAACGAACGCACCTATACGATGGGCGTCGCGCTTTCGCCCTGCTCACTGCCACAGACCCGCAAGCCGAATTTCGAGATCGGCGCCGACGAGATGGAGATCGGCATGGGCATCCATGGCGAGCCCGGCGTCGCCCGCGGGCCGATGCGATCGGCGGACGAGGTGACGAGCGAACTCGTCGGCAAGATCCTCGGCGAAATGAAGCCGGCGCGCGGCGACCGGGTTGCCGTGCTCGTCAATTCGCTCGGCTCGACGCCGCTCATGGAGCTCTACATCATGATGCGCAAGCTAAAGTCGATGCTCGACGAGGCCGGCCTCGTCATTCACCTGTCGCTGGTCGGCAACTATTGCACGTCGCTCGAAATGGCCGGTGCCTCGATCACCCTCATGCATCTGGATGACGAGCTGCAGCGATTGATCGATCATCCCTGCGATTGCGCCATGTTCCGCTCCGGCGAGGCGCTGCCATGACGACGATTACAACGGAAGACCTGACGGCGCTGTTCGTGCGCATCGCCGAGGCGATGGCGCGCGAAAAGGATCGTCTCTGCGAGCTGGACGGCGTGATCGGCGATGCCGATCACGGCATCGCCATGGAGCTCGGCTTTGCCGCCGCCGCAAAGGCCGTTTCGGAGCTGGATTCATCGGCATCCGACCCGACGCTGGTCTTCAACACGGCCGCGAAATCCTTCCTCAATGCGGTGGGCGCTTCATCCGGGCCGCTCTATGCGACGGCCTTGATGCGTGCGGGCGCTTTCGCCAAGGGGAAGGCCTCGCTCAACGACGACGATATGATCGAAATATTTGCAGCCTTCGCCAAGGGTATCCAGGATCGGGGGAAGGCAGACGTCGGCGAGAAGACCATGGTCGATGCCTGGGCGCCCGCCGCCGCGGCCTGCCGCACTGCTCGGGATCGAGGGCTTTCGCTTGCAGACTGTTTGGCCGCAGCCCTCAAAGCCGGTGAAGTGGGTGCAGAAGCCACCAAAGATATGGTCGCGGCAAAAGGCCGGTCTTCGCGCCTCGGCGATCGAGCCTTGGGACACATGGATCCCGGCGCGGCGTCGGCCGTCGTCGTCATGGCCTGCTTTCACGATCACTTCATGTGATCCCGCTGATAAGCTCATCATACCAGTTGACATGTTGACAACGATTTGTCAAAACCGCCCTCAGCTTTGCTCAGAGGAGGACGGGAGATGGCTATCAACTCGAAATATGCGCGTTGGTTCGGCGCCGCCGCGATGGCGGCGGCCGCTTTTTCGGCGACCAATGTTGCCGCGGAAGACCTGACGCTGTGGACGCTGAACTTCGACAACGGCGCGGCAAACGGCGCGCTGAAGAAGGTCGCGAAAGACTTCGAGGCCGCCAATCCCGGCACCCATGTCGAAATCGTCCAGCGCGGCGTCGATGAACACAAGACCGCCCTGCGCGTGGCCGCAGGCTCCAGCAAAGGCCCGGATATCTATTTCAGCTGGGCCGGTCTTGGCCTCGGCGGCGAATATGTGAAGGCGGGCCTGTCGCTGCCGCTCGACAAATACTACACCCAGTACAAGTGGAACGACGAGCTGCTCCCGTCCGCCGCCGCCTTTGCCGATCTCTATCCAGGCGGCAAGCACGGTGTTCCCTTCACCTTCAAGGGTGAAGCGATCTATTACAACAAGAAGCTTTTCCAGAAGGCCGGCATCACGGGGGAGCCGAAGACCTATGAAGAGCTGCTTGCGGCAGCGGACAAGCTCAAGGCAGCAGGCATTCCGGCCTTCACCTTCGGCGGCTCGGTCAACTGGCACGTCATGCGCCTGATGGACGTGCTGCTCGAAACCAAATGCGGCGCAGACAAGCACGACGCGCTGATGGCCATGAAGGCAGACTGGACGAAGGAGCCCTGCGCAACCGATGCCTTCACCGAATTCGCCAAGTGGACCAAGGACTACACGCTGAAGCCTTTCATGGGCATCAGCAACCAGCAGTCCTACACGCTGTTCGTCGCCGGCCGTGCTGCGATGATGCTCGAAGGCGACTGGCTGGTCAGCCAGTTGAGCGGCAGCAAGGTCAATCTCGATGACTATGGCGTCGTGCCATTCCCGACGAACACCAATCGCCTTTACGGCTTTGCCGAATATAATTACGTCAGCACCAAGAGCAAGAATCCGGACCTTGCTGCAAAATTCCTCGACTATTTCCTGTCGACCAAGGTGCAGCAGGATCTCGTCGGCCAGATCAGCTCGATCTCGGTCAACAAGAATGTCCAGTATACCGACCAGAAGCCGCTTGAGGCGAAGTGGCTGGATATCTTCAAGACTTACAGCAAGGTTTACATGAACGGCGACCAGGCCTTCCCGCTCGACGTGACCACCGAATACTTCCGGGTGATCAACGATGTCGCCTCCGGCAACATCCAGCCGGCCGATGCCGCCAAGCAGCTGCAGACCTTCATCGCCGGTCGCACCTGATCTCTCGAGGGAGGCCGCCACTCCGATTGCCAATAGCGGCGGACGGCCTCCCTCCCTTCGATGCCCACGTGCCAGCCGCCGCCGGGAGCAATGAGAATGTCACTCCGCAATCGAACACATGATGCGCGCGTTCAGGCAGTGATCCTGCTTGCGCCGGCCATGCTGATCTACGCGATTTTCGCGCTTTACCCGATGCTGAACGTTGTGGTGCTGAGCTTCCAGAAATGGAACGGGCTCGATCCGCAACGCCCCTTCGTCGGCCTGGCGAACTACCAGTATATCTTTACGCAGGACCCGGTCTTCTGGGTCGCTTTCCGCAACACGGTGATCTGGACGATCATGTGCGTGATCTTTCCGCCCATGGTCGGCTTGTTGCTGGCACTGAGCCTCAATCAGAAGCTTTTTGCCCGAAATACCTTCCGCGCCATCTTCTACCTCCCGGTCATCATCGCCCCGATCGCGGTCGCGACCATGTGGAAATGGATGTACGATCCCTTCTTCGGTCTCTTTACCGAAATCCTGACATCGATGGGACTGCAGGACTGGATCCAGGACTGGCTCGGCGACAAGGACATCGCACTCTATTCGGTCTTCGTCGCCTTTCTGTGGCAGTCCGTCGGCTTTTCGATGGTCCTGTTTCTCGCCGGCCTGCAGAATGTTTCGCAGACGCTGGTCGAGGCGGCGCGCATCGACGGCGCCGGGCGCTGGAACATCTTCCGCTACGTGACCCTGCCCGCGCTGCGCACGACACTGACCATCGTGCTGGTGCTATCGGTCATCTCCTCGCTGAAGGCCTTCGATATCGTCTACGGCCTGACCGGCGGCGGTCCGGCGCAATCCACGCAGATGTTGGCGCTTTGGGCCTTCACGCAGGCCATGCAGATCTTCGATTTCGGCCGCGGCGCTGCGATCTCGGTCGTCCTGCTGCTCATCACCATCGTCGTCGTCATTCCCTACCTGCGCTGGACGCAGAAGCATGAGGAGGCCGAGCAATGACGGCAGCATCGGCAACATCCATGTCGGACGACTTCGAGACCATCATACCGGCAAAGCGCAAGCGCGACCCTGTCCTGATCGGCTTGTGGATCGCGCTACTTATCGTCGCCTCGATCTGGCTCGCGCCTTTCGTCTTCATCGTCTTCACCTCGCTGAAGACACAGGCTGACGTGACGTCCACCGGCGCCTTCATGCCGCCGCTCGATCCGGCCTTCGAGAATTATTCGAGCGCCTGGGGCCGCGGCAATTTCGCCAACGCCTTCCTGAACAGCGCCATCATCACCGTGATCAAGGTACCCCTCGGGCTTATCCTCTCGGCTATGGCTGCCTATGCACTCGCCAAAATCCGTATGCGGTTCAGCAAGCTGCTGCTGCTCGCCATCGTTTTTGGAACCATGATCCCGTTCCAGGTGATGCTGGCGCCGCTGTTCACGCTGGTCAATTCGCTCGGGCTGATCGACACCTATCCTGGCGTGATCCTGCCCTACATCGCCTTCGGCGTGCCCTATCAGGTGTTCATTCTGCACGGCTTCTTCAAAGGCATTCCGAAGGAGCTGTCGGAAGCCGCCCTGATCGATGGCGCAAGCCATTTCACCATCTTCCGCCGGATTTTCCTGCCGGTCTGCCTGCCGGTGCTTGCCGCGCTGCTGATCCTGGATTTCGTCTCGACGTGGAACGAATTCGCCATGGCGCTCGTGCTGCTGCAGGACCAGCATATGTGGACGCTGCCGCTCGGGCTCATGTCCTTCCAGGGCCAGTTTTCCAATGATTACGGCCAGTTGAATGCCGCAATCGTCATGACCGTGCTGCCGGCCACCATCGTTTATCTGATCTTCCAGCGCTACTTCGTCTCCGGCCTCACCTCCGGCGCGGTCAAGGGCTGAGTGGTCGAGCCATCCATACATCTTCCGAGGAGAACATCATGTCCAACGCGTCCGTCGAAAAATGGGGAGTCTTCGAAGCGGCCTTCAACGGCCCTTCCGGCGGCAATCCCTATCTCGATGTGGCATTCGATGCCGTTTTCAGCCAGAACAGCCGCGAGGTCCGCGTGCCCGGCTTCTATGACGGCGACGGCGTCTATCGCGTTCGGTTCATGCCCGACAATGAAGGCGATTGGTCGTTCCGCACACGCTCGAAGACTTCGGAACTGGACGGCAAGACCGGCTCCTTCGTTGCGACCAAGCCGTCCGAAGGCAACCACGGCCCCGTGCATGTCCACAACAAGTTCCACTTCGCCTATGCCGACGGCAAGCCGTTCCTGTCCTTCGGCACCACCTGCTATGCCTGGACGCACCAGCCGCTCGACATGCAGTCCCAGACGCTCGAAACGCTGAAGAAGTCGCGCTTCAACAAGATCCGCATGGGTGTGTTCCCCAAGGACTATCCCTACAACGTCAACGAACCGCTCTACGCCTGCTTCGAAAAGGGCGCCGACGGCAAGGAAGACTTCGATCGGCCGAACCCCATCCTGTTCCGCCATTTCGAAAAGCAGGTCGCGGCCCTCTGCGATCTCGGCATCGAGGCCGATATCATCATGTTCCACCCCTATGATCGCTGGGGCTATGCCGATATGTCGGCAGAGCAGGATTTCCGCTACGTCGCCTATCTCGCGGCGCGCCTTGCCGCCTATCGCAATGTCTGGTGGGCGCTTGCCAACGAGTACGACTTCCTTCTCGATACCAAGCCGCTGCAGCAGTGGGACCGCTATTTTCACATTCTCGAAGAGAACGATCCCTATGGCCATCTGAAGTCGATCCACAACGGCGAGCCGACGATGAACTTCGATCATCGCAAGCCGTGGGTGACGCATACCTGCATTCAGAACTGGGACGTGAAGCGCACGCAGGAATGGCGCGAGGCCTATGGCAAGCCCGTCGTCAACGATGAGCCGGAATATGAAGGCAACATCATCCAATCCTGGGGCAACCTGACGGCCGAGGAACTGACGCATCGTTTCTGGCTCACGGTAATGCGCGGCGGCTATGCCGGCCATGGTGAAACCTATTCGCATCCGGAGGATCTGATCTGGTGGGCAAAGGGCGGCGAACTACGCGGCGAGGCCTGGAAGCGCATCGGCTTCCTGCGCGATCTCCTGGAGCAGGATGTCGTCAACGGCCTCGAGCCGATGGCCTCGTTCGGCGAATGGCCATGGACCCGCGTTTCCGGCGCCCGCGACGGCGATGTCAGCTACATCTATCTCGGCGAGCACCAGCCGGTCATCTGGTCCACCGGGCTGCCGAAGGACGGAACCGACTATGATGTCGACATCATCGACACCTGGGAAATGACGATTACGCCCGCGAAGAAGGTGGAAGCGCCGATCCCGCATCCGACGCGCCATGGCGCCATCGTGCGCGGCGGCAAGGCGGATGCCGCCTTCGGCGTAGAACTGCCGGGCAAGCCATACCAGGCACTCCGCATCCGCAAGAAGCATTGATCGATCTTCAGGGAAAGAATGTCATGTCCGGATTGACCATCAAGAACGTCAGGAAGTCCTACGGCGCCGTAAACATCATCCATGGCGTCGATGTGGAGATCTCGGACGGCGAATTCGTCATTCTCGTCGGCCCCTCCGGCTGCGGCAAGTCCACGCTGCTGCGCATGATCGCAGGGCTGGAGGATATCACTGGCGGTGAAATCTCGATCGGCGGCCGCGTCGTCAACGACCTGCCGCCGAAAGATCGCGACATCGCCATGGTCTTCCAGAATTACGCGCTCTATCCGCAGATGACGGTGGCGCAGAATATGGGCTTTGCGCTGCAGCTCGCCGGCGCAAAGCGCGCCGAAATTGACGAGAAGGTCGGCGAGGCCGCCAAGATTCTGGGCCTACAGCCATTATTGGATCGCAAGCCTGCCCAGCTTTCCGGCGGCCAGCGCCAACGCGTCGCCATGGGCCGCGCCATCGTGCGCGACCCGAAGGTCTTCCTCTTCGACGAGCCGCTTTCCAATCTGGACGCCAAGCTGCGCGTGAAGATGCGCGCCGAGATCAAGGCATTGCATCAGCGCCTGAAGACGACAATCGTCTACGTGACCCACGACCAGATCGAGGCCATGACCATGGCCGACAAGATCGTCGTGCTACAGGGCGGAAAGGTGGAACAAGTCGGCTCGCCGCTCGAACTTTACGATCGCCCGAAAAATATCTTCGTCGCCGGCTTCCTCGGCTCGCCCGCCATGAACTTTCTTGAGGGCAAGATCACGGGTGGGGCCTCTTCAGCACTGGTATTGCCGACCGGTACCCACATCGAACTTTCGAACGCCCCAGTCCAGTCGGATGGCCGAGAGGTCGTTCTCGGCGTGCGCCCCGAGGATATTTCCTTCGCCTCCGAAGGCGGTGTAACGGCAACCGTCACGGTCGTGGAACCTACGGGCTCGGAAACGCATGTCGCGCTCGATCTAGAAGGCAAGGAATTGACCTGGGTGATGAGAGAGCGGGCCGAACTGACGCCTGGCCAGAAGGTGCAGCTCTCCGTGAAGACCCCAAACCTGCATTTCTTCGACAAAGCCAGCCAGCAACGGCTGTAGGGGATACCCGAGGCGCCGGCTGGCTCAGATCACTCAGCCGCGCGCCTTTGAGTGCCGCTCATAACGGAAAATACCCGCTTGATAAATGCCTCGCCATCGAACTGACGCGCAGCGCCCTCGGCCACATGATCCGGGCGATCGAAGATGAACGCTTCAAGATTGACGATCGGCAAATTCAGCCGCGTACGCACATCGCCGATCATCGCCGTATGCGTGACGACGAGCTTGCAGCCGTTCGGCTCAAACCATTCCTGAATGCCCGTCGCCGGTATGGCGGCCACCGACAATCCCTGCTCCGCGAGAACCGAGCCAATGCGGGACGCGACCTGCTGGTTATCGAGACAGATCAGCACATCAGCCTCCGAGGGGGACGGTACATGGTTCGCCTGCATCAAGTGACCTCTCGTTTGAATACGAGCGGAATATACCGATTCGGACGTAACGCGGTGTTATGAGTTGTTACATTTTGTTGCAGAACAGCGGCGCTCTAGACGGTCTGTCAAGAGGCAAAACTCTAATGCATAACATTAGAAAAATTCAATAATTCACTATATTACATGGTATATTTTCATCTCTGATTGCAGCCAAGCTATTAAGGAATCTCGTTGGCCGGCAGCGGCTTCGGCTGCTGCCGAAACCTTGCGGCGGTCGTTAACCACAACTGGAGAACAATCTCGGATAGAGGGCAACAACCATAGCTACCACTCTTTTGAGTCTATAAAATTCCGAGCAGACAGAAGCGGGATAGCTTTCTTGGATGCGGTGAAACGCACAACATCGTAAGTTTACGCATTGCAGATCAATCAGGGGGAAAGCGGATGCGCGATCTGAACCGATATATCGGAACGGCGTTGGCGGCCGTTACAGTCTTGTCATCGCCGGTCGTGCATGCGGATGAAGCCTGCTACAAGAAAGCGCACAGTCAGGCCGAACTCACCGAATGCTCTCAAAACGACCTTAAGCAAGTCGATGGGCAATTGAACAAGCTCTACAAGGAAATGGAAGCGCGCCTGAAGGGTGACGACGACACAACGAAGCTGCTCGTCGATGCGCAAAAGAAATGGGTGGTGTTTCGCGATGCCGAATGCGCGCTCACCACTGTCCGAACTGCTGGCGGTAGTATCAATGCTATGAACTTCAATGCCTGTCTCACTGGCCTAACACAGAGCAGAGTAAAGGATTTCCAAAATTATCTGAGCTGCAGCAAGCAATCCGGTGACCAGGACGACGACGACTGCTCCGTCCCGGCGGCTAATTGACGACCGAGGGACTCCGCTTGGGCTGCGAGCTCATAGCTGTAGCCACTAGACCGGCGCACGACGGCGGCGGCTATGCTTGAGGTCGATGGCCGTATGCCAGACGATCGTCGCAAAGATGATCGCCCCGCCGACAAAGGTGGCAAGCGGCGGCATCTCCGAGAAAAATAGCCAGACCCAGAATGGCGTCAGCACGATCTCCATCGAACTGATCAGAGCCGCATCGGCGGCCGGCATTTTTCTCGAACCGAACAGGAAGAGGACGAAAGCGAGCGCGAAATTCGTCGCCCCGAAAGCGGCGAGCAGAAGCCAGCTGTGAACGTCCACCGAGCTTGTCGAGGCAAAGGGCACGAAGACGACGAATGTCAAAAGCCCGCTGACGACGCTTGAGGGCAGGATCGGAATGCTGGGGTCCATGCGCGGGATGACGATGATGAGAGCGAAGGTGACCGTCATGCCGAGCGCCAGAAGATCGCCGATGCCCGTGCCGCCGCCGATCGATGAGGCAACGATGACGGCGACGCCGACGAGGCAGATGCCGCCGGCGATCAAGGTCCGCTTCGCGACCCGCTCCTTCAGCATGCTCCAGCTGAGGAACGCAGCGATGAACGGCGCGGTCGCATAGATCATGGTCACGTTCGCGACCGTGGTCGTGTAAAGCGCGCCGATGAAGCACGCCTGGCTGATGGTCTGGCAGACCAGCATCGCCAGCCCGGCAGGATGAAAGATCGATGCCCATTGCCGCCTGGAAAACCCACCTTCGAGGAAAAAGCTGGGAATCAGCAGAAACAGGCCGCCGAACAGCGATCGCCAGGCGATCGCCGTCCATATGTCCGTGGTCAGCAGGCGCGCGTAGATGCCGCTGCAGCTCCACGCAAGCATTGCTGTCGCCACAAGTATAACGCCCCTCTCATAATCGCTGGCAAAAGCGGAGCGGGCCGGAAGCTGGAATGTCATGTATGGACTCGAGGAACGAAGGAACGCCCCCTGTGTGCGCCGATATTTGACATCAGGCAAACGAATAGTAGAGATAGTAGCTATCAGAAATATTTGTGACCTGCGATGCGCGAACCTATCGAAAGCGACCTGCTGCGGACCTTTCTCGTCATCACCGAGACGACCAATTTTTCTACCGCGGCGCAGCGGATCGGTCGCACCCAATCGGCCGTCAGCGCCCAGATCAAGCGGCTCGAGGATACGATCGGTGAAACGCTCTTCGAAAGGAGCGCTCGCGGGGCCGTTCTTACTCGCGCCGGCATTCAATTGCTTCCCTACGCGCAGCGGGTGATCGAGCTCTTGAACGAGGCGGCGGCGAATATCCGCATGAAGCCGCTGGACGGACCGGTCCGGATCGGCATTCCAGAGGAATACAGCCAGACCATTCTTCCCGCCGCCCTGGCCGCTTTCGCCGTCAGGCATCCGGCCGTCGAAGTCACCGTTTCCTGCGATTACACGGCACATAACCTGGCCGCGCTGGAAAAAGATGAGCTGGATCTGGCCGTCGTCTTCGACTGGAACAACCAGAGCAAAGGCGAAGTTCTCTGTGTCGACCCAACGGTCTGGGTGACATCGTTGGTCCATCGTGTGCATGAGGCGACACCGCTGCCCATCGCTGTTTATCGGGATTCGACATGGTGTCGCGATTTCGCCCTGAAATCACTGGAGCAAATCGGGCGCCGTTATCGTATCGCCTTCATTGCCGATACGAGTTCTGGTTTAAAGAATGCCGTTTCCGCCGGGCTTGCCGTGACGACGCTGTCGCGCAGCAATATTCCGCATGGCTGCCGCGAGCTGACCAACGACGATGGCTTTCCGCCGGTCGATTCTTCGCGTGTCGTACTTCGCCGCAATCCCTATCATTCGAGCGAGGCGATCAGAGAGCTGGCGGAAATGGTGCGCGAGGCCTTCCAGCCTATGTCGGCTCTGCTGCAACCGTAACACGTCGGCGCAGCCTGCGGCGCGTGCCAGACGGACTTTCCGAAAAGCTGGCGCGGTAGCTGCGAGAAAAAGCCGATGCCGAATTGAAGCCGGTTGCTGCCGCGATCTCGGCGAACGAATCCTTCGTCTCGATGACCTTGCGCCGGGCCGCATTGAGCCTCAGCGCCAGATAATGCACATGCGGCGGCGCGCCGATGCTTTCCTGAAAAAGCGCCTGCAGATGGCGCGCGCTAACGCCGATGCGACGGGCAAGACGTGTCAGCACCAGCGGCTGCTCGATATGATCCTCCATCAGACGGATCGCCTGGGCCACGCGCGGATCGCGCATGCGCAGACCGGCCGTCGACGGCGAAAGTTCCGCAGCACTCTGCGTGCTCGCCGGCTCGTAGATGAAAAGACGGCTGACTTCGAGCGCCAATGAATAGCCTTGCCGCCGCCGGATAAGCTCCAGCATGAGATCGACCGTCGGTAACGAACCCGCTGTGGTGATCCGCTTGCCATCGATGACGTAGCGATCCCTGACCGCACGTACCTGCGGATAGGCGAGCGCGAAATCATCGTAATCCTCCCAGTGGACGGCAGCGGAGACATTGTCGAGCAGGCTCGCTTCGGCAAGCAGCCAGGTGCCGGACTCGATGCCGGCGACCATCGAGCGGTGGCGGGCGGTTTGCGACAGCTGCATCTTCAGCGCCTGCGTGGCGCTGCGCCGCCAATTGTAGCTGGCGAGCACGAAAAGCGGTGTCGTGTCCGATGTCGGACGAAAGTTGGAGCAGGCCGGCACCGGGATAAGGCTCGTGGTTTCCGCCGGTGAGCCATCCGGCGTGAACAGACGCCAGCGATAAAGCTCCGCTCCAGAAATGCGATTAGCCCCGCGCAACGGCTCGATCACCGAAGCAATCAGGATCAGGTTCGTCTCTGGAAGGATCAAAAGGTCGATGTCGAGCGTCTCATTGGCCGATGTCAGCATTGCGCATTCCTTCGAGAATTCCGAAACTGTATTATATGCTTCCGATAATGCAAAGCATGAAGGCGTTTCATGGCTCGTAATGCTATCAATACGAGGGAGAACAAAAATGCCTCTTGCGATGAATCGCGATGTCTTCATCACCTGTGCCGTGACCGGTGCAGGCGACACGGTTTCGAAATCCAGCCATGTTCCGATCACTCCCAAGCAGATCGCCGACTCCGCGATCGACGCCGCCAAGGCTGGAGCGGCAGTGGTTCACTGCCATGTCCGCGATCCCGAAACGGGCGCTGCCAGCCGCCGCAATGAGCTCTACAGGGAAGTCACCGACCGTATCCGTTCCGCCGATATCGATGTCGTTCTGAACCTGACAGCCGGCATGGGCGGTGACCTGATTTTCGGCGATGTCGAACGCCCGTTGCCCCTGAACGACAAGGGCACGGACATGGCCGGCGCCTCCGAACGCGTGAGCCATGTTGCCGAATGCCTGCCCGAGATCTGCACGCTCGATTGCGGCACGATGAACTTCAGCCTCGGCGATTATGTCATGACCAACACGCCCTCGATGCTGAGGGCCATGGCAAAGAAGATGACCGATCTGGGCGTCCGCCCGGAGATCGAGGCCTTCGATACCGGTCATCTCTGGTTTGCCAAACAACTTGCCGAGGAGGGCCTGATCGAAGATCCGGTCCTGATCCAGCTCTGCATGGGCATCCCCTGGGGGGCGCCCGACGACCTGAACACCTTTATGGCGATGGTCAATAACGTTCCCAAAAGCTGGACCTTCTCGGCCTTTTCCATCGGTCGCAACGCGATGGCCTATCCGGCGGCTGCGATCCTTGCCGGCGGCAATGTCCGCGTCGGGCTGGAAGACAATCTTTATGCCGGAAAAGGCATGCTCGCGACCAATGCGCAGCTCGTCGAAAAGGCAGTGCAGGTGGTCGAAGGCATGGGCGCCCGCATCATCGGCCCCGAAGATGTCCGCAAGAAACTGAAACTGACGAAGCGCTGAGGCCCCGATGACCAAGATCAACAAGGCGGCCTGTATCGGCGGCGGCGTCATCGGCGGCGGATGGATCGCCCGTTTCCTGCTGGCCGGCATCGATGTCGATGTCTACGATCCGCATCCGGAAGCGACCCGCATCGTCGGCGAAGTGCTTGCCAATGCCGAAAAGGCCTATGCGATGCTGACCGGCGCGCCGCTTCCACCACGTGGCAAGCTGACATTCCGGGATACGCTGGAGGCAGCCGTCGCCGATGCCGACTGGATCCAGGAAAGCGTGCCGGAGCGGCTGGATCTCAAGCGCAACGTGCTGACGCAGATCGATGCCGCCGCAAAGCCCGACGCGCTGATCGGCTCGTCGACGTCGGGTCTTCTGCCGACCGACCTGCAGCGCGACATGCGTCACCCAGAGCGCCTCTTCGTCGCTCACCCCTATAATCCCGTCTACCTCCTGCCGCTCGTCGAGATCGTCGGCGGCGAAAAGACCAGTGCAGCGACAATCAAGGCGGCGATGGACCGCCTGCCGCCCATCGGCATGAAGGGCGTGCATATCGCCAAGGAGATCGAAGCTTTCGTCGGCGATCGCCTGCTGGAAGCGCTCTGGCGCGAGGCACTGTGGCTGATCAAGGACGATATCTGCACCGTCGAGACGCTTGACGATGTCATCCGCTACTCCTTCGGCCTGCGCTGGGCGCAGATGGGCCTGTTCCAGACCTATCGCATCGCCGGTGGCGAAGCGGGTATGCGGCACTTCCTGGCGCAGTTCGGCCCGGCATTGCAGTGGAACTGGACGAAGCTGATGGACGTCGTCGATCTCGACGATGCGCTTGTCGAAAAGATCGGCCAGCAGTCGGATGAACAGGCCGATGGCCTGTCGATCCGCGAACTCGAGCGCATCCGCGACGAAAACCTCGTCGGCATCTTCCAAAGCCTGAAGGCCAGCCATGGCGGCAACGGCTGGGGTGCCGGCAAGCTGCTGAAGGAATTCGAGCAGCATCTCTGGGCTGCGGGTGGCGGCGAGAAGCAGAGCCTGGACGTTACAAAGCCGCTACGCCTGATCGACACCAAGGTCAGCCCGGCATGGGTCGACTATAACGGCCATATGACTGAGCATCGCTATCTGCAGGTGTTCGGCGATACGTCGGACGCGCTGTTGCGGCTGATCGGTGTCGATCTTGCCTATGTCGAGCGCGGCCACAGCTACTACACGGTGGAAACGCATATCCGCCACATCGGCGAGGCCAAGCTCGGACAGGCCATCCATTCGACCGCGCAGATCCTCGGCTCCGACGAAAAGCGGCTGCATGTGTTCCATACACTGCACGACAGCGCGAGTGGCGACCTGATCGCCACCGCCGAACAGATGCTGCTGCATGTCGACGCGAAAGCAGGTCGAGCCGTTGCCGCACCGGAGGAAGTGCTGGCAAAGCTGAGGCCGATTGCCGACGCGCATGCAGCCTTGGCCACGCCGGAGGGAGCCGGCCGTCATGTGGGACAAAAACGCTAGGAGGAAGCGATCGTGAATTTCGGACTCAGCGAAGAACAGGAGATGATCGTCAAGACGGTCAGGGACTTCGTGGAGACGGAGATCTATCCGCACGAAAACGAGGTCGAGCGCACCGGCATCGTGCCCTCAGATCTTGGGCAGGATATCAAGCGCAAATGCATCGAGCTTGGTTTCTATGCCTGCGGCTTTCCCGAGGAAATCGGTGGCGCCGGCCTCGATCACCTGACCTTCACGCTGGTCGAGCGTGAACTCGGCCGTGGCTCGATGGCGCTGACGGTGTTCTTCGGTCGCCCCTCCGGCATTCTGATGGCTTGCGAGGGCGAGCAACGCGAGCGCTATCTCCTGCCGGCGGTGCGTGGCGAGCGCGTCGATGCGCTTGCCATTACCGAACCGGACGCCGGTTCCGACATGCGCGGCATGAAATGCGCGGCAAGGCAGGATGGCGATGATTTCGTGCTCAACGGCACGAAGCATTTCATCTCGCATGCCGATGTCGCTGATTTCGTGATCGTCTTTGCGGCAACCGGCGAGGAAGACACGCACCGTGGCGTCAAGAAGAAGATTACCGCCTTCCTGGTCGATCGCGGCACGCCGGGCTTCGATATTCTGAAGGGCTACGACTCGGTTTCCCATCGTGGCTATCACAACTGCATCCTGAACTTCACCGATTGCCGCCTGCCGAAGTCGCAGGTGCTCGGCGAAATCCATCGCGGTTTCGATCTTGCCAATCAGTGGCTCTATGGAACCCGCTTGACGGTGGCCGCCACCTGCGTGGGCCGAGCGCGCCGCGTCTTCGATCTGGCCCTGCCCTATGCCGCCGAGCGCAAGCAGTTCGGCAAGCCGATCGGCGCCAATCAGGGCGTCTCCTTCAAGCTTGCCGACATGATCACCGAGATCGACGCAGCGGACCTGCTGACGCTATCGGCCGCCTGGAAGCTCGATGCCGGCATCCCCGCCAATCGCGAGATCGCATCGGCCAAGCTCTACGCCTCGGAAATGCTTGCCCGCGTCACCGACGAGGCAATCCAGATTTTCGGCGGCATGGGATTGATGGACGATCTTCCCCTCGCTCGCTTTTGGCGCGATGCGCGCGTCGAGCGCATCTGGGACGGAACGTCGGAAATCCAGCGGCACATCATCAGCCGCGACCTGCTTCGGCCGTTCGGAGCATGAGCCTATGACGCAACGCTCGCTCGACCGCCTCATCAGACCCAGAACGATCGCCGTCTTCGGCGGCCGCGAGGCACGGCGCGTCATCGAGCAATGCGATCTCATGGGATTTGCCGGCGAGATCTGGCCGGTGCACCCGACACAGGACAGCGTGCTTGGCCGCCGCTGCTATCGGTCGGTGACGGATCTACCCGATGCGCCGGATGCAGCCTTCATCGGCGTCAACAGGACGTTGACAATCGAGATCGTTCGGGACCTCGCCGCAAGAGGCGCCGGCGGTGCCGTCTGCTACGCTTCGGGGTTCAGCGAGGCGGTTGCAGAACTGTCTGACGGTGCGGATCTGCAGCAGGCGCTGGTCGAGGCCGCAGGTAGCATGCCGATCGTCGGGCCGAATTGCTATGGCATGATCAATGGCCTCGATGGTGCCCTGCTCTGGCCGGATCAGCATGGCATTATCCGCACAGAGCGCGGCGTTGCGATCCTCACCCAGTCCTCCAACATCGCCATCAACTTGAGCATGCAGCGGCGCGGCTTGCCGATCAGCTATCTCATGACCGCAGGCAATCAGGCCCAGACCGGGCTTTCGGATCTTGCCCGGGCCGTTCTCGAAGATCCCCGTGTTACGGCCGTCGGACTGCACATTGAAGGCTTCGGCGACATCCGGGCGCTGGAAGCGCTCGCCACACGGGCGCGAGAGCTGAAAAAGCCCGTCGTCGCCCTAAAGGTTGGAAAATCCGAACAGGCGCAGCGCGCCACCGTTTCGCACACGGCCTCGCTTGCCGGCAGCGACGCGGTTGCCGGCGCGCTGCTCGATCGTCTCGGCATCGGCCGCGTTTCGACGCTGCCGGAACTCATCGAAACGCTGAAGCTCCTGCATGTCGTCGGCCCGCTCGAAAGCAATGCCATCTCCTCGATGAGCTGTTCGGGCGGCGAGGCCTCGCTGATGGCTGACGCCGCCGTCGGCAGGACCATCGAATTCCGTGCCCTGAACGCCGAACAGCTGCCTGCGCTCCGCGCAAGTCTCGGCCCGATGGTGACGCTTTCCAATCCGCTCGACTACCACACCTTCGTCTGGGGCGATCTGGAGCGCCAGGCAGAGGCTTTCAGCGCCATGTTCGCTGGCGGCTACGCGCTTAACCTGCTTGTCCTCGATTTCCCGCGCGAGGATCGTTGCGACGGCGCAGACTGGATGATCACCGTTGCGGCCGTTGCCGCCGCCGCGAGACAAACGGGTGCCCGTGCCGGCATTCTGGCGACCTTGCCCGAAAACCTGCCGGAGGCGATCGCCCAACGGCTGATCGAAAGCGGCATCGTGCCGCTCTGCGGTATCAGCGAGGCACTGGCGGCGGCGGATATCGCCAGCGGCATTGCCAAGGCATGGAATAGGCCGCAGCCTTTGCCGCTCCTCAACGTTCCCGCCGCTGCTGGTGAGATTGAGACCCTGAGCGAAGCTGCCGCCAAGGCGGAGCTTGCGACAGCGGGCCTTGCTGTCCCACGCGGCAAGACTGCCGAGACGGCAAATGAGGCGGCAGACTGCGCCGAGCAGCTTGGTTTCCCGGTCGCGCTCAAGGCACTCGGCGTCGAGCATAAATCCGATATCGGCGCCGTCAAACTCAACCTATGGGATAGGAAGGCCGTCAGAGATGCCGCCGAAGGCATGACCGCTGTTGCGAGCGGATTCCTCGTCGAGCGGATGATCGACCGTCCCGTCGCGGAGCTGATCGTCGGAGCGGTGCGCGATCCGGTCGTCGGCCTGACCCTGACGATCGGTGCAGGCGGAATTCTAGTGGAACTGCTTGAAGATTCCGTCGTTTTGCCGCTGCCGGTGACGAAAGCCGAGGTCTTGGACAGGATTTCACGATTGAAGGTGCGGAAATTGATCGAAGGTTATCGCGGCAATACAGGCAGCAGCCTCGAAATCGTTGCCGACGCCGTCGTATCAGCGGCAGAATATGTCGTAAAGAATGCCGCACAGCTTGAAGAACTGGACATTAATCCATTGATGGTCCTACCAGATTCTCGCGGTGTCGTTGCCGCGGATGCTCTCATCCGGCGAAGGAGGTAGCAGAAGTTGCAAGACCCCATTCGAACCCGGCACGAAGACGGCATCCTCGAGGTCACCATCGACAGACCGAAGGCGAACGCCATCGACCTGGCAACCAGCCGCCAGATGGGGCTGATCTTTCGCGACTTCCGCGACAATCCAGATCTGCGCGTCGCTATCATCACCGGCGCGGGCGAAAAATTCTTTTCTGCCGGCTGGGATTTGAAGGCTGCGGCAGCCGGCGACGCTGTCGACGGCGACTATGGCGTCGGCGGCTTCGGCGGCCTCCAGGAGTTGCGCGATCTCAACAAACCGGTCATCTGCACTGTCAACGGCATCTGTTGCGGCGGCGGGCTGGAAATCGCGCTGTCGACTGATCTTATCATCGCCGCCCCGCACGCGACGTTCGCTTTGCCTGAGATCCGCTCGGGTACCGTCGCCGACGCAGCATCGATCAAGCTGCCGAAGCGCATCCCCTATCACATCGCCATGGACATGCTGCTGACAGGCCGCTGGCTCAATGTCGAGGAAGCGCATCGCTGGGGCTTCGTCAACGAGATCGTCATGGCCGACAAGCTGATGGACAGGGCCTGGGAACTCGCCCGCCTGCTCGCAAGCGGGCCACCGCTCGTCTACGCGGCGATCAAGGAAATCGTTCGTGAAGCGGAGGGTTCGACGTTTCAGACTGCCATGAACAAGATCACCAAACGGCAGTTTGCAACCGTCGACACTCTCTATTCGAGCGAAGATCAATTGGAAGGCGCACGGGCTTTCGCGGAGAAGCGAGCCCCAATCTGGAAAGGAAAATAGGGGCGGCGGCAACCGCGACATCTTCCCGCATGATCGCGGGCAACAGGCTTCAGGCGGAAGAGGAACCGAGACCTGAAGTGGCTTGCCCGGGAGTTTTGTCAACACGGCAAGAAGAAGGAACAGGGGAATGAACGACTACACGAAATACCTAGCAAGCCGCGTCACCGCGGGCGGGCTTAACCGCCGCGAATTCATGGGACGCGCAATGGCAGCCGGCGTGACTTTGGCGCTCGCCGACAAGCTCTTTACCGAAAGTGCAATGGCAGCCGAGCCGAAGCGCGGCGGCCATCTGAAGCTTGGTCTTGAAGGCGGTGCAGCAACCGATTCAAAAGACCCGGCAAAATTCCTGTCGCAGGTGATGTTCTGCATCGGCCGTTGCTGGGGCGACATGCTGGTGGAATCCCACCCGCTGACGGGCGCTGCCGTGCCTTCGCTCGCAGAATCCTGGGAACCCTCGAAGGATGCCGCCACCTGGACCTTCAAGATCCGCAAGGGCGTCAAGTTCCACAATGGCAAGGACCTGACGATCGACGACGTCGTCGCCACGCTCAAGCGTCACACCGATGCGAAATCGGAATCGGGCGCCCTCGGCGTCATGAAGTCGATCAAGGAGATCAAGGCCGACGGCGACAATCTCGTGTTGACGCTGACCGAAGGCAACGCCGACATGCCGTTGCTTCTGACCGACTACCACCTCGTCATCCAGCCGAATGGCGGCTATGATGATCCCTTAGCCTCGATCGGCACCGGCCCCTACAAGCAGGTCAGCTTCGAGCCCGGCGTGCGCGCCACCTTCGAGCGCAACAAGGACGACTGGCGCACGGACCGCGGCTTCGTCGATTCGGTCGAGATCATCTGCATGAACGATGCGACGGCGCGTATTGCGGCGCTTTCGTCCGGTCAGGTCCATTACATCAACCGCGTCGACCCGAAGACCGTGGATCTTCTGAAGCGCGCGCCAACTGTCGAGATCCTGGCCACCGCCGGCCGCGGCCATTATGTCTTCATCATGCATTGCGACAAGACGCCCTTCGACAATAACGACCTGCGTCTGGCGCTGAAATACGCCATGGACCGCGAGACGATGGTCAAGAAGATCCTCGGCGGCTACGGCAAGGTCGGCAACGATTTCCCGATCAACAGCACCTATGCCCTCTTCCCCGAAGGCATCGAGCAGCGCGCCTATGATCCGGACAAGGCCTCCTTCCACTACAAGAAGTCCGGCCACAGCGGCTCGGTCTTGCTACGCACCTCCGAAGTCGCCTTCCCCGGCGCCGTCGACGCGGCCGTCCTCTATCAGGAAAGCTGCAAGAAGGCCGGGATCAACATCGAGGTCAAGCGCGAGCCGGGCGATGGCTACTGGACGAATGTCTGGAACGTCCAGCCCTTCTCCACCTCCTACTGGGGCGGACGGCCGACGCAGGACCAGATGTATTCCACCGCCTATCTCTCGACGGCGGACTGGAACGACACGCGGTTCAAGCGCCCCGACTTCGACAAGCTCTTGCTTCAGGCCCGATCCGAATTGGACGAGGCCAAGCGCAAGGAGCTTTACCGCGCCATGGCGATGATGGTGCGCGACGAAGGCGGTGTCATCTTGCCGATGTTCAACGATTTCGTGAACGCCTCCACCAAGCAAGTGAAGGGCTACGTTCACGATATCGGCAACGACATGTCGAACGGCTACGTCGCGACCCGCGTCTGGCTGGACGCCTGATGCCCGAAGCCGGGCGAAAACGCCCTCATCTCTGACACAGCCAGGACCGTGAAAACCTTTCGCGGTCCTCCCGACGTTTCAAGCAATTCCTGGAAAAAAGCGCAGCTGTTTTTCGTCCGGAATTGCGTAAAACAACAAGATTGAGCGGCTTAGCGATTCCCATGAAACTTGGAGCCGCTCTCAGTGCGAGGCATCGGCCATGTCCAATTCACCTCCCGGAACCGTTCTGCCCGGGTTGAGGTTCAAGCAGCGCTTTCCGCTGCTATCCCTTATTATCGAGCGTTGCGTGCTCAGTATCATCCTGCTCTTTGCGGTCTCCGTTCTGATCTTCGGCGGGCTCGAAGCCCTGCCCGGCGATTTTGCCACCACCTATCTTGGGCAATCGGCAACGCCGCAGGCCGTCGCCAATATCCGCGAGGAGCTTGGCCTCAACCGGCCCGTGGTCACCCGCTATGTGCAATGGCTCGGCAATGCCGTGCAGGGAGACTTCGGCACCTCCTGGGCCAGTAAGAATTCCGTCGGCGAGCAGATCGGCAAGCGGCTCGGCAACTCCTTGTTTCTCGCCGGCTTTGCCGCCTTGATTTCGGTGCCGCTGGCTGTCTGCCTGGGCATGTTGGCGGTCCACTTCCGCAACCGCATGCCCGACAAGATCATCAATGTCGTTTCGCTGGCGGCGATCTCGCTGCCGGAATTCTTCATCGGCTATCTCCTCATCATGTTCTTCTCGGTGAAATTCGGTGTCGCGACCTTCCCGGCGACGGTCTTCGACGGCATGGGCTTCATCGACCGGCTGAAGGCGATCGCCCTGCCGACGGCGACCCTTGTTCTGGTCGTGCTTGCGCACATGATGCGTATGACGCGAGCTGCCATTCTCTCCGTCATGTCGTCGGCCTACATGGAAACTGCCGAGCTGAAGGGCCTTTCCGCCTTCCGCGCCATCGTCAAGCACGCCGCCCCCAATGCGCTGGCGCCGATCATCAACGTCATCGCCTTAAACCTTGCCTATCTGATCGTCGGCGTCGTCGTCGTGGAAGTCGTCTTCGTCTATCCTGGCATGGGCCAGTATATGGTCGATGCGGTGACGGTGCGCGACATGCCTGTCGTCCAGGCCTGCGGCCTGATCTTCGCCGCCGTCTACATCTTTCTCAACATGACGGCCGATATTCTCGCCATCGTCGCCAACCCGCGTCTGAGGCATCCGCGATGAGATTGAGAGATATCCCCATCACCGCCTGGATCGGCATCATCGGAATCCTGATCGCCTTCATCTGCGCGATCTTTGCTCCCTGGATCGCCCCTTTCGGCGAGACGGAAGTTGTCGGCAATGTCTGGCAGCCGGCCGATGCGCAATATTTCTTCGGCCTCGACAATCTCGGCCGCGATATCCTGTCGCGTCTGATTTACGGCACCCGCACGACGCTGTTCGTCGCGCTGGCGGCAACCATCATCTCGTTCTCGCTCGGCATCATCCTGAGCTTCACCGCCGCCGTCTCGCGCGGATGGATCGACACGGTCTTCTCGCGCTTCAACGACCTGATGATGTCGATCCCGACGCTGATCTTCGCGCTCGTGGTGCTTGCCGTCCTGCCGCAGAACCTGATCGTGCTGATCCTCGTCATGGCGATCCTCGATTCCACCCGCGTCTATCGCCTCGGCCGCGCCGTGGCGCTCGACGTCGCTGTCATGGAGTTCGTGGAAGCAGCCAAGCTGCGCGGCGAAGGCAAGATCTGGATCATCTTCCGCGAGATCCTGCCGAATACGCTGTCACCACTGCTGGCGGAATTCGGTCTGCGCTTTGCTTTCTCCATCCTGTTCCTCTCCACCCTCTCCTTCCTCGGCCTCGGCATTCAGCCGCCGGCGGCCGACTGGGGCGGTATGGTCAAGGACAACAAGGACGGCATCATCTTCGGCATCTCCGCCGCCCTCGTGCCGGGTTCCGCCATCGCGGCGCTGGCAATCTGTGTCAATCTGGTGGTCGACTGGCTTCTAAGGCGCACCTCCAGCCTCAAGGGAGGGCGTGGCGATGCCTGAGCTTCTTTCCGTTCGCGACCTCAAAATCGAGGCAACCAGCTATCCGCCCGGCGAGCCGCCGAAGCGCGTCACCATCGTCGATGGCGTCTCTTTCGACCTGCAGAAAGGCAAGGTGCTCGGGCTGATTGGCGAGTCCGGCGCCGGCAAGTCCACCATCGGCCTTTCCGCCCTCGCCTATGGCCGCGGCGGCGCCGAGATTACCGGCGGCCAGGTGCTGCTTGACGGCGTCGACATCCTGCCGCTTGGCAAGTCGGGCATCCGCAAGGTCCGCGGCGCGCGGGTCTGCTATGTCGCGCAATCGGCGGCCGCTGCCTTCAACCCGGCGCACCGGCTAGGCGATCAGGTGATCGAAGCCACTGTCAAGCATCGCCTGATGTCGAAGGACGAGGCAAGGAAGCGGGCGCTCTATCTTTTCCAGGTGCTTGGCCTGCCCAATCCGGAAACCTTCGGGGACCGCTACCCGCATCAGGTCTCCGGCGGTCAGCTGCAGCGTGCCATGACCGCGATGGCACTGTGCTCCAACCCGGAACTGATCGTCTTCGACGAGCCGACGACCGCGCTCGACGTGACAACACAAATCGATGTGCTGGCGGCGATCAAGCATGCCATCGAGGAGACCCATACAGCAGCGCTCTACATCACCCATGATCTCGCCGTCGTCGCCCAGATTTCCGATGACATCATGGTGCTCAGGCACGGCAAGACGGTGGAATATGGCAGCGTCCAGCAGATCATCGAGGAGCCGCGACAGGACTATACCCGTGCCCTCGTCAACGTTCGCCAGGAGGCCCGTGCGGAAGCCGCCGATCAGACGAGCGCGCTTCTGAAAGTGGAGAATATCAGCGCGCAATATTCGAATGGTTTCAAGGTATTGCACGATGTTTCTCTACACGTTCCTAAAGGTCAGACGCTGGCAGTAGTCGGCGAGTCAGGCTCTGGCAAATCGACGCTCGCCCGCGTCATCACCGGCCTTTTGCCGCCGAGCGATGGGCAGATTTCCTTCGACGGCAAAGCGCTGACGCCGGCCTTGAAAAGCCGCTCTCGGGAAGAATTGCGTCGTATCCAACTGATCTATCAGATGGCGGATACCGCCATGAACCCGCGCCAGACCGTGCGCGATATCATCGGCCGCCCGCTGACTTTCTATGACGGCCTCCGCGGCGCTGCAAAGACGGCGCGTGTGAAGGAGCTGCTCGATCAGATCGAGATGGGCAACGGCTTCATCGACCGCTATCCGGCCGAGCTTTCCGGCGGCCAGAAGCAGCGCGTCGCCATCGCCCGCGCGCTTGCGGCGAAGCCGGAACTCATCCTCTGCGACGAGCCGACATCGGCGCTCGACCCGCTGGTTGCCGAAGGCATTCTGAAACTGCTGCTGAAGCTGCAGGAAGAGGCCCATCTCTCCTATGTCTTCATCACCCACGACATCGCGATCGTGCGCGCCATCGCCGATAGCGTTGCGGTGATGCATCGCGGCAAGCTCGTCCGTTTCGGCCCGAAGTCAGAAGCGCTATCGCCACCTTTCGACGATTACACTGACCTGTTGTTGAAATCCGTGCCGGAAATGGAGATCGGCTGGCTGGAGCGTGTGCTGACAACACGGAAAATGGAGAGTGCCGGAAACTAGGCGCTCTCCGTCCTTGATCTAACGTCTCAGCCCTTGCTCGCTTCCATGTCAGTGAAGAGATCAGCCTGCGAGACGCTGGTTCAGTTCGCGGGCCAGCGCGGCGGCATTGCGCCCGACGATCATGCTCTGGTGATTGCCGGGAACATCCACCCAGTCCGCATGAACAAGAAAGCGCCCCCATATGGATTTTGGATCGCAGTCGACCGGAGAGCCTTGCAGACTGCGATAAAAGGTCAGCTCCCCCTCGTAACGTCTTGGCTTGTAAAGACCTTTCATGCGCAGCAGTTGTCTGGCGGCCGCATCATAAAGCGGGGGATAGCCCCCCATCCATTGCGGCGCCAGCTCCGGATAATAGGCCGCATGTGGGTCAGCATAGCGGAACGAGAGGGGTTTCAGCTTTTTCGCGAGATATTCCCGTCGCTCTATAGCCGTCCGGCTGGCTTCTGCCGATGCTTGAGGGCGTGGCTGAGGGCCGGTCTTTGTCAGGTTCTTCTTTCTGCTCCGGGCTCTTTGCCAACGTTGCCACATGAACCTGCCCCAGATCATCAGTGGCCATTCCTGCTCACCGAACGGGGTATCGAGCATCCCAAGGAACGCAACCTTTTGCCCTTGCGCGCGCAGGACGCGCGCAAGCTCCAAGGCGAAAACTCCGCCAAACGAATAACCGAGCAAACGATAAGGCTTGCTGATCCCTGCTGCCTGCAGCGCTCTCAGCGTACTTTGAATCTCGTCTTCTACCGTTGCCGGATTTTGTCGATCGCGATGGAAGGCAGTCAGCGCGACGCCAAGGATTGGTCCTGGAAAACGGATTTCCTGAATGAGTTGCTGCATTTCCAGAAAGCAGCTGGCGCCCCCGGCAAATAGAAGCAACGGCGCCGACTCGTCACCGCCTCGGAGCTTTATGATTTTCGGCGAAGCCGACAGGTCTTCGTGATTGGAGATTGCAAAGCCGAGGGCTTCAAGGGTGCGATGACGATAGAATACATTGACATCCATCTCCTCTCCGGTTTCGCTCCACCAGTGCTTGATGAAATTCAAGACCCGGTTGACCGAAACGGCATCGGGAATGTCTGCGTTGCGGTCCAAATTGATCTTTGCTTCCTGGCGAAACAGATCGTCAAGGCAAGTAAGCAGGCTCGAATCTATATCCGTTCTCGTAGAGAAAAGCATCTACGCGCCCCCAAATGGCAAAGCATGCGTCCTCGAACGCAATGATAGACAGCATTCTTATAAAGCGACCCTTAATATATTTGGTAAAGGTACGACTTCTTATCCGATTTCGAGAATTTTACCGTCTTGCAACCGAAGACCGCGTTCGGCAATGGGCGTCGTCAATACTCTGCCGGCACTGCATAGACTTCGGCCGATGGATCGGCGAGGAATGAGCGCACCGTCGGCGGCAACTGGCGCGACGACAGCGGCAGAGGTCCGCAGCGCGACAGAAGTTCACGCAGGTCCGGCTCGGCACCCACATGCCGCCAGATCATTCGTGACGCATAGGGGAGGTTTTCCCTTCGCCAGGAGACACCCATTGTCGTTCCGCGCAGATAGACGCGCTGGTGCTCGTCGAACGGCAGGAGGATCGTCTGCGACAACATGGAATTCGCGCCGACGACACGCTCCGTGATGAAGATACGGTTTCGATAAAACGCCGCCAAACCCACATATTTCGAGAATTGCTGTATGCCGTTTCCAGGGTCTCGCAGACGCTCCATCGACTTGACGTGCACCAGCCCACCCTGCTCGATCAGACGGCTGCACGAGCAGACAACCATTCCAGGCCAGGATGGCGAGCGATGATAGGTCTGGAAATAGCCGATGTGACGCCTGAGCGCGGTCAGGTTTCCGGGAAACGCTTTGAGGAGATCGGAACCTTCGTTGACACCGAGGGCAGGTTTGCGAAGACGTTCGCGAAACAGCTTTGGAGCGAGGCTAAAGTCGGCTGCATCAAGATCGAAATATTTGGCGATGCGCGCCAGATTATGGGCAGACGGTCTCGTCTGGCCGTTGATGTACCGGTTGAATTGTTGCCGGTTGATATCGATTGCACGGCACAGATGCGAAATGGAGCGCTGCGTGGCGCAGGCAATTTTGAGGTTCTCGACCAGGTGAGGCATCGGTGGCTCCGTCTTGAAGACGAATAGCGTAAACTCGCTTAAAGATGCGTCAAGTCGCGAAATTGCGTGAGCCGGCCCGACCTCTACGTTCTCACCTACAAAATGGAAAACGAGGGAACTGTCATGACGCATGAAAAGGATCAATCTTCGCAGCTGAAAATCGGCCGCCGCCACTTCCTCGGCGGCGCAGCCGCGCTGGGCGCATTACCGGCCCTCGCCTCCGGCCTCCTGATGCCGCGCGATGCCCGCGCGCAGGAAGCAAAGCGTGGTGGTCATCTGAAACTCGGCCTCAAGGGTGGCGCCACCAGCGATGCGCTCGACCCGGCAACCTATAGCGCCTCCGTGCTGTTCGTCATCGGCCGCCTGTGGGGCGATACGCTCGTCGAATCCGATCCCAAGACTGGCGCTCCCCTGCCGTCGCTGGCAACCTCCTGGACGCCATCGGCGGACGCCTCCGTCTGGACCTTCAAAATTCGCAACGACGTGCAGTTTCATGACGGCAGCAAGATGACCGTCGCCGATATCGTCGCAACGTTGAAGCGGCATGCGGACAAAAATTCGCAATCCGGTGCCCTCGGCCTGCTGGCCTCGATTACAGGCATTGAGGAAAAGGCGGGCGACCTTGTTCTGACGCTTTCCGAAGGCAATGCGGATCTGCCCCTGCTTTTGACCGACTACCACCTGATCATCCAACCGAAGGGTGGCGTCGAAAAGCCGGCGGCGGCCGTCGGCACCGGCCCTTACATTCTGAAAAGCTTCGAACCCGGCGTTCGCGCCACCTTCGAGAAGAACCCGAAAGATTGGCGTTCCGACCGCGGTTTCGTCGACAGCGTCGAAATCCTCGTCATCAACGACAACACCGCGCGCATTGCAGCGCTCGCCTCCGGTCAGGTCCATTTCGTCAACAATGTCGACCCGAAGACCGTCCCGATGCTGCAGCGGGCACCGACCGTGGAGATCGTCCGGAATGCCGGCAAGGGCTTCTATTGCTTCCTGATGCATTGCGATACGGCGCCGTTCGACAATGCCGATCTTCGGCTTGCGCTGAAATATGCCATCGATCGACAGTCGATCCTCGACAAGGTCCTAGGCGGCTATGGCACGATCGGCAACGACTATCCGGTCAATTCCAACTACGCCCTCGCCCCGACCGATATCGAGCAGCGCCCTTATGATCCGGACAAGGCCGCCTTCCACTTCAAGAAATCGGGCCTCGACCGCCCTGTTCAGCTGCTCACCTCAGACGCAGCCTTTCCGGGCGCCGTGGATGCGGCGATCCTGTTCCAGCAAAGCGCGCGCAAGGCCGGCATCACGATCGACGTCAAGCGCGAACCGGAAGACGGCTACTGGACCAATGTGTGGAACAAGCAGCCTTTCTGCGCCTCCTTCTGGGGCGGCCGTCCGACGCAGGACTCGCGTTACTCGACCTCCTATCTTTCGACCGCCGAGTGGAACGATACGCGCTTCAAGCGTCCCGACTTCGACAAGTTGGTACTGCAGGCGCGGTCCGAGCTCGATGAGGCCAAGCGCAAGGTGCTTTATCGACAACTGGCGCTGATGGTGCGAGACGATGGTGGCCTGATCCTGCCCGTCTTCAACGACTACATCATGGCCTCTTCGAAAACGCTGAAGGGATATGTCGACGATATCGGCAACGATATGTCCAACGGCTACATCGGCAGCCGTGTATGGTTTAATGCCTAAACCTCTTCGGGATATATGATCATGGCTGAGCGCAGCTTCACCACCATCGAAAATCAGTGGATCACCCTGAAGGACGGAACGCGGCTCGCCGCACGCATCTGGATGCCGGATGGCGCGGAGAGCGATCCCGTGCCGGCGGTCTTCGAGTTCCTGCCCTATCGAAAGCGCGACGGGACGAGCCCCCGCGATGAATCCACCTACCCGGTCTTCGCTGCAGCCGGGATTGCCGGCGTGCGCGTCGATATAAGAGGCTCCGGAGAGTCCAGCGGCATCATCGACGGCGAATATACAGAGCTGGAGCTTGCCAATGCCTGCGAGCTGATCGCCTGGATTGCCGCCCAGCCCTGGTCGAACGGCTCGGTCGGCATGATGGGTATTTCCTGGGGCGGCTTCAACTGCCTGCAGGTGGCGGCCCTGAAGCCTCCAGCGCTGAAGGCGGTGATTTCGATCGCCTCGACGGTCGATCGCTACAATGACGACATCCATTACAAGAACGGCTGCCATCTCTCCGCCCAGCTTTCCTGGGCGGCGACCATGCTCGGCTATCAATCACGCTCACCCGATCCGGCCATCGTCGGCGACGATTGGCGCGATATGTGGCTGGAGCGCCTGGAGCAGGAACCCTTCTTCATGGAGGAGTGGCTGCAGCACCAGCGCCGCGATGATTTCTGGCGGCATGGGTCGATTTGCGAAGATTTTGCAGGCTTCGATATCCCCGCCATCGTCATTGCCGGCTGGGCTGACGGCTATCGCAACACGCCGCTGCTGGCGGTCGAAGGGCTCGGTGATAAGGCGAAGGCGCTGATCGGCCCGTGGGTGCATAAATATCCGCATTTCGCCTGGCCGAAGCCGCGGGCCGATTTCCACGAAGAAGCCATCGCCTGGTGGAATCATTGGCTGCGCGGCGAGCGCAACGGTGCCGAGGCGATGCCATCGGTGCGCGCCTATATTCTCGATGCGGCCAAACCCGCCAAACGCCGCGACTTCGATCCCGGTTTCTGGATCGCCAAGCGCGAATGGCAGCAGCCGGACATGCAGTGCTTCTATGTCGAGCAGTTCGGCACGCTAATGGAAGGCATGCCAATCCCGCATGCGCCGGAACATCCCGTCTATCTCCGTTCGCCGCTCGACACAGGCACGGCCTCCGGCGAATGGTTTACCCTGAAGCCGGATGCGGAGATGGCAATCGATCAGCGCGTCGACGATGCCGGGTCGCTCACTTTCCAGACCGCGCCACTGGTCGAGGATCACGATTATCTCGGCCGCCCGGTCGTCACGTTGACATTGCGGTGTGATGCCGAAACTGCGAATCTCTGCGCCAGGCTTGTCGATATCCATCCGGACGGCGCGGCAACCCGCGTTTCCTTCGGCGTGCTTAACCTCGCTCATCGCGACGGCAATGCCGCGCCGGAACCGCTGATTAAGAGTCAGCGGGTCCAAGTAACTGTGACGCTCGATGCCTGCGGCTATCGTTTCCGCAAGGGACACCGCATCCGTCTGTCGCTGTCGACGGCCTATTGGCCGATGGTCCTGCCGCCACCGGAAGATCCGGGGCTGACGATCGATCTCGCCTCCATCGGGCTTGCCTTACCACAGCTTGGCGCACATGAGCTTATCGACATCAAGCAGCCCGACAACCCCGATCCTCTGCCGAAATATATCGAACATGCGCCCGGCTCGACGAAACGGCAGGTGGTGCGCGATCTCTCGGCAGGCCAAACCCGCTATGAAATTCAGGAGGATACCGGTCTTTCCGAACATCCTGGCACCGGACTTTCCACGCGGCAGCTGCGCGAAGAGGTCTGGTCGATCGCACCGGACGACCCGCTGTCGATGAGCGGCATCTCGACATGGACCTGCGATATGAGCCGTCCCGGCTGGTTCGTTCGCACGGTGGCGACATCGTCCATATCCTGCACGGCGAAGGACTGGGTCATCAGCGCCTCGGTGGCTGCCTACGAGGGCGAAACCCAGATTTTCGAGAAGGTATTCGAAGAGAAGCGGATCGCCCGCGACCTGATGTAGGTCAGCGAGAGCCAGCAAACCGGCTTGCCGCCGCGCATATGGCGGCAAAGCCGGCGCGCGCGCCTTCGCTCATATGCCGTGCCCGCAGCCATGCATGCACCATCTGCGGCTCCTCGCGGAACCAGACCTCGATGCCAGCCTGCGCCAGACGGGCCGCATAGTTGCGGCCGTCATCGCGCAGAGGATCGTAATGGGCCACGGTGATGAAGGCGGGTGGAAGGCCAGCCACGGATGACAAAGTAAGCGGCTCGGCGACCGGATTGCCTGATGGAGCCTGCAGGACGCTACGATAATAAGCGACATCGGCCGTCGTCAGGCCCGGCGCATCGGCCATTTCCTGATAGGAGCCGGAGACGAGATCACCGCCAAGCGCTGGATAAATCAAGATCTGGCCGGCAATGCCTGAAAGCCCCTCGGCATTCGCCCGTACCGCCAGCCCTGCCGCGAGATTGCCGCCGGCGCTGTCGCCGATCAGCACAACTGACTTCTTCTCGGCAAGCAGCTGTTTGAGAACCCTGAAGCAGTCGTCGGTCTGTGCCGGCCAGCGACATTCCGGCGCCAGCCGATAATCGACGGAAATCAGCTCGGCACCAACATGATCGGCAATCTCGGCACAAATCGCATGATGGCTCTCGAGCGAGCCGACGACGAAACCGCCACCATGGAGATAAAGCAGGTGCGTTTTGGTGCGGATACTGGCGGGCCTGTAATGCCGGATGGGGATAGTTCCGGATACGAAGTCATCCCTAGTCTGCATTCCCTCGGGCAAAGCGCGATCGAAACGGGCGCACAATGCGTCATACCATTGGCGCTGTTGCGCGATGGAGGCCGTTACCGCATCCGGCGGATAGAAGGAATCGCAGATCTCCATAAACTGCAAGATGCCGGCTTCGCTCGGCATGGGACGCTCAGCAGAGGTCATCGGATATCCTCGATTCGTGCCAATGGATCGAGATTATGCGGCGATGCAACCGAATGCTTATCTGCCTACGGCCAGCACCGCCGCGATGGCGACATCTACCGGAAGCTACGAGGATCAATCAGCCGCAAATACGCTGCTCGACGGCAAGGAAAAGCCCGTCGGCATCTGCATGCATTGTGCATTGGACCACGTCAGCGCTGCAAGCGCGAGTGCCGCGCCAATCACAAGCCGAATCATGAGTTCTTCTTCCATCCCCGTTTGACCTGGCCTGCGAGATCACAAATGCCTCGCCGGCCGGTTGTTTCACTTAGTAGACCTGTGCCGTCGGGCGAAACAGGATTTCGTTGATATCGACGTCTTGCGGCTGACTTATGGCGAAAGCCACAGTGCTGGCAAATGCCTCCGGCGATATGGCGCCCTTATAGACCTCGTTGATGCGGGCAGCCACGTCCGGATCGGTGATCGTATTGGGCAGCTCGGTCGCGACCGCGCCAGGCGAAATGATCGTCGTGCGGATATTGTATGCTTTCGTCTCCTGGCGAAGCCCTTCTGACAATGCGCGCACGGCATGCTTCGTCGCCGAGTAGACGGCGCCGCCCGGCCCGACCTTATGCCCGGCCACCGAGGCGACGTTGATGATATGTCCGCTCTTCTGGTCCCTCATGTAAGGCAGAGCGGCGGCGATGCCGTAGAGCACGCCCTTGATGTTGACGTCGATCATCCGGTCCCATTCCTCGACGTGAAGGCGTTCCAGCATCGAGCTCGGCATAAGACCGGCATTGTTGATCAGCACGTCGATGCGGCCATTCTGCCTGACAGCATGGTCCACGAGCGCCTTCACCTGCGCACAATCTGTTACATCCGTCTGGACGACCGCGTCCTCGCCCAGCGAGAGCTCTTTTGCGAGCGCCTGCAAGCGGTCGAGACGCCGCGCGCCGAGAACGAGCTTGGCGCCATCCTTGGCAAGACGGCGAGCGGCCGCTTCACCGAGGCCGCTGCTGGCGCCTGTGATGACGACGACCTTGTCCTTGATACCTTCCACCATCGTCTTCGACCTCATTTTCCCTGATACTGCTCGTCCGTCACATGCTCCATCCAATCCACCACCTTGCCGTCGAGATGCTCCTGGATGGCGATGTGGGTCATGGCTGTCGTCGGCGAAGCGCCATGCCAGTGCTTCTCGCCCGGCTCGAACCAGACGACATCTCCGGGGCGGATCTCCTCGATCGGGCCGCCCTCACGCTGAACGAGACCGAAACCGGCGGTGACGATCAAGGTCTGGCCGCGCGGATGGGTATGCCACGCAGTCCTGGCGCCGGGTTCAAATGTGACGCTGCCGGCCGCAGCTCGCCGCGCGTCATTGGCGGCAAAGACCGGATCTATGCGCACCGTACCGGTGAACCAGTCCGAAGGACCTTTGCCCGATGGCTGCGTCCCGTTCCTCTTGATATCCATGATGACACCCTTTCTTGCGATGAGCCGCAATGGCTCGACTGTATAGGGCTAATCTAGCCCACAATTTTCAGAGCAGTAGTGGATCACGCCCGCATAGACTTATGACCGAAACCGATAAATGCCGCTTGTTGCTGTGGCTGACCGAAGCACCGGAACGCATGCTGACGCTGGTCATCAGCCCTTCACTCCCTTGCGGGCGCTATGTTACTCGTTCATTCCGTGATAAGTGCATCGCCAGACATATGAGAGGTACTCATAGATGCTGCGCGAAAACGTCAACGACCTGCTGTTCTTCCTCGCGGTTGCCAGGGAGCGCAGCTTCACCCGGGCAGCGGCACAGCTGGGCGTTTCGCAATCGGCACTCAGCCATACGGTGCGGCAGCTCGAAGAGCGCATGGGCGTCAGGCTTTTGACTCGCACGACGCGAAGCGTGAGTCCGACACCGGCCGGAGAGCGGTTGCTGCAATCGCTGACGCCGCGCTTCCAGGAAATCGAAGCTGAGCTCTTCGCCGTCACCGAGCTGCGCGAAAAGCCGGCCGGCACCATCAGGATCACCGCGGTCGACTATGCCGTCGATACCTATATCTGGCCGAAGCTCGCCCGTGTGCTTCAGGATTATCCCGACATCCATGTCGAGATCATCAACGATTACGGCCTCACCGATATCGTGGCGGAGCGCTTCGACGCCGGCGTGCGCCTCGGCCAGACGGTCGCCAACGGCATGATCGCCGTCCGCATCGCCCCCGATCAGGCTTTTGCGGTGGTCGGCGCTCCGTCCTACTTCGAAGGGCGCAATAAACCGCTCATCCCTCCAGATCTCACCGCTCATAAATGCATCAACCTGCGTCTTCCGACCCATGGCGGCAATTATGTCTGGGAATTCGAAAAGGGCAGCGACGAGCTGCGGGTACGTGTCGACGGCCAGATGACATTCAACGGCATCCGGCAGGTTCTGGCCGCCGCGGTCGACGGCTATGGATTAGCCTATGCGCCCTATGATCTTGTACAGCCAGATATCGAAAGCGGCCGGCTTGTTCGTGTGCTTGAGGAGTGGTGCCCGCCCTGGACGGGCTACCATCTCTATTATCCGAGCCGCCGCCAGCCGTCCTCCGCCTTCGCGGTGGTGCTGGAAGCGCTGCGCTATCGCGGCTGATGGCGGGGCTTACGACGCCATCAAGGCCCGGATGCTGCGATCTGCCGATTGCAGCAGCTCGAAAGCTTCGTAACGCCGTGCATGCAGCGCCTCGACGGCACCATCCGCCGGCTGGAACCTTTTCGCCAATCGCGACATGGTGGCCATGGCTTCGACGAGTGAACCACAATGCCTGCCGGCCGTGGCACCAAGCATGGCAGCACCGAGCAAAACCGGCTCCTCTGTATCCGCGACAGCGACCGGTCTACCAGTCGTATCCGCCAGAAGCTGCCGCACAAGGCCGCTTTGCGCAGCGCCGCCACTGGCAATGATGAGATCGCAGGCAATCCCATCCTGCGCCAGCTTTTCCAGCAATTGCTTGAGGCCGTAGCCGATGCCGCAAAGGCCGGCCACATAGAGCGAGACGAGATCATCGACGCCGGTTTCCAGCCCGAGGCCGGAGATGACGGCGCGGGCATCGGGATCGGCATAGGGCGATCGGTTGCCGAGAAACTCGGGAACGACCTGAATGGAGTGTGCGAGCTTCACAGCGTCAGACACGTTGCTGCTTGTCTTCATGGCCTGCCGGTCAAGCCACGCAACCAACGAAAGTCCTTCCGCTTTGGCCTTTTCGCGAGCTTCGCCGGTTGCCGGATGCATGGTGACGAGATGATCGATCGCCGCACCAGCCGCAGATTGCCCACCTTCGGTCAACCAGAGGCCAAGCACCATGGCCGAATAATAAGGACCCCAGACGCCATCGACAAAGACTGCCCCTTCGCTCGATGCCATCGAGCAGGCCGAGGTGCCGAAGATATAGGCGAGCCGGTTCCTGACATCGGCCTTGCCATCTTCTCCCTGCCCGCCGAGTGTGCCGACGCCACCGGCATGGGCATCGATCAGCGACGCGCCGACTGGCGTGCTAATGGCAAGGCCGAGATCATGCGCCGCGGTTTCGTTCAGGCCCTCACCCAAAGCAGTACCCGGCTCCACGATCTCCGTGCCGATCCGCGCGAAACCCTCGTCCGCCAGCTCGCCGAGGCCGATATTCTTGAAATACTCGGCGTCCCAACACTTCTCATGGGCAAGATAGGTCCATTTGCAGGTGACCGTGCACACGGATCTCTGCAGCGAGCCCGTCGCACGCCAGGTCAGATAGTCGGCCAGATCGAAGAAATGATCCGCAGCGGCGAAGGATTGCGGCAGGTTCCGCTTCAGCCAGAGAAGTTTCGGCGTCTCCATCTCGGGCGAGATGCGGCCGCCGACATAACGTAGCACCGCATGGTTTCCAGCATTGATCTCCGCCGCCTCGCCGGCGGCGCGATGATCCATCCAGACGATGATATTGCGATCGGCATCGCCCGATGGCCCCACAGCCACGGGCTGGCCATCGGCCTTGACCGCGACTAGCGAGCACGTCGCGTCGAAGCCGATGCCGGCGACGTCAGCAGCTGCGATCTTCGCCGTTGCGACAGCTTCTTTGACGCTGTCGCAAACCGCCTTCCATATCTGCTCGCTCGACTGTTCGACGATGCTGCCGGCCTCGTGCCAGATGGTGATCGGCCGCTTGGCGGCGGCAAGCATATGGCCATACGCATCGAACACTCCGGCCCGGGCGCTGCCGGTGCCGACATCGATGCCGATGAAATAGGGTGTCGTCATCAGAGATCCGTACTCAAGGGCAGGATCACCAGATCCCGGATTACGATGTTACGCGGTCTCGATAGCATGAAGACGACCGCCTCCGCCACTTCCGTCGCCTCCATCAGACCGCCGGCGGCAATCGCTTCGTCCAGTTTGGCCTGTGGCCAGTCGCTGATCAGCGCCGTCACCACCGGCCCCGGTGCCACGGCGCCGACGCGGATGCCGTGCTTGGCGACCTGACGGCGAACCGTATGCGTGAAAGCCTGAACGGCATGCTTGGAGGCCGTGTAGATCGGCTCCCAGACCACCGGCACCAGACCGGCGATCGAGCTGGTCATGATGATATCGCCGGTCTTGCGCTCGATCATGTGCGGCAGCACCATGCGGACCGAACGGAACGCCGCGTTGATATTGAGATCCAGCATCCGGTCCCAGGCATCGGGATCACCTTCCGCCACTTCGCCGCCGATATAGGCGCCGGCATTGGCATGGAAGATATCAAGCTTGCCGAACTTGCCGAGGATCTGCGGCAGCATCGTTGCCACGCTCTCGGGGTTCAGGAGATCGACTACGACGGGAAAGGCGTTCGGGCCTAATTCGGTGCAGAGGCTTTTCAGGCTGTCTTCGGCCCGGTCGACGAGGGCGACGCGGGCGCCCTCGTTCAATAGTGATCTGGCGCATTCCAGGCCAATTCCAGACGCAGCCCCGGTGATGGCGGCGACTTTGCCGGCGAAATCCTGTCTCATGACAATCCTTACCTTCTTGAAGAAATCAGCCGCGCCCATGTGAGGCGCGGGAACGGCGGGCGAGCGAGTCGACGATGACGGCAATGGCAAGAACTGCGCCTGTTATCATGTAGCGAAGCGCCGACGACAGATCGAGCATGGTGAGGCCGCTCGCGATCGACTGGATGACGATGATGCCGAGCAGAGCCGAATAGGCGCTGCCACGTCCGCCGAAGAGGCTGGTGCCGCCGATGACGGCTGCGGCGATCGCGTTCAGATTGACATCGCCGGTGCCTGCCTGCTGGCTGGCCGATGCCAGACGCGCCGCCGCCAGCACGCCGCCGAGCGCTGCGAACATGGCGCATAGCACGAAGGCGCTGGTGTAGATCCGCCGGACATTGATACCCGCGCGGCGAGCAGCCTCGCGATTGCCGCCGACGGCAGACATAGACCGGCCCCATTGCGTGCGCGTCAGGGCATAGTCCATGACGATGACCAGCACCACGAACAGGGCGAACATCCAGGGAATGCCGCGATCCTGATTGAGATAGAAGGCAACGAATTCCAGAGCCACGGTGATGACTGCTGCCTTTATCAGCAGGCCGCCAACAGACGGTGTCGATAGATTTGCCAGCTTGCGCCGCCGCACCGCGCCAAGACCCGCAACCAGCATGACGGCACCCGGAATGAGCGCGAAGACATAGGCGAGCGGGCGGGGAATGACCAGAAGCTGGCCGAAATTCACGATGGCCGAACCATAGGGTAGATTGATCGAGCCTGTCGCGCCAAGCAGATAGAGCTGCATGCCAAGCACGGCGAGAAGGCCCGCCAATGTGGCGACGAAGCTCGGCATGCCCAGCCGGTTGAACAGCACGGCGTAGATGGCACCGATCACGCCGCCGACGACGAGTGCGGCCAGGATCGCCAAAGCCACAGGCCAGCCTTCGTTCACCCAGAGCATACCGACCATGGCCGAAGCAAAACCGCTGATCGATCCGACCGAAAGATCGATTTCGCCGACCATCAATACGCAGACGATGCCAAGCGAAATGATGCCGACGGTCGAGGCGTCGAATAACAGGTTGGCGAGGTTATTGCTGGACAGGAAGGTGGGATTGAGCGTGCCGAACACTGTCCAGATGATGACGAGACCGACGACGACGGGCAAGGAGCCGAGATCGCCGGAGCGCACCTTGTCGATGGAGGAGCGGATGGTGGCCGCAAACCCGGTGTCATGGTTGACGCGGACGTCGCTGCGGTCGAGCAGCAGGGTGGATTGCTTGCTGTCCTGGCTCATGGCTGGCCCCCTTCTCTCATTTCCTGCTGGGTCTGGCGCCGCCCCGCGCGTCGCGACACCGCATTTTCCGTGGCTCCGGTGATGGCGCTGACGAGTTCCTGATTTGACGTGTCGGGATAGAAGATGCCGTTGTTGCGGCCGAGACGGAGAACGACGATACGGTCGGCGACGGCGCGCACATCCTCCATATTGTGGCTGATCATGATGACGCCGAGTCCCTTGTCGCGGACGCGTTCGATGAGGTTCAGCACCTCGGCGGTCTGTGCGACGCCAAGGGCTGCGGTCGGCTCGTCGAGCATGATGAGCTTCGGCTCGAGCAGCAGCGATCGGGCGATCGCCACCGTCTGCCGCTGGCCGCCGGAAAGCGATGCGATCGGGATGCGCACGCTCGGGATGCGCGCCGCGAGCTCGTTGAGCAGCGTCCAGGCTCGAACCTCCATCGCAGTCTCGTCGAGCTTCAGCGGGCTCAGTTCCCGGCCGAGGAAAATGTTGGCGACGACATCGAGGTTCTCGCAGAGCGCCAGATCCTGGAAGACCGTGGCAATGCCGAGGTCGAGCGCGGTTGCTGGATCGCTAAGCGTGACTTGCTTGCCGCGGAATGTGATCGTGCCTGCACTCGGTTGATGGACACCGGCCAGAACCTTGACGAGCGTCGATTTACCGGCACCATTGTCGCCGACCAGCGCCACGACTTCGCCGGCATGCACATCGAGGTTAATATCGGTCAGTGCCGAGACGGCGCCGAAGTGTTTGGAGATCCCCTTCAGGCTGAGGACAAGCTCGCCGTCAGGGGCTCTGGGATCGGAAGCGTCACTCATGACAGGCCACCTTCTCGGGTTGAAATGCGATCGAATGCGTTTTGCCTCCGGCCGCCGAAGCGGCCGGAGACCGGGAGGAGCAGATCTTAGCTACCGATGCCGAGCTTCTTGCAGCCATCGGCGTAACGGTCGTTGCAGAGCTGTGCCGGCGTCTGGATCGGCTTGCCGTTGACGGCCTTGTCGATGATCTCCGCCTTCAGGTTCTCGGAGGTGACCAGCGCCGGAGTGAAGAGCTTGGTCGGCGTGTCGAAGAGCTTCGTATCGGCCTTCGGCGTCTCGCCCGAGAGCAATTCGATCGCGACATTGGCAGCGGCCGCAGCCACGATCTCGCTCGGCTTGGAGATCGTATTGTACTGGTCGCCGGAAATGATGAGCTGCAGGCCGGCGATGGTCGCGTCATTGCCCGTGACCGGCGGGACGGGATCGTAGCCGGCCGCCTTGAAGGCGGCGACGGCTGCACCGCCCGTACCGTCATTTGCGGCAACGACACCGAGGATCTTCTTGCCGAAGCGGGTGATCTGGCCGCTTGCCCATTGCTGTGCCTTCGGCGGTGCCCATTCCGGCGTGTCGAATTCGGCAAGCACCGGATAGCCGCCATCGGCCAGACCGGCATGGATGCCCTTCTTGATCAGGCCGGCAGCAGCATCCGTCGGCGAACCGTTGATCTCGAGAAGGCCGCCATCGCCCGCCTTCACGCCCTTCGACTTCAGATGATCGACCAGCGACTTCGCGATCATCTTGCCGATCTCTTCATTGTTGAAGGAGACGTAATAGTCTGCGGCAGCCGATGGGATCGGGCGGTCATAGGCGATGACCTTCACGCCCTGGCTCTGCGCCAGCTTCACCAGCGAGGCGGCAGCCGTGGAGTCCACCGGATCGAGCACGATCGCCTTTGCACCCTGCGAGATCGCCGAATTGAACTGCTGCTGCTGGCGCGAAGCATCGCCATTGGCGTTCTGGTAGATCACCTTGCAGCCGGCGCAGAGCTTCTTCATCTCGGCCTGGAAGCCGGGGAAGTCATGCTCTTCGTAACGCGTGGAGCTTTGGTCGGGCATCAGGAAGGCGACGGTTGCGTCCGTCACTTTAGCCGACTGCGCGAAAGCGGAAGTGCCTGTCAGAAGACCGGCGGCAAGCACGGCAGCGCCTGCGATTTTCAGTGCGAAATGGTTCATTGGAATTTCTCCGTTCCAAATGGTAATAGTTTCCCTCGATCATCACGGCTGTCCGCACGCGATGCTCTTGTTTGGCGGTTTGCCGAGAACGGTCGACAGACCGACGCGGCGGTAAATTTTGGACAAGCCTTCTCCTTCGAGCGGCAAAGATGCCTGCCCGTTCGCTTGCCCCGAATTCTATATTTCCTCCCTGTCCTCCCCTTTTAGGCGGCCTCCACCGCGCGTGCGTGCTGTGCCAAGAGCGATCTGAAGCGGGAAGGCGCCATGTCCTTCTGATCCAGAAAACGCCGATTGAAGTTCGAGATATTGTTGAAGCCTGCCGCAAAGCAGATGTCGGTGATCGTCATGTCAGCCTTGCTCATCAGCAGATGGCAGGCGAAGTTGATGCGCAGCCGATTGACATATTGGACCAGCGCCATCCCCGTATGGCGGCGGAAGCTGCGGGAAAAGGCGCTCGGGCTCTGGCCGGTCAGTTCGGCGAGATCGCATTCGCTGAATGGCTCGGTTAGATGCGCGTTGATATAGGCCAGGGCCTGATTGACCCCCGCCGACATGAAGCCGGAAGGATCCGGCTGATAACCGGCGCTGGCGAGCGTGCGCGTGCCCTCGGCACGGCTCATCGCATCGAGAATATTCATGAAGAGTTCGATGCGGCGGATACCTGATGCCTCGACCAGTTCGCCGAGGATCGGGCCGACGATGGCGGCCGTCTCGGGCGTGAAGAGCGCCCCGCGTCGGCTTGTCTCCAATATGCCGGCGCAGGCCGATAGTTCGGGAAAGACCTTGCTCGCATCGGCAAAGAAGGATTCGGAAAATTGCAGCACGCGGCAGCGCAGCGGCAGGGTGACGCCGGCGGGCACATCGCTTACCCAATTATGCGGCAGGTTCGGCCCCGTGAGTACCAGGTTACCGGGCTCGAACTCCCCGATGAAGTCGCCGATGAAATATTGGCCTGTTGTCGCAACGACATGGTGGATTTCATATTCGGGATGGAAATGCCAGCGAACGGTACGGTAGGGATAGCCGTGCTCCCAGGCCTTGAAGGATTCTCCGCTGCCGATCGCGACCACTTCCAAATCGGGATTCATCGGCAAGCCTCCTTTCCTCCGTCCGCGTTGTTACGGTTACGGCGCCTCCTCCCAGAGGCCATCGTGTCTTCTATGTGGTAACCCTACCCCTCATAGCCGCCGGCCGCTACTACGCCTTGTACGCCAAACCGATACTTTTTTGACATGAAAGGTGGTATCTTTGGTCAAATGTGCAGTGCGGCATGACGAACTGCATCGCCAAAATTGCTCTTCCGGCAGTAAACCGGATCAGTCGAGGTCGTCGCGAATACAGGCCTTGAACTGCCCCGGCGCGACTTCCCGCAATTGCGGAATTGTGGTGGCGCAAGCGTCAAGAGCATGGGGACAGCGCGTGCGGAAGACACAGCCGCTCGGCGGGTTTGCCGGACTTGGAATATCGCCCTTCAGGATCTGCCGGTCGCGTTTGGTGGCAAGGTCCGGCGAAGGGATGGCTGATAACAAGGCACGCGTATAGGGATGGGACGGTCTGGCGTAGAGATCGGCGCTTGCAGCAATCTCCATGATCCGCCCGAGATAAAGCACGATGACGCGGTCGCAGAGATATTCCACCACGGCGAGATCATGCGAGATGAAGAGCATGGTGAGCGCCAGCCGCTGTTGAAGGCCGCGCAGCAGATTGATGACCTGTGCCTGAATGGAGACATCCAGTGCCGAGACGGGTTCATCGGCGACGAGAAATTCCGGCCCGAGCGCAAGTGCGCGCGCAATGCCAATCCGCTGGCGCTGGCCGCCAGAAAATTCATGGGCATAGCGATTGATGGCATCCGCCGGCAGATCCACCTGTTCAAGGGCCGCACGCGCCCGATCCAGCCGATCGAGACGGCTGCCGATGCGCTGGATCTTCAGACCTTCAGTCAATATCTCGCCGATGGTCATGCGCGGCGACAGGCTGGCGAAGGGATCCTGAAAAATATACTGCATGCGCGGTCTCATGCGCCTGAGATCGCCAGCGCCAAGCCCGGTCATTTCCGTGCCGTCGAAGCGTACGCTGCCCGCCGATGGCTCGATCAAGCGCAGGATGGACCTGCCGATCGTCGTCTTGCCACTGCCGGATTCGCCGACGAGACCCACCACTTCGCCTCTCCCGATGTCGAAAGAGATATCACGAAGGATGGAAAGCCTTGCGCCGCGGGACACATAGTCCTTGGCGAGATCGCGAACGGAGACGAACGCTTCGGTCATCTAAATCTCCCGCCAACGGATGCAGCGGCTCGCATGGCTTGCGTCGACAGTTTCGAGAAACGGCACCGCTCCGCTGCAAGCCGGGATCGCATGGGCGCAACGCGGCGCGAAAGCGCAGCCGGAAGGCATTCGTGTCAGCCCCGGCACGACGCCGGGAATGGCGTATAGCGGCTCTCCGGCCTGCCGCATCCGCGTTGCCTCACCGAGCCGCGGCATGGAAGCCAAAAGGCCGCGCGTATAGGGGTGTTTCGGATTGCGGAACACCGCTTCCGTCGGCCCTTCCTCGACGATCCGGCCGGCATACATGACGGCAACGCGATCGGCGATCTCTGCCACCACGCCGAGATTATGCGTGACGAATAGGATCGCCATGCCGCGCTCCCGCTGCAGCCGCTGCAGGAGATCGAGGATCTGTGCCTGTATCGTGACGTCGAGCGCCGTCGTCGGCTCGTCCGCGATCAGCAGTACAGGATCGCAGGCAAGCGCCATGGCAATGGTTGCGCGCTGGCGCATGCCGCCGGACAATTCATGCGGATATTGCCTGACGCGGCGTTTCGCATCGGGAATTCCGACGCTCTCCAACAGCGCGATCGCCTCACGTATCGCTGTTGCACGATCAGCCTTGCGGTGGATGCGGATCGGCTCGGCAATCTGATCGCCGATTGTCAGCACCGGATTGAGGCTCGACATCGGCTCCTGAAACACCATGCCGATATCGCCGCCGCGGATCTCACGCATACGGCTGTCGTCCAACGCCGCAAGATCGCTGACGATACCCTGCCTGTCCCGCAGCCTGATGCTGCCGGCCGCGATCTTCCCAACATTGCGCGTCAGAAGCCGCATCACGGAAAGGCTCGTCACCGACTTGCCCGAACCGGACTCGCCGACCAGCGCCAGCGTCTCGCCCGCGTCGATGGTCAGGTCGATATCCCGCACCGCGGTCAACTCGCCGCCGCGGGTGCGGAAGACGGTCCTGAGTCCCCTGATATCGAGAACGGGTTGGGCAGCCGGCGCTATCATAACTACAGCAGCCCCGTATTTTTCAGGATCACATCGATCCTGGCTGTCTCCTCGGCATTCAGAGCCGCGCGCGGACGGGGCATGACCGCGGTATCGATGATGCCGAGGCTCTTCATCGCCGTCTTGAAGGCACCGATGCCGGCCGCACCGCCGCTGACGCGGCCCTGTGCGACCCAGACGATCTCGAACAGGCGGCAAAGCCTTTCCTGCTCGCGCCGGGCCGCGGCCCAGTCACCGCGCTGTGCGGCATCCCATAGCCGCACATAGCCATGAGGATCGACGTTGGCGATACCGGGCACCACGCCATGCGCGCCCATCAGAAGTGCATTGTCGACGACGATTTCGGAGCCCGTCATCAGGAAGATATCCTTATGATCGGCAAGATCGAGCAGCGCATAGCGGAAATTCCCGTCATCGCCACTGGAATCCTTCAATCCGATGATGGTCCTCTCCTTTGCGAGCGTCACCACCGTCTGGCGTTGCAGTTTTACATTCACGCAGACCGGGATGTCATAGGCCACAAGCGGTACATCGACGGCATCTCTTATGTAGCGGAAGTGATCCAATATCTCGGACTGGCTGGTCACCGTGTAGAACGGAGCGGTGACCACGACGGCGTCGGCGCCGGCCGCCTTGGCGATTTTCGAATGCGCGATCACGCGGTCTGTCGTGGGGTCGATGACGCCAACCAGCAGCGGCACCCGACCGTTCACGACCTTGGCGGAATGCTCGATAATCTCGCGCCGCGTCTTTTCGTCGTGGAAGACGACTTCGCTGGTGGAGCCCAGCACGAAGACGCCGTGGCAGCCGCCGTCGATGAGATGCTCCAGCACCCTCGTATAGGATGGGTAATCCACGGTGAAATCGTCGTTCAGCGGCGTTACGACGGGAGGCACCACGCCCTTGAATTTACTCATTGTCTCTTTCTTTCCTGGGTTCAACGAAGCTCGGCACGCGGATCGAAGGCATCCCTCAGCCCGTCGCCGATGAAATTGATGGCAAGGACGGCCAAAACCAGCGCCGCGCCGGGAAACAGCCATTGCCAGGGATATTGCTCGAGAACGGCGGTGGAGCGGGCAGCATTCAGCATATTGCCCCAGCTCGCCGCGGGCGGTGCGATGCCGAGACCGAGAAAGGAAAGCCCGGCCTCCAAGAGGATCGCATTGGCGACCTGCGTCGTGGCGTAGACCACCAGAATATCGATGCAGTTCGGCATGCCGTGGCGCAGCAGCAGGTGCGGCAGCCCGGCGCCCATGCCACGCGCGGCCGTCACAAAATCACGTTCACGCAGTTCGAGCAGCCTTGAGCGCACCATGCGGGCCAGCAGCGGCCAGGACAGAAGCGATATGACTGCTATCGTCGGCAAGATGCCGGTGCCGGTGATGGAGGCCAGCACCAGCAGGAAGATCACCGGCGGCAAGGTCATGACGAGATCGACGAAGCGCATGCTGAGCGCATCCGCCCAGCGGCCGGCAAAGGCAGACACGAAGCCGAACAGAAAGCCGATAATGGCCGAAATGACTGTGGAACCTGCCGCAACCATCAGCGATATCCGGCCGCCTTCGAGCACCCTGGCAAAGACGTCACGCCCGACGCCGTCCGTTCCGAACCAGTGCGTCGCATTGGGCGGCGCGTTCATGGCCAGGAGATCGATATCGTTGGGCTGGAACCGCCACCATAGCGGATATGTGGCGATTAGCACCAATAACGGCACGGCAATGCAGACGCCGAAGAGGGCGGCACCATTCAGCCGGAAGCGATCGAATGCCCGGGCAAACGGGCCGTGGCTTGGTCGTTCGGTTCGTGCCAGCATCGCTCAGCCCACCTTGATGCGCGGATCGATCACCGCATACGCGAAGTCGGTCAGCAGGTTGACGATGATGACGCAGGCGCCAATGACAAGCGTCGCCCCCATGATGACGGGATAGTCGCGCGACGTGACCGCATCGACGAGCAGCAGGCCCATGCCCGGCCAGTTGAAGACGCTTTCGATGAAGATCGCGCCGCCGATCGCCAGCCCTATGGTCGAGCCGATGACCGTCACCACGGGCAGGAGCGCATTGCGCAGGGCATGCTTGACGATCACCCAGAATTCGAACACGCCCTTGGCCCGCGCCGTCCGCACATAATCCTGATTGAGGACTTCCAGCAGCGACGCCCGCATATAGCGCATGATGAGTGCGGCTTGAGCAATCGCCAGAAGCGAAGCCGGCAGGATGAGATGCCAAAGCAGGTCGCCGATGGAAAAATCCTCGCCGGGCGTCAGCATGCCGCCCGAGGGCAGCCAGCCGAGACGCACGGCAAAGATATAAAGACCAAGAAGCGCGCTCAGAAAGGCAGGGCTCGATATGCCGGCGAGCGCCAGCACGGAGAGCGAGATATCCGTGACCGAATTGCGTCTGACGGCACCGATGACGCCTGCGGCAATGCCGGCGACGATCGCCATGATCAGGGCCGAGCCCATCAGCAGCACCGTCGGACCGATACGAGACAGAACCAGCGTCAGAACAGGCTGATCCAGCCGCTTGACGGAATAGCCGAGATTGCCTTGCAGCGCCTGCAGCAGCCAGCCGACATATTGCAGCGGCAGCGGCCGATCCAGCCCGAGGCGCTCACGCAAATCGGCCATGGCAGCGGGAGATAAAGGCGTGCTCGGGTCGATATAGGCATCGATCGGATCGCCCGGCGTCAACCGCAACAACACAAAGACCAGCATGCTCAAGGCGACGAGCATGCCGATGCCGATTACAAGACGCCTGAGACCATAGTGAAGCATATCGAACCTGCGTTTCAAGGAAGGCGCCGGCCACAGAATCTGCGGCCGGCTCAAAACCTAGTTTGAGAGCTTCCACGCTTCGGGATGCGCGATGTAGGGGCCACCGCCGGGCGCCGGCGTCCAAATGAAATCCTTCACCTTGGACGAAACCACGCCATAGCGGTTCGCCACCCACATGGTCGCCCAGGGCAGGTCCTTGTTCATGATCTTGCAGACATCCTGGTAGCGCTGATCGCGCTTGCCGGCGTCCGTCTCGGCAATGGCGGCATCGAGCGCCTTGGTCAGATCGGGCATGCGCGCCCTCACCACATTGGCACCCGCCGGCGGGATCTGTTTTTCGTTGAGCCCGGTGTTGATGTTGCTTGGATCTGGCCCGTTCTGCAGGCCGGCATAGACGAGCTGGAACTGCGATGCGTCGGCATTGGGGTTGAGCACGATACCATTATAAGTCGGTGCATCGACGGCGCGCGGCACGACATTGATACCGACCTGCGCCAGCATTGCCTGCACGGCCGCCAAGACGTTCGTCGCAAGCGGCGTGTTATAATAGGTCAGCAAGGTGATCGGCTTGTCGCCGTTGATCTCGACCCAGCCGGCTTCATCGAGCAATTGCTTGGCCTTGGCCGGATCGTAGGGATAGGCTTCGATACCATTCGGAACCAGCTGATTGGCGACATAAGCGCAATTGGCCGGCTTTGCCGCGCCGCCATAGAGGCTCTTGATGATCGCATCGCGATTGATGGCGTACATGACGGCCTGACGGACGCGAAGATCCTTCCACAGCGGCGAATCCTGGTTGAAGCCCAGATAATTGACGACGAAGGAATCGCCCTCGATGACCTCAAAGGACTTGTCGTCCTTGAAGGTCGGAACATCGTTGGAATCGACATAGGTGAACTGGATCTCGCCTGCCCGCAGCGCCGAGATTGCCGCGGCCGGATTGGCGAAATAGCGATTGATCAGCCGATCGAGAACCGGCTTGCCGCCGCGATAATCCGGATTGGCTGTCAGCTCGACATATTGATCCTGCACATATTTGACGAATTTGAATGGCCCCGTCCCGATGGGCGACGTCGACCACCACGTGCTCTTCGCGAGCTGATCGACGGGCACGGCCGCAAGCGCATGTTCGGGCAGAACCATGATCTTGGCCAGCGTATCGAGCAGGCTCGCCGAAGGCGCGGAGAGCTTGATGACAAGCGTATGATCGTCCGGCGTCTCGACGGATGACAGGAGTTTAAAACGGGCGGCAAAGATCGAGCCGGTCTTGGCATTGGCCGCAAGATCGATGGTGAATTTGGCGTCCTTGGCCGTGAAGGCCTTGCCGTCGTGCCACTTGGCATCGGCAAGCCTGAACCTATAGGTCAGCTGATCTGGGCTCACCTCATAGGAGGATGCAAGCACGCCGACGATCTTCTGCAGCTTTTCATCGTAGCTGACCAGCGGCTCGAAATAGGTGCTGAGCCAAGTGAGACCGGCGGTTGCCGCCAGCGGATTGAAGTTGCCCTGGAAGCCGCCAGGGCCGACATCGAAGCCCCCAGACATGGTTGCAGCGGCGGCAGATGCGGCCACGCCGCCTAAGACAGGCATCGCAGTTGCCGACAGCAACGCTCCCAACGCGATTGCCGGCAGATGAAAAGCTTTCCTCATGATGATCCTCCTCCCGTGTTTGCGATCGCTATTTCTTCTTGTTGTTGGCGATCACCTGCGAAATTCCCTCGTAATGGCGGTCGAGGCGCATGCGCACCTCCTTGAGATTTTTGGATTCCAGCGCATCGACGATCGCCTCATGGTCACGCCAGGTGGCCATGGGGTCGACATCGTCGAGATCGAAGAAGCGGGACGCCTTGTAGAATGCGAGCCAGAAGACATCGATCAGACGAACGAAGGTCTCGTTGCCCTGGCAGCGAAACAGCAGGCGATGAAAGAGCTGATCGTCTTCGGCAAAGGGTTCGCCACGTTCGGCGTGGGCACGCATGCGGTCGGTCGTGGCGCGCAGTTCCGCCAGATCCTCAGGTCCGATCATGTCGAGCGTCTTGCCGATCAGGCCCACTTCGAGCGTGCGGCGGATTTCCAGCACCTCCTCCATGTGCCGCAGCGCATCACCGAGCCCGTAGGCGAGATTGTCGAGCAGCGGCGCGAAGGAGAATGCCTTGACGAAGATGCCGATGCCGCGGCGCGTCTCCAGTACACCGAGGGATTCCAGCGCCTTGATACCTTCGCGCAGAGAATTGCGGCTGACGCCCAATTGCGCCGCGAGCTCCCCCTCGGCCGGCAGTATCGTGCCCGCCTCAAGACTGTTGTCGGCGATATAGCTGCGCAAACTCTCCTGCACGGAGACATGCAGCAACGGTGCGCGCGTCAAAGGCTGAATGACTTTTCCGACCATGAAACCCAAGCTCCTCGGGACATGGCGCGCAACCTATTGACTTGTAGGATATCCGTCAAGAGGATAGGCTAATTGAAACTAGGCAATAGCCATCGCCGCCGAATTTAATATCCGGAGGATTCCGAGACGCAGGCAATGAAAGGGGTCAAGCCATGCCAAGCCGAGAAAATCAGCTTGGTGATCTTCTCCTGATCGCCTCAGCCTTCTTTAGCAAACTCGGCTTCGGTCCTTGGCGGCAGGAAGCCTCAATTTGTTGCATGAGGCACGTCCGCCTCCGGCAAGCGAACAAGCTTGCCTTCCTCGGCCTTGTAGAAGTACTGGCTCGCAACCAGCCATCCCTTCAACGGTCGCAATGGCGGAATGCAGGTCGCCAGCATGAAGGGGCCAGTCACCAGAAACTGCACCCAGACTGGCGCCGAGAACGCCACCTCCAGCCAGACGCCGAGAAGCACGCTCGGGATGCAGGCAAAGCAGATGACGAAGAAAGCCGGTCCATCGGCGGGATCCGCGAAGGAATAGTCGAGATCACATGCTTCGCATTGCTTGCGAAGGGTCAAGAACCCATCGAACAATCGCCCCTGCCCGCAACGCGGGCAACGACAACGAAGGCCGGTCTTCAGTGGACTCAGCGGCGGATATTCGGCATCCATGACAGCATCACTCCTGAATCAATCTTCCAAGGGCAAGCAATCAATAGTCAGATTGCATGCATTCAATATAAATATAATGAATGCATTCTATACGTCCATTTGGCAGAATGACGCAGCGGCAATTTCGGCAAATGAAGGGAATAGGTGCGGTACGGAGCCTGCGCCCCTCCAATCAATAGCGATGTTGCGCCCGAAGGCTAGAAAAAGGAGGCGGCCAATTCCGGTGGCCCCTGCAGCGCATGCGCCATGAAATTCAATGCACCCTTCAAGGTCTCGCGGCCTATTGGGCCACCGAGGCAAACGCGCACGGCCTCCGGCGCCATGCCGTCTACCGTGAAGGCGTCGCTTGCGACAACGCCGATACCTGCATCGCGCATATGGCTACCGAAGGTGGCCCGCGTCCAGCCGCTACCGAGCGGCAGCCAGATGTTGAAACTGATGGGATCGGCCCGATAGCTGCCTGATGGCAATATGTCAGCAACCATCTCCTGGCGGGCGGCGGCCTCTGCGCGAATGAAACGCAGAATGCCATCGGCGGTACCGTCTTTGATCCAGCGCGTCGCAAGCGCCATATTGAGCGGCGACGCCATGACATTGCTGCTCCGCATCGCACTCACGAAGGGCCATATCGACCGCGTGTCCGGTGCCACGACGAAGGCTAGGCGCAACCCCGCACCGATGCACTTCGCCAACCCACCGATATGCCAGGTCAGCTCCGGTGCGATTGCAGCCATTGGCGCTGGCGCATCCAGCGGAATGAAGCCATAAGCATCGTCCTCGATGATCGGCACACGATATTTGCGGGCAATCGCGGCAATGGCTTCGCGCCGCGCCTGCGGAATCGTCAGCGTCGTTGGATTCTGCAGTGTCGGGTTGAGGTAAAGCGCCTTCGGTCGCAGGCGCTCGCAGCTTTCTTCAAAGGCTTCCGGCAAGACACCTTCGTCATCCATCGCCAGGCCTGAGAGATTGAGCCGCAGCTGCGCCGCAATCGAACGCATGCCGGGATAGGTGATATTTTCAGAAAGCACGGTTTCGCCTGGCTTGGCCAAGAGGCCAAAGATTGCCAGCAAGGCCGGGTGCGCGCCGGGTGTTACGAAGATGCGCTCCTGCGCCGGGGTGAGACCGCGGCGGCTGAGCCAGGTTGCGGCAGCCTCCTTGTCCATAACCATGCCGCCAAATCCCTGATACCGCAGCAAGGGAATAAGATCGACCGCTACGGCCGACATGCCCTCCTGCATGCGAGCAAGAAGATCCGGATCGCTCGGTTCTGGCGGCAGATTCATCGAAAAATCGATCGCGGATGCACGACGCGGATCGGAAGCAGCGTCGAGAGCGAAATTTCGGCGCTCCCTCCCCTGCCTGCCGGTCACGAACGTCCCGCGTCCAACATGGGAATCCACCAGCCCACGCTTCTGCGCCTCGACGTAGCCGCGCGCAACGGTCGTAAAATCGATGTTGAGACGCTTGGCGAGCGCGCGTTGCGGCGGCAGCCTGTCGCCGGCAGCAAGAACGCCGCTGCGCAAATCCATCTCGATCAGGTCGGCTATGGCAATGTAGCGGGGGCTGGAGGAGCGGCTGAGATCGGGATGCCAGTCTTTCATTTCATGCTCCGCACGAGACCGGACCTGAGCTGAAACTCCGGCCGACATTGATTGCATATTATTGCATACAATTCCCGCTATGTGGAGCTATCGGCCCCACTTTTCATCCCCGAGAACACCAAATGCTGCAATATTCTCGATCCATGAATGCCTTGGCCAGCCGATGTTCCCGTAATTGACGGCATGACAAAGCTGTTTGATCGCCTCGGCATCGAGAAACCCGAAGGCCTATATCCCTGTTATCGCGATTCGTCCTTGCAAGCGCGGCACGTCGGTTTTGGGCCGGCGTGCCGATCATATGGCAAAGTTCCATCAAGGATGGGATGTCTCGCTCATTTTTCTTGAGCGCCCGCGGCTTTCGCTTTCGCTTGATCATCCACCAGCTCGTACCACATTGCGTTGAGGACGGCGAATGCTGCCGCGAGAGGGAAGCCGAGAAGCCAGGCAAAGTACCACATGCGAAATCTCCTTACAGATCAGTAGGCGTGACCGCTCTTGTCGTTGACCGTCTCCTCATCGACCTTGCCCCACAGCACGCGATAGACCCATGCGGTATAGGCGAGCACGATCGGCAGGAAGATGATGGTGACGACGAGCATGATGAACAGCGTCAGATGACTGGACGAAGCGTCCCAGACCGTGAGGCTGGAGCGCGGATCGAGCGACGACGGCAGGATGAAGGGAAACATCGACAAGCCCACGGTCGAGATGATGCCGAAGATGGCAAGCTTGCTGAACAGCAGCACGGTCACTTCGCGCCGGCCGAGCATGGCAAGCAAGGCCGCTGCTGCCCCCACGAAGCCAAGAGCCGGTGCGATCATCATCCATGGATGGCTGCCGTAGTTGGCAAGCCATGCGCCCGCGCTGTGTTCGACCGTCTTCAGAAGCGGATTGGACGGGCCTTCGACATCGATTGCACTGGCGATGCGATAGCCGTCTATATCAATCCAAAGGAACAGGCCGCCGAGCGCAAAGAGCACGATTACGGCCAGGGCCGCCACGATGCCGAACCGACGCGCGCGTTCGGCAACAACCCCATCCGTCTTCACGAGAAGCCAGGCGGCACCGTGCATGACCAGCATGGCAACCGACAGCAGGCCACAGAGGAGCGCATAGGGGTTCAGAAGCGCGAAGAAGGAGCCTTCGTAGAAGATGCGCATATCGTCGTCGAAGCGGAAGGGCACACCCTGGAGCACGTTACCGACCGCCACGCCGAAGATCAGCGATGGAACGAAACCGCCAATGAACAAGGCCCAGTCCCAGCCCGTCTTCCAGCGGGCGCTATCGCGCTTGGAACGGTATTTGAACGCAACCGGCCGCAGGATCAGGGCAAACAGGATTACAAACATCGCGAGATAGAAGCCGGAAAAGGATACGGCATAGAGTGGAGGCCAAGCGGCGAAAATCGCCCCGCCGCCGAGGATCAGCCAGACCTGGTTGCCTTCCCAGGTCGCGCCGATCGAGTTGATGGCGATGCGCCGCTCCGTATCCGTCTTGGCGACGAAGGGAAGGAGCGTGCCGACGCCGAGGTCGAAGCCGTCGGTGACGGCAAAGCCGATCAGAAGCACGCCGAGAAGCAGCCACCAGATGATGCGCAGGGTTTCATAGTCGATCAATTCATGCAGGATCATGGCAGGTCACTCCGCAGCCGGAACGAGGTTTTCGGAAATCAGCTTGGCCTCCGGTTCGTCGTCCGGTTCGGGGCCTTTGCGGATCGCCTTGATCATCAGCGTCATCTCGATGACGATGAGGACGGTGTAGAGCGCGGCAAAGCCAAGGATGGTGAGAAGCACAGTGCCGGCGCCGAGATTGGAGACGGCCGCGGCCGTCGGCAGCACGCCTTCGATGATCCACGGCTGACGGCCGAATTCCGCAACGACCCAGCCAAGCTCGATGGCGACCCAGGGCAGAGGAATGGCGAAAACCGCGATCCTCAGCAGCAGCGGATATCGATCCAGTTTCCGCCGCGCCGAAAGCCAGAAGAAGACCGTCATCAGCAGGATGAAGAACATCCCAAGGCCGACCATGATGCGGAAGGACCAGAAGAGCGTCGGCACATTCGGAATGGTATCGCGAGCGGCCTGCGCGATCTGCTCCTCCGTTGCCTGGCGTGGATCGTCGATATAGCGCTTGAGCAACAGAGCATAACCGAGCTCATGGCCGATATCCTCGAAGGAGGTGCGCGCGGTGGCCACGTCCTGCGAGACTTCGCCGGGCGTTGCCGGCTTGGCAGCGCGGATCTTCACCAGCGCATCATAGGCCTTGATGCCCTCGCGAATACGGTCCTTGGCCTGTTCTTCGAGCTTGTCGATGCCAGGGATTTCCGTCGTCAGCGATCGCGTCCCGATCAGGCCCATGGCCCATGGAATATGAATGGCATAGTGCGTCTCGCGGGCCTCCTGGTCTGGAAAGCCGAAGGCGGTGAAGGCGGCCGGCGCCGGTTCGGTCTTCCACATCGCCTCAATTGCCGCGAGCTTCATCTTCTGATGCTCGGTCGTCAGATAGCCGCTTTCATCGCCAAGCACGACGACCGAAAGCGCCGAAGCCAGGCCGAAGGATGCGGCAACCGTCATCGAGCGCTTCGCCAGCTCGACGCTGCGGCCCTTCAGAAGATACCAGGCTGAGACACCAAGCACGAAGACCGAGGCACAGACGTAGCCCGCCGAGACGGTGTGAACGAATTTCGCCTGCGCCACCGGATTGAAGACGACGTCGAAGAAACTGACAATCTCCATGCGCATGGTCTGCGGGTTGAGCGCCGAGCCTGCCGGGTTCTGCATCCAGCCATTGGCGATCAGGATCCACAAGGCCGAGAAATTCGAACCAAGCGCCACAGCCCAGGTCGCGACCAGATGGCCGACTTTCGACAGCTTGTCCCAGCCGAAAAAGAACAGGCCGACGAAGGTCGCCTCGAGGAAGAAAGCCATCAATCCTTCGATCGCCAGCGGCGCACCAAAAATATCGCCGACATAATAGCTGTAATAGCTCCAGTTCATGCCGAACTGGAATTCCATCACAATGCCGGTGGCGACGCCGAGCACGAAGTTGATGCCGAAGAGCGTCCCCCAGAACTTCGTCATCTGTCGCCAGATCTGGCGACCCGTCATGACGTAGGTCGTCTCCATGATGGCAAGCAGCACGGAAAGGCCGAGCGTCAGCGGCACGAATAAGAAGTGATACAGCGCCGTCATGGCGAACTGCAGGCGCGACAGCGCCACGATATCGAGTTCCATAGTCTTTCTCCCACCCCCTACGGTGTGTCTGACAGGAATGCGGCGCCATTCGACGCGCCGCGGGCATGTTGACTACCCCTCAATCCGGCCGCAGCCGATCGAGAAGCATTTCGAATTCCGATGTGCCGCGTGCAGCCATGGCGACGATGCGACCGTCGTCCAGAGCGACGATGCGGTCTGCCAAGGCAGCCTCACGGCGGATATGCGTGGCGATGACGAGACTGCGCCCATCGACCACTGAGGCCAGTCGAGCGAGCACGGCACGGGCCGTGGCGGCGTCGAGGCCTTCCGTCGGCTCATCGAGAAGCCAGAGCGGCGTATCGCGCAGCAGGAGCCTTGCGAGCGCCAGCCGGCGAAGCTGACCACCGGAGAGGCCACTGCCGCCTTCGCCGAGACGCGTTGAAAGGCCATGAGGGAGTGCGTCGATGTCGTCAAGTAAGCCGGCCGTTGCGAGCGCATCGCGCAGCCGATTGTCGTCTGCATGAGGCGCCGCCAGCTTCAGATTGCCCCGCACCGTGTCTCGAAACAGCTCACTACGCTGCATCAGCGTCGCAGCAGCTTGACGAGCCACCGAGCCGCTCGTCGCGGCAATCTCGCCCGCCAGCAGGGCCAGCAACGTCGATTTGCCGACGCCGCTTTCACCCACGACCGCCAGCCGTTCGCCGACCGGCAGTGATAGAGACAGATCGCTGAGGACTGGGCGGAAAGCTCCCTCGCGTCCGGCGGCGACAGCGCTGAGTTGGAAGGCGTAGCCGGCGACCGGTTCAACCCGCGGCATGGGAGCGGCGGCCGGGTTCAATCGAGGCGCGATGCGCCTTGCGGCCAGTAGGGTTCGTCCAAGTTCCAGCGCCCCTCGTCTAAGAGCCGCAAAAGGTTCCGTGGCGGCGAAGGCGATAAGCAGCGCGAAGGCGGCGGCAGGCGCGCCAATCGTTCCCTGCTTGGCAAGCAGGGCAACCACAAGCAGCGTCGTCGTCAACAAGAATGTCGATCCGAGAGAAAAGCCCGCAGCAACACCACTGTCGATTCTATTCAAGGCGCTGTCAGCCTCCGCCAATCGCTGATCCGCTTCGACGATCGCCGCCCGTTGTGCCTGCAGCTGTCCGGCCATCGCCAGATCGGTCTGACCGGCAACAAGGTCGACAATCCGGGCACGCAATGCTTCCATCGCGTGGGCGCGGCGACGCCCTGGCTTCAGCGCCAGACGCGCCGCGACAATAGAAAGACCAAGACAGAGCGCGACAAGCCACAGCCCTGTCATGACGCCGAACGACGGATCGATGAAACAGAGCGCGATCGTCACTGCAATAGCGGCGAGAACCGCAACTACGGCTGGCACAAGCACGCGCAGATAGAGGGAATCAAGCGCATCGACATCATTCGTCAGGCGGAACAGCAGCTTTGCCGGCCGGCGGATCATCGCCGCAGCCGCGGAAGGCTCCGCCCAGCCGCGAAACAACCTCTCGCGCAAGGCGGCAAGAACCCTGAGGGTCGCGTCATGCGTAACAAGCCGCTCGCCGTATCGAGCAGCCGTCCGGCCGATTGCGAGCAGGCGTATGCCGGCCGACGGCATAAAGACGTCGAAAACCGCAGCACTCGCGACCGTCAGGCCGGCAAAGGCCGAAGCGGTGATGAACCAGCCGGACAGTCCCAGCAGCCCGCCGCCGGCGAGCATGGCCAGCACGGACAAGCCGGCGCCGAGAGCAAGGCTCGCGCCACGCTCGACCCAGAATAGCCTGACCAACGGTAGAAGGGTCTTGAGCGACGTCTTCATGCCGCTGCCCTCCGCGCCCGCTCATCGAGCCGGACGATGCGATCCATTCGCGCGGCAAGCACGGGATCATGCGTGGCGACGATCAGGACGCGGCCCTTGGCGAGCGCGAGCAGCGTATCCGTGACTGCGGCGGCCGTCCGTGCATCGAGATGAGCGGTCGGTTCGTCCGCGAGAATGATATCGGCCCGTTCATCGACCATCATGCGCGCCAGCGCCAGTCTCAGCGCCTCGCCACCGGAAAGACCGAGCCCTCCCTCACCGACCGCAGCTATCCGTTCCGGAGTAAAGACCCGATCGAGAGCAACGCCTTCGAGAGCCGAAGCGACGGCGGGAGCGTCGATGTTGCCGCGCCCCAGGCTAATATTGCGTATGACGCTGCCGGCAAAGATATGCGGCGATTGACCGATCCACGCCATGCGGTGGCGCAACGCATCGGCCGTGTCGTCACGCAGCGGGATGCCGCCGATCCTGATGGCACCGGCCTCCTGTCGCGCAAGACCAGCAATCAGCGACAGAAGCGTGGTCTTGCCCGAGCCGCTGGCACCCCAGAGCGCCACATGCTCCCCGGCCTCGATAGAAAGATCGAAATGATCGATTGCGGCGTCTCGCTCCTGCATATGGCGAAAGACCAGTGCTTCGATATCGACGAAGGCCTCGCTTGTCGGCGTCGACGATTGCAGGTCGGCGCCGCCGAGAATGGTTTGGCGCGATGATGCCAGCTCTCTCAAGGCCGAAAGTGCCGCCTCGCCATTGGCGCGGTCATGCCAAACGGCGGATAGCTCCCGCAGCGGCTCGAAGAAGGCAGGCGCCAGCAGCAGGATGAAGAGACCCTGCGTCAATGTGAGACGACCATCCCAGGTGCCGATTTCGATCGAGCCCAGGAGGCTGAAGCCGACATAGACGGCCGTCGCGGCAACGCCGAGCGCTGCGAAGAATTCGAGTACGGCCGAAGACAGGAATGCGATCCTCAACACAGCCATGGTGCGCAGCCGCAGCGAGTCCGCATCGGCACGCAGGCGCCGGGCCGTAAGATCGACGGCGTCGAGCGCGCGAATGGTCGCAAGGCCGCGAAGGCGATCGAGCAAAAAGACATTGATGCCGCCGGTCTCGGCAAGCTGCTTCTCGCTGGCGGCCTTGGCGCGCCAGCCGATCAACGCCATGAAAATCGGAATGAGCGGCGCGCAAAGCGCGAGGATCAGCGCTGCCAGCCAGGAAATCGGCAGGATACAGATGAGCATGACGAGCGGCACCAGGCTTGCTCTCATGCGGGTCGGACGGAAGCGCGCGAGATAGGGAACGACCGCCTCCGCCTGCTCGCCCAGCACACTTGCCGCCAAGCCGGATGCCGGCCTGCCGCTGTCGAGCGGGGAACGTGCGGCAAGAGCTGCAGCTGCGGCTAAGCGCTGCGAGCTCAGCTCCCGGCGCGCGGCGAGAAATGCGAGCCGGCCACCCGCCGCATCCAGACAGGCCCGCAGGACGCCGATACCCGCAACCACCGCGGCTGGAACCGCAACCTCGCCGACGCCGCCACCTCGACTGATCGCCCCAACACCGACCGCAAGCATTGCTGCCTGGCCGATCCATCCGAGGGAAGACAGGCAGAGCAGCGCTGATGCAAGGCCGAGGCCGCGACACTTTGCGGCCATCGGTTCCTTCGCCGCCTTGTCGATAATCAAACTCTCCGACGCAGGTGGGTTCGCAACCTTGCGTCTTTCCAACATTCCATCGGTGGCGGAGGAGGCTGTCACGTGAGCCCGTCCTTTCCAAGTCAGTGTCATCAAGGAGGGTCCGCCGACCAGTAAAGATCGAATGATCTACATTGCAGACCATCAATCTTTCGTCGAACCCAGAACGCACTTGCCGCAATCGACGATATCGGAGCCCCAATATGACTGGCTTTCTGCCTCTTGTCAGCGACAAGAATAGCAGCGCCCGTCTCGCCGATGGGTTGATCCCATGGCAAGTTGTTCGCGACATGGTTCTAAGGCAGTTTGTGCACTGCGCAAAAGCGTGCAGGATGTCGCAGGGCTTCGCCACAGCCATGTCAGATTGACGCAGAAGCCCATGATATTTCTAGGTTGTTGTGATAGTGGCGTCTCATCGTCCGGCAGCTAAACCGTTTGCACTGCAGCAATTTTCCTCGATTCTGACGTCTGTTCGGGAAGCGCGAATCCACCGCCGCTCACCATCCGGTCGGAGATGAAACCCGCGACCATTTGACCTCTATTGCGGTAAACTTAGTGCCAAGCTGGCGAATCACCCGATCGAATGGACCGCGCCGACTGCAAGACGAGCAATCATCGACCCAGGGCACACAGACGAGGGCCTATAGATATATAAGGTTTGCATCATACCGGCAACGAGACTTGACGGATGCCACCGTTATCGATGTGTTGGATACGCGTTTGCTTGTCCGGGCAAGTTTAACCGGAGAGATTGCAAGCGACGCCGAAGAACTGCTTCGGGCCGAGACGTTTTGGGAGAATGCAATGTATGACAAGATCATTTGCGCAATTGGGCTGGGCTCGCGCGAGCGCGCCGAACGCTTGTTGCGAACGTCTCAGGCACTTTTATCTCCAGGCGGCGAATTGACGGTCGCGCACGTTATCGAGCGTTTCCCCTCCGGGCGCGAAAGCCCAGACGATTGGGCTGTTTCAGTGATCACGGAGGCTGAGGAAAAACTCGATGCTCTGTGCAGGCGTCTTGGCATTACCGCCTCCGTCGATGTGCGCATGGGCACGGCATCGAAGACGCTGCTGACCGTCGCCAAGGAGAAGAAGGCCGACCTCATCATTCTTGCGACGCATACCTCCGATATTATCGATCGCATATTCGGTTCGACGGTCGAATATGTCATCCGCCACGCAGAATGTTCCGTCCTCGTCGAGCGAGCCGATAAATCGCACGACGATACGGCAAGGAAAGCGACCACAGCGAAGAAGGCATAGCGGGCATATCGTGCAGGAATTCTGTCGAGACACAGCGTGGTTACGGTTTGCGCTGCCCCGCAGTGATGCTACATACCCGCTCCGACCTCAAATCCAAGACGAGTTGAATGACCGAATCCGCCATCACCTGGAGCATCGCCGGCCTGACCGCCCTCGGTGTCGTCACACGCCCATTCCGATGGCCGGAAGCGATCTGGGCGGTTCTCGGCGCAGCACTTCTTGTCGCCCTCCGGCTCATCGGCCCGGCCGACGTATGGGCGGGTATATCCAAAGGATTCGATGTCTATCTGTTCCTGATCGGCATGATGCTGCTGTCGGAGCTCGCGCGGCGCGAAGGGCTCTTCGACTGGGTGGCGGCGATCGCCACTTCACATGCCAGGGGCTCTCCTCGCCGGCTGTTCGTACTCGTCTATGTTGTCGGCGTGGTCGTAACGGTATTCCTGTCGAATGACGCAACCGCCGTCGTGCTTACGCCGGCCGTTTACGCAGCCTGCCGTGCGGCGCGGGTGAAGGACCCCATGCCATATCTGCTGGTCTGCGCCTTCATCGCCAATGCCGCGAGCTTCGTGCTCCCGATCTCCAATCCGGCCAATCTGGTCATCTTCGCCGGCGGCGAGATGCCACCCCTGTCGCGTTGGATGCAGACCTTCCTGCTGCCATCCATCGTTTCGATCATCGTCACCTTCGCCTGTCTTTACTGGACGCAGCGACGTGCACTGGCGGAAGACACGATCTCCCGCGATGTCGGACAGCCTCTCCTCTCCCACAGCGCCCGGCTGGCAGGATGGGGACTCGTGGTCACCGCCCTCATTCTGATCGTGGCGTCGGCCATGAATTTCGATCTCGGCATCCCGACATTTGTCGCAGGCCTCCTCACGACCGTCATCGTTCTCGCCCTTACCCGGCAAAATCCGCTGGAGACGCTTCGTGGCATAAGCTGGAGCGTAATACCTCTGGTTGCGGGCCTCTTCGTGATCGTCGAGGCTGTCAATCACACCGGCCTCACCGCTCTTCTCTCCGAAAAGCTGGCACTGCTGGCGGCTCAGTCACAGACACAGGCGGTCGGAGCTGCCGGGCTTTCCGTTGCGATCGTCTCCAACCTCGTCAACAATCTGCCGGCCGGCCTTTTCGCCGGCAGCGCCGTACAGGCAGCCCATGTTCCTGATTCCATTGCCGGCGCTGTGCTGATCGGCGTCGATCTCGGACCCAACCTGTCGGTAACCGGCTCGCTCGCCACCATCCTCTGGCTTGCCGCTCTTCGCCGCGAAGGGCTCCACATGGGAGCACTGGCTTTCCTGAGGATCGGCGCTCTCGTGATGTTTCCGGCCTTGATCCTCTCGCTTGCTGCCCTCGCACTGATCTGACAGCGAACAACATCGGGTTTATAGACGACCGGTCGATTATTTGTTACGGACCGCTCATGATGACGAAGAAGAAATCAGAGCTGACTCGGAGCCATATTCTTGCGATCGGGCGGGAACTGGTGCTGCGCAAGGGTTTCGGAGGCGTGGGCCTGAAGGAGCTGCTCGAACAGAGCGCCGTGCCGAAGGGCTCATTCTACTACTATTTCGCGTCCAAGGAGGCCTTCGGCTGCGCCCTGCTGAAGCAATATTGCTCTGACTATGCGGAGAGGCTCGATGCGCTCTTCGGCTGGAAGGGCAATGGCCGCCAGCGCCTGATGCACTATTGGGATGCCTGGCTTTCCGATGGCAATACGGCCAGCCTTGCCGATCGGTGCCTGGTCGTAAAGCTTGCCGCCGAGATCTCCGATCTTTCGGATAATATGCGCGTGATCCTGCTCGGCGGCGTCGAGGATCTCATTCGCCGCCTCACCAAAACAATCACCGAGGGGCGCGAGGACGGTTCGATTTCACCGTCCTGCATCCCCGAGAAGACGGCTCGTTCGCTCTACAGCCTCTGGCTCGGGGCAGCGATCCTGGCCAAACTTGGAAAAGACAAGACACCGCTCGACCAGGCCATGCTCGCCACCGAACAAGCCCTTTCGGCACCCGGCAGCATTTGATCCAAAGCAGAACCAGCATGTCAACACGCAAGGAAAATAAAATGCGCAGTGCCATCCACGATGTCTTCGGCGATCCGGCTGCGGTCCTTTATCTGGCCGACATGCCATTGCCGGAGCCCGCCGCCGGAGACGTGCGCATTCGCACCATCCTCTCCCCCATCCACAATCACGATCTTTGGACCGTGCGTGGCGCCTATGGCTACAAGCCGATTTTGCCAGCCATCGGCGGCAGCGAAGCGGTCGGTTTCGTCGATGCCGTCGGACCGGGTGTCGACAAGACATTGATCGGCAAGCGGGTCGTCGCGGCTGGAGTCCATGGCACCTGGGCCGAACAATTCACCGCGCCGGCGGCAAGCCTTGTTCCAGTGCCCGACGTGATTTCCGACGAAGCCGCAGCACAGCTGATCGCCATGCCGTTTAGCGCCATTTCGCTGCTGGAATCCCTCAATGTCGAGCGCGGCGACTGGATCATGCAGAATGCCGCAAATGGCGCGGTCGGCAAGACCCTTGCCATGCTGGCCCGCAGCCGCGGCATACACATGATCAATCTCGTTCGGCGCGATGGCGGCATCGACGAGCTGTCCGCATTCGGCATCGGCAACGCCGTCTCGACTGCCGCGACCGATTGGAAGGCAAAGGTGCGTGCCATGGTCGGCGACGCGCAGATTCGCGCCGCGGTGGACTCCGTCGGTGGTGTTGCTAGCAACGACCTGGCCGATCTCCTTGGTGAAAACGGCCTGCTGGTTTCCTTCGGCACCGCGGCCGGCAAGCCGATGCAGATCGCCTCAAGGGCCGTCATCTTCAAACAGCTCACGATCAAGGGCTTCTGGGGCACCAAAGTCAGCGCCGCAATGCCGGCGGAAGAGCGCCGGCGGCTGATCACCGAATTGATCACGCGCGTCGCTTCCGGCGAAGTCAAGCTGCCGGTGGAAGCGTCCTATGACATCACGGAGATCGCGGAAGCGGTGAAATCCTCGCTGGCGCCCGGCAAGGCAGGAAAGGTTTTGCTGAAGCTATAGACCTCCCCGCGCCATGGCGTAGCAACCGGCGCAGGGAAGTGGAGCGGCATCACGGAGCACGGCCAGCTCGATGGCCGCTCCCTGCGAGCGATTACGCAAAAATTCGCAGAATTGCTCTTGTCCCTCTAGTTACTAGAGGATGTAGCAGTGGTTCCAAGAGAAAATTTGGAACCGAAACATGACGTCGACAACACAACAGAGCCGCTATCGCGTAGAGGGCATGGATTGCGCTTCATGCGCTGCGAAAATCGACACAGCCGTTCGCCGGCTGCAGGGTGTCGAGGATGTTTCCGTCTCGGTCACCGCAGGCACCATGACGGTCAAGCATCAGGGCGATCCCGATCTGCTGCCCAATATCGCCAAGCGGGTCACGGGACTGGGCTACAAGGTTTTCCCGCTGCCGCAAAGCAATGCCGCCGCGCCAAAGGTCGAAGAGAGCAACCATGCCTGCGGCTGCGGACATGATCATCACGATCACAAATCGGATGCCCATAATCACGATCATGACCACGCCGGGCACGACCACGATCACCACCATGATCATGATCACGGAGACCACGATCATGGCGCCGCCGGCCATCGACATGATCATTCCGGTCATAGCCACGCCTCTGAAGTGCCTGATGCCGCGGTTGCTGGCCTTCATGGTCACGATCATGCGCCGACCACCGGACCGTGGTGGAAATCCGCCAAGGGTCGCCTAACCATTGCCAGTGGCTTGGCGCTTGCCGTTGCCTGGGGGATCGGCAAGCTGGTTCCTGCACTGGATGTCTGGATCTTTACGGCCGCCATGCTTGTGGGCTTGTTGCCGATCGCCAAGCGCGCCTTCATGGCCGCACGGGTCGGAACGCCGTTCTCGATCGAAATGCTGATGACGATCGCGGCCATCGGCGCCGTTATCATCGGTGCTAGCGAAGAAGCCGCAGCCGTCGTCTTCCTGTTCCTGATCGGCGAGTTGCTGGAAGGCGTCGCCGCCGGCAAGGCGCGCGCCAGCATCCAGTCCCTGACGGATCTGGTGCCCAAAACCGCCCTTCTTGAGGAGAATGGCAAGACCCGCGAAGTGCAGGCCGAAAGCCTTGCCGTCGGCGCCACCATCCTGGTTCGTCCGGGCGACCGCATTCCCGCCGACGGCGTCATCCTTTCCGGCGAAAGCGCCATCGACGAGGCGCCGGTGACGGGCGAAAGCACGCCTGTACGCAAGGGCGTGGATGCAACCGTCTTTGCCGGCACGGTCAACGGCGACGCTGCACTGCGCGTCCGAGTAACAGCAGCGGCATCCGACAATACCATCGCCCGCGTCGTCAAGCTGGTTGAAGAGGCGCAGGAATCGAAGGCTCCCACCGAGCGTTTCATCGATCGCTTCTCCCGCTATTACACGCCAGGTGTCGTCGTTGTCGGCGCACTCGTCGCCGTCATCCCGCCTCTGTTCCTGGGCGGCGGCTGGAGTGAATGGGTCTACAAGGGCCTGGCGATCCTGCTGATCGGTTGCCCCTGCGCCCTCGTCATCTCGACGCCGGCGGCAATCGCAGCCTCGCTCTCGTCAGGCGCTCGCCGCGGCCTGTTGCTGAAGGGCGGCGCCGTGCTCGAAAATATCGGCAAGGTCACCGCCGTCGCTTTCGACAAGACCGGGACTCTCACCGAGGGCAAGCCAAAAGTCACCGATATCGTCGGTCTCGGCATGAGCGATAACGAGGTGCTGCGATTGGCAGCCGCGCTCGAAACCGGCTCCAGCCACCCGCTCGCCCGCGCCATCCTCGACCGCGCGGCTGAAGCCGGAACGGATATCCCTCAGATCATCGATGCCAAGGCAATCGGCGGCAAGGGCGTGAGCGGCACCGTCGAGGGTATCGACGTGTTCCTCGGGTCGCCGCAGGCAGCTGCCGACAAGGTTTCGCTGACCGCCGAGCAGTTAGCCCGGATCGCTGCGCTCAACGACGAAGGAAAAACCGTTTCCGTTGTCGTCGCCAAGGGGAGCGCCGCCGGTCTGCTCGCCATGCGCGACGAGCCGCGGGCAGATACGGCCGCCGGTCTCAAGGCGCTGGCCGATGCCGGCATCAAGACGATCATGCTGACGGGCGATAACCAGCGTACGGCGCAGGCAATCGGCAAGACGCTCGGCATCGAGGTCAGGGCGCAGCTCCTGCCCGAGGATAAACAGCGGATCGTCGGCGACCTGAAGCGGCAGGGTTTTTGCGTTGCCAAGGTCGGCGACGGCATCAACGACGCGCCTGCTCTCGCGGCAGCCGATGTCGGGATCGCCATGGGCGGAGGGACCGACGTTGCGCTGGAGACCGCGGATGCCGCCGTGCTGCATGGCCGTGTCGGCGATGTCATCGAGATGATCGATCTTTCCAAGCGGACGATGAGCAATATCGGCCAGAACATCACCATCGCGCTCGGCCTGAAGGGTGTGTTCCTGGTGACCACGATCGTCGGCATCACCGGTCTCTGGCCGGCGATCCTCGCCGATACCGGCGCAACCGTACTGGTGACCATGAATGCGCTGCGCCTGCTCGCCCTCCGGCCTCGCCGGGTAGCCGCCTAGGCTATCTATGGGCGCCGATCGACAAGTCGGCGCCCTTTGCAACATTTCACCTCAGGACTTCTGAACGGAGAGGTAGCGGCGCGGCGACAGGCCGAATGCCTTCCTGAACATGGCGATGAAGCTGCTGGCACTCGCATATCCCAGGCTGTCCGCCACCTCGGCGATCGGTTTGCCCGCACTCAGATATTCAAGCGCAAGCAGCAAGCGCGCCTGCTGCCGCCAATGGGCGAAGGACATGCCGGTTTCGACATTGAAGAGCCGCCTGGCGGATCGTTCGGATACTCCCGCCCGCAGCGCCAGCGCATGAAGGGTCTCCTCGCTGGCCGGTTCCTGCAGTACGGCTTCCGCGATGCGCAAAGCGCGCCGGTCCGCCGGCATAGGCAAATGCAGGCTTTCGCGCGGTGCGGCCCGAACCTCGTCCAGCAAAACGGCTGCGAGACGACGCTGCTGCGGTGAGAGCTTTTCCTCCCAGTGCCATGTCGCCGCGCGGCGCACCAATGCCCGCAAAACCTCGCTCACGCTCAGAACACAGGGTGTCGCCGGCAATCCGGCGCTGGCGTCCGGTGTCAGCAGGATGCCCCAGCCGCTCAGCACGCCGTTGATCGCCGCTTTGTGCATGACACCGGGCGGAATCCAGCCCGCACGCTGCGGCGGCAATAGCCAGGAACCATCAGGTGTATCGACACGGACGAGCCCGCTTTCGATGCAGAAAAGCTGCCCGCGGCCATGCACGTGCCAATCATATTCCTGAGTGCCGAGACGGAAGGCGCTACCCGGTTCATCCGATCCCCAGAAGGCGATCAGCGGCGGCCCGTCGAGACGGTCGCCAATATCTTCGATGTCCATGTTTCGTTTGGCCGCTTTACAACATTTAAAGACCGAATGTCGTTATCACGCTCTGGCGTCCTCAGGCTATCTTTCTCTGGCAAGATCGAAATCGACCAGTGAATGGAATAGAAGACCATGCAGGACTTTCATATCGTCATCATCGGCGCGGGCCTCGGTGGCTTGTGCCTTGCACAGGGGTTGAAGCGCGCCGGCATCCGTTTTGACGTGTATGAGCGCGATCCGGCCGCCGATAGCCGCTTGCAAGGTTATCGCATCCGCATCGACACAAACGGACAGCAAGCGCTGGCGTCATGCCTGCCGACCGCTCTGTTTGACCTCTTTCGAGCGACCGCCTCGACGAGCCCTCGATCCGCGTGCTTCCTGACCCCTCAGCTTCTGCCGGTTACGGGCCGCACCCCGACGAACTGGGATACCGGCGAGAATGACGACGACGGCGATCTGAGCGTCAATCGCCTCACCCTTCGCGAAATCCTGATGTCGGGGATCGAGGATCACGTTCATTTCGGACATGCCTTCACGCGCTATCGCTGCATGGATGACGGGCGTGTCGAGGTACATTTCGAAGGTGCCGCCTCGGTTTCCTGCAACCTGCTCGTCGGTGCCGATGGTGTGAACTCACGGGTGCGACACCAGTTGGCGCCCTATGCCGAGCCGGCGGATACGGGTTCCATTTGTGTCTACGGCAAGAGCGAAATACCGCTGAACGATGCCGCCGATCTGCTTGGAGACGGAACGACGGTGATCTTTGCCGATGGGTGCACGGCAATCTTCGATCTCATGCGGTTCGGCGACCACTTATCGAAGCTCGCCGCCGGTCTCGCGCCCGATTGCAAGCTGACGCCGGTCACCGATTATCTCTATTGGGCACTGATCGGCCCCCGCCAAAGGCTGGGACTGGAAACATATGACCATACCCAAGATCTGCCCGTCTTGCTCAGAACTGCCATGCGCGGCTGGCATCCGGAGCTGAAGCAGATCATCAGCCGGAGCAAACCGACTGCCGTTGCTACGCTCTCGGTCAGAGTCGGGCGCCCCGACGCCCTTTGGCCGTTCGGTCCAGTGACCCTCCTGGGGGATGCCATTCATGCGATGAGCCCTGCCGGCGGACTTGGCGCCAATACCGCACTCGAAGACGCACGCATGCTGGCCCAAATCCTGGCCGAGGCCGGCAGGGAGCCGAAGACGGCCTGCACGGCGCTGCTGGATTACGAGGCCGACATGCGCGAGCGGGCGGCCTGCGCCATCGACACATCGGAACGCGGTGCGGCGATGCTATTTGCTGCCGTGACCGATAAGATTGCCTGAGGAGGCTGATATGACAATCGATCCAACCGACTTCGCCTTTCACGATGTTTCCCTATGGCCGATCGTGCGCCATTCCGCTGCCTCCGTGCACCCGGGCTATTCGAAACAATGGGAGCGGGAGATGGATACCCTGCTTGCCCTTTCAATGCCTTTCGTCGTGATCATGGAAGGCGACGAGCACACGGAAGAGCACGAGGATCGCAAGGCCCGCGGCATATGGCTGAAGAAGAACAAGGCGGCGCTTGCGACGGTTTGCAAGGCAGTCATCGGCATTGAGGCAAGCGCAATCAAGCGTGCCGCCATGCAGCTGCAGATGAGCCTTGCGACGAAGGCATTCGGTATAAGAATGGAAATCGTCTCTTCCCGGGAGGAAGCGCAGCATCTTGCCGAGCGGATTCTGAAAGGAAAGGACACCGCCACCTCTCTCGCCTGCTAACCGACGCTATAGTCCGACCGTCTTCAGGACAGAAGCGAACCGGACCTGACGGGCGTAGAGCCCGTCGATCCAACATTGCGGATGTGGGGCGGCCACAGCCCTCAGGATGCGGATCGGCGCAGAAGCGCAGTCTCCTTCCAGCCAAGCTCCGGAGCGATCAGCGTCACGAAGTCATGGATGATCTGGCGATATTCCTCATCATGAAATTCGTAGGGCAGCTCCAGCCGGAATTCGCTGACATGGGGCAGGATCGGATCTTTGCGCAGGCGCTCCAGTATCTCATCCGACGAGCCGACGATATCGCGGGCGAAAAGCGTGCGCCGTTCGCCCTGCGGCGAAAGCGTGCGCTCGTAGCGGCCGGCGGCATAGTCTGTATAGCGTTTGCGGGTGATCGCATCGGCGCTGTCGAAGGGTACGATGACCCGGCCGAGCGCCACCCGCCTCGTGTCACCGCCGGAAGCGCGATAGGTTTCCAGCTGGCGCGATTGCGCGACGAAGAAATCGTCTGTCTGCTCGCCCGTCGTGACATTGCCGATCAAGAGATTGAAGCCATTGCGGCCGGCCCATTCGGCCGAGCGCAGCGAACCGCCGCCATACCAGATGCGATCGATCAGACCCTTCGCATAGGGCTGAAGCCGCGGACGCTGCGGACCGAATGGCGTCTTGATCACCGTCTCCTGATTACCGAGATAGGCGCCCCTCAGATTGTCGGCAAAGCGCAGCACCCTTTGATGGGAGAAATCGTGGCTCTCCCAATCGCCATCGAAAGCAAGCGGCCCGATCAGATCCGCATGCAGCGGCCGACCAGCGCTCAGACCGATATTCAAGCGTCCGCGCGAGAGCACATCCACGGTCGCCAGATCCTCGGCAAGCCGATACGGGCTTTCGTAGCCGATGGGTATGACGGCGGTGCCAAGCTCGATGTGGCGCGTGCGCTGCGTTGCAGCCGCCAGAAAGGCACTCGCCGAGGAAATGCCGGGCTCCAAATGCCGCTGGCGAACCCAGGCGCTGTTGAAACCCCTCCCTTCCCCGTATTCAAGCAATTGCAGGGTCTGTTCCAGGCCGGCGAGCGGGTCCTCGTCCGGGTAGTTTCCTGGCGTCAGGAAGCCGATATGGCTGATCGATGCGGCATGGCTGCTCATTCAGCTGTCTCCTCAAAATTTCGGCAGGCCCGGCGGATTGGTTTCCGACTTCGGCAAGGCTTCTTCGGCAAGATGCCAATGGTCGAGGATCCTGGCGTAGGTGCCATCCTTGATCAGTCCGTTTGTTGCGATGGTGAGCGCCGCTGCGAGACCGCTGCCCTTGCGTGTGGTGATCGCGACATCCGAGCGATCCGGCCAACCGGCGCTCAGCGTACCCACGCGCTTGATGTTCTTGTCACGAGCGGCGATGTAGACGAGCTGGGCGTGCGGCTGTACGATGACATCGGCGCGATCCGACTGGAGAGCCAGGAGGCTTGCCGCATCATCATCGTAATATTGCAGCTCGATCGGCTTCAGGCCGGCTTTGACATCCTCGTCGCTCCATTTCAGCAGGATGCGCTCCTGATTGGTACCGGCGCCGACGATGATGCGCAGGCCGGCGGCATCCTTCGGCTCCTTGATCGACACGATCTTGCTGTCGGTCTTGACGAAGAAACCGTGCAGGCCCTGTCGATAGGTGGAGAAATCGAACTTCTCCTTGCGCTGCTCGGTGACGCCGACATTGGAGATGACGGCATCATATTTGCCCGAGGTCAGCCCGAGCGGCCAGTCGATCCAGGCGACCGGGACAAGCTCGAGCTTCAGGCCGAGCGCATCGGCAACGGCATTGGCATAATCTGGATCGGCGCCGACGACAGTCTTGGCGTCCGTCGCATAGGTCGCAAGCGGCGGACCGCCTGGCGCGACCGCCACGGTGAATGTGCCTGGTGTGACGAACTTGAAATCCTTCGGAATAGCGGCGAGCGCCGTTTCGTCTCGCGCCGCGTGGATGCGTCCGGGCTGCTCCGGGCTCAGATCGAAATCTTCGGCGGCCATGGCCGGAGCAAGACCGGTCAAGGCAATAGCCGCTGCGGCAGCAAGCGCAGTTCTGAAAATAGTGCGGATGGTCACGGAACCTGTATCTCCATTTGAGATGGATGGGAGCGGACCGGCGTGAGCCCCACTGACGCCGGTCCGCCCGACCAACCTTACGAACCGCTCTTCGGCAGGCCCGCAGGGTTGGTCTTGGATTGATCGATCCCTTCGGCAGTCAGGCTCCAGCGCTTCAGCACTTCGCCATACTTGCCGTTCTTGATCAGATCGTTGAGCGCAAGGGTAACGGCATCGGCAAGGCCGGCGCCCTTCTTCGTCGTCACCGCGATTTCGGCCGTCAGCGGCCAGCCGCCGGAAACGATGCCGACGAGCTTTCTGGTGCCGTTGATGGAGGCGTTATAGGCCTGCGTCGCATTCGGATTGAATTCGACATCGGCGCGACCGGACTGCAGCGCGAGATCGGCGGCGGCGCGGTCGTCGTAATATTGAACCTCGATCGGCTTCAGGCCTGCCGCGACATTCTGACGATCCCATTCGAGGATGATCTTCTCCTGGTTGGTACCGGCGCCAGTGATCACCTTGAGACCCGCGACATCCTTCGGCTCCTTGATCGAGGTGATCTTGCTATCGGCCTTCACGTAGAAGCCGAGCACATCCTTGCGATAGGTGGAGAAATCGAACTTCTCCTTGCGCTCTTCGGTGACCGTTACGTTGGAAATGACTGCATCGTACTTGCCGGAGGAAACGCCAAGCGGCCAATCCTCCCAGGCAACGGGCACCAGCTCCAGCTGAAGGCCGAGGGAATCCGCAAGCAGCTGCGCGATATCCGGATCGCCACCCACGACGGTCTTGGCATCGGTCGCATAGGTCGCGATCGGCGGATCCCAAGGGCTGATCGCGACAGTGAACTTGCCGGGATTGACGAATTTGAAGTTCGGCACGATCGCCTTGACCGCCACCTCATCCTTTTCCGCCCTGATGCGATTGGAGGTATCCGGGCTCAGATTGAACTTTTCGGCCGCAATCGCGGGTGTCCAGCTCATCGCTACCGCCGTCAGAACGCCGGCAACGACATACTTTGCTCTCTCCATGAATGTCATTTCCCTACTCCGTTTCAATTATAAGTTGTTCGTATTGTTGTGATGATCCGGACGCCTGCTGCATCACGGCGTCGAATGCCTGCCTGCGACTGCTAGAGAACCTTGGCGAGGAAAGCGCGGGTACGCGGATGTCTCGCATCACTGAGAATCTGCGGTGGGCCGACTTCGATAACGTGGCCGCCCTCCATGAAGACGATGCTATCGGCGACCTCGCGGGCAAAGCCGATCTCGTGGGTGACGATGACGAGCGTCGTGCCGGTGCGGGCAAGCTCCTTGATCACATCGAGCACTTCGCCAACGAGCTCAGGATCGAGTGCGGAGGTCGGCTCGTCGAAGAGAAGGACCTTCGGCCGCAGTGCCAAAGCGCGAGCGATGGCGACGCGCTGCTGCTGGCCACCGGAGAGCTGGCGGGGATAGGCATCGATCTTGTCGCTGAGACCGACACGGGCGAGCAATTCCCTGGCGAAGGCGATAGCTTCATCCCGATCCAATCCCCGCACCTGTATCGGCGCCTCGATAATGTTTTCCAAAACAGTGAGATGCGGAAACAAGTTAAAGTTCTGGAAGACCATACCGATGTCAGTTCGGCGCTTCAGAATATCCTTCTCCTTGAGTTCATAGAGCACGTCGCCCTTCTGCGCGTAGCCGACAAGCTCACCGTCCACTGAGATGAAGCCGCTGTCGACGCGCTCGAGATGATTGATGGCGCGCAGCAGCGTCGATTTCCCCGAGCCCGACGGGCCAATAATGGCCGTGACGCTGCCGGCGGGCAGGTTAAGCTCGACATCGTCCAGGACCTTCAGCGTGCCGAAGCTCTTCGAAATGCCATGGATGCGCACAGCACCGCCCTTGGCACGAAGATCCGTCACACTGCGAAAAGCGGCGAGTGCCCCGGCGTCCGACCTGGTGTCAGCCGTGGCGGCAGGCAGCGGCCGCTGGAGGCGTTGAAAGAATGCCTGGAACGGCAAGGGTGTCGGATTGCGCACCGCGCCTTTGGAGAAATAACGCTCGATATAGTGCTGCGCGATCGACAGCACCGTCATGATGACGAGATACCAGACCGTCGCAACCATCAGCAGCGGAATGACTTCCAGATTGCGGCGATAGATGACCTGCACCGTGTAGAACAGCTCCGGCAGCGCGAGAACGTAGACCATGGACGTGCTCTTGGCGAGGCCGATGATCTCGTTGAAACCCGTGGGGAGGATGGAGCGCATCGCCTGCGGCAGGACGATGCGGAACGCCTGACGGCGGCGAGACAGGCCGAGAGAAGCGGCCGCTTCCAGCTGACCTTGATCGACCGACAGAATGCCGCCGCGCACGATTTCGGCAAAGAAAGCGGACTGGTTCAGCGTCAGACCGAGAAAGGCCGCAGCAAACGGCGTGAGCAGCTGCGTGGTCGGATAATCGAACAGCACCTTGTCGGTGAACGGAACTCCGATGCTAATAGTTTCATAGAGATAGCCGAGATTGTTGAGAACCAGCAGCAGCACGATCATCGGGATCGAACGCAGCAGCCAGATATAACCCCAGGAGAGGCTTGCCAGCAACGGCGACTTCGATACGCGCGCCAGCGCCAATGCCGTTCCGAGAATGGAGCCCGACACCGCCGCAAGTGCCGTCAGAAGCAACGTCCTGCCAAGGCCAACCAGCACCGGCTCCGCAAAGAACCACTCGGCGAAGACACCCCAGCCCCATCTCGGATTGGTGAAGGTGGAATAGAGGGCGACCGCTATGACGAGCGCGGCAAAGATCGTGCCGGCCGCGCGTCCGGGATGTCTTGCCGGCACGATGCGATAGCGCGAATAGTCTGTGTTCGTCTCGGCGACTCCAGTGCCTCGATCGACACCCGCAAAATCCGTCGTCAGCGCCATGATGCTTACCCCTTATGATTGTGATTGATCCGGCTCGCCCTTACCTGCCGGCGGCGACCAGACGTTGCCGGGAACCCGAGAGGTCAGCGACATCGTGCAGAGCCAGATGACTGACATCTTTCTCGAAAGGCAGGATCTTGTGGACCTCCGGATCGACCGAGGTATCGAAGAGCGCCGTATAGCCATTGCTGAGATAAAGACCCACGGCCTCGGGTTGGCGAAAACCGGTCGTCAGATAGATGCGGTGGTAACCTTGCCGCACGGCCTGCGCTTCCAGTTCGACGAGTACCGCACGCGCCAGCCCCTGGCGTCGCAGATCATGCCGTGTCCAGATGCGTTTGAACTCGGCGGTCCGATCGTCGTAATGCTTGAACGCACCGCCGCCGATCGCCTCGCCATCACGCAACAGGAGCAGGAAGTTGCCGTGCGGCGGCGCAAAGGCCTCCGGCGGATAGCGATTGAGTTCCGCCGCGGCCCCTTCGGCACTGAAATAGTTGCCGTAGCGGCTGTCGTACTCATGGATCAGCTCGTCGATCAACGGCTTGGCGCGCGGGTCCAATGTGGTCGTATAAAGAAACGTGTCGCTCATGTCGTTCGTCACCCGTTGTCATTCGCGAGGAAAGCTTCGGCGAGCCGCACCCAGTAGCGGGCTGCCGGCGCGATGATGGCGTCGTTGAAATCGTAGCGGGCGCTATGCAGCGGCGCGCTGTCGCCATTGCCGACGAAGAGGTAGCTCCCGGGCTTGGCCTGCAGCAGGAACGCAAAGTCTTCGCTCGCCGTCCGCGGCCGGAAATCCGCCTCGACGGCAGCACCTCCAAGCGCCTGCAAGGCAACATTGCGGGCGAATTCTGTTTCCTCGGCATGATTGACGAGCGCGGGAAAACCGAGACGGTAATCGACTTCAGCCACAGCACCGAAGCTTTCCGCCTGCGCGCGCGCCAGTGCGGGAATTCGCTCCTGCAACCTGGCACGGACGGTCTCATTGTAGGCACGCATGGTCAGCTTCATCTCCACGCTTTCCGGGATGACATTCGAAGCCGAACCTGCATGAATGGAGCCGACCGTCGCGACTGCCATCTCCTGAGGGTCGATATTGCGCGAGACGACGCTTTGCAGGGCCGTGATGAATGAGGCCGAAGCCAGCACCGGATCGACCGCACGATGCGGCTCGGCACCGTGCCCGCCCTTTCCGACGATCTTGATGACCGCCTTGTCGACCGAGGCCATCGCCGGGCCGGCAACAAAGCCGAACTGCCCCGTCGGGACATCAGGCCAATTGTGCAGGCCGAAGACGGCATCGACCGGAAAGCGATCGAAAAGCCCTTCCGACAGCATCTTGCGTGCACCCGCGCCAATCTCCTCGGCTGGCTGGAATATCAACCGCAAGGTGCCACTGAAATTGCCGCTTTCGGCGAGATAACGGGCGGCAGCCAGCAGGATCGATGTATGTCCGTCGTGACCGCAGGCATGCATGACGCCGGGATTGGCACTCTGATACTCGAGACCGGACGCCTCCTCGATCGGCAAGGCATCCATGTCGGCGCGGATTCCGATACTGCGGTTGCCATTGCCCCGCCTCAGGGTCGCGACCACGCCGGTACCGGCGATACCTGTTGCGACGTCGTAGCCCCATTCCACAAGCAACGAGGCCACCTTCTTGGCGGTGCGATGCTCTTGAAAGGCGAGTTCGGGATATTGATGCAGATCATGCCTGAGCGCGATGATCTCATCGAGATAGGCGGCGATCCCTGTCTCGATTTGATCTGCGACTGAAGGGGTCTTGATGATGGCGTTCATGGTGATCGTCCTGGCTCAAGCGCCGATGGCCCTTGCGGGCTCGATGTCTGCGGCATAGCGGCTTTCGCGGAACGGCAGGCCAAGGTGATCGCGCAACGTCTCGCCTTTCAAAGTGGGATCGAAATAGCCCCGCTCGGTCAGGATCGGCAGGACATGCCTGGAGAAGTCGTCGAAGCCTTCGCCGATCACCGGAAAGCCGAGAATGAAGCCGTCAGCGCCCTCTTCGTCCACCCAGCGGATGATTTCATTGGCAATGTGCCCGGCCGTGCCGATGAAGGAGGTGCGCGGCGTGGCAGCATCGAGCGCGACTTCGCGCAAGGTCAGCCCCTTCTCACGCGCGGTCTTCTTGATGCGGTCGGTCGTGGCGCGGAAGTTGTTGCGGCCGATGTCACCCAGATCGGGGAATGGCTCATCCAGCGGATAGACGCTGAAGTCGTGATGATCGAAGAAGCGGCCGAGATAGACGAGCGCTTCCTCGATTGTGACGAGGTTGCGGATCGCCCGGTACTTGGCATCAGCCTCCTCCTGCGTCGCGCCGACGATCGGGCCGATACCGGGAAAGATGCCGACATCGGCGGCACTGCGGCCATGCGCGATCGCGCTCTGCTTCACCTGCTTGTAGAAGGTCTTCGCATCTTCCAGCGGCCCGCCATTGGTAAAGACCGCATCGGCGTGCTTGCCGGCGAGCCGGATGCCGGAATCGGAAGCACCGGCCTGGAACACCACCGGCTGGCCCTGTCTGGAGCGGCCGATATTGAGGGGGCCTTCGATGCGGAAGAACCGACCCTTGTGGTTCAGGCGATGCAGCTTGGATTTGTCGGCATAAATGCCGGTCTCGCGGTCGCGCACGAAAGCATCGTCGTCCCAGGAATCCCACAAACCCTTGATCGCATCGAGATATTCGTCGGCGATCTCGTAGCGCAGCTCGTGTTCCGGATGTTCGCGGCTATAGTTGCGGCCGGAGCCTTCGAGCGGCGACGTCACTGCATTCCAGCCGGCACGGCCGCCACTGATGAGATCGAGCGAGGCGAACTGCCGGGCGATGGTGAAGGGATCGCTATAAGAGGTCGAGACCGTGCCCACGAGGCCAAGCTTCGTTGTGAAGGCGGCAAGCGCGGACAGAATGGTCAGCGGCTCGAAGCGATTGAGGAAATGCGGGATCGATTGCTCGTTGATATAAAGTCCGTCCGCGACGAAGGCGAAGGCGATGCCGGCCTCTTCGGCCTTGCGGGCCGTCTTGACGAAGAAGTTCAGATTGGTGCTGGCGTCGGCCGGGACGCTCGGATGCTTCCAGGCATTCATGTGGCCGCCGGGGCCTTGCAGCATGATACCGAAGGTGACGTGTTTTTGAGCCATGATGATCCTCCTGGGATAGCGTTCAGGCAACGAGGGAAAGGCGCTCTTTGGCGAGCAATTCGATTGAGTTGAGCCGTTCGGCTGCCGTCAGCGCCGGCGTGTCGAGTACGAATTCCTCAATGCCGTAGCGGCGGTGGAGCGTGTCGAGCTCGTCGCGGATCTGTGCTGCCGTGCCATGCAGCACGCCCGGCACCTTCTCCTCGGTTCGGAAATCAGCAAAGCCCGCCTGACGCGCGAATTCCGACGCCTGTTCCTGGGTGCCAACATTGACGCTCTGGCCGTTGGGCAGGAAAAGCTTGACGATGCGCAGCTGACCGACACGCTCGCGGGCATGGGCCTCGCTTTCGGCAGCGAAGGCTGCCAGCGCCAGGATCGGCACCTTGCCGCCGGTAGCCTGCTCATAGGCTTCAAAGGTCTTCTGCAGGTTTTCCGGGTCGCCATTCAGATGGCCGGCGAACACCAGCCTCCAGCCCTTCTCCGCGGCAAGTTTCGCACTTTCCACGCTTGCACCAAGGAGGAAGCGTTCTGGTGAGCGCGGCGGGAAAGGCGTGGCCAGCGCGCCATCGGAATGAGGATCGGCAGCAAGGTAGGTGTTGATGTCGGAGAGTTGCTCGGCAAAGTCCGGCTTCTTCTCGGGATCGAAGGCGCGCTGCAGCGCCCGGGTCGAGAGCGGAAATCCGCCCGGCGCTTTGCCAACGCCGAGATCGATGCGGCCGGGAGCCAGTGAAGCCAGGAGATTGAAGGCCTCCGCAACCTTATAGGCGCTGTAGTGCTGCAGCATCACACCGCCGGAGCCGAGGCGGATCTTCGAGGTTCTGGCCAGAAGGTAAGCGATCAGAACTTCCGGCGCCGAGCTCGCGAGGTTCGCCATGTTGTGGTGCTCTGCGACCCAGAAGCGATGGTAGCCAAGTTCTTCGGCCCGGACAGCCAAGCGCGCGGTGGCACCGAGCGCATCGGTGGCATTGAGCCCCTGTTCAATGGGGCTCTTGTCGAGGAGGCTAAGGAGATAAGACATGCCGTTTCATCCATGTTTGCGCTCAATGCCGACCATCGATCACATAGTCTATAAAAAACATAGATTTTAAGTTATTTAAGAAACAGCTTTCTTTTTCTTTCGCCGGATGCGGAAAAAATCGGCAGTGACCCAAAGCGGCACCGATGGACGCCGCCGCGGCCTTCAATGACATGATCGAGCACCTGTTGAGACTACGCCTGATAGGAGGAGAACGCGGCGTCGGGCAGTTACACCGCGAACCATCGATCATCTGACGGGCTGCGACGCCTCTCACCATGCAAAGAAGGCCTAAGCGACAGCGATTGAACGCAATAGATTGCCAAAACCCGCAAATCAGTTCACCTTTCAATCATGCCCTATATCGCACGACCATTCGTGACCGATGATGATCCCGACCGGGAAATCCGCTGCCAGGACGCACTGCAAGCCGCTTTTCGAGAGTTGCTGAGTGCCGCGACCTTGGCGGGATGGTCGGAACGTGAAGTCGCCTTGGCGATTGCTGAGCTTGCGGACAAGCATTTGCTCTCGCTTGAAACCCATGACAATACCGACGCTCTCATCGCGCTTTTGCGGCGGATGACCTAGTCAGCCAACCGTCCCCTGCGAGAGCATCGATCGTTGCGGTGCTCAATGCATGCCACCGCCGCCACCTTCCTTTAGATCGATATTGCTCAGGATCAGCGCAAGCGGAATGGCGAAGATCCGCATCAGCACATGGAATACATCGATATCCCGAAGGACACGATCACCATGACACCGGGCAACCGGCCCGATACCTCACCGACCGATCACATGGGCTTTCTGGATGCATTGACGGACATCTTCTTTCATGAAGAGCAGCGTGCCGCCTACGCAGCCGCCCTCGAACGGGGAGGAACGCTCGTCACCGCGCAGGAAATGAATGAGGCGCAGCATAATATCGCTGTGCCGATTCTGGCGGAAAGAGGCCAGATCGATCTCAACGAGCGCGAAAGCGCCGGTTACGCCAGCGGAGCTTTCGCTTTGCCGCTGGAATGACCGATGCCAACCGGAGTTCAGGATTTTGGCGAGTTCATGAGCGCCGATATCCATATCGGCTTCCTCCACCGGAAAGATGCCAGCCCTGTCGTCTTCGTCAATTCGGACAAACAATTCCTATTATAGTCTATAAAAATAGTTTGCTATTTCTATCGATCCTGTCCCCGATTTCGCTAGGCTCTGCGCATTGCATTCAGGGAACCGCCGGAAAATCTGATCCGGCCAAGGGGACTAGTCATGAAATTCAACACAATGATCGCTGCGGCCGTTTTGGGTCTCGCCAGCATTTCCATGGCGGCCGGCGCGGCCGCTGCCGACAAGAAGGTCGTCGTCGCCTATCAGACCGACGCCCTGCCCTCCTCGGTCGCGATCGCCAATGGCGATTTCGCGAGGGAGACGGGCTATGAGATCGACTTCCGCAAGTTCAATTCCGGAGCAGAGATCTTCGCCGCCATCGCATCCGGCGACGTCCAGATCGGCTATGTCGGCTCCAGCCCGTTTGCCGCTGCTGCTTCACGCGGACTCGAGGTGAAGGCCTTTTACCTCTCGTCCATCTCGGGCGTCGATGAAGCTCTGGTGGTGCGCAATGGCTCCGGCATCAACACGCTTGCCGATCTGAAGGGAAAGAAGCTCGCGGCAGCACCGGTCTCCACCGACCACTATCAGCTGCTCGCCCTCATCAAGTCCCTTGGCTTGAGCGAAAAGGACGTGCAGGTCTTTGCCATCCCGCAGCCGGAAATCGTCGCAAGCTACAATCGCGGCGATATCGACGGCGGCTTCGTCTGGGACCCGGCGCTCACCGAGCTGAAGAAGAACGGCAAGGTGCTGGTGACATCCAAGGACGTCGCCGACAAGGGTGCCCCGACGTTTTCCGCCTGGGTCGCAACCTCGAAATTCGCAGCAGACAACCCGCAGTTTCTGAAGGCCTATGCCTCGGTGATCAATAAATACTACGCCTCGTTCGCAGCCGATAAGGCCGCCTGGGGACCGGATAGCGACAACGCCAAGGCACTTGCCAAGCTGCTGGGCGGCACGGCAGACCAGCAGGCGGCAGCGCTGAAGAACCTCACTCTGCTGACGCCCGACGTGCAGGCATCGGCCGCTTGGCTCGGCGGCAGCGATCAATCCGGCGCGGCCAAGATCCTCAAGGACACGGCAACCTTCCTGAAGAGCCAGGGAAAGGTCTCCGAGGTTCTGCCGAACTACGGCGCGTTCGTCACCGCCGACGCGCTTGTCAGCGCGAGCAACTGATCCTTCCTGGCGCCGGCGCGCTTGCCGCGCCGGCGTCGCAATATCGAGAGAGCCCATGCTTCAAGTCGACCATGCCAGCGTCTTCTTTGCAGCGCGTGACGGCAGAACCGTTCACGCGCTCGATCGCGTTTCCTTTAACATTCCCGAGCGCGGTATCGTTGTGGCGCTTGGCGCATCCGGCTGCGGCAAATCCACCCTGCTCAATGCGATCGCCGGCTTCCTGCCGCTGTCGGAGGGAAAGATCACGCTCGACGGCAGGCCGGTTTCGGGTCCCGGCGCGGATCGCGGTGTCGTCTTCCAGAAGGATTCGCTGCTGCCATGGAAATCCGTGATCGATAATGTGGCCCTCGGCCTGCAATTTGCCGGGCTGGGCAGGCGGGAACGCCGGGATCGCGCATCGGAGCTGCTACGGCTTGTCGGCCTGAGCGATTTTGCCAATGCCCTGCCCTACGAACTGTCGGGCGGCATGCGCCAGCGCGTCGGCATTGCCCGGGCGCTCGCCACGGATCCGGATATCCTGCTGATGGACGAACCATTCGGCGCTCTCGACAGCCTGACGCGCGAGCAGATGCAGGAACTGCTGATCTCGGTCTGGACCAGAACCGACAAGCGCATCTTCTTCATCACGCATTCGATCGAGGAGGCTTTGTTTCTCGGCACTGAGGTGCTTGTCATGTCTCCGAGACCGGGGCGCATCGTTGCCCGCTTCGAGCTTGATTTCGTTCATCGCTTCGCTGCCAACCGCGATACGAAGGCGATCGTCTCGTCGCCTGAGTTCAGCAGCCTTCGGGAAGAAATCCGCGCTATCCTCCACAGCGCTGACAACATCAGGAGCGTGGCATGAGTGACATCATCGAAACGCGCCCGATTGCCGTCTCTCCAAGGGAAGCGCAACCGAAGCTGGTTCGCGTTCCAAGTTTCGGTGTGGGCGAGAAGCCCACCATCGCCATCAGCATCGCGACCGCAATCGTCTGCCTCTTATTATGGTGGCTCGTCACCAAGCTCGGCCTGGTATCTCATCTCTTCCTGCCCCGCCCCGATGAAGTGCTGACCCAGATCGGCGTTGTCTACCGCGATGGCTATGCCGGCGCTTCGCTTTCCGAACATATATTGGCAAGCCTGTTCCGCATCGTTGTCGCCGCGGCCGTCGCGATCGGGGTCGGCATTCCTGTCGGTCTGCTGATGGGCCTCAACCGCTGGGCAAAGGGAATTCTCGATACGCCGATCGAATTCTATTGGCCGCTGCCGCCCCTTTCCTATCTGCCGCTGATGATCATATGGCTCGGCATCGGCGAGACCTCGAAGATCACCCTTCTCGTGCTCGCCATGTTCGCGCCGATCTGCCTGTCCGCCCACGCCGGCGTCCGTTCGCTGCCGCTGGAGCGGGTCAATGCCGCACGGTCTCTCGGCGCCAACCGGCTGCAGCTTTTCTTCAACGTCGTCCTGCCTTCTGCGCTGCCGGAAATCCTGACGGGTATCCGGATCGCCTTCGGCATCGGCTGGGGAACTTTGGTGGCGGCCGAACTCATCGCCTCGACCCGCGGCATTGGCTTTATGATCATGTCGGCGTCGCAGTTCCTTGCCACCGACGTCGTCTTCGTCGGCATCGGCATCATTGCGGTCTGCGCCTTCGCCTTCTCGACCGCCGTCCGCATTCTCGAAGCGGTTCTCGTGCCATGGAAGGGCAAGCTTTAGACGCCAGAGCGGTGAGCCGAGCATTGATGACGGCTCTCCCCACCACAAATCCCATATCAATACAGACAGACCGACAGGCACAGGCACAGGCACAGGCATGAGCGATAACAGCGAATTTCTCTGGTACATCCCCAATGACGTCAAGCCGGGCCACCGTGGCGATTCCGCCGTGGAAAACCACAACAGCCTCGAAACCCTGACCAGCCATGCCAAGGCGTTGGAGGATCACGGCTGGAAGGGCGCATTGATCGGAACGGGCTGGGGCCGACCCGACACCTTCACCGTCGCGGCCGCACTGGCGGCACGGACCACCAGCTTCGAGCCGCTCATCGCAATCCGCCCCGGCTACTGGCGGCCGGCGCATTTCGCCTCTGCGGCCGCAACGCTTGATCAACTGAGCGGTGGTCGCGTGCGCGTCAACATCGTTTCCGGCAAGGACAATCTTGCCGCCTATGGCGACAGCGAGGGCGATCAGGCGCATCGCTACGGCCGCACCAAGGAGTTCATGCGCCTCACGCGCAAGCTCTGGACCGAAGAGAATGTCACCTATGAGGGGGAACACTTTCGCGTCAACGAATCCACGGCCGCGCCGCGCATCGAGCCTCGCGGTAAACGCCTGCATCCCAGGCTCTATTTCGGTGGTGCGTCGGATGCTGCAGAACGCGTTTCCGCCACGGAGGCCGATGTTCAGCTTTTCTGGGGCGAGCCACTCGCCGACATCGCTGAGCGGATCAGCCGGCTCAAGGCACTAAGCAGAGATCTTGATCGCGATCTGCCGCCGCTGGAATTCGGGCTGCGCATTACGACGCTGGTGCGCGACACGACGGAGCAGGCCTGGACCGATGCCGAGGCGAAAGTCGCCGAGATGGCTGAGAATAAGGGCGTCGGCTGGAACGATCACCGGCAATCGATCGCAGTGGGCCAGAAACGACTGTTCGATCTTGCCGCGCGCGGCGACGTGCTTGACGACAACCTCTATACCGCGCCGGGCAAGTTCGGCGGCGGCGGCGCCGGCACCACCTGGCTGGTCGGCTCGCCAGAGGATGTCGCCAACTCCCTGCGTAAATATCGCGATCTCGGCATCACGCATTTCGTTCTTTCGGACACACCCTATCTCTTGGAAATAAAGCGGCAAGGTGAGCAACTGCTGCCGCTGTTGCGCGCCTGAAGGCGCGGCACGACGAGCCAATTGAAACACAGGAATTTCGATTTCGCGGCTGGCCGGGATCGGCCGCCGGGGTTTCATAACGTCGTTGAATTATTTATAGTCGAGGCTAAACATCATTACACGACTCTTAATCATGAGGGAGATGAGCCGCCTTGACGAGATTGCCTGCCGCCCCGGAAAGCCGTCTTTCTTCGACCGAGATCGAGACGCACGCCGAGGCCTTTCAGAAAAGCCGCGACGACCGACGCACGGAATTGATGGAAGATTACGTCGAACTCATCGCCGATCTGATAGAACATGCCGGCGAAGCGCGCCAGACCGATATTGCGCAAAGACTGGGAGTAACGCAGCCGACGGTTGCAAAAATGCTCAAGCGGCTCGCCGAGGAGAACCTGATCACGCAGCGCCCCTATCGTGGCGTGTTCCTGACTGAAGAAGGGCACCGCCTGGCGGTGGCGACCCGTCGGCGCCATGAGATCGTCGAGGCCGTCCTTTGCCGTCTTGGCGTCGATCCTGATACGGCGAGGAATGATGCCGAGGGCATCGAACACCACGTCAGCGAAAAGACCCTCAAAGCCTTCGAGCGTTTTTTGAAGACGTGACGGCAATGTGCGCTACCAAATTGGGCTGCGATTGAACTGGAGAGCCATTTTGGGCACAATTTCAACAAGAATGAGTTGAAAAGAAACCGGTATTGATTGTCCGGCTTGACCCGCTGCCTGGTATCAACGCAAGGTTTACCAATGCTCGTTAAGCAGAACTTAGCGAACGGCCGGTTTTTGCATTTCGCATCCTGACTTTTATTGCCGGCGCAGGGAATCATGATGAACGCCCAGGACTTCAGCAGCACCGTTTTCGACCTTGCCCCCGTCGCCATGTGGCTGGAGGATTTCAGCGGCGTCAAGGAGCAGTTCGAACTCTGGCGTGCGGAAGGCGTGACGGACCTGCGTTCCTATCTGCTCGCCGACGTGCAGCGCGTCGCGTCCTGCTCGCAAAGGATCAAGCTTCTTGCCGTCAATGCCAGGACACTGGAGCTCTTCGAGGCGCCGTCCTTCGAGATGCTTGTCGGAAGCCTTTCGCGGGTCTTCCGGGACGAGATGCTGCACAGCCATGTCAACGAGCTTGTCGCGCTCTGGGAAGGCAAGACCGAATTTTCCGGCACGGCGATCAACTATTCTCTTGGCGGCAAACGGCTCGACATCCAGCTTCGCGGCGTCATCCTGCCGGGCCATGAGACCTCCTGGAGCCGGTTGCTGCTGACGACGGAAGACGTGACGGCCCGCGAGGAGGCGAGACGGCAGGAAGAGCGGCAGCGCCGCTATGCCGAGGGCATGTTCGAGCATTCGCCCGTTTCCCTGTGGGTCGAGGATTTCAGCCGCATCAAGATCCTGCTCGATGAGATCCGGCATCGCGGCATCGTCGACTTCCAGGTATTTCTCGACGTGCATCCGGAATTCGTCCAGCAATGCATGAGCGAAATCAGTGTGCTTGACGTCAATCAGGCAACGCTCGATCTCTTCTGCGCGCCGGATCGCCAGACCCTGCACCACAGGATCGGTGAAGTGTTCCGCGATGACATGGAGAAGCATTTTCGCGGGCAATTGGTGGAATTGTGGAACGGCCGCCTCTTCCATCAGCGTGAGGTGTTGAACTACGCGCTCGACGGATCGGAACGCCACGTCCTCCTGCAGTTTTCCGTCTTTCCCGGTTACGAGAACGACTGGTCGCTGGTGCAGGTAGCGCTGACCGATATTACGGCGCGCAAGAAGGCGGAAGCCTATCTCGAATATCTCGGCAAGCACGACGTACTCACCAGGCTCTACAACCGTGCCTTCTATATGGAGGAGCTCAACAGGCTGGAGCGCAAATCCCTTCGGCCGGTATCGGCCATCATTCTCGATCTGAACGGCCTGAAGGAGGCCAATGACGAGAGCGGCCACGATGCAGGCGACGCGCTGCTGCGCCGCATGGGCGAGGTGCTGAACAGCGTCGTCTCCCTGCCGAACCACGCCGCCCGCATCGGCGGCGACGAATTTGCCGTTCTCATGCCGGGCGCCGATGAAATCGCGGTTGCCGCGATGGTCGAGACGATCAACGAACTGCTGAAGATCAACAATCAGTTCTATTCGAGCGCGCCACTCAGCGTCTCCATCGGCGTTGCCACGAGCCTGCCCGGCGAAACCATGGAAGCCATGATCAAGCGCGCAGATCTCGGCATGTACGAGCAGAAGAAAGCTCATTACGCCGCAGCTGCCACCATAGGCCCGCATCAGGCAAAGCACGGCGCCTGACGCCCCGGCATAGGAACCGGCCCGCACAATCCATTGAAACGGTTGAGTTTCACACGCCCGATCGCCGGGAACAAAAAACGCGACTTCTCATTTGGCTCTCTGGGAAAGATGGAGTTTTGACATGGACGATCAAACGACCAATATCGTCGTTGCGACCCGGACGGCACTCGATCAGGCCTCGGCGCTCGCGGTTCAATATGGATTTTCACTTCTTGGCGCGATCATTCTTCTGATCGGCGGCTGGCTTCTTGCGGGCATTATCAGCCGCTCGGCCTATCGCGTCATCTCACGCATTCGCGGCATAGACGAAACGCTCGCGAGCTTCTTCCAAAATGTCTTGCACTACAGCTTGCTCATCCTTGTCTTCATCACCGTCCTTGGCCAGTTCGGTGTTCAGACAGCCTCCATCATCGCCGCTCTCGGCGCTGCCGGCCTGGCGATCGGCCTGGCCCTGCAAGGCACGCTTCAAAATATCGCCGCCGGCATCATGCTGCTGATCCTGCGGCCATTCCGGGTCGGCGAATATATCGAGACGACGAACGTCAAAGGCTACATCAAGGAGATCGGGCTCTTCGCGACGGAGATGAGGACGGCTGACGGCCTCTATCTGATGGCGCCGAATTCGACGCTCTGGAACACGCCCATCATCAACCACAGCCGCGAGCCGGATCGCCGACAGCAATTGTCCGTTGCCATGGATGAGAAAGTCGACATCGATCTTGCCCGCAAGACAATCCTCGACATCTTGAAAGCGGATCAGCGCATCAAGACCACACCCTCACCGAAGGTTTTTCTCGACGAGCTGGCCGTCGATCAAGCCGTGCTCAACATCGAATACTGGGCGATCACCTCGTCCTGGTCAGATGTCCGGCACGATGTCGTCTCGAAGCTGAAGGCCAGGCTTGCCGAGCCCGACATAACGATCAAATCGCCGACGGAGGCGACTGGACCCGCCGACTGAGTTCTCTACTCGACGCTAAGCCTGCCGCCGGCAGGGAGTTGAACCAGCGGCAGGCTTCGCGAGGTCATGACACCTCGAGCAAGATCGATGTCCTGCCCGTTCTAAACTTCCGCGAGAGGCATTTGTTCCCGGCCTCGACATGCAAAAGGCCGAACTTAGAAACCTCGCGAATCTACCATTTGATGCGGTAGTCCAGGCGCACATTGCCAGCCGGTGTCAAAGTCTGCGGATCGGCGAAGGAGGCCGAGAAATTGAGGTTCGGCGCCAAAGGCTGCTGAAACGAGACTGTGCTGGAAAAGACGCTGCCGACGTCCTTCAGATTGCCGATCGCAGATAAGGACATTCCCGTCCAGGGAACGGCAATGGTAACGGCTTGTGTCGCGGTAATGGAGTTTGCCGCATTCCGAGTGCCCGCGTAATTTACGTTCAGCGACCTCGAAGTGCTCATGTCCAGATTTTCCGACACCGTCCAGCTCCGCGAGCGCTCGAGGCAAAGCGTTCCCGTGCTGTTGAGAGTGTCCACCCTCACGGAGACTTCGCGACGCCATACGGTCGAAAAGCGCTTGTGATCGTCGATTGCCGTGCCCCAGAGCGTTGCCAGGCTGCTACTGCGCAAGATCGCACCGCTGCCCGCTCCACCCAGGCCCAAATCCATGCCTGCACTCACGTCCCAAGCCATCGGCAGCCGAAAGCCGAGCGTCGTCTTATATGTTCGCGGCGCCAATTTGACCGGCGACCAGATCATCAGGTCGCTGGCTTTGGTAACCTGTGGCAAGCTGACACTCGCAAGGAGACCAAGAACGCCGCGAAGGACGCGTTTCGACTTGAAGCCCATGTTAAAGCCCGCATTCTCTTTACCCTGATCTCGTGATGTTCAGGGCGCACCAAGGCAACAGCCAGACACGGGAACAACCGCATTCCGGCTTCGGATTGATTTTGTTCGGTTAAGCACCAGCAAGATAGCGGCGCATCGGAGCCAAGATTGACGGCATCCGATTGAAGGGAATGACGCCGCTTCAAATCAAGCAGCACCCTTCGCCTAAAAGAATCCCATCCGGGGCCACGCTTGTAAACCCCTTGACCTCACGTTTTTTGCTGCGTTGCACACATGTCGCACCTGCGACGCCGCTGCATGAAAGCGACATCACCGCGAGCGGCCCGGAAAATCAGCCTTGGCCGGATAACCAAGTCGTCATTGAAGGATGATCACATTCCCGCGAGCAGCGGCGGCGCGAAGCATCGAAACGGCGATTCACCCCAGCCGGAGCCCAGCCTTCTTCAGAATCGGAAGCACCCGATCGCAGAAATAGGGCAGTTCCTGCGTATAGTTGACGAAGGACAAGGCGATGCCGGCATAGCCTTGCTCGGCAATGGCGATCATTTCTTCGGCAATGCGCTGCGGCGTGCCAATCAGCGGATAGCTGCCTGCTCCACCGGCAAAACGCTGGCGATAGCGGTCATAGGCCTCGCGATCATGGGATTGAGAGAACTCCTTCTTGCCAGCCATGTGCTGATCGACGGCAGCGTGATCGGCCATGGTCACGGCATAGCGCGTATAGTAATCTTCTGCCTCTGCCTGCGTCTCGCGGCAGACGACGTGACAGACGGTATAAACGCCGACCTGCCTGCCTTTGCCTGCCGCCCGCCCGGCGATATCAGCCACATGCTTTCCAGCCTCGTCGATCTCGGTAAAGGTGGTGAAGAGATAGTCGCAATGCGCGGCGGCAAAATCCCGGCCGGGGCCGCCGAAAGCCGCATTCATCGTCACCGGCCTCGGTGCCTGCAGGCTTGCCGGCCGGCTGACGGCTTCTTTCAGATTATAGTAGCTGCCTGCATAGTCGATCGGCTCATCGGAGGCGTAGAGCTGCTCGACGATTTCGAGCCATTCGGCTGCCTGGTCGTAGCCCTTTTCGACGAGCGGCACGCCGAACATGCCGAACTCCTTCGGGTTCCAGCCGCAGACAATGTTCAGCCCCGCCCGCCCCTGGCTGATATGATCGACAGTCGCAAGCGACTTGGCAGCATAAAGGGGATGGACGAGCGGCACGTGCACCGTCATGAACAGGCCGATCTGCTCGGTCGCGGCAGATAGCGCGGCCGCCCAGGTAAAGGTCTCGAACGACCATTCGCGCACGCGGTTCTTACCGCCGAAACCGCGCCAGCGCGCAATCGGCAAAAAGAATTCGAGCCCCGCCCGGTCGGCAATCTGTGCTGCGGTCAGATTATCCTGCCAGCCTGCCGTCCAGCGCTCCGGCACGTCGGTGATGGCAAGGCCGCCATCCGCATTGGCGGAAAAAACACCGAGCTTCAGCCGGTTCGGCCCCTTCAGCGGATGCATCTTCATGGCGGCCTCCTCCTCCCGAGTTCACTTCGCGTCTATCCTGCAAAATCCGCAGCGACCCGATAGGAATGTGTTAGCGTCGCGATGAAGAATTTCAAGCTTAAAATTTCCGATCGACACACAACAATCAGCCTAGCTCCACAAGGCTCTTTCGTCTCGCCTGTTGCGATGCCGTGCGCTTGTCACCCGCGAAAAACGGTCCGCCATGCCGGTCCAGTTCGCGACGTGTGAGGTTGCACAATGCCTCCACCTCTCCCGCTGAAGCCCGCCCGAAGGCATCGTCGAAGCTATCGGCTAGGTCCCGATCCAGCTCACGAAGCAGGCGGGGAATCCATTTGCCCCTGCCCGACCATCTTCCTCGTCCGAGCAGCATAAGGTCGGCTAAAGGCTGGTAGAGCAGCGCGGCAATCGCGCGTACCTCTGGAGCTGCCCGCTCTCCATGCAGGTCATCGAGAAGATCGGTGATCTGATATTTCAAGGCACTCAGCTTCTCACCTTCCAGCTCTGGCGGGCCGGCACGGAGGATGTCGACAGCATAATCTCTCCAGACCTGCCCCTTGTCCGGATTTGGCCCGAGGATCTGGCCGGTCGCAACCATATGAATGATAACAGGATAGCCGCGCGCAATATCGCTCTCGAAAAACCAGCTGAGCGTCTCCGGGTCGTGAACAAACACTTCGAATGGAAAGTCGCCTTCGAGAAACGTTTCGCGCCAAGCGGTTTCGAGCCGATCAAAGACCACGACCAGATCGATATCAGAGCCCTTTCTTCCCTCGCCTCGTATGATCGACCCCGAGGCAAAGGCAAAGGAATTGCCCGGAAAGCGGCTTGCGAGAACCGAGCTGGCCGCCCGCATTGCCGTTTCGAATATGCTCATCTCGCTCTCCAAACATCTATTGTCCTGCTGGTCCGCTATGCCCGCCAAGGCCCGAGCAGGCCGGCATCGGCTCCATGAGCTGAACGGCATTTCGCTGCCGTTGTGGTTGGCCGACAGCTGGCTGCAATACTACGAGGCCAAAGGCAGCTCGAAGCTTCGCTTCAATGTTTCCATCGGCACATCTGTCTTGACGTTCAATACGCTCGGGATACGAGTCAAGTGGTCGGCCTGAAACCGCCAGTAGCTGTGCAGATCAGCCGTGACGATGCGCAAGACGGCATCACATTCTCCCGTGGTCAGATAACATTCCATGACTTCGGGAAACCGCCTGACAGCCTCCGCGAATTGCAGGGTGACTTGCGCATCCTGCGTCTTGAACCAGACGCGGGCAAACACGGTGAGGCCCGCACCCACCTTTGTCGGGTCCAGAACGGCAACGTAGCGATCGATGATGCCTGCGTCTTCCAGCAATCGCACGCGGCGAAGACAGGGGGACGGCGACAACCCCACTTCCTTCGCAAGATCGACATTGGAAATGCGTCCGTCACGCTGCAGCACCTTGAGGATACGCCGATCGATCTCATCCAGATTCGGTAACACAATATGGCTCCCATTGCCAATGAAGTGGCATAATATGCCAAATCGTCTCGTATTCTTGAAGTCTTTGCAAGCTCATTGCGCGAGGATTGGCCTATCGTTTCATCCGTCAACATGGAGACGGAAGTCGATGTCGCAAAAGCTCAAGAAAGTCGTGCTCGCCTATTCCGGAGGGCTCGACACATCCATCATCCTGAAATGGCTGCGGCAAACCTACGGCTGCGAAGTCGTGACCTTTACCGCCGACCTTGGCCAGGGCGAGGAGCTTGAGCCCGCCCGCCGAAAGGCCGAGCAATTGGGCGTGACAGATATCAGGATCGAGGATGTCCGCGAGGAATTCGTTCGGGATTTCGTTTTCCCGATGTTCCGGGCAAACGCGCTCTATGAGGGGCAATATCTCCTCGGCTCCTCCATCGCCCGCCCGCTCATCGCCAAGCATCTCATCGATATCGCACGGGAGGTGGGAGCCGATGCCATTGCCCACGGCTCCACAGGCAAGGGCAATGATCAGGTGCGTTTCGAACTGGCGGCCAATGCGCTCGATCCATCGATCAAGATCATCGCGCCATGGCGCGAATGGGCCATCCAATCGCGCACCCAGTTGATCGAATACGCCGAAGCACATCAAATTCCCGTGCCGACAGATAAGCGCGGCGAGGCCCCTTTTTCGACCGACGCAAATCTCCTGCACACGTCCACCGAGGGCAAGATTCTGGAAGACCCCGCCGAAATCGCGCCATCCTATATCTATCAGCGCACTGTCGACCCTCTGGAGGCACCGGACGAGCCGGAGATCGTCGTCATCGGTTTTGAAAAGGGCGATGCGGTTTCCCTGAATGGCGAAGCAATGGCACCAGCGGCACTCCTGACGAAGCTCAACGAATTGGGCGGCAGGCATGGGATCGGCAGGATCGATCTCGTCGAGAACCGTTTCGTCGGGATGAAATCGCGCGGCGTTTACGAAACTCCCGGTGGCACGATCCTGCTCGCCGCCCATCGCGGGATCGAATCCATCACGCTCGACCGCGCCGCTGCACATTTGAAGGACGAGATCATGCCCCGCTACGCCGCGCTGATCTATAACGGGTTTTGGTATTCTCCCGAGCGGGAAATGCTGCAGGCTTTGATAGACCGGAGCCAAATCCATGTCAGCGGCGAAGTGACGCTCAGGCTCTACAAGGGTTCAGCCAATGTGATCGCGCGCACCTCGCCCGCCTCGCTCTACTCGACCGATCTCGTCACCTTCGAGGAAAGCTCCGGAGCATACGACCACCACGACGCCGAGGGCTTCATTAAACTCAATGGCCTGCGCCTGAAGAGCTGGGCAATGCGGAACGCCAGGATGGCAGCATCATAAGAACGGTTATGAGACGCAGATAGGTCCAGCTACATAATTCATGCTGATCGATCCCTGCGTCTATCGTTTTCAGACCTGCTGTTGCCGGCCGCTATTGACCTCAAGTGCTCTTGAGGTTGCAGAGTGGCCGGACACACGGAGGTCGACCCGCAATGAAGATATTGAAAGACGAGGATTTATGCCCTTCCGCAGTCATGCGTGGGGCAATCGATGCCTTGGAAGCAGCTTTCCGAGCCAAGGCAGCGGGCGAGCTGGTGTCCCCACCCCGGCATCATGTCTCCTTTCCCGATCGTGGAGACATCGTGTTTACGGTCGGCGGCATCGATGGCGAACGGCCGCTGGCCGGCTTTCGCGCCTACGAGACCTTTGCCGGCGGGCGGCATTCACAAATCGTCGCTGTTTGGCGTGCCGACACCGCTGAACTGCAGGGCGTCATCTTGGGCGAACGGCTCGGCCAGATCAGGACGGGCGCGATTGGAGGCGTGGCCATCCGCCACCTCAGCGTTCCCGCCGCCAGCATGGTCGGCATCATTGGCAGTGGCGCGCAGGCGCGAACGCAGCTCATTGCCGCTGCCGCCGTTCGCGACATTGGCTCTGCCCGGGTCTTCAGCCGAAACCCGAGAAACTGCGCCGCCTTCGCTGAAGAGATGCAATTGGAACTCGGTATTGCCGTTGAACCGGTTACAAGTGCCGCAAAAGCCGTGGCCGATGCCGATATCGTGTTATGCGCAACAAGCAGCGACATGCCGGTGATCGATGCTTCAGAATTAAAGGCCGGCGTTCATATCAATACGATCGGCCCGAAGACGCTCATGGGGCATGAACTCGGCGTGGACGTCGCTGACATAGCCAGCATCATCGCCACGGATTCTCCCGAGCAAACGCGCGCCTATACGTCCCCATTTTTCCTTTGCGGAACCATGCACGAGGAGCGAATTCTCGATCTTGCGGCAATAGTCGCCGGTCATGCTGCCGGTAGAACGTCGTCTCTCGACACGACGCTCTTCTGTTCGGTCGGCCTCGCGGGTACGGAAGTCATCGTAGCATCGGCCATATTCGACACGATCTGACATCGGGTCGGAAATCGCGCGGCTGCGCCTCGAAACTCTTCAGCCGTTCCAACCTACGACCGTCAGCCTCGGCCAGACCGCAATCCAGCGATTGGCTTTCTGCTCATAGATCGCCCGCGTGATCTGCGTCTTGTTGGGGCGCACGACGCCATTCAGCAGATCGGAAAGACCGAACGGAGCACAATAATCCAGACGACCGTGGCCATTGGAACGCAATCCCACGGCGGTTGCCGTGGTCGGAAAAGTGGTGATAGCGTCCAGGGTCGATTTATAAGGTGGGATCGGGTATCCGAACTTCGCTTCGTACCAGCAGTGAACCCTGGCTTCGTTCTTTACATCGATCCAGACCGTTAAATCCGGAAACATCGCGCGGACCCGAGCGGCATGAACGGCCTCCGCTTGTTCAGACAAATCATCGGCATCGAAATAAACAATGTCGACGTCATTGATTCCATGAGACAGAGGCAATCCGAAGGCATCGTTCCAAACGGTCTGGGCAACGGCTCCTGCCACCAGCCAGCAATCTGGCAGCGCAATCTCATCCCAGCGCCGGAGAAGCGACATCAGCAAAGCGCTCTTGAAGACGATATCTTCCAATTCCGTCTGTTCGCTTGTCGTCATTGCCCCGCCCTCGTTGGAAACGACTTGTGGCCATAGTCCATGACCTACCTTCTGCATTCAAACATGATTCTCGGCCGTTACTGTAGACTTGGCCAGCGCATCGCCGCTGCCCCTCAGCCGCTGTTGCGCGCAAGCCTTAGCAGCCGGTCCATTTCGCCGTGCGAATTCAAAAGGGCGACGGGCACTTGTGGCCCATGCAGGTCGATACTTCGAACGAACAGAGGCGCATATTTCCTCTCGAAATTCCAGATATAGGAGAGGAAAGCCCTATCTGGCAGCGGTTCAGGGCAACCTTCGGCCATAGCAGGGCGAACTGTTCCATAGTGCCGTGAAACCCGCTTCGCCAGACCAAATAATGCAACATGCCTCGGCACTCGAACCCAAAGGACGAGATCGGTGCGCGGCAATCTCAGATCAAAAGTGGATGCGCCGCTGCCATCCATGACCCACCTCTCCCGTCGCGCCAGCTCGACGATCATCGACCGCTGCTCATCCCTTTCGCGCTCTTTCCAACCCGGTAGCCATCGGACGTCCCGATCGAGCGATTGAAACTCCAAACCGAATGTAGTCGCGATCTTCTGGGAATAGGTCGTCTTGCCGCCGCCGGAGCAGCCGATGACAAGTACCCTGTTGGCGCCGGCAAGCAGTGCAGCGGCTTCGGGCAGCAAAACATAGTTTGGCAAAGCTTCCTCCTATCCGACGCGGATGTCTAAGTCGCAGGACACTATTCTATCAGCAGAGCGATCCGGGCCGTCCGGGTGTTCTTGCACTCCAAATGAAAAACCGCCTTGAACGCCCAGCGATTCAAATTCATTCGGATTGGCTCGCCTGCGACGATTTTTTCCTCGCATCATCAGACGCAAATCAGCGCGGCATTATCATCTGCGATTGCGGCGTCACCTCACTCAGCAGCCAATCTTGAAATAATGTCGCCGTCTCGTTCGTCTGCTTCTTTTCCGGCATGACGACGTAATAGCTGTTCTCGGTCGGCATCGGCAGATTAAACAGCGGCAGAAGCGTGCCGGCCTTGAGCTCATCCTCGATCAGATAGGTCGGCAGAAGCGCCACGCCGAGCTCGGCGATGGCCGCTGCGATGATCATGGAAAACTGGTCGAAGCGTGCGCCGGGATAGGCATTCTCCGTCGACAACGCCTGCAGATCGAACCATTGCGCCCAGAGCTTCGGGCGGGTCGTCAGATGCAGCAGCGGTGCTCCCGATAGCTCAGCCGGCGAGATCAGACCCAGCCGCCCGGCAAGCTCGCGGCTGGCGACGGGCAGAACGGTCTCGTTGCAGAGAAAGGTCGCAACAGCGCCGGCCCAGGCCGGCAGGCCGTAGTGGATGGCGAGATCGAAATTATCCTCGTCGAAGTTGAAGGGCTTGGACCGGGATTCCACCGTGATCGCGACATCGCGATGTTCGTCCAGAAACCGACCAAGGCGCGGCACCAGCCAGCGCGTGCCGAAGGTCGGCAAGGTCGCGACCTTGAGCGACAGTTTCATCTGGCCGGCGGCAACGGCGCCGATCATCAGCCGCTCCGAGCGCAGAAGCAGGTCCTTGACCTCCGGCAACAGCCGAAGTCCGGCCTCGGACAGCACGACGCGCTGGCGAACGCGCTCGAACAATTTCAAACCTGTCTGCTGCTCGAGATCGCTGATCTGACGGCTGACGGCGCTTTGGGTAAGATTGAGCTCTTCCGCCGCGCGCGAAAAATTCTGGTGACGCGCCGCGCATTCGAAGGCCTGCAGATTGACGATGTCAGGGATGAGACGACGACGCATGTTCATTCCATTTTCGCATCAAGTTAGAATTCTCTCTCACAACACCGGCTGCCAAACAAGATATATTCTGCAATACAGGAATGATGTAGCCTTTCAGGAAGAGATCGCACATGAAGCCTGACCACGTCTCGACCAGCGATATTCGCAGCGCTTTTTCCGCCGCCATGTCGGCGATGTATCGCGAAGAAGTTCCCGCCTATGGCACACTCATGGAACTTGTCGCCCGCGTCAACGATGAGACGCTCGCCGCGCAGCCCAAGCTCAAGGAGCGGCTGAAGGCAACCGATTATCTCGATCGCATCTCCGAGGAGCGGCACGGCGCCATCCGGCTTGGCACTGCTGCAGAGCTTGCGATGATGGCGCGCGTCTTCGCCGTCATGGGCATGTACCCGGTCGGCTATTACGATCTGTCGACCGCGGGCGTGCCTGTGCATTCGACCGCATTTCGCCCGATCGGCGATGCGGAGCTGAAGCGCAATCCCTTCCGCGTTTTCACTTCGCTGCTGCGCCTCGATCTGATTGCCGACGAAGACCTCCGCAAGGCCGCCGCGGACATTCTCGCCAAGCGCCAGATTTTCACTGATGGAGCCATTGCGCTCACAGAAAAGGCCGAGCGTGATGGCGGCCTGAACAACGACGATGCCCAGCGCTTCGTCAGCGAAGTGCTGGAAACCTTCCGCTGGCATGACGAAGCCAATGTCGATGCCTCCATGTACCACCGCCTCCACGACGCCCATCGCCTGATCGCCGACGTCGTGTCGTTCAAGGGCCCGCACATCAATCATCTGACACCGCGCACCCTGGATATCGATCAGGTGCAGGCCCTGATGCCGGATTACGATATCGCACCGAAGGCTGTCGTCGAAGGTCCGCCGACACGCGCTTGCCCGATCCTGCTGCGCCAGACCTCGTTCAAGGCCCTTGAAGAGCCAGTCTCCTTCCGCAATGCCGATGGCGTATGGGAAGAAGGTTCGCACACTGCCCGCTTTGGCGAGATCGAGCAACGCGGCATTGCACTGACGCCGAAGGGTCGTGCGTTTTACGACCGGCTGCTCGATCAATCCCGCAAGATCGTGTGCCCGGCGGCAGACGGTTCGAACGCACGCGATTATGAAGCAGCACTCACGCAAAGTTTTGCCGGCTTCCCGGATGATTGGGCGGCAATCCGTGCCGAAGGCTTCGGCTATTTCACCTACTCACTGACAGCCAAGGGCAAAACTGCCGCAACAAGCCATGGCGATATCGGCGCGCTGATCGAGAAGGGCCTCGTCCAGTTCGACCCGATCGTCTACGAGGATTTCCTCCCCGTCAGCGCCGCCGGCATCTTCCAGTCCAATCTCGGCGACGGCGCACAACAGGACTTCGTCGCCAGCCCGAACCAGCAGCGCTTCGAAGCCGATCTCGGCATGAAGGTGCTGAACGAATTCGATCATTATGCCGGCATCGAACAGGCATCGATCGACGCCTGCCTGCGGGCACTTTCCAAACAAGACGCCGCCGAGTGAGGTGATGCGGCGATAACAGCCGCTCGCCATCGGGATTAAAGACAAGTGGAGTTTCAAACGATGAACATCGCAGCCAAGACCCCTTCCGTTGCAGCCGAAGCTGCCGCCATTCTCGAAAAGCTCGGCGTCGACAAGGCGCTCTATACTGAGGGCGACATGTCCTCCTACTCCCCGGTCACCGGCGAGAAGATCGGCAGCCTCAAGACGGTTTCGGCCGATGAAGCGGCAAAGAAAATCGAGAAGGCCCATGTCGCATTCCGCGCCTGGCGCCTCGTGCCGGCCCCGAAGCGCGGCGAACTGGTGCGCCTGCTCGGCGAAGAATTGCGTGCCGCCAAGGACGATCTCGGCCGTCTCGTTTCGATCGAAGCCGGCAAGATCCGCTCCGAGGGTCTCGGCGAAGTGCAGGAAATGATCGACATCTGCGATTTCGCAGTCGGCCTCTCCCGCCAGCTCTACGGCCTGACCATCGCGACCGAACGCCCAGGCCACCGCATGATGGAAACCTGGCATCCCCTCGGCGTTGTCGGCATCATCTCGGCCTTCAACTTCCCGGTCGCGGTCTGGTCGTGGAACGCGGCGCTCGCGCTGATCTGCGGCGACGCCGTCATCTGGAAGCCATCGGAAAAGACGCCACTGACCGCTCTTGCCTCGCAGGTGATCCTCGACCGCGCGCTTGCCCGCTTCGGTGACGCGCCAGAAGGTCTTTCGCAGGTTCTGATCGGCGATCGTACGATCGGCGAAATCCTCGTCGACCACCCGAAGGTGCCGCTCGTCTCCGCAACCGGCTCGACCCGCATGGGTCGTGAAGTCGGGCCGCGGCTTGCCAAGCGCTTTGCCCGCGCCATTCTCGAACTCGGCGGCAACAATGCCGGCATCGTCTGCCCGTCGGCCGATCTCGACATGGCGCTTCGCGCCATCGCCTTCGGCGCCATGGGCACAGCCGGCCAGCGCTGCACGACGCTGCGCCGTCTCTTCGTCCACAAGAGCGTATACGACCAGCTCGTACCGCGGCTGAAGAAGGCCTATCAGAGCGTTTCGGTCGGCGATCCCCTGCACTCTTCCGCGCTCGTCGGCCCCCTGATCGACAAGGCAGCGTTCGACAACATGCAGAAGGCGATTGCCGAGGCGAAGGCTCATGGCGGCTCCGTCACCGGCGGCGAGCGGATCGATGTCGGCTATGCCGACGGCTATTATGCAAAGCCGGCGCTGGTGGAAATGCCGAAGCAGGCGGGTCCGGTGATGGAAGAGACCTTCGCGCCTATCCTCTACGTCATGCCCTATAACGATTTCGACGCCGTTATCGACGAACACAATGCGGTTGCGGCCGGCCTGTCGTCCTCGATCTTCACCCGCGATATGCAGGAATCCGAGCGCTTCCTCGCAGCAGACGGTTCCGATTGCGGCATCGCCAATGTCAATATCGGCACCTCCGGTGCGGAAATCGGCGGCGCATTCGGCGGCGAGAAGGAAACCGGCGGCGGCCGCGAATCCGGCTCCGACGCCTGGAGAGCCTATATGCGTCGGGCGACCAACACCGTGAACTACTCCAAGGCCCTGCCGCTGGCGCAGGGTGTCTCCTTCGACATCGAGTAACGCCATGACGATCGCCACGAAAATCGAAGAGGCGGGCTTCAAGCCCGCTTCGCGGATCGCCTCCATCGGCGTTTCCACCATTCTTCAGATTGGCGCCCGCGCCAATGCGATGAAGCGGGAAGGTCTGCCTGTCATTATTCTCGGCGCCGGCGAGCCTGATTTCGATACGCCCGACAATGTGAAGGAAGCCGCCAAGGCTGCCATCGACCGTGGCGAAACGAAATATACCGCGCTCGACGGCACGCCGGAGCTGAAGAAGGCGATCGCCGCGAAATTCAAGCGCGAGAACGGCATCGACTACGCGCTCGACGAAATTACCGTCGCGACGGGTGCCAAGCAGATCCTGTTCAACGCTTTCATGGCGTCGATCAACCCGGGCGATGAAGTCATCATCCCGACGCCTTACTGGACCTCCTATTCCGATATTGTCGAGATCTGCGGCGGCGTGCCCGTGCTGATCCCTTGCGATGCCAAGGTCGGTTTTCGCCTGAAGGCTGATCAGCTAGAAAAGGCGATCACGCCGAAGACGCGCTGGCTGCTTTTGAATTCGCCGTCGAACCCATCGGGAGCGGCCTATTCGGAGGCCGATTATCGGCCGCTGATCGAGGTGTTGCAGCGTCATCCGCATGTTTGGCTGATGGTCGACGACATGTACGAGCATATCGTCTATGACGGCTTTCGTTTCACGACGCCCGTCGCGATCGAGCCGAGCCTCAAGAGCCGGACCTTGACGGTCAACGGCGTTTCGAAGGCCTATGCCATGACCGGCTGGCGCATCGGCTATGCCGGTGGCCCGAAGGCTCTCATCAAGGCCATGGCCGTTATCCAGAGCCAGGCAACCTCCTGCCCATCCTCGGTCAGCCAGGCGGCAGCCGTTGCCGCGCTCAATGGTCCGCAGGATTTTCTGGAGGGTCGCAAGGCAAGCTTCCAGCGTCGACGCGATCTCGTCGTCAACAGGCTGAACGCCATTGAGGGTCTGGATTGCCTAGTGCCGGAAGGCGCCTTCTACACATTCTCGGGCTGCGGCGGCGTGTTGGGAAAAACCACGCCATCCGGAAAGCCGATCGAAACGGATGCGGACTTCTGCGCCTACCTGCTCGATGAAGCCCATGTCGCCGTCGTGCCCGGCTCCGCCTTCGGATTGTCGCCCTATTTCCGCATTTCCTATGCGACGTCGGAGGCCGATCTCGTCGAAGCCCTCGACCGTATCGAGCGGGCCTGCGCAGCTCTCCGGCGCTAAGGCAATTCCAGCAGAAGCGCAAAACGGTTCCGCGTCCTGAATTGCGTGAAAACAAAGAGATAGAGCATTTCCATAATTCTGTTTAAAAGCGGAAATGCTCTACTCATCGGATAGAACTCCGGAAGCCTTCGCATCATGATACCACGCCTCGTTTCGGCGAAAGATAGCCACAAGCAGCAGATCGGCGCGCTCGGGCGTCGGCTGTCGGCATTGGGCTTTCAGGGCGATGTGGAGACGGATGACGGCGCGCGGACGGTCGCCTCGACCGACAACTCGATCTATCAGCTTAAGCCCGCGGCAATCCTCTATCCGCGCGGCGCCGATGACCTGAAGCGCATCGCCACAGCCATATCCGAGCCTGCCTTTTCCGATCTTGCCATCACCCCACGCGGGGGCGGCACCGGGACGAACGGGCAATCGCTGACCTCTGGCATCGTCATCGACTGCTCCCGGCATATGAACCGTATTCTGGAGATCGACCCGGTTCGGAAGATCGCCCGAGTCGAGGCCGGCGTCGTCAAGGATCAGCTCAACAAGGCGCTGAAGCCCTATGGGCTGTTCTTCGCACCAGAGCTTTCCACCTCCAACCGCGCCACGATCGGCGGCATGATCTCCACCGATGCCTGCGGTCAGGGCTCATGCCTCTACGGCAAGACCAGCAATCACATTCTCGGCCTTCACTTGGTGCTCTGCGACGGCACCAACTGGTGGTCGCGCCCTCTTGGCGAGGCCGAACTGGAGCAGATCAAGGCACGCAAGGATCGGATCGGCGAAATTCACCGGGTGGTCGATGCGATCGCCAGGGATAAAAGCGAGCTGATCGCGGCAACCTTCCCCAAGCTCAACCGCTACATGACCGGCTACGATCTTGCCCATATCCGCCGCGAGGACGGCCGTTTCGATCTCAATGCAGTGCTCTGCGGGTCGGAAGGCACGCTTGCCATGATCGCCGAAGCTGAGCTTAACGTGCTGCCGATCCCGGCGCAATCAGCCCTCATCAACATCCGCTATGGGGATTTCAACACGGCGCTCGAGGATGCGCGGCGGCTGGTGGCGCTGAAGGTCGCCTCGGTCGAGACGGTCGACGAGAAGGTGCTGGGTCTTGCCAAGGGCGACATCGTCTGGAGCGGCATTGCCCGCTTCTTTCCCGAGGATGCATCTGGTGTCGCCAATGGCATCAATATCGTCGAGGTGCTGGCCGATGATCGAGACGAGCTAGCACGCAAGCTGGCGGATGTGACCGCCGCCCTCGATAACAGCTCGACCCCGCGCCACAAGGGCTATACGATCGCCCGAGAAAGGGCCGAGATCGAAGCAATCTGGTCGATGCGCAAGCGTGCCGTTGGCCTTCTCGGCAATGTCGAAGGGCCGGTACGGCCGGTGCCTTTCGTCGAGGACACCGCCGTTCCGCCCGAGCATTTGGCCGCCTACATAAGAGAATTCCGCGCGCTTCTCGATGCCGCGGAGCTGGATTACGGCATGTTCGGCCATGTCGATGCCGGCGTGCTGCATGTCCGCCCTGCGCTTGATCTCACCCGCGCCGACCATCAGCCGCTCGTGCGGAAGATCAGCGACGGCGTCGTAGCTCTCACCCGCAAATATGGCGGCGTGCTCTGGGGCGAGCATGGCAAAGGCGTGCGCTCTGAGTACGTCCCGGAATTCTTCGGCGATCTCTATCCCAGCCTGCAGGACGTCAAGCGCACGTTCGATCCGGAAGATCGCCTCAATCCCGGCAAGATCGCATCCGGCGCATCTCGTCCACTGCTGAAAATCGATGACGTATCACTGCGTGGTGACTTTGATCGCGTCATCGGCAATGATATCCGCGCTGCCTTCGACAATGCGGCCCATTGCAACGGCAACGGCGCCTGTTTCGATTTCGACGCCACAAGCCCGATGTGCCCTTCCTTCAAGGCGACGGGCGATCGGCGCTATTCGCCGAAGGGCCGCGCTGCACTGATGCGCGAATGGCTGCGCCTGCTTGCGGAGCGGCAGGTCGATCCGAAGCGCGAGGCACAAGTGCTGCGCCGCGCCAACCCCTTCGGCAATCTCTTGCGACGGATGCTCAACTCGCTCAATCCCGCCAATCGCAACGACTTCTCTCACGAGGTGCGGGCGGCAATGGACACCTGCCTCGCCTGCAAGGCCTGCGCAGGCCAATGTCCCGTCAAGGTCAGCGTCCCGGCCTTCCGCTCGAAGTTCCTCGAGCTCTATTACGGTCGTTACCTTAGGCCGCTGAAGGACCCGATCGTCGCGGCCATCGAGACGACTTTGCCGGTGATGGCGCGCTTCAAGTCCGGCTACAATCTGCTCACCCTATCCAGCGTGGGCCAGGCTTTGACGCGCCTTGCCGGCCTCACCGTACTTCCGGCTATGCCTGCAATATCGCTCGAACGGGAAGCCGCTCGTCTCGGCGTGCGCATCGCCACGCCGGAGCGTCTGGCGAAGCTCTCAACGAACGAACGAGGTCAGGCGGTCGTTATCATTGCCGATGTCTTCTCGACCCATTTCGATCCGGCTGTCGTCATCGCCGCTCTCAAGCTCGCGCTGAAGATGGGCTTCAAACCTTGGCTCGCCGCCTCGCAAGGCAACGGCAAGGCCCTGCACGTGCATGGCTATCTCGGTCGTTTCGAGAAAGCGGCAGCGAAATCGCGGGATTATCTCGATCGTATCTCAGAGCTGGGCATCACGCTTGTCGGCATCGATCCGTCGATGACGCTGACCTATCGCAGCGAATATGCCGCTTTGCCCTTCGCCCGGCTGCAGGCATCGGTGCTGCTGCTTCAGGAATGGCTTGCGGCCAATCTCGAGCGGTTGCCGCAGCCACAGGCTTCGCAGCAAGAACGCTTCACGCTGCTTGCCCATTGCACGGAGCGGACGAACGCGCCGGCCGCGCTCAAGCAATGGTCCACAGTGTTCGAAATATTGGGGATCAAGCTCGATATGGCCGATGTCGGCTGCTGCGGTATGGCCGGCACCTTCGGCCACGAGGTGCGCAATCGCGCCATCTCGGAAAAGCTTTACGCGATGAGCTGGCAGGACAGGATTGCCGAGAACGGCAATCAGACCGTGGTCATGGCGACTGGCTTTTCCTGTCGCTCTCAGGTCGCCAAGATCGATCGCCAAACCATCCCGCATCCAGTCGAGGTCCTCGAACGGCTTATCGCCTAGTCGCTGCGCAGCCGTTTCCAACGGCCAAAACATATGTGGCGCCCGAAGGCGCCACATATAAAAACACTAGGAAGAATAGCCACTTAGACGGCTTCTCTCATCCTGATCTTTTCAAGGCTGTAAACCTGGCCGAAGCGATTGGCGAGGAAATCGCCGAGATCGATTTCTTCCTGGCAGACGAATCCCTTCGTCGGCAGCTTACCCTGAGCGAGGAGATCGAGCACGGTGGTGATGCCGGCGGCCGTTGTGATCTGGATCGCGCTCATCTTTTTGCCCGCGACGATGCCCGCATAGACCTTGTTGGCATAGGTCTCCTGCATATAGCGGCCCTCGCGCCAGCCGCAGACGGTGACGAAGACAACAACGACGTCCTGCATGGTGGCAGGCAGCGCATTTTCGAAGAGATCCTTCAGAACATCGCGGCGGTTCTTGAGGTTCAGGTCGTTGAGCAGCGCCTTGATGATGGCCTGATGGCCAGGGTAGCGGATGGTGCGGTAGTTCATCGTGCGCACGCGACCGGCCAGCGTCTTGGCGAGCGTGCCGAGACCGCCCGAGGTGTTGAAGGCCTCATAGGTGACGCCGTCGAGCGAAAACTCTTCGCGCTCTTCCATGGCCGGAACGGTCACGAGCTTGCCTTCGACGATCGCTTCGCAGGGCTCGATATATTCGTTGATCAGACCGTCCGTGCTCCAGGTCAGATTATAGTTCAGAGCGTTGGAGGGATATTGCGGCAGCGCGCCGACGCGCATGCGCACGCTGTCGAGACTGTCGAAACGCTTGGCGAGATCATTGGCAACGATCGAGATGAAGCCCGGCGCCAGGCCGCATTGCGGGATGAAGGCGGTGCTCGCACCCTCAGCCAGCTCTTCCACCTTCTTTGTGGTGGCGACGTCTTCCGTGAGGTCGAGATAGTGAACGCCGGCTTCAAGCGCCGCTTCCGCGACAAAACCCGTGAGATGGAACGGTGCTGCCGACAAAACGGCAAACTTGCCCTTCAGGACGCCGACCAGACCGGTGCGGTCGGCAATGTCGACGGCACCGGTGGAAATTGCAGGGTGACGATCGATCTTGTCGAGCTGCTCCTGGCTACGGTCGGCGACGACGACCTTGTAATCGCCCGTTTCGGCCAACATCAGAGCGATCGCCCCACCGATCTTGCCTGCACCGATGACCACTATGTCTTTCATATGATTCCCCTGCATTTCATTGATAAGATTTTTATAAGTGTAGGCAGGAGTTGAACGATTCATAGCGACGAAAAACGCATTTCGTTGTATAAATATAATCAATATGACGACACAGTTTCGCAAAATGCAGGAAACGGCATGCAGGTTACAGATAAAGACCGCGAACTGATTGCCTTGCTCGGCCAGAATGCCCGGATGCCGGTTGCGACGCTTGCCAAAAAGCTGTCTCTGTCGCGCACCACGGTCCAGGCGAGGCTCGAACGGCTGGAGCGCGAAGGCGTGATATCAGGCTACGGCCTTCGCCTGTCGGAGACCTATCTTTCTGGCCTCATTCGCGCGCACGTGCTGATTACCATTGCGCCGAAGGCGCTGGCGGCGGTGACGGCGTCTCTGGACGCTATCCCACAGGTAACAACGCTTCATTCCGTCAGCGGCACGTTCGATCTGATCGCCATCGTCGCAGCACCTTCGATTTCCGAACTGGATCAGCTGATCGACGAGATCGGCACGATCGACGGCGTCGAACGCACCTTGTCGTCCATCATTCTCTCAACGCGAATCTCGCGCTAAAGGCGGCTTAAGCGCCTTTTGGTTTCACGCATTCCGGACGGAAAATCGCTACGCACTTTTCCTGGGAATGCTCCAATCAGCCAAGCACCGGCTCCATCTCAGGCGTGGTGGACAAGACGGCCTCCTTCAAAGCCCGTGAATAGGGATGTTGCGGATTGTCGAGGACCGCACGTGCGCCACCCTGCTCGACGATCTCGCCCTTCTTCATGATGATGATGCGATCGCTGATATAGTAGGCGGTCGCCAGATCATGGGTGATGTAGATGATCGAGAGCCCGAGTTCCTTCTTCAGCTGACCGAAGAGATTGACGATCGCCATTCTCAGCGAAGCATCGACCATCGAGACCGGCTCGTCGGCCACCAGCAGCCGCGGTTGCGGAATGAGCGCCCGCGCGATGGCCGTTCGTTGCAACTGGCCGCCGGACAGCTCATGCGGAAAGCGCCCCTTAATCTCGGCAAGCGTCAGGCCGATGTGGGCGAGCGCCTCGTCGGCCATGCGCTCGACATCGGCTCGGTTTGGCCGCGCGCCGGCAGGCGCAAAACTTTTTGCTGTTTCAAAGAGATACCGGTCGACCCTCTTGAGCGGGTTGAATGCCTCGAACGGGTTCTGAAGAACCGGCTGCACCTCGCGCATGAAGGCCCGGCGCTCGGACCGTCCGTGAATGGCGACGGGCTTGCCGCGAAAGAGGAGATCCCCCGATGTCGGCGCCGTCTGGCCGAGGATCATCGCCGCAATGGTGGATTTTCCCGAGCCCGACTCGCCGACGATGGAGAGGATTTCCGGCTCCTCTCCCAGGCTCAGACTGACATCGCGAACCGCCACGATCTGGCGACGGCTGAGCATGCCGCCCTGCCGGTAGATCTTGCTGACATGCGACAGAGAAAGAAGATCGTTCATCGCGCTCCTCCCGTCACCGCGAAGCAGGCCACGCGCCGATCCGGCTCGACGGTCACCATGGGCGGCGCTTCGCGGCTGCAGATGTCCATGCGCTTCGGACAGCGAGGGTGAAAGCGGCATCCCTCCGGTGGCATGGCGAGATTGGGCGGCCTGCCCTCAAGCGAGGGGCGCGTGGAGGCATCGCCAATCCGCGGAAGGCTTGCGACCAGATGCTGCGTATAGGGATGCAGCGGCAGCTGGAAAAGCTTGCGTGTCGGCGCCTCCTCCACCAGCCTTCCGGCATAAACGATGCCGATACGATCGGAAACGGCGGCGTGAACGCCCATGTCATGGGTCACGAACAGGAAGGACGAACCCATCTCGCGCTGGATCTCGCGGATCATCGACAGCACGTCGCGCTGGACGATGACATCGAGCGCCGTCGTCGGCTCATCGGCGATGATGAATTCCGGCGTCAGGATGGTGGCGAGCGCGATCGTCATGCGCTGGCGCATGCCGCCGGACAATTCATGCGGATAGGCATCGAGGAGATGCGCGTCGAGCTTCAGTCGTTGGAGATGTGTGCCAACCCGGTCGAAGAACGTGCCGCGATCGGCTTTCATGTGTCGGAAGGCAAAATCCGTGAACGAGTGCCGGATGCGCCGCACAGGATTGAGCACATTCATCGATCCCTGCATGATGTAGGAGAGATGGCGCCAGCGAAGTGACGCCCGCTGCTCCGGCGTCATCGCGTAGATATCCTGGGTGCCGCTGTTGAAGTGGAACTTGACAGCGCCGGAGACGACGCGAAGCGGCGGCCGGATGGCGCCCGCGATGGTCTTGATCAGCGTCGTCTTGCCGCTGCTCGATTCACCGGCAACCCCGTAAATCTCGCCGCGGCCGATCGACAGGCTGACATCGTCAACCGCCCGCACTTCGCGATCGACGCCGTAAAGGAAGGCCCGGTAATAGGCCTTGAGGTTGTTGACTTCGACGACAGCCTCCATGCCTAGCCTCCCATCCTGTTCAAGCGACTGCGGGGATCGTTGTATTCATTCATCGACATTGACAGCAGGAAGAGCGCCATGAACAGCACGACGATGGCGGCCACCGGCGCTGCGACCCACCACCATGTACCGGCAATCAGCGCCGAATGTGCATTGGCCCAATAGATCATCATGCCCATGGTCGGTGTCTCGATGTCGGTGAAACCGAGCACCGACAGCGTGATCTCCATGCCGATCGACCAGATCATGTTGTTCATCGTCGTGGCGAAGACGATCGGCAGCACATAGGGCAGATGCTCCTGGACGAGGATCTTGGACATACTCATGCCCGAATAGACGCTCTGCGTGGTAAATGGCCGCGTCTTCAGGCTGATCGCCACCGAGCGGATCAGGCGCGCGTCATAGGACCAGCCGAGCGATGCCATGACGACGATCAGCACCGTCCACGTCATTTCGTCCTTGAGCACGAAATAGAACAGGATCAGCAGCGGAAATTGCGGAATGACCATGATGCTGTCATTGATCGCCATCAGCGCGCGATCGACTGCACCGCCGGCATAGCCCGCCACCAGCCCCACCACCAGCGAAATGATGCGCGACAGAATGGCGACGCCGATGCCGAAATAAAGCGTGTTGCGGAGCGCTGTCGTGAGCTGCCAGAAAACATCCTGACCGCGTGATGTCGTACCCAGCCAGTATTGCCCGTCCGGCGGCATATCCGGCGGCAGCAGATAGAGATCGGAAGGGCCATAGGGTGAGAAATAAGACAGGATCACCAGCCCGACGATGATGGCGAGCAGCAGGAGACCAAAAAGGAATTCCATATTCTGGCGAGCAAGGTCGCGAACGATCGTCAGCATGGCCTACTCCACCTTGATGCGCGGGTCGATCAGCGGACCCAATATGTCGATGATGAAGACCGCGGCGGCGACACCGGCGATCGAGAGCGCGCTGAGCCCCAACACGAGGCTGTAGTCGCCGGCATGCACGGCCGAAATCAGCAGATTGCCGATGCCGGGATAGCCGAAGACGATCTCCGTAATGACCGTGCCGTTGAAGACGGCGCCGAGCGACATGGCAAGGCCGGTAAACTGCGGCACCATGGCATTACGGGCGATATAGGAGCGCAGGATCTTGCGCTTCGGCACGCCGCCCAGCTCGGCGAAAACCACATAGTCCTCGGTGATGATATTGGAGACGAGCGCCCGCATCCCGATCAGCCAGCCACCCGTCCCGACCAGGATCAGCGAGAGCGCCGGCAGGATGGAATGGCGCAGAATATCGAGCACCAATGCAAAGGACAGCTGCAGATTGGTGTTCATCTCATAGCCGCCATTGATCGGCAGGATCGGCCAGACATAGCCGAAGAGGATGATGAGAACGAAGGCCAGGATATAATAGGGGATCGGCTGCATCGCGATGAAAACGAGGCTGACGGCCTTCAGTATCGTGCTTTTGCGGTAATAGCCTGCGAGCGCGCCGATCATATTGCCGAGCAGGAATGTGATGATGACGGAAACGGTCATCAGGCCGATCGTCCAGGGGAGCGCCCTCATGATGATGGCGGAAACGGGCGTGGGAAATGCAGAGAGCGATGGCCCGAGATCACCGGTCGCAAGACGCCCCCAGAAATGCAGATATTGCTGCCAGATGGAGCCCTCGAGACCATAGAGTTCTCTGAGCGACTGGCGCATCAGCTCGACGGCACGGGGATCGGATGCCCCCATTTGCTGGATGGCGCCGATGCTTTCCTCGACGGGATCGATCGGCGTCATATGAGTGATGAAGAACGTCGCGGAAATGCCGAGGAAGACAACGAGCAGGAATTGGCCAAATCGTTTCAATACGAAAACTGGATAGGACGTCATGCCGCCGTCTTCCTCGCTGCTTGCGCTTCATCATCAATTCAAAAGATTCGCCGGACGTGCCTAGTGTCCGGCGAAAGGTGCCCGATGCGGCGATTGCCGCATCGGGGTCGGGAGAAATCAGGGCTGGGCCGGCTTCAGCTTGACCATCATCAACCGGGAGTTCGCCCAATTGGGAACGGGGTCCGTATAAGGGTCGGCAATGGTCGGGTAGCCCTTCCAGTAGGTCGTATCCATGGAGGTGAAGACGTTATAGGACATCAGAGGAATGGTCGGCATTTGCTGTGCAACCAGCTTCAGATAGTCCTTGCCGAGTTCGATGCCCTTCGGATCATCGGCGCTGATGCGGCGGATGTTCTCGATGATCTTGTCCAGATCCGGATTGGACCAGCGCTGCCAGTTGCGAGCCGCCTGGTTCTCACCCTTCTTGGCAACGAAATCCGAATGCCAGCTGTCGAGGAAGAAGGACAGATCGGGATCGCCGCCCCAGGTCTCGACGCTCCAGGCGATGGCGCACTGGAAGTCGCCGGTCGCCAGACCCTGCCAGACGGCCGAGGACGGAACGGCTTTGGCGTCGATGCCGAAGGCAGCCCATTGCTGTGCAATCAACGTTCCGGCGCGGGTGAAGACCGAGCGGGTGTCGCCCTCGACCGTCATCCGGATCTTGAACGGCTGGCCATCCGGCGTCATCCATTTGCCGCCTGCCTTTTTGAAGCCGGCCTTTTCCAAAAGCTCAGCGGCCGCTTGCGGATCGGGTTTCCACCAGCCATAGCCGAAGGCGCTGCTGATCGCGGCCGGATCGGTCGGGATCTGATCCTTGTACTTCGGCTGTTTGCGCAGCAGGTCGGCGACCTGCTGGCCGATCGTCGGATCATAAGGCTTGATCTTGCGCTTGCCCGTATCAATTTCGAAATTCTTCAGCCAATCCTGCATCGGCGCCTGATAATCCGTCATGGCGATTGCCGTCGGCGGCACACCAAGCGCGGAAAGCGTGGCCGCCCCGCGGTAGCTCGCCATATCGACGGCCTTGATATCGATGAGCAGTGCCAGCGCCCAGCGAACATCCGGATTCTGGAACAGTGGATCCTGCGTGTTGAAGATCACTGCAGGCAGCGTCGGATCGGGATGGGCGAAGGGGAAGCCGGGGAACCAGCTTTCGACCGTCTTCGACTTCTCCTTCAGCGTGAACATGCCTTCCGGCGTGTTGTCGTGAATGATATCGAGATTGTGCTCGAGCTGCGCGATGGTGCGCTTATCCGGCGGACCAGGATCGACATAGCTCACATATTTCGGAGCCGGCTCGCCGAAGCGGGCAAGCGAGGTGCGCTGCCAGTCGTCGCGCTTCTCCCAGGTGTACCATTTTCCCTGCGGATCGAAGGCCTTCAGCTTGTAGGCGCCGAGCGAAACGGGATTGGCGAAATCATAGCGAACCGGATCGGCAACCTTTTCGAAGACATGCTTCGGCATGATCCAGGCGCCGTTCCAGCGAACGGTGAAGATCGCATGGAAGCGCGAATTCGGCTTTTTCAGCTTGAAGACGACCGTATAGGGATCCGTCGCTTCGACGCTGGCAACCTGGACCGAGAAGGCCGCGCTCCAGTTCATGCCCGGATGGTCCATCTGCGTCTTGACGGTGTAGACCACGTCATCGGCGGTGAATTCGACGCCGTCGCTCCAGTAGATGCCCTTGCGCAATTTCACCGTCATCTGGGTGAAATCGTCATTATATTGCGGCTTGTCGGCAGCAAGGGAATTGTCCCAGGCCGAACCGCCCAGGCCCTTCTCCGGATCGATGTACCAGAGCGTGTCCATGGTCAATTGCTGAATGCCGGTCGAAACGCCGCCGCCGCCATTGACCCAGACGTTGAACCAGCCGGGGTTCTTGATCGTCCCCTCAGGATTTTCGACGATCAAGGTCTCCTTGCGAGGCAAGGCGGTGTAATCTTGAGCCTTGGCCGCCGCAATGAGGCCGAACGTGGCCAGTGCGACGCCGAAGGCAAGCTTCTTCCACTGCTGCATGATCTCCTCCCATTTTTATCGACTGCGCGGACACTCAAACGATGGTGAGCAGACCGCGATTTTCACCCCTTTTCCCGGCTGGCCGCGCAAGCTGCGTGCGGCATCCGGGCCTGCAACAGGCCGTCGGCCGCCTCCTCGCGACCGTTCGACCGTTTTCGGTGCCGGGGTTGCATTACCCCGGCGGCAAGGCGTCAGACCGCCAGCCGGATTACCGTGTATGATAGCGGCTTCAGCGTGGCACGAAGCCGGCCATCCTCGATATTGGCATCGCCTGTCTTGGTCGGGACGACTGCGTTCGGCTGGGCTGCCGTGTTGACTGCCCGCAGATCGCTATGAACCATCTCATGCTGCTCGACGACACGGGCTCCGGCAAAGCCTTCGAGACGCGTGTCGAGATCGAGCGCGCTGTCGGGGTGACGGTTGACGACGAACAGCGTGACCATTTTGCCGAGCTCATCGTGGACGGCCGACACATCGAGATAGGGTACGTCATCGGCCTCGTCACTGTCATAGGTCGGGCCGTCGGTAACCAGACGCAGCGCGTAGCCGCGGCCGTATTTCGAGGCGAAATAGAGCGGATAGTAAATGGTCTGCCGCCATGCCGGGCCGCCGTCTTCCGTCATGATCGGGGCGATGACGTTGACGAGCTGGGCGATACAGGCGATGCGAACGCGATCCGAGCGGCGAATGAAGGTATTGAGAATGCCGCCGACCTGCAGCACGTCCTCGAAATTATAGACATCCTCGAGCAGATGCGGTGCATCCGGCCATTCGTCGCGGGCCAGAATCTCCTTGTCCTGCTGGTTGGAGTGATACCAGACATTCCACTCATCGAAGGAAATGCCGATCGTCTTCTTCGAGCGTTTCTTCGCCTTGATATAGTCGATGACCCCGCCAATGGTGACGATATAGCGGTCGAGCTTCTCGGCCTTGGCGAGATAATTCAGCGTGTTCTTTTCGCGATTGGCGAAATACATGTGCAGCGAGATATGGTCGGCGCTGTCATAGCATTGATCGAGGACCTCGGCCTCCCAATCGGGATAGGTCTTCATATCGGAATTGGACGAGCCGCAAACGACGAGTTCAAGCGACTTGTCGAAGCCGCGCATGGCCTTGGCAGTCTCATCGGCCAGGCGTCCATATTCATAGGCGGATTTGTGACCAACCTGCCAAGGGCCGTCCATCTCATTGCCAAGGCACCAGAGCTTCACGCCGTGCGGATCGGCCCAGCCGTGCTTGCGCCGCAGATCCGACCAATAGGTGCCGCCCGGATGATTGCAATATTCGAGGAAGTTTCTCGCCGCATCCAGCCCGCGCGAGCCGAGGTTAACCGCAAGCATCGGCTTGGTGTTGGCCTTCTTGCACCAATCGACGAATTCATTGACGCCGATCTGATTAGCCTCGCGTGTCCGCCAGGCAAGGTCGAGACGCACCGGCCGTTCGGAACGAGGCCCCACCCCGTCTTCCCAGTTATAGGCGGAAACGAAATTGCCGCCGGGATAACGACAATAAGGCGAGTTGAGCTCGCGCACGAGCTCGATCACATCCTTGCGAAATCCGTGCTCATCGGCGGTCGGATGACCCGGCTCATAGATACCGCCATAGATCGCCCTGCCCAGATGCTCCAGAAAAGAGCTGTAAAGCCGATCATCGATGTCGGCAATTCGGAAATCACGATGGACGATCACATGCGCCTTCACGGCCTTCCTCCCATATATATCAGATATTTCGTTTTTATACCTTGATCTTGATACACTTTTGGAAGGTCGTCAACGCACTCAGGACGGAAAATATCGCAAAAGCCTCGGGCGCAGCACTTGCAGAGTGAAAAAGTTCGCCACAAAATCAAATACTTATAAAAAATATGACTTATCGGAATTTAGCTCCGACAACATGCTATGTATCATAAATTACGATACTATTGCGCCAAATCGATGCGCATGAGGATATCGCGGCCGTAATTGCCGAAACCGCGGCCGAAGATATTGACGCCACCGGTGTTGCGCGCATCATCGGCGATCCCGATCCGCAGGCGGATCGAGGAGTGTTGACTGATGGCAAGGTCATCGATCGTCACATCGGAAGCGGCAACCCCGTCGATGAACGTGCCCTTCTTCGAGATTCGCCAGGTCTTGAGCTTGCCGTATTGAGAACCTTCCAGCTTCCACCAGCTTGGCGTGAAGGCCCCGCGCTTGTCACCATAATCGCCGGGAGAGGTCCACGTGCCGACAGCGACGCCGTTGATCCAGACGGTGATGTCGGACGGCCAATCCGGATTGGTGCCAGGCACTTCGGATGAGAGCTCCATCGAGAATTCGATGGCATTGACGTTCCTGTTCAAGATCTTGGCATTGTTCGGGAATTTATATTCGACATGGCCGCGGCCGAACCAGAGAAGACCGGCCTGCATGCGCTGCGGATCGAGGAAATAGTCGGGAACATCGAGCAGACCGATGACGCCTTCGGTGGAACACAGACCGCATGGCGCGTGCGTCTCGCAGCTCGTATAGAGGCCGATCGGCATGGCGACTTCGATCACGTCCTCATCATGCTTGAAGGCCTGATCCTCGAAGCTCAACAGGATTTCGTCGTAAAGCGCGGTGCAGATCTTCTGGTAGCCCTTACGCGCTTTTGCGGCCTTGGTCTCGACAAGACCGGCCTCCTCCAGGATCATGATGCCTGTTGCGACGGTGGATTGCGGCAGGTCCAGTTCCCGGGCGATCTCGTTGACATTCAGCGAACCCCTGGCGCAGAGCAGCTTCAGCATGTCAACGCGCGCCGGCGCCGAAAGCGCCCTGAAGACCGCAGCGTTCTCACCCGCATAAATTGTCAGAAAGCCACGCTTCATCGAATCCTGAATTCCCCATCAACAGATTTCATTTATATCAGGATTTTTGATTTCACAAGAGATATCAGTTCGAAAGCCCTGGCTGGCGCCTTCTCCGCGGAATGAGAAGACGCCAATCCGATCAGCCGCTACACAACCCGCCGCAACGAAATCGCCGAGAAATCCTCGAACGCCGCCGGTCTCACCGGCAAGTCTCTATCCGTTTCAATGCGGCCGTAATGCCAGAGAGAGAGTAGGAATAGCTCGTCTCGGTGCCTCGCTTCGAGGTTGCCTGCAGCTGCAGCTGCGCGCCGCCTTTCATGGCGTTGACCATGGTCGGCTCCTGCGATTCGTTCCTTACCCAGCCGTGCCGGTCTTTCGTAAACATCGGGAATGTCTTGTCACCGACCGTCGCCGTCATCGGCGCGCCGTCTTTCAGGTCATAGCCCATCGCGGCTTCCGGAACCAGCTTGTCCCCGGGAGACAGGCGCGAGACGATGAAGAAGTTATCGCCATGGTCGACACTGGCGGGCTGCTGCGCGACCGGCCTCGATAAAACATAGCAACTGACGCTGTCGCCGGACTTATAAGAATATGCACCCCAGTGATCGAATTGATCGATACGGACGGGCACTTCCGCATGCGCGATACCGGCGCTGAATGCGACGAAGACCAGAGCGGGGGCGAAATTTCTTGCAAACATAGTTTCCTGCCATTTCTTGTTTCAAGGACATTGAAAGCGAGAGATGCACTCACACGCGCGGCAGTTTCGGTGCGGTGCGTTATCCGATTGTTAACGTGTTCCTTAAAATTTGTTCATGTTAGAAGACACGCAGAAAACCATGCCGAAGAAGAATGCAACCATGTCGGGCGTCACCATTTCGGTCCTAGAGAGCCCATCGGACGCCGACCGCCGCGCGATTCTTGCCCCTCTGGACGCCTTCAATACGACGAAGGCGGGCAACGAGAATTACGAGCCGATTGCCATCAAAACGAGCAAATTGAATCCACGGAATAGTCAAGGCCTCATCCGTTTCCGGTGCCTCTATCGTCATTGACGATCAGTTCACAGATTGCGCTGTTCCATCCAGTTACATCCGTGCACATATAGGCGCATGAAGTTGCGGCCCTTATGCGCCATGACATGAAGACGGAACAACCAATACATTCGGCTTGCAGCTCCGTCGGCATGCATGACGCAAAAATCGAGCCGTGTTAACCGGATATAGTTAGGATAGCACCATGAAAAAGATCGGTTTCCTTTCCTTCGGCCACTGGACGCCATCGCCGCAATCGCAGACGCGCTCGGCAGCCGACACGCTGCTACAGTCGATTGATCTGGCCGTCGCAGCCGAGCAACTGGGCGCGGATGGCGCCTATTTTCGCGTACATCATTTCGCACGTCAGCTCGCATCTCCCTTCCCGCTGCTGGCAGCCGTCGGCGCCAAGACCAGCCGCATCGAAACCGGCACTGCCGTCATCGACATGCGTTACGAAAACCCGTTCTACATGGCCGAGGATGCGGGCGCTGCCGATCTCATCGCTGGCGGCCGTCTGCAGCTCGGCATCAGCCGCGGCTCGCCGGAACAGGTGATCGATGGCTGGCGCCACTTCGGCTATACGCCGATGGAAGGCGAAAGCGACGCCGACATGGGCCGCAGACATACGGAAGTGCTCCTCGACCTCCTGCGCGGCGAAGGCTTCGCACAGCCCAATCCGCGGCCGATGTTCCCGAACCCGCCCGGCCTGCTGCGCCTCGAACCTTACTCCGAGGGCTTGCGCGAGCGGATCTGGTGGGGTGCCGGCTCCAATGCCACGGCCGTATGGGCAGCAAAACTCGGCATGAACCTGCAGAGCTCGACGCTGAAGGACGATGAAAGCGGCCTGCCCTTCCACGTCCAGCAGGCAGACCAGATCAGGCTCTATCGCGAGGCCTGGAAGGAAGCCGGACACAAGCGCGAATCGCGGGTCTCAGTCAGCCGCAGCATCTTCGCGCTGGTGAACGATCTCGACCGCGCCTATTTCGGCCACAGCGGCCAGGATGACGACAAGGTCGGCTTCATCGATGAGAAGACGCGCGCCATCTTCGGCCGCAGCTATGCCGCAGAGCCGGATGTACTGATCGAACAGCTCGCAAAGGACGAAGCTATCGCCGCCGCGGATACGCTGCTTCTGACCGTGCCGAACCAGCTCGGAGTCGATTACAACGCCCATGTCATCGAAAGCATCCTGACGCATGTCGCGCCGGCCTTAGGGTGGCGCTAGGACGGTCGCGCGCATAAAGCAGGAAACGGAAGAAACGAAATTGACCGCCCGCGAAAGCCAGCTTTCGCGGGCGGCCGTTTCAGATTTTACCTAGTGAGCGGCGTAAGCTCGGCAAATCAAGCCAGGGCATCATGACGCCGTAACAGATGAAGCGCTGCCAGCACCAGCAACGCCATCAGCGTGGCAAAGGCGACCAGAGGCCACGCGCTATCACCATCCAGCGCAGTGACCGCCAGTGTCCCGGCAAGACTTACGATCAGACTCTGAATGCAGAAATAAAACGCCACTGCCGATCCGGCGATATCGCCGAACTCCGCCAACGCTCCATTCGCCGTCACCGATCCCGTAAAGACGATGCCGACCGCCATGATCCACATCGGAAGCACGAAGCTTGCGAAGGACGGCGCCCCGTAGAGCTGACCGAAAGCAAGGGCTGCCGCACCGATAAGAAGCAGCCCCATGCCCCGTGCAACGCAGCCCGCAACGCCCCATTTTTCGACAAACAATCGGGCAAAGCGTGCCGTCATGATCATCACGACGGCAACCGTTGCAAATGCGATGCTGAAGCCGAGCTCGGAATAGCCGGCCCGGCCGATCAGCACGCGCGGAGCAGTCGAGAAGAATACGAAGAATGTGCCCATCCCCGCACTGAAGGCCAGCGTATAGGTCCAGAACGATCGGCTCTTAAAGATCGGCCATATGGAACGCCGTGGACCGGTGGCGCCCTCGGGGCACGTTTCGTGCCATTTCACCATGGCATGGAGACTTGCAGGAAGCATCAGCATCGCGAGCACCATGAAGATGGCACGCCATCCGAACTGGTCGGCAATCATCGCTCCGGCTATCGGCCCAAGGGCCGGCACGAAGGACAGGATCGAGCCGAATGTGGCATAGATAATGGCCTGTTCCGGACGATTGCCGTAGACATCCCGCACGGTCGCGAAAGTCGCGACCAAGGCGGCCGACGCGCCTATGGCCTGCAGCAGGCGGCATAGCACGAAGACAGGCGCACCCCATGACAGGGCCGCTCCGAGAGAAGCGGCGGCAAACAGAGCCGCGCCGGAAAGCAGGACTGGGCGACGGCCGATGCGATCCGAAAGAGGGCCGAACACGACCTGTCCGAGACCCAGCATGATCATATAGAGGCTCAGCGTCAGCTGGATCACCGCAGGTGTCGTGTTGAGAATGCCGGGCATCGACGGCACGACGGGAAGATAGATATCCATGGCCAGCGAGGCGAGGATATCAAAAGGCGCCATCAACAGCAGTGCCGCCGGCAGCGAGTAGGCCCATGACGGGCGTATGTCTGACATGAGAAAATTCCGCTCGAACGAGAGATCGGGCGGCGCCTGCCACTGGCATCAATGGGAATGAGTTCGACAGCACGCCGCAACAACAAAAAGCTGTTGCGGCTTATCTATCTGCTGACTTGAAATTCCCCATGCCGATGGCCCCGTGGCGAGATACGTGATGACCACAGCGTTTAGCAGATGACATCGGAGCGAGCAATGACGTTGCGACGAGTATGGCTGCAACCACCACATGCAATACGATCAGCTGCGCCTCGAAAATGAGGTGAAAATCTAATGAATTTTTAACCATGACTGTGCCCTAACTGCTTGTAATTTCTTTCTTGGAGCAGATTATGGTGCGCGCATCGAAAATGGACGAGCTGGACGACCGGCTCGACTTTGTTGGACTGGGACAGGATGCCAGGCAGGCTCTTTCGGAGCTGCAGCCGACTATCGAAGCCGCCGTCAAAGGCTCTCTCGATACCTTTTACGAGAAGATCGTCAAACATCCGGCGATGTCGAAATACTTCTCGTCTCAGCAGCATGTGCACCACGCCAAATCCAAGCAGCAGGACCATTGGAAGACGATCGCGTCAGGCAAATACGGACCTGATTATGTCGAAGCGGTCTCGGCGGTCGGCAGGACCCATGCCCGCCTCGGCCTCGAGCCGCGCTGGTATATTGGCGGCTACGCCTTGATCCTCGAAGGGATGGTGCGATCGATCGTCGCGCAGCAGCTCAATGGTTTCATGCAGCGTAAGCATGAACAAGCCCTGTCCCGGCGGCTGTCGGCGATCGTCAAGGCTGCCCTCGTCGACATGGATTACGGCATTTCGGTTTACCTGCAGGTGCTCGCCGATGAGCGCGACCGCGCGGAATCCGAGCGGGCTGCTGCACAGCGCGAGCAGGAGCGCGCCCTCAACGCACTCGACCGTGCGCTGAACGGCCTTGCGAACGGAGACCTGACGGCTGATATCACAGAAGCCCTTTCGGCAGAGTTCGAGGTTCTGAAGAGCAACTACAACGGGTCGCTCGCATCCCTCGGCACTGCAATGCAGCGCATCGAAGATTCGGTGACTCGCGTTCGCGACGAAGCCGGTTCGATCTCGTCTGCCGCCGACAACATGGCAAGGCGCACGGAACAGCAAGCATCCGCACTCGAGGAAAGTGCTGCTGCGATCGACCAGATCACCACGATTTCGGAACAGACCGCCGAGCGGACGCGCGAGGTTCAGGCAATCGTCAAGGAATCCGCCTCGGAAGCGGAACGCTCGCGCGAGGTCGTGCAGCAGGCCGTGTCCGCCATGGGCGATATCGAAACCTCGTCGCGCAAGATGACCGACATCATCTCCGTCATCGACGACATTGCCTTCCAGACGAACCTTCTCGCGCTGAATGCCGGCGTCGAGGCGGCGAGAGCTGGCGAACAGGGCAAGGGTTTCGCCGTCGTCGCGCAGGAAGTCCGCGAACTGGCTCAACGTTCGGCGACCGCCGCAAAGGAAATCAAGGATCTGATCGACAGGTCGTCGAATGACGTGCGCCGCGGCGTCGAACTGGTCAACCGGACCGGCGAGGCACTGGCCCTGATCGGCAATCAGGTCGCTTCCATCGACAGGAATGTCGGCGCCATCGCCCGCTCGACGCAGGAACAGGCCGTCGGCATCAGCGAGATCAACTCCGCCGTCCGCAACATGGATCAGATGACCCAGCAGAATGTCGCGCTCATGGAAGAGACGAATGCCTCGACGCGGCACCTCGCCGATATCAGCAACGAACTCGCCGGTCTCGTCGGGCGGTTCAAGACGGTGCGTTCGGGAACACGGACAGGCGCTGTCAGGTTGAAGCTCGCCAGCTAAGGTAACTGACGACGACATCGTCAGCGCTTTCGATGAGACGGCTCCGGACATAGTCCGGGGCCGTTTTGCCACCCGTCTAGCCCGGGATCTCCTCGACTTCCGCGAGCAGCCATTGGCGAAACACCTTCATCGATGCCGTCTCCGCTCGCGATTTCAGTCGTGTCAGCCAGTAGCTGCCGGTCATCGCGGTAATCTGGAACGGCTGCATGATCCTGCCGGCCTCGATGTCATGAGAAAACATGGCGACAGGCACGAGCGCGACGCCGACGCCTCGCGCAGCCGCCTCCACCAGCGTCAGCGACGAATCGAACATCCAGCCGCGAAGATGGGGAGGCTGCAGGCCCGCAGCCCTGAACCAGAGCGCCCATTCGTCGATCCGGTAGGATCGCAAAAGCTCGACATCGGCGAGATCGGCAGGCGTGCGCAAGCGTTCACCTATATCGGGCCTGCAAACGGGAGATAGGGGGGCATCCATCAAATGGATAGCCTCAGTCCCGTGCCAGGCGCCATCGCCGAAGCGCAGGAAGAAATCCAGCCCGTCGAGCACCATGTCGGCGCGGTTGTTGTTGGTCTTCAGGCGCAGATCGACATGCGGGTGCTGCGCCTTGAAGCTGCCGAGGCGCGGCAGGAGCCAGCCGATCGCGAAAGTCCCGACCACGCCGATCGTCAGGATCTCGGCAAAATTCCCCTCCTCCAGCTGGCTGAGCGTGGCGCTCATGCGGCGAAAGGCATCGGTCAGCACCGGCAGCAGTGCGTGCCCCTCATCGGTCAGCGCCAGGCCGCGCGGCAGGCGCTTGAAAAGGGTCACGCCCAGCACGTCCTCCAGCGCCTTGACCTGATGGCTGATGGCTGTCTGCGTGACCCGGAGTTCGAGACCCGCCCGCGTGAAGCTGCAATGCCGCGCCGAGGCCTCGAAGACGCGCAAGGCGTTCAGTGGCAGCTGTGAGATGTCCATTTATGTCCCAAGGCCAAGTTTTTCTCATGTCTAAGCCGACAATTGATCGTTTGTCTAGGGCACCAAGCAGAGCCATAGTCCGCCTCGCAGGGTGATTTGCAGGGTCTCAATGATGTCCACGAGGCCCAAAACGCACCTCTTTGCTCAACATCAATCGAAGTGGAAACGTGATGACGATTTTATTGTCGCGCCGGCAAAGCCTTGCCGGCAGCTTGCTTACGCTACCTGTTCTGGCGGGGCTGAGCACGGTTGGACGCACCGCAGACGATAACGCGGGTGAAGCCCAGCTTGCCGCACTCGACAGCAAGCATCCGGGCCGCATATGCGTCAGCATTCTCGACATGGCAAGCGGCAAGCGCATCGAGCATCGTGCTGGCGAGCGCATCCTGATGTGCAGCACCTTCAAGGCATTGGCCGCAGCTCTGGTGCTTGCCCGCGTCGACAAGGGAGAAGAGAAGCTCGATCGACGTATTCGCTACGCGAAAAGCGACCTTGTCGACGGCTCGCCCGCGACCAAAGAGCATGCGGGTGAAACGGGTATGACCATTGCCGAACTCTGTGCGGCAGCCGTCACGCTCAGCGACAACACGGCCGGGAATCTCCTGCTTGCGAGCTTCGGCGGCCCGGAGGCGATCACGACCTTCTGCCGCAGCATGGGCGACGAGATCACCCGCCTCGATCGCACGGAGCCCACATTGAACTACCACGACACTCCGGACGATCAGCGCGATACGACGACGGCTTCGGCCATGCTGGAAAACCTGCGGCGGCTTCTGTTCACCGATGTGCTGACAGCCGCCTCGAGATCGCAGCTGGCCGCCTGGCTGATCACCAACAAGACGGGTGATGTGCGCCTGCGCGCCGGCCTTCCGAAGGATTGGCTGGTTGGCGACAAGACGGGAACAAACGGCGACAAGGCCGGCAACGCCAATGACATCGCGGTGCTGTGGCCAGCAAACCGCGCGCCGATCCTCGTAACAGCCTATTGCGAGATACCAGAAATCGCAGCCGGCGAACGCAACGCCATTATTGCCGAGATCGGCCGGATCGCTGCGGCGATCTGAGATCATACGCGCCGGATAACAGCCGCCGCCAATCATCGCTTCCTTTTCGACCGTGCGATCCTGCACGGTCGATCATCACATTGAGGATATCATCTTGAATATACGCACCAATTCTTTGCAGAAGCTCGGTATCGTCGCTGGCTGCCTTTTCTATGGGATCGGCGCCCATGCCGCCGAAGGCAATGACCGAGAGCAGCTGGAGCGAGCCGTCAACGAGATCATTCGTCCGCTCATGAAGGATAACGACGTGCCGGGCATGGCGATCGCGATTACCGTCAAGGGCAAGCGCTACATCTTCAATTACGGCGTCGCCTCGAAGGAGAGCGGCCAGAAGGTGACGAACGACACGATCTTCGAACTCGGCTCCATCAGCAAGACCTTTACGGCGGCCCTTGGCTCCTACGCCCAGATCAGCGGAAAGCTCTCCTTTTCCGACAAGGCGACGAAATATATGCCGGAACTTGCAGGCACCAGCTTCGACAAGATCAGCCTCCTCGATCTCGGCACGTATTCGGCCGGCGGTCTGCCTCTGCAGTTCCCCAACGGCGTGACGGATCAGGACAAGATGGTTGCCTATTATCGCAACTGGCATCCTTCCTTTGCGCCTGGCACGTATCGGCAATATTCCAACCCCAGCATCGGCCTGTTCGGTTATCTGGCAGCGCAGGCCATGGGCCAGTCGTTCGATACCCTGATACAGGAAAAAATTCTTTCCGGTCTCGGCCTCAGCCACACCTATGTCCGCGTTCCACCGGCTGAGATGAGCAACTATGCCTATGGCTATTCGAAGCAGGGCAAGCCGATCCGCGTCAATCCCGGCGTTCTCGATACGCAGGCCTACGGCATCAAGACCACCGCCTCCGACATGCTTGCCTTTCTTGAAGCGAATATGGGCGAAGCAAAGCTCGACGCCACACTTCAGAAGGCGATCGATGCCACGCATATCGGCCATTATAGCGTCGACAACACGACACAGGCGCTCGGTTGGGAGATCTATGCCTATCCAACGACGCTCGCCCGGCTGCTCGCCGGCAATTCGTCCGACATGGCACTCGAGCCGCATAAGATCACCCGCCTCGATCCGCCGCAGCCGCCGCGCAAGGATGTCCTCTTGAACAAGACAGGCTCGACGAACGGCTTCGGCGCCTATGCGGCCTTCATTCCCGCGCGGCAGGTCGGCATCGTCCTGCTGGCAAACAGGAACTTTCCGATCCCTGCACGCGTTTCGTCGGTCTACAAGATCCTGACCGCCGTCGAAAATCTGCCTGCATCGAACGAGGCAAAGTAGAGACTGGGCTCGAAGGTTTGGTCCGCTCCAACGAACGGCCGACCCCAGCGAAAGCTGACGGGTCGGCCAAAATCATTTCAGGCAACACCAGTCGCCAAGCCACTGACATATATGCGATATCCCTTGTCATATATGTATGAAGCAGGCTGCTTTGTTGCGTTCGGACTGTCTGGCAGCGATGTACTTTCGAACATTAAGTTCGGTTCACGAAGAGGTCACCACCGCCGGATACCGGCATCAGGCGATGGCAAGTTCGCCTGCTTCCCGCCAATTGCGCAACAAGGCAAACAGCTCCTCGCGGTCCTTCACATCGAGCTGCGGCACGCCTGGAACGCGAACGGGGCCGACCGTCAGGCCGGAATAGGTGACGGCCTCCTTGACGACGGTAACGTTTGTTCCGTTGCGGAACTTGGTGCGCATGCGTTCGAAGGGTTCGAGCTTGTTGACGATGGCGCGGGCAGCGGCAAAATCGCCCTTCTCCAAAGCCGCATGCACAGCAAGCGACAACTTCGGAGCAACATTGACGAGGCCCGAAGTGAAGCCCCTTGCGCCGGCGGCAGCGAATGTCGGAGCCCAGCTTTCAGCGAGGCCGCAGACGAATAGTGCGCCGTTCGGATCGGAAGCTGCGATCGCCCGTGAAAGTAGCATCAGATCCGTCGTCGCAAACTTGATGCCGGCAATATTGCCGTGGCCGGCCAGACGGACCATGTCGTCGACGCTGAAGCCTTCGGCACGGACATAGGCGACGAGCGGGAGCGGCGAAGCCTCCGCCAGATCGCGAAAATAGTCGATCTGCGAGCCGGGTGCGGCGAACGGATCCACCGGCTGATGCGACATGACGGCAGAGGCGCCGATCGAGGCAGCCTCCTTCGCCATCTGGATCGCCTCGCGCAACGAACGGCCGATTGCCGCCGTCACCGGCGCCTTGCCGTCGACACCCTTGATCGCAGCTTCGTGGACACGGCGGATCTCTCCCGGAGTGAGCGCATAGAATTCGCCCGTATTGCCCGCTGCAACGATATTGTGAATGCCGGCAGCCGCTACCCGCTGATAGACCTGAGCGGTGACGTGCGGTTCCACCTCGCCACTTCCATCATAGGCCGTGACCGGAACACCGGAAACGCCGGTCAGCACCTGCCGCATGGTTTCAATGCTCATCTTCCTACCCTTACCCTTTGTCATCCATCGAGACGCAAACGAGGAGGCGTAAAGAAGCCATCACCTCGCCTTCGCCTCATCCAATTTCCTATACGCCCTGGAACATGCGGGCGCGTGCATTCAAGATATGTCGCTTCATGGCATCGTGAGCCTCGGTCTCCTGCCGCGCGAAAATTGCCTGTACGATGACGGCATGCTCGTCCTGAACACTGCGGATCTGCTCGGGCGTCCGCTTGAGGCTGAGGCTACGGGTCACGGAATGACCGATGGCGAAATGCGGCCGGAACAATTCGCGGACGGTGATATGGAACTGATTGCCGGTCGCGATCGCAATGGCGTCGTGCAGCTCCTGATCCTCTTCAGCACCAAGGCGGCCTTCGCCAAGACATTGTTCGATCTTCTGAAGTGCTAATGTGATCCGTTCCTTGTCGGCCGCCTGCCAGTTGCGTGCTGCGAGTTCGGCCGCCTCGGCCTCAAGCCCGGCGCGAAATTCGAAAAAGCGCTGGACATCGGCAAGCGATCCTACAGGCACCATTTTCAGGACCGAGGAATCCGGCCTTTGCCTGACATAGGAACCCGACCCCTTGCGCGACACGATCAAACCGTCCATGCGCAGCCGCTCCAGAGCGTCACGCACAACAGGTCGTGACGCGCCGAACATTTCCGCGAGCTTCGCTTCCGCCGGCAGTCGCTCATTCACCGGAAAGGTTCCATCCGCGATCATGGCGACGATCCTCTCATAGATGATGTCGCCGAAGCGCGTCGCGCCCATGCCGGAATCGTTGGCGACAGAGAGTTTCATCATCGTCCTTCATGAATGCCGGCCAGCGACAGCCATAGCGCATTTCCTGCGCGACAGGGCTACTAAATCTGTAAAAATCTGTCAACTCTTGTAATTATCTGAGAACGTAATATGGTCTCGACGCTGCGCCAGAGGGGTGCATGGCGACGGGACGGGAGCCTGTCGCATCGGCCGAGGCAAAGCCCGGCCGAAGTCAAAACGGGAGGGATTCGATGCGCGATGAAATATTGTCCCGCGGCGTGAGCAGGCGTGCCGTCCTCGGCGGCATGGCGGGAATGGCAGCCCTGTCTCTGGCCGGACGTGTCAACGCCGCCGATGCAGGTGGCGAGGCACCCGCGCTGGCTGCGCTCGTCAAGGATGGCAAGCTGCCGCCGCTGGCCGACCGATTGCCGAAGAAGCCGATGGTCGTCACCCCTTACGAAAAAGTCGGCACTTATGGCGGCACCCTGCGACGCGGCCTGCGAGGTTCGTCCGACCATAACGGCATTCTGCGCATGGTGGGCAATCAAAGCCTGGTGCGCTGGAACCTTGAGTTCACTCAGGTCCTGCCGAACCTCGCCGAGCGCTGGGACGTCAATGCCGACGCCTCGCAATTCACCTTCTATCTCATTCAAGGCGCACGCTGGTCCGACGGCCAGCCATTCACGGCAGATGACGTCGTTTTCGCCATCGAGGACTGCGTCAAGAATACCGATCTCTATAGCGCGACGCCGGCTCAGCTGTCCGTTGCCGGCAAGGCAGTCGATGTCACGAAGATCGATGACCATACGGTGAAATTCACCTTTGCCGCTCCGAACGCGCTCTATCTGGAAAATCTCGCAACGCCGCTCGGCCAGCATCCGACGCTGTTTCCGAAGCACTATTGCAGCCAGTTCCTGCCTAAATACAATCCGAACGTCGCCGAGGATGCGAAGAAGGCTGGCGTCAGCAGTTGGCCCGAACTTTTCCGCGCCCGCTGCGGCGACATCGAAATTCCCTCGCGCTGGGGCAATCCGGATAAGCCGACGCTCGATCCGTGGGTCGTCAAGGAACCCTATACCGGTGGTGCGACCCGCGTCGTCATGACCCGCAACCCATACTTCTGGCAGGTAGATACATCAGGCAACCAGCTTCCCTATGTCGACGAGATCAATTTCGGCATCTCGCAGGACGTGGAATCGCTGATGCTGAACGTCATTTCCGGCAAGATCGATATTCAGGAGCGCCATATCAGCGTGCTCGCCAACAAGCCGACGCTCTCGCAGAACATGAAGAAAGGTGACTATCGCCTTCTAACCCTTATCCCTTCCACATCTCAGCAATGCCAGATCTACTTCAATATCACCCATAAAGATCCGGCCATGCGCAAGATGTTTGCCGACAAGTCGGTCCGGCAGGCGCTCTCGCTCGGGATCAATCGGCAGGAAATAATCGACATCGTCTATTTCGGCCAGAGCGAGGGATATCAGGCCGGACCGCGACCGGAGCATCCCTGGTACAATGAAAAATATGCCCGCCAATTCACCAACTACGATCCCGACAAGGCTGGCGCCATGCTCGATCAGGCCGGCTACGGCAAGAAGGATGCAAACGGCTTCCGCCTGAGGCCGGATGGCCAGAAAGTCTTTTTCGCCGTAGACGTCATACCGACCCTCTATCCCGATCTGGTCGATGCTCTCGAACTGGTGAAGGCGCATTGGGCTCAGATCGGCGTCGACATGAAGGTCAACACAATCGAGCGCGCGCTCTACTACACCCGTGGCGACGACAACGCCCATGATGCCCAGGTCTGGCCAGGCCCCGGCGGTCTCGACCCGATGCTCGATCCGCGTGACTTCTTCGCCTTCCATCCGCAGGGGTCGCGCTACGCCATTCCATGGTCGGTCTGGTACACATCGAATGGCAAGCAGGGCGAGGAGCCGCCGGAAAGCCAGAAGAAGCGCATGAAACTCTTCGACGAGGCCCGCTCGACAGCCGATCTCGACAAGCGTGGCGCCGTCATGAAGCAGATTTTTGACATCGCAGCCGAAGAGTTTGAAACCGTTGGGCTTTGCCTTGCAGTCGGCGGCTTCGGCATCATCCGCAACAACCTGCGCAATGTTCCGGAAAAGCAGCCAGATAGCTGGTCCTGGCCCAATCCGGGACCGGCCATGCCGCAGCAATTCTTCTTCACCAGTTGATTACGCCGATAAAGCGCCGCCTTCCGTGGGCGGCGCTTTCCATGATGCGGAGCTGCCCGTGGCAGCACTCACTGCGAGAAACAGCCATGCTGGTCTTCATCGGAAAACGCCTTTTATGGATGATCCCATCCCTTTTCGCCATCAGCTTCCTAGCCTTCGTGCTGATCCAGCTCCCTCCAGGCGACTATGTAACGACCTATATCGCCACGCTCGCCTCCTCGAATGAAGTGGTCGATCAGAACACGGCCGCGCAATTGCGCGAACGCTTCGGCCTCGATCAACCGATGCTCATCCAATATCTGAAATGGATGTGGGGCATTCTTTCGCGCGGCGATTTCGGTATCTCGTTCGAATGGCAGCAGCCTGTCTCCGGCCTCATCTGGGAGCGCATGGCGCTGACACTCATTCTGGCGCTTGCGGCACTGATCGCCACTTGGGCGATCGCGCTGCCGATCGGCGTCTATTCCGCCGTCAAGAAATATTCGATCGGCGATTATTTCTTTACCGCCTTCACCTTTTTAGGCCTTGCCATTCCCTCCTTCCTGCTGGCGCTGGTGCTGATGTATGTCGCAGCGGTCGAGTTCGGCCAGGATGTCGGCGGTCTCTTCTCCTCCGAATTCGAGACGGCACCCTGGAGTATCGCCAAGATGCTGGATCTCCTCTCGCATCTGTGGCTACCGGTCGTCATACTTGCCGTTTCGTCGACCGCAAGCCTCATCCGCGTCATGCGCGCCAACATGCTCGACGAGCTGCCGAAACCCTATGTGACGACGGCCCGCGCTAAAGGCCTCTCCGAGTTTCGGCTGCTGGTCAAATATCCGCTGCGCATCGCGCTCAATCCGTTCATCTCGACGATCGCATGGCTGCTGCCCAATCTCATTTCCGGATCCGTGGTCGTTGCGATCGTTCTCAACCTGCCGACGGCGGCGCCACTGCTTCTCCAGGCCTTGATGGCGCAGGACATGTATCTCGCCGGTGCCTTCGTGCTTTTGATCTGCGCGCTGACGCTGATCGGGTCACTCATCAGTGACATTCTGCTTGCCCTCGTCGATCCCCGCATCCGGTTGGAATAGGAGCAGCCCATGGCCGATATCGCCGTCACAAACCTGCGCCCTGACCGCAACGCAGTCGCCTCGCAATGGCAGCTGATCTGGTGGGCATTCCGTCGCCATAAGCTCGCGATGGTCGCCCTCGTCGTTACCGTGCTGATGTACATCGTGGCGATCGTGCCAGGATTCTTTGCCATCAACGATCCCAATCAGCAAAATGCGCGTGCGACCTTCCACCCGCCGCAAAGGGTGCATTTCATCGATACGGAGAACGGCTTCTCCGTTGGGCTACACTATTACCCGCTGAAGCTAACTCGCGATCCCGAAACGCTTGCGGCGATCTTCAAGGAGGACACGACGAAGCGTGTCTCCATCAGCTTGTTCGGTCGCGGTTACGAATATTCCGTGCTCGGCCTCTTCACGAGCAACATTCACCTGCTGGCCACCACGGACAAGACGACACCGCTTTTGTTGTTCGGTGCAGATCGGCTCGGCCGCGACGTCTTCAGCCGTACCGTCCAAGGCGCGCAGATTTCGCTATCGATCGGCCTCGTCGGCGTGTTCTTCTCGCTCCTGCTCGGCATCGTTCTAGGAGGAATTTCAGGCTATTACGGCGGAAAGCTCGATTTCTTCATCCAACGCTTGATCGATTTCGTGCTGTCGCTGCCAACCATTCCGATCTGGCTCGCCATGGCGGCAGCACTGCCGCAAGGCTGGCCGGCGGCACTGCAATATATGATGATCACGATCATCCTGTCTCTGACCGGCTGGGCGCAGCTTGCCCGCGTCGTGCGCGGCCGCTTCCTGTCGCTGCGAACGGAAGAGTTCGTCGCCGCGGCCAGACTCGACGGCGCCAGCGAAGGGCGCATCATCTTCCGCCATATGCTGCCGAGTTTTGCGAGCCACATCATCGCTTCCATCACGCTTGCGGTACCGGCGATGATCCTGGCGGAGACATCCCTCTCCTTCCTGGGGCTCGGCCTGCAGCCGCCGACCGTTTCCTGGGGCGTGCTGCTGCGCGAGGCTCAGAACATCCGCTCGATCGCAACCGCGCCGTGGCTGTTCCTGCCGGGTGTCGCCGTCGTCATTGCCGTCATGGCGCTCAACCTTCTCGGCGATGGCCTGCGCGATGCGGCCGATCCCTACAACAAATGAGGCGGGCATGACCGATATCGTTTCCATGAACACCGCCCGCCCATTGCTGCAGGTCAAAAACCTGACCGTCGACTTTCCTTTAAGAACCGGCACGTTTCGCGCGGTCGACAATCTCTCCTTCGCCATCGAGCCCGGAAAGACGCTCTGCGTCGTCGGCGAGAGCGGCTCGGGCAAGTCGGTCACCGCACGCTCGATCCTGCAGATCGTCGATGCCCCCGGCCGCATCACCGGCGGCTCCATTGTCCTGAATGGAGCCAGCGGCAGCTCGGTTGATCTCGTCAAGCTCAATCCGCGCGGGCGGCAGATCAGGTCGATCCGCGGGCGTGACATCGCCATGATCTTTCAGGAGCCGATGGCGTCTCTCTCGCCGGTCCATACAGTCGGTGACCAGATCATGGAGGCGCTGCGCCTCCACACGAAGATGAGCAAGGCCGAGGCACGCGCCGAGGCGATCTCAATTTTGAAACAGGTGGAAATCCCCTCGCCAGAAAAGGCGATCGACCGTTACGCTTTTCAATATTCGGGCGGCATGCGTCAGCGCGCCATGATTGCCATGGCGCTCGCCTGCAAGCCGCAGCTTCTGATCGCCGACGAGCCGACAACCGCACTCGACGTGACCACACAGGCCGAAATCCTCGACCTCATTGCCCGGCTGCAGAAGGCCAACGGCATGGCGGTGCTGTTCATCACCCACGACATGGGCGTGGTCGCGCAGATCGCTGACGAAGTGCTCGTCATGCACAATGGCGTCGTTAGGGAATACGGTCCGGTCGAGCAGATCTTCCATGCGCCGAAGGATGATTATACCCGCATGCTGATCGGCTCGGTGCTGAAGCTCGAAAGGAAGGCGGAAATCCGTCTGGCGCGACCGCCGCTCGACAGAGCGGCAGCCCCGATCCTCGAATTGCGCAATGTGTCGATGGCCTTCGGCGAGGTCCGTGCCCTCGATGATGTCTCGATCTCGCTTTTGCCGCGCGAAACGCTCGGCATTGTCGGCGAGAGCGGGTCAGGCAAGACCACGATGGGTCGCTCGATCATGCGCCTTATTGATCCGAGTGCAGGCGAAATTCTCTATCGCCGCGCCGATGGCGACGTCACCGACTTGGCAAGCGCCAAGGGGACGGCCCTTGCGACAGCGCGCCGCGAATTGCGCATGGTGTTCCAGGACCCGTTCGGTTCGCTTAACCCGCGCATGACCGTCTCGCAGATTATCGGCGAGCCATTGCTCGTCAACGGCATCGCCAAAGGCCGGGCGCTCGACGAGCGCGTTTGTCATCTGATGGAACAGGTCGGGCTAGACCCAAGGGCGCGCGAACGCTATCCCCATGCCTTTTCCGGCGGTCAGCGCCAGCGCATCGGCATCGCCCGCGCCATAACCCTTAATCCGCGCGTGATCGTCGCCGACGAGGCAACATCGGCTCTCGATGTTTCCGTGCGCTCCCAGGTGCTCGATCTGTTGATGCGCCTGCAGGACGAACTTGGCCTCGCCTATATCTTCATCAGCCATGATATCGGCGTCATCCGCTACATGTGCGACCGCGTCGGTGTCATGTACAAGGGGCGCCTGGTCGAGGTCGGCGATGCCGACAAGGTCTGCAACTCACCCGAACATGCCTATACGCAAGCGCTGATTTCGGCGATCCCGCGCCCCGACCCTCGCGACAGGGATCGCTCGCGGCGCTTCCGCTATGTCGAGCCCGAAACCGTGAAGAACGGGAGCGCGGCGTGATGGCTTCGTTCGACAATGCCGTAATGCCCATTTGCTACGGACCAGGCTTCGCCGCGACGCGGCAACGATCTCCCCACCTGCGGCAGCTCCCATGCCGCATTCATGTCAATCGATAGAAGGAAGAGAAGATGAAGATCGACCGCATGCGGGTATTCGTGACCCGCGACAAGGATCGCCCGCGCGTCATCGTGGCACTGGATACGGATGACGGACTGACCGGCTGGGGCGAGTGCTACAATCACGGCCCCGATTTGGCATTGCCGCCGATCCTCGACTATCTCTATGGCTTTCTCGCCGGCCAGGATCCAAGCCGCATCGACTATCTTGTCAACCTGCTGATCCAGCAAAGCCGCTTCCCGCCAGGCGCGCTTGGCCTTTCGGCGATTTCCGCGCTCGACCATTGCCTTTGGGACCTCTCGGCCAAAGCCCTCAATGTCCCAGTCTATAAGCTGCTTGGCGGCGCAGTGCGTGATCGCGTCAAGGTCTATGCCGGTGTCTATACCGCACCGGATGCGCCGGCTGCACGCGATGAGCTCGACCGTCTGAACGCCGAATGGGGCTTTACCGCCTTCAAGCTCAGCCCCTGGCGCATCGACATGCACGCCCATCGCTGGGGTAATGTCGTCAAGGCATCGGCCGACTATTTCCGCTCGCTGCGCGAAACCGTGCGCGACGACTATGAGATCGCCTTTGACGCCCATGCGAAGATCTTCGAGCCGGTTGCAGCCCGCCAGCTCGGCAATGCGCTCGCACCTTATGACCCGCTCTTTTACGAAGAGCCGTTGCGCCCCGAAAACATCGAGATGTGGGGTGAATTGAAGCAGGGCCTCAATTGCGTGCTCGCGACGGGCGAATCCCTCTATAATCGCAACGAGTTCCTGCGTCTGCTGCAGGTCAAGGGCGCCGACCTCATCCAGCCGGATATCTGCGTCGTCGGCGGCATCAGCGAGATGCGGCGCATCGCGACGATCGCCGAGGCGCATTTCGTCGGCGTTGCTCCGCACAACCCGATGGGACCGCTCGCGACCGCCGTCAACGTGCATTTCTCGGCCGCCGCGCAGAACTTCAAGATCCTCGAATATCGTCTGCCGAAGGGTCAGGCCTACGTCTATGGCGGCAACGAGGTCGAGCAGCGACAGGGCGAAACCCGCTATGTCGTCGATCCCTATCTGCCGAAGGACGGCTATCTCGAGCTTCGTCCCGACCGGCCGGGCTGGGGTGTCGAGATGGATGAAAAGGCAATGGAAGAGGATGGCTACATCCATTGGCAACGGCGCGTGCCCAAGCGCCCGGACGGCTCCTACGCCTTTGCGTGAGCTTGCTATCAGCGTCACCTGAAAAACTGGGGCGGCCATCAGGCCGCCCTTCTCATTTGGAAGCTGCCTTTGCAAACCTGAGCGCAATCACTTCACGCGGGCTGCGTTCGGATTGCCAAGATCTTCCGGCCGCGGCGCACGCGGTATCATGCGTCCGATCACAAGGACCAACAGCACCGCAATCAGAAGGCAGGCAGCCAGGAAGAACATCGGTGCGATCGTGCTTCCTGTGGAATCCTTGATCCAAGGGACGACGTTCTGGGCGATGAAGCCGCCGAGATTGCCGACGGAGTTGATCGCGGCAAGGCCTGCGGCAGCCCCCGCTCCCTGCAGGAAGCGCGAGGGAAGGCTCCAGAATACCGGCTGGCCTGCGAAGATGCCGGCGGCGGCAATGGAGAGGAAAGCAAACTGCAGCGTATGGTCTGGAATAACGGCGGATAAGACCAGGCTCACGGCGCCGACGAGCGCGGGAATGACGATATAGGGCGTCTTGGACTCCGCCTTGTCCGCTGCCCGCGGCACGGCATAAAGCGCGATGGCGACGAGAAGCCAGGGGATGATGTTCAGGAATCCGTTCGTCGTGTTGCTGACACCGAAATTCTTGACGATGGTCGGCAGCCAGTAGCTGAGGCCATAGGCGGCCAACGGGAAACCGATATAGCAAAGCGACATCAGCAATACGCGCGGATTGATCAGCGCCTTGAAGCCGTCGGCGGCGTTCTGCTCCATGCCGGAATTTTCCGCCGCGATCCGATCCTTCAGCCAGTTCTTTTCCGTATCGTCTAGGAACAGCGCCTTGGACGGCAGATCCGGCAGATAAAACAGGGTGATGAAGCCGGCAATAATGGCTGGGATACCGGTCACCAGGAAGACCCATTGCCAGCCGGCAATACCATAAAGGCCATTCAGGTCCAGCAGCACACCACCAAGCGGCGCGCCGATCGCATTGGCAAAGGCGCTGAAGATCATGAAAAGCCCGACCATCGTGCCGCGATAGGCCGAGGGATACCAAAGGGTTAGCAGATAGAGCACGCCCGGAAAGAAGCCGGCCTCGCAGGCGCCGAGCAGGAAGCGAAGAATATAGAACATGGTCGCATTCTGCGTATAGGCCAGCGCGACCGTGACCGCTCCCCAGGAGATCAGGATGCGCGCGAACCACCTGCTGGCTCCGAACCTGTCGAGAAGCAGGTTGCTCGGCACCTCGAAGATGAAATAGCCGATGAAGAACAGCGACGCGCCAAGGCCATAGGCATATTCGCTCATGCCAAGCGCATCGACCATCTCAAGCTTGGCGTAACTGACGTTCTGGCGATCGATATAGGCGATCAGATAGAGGATGCCCAGAAAGGGCATAAGCCTCCAGGTGATCTTGGAAATAAGCTGCTTCTCATCAATCACGCCTCTTCCTCCCTGAAAGATGATTATGATTGATATAGATAGCGCAACTCAGCGTTTATCAATGCGCCGAGAAACAAAGCTTATTCCGCCCATGGAACTCGTGACGGAAACAACGAACCAGCCCTTTCATAGCGAAAACGCTAGTCAGCCGGCGGCTCGCGCTTCAAGCGACGCGTTCGAACTGGGTGCGGATATGCTCGATATAGTGCTGGCCGGGCGACGGCGCCTTCACCATGGCGATCGCCGCTTTCTGCGGAACGCCGGTAAATTGACGTTCCTCGCCGTTTTTGAAGCGGATATAAAGCCGCCCGTCATCCGGGCGGAAATAGACTGATTTGATGATTTTTGACGAAACCGGGAGCTCTTGCATGGGTCACCTTACCTCTGGCCGGCTTTGTCGCATGAAAACCGAAATATTGGGTGAAGCGACCTAGTTAATCAAAGATAGAGTTGCAGCGCTCTATTTTATCGATTGCGCCCAGCACCTTAGCGATCCTGCGGCAACGCATCCTCGGCATAGAGAGATGCGAATTCCGCGCTTGGCGGTATCGGCTTGATGATGTCGATCAAGACGCCGTTCGGATCGGATGTTATGAAATGACGTTGACCGAAATCCTCGTCACGGATGGCGAGCAGGATCGGCAGGCCGGCCGCCTGCAGGCGGTCATGGACCGCGTCGACGTCTTCCACTTCGAAATTGAGCAATAGTCCGGCCACCTGGCCTCGCCCTTTTGTCGGGATCGTCTCATGCCGGCCATCCAGAATGGCGAGATTGATACCGCTGTCTTCAGCCGATTGCAGATGGACGTACCAATCGCTTGCGAAGTTTTCCTGAAACCCGAAATGCTCGATGTAGAAGGCTGCAGTTTCCGCCACCTGCTCAGTCATGATGACAGGATAATAGCTCGTTACCTTCATGCTTCACTTCCTCCCCGAAAAGACATACAATCTGCCTGTATTCTTTTCAAATAACATACAGGCTGCATGCATGCAAGATCCACGCTCCAATCGTGAAAGAACCGAAAAGACCAAGGCCGCACTCATCGCGGCTGCACGCGCTTTGTTCGTGGAAAAGGGCTATGCCGAGACCTCGACGCCGGAGATCGTCGCTGCCGCCGGCATTACCCGCGGCGCGCTCTATCATCATTTCGAGGACAAGCGCGCGCTGTTTCGCGCAGTCGTCACGGAGGAAGCGCTGGCGGTGACACGCGCCATAGAGAAGGCAACCCCTGATCATCTTGCGCCACGCGCAGCCCTGATCGCCGGCAGCAATGCCTATCTCGATGCAATGCGAACCTTTGGCCGTACGCGACTTCTGCTGATTGAAGGACCAACCGTCCTTGGCTTTGTCGACATGAAGCAGCTGGACGAGGAAACCACCACGCTCACGCTGAAGCACGGCTTGGAAGCAGCGCTCAGTCGCGGTCAAGGGTCAGATATCCCCGTCGCTGCGCTTGCCGATATCCTGTCTGCCGCATTCGATCGTGCTGCCCTTGCCGTCGATGCAGGCGGCGATGCAGATCGCTATCGCGCAGCCATCGCGCATATGATCGAACGCATCGCAGGCTGATGCGTTTGCCGGTCAAGTCGCAACCGATTACAGCCCATGAGTCATAGCATAACGGGCCGCCTGGACTGCTCATTGATGCATGCTGCACACTGCCATGGAATGTTTTCGCATATTATTTGGGCACGCCTATTGCTTGACACTTTTTTAGCCCCCTTCTATGATTTTTACCAAATGATCAAAAAGCAGGGGAACTGAAAAATGACCAATGAAATCATACTATCACGCCGTGCAGTCATAGCGTCCGGCATAGCCCTTGGCGTCAGCGCGCTGGCGCCAGCCGCTCGCGCCGCCGCGCCGCTCAAGGTCGCGGGCATACACGCCTCGCCGGTCGAAAACGCCTGGAATTCCTGTCTTCACAAGGCACTCCAGGATGCGGCGAAGGAAGGTGTCATCGAATACGTCTTTTCGGAGGGCGTTTCAGGCACCGACTATCCGCGTGCCATGCGCGAATATGCCGAACAGGGCAACAAGCTGATTATCGGCGAGGCCTATGCCGTAGAGAAGGAAGCGCGTCAGGTTGCGGCCGATTACCCGGAGACGGCTTTCGTGCTGGGCTCCAGCGGCGAGGCGACGGGGAGCAATTTCGGAGTCTTTGGCACCTGGAATTATGATGGAGCCTATCTCGCTGGCATGCTGGCCGGCAAGATGACCAAGTCAAACGTCGTCGGTTCCGTCGGTGCCATCCCGATCCCCGAAGTCAACATGCTGATCAATGCCTTCGCTGCCGGCGTCAAGGCAGTCAATCCCGACTGCAAGCACCTCGTCTCCTTTATCGGCACGTTCTTCGATCCGCCGAAGGCTCGCGAAGCCGGTCTTGCCCAGATCGATGCCGGAGCCGACGTTCTCTTCGGAGAACGCATCGGCACGGCCGATGCCGCCAAGGAACGCCACATCAAATCCGTGGGATCGCTGATCGATTACACGCCACGCTACCCCGATACCGTCTTTGCCAATGCCATGTGGTACTTCCGTCCCATTCTCAATGCTGCGATCGCCGATGTTGCCGCCGGCAAGCCGGTCGGCCGCAATTACACGGCCTACGGGCTGATGAAGGAAGGCGGCAGCGACATCGTCTACGTCAAGGGCGTGGCGCCAGCGGAAGCAGAAGCGGCGATGGAGAAGGTTCGCGCCGACATCAAGTCGGGCGCCTTCGAAGTGCCGAAGGTCATGGACCAGCCGAAGTAAGCGCTTGTCTCGATCATGAGCAGCGCCTCCTTCGCCGACGCCACGGAACTGGCCGGCGCCATCAAGTCGGGAAAGCTTGCCTGCATCGATGTCATGCAGGCAACGCTTGCCGCCTGCGCCAAGCATGAAGAGCTTGGCGCCATCACCTATCTTGACCCTGAACTGGGGCTGGCAACCGCGCACGCCCTGGATCAGGAGGCATCGAAAGATCCTGAGCGCTTTGCACTGCGGCCGTTTGCGGGTGTACCGACTGTAGCGAAGGATCTTGGCGGCCCCTTTGCGGGACTGCCTGTCACGGCCGGGTCGCGCCTCTTCAGCCGCGCAGGCAAAGGCGCAGACAGCGATCTGGCGGCCCGTTTCCGCAATGCCGGGCTCTGCGTATTCGGATTGAGCACCAGCCCTGAATTCGGCTTCTCGCTTACCTCCGAGCCTGTAATCGGACCCATCTGTCGAAACCCGCTGGATCCAAGCAGGACGGCCGGTGGTTCCTCAGGCGGTGCGGCGGCTGCAGTCGCCGCTGGCATCGTGGCGATCGCCCATGCGACGGACGCAGGCGGCTCCATCCGCGTGCCGGCTGCCTGTTGCGGCCTCGTCGGACTGAAGCCGACGCGCGGTGCGGTGCCAGCCGGCCCCTCCTTCGGAAATCATCTTGGCGGCATCGCCAGCGAATTGGCGGTCACGCGTTCCGTGCGCGATGCCACGCGGATATTCGATGCGGTGCGGGGCAGGACAAGAGGACCGTTTGCCGAAATCGCCGCGCCGGCTCTCGAATTGGGCCGGCTTCGGGTCGGGGTCCTTTCAGATGCCGGAACGAATTACCCGATTGCAGCCGATCGGGCTAAGGCCATCGAAGCCGCTGCCGGCTTTCTCGAAAAGCGCGGGAACGATCTCGTTCCCCTCGCCTGGAAGCAAACGGAAAACGCGGTTCAGGCCAGTGCCCGTGCCTTTGGAGATATCATTTCCGTCAATATCGCCGGCTTGGTCGACGATCTCGGGCTGGATATGCTTGCTGCCGAGCCAATGACACAGGCGTTCATTACGCGCGGACGCGCGTTGACGGCGACGAAGCTCTGGGGCTCGCTCAATGGAGCCGTTCAGGCGAGCCGCATTCTCTGGGATATTTTCGACGCGGTGGACGTTATCATCATGCCGATGCTGGCGACGGCGCCCCCACCCATCGGATCCTTTCCGACCGATCATTCCGACACCGAATTGCACCTCGAACGCATGACGGCTTTTGCCCCCTTTGCGTCTCTCGCCAATATTTCCGGCTTTCCGGCACTGACCCTGCCCTTCGGCGAAGATGCCGACGGAATGCCCTTGCCGATCCAGATAATGGCGCCGATGGGCGAAGAAGCCTTGCTGCTTCGCCTTGCCGCCGAACTGGAAGCAGAACAACGTTGGCAGCACCGCTTTCCGATCGCAGGTTTCCCGACATGACCGCACCCGTTCTCACCATCGAAGGCGTCAGCAAGCGCTTCGGCAGCACCCTTGCCAACGACAATATTTCCCTCACCTTGGCGAAAGGCGAGATCATCGCTCTGCTCGGCGAAAACGGTGCCGGCAAGACAACACTGATGAGCATCCTTTTTGGCCACTATGTACCCGATACCGGACGCATCCTCGTGGATGACACGGAGTTGCCGCCGGGCAAGCCACGCGCCGCGATCCGGGCTGGCATCGGCATGGTCCATCAGCACTTCTCGCTCGCGCCCAATCTGACCGTGCTGGAAAACGTCATGACCGGCACGGAAAAACTCTGGTCGCTCAACTCTCAAACAACGACAGCCCGCAAGAAATTACTGGCGATCTCCGAGCGTTTCGGCCTGAAGGTCGATCCCGATGCGCGCCTCGGCGATCTCTCGGTCGGCGAACAGCAGCGGGTAGAAATCCTGAAAGCGCTCTACAACGATGCCCGCATCCTGATCCTCGACGAGCCGACCGCGGTTCTGACACAGATCGAAGCAGAGAAGCTGTTCTCGACGTTGAAGCAGATGGCCGCGCAAGGCCTCTCCCTGATCTTCATCTCCCACAAGCTCGATGAGGTCATGGCCACGGCCGATCGCATCGTCGTCCTGCGCGGTGGCAAGGTCGCCGCCGAGCGCCGAGCGGTCGAGACCAGCAAATCCGAGCTTGCCGAGCTTATGGTCGGGCATCGCGTGACGCGCCCGACCCGCGAAGCGTCGACACCGGGTGAAGTTGCGCTGGAAGCTCGTAATATCACCGCAAGGGTTGGCGGTGTCGAACGATTGAAACGCGTTAGCTTTCATCTGCGCGCCGGTGAGATTCTCGGCATCATCGGTGTATCTGGCAATGGACAGGCGACTTTAGGCCAGATCCTGTCGGGCACGCTCGCCCGTTTATCCGGCGAGCTTCTATTGTTTGGGGAGCCTGTCGGCGATCTCGACGTAACTGAAATCATCAGTGCAGGCATCGGGCGCATTCCCGAAGACCGAAACCGCGATGGCGCAATCGGCGAAATGGCGATCTGGGAAAATGCCGTGCTGGAGCGCCTGCCTGCCTATTCGAAGCACGGCCTGGTCGATCGCAGCGCCGGCATGGCCTTTGCACAAAGGATCATCGAGACATTCGATGTGCGCGGCGGCAACGCAGCGAGCCGCATCCGGCTACTGTCAGGCGGCAACATGCAGAAGCTGATCCTTGGCCGCAACCTTTACGAACGACCGCGTATCCTTATTGCCGCCCAGCCGGCGCGAGGACTGGACGAAGGCGCAGTCGCCGCCGTTCATGAGCGCATTCTGGAAGCCCGTCGCCAGGGCACCGCCGTTCTGCTGATTTCGGAAGACCTGGATGAAGTCATTGCCTTGGCCGATCGCATTCAGGCGATCGTCGGCGGCCGTCTCTCTGCACCAGTCGATGCAGATGAAGCGGATGCGCGCCTCTTGGGCCTGATGATGGCCGGAGAATGGAAAGAGAAGAGCGGAGCCGACAATGCGGTTTGAACGGCGCGAACACCGCCCAATCTACATGATGATCCTTGCCCCTCTGCTCGCGATCGTCGCAGCGCTCGCCTTGGCCGGCATCCTGATAGCGATTGCCGGTGCTCCGATCCTCGAAGCCTATCGCAGGATCCTTTTGGGCGCTTTCGGCTCTCGGCTTTCAGCAACGGAGACGCTGACCCGCGCGACACCGTTGATTCTAACGGGGCTTGCCGCCGCAGTGGCGTTCCGCGCCCGCCTCTGGAACATCGGTGCCGAGGGTCAATTCTATTTCGGTGCCATCGCTGTTGCAGCCTTCGGGTCGAAAATGCTCGCTGGCTTGCCCGGCCCCATCCTCATTCCGTTATTGATGATGATCGGCGCCATGGCCGGGATGATATTGATCCTCGTGCCGCTATGGCTGCGGCTGCGCTTTTCTGTCGATGAGGTCGTCACCAGCCTCATCCTGAATTTCATCGCCGTTCTCTTCGTCTCCATGCTGATCGACGGCGTGCTGAAAGACCCGACGGCATTCGGCTGGCCGCAATCTCAGGCCCTTGTCGATCACGCCATGCTGCCAAAGCTGATCGCCCGCTCGCGCCTTCACATCGGTTTTGCAATCGCGATCGTTATCGCGGCGATCGTCTATTTCATCCAGTCGCGCACCGTCTTCGGCATGCAGTCGCGGGCGGCAGGCCTCAACCCGTCAGGCGCCGTTTTTGCCGGCGTTCGCCTCGGCTCGACCCTCGTCAAGGTCGCCTGTCTTTCGGGCGGGCTTGCCGGCCTTGCCGGTGCCATCGAAGTCATGGGCGTCAAAGGTTATGTCACGACCGATCTGTCCCCCGGCTTCGGCTATGCCGGCATCGTTGTTGCGATGCTTGCGAACCTCAACCCGCTTGGCGTCGTTCTTGCGGCGATCTTTACCGCGACGATGTTCGTCGGCGCTGACGGCATGAGCCGCAGCCTCGGCATTCCCACGTATATTGCCGACGTCACGGTCGCCTTATCGCTGCTGACCATGCTGATCGCCTTGTTCTTCACGCAATACAGGATCCGCCGATGAGCACGCTGGTCGACATCATTGCATCGGCCGGGCTTTGGGCTGCCGTGCTGCGGATTGCAACGCCGCTGATCTTCGGCACGCTCGGCGCGCTGCTTTGCGAGCGGGCCGGCGTTCTCAATCTCGGCATCGAGGGCATCATGACCTTCGGTGCAATGATCGGCTGGCTCTCCGTCTATCATGGCGCGGATTTATGGACCGGCCTTCTGATCGCGGCAATCGCCGGCGGAGTTTTCGGGCTGCTGCATTCGGCACTTACCGTAACACTCGGCCTGTCGCAGCATGTTTCAGGCCTCGGCGTCACGCTTTTCGCATCCAGCTTCAGTTACTACGTCTTCCGGCTGATCGTGCCGGTTGCCGGAACACCGCCGACCATCACGCCCTTCCAGCCAATCGCCATTCCCGGGCTGTCGACCCTTCCCTTCATCGGCCCCGCTCTCTTCACGCAGACCGCCCCGACTTACCTTGCGATCCTGGTGGCGCTGGTCATGGCCTATCTCATCTTCCGCACGCCGGTAGGGCTTGCGATCCGCATGACGGGTGAAAACCCGCATGCGGCCGAGGCACAGGGCCTCAACCCCATGAGGATCCGCTATGGCGCCATCATCGCCGGTAGCGCCCTGATGGGCATGGGCGGCGCCTTCCTGACGCTTTCGGCCTTCAACAGCTTCTTTCCGACCATGGTGCAGGGCCGCGGCTGGATCTGCATCGCGCTGGTCGTCTTTTCGTCCTGGCGGCCAGGACGGGCATTGTTCGGCGCCCTGCTCTTTGCCTTCTTCGACGCGTTCCAGCTACGGCTGCAAACCGCGGTGCAGGGGGTGCCTTACCAGATTTTTCTGATGACGCCGTATATCCTGTCCATCGTCGCCCTTGCCGTCATGAGCAGGCGTGCCCGCGTGCCGCAGGCGCTGATGCAACCCTATCGCCGCGGCGAAAGATAATCCGAGGAGCCTTTCATGTTCGATCTGATCATTCGCAATGCCAATCTGCCCGATGGCCGCAAGGGCATCGATATCGCGGTCAAGGATGGCAAGATCGCAGCAATCGAAGCCGCAATCGCGGCAGAGGCAAAGGAAGTGATCGACGCGACCGACCGGCTGGTCAGCCCGCCCTTCGTCGATCCGCATTTCCATATGGATGCCACGCTTTCGCTCGGCCTCCCGCGGATGAACGTGTCAGGCACGCTGCTCGAAGGTATCGCTCTCTGGGGCGAACTGCGCCCGATCGTGACCAAGGAAGAACTTGTCGATCGCGCATTGCGCTATTGCGATCTCGCCGTGACGCAAGGGCTGCTCTTCATCCGCAGTCATGTCGACACCTCCGATCCGAAACTCGTGACCGCCGAGGCGCTTCTGGAGGTGAAGGAAAGGGTCAAGCCCTATATCGACCTGCAGCTCGTCGCCTTCCCGCAGGATGGCTATTATCGCGCCAGGGATGGCGTAGCCTCGCTTGAGCGTGCGCTCGACATGGGCGTCGACATCGTCGGCGGCATCCCGCATTTCGAACGCACGATGGAAGAAGGCAGAGCCTCGGTCGAAGCGCTTTGCCGGATTGCGGCCGATCGCGGCCTCCCCGTCGACATGCATTGCGACGAGACTGACGATCCGCTGTCGCGCCATATCGAAACGCTGGCGGCCGAAACGGTCCGCTTCGGGCTACAGGGTCGTGTCGCCGGCTCGCATCTGACCTCGATGCATTCGATGGATAATTACTACGTCTCCAAGCTCATCCCGCTGATGGCGGAAGCGAAGATCAACGTCATCCCCAACCCGCTGATCAACATCATGCTGCAGGGCCGGCATGATACCTATCCCAAGCGGCGCGGCATGACGCGCGTGCGCGAGTTGATGGACGCCGGGCTCAACGTCTCCTTCGGCCATGATTGCGTGATGGACCCCTGGTACTCGATGGGCTCCGGCGACATGCTGGAGGTCGGCCACATGGCGATCCATGTGGCGCAGATGGCGGGTGTCGAAGACAAGAAGAAGATCTTCGACGCACTCACCGTCAACTCCGCCAAGACGCTCGGGCTCGAGGGCTACGGCTTGGAGAAGGGTTGCAATGCCGATCTTGTCGTGCTGCAAGCCGTCGACACGCTGGAAGCGCTCCGCCTGAAACCCAATCGTCTTGCCGTCGTCAAGCGCGGCAAGGTCATCGCCCGCTCCGCACCTCGTATCGGCGAACTCTTTCTCGATGGCCGGCCGTCAAAGATCGATGGCGGACTCGACTACGTGCCTGTCGGGAATTAGCACCCCGCCAGGCTGACAGGCGATACCATTGCGACATCGCTGATCGTGCTTGCTCCACACGGTCAAGCTCAACATGGTCCGCTCCGCGGAATTCGACGGCAAAAGCACGCTGCACATCCGATATTCGTCGCGGCGGGAGTTCCTTCGCGATCCTCTTCCCCACATCAGTAAATCACATATGCGTCACTGAAACCAACTTGACTTTACAACTAACATGTCAGTGTGATATGCACTGATCCCACAAGATCGGGAGGATCGGATGAGTGAGAATTTTGGCCTGTCGGCCGCCCTGGCAACACCCTTCGATGCGGATGGCGAGATCGCGATCCCAGGCGTGATCGAGCAGGCGAAACATTGCCTTTCCAACGGCTGCAGAAGCATCACGCTCTTCGGCACGACAGGCGAAGGCGCCTCGATCGGCATGCAGGAGCGCCAGCAGGTTCTGGCTGCCATGATTGCCGCCGGTATCGCGCCTGAACAGATCGTCATGGGCGTGCTCGTCGATGCCGCCGAAGATGCCGCGGCCCAGGCTGGACAGGCGCTGGCGCAAGGTGTCCGCAACATCCTTCTGGCTCCGCCGTCCTATTTCAAGAACGTCAGCGACGACGGCCTCTTCAAATGGTTCGCGGCCGTTTTCACCATGCTGGGCACACATGCCCGCGACGTGATCGTCTACAATATTCCGTCGGTAACGATGGTGCCGCTCTCCATTTCCCTCGTTGGTCGCCTGCGCACGGCATTTCCGGATGTCGTCGTCGGCGTCAAGGATTCTTCCGGCGATTGGCCCTATACCGAGGAGCTGCTGAGGACCCATGGCGATCTCATCATTCTGATCGGGGACGAGCGGCATCTGGCCCGTGGCGTTCGCCTCGGCGGACAGGGTGCGATCTCCGGCATGGCGAACCTCCTTCCCCGCGAAGTCCAGGCCATGGCGGAAAAGGGCATCGACGACGCCAATGTCGAGCGTTTCGTCGAACAGCTGCTGAACTATCCGATCATTCCTTCGATCAAGGCCATTCTCGCCCGGTTGACAGAGGACGATAGCTGGCTTGCCGTGCGCCCGCCACTCGTGGCATTGAACAGTCAAGATTCTGATACGCTCTTTGCTGCCTTCGGCGCCTTGTTTCGCGCCAGGGCAGCCTAACCGATCAGTCTGGAGCTGCCGATGGACGGACCAGGCGAACAGCCGACGTTGAGAGAGAAGGCCTATGAGAGCTTCACGCGCCATCTTTTGGCGCGCGACGTTCGGCCAGGGCAATTCATCTCGCAGCGGCGGCTCGTCGAGCTGACGGGACTGACGCTTGGCGCGATCCGCGAATTGATCCCGCGCCTGGAGGCCGAAGGGCTGATCAAGACGGTTCCGCAGCGCGGATTGCAGATCGCCCATATCGATCTGGACCTGATCCGCGAAGCCTTCCAGCTTCGTCTTTTTCTGGAGAAGGAAGCCGTCGCGCTCTTTACCCATTCGGCATCGGACGAGACGATCACCAAGCTTCTGAAGGACCATCGCGATATCGCCGATGCCATCCGCTCCGGCGACAATTCCGCAGAGCTGGAGCTTCACGCGCAGTCGGTGGATTGGGGCATGCATGACGCGTTCATCGACGCACTCGGCAATACGATCATCTCGAATGCCTATCGAGTCAATTCGATCAAGATGCGGCTGATCAGCCAGGACAGGTTCCGCATCAACGGCCATGTCGGCCCTGTCATGGAAGAACATTTGAAAGTGCTTGAAGCAATCGAGCGACGATCAGCCGATGAGGCCGTTGCCGCTCTCGTATCGCACATTGGAGGAGCACGGGATCGCGCGCTGAAGATGTGAACAGGTTCGAATAACAAGGCCGCGAATGAGGAGATTTTCGGCCAAAGGAGGAGGAACAGCATGTCATCGTCATTTTTCAATCCGACACGTCGCGGCTTCATGGCCGGCACGGCAGCACTCGGCGCGGCAAGCCTTCTCGGTGTACGCACCGCCTCGGCAGCCGTCGACTGGAAGCGCTTTTCCGGCACGACGCTCGAAGTCAATCTGATCAAGAGCCCACGCAGCGAAACGATCCTCAAATATCTGAGCGAGTTCGAGGCGCTGACCGGCATCAAGGTCAATGCCGAGGCAACGCCCGAGCAACAGCAGCGCCAGAAGACCACGATCGAGCTCAGCTCCGGCAAGCCAAGCTTCGATGTCGTGCACCTGAGCTACCACGTCCAGAAGCGTCAGTTCGAAAAAGGCGGCTGGCTCGCCGATATCAGCGGTTTCATGAAAGACCCGTCGCTGACCGATCCCTCGCTGACGGAGAGCGACTTCGCCGAGGCAGGTCTGAAGTTCGCCAAGGACTCCGCAGGCGTCATGCGCTCCCTGCCCTTCTCGGTCGACTACTGGATCGTCTACTGGAACAAGGCCCTGTTCGAGAAGAAGGGCCTCGCTTACCCGGAAACCTTCGACGACATGATCAAGGCCGCCGAGGCGCTGACGGATAAATCGACCAACACCTACGGCTTCGTCGCCCGTGGCCTGAAGAACGCCAATGCGCCGGTGTGGACGACCTTCATGCTCGGCCATGGCACGACGCCGCTTTCGGCCGACGGCAAGCTGCAGACGGAGTCGCAAGGGGCCGTGGATGCCGCCAAGCTCTATCAGCGCCTGATGACGAATTCGGCACCTCCCGGCGTTTCCGGTTTCAACTGGGCGGAAGCGCAATCGGCCTTCCTGCAGGGCAAGATCGGCATGTGGCTCGATGGCGTCGGCTTTGCGCCGCCGATCGAAAACCCGGAAAAATCCCGCGTGGTCGGCCAGGTCGGCTACGGCGTCATGCCGAAAGGCCCGAATGCGCAGGCGGCCGCCACCACCGGCGACGGCATCGGCGTGACGGCCGCCAGCCAGAAGAAGGAAGCGGCTTATCTCTTCTGCCAATGGGCGATCTCGCACGACATGGGCGCGCGCCTCCTGCAGGCTGGCGCCGGCGTTCCCTTCCGCCAGTCCATCCTGGAGGATCAGAAGGTTCGCGAAGGCGTGAAGATGCCGGGCGCCTGGCTGGACGCCGTTGCCGGCTCCGCCAAGGTTTCGCAACTCGCTCTGCCCGTCATCATTCCGGTCACCGAGTTCCGCGACATCTATGGCGTCGCGCTGACGAACATGATCGGCGGCGCAGATCCGGCAGCCGAACTTAAGACTGCAACCGCGCAGTTCGAGCCGGTTCTGGCACGAAGCGAGGGATAATGGCCTCCGTGAGCATCGAAGATACCACAGCGAAGGCAACTGCGGGAAGGAGCAAGCCGCAAAGGCTTGCTCCCAACTACTGGCCCTTCGTCGTTCCCGCGCTGATCGTGATTGCCGCCGTCATCGTCTTTCCCTGGGTTTTCACCCTTTGGATGAGCGTGAACAAATGGACGCTCGGCCAATCGCAGAGCTTCGTCGGCTGGGACAATTATGTCCGGCTGGCGACCGACGCGCGCTTCTGGGAATCGCTATGGCATACGGTTCTCTACACCGTGCTATCCGTCGTCGGTCCATTGATCTTCGGAACGCTGGCCGCACTGATCTTCGATGCAAATTTTCCGCTGCGCGGTTTCCTGCGCGGCATCTTCGTCATGCCGATGATGGCGACACCGGTTGCCGTTGCCCTCGTCTGGACCATGATGTTCCACCCACAGCTCGGCGTGCTCAACTATCTGCTGTCGCTTGTGGGCATCGGGCCGCAGGAGTGGATCTACAATCAGGCGAGCGTCATCCCCTCGCTCGTGCTGGTAGAGGTGTGGCAATGGACACCGCTGGTCATGCTGATCGTGCTCGGCGGTCTCGCCTCCGTGCCGCGCGAGCCTTACGAAAGTGCCGAAATCGATGGCGCCAATGCCTGGCAGAAGTTCCGCTATCTGACGCTGCCGATGATTTCGCCCTTCCTGATGATCGCCGTCATCATCCGCGGCATCGACGCGATCAAGAGCTTCGACATCATCTACGCGATGACGCAGGGCGGTCCCGGAACGGCGTCCGAGACCATCAACATCTACCTCTACAACACCGCCTTTTCCTATTACGACATCGGCTATGGCTCGGCCATGGCAGTGGTGTTCTTCATCCTCATCGTCGCGCTTTCCTTCATGCTCCTGATGATGCGGCAACGGACGAAATGGACGGATGCGGAGGGACATTGAGATGAAGCGTTCGACACTCAACCGCATCGGCCTGTTCTTCGTGGCGCTGGTCATCGTCTCGCCCGTTATTCTGTTTTTTCTCTGGATGATCTCGCTGTCGCTAAAATACGAAATCGACAACGGCGCCTATCCGCCAATACTCATTCCGGATCGTTTCGCCTGGGCGAACTACGTCAATGTCTTCCAGGAAAACAACTTCTTTCTCTATTTCTGGAACTCCATACTCGTGACGGGGGCAGCGACCCTTCTCGCACTCATCATCGGCGTGCCGGCTGGTTATGGCATTGCGCGGCTGAAGGCTGAGAAATCCGCCGTCGTCATCATGATCGCCCGCATGACGCCGGGCCTATCCTTCCTCATCCCGCTGTTCCTGCTGTTTCAATGGCTCAATCTGCTCGGAACGCTCTGGCCGCAGATCATCATCCATCTCGTCGTCACAGTCCCAATCGTCGTCTGGATCATGATCGGTTATTTCGAGACGACGCCGATGGAACTCGAAGAGGCTGCAAGCATCGATGGCGCGACGCCCTGGCAGGTCTTCCGCCTCGTCGCCCTGCCGATCGCCCGGCCCGGCATCGTCGTTGCCTTCATTCTCTCGGTCATCTTCTCGTGGAACAACTTCGTCTTCGGCATCGTCCTTGCGAGCCGCGAGACCCGCACACTGCCCGTCGCCGTCTACAACATGCTCTCTTTCGAGCAGGTGAGCTGGGGACCGCTTGCGGCGGCCGCCTTGATCGTAACGCTGCCGGTTCTCGTGCTGACGATGTTCGCACAACGCCAGATCATCGCCGGCCTGACGGCCGGCGCCGTCAAATGACCCGCCTCACCTTTTGGACAGGATCACATTCATGGCACACGTCAATATACAGAATATCCAGAAGCGCTACGGCCAGGTGAAGGTCATTCACGACATCAGCGTCGATATCGCCGATGGCGAATTCGTCGTCCTCGTCGGCCCCTCGGGCTGCGGCAAGTCCACGCTGCTGCGCATGATCGCCGGGCTCGAAGAGGTCAGCGATGGCGAGATCCGCATCGGCCGGCGCGAAGTCAGCCATTTGCCTGCGCGCGATCGCGACATCGCGATGGTCTTCCAGAACTATGCGCTCTATCCGCATATGACGGTCGCCGAAAACATGGGCTTTGCGCTGAAGCTGAAAAAGGCGGACGCTGCCGAAATCGCCGCCAAGGTACAGAAGGCGGCCGCCGTCCTCGGCCTCGAAAATCTGCTGGATCGTCTGCCTCGCCAGCTTTCCGGCGGCCAGCGCCAGCGCGTCGCCATGGGGCGCGCACTGGTCCGCGATCCTCAAGTCTTCCTGTTCGACGAACCCCTTTCCAATCTCGACGCAAAGCTGCGCGTGCAGATGCGCGGCGAGATCAAGTCCATGCATCAGCGCATCGGCACGACGACGATCTACGTGACGCATGACCAAGTCGAGGCGATGACCATGGCCGACAAGATCGTCGTGCTTCACGGCGGCCTCATCGAGCAGGTCGGCGCGCCGCTCGATCTCTACGACCGCCCGGCCAACCTGTTCGTCGCAGGCTTTATCGGCTCGCCGTCGATGAACTTCATCGACGGCAGGATCGAGGAAGGTGTCTTCCGCAGCGACAAGGGCCTCATCCTGCCCTTGCCGGAAGGCCTTCCCATTGCTGAGCACGGTGGCCGTCCGCTCGTCTATGGCATCCGGCCCGAACATATCCGTGCTGCGACAAGCGGCCTGTCGGCCCGAGTCGGCATTGTCGAAGGCACCGGATCTGAGATCTATGCCAAGCTCGATTGCGGCGGCGAAGAAGTCTCCTGCCTGTTCCGCGAGCGGCTGAACATCCGCTTCGGCGACAAGATCGAAATCGCCATCGACCCAGCAAGCATCCATCTTTTCGACAAGGCAAGCGGAAAGCGGCTTTGAACGATCCATCGATCTTCGATCCACCGGTCGCTCAATCCAGGCATGTTCTATGCGTCGGCGCTGCCGTTCTGGATACGCTCTTTCGCGTCCGCACCCTTCCGCAGGGTCAGGGAAAGGTTTTGCCTTATGACATGCTGCAGATCGCGGAAGGCATGGCCTCCAGCGCTGCCTATGCCATTGTCCGGCTCGGTGGCGAGGCGAGCCTGTGGGGTGCCGTTGGCCGCGACGATACCGGCGAGCGCATTATCCGCGATCTGGATGCCGCTGGCATCGATGTCGGCGGCATGTCGCGGGTGGAAGGTGCCCGTTCCGCCGTTTCGACCATCCTGGTGGACGATGACGGCGAAAGGCTGATCGTCCCCTTCTACGATCCGAAACTGCACCATACGGCGAAGGAATTCACGGCAGAGGATATGGCTGCATTCGGTGCCGTGCTGGTGGACGTTCGCTGGCCGGCACTGGCACTGCAGGTTCTCAAAGCTGCCAGAGCGATGGGCAAGCCGGCCATACTCGACGGCGACGTGGCTCCTGACGGCATCATCGAACAACTGGCGCCGGAAGCGACCCATATTGTTTTCTCCGAACCGGCTGCGCAGCGCCTGACGGGAACAAGCGATGTGTCCGAGATGACGCAGCTTCTGAAACAAAGCTTCGATCATGCTTTCATCTGCGTGACGGCGGGAGCGGCCGGCAGCTATTGGTTCGACGAGCAAAGCAACGCCGTCGCGCATTGCCCGACCATTTCCGTCAAGTCCGTCGACACGCTTGCCGCAGGAGACATCTTCCACGGCGCCTTCGCTCTCGCAATCGCGGAAGGGATGATGCCTGCGGATGCAATCCGCTTTTCCTCTATCGCTGCCGCCATCAAGTGCGAGTCGTTTGGGGGACGATCCGGGGCACCGACGCGGGCCGACGTGATCCGCCGATCCCACTCGCTTTGAAAACCCGGACGAGACACATTCTCCTCAGCATATAGTGCGGTTCATCATCACCGGCAGAGATCTGTCACGGAGCAGCTCCTCCATTCGAAACGCACATCTTTCCGCCTCCAAGCCGTGGTCTCAGCCGGGCAGCGGTTACCCATCGCCGTGGATGGTGACAAGGTTGCACCCGTCGGTTATACCAATCGCGCGACTCAAGCAGGAGGATCGCCAGATGAGAAATTTCGGCACCCACTGACGCTGAACGGCAACGCCGAATTCGGGCTGTCGTTCGGTCCGTTCTTGTCTCTCCTATCCTCTTCAGTGCCCACGGAGGGCATTCATCATGCTTCGTCGTTTCTTTTCCTATTACGCCCGCTACAGGACGCTGTTCTTCCTCGATTTCGGCTGCGCCGTGCTTGCCGGCCTTCTCGAGCTTGGCTTTCCGCTGGCCGTCAAGGTCTTCGTCGACCAACTGCTGCCCGGCCGCGACTGGGGTCTGATCTTCGCGACTGCCGCTCTCCTGCTCGTCGTTTATGCGGTGGCGACCGGCCTTTCGGCGATCGTCAACTATTGGGGCCATGCGCTCGGTATCTCGATCGAGTCCGACATGCGCCGCCAGGCCTTCGATCATATCCAGAAGCTCTCCTTCCGCTATTTCGACAACAACCGCACCGGCCATCTGATTACCCACGTCACCAAGGATCTCGAGGAAGTGGGCGAGATTGCCCACCATGGCCCCGAGGACCTGTTCATCGCGATCATGACCTTCATCGGCGCCTTCCTGCTGATGTTCAGCGTCCATTGGAAGCTTGCCTTGCTGACGACGACCATCGTGCCGTTCATGACCTGGCTCGTCAGCCGCTACGGCTCGAAGATGACGCTGAATTCGCGCAGCCTGTTCGGCAAGGTCGGCAACTTCAATACGCGGATGCAGGAAACCGTCGGCGGCATCCGCGTGGTCAAGGCTTTTGCCAATGAGCGCTATGAAAGCCAGCTCTTTGCCAGTGACAACGAGGATTACAAGGCGACCAAGCTCGACGGCTATGCCTATATGACGGCGAGCATCGCGCTCAGCTATTTCAGCACGCGCCTCGTGCAGCTCGTCGTGATGATGGCGGGAACCTGGTTCGTCATATCGGGCGAGCTGAGCTATGGCGGCTTCATCAGCTTCCTGCTGCTCATCAATGTCTTCTTCCGCCCGATCGACAAGATCACCTCTGTCATCGAGACCTATCCCAAAGGCATTGCCGGCTTCAAACGCTTCCTGTCGCTGATCGATACGGAACCCGATCTTGCCGACCGACCGAATGCGATCGCGGTCGATCATCTGAAGGGCGATATCGCCTACAACCATATCGGTTTCGGCTATTCCGACCAAGTTGCGATCTTCCGCGATCTTTCTCTCACGATCGCGCCCGGCGAGACCGTCGCTTTCGTCGGCGCGTCAGGCACCGGCAAGACGACGATCTGCTCGCTGCTACCCCGCTTCTATGACGTAACGGCCGGCAGTATCACGATCGACGGCATCGATATCCGCGACATGACGCAAGCGTCGCTGCGCAGTCAGATCGGTATCGTGCAGCAGGACGTCTTCCTGTTCGGCTCGACCATTCGCGAGAACATCGCCTATGGAAAGCTCGGCGCGACGGACGACGATATCCTGAAAGCGCTCGAACGCGCTTCGCTCGACGAATTCATCCGCTCCCTGCCCGCCGGCCTCGACACCCCCACGGGCGAGCGCGGCGTCAAGCTTTCCGGCGGCCAGAAGCAGCGTCTTGCGATCGCCCGTATCTTCCTGAAAGATCCGCCGATCCTCATTCTCGATGAGGCCACGTCCGCGCTCGATACCGCGACCGAATACGCGATCCAGCAGGCTCTATTGGAGCTTGCGAAAGGGCGCACAACCCTGGTCGTCGCTCACCGGCTGTCGACGATCCGCAATGCGGACCGCATCATCGTCATGGGCGACAACGGCATTGTCGAACAGGGGTCGCATGACGAGCTGCTTGCCCGCCGCGGCGCTTATGCGCGTCTGCATAATGCACAATTCGGGCTTTATGCCTGATTTGGCTGTACGACCGGAGAAAAGAGGAGGCGGGGCTTGGCGGCCCGGCCTTCTTTCGAACGGTGATAATCAATGCAGTCACTGAAAATCGAACACACTCAGACCGGCCGCCATTTCATCGAGACCAAGCGGGCGCGTGACCGGCGGTTCGGCTCTCGCCAGACAGCCCTGGCGCTCGCATAGGCGACAGGCAGGGCCGATCCTGACCTGATTGGTACCCAGCGCCTTCCCATAGACCACCTCGTCGCGATGGGCGATATCGCAGCCGATCAGAAGTGCGGTGCGACGCACCCTTTCGCCAAAGTCGGCCCGCGGCCCCTCGATCGTTCGTGATACGGTCAGAAAGCCGGCTCCGTCGGGCATCTGGGTAGCGTCCACCAATATCTGTCCGGGCTGTGCGAAAGCGGCATGGATATTGAGCTTCGGACAACCGCCGCCGAAGCGCGCCTGCGGAAAGCCTTGGGCGCCCGCCTTGCGCAGGCGATGGCCTGCATTGTCGATTTCCATCAGGAAAAACGGGATGCCGGATGCGCTCGGACGTTGCAAGCTGGTCAGCCGCGTGGCGGCTTGCTCGTAAGAAACGCCGAAACGGACACCGAGACCATCGATATCATAATGCATTCGCTGCGCTGCCGAGAGATAGGCGCCATACGGCATCAGAAGCGCATGGGAAGCGTAGCGCGCCAGCTCGAAACGGGCGATGCGATTGGCCTCGGGCGTCGAAAGCGCAAGAGCATTGAGTTCGGCGGCGATCTCCTCGCGTAGGGCCAAAAGAGAGACTTCCGTCGCGATCTCCCGAATCTGATCGAAGGGCGACAAACGCTCCGACAGGAAAAGCCGCATCGAATGCCGGTCGTAGCGCCGACGCAGACCGGGTATGGCGTGCACCGGCAACAGGCGCACCGCGATGCCATGCGCGCCCTTCATCCACGTCTTCAACGCACCGACCATATCGTCGCCGGGCGACAGGCGTTCATGGAAGATTTCTGCGGCATCTTCGATGCGAGCAAAGAAATTCGGACGCGACTGCAGGCGATCGTGAACCTCGTCGAACGGCAGGCGCGGTCCGGCGACCTCGGCAACCCGGCCCTCGCGGCCCAGAAGCTCGGCGAGATCGGACAGTCTTGCAGTCTGTTCGCGATAGGCACGATAAAGCCGGATCAAGCCGTTTGCCGCATTCGGCGCAGCTTCGGCGAGCTCAATCAGCTCCTGATCGCCGGGGATCTCGCCTGACAGCAACGGATCGGCGAAAACTTCGCGCAATTGCCCTGCACTGCCGGTCTCTCCGCCCTGCAGCTCGTCGAGGTCGACCTTATAGACCGCCGACAGCTTCAATAGCAGTTGCACGGTCAGAGGCCGCTGATTGCGCTCGATGAGGTTGAGATAGGACGGGGAGATATCAAGCGCCTGTGCCATCGTCGTCTGCGTCAGACCGAGGCCCATACGGATGCGCCGAACCTTCGGACCGGCAAAGATCTTGCGCTCAACCATGTGTCATACCTTTTACAATTCTCCAGCGGGCAATAATTTACAAGATTTACAATTTTACCGAAGATCACTGTTAACGGTAGCACATCATAACCCTTTTATCTAACGGCATTTTTCAGTTTCTCTCGCTCTTGCAGCATCGATGTTGTAAAAATAGTCACGCAATCGAGATCGATCGAAGGATCGAAAGGAAATATCGGGAGAATCGCATGACAGATTTTTACAAACTGGTTCCCAGCGCGCCTGCCGGGCGCTTCGATGGCATCGAGCGCCCCTATCAGGCGGCGGATGTGGAGCGGTTGCGCGGATCGATCGCCATCCGCCATTCGCTGGCCGAGATGGGTGCAAACCGCCTCTGGCAGCTCATTCACAAGGAAGATTTCGTCAATGCGCTTGGCGCGCTCTCCGGCAACCAGGCCATGCAGATGGTCCGCGCCGGTTTGAAGGCGATCTATCTCTCGGGATGGCAGGTTGCCGCCGACGCTAATACGGCCTCGGCCATGTACCCTGACCAGTCCCTTTATCCTGCCAATGCAGGCCCGGAACTAGCCAAGCGTATCAATCGCACGCTGCAACGCGCCGACCAGATCGAGACTGCGGAAGGCAAAGGGCTTTCCGTCGACACCTGGTTTGCACCGATCGTTGCTGACGCCGAGGCAGGCTTCGGCGGCCCCCTCAATGCCTTCGAGATTATGAAGGCCTATATAGAAGCGGGCGCTGCCGGCGTCCATTTCGAGGATCAACTGGCCTCGGAGAAGAAGTGCGGCCATCTTGGTGGCAAGGTTCTAATCCCGACGGCGGCCCATATCCGCAATCTGAATGCGGCCCGGCTCGCTGCCGACGTCATGGGTGTGCCAACCCTGGTCGTTGCGCGCACAGATGCCGAAGCTGCAAAGCTTCTGACGTCCGATATCGATGAGCGCGACCAGCCCTTCGTCGATTACGACGCCGGCCGCACGGTGGAAGGCTTCTATCAGGTGCGCAACGGCATCGAGCCTTGCATCGCCCGCGCCGTCGCCTATGCGCCGCATTGCGATCTCATCTGGTGCGAAACATCGAAGCCGGATCTGGAGCAAGCGCGTAAATTTGCCGAAGGCGTACATCGCGTCCATCCCGGCAAGCTGCTCGCCTATAATTGCTCGCCATCCTTCAATTGGAAGAAGAACCTGGATGACGCAACGATCGCCAAGTTCCAACGCGAGCTAGGCGCGATGGGCTACAAGTTCCAGTTCATCACGCTTGCCGGCTTCCACCAGCTGAATTTCGGCATGTTCGAGCTTGCACGCGGCTACAAGGCCCGCCAGATGGCCGCCTATTCCGAGCTGCAGCAGGCCGAATTCGCGGCCGAGGCCAATGGCTACACCGCCACCAAGCATCAGCGCGAAGTAGGCACCGGCTATTTCGATGCGGTGTCGCTAGCGATTACCGGCGGCCAATCATCGACGACGGCCATGCACGGATCGACCGAGCATGCCCAGTTCAAGCCAGCAGCAGAGTGATATCGTGATCATAGGAGGAGAATGAAATGGCATCGATAGCCCGCGTTCGCGAGAGAGCAGAAGAACAATCTCTCACCATGAATGCCTATCAGCAGGCGGTCATCCGCATGCTGGCCAATGAGCTGCATCGCCTCAACCAGGCCGTCATGAATGCCGTCGAGGCCGGTGTCTCCGTCGAGCTCGTCCGCTCGGCCCGCCACCATGGCGGCAACGGCAACTGGGGTGATCTCTTGATCCCCGTCGTCGTCGCCAAGGCCGCACATTCGGCTTGACGATTACACTCTCCAGTCGAACTTCGGGCCGCGCCGTCAATCTACGAGCGGCCCGCTTTTATGAGTTCACGACATGACGCGAGATCAGGATGTAGCATCACCTGAGAAATCGGCGAATGCTTGTGTGATTGCCTCGGCGCCAGCGCCGGATGCGACAAGGGCGGCCAGCAGGATTCTCGCCTGCCCCGGCCGCAGCGTCGCTGAATGAACGGCGCCGGCATCGGCAAGATCATGCCCACCACCGCCACCGCCATAGCTTGAGACAAGCAGTCCATCCGGCACCCGGCTTGATACCACGACAGGCACACCGACACTGGCGCAGCGCCTGATGGCTTCGACCAGACGCGGATTGGCATTGCCCGAGCCGAGGGCGGCCAGAACAATGCCATGGGCATCGGCCCGGAGGCTTGCATCCACATGCACAGAGTCACAGCCTGGATAGATTGCCACGACATCAACGCGGACGTTATCAAGCAGCGGCACAAGGCGTGGGCTGGCCGGATTTTCGAGCGGCCGCGATTGCCGGAAAGCGTCAGCAACATCCGAAGAGTGTTTGTAGAGCCCCCAGGCCGGCAGCAAGCGGCCACCGAAACAGACGAGCACGCCGCGCCGCCCATTGACCGGATCGATAGCGGCCGCAACGGCAGCGGCAAGATTGGCAGGTCCGTCAGCCTTCGGATGATCGGCAGTGAACTGTGCGCCGGTAAACACGACCGGCTTGGTCAATGCGTGCTGCAGGTGGACGAGCAGCGCCGTTTCTTCCATCGCATCCGTACCGTGCAGGATGACGACACCGCCGACGGCTGCATCGTCAAGCAGTTCGCCGACCTTGTCGCTAATTTCCTGCATGTCGGCGAGCGTGAGGCTTGCCGAATCCTTTGCCATCAGCTCGATGGGCTTGAGATCGACAGGCATATCGGGCAGGAGCGCCAGAAGGCTCTCTCCCGTCAATGACGGTCTGCTGGCGCCGCTGGCGGTACGCTCGCTCGCGATGGTGCCGCCGGTGGCAATGACTGCCACCAGCGGATTGACCTTTCCGCCCGTCACGCCTGGCCCCGCTCTACCGCGAGCCGATAAATGCGATCACGCAGCAGATACCAGCCGATAACCAGAGCCGGTGCAATCAGGATGAGGGACGCGATCGTCCAGGTTCCGACGGGATAGTCGAGCGCCATCAATACGAGCACCGCGAAGAGGAAGACAAGCGTCAGGATACCGGTATAAGGCGCACCGAACATACGGAAATCCGGACGCACCATCTCGCCACGCTTCGAAAGCTTCCAGAGCTTCAGCTGGCATAGCACGATCACGCCCCATGCAGAGATAATGCCGAGCGCCGAAAGATTAAGCGCAATCTCGAAAGCCGACGACGGCACGACGGCGTTCAGCGCCACGCCGATAACGGTGACGGCGGCCGTGACAGCGATGCCGCCATAGGGGACGCCAGCCTTGTTCATCTTGGCGAGCGCCGCCGGCGCCGAACCAGAGACCGCCATCGAGTGCAGGATGCGGCCGGTTGAATACAAGCCCGCATTGAGCGAGGAAAGAACAGCGGTCAGCACCACGAGGTTCATGATGATGTCGGCGCCTTGGATGCCGATCGTCCCGAAGAAGGTGACGAAGGGGCTCTCGCCGGCCTTGTAGGCCGTGTAAGGCAGCAGCAGCGACAATAATAGAACCGAGCCGACATAGAAGATCAGCAGTCGCGCGACGACAGTGCGGATCGCGCCCGGCATGACCTTGCGCGGATCTTCCGTTTCGCCGGCTGTCGTGCCGATGAGCTCGATCGAGGCATAGGCAAAAACCACGCCCTGTATGATGACGAAGGCGGGCAGGATACCGTTGGGGAAGAAGCCGCCGCTATCGCTGATGATGCTGAAGCCAGCCGAATGACCGGCAATCGGGGTGCCGGAGACGACGAAATAGATGCCGATGACGAGGAAGCTGACCAGCGCCAGAACCTTGACCAGGCTGAACCAGAATTCGAGCTCACCGAAAACCTTCACCGACAGAAGATTCATGGCCAGCACGACCATCAGCGCGATCAGCGCAAAGACCCATTGATCGATGCCAGCGAGCCAGGGAACATAGTGCTTGAAAAAGTTCATGTAGAGGGCGACGGCCGTGACGTCGGCAACCGAGGTCATGGCCCAGTTCAGCCAGTACATCCATCCCACAGCAAAGGCCATCTTCTCGCCGTAGAATTCACGGGCATAGGAGACGAAGGAGCCCGAGCTTGGGCGGTGCATGATGAGCTCGCCAAGTGCACGCAGCACCAGGAAGGCAAAGAAGCCGCAAAGCGCATAGACGAAGATCAGGGCCGGGCCTGCGGCAGCAAGCCGACCGCCGGCGCCGAGGAAAAGGCCGGTGCCGATCGCGCCGCCGATGGCGATCATCTGGATCTGCCGCGGCTTCAGCGCCTTATGATAGCCAAGGTCCTCATTGGCCGGTGGCCGGCGATCTGCCGGGATATTCTGAATGGGGTCGACTGACATTGCTCCTCCCTTGAGCCGTTCGTCCGTGGACGGGTCCGGGGTGCTGGTTTGCACCCGCCAGGATGCCGTTTGCCTTCACAAGGCCAGCGATCGAGTCTAACGAGCACCGGTCATGCTGTAATGCTGTATGACAGATTTTTTCCTCTTAGTGATAGAGACACCGCCCTGTCAAGCCGGCCGCCACCTTATTGACGCAATTAGGTGCAGCAGATAACAACATCAAAATCTGTCATACAGCTTGACAGATATGACATGATTTCGACCATAGGAGGATAATGTGGTCACGACGCGAAGCGAGTATGACCTGCTAGGCGAAAAGGATATTCCGGCTGAGGTTTATTGGGGGGTGCACACGGCAAGAGCGGTCGAGAATTTCCCGGTCACGGGAACGCCGATCGGTCGCTATACGCATCTCATCCGCGGCCTGGCCTTCGTCAAGGAAGCAGCCGCACTTGCCAATCACGAACTTGGCTTGCTCAGCAAGGAGAGGCTTGACGCCATCGTGCGCGCCTGCCGCGAAATCCGTGCCGGCGAGCTGCACGAGCAATTCGTCGTCGATGTCATCCAGGGTGGTGCCGGCACCTCCACCAACATGAACGCCAACGAGGTCATCGCCAATCGCGCGCTCGAGCTGCTCGGACATACAAAAGGTGACTATGCTCACCTTCACCCGAACGATCACGTCAATCTCAGCCAATCGACCAACGACGCCTATCCGACGGCCGTCAATGTCGCGCTGATCGAAGCGATCGACGGCCTGGCAGCCGCAATGGAAACGCTGCAGGAGGCTTTCGAGCGCAAGGCCAAGGAGTTCGACGGCGTTTTGAAAGTCGGCCGCACGCAATTGCAGGATGCGGTGCCGATGACACTTGGTCAGGAATTCAGAACCTTCGCCGTGATGCTAGGGGAAGACCGGTCCCGCCTGATCGAATCGGCAGCCCTCCTGCATGAGGTCAATCTCGGCGCCACCGCCATCGGCACCGGCCTTAACGCGCCTGCCGGCTACGCAGCACTTGCCTGCACTCACCTGGCCCAATTGACAGGCCGTCCCCTGGTCACGGCAAGCGATCTCATCGAGGCGACGCAGGATCCTGGCGCCTTCGTCCACCTCTCTGGCGTGCTGAAGCGCGTTGCGGTTAAGCTGTCGAAGACCTGCAACGACCTGCGTCTGCTCTCTTCCGGGCCGCGGGCCGGCATCGGCGAAATCACGCTGCCGGCAATGCAGGCGGGCTCGAGCATCATGCCCGGCAAGGTCAATCCGGTGATCCCGGAAATGGTCAACCAGGTGGCCTTCTCCGTCATCGGCAACGACATCACCGTCACCATGGCGGCGGAAGCCGGCCAGCTGCAGCTCAATGCCTTCGAACCCATCATCGTGCGTTCATTGTCGGAAAGCATCATGCATCTGACCGCGGCCTGCCATATCCTTGCCGAACGCTGCGTCAATGGCATCACGGCCAATCCGGCTCTGATGGCACAGCGCCTGCAGGAATCGATCGGCCTTGCCACGGCGCTCAATCCGTTGATCGGCTATCAGGCGGCAACCAAAGTTGCCCGCGAGGCGCTGGCAACGGGACGCACAGTGCCGGAAATCGTGCTGGATCATGGATATCTGACCGCCGAGCAGCTCTTCGAGGCGCTACGGCCGGAGCGCCTTGCCAATCTGCCCGCCGCTCTCAATGAGGCGGCTGCCCCTCGCCGATGATGGTGGTCACCACCTGCTTGACCTGACCGAGATGGGCTTCCATCGCCGCGATGGCCTCCTCTTCCGATCCCGCCGCAATCGCCTCGACGATGCGGCGGTGCTCCACATTCGAGGCCACGCGGCGCTGCGCCATCATATTGACCAGCTCCGATTGCCGCATCAGCGCATCACGAGCATCCGCGACGATCTTGGCAAAGACGGCATTTCCCGATGATTCCGCGATCGTCGAATGAAATTCCGAGTCCAAGTTCACCCATTTCAAAGGGTCTTCTTCCCGATCCATCTCATCGCAGAGTTCAAACAGGCGCGCCAACTGCTGCTCGGTGCGCCGTAGCGCCGCCCAACCGGCCGCAGGAACCTCGATGAAGGGTCGAGCTTCAATCAGGTCGCGGGCGGAATAGCCGCCATAGCGCAGCTCCGGACCCGGCATGGAAGTGACGACGTAGGTGCCGCTGCCCGTGCGCGTCTGGGTCAGGCCAAGTGTCTGCAGCGATCGAAGCGCCTCGCGAATGATTGGGCGGCTGACACCGTAACGCGTCGCAAGCTGCGCCTCGGCGGGCAGCCGTGTCCCGACCGCCAACCGCCCCGATGTTATCGCCGAACGAATATCCTCAAACACCGCCTCGGCAGCGTTTTTCCGACTGATCGGACTTGTATAAGATAACCAATCAGCCACCTCACTCATGACAGCCAAACTTCACAAACATTCTTTGCTTGTCAAGCGATCGGACCACGAATTGGTGCATGTCCACCCGGCTCGAAGCCATCCGAAAGAACTGGCGTTATATCGAGAATGCCACCGACGACAACTCGTGCTTGATGTCTCCTTCATAGCGATATAAAGAAATCCTTATTCCTTTATATCGGAGCTGGATGTGCCCTTACCCCTCTTCGCCTTGTTTCTGGCTGCGTTTGCTTTCGGCACGACCGAGTTTGTCATTGCCGGCATTCTCCCAGACGTCGCTGAGGGCTTAGGCGTCTCCATCCCTTTTGCCGGCTATCTGGTTTCCGGCTATGCGTTGGGAATTGCGGTCGGCGGACCGTTCCTCACCATGGCGACGCGGCAGGTTTCGCGCCGGGCCATTCTGGTCGCCCTGACGATCGCCTTTTGCCTGGGGCAAATCGCCTGTGCGCTCGCACCTGACTTCGCTACCATGCTCCTCTTCCGTGTTGCGACGGCCATCGCTCACGGCGCCTATTTCGGCATTGCCATGGTGGTTGCAGTCGGCCTCGTCCCTCAGGCGTTTCGAGGACGCGCAGTCTCCATGATCCTCGCTGGCTTGACCGTCTCGAATATTATCGGTGTCCCGGTCGGCGCGGCGATCGGCGGGCTTTGGGGATGGCGCACGACTTTTTGGGCAATGACCCTGGTCGGCATCCTCGCATTGGTCGCGATATGGGCCTTGATCCCACAAACGAAAGCAGAATCTCAGCAATCCGGCCACTTGAGCCGTGAAGTGCGCGTTCTTGGGCGCCAACAGGTCTGGACGTCCCTCATCATGATGCTCGCTTTGATGATCGGACAGATGGTGCCGTTTACCTACATAACACCGCTCCTGCGGGAAGTGACGGGCCTTGATGCCATGCTTATTCCCTGGGTCCTCCTGCTCAATGGCGTCGGGGCAACACTGGGCGTTTTCATCGGCGGCCGGCTGTCGGATTGGAAGCTGATGCCGTCGCTGATTGTCATGCTCGCCGTTCAAGCTGTGGTGCTTGTTGTCCTTTACCTAGTCAGCCCCTATCCCTTGCTGATGAGCCTGACGATTTTCATTTGGGGGGCTCTGAATTTCGCCATCGGTACCCCTATCCAGGCTCGCATCCTGATGTGGACTGCCGATGCGCCAAGCCTGGCTTCCTCGCTCATCCCGTCAGGCTTCAATATCGGCATTGCGATCGCAGCAAGCGTCGGTGCCGCACTGCTTGAGAGTGGATATGGCTATCGCAGTTTGCCGGTGCTTGGCGCTGTTGCGCTTGCCTTGGCCTGCCTGGTCGCCACCCTCTCCGCAGCGCGAGAGAGGCGTAGCGGCGCCCTCCCGCCGCATGCAGCTCTCACCTGATTTCGCCGGCTTCCAGATTTGGCGTGTTTGGCCAGGACATAGATCGCTTGCCGACCCAAAGCGGTCCCTCGCATTCATGAAACGGGCCTCACCGCGCAGTGCCCGATCTATGCGCCAACTTCGTTGTCCGGCAATCTCTATTTGAAGGCAGCGGCCCTTAACACCGGGCCGCTGGTGCACCGATCAGACGATCAGCCCTTTCATCGGCAGGACATGGTCGGATCCGGGAAAGACATCGCGCATCAAGGCGGCTGGCGAGGCGCCTAGCAGATCGACCGCAATGCCCTTGACGACGGCGCGCAGATCCGTGGTGGCGGCAAGATCACGGCCGTCGCGCAGCTGCGCCTGCTTGAGACCGGGCCAATCGGCGATCACCCGCCCACCCTTGATCGCGCCGCCGGCGAGGAAGGCGGCGGTTCCGGTGCCGTGATCCGTGCCCTGCGTGCCGTTGACCTGCGCGGTGCGGCCAAATTCGGTCGCAACGAAGATGGCCGTATCCTTCCAGGCCGGGCCAAGCTCCTGCTGAAACGCGGCAAAAGAATTGTCGAGCCCGACAAGGAGCTTGTTGAGGCGATCCACCTCGCCGGCATGGGTGTCCCATCCTTCGAAAGCAAGGGCCGCGACGCGGGGACCATCATCCTGTGCGAGAAGACGCGCGGCGCCTCTTGCCATCTGCTCCATGCCCGTCGGGTCGCCTGGGCCGCCCCTCGCCTTGACGTCGAGGCCGGCGGCGATCTTGCCGGTCGAAATGCCCTCGGCCAGGATTTTTGCAAAAAGCGGGTCGGTGTGATTGTAGAGGTCCATCAGCCGCGGCGGCAGGTCGTCGCTGACCGGCTGCAGGTTCGAGGGTGACCAGCCGAGCACCGGCGCCTTGCCGCGGATGACGAGCGGTGCATTGGCGCCGACGGAGAGTCCGCGGATCTCTGATGCTCCAGGCGAAACCTTGTCGCCCTTCGGCAGTCCTTCAAGCATCCGGTTCAGCCAGCCGGAGTCAACGCGGCCGGGCATCTCATAGCCGGACTCCAAAACATCCTGCCCGTCGAAATGCGAGCGGTCGCGATAGGGCGTTGCACTGGCATGGACGACGGCCGCCTGCCCCGCCCTATAGAGCCGATTGAAATTCGGCATCGACGGATGCAGCGCAAAGAAGCTGTCGAGCGGAAGAGCGGCCTCGGGGCCGCTCGTCGTCATGGCGATCGACTGCCGCAGGGTCTGATAATCGGGATCGCCGACAGGTGGGACAGCCGTCAGACCGTCAAGCGCGCCGCGCAGGATGATGGTGATGAAGCGCGGGTCGCGACCGCCGGCGGCGTGAGCGAAACGTGGGATGAAGGCCCAGGCAAACAGGGCGCCGGAAGCGCCAAGCACGGCACGACGGGTGGGGGTCATGAGTTCGCAGGTCATAGTCAGCGCCTTTGAAATTCGGGAGAGAGATAAGCGATCGTCAGACCCTGATTGCGGGTCTCCGCGCGCGATACCGCCTGCAGCGTTTCCTTCGAGAGAAGCGGCCCGAGGCTATCTGAAACGAAGCGGCGCGGATCGATCTGAGGCGGCACCGCATTGGCGATCATATTGGCAACATCCATGCGCATGCTGAGGCTCTCGCTGGAGGCCCAGACATCGACGGTATCGGCAAAGCCGTTGGGGCCGGCCGGCGCCCAGAAGGGTTGGCCCATCGCGGTCAACGCGCCGAGGATGACATTCGGCTTCGGCGTCTCGCCGCTTGCCCGCAGAAGTGCAGTCATGAATTCCAGTGGCGAGCGAACCTTCGACAGCGTCGGGTTCCATGCATCTTCGGAGCTTATGAGCGCACGATAAACCGCCGAAAGATCGCCGTCCGTCTTGCTGAAGGTCGCAGCGACCGTCTGCACCAGCGCCGGTGGCGGCGTATCGGCGACGAAATGCCGGACGAGCTTGGTGGCGATATGCTGCGCTGTTGCCGGATGGTGGGCGAGATCGCGCAGCGCTTCGCGCCCCTGCCCGACGCCATTGTCGGCATAGGTCAGGCCTAGCAGCGTCTGGTCGCCGGGCTCGTGGGCACCGGCATTGAAGACGAAGGTGCCGGGTGTTCCGAGCTTGCCCTCGGCGCGCGCCACCGTCCAGCCGGTGATGATCTTGGCAAGCGTCGTCACGTCGGTCTGCGTGTAGCCGCCATTGACGCCGAGCGTGTGGAGCTCCAGCGTCTCGCGGGCGAGATTTTCGTTGAGACCGCGCTTCTTGTTGGTATTGGCCTTGGAGTTTGGCCCGATCGACTGCTGGTTGTCGAGATAGCCAAGCATGGCCGGATGGGTCTCGACGGCGAGCAGCATATCGGCGAAACGCCCAAAGACGTGCGGTCGGATCGCTTCGCGCTCGAAGGCGCCGGCAACGATATGAACTTCCTCGCTCTTCGAGACAGCGACCGCGAAATGGTTTGCCCAGAACATGGCAAGCCGCTCGCCAAAACCGATCAATGGCTGCCGGATGGTGCCGTTGAAGCGGGCATCCACTTCCGCCAGCAGGACCTGCTGTGGAAGGTAAGGCATGGCGGGCTTTTCCAGCTTCTCGACTGCCTTGCCGATGACAGCCGCCATGGCCTGGTTATTCGGCTGGGACTGATTGCTCGGCTGCCCTGCCATAGCGCCCGAAGGCTGTAGCGGCGGCTTCTGCGGCTGCTGCGGGCCTTGCATCTGCTTGTCCTGCGGCACGGCGGCAACAGCGGCCGCGGCCTGCTGTCTGGCTTCCTTACGCTGTTCCTGGAATGCGTAGAGAGAAACGAGAAGATCGGCCGTCGATTGCAGTTGCGGCCCGACTGGAACCGGAACGAAGCGCTCGGTGATTTCTTCCAGCAATGCGCCGCGCGGATCCGATGCGATCGACGTGGTGCCGTTGTGGTCTGCGCCTAACCCAAAGCGGGAAAGAGCGAGCGCGGCATAAACATCATTGGACTGCTGGGCCATGGCCTTGCCAACTCCTGCATCAAACATGCTCCTTTAACGTAGGCTTGGTTTCGATCCGTCGCTCGGCAAGTGTGATCATTTTGTGGCAGCGGCCTTGGGCATGCTGCGTCGAACCAGGCTTTCCGCCAGTGCCCGACGCTCGTCGTAGGAAAGCCCTGCTGCAAAATCGACGGCACGCTGCTCCAGTTTCGCTCTCAAGGCGATATCGGCGTCGCGTGCCCTCGCCAGCGCAGCCGAGAGTGCCTCCTTATCCAGCGTCGGCTGCCCAAGAATGGAGGCGGCGTCGACTTTGGCCTGCTGTGCCTCGAGAATGATCTCACGCTCGTCCTTGCGGGCCTCGTTGAGCGCCGCGCGCAGAGCCTTCTTCTGCGCCGAAGGCAATTGCTCGCCGGCCAGCGGCATCATTCCGGCCCGCGCCTGCGTCTTGCGTATCCAGGTCAGCCCGCCGCCGGCCAATGCTCCGACCAGGAACGTATTCAGCACCAAAAGAAAAATGACCACTATTCGAAAGCTGCGATCCGTCATTGGCTGTCCTGCTGCGCTATACCCGCGTCCGGCCCTATGTCGCCGAACATGGTCGCGGTTCCGTCGGAAACGACTGAGGTATCGGACGTCAAGCTCGGGGCCAAGACGGCGATGACGATACTGCCGGCAAGCGCGCCGGCTATGCCGACCCCCACGAGGCCGATGCCGGCCGAGCCGAAGCGGAACCAGTTTCGTATCGTCAGGCGGCGAACGAGCTTTGCGAGAATTCGCTCTTCAAGGCCGGCGTGGCGAGGCTTCACGACGTAGGTGTCGAGCAACGCATCCAGATCGGCCGCGCGCGCAAGCGTTTCTGCGGCGGTGGAGTTCTTGGCAAAATCCCGTGCGGCCGCGCGTTCAGCCTGCGGCCATCGGCCGATATCGCCGCCATAGGCCGCGGTCAGCGCTTCAAACCGTTCGGCATTCATCGGATCTGCGATATTCTCAACCATCGCCCTGTTCCTTCAATAAAAGCACCTGCAAGGAGCGCCTTCCACGTGCAAGCAGGCTTTCCAGTGCGTCGACGCTGACATCCATGATCTCAGCTGCCTCGGCATTCGACAGCGCCTGATAGTAAACCAGAATGATCGCCTCGCGCTGCCTGGGCGCGATCATCTGCATGGCCCGCTCCACGCGCCTGGACGGATCGTCCTCGCTCATCAAACCCGCATCCGGCGCCGGACCTTCATACTCGACATCGGGTGGATGCTCGGCAAGAACGTCCTTGCGACGCCGCAGGCGATCATAACAAAGGTTGGTCGCTACGCGGTGCACCCAGGTGCTGAAGCGGGCATTGCCCTGGCGCCAGCCGCCGGCATTCCGCCAGACGCGCAGGAATGTTTCCTGCGCCACATCTTCGGCCTCGACGGCATCGCCAAGCATGCGGGTTGCCACGGCAACAATGCGCGGCAACTGCCGTGTTATCATCATACGCATCGCCGAAACGTCGCCCGCAGCGATGCGACCGAGCAGGTCCTCATCCGGGTCGCCACTCTTGGGCGCGCGATCCCACTTCATCGACAATCGCTACCGCTCCAGTTTCCTGCGATACCGGTATGACATGCGGGCCTTGGCCTTTTGGCCAGCAAATCCCGCCTCGCCGTCAACTCCGGCAAGCGGCGCCACTCAGATCGCAGCATCTCGGTCAGCGTATCATCCTTCGACATCAAACACAGGCTCACAAGGATTGAACGCCGCACTTGCCGAATTCCGTCGCTTGCAGATCAAGGCTTTTCGAATTTTCTTTCCAAGCCCAAAGGTCATCTGCCAAGCAGGAAAAGAAGAGCCAGCTCACCCGGAGGCAGAAGTTTCAATCTCTTCTGCCCGGGTTTGCCGGCACTTCGCATGATCAATTACTAAAGTTCTTGTCCGATCAGAGCGTCAGCAGATCGCTCGTCGTCGTCAAATCCTGCTCATTGGTCGAGTAGAGGCTTCCGAAATCCGGCATCTGCGGTTGCTGCGCCTTCATGGCCTGTTCGAACTGGGTCTGCGTCAACGACCCGGAACCGGACGTGTCGAGGCTCTTGAACAGCGACGTTGCCTGGTCTTCGCTTACGTCGGAAGGACGGGCAGCCACGAATTCGGATTCGCTGACGCTGCCGTCGCCGTTCGTATCCATGGAGGAAAACGCGGCAGAGAGGTCAGCGTCGCTCATCTGGCCACCCGGTGGTGGTGGGGGTTGCTGCTGGCCTGCCTGCATGGCTTTCGCAAGCTGCGCTTCGGTGAGGGAGCCGGTATTGCCGGTGTCGAAGCTCTGGAACAACTGCTGTGCCTGGGTTTCGCTGACGTCCGACGGACGTGCGGCCACGAATTCCGCTTCGGTGATATTGCCGTCGCCATTGCTATCCATGGCGCTGATCATATCGCTTTGGCTGTTGTCCTGGCTGCCGGTTGCGGAAGTCTGCTGAGTACTTGATGTCGAACTGCTGGAATTGCTGTCGGATCCCGACGTCGAGCTATCGCTGCCCATGCCGGCTTGCAGATTGAGAATCAAGTTCATCAGCTGCGCGACGAGCTGCTCTGCCGAGGCAATCTGCGACTGATCGTCCGAAGAGGACGAGGAAGAGGAACTCGTGCCGGAAGAACTACCCGACGAATTGCCGGAGGAGCTGTCGGACAGCAGGGATGCGATGGAATCGTCAGACGTCGACGCTTTCGAGCGCGAGGTCTGGTATTGATAATAATTGCTCGATGAGATCGAGTAGATGCTCGTCATTGGGGCCTCCAGATACGAGCGTTGAGAGGAACTCGGATGGCTTATGCGTACGCGACTTGAACACAATCGATATGCGCGGATGGATTTGCGAACGCCGCCGATCAAACGCATCTTCCGCCCCAACTTGACCGATGCGTCTTTTCCAGAGCAGGCGTACCCGGGATCACCCCACCAATATGTATGTCGCCATCATGGCTATATTGGCATCTGCACATTTTCGATTTTCACTTCCCAACGTGGGGAAATTGCACAAGGAAACTTGCGCGTGGCTTATAGACGCTTGACGAACACATCCTGTTGCGATTTCCTTCCTCGATTTTTAGGGAATAATATAAATTCCGCCACTCTGTTGAGCATTGCTGGTATATGGGCTCCAGCAACGAATGACATTGATGGAAAAGAATACGAAGAAGAGGGGCACAGCTTGAACATCGGTTTCTGTGGAGAGGTGAATGAGGCGAACTAAGGAGGAGGCGGCGGAAACGAGGAGCGAGATTTTGCAGTCTGCAAAGGCTCTGTTCCTCGACAAAGGCTACGAGAATGTCAGCCTGGAAGAGATAGCCGCAGCCGCCGGTGTCACCCGGGGGGCAGTGCACTGGCATTTCAAAAACAAGCAGGGGCTGATGTTCGCGATTCGCGACGAAGCCCAGCAGCCGTTTCAGGAATTGGCGGAGCGAATGTCCAAGGAGCTGCCGCCTAATCCTCTCGACCTGATCGCCGATACGATAGCTGCGATATTCGACGATGTTCACGGTGATCCGCGCAAGCGCAGCATGTTGAAGGTGATGATGCATCTCGACATGGCATTTTGCGACGGGACGACAAGCCGGGCGAGCTCGTTCCGGCATGACATGCATGAAAATTTCGAACGCATTTTCACGCTGATGGATGAAAAGACGAAACTTCCGGCTCCCTGGACGCCGGATACGGCCGCTTCCGCTCTGACAGCCGTCATCGGCGGCCTGATCACCGAATGGACGCTCGACCGGGGCAGTTTCGAACTGGTCCCATGTGGACAGATGTTCATAAGGATGGTGCTGAAGACGTGGTTCCCGCTGGCCCAGACGCAGGAGCTGGCGATTACCGCGATCTGACGATTCCGGGAAAAGCGCACAGCGGCTTTCCCGTCGGAATTCAAGAGAACAACGAGAGCGGTTCCGAGCCTCTGCCGGGAGTTGAACCGATTTCCAAAAGCTGGAAACAAAAAAGGATCCGGAGGGAAAGCCAGATCCTTTGCTTTGATCGGAGGTCAACCGATCGATGAAAGAAGCCTGACGGATTGGAACGCCAGGCTTCTCTTACCCGGCATTGAGCCGGGTAATTCAATATTAGAAGCTACGCTCGAAGCGCAGGATACCAGCCCACTGATCCTGGTTCACAGAATCGAAGTTGGTGTAGGAGACTTCCGGCTCGATGAGCAGGTTCTTGACCGGGTTCCACTTGACGTTGGTGGTTGCGGCAAAGATCTTCGAGTCGGTGTAGGCGAGCTGGAGGTTCCACTTCAGCTTTTCGTTGATCGGAACGCCAACGCCGCCCCAAACTGCCCAGTCACCCCAGCCGCACTTCGACGGATCGTTAACGGGGCAAGCCGAACGATCGAGGTTGGTGCCTGCATACTTGTTGAGCTTGTCGCCGTTGGTGTTCCAGCCGCCCATCAAGAAGGCCGAGAAGGTGCCGAAGTCAGCATCGACACGAGCCTTGACAGCGCCTTCTTCGACGATCGAGTCGTAACCGCCAACGACCTTGAAGCCCCATGCGCCGGACTTGAAGCCAGCACCGGCAACAACGTCAGGAGCATAATGGTTGCCCTTGTCGTCAGACCACCAGCTTGCGCCGTAGGAAGCGTCGGAGCCGCTGGAGTTCGAGTCTTCAACCGAGATCACAGCCGTGAAGCCGTTGCCGGCATCGTAGTTGTAGGTCAACTGGTTGAGTTCGTACGGGCCGTCATAGATCACGTCGTCGTTGATGACGTCGCCGGCATAACCGATGTAGGAGTTATACTGCGAGTCGGCCTTACCGACGAGGAAGCCACCGAGGCTGATGTTGGCGAACAGCAGCTTGGTGGAGGTCGAGTTGCCGTCGTTCCAGTCCCAACGGATGACCGTGTTGGTCTTCAGCGGGCCGTATTCGGTGTCGGTCGCGGTATCGACGCTCAGCTCGGCGCGGGTATGCCACAGCGTACCGTTCTTGCTGTTCGGGTTGTAGGCATCGTACCATTCGCCTTCGGTACGGACGCGGCCGCCGATCTTGAGGCAGGTTTCCGTGCCCGGAATGAAGAAGTAGCCAGCACCGTATGCGTCGCAGATGCGGACGTATTCCAGCGGCTCCGGCTCAGCGGCGACGATCGCGTCTGCTGCGTGGGCACCGGATACTGCTGCCAGAGCAGCAGCGGAGCCGAGAAGAAGGCTCTTGATGTTCATTATTAAACTCCTGGTTGTATTATGCATTTCTATTTTACCGCGAGCGCAGAACTGGAACACCACCCTGGAGATCGGTTTGATCCAAACACGACCGGGCAGCCCGGCAAATACGCACCTGATGTTGGCTTGAGTCCCCTCGAACCTTCATGATTACCCCCGCGGTAAAAGGTTTTGAAATGCCTCTACCGATCCGGCCGATTGCTCGACCGTAAGACAACTTATGTCCTGTATTGGATTTACAAACAGCCCGTATGTTTGTCAATTATATGAAGGCCGCCGAGGCGTTAGTCTTGGCCGCTGTTGCTTAAATGCAACTCGCGACCGCAGGCCATGGCAGCATCCGGCAAGGATCGCGAAGATGTCCCTATTCATGAAAACACCTGCCGGTCAGGACCGTCGCTCCATCTGAGGCCGGCACGATGTCGGCGATCGATGTCCGCATGGCAACCCAATCCGGTCATGGCGCAGCCATCGGTAATTCCACGGAAAAATGGCTGGGAGGCTCTGGCCAGTCGGCTTGAGCAAAGATCAGCAATAAAATTCAATAATTCGCTACACACAGAAATATTGAATTTCCCTAGATTCCGGCGAGTCGCGCCATCGGAGAGGGAAAATCGCGAATGAATGAGAACCGGCTGATCTTCATAGCGACCCCCTGCTTCGGCGGCCTCGTCACCAAGGACTATATGCAGTCCATTTTCTCACTGATGCAGACCGGGGCGCAGGCAGGCATACAGCTGACGCTTGCTCTGCTCGGCAATGACGCCCTGATTACCCGCAGCCGAAACACGCTTGTTTCGTCCTTCCTGAACGATACGGCGGCGACCCATATGCTTTTCATCGACGCCGACATCAGCTTCGAGCCTGATCAGGTCATGAGGCTGCTGGAAGCCGATAAGGATGTGGTCGCCGCCATGTATCCGATCAAGGATTATGATTGGGAAACGGCGGCCCGCATCAATTCAGCAGACGGCGAAACACTTGCAGCAGCCGCACTTCACTATGTCGGCACTCCGCTTGTCGGCCAGATTGCAGAGCGTGAAGGCGATTTCGTCAGCGCCGTCTATGCAGGCACCGGCATGCTTCTGATCAAGCGCAGCGTCATAGAAAGAATGATCGCCGCCTATCCGGAGCTGCGCTACAACGCAATCCACGCTTATCCCAGCACCAAACGCTCGCCCAGCACGCAATACGCCCTGTTCGAGTGCATGGTCGAGGAGGGAACGGGGATCTATCTCAGCGAGGACTTCGCCTTCTGTCATCGCTGGCGAGCCCTCGGCGGCAAGATCTGGCTCGATACCGCCAGCAAGCTTTCCCATACCGGCCCTCATCGCTTCGTCGGCAATACCGCACCACGTTATTGAGGCGCGGCAGGTCGGCACAACAATCCACACGATAAAGTTGCAATTCGTCGGACGCGGCTATGGTCAATCTCCCGAAAAATGCGACCGTCGCTGCGGGGTTGACAGAGGACAAGAGTAAGGCATAGCCTTTTGACATTCACCAGGGGGGTCCCGGCAAGGGGCTGAGATACTGCTGAACAATGCGGCTTTGCCGATTGTGGGCGCAGTGACCCGTTGAACCTGATCCAGTTCATACTGGCGTAGGGACGGTGCAAGCGCTCGATGGCTTCGGATTCCCGCCTGGATTCCATGCCGGCGTCTTTTCATCATTCCGGCTGATTGACTGGGTCTCCAACTGCAACTTGGAGCCTCAAACCATGAACATTGCCGCAAAGAACCTCACCCCGACAGTTACCACCGGCCCGATGCCGGCCTCGCGAAAAATCCATGTCGCCGGCGAGATCCACGCCGACATCCGTGTGCCAATGCGCGAGATCAGCGTTCACCCGACATCGGGTGAACCGCCCGTCGTTGTCTACGATTCCTCGGGTCCGTATACGGTCGAGGGCGCCGACATCCGCATCGAACAGGGCCTGCCTCAGCTGCGCCGCGACTGGGTGCTCGCCCGCGGCGACGTTGAGGCCTATGACGGCCGGCATGTGCGCCCCGAAGACAACGGCTTCGTCACCGGCGAGCGGCTGACACCGGAATTTCCGGCCAAGCGCCAGCCGCTGCGCGCCAAGGACGGCAAGGCCGTCACCCAGCTCGCCTATGCGCGCGCCGGCATCATCACCCCGGAAATGGAATTCATCGCGATCCGCGAAAATCTTGGCCGCAAGGCAAAGGCCGAAGCCCTGATTCGCGATGGCGAGAGCTTCGGCGCCCATATTCCCGATCACGTCACGCCGGAATTCGTCCGCCAGGAAGTCGCAGCCGGTCGCGCGATCATTCCGGCCAACATCAATCATCCGGAAAGCGAACCGATGATCATCGGCCGGAACTTCCTGGTGAAGATCAACGCCAATATCGGCAACTCCGCTGTCACCTCCTCCATGGCGGAAGAAGTCGAAAAGATGGTCTGGGCCGCCCGCTGGGGCGCCGATACCGTCATGGATCTGTCGACCGGCCGCAACATCCACAACATCCGCGAATGGATCATCCGCAATTCGCCGCTGCCGATCGGCACGGTGCCGCTCTACCAGGCGCTGGAAAAGGTCGGCGGCATTGCCGAAGACCTGACCTGGGAAATCTATCGCGACACGCTGATCGAACAGGCCGAACAGGGCGTCGACTATTTCACCATCCATGCCGGCGTCCGGCTGCACTACATCCCGCTGACCGTCAATCGCGTCACCGGCATCGTCTCCCGCGGCGGCTCGATCATGGCCAAGTGGTGTCTCCATCACCATCGCGAGAGCTTCCTCTACGAGCATTTCGAGGAAATCTGCGATATCTGCCGCGCCTATGACGTCTCCTTCTCGCTCGGCGACGGCCTGCGGCCGGGTTCGATAGCCGATGCCAACGACGCCGCACAGTTCGCGGAACTCGAAACGCTCGGCGAACTGACGAAGATCGCCTGGGCTAGGGATTGTCAGGTGATGATCGAAGGCCCGGGCCACGTGCCGATGCACAAGATCAAGGAAAATATGGACAAGCAGCTGGCCGTCTGCGGCGAAGCGCCCTTCTACACGCTCGGGCCGCTGACGACGGATATCGCGCCAGGCTACGATCACATTACCTCGGGAATTGGAGCCGCCATGATCGGCTGGTTCGGCACGGCCATGCTCTGCTACGTCACCCCGAAAGAGCATCTGGGGCTGCCGGATCGCAACGACGTCAAAACCGGCGTCATCACCTACAAGATCGCCGCTCACGCGGCCGATCTCGCCAAGGGTCACCCGGCCGCTCAGGTCCGCGACGACGCATTGTCGCGCGCCCGCTTCGAATTCCGCTGGGAAGACCAGTTCAACCTGTCGCTCGATCCCGATACTGCCCGCAGCTTCCACGACGAAACCCTGCCGAAGGAAGCCCACAAGGTCGCGCATTTCTGCTCGATGTGCGGCCCGAAATTCTGCTCGATGCGGATTTCGCACGACATCCGCGCCGAAGCGCAGAAGGAAGGGTTGGAAGCCATGGCGGCCAAGTATCGGGAGGGCGGTGATCTCTACATGCCGATCGATACCGCCTCGCATCCGGCCGAGTGACATGCGGGTCCTCGTCAAAGGGGCCGGCGTTGCCGGCCTCACGGTCGCCCACGAGCTGATCCGGCGCGGGGCTGAAGTCACAATCTCGGACCCAAGCCAGAACTTCCGCCGCGCCGCCTCCTGGCTTGCCGGCGGCATGCTGGCGCCATGGTGCGAGCGGGAAAGCGCCGATGAGGCTGTGCTGGAACGCGGTCGTGATTCCGCCGATCGGTGGGACGCAATCCTGCCGGGCAAGATCGTCCGCAATGGAACGCTCGTCGTTGCGCCGAACCGCGATCAAAACGAGCTGAAGCGATTCGCCAGCCGCACGGCGGACTATCGCTGGGTGGACGAAGACAAAATCGCCGCCCTTGAGCCTTCGCTCGCCGGCCGGTTCCGCCAGGGCCTGATCTTTCCGCAGGAAGCGCATCTCGATCCCCGCGAGATCCTGCAATCATTGAAGGACAACCTGTCTGCAAAAGGCGTCACCTTTATCGACGAGCTCGTGGACGACGATAGCTTCTCTGAAGTCGTCGACTGCACGGGTGCGGCCCGCATCGGCCACCTCCGCGATTTGCGCGGCGTGCGGGGCGAAATGCTCTATCTGCAAAGTGACGAGCTCTCCCTTTCGCGGCCCGTCCGCCTGCTGCATCCACGTTTTCCCGTCTATATCGTGCCGCGCGGCAAAGGCCTGTTCATGATCGGCGCCACGATGATCGAGACCGACTTCAATGGACCGATCACCGCCCGTTCGCTGATGGAGCTCTTGAACGCAGCCTATGCGCTGCACCCGGCCTTTGCCGAAGCCACCGTGGTCGAAACAGACGCCGGCATCCGCCCTGCCTTTCCTGACAATCTTCCCCGCGTAACGCGCGAGGGAGGGACCGTCTTCGTCAACGGCCTTTATCGTCACGGCTTCCTGCTGGCGCCGGCGATGGCCGAAGAAGCCGCCGATCTCATCTTTTGCAGACACAACAACAGGAGCCGCCAATGCGCCTGATCATCAATGGCGAAGCCCAGATTGTCGAAGCAATCACGCTCTCGCAGCTTCTCACAGTACTCGAATATGAGGGCGAATGGCTGGCAACCGCCGTCAACGGCGAGCTCGTCCATAGCGACGAGCGCGATAACCATACCCTGACCGACGACGACAGGATCGAAATCCTCACTCCAATGCAAGGAGGTTGACCCGTGCTTGAACTCTATGGAACCCAAATCGCATCGCGCCTCCTTCTCGGCACGGCACGCTACCCCTCCCCGGCGGTGCTGGCGGAAGCGGTCAAACGTTCGCAAACGGGGATCGTGACCGTATCGCTGCGCCGGGAAACCGCGGGAGGGCGCAATGGCGGCGCATTCTTCGAGATGATTCGCGAGCTCGGCGTTCGCGTCCTTCCCAATACCGCCGGCTGCCACGGCGTATCCGAGGCGGTCCTGACCGCGAAAATGGCGCGCGAAGTGTTTCGGACCAACTGGATCAAGCTCGAGGTGATCGGCAACCACGATACACTGCAGCCCGACGTCTTCGCGCTGGTGGAAGCGGCGAGAATCCTTGCCGACGAGGGATTCGAGGTCTTTCCTTATACGACGGACGATCTCGTCGTCGCCGAGCGGCTGCTGGAAGCCGGATGCAAGGTACTGATGCCCTGGTGCGCGCCAATCGGAACAGCGGCGGGACCGCTCAATCTCTCCGCCCTGCGCTCGATGCGGGCGCATTTTCCCGAGGTGCCGCTGATCGTGGATGCCGGTATCGGCAGGCCGTCGCACGCGACCACCGTCATAGAGCTAGGTTTCGATGCCGTGCTCTTGAACACAGCCGTTGCCGGCGCCGGCGACCCGATAGCGATGGCGGAAGCCTTCGCCAAGGCGATTGATGCCGGCAGACAGGCATTTGGCGCCGGCATGCTGGAGCCGCGCGACATGGCCGTGCCATCGACACCCGTCATTGGAAAGGCAGTTTTCTCGTGAGACTCGACTCCTTCTATCTGATCGTCGATAGCGCCGCCTGGATCAGGCGTCTGGTGCCGCTCGGCGTCAAGCTGGTGCAGTTGCGCATCAAGGATCGCCCAACCTCCAACATTCGCGCGGAAATTCGCGAATCGAAGGCAATTTGCGCCGCGCATGAGTGCCAATTGATCGTCAACGACTATTGGCAGCTGGCGATCGAGGAGGGCTGCGACTTTATTCATCTCGGCCAGGAGGATCTCGCCTCTGCCGATCTCGCTGCTCTTCGCACAGCCGGATTGAAGCTTGGGCTCTCGACGCACGACGAGGCGGAACTGACGGTGGCGCTTGCGGCCGAACCCGACTACATAGCGCTTGGGCCGATCTATCCAACCATTCTCAAGGCCATGCCCTGGGCACCGCAGGGTCTGGAACGCATCGGCCAATGGAAAGCCCGCATCGGTAATCGGCCGCTTGTGGCAATCGGCGGCCTGAGCGTCGAACGCCTTGCCGGTGTATTCGAACACGGTGCTGATATCGCTGCGGTCGTCACCGACATCACACGCAATCATGACCCCGAATCGCGAACGCTCGAATGGATCGATGCGACACGACGATTGCCTCCAAATTGACAAGATCGCTCGACCAAACGCCATGCAGAGCCCGATTTTTATGGTCTGTTGCCTGATGAACGGCACATTCATAAAATATTCAGCTGAACATAATCATGCTTAAGACGTTGATTAAATGGCTCGCGTATTCGCTGAGCACAAAGGCTGCTTTGGAGGTAGTCATGATAAAGAAGACGGTTCTTACGGTTCTGCTGGCCGCTACGGTCGTAGGTGGCGCACTGGCGCCCGTCAGCAGCGCACAGGCGCAGTATTACGACGGTCGCCCGCCCTATCGCGGCGACTGGCGCGGCCATGACGATTGGCGTCGCCATCACCACCATGGCAATGGTGGCGCGATCGCCGGCGGTGTCGCCGCAGGTCTCCTCGGCGGACTGATCGTCGGCGGCGCCCTTGCCAATAGAGGCCCGGTTTACGAAGTCGCCCCGCCGCCGCCGAGATGCTGGTTCGAGGACCGTCAGGTTCAGAACCAGTATGATGACGGCTGGCACTACGAGCGCATTCGCGTTTGTAACTAACCGGTCAACGATGCATCGTCCTGAATGGGCGCATCGTTTGATGAACGATTTGGATTTGCCGGCGGCCAAAACCGTCGGCAAACTGTTTTAGGCCGGCAAATTATAGCCCATGCGTCCTTGGATAGGCATTGCGCTCGGGAAATATTCGCCCGACAAGACTTTCGGGCTCGGGCCGCCAGATTTCGACCAGCAGCGGATAACAGGGCACAGTATCGCTCGAATGCTCGCTGCCGCAGTCGCCGCCCGGACAGGCTGAGAGCGCGCCAAGAAGATCGATCTCCGCGAAGAACTCGATGAAATCACCCGGCCGCACCGGGCTTGCCTTCATGAAATATTGGTGCGTGTCGCGGGTGAAACCCGTGCACATGAAGACATTCAGCACGTCGTGAACGTGGAACTCCGCCTCCTGGATGGGGATGTTCATTTCCTTGGCGAGCGCCCGTGACAGGTTCGAATGGCAGCAATGGTGATAGTCATCGCCTTTCAATAGCCGGTTCGTGTAGGGATCACAGCGCGTGCCGATGACGTCGTGAACGCCTGCCCCATCCGCGTCCCAGCCATACCAGCCAAGCGTATCATGGGTGATCGTCGCCATCGGCCGCAGATAGGGCAACGTGCTCCACAGCCGATCGCCGACACCGACATGGGTGGCGTGCAAAGCCCGCGTTTTGCCGCTGAAGAAGCGCTCCGAAAGATCCTCTATATTCCACAGATTGAGATCGCCAACCTGCGCGCCCTCCACGCTGACGATCCGGAAGAAATGTCCCTTCGGCACGCGAAAACTGCCGCCTTCGCGCGGGGGCACGATGATTTCGGCCATCTTGGTCATGGTTTGCCTTGCCGCCCGCAGCACATCCATGTCGGCCGGCGGCAGAGTTCCGTTCGGATACACGACAACGGGTGGCTTGCCGCGCCGCTCCTCGGCATCGGCGGGAGCGGGCATATCGAAAATACTGTTCATGGCGGCTTTCATTCCTCACCGATCTGACAAGAAGACATTCGTTTCGGCAGCACTGTAAGGATACCAGATCCTTGCGCAACGGTGATCGGGCTTGCGCTTTGACTAAGTCTTACTTAGCCTAACAGAATGCAACATGTCCCGCTTGCCTCCCTTCGCGCCTTCGAGGCGGCCATTCGCCACGAGAGTTTTGCCAAGGCGGCGGCTGAACTCAATCTCACAGCCGCGGGTGTCAGCCAGCATGTGCGTACCCTGGAGGAATGGCTCGGCATCAAGCTCTTCACGCGTCATGCCCGTGGTGTCACGGCAACGATGGCCGGCCGTGAATTCGGGGCTGCCGTTGCAACTGGCCTCGGACATATCGATATCGCCGCCCGACAGCTGCGGTTTGCCAGCAATAATCGGCCGGTCAGCGTGGCCTGTATTGCTTCCGTCGCCACGCGCTGGCTGATACCGCGATTGCAGGCATTCAAGAAGGAATACCCCGAAATTCAGATCAATATCGTCTACGCACTCGATGCGAGGACGCCGGAGGCGGCGAGCGTCGATCTGTTGATCCGCCATGGACCAAGGCCAGCGGTCAATGCGGTTTCCCTGTTGCCCGCCGAAACGCGGCCAACCTGTTCCGTGGAGTATGAACGCCGCCACGGACCGATCGAGAAGCCGACCGATCTTCTCGGTCTGGATCTTCTGCACGATGAAACGACGGCCGCCTGGACGCGTTGGTTCGCGCTTGAGAATATCTATCGGCCCTTGAAACCCGGTCCGGTCTTTGCCGATTTCGGATTGATGATCGGATCCGTTATCGGCGGTCAGGGTATCGGGCTCTGTCCGAGCACCTTGATTTCGGACGAGCTGGCCAATGGCACGTTGATCATCCTGTTCGACACACCGTTGGATATAGACAAGAGCTATTGGCTGCTGCCGGCAGACCGCCTTTCCAGCGAAGCGGAGACATTTCGCGACTGGCTGATCTCCGTTAGCAAATAGGCTGCAAAGGGCGCGAAACCCGGAGCTGCGGCAAGCCTGAATCAGAGACCTTCGGCCGTAATCGTCAGAAAGCGGACCGGATCGGGGTCGATATCGGTGTCGATCAGGCCCAGCCGCTTCAGTGTCAGATCGATGGCACGCCGGGCCTGAACTTCCGGAGCCTGGTCGAGAACGATCGTCATCAGGTCCTCTTTGAGATAGGCGCGCGTCGCATCGGACAATTCATGCCCGACCCAGAAGACCGGCCGTTGACGATATCGGCGCAGAACCGTCGCGATCGCGGCATTGTCGCCGCCGGCGCTATAGAGGCCGGCAATGTCGGTATATCTGGCGAAGGCGCTCGTCAGCAGCTCGATCGTCTTCATTTCATCGTCCTCATCGAACATGACTTCGACGAAGCGATGCGATGGGTTCGCATGATCGAGCAGATAGTTGGAAAAGCCGCGGATGCGTGCCTTGTGGTTCTCGTAAGCGCCGCTGTGGCAGAGCGCGACGAAAGTACCGGAGATATTGGCCTGCATCCGCGCCATGTAGAAGGCAGCGGTGCGACCGGCCGCCTCATTGTCGATGCCGACGTAAGGCAGTTCCAGCGCCGGCCGCGTCATGATCTGCACGACAGGAATGCCGCCGCTGGCAGCCTTGCGGACGCTGCCGACAACATCGGGATGATCGGGCGCAACGACGATCAAGGCAGAGCGCCGTGCCTGGGGATTGGCGATATGGCGCGAGAAGTCGGCGGGATCATCTTCCCTGGCAAAGGTCCGCTGGATCTGGATATCCTTGTCGAGCAAGGCGGCGATGCGCTCGAAAGCACGATTGAGCCTAGAGTAGAAATAAGTCTCAGGCCGGAGCAACACGACTTCGATGCGCACCAGACCATGCCTGGTGCCAGCAAGTGGCATGCGGTAGCCGAGCCGCTTGGCCGCAATGAATATCTTTTCCGCCGTCTCCGGCAACACATTGCCGCGGCCGTTGAGCGCACGCTCGACGGTGGCTGCTCCCACACCCGCGGCCGCCGCCACATCCTTCAACGTAACCTTGGCCACGCTTCCCTCATTTTCCAACCCGATGATCAGATTTGATCATGGATTTGCAGCTGATGAAAGAGGAGGAATATCAGCCGAAGCGAGCAACGAGAAAATCGATGACGCTGCGCAGCATGGCCGTCGGACGCCGGTCCGGCGCATAAACCAGATGCATCGGTGTCGGCTTGTACGACCATTGCGGCAATACCGGCTCAAGACGGCCGGCATCGAGATCGGCAGCCAAAAGCAGTTCCGGCTGCAACGCAATACCGGCTCCGTGCAGGGCGGCAACACGCAGAGCGCCGCCCTGATTGGTGGTGAACCTGCCCTTGATGGCGATCTCGCGCGTTTCCCCGTCCGGACCGACGAGATGCCAGCGCCCCTGAAGACGCCAGTAGGAATGGCCAAGGCACATGTGATCGACGAGATCCTCGGGGCTTTGCGGCCTACCGCAGCGATCCAGATAATCCGGCGATGCCGCGAGAATACGCCGATAGGGTTTTAGTGGACGCGCCACAAGATTGGTGTCCGTCAGATCGCCTATATGGATGCCGAGTTCGTAACCTTCACCGATCAGATCATGCGGATTATTGTCGAGCGCCAGATCGACGCTGACCTCGAGATTCTCATGCAGATAGTCGACAAGCGCCGGCACGAGGCTTTGCGTCCCGAAACTGACGGGAGCTACGAGCCGCAGGCGCCCACGTGGCGCCGATTGCAGCTCGGATGCCGATTGCTCGGCAAGCTCCACCTCCGCCAGCACCGTCTTGCAGCGCTCGTAATAGAGCTTGCCGACCTCGGTCAATTGGTGACGGCGCGTGGTGCGGTGAAGCAGGCGTGCACCAAGCCGCTGTTCGATCGTCCTCACATGCTTGGCGACCATGGCCGACGACACCTGGCTGATATCGGCCGCGGCAGCGAAGCTGCCATGCTCGACCACCCTGACGAACATCGACATTCCGGCCAACTTGTCCATGATTGCATACCTAATGGTTCGGAATGAAGCAAATAGGAGCGTATTTATCGCCAATTGGTTTTGCAAGATAGTCCTTGGTGCCTAATGTCAGGCGATAAGTCTCTCAAGGAGTTGCCATGCCCATCCTGCGCTTGGAAATGCATCCCGGCCGCACACAGGACCAGAAGCGCGCTTTCGTTCGCGAAGCGACCAGGGCCGCCGTCGAAACGCTCGTCTGCCCGCCGGAATCGGTGGAAATCATCATCACCGAGATTTCGAAGGAGTCCTGGGCAACCGCAGGAAAGCTGAAATCGGATAGCTGAAACGATCCGATTTCATGATCGTGGCCTGGCGGCTTTTAGTCGACCGTCAGGCCTCGTTTGGCGTCAGTCTCCGCCGCCTCCGGGCGTCGGCGCAACCCATCAGACGCGCCATCTCCTGCTTGAAAGCGAGAACGGACGATATCGACAGCACGGTTCAGATTGCGGCGCGGACGACAGAATGCGTCGACGTCTCGCTGATGAGAGCTTCAGCCTGCTTTCGGGAGAAAGTCACACCTCAGGTGTCTCCTCCGCCAGGAAAGTACCAGGCGGTACAGGCCCGTATCTTAGCTGGACTCCTTTTGTGTTGCGGACCGCATGCATGTAGCAATCGTCGTTGGCGTTATGCGTCTTGCAGATGGGAAAAATGAAAACCCTCGCGCCATCCGGTTCCTTTAGTGCGTCCGTTCCCGGAATAACATGCCCACCGACGAGACTGCCGTGGCAGTCACGACGCTGGTTGCTGAACCAATTGTGAGATGTGCAACGTTCGGGCTTTTCTCCCTTGTTGCATTTTTCCTTCCACAAACGAATCCATGAAGACCTTCCCACTTTTGGATCGCGCGTACTGCCGATGACGTTGGCGAAGTTGCGACGCGCTCGCCAGGTGACAACACCGACATAGGTGGATGATATGATGGCCTGCATCTCGGCAATCTCCGCAACCTTATCGGCCGCAGCCGCCGTTGTGACCGGCCTGCCATACATGCGCTCGTAGTCGGCGAGATTGTCGAGGGTAACAATCGGGGCTGTCCCGAGTTCGGAAACGCTGTCCACGCCACCCTCGATAGCGGTATCGACCAGCAGGTCATTGCAGCGACGAGCCTCCGCCTGCAACAGATGATCGAGCGGTGGCGTTTTCACGACATGATCCGCCCAGATGTTGGTGATGGGATGGTTGATCCCGACATCGTTCGGGGTCGTATGAAACTCTGGTCGTTGTGTGCCGCTGGAGAGCTGCTTGGCGTTGCTGTGCAGGAATGTCGTGATCTGGAGCTGATCGTGCGTACGGTCATCATTGCCATGAATGGTAAGTTCATTCTCGCTGCGGTTATAGTCGTAGCTAAAGCGAACTTGCGCCATCACCGGCAAACCATTGAATGTACCGATTGGTTCCGGTTCGCTCACAGCAGTCTTGGGGCCGCCGGCGAGATCGAGGGTCACCGCGACACTGCAATCCTGCAGTTGCACGCTGGTATCATGGAATGAACTCGCGAGAGGCAATCTGACGACAAGCGACAGAGGCGCATAATTCTGCTCGGTCATTTCAATAGCCTCCGCAAGAATCGCCCGTTTTGCGGGAATGATTGATAAGGCTGAATTTGATGTCTTCAGGCATCGTCACAAGCATGACCTCCTAGCGTGTTTGAGACCTTTGGCCATCGCCAACACCAGAATTCTATCGATTGTCGTCTGGGCTTGCCTTTGCGCGCGTACCTGAATTCTTTGCGACCAACATTTTGTCGGGTCACTTGCGGCATTGTCCGATCTGGACAAGAGCAACGAACATGATGCTGACTACGGGCACTATCCGACAGCCATACTTCCGTTATTCGTACCAAAGGCGCTGCTCCGCGCACAGGGAGATGACGAGAGCGGCTCGCGAAACGCTCGTCTGGCCGCCGGAATCAGTGGAAATCATCACCACGGCAATTTCGAAGGAGTCCTGGGTGACGACAGGAAAGTTGAAATCGGATAGCTGAACAACCCGATTTCATGATCGTGGTCTGGCGGTTCTTATCGACCGTCAGGCCCCGTTTGACGACAGGCTCTGCCGCCCCCAGGCTTCGGCCCACTCCATCAGACGTGCCATTTCCTGCTTGAGAGCATGCGAACGAATGATATCGGCGGCGTGATTCAGATTGGTGCGCGGATTGTAGAATGCGTCGATCTCTTCGCCGCTCTCCCGCCTTGCCGCCTCCAGGCGAAGCTTCATTTCCTCGACTTCGGCCTTCACCACAAAGTACCGTTTCATGACCTCGACAAGGTCGCGATCGCCTGCACTGGTCTCCATGCGTACTCCATTCTACTCATTTTAGCACCTCGCAATGATCCGATTCGAATGGCGAAATCTAGGTCATTGTTTAGCCGGCAAGATGAGTTGAAGAACGGCAACCTCATCAGATGCGCAGCGAAGTGTATGAAATAGAACGCGGATTTAGGACCAGTTTTCCTTGACCGACTGCATCACCACATTGGTCGAAGTGCTGGCCACAAAAGGCAGGCTGGAAATCTTCTCGCCGAGCACGATGCGGTAGCGGCGAATATCGGAGGTCCGCACCTTGAGGAGATAATCGAAGCGGCCGGCGATCATGTGGCACTCTTCGATTTCCTTGATTTTCTTGATGGCATTGTTGAAGCTGAGTAAGGCCTCCTCACGGGTATCCGTCAGCTTCACTTCGGCAAAGGCGACGTGATCGAGGCCAAGCTTGATCGGATTGAGGATGGCCTTGAAGCCGTCGATATAACCGGAATCGATCAGTTTCTTCAGGCGTGCCTGGCAGGGAGTCTTGGAAAGGCCGACCCGCTCGGAGAGCTCGGTGATCGACATGCGGCCATCCTCCACCAGCGCATCGAGGATCTTTTGATCGAACTGGTCAATTTCACTAGATTTTGTCATTTTCGAAGGCATTCCTATTTGAAATAAGCGCTACTGAAGTTCAATATGACTGGAAAGCCGCAGTTTCAAGGCGGAACGCTTTTTTGGAATGAAGTATGTTCCCGTCGAAGCAACGGGAGGGCTGCGGGTGGCGATTTCGCTGACGTCCACTCAAGCCATCGGGACCCTTGCACCTTGAGGTTATCATGACTGTCTCTGCCAAGCTCGCTACTGAAGAACCAGCTCCAGACGCCACCCCATTTTCGCATTTCGCGCCACCCATCCGCGCGCAGAGCCCGCTCCGCCAGGCGATCACTTCAGCCTATAGACGCCCCGAGACCGAGTGCCTGCCCTTCCTCGTCGAGGCGGCGACCCTGCCAGACGCGACGCGTGAAGCTGCAAAGAAGACGGCCAAGGCGCTGATCGAAGCGCTGCGCGCCAAGCACAAGGGCGACGGCGTCGAAGGACTGGTGCAGGAATATTCGCTTTCGAGCCAGGAAGGCGTCGCGCTGATGTGCCTCGCCGAGGCATTGCTGCGCATTCCTGACACGGCAACCCGCGATGCGCTGATCCGCGACAAGATCGCCGGCGGCGACTGGAAGTCTCATATCGGCGGCGGCCGCTCGATGTTCGTCAACGCTGCCACCTGGGGTCTCGTCGTCACCGGCAAGCTGACATCGACCGTCAACGAGAGCGGCCTTTCCGCGTCGCTGACGAAGCTGATCGCCCGTGCCGGCGAGCCGGTCATCCGCCGTGGTGTCGACATGGCCATGCGCATGATGGGCGAGCAGTTCGTCACCGGTGAAACGATCGACGAAGCATTGAAGCGTGCCCGCGCGCTGGAAGCGAAGGGCTTCCGCTATTCCTACGATATGCTCGGCGAAGCCGCGACGACCCATGCCGATGCCGAGCGCTACTATCGCGACTATGAAAACGCCATCCATGCGATCGGCAAGACCTCGGCCGGCCGCGGCATCTATGAAGGCCCCGGCATCTCCATCAAGCTCTCCGCACTGCATCCGCGCTACACGCGCTCGCAGGCCGACAGGGTCATGGGCGAACTTCTGCCGAAGGTGAAGGCGCTGGCGCTGATCGCCAAGGACTACAATATCGGGCTCAACATCGACGCCGAAGAAGCGGATCGCCTCGAACTCTCGCTCGACCTTTTGGAAGAACTGTGCCTCGATCCGGATCTTTCCGGCTGGGACGGCATCGGCTTCGTCGTGCAGGCCTACGGCAAGCGCTGCCCCTTCGTGCTCGATTTCATCATCGACCTTGCCCGCCGCTCCGGGCATCGCCTGATGGTCCGCCTCGTCAAGGGTGCCTATTGGGATGCGGAGATCAAACGCGCGCAGCTCGACGGCCTCGAAGGCTTTCCCGTCTATACCCGCAAGATCTATACCGACGTCTCCTATGTCGCCTGCGCCAAGAAGCTGCTTTCGGCAACCGACGTGATCTTCCCGCAATTCGCGACCCACAATGCCCAGAGCCTGGCCACCATCTACCAGATGGCCGGAGACGACTTTGCGGTCGGCAAATATGAATTCCAGTGCCTGCATGGCATGGGCGAGCCGCTTTATGAAGAAGTGGTTGGCGCCGAAAATCTCAATCGCCCCTGCCGGATCTATGCCCCGGTCGGCACCCATGAAACGCTGCTTGCCTATCTTGTTCGCCGCCTGCTCGAAAACGGCGCCAACTCGTCGTTCGTCAACAAGATCGCCGATCCAGCCGTTCCCGTATCCGAGCTGATCGCCGATCCCGTCGAGCGCGTACGCGCCATGACCGTCGTCGGCGCGCAGCACGACAAGATCGTGCTCCCGGTCGATCTGTTCGGCGCAACGCGGCAGAATTCCGCCGGCGTCGACCTCTCGAATGAAACGGCACTCACCGATCTATCTACGCAGTTGCAAGCTTCGGCAGCGAGAGACTGGGTTGCCAAGCCGCTTCTGGCCGACGATTCCGAACGCGGCGTGGCTCGCGCTGTTCTAAACCCGGCCGACCACGCCGATGTCGTCGGCCATGTCACCGAGCTTGAGCCGCAGGATGCACCCGACGTCATGCGGCTTGCGGCCGCCGCTGCCGAACGCTGGGCAGTGGTGAGCCCCAATGAGCGCGCCGCGATCCTCGAGCGCGCTGCCGATCTCATGCAGAGCGAGATGCCTGTTCTCGTCGGCCTGACCATCCGCGAAGCCGGCAAATCGGCTGCGAACGCCGTCGGTGAAATCCGCGAAGCCATCGACTTCCTTCGCTACTACGCCGCGCAGGCACGCAAGGTACTGAAGCCGGAGAGCGTTCCGCTCGGCCCCATCGTCTGCATCAGCCCCTGGAATTTCCCATTGGCGATCTTCTCCGGCCAGGTCGCAGCCGCCTTGGTTGCCGGCAATCCTGTCGTCGCAAAGCCCGCCGGCAATACGCCGCTGATTGCCGCCCAGGGTGTCCGCATCCTGCATGAGGCCGGCATTCCGCGTGATGTTCTGCAATTTGTTCCCGGCAGCGGCAGAATGGGTGCAGCCCTCGTCGGCGCACCGGAAACGGCCGGTGTCATGTTTACCGGCTCGACGGAGGTTGCTCGCCTGATCCAGGCACAGCTTGCCGAACGGCTCTCCAAATTCGGCAAGCCGATCCCCCTTATCGCCGAAACCGGCGGGCAGAACGGCATGATCGTCGACTCCTCGGCTCTGGCCGAACAGGTCGTCGGCGATGTCATCGCTTCGGCTTTCGACAGCGCCGGCCAGCGCTGCTCGGCCCTGCGCGTCCTTTGCTTGCAGGAGGAAGTGGCAGATCGCACGCTGACCATGCTGCGCGGTGCGTTGCGCGAACTCTCGGTCGGCAAGACGGACAGGCTTGCCGTCGATATCGGTCCAGTCATCGACGACAACGCCAAGCGGGGGATCGACGAGCATATCGAGCGCATGCGCAAGCTTGGCTGCAACGTCGAACAGCTCGACCTTCCGACCAGCGCCGGAAAGGGCACATTCGTCGCTCCCACTATCATCGAGCTGAAGAAGCTGAGCGATCTGAAGCGCGAAGTGTTCGGCCCGGTCCTGCACATCATGCGTTACAAGCGCAAGGGACTGGACAAGCTCATCGGCGATATCAATGATTCTGGCTACGGCCTGACCTTCGGCCTGCACACCCGGCTTGACGATACGATCGCCCATGTCACCGGGCGCGTTCGCGCCGGCAACCTCTATGTCAACCGCAATATCATCGGCGCCGTCGTCGGCGTCCAGCCCTTCGGCGGCCGCGGTCTTTCCGGCACCGGCCCGAAGGCCGGCGGACCAATGTATCTGCGTCGCCTTGTCGCCTCCTCGACCGAAGCGTTGCGCGATGCCTCCGTCCACGCCGATCCGGCCGCACAACAGTTTATCGCCTGGCTCGAAAGCAAAGGTGCTGCAAAGCAAGTACGTGCCGTCGCCGCTCAATCGTCACTCGGCTTCAACATCGAGCTGCAAGGCCCGGTCGGCGAGCTGAACCTCTACGCACTGCATCCGCGCGGCAGGATCCTGCTTGCGCCGCAGACGGCGCTTGGCCTGCATATCCAGATCACCGCAGGGCTTGCGACAGGCAATTCGATCGTCATCGATGCGGCATCGGGCTTGCAGGACGAGCTTCGTGGCCTGCCTGCGGATATCGCAAACCGCATTTCCTGGTCGAAGGACTGGGCCGCGGATGGACCGTTTGCCGGCGCCCTGATCGAGGGCGATGCCGAGCGGGTACAGCAGGCGGTCAAAGTGATTTCGGCTATTCCCGGCCCGCTGGTTCTCACTCAGGCAGCTTCGAGCGACGAGATCGCCGAAAGTGCCGATGCCTATTGCCTCAACTGGCTGCTTGAAGAGGTAACGACGTCGATCAACACCGCGGCTGCCGGCGGCAATGCGAGCCTGATGACCATCGGCTAAAACTAACAACAATCTAAAACTTACGCGGCGGCAGGACCGGCAGCGTCTCAGCCGCCGCTTTTTATCGGAAACCTGGGCCATCCTCGCTATTCGAGGCTCCGCACCTCAGGGTGAGGATGGAGCGGACGTCATCACATAACACTGGTTCTCGTCGTAGCAAGCTAGCTCAATGTGCCCTTGTCGTCTGCGCTAGAAAACTCGTGATCTACGTCAACACCGTTCTTGCCAGAAATATCCCATGGACTGCTTGATCTAATGGTTGCTCATGGTGAGGCGCGCAGGCTGAAGGCCGGAGCCTCGAACCACGAGGGCCGGTGATGAAAGACCGCGCCCTCTTCAAGTCTCCGACCTGACATCGGTCTGGTGCTCAACACACTTTTCAACATGGCCCGCGAGCCCCCCGCCCTGCTTTTCGCCGCCTCATTCTCCTCAACGGAGAAATTTTTGAGAAAAGCTTTTCTCTAGTTGACTCCTGCGCTGAGAAAAGCTTTTCTCATGGAAACTCGAATGGGAGAAGACATCTGGAAAACCAGCGTGCGAAGAGCGGACGTGCAACGATTCACGACGTCGCGGCGGCTGCGGGTGTGAGCATTTCGACGGCATCGAAAGCCTTGAACAATACCGGCCGCATGGGCGACGAAACCCGCGAAAGGGTCAAGCGTGCCGCCGCCGACATCGGCTTCCGTCCAAATGCGCTCGCCAAAGGATTGCTCAGCAATCGCACGTTTACGATCGGTCTTCTGACCAACGATACATACGGGCGTTTCACGCTGCCGGTCATGGCCGGCATCACGGAAGCACTCGTCGATCACGGCGTCTCGGTCTTTCTTTGCACGATCGAGGACGATCCGGCACTTGGAAAGGTTCATGTGGACGCCATGTTGGACAAGCATGTGGACGGCATCATCGCCTCGGGGAAGCGGATCGACCGCCGCCTGCCGGTGGATCTGTCCAATCTGCCGGTCCCGGTTATCTATGCCTTCACTGAAGGCGCACCGGGAAGCGTCACCTTTTGCGCAGACGATTATCAGGGGGCGGCCCTTGCTGTCGAATGGTTGCAAGGGCTCGGCCGATGCCGGATCGCCCATGTGACCGGCCCTGAAAGCTTCGTTTCAGTCAGGGAGCGCGCCAGAGCCTATCGCGATCTCGCCGGAGACGAGTTGCCGGTCATGTACGGTATGTGGTCCGAGGCCTGGGGTCACGACGCCGTGGCACAGCTCTGGAGTACGGTCGGAGCGAAGCCGGATGCAATCTTCTGCGGCAACGACCAGATCGCCCGCGCGGTCGTCGATGCGCTGCGCGAGCGCGGCGTACGGGTGCCGGAGGATGTCTCGGTGGTCGGTTTCGACAATTGGGAGATCGTCGCCGCACAGACGAGGCCGCCGCTGACGACGGTCGACATGAATCTCAAGGCGCTTGGCCGCGAGGCCGGGCTAACGGTTCTCGCGCTTGCAGAAGGACGCAGCGTCGAACCTGGCATCAGAACTTTGCCATGCGAGCTTATCGTACGGCAATCATGCGGGGGAAGCCCCGGTCGTTGATTAAAGGAAAAGGGGCAATGGGAGTTGCCCCATGGGAGGAGAACATGATGAAGCGATTTTTGGCCGCAACAGGCCTCATATCCTTGTGCCTTGCATCCGCCGCATCCGCCGAAAACATCTCCATGTGGGTTCGAAGCGGGATTGGCGATTCCTTCAAGAAGGTCGTCGAAGCCTATAATGCCGGTCATGACGACAAGGTGACGCTGACCGAAGTGCCATTCGGGGAACTCGTGCAGAAATACGCGACCGCCATTGCCGGCGGTCAGGCGCCTGACGCCTTGTCGATGGACCTCATCTATACGCCCGCTTTTGCGGCCGCCGGCCAGCTGGCAGATCTGACCGATTGGGCGAAGAGCCTGCCCTATTTCAACTCGCTCTCGCCCTCGCATGTGAAGCTCGGCACCTATGACGGCCATATCTACGGCCTGCCGCTCTCGGTCGAGACCTCGGTCTTCGCCTGGAACAAGGATCTCTACAAGAAGGCCGGCCTCGACCCGGAAAAGGCGCCGGCCACCTGGGAGGAGATCGAGCAGAATGCCGAAAAGATCCGCGCGCTCGGCGGCGATACCTACGGCTTCTATTTCTCCGGCGGCGGCTGCGGCGGCTGCATGATCTTCACCTTCACGCCGCTCGTCTGGGGCGCAGGCGCCGACATTCTTTCCGAAGACGGCAAGAAGGCGACCCTCGACACGCCGCAAATGCGCAAAGCTGTGGGCTTCTATCGCGACATGGTCAAGAAGGATCTCGTACCGGCAGGAGCCGCAAGCGATACCGGCGCCAATTTCCTCAGCATCAGCAATGGCAAGATCGGCCAGCAGAGCATCGGTGCCTTCTCGATCGGCACGCTGATCACGCAATATCCCGATATCCATTTCGGCGTGACGCTGATCCCCGGCGTCGACGGCAAGCCGTCCTCCTTTGCCGGTGGCGACAATTTCGTCATCTCCAAGGGCACGAAGAAGCTCGATGCGGTGAAGAAGTTCCTCGAATACACCTATTCGCTCGAGGGACAGAAGATCATGGCGAAATACGGCAGCCTGCCGACACGCGGCGACATTGCCGATCAGGTGCTGCAGGGTCTCGATCCGCGCATGCAGGTCGGCCTGAAGGCGATCGCCGTCGCCAAGACGCCCTATACGCTGCAGTTCAACGACCTGATCAACAGCGCCAACGGCCCCTGGGCAGGCTTTACCAATGCGGCCATCTTCGGAAGCGATGTCGATGGCGCTTTCTCCAATGCCCAATCGGAGATGCAGTCGATCATCGACAACGCCCAACAGTAGTAAACTCACCCGCGCCGGGGAGCTTTGTGCTCCCCGGTTCCTCCATCGCAATATCGGGAGCATTCCATGGCCGGCCCTGGAGCTATCGCAACCGCGCGTCCGCGAAAACGGCGACGGCGTGCCAGTTGGCACGGGTTTCTCTATATCGCGCCGGCCATGGCGCTCGTTATCGTCTTCTTCGTCCTGCCGGTGGTCTTTACCTTTTGGATGAGCTTCCACAACTGGCCATTGCTCGGCAATCCGCGCTGGATCGGCTTCGGCAATTATATCCGCATGGTCTCCGACATGCGCTTCATGGCAGCCCTGCGCTTCACCGCCTATTACACCGTCGTCGTCACCATTGCGATCTTCGCAGTCGCCTTTCCGCTCGCCTTCTTCGTGGAAAAGCATCGGCCCTTCGTCGGCTTCTACCGGACGATCATCTTCCTTCCCGTCGTTGTCGGGCTGGCGACGGCGTCGCTGCTCTGGGTCTGGCTTGCCAATGTTGACGCCGGCTTCTTCGCGCCGGTCGCGCTGGCGCTTGGCCTCGTCGACAAGAGGCCGAACCTGCTTGCCGATTTCGACATGGCATTCGCAACAATCATCGTCATGGTGGTCTGGAAGATCGCTGGCTTCACCATGATCATTCTGCTGACCGGCCTGCAGGCAATCCCTTCCGAGCTGACCGAGGCCGCCCGGATCGATGGCGCCAAGCGCTGGCAGCGCTTCCGGCATCTGACCCTGCCACTGATGCGCCGCACGATCGCGCTCGCGCTGATCATATCCATTACCGGCTCGGTGCTTGCCTTCGACCAATTCTACATCATGACATCAGGCGGCCCGCAAAACCGCATGATTTCCGTCGTCTATTACATCTTCAACCAGTCCTTCGTGTCCTTCAACCTCGGCTATGGCGCGGCGCTCTCGATCGCCCTCCTCGTCATCCTGGTGCTGATCAGCATCGTCCAGCTCTGGCTGCTGCGCGTCGGGGAGGACAAGCCATGACCCAAACCACAACTACGGCAAAGGAACGCCGCGCAAGGCGCAAGCTCTTAGATGGCATCGGCTATCACGGCATCGGCGTCATCATCGTCATCTTCTTCTTCGCACCATTCGCCATCGCACTGCTGTCGTCGTTCCGGCATGGAACCGAGGCGAGCCTTCCACCACTGCCGCCATGGCCGACGACCGGCTTCAGCTTCGATGCCTATCGCTCGCTCGACGGCTTCGGCGCCGGCGTGGTGCAGCATACGCTGAACTCGCTTTTCGTCTCGGTCGCAACCGTGCTTCTGACCGTCATCGTCAGCCTGCTCGCCGGCTATGGCTTCTCGCGCTATCATTTCCCCTTCAAGGGCGCGCTCTTCATCCTGATCATCGCGACGCTGATGATCCCCTTTCAGTCGATCCTGACGCCGCTCTTCATCATTCTGGCGAGGCTCGGCCTCAACAATTCGCTGATTGGGCTGACGCTCGTCTATGTAACGCTGCAGCTTCCCTTTTCGGTCTTCATGATGCGCAATGCCTTTGACGCCGTGCCGAAGGAAATCGAGGAGGCCGCGCGTATCGACGGCGCGCGCGATTTGAAACTGCTGTTCCGCGTCCTCTTCCCACTGGTACTGCCGGGTGTTGCGACCGTTGCGATCTTTGCCTTCCTCAATGCCTGGAACGAGTTCCTGGCGGCCCTGGTGCTCCTGTCGAGCAACGAGAAATTCACCCTGCCGGTGCTGATGATCGCCGTCAGGACCGGCCGCCTCGGCGCCGTCAACTGGGGTGCGGTCCAGGCCGGCATCGCCGTCATGACCATCCCCTGCGTCATCGTCTTTCTGCTTCTGCAACGCTACTATATGCGCGGGCTGATGGCCGGCGCGGTGAAATAACCCTTTAAGCAAGGATCAAAGCCATGTCTGACAAGCAAAACCGCCAGTTTCGCCCCCTGCCCGTTCCGAATGTCGAGCTCGCTGGCCTTTTCGGCGCCCGCCAGGATGCCATCTGCAATTCCACCGCAACGACGCTGCTCGACCGTTGCGTCGAGGCCGGCATGATCAAGGCCATCGACGTCGACCAACCAAGCCCTGGCATCGTCATTCCACTGCAGACATGGTCGGGCTCCACACAGATGTTCTGGGACAGCGACCTCGGTAAATCGATCGAAACCATCGCCTATTCCCTCTATCGCCGCCCCAATGCGGAGCTGGAAGCGCGTGCGGATGCCATCATCGACATGTATGAAAGGATGCAGGAGAAGGATGGCTATCTGAACGCGTGGTTCCAGCGCGTCCAGCCCGGCCGCCGCTGGACGAATCTGCGCGATCATCACGAACTTTATTGCGCCGGCCATCTGATCGAGGCGGCCGTCGCCTATTACCAGGCAACGGGCAAGCGCAAGCTGCTCGACATCATGAGCCGCTTTGCCGATTACATGATCACCGTCTTCGGCCATGACGAGGGCCAGCTGCGCGGCTATTGCGGCCATGAGGAAGTGGAGCTCGCGCTCGTCAAGCTCGCTCGCGTCACTGGCGAGAAGAAGTACCTCGATCTCGCCAAATACTTCATCGACGAGCGCGGCCAGGAACCGCATTTTTTCACCGATGAAGCGCTTCGCGACGGCCGCGACCCCAAGAATTTCGTACAGAAGACCTATGAATACAGCCAATCGCACTTGCCGGTGCGCGACCAGGCGAAGGTCGTCGGCCATGCCGTGCGCGCCATGTACCTCTATTCCGGCATGGCCGATATCGCCACCGAATATAATGACGATACGCTGACCGCCGCACTCGAAGCACTCTGGGACGATCTGACGACCAAGCAGATGTATGTGACCGGCGGCATCGGGCCGGCGGCCTCCAATGAGGGCTTTACCGACTATTACGATCTACCGAACGAAAGCGCCTACGCCGAGACCTGCGCCTCTGTCGGTCTGGTCTTCTGGGCCAATCGCATGCTCGGCCGCGGACCGAACCGCCGCTATGCCGACATCATGGAAGTGGCGCTCTATAACGGTGCCATGGCGGGCCTGTCGCAGGACGGCAAGACCTTCTTCTACGAAAATCCGCTGGAAAGCGCCGGCAAGCATCATCGCTGGACCTGGCACCATTGCCCTTGCTGCCCGCCGAACATCGCGCGCCTGCTCGCCTCCGTCGGCTCCTACATGTATGCGGCCGCCGACAACGAGATCGCCGTCCATCTCTACGGCGAGAGCAAGGCCCGTGTGCCGCTCGCCGGCGGCCTGACGGTGCAGCTTTCCCAGACGACACGTTATCCTTGGGACGGCGCAATCCGCTTCGACGTTAGCCCCGATCGCGCCGCCAAATTTGCGCTGTCGCTGCGTATTCCCGAATGGGCCGATGGCGCGACGCTTGCAATCAATGGTGCGCCGGTCGATCTGGCACCGATCACCGTTGATGGCTACGCCCGTATTGAGCGGGAGTGGCAGGCGGGCGACCATGTCGACCTCACCCTTCCGCTCATCCCCCGCACGCTGTTTGCCAACCCGAAAGTCCGCCAGGACGCCGGGCGTGCTGCCCTGATGCGCGGGCCGCTTGTCTATTGCGTCGAGACCACGGATAACGGTCACGATCTCAACGGCATTTCGCTTTCCAGCAATCCGGCATCGGCCAAAACGACAGAAATCGCCGCGCTGGAAGGGGCGGTCGCGCTCGATGTCGCCGTCACGCGCGAGACGGCCGACTGGGGCTCCGATCTCTATCGGACGACACCGCCGAAGGGCACCCCTTCTACAGCCCGTTTCGTCCCCTATCATCTCTGGGACAACCGCGAGCCCGGCGAAATGCTCGTCTGGGTCCGCGCCGACCAGTTGCGTCACGGAGCCTGACATGACGAAGAAGGGAATGCGCCTGACCGGCGTCCGCAAGAGCTTCGGCGGGCTGGAGGTCATACATGGCATCGACCTCGACATACCGGAAGGCGCCTTCGTCGTCTTCGTCGGCCCCTCCGGCTGCGGCAAGTCCACGCTGCTGCGCATGATTGCCGGACTGGAGGAGGTCACCGACGGCGAAATCGCCATCAAGGGCCGGGACGTTACCGATCTCGACCCGTCCGAGCGCGGCATCGCCATGGTCTTCCAGTCCTATGCGCTCTATCCGCATATGAGCGTTCGCGACAATCTCGGTTTCGGCCTGAAAATGGCGCGGACCGACGCATCCGAAATCGAAAGGCGCGTGCGTTCCGCCGCGGCGATCCTCAAGATCGATCATCTCTTGGACCGCCGCCCAGGACAGCTCTCCGGCGGCCAGCGCCAGCGTGTCGCCATTGGCCGTGCCATCGTTCGCGAGCCGGATGTCTTTCTCTTCGACGAGCCGCTCTCCAATCTCGATGCGGAACTGCGCGTTTCCATGCGCATCGAAATCGCCCGACTGCATCGCGAACTCGGCAATACGATGATCTATGTCACCCACGACCAGACCGAGGCTATGACGCTCGCCGACAAGATCGTCGTGCTGAGAGATGGCCGGATCGAGCAAGTCGGCAGCCCGCGCGAAGTCTATGAGGATCCGGCCAACAGTTTCGTGGCCGGCTTCATCGGCTCGCCGAGGATGAACATGATCGAAGCTACTTGGTCCGATGACCGGACGGCGAAGGTCGGAAACACTGGCATCAAGGTCGACCTTGCACACACTAAGCCATCGGCGGGAGAAAAGATCCTGCTTGGCATGCGCCCCGAACATTTCGTCGTTGCGTCAAATGCGGACGATTCCGTGCAGGTCACGGTCGACGTCACCGAATATCTGGGCGGTACGCGTTATCTCTACTGCCAGACAGAGGACGGTCAGCCTATCATTGCCGAATATCGCGACGGACCGCAGATCGAGCGCGGCGACACGCTCCATCTGCATTGCCCGCCCGAGCGGCGGCGCTATTTCGACAAGCAGGGAGGAAGGTTGCGGTAGTTCGCTTGCGTAAGAAGGTTGATATCAAGCCGCCTTGCTGATGTGGACCGGAATGGACTTGTAGGATGGCGTGCCGCTTTCCTTGTCCTGATAGTCGAGCGGGATCAGGCAGTTCGCTTCGGGATAATAGGCGGCGACAGAGCCCTCCGAAATATCGTAGGAAATCGCCGTCAACTGCAGCAATCGCTTGGCCCCCGAAGGAAGCGCCGTCTCGATCTCGACGAGATCCCCGTGTTCCAGTCCATTGGCACGCAGGTCCTTGTCGTTCATGAACAGCACGTCACGACGGCCGAATACGCCGCGATAGCGGTCGTCCAGGCCATAGATGGTCGTGTTGTACTGGTCATGGCTGCGGATCGTCGCGAGTTTGAGGATGCTCTTATCCGAAAGCGAGATGTCTTCGTTCAGACCATCAAAGAGCTTGAACTCCGCCTTGCCGGACGGTGTCTTCCAGACACGCTCCGTCGGCCCGATGGGAAGGCGGAAGCCACCCGGCACGCGGATACGCTCATTGTAGTCGGCGAAATCCGGATAGACGATTTCGATCTTGTCGCGGATCAGATCATAGTCGGTGATGAGCTCCATCCAGGCGACCTTGCTATTCGGCAGGGTCGCCTGCGCCATCGCGGCAACGATAGCAGGCTCGGAACGCAGCTGATCGGAGGCCGGCTTCAGCCGACCGCGCGAGGCATGCACCATCGACATCGAATCCTCGATCGTCACCGATTGAGCGCCGGTCGCCTGAATGTCCTGCTCGGTACGGCCAAGCACGGGGAACAGGAAGGATTCCTTACCGATCAAGAGATTGGAGCGATTGAGCTTGGTGTTCATATGGACAGCAAGATCGAGCTTGCGCATCGCCTCGGCGCACAGCGCCGGATCGGGAAGCGCGATCGAGAAGTTGCCGCCGAGGCAGAGCAACACTTTCGAACGTCCCTCTGCCATTGCCTGCATGGCGGCAACGGCATCATGACCATGATGGGCCGGCGACGTGAAGCCGAACGCCCGTTCGATGCCTTCGATCAGGGCTGGCGTCGGCTTCTCGGTGATCCCGACGGTACGATTGCCCTGCACGTTGGAATGGCCGCGCAGCGGGCAAATGCCGGCGCCCGGCCTGCCGAAATTGCCGCGCAGCAACAAGAGATTGGCGATCTGCTGGACATTGGCCGTTCCCTTGGCATGCTGGGTGATGCCCATGCCATAGGCGACGATCGTTGCCTTCGACTTCGCATAAACAGCGGCCACCCGCTCCAGATCGGCGCGGGCAAGACCAGAGACCCGCTCGATATCGGTCCACTCAGTCTGTTTGATATCGGCAACAAGAGTATCGAAGCCAGTGGTGTGTTCAGCGATGAAGGCATGATCGAGAACGTCTGGCGACGTTTCGGCCAGCGCCAGAACCGCTTTCATGATGCCCTTCAGCGCGGCGGCATCGCCACCGATCTTGACTTGATAATAGGATGAGGCGATCCGCGTAGAGCCGAAGGTTCCCATCTCGATCGGATCCTGCGGATCGGTGAAACGCTCCAGCGCCCGCTCCTTCAGCGGGTTGAAGACGATGATCGGCACGCCGCGGCGCGAGCATTCATGCAGCGTTCCCATCATGCGCGGATGATTGGTGCCGGGATTGTGCCCCATGGAGATGATCAGATCGCATTCATCGAAGTCGTCGAGCGAGACGGTGCCCTTGCCGATGCCGATCGATTGCGGCAGGCCGACGCTTGTCGCCTCGTGGCACATGTTCGAGCAGTCGGGAAAATTGTTGGTGCCGTATTCGCGGGCAAAGATCTGGAAGAGGAAGGCCGCCTCGTTGGAAGCACGGCCGGAGGTGTAAAATTCGACCATATCCGGATCGGGCTGGCTCCGCATGACCTCGCCGATGCGGGCAAAGGCGTCTTCCCAGGCAATTGGCTGATAGGTATCGGATGCCCGGTCGTAGACCATCGGATGGGTCAGTCGGCCGGAATTCTCCAGTTCGTAGTCGCTCCAGGTCAGAAGCTCGCTGACTGTATGTTCGGCGAAGAATTCCGGCGTCACGCGCTTGTTCGTCGCTTCCCAGGTGACGGCCTTGGCGCCGTTTTCACAGAACTGGAAGGTGGAGGTGTGCTCCTTGTCGGGCCAGGCACAGCCGGGGCAATCGAAGCCCGTGGGCTTGTTGGTGCGCAGCAGAAGACCAGGCGCCTCGGTGATGTCCATCTGCTCACGCACCGCATTGGCCGTGGCTTTCAACGCGCCCCAACCGCCGGCGGGGCTGTTATAGGGACGAATACCGGGGACTTCACGCTTTTGCGCCATCATACGCTCCTTTGGCTACCCAAACGGCTTCCTCCCAAAGGCCGGGCTTACAAGAAATAAGCTTGCGACATCAGGGAGTAAAGCACAATCAGGCGACAGAAAATCAAACAATCACAAAGCGTGATGGAGCTATGCGCAACGCTAGTTCTTGAAGACGAGACAGGAGCCGCCCTGCTGCCGGACCTGCGTGCAAACGGCATCCGCTTCCTCCCGTGTTTGCCGCGGAATGCGCGCCGCATAACGGACACGACGGCCGAAATCGGCATTGCGCTGCCGCACGATCAACGGCTTCTCCGTATTCAGCGGTGACGGCAGTTTTCTTATATTTGCGGTAAACAGGCGGCGAGCGGCATCCAACTGAAAATGCTCGGCCAATTGCGCGCCCCAGGGCGCCCACGGCCGCTCCTGTTCCAAGGGAATGGGTTTCAGGCGCCGGCTCTGCGCAAGCGCGACGCAGGAATCGACAAACGGCCTGCTCTTATCCAGTACGGGAGCTGCTATATCGGGCGGATCATCGCGCCATTCCTCGACACTATGGGCAGTGATCGCGCTCACATAGTTGCGCGTCTCATAGGGAAGCCCACCCGAATTCAGGAAATTGGCAAGACCGGCTTCGCCGGCGTTATAGGCAGCGGCAGCCAATCCCAAATTGCCGAAACGATCGCGCAATTCATCAAGATAGGTCGCCGCCTTGCCGAGCGCTTCTAGCGCATCATAGCTGTCGCGCACGCCACGCAGCTTCGCCGTTCCAGGCATGAACTGCGCGATGCCGCGCGCGCCTTTGGGACTGACGGCATCGGAGCGAAACAGGCTTTCGCGCCAGACGAGCCGCGCCAGATAATCCGGCGGCAGATGGTTGGCATGCGCGAAATATTCGATGGCCGTGCAGAGATCGCGATTGTAGCTGTCCTTGCGCAGGCACAGCGTTTGACCCGTCTCCGTCGTCAGCGGTCCGGAAATGCAAACAGGTGGTGCGACACTCCATTCCGGTTGGGCTCTCGCAGGTCTGAAAGCAGCACCGTCAATGGCAAATGCGATCGCAAAAGCGACGATGATGCCGACGAAGCCTGCCCGATAATGCCTGCCTGCCATTTAAGCGATATCCGTCCGAGACCAACAGATCGCAAATTCGCGGCCCCTTCATAGCATCGATGGACAAAGGCGAAAACCTCCGAAGCGATAGCCAGCGCGCAGGCTGCTACTCCGCGAGGCAGCCGCCGCGCATCGGCGCCGGCACGCCCGTCGTGCCGGGAAAGCTGATCGGCAGGCCGCGCAGAACACGTACAGCAAGAAACGCAAAGCACTCCGCCTCGACAGCGTCGCCGCGCCAGCCGAGGTCTTCGGCAAAGATCGGCTCGACGCCGGCCCTGCTCTTCAGCATCGACATGATCGTCGGATTGTGCCGGCCGCCGCCGCTGACGACGACCTTGCTCGGCCTGCGCGGCAGCAGGTCCAGCGCCTTGCCGACGGCGCTTGCCGTAAAGGCCGAGAGCGTGGCGGCGCCATCTTCCGGACTGAGGCCATCGGCCATGGAGGCGCCGAAGTCGAAACGATCCAGCGACTTCGGATAGGGTGCCGTGAGATAGGGATGCTGCAGCAACCGCTCGAGTCGCGCTTCATCTACCTTGCCGGCACGTCCAAGCGCACCGTCGCGGTCCATCTCGCCAAGTCCGTGGGATTTGATGAAATCATTGAGTGGCGCATTGGCCGGGCCGGTATCGAAAGCAACGAAATTGCCCTCTCCGTCCCACCAGGTGACATTGGCAACGCCGCCGAGGTTGAGAATGGCCGCCTCGCCAGCAGCGCCCGCCCCGCGCAGCAGCGCGGTATGATAGGCCGCCGCGAGCGGTGCGCCCTGCCCGCCGGCGCGCATGTCTGCCGAGCGGAAGTCATAAGCGACCTTGGTGCCAAGGATCGAACGCATCAGCTCGCCATCGCCAAGCTGGCGCGTCTGCCCGAGCCTGTCCTTCTGCGGTGCGCGATGCAGCACGGTCTGGCCATGGAAGCCAACGACACCGATATCGGCCATCGTCATGCCGTTGCTTTCGACGAGCTCCTTCACGGCTTCCGATTGAGCCCGCGTCAAGGCCTCCTCGGCCGCCTTGAAGATCGCCGGTTCAGGCCCCTCGAAATTCCATGTGCGTGCCTGCCGCAGCGTCTCTTCCAGCAGTTCCCGAATCCAGCTGGGGTAGGGAGCCAGAACATAGGGGCCGAATTCCTCGACGCGTTCACCGTCCGTCTTCAGCATGGCAACATCGATATTGCCGTCGAGGACGGTTCCGGTCATCAGACCGACTGCCCAGATTGGTTCCATGGTCAGGCTCCTATGCTGCGTTGACGAGATCGCTGACGGCCTGGCGAAGCGCGAGAATGCCGCTATCGAAGTGACGTGTCGGATGAATGCGGTTGGTAAGCAAGGTCCAGGCCCTGCCCCGATCGAAATCGACCCAGAGGGCCACACCGGTAAAGCCGGTATGCCCGATCGTGCCCGGCGAGCAGAGCGCGCCACCGTGCCAGCCGTCGTGGGGTCGCTCCCAGCCATGGGTGCGCGTTGCCGAAAGAGGTGTCCGCATCAGGGCGATCGACTGTGCAGATGCGCCGCTGCCGTCGAGCAGGCCTTTGGCAAAATCGAGGATTGCGTCCGCCGTTCCGAACAGGCCGGCATGACCGGCGCCCTGCAGCGCCGAACAATTATCGTCATGGACCTCGCCCGACAGCATACGGTGACGCCAAGTGCAGTCTTCCGTTGCAGCAGCCAATTCAGGCGGCGCGGAGAAGGCAAATCCCGGCCCCGGATCCATGGCGCGAATTGTCTTTTTGCTAAGCCGCTCCAGCGCGAAGCCAAGCAGGATGAAGTTGATATCGGAATAGACAGGCGCGCCGGCGCGCCATTCGCGCTGCAGGATGAAGCTGCGCAGGAGGTCGGGGTCGCGACCATAGGTGTAGATCGGCTCGACCGCCGGGAATGGCGTCTGATGTCCGAGGCATTGGCGGAATGTTACCTTTCGTTCCCATGCCTCGGCACTATACTGACGCAGATCGGGCAGAAGTTCGATCAACGGAGCATCAAGATCGATGATACCGGCCTCGGCCAGAGCAAGAATCCGCGGCGTCGTGAAAATGACCTTGGTAAGCGACGCAAGATCGAACCAGGTATCGACCAGCATCGGCCTGACGGCAGGCACCTTTTGCGCCGAGCCGACGGCACGAACCTGCCTGATACCATCGAGATCGACCATGCCCAGCACGCCGCCGGGGATGCGCGCGGTTGCAACCGATTGCTCGAGCGGCATGAAAGCCCGATCGAAACGCTCCTGAAACTGCATGCTCCCCCCTGCTGCCATCTCGCCTCCCTTTGACCTCGCTCAGGCTTCCGCCAGGGCGATGTGATCCGGCGCAAAGCGACGCCACTCGGGAACATCAGGCTCGAAGCCCAGCGGGCGCACCAGCGACGGAACCTGGCGGGTGTCGAGCGTGAAGTTTTCCTTGCGTCGCGCAACCGTCGGAACCGCCGCGATCAACCGCCTGGTATAGGAATGCTTGGGCTCCGACAAGACGGAGGCGGCATCGCCGATCTCGACGATCTGCCCGGCATAGATCACCGCGATGCGATGGGCGATGCGTTCCACGACGGCCATGTCATGCGAGATGAAGAGATAGGCGAGCCCGTATTCGCGCTGCAACTCGATCAGCAATTCCAGGACCTGCGCCTGAACGGAAACGTCAAGCGCCGAAACCGCCTCGTCGAGCACCAGCACGGAAGGATTGAGCATCAGGGCACGTGCGATGCAAAGCCTCTGGCGCTGACCGCCGGAAAATTCATGCGGATAGCGCTCCAAGGCGTTTTCCGGCAATCCCACGCGCTTCAACAGCATAAGCATGCGCTCGCGCGTTTGGGCCGAAACACGCGCGCCGGATGCGATGACGGGTTCGGCAAGGATGGTGTCGACACGCAGGCGCGGATTGAGTGAGGCATAAGGGTTCTGGAAGACCATCTGCACCGCGCTGGTGCGATCTGCCGCTTTGCCGGCAGTCGTCGTGAAGGTGCCGCGCGTCGATTTGACGAGCCCCAGGATCGCTCTTGCGGTGGTCGACTTGCCCGAACCGCTCTCGCCGACGATCGCCAGCGTCTCTCCCGGCATCAGGTCGAAACCGACGCCTTCGACCGCATGTACCGCACCAGCCGATCGGCGCAGGAAGCCGCCCTTCACCGGAAAACGGACGGTCAAGCCTTCCACCTTCAGTGCCGGCTTGGAGGATGGGCCTTCGCGCTGGAAATCGCTGCGCGCTGCCTGTCCCGAGGCGAAATGCGGCACCGAATGCAGAAGGTGCTGGGTGTAGGGATGCTTGGGATGATCGAGGATCTGATTAAGCTCGCCCTGCTCCACCGCCTGGCCGGCCTGCATCACCATCACCTTGTCGGCAATGCCGGCAACAAGGCCGATGTCATGGGTGATGAAGATCATCGACATGCCGGTTTCGCGCTTCAATTCGGCAAGCAAGGCCATGATCTGCGCCTGCACGGTGACATCAAGCGCCGTTGTCGGCTCGTCGGCGATCAGAAGGCGGGGATTGCAGGCAAGTGCGGTCGCGATCATCACGCGCTGCAACATGCCGCCGGAGAGCTGGTTCGGGCAATAGGTCAGCCGCCGCGCCGCATCCGGAATGCGCACACGATCCAGTGCATCCTTGGCCGCCGCCTTCGCCTGGCTTCCCGTCAGGCCGCGATGCAGCCGGAACGATTCCTCGATCTGCGTGCCGATCGTCAGAACCGGGTTGAGAGAGGTCATCGGCTCCTGGAAGATCACGCCGATCTCGCCGCCACGGATCTTGGTCAGTTCCGCCTCACTCGCCTTGGTCAGATCCAGAATGCTGTTATCGGCGCGCTTGAGCCGGATCGAGCCGCTGGTAATGCGGCCGCCGCCGAAATCGACCAGACGATTGATCGACAGTGCCGTGACCGACTTGCCCGAGCCGCTCTCGCCGACGATCGCCAACGTCTCGCCAGCTTCAAGATCGAAGCTGACACCGCGAACGATGGGATTGGCGTCGGGGTTGCGTCCGAAACCGACGCTGAGATTGGAAACGGAAAGAAGCGGCGTCATACCGTCGACCTCCGCATCTTCGGATCGAAAATATCGCGCAGCGCGTCGCCAAGCAGGTTGAAGCCGAGAATGGATATCATGATGGTCACGCCGGGAAAGATCAGCAGCCAGGGCGCTGTTTCCATGAGATTGCGACTGTCGCTCAGCATCAGACCCAGTGACGAGGCCGGCGGCTGCGTTCCCAGACCGAGAAAGCTCAGACCCGCCTCCGTCAGCAGAGACCAGGCGAGCGCCAGTGTCACCTGCACGGTCAAGGGAGCCACGAGATTGAGCAGCAGATGCCGCGTCAGGATATAGGACGTACCGCTGCCGAAAGTGCGAGCGGCATCGACGAAATCGCGCCCCTTCAGCGACAACGCCGGCCCACGCACGACGCGGGTAAAGATCGGCGTATAGACGATCGCAATCGCAGCGACGCTGGTCCAGGTTCCGGGACCGACTATGGCGATGATGAGCAGCGCCAGCAGGATCGCCGGAAAAGCCAAAAGCACATCCATCAGTCGCATGATGACGCCATCCCAGCGCTTGCCCGACCATGCGGCGGTCAGGCCGAGCACAGTGCCAATCAGAGTCGCGAGCGCAACTGAAAAGAAGGCGACGGTAAAGGACTCGCCGATGCCGTTCATCAAGCGGCTGGCCACGTCGCGTCCCAGCAGGTCCGTGCCCATCCAATAGGCATAACTGGGCGATTGCAGGCGTGCCAGTGCATTGCGTGCCACGGGATCATGCGGCGTCAGGCCAAGCATGCCAAGGATGGCAATGACGATGTAGACGAGCACGATGACGCCGCCGATCCGGCCGCTCATGTGTGAAAAAATGGCCTTGACGATCCGCATCAGCCTTCTCCGAGACGGACGCGCGGATCGAGCGCGACATAGGCAAGATCGACCAATAGATTGACCACCATGAAATTGAGCGCGATGAACAGGACGCAGCCTTGGACCAAGGCATAGTCACGCTGCTGGATCGCATCCAGCACCAGGCGACCGAGGCCGGGTAGCGCATAGATCTGCTCGACCAACACGGCGCCGCCGAGCAGATAGCCGAATTCGACGCCGCTCAGCGTCACCACCGGGATCAACGCATTCGGCAGTGCATGCCGCCAGATGACGCCGCGCGCCGGAACGCCACGGCTGCGGGCGGTGCGTACATAATCGTCGCTCAGGACATCGAGCATGGCGGAGCGCACGACGCGGGTCACGGACGCGGCAAAGGCAAAACCAAGCGTTAATGCCGGCAGGATCATCTGGCCGAGGTTTTCGATCGGGTTCTCCCAAAGGGGGGTGAAGGCGCCCATGGTCGGCAGCACGCCGAAGCCGGCGGACAGAGCATAGATCAGCAACAGCCCGAGAACGAAATTCGGCGTTGACTGCCCGATCATGGCGACGATGCGCACGAGAAGATCGGACAGCTTTTCGTTTCGCGTGGCGGCAAAGACGCCGGCAGGCAGGCCGATGGCAAGCGCGATCACCATGGAGAGCAGCGCAAGCTCAAGCGTCAGCGGGAACCGCTCCAGGATGATATCGAGGACCGGCTTGCCATAGGTGACGGAGATGCCGAGATTGCCCTGGAAGACCCCGAGCAACCAATGCCAATACTGGATTGGCCAGGATTGATCGATGCCGAAATAGGCGGCAAGGGCCTGCCGCTGCTCCGGCGTCAGCAGGCCCGCATTGGTTCCGAGCATCGCCGTAATCGCATCGCCCGGCACCAGCCGGATAGCGACGAAGACGAAGATGGACACGCCCAGCATGATCAGCGGGAATGTCATCAGCCGGCGCGTCAGATACGACATTACAATTCCCCTAAAACAATTTCAGCTAAACCAAGATATGAGTTCATGGCTGAAACTGCATAAAAACAAAGAGATAGAGCATTTCCATAAGATCGCTTACGAGGGAAATGCTATCAATCCCGACTGCCGTTACTTGATCGACACCTTGCTGAGGCCAAACAGCGAGCCGGTCGGCGTCGGCACGAAGCCCTCGACATTCTTCTGCTCGGCCGTGTAGCCATAGGCCGTATAGAGCCAGATCCAGGGCGAGACCTCGGCGAGATGCTTTTCGAATTCCGCGAAGATTTCCTTGCGCTTGGCCGGATCGGTTTCGGCACGACCCTTCTGCATCAGGCTGTCGAGCGTATCGTCGATGTAGTTGGCGACCTTCTGCAGGTTGCCCGACTTGGTCCAGTAACGGTTATACATCGAATAAGGGTCGGCGCTGCCGCCGTTCAGAGCCACCGCCATGTCGAAATTGCCCTTGAGCCAGGTGTCGACATAGACGTTGAGTTCCATCACCTTGATGTCGAGCTTGATGCCGATTTCGGCAAGCTGCGACTGGATGACCTGCGCCTCCGCAGTCGCCGTCGGCGGTTCGCCGGTTGCGGCGATCACAGTTGCGGAAAAGCCGTTGGCAAAGCCGGCATCGGCCATCAGCTTCTTCGCCTTGGCGACATCGCGCGTATAGCAGAAAAGCTTGCTAGGATCGGTCGCATAGAGCGGCATCGTCAGCGGCCCGGTCACCTTGCCCTCGCCGAGGGCGGCCGTATCCATCACGTCCTTGCGGTCGATGGCGCAGGAGATCGCCTGGCGCACCGCCAGCTGATCCATCGGCTTGCGGGAGGGATTGAGCTGCAGGACGTTGTAGGAGAGGATCGGCGTGCGGGTAAGCTGCAGCTTCGGCTCTTTCGGCACCAGCGTTGCCACGAGCGGGTCATTCAGCAGCGCGAAATCGATCTGGCCGGTGCGCAGCGATGCGAGAATCGCGGTTTCATCGGGCAACACGCTGATGTTGATGCCGTCGACGCCGGTGGCGCCGCCTGCCCAATCCTTGTTGGCGCTCAGGACTTCCTTGGAGTTCGGAACCCAGCTGTCGAGCTTGAAGGGGCCGGAGCCGATCGCCTTCGTGCCGATCGTGCCGGCGGTGATTTCACTGGCCGGAACGACGGCAGCGTTGAGGCTCGTCATGGAGGTCAGGATCGGAGCGTCGGGCTGCGACAGGTTGAAGACCACGGTATTGGCGTCGGGCGTATCGATGCTTGATATCGACAGGAAGTTGGCACGGGCAACCGCACCGGTCGCCTGATCGAGGATGCGCTGGAAGGAGGCCTTGACGTCAGCCGAGGTCACGGCCGCGCCGTTCTGGAACTTTGCCTTGGCGTTAAGCTTGAAGGTCAATTGCTTGCCATCGGGCGAGAACTGCCAGCTTTCGGCAACACCGGGCACGATCTGCAGATTGCCATCGAGGCGAACAAGCGGCTCGTAGATCAGTTCCAGCAGGCGGATGGAGGAGAAGGCCGTCTGCTTGTGCGGATCAAGCCCCGTCGCATCCTGTGACCACGCCATGTGCAGCGTCGCCGCCTCGACCGGCATCGCGACCGTCGCCAACCCAAGCCCCAGGGCCAGCGCCACGCCTGAAATCAGCTTCTTTCCAAAATTCCCTTCCACTGTCAGTCCTCCAAATTTTTTAAATGTCCCCGGCCGATTTTGGCCCGTTGATTGCCGTTGCAGCATGCCGCAGCGGTTGCTTCAAGCAGTCTTGGCGTTAATGGCCTTGCGCAGGAATCCATCAGCGTTTTGCAATGCCGTGCGGGCTTCTTCAATGCCCATCCCGGTAATTTCCATGAGAATGGCAAGCTTGACGTCGTTGCCGGTCAGATCGAGTACGCGCCGCGCTTCCTGCTGGGTGCAGCCCGTCGCCTGCATGACGATGCGCGAGGCGCGAGCCACCAGCTTCTTGTTGCTGGCGCTGACATCGACCATCAGGTTCTGATAGCTCTTGCCGATACGGATCATGCTGGCGGTCGTCAGCATGTTGAGGATGAGTTTCTGCGCCGTGCCGGACTTCAGACGGGTCGAGCCGGTCAGGATTTCCGGGCCGACAACCGGCGAGATCGCCAGATCGGCAATGCCGGCGATGATGGAATTCGGATTGCAGGATAGCGCCACCGTAAAGGCGCCGATGCTCTTGGCATAATTCAAGCCACCGATGACGTAGGGCGTGCGGCCGCTGACGGCGATGCCGACGACGACATCATCCTTGCTCAGATTGACCTCTTCCAGCGCCTGGCGCCCCTGTACCGGATCGTCTTCCGCGCCTTCGATCGAGCGCCGCAGCGCATCAGGGCCACCGGCAATGAGGCCGACGACCATCTCCGGCGGCACGCTGAAAGTGGGCGGGCATTCGGAGGCATCGAGCACACCGAGACGGCCGCTGGTACCCGCGCCCATATAGACCAACCGGCCGCCCTTCTGGAAGGCGGCGACGATCTGATTGACGGCGGCGGCAATCGCCGGAATGACCTTCTCGACGGCGACGGGCACCGTCTGATCCTCATAGTTGATTTCGCGCAGGATATCGAAGGTCGGCAGCAGATCGATATGCATCGTGTTGGGATTGCGCCCTTCGGAAACCAACTGCTCCAGCTCGGATATCAACTTCTGCTCTGTCATGGGCCTGCTCGCGAATAACGCTTCGATATCAATAGGTCACAGCGGCACGTTCGATCATTTTAGTACCGAACACACCACAGCAAAGATCGGTTTTCAGTCAGATGGCCGATTAATATCAACCTGGGCTCGGACGGCCTTTTCGGCTTCATTCCCTGCCCACTCCCTGCTTACCTTGGTTAACATTATGTCCGTTTATTCCTTCCGTCAATCCAGAAAGGAATAAAATATTCCACTCTTCCCGCGCAAATTCGCCACTGCGATTATGCGACGACAGTACACAGCGGTAAGTGTGATTTACCGACCACGCCAGCTAGCGCTGCAGCTCCAGATCGGTCAGTTTATTCGTAGATGTCGCCATCATCGCGCTGATTGCTATTCAATATGGAGGTAGCGATCATTCCGATCTGAAAACCGCCGGAAGATCAACCGATACGTCGAGCGGCTGGAAATGCCGTAAGTTCTCGGTAATGACGGTCAGGTCATAAGCTCGCGCCGTCGCTGCAATGATAATGTCGCCGAGGCCGGGATTGTGGCCCTTGCTTAGGGCGTCATCTTCCAGAGCGCCGGCAATCCGCGCGACGACCGTATCCATGGGTAGGATACGGTCACTAAAACTGTCGGTAATGAAATCGAGCCAGTTAGAAAGACGCTTGGCTCGCTCAGTCCCGCCACGACGATGAAGGGAGCGTATTCCCTTTTCGATCTCCGAGACAGACATGGCCGACAGAAAAAGCGCATCGGCTTCGCCCTGACTGTGGAACCAGATCCGGATGGCATCGGAGGGCGGCACCTTATCCGGCGCAAACCTGCTGATGATATTCGTGTCGAGCAGGTACTCTGTCACAAATCAACGTCTCTCATTTTTGAGGAGTTTCGATCCAGATCGACCCCACCGGGAAAGGTGAGCAGGAAATCCCCGAAATTCGGCCTTGGTTTCTCCAAAGCCTTCTTTGCGGCCTCGGCTGCTTCGACTGACACAAGCACGGCAGCGGGCTTCCCGTGGCGCGTGATGGTGACAAAATCACCGTTGGCAGCTTCATCGACCAGATTGGCAAAGCCTGCCTTTGCCTCTGCTACGCTAATTGTCGACATTACGGCTCTCAATCTAAAATGACCATATATAGTCAAAATAGGACTTGCTTTCGATGGAATCAAGAGGAAAGAGAAAGACGTTTATTGCATCCCCATGGTCATTCAGTTCGAGAACCGCAAATAGCCCGTCTTGCCAGAATGATCGCACCGGATACGGCGTCACCGTCGATGGGTTTCAAGCGCCGGCGCACATCCGGCGAAAGCCAAGGCTCCAGCGGACTAGCGAGCCCACCAAGGAGGCAGACACGCGGCGCGCCCTTCTCGAACAAAGTGCGGATCAGCGTGTCGATATGGCCGGCCGCGCTTTGCACGATCCGCCGTGCGGCAGCATCGCCCTGATCGGCGTGACGGAGGACCATGGGGGCCAGAGCCGCGTAATCCGTGGCGGAGGCCCGATCCATCCAGGCGACCGCCTCCATTGGGTCATTCTGAAAGCGCTGCATGATCTCGGCGAGCAGCGCCGTCTTCTGTTCGCGGCCATCATGGGCACGCAGCGCAAGCTGCACGGCCTTCAGCCCAAGATAAGCGCCGCTGCCCTCGTCCGAGATCGGAAAGCCATAACCGCCGACGCGCAATTGCCGTCCTTCGACGAGGCCGAGGCCAATCGAACCCGTCCCCGCGATGACGATGGCGCCATCGCGTCCGGAATGGGCTCCGAGGCAGGCGCCCGCGCCGTCGCTGATGAAATCGATGCTGGCGAAGGGGTGTTCTATCGCCTCGAGGGCAGCAAGCGCACCCTTCCGGCCGATCCCCGCCAGCCCAACGCCGGCGTGGATGCGCCCAATATCGGCGGCACTCAACCCCGCTTCTTCGATGGCGGCATCGAAGGCACGCGAAATCGATGCCCATGCTTCGGGAATGCCAAGACGGGTCGTTGCCGGCCCGGACAATCCCTGCCCTAGAACCGTGCCTTCGGCATCCTCTATACGCGCCCGGCAGCCGGTGCCACCGCCATCGATGCCAAGAAAATGGGAAGCGTTTTCCACTGCAGCGGTCATGACATCAGCCGTTCGATATCGGCGCCGCAGAGCCGGAGCTTGCGATCGAGCTGCTCGTAGCCGCGGTCGAGATGATAGACGCGGTTGACGATAGTTTCGCCTTCCGACACGAGGGCGGCGAGAACCAGCGAGACGGAGGCGCGGAGGTCCGTCGCCATCACCTGTGCCCCTTTGAGCGGCGCCCCACCGCGCACCAGCGCCGTCGTCCCCTGAAGTGTGATGTTGGCGCCGAGCCGCGTCAGCTCCGGTACGTGCATGAAGCGGTTTTCGAATACCGTCTCGCGGATCAGCGACGCCCCCTCCGCGCAGCAGGCCAGCGCCATGAACTGCGCCTGCAGGTCCGTCGGGAAGCCCGGATAGGGTTCCGTGGTGATATCGGCACCTTTAAGCGGGCCATCCCTGGAAACGACCAGTCCGCGATCGCTCGGCCAGACGCTGACACCCATGGCCTCGAGCGCCTGGACGACAGAGGCGAGATTTTCCAGCCGGGCATGGATGAGCTCGAGCTGGCCGCCGGTGATCGCCGCCGCCACGGCATAGGTGCCGGCCTCTATGCGGTCGGGGATGCCATGATGCCTGGCGGCGCGCCAGCTGGTGTCGCCGTCGATCAGAATCCGATGCGTGCCCGCCCCCTCGATCCGCGCACCCATGGCGCCAAGGCACACCGCCAGATCCGCCACTTCCGGCTCGCGGGCGGCATTCAGGATCTCGGTTTCGCCCTTGGCGGCACAGGCGGCCATCATTGCCGTCTCCGTCGCGCCGACGGATGGCGAACTCAGCACGATCCGCGCCCCTTTCAGCCCGTTCGACGCCGAGGCGACGATGAGACCGCTTTCGATCGCGATATCGGCACCGAGCGTCGCCAGAGCCTTGATGTGCATATCGACGGGCCGCGCGCCGATGGCGCAGCCGCCGGGAAGCGAAACACGCGCATGACCGAAACGGGCAAGTAGCGGCGCCAGCACCAGCACGGTCGCCCGCATGCGCCTGACGGTATCGTAGGACGTCTCCTTCGAGACGATATCGCTCGCATCGATCGTCGTGCCATGCGGCCCCCGCGCCACCTTCGCGCCATGGAGCGCAATGACACCCAGCATGTTCTCGACGTCGCTGACCGCCGGCAGGTTGGTCAATTCCAGTGGATGCTGGCTTAGCAGCGCCGCGGCGATCTGCGGCAAGGCGGCGTTCTTGGCGCCGGCTATGGTGACAGCGCCCTGCAACCTTTTGCCGCCGGAGATGCGAAGTCTGTCCATGATGAAAATCCATTGCGGAAAAAGACAGGGACACCACAAGTCCCTGATCCACTCACCAAAGACTATTCGCCAATTCCATACTGTCAACGGGATTTGGAATTTTTTATTCCAATTTGCTGTGATAGTGTCCGATCATGCGAAGCAAGGTTGCCGCGCTTGAACGGGATGCTATTTTCGGCGTTCGCCCTGCCCGCGTGAATCGCCTCGATGGCTGGAAGGACACCCAAAGGACCAAATGTCTATCCTGAAAAAGATCAGCGCGCAGCTTGAGACCATGGCACCAGCCGATCGCCAGATCGGGCAATTCATCATCGACAATCCCGACCAGATGTTGCGCCTGTCCTCGGCAGCACTTGCGGTCGAAACCGGCCGCAGCCAGTCGAGCGTCGTGAAATTCAGCCAGAAGCTCGGCTATGCCGGCTATCAAGAGCTGAAGCTGGCCGTCAGCGAGGCCAAGGCGCAGGAATGGCAGGCGCCGGCCGGCATGATCCACGGCACGATCGAGGTGGGCGACGGCTATCTGACGATCCTGCAGAAGCTGCTCGGCAGCAAGATGCAGGCGATGCAGCAGACCATTTCCGTCAATAACGAAGCCGACATCGAGAAAGCGCTCGAGGCGCTCCACGATGCAAGGCGCATCCATCTTGCTGGTGTCGGCGCCTCGTCGCTGGTGGCCCGCGATTTTTCCTACAAGCTGATGAAGCTCGGCCGTAACGTGCTGCATGATAGCGACAGCCATGTCCAGATGGCCAATGCGTCGACGCTTGGGCCGGATGACCTGCTCTTCGCGCTGTCTTACTCAGGTGCCAGCATCGAGACGCTGCGGATTGCGGAACTGGCAAGCCAGCGCCAGGCGACCGTCATCGCCGTCACCGGACTGCAGGACAACCCGCTGACCCGCGTGGCCGATATTTGCCTGCACACCGTCGGCGATGAGGATCGCGTCCGCTCCTCGGCGATCACCGCCCGCGACGCGCAGCTGATGCTGACCGACCTGCTGTTCATTCTGCTCGTGCAGCGTCAGCCGGATGCCAACGACTATGTCCATAACAGCGAGACGGCCGTTTCAGTGCTGAAGGCCAAGCGTCTTTCGTAAGTATCGGCACCCGGTCACCAAGCTGTGACGACGGCGAGCCTGTACGAGGATAACTTCGGGACGTAGCTTGCGGCCCCAGCAAACCATCTCGGAGAGATTCTCATGGACCTTGGTCTCAAGGATAAAGTCGTTCTGATCACAGGCGGTTCGAAGGGCATCGGCTATGCCTGCGCCGAACTCTTCCTGCAGGAGGGCGCGCGTGTCGCGATCTGCTCGCGCTCGCAAGCCAATATCGATGCCGCACTCTCCCGGCTTCCTGGTGCCCGCGGCTATGCCGCCGACCTGATCTCCGATGAACAGGCGCTGGCCGTGGTGGAGAAAGTCGAGCAGGACATCGGCCCGATCGATATTCTCGTCAACAGCGCGGGTGCCGCCGCACGCACGCCGGCGGACGAGCTGACGCCGGCCATCTGGCGTGCCGCGATGGATGCGAAGTATTTTTCCTACATCAACGTCATCGATCCTGTCATCAAACGCATGGGCGCGCGCGGCACGGGTGCCGTCATCAACATTATCGGCAATGGCGGCAAGATCGCCTCGCCCGTGCATCTGGCCGGCGGATCGGCCAATGCCGCCCTCATGCTCGCAAGCGTCGGACTCGCCAATGCCTATGCCGGCAAGGGCGTGCGGGTCGTCGGCCTCAATCCCGGCCTCACGGAGACGGATCGTGTCGCCGAAGGCCTGAAGGCGGCGGCGAAGATCTCAGGCTCGACCGAAGAAGAAGCGCTTGCCGATGCGCTGAAGCGCATCCCGATCGGCCGCATGGCAAGCCCTGCCGATATCGCCAATGTCGTCGCCTTCCTGAGCTCGGCCAAGGCGAGCTATGTGACCGGCGTCGTGATCAGCATGGATGGCGCCCAAGTGCCGGTCATCGTCTGACCCCCGGGCCGTCAATCCTCACCTCGCTCACCGAGGCGGCCGGCAACCTGCAGGAGGTAGCCGGCCGAAACCCATAGAAGAGTTCTGCTAGCTTCGGGCCGTGGCTTCCAGGATCATCTCGCTTGGGGCGACCTTCGCATTGCGCTGCAGGGCGTAATAAACGACGGCGGTCACGACCAGGCTGACGGCCCACGAGATATCGGCATCATTGAGCGCGACCGCAATCGGCCCTTCATAGAGAGGCTGATTGAGGAACGGGATCTGCACGACGACGCCGAGGACATAGCATCCGAGCGCGGTCCAATTGTAGGCGCCATAACGGCCCGACGGATCGTAAAGGGCCGGAATATCCACCTTCTCCTTCGAGATGAGGTAGTAGTCGATGAGATTGATCGCGCTCCAGGGCACGAAGACCGCCAGCAGCATCAGCACGAAATTCTTGAACGCCGCGAGGAAATCCGCGCTTGCGAGCACGGCGATCAGCACCGATAGGGCGACGAACCCGACGATATAGAGCGCCCTCGCGCCACTGGAAATCCGGGTCTGGCTGCTGAACGAGGTAAAGGTCGTAAGGATTGCCATGAAGCCGCCATAGGCGTTCAGGCAATTGATCGTCAGCTTGCCGCAGATGATGACGATATAAACGAGAACAGCGCCTTGCCCGGCCAGGGTGCCAAGAAAGCCGACCTGGTTCGAAAGGAATTTTGCGCCAACGGCCGCGACAAGAACGCCGAATGTCATGGCAAGCTGCGAGGCGATCGCCGAGCCGAGCAGCGTATAGAGGAATGCCTTGCCATCCGGCGTGGAGGACGGAAGGTAACGCGAATAGTCGGCAACGTAAGGTGCATAGGTCAGCTGCCATCCGGCCGAGAGCGACACGGCCAGTAGGAAGGTCGCCAACGTCGCAGGCTTTTGACCGAAGGCGGCTTGAATGTCGTATTGGTGGAACAGCTGATAGGCTAGGTAGGCAAAGCCGACGATGCTGATGACCGTCGCGATCCGCCCCATGATGTGGATGACCTTATAGCCGATGAGCGCGATCACGGCGCTGAGCACGCCGAAGATCACCATGCCGACGGCCGGATTGGATATGCCGAGAAGAAGGTTCATGGCCTGGCCGGCCAGCACCGTGCCGGTCGCAGCAAAGCCCAGATACATCAGGATGACCAGAAGCAACGGAAGGGTCGCGCCTTTGACGCCGAACTGCGCACGGCTGCTGATCATCTGTGGCAGCCCGAGGCGCGGCCCCTGTGCCGAATGGAGGGCCATCACGATGCCGCCGAGGATGTTGCCGACGGCCAGACCCACGATCGCGGTCATTGCCTCCGCGCCAAACACGACGGCAAGCGCGCCATCCAGAACCGCCGTGATCTGCAGGTTCGCTCCAAACCAGAGCGTGAACTGGTCTCTCGGGAAACCATGTCGCTCGCTCTCCGGTATCCTGTCTATGGTTCTGCGCTCGGCGAATCCATCGCCGGTTCTGTCACCGCTCATCCTGCGCTCCTCCTGGGGGAATTCGGTACTCAAGGACCAATCTATACAAAGGAAGGAGCTCTTTTGTATATACATTTTACCCCATTCACATTGCTCCTTGCGACTTGGATTCGAGAGTTTGTCCCTTGTTGCTGTAACAGGATCGCCGCAACGACAGCGCCTCGCGCCTCAGGTTGCCGCCCTCCAGTCCAGCCCGATATCGAGCGTTGGCGCACTGTGTGTCAGCCAGCCGACGGATATGAGATCGACGCCGGACGCGGCGATCGCGGCGGCCGTTGCCGGCGTGATGCGGCCGGAGGCTTCGGTAATGGCCCGGCCGCCGACGATATCGACCGCCTCGCGCAGTTGATTCGGCGTCATATTGTCGAGCAGCACGGCATCGACGCCTTCCTGCATGGCTTCGCGAAGCTGCGCCAGTGTGTCCACCTCGACCTCGATCTTGACCATATGACCCACGCCCGCCTTGGCACGGCCGATGGCCTCGGCGATGCCGCCGGCAATTGCGACGTGATTGTCCTTGATCAATACCGCGTCATAGAGCGCGAAACGATGATTCATACCCCCGCCGGCGCGCACGGCGTATTTTTCCAAGGCCCGGAGACCCGGTGTCGTCTTGCGCGTGCAGACGATCGAGGCCTTCGTGCCGGCGATCGCCTCGACGATGCTGCCGGTCACGGAGGCAATGCCGGAGAGATGGCCCAGGAAATTGAGCGCAGTCCGCTCGGCCGTCAGCAGGCTGCGGGACGGCCCTTCTATCGTCGCGATGACCTCGCCGGCACCAACCTTCGCACCATCGGGCACGTGACGGGTCATGACAATGGCGGGATCGACCAGCTGGAAGGCAAGTTCAGAGGCATCGAGACCTGCAACAACGCCCGCCTGACGCGTCACCATCGCGACACGGGAGCGATGTTCCGCCGGAATAACGGCCGTCGATGTGACGTCGCCGGCAAGGCCGAGATCTTCGACAAGGGCATTGCGCACCAGCGGTTCGACGATCAGGCGTGGGAGGGGAGCAAGCGTCATGTCAGGCACTCCTTGCGAGGGAATAGGGGGTGACGGACCTGGCGATATCCAGGGCGTCGGAGAGATTCATCATGCGGCGCTGCGCATATGGCAGCTTCAACGGAAAGTCCGTGCGGGCATGGGCTCCGCGCGATTCCGTCCTGAGACTTGCGAAGACGGCGATCAACAATGCGACAAGCGCCGGATCGGCGCCCGGTCCTTCGCTCTCGCAAAGCGGCAGGAGCGCCGCGATCGCGCCATGGATGGCACCGGCATTGCGCAAGACACCGAGATGCCGCGACACGATCGGCCGAACGAGTGCCGCATCCGGTGCAATCGTCTCGGGAAGATGCTTCGGCAGTCTTGCTGCCACTGAGTCGGTGCCGGCAATATCGCGCGCCGCTCTCATACCCATGACGGCTGCTTCCAGCAGAGAATTGCTGGCGAGACGGTTGGCGCCATGCAGCCCCGTAGACGCCGCCTCGCCCACGACCCAGAGACCCGGAACCGAACTGCGGCCATTCTCGTCGGTCGCCACGCCGCCCATATGATAGTGAACGGCCGGACGCACAGGGATGGGATCGCTCGCCGGGTCGACGCCCACCTCGCGGCAAAGCGCTTCGATCACTGGAAAGCGCGTGGCGAAGCGAGTGCCGAGAGCATTGCGCGCATCGAGGAATACCTTGCCGCCGCGGGCGATTTCCGCGCTGATGGCACGAGCGACGATATCGCGCGGCGCAAGCTCGGCACCCTCGACACCCGCCATGAAGCGCTCGCCGCTTTCATTGACGAGCAGAGCGCCTTCGCCGCGAACCGCTTCGCTGACAAGCGCCAGCGGGCGCCTGCGGCTATCGAGCGCCGTCGGATGGAATTGCACAAACTCCATATCGGCAAGCCGCGCGCCAGCCCTTGCCGCAAGCGCAATCCCCTGCCCGAAATTGCCGACTGGGTTGGTGGTTGCATCGAACAGGCCGCCGATGCCGCCTGTAGCGAGGACAATGCGGGAGGACGGCAGCACGGCGCTGCCCTTGTCGCTGAGGCACAGAAGGCCGGCGACACGATCGCCATCGAGCAGCAGCCGCTGTGCCTGATAGCCCTCCAGCACCGTGATCGACGGCGTACGGGCTACTGCCTCGGCCAGTGCGCGGACAATGGCTGCACCCGAACCATCTCCTTTGGAGTGTACGATGCGACGAAGCGAGTGGGCGGCTTCAAGGCCGAGGGACAATTCGCCAGTAACATCGCGATCGAACTCGACGCCGGCACGCTCCAGCGCGGCAATGGCGGCGGGGGCTTCGGCAACAATCCTTGCCGCGACCTTCGCGTCGCAGAGCCCGTCGCCGGCCGCAAGCGTATCGGCGAGATGCAACGCGGGACTATCGCCCTCGCCTATGCTGGCGGCGATGCCGCCCTGGGCCCAGGCGCTTGAGGTCTCCGCACCGATCAAGGCGCGGGTGACGATCACGGTCGGTTCGGGCGCCAATGTCAAAGCGGTCATCAGCCCGGCAAGGCCGCTCCCGACGATGACGATACGGCCGCTCAAGTCTTCGAGAATCTCGCTCATATCGCCAGCATCCTTTCCACAGCGCGGCGGGCGTCGGCGGCAATTGCCGGATCGACCGTCACCTCATGCCGCCCCTCTTCCAAAGCCTTGCGGATATTGCCGAGCGTAATCCGCTTCATGTGCGGGCAAAGATTGCAGGGGCGGATGAACTCCACATCGGGGTGATGCACGGCGACATTGTCGCTCATCGAACATTCGGTCAGGAGAACGACGCGGGACGGATGCTTCTTGCCGACATAATCGGACATGACGGCGGTAGAGCCGGCGAAATCCGCTGCCTCGACGACATCGGGCGGGCATTCCGGGTGCGCGAGCACGGTCACGCCCGGATAATTCTCGCGCAGCTGACGGATATCATCTGCCGTGAAGAGTTCGTGAACCTCGCAATGGCCATGCCAGGCGATAAGCTCGACATTGGTTTCCCGCGCGACGTTGCGCGCCAGATATTCGTCCGGGAGCATCAGCACCTTGGGTACACCGAGCGATTCCACCACTTGCCGGGCATTGCCGGAGGTGCAGCAGATATCCGAAGCCGCCTTCACCGCCGCCGACGTATTGACGTAGGTGACCACCGGAACACCGGGATGGGCCTGGCGCAGCAGGGCGATATCCTCGGGCGTGATCGATTCCGCCAGCGAACAGCCGGCCTCCAGATCAGGGATCAGCACCGTCTTTTCCGGGTTCAGCAGCTTGGCCGTCTCGGCCATGAAATGCACGCCGGCAAGGACGATGATATCGGCATCGACTTCGACCGCCTTGCGGGCAAGCGCCAGGCTATCGCCAACGATATCGGCAACGCCATGGAAAATCTCCGGCGTCTGGTAGTTATGGGCGAGAATGACGGCGTTGTGCCGTCGCTTCAATTCGAGGATCGCCTCGACATCATCCTGGAACGACAGCCATTCGGCTTTCGGGATGACGCGGCTGACACGATCGTAAAGGGAGGATGCGGATATGGGAAGATTCATGGCCGGCTCCTTATTATACTCATTTTGAGTATATCATAAACAAATAGATATTCTCAGCGTGAGCATATGTCAATTGCGGGAGAGCGGTAATTTCGTTCCGGCGAATTCACGTTCTTCGAGGACGGCGCGGCGGAAGCGGAAAAGCTTGGCCGGACGCCCACCGGTCTCGCTTTCCGTGCCACCGGTTTCCTCGACCAGTTCCTGCTGCTCGATCAGCCGGCGGAAATTCTGCTTGTGCAGCGTCAGTCCGGCCAGCGCCTCCACGGTTTTCTGCAATTGTAGCAGCGTAAAATTCTCTGGCATGAGTTCGAAGACGACGGGACGGTACTTGATCTTGGCCCTGAGCCGCGCCATGCCGGTCGCAAGGATGCGGCGGTGATCGGCAAACATCGACCTGCCGAAATTATGCTTGAGATCGCAGCCCGCCTCGGCGACGAGACGTGCTTCGTAGAGCAATTCATAGCGCTGCAGGACAAGATCCTCGTTCCAGACAGCCCCATTCAGCCCGAAATCGAAATCGGCGCGACGGCGACGCTGGCCACGGCGCATCGCGTCTTCGTCGATCCATGGCGCGAGGCGAGCGGCGATGTCATCGACTATGCCCGGCCGGCCATCTCGATGATCCTCCCAGGGAAGATATTCATACCAGCCGTGCCAGCCCGGCATCCCGCCGCCGGGTGCCGCCTGTTCGCGCACGAGCCCGAGATAGCTGATCGAAATCGTGCGACCGCCGAGAATTTCATTGTTTCGATCGCGATCGGCAAAGGTATAGAGCTGCTCCAGATAGCCGACCGGATGGGCGGTCTGCTCCTGAACCCATTCGCGCAATCCGCTCTGCAGCGTGCGATGCCCGAGCTCGAACGGGCCGGATGGCAAGGCATCACCCGACCGCACCGTCATGACCCGTGGATCACTGCCCGTGACGGCCGTCAGAACCGCAATCAGCTCTGCATGCGCAAGCCCGATGGTCAAGCGAACTCCATGATCTGTTTCTCTATGAATCTTGTCGCATGAAGCGAGGTGCAAGCCAATGCGGGCGCCAGCACGCTCCACATCTCAAGACTGTCCGAAGAGCTGAAATGCTCCAGCCAATCAAGGCAGCACGACACTACCGGAGAAATGACGCCACTCCAGGCGAAGTCTATCTGGCCGATCGGCAGGAATTGCCATTTTACGATGGCAGCAGTTTCCTTCCCGCTTCGGTGAGGACGACAAAGTCTTGCTCTCGTTCAACAAGACCAAGATCCACCGCATCCTCCCAGATGGGCAATCGGGGACAACTCGTCCGCCACGCATCCATGACCTCGCGATAAGGTCGCGGACCGGCTTTCAGGAAAACCAGGAGATCAATGACAAGGCTATTGAGCGCTTCCATCATCACCTCCCTGAGTGGTGAAGCGAAAATATACACCTTCAGGCTATCACTGTCATGATGCCTTCGATGAGTTCTAGTGGCGACTGGATTGCCGGCGACATCAATCCTTTGCTGACGCCATAGCCAACCCTAACGGAACAGCCAGCGAAGTTCGGGCCTAGCGGCTCACATAATCCGGGTATTGTTCGCAAATGAGATCGACGATCGACAAGGTGCCTGACAAATGCCGGCGCAAAGCAGCGACGGCCGCCTCCGCATCGGCCGAGCGGACGGCATCGACCACCGCTTGATGGTCGACAATGATCTGTTCGAGCTTGCCCGGCATCGGCAGGTTGAGCATGCGTAGCCGGTCGAGATGCACGCTCTGGCGCCGGACGGTCGACCACAGGCCGAGAATGCCGGCCCGCTCATAGAGAACGCGATGGAAATCCTTGTCGAGCACATCGAAGAGATCATAGGTTTCCTGTGACACCACATGCTTCTGGCGAGCCAGGATGCCTTCGAGGATTGCTGCGGTTTCTGCAGGTGATTCGACGGCCAGCCTGCGGACCGCCTCCAGTTCGATCGATAATCGCAAGAAATGCGCCTCGGTCGCGTTGCGGATATCGATCCTCGCAACAACCGTCGCATATTGCGGATAGACCTCCACCAACCCCTCCTCCTCAAGCCGGATCAGGGCATCGCGCACGGGGGTCTGACTGACATTGAATTCGCTTTGCAGCGAGATGCGCGACAGGACCGTCGTTGGCGGCAGGCTCATCGAAAGAATGCGCGATCGCAGGATCTCCAGGATCTGAGGTCCCACCTGACGGGAGCGATCAAGGGCGAATTCTTTCGGGTTGAGCTTCACTGGCGGCCTTTCTGATCGAGAGCGTTTGCTCATTAAGCACAGTTCGGGGCTTGATGCACTGATACATTAGTGCTTTAGTTGGTTTAAGCCAACTTCATTTCTCAAGGGTTGGACCAATCGGGAGGAGCACATGAGAGGATTTCTTCGCTGTCTGACTGCGGTCGGCATGGTGGTCGCAGGCACCTTTTCGGCCGGCGCGGCCGAAAAGACAGACATTTCGATCACGCGCCAGCCGGGCATTCTTTATCTCGCCAGCCATGTGATGGAGACGCAGAAGCTGATCGAGAAGCATGCGGCGGCCGATGGCCTTCAGGGCGTCAAGGTGGAATGGCGCACCTTCAGCGGCGGCGGCGCACAGACCGACGCCCTGCTGTCCGGCAACGTCGACATCGTCAATACCGGCACAGGCAATCTCCTGCTGCTTTGGGACCGCACTCGAGGCAAGGTCAAGGGCATCGTCACCAATTCGGCCCAGCCGGTCATCATGGTTTCGCGCGACCCACGCATCCAGTCGTTGAAGGATATTCAGCCGGGCGACAAGATCGCCGTGCCGACCGTCGGCGTCTCGACGCAGGCAATTCTGCTGCAGATGGCTGCCGCGCAAATGTATGGCGACGACCAGGTGCACAAATTCGACGCCAATACGGTGCAGCTTGGCCATCCGGATGCAATGGCAGCGCTTGCCAATCAGACTCACGAGGTCAAGAACCACTTCTCCGCCCCGCCCTTTCAATATCTCGAACTGAAACAGCCGGGCGTTCACAAGGTCGTCGATTCCCGCGACATCATCGGCGGCGAGCTGACCCAGGGCACTTTTTTCACCACGACCCAGTTCGCAAGCGCCAACCCGACCATCATCAAGGCGGTGCGCGAGGCGACCGCCGAGGCTATCGATCTCATCAAAAAGGATCCGAAGTCGGCGGTGGAAGCCTACAAGACCGTCAGCGGCGACAAGACAAGCGTCGACGACCTTCTGGCTATCCTCAACGAGCCGCACATGATGGAGTTCCGCATGGACCCGCAGGGAACCATGAAGTTCGCGACCCATCTCTACAAGATCGGCACGCTGAAGACCATGCCCAAGGCGTGGACCGACTATTACCTGCCGGAAGCAGCCGATCTTAATGGCAACTAATCCTGAGGGCGGCGCGAATGCCGCCTTCAAGCCACCCCTCGGAGAAGGCTCATGCTTCAGGCAAAAACGCACGCCGACATGCCGATGACGGAAACGATGACCGCAACACAGCTTCTGAATGTCGACAAGGTAACGCTTCGCTACAAGACGCCGAACCTGCTCATCACAGCAACGGAAAACGTCAGTTTTTCGGTTGCCCAGTCGGACCGCTTCGTCCTCCTGGGACCTTCCGGCTGCGGAAAATCGACTCTGCTGAAGGCGATCGGCGGCTATATGACACCGACCGCGGGCCGCATCGAGATCAAGGGACAACAGGTCAAGAAACCCGGTGCTGACCGCATGATGGTCTTCCAGGAATTCGACCAGCTACTGCCCTGGAAGACGGTGCTGGAAAACGTCATGTTCCCGCTGACGACAGCCCGCCGCTTATCGCGCGGCGAAGCCGAGGCCATCGCCCGGGATTATATCGAAAAGGTCAAGCTCACCCGTGCGGTCGACACCTATCCGCACATGCTGTCAGGCGGCATGAAACAGCGTGTCGCGATTGCCCGCGGCATGGCCATGCAGCCCGATATTCTGCTGATGGACGAGCCCTTCGCAGCGCTCGATGCCCTTACCCGCCGGCAGATGCAGGACGAACTCCTGCAGCTCTGGGAGGATACCCGTTTCACCGTCATCTTCGTGACGCACTCGATCGCCGAGGCGATCAAGATCTCCAACCGTATCCTTTTGCTGTCGCCGCATCCCGGCCGCGTCAAGGCCGAAGTGCGCGATGTGGAAACCGTTCGCGACGACCCTGCCGCTGCCGCGAAACTGGAGCAGGAGATCCATCACATGCTCTTTGCCGAGCAGGGACACAGGGAGTAAGCTATGAGCACGCCGCAGATCATTCTTGCTCCACAGACAACGGAAGCCGCTGGCCATATCGCAGCTGTCGAGCAGAAGCTCGGCACAATGGAGCTCCTCTGGCAGTCGGGCCTGTTCCGCAAGTCGTTGCTGATCGTCGTCCTCGCCGTCATCTGGGAAGCCTATGCCCGGCATCTCGACAATCCGCTGCTGTTTCCGACGCTCAGCGACACCTTGACAGCGCTTTACGACCGTTTCGCCGATGGTGTGCTGCCGGCTCGCATCTGGACCACGCTGAAAATACTGGTGACAGGCTACGTCTCGGGAACGGTGCTCGCCGCCGCGCTGACGGTCGTTGCGATCAACACCCGCATCGGCACCGATTTCCTCGAAACCATGACGGCAATGTTCAATCCGCTGCCGGCCATCTCGCTCTTGCCGCTCGCCCTCATCTGGTTCGGCCTCGGCCCGGCGAGCCTCGTCTTCGTGCTTATCCATTCCGTCCTATGGGCTGTCGCGCTGAACACACATGCCGGCTTTCTCGGCGTCTCGCGCACCTTGCGCATGGTCGGTGCCAATTACGGGCTGACCGGACTCTCCTATGTCTTCCGTATCCTGATCCCCGCCGCCTTCCCGTCGATCCTGACCGGCCTGAAAATCGGCTGGGCCTTTTCCTGGCGCACGCTGATCGCAGCCGAACTCGTCTTCGGCGTCTCCTCCGGTCAGGGCGGTCTCGGCTGGTTCATCTTCGAAAACCGCAATCTTCTCGATATCCCCTCGGTCTTTGCCGGCCTGCTGACTGTCATCGTCATCGGGCTTATTGTCGAAAACCTGGTTTTTCAGACGATCGAGCGCCGCACCCTGCTAAAATGGGGCATGAAGGAATGATGCGGCGCACGGATTTATTCTTTCGACCAACATTTGAATACAAGGCTTAAATACAATGAACAGCAGGAAAAAGCCCTCGGAACTGCGCAGCGCCAGATGGTTCGCACCGGACGATCTCAGAAGCTCGGGGCATCGCTCCCGCACCATGCAGATGGGCTATGCGCCCGAAGAATGGGGGGACAAGCCCGTCATCGCCATCCTCAATACCTGGTCCGATGCCAACCCGTGTCATGCCCATTTCAAGCATCGCGTCGAGGATGTGAAGCGCGGCATCCTGCAGGCTGGCGGCTTTCCTTTGGAGCTGCCCGCACTGTCGTTGTCTGAAAGTTATGTGAAGCCGACGACCATGCTCTATCGCAACATGCTGGCGATGGAAGCAGAAGAACTCTTGCGCTCGCATCCGGTCGACGGCGCCGTGCTGATGGGCGGCTGCGACAAGACCACTCCCGGTCTCGTCATGGGCGCGCTCTCCATGGGACTGCCGATGATCTATCTGCCCGCCGGCCCGATGCTGCGCGGTAATTATCGCGGCGAATATCTGGGCTCCGGTTCCGACGCCTGGAAATTCTGGGACGAGCGCCGCGCCGGCACCATCTCCGAGAAGGAATGGGTCGATGTCGAGGCCGGTATTGCCCGCTCCTATGGTCACTGCATGACCATGGGCACGGCAAGCACGATGACAGCGATCGCCGAGGCGCTTGGCTTGACCCTCCCCGGCGCAAGCTCGATCCCTGCCCCGGACGCCAATCATATCCGCATGTCGTCAGCTGTCGGTCGGCGCATCGTCGAAATGGTTTGGGAAGATCTCGTTCCCTCGAAAATCGTCACGCAGGCCGCCGTCAACAATGCCGTCGCTGTCGCGATGGCGACGGGCTGTTCCACCAATGCCGTCGTGCATTTGATCGCGATGGCCCGGCGTGCCGGCACCAACCTCTCGCTGGACGATCTCGACAAGGCGGGACGGACGACGCCGGTGCTTGCCAATATCAGGCCGACGGGCAAAGCCTATCTGATGGAGGATTTCTACTATGCCGGCGGCCTGCGCGCGCTAATGGCGAAGCTCTCCTCGAAGCTCGACCTTTCGGCGCTGACCGTCTCCGGCGTCACCCTCGGCGAAACGCTTGAGGGGGCGAAATGCTACAATGACGATGTCATCCGTTCGCTCGACAATCCGGTCTATCACGAAGGGTCGCTTGCGGTGTTGAAGGGCAACCTTGCGCCGACCGGCGCCGTCATCAAGCCGGCCGCCTGCGATCCGCGCTTTCACAAGCACCAGGGTCCGGCACTCGTCTTTGACAGCTATCCGGAGATGAAGGCGGCGGTCGACAATGAAGATCTCGACATCACGCCCGATCACGTCATGGTGCTGCGCGGCGCCGGCCCGCAGGGCGGTCCCGGCATGCCCGAATGGGGCATGCTTCCGATCCCGAAGGCGCTCCTGAAAAAGGGCCACAGGGACATGCTCCGCCTCTCCGATGCCCGCATGAGCGGCACCAGCTATGGCGCATGCATTCTGCATGTCTCGCCGGAATCCCATGTCGGCGGCCCGCTGGCGCTGCTGCGCAACGGCGATATCATTCGCCTCGATCTTGAGGCACGTCGCATCGACATGCTTGTTGACGAGGACGAGTTGCAGCGGCGGCGCGATGCCTGGACCAAGCCAGCGGAAAAATTCGGCCGCGGCTATGGCTGGATGTTCTCACGCCATGTGGCGCAGGCCGACACCGGCTGCGACTTCGACTTTCTGGAAACCAGCTTCGGCCCGACGCCGGGCGAACCCGACATCTACTGATCACAGAGGATATATCGCATGAGCAATTACGTGCTGAACAAAGAGACGCGCGACAAGCTGATGGGCGTCGCGACGCCGACGATCGCCACTGCCCTCTTCAGACGAGGCTTGCGCAACCAGTTCATCCAGGACGTCCGGCCGCTTTCGCCGAAGAAGGCAAACATGGTCGGCCAGGCCTTTACGCTCCGCTATATTCCGGCGCGCGAGGACCTGAACACGCTTGAAGTCTTCCGCAACCCGGAACATCCGCAACGCGCCGCCGTCGAACAATGCCCGCCCGGCTTCGTGCTGGTCATGGACAGCCGCAAGGATGCGCGCGCCGCATCGGCTGGCTCGATCCTGATCTCGCGTCTGCAGGTGCGCGGCGTCGCCGGTGTCGTCACCGATGGCGGCTTCCGCGATAGCCCGGAAATCGCCGCTCTCGACATCCCTTCCTATCATCACCGTCCGTCGGCCCCGACAAACCTGACGCTGCATCAGGCGATTGAGATCAACGGCCCGATCGGCTGCGGCGATGTCGCGGTGTTCCCTGGAGACGTTCTCGTCGGCGACAATGAGGGTGTCATCGTCATTCCGGCGCACCTCGCCGATGAGATTGCCACGGAGACCGTAGAAATGACGGCCTATGAGGACTTCGTCACCGAAGAAGTCCTGAACGGCGCGACCATTATCGGCCTCTATCCCGCGACCAGCGACGCGCCGAAGCAGAAATTCGCCGAATGGCGGAAACAGAAGGGCCGCTAAGCCACTTCGATCGGGCGCAGCCGAAAGCATGCGATCGGCTGCGCTTTCCCGGCCTATTCTTCCCTTACAAGCTTCAAAACGAGCTGCTGGAGATTGCCGCCATCGCTGAACTCGACCTTGTCGAAGTCGCTGTTTCGCCGCCGCTCCTTATTGGAGATTTCGCCGAGCCGCTTCGTCAGTTCCGTGCGGATCTTGCTGCATCTCGGATCGTCGGGCACAGAAAAACCGACGCTCATCGCCTCGATTTCCTTGACCATGTCCTTGATGAAGCCGCCATGCACCCGCTCGTGCGCCTCGACGCCGGCAATGAATTTCTGCCAGCTTTTGCGGGTCGAAGCCGGCAATTGCGCCGAAGGTTTCGGTAAAGTGTAGGTGATGATCAGCTTCGGTATGTTGACGGTGATCGTGCAGGCGCCATCCGGCTGCGGCTCGTATTTCCGCGTCCAGGTGAGCTTGAAATCGGTATGGGCAATCGCCCTCACTTTCGGCCCAAGCAACGGGCCGCGCTCGCCGATCGAATCGTAGAGCTCAGCACCCGATGTTCCTGAAATCGCGTAGGTCTTGGTCGTCTCCACCGCCTGCCAATCGGCGTGCGCCGTCATCGGCAAGGAGGCAATGGCAATCGCCGCTGCAAGTGATCGAATATCTGCCTTCACGAATTTCCCCTGCGCGCCCTACCCTGCTCAAGTGCGGCGAAACTAGCCGGTGACCTTGGCTATTTCAATGAGCATCGGACCTCAGAAAGCAGAGGCCGACAGCAATAGTTCTTCGGCATCCTCTCGCTCCATATCGAAAACCCGTTTGCCGATCGCAAAGCTAAAGCCGTTGCGGGCGAAGGCGGATAGTTCCTTTGCCTTGCGCTTCTCGTCGAGATCGCCACGCCGGAACGGCCCGAAGCCACGCTTCCTGGCAAAGATGACGGCGGAGTGGAGATCGTCGACCTCCTCCACGGCCGCGACGACGGTTTCGCCGGCAATGCCTTTGGATGCAAGCTTGAAGGCGATGGCTTTCTTCGATTTGCCGGAACGAACCGCCGAGCGCGTGCTGATCTCGGCAAAGGCGACATCATCGAGCACCTTCAGCTCGTAGGCGAATTTGACCGCGAAATCGGCAAGCGCCTTGATCTGCGCCTCGCTGATATCCCCGAATTTCTGTTTCGCTTTCTTGGCGATCGCATCGGACAGCTGCTTCTCCGTCATCATCCGGCGTTCGAGGCGATAGATCGTGGAGTTGCGTGCCCAGGAAAGCATGCGGCTTGTCGGCGTTTCATCCATGAAGGGAGGCATTCGGCGAGAGAAGAATCATCACGGAGAATTTTACCCAAGCAGGCCCGGTCAGGCAACGAATGCGCTTGGTAATCATGGGATGATTGGTTATGCTCCTTCTGCGGCCGCGGCGGTCAAACGCCGAGCGTCGAACCCCATCGACGGTGGAGGCCGTCTCAAGCACCACATTGCTATGGATCACGGAGCCTGCGGCTTTCCCGACAGCTTTGCCGATCGGGCACCAGCGCTCCGTTCAGAGGAGGCAGGAATGGATTATCGCAAGCTCGGCCCAAGCGGGGCCGTTGTCACGGCCTATTGCCTTGGCACCATGACTTTCGGCGCGGAAGCGGACGAAGCCGCGTCGCACAGGCTTCTCGACGACTATTTCGCATGGGGCGGCAATTTCATCGACACCGCCGACGTCTATAGTGCAGGCAAGTCGGAAGAGATCATCGGCCGCTGGCTGAAGGCTCGTCCGACCGAGGCCCGGCAGGCCGTCATCGCCACCAAGGGCCGCTTTCCGATGGGTAACGGGCCGAACGACATCGGTCTTTCACGCCGGCATCTGGGCCAAGCCCTGGATGATTCGCTGCGTCGTCTAGGGCTCGACCATATCGATCTCTACCAGATGCATGCCTGGGACGCCTTGACGCCGATCGAGGAGACATTGCGCTTTCTCGATGACGCCGTGCGCGCCGGCAAGATCGGCTACTACGGCTTCTCCAACTATGTCGGCTGGCATATCGCCAAGGCCGCTGAGATCGCCAAGGCGCGCGGATATACGCGTCCGGTGACGCTGCAGCCGCAATATAATCTGCTGATCCGCGACATCGAGCTCGAGATCGTCGATGCCTGCCTCGATGCCGGCATGGGCCTGCTTCCCTGGTCACCGCTCGGCGGCGGATGGCTGACCGGCAAATACAAGCGCGACGAAATGCCGACCGGCGCCACAAGACTTGGAGAAAATCCCAATCGCGGCAGCGAATCCTTTGCGCCGCGCAATGCGCAGGAGCGGACCTGGGCAATCATCGCCACCGTCGAGGAGATCGCCAAGGCACGAGACGTGACCATGGCACAGGTAGCGCTTGCCTGGACGGCAGCACGCCCGGCGGTGACTTCAGTCATCCTCGGCGCCCGCACGTCCGAGCAGCTTGCCGACAATCTCGGCGCCGCCAAGCTTACGCTGACGGAGGCGGAGATGGATCGGCTGAACGGGGTCAGCGCGCCGCAACCCGCCGCCTACCCCTACGGCGAAAGCGGCCGGAACCAGCGCCACCGCAAGATCGAGGGTGGCCGTTAAGTTTCATCCGGCGGCGGAGCATTCGCCTGCTTCGCCGCCATCATCGGGATCGCCTGCCGCGTCAAACCAGCGGCGGGTTGAGTCTGGCGAAGCCTTCTTGTCGCCGATAGGGAAAATAGGGATAGGGAGCCGTCATCTCGCTCACCTTGTCCAGCCTCTCGATCTGCTCTTTCGATAGCGTCCAGCCGACCGCGCCGAGATTCTGCCGCAACTGCTCTTCGTTGCGCGCGCCGATGATGACGCTTGCGACCGTCGGCCGGCTCAGTAGCCAGTTGATGGCGATTTGCGGCACGCTCTTCCCAGTCTCGACAGCAATCTCATCCAGCACATCGACAATATCGAACAGCTTTTCGTCATCGACGGGTGGGCCGAAGGTCGCGGTTTCGTGCAGCCGGCTCGTCTTCGGCAATGGCTGTCCGCGACGAATCTTGCCAGTGAGCCTGCCCCATGCCAACGGGCTCCAGACAAGGGCGCCGACATTCTGATCCGCAGCTAGCGGCATCAGCTCCCATTCGTAATCGCGACCGGCGAGCGAATAATAGACCTGATGGGCGACATGGCGCACATAGGAGTGCTTCTCGGAAACAGCGAGCGATTTCATCAGTTCCCAGCCGGAGAAGTTGGAGGCACCGATATAACGGATCTTTCCCGCCCTCACGAGTTGATCAAGGGTTGAGAGCGTTTCCTCAATCGGCGTCGAGGCGTCGAAAGCATGCAGTTGCAAGAGGTCGATGTAATCTGTCCCGAGCCGGCGCAGGGCAGCTTCGACCGATTTGATCAGGCGCGAGCGCGAGCTGCCCCAGTCGGCCGGTCCATCGCCCGTCGGCAAAGCTGTCTTCGTCGAGATCAGGACAGCATCGCGCCTGCCCCGGATCGCCTCGCCAAGCACCTCCTCCGAGGCGCCGGCCGAATAGACATCGGCAGTGTCGAAAAGATTGACGCCCGCCTCCAGGCAGATGTCGACCAGACGCCGCGCTTCCGCCGCATCCGTCGAGCCCCAGGCGCTGAAGAGAGGCCCGCGGCCGCCAAAGGTGCCGGCGCCGAAACTGAGCACGGGAACACGCAAGCCTGAAGCACCGAGATTTCTGTAGTCCATTGCCTATCTCCTTAGGTTTTACCGAGAGATAGACCCTTTGATTAAGATGATATAGATTGCCGAAAAGAAACAGATTTATGATTTCAATTCATCATGAGCCGTCAAGAGATCAATCGTTCCGGTGAAATGGAAGTCTTCGTGCGCGCCGTGGAACTGGGCGGCTTCACCGCCGCGGCCACAGCTTGCCGAATGACGCCGTCTGCCGTCAGCAAACTCATTACGAGACTTGAAAAGCGCCTCGGCTCACGTCTTATCCATCGCTCGACAAGACGGCTGCAGCTCACCCCAGAGGGCTGCGCTTTCTTCGAGCGCAGCGTCGCCATCCTTGCCAATATCGCCGAAGCCGAGCGCCATGCATCGGCGGGAGAGCAGGTTGCCGGACATATCCGCATCAACACGAGCGGCTCCTTCGGCAATCATGTCCTGGCTCCACTCATTCCGGGCTTCATGGCGCTGCATCCCAATGTTTCGCTGGAGATCTTCCATACCGATCGGATCGTCGACCTGATGGAAGAGCGCGCCGATGTCGCGATCCGGGCCGGGCCACTGAAAAGTTCCAGCCTCACGGCCCGCAAGCTGGGAGCAACACGAAACATCATCGTCGCCTCGCCGGATTACCTGCGACGGCATGGCTTGCCGCGCTCCTCCGCCGAGCTGGCAAAGCATTGCCGAATTGGCTTTGCCTATTCTCGGACGATCGAAGGCTGGCCGTTGCTGGTTGATAGCGAGGTTGCGACGATCCCCGCCGCGCGCAGCCTGCAGGTTGGCGACGGCGAAGCCATGCGGCATCTTGCGCTTGCGGGTGCCGGCCTGGCGCGTCTTGCCGCCTTTACCGTCAAATCGGATATCGCGGCCGGTCGCTTGCAGCCGGTGCTGGAAGAGCTCAATCCAGGCGATACCGAGGAATTCCATGCCGTCTATATCGGCCAGGGCGGCCCCTTGCCGGCCCGTGTGCGCGCATTGCTGGATTTCCTGCGCGAGAATGTCAGCCTTTGAAAAAGCGATGCAGCCGTTTCGGCCGCATCGCATTCATCGGAAACATGAATCTTGACGCCGATCAGGCGGTCGGCTGACGGGTCTTGCGCAGATAGGGCAATACCGTATCGAACGAGCCGAAACGGGTAATCGCGTCTTCGTTGGAAACAGCGGCGGTGATGATGACGTCTTCGCCCTGCTGCCAGTTTGCCGGGGTCGCGACCTGATGCTTCGATGTCAGCTGGATCGAGTCGATCGCCCTCAGGATTTCGCCGAAGTTGCGGCCCGTCGTCATCGGATAGGTAAGGATCAGCTTGATCTTCTTGTCGGGGCCGATGACGAAGACGGAGCGAACCGTAGCGTTGTCGGCAGGCGTGCGGCCTTCCGAGCTTTCGCCGGCGCCTGCCGGCAGCATGTCATAGAGCTTGGCGACCTTCAGGTCCTTGTCGCCGATCAGCGGATAGTCGACGTCGAAGCCGGTCGCCGTCTTGATGTCGTTCTTCCAGCGACCATGGCTCTCCACGGGATCGACGGAAATGCCGATGATCTTGACGCCGCGCTTGCGGAATTCGCCTTCGAGGCCGGCCATCGCGCCGAGTTCCGTCGTGCAGACCGGCGTGAAGTTCTTCGGATGCGAGAAGAGGACGGCCCAACCATTACCAACCCAATCGTGGAACTGAATCTCGCCCTGCGTCGTCTCCGCCGTAAAATCCGGTGCGATATCGTTGATGCGCAAACTCATTGTCTTACCTCCAAAGAACATGCCCTGGCGCGCGCTTGGGATGGCGGCCAAAAGGCGAGAAGAAAAATCCGCCGCACAATGGCGTCGAATGTCCGATATGAAAAGCCCTTCTTTTAAATGGACGCCGCGATTGCCGCTGAAAACCCTTGTGGCCTGCGATGCCTACTGCGCGCCTTCAGCATTTCGAGGAAGCCGTAACCGCTTGCCCAGCGCCCGAAACCGCTCGCTACATTGATATGCCCGGCAAGACCGATATTGCGGACATCCGAATTCCAGAGCCGTCCGAACATGCCGAGCCGGTCGAGGCTCATATAGATGTCGTTCAAACTCCCGACCGTCATGCTGGGAAAAGGCAGCGTTTCGGTCGGCATGGTGCCGAAGGACAGATGTCCGGCATGCAGGGCTTCCGTCACCGGAATATCGCAGGGCGCGACGAGCAGCGCGCCTTTGACCCTTCGCGCAGCCTGGCGGCCAGCCAACCTCGCCGTCAGCACGCAGCCCAGACTATGTGCGACGATATAGGCTTCACCCGCCTCTTCCAGCGCGGCTTCCAATTTTTCCATCCAGCTGCCGAGATTGGGAAAGTCCCAGTCGTCCTGCTCGACGAGCCGGACGTCGTGATGATCCTGCAGCCAATAGCGCTGCCAATGCCCCTCGCCCGAGCCGAAAAGGCCAGGCACAATCAGTACTCTGGTCATGTAAGCCTCACGAGAAAGATCGAACACAAAGCTTGCGACAGGAAATCAAAGGCGCATCCCTTCAATGCCAAGGCGCGGGGGATGTACACCAATAGTAGATCTCGTAGTCGCGCGCGGAGAGCTCTCGCTCGGTGGACTCGGGCCGATCAACCGGCTGGATGCGTCCATCCGCATCCCGCAACGCGCGTCCAGCGAAAATCGTCTTCAGGCGGCTAATGACATTCCACTTCATGTAACCCTCCATTTGGTTGATAGATCCGAGGCGGTCGAAGGCAATTTGTCCATCAGCCCATCATTCGGCCGCAGCGAGCACCCTTACCGAATGCGGGAAGAAAGCCGAGAGCTCACCGACGACTTCATTGATCCGGCTGGCCAGCGGCTCCGAAGAGACCTTGTAGTCGGTAAAATCACGATCAGACGCATAGACAGCGGTTGGCAGGGTGTGTGCCATGAAGAAGCCGAAGAGCGGCCGCAGCTGATGTTCCACCATCAGCGCATGCCTGTCTCCACCGCCCGTCGCGGTGATGATGATCGGCTTGGCGCGCAGCTCGTGTGGATCGATAAGGTCGATCAGATGCTTGAACAGCCCTGGATAGGATCCCTTGAACGTCGGCGAACCGATAATCAGCGCATCCGATGAGACGATATCGTCGATCACGCCTTTCGCCTGGTCATCGAGATCCTTGCGCCACTGAGCGGCGCCGAGGGACGCACCAACATCATGCAGATCATAGACCTTGCTTGAGAAGCCATATCGCTCGATTGCCAAATCCGCGACGGTCTGGACCAGCGCGTAAGTCTTCGACGGCCTGTTGAAGCTGCCGGCAATGCCGACGAGTTTGGGCGCACTCATTCTCATCCCTTCCGAAGATCGCATGCGTTTTCGATAATGCAAATATTGTCCATAAAAATAGTAGATTAAAAGGAACAGTGATCTCTGAAGGCATGAGAATTGGAAAATCTCTTTCTACGCTGCGGCCAGCTAGATGGGGCGCAACAAATGTCAACCGGCTGAAGAGGTGGGCGACGAACTTGCGTCTTTAAAAATATCACGGACGCCAAATAGTGGCTGGAATGGGATGCATTGTCGTGCCGAAGCCGGCCCCTCCCGCACACCATTAATGGGGCAGCGGTCCGTTTTTTCAGTCGCGTGGCCAAGGCGCATCTTGCGACCGGTGTTGATCTGCCGCCGCTCTAAAGAAGCTCAATCAAAAAACATATGATCTTCGTCTGTCAGATAAGGCCTCGCCTTTTCCGCATTCAGCGTCACCCCTAGGCCAGGAGTATCCCAAACCGCGATGTGGCCATCTACGACCAAAGGCGCCGGCAGCCCATCGACGATATCGTACCACCAGGCCGGATCGCCGACGGTATATTCAAAGGCGACATAATTGTGCGGGAGCGCTGCACAGACCTGGACGAGAGCGGCAAGTCCCAACAAACCATTGGCCGTTCCGTGCGGGGCCATCAGGATACCATGCAGATCGGCATACTCGGCGATCCATTTGAGTTCGGCGATACCGCCGACATCGCAGGGATCGGGGCCGATGATATTGACCGCCTTACTTTCGATAAGTGGCTTGAAGTTCTGCCTGAGATAGATCTGCTCGCCGGTATGGATCGGTGTCGATGTCGACAAGGTGAGATCACGATAGACGTCCGCATTGACGAAGGGCGAATAATCGCCGGTCAGCATGTCTTCCAGCCAGACAAGATTGAACGGCTCGACCGCCCTTGCAAAGCGGATCGCATCCGGCACCGTCCAGCCGGGGCCGCAATCGAGTGCGAGGCCGATCCCGTCACCCAGTTCCTCCTTCATCGCGACAACGCAGGCGACCATATGCTTCAGACCGCGTTCGGTGAGCAGGCCGCGGTCATGGGCGCCATGCATTCCGCCGGCTTCCGGATCGCCATAGAAGAAATCCGGCACCTCGACCCGCATGCGGCTGTGAAACCCGATCGGCTGTTTGACGATAGTGAAGCCCTCACCTGCCGCCTTCATTACGCGGCAGCTCCTGGCATAATCCTCCGGCATGAAGCCGGTCATCGGCTCGCGGACCGCACCATTATAGACGCGAACACGATCCCGTACCTTGCCGCCCAGAAGCTTGTAGATCGGTACACCCGCCGCCTTGCCGGCAATGTCCCAAAGCGCTATCTCGATAATGCTGACGACCGCCCCCCAGGGCTTGAAGCCACCGCGCTGCCGGATGCGCAGCATCACACGTTCGACGTCCGTCGGATCAAGGCCGATGAGCGCATCCCGGAACGCGAGAATGTAGGGCTTCAGGAACGGCTTCCAGGTTTCCGCCTGCGCATAACCGTCGATACCGGCATCGGTGACTATGCGAATAACGGGGCTCGAGCCGATGACGGCACATTTGACGTCGACGATCTTCACCTTGCTGCCCTCTACAAGCCGAGCGAGCGGATATGATCGATCGATCGCTTGGCAAAGCGCTGCCAATCGGAGGGATTGTCGTGCTCCGCAACAATGTGATCCGCCCGGGTCTTACGGAAGTATGGAACCAGTGCTGCCCAGTCGATGATGCCGTCGCCCGTCGCGGCCCAGCCGTCGTCGATCGTCGTTCCGAGAGGCGCCATATCCTTGGTCTGGATAGCGATAATACGATCGGCATAGAGCTCCAGTTCGGCAGCAGGATCGGCACCGGCGCGCGTGATCCAGCCGCAGTCGATCTCGAACAAGACCTCATCACCGGCACCGAAAATGTGATCGATCGGCCTCGACCCGTCCGCGAGGGGGACATATTCGAAATCATGGTTGTGCCAGGCAACCTTCAAGCCGCGCCGCGCCGCACGTTCGGCGCCCTGCGCAAGCTGCTCGCCGATCCCCTGCCAATAATCGGCGGTATCGATACGCTCCTCCTTCGGTACGAAAGGCGGGATCATGTAGGTCGCGCCGAGCGTCTGTGCGATCTCGATGAAGCGATCCGGCTCGGCGACCAACCCTTTCAGCGGCATATGAAATCCGAAGCAGGCAAGGCCCGCATCATCGATCTGCCGCCGCAACAGCGCGGGATCGCTTTCATAGGCCGGCAGCCACGGCTCGATCGCGTCATAGCCCAGGGATTTCAGCAGGGGAAACTGCGCGTGAAGCGGCGGGAAGTTCCTCGATGAGTACAGTTGATACGCGATCGGATAAGCCATGGATCTGCTCTCTGGGGATGAACATCGGAACTGGTCGGCCCTTCGCCGGGAAGGGCCGGCATAAATCAGCCTTGCGGCTCCTTGTCCTTGTCGAATTCGAGCAACTCGACCATGACACCAAGGTCCTTGACGGTATCGTAATAGGCATAGCGCCCATGACCGCCGTCGAATTCACCACGCTGCAGGAGCTGATGGCCCTTGCCCTCGAGAAAGGCATTGCGCTTCGTCAGATTGCGGGTGCGGAACGCGATATGATGGCAGCCCGCCCCCTTTTCCTCCAGCAGGTCGCGCCAAGCGCTTTTCTCCGGCCCAGGCTGAAGGAACTCGACGTCGATATTTCTGAACTTGAACATCATGATGCGGCAGCCGACGGCGGCAGGCTTGCCGTCGTAAATTGCCTGCGCCACATCAGGCTCCGCAGCCTTGCCCTCCTTGGGCATGGGTTTTCCCGTCAGATCGGAAAACCATTGCGCTGATTTCACCACATTGTCCGTGACGAAGCAGATCTGCATGACGGCATCTTCATCGAGAAGTCTTGTATCCATGTCTATCTCACCTTCCGTTCCTATTCGCCGTCGGCGGCAAGAAAGCTTGCCGCCATGACGAGCGTCATGTTTTCGGTCGTTATTTGAGAATCGCCTCGTATTGCTCCTTGAGCGCTGCGACCGCCTCATCCACCGTCATGTCCGGCTTGCTCCAGTAGTTGAAAGCAACTTCCCATATCGCCGACTGCCAGTCTGCATCGACCATCGAGTGAGGGTTCTGCACCTGGTGCGCGGGGTCCTTCAGCATGTCGAGGACATTCCTGGAGCAGGCGTCCAGTGTCGATGGATCGACATCCGTGCGCACGGGCGTCGAGCCTTTTGCCGCCGCGAAAGCGGCATTGATCTTCGGATCGACGATGAGCTTGGCGAACTCGACTTCCGCGGCATCTTTTTCCGCCGACTGCTTGCCGAGGAGACCCCAGGCGTCGACCGTCACGGACAGCGCCTTTGCGCCGGGGATCTGAAGGCAGCCGAAGTCCTTGCCGGCTTGCTTGCCGGCCGCGCGCCACTCGCCCTTCATCCAGTCGCCATGGATCTGCATGAGCGCCTGTCCCTCGATCACCATGTTGGTGGTCATGTTCCAGTCGCGATTGACGGAACCCGGGTCGGAAGCCTGCTGGAACTTGCGCAGCCACTCGAACGCGGTTCGAAGCTCCGGCGCATCGAGTGCGGCCTCATCCGGCTTCGGTCCGTAGATCCTCATAAAGAGATCGGCGCCGCCGACGCTGGCGACCAAGGTATGGGTGAGATAGCCGACCTGCCATTGCTGCGCGCCGAGCGCCAGCGGCACGATGCCGGCCTTCCTGATCTTGTCGAAATCGGCGTACATTTCGTCCAGCGACGTCCATTTCGAAGGATCGACGCCGGCCTTCTTCGCCGCCTCGATATTGTAATAGAGCATGCCGTCGATATGGATACCGAGCGGGATCTTCATGATCTGGTCGTCGACGGTGATCGACTTGGTGACCGAGGGCGGAAACTTGTCCAGTGCTCCATCCGCCTTGAAGACGTCGGTCAGCGGACGGCCGAGCCCCATATTCGTCAGATCGCGGTAAACGGCGGGATTGTTTTCGGAAAACACATTCGGAGGCTGGCCGCCCGTTACCAGGTTCATGAGATTGACGTTGGAGCCGGTATCATGCGGGATGGTGATATCGATCCACTTGATCCCCTTCTCCTCCGCCGCCTTCTTCAGGACGTTAAGAGCAGCGACCTCAGCCGGTGACGACCATTTCTGGTAGATGACCAGGTCCTCGGCGTGAACGATCATCGGGCAGATGGCGATCGCCGCCACGAGCCATGCCTTTTTCCAGTTTTTCAGCATGCGTTCCTCCCACTAGAGCCGCCGCCCGCTCTGGGCGTCGAAAAGATTCAATTTTGTCCTGGGATAGGTCACGGTAACGAGCTCGCCGGGGCTCAGCCTGGCAGCGCGATCCGGCTCGATGCGCACCGCGATCAGCGAGGAGCCGAAGCTAAGCGACAGGATCGCGTCGGACCCCGTGCGCTCGACGATACGCACCGGCAGCTCCAGCGAGCAGGCGACAGGAGACGATACATGACCAATCACGAAATGCTCGGGCCGCATGCCGATGATGATCGGCTGGTCATGGAGCGGATGCTGGGCGCAATAGTCATAGCCGGAAAGATCGAAGCGCCGGCCGTCAGCCGCGATCGCGCTCAATCGGTCCCCATCCCGCGCGACCCTGGCTTCGACGAGATTCATTGCGGGCGAGCCGATGAAGCCGGCGACGAACAGATTCGCCGGCTGTTCGTAGACCTCGTCGGGCGTACCGAACTGCTGGATCGCGCCGCCATTCATCACGGCAATCTTGGTCGCCATGGTCATCGCTTCGATCTGATCATGCGTGACGTAGACGACGGTCGGCCTGAGCTCCTCGTGCAGCTTCTTGATCTCGAGCCGCATTTCGGTGCGAAGCTTGGCATCGAGGTTGGACAGTGGCTCGTCGAAAAGAAGCACGTCGGCATGCTTGACCAGGGCTCGCCCGATAGCGACGCGCTGGCGCTGGCCGCCGGAAAGCTGCGCCGGCTTGCGGCTCATCAGAGATTCGAGCTGCAGCAGGCCCGCCGCCCATTTGATCCGCCGATCAGCCTCTTCCCGCGGCAGCTTCAGCGCCGACAGGCCGAAGCGCAGGTTCCCCTCCACCGTCTTCGTCGGGTAAAGCGCATAGGACTGGAAGACCATCGCCAGTCCGCGATCCTTGGGATCGAGCTCGGTGACGTCGCGTTCGCCGATCATGATGCGTCCGCTGGAGACGTCGGCAAGGCCCGCCAGCAGGTTCAGCAATGTGGTCTTTCCGCAGCCGGACGGGCCGAGCAGCACGAGAAAATCACTGTGATCGATCGCGAGATTGAGACCGGTGAGGACTTTGACCTCACCAAATTTCTTGACGATATGCTCGAAGGAAACACTTGGCATCCGTTGCCCTAACCCTTGATCGCGCCGGCTGAGATTCCCTGCACGAAGAACTTGCCGAGAAGGAAGTAGATGAACAGAGGCGGAATGGCGGTCAGCAGCGCCGCGGCCATATTGGCATTATAGGCAACCGTGCCCGTCGATACCGTCACCATGTTCGCGAGGTTGACCGTCATCGGCGCCGCACCAAGCCCGCCGAACGTCACGCCGATCAGATAGTCGTTCCAGATGTGCGTGACCTGCATGATCAGGACGACGATCAGGATATTGCCCGACATCGGCAGGATGATCTCGATGAAGATCTGCCAGAACGAGCCGGAGTCCATGATTGCCGCTTTGGTGAGATCGGCGGGAATATCCTTGTAGTAGTTCCGAAAGATCAGCGTGAGAACGGGCATGGACAACACGGTATGGATGAAGGCAACTGCCCAGAGCGAGCCGTAGATTCCCATACCGACCGTGATGACGATCAGCGGATACATGATGATCTGAAACGGCACGAAGGCACAGAGAAACAGAAGAAACAGGAATGCACCTGTCCACCTGACATTCCACAGCGCGAGGGCATAGCCGGTCACGGCCGATAGTGAAATCGAGGCAATCAACGACGGAAACAGGATTGCGACGGAGTTCCAGAAGCCGCCGCGAAGGCCAGTGCAGGTGATGCCGGAGCAGGCCTGGCTCCAGGCATAGATCCAAGGTTCGATCGTCCATTCCCGCGGCAGCGAGAAAATGGCACCCTCACGGATCTGGTCCATCGACTTGAACGAGGTGACGACGAGCACATAGAGCGGCACGCAGAAGAAGAGTGCCGCCATGGAGAGGAAGACAAGCACTGCGATCGAGCGACCCTTGATACGCTTCTTCGCTCTGGGGAACATGACCTCCACCGGTGCTTCAGCAGCAACGACCGAAGGTCTGGCGGTGGCGATATCGCTCATGCGCGACCTCCTTTGCGAGCGGCACGCTGCTGCCAGACGGTCAACGCAACCAGGGGCAGGAAGATCACCAGCGTCACGACAAGCATCATCGAGGCTGCAGCCGACGCGTAGCCGAGATTGCTCTTCTCCGTCATCGCCTTGATGGTGAAATAGGCCGGCAGCCAGGTGGATTGGCCGGGACCGCCATTGGTCATCGCGACGATGATGTCGTAAGCCTTGATGACGCCGAGGGAGAGCAGGATTGCGCAAGTGAGGAAGGTGAATTTCATCATCGGGATGATGACTTCGAGATAGACACGCCAGAGGCTGACGCCATCGATGCGTGCGGCACTCCAGATCTCCTGATTGATGCCCTTCAGGCCGGCGAGCATGAGCGCCATGTAGAAGCCGGAGCTTTGCCAGACAGATGCGAGAATGATCGCATACATCGCCGTCTGCCCATCATTCAACCAATTGAAGCTGACGCCAGTAAGGCCGATGCCATGCAGGAAATTTTCAAGCCCGAGCTGCGGATTGAAAATCCAGCGCCAGGCAACGCCCGTGACGATCAGCGAGACGGCGAGCGGATAAAGGAAAACGGTCCGAAACACATCCTCGCCGCGCCGTTCCCGTTCGATCATGGCGGCAAGAATGAAGCCCAACACAATCGCAAGCGCGCTACCGATTGCCAGCACGATCAGATTGCGAAGCGATATCTCCCAGCCCGCATCGGCAAACAGTCTGGTGTACTGGCGGAATGGATTGGACCAGTCGATCTCGTAATCAGGAAGACGCCGGCTGCGGGTGAACGAAAGCACGACGGTCCAGACGATCGATCCGATGAACGCGACGACCGTGATCAGTACGGCAGGCGCGAGCGCAAGCTGCGGGGTGACCCGGCTCCATCTCAATGCCATCGATTTTCCTCCCGATCAGCCTGTGCCGCTTCCTCCAGCGCTTGCACATCCTGATATTAACGTTAATACTAACGCCTTCTCGATGGGCGTCAAGCAGGTATTTGCCGATCGGGGTCTTTTGGAGGAGACATCATGACAGCTTCGATTCCACGGCTGGGCTTCGGGACTTGGGGGAGAACGGGCACCGACGGCGTCGCTGCAATCCTCTGTGCCCTCGAAACGGGCTATCGCCACCTCGACACGGCGCAGTCTTATGGCACGGAGGCCAGTGTTGGCGAGGCAATGCGGCAAAGCAGGCTGAAACGGGAGGAGATCTTCGTTACGACGAAGATCAAGGTGGACAATCTCGACCCCGGAAAATTGCTGCCTTCTCTGCGTAAAAGCTTGGAAACCATCGGCGTCGATCGGGTCGACCTGACCCTGATCCACTGGCCGCCACCCTATGACCGCATCGAACCGGGAGGCTATCTCGAGCAAATCGCCGAGGCTCGGGAGATGGGGCTGACGCGCATGATCGGCGTCTCGAACTTTACCATTGCCCTCCTGGAAAAGGCCGAGACGCTTCTCGGCAAAGGAGCCGTCGCGACCAACCAGATTGAGCTCAACCCCTTGTTCCAGAACCGAAAAATTGCCGTCTATTGCCAGGAACGCGACATCCTTGTCACCTGCTATCAACCGATCGCGCAGGGCCGTATGGGCGATATCGAGCAGATGCGGGCGATTGCGGAGCGACATGGGGCAACCGTCGAACAGGTGGCGCTCGCCTACGAACTCTCCAAAGGCTATGCGGCAATCCCGACCTCGTCGAAGGCGGAACGCATTCGCTCGAACTGGCTGGCACATGAACTTGATCTGACCACCGCCGATATCGAGGCGATCGACGCCCTGCCGCAAAGTTCACGGGCGATCGACCCGCCTGGGGCGCCGCTCTGGGACTAGCGGATATCAGGTTCGAGCCATCAGGCTGGCCGTCCAAACGGAAGCCTCAAAAGCATTACTTTCCACCCACGCGATATTATCGCTAAAACAATCCTTTGGAGCTATATCATGGATCACATTACCGGCCTCGGTCACCTCGCCATCAAGGTCAAGGACCTCGGCACCTCACTCGATTTCTATCGCGATCGCCTCGGCCTTCGGGAAATGCACAGGCTGGTGCGCGATGACGGGACGCCGTGGATCGTCTATCTGCGCATCACCGATCTTCAATTTCTCGAACTCTTCCCCGGCGCAGAAGGCGATCGTGCTCCCGGGCCGAATGCCAACGGCACCAACCATCTATGCCTGACGATTGACAATCTCGATATAGCGGCGGCAAAGCTGGAGAAGGCTGGAATTGCGCTCACCTCGCCCATCAAGTCCGGACTTGACGGGAATCGTGGCGCATGGATTGAAGATCCGGATGGTAACAGGATCGAATTGATGGAAATGGCGCCGGATTGCCTGCAATACAGAGCGATCGCCGCTCTGAAACAGCAAACGGTGTGACGGGAGTCGAATTTGCATGGCAAAGCCTGCGGCGCGCTTGAAGGACATCGCCGATAAGACCGGATTTTCGGTGAATACCGTGTCGCTGGCTTTGCGGGGCAGCTCGCGCATCCCGCCTGAGACCCGCACCCTCATCGCGGATGTGGCGCGCGAGCTGAACTACCTGCCCAATTACGTCGCCACGTCTTTGGTGCGGCGGGAAACCCGATCGATCGGGCTCATCCTGACCGACCTTTCCAATCCCGTGCTGACAGCCGTGGCGCAGGCCGTGGAGGGCGAGCTTTCCAAACGGGGCTATACGACCCTTTTCGCGACATCGAACAACGACATCGCAGTCGAAGAGAGGATGATCGAGACCTTCCGGGCCAGGCGCGCCGACGGCATGCTGGTCTTTCCGTGCAGCCATCGGCGACTGGATCATATCCGCAAGCTGCGCGCGCGCAATTATCCCGTCGTGCTTCTCGTCGGCGATCCGGATGCCGGCATCGATGCCGTCTGCATGGACGAACGGATGGGGGCCTACAAGGCGGTTGCGCATCTTCTCGGCAGTGGCCACCGCCGTATCGTCATCATCGATGGCGGCACGAAGCTCGGCAATTCGGAAAAGCTCGAGGGCTATATGCAGGCGTATCGGGATGCCGGCGCAGACATCGATACCGCGCTGTTTATCAAGCCGAGCGGCCACTCGGTCGCACATGGCTATTGGGCCGCGGATGCGATCTTCAGCCAGCGGCTCGGCGCATCAGCCATCTTCGCGACCAATGATTCACTGGCGCTGGGCGTCTTGCGCTATTGCGCCCGCAACGGCATTCGCGTCCCCGACGACGTCGCGCTCATGGGCTTCGACAATATCGAGTTCGGTGAATATGCAGTGACGCCAATCTCGACGGTCGACTACAATGTAGAGCGTGTATCGGCCATGGCCGTCGAGCGCGTCGTCGATCTGATCGGCGCGGAGGCGGATTTGCCGCCGCCCCGCGTCACCCTGATCGAACCGGATCTTCTGATCCGCCAAAGTTCGAATTCGACTATTCGCAGCTAGGCTATCCCGGCAAGCCTGTCAGCCCGCCGCCACCGGATAACGAACATAGGCGAAGGCGCTGGAATCCGGCGCCCAGGAATTCACGTTGATCGTGCCCTGTCCGCCATTGAAGGCATCGAGGTCGCGCGCCTTGCCGCCTTCGGCGGGCATGAGCCGGAGGATGACATCCTTGTCTGCGGGGTGGCCGATCGTTCCCACCGGATAACTCAGATAGACGAGATCGTGGCCATTGGGTGTGGGATGCGGGAACCAGTTTACCCGCTCGTCATGCGTCAGCTGCTCCAGCCCGGAGCCGTCGAGGCGCATACGGAAAGCCTGTGCATGTCCGGGCTGAGTCGCGGCGGCTTCGGAATTGAAATAGATCCATTCTCCATCCGGCGAGAATTCGGATCCGTCGACCGGGCAGGCACCATCGGTCAGGAATACGTCTTCACCGCCTGCTGAAGGAATGGTGCAGACACGCGTGAAGATGCCGCCGCCCTCGCGGCGCTCCAGCCCGATATAGGCGAGCGTTGCGCCGTCAGGCGAAATGCCATGCAGGTAATATTTGAAGCCGCGTGAAGCCCCGTGTTCATTGGAGACACGGCGCGGAGCGCCGCCCTCGAACGGCACCTGATAGAGATGGCCGTCATTGGCGCTGACGAAAAAGGAGCGACCGTCCGGCGATACGACATGGTCGTTGTTCAGGTTCTCGACCGGTACCGTGTTGATGCGATGCGGGCCATCCAGACCGTCCGGAGAGATGCGGAAGAGACGGCCGTCGCCATTATAGATCAGCCACTTGCCATCAGGCGACCAATTGGGCGCTTCAATGAGCTCGCCGGTTTCGTAAATCACACGCGCCGTCGATGTGGCGATATCGAAGACGACGAGTTCGCTGATTTGACGCGGCAATAGGCGTCGGCTTTCCGGTCCTGGGCGCATGGATGGCATGATCTCTCCTCCGCTTGGATTAACGATAATATAAGACAGCTTATGCGATCCTATTTTTGTCAACAACCACCAAATTGCCTGGATGTCGGCGCACGTGCCAAAAGCCTTGGCTCGGGCTACGTCATGGGTAAGAAACCCGCGACACGGCGGAACGTGGCACGCTGAAGACTACGGCTGTCCCCTATTGGAGGACGTCAGCTTCAAGCTGACAGGCAATGCAATATGACGCCGTGTCGACGAAGTTCCTAAAGCCTTCGACCTACATCATTGCGCCGCATATCAAGACATGCCTGATATGCTTCAGCCTAAATCCGACACACTCTAGACCGGCAGGCATGCCGGACCGATCGGCTCGAAGGACTTGTAGGTCAGGATGAACTCCTGATGGCCGAGACCTTCCGACTTCGTCGGTTTGCCACCGGCAACATCCTGCAGAAGCGTCACGATTTCCTGGCCGACCTCATCAAGGCTTGCTCGTCCCTCAAGGATACGGCCGGCATCGACATCCATGTCTTCCTCCAGCCGGCGGTAGGTATCCGGATTGGCGCAGATCTTGATCACCGGGGAGATTGCCGAGCCTGAGACCGAGCCGCGGCCGGTGACAAAGAACACCATGTGACAGCCGGAGGCGATCATCTCGACAATTTCGGCATTGTCGGAAATATTCGGGAAGCCGAACCTCACCTCGCCATCAGGCACCACGTCCATCAGGTAAAGACCGCCACGCGGCGGAATATCACCGGGCTTGATCAGGCCGGAGATCGGCGACGCCCCCGATTTGGCATAGGCGCCCATCGATTTCTCTTCGATCGTCGTCAGCCCACCATCGGCGTTGCCCGGTGCAAAGCTGCCGTAGCCGAGCGTGGCGTAGTAGCGTGCCGCCTTGGCAACTGCCGCACGAAGCTCGTCGGCAAGTTCCGGCGTGACCGCACGGTCGGCCATGATTTCCTCGCAGCCAATGAGCTCACCGGTTTCCTCGAAAATGCATGTAGCCCCGGCCGCTACCAGCGAATCGAAAGCCCGGCCCGCTGCCGGATTGCCGGTAATCCCGCTCGTTCCGTCCGACCCGCCGCAAACCGTCCCGACGATCAGCTCGCTGATATCCATCGGCACCCGTAAATCGCACGCCAGATTTTCGAGCTGCTCGCTCACCCAGGCACGACCGGCCGCAATCGTGCTGCGCGTGCCGCCATCGTTCTGGATGGTCAGTGTCTTCACCGGCCTGCCGCTCTCCTCGATGATTTTGGATAGCGAGTATTTGTTGAAGCTTTCACAGCCGAGCGACAGCAGCAGAACCGCCCCGATATTCGGATGGGTACAAAGCCGCTCCATCATCCGTTGTGCGTAGGCATTGGGAAAACAGCCGGGGAAGCCGATGAGATGAACCTCCTGCTCGTCGAAAGCCGAGATGATCTGACGTCCGACGTGGTGGGCACATTCCACCAGATAGGCGACGGCGACGATATTGCGGATGCCTTTGCGACCATCCGGCCGCAGATAGCCTTGCAGGGTCATTTTTTGATAACCTCCTGGATGTCGAAGAAGTGGCTCGGCGTGTAATCGCTCTTGACATTGTGCACGTGGACATGATCGCCGGGCGCGATCGGCGCAATGGCGGAACCGATCGGCGCGCCGTATTTGTAGACCTTGGCGCCCGGCGCGATTTCATGCCTGGCGATCTTGTGACCGCGCGGAATCGTCTTTGCGAGTGTCACCTCCCGGTCTCCGACGCGAATGCGTTCTCCTGCGGAAATATCCTCGCGACAGACAAGAACATTGTCCTTTTCCGAAAGCAGCAGCAGCCGCGGATCATCGGCATGTGTTAGCGGCACGCCAGAGCCCATGAGCTTACATCACCCCAAACGTCGCGAAGGCTTCGACCGTGCTCATGCCGCCGCGGATTGCCTCCGCCACCTTGTTTTCTGTACGCACCTTTTCCAGCGCGAGCGAAATCGCTTCCTTTTCGACCGCCTTCGGGATGACGAGAACGCCTTCGCGGTCGCCATAGAGCAGATCACCGGGTTCGATGCGGACACCTTCGATTTCGATCGGCGTATTGTAGTCGATGACCTTGCCACGAGGCCCCTGATCCTGCGCATAGATCCCGCGGGAGAAGGCCGGGAAGCCGAGCCGCTCGATTTCACCGGCATCGCGCACGTAACCGTCGAGGATCGCACCTGCCGCCTTAAGATGGATGGCTCTCGTCGACATCAAACCGCCCCAAAGCGCGTAGCGAAGCGACGAACCCGTGGCAATATAGACGTCGCCCGGCTTCAGCGAATCCAGCGCTTCGAACATGATGCCGAACGGCTTGTCAGCGAGCGGGCCAAAGGAGCCCTGCCCGTCCGAGAAGACATCGGCCTCGAGCACCGGCATCGCGCGGCCGGCGATTTTCATGTCGTCGCTCAGAGGCTTGATACCGGCGGGCAGGAACTGTCGACGATGGCCAAGCGTGTCGAGGATGTCGCCGACGACAGCGGTAAAAAGCTCGGTTTTCAACGCGCGGAACAGATCGGCGTCAGTTGAATAGGTCGCTGTGGTATCCATCGGGAAACCTCCCTTAATTGCAATTCTTAGAAGCCGATGACGGCACCGCCGTCGACGATAATGGTCTGGCCGGTGATGTAACCGGCGGCAGGCGATGCGAGGAAAGCACATGTCCAGCCGATTTCCTCGGCCGAGCCGAGACGGTTCATCTGGATGCGGCCCATGATTTTGGCGCGGCGGGCCGGATCGTTGGCCGTCGCCTTCTGGAAGAGGTCGGTATCGATCCAGCCGGGCGCGACGGCGTTGACACGGATTCCTCGGCCGGCGAACTCGGCCGAAAGCCCGCGCACGGCACCTGTCAGCGCCGTTTTTGCTGTCGTATAGCCCATGACCAGGGGCTGGCCGATGAAGGATGTCATGGACGCGGTAAAGAGCACGCTGCCATGCCCCCTTGCGATCTGGCCGGGCAGGAATTGCCGGGTCAGTTCCAGCGCGCCGCGAACGTGGACGTCCATGACTTCGTCGAAGTCGGCAATATTGGATTCCTCGAACGGCTTCTTCACCGTGTTCCCGGCATTGTTGACGACGATATCGACCGGGCCATGCATCTCCTCGATACGGGCAGCGAAAGCCTTGATCGAAGCAAGATCACGAAGGTCGAGGGGTGCTGATTTCGCCTGGGGACCGATCGATGCCGCCGCATCCTCGATAAGATCTGCCCTGCGGCCAGCCAGTACCACTTCTGCGCCGGAGGCGGCGAGGCAACGCGCGATTGCGAGGCCTAGTCCACTGCCTCCGCCGGTCACCAGCGCGCGCTGCCCGTCCAGTCGGAATGCGCCATGCCAGTCGGGAAGCGCGGTTGGAGATTTCATGTATGCTTGCGTATTCATCTTTCGACAATGACCTTCAAAACATCGCGGTTCTTGTCCCAAAAAGGCAATGCGCCTTCGGCCTCGGCGAAGGGTATGACCTTGGAAATAAGCGAGGCGGCGCGGTCGCCGATCGTCTCGAGATAAGCGATCACCGCATCGAAATCGGACCTGGTCGCGTTGCGCGACCCCATGATATCCAACTCCTTGAGATTGAACATTTGTGTCTGATAGGTGACGGGCGCCTTGGCGTAGCCGACATAGACGACGCGCCCGCAAAAGCCGGCCAGATCGATCGCCTGGCGAAAGGTTTCCGGAAGACCGACCGCCTCGAAGGCCACATCGACGCCCTGATCGCTCGTCAGCTCCACGATGCGCGCCCCGACATCCTCCGTGCCGGCATTGATTGTGTGGCGAGCCCCAAACTGTTTTGCCAGCGCGGTCTTTTCCGGGCTGAGATCGACGGCAATCACCTCGGCTCCACGAGCAACGGCTCCGATGACCACGCCCATGCCGATCATGCCGCAGCCCAGCACGACAATGCGATCGCTCGGCGAAACGCGGCCCCGCGCCACCGCATGGAAGCCTACCGATAGCGGCTCGACCAAAGCAAGAAAGCGAGGATCGAGCGTGTCGTTCAGAATCACCTTCTCCGCGGGAAGAACGATCTCTTCGGCAAGCCCGCCATCCTGCTGGACGCCAAGCGTCCGATTGTAGCGGCAGGCATTCACGCGACCCTTCCGGCAGGAAGAGCAAGTGCCGCAACTGGTATAGGGAAGAACGATGACGCGCCGCCCCGGTTGATAGACGGACGGGACGTTCGATCCGACCTCGATGATCTCGCCACCGATTTCGTGCCCAGGAATGCGCGGCAGCTCCACCAGCGGGTTGAGACCTCGAAACGTGTTGAGATCACTGCCGCAGATGCCGACATGGCGGACGGCGATACGAACATCGCCGTTCCCGAGCTGCGGGCGAGCGACATCGGTGAAACGGCTGACACCTTCACTTTCGATCAACAGGGCTTTCACGTGACGATACCTTTTCCGGATTGGGGGAGTGAACCGGACGCTCGTGCCCGGTTCACTGGAAACAGATCAGTTCAGGGTGGCGATGTCGGCCGGCAGGTCGACGCCGTTGTACTTCTTGTAGATTTCGTTGAGTTTGCCGGTCGCGAGATTCTCGTCGACAAACTTGTCGAGCCGCTGCTTCAAGGCAGCCTCGCCCTTGCGGATGCCTATGGCATAGGGGAATACCTTGAGTACCATCTTCACCTCGAACTTCGACGCCGGATTGCGCTCGTTGGCCGCCTTCATGATTTGCGGCGATGTCGCCATCACATCGACCTGGCCGCTGACGAGTGCCGTGACCAGAGTGGCGTCGTCATCGTAACGCACGATTTCCGAGCCGTCGTTGACTTTGGTGACTTCCTTGTCGTTGACACTGCCGCGCGTGGTGCCGATGCGCTTACCCTTCAGGTCGGCCATGGTCTTGATGGTCTGGCCGGCAGGCGCAGCGATGACCGATTGGATCACACCATAGGGCTTTGAATAGTCGATGACCCTCTTGCGCTCGTCCGTCACGCTGAGCGAGGCGATGACCATATCCGCCTTGCCCGTCTGCAGATAAGGAATGCGGTTGGGGCTGGTCACCTGGACGATATCAAGCGGCTGGCCGAGCTGCTCGGCAAGAAGCTTGGCAACTTCGACATCAGAGCCATAGGGCTGCATGTTGGCATCGATCATGCCGAAGGGCGGCGAGCCGAGATCAAGGGCGATAAGGACCTTTTTCCGGGCCTGGATATCCGCAAGGGCATCTGCCTGCGCATGGCTGGCGAACGTGCCCAGGATCGCAAGTGCGGTGGCTGCTAGAATATGACGGCGCTTCATGGTTCTCCTCCGATTTAATTTTGATTGGGTTTCGCTGCCCGTGCTGCTCAAAGTCCGTTGCCGACGAAACTGCGCAATTCCTCGGTCTGGGGGGCATCGAGCAGGGCCGCGGGGCCATGCTCCCAGACCCTACCGAGATGCATGTACAGGACGTTGCTCGCCACCTTCCGGGCAAAAGCCATCTCATGGGTGACGAGGATCATCGTCATGCCGCCGCGCGCCAGGTTTTCGATGACCTTCAGCACTTCGCCGGTCAGCTGCGGATCAAGCGCGGATGTGACTTCGTCGAACAGCATGACTTGCGGCTGCATGGCCAATGACCGGGCGATAGCAGCTCGCTGCTGCTGGCCGCCGGACAATTGCTCCGGGTAGAAAGAGGCTTTCTCGGCAAGCCCTACCCGGCCGAGACAGTCGAGCGATATATCCCGGGCTTCGGCCTTGCTCAGCTTCTTGACGCAGGTCAGCGCCAGCGAAGCGTTTTCCAGGACGGTCAGATGCGGGAACAGGTTATAGCTTTGGAAGACGATGCCAACGTCGCGGCGAAGTGCGCGTTTGTCGAGATCCGACGAATGGATCTTGTGCCCGCAAACCTCGATCTCACCGCCCTGAATGGTCTCCAGCGCATCGATGCATCGCAAAGCCGTCGACTTGCCCGAGCCGGACTGTCCGATGATGGCGACCACCTCGCCGGGTTCGACCGAGAAGGAGACACCGTTCAGGACCTGCAGCGCGCCAAAGCTCTTGCGGACATCGGATAGTCTAACGATTGGAGACATTCAATTTCCTTTCCAGCTTCCGGCTGGCGAGCGTGAGCGGGAAGCAGATGGCGAAATAGATTGCGGCGACCACCATGAAGATGCTGAAGGGCTGGAAGGTGGAGTTGTTGATCAGTTTGCCGGCCTGCGCGAGCTCGACAAAACCGATCGCCGAGGCGAGCGACGTGTTCTTTATCACCTGAACGAGGAAGCCGACCGTGGGTGGCGTCGCGATGCGCAGAGACTGGGGAAGAATGACCCGTGTCATGCGCTGCCAGCGCGAGAGGCCAAGACATTCCGCGGCCTCCCATTGCGTTTTGGCGATCGACCGGATCGAACCGCGCCAGATCTCGGCAAGAAAGGCCGAAGTGTAGAGCGTGATCGCGACGCCGGCCGCCAGCAAGGCCGGAAGATTGTTGAACCCGGCAATGCTGAGCCCGAAATAGACGATGAAGAGCAGCACCAGGAGAGGCGTTCCCTGGATCAACTGCACATAGGCCGTCGCGGTCCAGCGAATGATGCGGCTGGGCGAAATCCGCGCCAGGGCGACGACAAAGCCGACCAAACCGCCGCCAACGAAGCCAAGCGCCGACAATGCGAGCGTCCAGACGGCCGCTTCGAGCAGAAAGATGAACTGTGTCAGGCCGAAAGTAGGCATAGGATCCTCCTCACAGGGCCGTGCCGAGCTTGCGCTGGCGCTTGAAAACCACGAAACCTACTCCGAGAAGCGCCCACCGCATGAGGAAGGACAGCGCCAAGTAGAGGGCACCGACGACGATGTAGGTCTCGAAGGACAGGAAGGTGTCGGACTGAATGCGGTTGGCCGCTGCCGTCAGCTCTTCGGCCGAAATCTGCGACGTGATCGACGATGCGAGCATGAGCAGCACGAACTGGCTGACGAGCGCTGGATAGACCCGTTCGACCGCCGGCTGAAGAATGACATGCCAGTAGGTTTGCGCAGGCGAAAGCCCAAGACATTCGGCCGCCTCGATCTGAGCCTTCGGGACCGCTTCAATGCCGGCACGCATGATCTCGCAGACATAGGCGCCGATGTTGACGACGAGCGCGATGATCGCAGCGACATTGGCCGGAATGCGCAAGCCAAGCGTGGCGATGCCGAAATAGATGATGAACAGCTGCACCAGCAGCGGTGTATTGCGAATGACGTCGACATAGGCGCCAACGACTGTCTTCAGCATCGCCGAGCCGCTGGTCCGTGCGATCGCACAGAACGTGCCCAGCACGAACCCCGCAATGGTTGCGGCCACCGAAAGCTGGATGGTCAGCCAGACGCCTTCCGCAAACTGATCCCAATAGGGAAGCAGGCCCTCGAAATCAAAAGTGTAGCTCATGCGACGCCATCTTCCCGGCGGCGCCAATGAGCAACGAGATGTGCTGGTCTCATTCCCGAGCTATCCTCCCTAGCCTGGGGTGGAATCTACACGGTTGAGGCGATCGATTTAAAGTGGTATTTTTTGTTTAAAAAACCAATGAGATCGGGCCGGCATGCGTTCTGAAAACCTCTTCAAACGGCAGTTCAACGAGTTCCTGCGCCACGTGCAATCGGTCGGTCACGGCCGCTCTCTTGGCTCGGAACGCGAGATCGGCCGAACCCTCGGCACCAGCAGGACGACGGTCCGCAAGTGCCTGGCGGCTGCGACGGAGAGCGGCCTTCTTTCCAGGGACAGGATAGTGCTGCGGCAGGCAGAACCATCCGAGCTCTATCCCGAAGCAGAGACCATCTCGCCGACATTGACGGTCGAACGCGCCTTCCTGACATGGATACTCCAATCCGACAGCGGTCCGGGTCAGGCAATCAATGCGCTTCAGCTCGCGCGGCAATTCAGCGTGTCCACGACGACGATCCGCGAGTTTCTGCAGAGCTTCCGGCATTTTGGCCTGCTGGAGCGCGAAGCCGGTGGCAAATGGGTCTTCCGCGGCATGACGCTGGAATTCGCCAACGAGCTTTCCGATATCCGCGAAATTTTCGAAATGCGGTCCGTCATGCGCTTTGCGGAACTCGACGACGGCGACCCGAGCTGGAACGAGCTGCGCAGACTGCGGACCGAGCATCTTGAGCTGCTGGAGACGATCGAGACCGATTATCACCGGTTCTCGCTTCTCGACGAGCAATTGCACCGCTTAATCAACAGCGCTTCCAGCAACCGCTTCGTCACCGAATTCTACCACGTCATCTCGCTGATTTTCTTCTACCATTATCAATGGAACAAGAAGGACGAGCGCATCCGCAATGAAGCGGCCGTGTACCAGCATCTGGCTTACATCGATGCGATTCTCTCAAGAGACCAGAGGAAAATTAGCCAGACCTGCACGGCGCATCTGAGCGAGGCACGCCGGACATTGCTCGCAAGCATTACCCGGGAAACTTGACATCGGAATTCGAGCATGTCGCCGGAGCGACGGAAATGCGTGCGGTTGGCGGCACGGCCAATCCCATGGGCAACCCCGCCCGAATTCCGACCTGCTACTGAAGGGTCAAGCCCGATCCGATGTCGGCTCTTGCGGCGTAAGGATCGACAATGGAGAGCGCCCGGCTGAGAGCCTCGGCAAACCCATTGAGCGAAATGACGTAGCTCACATCACGACCCGTATCGGTCGCCGCCAGCATCACGCGGAGGCTGCGCCGCCGCCGCAAGCTGGCAATCATGGCTGCATTGAGCTTCAGCTCGACCGGACAGCCGCGCGAAGAAGCCGCACCGAACGGCTGAGCCAGACCCAAAGCAGCTTCGTCGCCCCGCGGCAGCCGACCGCTCCGCAGATACAGCCCCAGCGGCAAGGCCAGCATACCCCTCAGGCTCCCACCCTCGGGAGTGAGTTCGATCGAAAGTACCGGTGTGTTCGTCTGCAGATCATACAGCGTGTAAGAAATCGCATAGTGCGGCCGCGCATGATCGGCAGCTCCCTGATTGACGATGGTAAGCATCCAGTCGCCGTAACGCTCCTGCAGTGTGCCTGAGCCGGCGGCGGTGGTAGTCCGGCCGGCCATCACAATCCTCCGCTCGGTCGATTTGCCAATATGGGCAAGCGCCTATCGGCACGCCTTATGAGCGCGAACAACGCCATCCCATTCATCTCTGCTCCCCGCAACATTATGCGCCCCACCTTATCGTCTCGGCCCTCAAGAATCTGAGTTACTTTGAAACAATAGCGTCAATTTCACACCGGCGCATCATATAATTTATGTAGCGATAAGCATTACACTTTCATAATGTTCAATTAACATAATCGCCATCGGACTTAACAAGGTATTTTTGTAGACTATACACAAAATATATGATTGCCAAATATATCATTTAATTCGTATTATTAATTGTTACTTAAATTTCACTTATATTGAAAACTGCAACTACAGACCAATTAAGTGTGCATGATATTGCAAAAGTCGCTCACCAACGGAGCGAGCAATGCACAGCTCGGATTATCAAATAGGCAGACGATGCAATCTCGCCCTGGAAACGAAGGCCTGGGGGCGAGGCTGGCCGGCGATCATTTGAATGATGGCTCCCAGAAAGGCAGCATCAACAATCCCTCTTGCCGCCTGGTGACGGCAAGATCAGCGGCAGCGGCTTTTCCAGCCAAACGCTGGTCGCCAACGATCCTCGCGGCAACGCCGGCGGCCTCTGCTTCAGTGCGTTCTGGCAGATATTATGAACCCAATGTCGAGCAGTTTGACGGCGTGATGCTTCTCAAGGATAGCGCACCGACAGCAGTTAGGCCGAAACCGGCCATTTTTGCCGGCGGCAAGGAGACGTAAAGAATGAGGCCGCCTACATTACGGCCAGATCTTTATTAGCGCGAAAACCTCGGCACGGATGCAATAAGTTCGCGCGTATAGGCATGGCGAGGCCGTCCGAAGACCTCTTCGACAGATCCAGCCTCGACGATCGCTCCCTGCTTCATGACGACGATCCGGTGGCTGATATGCTGGATCACCCCCAGATCATGCGAAATGAACATCATCGACAGGCCGAGCCTTGCCTGCAGATCGACCAATAGATCCAGAACCTGGGCTTGCGTCGTGACGTCGAGTGCCGAAACGGGCTCGTCGCAAATCAAAAGCTTCGGCGCAGCCGCAAGAGCCTGGGCGATCGATACGCGCTGGCGCTGGCCACCGGAAAGTGCGGTCGGCCGCCGGGCGAGCAAATCCGGCGGCAACCCGACCAGATCCAGCAGACCGATGATCTTCTCGCGGCGCTCCGATCTGCCGAGACCGCCATGAAGTAGCAGCGGTTGCTCGATGATGCGCTCGACGGTGAAGCGCGGATTGAAGGAGCTCAGCGGGTCCTGGCTGATCGTCTGTATTCCGGCTCGGAGGGGGCGGCGCATGCGTTCGGAAAGTGCGCTCCACGGTCGTCCCTCATACAGCACCTCCCCCGCATCCGGCTGCTGCAGCGCAAGCGCAATCTTGCCGAGCGTGGTCTTGCCCGAGCCGGATTCACCGACCACGCCCAGCGTTTCGCCGCTGCCGATATGAAGCGATACATCGCTGACGGCGCGCAAAAGACTGCCATCCGTGTGCCTGAAGCTCATCGATACGTTGCGTATTTCCAGCAAACGCTCACCCGAGCGAACGGGCTCCCGCAGCGGCAAGGGCGTATCCGCTGCGCTGAGGCGGCGACCGCGATTGGCCGCTGTCGGCACGGCTGCCAGGAGCTGCCGGGTGTAGTCGTGCTGTGGATCTGACAGAACGCTGCGCGCCGGGCCTATTTCCACCAGCTGGCCCTTTTGCATCACGGCGACCCGATCGGCGAGCTGGGCTGCAACGGAGAGATCATGCGTGATCAGGAGGATGCCATGGCCGGCAGCGGCCAGTTCCTTGAAGATGGCGAGCACTCTTTTCTGGACGCTGACATCCAGCGCCGTCGTCGGTTCATCGGCGACGAGCAAGCGCGGCTGGCCGGCAAGGGCGGAGGCAATCAATGCCCTTTGCCGCAATCCGCCGGACAATTGATGCGCATACTGCCCCATCCGCAAATCCGGCTCGGGAACGCCGACGCGTTCCAGCAATTCAACGACATGTTGCGATACGAGCGAGCGTGGTGCCAGTCGATGCGTGAGGATGGGTTCGGCGATTTCGCGACCGACGGTCCTCAAGGGATCGAGCGATACGAGCGCATCCTGGAGAATGAAACCGATTTCGCGACCACGCACATGGCGCCAGGCTTTTTCCGGCAGATCGAGGAGGTTTAGCGGCCGGCCGTCATGCGCGGTCAGTTCCATCCGGTCGGCTTTTACCACGGAGTGCGATCCGGCGAGACCGACAATCGCCCGGGCCGTTACCGATTTTCCGGAGCCGGATTCGCCAACCAATGCGAAGATCTCGCCGGGCGCGATCTGCAGCGACAGGTCGCGAACCGCGTTCACGCGGCCTTGCGGGGTCTGAAAGGCCACATTCAACCCTTTGATCGCAAGCAGCTGGGACGGCTCGGAAGCGGCGGTCCGAAAGTCTCGCAGGCCGGACTGAATATTCATCGCAGATCTCCCGTTGCGAGAAGGGTCTGCAATCGACGGCCCAGGAGCGTGATCGAAATGACCGAAAGCGCGACCACCGTTGCCGGCAACAGGCTGGTCCAGGGCGCAATGTCGAGAAAATTGCGACCGTTGGCGAGGAGCGCGCCCCATTCAGCCACGGGGGGCACGACGCCCAGGCCGAGGAAGCTCAAGGCCGAAGCGGACAGTACCGAACTCCCTACGCCAACCGTCGCGAGGATGAGGAGCGGCCGGATGGCGTTGGGCACGATATGCCGGCTGATGATCGTCCACGGATGCTCGCCGAGTGCCACGGCATGTTCGACATAGCCCGACAGCTTGATGTGAAGCACCTGCGAGCGGATCAGCCGGGCATAGCCGGCGATGCTGGCAAGCCCGACCGCCAAGAGCGTATTGGCAGGCCCGCGCCCAAGCACCGCGATCACCAGCAGAGCAAGCAGCATTTCCGGAAAGGCAAGCAGGATATCGATGATGCGCAAGAGAAGCCGGCCGATCGGCCTTGGAGCCAGTGCAGCCGTCGTGCCCAACATGATACCGCCGAGACTGGCAATCAGGGTCGCGCCGATGCCGATGGTCAGGGATTGCGAGGTTCCGTAAACCACACGCGAAAACAGATCCCTGCCCAGTTCGTCCGTTCCAAACCAGTGTTGCCCATCAGGCGGCAACAGGATCGCACTGGGATCGACGGCCTCGGGATCGAGAGCAGAAAGCCATTGTGGCGCCCATACCGCAACACAAAGAACGACCACGAAGGCGAAGGGGACAAGCAGTCCGAAAGACAGCCAGACAGGGCGTCTGCGCGCAACGCGGCGTTCCCGCCCGCTCTCAGCCAAAACGACATCGCTCAAAGGCCTGTCCTCCTTAGACGTGGATCGATCAAAAGGTAGAAAGCATCGACCAGCAGATTGACGATGACGAAGACAAGGGCAGACAGCATCACCAGACCGAGGATCAACGGCATGTCGCGGGTCTTGATCGCCTGAAGAGTGATCTGCCCTATTCCCGAACGGCCGAACACCGTCTCGGTCAGGATCGAGCCGCCAAGGGTACTGGCGAGCAATGTGCCGGTAAGGGTCGAGGCCGCCAGTGCGGCGTGCCGCAGGCCATGTCTGACACGCAAGACCGTCTCGCCGACGCCGCGCGTCCGGACCGTCAGCGAGAACGGCTGGGCCAGCGCCTCTTCCAGACCATCGCGCAATACTTGACTCAAGAGTGCGGCGAGCGGCAGGCTCAAGGCAATCGCAGGCAGCACAAGCGCCGATGGTCCATCATTGCCTGTGACCGGAAACCATTCGAGATTGAAGCTGAAGACCGACAATAAGACAATGCCGATCCAATAAACGGGCGTGCTCAGAAGGATCAATTCTATTCCCGAGGACAGCAGCGTCAGGCTTCTACGACGACCGGCCGTCGCGAGAGCCACGCTGATCGCCAGAAGAAGAGCAAGCATGATCGCGCTTCCGGCAAGCTGCAATGTCGGCCCCGCCGCCTCGTAGATCACCTGCGAAACGGGCTGCCTATATTGATAGCTTTCTCCAAAATCACCGCTCAGAGCCTTGCCGATGTAATCAGCATATTGCAGCACCAGTGGCTGATCGAGGCCATATTGATGCACCAATGCGGCCCGTTCGGCCTCGTCGACTACGTTTTCTCCGCCAGTCAATATCGCGACTGGATCGCCGGGAATAAGCTTCACGGCAATAAAGGCAATCGTTGCCGCACCCCAGAGCACGGCAACGATTACCCCGATCCGCCGCACAGCGGTCTGGAAGAGCTTAGCGATCCAGCCAGGCATCGTAGAAATTCGGCTTCGCATTGGTGGCCCAGGAAATGCCGTGCAGATCCTTCGAGGCGCCAAGCTGGTAGGCGGCAACGAAAAGCGGCACGGCATAGGCCTGATCGATCACTTCCTTCTGTATCTCGGCATAGAGCTTCTTGCGCTCGGCATCCGATGCTCCGACTGCCTTGGTCAGCTTTTCGTCGAGGCTCTTGACCCGAGATGCATTCTGGCCGCTGGGCGGAATGTAGGCGGAGTGAAATACCGTTCGCAGGATGTCCGGCTCGGCGCGCACGTAAAAGAAGGACACGAGATCGTAGTCATTGGCATTGGTGCGGGCCGTCCAGCCGCCGGCATCGACCGGATCGAGCTGCAAATCGAAGCCCGCCTGCCGAACCTGATATTGAACCGCCTGTGCCAGCGTCACTTCCGTCGCGGCAAGCGAGGTACTGTCATAGACATAATGCAGGGTCAGCCGGTTTCCGTCCTTCTTGCGGACACCGTCCGCGTCCTTCTGCGACCAGCCCGCCTCGTCGAGCAGACGGTTGGCTTTGCCAAGATCAAAGCCCCATGACCGGGGAATGTCCTTGTCATAATAGAGTGTCGACGGACCGAGGATGTTGTCGGCCGGCTTCAATGTTCCGAAAAAGGCGGCCTTAACCGCGGCCGGCCCATTGACCGCGCTCTGGAAAGCCTGGCGCACTTTCACGTCCTGAAACGGACCCTTCGAGGTGTTCAGGAAATAGGCACTGTTGACGCCTGGGTTTTCCCGCGTCACCACCTGCAGCTTGCCGTTACCCTGAACGGAACGATAGTTTGCCGGCGGCACAGCGTCGATCGCCTGCAGCTGACCGCTTGCCAGCGCACCGAGGCGCACGGAAGCCTCCGGCAGATATTTGAAGACGATCTGATCGAAATGGGCCGCCCCTTTATGCGCGGCATAGCCAGGACCCCAATTGTAGTCTGCGCGACGGCTCAGCTTGCTGCCGCTGCCCTTGGTAAAATTGTCGAGCACGTAAGGACCCGATCCGATGACCGTATTCGTCGTGCTCTGCGTCTTCTGAAGATAGGCCGATGACTGGATACCCAGATAGGGGAGGCTCAACCCTTGCAGCAAGGGCGCGAAGGACTGGCGATAGCGGATCACGACCGTACGGCTATCCGGCGCTTCGATCTTGTCGATCGGTCCGAGCAGCGATTTGGCATAGCTCGATGTCGTCTTCGGATCGAGAATGCGATCAAAATTGTATTTGACTGCGGCTGCATCGAGCGGGGTACCATCGCTGAATGTCACGCCCTGACGCAGATGGAATGTGTAGACGGTATTGTCGCCGCTGATGTCCCAGCTTTCTGCAAGCCACGGCGTGAACTTGTTGTCTTCGGCCTGCCCCACAAGCGAGTCGACGATATTGCGGGTAATCAATGCCGTGACAGAACTACCCGTGATCGATGGGTCGATGATGGAAGCATCCGTTGCCAATCCAACATTGAGAGTGCCCCCATCGACCGGCTTTGTCGTATCGGATGCAGCGTTTGCGGCCGTGCCTATCATCGTCAGAAAAGAAAATGCCAGGGCAATGCCGATCTTGCTTCGCCCGATAGTCTTCGCGCTTGAATGCCTTTTTCTCATATCCCGTCCCTATTTTGGCCGCCGCGGCATCAATCATGCGGCCAATTGGCCACTCGACATCGCGCAGACTGAACGGCATGATAATTGTCTATAAAAACACTAGACTAAAGGCATTGTGGTGCGTTTATGCAAAGACAGGCGGAAATCCGTTTCAATCTCGCCCAGGCCAGCCGGCGCGGAATGGCGGTGACAAGACAGCTCTCTGCATTGAATTCAGCGGCCCTCTAAGTCAGATCTGATAGCCGGATCGTGTTTCAAACGCGGCTGTTTTTTCTGGCTTGCAGTGTTGAAATTGGCTGCAAGGTGCCTTTTGCTGGTAAGGCGCTCTGGTGATGCAAGTTTTATCGTGACTAAGCAGGATCGATATTGCAAGCAGGTTGTTCGATTGGTATTTCTCTTGAAATTCAATTATTTGGATAAGCACGGAACGACAAGTGGCCGATATTGGTCAATTACTCAGCTGCCCCCTTTTTGCCGATGTGGCACTCGAAAGTGTCGCGCTCGACGCCCACGATTTTTGGACCAGAGTCTATTCGCCGGGCCAGATCGTGTTCAACCAGGACGATACAAGCGGCGAGGTCTACTTTCTGCGATCCGGATTGCTGTTGGCTCTCTATCTCGATCAGGACGGCCGGGAGCTTATCTTTACCCGGCTCAATACCCATGACTATTTTGGAGAAATCTCTGCCATTGACGGCGGCAAGCGTTCGCTTTCGGTTTATGCAAAAACCGCCTCTTGCCTGATCGTCGTAAAACGACAGGCGTTTCTGAAATTGTTGGAGACGATACCGTTGGTGCGGCAGCGGGTCATGATCGATATGGCCGAACGTATCCGCAGATTGACTAGGCACAGTTATCAGTTGACCAGTCAAAGCGTGGACAAGCGTCTGAAAGCCTATGTGGCGCGCATGGCGCTGGAAAGCGGCATGTTCAAGCCGAATGGACAGCTAGCGAAGTTTCCGACCCATGCCGAGATCGCCGGCTCCATCGGCGCCAGTCGCGAAGAAGTCAGCCGCTCCATCTCCGCCTTGAAGCGCGCGGGGATTCTGGAAGCCGGCCGACAGAAGCTGACGATCCTCCAGCCGAACGCGTTGCTGAGTGAAAATTGAGGTTGCCTCATTTTATTTCGTCTTTATCAGCCAGTTGACGGCAATATTGACGGCGCGCGTTTCAGTCTTGCTGACGCGCACCTCCTTTTGCGGATAGATATCGCCGGTCTGCGTCAACGGCGAAGTTGTGGCTACTTCGAAATTCACGGGCGGATTTTCCTGCGGCGTCACGAACTGAGCGGTCATGTTCAGCCTATGCATGTGCTCCCGCAGCGCATCCATCTGAGTCGAGCCGACACCTCGTGAATTGACGGCCGGACCTGGGGGCGCGTGACGCTCGTCCTTGTCCAGCGACTTTTCGAGGTCGACGCCGCGCAGAAAATAGCCACGGTAGTCCGGCAGCTTGAATTTGTCGTCTCCATCCGGTCCGTAAAGATCGCCGATCACGCGATAAAGCTCCGGATACTCAGTCTTCAGCAGGCTGGAGCCATCACAGATCATCCATGGCATGTAACGCAGATCCGTCATGGCCGACGTCAAGGTCTGCGTCTGCTGCAGGATCTCACCGGGGAAAATGATGATGGCCCCGACGGGCACGCCATCGTGAACTCCCGGACGCGAATGCGGGAAGAAATGATGGCGAGGCTCCTGCCCAGGAAAATTCCCCGGAAAGACGGGCGGAATAAACGAAGGTGGCAACATCCAGCACTCCTACAATCATGAAAATGGATTATCGTGCGACAATGCGACCATCGCTGTCGGAACGGTGATCGACCAACTGTCATGAGCGATCTTGGATGCCTCGTCCGTCTGCTCCAGCAGAAGATCGACGGCGCTCATATCAGCGGCCATGCAAGGGGTCAGTTCCTCGGCACAAGGCCAGATCTGGCCGGTCCGGAAAGCAAGCAGAACCATCCTTGCGGACTCCGGTCTGACGGATAGCAAGAGATGCGCGCGTTTGGCGCGCAGCAGATCCCGCAAATAGAGACTGGGCGAAAACAGCGAGATCAATGCAGTCTGTCCCTCGCTGAGATATGGGTCTGTTGCAGGGTCCTGGATCAGCTCGACTGCCATTCCGTCCCAGTCGAACGCATGGCGAAGGAACTGAAAATAGCGCGGCTCGAAATTGGTTGATGTCTCCCTGCCTGCGCCATCGGCCGGCGCCGTAAGCGTTGCACGGGCAAACAGCGCGATGGCAGCCTGAACCATCTGCTCCTGGACAATCTGCGTAAGGAGCTTGGGGTTCTCGGCCTCCAGCAGCTTTTTCTGGGCCGCCAACGCCGCGTGATAGTCATCCATGGCGGCCTGATAGGCGGCCTGGATTTTCCGGTAGGTCGCCATTTGCCAATTGGCGAGCGTCGCAGCGCTACGTGAGCATTCGATCTCGATGCTCGTTGCATAATAGCTATCGAATTCCGCAGCTCCCTCCGCCGGAGATGTATCCGGTGCCGGCGCATCGCCCTCCCCTGCCCTGATCTCGCTGGTTAGAGGTACGCCGGCAGACGACGGCGTCTTTGGCGACGGACTGCACAGGATCGATGCCCGCAGCCGATCGGCATATTGCGCGGAAGCGCCCGTCAGATCCCCTGTGAACGTCGTGATCGTGCCGTCCTGCTTCGCAGTCAGGATCACGCCGCTGATCGTCGCCTGCGCCGTCGGATTGGCGATGAAACTGCTGACGCTGACCGTTGCCGTGGACGGCGTGTAGCCTTCCGGCACCTCCAGCTCGGCATCCGACAGCGGATTTCGGGATTTGAACCCGCTGCTGATGATGCGAAAGGCTGGCGGCGGCGGTCCATCCGGAGCTATGCCATAGGCCGCGAAGGCATCGAGATAATAAACCGATGTCGAGCCCGATTTGGACGGCTCCGGCGAGAGGCTGGCATAGGAGGTTATGCCCATGCTCGCGGGAGACGGTGGCGCTACGAGCCTCAGGTCATGGTATCGGGCAATCGCCTCCGCCAGATACGCGCCGGGATTGTCGATGAACATCTCGAAGACCAATCTGTCCCGGCTGGCTCGGGTTTGAAGATGATAAGCCCGGTTCACCCAGCAGAATACCACCTGAAGATTGCCGTCGCTGCCCGAGTTCGACAAGGTCCGCGTCTGGGTGGTTTCCAGCTCTTCAAACACCCGGCTGCTGCGGCGTAACACCGATTCACGGCGCAGAGCCTTGACCGAGCGATCGATGATATCGCGGGCAAATTTCGAAATGTCCTGCAGATAACCGCCAGCGGGTTGCTCCTGTACCCACCAATTGCCGGTGACCTTCATGGAATTGGTGGTCGGTTGCCCGTAGTCGGTTTCGTAATTGTTGATCGTTGTGGTCGAAACACGGTCCGATAATGTCTTCTGCACCTGATTGATCAGATCGGCGGTCGTCGTATCCCGTCCGAAATTGCTGGTGCTGTCGCTCGATGTCTCATCGTCTTCGACGGTTTCCGTACGTCGCAGATTGCGGCGTATCTCCTGACGCGTTTCTCCCGAAATCACGGTTTCGATGCGCTCTATATCTCCGAGCGCATAACGCCCGGGCTTATAATGCACGGTGCGGATGGCGCCGACGGCATAGAGCTGGATGGCCGGAGGATCGGCGGGGGTTGGCGGCGGATCGACAGGAAAAATATCGGCGGGCAGGATCATCACCGCATTGAGCGCGCACGAAAGCGCCGCATCGGATGGTCTCGGCGCGGGATCGTCGTCGAGTTTCGGATGCGAGGCATGGAAAGCCAGCACCCAGTTGATGAGATGCGTGACCTGCAGCAGCCGGATCAGATCGGAAAACCAGCTATGGTCATAGCCGAGCGTGATCATCAGCGCGATTGCCGAGTTCCAGATATCGGTCAGCGCCGTCTGGGCGTCCGTCGACTGCAGCTCTTTGGCCAGATCGTCCCAGCTTTCGAACTGCTCCTCGACCCAGCTGTCGAGAGCGGCATAGGTGCAGTCCTTTCTTAGATGCTGCGGAAAATGCCGAAAGCTCTGGTAAGGCGGGGCAAGCGGCCGCATCGGCGTAACGAAGGGCTCGCTTGGCCCGCCGCCCGTCTCCGGCGATATCGTATCATCGATGAAGGTTACGGCCGCTTCGCACTTGGTTGCGGGATCAGCGCCCTTTAGTTTCGTATAGAATGCGCTGGCAGCGGCGGACGCAGGCACTGTCATGAACCGCTGCCCGACGCGATCAGCCGCCAGTTTCGGCCATGGCTTGATGTAGACGAAAGGGAAGAGCTCGCCCGCTTCCAGATGCGCATCGGCGATCGCCATGCCTTCCGCGGGATCCGGGATCGGCAGCGGCCCAGGCACCGGCGGATCGTCATCTGGCGGTGGAACGGGCGGTGTCGGCGGAACCGGGCGCGTATTGCCGAAGCAGATCATGAAGCCGATATAGTTCCAATAATCGACATCATCTGTCTCCTCCATTTCGATCCTGCCAAGGATCTGCTGCGAATATTGCACGTCGAGCCCGGTGCGCCAGCGAAGCCAGCCGTGAACCTTGCGGCCGCCGGCAAACGCCACGCGGAACGGAGTATCGTGATCGAAGCGCAGGCCTTCGATCACATTTGTTTCAAGCGGCAGCACCGCCCGGAAAATCTCGGCAGCGACGTTTTGCACAGAGTGGCGACCCGCATCCTCATAGGAAATGCGGAAACGGATCACGATTTCTTCGTTCCGGTTGTTATGCGGGATGTCGCGCCATTCCTGAATCTCGGTGTGGCCGGTCATGTCCGCATCCCTCAACCATCAATGGTCTCAAGAGCTTTGATGATCTCGGCAAACCAGTTGGTGTCCGAATCTCCGGAAAGATCCTGGATCCATTGGTTATTGTTAAAGCCGTCCTGCCTGATCTCGTGGATTGCTGGCTGCGCCAGGACCAACTCATCGTCCATCGGAGCCATCGGAAACCTCTGCGCGATCTGTGAGTATCTTCGAATTTGCCCGTTGACGATTTGCGCTACCGCCTGATCGCGTTGCCCAAAACATTCTGCAATATAGTCGCGGACGACTTCGAGCTGGTTGTCGGGCACCTTGACATACATTGCGGCATAGCCAGCTATTTCCGGTTGCGCCTGAATGTTAACCGGCCACCGTTTCAGAAATACCTCCGCATCGATGACCTCATCATCGTCGTCGTCGCTAGCGATCTCGTCACCATTGATAAAGCTGATCAGTCGTCCGCACTCCTCGGTAAATTCCCTTTCGCAGTTCTGGTAGACCTCATTATCGTCATCCCAGTCATCGCCTTCGAATCCCCCGCCTGGCAGCGCGAATTTTGTTGCGCCGTGCAGGTCGAACGGCGTGCCTCGCTGGTAAACTCTCCCTCCCCTGGTGTGAAAGAAGTTTGCTTTTGCTCTCTTTTGGAATTCTATGAAGCGGACGCTATTTTGCGTACGGGAAAATATGATCGTGTAGACGAAATAACTGCTTGGCATTGGACAACCCTTTCTATCATTTTCAGAGGTGGATCGGATCAGGCTGGCTCCGCACGGTACGAGATAAAGGTGAGCGGCGTTGCCCTGGGACCGGGCGTGCCGCCGCGAAGCTGAACCCTCAAGGCATTCAGGCCGCCCAAAGCAAAGGGCGCACCGTTTGTATCTGTGACCCGGCCTTGCAATTGCGTTCGGCAATCGATCTGAAATTTCAGGCGATCGGGCATGAGCAACGCCCACGAACCGACTTGCCCGAGCGGCAATTCGGCCATCGGGCGATTGTCCCGGCAAATGCAAAGCGACAAGTCGGGCCGCGGCGTGCTCTGGCTCAGGAGGAGCCCGGACTTGAACTCGCCGCCATGTGGCCCGTCTATCCGGGTCCCGGTTTCGGCATTGTCGCGACCTGGCTGGAGCGGGCATTCATTCCCATCGCTGTCGCGGATCAGGAATGTCGGAGCCCAACCTATGCAGAGCGGGTGATGCCACCCATAACGGCATCGCTCAATCGCCGCCCACAATATCGGGATGATGCCGGGCATCATCTCGGAAACATCCCAGAAAATGCCCACGCGGCTGACATGCGGATTGAGAGAGCCATTCTCGTAGGTCAACCAAGTTCGCATGGCGGTTACGACGACGGTTCGTTCGACGTCTCGTCAACGAACTGCGCATCCTCCGGAACATCGAACACGAATATGTAGCCGATGTCGGAAATATCACTGGCTGTGTTGACGTGGAACTGTACGCGCATCATCTTCCCAGAGGTCTGCACGTCGATCTTGACGTTGCCCCTGACATCGAAATCACCGGTATCCGGAACGGGGATCTCCGTCCAATCTGTATTCGAGAATGGATAGTGCCCAATTGTCGAACTGACATTGCTGTTCAGGTCGGTTATTGTCAGCTTGAAGCTATCCGACCCGATATTGGTCATGCCGGTTCTGATGTCCCTTGTAGCGGCATAGGTTGCATCAACCCGGACTCTGTCCCTGCCTGTCCCAGCGTAACCGCCCGAGATCCATGTCTTCGTGACCGTTCCAACTTGCTTCGAGCGGCCCGGATGTTTGGCGCTCGTGCTAGCTGCTGTATTGCCGCTTGCAGTGACGGGAGTCTTGTCTGTCATCGTACCGACATCGATGTCGGCTGAGCCGCCATCATCGGAGGTGGAAGCCGGATCAATCTGATCGTCCCGGCCTTCCGACGTCGGCTCCGAGGTGGATTTTGCCTTTGGAAGTTTCATCTTTATCTTCGTGCTCATGGTCACGGCTCTCCTCTCGTTCGCGAAAGAAAACCGGGATACCCGCTGATTGCTGGCCTGGTATCCCGGATCAATGGTCACCTCGCCGAGATGACGGAGGTTTACTGGTTGATATTTTCCAGGTGGAATTCGAACGGGGACGAGTTTGGGCCGGGGCCGCCGCCGGTCATGACGATATCGGCGCTGGTGATGCCGAAGAGATTGATCTCGGTATTGGCCTGACTGATGATCGCGGAATCGATGACCTGACCTTCGTTGACCTGGCTGACGACGCCGATATAGATACGCGGCTGGAACTGGAAAACCGCCTTTTGGCCGGGAGCCATGTTGGTCTTCGTGGCCAGAAGCTTGCCATCCTTGAAGATGCACGCACTGATGGCGCCCTGCTTGAGCTGATTACGCACTTCGACTTCGTTCGGGGAGGTCGCGCTGTTCTTCGACAGGGACAACACGTCGCCGGAATTGTCGAGGGTCATGTCGAACGCCTGCCCGTCATAGGCCGTCAGCTGTGGTGTATAGTTGCCCCAGCTATCCTTGGCTGAAACCTGGAACTGCAGCGGGAAGTTGAAAGGATGGCGGTCAAGGCGGCCGCAATTCCTGATCACCTTCCAGGCGACTGCGATTTCACCGAACGATTCCGCGACATTCTGCTGGAAAATGAGAATGCTGGAATTGTTCGTGTCTCGGGAAAAATTTACGAAGTTGAGCCTGATGTTCTCGGTTACCATTGTGCACTTGTCCTCTCGTGTTTCGATGAAGCGCCTAGCCCTAGCCGGCAATCAGACACTAGACGGCATCGCTTCGGCTTGCCTTTGAGGCCGTACCTAAATTCTTTGCGCCTGACATTTTCTTGCGAAACTCCATCGGCCCATGGCTGTAGAACCGGCGAAATGCAGTCGAGAAATTGTTGGGATCGCCATAGCCGACAGTCAGCGCGATGTTCAGGATACTCTCGGAACCATCCCGCAGAAGTTGTGCCGCGATCTCGCAGCGGCGCTGACGCAGCCAGGTGATCGGCCCGACGCCGAATGCCTGATTGAAGGCCCTGTTCAACGTGTTGCGATTGGTCCCAAGCGTGACCGCCAACTCATCGACCGTCACCGGGTTGGCGATGTTGGCTTCCAGCGTCCTGCATGCCGCCTGCACCACGGGATCGGTGCTCGACCCAGTGGAGAACGTCGCCTCCGGCATCGCCGTCGATAGCGTGAAAAGCCGCCGTCGGATTTCCTGGGGGCTGAACGGGTATGTGATGTAATCGACGAAACCACAGGCAAACAGCTTTTCGACGTCGGGTAGATCACGGCCGACGATCGCAATGGCGGGCGATGAGGACCGAACATAGCTGAACATGCCGAGTGTCAGATCATCGCTGACGTCGATAAGACTTACGGCGCAGGCATCCGATTTGCCGCTGCCATCGAAAACAATCCGATCAGACTGTTCCAGCATATCGAGGATCTTGCGCAGCTCGCGGCCCTTGCTTTCCGACAAGCCAAGAAGTTGAAAACGGCGCGAAACCGTCAGTTCAATGAGGGAAGCGGCGTGCTCCTGCAGCCAAGGCATGCCAAGGCCAGGCGAAGCCAGGCCAATGTCGCTTGTGACGTGCTCTAACATGGTGATATCCGATGAAGTTTGGATGCCGCGCGGCATCGGTTGACTTCATCAGCAGATCGACATTAGCCGCTCCGCTCTGTGCGGTGCCTCACATAAGGCGGCACAGATACGCTTTTCCGCGATTTTTGATTTGGACGCTTCAATCTGTTCCATCCGGTCGAAGATATATGTCGAGGAGACCTTCGCGTTAGAGAGGACCGCAATGACGAGCCTATGCGCGGATACGAAATTCGGAGGCCGCGGCATCAAACCATTGCTGATATTGCCGCCTGGTCCTCCCGGGCGTCGGCCGGACCGATTTCCCTGGAGAGCATTGTTAGCCGAAGATGGTTCAACTCATCACGCGGCGCGAGATTCGCGATTGCCTTTCTCGCGCGGAGTTCCCATAGCACCGCCGACTGCTTGGATGCCGTTCGAGCGGCCAGGTTGTAGAAACTGAGCGCCTTGTCGACACGGCCTGCCCGCTCATGCACAAAACCGCTCAGTCGCTGCCGCTCCGCCCGCCACACACCTTCCGAAGTGCCGGGCGAGCCTGCAAGCGCTTCCCTGCTGTATTCCAGCGCACGTTGATCGTCGCCGTTCATCGCATAGGCAGCCGCCAATTTTGCTGACCAGTAGGGGATGCCGATGCCCACGCCCATGAGCTTTTGGACTGCAAGCGCCTGTTCCATTCTCGACCGGCTCGAAGGATTGCCCGTGGCTTCGAACTCGGTGACCGCCTGCCACATCCTGCCGGTCGCCGACCAAAATGCGGCACCCTGCCTGTCTGCAAGCGCGATACCCCTTTCCATGCGGGCCAATGCGAGATCGAAATCACCAAGATAGCCCAATGCCACTCCACCCCAGATATCGATGAATGGCAGCATGAGGGGGATGTCGAGCACAGATTGATGCGCGTCTGCCTCAATGACGAGATCGCGTGCTCGCGCAAACTGGCCGGCAATGGCTGCCGAATGCGGCGAGAACGCATGCGCCGTCGCGAATAGATCCATCCCATACTTGGCCGCAAGAGGTGCGTGAAACTCGAATTTATAGTGGGCCTTGATCTTCTCCAGGGTCGCCAGCTGGGCATGAAACTGCCCGGAATAGAACTGAATACCGTTTCTGGTTCCCAATACGGACAGCGTATGCTCCGAGAGCCTTTCTCTTTCCGGCAGACGGCGAAGCACGGCCTCCATTCTAGAAACGGTCATCGCTGCGTCTTTGGTGTGACCGATCAAGACCTGATAGGTAAAGATCCCCCAGAAAATGGAAAGGCTGTCGCCGCCCACCCGATTGATCTTTTCCAGATGCGCCAGGCTTTTCATATAGGTTTCCAGCACTTCCCGGCCGGTAAAACCACGCGTTTGCATCAGGTTTGCAGCCAGGTCGATCAGGAGGTTCGCCTGCCGATGCTCGACGTCAACGCCGTTTCGCTCGGCTCGCACGAGCAGGTCCAGGGCATGACGGAGCTGACTTTCGCCCTCGGCGAAGGCGCCGAGAGCCGTCGTGTATCTGCCGATCCTGTGTCTATACTCCGCAGCAAGGGTATAATCGCCGGCCGCCTCATGATGATAGGCAATTTCCGCCATGGCCTTATCGCCAACATGCGGATTGCCTTGCATATGAACCCAGGCGACCCGCCTATGAAGACTCTCTCGCCGCTTGCGCAGCAAAGTGCTGTAGGCCGCGTCTCGGATCAGATCGTGCCGGAAACTCAAGAAGGAGGCATTCTCGCGTTGGAAAATCTCTGCTTTGCAGAGGCGCTCAATGTCGGCATTCAAATCCTGATGGGAAAGGCCCGAGACCTGACCCAGCATCGCCTCGTCAAAATGGCGCCCAACGACAGAGGCGCATTGAGCGATGCGCCGTGCCGATCCTGTGCTGTCGATCCACGCGACAAGCGCTCCGACCAGCGTTTCAGGAACTGTCTCGCGACCCGATATGCGTCCCTCGTTGAGTTCTCGAAGAAGATGCTCGAGAAAAAGGGGAACGCCTTCGGACTTTCCGACGATCTCATCCGCCAGCACGGAAGTGATACCCTCACCGCCGCAACTGGAAACCGCTTCGTGACATTCGGCGGAACTCAACTCGCCAATGTTCAGCACCAGGCTCTGAAGCTTTACGGGGCTATCGGCAAATTCGGGCCGGCCGCTCGCAAGCCACTGGATGGGGCAATCTTCCAGATCCGTCAGCAATCTCACAATCAGCTGAAGTGTGCTGGGATCCAGCCATTGCAGGTCTTCGATGATGATCTGGATCGGGCCTGCCTTTGCAATCCTGCGAAAAGACGCGCAAAGGGCATCGAACGTCCCCTGGCGAATGGCACCAGGCGCCTCTCTTAGATGCAATCCCATGGCGGTTTCCGGCTGGCAGAGCGCGCGCAGATACTCGGCATCGTCCGTTCCGAGAGAAACGCGATCGTCGAGCTTGAGCCACTCGACGACGGGATAGAGTGCCGTATTGCTTTGCCGCTCCGCCGCCTGCAGCACGATACTCTTCTGTCCGGTGGGGCAATGCAGGCCATGCTCTCGCAATATGCGGCTTTTGCCGATGCCGGGCCGGCCGGAAAGAATGGAAAGCGGGGTGGCTCGACCGGTCTTCAGCACCGTATCCCATGCCAGAGCCAGCTTCGACAATTCCGCGGCTCGCCCAAAAAACGGAAAGCCATCGCCTGCCAATCGTTTCGTATCCTCGAGATCCAGGCGCCAGACAGGCTCCGGCTTGGAAAAGCCCTTGAGAGCGATATCCCCGACGAAATGAGCCTCCGTTTCCCGCCGCAGGAGCCGACGTGTCAGATCGGAGATGTAGACCGATCCCGGCTCGGCCGATGCCTGCAAGCGAGCGGCAAGAACGCCGCTCGCACCGGTAATCTTGGAATTGATGCCGTCGAACTCGGCAACCACGAGCCCGGTCGCGACCCCCACCCGCACGGAAAGCCTGTAATCCATTCCACATATCTCGCCAGCTTTCCTGACGATATGCTTGCCCGCTTGAACTGCGCGATCAGCCGCATCCTGATAGGCGATGGGCACGCCGAAATGAGCGACGATTCCATCGGCCAGATATTCCGCAACGATACCGCCCGACGCCTCGATTTCGTTCTTCGCAAGAGCATAATATCGCTGGAGGAGCTCCCGCAGATCTTCCGGATCGAAACGCAGGGCAAGGCCTGTGTAATCGACAATATCGGCAAAAAGAACGGTGACCTGGCGGCGCTCCGGCAGATCATGGTCCATCGTTGGGTGCGGTATCTCCTCCGGCGACAGCATGGCTCTCACTTCCTCATGTTTGCTGCCAATTGAAGTCGAAATACTTTTGGGCAGCTGCAACCGCTTTGACACGTGCGGAATCGAAGGGATTGCTGAGCGTCCAATCGGTCCAGCAGCGGAAAGCTCCCGGCAGGCCATTTTCTTCGGGTTGTGCCCTGAACGGTGGTGACATGAGCCGCCCTGCGGGCAAGCCGATACCATTGGTCGGGAAAATATCGAGCTGCGTCGCGACGGGCACGGCAAATGCCGAGCCGACCGAAAAATCGAATGCCATCGCCTGCCAGCTGCCATTGCCGCGAGGGGTCAGGATCGGCGTATCCAGCAATGCCCGGACAAGGCCGATATTGCCGAGCTCGACAAGCCGCGAGATCGGCGCGTAATCGAAATACCGCATCGACCAGACCGGCGCATTTTCCTCGGTTGCCGTACTGTATGTCGACCCGACCTGCGTATTCTTCGCCAGCTGCTTGGCAAGGCCGTAGAAGAGTCGGCCGGAGTAGGTGGCGAGGCTATTATCGAGAAACAGGGCAGGCAGAAAACTGAAGACCGTACCGTCGCCGCCGGCGATCTCCACGCAATTGATGGCGACTATATTCTCAAGATAGGTCTTGAAGCCAAGGAATTGCGGCAGGAAGCTCGCGCGCACATTGGTCTGCCTGTTGAACAGGAATGTGACCGGATGCGTGGTTGCAGACGTCACCGATTGTCGCGACAGCACGAGGCCTGGTGGAAGCAATTGCTTCACCTGTTCGACAGGCAGGGCATGAAAGCTGAAGACGCCTTCCATTGAGCCTCGGAGAAAGGCGGGTGTGAGCGGCCAATTCGCATGGGGGGCGGTGATCGAAGACAGCAATGCCGGCACAGGCAGCGCATCCGGCACCAGATCGAACTCTCCGTAGATCGGCTCCGTCGAACCTGTGAATATCCTGGCGGCGGCAAGACCGGAGATTGTTGCGGCTTCGACGCAGCCCGCATTGATGCCACAACGTGTCCAGTCGCCCGCCAGCACGAGATTGGTGAACCCCGATTCATCGGGCGCCAGCCGATAGTAGACAGAACCCGGCACCGAGAGAACATATCGCTCCGAGCCGTAGAAATTCTGTCGAAAATACTGATTGGCGAAGCGTTCCGCCCCGGATTGCCCCTTGAGAGAGACAAGCAGATCTTTGTCAAACTTGCCATCGGCGGTCAGGGTATCCGGCCAGATTGCCGTCAGATAGTCATCGGCCCATTGTTCCGCCTGATCCTGCATCGACGGCGCCGTGTCGTCGGCATCTCTCGAAGGCGAGCAAAAATACGCAATCGATCGGGGAGCCGGACCCGGCCAGGTCTCGCGGATCAGCAGATGGCTCATGTCGGCCCAGGTGTCGAGCGGTTCGGCGAAGCCGGTCATGACCGTCTGCAATGTAGCCGGATCGAAGGGACTATATTGATTGTGGGTCTTCACCAGACCTGGCCAGCCCGTCTCAGACGTCGGCTTGTTGAGCCAGAATTGCACCGCGCAGGTTGCGACCGTCTCTACCTTCTGGAGCATCAGCTTCCAGCAAGGAGATGCGGCGGCCAGTTCGCTCGTCATCGGAGCAAGGGAAGCGAGCGATGCGCCGAGAATGACGTCGTCGAAATCGACTCCCTGATGAAGGCTCTTCGGTGTGCCGACCGCGGCAGTTTTCTCCGATTCAAAATCTATTCCGCTCTCGCGCAACTTCTCGCCATCGACCAGTTGCAGCCAATCCGGCTCCGAAGGCCAGCATGGCAGACCCGCGACGTCGAACAGCGGTTCATAGGAGCCTGATATGATGCGTGCCTGTTCAACGAGGTCGATCCTCGCAACGGTGTCGCGTGATGCCGACAGCGCAAGATTGGTGACGGCGTTGAAGAAGCAGAACTTCACACCGCGCTGTTTGAGCACTTGATAGTATGGCCCAAATATGGTGTCGCCCATGCCGGCCTGCATCTTGAAGAACAGGGCCTGCTTGTAGGTGAAGGCCAGGCGCAGGAGCCCGCGCATCGCGGTGCCTGCACCGACACCGCGGTCCGTGCATATGCCGCCCGGATAGCCGAAGACGTAGTCGTAGCAGCTGCGGAATACCGACGATGCCACGGCTTGCTCGGATGCGTCATGCTTCAGAAGCCATGCGGAGCATTCCATGCCGTCGATGGAATCGAAGCCACGCATGAATACCTGATCTGCGACCATGCCCATCGCAAAGGCTGTCCCGAGGTCCAGCATGAAATAGACCCGGCGTGCAGTATCATCATTGATCCACTCTCCCGGCTTGATACCTTCGAGCCAGATCCGGATGCCATCGAGAATCTCCTTCAGCTCATTGCCATTCTGCGCGGTATGCAGGCGAGCATCGTTGGGCATCGTCTGAGCATAGGCCACGAGCTGATGAACCGGCGTCTGGTAGCCGCCGACACCCGTCACCTGGCGCGGCAGCGGCAAGGCATCTCCGACTTTGTCAATCTGGCCGGCCAGAAATTCGGCGACCATCTTGAAATAATCGAAGGGCTGCGGCAGCACTCCGCCCGAGCCGGGAACCAGATTGTTGGCCGGAAACTCGATATACCAGGGCCGCCATTCTTCCCTTGGGTTTCCGACCCCCTCCTCGCTGAGAATGAATGTATTAAGCGGCTTGAGCGCCTTCTCCACGGTGCCGAGCGGATCCTCCGGAGATCTCAGCTTCAAAGCAACAAGTTCATCATAACATGAGCGGATCAGACGAAAGGCATTGTCATAAAATCCGGCCCAAATGTGCAGGCCATGCTCTTCGATCCGATTGGCTATTTCGCGATTGCGTCCGCTGGCGCATTTGCCGCCGAGCCGCCATCCACGCTGGTAGACGGTTATATCGTATTTTTCCTGCCATCCCGGTTGTTCCGTCAGCGCATAGGCAGCAGTGATGGAGGCCACGCCGCCTCCGATGATGGCAATCTTTCTTCTTCCCTGCGGCACCATGAATTCAAGCTCCCCTTCAACGCTTATGCGTGGTTTGAACAACTGTGACTGCATCCCTTCTCAGAACGAAGACATCGGCAAGCGAAGGGTTAATGGTGATTTGATTGGCGGAACCACACCCAATTCGTGGTTCGTTCATCGGCAATAAAATAGGCAGGCATATTACCGGATGGCTCGAAGGGCTCTGCCAGGACCAATGCCAGCGTCCATTTATGAGAGGCGCCCTTCGCCCGTGACACGTCTTCTTTTCCTAATTTGAGATAATACAACTTTAGATTGCCGTTACCTTGGCATGGTATGCGATAAACTTGATATTCACATTATCTGCGCACGCATTAGGCTATATGCGGCGCGGGATTGCTAGAAAAATTCGCGAGTATTTATGCTCATATCTGTAAATTTCGATAGATATAAAAGTGAAAGGACAAAGATCGGGGACGCACTTACGCTATGGGGACTAGGATTGTCCGATCCATCTCGTCGCCTTGGAAAATTCCGCAGAATATCGCCTGGTCGGGCTGAATTCGCGTTTTCGATGATGGATCTTAAGTCGCATCCGAATAGGGATCGGCGGGAATTCCCTGGTCCACCGTTACCGAGATCTGGGAAAGGCCGAACTATTGGATAATATCTGAGGTGGCGGACCAATTCACGACATTGCCGGTCAACGCAATACCGTCAACCAATCGCGTTTTTTTCCGGTCTGAAGCATCGTCCGCAGCGTAATGAGATTGGTAAATCTCACGTGCATCTGGTTATCGCAAAGAGCAGCCAGAAGATCGTCCAGCCGACAACCGCCGGACCAGAATGCCGGCACGCTCCGACCAGGTGGTCACACGATAGCCTTCAAAACGGCTTCGCCAGCCGCGTATTCCACCAACAAACTGCGACGGCTCGCACCGTCGCAGTTTGGCATCTCATTTTGGAAGTTGCGCGCCAGCCTGCTTCACCGCATTTGCAACGGTTTCGCAAAACTGCTTTTCAGTCACGTTCTGCGCTTTCGTGATAGCTACAAGGTCCTGGTTCACGCCCATGGCAGAAATCTTACCCTTTTCGCCCTCTTGCTCGGCCGCGTCGCCTTTGGCCGTATCGGAGGGTGCCGGTATGAGAGCGAGCATTTTCGTCTGGGTCTCGACTGCGGCCCCATCGATGTGACCCGCGTTCTGGCAATATTTCAGCACGCCAAGCTGATTGCGTGCCGAATTATAAGCCAATTCCATTTGGTCGTTTGATATCTGTGCATAGCTTGGCACGGCAAATCCGAATGCCACAATACCGATCAGAATGATCTTCCGCATATGAAACTCCTGATTGCTTCAACATGCTGCGATGTATCCTCGAACGCCTTGAAGACAATAGCTGCAAAGCCGGAAAGTGTTCTACCCAGGAGGGCATCGCCACAGGGGGCCGAAAGAAAGCTGAAGCCTTCGATATCATCGTGGTCGCCAACGGAACTGCCTGCCCCTCCGCAGTTCGCGCGCAGGTCCGCTCGGTAGCATCCGGTCATTTCCTGTGGGAAAACTTAAAACTTCATCCCGCCAACACATGGCACCTGGATCGATGTGGCAGTAATCCGGATGCGCCCCGGCGGCTTTGACTGTCCGGGTTTGCCCCTTCGTTGCCGTTACGCGGCCGGGGCATCGCAAGAGCGAAGGAAAAGATCGACGGCTTCACCCGCGACATCCTTCGACAACAGCAACATCAGGACCTGGAGGTCTTACATGAAGAAGCATATTGCTGCCGCCGTTTTCGCTGCAGCACTCTATACCTTTGCCGGCGCCGCACATGCCGATTGCGGTTCGGTCTCGATCGCCGAAATGAACTGGGCGTCGGCCGGCGTTGCGGCAAATGTCGACAAGATCATCCTCCAGGAAGGCTATGGCTGCTCGGTCGAGCTCGTGACGGGCGACACGCTGCCGACCTTCACCTCGATGAACGAAAAGGGCCAGCCGGACGTCGCCCCAGAACTGTGGATCAATGCAGTACGCACGCCGCTGGATCAGGCAGTTTCCGAGGGCCGGCTGGTCGTCGCGGCCGGCATTCTTTCCGATGGCGGTCAGGACGGCTGGTGGATTCCGAAATTCCTGGCCGACGCCCATCCCGATATCAAGACCGTCCAGCAGGCGCTGGAACACCCGGAACTCTTCCCCGCGCCGGACGATCCGAAAAAGGGCGTCATCTACAATTGCCCGCCCGGCTGGCAGTGCCAGGCGTCGCTCGGCAATCTCTTCCGGGCGCTCGACGGCGAAAAGAAGGGGTTTGAAATCGTCGAGACCGGCTCTGCTGCCGCTCTTGACGGCACGATCGCCAATGCCTTCGAAAAGAAGACAGGCTGGCTTGGCTACTATTGGTCGCCGACCGCTATCCTCGGCAAGTATCCGATGGTGCGCCTCTCCTTCGGCGTGCCCCATGACAAGGCCGAATGGGATGCGTGCACTTCGGTCATGGACTGTGCCAACCCGAAGGTCAATTCCTATCCCGTCTCTGAAGTCTATACCGTCGTTACCAAGCGGTTTGCTGAAAAGGCCGGGATTGCGATGGATTATCTGAAGAAGCGGAAATGGACGAATGACGTGGTGAATGGCGTCCTTGCCTGGCAGACGGATAACCAGGGCACCAACGAAGACACCGCCCGATACTTCCTGAAGAACCATGAAGACATCTGGACGACATGGGTAAATCCGGAGGTTGCCGCCAAAGTGAAGGCCGCGCTCTAAAATCTGAATTTGGAGACGCGGTGAGCAACCGCGTCTCCTGCCTCAAGCCGATGCGCGCAAATGCCTCAAGCCGCGCTTTTGGATAGCTTGGCGAAAAAACTTGCCGTCGGGGGTGGGCAGAAAAACAATGCACGCTATTTGATGCATATGAGTGGGGAGAAATATTAGCTCGGTGGAGGATGTCGTCCGGCACAAAGGAAGAGGATTCTCATGCCCAATTCAGTTTTGAATGCCCTTGGACAGCCACTTTACTATAGCGATACGTCGACAGGCTTCTTTTCCGCCACCGGCTCTGGCCCGGTGCTTAACGGCACCGCCGGCAACGACTCCATGTGGGGCGACGCCTCCGTCAACGTGACGATGATGGGCGGCACCGGCGACGATATCTACTATCTCTACTCCAGCATCAATCACGCCTATGAGGCGCCCAATGCCGGCATCGATACCATCAATACCTGGATGGATTATACGCTGCCCGAAAATTTCGAAAATCTTACGGTCACCGGCAACAACCGTCATGCCTATGGCAATGACGCCGACAATATCATCACCGGCGGCAGCGGCAGTCAGACCATCGATGGCGGGGCCGGCAACGACGTGCTGACAGGCGGCGGCGGGGCCGATACCTTCATCATCAGCAAGGGCAATGGCAGCGACCTCATCACCGATTTCAGCGATGACGACAAGGTCAGGCTCAATCAGTATGGCCTGACGTCGTTCGATCAAGTTGTCAGCCATTCCACCCAGGAAGGTGCCAATGTCCGGCTCGATCTCGGCAATGGCGAAAGCCTGGTCTTCGCCAACAAGACCATCTCCGATCTGCATGAAGACCAGTTTCAGCTCGGGCTCGACAGATCGTCGCTGACGCAGACCTTTTCGGATGAATTCAACACGCTCTCGCTGCACGAGGGAACGCAAGGTACCTGGGATGCTAAATATTCCTGGGCGCCGGACAAGGGCAGCAGCCTGAATGACGAACTACAGTGGTACATCAATCCGTCTTATGCACCGACCGCATCTGCAAACCCCTTTTCCGTCTCCGACGGCATTCTGACGATCACGGCGAAACAGACGCCGGACGCCTTGAAGTCGATCGTCGAGAACCATGATTACACGTCGGGCCTTCTCACTACCCAATCCACCTTCTCGCAGACCTACGGCTATTTCGAAATGCGGGCGGAGATGCCGCATAACCAGGGCGTCTGGCCCGCTTTCTGGCTGCTGCCGGAGGATGGCTCCTGGCCACCGGAACTCGACGTGGTGGAAATGCGCGGACAAAATCCGACCACGGTCAATGTGACGGTTCATTCGAATGCCACCGGCGAGCATACGAAGACGTCTATCCCGGTGGAAGTGCCAAGTACCGATGGCTTCCACAATTACGGCGTGCTCTGGGACAAGGACCAGATCGTCTGGTATTTCGACGATGTTGCCGTTGCCCATGCCGACACGCCGGCCGATATGCACGGGCCGATGTACATGCTGGTCGATCTCGCCGTCGGCGGCGTGGCCGGTACCCCGACTGACGGCCTCCCGAATGGGTCGGAGATGAAGATCGACTATATCAAGGCCTATTCCCTGGACGATCATAACGCCCAGCTTGCCGCCTCATCTCAATCCGCCCACACAACGGACTGGCATATCTGACCGCATCGAACAAGGAATGAGTTAAAGCGGGTGCCTCGGACGGATTGACCCGGCCGAAGCCAATCTCAGTGAGAGCTATTCCTCGAAGCGGGTCGTACCCTCGCGATCGCGTGTGTATCGCTTATCGAGCGGAAACGGCGGCAGCCACGATTCGCGACGGATGGTCCATAGCTCGTAAGTGGGCTTTAGTTGGTCGGGAGCATCCAGGGAACCCAGACTTATCTCGATTTCATCCGCGGTGCGGGCGAAAACCGACGAGCCGCAGCGGGAGCAGAAGAAACGCCCGGCATAATCACGCGCTTCGCCTTCGATCTTGACCGCGTCCTGCGGAAATATCGCAGAGGCGTGAAAAAGCGCGCCATGATGTTTGCGGCAGTCGAGACAGTGACAAAGGCCAACCCGGTAAGGCCGCCCCGATACCACAAATCGAACGTCGCCACATAAGCAACCGCCGGTAAAACGATCCATGCCGTCCCTCCTCAAAAGTCAGGCGACGAAGCGTTTGCATCGACCGCTGCGCAATTGATCGCTGTGAGCAACGGCGCTCCCGCGCATCACAACTCTGAGCCGATGCATATATATGCCTAATCCTCTTTGAACGCCCGCCTGATCTGGTCGGTCATCGGCTTTGTCAGATAGGCAAGGACGCTTCGCTGGCCCGTTTGCAGAAATGCCTCCACAGGCATGCCGGGCAGCGGCGTAAGCTGCCCCAGCCGATCCCATTCCGGCTTTGCCACCTTTGCCCGCACGACATAATAGCTTTGCCCCGAACGCTGGTCCGTCGCCAGATCCGCGGAAATGGTATCGACCTGCCCGTTCAGTTCCGGCGTGATCCGCTGATTGAAGGCAGGAAAACGCAAGGATACCGCCTGCCCTGCGGTAATCTGATCGATATCCTGCGGCGCAAGTTTGAGCTCTGCGACCAGCGCGTCCTTGTCCGGAACGATCTGCAGGATCGCCTCTGCCGGTGAAATGACCGCCCCTTCGGCATGGATGCTCAGCTGATCGACGATCCCCGCCTGCGGCGCCTTGATGTCGATGCGCTTCAGATCGTCCTCGGCGGCGATAAGGCGCTCGGCAAACTGGCCGCTATCGCTCTCGGCCTGGCGCAGCTGATCGGAAACCTCCGAACTGCGGTCGGCATCGATCTGCAGGATCTGCAGCTCGGTTTCCGCAATTTTGCCCTTGGTCTGGGCGATGGACGAGACGAGGTTTCCGAGATCGCCGTTCAGCGAAGCACTTTCCCGCTGGAGCGAATAGACCTTCGTCGCCGAAATGATACCCTGATTGAGCAGGCCTTGAAGACTGCCGAGCTCCTTGGCGATGAGCGCGATCTCCTGGCGTTTACCTTCTTCCTGCGCGACGAGACCGTCAATCTCCTGCCCGAGCTGCTGAATGCGCTCGTGAAGCTGCGATTTCTGCCCGTCGCGCGATATCTGACGATCGCGAAAGAGCCGGCGCTCGCCTGCCAGAATAGCCGCCACGTCAGCATTATCCGCAGACGAGAGCAGATCGGCCGGAAAGTCGATATCCTGCCGGCCGTCGCGCTCCGCCGCCAGACGCGCCGTGCGTGCGGAGAGTTCGTTGAGCCGTTTGCGGATGATCGAGAGATTGGCTCTGGTCTGGGTGTCGTCAAGCCGGACGAGCACCTGGCCGGCGGCGACATGATCACCGTTCTTCACCAGGATCGCACGGGCGATCCCGCCCTTCAGGTGCTTCACCGGTTTCACATAGCTGTCGACGACGAGCGTGCCGGAGGTGACGACCGCACCGGCAATCTTTGTTGCGGCGGCAAGACCGCCCATGACGCCGAACAGCAGCAGGATGGCCGCCATCACCAGCAGCGACAGGCGGCGGATCGTCCGTTCGGTCGATGGCGAAGCCTTGTCGATCATCCGTGCGTCTCCCCGCCGGCAACGGCAAAATGCGTCGTTCCGACCTGCTTGGGCGACGGGCCGAGGATGTCCTTCTTCGGCCCAAATGCCTGGACCTGGCCGCCGGCAACGATCATGACCGTATCGGCAGCGGCAAGAGCGCTTGGCCGGTGGGCAATGACGATCGCAATGCCGCCCCTGTCCTTCACCCCTGCGAGAGCCGCTGTCAGTGCCGCCTCACCTTCCGCATCCAGATTGGAATTCGGCTCGTCGAGAACCACCAGAAAGGGATCGCCGTAAAGCGCCCTCGCCAGAGCGATACGCTGCCTTTGTCCGGCCGAAAGGCGCGATCCGCCTTCGCCGATCTTGGTATCGAAGCCATCCGGGAGCTTGACGATCATGTCGTAGACACCCGCCGCCTTCGCCGCCGCGATGATCGGCTCGGTTCGCATGTCCTCGGCAAAACGCGAAATATTCTCGGCGATCGTGCCATCGAAGAGGTCTACATCCTGCGGCAGATAGCCGACATGCTGCCCGAGCTCGTCGGTATCCCACTGCAAAAGTGCCGCACGATCGAGCCGCACGGCGCCGATTGCAACCGGCCACAAGCCGGCAACCGCACGTGCCAGCGAAGACTTGCCCGATGCGCTCGGGCCGATGACGCCAAGTATCGTCCCCGCCGATATTTTGAACGAGATATTGCGCAGGATAAGATCGCGGCTGCCGGGCGACGTAACGGTAATATTCTCGACGCTGAGCTCGCGCGACGGCGCAGGCAATGCGAAGGCCTGCTTCTCGGGCGGCGCTGCATCGAGGAGTGCAGCAAGCCGTGTCCAGCCCTGGCGCGCAGCCACAAAGCCTTTCCACTGGCCGATCGCAAGCTCGACGGGCGCCAGCGCCCGCGTGACCAGGATCGAACTCGCGATGATGATGCCTCCCGTCGCTTCCTGACGAATGACGAGGATTGCGCCGACGGCAAGGACACCGGATTGCAGCATCATGCGCGCGATCTTCGCGGCAATGGTCAGCGCGCCGACGCGGGTGCTCGCTGTCAGCTGATGCCTGAGATAATCCTCGTTCATGACAGCCCATTTTTCGGTAAGCCGACCGGAGAACCCCATGGCGACAGCGGCCTCCCAGTTCCGCCGCGCAGCCTGAGCAAAACCGAGACGCGCCGCCGAAGACCTGGCCGCCTCCAGCGCCGGTCGACGCGAGAGTATTTCGGCAGCTACGGTAATACCGACGAGCAAGAAGGCACCGCACAGGGCGGTGAAGCCGATCCAGAAATGGAACAGAAAACAAAGGATCAGATAGAACGGCACCCAAGGCAGATCGAACAGCGCCGTCGAGCCACTGCCGGAGAGGAAGGAGCGGATCTGCTCAAGATCACGCACGGATTGCAGCCCATCGTCCGACGTCTGTTTTTTGCTCGGCAGGAATAGCAGTGCGCCGAAGACTTTTCTGTTTAGACGTTCGTCCAGCGACATGCCGATACGCACAAGCAGCATGGAGCGCAGGAATTCAATCACGCCCTGAAACAGATAAAGGGTCACGACGATGATGACGAGACCGGACAGCGTCGGCAGGCTATGGCTCGGAATGACCCGATCATAAACCTGCAGCATGAAGAAGGAGCCAGTCAGCGCCAGCACATTGATGGCGGCGCTCGCCAGGGCGATGCCGACGAAGGCCTTGCGAAGCGCCGACAGCATCAACGCAACGAATGTCTGCGGCGGGTCTTTCGGGACGGCAAGCACCTTGCGTCGATCCTCAACATTGGCCGTCGCGTACGGCAGGGATTTACATGACGCCCAAAGCACCGCCTCCCGCTCGGCGCCATGAACCTGCAAAGCGATCGTCAACGGTATCGTCCGCCGTTCTCGCTTCGCACCTAACCTTCGGTGATCCCACGCAATTTAGGAAGTCGAAATCTGCCCGGAATGCAGTTTCGGTGAACCCAACCTTATCGCGGAACGCCTTGTCCACTTGCGGGACAATTGCGCCATGAAATGGGGCAGCAGCCTGTTCCGGCAAGATGCCTGACCTATCATATTAGGATGAGCAGGTGGCGTCCTGCCGCCTGCGTCCCACGTTCAATCGAATTTCTCCGTCGCGTCCGCCTTGCCCTTGACCCAATAGCCGGATGCCTTGATCCAGCTCAGCGGATAGCCGCGCTCCTCGACGAGGTAGGAGCGCAAAGCGCGCGTGACGGAAGCCTCGGCGGCGATCCAGACGAAGGTGCCGGGCACCAGATCGATCGACTGCAATATCTTCAAGAGCGAGGACGGATCCGCTGCTTCCGAGAGAGGCCGATATGCCCAGCGCATATCCAGCTGCGCGTCGGTTTGAAATGCCTGATGTTCGCGCGCATCGGCAACCGCGGCGATCGCCGTTATGCGCGCACCGGCTCGTGCCTCTTCAATACGGCGGCCAATCGCCGGCAGGGCCGTCTCGTCGCCGATCAGCAGCCAGTTCTCGATATCGGCGGACACGACGGCCGAGCCGCGCGGACCGCCGATTTCCAGCCTGTCACCGACGGAAGCATCGAGCGCCCATTGCGTAGCCGGCCCGGCCTCGTGGACGGCAAAATCGATGACAAGCGTCCGGGCCGCGGTGTCGTAATGGCGAGGCGTATAGTCGCGCCGCTCCATCTCCTCGCCAGCGCCTGGCACCATCACCTTGATGTGGTCATCGGGCGCCAGGCTGACGAAATCGGCAAGATCCTCGCTGGCCAGCCGAATGCGCAGCATGCCGGGCGTGATGTTCTCGATGGCCGTGACCGTCAGGGAACGTCGCTTCAGCTCGTGGCGCACGCGCTCGATCTTCGGTGCGGAGATGGCCGGGTTGGAATTATGGGGGGTATCCATGGGTGTCCTTTCGAGGCGCCTCGATCTCGATCCGCAGGACACAGTCGCGCAGACCGAAGCCGCAGAGCCGTTCGATCATACGCGTTGAGTGACGTTAACGCTTACGTGGCTGGACGATATCAAGCCAATCTGCGTCCTCTATAGAAGAAGAATTCTCACACCGCAACGAAAAGATGATTTTTCTAGACAAGTTTTCTGAGCTGTAGAAAATCGGGCGCCATCGCAAACCTCTGGGAAGCAGATCGGCACGACTGCTTCGAACCGTGCCGATCTCCATGGGATTACTGCAGCGCTTTTTCCATCAGCCGCGCCAGTCGTTCGGCGAAGGCACGGGGATCGGCAGGCTTGTCGCCGTCCAGAACACGGGCCTGATCGAGCAAGAGGAAGGCGGCATCGTCGCGCAAGGACGGCGCATCCGCCTTGGCGGCAATCGCCTTGACGACCGGGTGATCCATATTGATTTCGAGGATCGGCTTGGCACCGGACTGAAGGCGACCAGCCCCCTGCAAGATCTTCTCAAGCTGACGGTCATAGCCCTGTTCGGAGGCAACGAGGCAGACGGCGCTTTCGATCAGGCGATCGGAGGCGCGGACATCGGATACCTCGTCGGCAAGCTTCTGCTTGGCATAGTCGAGGAAGGCCTGCACGTCGGCGGGCGCGCTTTCGCTTTCCGGCCTGTCTTCATCCTGCTTCTTGAATTGGGCGAGATCGGCAGAGCCTTGCGTGATCGACTTGAAGCTCTTGCCTTCGAATTCCGGCGCATTCGTCACCCAGAAACTGTCGACGGAATCGGTGAGCAGCAGCACTTCGATGCCGCGGGCACGGAAGCCTTCGAGCTGCGGCGATGCCTTCAGCTGTTCCAGGCTGCCGCCGACGAGATAATAGATCGACTGCTGGCCTTCCTTGGCATCCCGAACGTAATCGGCGAGCGAACGATAGCCGTCGCCAGACGCCGTCGTGCGGAAGCGCGAGAGCGCCAGAAGCTGCGAGCGACGCTCGAAGTCCTCGTAGAGGCCTTCCTTGATGAGGCTGCCGAAATTCTCCCAGATTTTCAGGAAGGCATCGTGATCGCTTTCCGCCTGCTTCTCGATCGCCGTGATGATGCGATTGGTGACGCCCTTGCGGATCGCGGTCAGGATCGCGCTTTCCTGGATCATCTCGCGCGAGACGTTGAGCGGTAGGTCGGACGTGTCGACAAGACCGCGCACGAAGCGAAGATAGCCCGGCAGCAATTCCGCCTCGTCCGTGATGAAGACGCGCTTTACATAGAGCTTCATGCGGCCCTTGCGATTCGGATCGAAGAGATCGAAGGGCTGCGAGCCGGGAACGAAGGCAAGCGCCGAATATTCATGGCGGCCTTCGGCGCGGAAATGCACCGTCAGCGCCGGCTCGTCGTACTGACCGGACACGCCGCGATAGAAATCGGTATACTCCTCAGGCGTGATATCGTTCTTCGACTTGGTCCAGAGCGCGGTGCCGTCGGTGAGCTGCGTCGCTTCCTCGCCGGGCTTCTCGGCGATCTTGATCGGCACAGGCACATGGCCGGACTGTTCCTTGACGATGCGCTCGACGCTCCAGCGCGAGGCATAGCTCTTGGCGTCGTCCATCAGGTGCAGCGTGATACGGGTGCCGCGCGCCGGCGCCTCGCTTACGTCGACGGGCGCAACGCTGTAGCCGCCCTTGCCGTCGGAAGACCAGAGCCAGGCATCCTCGGCGCCTGCCCGACGCGAGATGACGTCGACGCGATCGGCAACCATGAAGCAGGAATAGAAGCCGACGCCGAACTGGCCGATGAGCTGCGCGCCCTCGCCCTGCTTGTTGGCCTCGATGCGTTCCATGAAGGCACGCGTACCCGAACGGGCGATGGTGCCGAGCGCCTCGATCATCTCGTCGCGGCTCATGCCGATGCCGTTGTCCTCGACGATGAGCTTGCCGCCATCGGCATCGAGCGTCAGCAGGATGCGGCTGTCGGGATCGTTCGCGAGCAGGCCGGGGTGCGCGATCGCCTCGTAGCGCAGCTTCTCGCAGGCATCGGCCGCGTTCGAGATCAACTCGCGCAGGAAGACATCCTTGTCCGAGTAAACCGAGTGAACCATCATGTGCAGAAGGCGGGCAACGTCGGCCTCGAAGACGTGGCTCTCGGCGGTATTTTCTGCGGTGGTGGTCGTCATAAGCGTCTAGTCTCCTGGGAATAAAAAAAGTCGCGCCGCACAGGTGGCGGAAGACGAGCGAAATTTCAAGCGGGCGTTGTCTCTCAGAGCTCAAAACGAGCGGATAGGCTTGCCGTTCAGTATCTACAATCGTCAATTCGGCGCGTTGTTCCGGGCTGCGGTCGAAACGACTCAGAAACGCCGCCTCACATCGGAAGCTCTTGATTGCCATCCTCGCGGCCTTGCTATAATAACTTGAGTTTAATCTGAAGGATTGTTGCGCGGAGCGACACCGGAAGCTGCAAATGACATTTCAGCCAAGAATGCAGAACAAGATAGGAGGCTTTTCCGTCATCGGCGGCCTGCATCGCCGCTATTGGAACGGCATGGTTGCCGATATCTGGAACGTCAATTGTGCCGCACAGGCCGGTGGATATTATGTGGCGCGCGATCCGCGCCTGTTCATCCTTCTGGAACAACGCGGCGCCGGCACGACCAACGTTCGACCGTCGCCACGCGCGCAGGGCCGCCTTCAGGAATACGATAGCGGCCGCATCTCCTATATCCCCGCCGGCATGGAGCTCTGGGTGGATATGGCAGACGTCGAATTCGTGCGCCACCTTGATATTCACTTCGATGCGGAGATCCTCAGCCAGCGCCTGATGGAAAATATCGATCCGGCGCGGCTCGACCGGCCGCAGCTGCACTTCAACGACCCGCGGATGATGGCGCTCGCCGAACTCATCGCCGCCGAATGCGAAAACCCCGAGCCCTTGCACGATCTCTACGGCGATGGCCTGACGCTGTCGCTTTTGATCGACGTGTTGCAGTTGCGCGGAACCCAGCCCCGCAAGCGCAGCGGCCTGGCCACCTGGCAGCTGCGGCGCGCGGTCGACTATATCGAAGAGCATTGCACCCGGGCCATCCGGCTCGAGGAACTGGCGGCGCTAACCGGCCTCTCGCAATCGCATTTCAGCCACGCCTTCAAGGCGTCGACGGGCCTGCCGCCGCATCAATGGCAAACGCAGGCGAGGCTCGAACGGGCCAAGCAGCTTCTTCTGAACCGCGAAATGCCGCTAACGACGGTCGCCGTCGAAACCGGTTTTGCCGACCAAGCGCATTTCACCCGCGTCTTCCGCAAGAATGTCGGCACTGCGCCGGCCAGCTGGAAGCGCAGCAAGCTTGCCTGAAAACCACAGTCCGCGAGCAATTGTACATTTTGCGGAGAATTGCCCAAAAACATTCAATTTCCCTCGTGACAGACAAGCCGCATCTGTAAATATGAGTTAATTGCTCATCTTATCGAGGGATCGGCTGCAGAGCCGAACGGGCGCAAGAATTCGGGACAATTGACGGAAATGCAAGGATTGAAGCAGGACGTATCGCGAGCGCGGCTCATGGCGACGGGCGTAGCCATTATCGCGCTGCTGGCAGGCTCCAAGGTCATGGCGCAGGAAACGCCGACGGAGCTGCAGCCTCTGGTCATCCAGGGTTCGCAGCAGAAGAGCGAAGACAGCGGCACCGCGCCGGTCAAGGGTTATGTCGCCAAGAAGACCACGGCGGGCTCGAAATCCGACACGCCGATCACCGAAGTACCGCAATCGGTCTCGGTCATCGGCCAGCAGGAAATGCAGGATCGCGGCATCACCAACAAGGTGGACGAAGCGCTGCGCTATACGCCCGGCGTCACCGCACAGCCTTTCGGCAATGATGGCGATACCGACTGGTTCTACATTCGCGGCTTCGACGCGACGCAGAGCGGCGTCTTCATGAATGGCCTCACGCTCTACAGCTACGGCTTCGGCGGCTTCCAGATCGATCCTTACATGCTCGAACGCGTTGAAGTGCTGAAAGGCCCCTCTTCCGTGCTTTACGGCGGCGCCAATCCGGGCGGCCTCGTCAACATGGTCCGCAAAGAACCGACGGACACTCCCCAGTATTCGACCGAGATCGGCATCAACAACCTCGGCAATGCCTTCGTCGGCTTCGACTTCTCCGACAAGCTTTCGGCCGATGGCGTCTATCGCTATCGCCTGACCGGCAAGATTGCCGGCGGCGACACCTATAGCGACGGCACCCACGATCTGCGTGGCTTCATCATGCCGCAGGTCACCATTTCGCCGGATGAATCCACTAAGCTGACCGTCTTTGCCATGCTGAGCGGCCTTGACGAAATCCACAGCGGCAACGGTTTCTTCCCCTATGTCGGCACCGTCGTCGATGCGCCATTCGGCAAGATCAAGCGCGATGCCTTCTATGGCGAACGCAGCATCGACAATCTCAAATATGCCCAGCAGATGCTCGGCTACGAATTCTCGCACGACTTCGACGGCGGCTGGACCGTGTCGCAGAACGCGCGCTACGGTCACCTCTACAAGCGCGAGGAAGGCCCCTATCTGAACGGCTATGTCGACGGCAATCCGCTCAGCCCGGGCTATAACGATCCGAACTACATGCTGAACCGCATCGGCTTCTTCGAGCGCTCCAAGGTCGATACCTTCTCCGTCGACACCCGCGCGGAAAACAAATTCGACACCGGCCCGATCAGCCATGATTTCCTGATCGGCACCGACTATTCGATCTACCGCCTCGACCAGATCCAGGCCTGCTGCGGCGCCAACCCGATCAGCGCCACCAACCCGGTCTACGGCACGCCGCAGGGAACCAACTTCGTCTACCTCAATCAGGTCATGACGCAACAGCAGCTCGGCATCTACACGCAAGACCAGATGCGCTTCGGCGATGGTTGGCTGGTGACCCTCAACGGCCGTTACGACTTCGTCGACACCAATTCCGACTCGAAGGTCGGCACGAGCTACAAGTCGAACGCATCAGCGCCAAGCGGCCGCGCGGGCCTCGCTTACGAGTTTTCCAACGGCATCACACCCTATGTCAGCGCCGGCACCTTCTTCAATCCTCTGATCGGCACCAGTGTTACCGGCGGCGGCCTGACCCCGGAAAAGGGCGAGCAGTATGAAGCCGGCATCAAGTATGAGCCCGACTTCATCGACGGCCTGTTCACGGCGTCCATCTTCCAGATAGACCGCAAGAACATGGCGCTGACCGATCCGGTCACCTTCCTGCAGCGCCAGGTCGGCGAGGTCCGCTCGCGCGGTGTCGAATTCGAAGGCAAGGTCAATCTGGATGACAATTGGAAGCTGCTTGGCTCCTACTCCTACACTGATCTGACGATCACCAAGGACCTCGACTCCTCCATCATCGGCAACTCGCCTTATCTGGTGCCGAATTCCACCGCATCCCTCTGGCTCGACTACGCCTTCACGAGCGATGCCCTCGAAGGGCTCAGCATCGGCGCCGGCGTGCGCTACCAGGGCAAGTCCTGGGCAGACCAGGCCAATACGCTGCGCGTACCTTCGGCAACGCTCTTCGATGCGGGTATCCGCTACGAGAAGAAGGGTTGGGGTGCTGCACTCAACGTCTCGAACCTGTTCGACAAGGAATATGTCTCGGGTTGCGCCGGCGAGAATGTCTGCGGTTACGGCGAGGCGAGAACCATCACCTTCAAGCTCAGCAAGAAGTGGTAAGTTGAGGATTAAAGTATACTTTCATTCTCGATCATGGCAAAGAGCCGGGGATTGCCACAAGGCAATCCTCGAACTCGTTTCAAATCGAAGGCAACGTTTACGCATGACGACGCAGTGGCTGCAGCGAATTTACCGCTTCGGCGCGGGGATGCTTGCCCAGCCACCGTGCTGCAGCCTGGTCGGCTATTTCCCATGACCGCAGGAAACGCTCATAAACTGTCGCGAAGACAGTTCCTTGCGATGGCAGGAGCGGGCGCGACTGCCGGCCTGACGCCGGCGCGCGCGGCGACGAGCCCGCGTGTGGCGACGCTCGATTGGGCCATTCTGGAAACCCTGCTGGCGATCGGCGCCAATGTGGTTGCCGGTACCGAACTGCTGCAATTCCGAGACGTTGCCGTCACCCCCATCATTCCAGCGGGCGTTGCCGATCTCGGGCTGCGAGGCACGCCGAATTTCGAAGTCCTTTATTCCGCCAGGCCGGATCTGATCTTCAATTCCAATTTCTACGCCTGGGCCGACGATCGCATGCGGCTGATCGCACCGGTCGAGAGCCATGCCATTTATCAGCCCGGAGCAAGCCCCTATCAACGTTCCGAGCAGGCAACGCTTGCGATCGGCGAGCGGCTCGGACTTACGACCGGTCGTGCCCTCGTCGATGCCACGCGCGAAAAGCTCGAAGCCTATCGCGCCAGTTTCAGCAAGGGCGATCATCGGCCGATCCTGCCCATCAATCTGGGCGACGCCAGGCACTTTCGTGTCTTCGGCTCCGACAGCATGTTCGGGGAAGTTCTGACCCGCACCGGCCTGACCAATGCCTGGCCGGACTTGACGAGTTATTCGGCGACCGCACCCGTCGGCATCGAGCGACTCGCCGCCATGCCGGACGCCTGGATCGTCCTCATCCCACCGCATCCGGCCGAAGCTCTGGCGGAACTCCAGCAAAGCGCATTCTGGAATGCGCTTCCGCCGGTACGGCAAGGTCGTGTCCTCATGCTCGGCTCGATCAATCCCTATGGCGCGCTGTCGGCGGCAGAACGCTTCGCCGATCTCCTTGCAGGAGGGCTCAACCGTGCATGGAATGGTTGATCGGCCTGTGATTGCCCAAGACAAATCGCTGGCACGCAATGGCGCCCTGCTCGGTGCCATCTGTGCCCTTGCCTTTGCGGCGCTCCTCTTCCTGCGGCCACAGCTTGCTGCCGATGTGCACGAGGCGGCGACCCTCAACCATATCCTGTTGATCGATAGCCTGTTGCCGCGCTCGATGATCGCAGTCATCGCCGGCGCGGCACTCGGCCTTTCCGGTGCTCTGTTGCAAAGGGTGCTGCGCAATCCGATCGCCGACGCCTCGACACTCGGGATCGCCGCCGGCTCGCAGCTGGCGATGACGATCGCCGTCGGGCTCTTTCCGTTGCTGATCGGCCTGCCGCGGGAGATCTCCGCCTTTGCCGGCGGGCTCGCGGCGGTCCTGATCGTTCTGGCATTGAGCTGGCGGCGTGGTCTCGACCCGGTGACGGTGGCGCTATGCGGCATGATGGTGACGTTGGTTGCAACCGCACTTAGCGTCACGATCATTCTCGCACGCGGCGAATATGCCATGTCCGTCTTCATCTGGGGCGCGGGCGCGCTGAACCAGCAAAGCTGGGATGGCGTCATCACGCTCGCGCCGCGTCTGGTCATCGGCTTTGCCGCCGCATTGATATTGGTCCGTCCTTTGACAGTGATGAGCCTGGACGACAGCAGCGCCAAGAACCTCGGCCTTGCATTGCACGGCATGCGCCTCGCCGTTCTGGCGCTTGCCGTCTGGCTGGCGGCTTCGGTGACGGCGCAGGTCGGCATCATCGGCTTTCTTGGGCTTGCCGCACCTCACATTGCCAGATTCTGCGGCGCGCGGCGCACCCGGCAGCTGCTGATCGCCGCCCCCATCGCCGGCGCCGGCCTCCTGTTTCTGACGGATTGCGCGGTGCAGCTCCTTTCGCCGGGGTTCACCGATCTCGCTCCGACGGGAGCAGCGACCGCGCTCCTTGGCGGACCGCTCCTATTGCTGCTTCCGCGGCGCCTGCATTCCGGCAATCCGCTCCGCGCCGATGGCGGTCCTCGGGCACGGCTGACTATCGCAGCACCGGGACGAGCGCTTGCTTTGCTTGCGCTCGGCTTCGTTCTCCTGATCCTTTTTGTTCTGTCGGTCGGGCGCAGCTTCGATGGCTGGCACGTGGCGATCGGCAGCCAGTTCCGGGAACTTCTGCCTTTCCGCCTGCCGCGCACCGTCGTTGCGGCGACGGCCGGCGCGATGCTCGCCGCAGCTGGCTTTATCATGCAGCGCCTCACCGCTAATCCGCTCGCAAGCCCTGAGGTCCTGGGTGTGAGCGCCGGCGGCGGTGCGGGCCTGACGATCGCGCTCTTCCTCTTTGCATTTCCGTCACCGGCCATCACGATTACGGCAATGACGGTCGGCGCACTGATTGCATTCCTTGCCATGATGGCATTCAGCGCGCGCGGCAGCTTCGACCCCGAGCGACTGCTGCTTTCGGGCGTCGCCATCGGCGCCCTCTGCATGGCAATCGTCTCGGTTGTTCTCTCTCGCGGCGATCTGCGCGCCTATCTCCTGCTGACCTGGCTGTCAGGCTCCACCAATCGGGCCGGCTCCTTCGAAGCCTGGACCGGCATCATTTCGGCCGCCCTCCTCATTCCGGTATTGCCCGTCCTGCGACGGTGGTTCGATGTGCTGCCGCTCGGCGGCGACGTTTCGCGCTCCGTCGGCCTCTCGGTTGCGGCAAGCCGCCTCACTCTGGCGGTTCTTGCGGCCCTCCTGACTGCGATCCCCTCTTTCCTCGTCGGCCCACTCAGCCTGACCGGGCTGATCGCGCCGCATCTTGGGCGCCTCATCGGCTTTCGCAGCACCGTCAAACAGTTGGGCGCGAGCTTGTTGCTTGGCGCCATGCTGCTCGTGCTGGCCGATTGGCTGTCGCGCATTGTGATCTTTCCCTATGAGGTTCCCGTCGGCCTGTTCGCGGCCCTGATCGGCGGCCCCTATCTCATCTGGTTCCTGACCCGCAAGGAGACAAAGAAATGATGCATGCAAGGGATTTCACCGCTTGCGGCGTGGCGACCCACAAGGATGCCGGTCAGTTGCTGGAGCAGTTCTGCGCGCGTTTTGCCGAACATGTCACCATCACGCGGAGCGAGGCCGGCGCCCGTCTCGAGACCGTCATCGGCAGCGCCGATATCGCCGTCAGCAACGATCGTCTCGACATCAAGCTGCGTTGCCCCACGGCAGCCATGCTCTTCACGATCCGCAGCATGGTCGCCGAAAACCTGTTCGAACTCTCCACCAGCAACACACTCGCCCTCAGCTGGGCCGATGGGCCGCAGCCGTCTGCCATACCGAACTTCCGCGAGATCAGCGTCGTCGATGCCTACGACATTACCCCGCATATGCGCCGTGTCGTAGTGGCAACCGATGACGCCAAGCATTTCGTCGAGGGCGGCCTGCATGTGCGCCTCCTCATTCCGCCGAAGGGCCGCGAGCCGGTCTGGCCACATACGGAGCCGGACGGCCGCATCCATTGGCCGAAGAGCGATGATGCGCTGACCATCCGCGCCTATACAATCCGCAGCATCGATCTTGACCGCGGCGAGATGAACATCGATTTCGTCGTGCATGAAGGCGACAACGTGCCGGGAGCGACCTGGGCGATGACTGCGCGCCGCGGCGATCGTGCCGGCTTGATCGGCCCCGGTGGCGGCGGCGTGCCGGCGGCGCGCAAGCTCATTCTTGCTGGCGACGAAACCGCGCTGCCGGCCATTGCTCGCATCGCAGCCTCCGTGCCTGCCGATGCCGAGCTGCGCATCGTTCTCGAGGTCGCCGGCAAACAAGAAGAGCAGCCGCTGACATCAAGCGCATCGATGGATATTACCTGGCTGCATCGCAATGGCGCCGCTGCCGGGGCGACGGATACGCTTGAACGCATCCTGCGCGAGATCGTGCCTGCAACCGATCCCGATACCTTTGTCTGGGCCGCATGTGAGCAAAAACAGGCCCGCGCCATCCGCACCTTCCTCAAGAGCAAGCTCGCGAGGGATGCCGGCACCTTCAGTATCGCGGCCTACTGGCAGAACTGCTGAGAAATTAGCCAGAAGGCAACTGATATGATCAAAATTTAGGCCGAATTTTAATTCGCCTAATATTTCATCGAACGGCCCTTGCCCGCTTTGCTGCATTGCGTCATAAAGACGGCATGAGCCGTCTCGATCTGACCATTCTTGTGATCGATGAAAATGCGATCCGCGCCTCGATCATCGAGGAGGGTTTGCGGGAGGCTGGCCATGCGCGGGTGACGGTCATCCACGAAGTGCAGGGCGTCGCACGCACGATCGAGACGCTTCGTCCCGACGTCATCATTATCGATCTCGAAAATCCGAATCGCGACATGATGGAGCATCTGTTTCAGCTGACGCGGACGGTAGGGCGGCCCATCGCCATGTTCGTCGATCGCTCCGACACCGCCTCGATCGAAGCGGCAGTCGAGGCCGGCGTATCGGCCTATATCGTCGACGGCCTCAAGAAGGAACGGGTCAAGCCGATCCTCGATATGGCTGTCAGCCGCTTCAATGCCTTCAGCCGGCTGCAGCGAGAGCTGGCGGACGCCAAGTCGGCGCTTGAAGAGCGCAAGATCGTCGAGCGGGCCAAGGGTATCTTGATGAAGATGCGCGGCCTTTCGGAAGACGAAGCCTTCGCGCTGCTGCGACAGACGGCCATGAACGAGAAGAAGAAGATGTCCGAGATCGCGCAAAGCGTCGTGACGGCAGCGGGGTTGCTGATGTGAGCGTACTGAGCCCCATCTTGCCCGCCGCCTTGAGAGGGGAGGCATCGGAGTGAATATGAGAGTGCAAGCAGCCCGTTCCGCCAAAGCCCGACAGGTGGGCGACAGCAATCCTTCGGCGCCTGCCCAGATTACCAGCGAAGGCCCGCGTACATTGCGCGCAGGCTTCATTCCGCTCGTTGATGCATCTGTCCTGATTGCGGCTGCCGAGTTCGGCTTCGCCCGCAAGGAGGGGATCGCCCTCGATCTCGTCAAGGACGTCTCCTGGGCCAATGTCCGCGACCGGCTTGCCTTTCGCCAGTTCGACATCGCCCATATGCTCTCGCCGATGCCGGTCGCGGCGATGCTCGGGCTGGGCTCGAACCCCTCGCCCACGATTACGCCATTCTCTCTCGGTTGCGGCGGCAACGCCATCACTCTGTCGACGCGACTGTTCGACCGCATGTGCGAAGAAACAGGTCTCTCCGATCAGGCAAGCGCACTGGAAAATTCGCAGGCACTTGCGACAGTGGTCGACACCATGAAGGCGCGCGGGGAGCAGCCGCCGACGCTTGGCATGACCTATCCCTTCTCGTCGCATAATTACGAATTCCGCTATTGGCTGGCCGCCGGCGGCATCGATCCGGACCGGGACGTGAAGCTGGTCGTCGTGCCGCCGCCTCTCACATCCGATGCGCTTGCTGCCGGCGCCATCGATGGCTTCTGCGTCGGCGCACCCTGGAACATGGTCGCATCCGAACGTGGCGTCGGCCGCATCGTCGCGGCCAAACAGGATATCTGGCCCTCCGCGCCGGAAAAGGTGATCGGCATGCGCCCGGAATGGGCCGAAAGCCATCCCGAAACCGTTTCCCGCCTCATCGTGGCACTCGACGCGGCAGCGCGCTGGTGCGACCGGGCGGAAAATCATGATGCCCTCGCCGAAGCGCTTGCCGATCAGCGCTATATCGCGGCCCCCGTGCACATCATCCGCCATGTGCTGGCGGGCGAATTCAATCTTGATGCGAGGGGCCATCGCCGCATCATCGACAGATATTTCAGTTTCCATGGCGGCTTTGCCAACTATCCGCGTCCGAGCCAGGCGCTTTGGATCTTCAGCCAGATGATACGCTGGGGGCAAAGCGCATTTTCCGAGCAGAACATGAAGATGGCAGCCTCGGCCTACCGTTCTGACCTCTATCGGCTGGCGCTCGGCAACGAGGCGTCACCCGATGATGCCGATATCCGTATCGAGGGCGACGGGGATGGCGACCGCTTCATGGACGGCCATATCTTCGATCCAGCGGAGATCGCCGCCTATGTCGCCGGATTTGCCGTGAAAACGACAAGCGCGACGCGGTCTTCGAGCGACGACATCTAGCCTCCAGTTATGCTGCGCTGCACAGAATAAGCGCAGGATCGAAAGCCGAGCGAGCGGCATCCGCTCAAAATATTTGCAGAAATCGCAACTGCCCGCAAAGCGAGCCGTCGAACCATCCTCCTAAATAATCGAGTAATTACAATGCCATGACATCGCCGTGAAAAACTGGCACGCGGCTTGCTTATCTAATTTCGCCCCGATCAACGGCGATCGAGGCACGCAATGCGCGGAAAACGCGCTCGCCAAAGACATCGACGTCGCAAGGTTCTTGCCCCCGGGGATTCCTTTTCTGTCCCGGGCCGCATCGACCGAGCGGCGTTTTTTTATGTCCGAAATCCATGCGTCACGAGCAAAACAAGGGGAAACTGCAAGTGAAGAAGATCCTGTCCGGTGGTGTTACGCGCCGCAACCTTTTGAAGACATCCGCCACGGCAGCCCTGATCGGCGCGGTCAAAGCGGCCTTCCCTTCCGGTGCCTTCGCAGCAACCTCGGGACCGGAAGTGTCGGGGGTCAAGCTTGGCTACATCGCCCTGACGGATGCCGCACCGCTGGTTATCGCCAAGGAAAAGGGCCTGTTCGAAAAGCACGGCCTTCCCGACACGGATGTCGCCAAGCAGGCCTCCTGGGGCGCGACGCGCGATAACCTCGTGCTTGGCGGCGCGGCGAACGGCATCGACGGCGCCCATATCCTCTCGCCACTCCCCTACCTCATGCATACCGGCAAGGTGACGCAGAACAACCAACCCGTGCCGATGGCGATCCTCGCCCGCCTCAACTACGACAGCCAGGGCATCTCGGTCGCAAAGGAATATGCAGAAACCGGCGTCCAGCTGGACGCATCCAAGCTCAAAGCCGCCTTCGACGCGAAAAGAGCCGCAGGCAAGGAGATCAAGGCGGCCATGACCTTCCCGGGCGGCACGCATGATCTGTGGATCCGCTATTGGCTGGCCGCCGGCGGCATCCATCCCGACAAGGACGTCTCGACCATTGTCGTGCCGCCACCACAGATGGTGGCGAACATGAAGGTTGGCAACATGGACGTCTTCTGTGTTGGCGAACCCTGGAACGAACAGCTCGTCAACCAGGGCATCGGCTTTACCGCCTGCACGACCGGCGAGATCTGGAAAGGCCATCCGGAAAAAGCCCTCGGCATGCGTGCTGACTGGATCGAGAAGAACCCGAATGCCGCCAAGGCCCTGCTGATGGCCATCATGGAAGCCCAGCAATGGTGCGATAGCATGGATAACAAGGAGGAGATGGCCACCATTCTAGGCAAACGGCAATGGTTCAACGTGCCGCCCAAGGATGTGCTCGGCCGCCTCAAGGGCGACATCAACTATGGCAACGGCCGGGTCGCCAAGGGCACCGATCTTTACATGAAGTTCTGGAAGGGCGGCGTTTCCTACCCCTATCAGAGCCATGATGCCTGGTTCATCGCCGAGAACATCCGCTGGGGCAAGTTCGCTCCCAATACCGACATCAAGACACTGGTCGGCCAGGTCAACCGCCAGGACATCTGGCGCGACGCCGCCAAGGATATCGGCGTAGCCGCGTCGGACATTCCGGCATCGACCTCTCGCGGCAAGGAAACCTTCTTCGACGGCAAGGTCTTCGATCCCGAAAACCCGACTGCCTACCTCGAAAGCCTCTCGATCAAGGTGGCGTCGTGATGGCTTGCTATTCGGCCCTAAAGCCCCTCATCCGGCCTGTCGGCCACCTTCTCCCCGCGCGCGGGGAGAAGGAACAAGACGCACCCGCAGCCTTCCTCTCGCCTTCAGCTGCCGACTCGGCTCCGAGCTCTTCATCCCCCTCTCCCCGTTTCAACGGGGAGAGGGCCGGGGTGAGGGGCTACCGCGCTTTCCTCGTCGCGCAAGTTTCAAGGATTTGAACAAATGTCCGCACTCGCTCGTAAACAAACAGCCAATCCGACAGCAACAACGGCATCCAAGAGCCAGGTCGTGACCCTCTCAACTCGCCCTGCCCGCCGCATCGACATCAGTCAAATGGGGTTTGCTGTCTTGCGCAGCGTCCTGCCGCCCCTGGTAGTCCTGGTGCTTCTGCTCGCTATCTGGCAACTGCTCTGTGAGCAGCCAGGCGCCAGCCTGCCGCCGCCTTCGCAGGTCTGGCAGGAGAGCTACGACCTCATCGTCTATCCCTTTTTCTATAATGGGCCGCAGGATATCGGGCTTGCATGGCGCGTGCTCGTCTCGCTGCAGCGCGTCGCCTATGGCTTCGGCCTTGCCGCCGTTGCCGGCGTGCTGATCGGCGCGGTAATCGGGCAATCGGTCTGGGCGATGCGCGGCCTCGACCCGATCTTCCAGGTGCTGCGCACGGTGCCGCCGCTTGCCTGGCTGCCACTCTCGCTCGCGGCCTTCCAGAATTCCAACCCTTCGGCGATCTTCGTGATCTTTATCACTTCGATCTGGCCCGTCATCATCAACACGGCGGTCGGTGTTCGCAATATTCCGCAGGATTATCGCAACGTCGCCAAGGTGCTGCGGCTGAACCAGATCGAATTCTTCTTCCGCATCATGGTGCCGGCCGCCGCTCCCTACATCTTCACCGGACTGCGCATCGGCGCCGGGCTTTCCTGGCTTGCGATCGTCGCCGCCGAAATGCTGACCGGCGGCGTCGGCATCGGCTTTTTCATCTGGGACGCGTGGAACTCGTCGCGCCTGCCCGACATCATCGTGGCGCTGGCCTATATCGGCATCACCGGCTTCGTCCTCGACCGTCTGGTCGCGGGGCTCGGCGCCATCGTCACCCGCGGCATGACCGGCAATTGAGGAGACCCTGATGAGCGCCTATCTGAAGCTCGATCACATCGACAAATATTTCGATCGCGGCGGCCAGCGGGCCGAAGTCCTGAAGGGCATCGAACTCGTCATCGACAAGGGCGAATTCGTCTCGATCATCGGTCACTCCGGCTGTGGCAAGTCGACCCTGCTGAACCTCATTGCCGGTCTGACGCCAGTCTCTGCCGGGGCAGTCCTGCTCGAAAATCGCGAGGTCAATGCGCCGGGTCCGGATCGGGCCGTCGTTTTCCAGAACCACAGCCTGCTGCCATGGCTCAGCGTCTACGAGAATGTCAATCTCGCAGTCTCGAAGGTGTTTCGCGGCACGAAGACCAAGGCCGAGCGTCATGATTGGGTCATGCGCAATCTCGATCTCGTGCAGATGGCGCATGCCAAGGATAAGCGACCTTCGGAAATCTCCGGCGGCATGAAGCAGCGCGTCGGCATTGCCCGGGCGCTTGCCATGCAGCCGAAGATCCTGCTGCTCGATGAACCTTTCGGCGCGCTGGACGCGCTCACCCGCGCCCATCTGCAGGATGCGGTGATGGAAATCCACGCTCGCCTCGGCAGCACGATGGTGATGATCACCCATGATGTCGACGAGGCCGTGCTGCTCTCCGACCGCATCGTCATGATGACCAACGGGCCTGCCGCCCATATCGGCGATATCCTCGAAGTGCCGATCGCGCGGCCGCGCAACCGCATCGAGCTTGCGTCCGACAGAACCTACCTCAAATGCCGCGAGGCCGTGCTGAAGTTCCTCTACGAACGCCACCGCTTTGTCGAAGCCGCGGAGTGACACCATGACCCAGAAACTCGTCATCATCGGTAATGGCATGGCCCCGGGGCGCATGCTGGAGCACCTTCTGGAAAAGGCGCCGGATCTCTATCAGGTCACGATTTTCAACGCCGAACCGCGCGTCAATTACGATCGCATCATGCTGTCGCCGGTCCTCTCGGGCGAAAAGGACTTCGAGCAGATCATCATCCACGGCGACGGCTGGTACATCAAGCACGGCATCACGCTCTACAAGGGGCACAAGATCGTCGCCATCGACCGGGTGGCAAAGACGGTCACCTCCGATCACGGCGTGACCGAGAGCTACGACAAGCTTGTCATCGCGACCGGCTCAGTCCCCTTCATCATTCCGGTTCCGGGCAAGGAATTGCGCGGGGTCATCACCTATCGCGACCTCGACGACGTACAGGCGATGCTGCTTGCCGCGCAATCGCGCGAGAAGGCCGTTGTCATCGGCGGCGGCCTGCTTGGTCTCGAAGCGGCAGCCGGCCTTAGCCTGCGCGGAATGGATGTCACCGTTCTCCATGTGCAGCCCACGCTGATGGAACGCCAGCTCGATCCGGCCGCCGGCTATCTGCTGCAAAAGGCCGTCGAGGCGCGCGGCATCAAGGTCATCACCAAGGCCAACACCAAGGCGATCATCGGCGACGGCAAGGTCGAGGGGATCGAACTTGACGATGGACGCGTGATCCCGGCCACGCTCGTCGTCATGGCCGTCGGCATTCGCCCCAATATCGGCCTTGCCAAGGAGGCAGGCATTGCCGTCAACCGCGGCATCGTCGTCGATGACGGCATGCAGACCTCGGATGGCTCCATCATGGCGCTCGGCGAATGCGCCGAGGTCGGCGGCATTGTCTATGGCCTCGTCGCACCCCTCTACGAAATGGCACGTGTGGCCGCCTCACATCTGGCAGGAGAAGCCGGTGCCGCCTTCGTACACTCGGACACGCCGACGAAGCTGAAGGTCACCGGCATCGACCTGTTTTCGCTCGGCGACTTCGCCGATGGCGACGACCGCGAGGAGATTGTCCTGCGCGACGCGACAGCCGGGGTCTACAAGCGCCTCGTGCTGAAGGACAACAGGATCATCGGCACCGTGCTTTACGGCGAGACGGCCGACGGCGCCTGGTTCAACGATCTGAAGAAGAAGGCGACCGATATCTCGCAGATGCGCGAAACCCTGATTTTCGGCCAGGCCTATCAGGGAGGGTCGCCACTGGACCCTATGGCGGCCGTTGCAGCCTTGCCGGATGATGCGGAAATCTGTGGCTGCAACGGCGTCTGCAAGGGCAAGATCACCTCAACCATTACGGCCAAGGGCCTGACATCGCTCGACGACGTGCGCGCCCACACGAAGGCGTCGGCCTCCTGCGGCTCCTGTACGGGCCTCGTCGAACAGCTGATGTCAATCACCCTTGGCGATGCCTACAATCCGAAAGCCGTCCAGCCGATGTGCACTTGCACCGAGCTTGGCCACGACGATGTCAGAAGATTGATAAAAGCCAAAGGGTTGAAGACCATTCCTGCCGTTATGCAGGAGCTTGAATGGAAGACTTCCTGCGGCTGCGCGAAATGCCGCCCGGCCCTGAACTATTACCTCGTCTGTGACTGGCCGGACGAATATGCCGACGACTACCAGTCTCGGTTCATCAATGAACGCGTGCATGCCAATATCCAGAAGGACGGCACCTATTCCGTGGTGCCGCGCATGTGGGGCGGCGTTACCAGTTCGAACGAGCTGCGCGCCATCGCCGATGTCGTCGACAAGTTCGAGATCCCGATGGTGAAGGTGACCGGTGGCCAGCGCATCGATCTGCTTGGCATTCACAAGGAGGATCTGCCCGCCGTCTGGGCTGATCTCGGCAAGGCCGGCTTCATCTCGGGGCAAGCCTATGCCAAGGGCCTGCGCACGGTGAAGACCTGTGTCGGCTCCGACTGGTGCCGCTTCGGCACGCAGGATTCGACCGGCCTCGGCATCCGCATCGAGAAATTCATGTGGGGCTCCTGGACGCCGGCCAAGCTCAAGATGGCCGTCTCCGGCTGTCCGCGAAACTGCGCCGAAGCGACCTGCAAAGATATCGGCGTCATCTGCGTCGATAGCGGCTTCGAGATCCATTTTGCCGGTGCCGCCGGCCTCGACATCAAGGGCACGGAGATCCTGGGCCTCGTCAAGACCGAGGATGAAGCGCTGGAGCATATCGTCGCGCTGACGCAGATGTATCGCGAGCAGGGCCGCTATCTCGAACGCATCTACAAATGGGCCAAGCGCATCGGTCTCGACGAGGTCCGCCGCCAGATCATGCAGGATCACGAGAAGCGCAAGGCCTACTACGACCGCTTCGTCTTCAGCCAGAAATTCGCGCAGGTCGATCCCTGGTCGGAGCGCGTCTCCGGCAAGGACAAGCATGAATTCAAGCCGATGGCGACAGTCGGCTTCCCGCAGGCCGCCGAGTGAGGAAATGAACATGACAACCTGGCCAAAGGAAACCTGGCATGCAATCGGCGATATCTCGGACATTCCTCTACGCGGCGCGCGCTGCGTGAAAACCCCACAGGGCAAGATTGCGGTCTTCCGCACCGCGGAAAACGAGGTCTTTGCCATCGAGGATCATTGCCCGCACAAGGGCGGCCCCCTCAGCCAAGGGATCGTTCATGGTGCATCGGTGACCTGCCCGCTGCACAACTGGGTGATTTCGCTCGAAACCGGCAAGGCGCTTGGCGCCGACCAGGGTGAAGTGCGGACCATTCCCGTCCGCAACGAGGACGGGGCGCTCTTCATCGCGCTCGAAAGTCAGATGATGGCGGCGGAGTGAGGATGACAGTGCGCGGGAAAATACCCCCCTCTGTCCCTTCGGGACATCTCCCCCACACGGGGGGAGATCATATGGCGCCACTATCGCCGAATTCTTCGTTTTGGTTCGATGAAGGCAGCCTCTTGCTCCAACCAATCTCCCCCCTTGTAGGGGAGATGTCAGCAAAGCTGACAGAGGGGGGTATTTCGCCACATCTTCTGAGCTTCACGGACACAATCCATGTCCGTTGAAACCAAAACCACCTGCCCCTATTGCGGCGTCGGCTGCGGCGTCATTGCCAGGGTCGACGACAGCGGCAAGGTCTCCGTCAAAGGCGATCCTGACCACCCTTCCAACTTCGGGCGCCTCTGCTCGAAGGGCTCGGCGCTTGCCGAAACGATCGATCTCGACGGCCGTCTGCTCTATCCGGAAATCCAAGGTGAAAGAGCGAGTTGGGACGAGGCGCTCGACCTTGTTGCGAACCGCTTCGGCGAGACGATTGCCGAGCACGGCCCTGACGCCGTTGCCTTCTATGTTTCCGGTCAGCTGCTGACGGAGGATTATTATGTCGCCAACAAGCTGATGAAGGGCTTCATCGGCTCGGGCAATATCGATACGAACTCGCGGCTCTGCATGTCGTCCTCGGTTGCCGGCCATCGCCGCGCCTTCGGCTCGGACACGGTGCCCGGTACTTACGAGGATATCGAGCTCGCTGATCTCGTCATCCTTACCGGCTCCAATCTCGCCTGGTGCCATCCCGTTATCTATCAACGGCTGGCGGCGGCAAAGGCGGCACGACCGGCGATGAAGATCGTCGTCATCGACCCGCGCCGGACCATGACCTGCGATATCGCCGATCTGCATCTGGCGATCCGGCCGGATGGCGACGTTGCGCTTTTCCTGGGTCTCTTCGAGCATCTGATCACAAGCAACACGATCGACCAGAATTACATTGCCGAGCACACCGGCGGCTTTGCCGAGGCTTTCGCCGCCGCCAGCTCCGTGTCGTTCAATCGGGCGCTTGAGCTGACCGGCCTGCCCGCCATGCAGCTTCGCGAATTCTACCGGCTGTTTGCCCAAACCGAGAAGGTCGTCACCTGCTACAGCCAGGGCGTCAACCAATCCTCATCCGGCACCGACAAGGTCAACGCCATCATCAATTGCCACCTCGCGACCGGCCGCATCGGCCGGCCCGGCATGGGACCGTTCTCGCTGACCGGCCAGCCGAACGCCATGGGCGGCCGCGAGGTCGGCGGTCTCGCCAACATGCTCGCCGCTCACATGGCGATCGAGAATGCCGGGGATCGCGATCGGGTGCAGCGCTTCTGGCAGTCGTCAGGGATTGCCGGAAAGCCAGGATTGAAGGCGGTCGACATGTTTCGCGCCGTCGCCGATGGCCGTATCAAGGCATTGTGGATCATGGCGACCAATCCGGTCGTCTCGATGCCGGACGCCGATGCCGTCGAGGCGGCCATCAAGGCCTGCCCCTTCGTCGTCGTCTCCGACGTGTTGCGCGAGACGGACACGACGCGGCATGCGCATGTGCTGCTGCCTTCGCTCGGCTGGGGCGAAAAGGACGGCACCGTCACCAATTCCGAACGGCGGATTTCGAGGCAGCGGCAGTTTCTCGCAGCTCCAGGCGAAGCCAGACCCGACTGGTGGCAAATGGCCGAAGTCGGCCGCCGCATGGGATTTTCCCAAGCCTTCTCCTTTCGGACGAATGCGCAGATCTTCGCCGAGCACGCAGGCCTTTCCGGCTTCGAAAACGAGGGCAGCCGCGATTTCGACATCGGCGCTTATGACGCGATCGCGATGGAAGACTATGATGCCCTTCAGCCTTTCCAGTGGCCACAGCCCGCCGGAGCGACGCCGAAGGTCACACGCTTCTTCGCAGATGGCGGATTTTATCATCCCGATCGCAAGGCACGCTTCGTCGCCATAGAGCCGCCGGCAACCGATCGAACCGATAGCCGCTTTCCCCTGACACTCAATACCGGGCGCGTTCGCGATCACTGGCATACGATGACACGGACTGGCAAGAGTGCCCGCCTATCGGGCCACATCGCCGAGCCCTTCGCCGAAATCCATCCGCGTGACGCGATCGAGATCGGTGTCGCGGATGCCGGCCTGGTCGAGATCGAGAGCCCGCACGGCAAGGTGATCGTCCGCGCTTTGGTGACGGAGCGGCAGGCGCGCGGCAGCCTGTTCGTGCCCATGCACTGGAATGACAGTTTTGCTGCCAAAGCCCGCGTCGATGCCGTAGTCGCTCCGCTCACGGACCCCGTTTCCGGCCAGCCGGCTTCGAAGAATGTCGCGGTCCGTGCGCACCGCTTCCAGGCCTCGCATTATTGCTTCGCAATTTCCGCAGCAAAGCCGCGCGATCTCGACAGCGCCTATTGGGCGCTCGCCAAGGCCGATGGCGGCTGGCGGACAGAGCTTGCGTTCGATCTGGCGCCGGACGACTGGATCGGCTGGTGCCGCGCGACATTCGATATACCAGTTGACCTTGAACCGCTCGGCTATGCCGATGAGGCCTCCGGAGACCTGCGCCTTGCCTTCTTCGATGGCGAACAGCTGCTTGCAGCCCTATTCGTCGCCCGCCAGCCCGTCGCAGTCGCCAGAAATTGGGCGATCGCGCAGCTTACGGCATCGCACGGCGATCTCAGGAAACGATTTGCGCTGGTCGCAGGCAGACCGGGAGCCGATGCGATCGACGCCGGTGCGACGGTCTGCTCCTGCTTCAGCGTCGGCGTCAATCAGATCGTCGCGGCCATTCGCGGCGGCTGTCACAGTGTCGAAGCCGTCGGCAAGGAGCTTAATGCCGGAACCAATTGCGGCTCCTGCCGGGCCGAGATCCGTACGATCATCGACGGTTATCTCACGGCGGCAGCAGAATGAGCGGTCCGGCATCATAGCCGATCATTCGCCCTAAACTCCGGTTTCACCTTAACGCTCTCAGTGCTAGAACTATTGAAAATAGCTGCATGATTTCGCTTTCCTTTTACACCCGGGGGAGGATGGGAGCGGATGGAGATCGAGAGCCGGAAGGTTCACTTGAGCTACGGCGCCGAGCCCGGCATACGTTTCGCCGTCCTTCTCGACGGCAATGGCAGCTGTCGCGAGATCGGCGCGGCCGGCCTGCAGAGCTGGAAGCCGACAGACGGAATTCTCTGGGTTCACCTCGAGCGCGATCATAACGCCGCGGCGGCGTGGGTAGCGCACAATGGCGGCTTCGATCCGCTTGTCGCCGATGCGCTCCTCGAGGATGAATCGCGTCCGCGCGTCGAGCCGGTCGATGATGGCTTGCTGATCATTCTTCGCGGCGTCTGCGCAGCCCCACCCGACGACGCCGAAGAGGCGGCCGAGGATCTGGATCTCGTGCCCCTGCATGCCTGGGTGGATGAGAATCGCGTCGTGACGCTTCGCGACAGCGGCCACTACATCACCGCCCTTCGCGACATTCGCCAAGCGTTAGAAAAGGGCAAGGGGCCGAAGCGCACCGGCGAGCTGCTGGCGCTCGTCAGCGACAAGCTCGTGAGGGACCTGGAGCCCGTTCTTGATCAGATGGATGAGGAAGTTGACGAGCTGGATGAACTGATTTTCCACGGCGAGGCTGCCGAGGTCCGCGAACGCCTGAAGCTGCTTCGCAGACGCGCCGTGCAGCTAAGACGCTATCTCTCACCTCAGCGCGATGCCCTTAACCGCATCGAACATGACGACGCTCCCTGGCTTGCCGAACGCGACAAGCTTCGCATGCGTGAGGTCATCGACAAGCTGATGCGCTGCATCGAATATCTCGATGCGATCCGCGACCGGACGGGCATCCTGCACGATGACCTTTCGACCGTCATCAGCGAACGCATTGCGCGCAACTCCAACAGGCTTGCAGCGCTTGCCGCATTGTTGCTGCCACCAAGTGTCGTCGCCGGTCTGTTCGGCATGAATGTCGGCGGCATTCCAGGCGTCAACGACACCTGGGCCTTCGTCATCATCGTCATATTGGTCGCCGTCACCTCCATCGTCACCCTCTATATTCTGAAGCGCATCAACTGGCTCTGACTGCCTGGGAACCGCGCATGTGTCTGCGACGTTCCTAGCCAGTCTGATGAAGGGATTGATATGATGCGTCATCAAGCGTGCCTTCTCGCCTTCCTTGCCACGATTTGCCTGGCAACACCTGCCGCCGCCGATGAAAGCGGATTTCTGAAGCCGCTGAACGGCAGCTGGACAGGAACCGGCAAGGTACTTCGGAAGATCGGCGACTCGCCGATCAATGTTTCCTGCAAATTCAGCATCAGCGCACCTGGCTCCTCGATTGCGATGAGGGGAAATTGCCGCGGCCTTCTCATCATCAGTCGCGCGATCTCGGCCCAGCTCACGACGCGCGGAAACCGATATTTCGGCACCTATACCGGCCCATCCGGTGCGACGTCACAGCTATCGGGTAGCAGGCAGGGCAATGTCATCAATCTGGCGGTGCGCTGGGCACGCCTCGTCAATGGCGATCGCGATGCCAATATGACCATCCGCAGGCAAGGCAACAGCCAGCTGACGCTACGGACCATCGATAAGGATCTAAGCTCAGGCAAATCGGTCGTGACGAGCGAGATCAATCTGCATCGTCAATGATGCTGAAAACGGAAGCCCGTTGCTCGTTGTCAATCATGACCGGGCGCTGACTTGACGTTCGTTGAGATCAGGTCCGCCCGCATGACGGATATGTGTCGGATTGGACTTCGACGACCAGTCAGCCTCTACTTCTGGGCCTCGGCTTGCTCTTTGGCTTCTCGGCCAATGGCTCGGATCCTTCCCTGGCCAGTCTTTCCTTGCGGAGCCGCTCAGTCTTGCTTTCCCGCGCAGCCTCTTCGTTGTGAATAATGGCCCACGCAGATTCATTCGTGACAATCGCTGCCTTCTCGGCCTTGGACAAAGGCTTATTTTGCCGATTGAGCTTATATGCACTCATGTTGCCTCCCTGAGCTGCCGGCAACAAAAAAGGCCGGAGCGAAATCGCGCCGACCTTCCCGACATCGCCTCCGCACCAATGCCAGTACATCCGTGGTCAGAAGACGAAAGCGACTAAGACACTGCGAGCCTCCAAATTTACTTGGCGCTCACCAACAATGCCATTTCGGAAAATGTAGTCCATTGTTCCGAAGAATTCAAGTGTTTGGAAAAATTATTTCCCATTGTCACCATTTCTGTCGCCTTGAGAAAATATGTTTTCGAGCAGCGGAAGCGTAATCATGAATTCACCTTCTCGGGACATCGGATAACTGATAGACTGAAACTGATCGATGTGACACGGAAATCGTTCCGCCACCATCCTTCATGGGTGGCACATGTCGAAGGTTACGCTCAGATACGCGGTTGGCCAGGAGCGTGACTGCACATGGACTGTGTATGATATTTTCACAAGAAGAGCCGCTCAGCCCGCACATTGGATTTTGAGTATTCTGACTGAGAAGGAGGCGAAAGCTTATTGCGCCATTCTCAACGCCAAAGACGTCGAGCGACGAGAGCGATTGGGATTTTAAACTATCACTGTCGGCTTCCGCAGCCGAATTGTCTGCGTATCATTCATCGTGGTGGATAAACAACAGCGAGCTCACGCTTTACCACGCCGTATAGGTTTTTTCCGTGCTTTTATTGACTTTTCTGCCTTCGGTTCGGCCATTGCTTGTTGTTGCAGGCGAAGAGCTCGTAAAGCCTCTGTTTTCTTTTCACGCGCTGAGTTCTCTGCCGCGACAATGGTCTTTGCTGCGTTGTCGGTAATTGTGGCTTTATCATTACTGAGAGCTGCGGTCTTCCTGAAGAACTGTTCCTTGGTAGCTGACATGATCGCTCCTTTCTGCGAAATACCGAACGAGGACAAATGTCTAGATGCTAACGACTTGCGCTCCTGCTGCGATTACTTTTAGGCAGCAAGCCATCTCTTTGCAGCTTTTTCCGCAGCAGCTTGCGCTGCCGTCGAATGGCTTGCGCCTTTTCTAAAGCGCGACGCTCGGATGGCTTTAAGTAGGCCGAGCGTATCTTTATCTCGCGGAATACACCATCTCGGATCATCTTCTTCTTGAGCACGCGCAAGGCTTGATCAATATCATTATCTCTTACAAAAACCTGCAAAACATACCCTTTCCATAGTGTGCTCTGTGACGCTTTATGTCTTGACGGAATGCTTGCCTTTTCCACCTATCGCGAGAGGTTTGAGCCATGGCTCCTGTTTGCGAGGAGTTGATCCTTGATCATCGGCAGTTGGATCCGTGCTCAACTTCTCGATTTCGGTCGACGAGATACGTCGCTCGAAACTCTCGTCCAAAAAGCGCACCTGATAATGGATCTCGTCTGAGTCGGAGGGCAGTGTGTTTATGATCCGACATAGTCTCGGAGCCGCTTTCAGCCGGTTGAGATCGGCCTTCAGGGCGACGATGTCTCCAACTGAATATTTCATTCTGCTCATCGCATCCCCTTGCAGATGGGTCGCAGAAATACAAAAGGCCGGGCCATAAACCCGACCTTCTCCGTCAATCAAATCATTGCTGCCAGTACATCCGTGGTCAGCAAGATGAGTGACAATTAGATTGCTCTCAGATTATCAGCGGAGCTTTTGCCGGTCTTGCGATCACGCACCAGCTCATAGCTAACCTTCTGACCCTCTGCGAGAGCATTCATACCCGCGCGCTCAACGGCGGAAATGTGAACGAACACATCTGTTGCGCCATCTTCAGGCTGAATGAAGCCGAAGCCCTTGGCGCTGTTGAACCACTTTACGGTTCCTGAACTCATAGCGGATTCCTTTCAATTAGACATAGGATTTCGTTCCGCCGAAAACCGTTTTCGGCAGTATTACAAACCGAAATTGAAAGAAAATTCGCGCCACGCTTCCGGGCAAACAAAGATCATCAAGCAAGATCGACCATAAGAACATAGGTATGAAATAGGGCAAAGGCAAGGCTACATTTTCTGATTGATCAGCTCGGCCGAAAATCACCCTTAAATTACAAGGGAATTAGGCTCGCTGGTTAGCGTTTTCATTGGAAAGCCGCCATGCCTATCGGCGGCTCAGGCACCGAACGCGGTCTTACTTGACTTTTGGAACTTTACATGAGAACATAAAGTGAACAAATGGAGATTTCCATGACCAAGGCAGAACAAGTCATCGAACGTGCAATGACCTTTGTCGCTGTCTCGAAGGCCCTTCGGGAGCGCGAGCAGGAACGGCGCGCCACATGGACGCGCCGCGTTGAAATCAGCCGGCCGCTACCGCCCTTGCCGCGCGCCGTTCAACTGTCGTTGAAACTCGACAGCTGAAGCAGCAAGGGCTGTCACCAGCACCCGGCAGGCTGTGAAGCGCCCGCCTTTTTGGCGGGCGCTCGCCCTGGGATTTCGTAAACACAAGGAGATAGAGCGGTCCGGAGGTTTCGTGAAAAGCCGAACCGCCCTAAGATCATCAGGACTTGAAGAAGGCCAGCAGGTCGGCGTTGATAACGTCCGCATGCGTAGTCGCCATGCCGTGCGGAAGGCCCTTGTAGACCTTCAGTGTGCCGTTCTTCAGGAGCTTGATGGAAAGCTCGGCGGAGTCGGCGATCGGAACGATCTGATCGTCGTCGCCATGCATGACGAGAGTCGGGACTTCGATCTTCTTCAGGTCTTCGGTGAAGTCTGTTTCCGAAAAGGCCTTGATGCAATCGTAATGGGCCTTGGTGCCGCCCATCATGCCCTGGCGCCACCAATTATCGATAACGCCCTGCGAAACAGCGGCGCCGGGACGATTAAAACCGTAGAACGGTCCCGCCGGAATATCGCGGAAGAACTGAGCACGGTTGGCCGCAAGTGCCGCACGGAAGCCATCAAAAACTTCCAGCGGCAGGCCGCCGGGGTTCTTGTCGGACTTGACCATGATCGGCGGTACGGCGCCGATCAGCACGGCCTTGGAAACACGGCCATGGCCGCCATACTGGGCGACATAGCGCGCAACTTCACCGCCGCCTGTCGAATGGCCGACATGGATGGCGCCCTTGAGATCGAGATGCTCGGCAAGAGCCGCCACATCAGCGGCATAGGTATCCATCTCGTTGCCGGTTGCCGTCTGGCTGGAGCGGCCATGGCCGCGACGGTCATGGGCGATGACGCGGTAGCCCTGGTGAAGGAAGAATAGCATCTGGGCGTCCCAATCGTCGGAGCTCAGGGGCCATCCGTGATGGAAGACGACTGGCTGGCCCGTTCCCCAATCCTTGTAGAAGATCTCAGTACCGTCCTTGGTGGTGATTGTGCTGCTGCTCATTGTGTCCTTACCTTTCGAAGTTGATTGCTTTGTAGAGGCTTGTGCAGGTTGAGCGAAGGGGCTGGCAGCTGCAGCGGCGACAAGGCCAAGCCCGGCTGTCATAACGCCCCGACGAGTAGCTTGAGGGATCGACTGGCTCATTTCAATCTCCACTTAAATTTATCGTGCGATTTATTATCGCGACATTGATATGCATAATGGCTTTCCCCTGCCTTGTCCATATAAAAATTTGATCCGCGATTATTTATTGCGATAAATAATTAGGCGCTATAGCCCAATCCGCCGAGCACGCTTGATGAGGCACCGCAGAAGAGCAGACATTTTCGCAATCAGATTGAGCTCGACCAGTTGTGCGAGCTATTGCATGGGCTTATCGACAAAATGCGCGATCGCGAACTGCGCAACGCGTTCGTTCGATTTCCTCGCATCGTCGAGCCAGAACGGGAAAATCTGCCATTGATGGATCATTCCAGGCCAGACTTCCATACTCACATTGCCGCCCGCCTGGCGTACCTTGTCTGCGAACCGCGTGCTGTCATCAAGCAGTGCTTCGCGAGCGCCGACCTGGATCAACAACGGAGGAAACCCGGAGACATTGCCATAGAGCGGCGATATGTCGGGATCGGCGAGAGGACGGTCACGCGCGAACGCATCGTGGATGAGGGTCAACTCGGCCTTGTTCATGAAAGGATCGCTTGCGACGTTGGCGGCCAGGGAAGCGCCCGTTGCGGCGAAGTCGGTAATCGGGCTCATCGCGACCACGGCGGCGGGAAGCGGACCACTCAGCCTAAGCTGGTTCAAAACGACCTCGATGGCCAGAGTTGCGCCAACCGACTCGCCGACGATAATGATGTTGCCGGCCTTGTATCCCGATGTCAGAAGCCAGCGATAAGCCGCAATGGCATCGTCTCTTTGCGCGGGAAAGCGATTTTCGGGCGCGAGGCGATAGTCGATCAGCAGGACGTCGGCCGAGGCCGCCTTGGCGAGCGAACCGGCTATGTTGGCGTGCGTGCGAAGCGAGCCGCTATAGAAGCCGCCGCCATGCAAATAGAGAATGGCACGCCGCCCGATCGGATGATGCAACCGCGCCGGCCAGATCAGATCACCATCCACACCGTTGGCGTCGACACGCCGTATCTGGACACGCGCTGGACCTGGCGCCGATGCCATGAGCTTCTCGAAACCGGAACGGCGTTGCAACAGATCGGCTCCGGACACGGCGCCGCTGTCACGCAAAGTGCCGATCAGCTTCTCGATCTGCTCGCTCGAAGCCTTTGTCTGCGGTGTGATCTCGGAGGCTTCGGCGGCTGCAGCTTGCGATATCGACCCGAGGCCTGCGCCTATCAGAACGGTCATTGCCATGACGAAGCAGGATATGCGGCGAAATGATCGGAATTCGTTCATCAAATAAGCCTTTTCCCCGCAAGGCCGTGGACGCTATGGTGATACCACGGTCGCAGAAAAGCTATTTGTGTCAAGTATGATAGGCGACGTGAGACCGGAATTCCATTCATCCGCCTGCCCATCATTGCCTCGACACGATCAACCGATGATCGCTTCCCTATCGGTGCTCCGTTTCATAGAGGTGACAGTGCCGGTGGACAAGTCGATGTTCATTCAGGCTCATGTCCAGCCGCCGCAAGGCGAGCGATGATCGCCTGCCGCGCCATCCTCGAGCCGGCAAGCCGTTCCTTGGTTCTGGCCAACACCTCAGCGCTGGCCGTCTCGGGTAAGCCGGAATGAAATGGCGGTTCTGGCGCGTATTCCAGCGACAATTGGATCGCTTCGGCCTCCTCCCGACCGCGCAAGGCGGCAACAATCGTCAATCCGAAATCGATGCCGGCAGTAACACCGCCTGCAGTGAAGAGATTGCCATCCCGCACGACGCGCCCCGGCGTGACAACGGCTCCGAAACTTTCGAGGAAATCAAGTGCATTCCAATGGGTCGTGGCCTTCTTGCCCTTGAGCAGGTCGGCGGCTCCGAGGACGAGAGAACCGGTGCACACCGATGTCACGAAGCGGGCTTGGGCCGCCTGTTCCCGGATGAAGCTCAAGACGGCCGCATCCTCCAGCAGTACATTGACGCCAACGCCGCCAGGCACGCAGATCACATCGAGCGGCGGGCATTCGGCAAACGCCGTCGTCGGCTGCAACACCAGCTTCGTTGCCGACACGATGGACGACGTGTCCTTCCACACGAGATGCACCTCCGCATCATCCATCGAGGCGAATACCTCATAGGGTGCGGTCAGATCGAGTTGCTGGACGCCTGGAAAGGCAAGCAGGCCGAAGCGAATGGTCATGACATGTCTCCGATAATTGACTTTTCCGAGCCTATGCGACAACGATCTGGCATATTTGCCAAACCACCGTCATTTCTTGCCAATCATGCGCCGCATCGAAATTCTTGCCTTCGACAACGCCCAGCTGCTTGACATTACCGGTCCGCTGCAGGTTTTCACCAGCGCCAACGAGGCGGCGCATGAGCGCGATCGGCCGAAACCCTATGAGGCCATCGTGGTCGCGGAAAGCACACAGACCCAAACGAGCTCGGGTCTCGCACTCACGGCCGCCCCACTCAGCAGTACCGATACCCCGCTCGACACCTTGATCATCGCCGGCGGCTGGGGTGTCAATAGAGCCTGCGAGAACCTCGGCCTGATCGAATGGGTACGCCGGCGTGCCGCGAATGCCAGACGGATAGCCTCGGTCTGCAGCGGCGCCTTTCTGCTTGCAGAAGCCGGTCTTCTGGACGGACGGCGGGCAGCGACCCATTGGAATCGTTGCGAAGAATTCGCCAGGCGCTTTCCGCAAGTGAAGCTTGAGTCTGATCCGATCTTCGTCCAGGACGGGCAGATATGGAGTTCCGCCGGCGTGACTGCCGGCATCGATCTCGCGCTCGCCTTGATCGAGGCCGATCTTGGCCGTTCGCTGGCGCTTTCCGTGGCTCGCGAACTCGTCGTCTTCCTCAAGCGTCCAGGTGGCCAGGCGCAGTTCAGTGCGGCGCTGAAGCTTCAGGACGGTGGCGAACGCTTCGACCGTCTGCATGGCTGGATCATGGACAATCTGCGCTCCGATCTTTCCCTGCCGACGCTTGCCGAGCAGGCCAATATGAGCGCACGCAGCTTCTCGCGCCACTATCTGAAAGCGACCGGGCGAACACCTGCCCGCGCCGTGGAGGAAATCCGCATCGAGGCCGCCCGCCGCCTTCTGGAAGAGGGCCTGAGCGTGTACCAGGCGCGCATGCGCTGCGGCTTCAGTTCGGAAGAAACCATGCGGCGCAATTTCATGCGGAAATTCGGGACGACGCCACAGGCATTTCGCGATCATTTTGCTTAGCTACGGCCGCGATCAGCAGCTGCGAGCAGGCGTATAAACAAGGTCGCGCGCAACGCAAAATCGCCATCAATCGCGCAATAGTGCTCCATGCATAGGACGAACACTCACACGCATGGTGTCCAATGTCTCGCCTCCGAAATCTTTTCAAGAAGCCCATCATTCTCGCAACAGTCCTGATGTTCGCGACTGTAACCCAAGGACAGGCGGCCGCAGCCTTGCGCAGCCCATGGGACGAGCCGGTTTCTGCCGTCAAGGCACAGGCAGCATTCCCATGCCCCATGCCGCCGCAATTGCCTGCAACCCTTACCATGTCCGACTACTACACGGATGCCGCCCATTCGATCATCGATCCCAAGCGCAAGCAGGCCTATGACGATGCAACCAGCAATCTGCGCTCAGCAGCCGGCGCTGTCATCGAGATGGCCGACCGCTATAGAAGCACCGGCGATACGGCCGTTGCCGGTTGCGCGGCGCACTTTCTAGACAGTTTTGCCTTTGCGAAGGCCCTGTCTGACGGCGCCTCCACGAACCAGGCCGTCTATGTGCAGGACTGGATGCTCGGCTCCTTCGCCGTTGCTTGGCTCAAGATCCACAGCGATGAGGCAATCCCTTCCGACGAACGATCCAGGATTTCGGGCTGGCTTGCCGATGTCGCCTCCTACAACATCGCCTATTATGAACAGCGAAGCGACAAAAGCGACGCTCGCAACAACCATCGCTACTGGGCGGGATTTACCGCCACAGCGGCCGGAATTGCCGCCAACCGGAAAGACCTGTTCGATTGGGGGGTGGAGAGCTTCAGGATCGGCGCAAAGCAGATCCAGCCGGATGGAACCCTGCCGCTAGAGATGGCCCGCCGCTCCCGGGCGCTCCACTATCACATATTTGCTGCCGCTCCGCTCGTCACAATGGCGGAAATGGCCTCCGCCAACGGCATCGATCTCTACGCCGTTGACCACGATGCCCTTGCCCGCCTGATGAAAAGAGTGGTCTCCGGCCTCGACGATCCGTCTTTCTTCACGGAGAAGGCCGGCGCCAAGCAGGAGCCCATGCATCTTCACGCTGACGACATCGCGTGGGCGGCCCCTTTCGAGCGCCGTTTTCCAGATCCTGCTCTCGCCGCTCTGCTTGGGAAGCTGCAATCGCGCAGCGTGGTCTATCTCGGCGGCCTTCCGGCTAACTGAACAAGCCTGGGCTTATCCGTAGTCGTCCGTCTTTTCGTTGGCATAAGAGCAGCTTAAGGTCGGACGACTCAATTTGCTCGGAAGGCTGACAAGGCAATGGCGACTCATCGTTTCGTTCCCGACACCTATCACAACGTCATCGGCACACTGCCGCCGGCCCTGCATGTCGCCGATGGCGATACCGTCGTCACCGAAACCCTTGATGCCGCCGGATATGACAAGCACGATATCAACCGCATCTCGGGGCCGAACCCGATGAACGGGCCGATCTTCGTCGAGGGAGCAGAGCCGGGCGACAGTCTCAAGGTCGAGATTCTCGCCATGGTGCCGATACGCGACACCGGTTTTACCCGCAGTGTGGTGGCGAGCAACGTCGTCGACCCGCATGACGTGCGCGACTTGCCGGCGAGCAAGAAGGTGTACTGGCAGATCGATCGAGAAGCCCTGACGGCACGACTTGCCGAACCCGTCGCGGGCCTCGAAGCGCTTGTTCTGCCACTGTCGCCGATGATCGGCTGCTTCGGGGTCGCGCCATCGCTCGGCCAGGCCATATCGACCGCCACCAGCGGCGAATTCGGCGGCAACATGGATTATCGACTGCTTGGGCCAGGGACGACCATCTGGTTTCCGGTATCGACGCCTGGCGCGCTCTTTTTCCTCGGCGATTGCCATGCGGTGCAAGGAGATGGCGAGATCGTCGGTACCGGTATCGAGACCACTTTCGAAGTGACGGTGCGCCTCAGCGTCGAAAAGAAAAGGGCGATCATCTGGCCGCGCGGCGAGACGGCGGAGGATATCTTCACCATCGGCAATGCCCGGCCCCTCGACCAGGCCCTGCAGCATGCCACCAGCGAAATGCTGCGCTGGCTCGGCTCCGATTACGGTCTCGACAAGACCGCAGCCAGCCACCTGCTCGGCCAGGTCGTACGCTATGATGTCGGCAACGTCTTCGACCCCGCCTACACCATGGCCTGCCGCGTTTCGAAAAGCTGGTTGAAGCGCAAATAAGACATCAACCTGCGATCAACTTGCATCCTGCGAGAGGTCGCGCCGCTGGCGCGATACGTTGCTCTCCTGTCGCTCCCGCGCCATGCGGCTCACGGCCGCACGCAGTTGCGGATGCCGCGACATGAAAAGGTTGAAGTCGCGGCGCTCCAGCACGAAAAGCTGACAGAAGTCGACAGCGACCACATCCGCGGTTCGGCGTGCGCCCGTCAACAGCGCCATTTCACCGAAGAAGGCGCCGGCGCCGAGCGGAATCTCGTCGTCTTCCAGCTGCACTTCGACAGCACCCGAAGCGATGAAGAACATGCTGTCGCCACGATCGCCGGTGCGGATAACCCTGTCGCCGGGCGAAGCCGACCGCGGCCGGAAGAGCAGCAGCAGCTCCTCATGCGCGTTGTCATCAAGCTCGGCAAACATCGGGAAGGTTTCGATGAGCTGCTCGATCTCGAGATGATGCTGGCGATCCCGCTCCTCGCGCTGCTTGTTGATGGCGGTCAGTTCGCGGCGCAAGCCCTCCTGCTTCGCCATGCCGTACTTGTTCGCCAGGAACGGCCAGCGGGCGAAGGCCCATTTCTCCAGCTTCTCGGTGGCGTAAAAGGCGAGCGGATTGAGCGTGATCGACAGGATCGCGCCGGCAAGGATGAGATCCTGTCCTTCCCGCGTCAGCAGCCCGAGCGAGACACCAAGTCCGGCGAGAATAAAGGAGAATTCGCCGATCTGCGCCAGTCCCGCCGCAACCGCAAAGCCGATGCTGGCGGGATAGCGCAGCAGCAGCACGACGCCGAAGGCGATCAACGCCTTGCCAAGCATGATCAGCGCAAGCACGCCGATAATCATCAACGGTTCGCGGATCAGAACCGTCGGATCGAAGAGCATGCCGACGGACACGAAGAACAGAACCGAAAAGGCATTCTGCAGCGGTAGCGAGTCGGCCGCCGCCCTGTGGCTGAGATGGGATTCACTCATCACAAGGCCGGCAAAGAAGGCGCCGAGCGCAAAGGACACACCGAAGATTTCTGCCGCACCAAAGGCGATGCCGAGCGCGATGGCCAGAACCGACAGCGTGAACAGTTCGCGCGAACCCGTGCGCGCAACCGAGGTCAGGAGCCATGGCACCACACGCGGGCCGAGGAAGATCGCGACAGCCGCAAAGGCTGCGACCTTGAGAAGCGTCATGCCGATCGTCAGCCAGATCGAGCCGGAAGCGGCATGGCCGCCGGCATCCGCATGACCGCCCAGAACACCGGCAAAGGCCGGCAGGAGCACGAGCGCAAGCACCATGGCCAGGTCCTCGACGATCAACCAGCCGACGGCGACACGGCCATTGGTCGAACTCACGAGATTGCGCTCCTCCAGCGCCTTCAAAAGCACGACCGTACTGGCAACGGCAAGGCTGAGGCCAAAGACCACGCCGGCACCCACACTCCAGCCCCATAGCGAGGTCAAGCCCACGCCGAGCAGCGTCGCGATCGCTATCTGACCGATGGCGCCGGGGATGGCGACGCCGCGTACCGCCAGCAAATCCGCGGCGGAGAAATGCAGGCCCACGCCGAACATCAGCAGGATGACGCCAATCTCCGCCAACTGCGATGCCAGCGAAACATCGGCGACGAAACCTGGGGTGGACGAGCCTATGATGACGCCGGCCACCAGATAGCCGACCAGCGGCGGCAGATGCAGCCTGTCGGCCAGATAGCCGAAAATAGCCGCGAACACGAAGCCGGCGGCAATCAATGCGATCAATGCAACGTCGTGCGGCACGGCAGTCCTTCCCGTTTCACGGCGTTAAAGCCTATTCCCTTTGTTTAAGGCTACTAGCATCGCTTCCGCTGGGCCGTCTATGGGGGATGTGAAACTGAGGGAAAACATCGCCTTGCCGAGACGGGATACGATCTCGAACCCATGGCAAGGCGATCTGAAGACCGGAGCTTACTGCTCGAGAACGATCTGCAATTTGACGTCTGTCGGCCTGGCTTCGACGGCGCGATCGAAGGCCTTGATGGAATCCTCGAAAGTGAAGGTCTCAGAGATCAAGGGCTTGAGATCGACGCGGCCGGAAGCAATCAGCGCGATGGAACGCTCATATTGATGCGCATAGCGGAAGACCGTCTCGATGCGGATCTCCTTGGTCGACGCCGTGGAAACATCGAAGCCGACCGGATTGACCGGCAGGCCGACCGCGACGATGACGCCGCCGGGACGCGGCAGCGCCATGACCGTTTCCCAGGCCTTTGGCGAGCCTGAGCATTCGAAGACGACATCCGCACCCCAGCCATCGGTCAGGCGATCGACTTCCTCGACGAGGTTCTTCTCTCGGATATTGACCGGAATGACACCCTGATACTGCGCGGCGATATCGAGCTTCGGCTGGGCGAGATCAGCGACGATCGCCCGCGCGCAACCACCGGCAAGGGCTGCAACCGCAACCATGATGCCGATCGGGCCGGCACCAAGCACGACAGCAGTGTCGCCCGGCGTGATGCGGGCCTTAGTGGCCGCCTGCATGCCGACGGCAAAGGGCTCGACCATCGCCCCTTCCGCAAAGCTGACATTATCGGGCAGCTTGAAGGTGTAGTTGGCCGGATGCACGACGAATGGGGTCAGCACGCCATGAATCGGTGGCGTCGCCCAGAAGGTGACGGCCGGATCGACATTGTACATGCCGAGACGGCTGGCCTTGGAATTGGCATCGGGAATGCCGGGCTCCATGCAGACCCGGTCACCGACCTTCAGATGCGTCACGCCTGTGCCGACTTCCACCACGATCCCTGCCGCCTCGTGCCCGAGCACCATCGGCTCGTTGACGATGAAGGGGCCGATCTTTCCGTGGGTGTAATAGTGCACATCCGACCCGCAAACGCCGACCGTATGGATCTTGATCTTCACCTCACCCGGCCCGACCTCCTGCGGCAGATCGATATCACGGATCGCCAGTTCATGCTGACGCTCCAAAACCAGGGCACGCATCTTGCTCATTGCCTTTTCCTCTTTTCCAAAGCAGCCGGCGTCCCGCTGACACAGGGACGAAATCCTTGTCCGTTATATCGTGTGGGCCGGCATCATAAAACGATCTTTAGGCCCCGCAGATGAAGTTCGATGGCCCTCTTAAGGTCAATAAACACTCTTCATCTGCAATATATTAGATAATGCTTATTATTTAGCTCGCTATTGCCGATATTGACTGGCGTTCCATTTCTTGCCTTTCTAATAATCAAGGAGAAGGAGGGGCTCATTATGGCAGTATATGATTGGACCGGTCAGCGCGCCCGCCGGATGAAGATGGTGCGCGCCGCAAGCGTGGCAATGCTTCTGATCATCCTGATGGCGATACCCGCGATATTGCTGCACTACAATCTCATCCAATATCCGCACTGAACGCATCGGAAAAAGACATCGCTACGCCGCCTTCCTCGCGCCCTGCTTCGGCTTGCGCGACACGTTATCGCCTGCCTTGCGGTCAAGCGGCAAGCAATCCAGCACGGCGAGTAGCGCGATGATACCGAGCAGCACGAAAGCCAGACGGAACTCGATGGCGACGATGCCCCCTACTCCGAGCGGCGCGCTGATCGCCTGCCCGATGCGGATGCCGATCGCGCCAACAGCGATGCCCATGCCCATCGTCAGCTGAAAGACGGTGCTGAACAGCGTGTTGGCACCCGTCATCTGCCCCGGCGGGATATCGGCAAAAGCGATCGTGTTGAGTGCGGTAAAATGCATCGACCGGCACATGCCGCCGATGAACAGCACCGGCACGATGAACCAGAGAGGCGTGTCGGGCGAAAACAGCGCACAGGCAGCGATGAAAACGGCATTCAGAAGACCATTGACGATCAGCACCGGCTTGAAACCGAAACGTCGCAGAATGGGCGTTGTTGCCGGCTTCATCGCCAGATTGCCGGCAAAAACGGCGAGCGTCAGCATGCCGGCATGGAAGGCGCTGAGCCCGAAGCCGACCTGAAACATCAGCGGCAGCAGAAAGGGCACTGCGCCGATGGCGGTGCGGAACAGCGATCCGCCAGAGATGGTGATGGCGAACGTCGGCAGCTTCAGCCCCGAGAGATCGATGAGCGGATGTTCCGTGCGGAGAAAATGAAAGACGGCGATGGCCAGCAGGACAAAGCCGACGATCACATAGGCCCAGGCTTCCAGCCAGACAGGATCAGGGCGCCCGATCAGTTCCAACCCATACATCAGGCTCGCAAGGCCAATGCCGCTGACGACGAAGCCGATCCAGTCGAAAGGCGGGCGCGCCGTGCTTTTCGTTTCCGGAATGAGCATGAGCGCGAAGATGAATGCCAGAATGCCGAGCGGAAGGTTGAGGAAGAAGATCCAGCGCCAGCTTGCATGGTCGGTGATGAAGCCGCCGAGCGGCGGCCCAAGGATCGGCGCCACCAGCGCCGGCCAGGTGATCGTCGCAATGGCCGAGATCAGCTTGTCCTTCGGCGTATTGTTCAAGACCACAAGACGGCCCACCGGCACCATCATCGCCCCACCAATGCCCTGCAGGATACGCATGGCAACGAAGGAGCCGACGCCATTGGCAAAACCACAGAGGACGGAGGCGAGCGTGAAGATGATAACAGCCGTCGTGAAGACAAGACGCGCGCCGAAACGATCGCTGATCCAGCCGCTGATTGGAATGAAGACGCCGAGGGTCAGAAGATAGGCACTCATGCCGATATTGAGGTCGACTGGGCGCGCACCGAACGAAACGGCCATTTGCGGCAAGGCAGTCGCGATGACCGTACCGTCCAGATTTTCCATGAAGAAGGCACCGGCCACAAGCAATGCGATCAACAGCGAGCGCGAGCCCGCCTCCCGCACCTTCTCCCTTTGCCCAGGTGTGGACATGTCATTCATGGATCAGCAACTCCGAATCCGCCTCGCATCCCGCCTGCATTTAACCGGTTCGATAACGTTTACGATAGCCGAAATTGTCCCATCAATCGATTAAGCGATCACGTTTCGCTTAGCGGCTGGTGCGCAATTTGATCACCGCTGCCGATCCCAATAGGCCCGAGGCGAAACGCAGCAGCATGTTCAAATTGGTGAACAGATCGATCAATTCGGCGCCAGTAGGCATGCATACGCAAGACATGCTAGGGTTTTCGCTGGAAAATGCCGCGGGAAGAACAATGGGATCGATACAACATCAATATGGAACAGCCCCAAACTGGCCGAGATACCAGCAAGAAGCCTCACAAATCGACGTAGGCTGATGATTGTTCTTACGAACGGCGCATCAATAAGGAACGAGAGCCCCGCATAATGAAACATGGCCAGGACGCAATGACCTCTAGGGCTACCCCGGAGTCGAAACTGATCGTAACGCAGTCGCCTTTCGATGCCTTTGTGCGAAAATACGGTACGATCCCGCGGCGCGGCGTCTTCGGCTATTTCGTCCACGAACTCGGCCGCCGCATCGTCGGCGGAGACTATCCGGTCGGCGCGACACTGCCGAACGAGCCGGACCTGGTCGAGCAATTCGGCATCAGCCGCACGGTCATCCGCGAAGCGATGAAGTGCCTTGCCGGCAAGGGATTGGTCGAGATCAAGACCCGCGTCGGCACGCGCGTCAAGGAGCGCTCCAACTGGCATCATCTCGATACGGATGTCATGGTCTGGTACTACGAGACCGGCCCCTCCGTGGAGATCATGCGTTCGATCAAGGACCTGCGCCTGGCGCTCGAGCCGGAGGCAACCGCACGCGCAGCGCTGCGCCGCACCGAGAGCGACATTGCGGCGATCAATTCCGCCTACGAGGAGATGGCGTCCACCATCGGCGACGTCAACAGCAATGCCGATGCCGACCTGCGCTTCCATACGGCGATCTTCGCTGCCACCCACAACATGATCTATTCGCAGCTGATCGATCTGATCGCCGTCGGGATCTACGCCAATCGCACACTTTCCGGCCATGAGGACATAGCCGAGGGCCAAAAACGCTCCCTGCCCCTTCACAAGGCGATCCTCAACGCCATCGTCGCGCAGGATACGGACGCCGCAATCAAGGCATCGCGAAACCTGCTGGAAGCCTGGCTCGCGCGCGACTACGGCTTCTGACAGATCACGCACTGTCCCGGCTACACTGGATTTGCGCTAATGGGTCATCGCCTCCTGTGCATCCGCCTTGGGCGCCGACGATCCGCGACCCGCATCTCGCGTGACCGGGATCAGCCAGATGGTCACGCAGGTCGTCAGGGCGACGATGACGACACCCCAGAAGCTCCAGTGCAATGCCGCATCGAAGACGCTTCTGATCGCGGGATCGGTGCCGAGATCGGAAAGGCCAGTGGGCTGATTGAGGATATCGTGCAGCCTCGTTGCAAGCTCGCCGCTGCCATAATGCGCGATGCCGACATTCATGATCGCGCCGAGCGCGGTTGCGCCAAGCGTGTTGCCGAGGCTGCGCGAGAAGATGATCGAGGCCGTGGCGCTGCCGCGCATCGACCATTCGACGCTTTCCTGCACCAGCACGACGCTCGTAAGGCTGATGAGACCCATGCCAAAGCCCATCAGGAATGAGCCGATGCCGGCGATCACCGGGCTGCTCTCCGGCGTCAGGAACAGCAGGAAGAGCGAGCCGAACGGAAACATGAGACTGCCGGCGCGCAGGGTGTTGCGGATGCCGAAGGTGCGGAAGAACCGGCTCGCCAGCATCACGGCCAGCGGCCAGCCGACGATCAGCATCGTCAGCGTAAAGCCGGCCTCAAGCGGCGAACGACCAAGGACACCCTGAACATAGATCGGCAGAACGGTCGTCAAGCCGATCAGGGCCATGCCGGCAAGCAGGGTGGCGGCGTTGCTGGTCGCGATCAGACGTCTGCTCCATAATGCGATCGAGATGATCGGCTCCGGCGCGCGACGCTCCTGCCACAGGAACAGGATGCCGGTAACGATAAAGACGATCGCCAGCGGACAGAGAACCGCAAAACCTGCATCGGTCTCCGTCAGGATGACGAGCAGCGATACGATCGATATCGAGAACAGGATCGTGCCGAGATAATCGATCTTCGCCTCGCGCGGCGTGATGGACTCGTGCAGAAAGATCATGAACCCGGCGATGGCAAGGACGCCAAGCGGCAGATTGATCCAAAAGATCCAGGCCCAGGAAAGATTGTCGACGATGATGCCGCCGGCAAGCGGGCCGATGACAGCGGAGATCGCCCAGACGCTGGCAAGCGCGCCTTGCACTTTGGCTCGCTCTTCGAGCTTGTAGAGATCGCCGACGACGGTCATCGTGACAGGCTGGATAGCGCCGGCGCCGAGGCCCTGCAGCAGCCTGAAAACGATCAGGGAAGCCATCGACCAGGCGAAGCCGGCGAGCGTCGAGCCGATGAGAAAGATGATGATGCCGCCGATCAGCATGGGTTTGCGGCCGAAAATATCGGAAAGCTTGCCATAGATGACGGTGGTGGTGGATTGCGCCAGCAGAAAGGCGGAAAAGACCCAGCTATAATAGGTGAAGCCGCCGAGCTGGCCGACGATGCGCGGCATGGCGGTCGCGACGATGGTCGCTTCGATGGCGACCATGAAGGTCGCAAGCATGATCGAGACGATGACCAACGGGCGTCTCGAATGATCGACCGTGCTGGACATGGCATTCCTTTCTGACTGCTGCACCCGGGATCGGAAAAATGCACATGCCGCCATAACGGCCATGGTCGAGCGCTTAACTTCTGGGATCAAAGTCTAGGGACGAGACGATTGGAGGGCGAGCGCCGGCTGAATCGTTATGATAAGCTTTGCATATTGATGCAGGTCGATGTCAACTGCTTAAACGCGAACATATTTCACCAAATCACCCAAGGGCGGCGCCTGGACTGCCGCCTTTCACAAAACAGATCGAGCAATCGGTGCGCTCTTCCAATATATTGCGGCGCGGCATAATTAGGTCTGCGACGAAACCAAATATGGTTGCTTTGTTTATTTTCTGAACTTATTCTCCGCAAAACAAGCACGAATCCAGGTGGTACGTCGAATTGCTAACGTCCTCCCAGCAGCAGCTTTTGCGGGTCATCAGCCAATCAGGCCCTTCCAGCCGCACGGTTCTGGCAGCGTCCATGGGGCTGAGCAAGGCTGCGATGAGCGGGATTGCGCGCGATCTGATTTCCCTCGGCGTCTTGCGGGAGACGGAAACGATTTACGGACAGGGCCGCCCGTCGATCCTGCTGGACTTGCATCCGGAAGGCGCCTTCTTCGGTGGAATTTCGCTGCTCGAAGACCCGGCACCGCTGGTGCTCAGCGATTTCAACGGCAATATCGTCGCTCGCCAGACGATGCCGCTGTCGCGTGATCCTGATGTCATTGCCGCGATGATCGCCGACACGCTGCCGAAATTGCTTGCCGAATGCAACGATGCCGGACGAAAGCTTTCCGGCCTCGGCATCGCACTTTCCGGCTTCGTCGATGAAAAGCAGGCGAGCTGTGTCAAATCCACGCTGCTCGGCTGGCAGGACGTGCCGCTTGCCGGTATCATTAGGCAGAAAACCGGCATCGACACGTTTATCGAAAACGACGCCAAGGCGGTCGCCGTCAGCGAAAAGCTGTTCGGCAGCGCGCGCGACGTACAGAACTTCAGCGTCGTTTCCTTCGATGACGGTATCGGCTGTGCCCATTTCGTCGGCGGCAAGCTCTACCGCGGCAATCACGGCGGCGCCGGCGAGATCGCTCATTGCACCATCGAGCCCAATGGCTCGCCCTGCCGCTGCGGCAAGCGCGGCTGCCTCGATACCGTGGCCTCGCTGAAGGCGATCAAGGAAATGGCAAAGTCGGAGGGTCTCGCCTGCCAATCCCTCGATGACCTGGAGACGGAGGCATCACTCGGCAATGCTGCCGCGATCCGCATCCTGCATCGCGCCGGCAGCGCGCTTGGGCTTGCGATTGCGCATCTCATCCAGTTCAACGATCCCGGCCTGATCCTGATCACCCATGTCGAAGGCCGGTTTGATAGCCTCTTCGGCACCGTCATGCGGCAGGCGGTCGAGGCGAACGTATTGCCGCGCTATGCCGGCCAGACGCCGATCCGCACGCAGCGTGTCGATAGCGATGTCTGGGCACGAGGCGCTGCCAGCATTGCCGCCCATAATTTTCTGATTGGTCCCAACCCCTATTGAGGTTCCCATGCGCATCGCCGTCGGAGGCATTCACATCGAATGCAGCACCTACAATCCCGTCCTGAACGAAGAGAAGGATTTTCGCGTCCTGCGCGGCGCGGAGATGACCGCAGCACCCTACTTCGCCTTCCTCAAAGACTATGACGGCGAATTTCTGCCGACCATCCATGCGCGAGCGATCGCCGGCGGTCCAGTCGCCCGCCATACCTACGAGGCGTTCAAGGCCGAGTTTCTGGAAGGCCTGAAGACGCTGCTGCCGCTCGATGGGCTCTATCTCGCCATGCACGGCGCCATGTATGTCGAAGGCATGGAAGATGCCGAAGGCGACTGGATCAGCGCTGCCCGCGCCATCGTCGGCGACGACTGCATGGTTTCTGCCAGCTACGACCTGCATGGCAATGTCACCCAGCGCATCATTGATGCGCTCGACATGTATTCCACCTATCGCACGGCGCCGCATATCGATGTCGAGGAGACCATGCGCCGCGCCGTCAAGATGCTGACGGAAAGCCTGAAGACCGGGGTGAAGCCGATCCTGCTCTGGGCACCGATCCCCGTAGTCTTGCCCGGCGAACGTACCAGCACCGTCGACGAGCCGGCCAAGAGCCTTTACGACATGCTGCCCGGCATCGACGCCATCGACGGCGTCTGGGATGCATCGCTGATGGTCGGCTATGTCTGGGCCGACGAGCCTCGCGCAACTGCTGCCGCCATCATGACCGGCACGGATCGCGCCGCGCTCGAACGCGAGGCGAAACGACTGGCGCAAGCCTACTGGGATGCCCGCGAGGATTTCGTTTTCGGCTGCGAGACCGGCTCGATCGAGGAATGCGTCGAAAGATCCGTTGCAAGCGCGACTGCACCCGTGGTTCTGGCGGAATCCGGAGACAATCCGACGGGCGGCGGCGTCGGTGATCGCGCCGATGTGCTGGCGGAACTGATTGCCAAGGGTGCAGAAGGCGTCATTTTCGCCGGCATAGCCGACAAGACCGCGACGGAAGCCTGCTATACCGCCGGCCTTGGCGCCACCCTTGATCTATCGGTCGGCGCATCGCTCGACACCAAAGGCAGCAAGCCAGTCAAAGGCAACTTCACGGTCAGGCATCTGCTGGATACTACGGAAGCGAGCGACAGGCAGGCCGTCGTCTCCATCGGCGGCATCAACCTCGTCCTGTCGGCCAGGCGCCGCCCCTATCACAACATCGTCGATTTCACCCGCCTCGGCCTCGATCCGCTGAAGGCGAAGATCATCGTCGTCAAATCGGGTTACCTCTCGCCGGAGCTGGCGCCGATCGCCAATCCGAACCTGATGGCGCTGTCCCCCGGTGTCGTCGATCAGTTCGTCGAGCGCCTGCCGCGGCTGCGCAAGACGAAACCGACTTATCCCTTCGACAAGGATTTCGATTTCATGCCCGAGACGATGCTTTCGGCACGCGCCACCGGTCGCTGAACAGCCCGGCAAGGGTTGAGAAACTCGACTTTGATTGTTTCATCATTCCAGAAAGGCGACCAGGTTTCACGGGCCGCCTTTTCGCGCCGCGCACAAACATTGTGCATTGCCGAAGTTGCACAAAAAAGCGCTTGACGAGGCGAGCGAGTTCAACTTCTATTGGACCAATTTCAAATTGGTTCACCTCTCGATATGGCAATCAACAGCCTTCCGGAGAATTCGGTTCATGCCCTGGAAAGGCTCCGTGGGCTTTTGAATTCGGCCGATCTCCCGGCGGACGGAAAGCTGCCGACCGAGCGAGCTCTGTCGGAGACGCTGGGTGTCAGCCGGCGCGCGATCCGGCGGGCGCTTGAGGTGCTGGAAGCGGAAGGCCGCGTCTGGCGACGCCAGGGGTCCGGAACCTATGTCGGCCAGCGCCCGGACGACTGGAGCCAGCATGTCAGCACGCTTGTCGCCGGCACGGATCTCATGGAGGTCATGGAAGTCCGTCTGCGCATCGAGCCGCAGCTGGCCCAGCTCGCCGCCATGCGCGCCAAGCCCGACGACATCGAACGCATGTATGAGCTGGCAAAGAAAATCACCGCCAGCGACGACGCAGACAGCCGTGAGCTTTGGGACGGCGCGCTGCATCGGCTGATCGCGCAAAGCGCCGGCAACCAGTTCTTCTTGACCATTTTCGACGTCATCAACCACGTTCGTCAGGACGAGGCCTGGCAAACCATTCGCGAATTGGCCCGCAGCATCAACAAGACACGCCCTGTGTCCTATGCCCAGCATAGGACGATCATCGACGCGATCGCGGCGCGCAATCCGATGAAGGCGGCCGAGGCCATGCGCGAACATTTACTGATGCTGCAGGAAAGCCTGATCCGCGTCACCTCGCTGGATGCGCGGCAAGTTGAGGAACCGCTGACTGAGGAAGTGGGCTAACCAAAAGTCCCGCCCACGCCAGATCACGACCGGAGAGGAAACCGGTCGAGACTGCAAAGAACGAAAACTATAAACAGGAGAACAGAATGAAGATCGCCAAATTCATGGCATCGCTTGCCGCCGGCGCCCTCATCGCGCTACCGTCCCTAGCCGTCGAACTGAAGATCGGCCTGCAGGACGATGCGGATGCGCTGGATCCCGCACAATCCCGCACCTTCGTCGGCCGCATCGTCTATACCGCGCTCTGCGACAAGCTCGTCGACGTGACGCCGGACCTGCAATTCGTGCCGCAGCTTGCCACATCCTGGAAATGGTCTGCGGACGGCAAGCAGCTCGTCATGGAGCTGCGCCAGGGTGTCAAATTCCAGGATGAGACGCCATTCAACGCTCAAGCTGTCGTCGACAATATCCAGCGCTATCAGACCATGCCGGAGTCACGTCGCAAGAGCGAACTTTCCTCCGTCGCCAAGGTTGACGCCACAGGCGAGTACGAAGTCACCTTCACCTTGAAAGCGCCCGACGTTACGCTGCTTGCGCAGCTTTCCGACCGCTCCGGCATGATGGTCTCACCGACTGCGGCAAAGGCTGCCGGCGCGAAATTCGGCGATCATCCCGTCTGCTCCGGCCCGTTCAAATTCGTCGAGCGCGTGCAGCAGGACCGCATCGTGCTCGAAAAATTCCAGGATTACTGGAACAAGGACAAGATCTTCATCGACAAGGTGACATACTTGCCTATCCCCGACACGACCGTTCGCCTCGCAAACCTGCGCTCCGGCGATCTCGACATGATCGAGCGTGTCGCGGCGTCCGATGCCGGCACGGTCAAGGGCGATCCCAATCTCGTCTATGCCGATGCTGTCGGCACCGGCTGGCTCGGCGTCTACGCCAATGTCGGCAACGGCGCTCGCGCTGACAATCCGATGGGCAAGGACAAGCGCCTGCGTCAGGCCTTTTCGCTGGCGATCGACCGCGAGGCGGCCATGCAGATCGTCTTTGACGGTACCGGGCTTGCCGGCAACCAGCCATTCGCACCCAACAGCCCCTGGTTCGACAAGGATGTTCCGGTGCCCGCCCGCGATGTCGACAAGGCCAAGGCCCTGATCAAGGAGGCGGGCTTCGACCGCATCCCGGTCGAGCTTGCCGTCGCCAACAATCCTGTCTCGATGCAGATGATGCAGATCATCCAGTCGATGGTCGCAGAAGCGGGCTTCGACGTGACGCTGAAGACGACCGAATTCGCGACGCTGCTCGACGCGCAGTCGAGCGGCAACTACCAGCTCAGCCGATCCGACTGGTCCGGCCGCTCCGATCCAGACGGCAACATCCAGCAGTTCGTGACGACGGGCGCCGGCCTCAACGATTCCAAATACAGCAATCCGGAGGTCGACAAGCTGCTGCTTGAAGCGCGCCAGTCGCAGGACAATGCCGTGCGCAAGCAGAAATACGATGCGGCCGAGGCCATCCTCAACCAGGATCTGCCGATCATCTTCCTCGGGCATCAGGCCTGGATCTGGGCCTACAACAAGAAAATCTCCGGCTTCGTGCCTTCTCCGGACGGCATGATCCGCCTTGTTGGCGTAAAGAAGAGCGGCTGAGCTACGAGTGCCGTGCGGGCTCCTTCCCGCATGGCGCTTTCACATTCGACATCGCGGCAAGGAACTGCCCATGTATAGCTATATCGGAAAGAGGCTGCTCGTCGCCATACCGACGCTGCTGATCATTTCGATCTTCGTCTTCTCGCTACAGAAGCTTCTGCCTGGCGATCCGGTGCTCGCCATGGCAGGCGAGGAGCGCGACCCGCAGGTGCTGGAGTTGCTGCGCGAGAAATATCGCCTGAACGACCCGGTCATCTATCAATATGGCTACTGGCTGCAGGGTGTCGCGAAGGGCGATCTCGGCGTTTCGCTGCGCACCAACCAACCGGTGCTGACGCTTGTCGCCGAAAAGCTGCCGGTCACCATCCAGCTCGCCGTCATGTCGATGATCTTCGCCTTCGCCATCGGCATTCCCATGGGCATATTGGCGGCAGTGAAGAAGAATAGCTTCATCGACTTTCTCGCCAATATTGTCGCCCTCTGCGGTCTGTCCGTGCCGAACTTCTGGCTCGGCATCATGCTGATCCTGCTGGTTTCGGTGAAGCTCCATTGGCTGCCGGCCTCGGGATATCAGCCGTTCTTCGAAGATCCCTGGCGTTCGATCCAGACGATGCTGATGCCGTCATTCGTGCTTGGCAATGCGCTGGCTGCAACGTTGATGCGCCATACCCGTTCCTCGATGCTGAGCGTGCTCAGCGCCGACTATATCCGCACCGCCCGTGCCAAGGGCCTGCCGGAAGCAGTCGTGGTGCTGCAGCACAGCTTCCGCAATGCCGTCCTGCCCATCGTGACAGTCAGCGCTCTGCTGTTCGGCGAACTCCTCGCCGGTGCCGTGCTCACCGAGCAGATCTTCACCATTCCCGGCTTCGGCAAGCTGATCGTCGATGCGGTCTTCAACCGGGATTACGCCGTCGTCCAGGGCGTGGTGCTTTGCACGGCGATCGGCTTCATCGCCATGAACCTCATTGCCGACATTCTCTATGTCCTCCTCAATCCGCGCATGAGGGCAGCCCTATGAGCACGATCGTTCAGACGGCCGCGGCGCCCCCCTCCGCCAAACGCGCTCCCAATCGGGCCTGGCGAAAGCTGAAGGCCAACAAGGGGGCACTGGTCGGGCTTGCCATCATTCTGTTCTTTACCGTGCTTGCTGCGCTCGCGCCGCTGCTGCCGATCCCTGATCCGGTCGCGACCAGCTGGTCGGCAATCCGCAAGGCACCGTCGGCCGCCCACTGGCTCGGCACCGACGACCTCGGCCGGGACATTCTTTCCCGCATGATCTGGGGCGCGCGGGCATCGCTGATGGCCGGTATCTTCTCGGTCGCCATCGCGGTCGCGATCGGCGTACCCTTCGGCCTGATCTCCGGCTATTACGGCGGCTGGATCGACCAGATCATCTCACGCATCACCGAAGCCTTTCTGGCGATGCCGTTCCTCATCACCGCCATTGCGCTTGCCGCCTTCCTCGGCCCGAGCCTCACCAACGCGATGATCGCGATCGGGCTTTCGGCAACGCCAGTCTTCGTGCGGCTGACGCGCGGCCAGGTGCTGGCGGTCAAGACGGAGGATTATGTCGAGGGCGCCCGCTCGATCGGTCTGCGCCACTTCAGCATCATCACCCGCTATATCCTGCCGAACGTCTTTGCTCCGATCCTCGTGCAGGCGACGCTCACCATCGCGACCGCCATCATTGCCGAGGCCAGCCTCTCCTTCCTCGGGCTCGGCCAGCAGCCGCCGGCTCCCAGCTGGGGCTCGATGCTCAATGTCGCCAAGAACTATCTCGAACAGGCGCCCTGGATGGCCATGTGGCCGGGTGCCGCCATTTTCCTCGTCGTAATCGGCTTCAATCTCCTCGGCGACGGTCTGCGCGATGCGCTCGACCCGCGCGAAGCATGAATAAACTGAAAAGGATGCCCCCAATGACCGCATTCACCACCCGCCCCGAAATCCTCGGCACCTTCGGCGTCGTCACCTCGACGCACTGGATCGCCTCCGCCGTCGGCATGAGCATTCTCGAAAAGGGCGGCAATGCCTTCGACGCCGCCGTTGCGACCGGCTTCGTGCTGCAGATCGTCGAGCCGCATCTCTGTGGGCCGGGCGGCGACATGCCGGCCATCCTCTATTCGAAGAAGAAGGACAAGATCGAGGTCATCTGCGCCCAGGCACCGGCGCCGGCAGGCGCAACGATCGAGCATTACACGCGCGAGGGATTGAAGCTGATCCCCGGCGATGGCCTGCTTGCGACCGTCATCCCCGGAGCCTTCGACGGCTGGATGCTGATGCTGCGCGATTACGGCCGGCTGACCGTCCGCGACGTGCTGGAACCGGCGATCCATTATGCCGAAAAGGGCCATCCCGTCCTGCCGCGCGTTTCCGCCACCATCGCAGGGCTTGCCGATTTCTATCGCAAGGAATGGCCGACATCCTACGAGACCTGGCTCCCCGGAGGCTCCGCCCCGGAACCCTGGTCCAACTTCAAGAACCCGGTTCTCGCCGAAACCTGGAAGCGCGTCGTCGCGGAAGCCGAAAGCAAGAGCGACCGCGAAGCCCAAATCGAGGCGGCGCGCGATGCCTATTACCGCGGTTTCGTTGCAGAAGCGATCGACAGCTATGTCAGCAAGACCGAGGTCATGGATGCGAGCGGCGCCCGCCACAAGGGCGTGCTGACCGCCGAGGACATGGCCAACTGGCGCGCCACCATCGAAGAGCCGCGAACCTATGACTATCATGGCTGGACGGTCGCCAAGATCGGCCCCTGGGGTCAAGGTCCTGTCTTCCTGCAGACGCTGTCGCTGCTCAAGGGCTTTGATCTCGCCAGCATGGACCCCGCCGGTGCGGACTTCGTCCATACGGTCACCGAAGCCATGAAGCTCGCCTTTGCCGACCGCGAGGTCTATTACGGCGACCCGAATTTCACGCGTGTACCGCTGGAAGCCCTGCTGTCGGATGCCTATGCCGACGAGCGCCGCGGGCTGATTTCGCCAGAGGCGTCGCTTGCCTTGCGGCCCGGCAAGCTGTCGGGCTTCGAGAGCCAATACGATCTCACCATGAAGATGCTCGAAGCGCCGGAGGCCAAGAGCGGCCCGGTCTATGAGCCGACCATGTCGCATCTCACCGAAAAGCGCGGCGACACCGTGCATATCGATGTCATCGACCGCGAGGGCAACATGGTGTCGGTGACGCCATCGGGCGGCTGGCTGCAATCCTCGCCGATCATTCCCGGCCTCGGCTTCTGCCTCAATTCTCGCGCCCAGATGTTCTGGCTGCAGCAGGGCCTGCCCTCCTCGCTCGCACCAGGCAAACGGCCGCGCACGACGCTGACCCCGACGATGGCACTGCATGAGGGGCGCCCGACCCTCGCCTTCGGCACGCCCGGCGGCGATCAGCAGGAACAATGGCAGCTCGCCTTCTTCCTGCGCTATGTCCATCACGGGCTGAACCTGCAGGAAGCGATCGACAAGCCGCTGTTCCACAGCACGCATTTCCCGAGCTCCTTTTATCCGCGCACCCGCGAACCGGGCGGCCTGACAGCAGAGGCGAATTTCAGCGCCGATGTGCTGGATAAGCTCCGAAAGAAGGGCCACCAGTTGACCGTCGCGCCGGAATGGACCGTGGGGCGGCTTACCGCAGCGCGGCGTGACGCGGATGGTCTCTTGCGCGCTGCAGCAACTCCGCGTTTGATGCAAGCCTACGCCGTTGGGAGATAGAGCCGATGACCTGGTCGATCGTTGCCCGAGAGCCGGAAACCGGACATCTCGCCATCGCCGTCGCCACGCGCTTCTTTGCGGTCGGCAGCATTGTGCCGCATATCCGTGGCGGCATCGGCGCGGTTGCGACGCAGGCCTTTGCCAGCCCGCTCTATGGCATCGATGGACTGGCGATGCTGGCATCAGGCCATGCACCCGGCGAGATTCTCGAAACACTGAGCGCCCGTGACGAGGGCCGCGAGCAGCGTCAGTTCCATCTGATCGACGGCAAGGGCAACAACGCTGCCTTCACCGGCGCCAAGTGCATCGATTGGGCGGGCCATCTGGTCGATGACAACGTGTCGGTCGCCGGCAATATGCTCGCCGGACCGCAGGTGATTGCAGAAACGCTTGCAACCTTCAAGAAGACCGAAGGAAAGCCGCTGGCTGAACGGCTGCTCGAAGCCATGCGCGCTGGCGAATATGCCGGCGGCGACAAGCGCGGCAAACAATCGGCCGCACTCGTCATCCACCGCGATCAGGATTACGCTTGGCTGAACATCCGCGTCGACGACAACGCCGATCCGCTTGCCGAGTTGGAGCGGCTCTATGCGGTCGCGCAGGAGCGTTATCTCCATGTCGCCGAGACCATGCCGACGCGCCAGAATCCAAGCGGCATGATCGACCGCCGCGAGATAGACGAGAAGATTGCTGCACTTGAGGCCAAAAGGGTGGCCGAAGGCCGACCCTCGGCTTCCCGTGCGACGATGGCAGCTCTATCGTGAGTAACCTCAATTGAAGCCTGACCAATGGTAAAATCATAAAAGGGAACTTCATGCCGACCATTGCAGCTCGAACGACCAACCCAGGCTCCCAGCCTGTTCTTTCTGTCTCCAATCTCACCACGTCGTTTCTCGTCGATGGCGAGTGGCGTGAGGTCGTGAAGGACATTTCCTTCGATGTCATGCCGGGGGAAACGGTCGCCATCGTCGGCGAAAGCGGTTCGGGCAAGAGCGTGACGTCGCTTTCGATCATGCGGCTGCTTGCAAGGGCCAACAGCCGCATCGAGGGCGCAGTCAGGCTCAACGGCCGCGATCTGCTGACATTGCCGGAGGCCGAGATGCGCAAGGTGCGCGGCAAGGATGTCGCCATGATCTTCCAGGAGCCGATGACTTCTCTCAATCCGATCTTCACCATCGGCCGGCAGATTTCCGAGGCGCTCACCTGCCACGGCAACATTTCCAGGGCCGAGGCGAAGGCGGAAACGATCCGTCTGCTCGAGAAGGTGCGCATCCCCAACGCGTCCTCGCGCTTCGACGAATATCCGCACCAGTTTTCCGGCGGCATGCGCCAGCGTGTGATGATCGCGATGGCGCTTGCTAGTCGCCCGAAACTCCTGATCGCCGACGAGCCGACGACCGCGCTCGACGTGACCATCCAAGGGCAGATTCTCGACCTCATCAAGGTGCTGCAGGAAGAGGAAGGTATGTCCGTCCTCTTCATCACCCACGACATGGGCGTCGTCGCTGAAATTTCCGATCGCACCATCGTCATGTATCGCGGCGAGGCGGTGGAGACCGGCAAGACCGACGATATCTTCCATCGCGGCCAGCATCCCTATACTCGCGCCCTGCTGTCAGCCGTGCCGCGTCTCGGTTCGATGAAGGACCAGCCGCAGCCGCTGCGCTTCCCGGTCTTGGACGCGAGCACCGGCGAACGCAGCGAACCGAAGGCGCTCGCGGATACCGTCGATCACGGCAAAACGCCGGTCCTTGAAGTGAAAAACCTCGTTACGCGGTTCGACCTCCGCGGCGGCCTGCTTGCCCGCCCTACAGGCGCCATCCATGCGGTCGAAAATGTCTCCTTCGATCTCGCCCAGGGGGAAACGCTGTCGCTGGTCGGCGAATCCGGCTGTGGGAAGTCGACGACGGGGCGCTCCATCATGCGCCTCATCAACCCCAAATCCGGCGAGGTTCGCCTCGACGGTTATGACGTGATGAAGCTCAATACGCCCGATCTGCGCCGGATGCGCCGCAGCATCCAGATGATTTTCCAGGACCCGTTCGCGAGCCTTAATCCGCGCATGACGATCGGGGCGGCAGTCGCCGAGCCCTTCATCGAACATCGCTTGGGCTCACGTGCCGAAGCGCGGGAAAAGGCGGCCGATCTTCTGGAACGCGTCGGCCTGAAAGCCGATATGATGAGCCGTTATCCGCACGAATTTTCGGGCGGTCAGCGCCAGCGCATCTGCATCGCCCGCGCACTTGCCCTTGATCCGAAGGTGATCGTTGCCGACGAAAGCGTTTCGGCGCTCGACGTGTCGATCAAGGCGCAGGTCTGCAATCTGCTGATGGATCTGCAGCAGAGTCTCAATCTCTCCTATCTCTTCATCTCGCACGACATGGCCGTGGTGGAGCGTGTCAGCCATCGCGTTGCGGTCATGTATCTTGGCGAAATCGTCGAGATCGGCCCCCGCGCTTCCGTGTTCGAAAATCCGCAGCACCCCTACACCAAGAAGCTGATGGCGGCAGTTCCGGTGCCGGATCCGTCACGGCGCGGCATCCGGCGCAACCTCGCAGTCGACGAGTTGAAGAGCCCAGTGCGCCCCGTCGGCTATCAGCCACCTGCGCGACACTACCGCGAAGTCTCGCAGGGCCATCTGGTTCGAATGGAAGAGGCCGCCTGAGGCGCATTCTGACCTTGACGCCACCGAATTCCGGGCAAATATCGGCATCCTGTTTTCCATCTCATCTGGAGTGAATGATATGACCGATAACGTGCTCGATATTCCGGTAAAGAGGATCGACGGTAGCGATACGACGCTTGCCGACTATCGCGGCAAGGTCATCATGGTCGTCAATGTCGCGTCCAAATGCGGCCTGACGGTGCAGTACGAAGGGCTGGAAAAGCTCTATGAGGACAAGCGCGGCGAAGGCCTCGTCATCGCCGGCTTCCCGGCCAATGATTTCAAGGGCCAGGAGCCGGGTACCGACAAAGAGATTCTGGACTTCTGCACGCTGACCTACGACGTGCAGTTCCCGATGTTCTCCAAGATCGCCGTCACAGGCGAAGCGCGCCATCCGCTCTATAACAATCTCATCGCCTCAGGCGTCGAGACGACCGGCGACGGTCCGATGCGCGTCCGCCTGGCCGAACGCGGCCTGCACACCGGCGAAAACGGCGGCATCGTCTGGAATTTCGAGAAATTCCTGATCGGCCGCGACGGCAAGGTTGCAGCCCGCTTTGCGCCCGACGTAACCGCCGACGATCCGCGCCTACTCTCGGTTCTGGAAAAGGAACTGGCGCGCGCCGGCTGAGGCGCCCGGTACCTTTTAGGTCTCCAAAATAACGCATCACATCAATAGGTTGCGCCATCTTTCAAGGCGAGGGCCTGGCGTGTTCAGCCGGATGGCGTAATTGCCTGCCCTCCAGCCTGGGAGTATCTTTCCCAATCCGAATACATCGTGACGGAACGCTGCATCAATTCTGATGGGAGGATGTCATGCGCGAACCTGATATGCAGAAACTCGATACCCTTGTCGGGCGCCTGGTCGGCGATCTCGGCGCGGCGGTCTCCGGCGTGCTGGTGACGCTCGGAGACCATTTGGGCCTGTTCAAGGCCATGGCTGACGGAACGCCGAGAACTTCGGCTGATTTGGCCGACAAAGTCGGTGTGAAAGAGCGCTATGTGCGCGAATGGCTGTCAGCCCAGGCAGCCGCCGACTATGTCAGTTATGACGACAAGACCGAGCGCTTCTACCTGACGCCGGAACAGGCGATGGTATTTGCGGAGGAAAACAGCCCTGCCTTCTTCGCAGGCGCCTTCGATGTCGTCCAGTCCATGTGGATCGACGAACCGAAGGTCGTCAACGCCTTCAAGACCGGCAGCGGCCTCGGCTGGCATGAGCACAGCGCCTGCCTGTTCCGCGGCACCGAGCGTTTTTTCCGGCCTGGCTACAACAGCCATCTCATTGCGGAATGGATACCGGCGCTCGACGGCATGCAGGAAAAGCTCGAGGCCGGCGCGATCGTCGCCGATGTCGGCTGCGGCCACGGCGCCTCGACCATCCTGATGGCGGAAGCCTATCCGAACTCGACCTTCTTCGGCTTCGACTACCATCTCCCGTCCATCGAACGAGCGAAAGCTGCGGCGCAAGAAGCAGGCGTTGCGGGCCGCATCACTTTCGAGCAGGCGACCGCCAAGGACTTCCCGGCTGCCGACTACGATCTTGTGGCGATGTTCGATTGCCTGCACGACATGGGCGATCCCGTCGGCGCCGGCAAACACATCAAGGAAACCCTCGCCGATGACGGCACGTGGATGATCGTCGAGCCCTTCGCGCATGATTGCCTGAAGGACAATCTCAACCCCGTCGGCCGCGTCTACTACGGCGCTTCAACGATGATCTGCACACCGGCCTCGCTGTCGCAGGAAGTCGGGCTGGGCCTGGGCGCGCAGGCTGGCGAGCTGAAACTGCGCAAGGTCGCCATGGATGCAGGCTATTCGCATTTCCGCAAGGCGACTGAAACGCCATTCAACATGGTCTTCGAAGTCAGGGCATGAAGATTGTGCCGCGCGTTTCGTCCAACGCGCGGCACCGCATCTTATAGACGCTGCCCGTCTTCACCGAACAATGATGCGAGCGCCGGCTGGAAATAAACCGGCTGCTCGGTGTCGAGCGTGACATCCTCATCGGCATCGATGCGGACCGACAGCGTCTCACTGCCCACCTGACCCCAGATCAGATTGTCCGAGCCCATGGGCTCGACGATGGTGAAGGTCGCCGGCAGGCTGGCGGCCCGCCCGCCCGCAGGCTGGAACTGCATTTGTTCGGGCCGGACACCAAGCGTCGCCTTGCGGCCTTCACCGGGTGTGCCGGAAAAATCGTAGCCGTTAAGATCGATCGTCCGGCCATCGGGTAAGGTGAAAGCCGGAACGCCGCCATTGCTTGTCACCTGCCCGGACAGGAAATTCATCGACGGCGAACCGACGAAACCGGCAACGAAGCGATTGACCGGGCGGCGATAGATCTCCTTCGGCGTGGCGAATTGCTGGATGACGCCGCCGCTCATGACGGCGATGCGATCCGCGAGCGTCAGCGCCTCGATCTGGTCGTGCGTGACATAGATCATGGTGGAACCGAGGCCGCTATGCAGGCGCTTCAGCTCGACGCGCAGCTCGGTCCTGAGCTTGGCGTCGAGGTTGGAGAGCGGCTCGTCGAACAGGAAGACATCGACGTCACGCACGAGCGCACGGCCGATGGCGACGCGCTGGCGCTGGCCGCCGGAAAGCTCTCCCGGTCGCCGCTTGCGCAAGGGGTCGATCTGCAGGATCTGCACGGCGCGGTCGACACGCTGGGCGATCTCGCCCTTCGCCATGCCGGCAATGCGCAGCCCGAAGGAGAGATTTCCTTCGACGGTCATCGTCGGATAAAGCGCATAGGACTGGAACACCATGCCGATACCGCGATCCTTCGGCTCTTCCCAGGTCACGTTCTTGTCACCGATCCAGATCTGGCCGTCGGTAATATCGGTCAGCCCGGCAATGGCGTTGAGCAAGGTCGACTTGCCGCAGCCGGAAGGGCCAAGCAGCACGATGAACTCGCCGGATTGTATCTCGAGATTGAGCGATTTCAGGACGCTGACGCTGCCGAAATCGATTGCAAGTTCGCGAATGGAAACATTGGCCATGAACTATCCCTTGACTGCGCCGGCGGTGATGCCGCGCACGAACCAGCGGCCCGAGCCGAAATAGACGATCAGCGGAACCAGAGCGGTGAGGATGGTCGCCGCCATGTTGACGTTGTAGAGCTTCTCGCCCTGGGTGGAGTTGACGATGTTGTTGAGCTGCACGGTCATGGGGAAGTTTTCCCGGCCGGCGAAAACCACGCCGAAGAGGAAGTCGTTCCAAATGCCGGTCACCTGCAGGATCGCTGCAACCACCAGGATCGGGATCGACATCGGAATCATCAGCCGGAAGAAGATCTGCCACAGCCCCGCGCCATCGATGCGAGCTGCCTTGAAGAGCTCCATCGGCAGGCTCGAATAATAGTTGCGGAACAGCAGCGTCAGCACCGGCAGGCCGAAGACCGTGTGGGTGATGATGATGCAGGGCAGCGTCGAATAGATGCCGACGTCGCGATAGATCAGGACCAGCGGGTAGATGAAGACCTGGTAGGGGATGAAAGCACCGAGCAGCAGGATGGCAAAGAGCACGTTTGCCCCTTTGACCCGCCAGAATGACAGAGCGTAGCCGGTGAGCGACGAGATCAGGATCGACAGGATCATGCTCGGAATCAGGATCTTCACCGAGTTCCAGAAGCCGACGCTGATACCGCCGCATTCAAGCCCGGTACAGGCCGTGCTCCATGCCTGCACCCAGGCATCCGCCGTCCACATTTGCGGAAAGGCGAAGATGTTGCCCTGGCGGATCTCCGGCATGGATTTGAACGAGGTGACGAGCATCACGTAAAGCGGCAGCAGGAAGAACAGGGCCGCGAGGACGAGAAAGAGATAAAGGCCGATGCGTCCAGGGGTCAGATGCTGCGGCTTGCGGCCGGTCGGACCCTGCATAGCACCAGTGACGGAAGATGGCGTCGTCATCAGTTCCCCCTCGGCTTTTCGCGGAAATATTCATAATAGAGCCACGGCGTCACCAGAATGACCACGGTGACGAACATGACGGTCGATGCCCCGGTTGCAAGGCCAATATTGCCGCGCCCGAACAGGTAATCCATGATGAATTTCCCGGGCACTTCGGTCGAGATCCCCGGACCGCCGCCGGTGGTCGCCAGAACCAATTCGTAGACCCTGACGACGGCAATCGCCAGAAGCACGCTGGCGGTGATGATGGTCGGTCTCAGAATCGGGATGACGATATGAAGATAGACCCGCCAGCTCGGTATGCCGTCGATGCGCGTCGCCTTCCATAATTCCCGGTCGACGCCGCGCAGGCCCGCGAGCATGATCGCCATGACAAGCCCGGACGATTGCCAGATGCCGGCAAGCACGATGACATAAAGCGCGAGATCGCTCTGGACGATCCAGTCGAAGCGGAACCAGGTGAAGCCGACACTGTCGGCAACCTTTTGCAGGCCGAGCGTCGGATTCATGATCCATTGCCATACGAGCCCGGTCACGATGAAGGACATGGCAAAGGGATAGAGGAAGATCGTCCGGAAGGTATTTTCGAAGCGAACCTTCTGATCGAGCGCGACGGCTAGAAGGAAGCCGAGGATCAGACAGCCGGCGATGAAGAGAATACCGAAGACGACGACGTTCTGCAGCGACAGTAGCCAGCGCGCCGTCGAGAAAAGCCGCTCATACTGCTTGGTCCCGACGAATATGTTGACCGGCAGCACCTTGCTGTCCGTGAACGATATCCAGATGTTCCAGACGACCGTGACGACATAGGCGAGAAGCACGATGGCGAAAGCCGGAAACAGGGCCACATAGGGCGAAATATGCATCTTCCTGCGGCTGACGCTCGCAGGCGCGACAGCCGCCTTTACGGCGGTGGCGCTTGTATCTGGGCTGCTCATGGGCGCGCTCCTCCTCAGCATTCATGGAAGCCGGCGGCAGGCGAGCCTGCCGCCGCATGGATGTCGATCGAAGCTTACTTCGCCTGTTCGATGACCTGCGCAAACTGCGTGGCGAACTGGTCCGCCGTCATGCTGGGCGTCGTCCAGTATTGAGCAATGAGATCGCCTTCGGTCTGGACGATGTCCTGCGGGGTCAGCACGTCGGGCGCCAGGATCTGGCGGCTCGGGTCCTTGAGCGCGTTCAGGCCCTTCTGGGCGCAGGCGTCGAGCTTCGACGTATCGACGTCGAGACGCACGGGTACGGAACCCTTCTTGGAGTTGAAGGCGAGCTGGCCCTCCTTCGACATAATGACCGTTGCGAGCAGGGTCTGGGCGTCGGTGGCCGTCTTATCCTTAAGGACAGGGAAGACGAAGATGTCGCCACCCATCATGAAGTTGGATTCGCCCGGTCCGAGAATGCAGCCGAAATCCTTGTCGGCGACGAGACCGGCATGGATGAATTCACCCTTGGCCCAGTCGCCCATGAACTGGATACCGGCCTTGCCGTCGATCAGCATGCCGGTCGCGACGTTCCAGTCTCGGTTCGGGCTGCCTGCGTCCTGATAGTTGCGCAGCTTGGCGAAAACTTCCGCCACATGCTTGAACTTGTCGGACTTGACGGCATCGGTGTCGAGATCCTTCCAGACCTTGGCATAAAGATCCTTGCCGCCCTCGCCGAGCAGGATGGCGTTGAACATCGACTGCAGCTGCCAGGGCTGGCCGCCGACAGCGACCGGGATCAGGCCGGCGGCCTTGATCTTGTCGAGCGCGGCAAACATTTCATCCCAGGTCTTCGGCTCTTCCGTCACGCCGGCCTTGGTGAAGACGGCCTTGGAATAGAAGACCCAGTTCTGGCCGTGGTCGTTGATGGGAGCGCCGTAGATATGGCCCTGGAACTGGATGGCCTGATAGAAGGATGGTGTCAGGACGGATTTCCAATCCTGCTCCTTGGCAAGATCGTCGAGGGGCCGCAGCAGACCCTGCTGGGCCAGTTCGTTCATCTGCGTGCCGGTGTTGAACTGCATGGCCGTCGGCGGATTGCCGCCGATGATGCGGTTGATGCCGATCGGACGAGCAGTCGAGCCGGAGCCGGCAATTGCGGTATCGACCCATTCGCCGCCAGCAGCGTTGAAGGCCTTGGCCAGTTCCTTCACGGCTGCGGCTTCACCGCCCGAAGTCCACCAATGCAGAACTTCGGCCTTCTTGCCTTCGGCCAGAGCGCCGGTCACGCTCGCCGCGACCAGCGCCGTGGCGCCGACCAATGCCATCATCAATTTGCGCATGCGTTCCTCCTCCTTTGACGGCGTTCTTCAAACGCCTTTCTTCAGCCGCCGCCGTCTCCAGACATCGGATGCCGAATCTCCTGATCCTCCAAACTGTGCGGCAAGGCCTCCGTTCCCTGCAGCAAGTGAGCAATGCTTCCTCAGGCATTGCCCCTTCGTCAAGCCCGCAGTCCAAAAGGACCGCATTTTCTCAACTCTATAGCGCACTCAATGAGAAACGTCCCTCATTTATTGTGCGCGGTATTGGGTCGGGGCGACCGCAACTACTGTGGATTGCAACCGCAGAACGCGATTGCGCCGAACGCTCGAATGCCGTCATCACCTCGAGGGCATGGAAAGCCAGTTCCGACGATACCCGATGCTGGCGTCCCGAGCGAAGGGAATCCACCATCTCCGCCGCGCCCAATCCGCGCAGACCGAGATGGCCGGGCACGCCCTCCGTATAAGGGTGATCGACGGGGATCTCCCTCCACGCATCGTCGCCATCGCGAAAAATGTCGACCTTGCCGCTGAAATTGTTCGGATCCGGCGTCACCATGGTCCCTTCGGAGCCGTAAAGCTCGATCTGATTGTGCTTGTGCTTGATAACATCGAAGCTGGTGGCGATGGTAACGGTCGCGCCGCTATGGAATTCCATGACGCCGGTCAGATGCGTCGGCACCAATACCTTGATCGTCTCGCCACGCCGAGGATCGGTCTTCACCGTACGTTCGATGCGGGTGATCTTCGCGGTGCCGAAGACCTCACGCACGGGACCGAGCAAGGCGATGAGGTTCGTGACGTAATAGGGGCCGACATCGAGCATCGGCCCGCCGCCGCGACCGTAGAAGAAGGCTGGATTGGGATGCCAATGCTCGTGGCCTGGCAACAACAGCATGGCGGTGGCCGAAATCGTCTTGCCGATGCGGCCCTCATCCAGCAGCCGCCGCGTCAACTGATGGCCGCCACCGAGGAAGGTGTCGGGCGCGCAGCCGAGCCGCAGGTCCCCTGCCCGCGCGATCGACATCAGCTCTTCGGCTTCCGCCATGGAGACGCCAAGCGGCTTCTCCGAATAGACATGCTTGCCGGCAAGCAGCGCCTTCTTGCTGATGGCATAATGCGAGACGGGCGTCGTCAGGTTGATGATCAGGCCGATTTCCGGATCGGAAAGCATCGCATCGAGCGCAACGGCTTCGATGCCGAACTGCTCGGCAAGTTTGCGGGCAGGCTCGCGATAGAGATCATAGACCGACTTCACGCGAATGAAATCAAACATATGCAGGGTCGCGACATAGGTGGCGCTGATATTGCCGGCGCCGACAATGCCGACTTTCATGGGTTCGTTGCTCATTGGCTTGCCTCTAGGAGATGGTGATATCGAGTTCGGCGGCAGCAGTGCGCAGATAGTTCATGCCGCGCCGCATTTCGTCGTCGAATTCAGCCGTCGCTTCGCGGAAATGGGTCCAATGCGACGCACCCGGCGCATCTTCCAGCTCCAGCGTGATCGGGCCGGAATAGCCGATGGCCTTGAGCGCCGCGAAGATCGCCTTCCAGTCGATCTTGCCGCGTCCGGGCCGCCAATGGGCGTTGGTGTGGCCCTCATTGTCGGAAAAGTGCGTGTTGAAGATCCTATCGCCGAGCGCCAGCACGACATAATGCGGCATGTCGCCGGCCGGAAAGAGGTGGCTCGGATCGAAGTTCAGGCCGAGATTGGCAACACCTGTGCGTTCGATCAGGCGCAGCATGCCCTGACCGGAGCTGACCCAGCGATAGGGATGCGGCTCGATCGCGACCTTGAGACCCGCCGCGGCGGCAATCTCGCAAGCTCGGGCAAAACCTTCGACCACGGCATCATATTCGCCCGTCCAATCCCATTGCGGTTCGACGGCCGCACTCCATTCCTGCGAAATCGGTCGCTGCAGGATCGGCTTGACGTCGGATTGAAACGGATAGGGCGTCATGCTGGTGACGATCGGCGTGCCGATGGCAGCCGCGACATCCATGCCGCGCTTGTAACCTTCGAGATCGACAGTCGAGACGGCAGCACCAGGGGCACGGCTGAACGGCAGGTTGAAGAAGAAGTTGGTGAGCACCAGCCCCTCTCCGTCTGCAATCCCCTTCAACTCGCGGATCGTTTCGGGCGTGTAGTAGCTCAGCATCTCCACCGACCAGGCAGTGAGCTCGAAACCCTTGCAGCCCGTGGCAGCGAGGCGCCGCAACGGCGCCTGATACGGCGGATTCCAATTGAAGGTCCAAATAGGCGATCCGAAAAAAAGCGATCCTTCGCTCACGTCATCCTCCCTTGCAATACGGACCTGCCCTGAGCAGAGCCTCCCGCACCTGAACAAATGAGCCTTGCCGACGAGCCTCCTCGCTCGAAACCGGCAATTCGTAACGTTACGATTATGGAAAAAAGGGAGACTGTCAATCGACTATTTTCTGGTCGATTAATGTTCAATATTGCTCAATCTACAAATTCGTAACGTTACGAATACTTTCTCGGCGCCTGCTCATCCGGCAAGCATCAACATTCTTCAAACGTGACGTGACTGGCTCTGGTGATCGACGAAAGCGGCTCGGACGACTTCGCGCAGATCGGCCGGATTTTCGCCGGCAATTGCCCGATGCAGGAAGGCGGCCAATCGCTCGCCTATGGCATGGTTCGAATAGTGGAAGGTACTCAAAGGCGGGTTGAAGAAATCGGGCAGCGCGGTGCCGCCATAGGTGATCAGCGCGAAGTCCTTGCCGGCCTGCCGCCCGGCATCGCGCAGGCCTGCGAGGAAACCGAGAGCAGCCTCTTCGCTGGCGACGAAGGCGGCCGTCGCTGCCGGATTCTGCGCTGCTATGTGCTTTGCCATCTCGCGACCATTGTCGGGTGTGGCCGTGGTGAAATGGATGCCATCATCAGGCACATCGAGGTGACGCTCGGCAAAAGTCCTGCGCCAGCCCCTTACGAATTGCAGGCTGTAAGTGAATTGCTGGCTGGGCGCGATCAGCAGCGGCTTGTCGTGGCCGGCATCAAGCAGAAGACGCGCAGCCTCCGCGCCGATCACTTCATGATCGAGATCGATGCTCGGGTGAACACTCAGGAGTTCGGTTCGCCCGAAGGTGACAAAGGGCATGCCGACCTCGAGCAGATATTTGACGCGATCGTCCTGCGGGGTCGTATGGGTGATGACGATGCCGTCGACCGATCCCTCCTCGACGATATCGCGCACGGTCGCCAGCGGATCGTCGGCCTGGAGCTGCGGGACGATGGTGGTCCGATACCCGCGTGCCTTCATATAGCGTGAAGCGCCCTCGATCAGCGAGGCGACGACGATGTTCATCTCGCCCTCGCGGCCGAAAGGCAGCACGATGCCGATCGCATGGGTCTTGCCGGTGCGCAGGTTGATGCCGCCGAGATTGGGGCGATAACCGAGTTCACCGGCCACACGCTTGACCAGCTCGATGGTCTCGCGATTGACCTCTGGGCCTTCCTTGAGGGCACGGCTGACTGTCGTGACCGAAAGACCGAGAGCCGTAGCCACGGTTCGCAAGGTCACGCGCTGACCTACATCGCGACGCAAGCCGCGTCCTACCGCCAATCCCTGCACCTTCGCCAAATCATTCCGCTCCGCCATATCGGCGCGAGAATGCCCGCAGGCGGGTGACGATGCAAGCACAGGCTGCGATCAAAGTCGACGAGGGGAGACGTGCGTGTTTGGGCTGTTATCCGATAGTGTCACGCGACATCAGGACACAACCTTAAGCATCGATATTCAGCCAGCATTCAGGAAGGCAATTTTAAGGTGCATGTCGTTAGGAATTCTATCGTTAGGGGAAGCTCATGGACAAATATACCAAGACCGTATTGACCGTCATTGCCGTCGCACTCGCGGCAATCGCCATCCAAAACACAATTACGCCGGCGCAAGCCGTCGGTGGCGGCTGCGGTACGGAGACCTACCGGCCCTGCTATGTCAAGCTGGTGAACTAGAGCGGATTCAGATTTTAGGTCGAACAGACCTAAAATCATCCGGCCCTAGCGCAACCACCGCTGCCCGTGGAATACCTCGGGCAGCTTTTATCCCAGCCGATTATGAACCAGCGCCTTTTCGCGCAGCCTGAATGGCCGTGCGTGCGCCGGCGCGCAGCTGCGCCGTTTCCGTGCCGGCGATGACCAGATCGAGGCCGAGCTTCAGATATTCTCCAGCGCGTGCACCATCGCCGCCGAAGGCGCAGATCAGTTTGCCATGGGCGCGGCAGCGTGCCAGCGCGGTTGCAAGCGCCTGATCGATCGCAGCGCTGTCCGGTGCCAGCCGCGCGCCGTTAGACAGCGCGATCGAAAGATCCGACGGGCCAACGAAGATGCCGTCGATGCCGTCGACGGCGAGGATCTCGTCGATCGCATCAAGCGCCATGCGGGTTTCGACCATGGCGATGGTGACGGTCAGGCTGTTGGCGTTCTGCAGATAGTCTTCGGCAGGCAGGCCGAAATGATTGAGCGCCAGCGATGGCCCCCAGCTGCGCTCGCCGAGCGGCGGATACTTCGTCGCTTGCACCAGGGCGCGCGCATCATCGGCAGAGTTGATCATCGGCGCGATGATGGCAGAGGCGCCGGCATCGAGAAGCCGCGAGGCGGAGGCGAAATCGCCGACGGGAATGCGGGCAATCGCCGGCTTGCCGGCCAGACGTACATAGGCAATCCCGTTGGCGGCAGATTCCATGTTCCACATGCCATGCTGCATATCGAGCACAACGGTATCGAAATCTTCCTGCGCCAGATGGTTGACGAGCATCGGATCGGGTATGCCGACCCAGCCGGAGATCATGCCGCCGTTCTCGCGGCGCTTCAGGCGTCCGGCAAAACCGTTAATGTCAGTCGTCATCGTCTTTCCTCACCTATCAACGGGCTCTGTCTTTTCAAGCCAGCCTCGAACGCCAAATCATGGCGAGCCGTTGCAATCGACAATACTCAATTCCCATCGCCGGGCCACTCGAAAGTGCGCATGCGATAGACACAAATCGACAAAACACAGCTTCGACCGTCGTCGCTTGCCGTGCATGAAGGTGATTTTCAATCTGCCTGACGACCATGACAGATGTGCAGCTATTTTCGTCGGTTAGCAGCCCTTACAAGGCACCAAGGCGTGACTGAAGACGAGCAATGCCGGCAGACAGACGGCATTGCCCGACCATAAGATTTCGGCGGCTCCTTTCCGCTCAGCGCCCCGCAAAGCGCTGCTTTGCAAAGTCCGTGACAGGCGTGTAGAGGCTGATGAGCGTTCCCTCGGGATCGCGGATCTGCCCTGCCCGATTGCCCCATGGCATCAGCTTCGGTTCGTGCACGATCTCCACCTTGTCCTTCAGCCTTGCGAATTCGACATCGACATCGTCAACCTCGAATTCGATGATGACTGAGCGATTGGCGCAGGGTTCCGCGCTGCCTTCCTTGAACAGCGCGACGGTCTCCGCACTTCCGATCGCAAGCGTCGCCGAGGGGGTGACGATCTCGGCAAAGACGGGCGCCAGCCACTCGGCCGGGTGACCTATGACCAACTCATAAAAGCCGACCATTTTCTTGATGTCTGAGGCGATCAGACGCGTGGATGCCAGTTTCATTAAATACTCCTTCAAAAGTCCCGCCCGCTGTGTCGCTGGCGGCTCGAAGGCTCTTGTCGCATAGTCCTGTTGCCACCATACTGGCAGCAGGAGTCAGCAGGAATGCGTCGCGCCGACCGTTTGTTTCAGATCATACAGATATTGCGCCGGTCGAGCCGGCCGGTGACCGCTGCCGCGCTGGCGGATGAACTCGAAGTCTCCAAGCGCACGGTCTATCGCGACGTCGCCGACTTGATGGGCCAGCGGGTTCCGATCGAGGGCGAAGCGGGCTTCGGATATCTCCTCTCTCCCGATTACGACATGCCGCCGTTGATGTTGACGCGCGAGGAGATCGAGGCGGTCGTCCTTGGCACGCAGTGGGTTGCGGGGCGTGGCGACGAGATCCTCGCCAATGCCGCCCGCGACGTGGTTGCCAAGATCACCGCGATTGTGCCCGCACATTTGCGACCCTTGGTCCTTGAGCCAAGCGTTGGCGCCAGACCCGTGATTCCGGACATGGAAGAGGAGAGCGTCGATCTGCAGATGCTGCGGACCGCCGTGCGCGAAGGGCGAAAACTTCGGATGCGCTACCGCTCCGATGCGGATGAGGAAACTGCAAGGATCGTGTGGCCGGTTATCCTCGGCTATTCCGACACGAGCCGCATTCTGGTGGCATGGTGTGAGCTACGCCAGGGCTTCCGGCATTTCCGCACGGATCGGATTGTTAAGGCCGATATGCTCGATGAAAGTTACGGTCTTCGGCCAGGCGAATTGCGGCGCCGCTGGTCTGCCTGGCGAGAGGCAGAACTCCGGCAACCAGCGCGGCAAAAGTAAGTCTCGGGTGCCGACGTAATTGCGTGGCGGCACCCGCTAACCTCAGATGATCCCGCCACCGCCGGCGACGGAGGCCGGGCGTTCGCCGGCAACCTTGCGGCGATAGCCACTCGCCCTATAGGTCGCGACGGGATCGATGGCACCGCCGGCGCGGCGGCGTGCTTCGGCCAGGATCGGTTCGACATCGGCGCGATAAGCGCGCTTCAGCGTCTCCGACGCCATCAGCGCGTCATTCGCATCCTGATAGCCGTCCAGTGCTTTTCGATCGACGATCAGCGCCTGCGCATAGGCGCGGCGGATCTCGTTGGCACTGGAGATCAGGCTTTCGATCGGATCCGTGACATTGTGCGACTGGTCGATCATATGCGCCGGGTTGAAGTCGTTGATCCCGCGCCGTTCGGCATCGACAAGCTCATTGAAGACGAGGAACAGGCGATAGGGCTCGATGGCGCCGGCATCGAGATCGTCGTCGCCATACTTGGAATCGTTGAAGTGGAAGCCGCCGAGCTTGCCGAACTGGATGAGGCGCGCGACGATCATTTCGATATTGGTATTCGGCGCGTGATGGCCGAGATCGACGAGGCAATGCGCCTTGGGGCCGAGCGTCTGCGCAATCAGGTAGTTGGTGCCCCAATCCTGAACGACCGTCGAATAGAAGGCCGGCTCGTACATCTTGTGCTCGGAGAAAAGCCGCCAGTCGTCCGGCAGCGCCTTATAGATATCGGCCATGGCCGCAAGATAGCGCTCGAACGCCTTGGTGAAATTGGTCTGGCCGGGGAAGTTCGAGCCGTCGCCGATCCACACCGTCAGCACCTTCGAGCCGAGCGCCTTGCCGATTTCGATGCATTCGATGTTGTGCTCGACGGCCTGGGCGCGGGTTGCCGCATCGACATGGCTCAGCGAACCGAACTTGTAGGAATGCGCCTGACCGGGCGCATCGGAAAAGGTGTTGGAGTTCATGGCGTCGAAGCCGAGGCCGAGCGCATCGCCTTTCGCCTTCAGTTCGCGCGGATCGGCCTTGTCCCAGGGGATATGCAGCGAAACCCTTGGTGTTGCCCGCGTCAGCTGCTGAATGACGGCGCAATCATCAAGCTTGTCGAAGATGCCGCGCGGCTCGCCGGTGCCCGGGAAACGGGCAAAGCGCGTGCCGCCGGTGCCGACGCCCCAGGACGGAACAGCAACGAAGAATTCGGAAACCTTCTTGGTCACGGCTTCTATGTCTACGCCGCGACGGGCAAGCGAGGCGCCGAGCGCCTCATAATCGGATTTCAGCGCAGCGGCACGCTTGTCGTTTTCCGCAGCGACCAGATCCGGCGCAATCCTGTATTCGGCCATTTATTCCTCCCAGATACGTCATTCGAAACATTACTGTGCGATGACCCTGCTGGCCATCACCCGCCCTCGCCCTTCGAGGGCCCTACGGGCCACCTCAGGGTGAGGGCTGATCTCCCCGTCAGTTTGCGCTATCGCTACTCCACCCTCATGGTGAGGTGCGCTGCCGCAAGAGCGAAGCGAAGGCGGCAGGGCCTCGAACCACGAGGATGGCCCTGAAGCTACCGCCTCCCCGCCAATCAGCGCGTAAAACTCTGCGCGTTACCGGCGTCGACGTTGATGATGTTACCTGTCGACTTCGCGGAAAGATCCGAAGCCAGGAAATAGATCGCCTCGGCAATGTCCTCGGGGAAGACATTAAGCTTCAGCATCGAGCGCTTGCGGTAATGTTCCTCCAGCTCGTCCACCTCGATCTTCGAGGAGGCAGCGCGCTGTTCGCGCCACTCGCCGTTCCAGATCTTCGAGCCGCGCAGGACGGCGTCGGGATTGACCGTATTGACGCGGATGCCGGCTTCAGCACCTTCCAGCGCCAGGCAGCGGGCGAGATGAATCTCGGCAGCCTTTGCCGTGCAATAGGCGGCGGCATTCGGCGAGGATGCCAGACCGTTCTTCGAAGCGACGAAGACGACGTTGCCACCGAGATTCTGACGGCGGAACAGCCGGAAGGCTTCGCGCGACACGAGGAAATAGCCGGTCGCGAGGATATCGATGTTGCGGTTCCACATCGAAAGCTCGGTGCTTTCGATCGGTGCGGACGAGGCGATGCCGGCGTTGGACACCAGAATATCTACGCCGCCGAATTCGACGCAGGCCTCGGCAAAGGAGGAGATGACGGCATCTTCCTTCGTCACGTCGAGCTTGACGCTACGCACCGCATCCGCGCCGTATCTCTTGGCGAAATCGGCCTGTGTGCTCTCAAGCGCCGCCTGGTCGATGTCAGCCAGAACGACACAAGCGCCCTCGCCCACCAGGCGTGCCGCCGTGGCGCGGCCGATGCCGCCGGCGCCGCCGGTGACGAAGGCCACCTTGCCGGCAAGACTCTTCGGCTTCGGCATGCGCTGCAGCTTTGCCTCTTCCAGCAGCCAATATTCGATATCGAAGGCTTCCTGTTCCGGCAGGCCCTGATATTCGGAAACCGTGGATGCCCCACGCATGACATTGATGGCGTTGACATAGAACTCGCCGGCAATGCGGGCAGTCGCCTTGTCGCGCGCAAACGAAAGCATGCCGACGCCGGGAACGAGGAAGATCACGGGGTTCGGGTCGCGCATGGCGGGCGAATTGTCATGCTTGCAATCATTATAGTAGCGCGCGTAGTCGGCGCGGTAGTCTTCCAGCGCCTTGTCCAGACCGGCAATCACTGCATCCACATCGGGCTTGGCCGGATCGAAATCGACGATCAACGGGCGGATCTTGGTGCGCAGGAAGTGATCCGGGCAGCTGGTGCCGAGCGCTCCGAGCGGCCGAAGGTTCTTCGAGTTGACGAATTCCAGCACGGCATCCTGATCATCGAAATCACCGAGCTTGCGCTCGGCCTTGCCGATGCGGCCGCGGATCTCGGGCATCAGCCGGGCGGCGATCGCGCGGCGCTCCGCTTGTGGCAGGCTCTGGGTGACAGCACCGCCGAAAATGGTCTTGCCTTCGGTCTTGGCTGCGAACCATTCGATCGCCTTGTTGATGATGGCAAGCGTCAGCTCGTAGCATTCCTTGGCATCGTTGGCCCAAGTGAAGAGGCCGTGGCTTTCGAGCACGACGCCCTTGGCGTTCGGATGCGCCTTGACGAAGGCTTCAAGGTCGAGGCCGAGCTGGAAACCCGGACGGCGCCAGGGTAGCCAGCCGATATCGTCACCGAAGATTTCACGGGTCAGCTCGCGCGAGTTCTTCGAGGCGGCGATGGCGATGATGGCGTCGGGGTGCATGTGGTCGACATGGGTAAACGGCACGAAGCCATGCAGTGGCGTGTCGATCGAAGCGGCGCGGGCGTTGAGGTTGAAGGTGCAATGCGGCAGGAAGCCGACCATGCGATCCTCGTCGGCAACGCCCTGGTAGATGTTCTTCAGGCTGTCGAGCTTGTCCTGATAGAGCGTCGCGAAACCATCGAGCTTGATGGTGCCGACATCGCCGCCGGAGCCCTTGACCCACAACACCCTAGCCTTTTCGCCGGAGAGCGGATCGGTTTCCATGACCTTGGCCGATGTGTTGCCGCCGCCGTAATTGGTGATACGCTTGTCGGCACCGAGCAGATTCGACCGATAGAGCAGCTTGCCCGGTTCATCGAGACCGGCTGCATATGCATCATCCCAACGGTTTTTCAGAAGCTGAACACCAGCCGCCATGTCGTCCTCCCTTAAGAATCAAGTCTTGCGGGCGGATCGGATCATGAGTGGAGCCGCCCTTTGTGAGCAGGGTATCGCTCACGTATAGTCACCTTGTCAATCGAAAACGATCAAATTCGATAATGTTGCGATGCAATATGAAAGTTTATGATCGTTTGTGATTGACACATTGTCATATTTGCGAAATAACCGCCATCAAGGAGGAGCCGATGCACGAACGTGAACGCCATCGCATTATTCTGAGCGCCGTACAGGAGAAGTCCGTCGTGACGATTCAGGATATTTCCGAGCTGACCGAGGCTTCGGAGGCGACCATACGCCGTGATATCGCTGCCCTGCACGTGCAGGGAAAGATCCGGCGCGTACGTGGCGGAGCGGAATCGATCCATCCTCCGCAGCTCGGCAATCTCGTCGGTCGACCCTTCCGCGTCTCAGAATCCGTCAACATCGATAAGAAACGCGCAATTGCGCGCAAGGCGGCAGAATTATGCAGCCCCGGTGATGCCATCATTATCAATGGCGGCACGACGACATTCCAGCTGGTCCATTATATCTCGGCTTTCCGCCTGCAGGTGATGACCAACTCCTTCGCGATCGCCGAACACCTGGTCAAGCACTCGAAAAATACGGTGACGGTGCCGGGCGGCGCGATCTATCGCGAGCAGAGCCTGATCCTTTCGCCTTTCGACAACGATACCACGCGCAATTTCTATGCACGACGGATGTTTCTCGGCGCACAGGGCGTCGGCCCTCTTGGAATCATGGAAGCGGATGGCCTGCTGATCCAGAGCGAGCAGAAGCTGATGCGCCAGGCGGACGAACTCATCCTCATGGTCGATTCCAGCAAGTTCCGGCAGCGCTCCAGCCTGATCCTTTGCCCGCTCGAGCAGGTTTCGACCATCATCACCGATGACGGCGTGACCGCCGAGACCGTGCGTATGATCGAGGATGCAGGCGTATCGCTTGTAATAGCAAACGTTTCGGCCGAGGCCGACGAGGAGGATTCCCCGTCGGTCGCATAAAATACGCGGCGATGGGGTGAGCATAGCCTATCAACTTTGGGAGGAAGTGACATGAACATAGCAAAGAAACTGGCGATCGGCGTGGCACTCGCGGCCACGCTTTTCGCAGGTGCTGCAAGCGCAAAGGACATTAAGATCGGTCTCGTGGTGAAGTCGCTGGGCAACGGCTTCTTCGAGGCCGCCAACAAGGGCGCACAGGAAGCCGCCAAGGATCTTGGCGGCGTGCAAGTGATCTATACCGGCCCGACCTCGACCACGGCCGAAGGCCAGATCGAAGTGATCAATTCGCTGATCGCACAGGGTGTCGATGCCATCGCGATTTCGGCCAATGATCCCGATGCAGTCGTCCCGGCGCTCAAGAAGGCGGCGCAGCGCGGCATCAAGGTCATCTCCTGGGATTCCGGCGTCGCCAAGGCCGGCCGCATCCTACAGCTGAACCCTTCGTCCAACGAGCTGATCGGCAAGATGTGCCTGACGCTCGCCAAGGATCATCTCGATGGCGGCAAGGGCAATTTCGCCATCCTGTCGGCAACGACCACCTCGACCAACCAGAACATCTGGATCGGCGAGATGAAGAAGCAGCTCAAGGATTTCCCGGGCCTCAACCTCGTCACGACCGTCTATGGTGACGATCTCTCCGACAAGAGCTATCGTGAAGCCCAGGGCCTCCTGACCTCGCATCCGGAAGTCAAAGTCATCGTCGCCCCGACGACCGTCGGCGTGCTCGCCGCTTCGCAGGCCGTCAAGGATGCCGGCAAGATCGGCCAGGTCTATGTGACCGGTCTCGGACTGCCGTCCGAAATGGCGGGCGCGATCAAGTCTGGCGCGACGAAGGAATTTGCGATCTGGAACCCGATCGATCTCGGCTATTCCGCAACGCAGATCGCCTATCGCCTGGTCAAGGGCGAGACCGACGGCAAGCCGGGCAGCGAGATCAATGCCGGCCGCATGGGCAAGATCAAGGTCGACGCAAACGGCGAAGCCGCCATGGCCGATCCGTTCGTCTACAACGCCTCGAACATCGATCAGTTCTCCAAGGTTTTCTGATCGATACCAGCATTCGCAGCACTCCGGCGGCATCAGCCGCCGGACCTGGTTTCACTGATCCGGTACATTGCTGATGACCACAGTCCTTCAACGCTCCATCGCGGACGCACCAGCCGCGAACAATCAGGCCATTCTGGAAATGCGCGGCATTTCCCAGATCTTTCCGGGCGTCAAAGCGCTGGATGGCGTCAGCATTTCGCTCTATCCCGGCAAGGTGACCGCCCTGATCGGCGAAAACGGCGCCGGCAAATCCACCCTCGTCAAGATTTTGACAGGTATCTACCGCCCGAACGAGGGCGAGATCCTCGTCGACGGCAAGCCGACGGCATTTGCCAATGCGCAGGCCGCCATCGATGCCGGCGTTACCGCCATTCATCAGGAAACTGTGCTCTTCGATGAATTGACCGTCGCCGAAAACATCTTCCTCGGCCACGCGCCGCGCACATCCTGGCGCACGATCGACTGGAAGACGATGAACAGCCGCTCGAAAGAGCTTCTGCAATCCCTCGAAAGCGCCATCGATCCGACAATCCGATTGAAAGACCTCTCCATCGCGCAGCGCCATCTCGTAGCAATCGCCCGCGCCTTGTCGATCGAGGCCCGCATCGTCATCATGGACGAGCCCACCGCCGCCCTGTCCCGCAAGGAAATCGACGATCTCTTCCGCATCGTCGAGGGGTTGAAGGCGAAGGGCAAGGCTATCCTGTTCATCAGCCACAAGTTCGACGAACTCTATGAAATCGCCGACAATTTCGTCGTCTTCCGCGACGGCCGCGACGTCGGCCATGGCGAATTGAAGTCGACTCCACAGGACGAGATCGTCCGCATGATGGTTGGGCGCGACGTCAAGGACGCCTTTCCGAAGGTGCCCGTTACCATCGGCGATACCGTTCTCGAGGTCGACAAATACTGTCACCGCACGGAATTCCGCGACATTTCCTTCAAGCTGAAGCGCGGCGAGATCCTCGGCGTTTACGGCCTGATCGGCGCCGGGCGCTCGGAGCTTTGCCAATCGCTCTTCGGCATCACCAAACCACTGTCCGGACGCCTGGCGCTCGATGGCCGCGAAATCCAGGTGCGCTCGCCGCAGGACGCCATTGGCGCCGGCATCGTCTACGTGCCGGAAGAGCGCGGCCGCCATGGCCTGGCGCTGCCGATGCCGATCTATCAGAACATGTCGCTGCCCTCGCTCGGCCGCACCTCGCGCAAGGGCTTCCTGAAGGCGGCCAATGAGTTCGCGCTTGCCCGTAAATATGCCGAACGGCTCGACCTGCGCGCGGCCGCGCTTTCCGTACCGGTCGGCACGCTCTCCGGCGGCAACCAGCAGAAGGTGGTCATCGGCAAGTGGCTCGCGACGCAGCCGAAGATCATCATTCTCGACGAGCCCACCAAGGGGATCGACATCGGCTCGAAGGCCGCCGTCCATGGCTTCATCAGCGAGCTGGCGGCCGAAGGCCTCAGCATCATCATGATCTCCTCCGAACTGCCCGAGATCCTCGGCATGTCGGATCGTGTGCTCGTCATGAAGGAAGGCCTGTCCGCTGGCCTTTTCGAGCGCGAAGGGTTGACGCCGGAAACGCTGGTGCGCGCCGCCACGGGAAATGCATAGGGAGGACGGGATGCCACGCATCCTCAAAAAGCGCGAAACACTGCTTGCCATCATCATCGTCGTGATGATCGCCGGTTTTGCGACGCGCGCGGCCGGCTTTGCCGAGCCCGCCAATCTCGCCAATATCTTCAACGACACCTCGATCCTCATCATCCTGGCGCTCGCCCAGATGACGGTCATCCTGACGAAGTCGATCGACCTGTCCGTCGCCGCCAATCTGGCGCTGACGGGCATGGCGGTCGCGATGCTGAACGCCGCCTATCCCGATATTCCGCTGATCGCCCTCGTCATCACGGCAATCCTGATGGGTGCAGTTCTCGGCGCCATCAACGGCTATCTCGTCTGGGCTTTGGAAATCCCGCCGATCGTCGTCACGCTCGGCACCCTGACGATCTATCGCGGCATGGCCTTCGTGCTGTCGGGTGGCGCCTGGGTCAATGCGCACCAGTTCACGCCGATCTTCCTGAACGTGCCGCGCACGCCGCTTCTCGGCCTGCCTGTGCTTGCCTGGATCGGCATCGCGATCGTGCTGATGATGTATCTGGTGTTGCGCTATACGCAGTTCGGCCGCTCGGCCTATGCGAGCGGCGGCAATCCGGTGGCGGCGGTTTACGCCGGCATCGATGTCGGCTGGACACGCTTCCTGGCCTTCGTTCTCTCCGGCGCGCTTGCCGGGCTCAGCGGCTATCTCTGGGTGTCGCGCTATGCCGTTGCCTATGTCGATATCGCCAACGGCTTCGAGCTCGATAGTGTGGCTGCCTGCGTCATCGGCGGCATTTCGATCGCAGGCGGTGTCGGCTCGGTCGCCGGCGCGGTGCTCGGCGCCCTCTTCCTCGGTGTCATCAAGAACGCGCTTCCGGTCATCGGTATCTCCCCGTTCACCCAGATGGCGATCTCGGGCACCGTCATCATCCTTGCCGTCGTCTTCAATGCCCGGCGCGAACGCAATCGCGGCCGCATCATCTTGCGCGATCAGGCCGCAAAGGACACCGCCAGCCAGGGAGCAAGCGCATGAGCAACGGTTCGCAAGCGGCAACTGCGGAAAAACGCGCCATTCCGGATCGTCTCGGCACGCCCTTCAAGCGCATCATGGCGAGCTGGGAAACACTGCTCTTCGGCGTCGCGGTCGCGATCTTCATCTTCAATTCGCTGGCCTCGCCCTATTTCCTCGACCCCTACAATCTCTCGGACGCGACCTTCAACTTCACCGAAAAGGCGATGATCGCCTTTGCCATGGCGCTGCTCGTGATTGCTGGTGAAATCGACCTCTCTGTCGCAGCCATCATCGCGCTCGCCTCGACGGCCATGGGCGCTGCCGCGCAAATGGGTGTCGACACGCCCGGCCTCGTCGCGATCGGCATCGGCGTCGGGCTTGTCTGCGGCATCTTCAACGGCTTCCTGGTTTCCGTGCTGAAATTGCCGTCTATCGTCGTCACCATCGGCACGATGAGCCTGTTTCGCGGCATTTCCTACATCGTGCTTGGCGATCAGGCCTATGGCAACTATCCGGATAGCTTTGCCTATTTCGGCCAGGGCTATGTCGTCTGGGTCTTCTCATTTGAATTCGTGCTCTTCATCGTGCTCGCGATCGCTTTTGCAATCCTGCTGCATGCGACGAACTTCGGCCGGCAGGTCTATACGATCGGCAACAATGATTTTGCCGCGCGCTTTTCCGGCATTCCGGTGGAACGGGTCAAATTCATCCTGTTCCTGCTGACCGGCATCATGAGCGGCATCGCCGCCGTCTGCCTCACCTCCCGCCTCGGCTCGACGCGCCCCTCGATCGCGCTCGGCTGGGAGCTTGAAGTCGTCACCATGGTCGTGCTCGGCGGCGTATCGATCCTCGGCGGCTCAGGCACGATCGGCGGCGTCGTCATCGCCGCCTTCGTCATGGGCTTGGTGACCTTCGGCCTCGGCCTGCTCAATGTCCCCGGCATCGTCATGTCGATCTTCATCGGCCTCCTCCTCATCATCACCATCGCGCTGCCGATCGTCGCCCGGCGCATCAGGACCATGAGCTCCAAATGACATCAGCTCTCGAACGCCATGCCTTCAAGATGATGCTCAATCCAGGCATGGAAGCGGAATACCGCAAGCGGCATGACGAAATCTGGCCCGAGCTTGTTGATCTGCTGCATCAGACGGGCGTCAGCGACTATTCGATCCACCTCGATCGCGAGACGAACACGCTTTTCGGCGTTCTGACACGGCCGAGGGATCACGCCATGGCGAGCCTGCCGGACCACCCCGTCATGAAGAGATGGTGGGCACATATGGCCGATATCATGGCGACCAACCCCGATAACTCGCCGGTTCAGAGCGATCTGATTACGGTCTTCCATCTGCCATGAACAGCGAAAAAGCCTACCGTCATATCGCCGTGATCGACATCGGCAAGACCAACGCCAAGGTCGTTGTGCTGGATGCGGGGACGGGTGCCGAGATTGCAGCCGTCAGGACCGCAAACAGCGTCCTGAAGTCTGCCCCCTATCCGCACTACGATATTGACGGGCTGTGGGATTTCATCATCTCGGCACTGAAGGGCTTTGTCCGCGCGCCAGGCTTCGATGCCATTTCGATCACCACCCATGGCGCATCCGCTGTGATGCTTTCAGCCGATGGCAGCCTCGCCATGCCGGTTCTCGACTATGAGCACGGCTATCCCCAGGCAGTTCAGGACACCTATGCGCGGTTGCGCCCGGGCTTCGCCGAGACATTTTCGCCTGGATTGTCGGTCGGCCTCAATGTCGGCGCGCAAATCCACTATCTGAAAAGCACCTTTCCGGCCGATTTCGCCCGCGCCGCGACGATCCTTACCTATCCGCAATACTGGGCATTCCGCCTGACCGGCATCGCCGCCAACGAGGTGACGTCGCTTGGCTGCCATACCGATCTCTGGAACCCGACGACGCAAAGCTATTCATCTCTGGTCGACACACTTGGCATTCGCGGGCTGATGGCGCCGGTCCGTTCGGCTTTCGACGCGCTTGGACCGGTCCTGCCGGCACTCGCTGCGGATATGGGTCTCACGAAACCGGTGCCGGTCTATTGCGGCATTCACGACTCCAACGCCTCGCTTCTGCCCCATCTGGTCGAAAACGAAGCCCCCTTTGCCGTCGTCTCGACGGGAACCTGGGTGATCAGTTTTGGCGTTGGCGGCGATCTGGAGCATCTCGATCCCCGGCGCGATGCGCTTGCCAATGTCGATGCCTATGGCCGTGCCGTGCCATCAGCCCGCTTCATGGGTGGCCGCGAATTCGAGATTCTGGCTGTCGAAATCGGCCCCGCATCATCCGATGCGGTTGAAGCCGCTCTTGAAGCGGTGATCGAGAAAGACCTCATGCTGCTGCCCAACGTGGTCGATGGGTCCGGCCCTTTTCCGGGCAGGAAAATGCAATGGGTCGGCGATGTCGCGACGGATACCACCGAGCGTCTTGCCGCCGTCAGCCTCTACCTCGCCATGATGACGGAAGCCTGTCTCGACCTGATCGGCGCGAAGGGGTCGATCTTCGTCGAGGGTCCCTTTGCTCTCAACCGTGCCTATCTCCTCGCACTGGCTGCGGTCACCGGCAAGGACGTCATTGCCTTGCCGGGCTCGACGGGGACAAGCCAGGGTGCGGCCCTGCTGACGGGAATTCGTCCACCTTCCGCCATGGAAAATGTGCCGATCCGCGCGGATTTGCGGGGATTGCGGCACTATAGGCAAGCCTGGCGTCGAGCCTTAGGCGACTAGAGCGGCTCGGCGTTTCAAAGGATCGCCAGACGACGCCATTCGTTCGCTCTTATGCAATGCCGACCCCGTCGAGTTCCGCCGCCGCGATCTGTCCCCTCTGAATTGCGGCCGGAACGTGCTGGTCGAGACCGTCCTCGATCAGCCACGCAGCCGACAGCCCCGTCCAGGCGACGATCCATTGCAACAGGCGGAAGCGGTTCAGCCCCGCCGCCGCCGACACGACATTGACCTGGCGCGCAAGGCGGCCGGGAGCCGTCGCGACGGCATGGTCGGGATTGCAGAACAGATTGGCGTAGTCGAAGTAACGCTCGCCCACCAGGCCCTTGGGATCGATCGCAAGCCAGCCACGCTCCGCGAAATCCAGAATATTGCCGTGATGAATATCGCCATGCAAAGGCACGACGTCACGCGGTTCCGATAGCAGCATGCGGGCCGCGACCGCGGACCGCACGAAGGAACCACCTTCGCGCTGAACCGCAGCTTCGAGCGCGCGGAAACGATCGGACAGAGGAATGAGTGGCGGCAAGGATATCCCGCGAGGTGCGTGAAGCTTAGCAACTGCCTCGCAGATGATGCAGCTCGCTTCGTCGTCCCGGCCATTCCTTGCCATGTCTGCAAGGGAAAGACGGCCTGTCGCCCGCTCAAGCAGGATGGCATCGTCCTTGTGCTCAAGAACGCGCGCGGCGCCAACACCATTCCACCAGACCATCAGCTCGGCACCCCATTTTTCCTCGGGCGCGACGGCGAGCTTGAGCATGGCCGGCTCGCCATCCCGACGCACGGGGAAAAGCCGGCTGGAATGGGTGACGATCGGATCGCCATCCGGGATCAGACGCCAGAGGTCGAAATAGATCTTTGCATCGTCATTCTTCGTCATGCGGCATCCGGCTCCCTCAAGCATGTGCTATGCCACAACACGCGACACAACCCGTGCGAATAGACCCTGGGGAAGATTCCACTTTTAGATACACCCATCGGGCCGTCATATCACTTAGGCTTTGGCGACGGAGATACAACAACCATCCCTCGACGAAAATTCACGAAAAATCGTCAAAATTGTCTTTGCGACGGTTATTTTCTTGCGGAATCGTCGCAATATTCCTACAGAAAATACCCTCATGAGCGCTTTCGAGATCAAAAAATGTCCGAAAGCGATCATCGGCTTCGATATCAGCTTTGTCTCTTTAAAAAGAACGCCTCACGGCAGTTTGCGCGTCGAGACAGGTGATTGCGGGCGGGTTCAAAGGGCGCTGCCGCGCCCATCCAAGGAGAGCTACCATGAGTCTGAAGACATTGACGGCCGCGACCTTCGTCGCTTCGCTGGCCTTCGCACCTCTCGCGCATGCGGACATCACCATCGGCCTCATCGCGCCGCTGACCGGCCCGGTCGCGGCCTATGGCGAGCAGGTCAAGAATGGCGCGCAGACCGCCATCGACGAAATCAACAAGAGCGGCGGCGTTCTCGGCCAGAAGCTCGTCCTGAAGCTCGGCGATGATGCCGGCGATCCGAAGCAGGGCGTGTCCGTCGCCAACGGCTTCGTCGGCGACAGCATCCGCTTCGTCGTCGGCCCGGTTACCTCGGGCGTTGCCATTCCGGTTTCCGACGCGCTTGGCGAAAACGGCATCCTGATGGTCACGCCGACCGCAACCGCTCCGGACCTGACCAATCGCGGTCTCACGAACATCTTCCGCACCTGTGGCCGCGATGACCAGCAGGCCGTGGTTGCCGGCGAATATGTCGTGAAGAACTTCAAGGACAAGAAGATCGCCATCCTCAACGACAAGGGTGCCTACGGCAAGGGTCTGGCGGACGCCTTCAAAGCAGCGATCAACAAGGGCGGCGTCACTGAAGTCGTCAATGACTCGCTGACCCCCGGCGAAAAGGACTACAGCGCCCTGACGACGAAGCTGAAGCAGGCTGGTGTCGAAGTCATCTACTTCGGCGGTTACCATCCGGAAGCAGGTCTGCTGGCCCGCCAGCTGCACGATATCTCCGTCAAGGCGCAAATCATCGGCGGCGACGGCCTTTCCAACACCGAATACTGGGCAATCGCCAACGATTCCGCTGCCGGCACGCTCTTCACCAACGCATCCGACGCGCTGAAGAACCCGGATTCGCAGGGCGCCGTCGCAGCTCTCAAGGCACGCAACATCCCGGCCGAAGCCTTCACGCTGAACGCCTATGCCGCCGTGCAGGTGCTGAAGGCCGGCATCGAAAAGGCCGGCAAGGCAGATGACGCCGAAGCTGTCGGCACCGCCCTGAAGAAGGGCGAACCGATCGACACTGCCATCGGCAAGGTCACCTATGGCGAAACCGGCGACCTCACCTCGCAGAGCTTCTCGCTCTACAAGTGGGAAGGCGGCAAGATCGTTTCGGCCGAATAAGCCGTCACGTCATCACTTCGAAAGAGAGCCGGGCCACTTGCTGGCCCGGTTTTTTTGTTGTCGATCCTGGAGTACTGCCGCTCAGCAAACGGTGCGAAAACGCTCGATGCAGGTGGAGAGAACCTCCTCGCCCGGCCGCTTCCACCAATTATTCTGGGAGAAAATCTCGACTTCCTGCAGGCCGAAAAAGCCGGCCTTCTCGATCTCCGCGCGAATGCGCTTCAAGTCGATGACGCCATCGCCCATCATACCGCGGTCGAGCAGCAGATCCGTGGTCGGCACCAGCCAGTCGCAGATATGATGTGCCAGAATACGTCCGCCGGCGCCGGCGCGCGCGATCTGTTCGTCAAGCTTCGGGTCCCACCAGACATGATAGACATCGATGGCGACACCGATGCCCTCACCCAGCAGATCGCAGATATCCAGCGCCTGCTCCAGTGTGTTCACACAGGCACGGTCGGCTGCATACATCGGGTGCAGCGGCTCGATCGCGATCGGAATTCCGGAGCTGCGTGCATGCGGCAGGATCGCGGCGATGCCGTCCGCCACCATTTCGCGGGCATGGGCGATATCCTTCGATCCCTCCGGCAGGCCACCGACGACAAGGACGAGGCAATCGGCGTTCAGCGCCGCCGCTTCGTCGATCGCACGTTTGTTGTCGTCGATCGCCGCCGCCCTGCCCTCGGCGCTTGCCGCGGGAAACATGCCGCCGCGGCAAAGGCCGGTCACCTTCAGCTTATTATCGGCGACGATGCGGGCAGCTTCCGAAAGCCCGATCTTGTGCACCTGATCGCGCCAGGGCGCGATCGCGACGATATCCTGCTTCAAACAGGCCTCCACCGCCTGGCGCATGTCATATTGCTGGCGCACCGTTGCCAGATTGATGGACAGACCCTCTATGGCCATCGTGATGATCCTCCCCCGATCTTATCTGCTAATCGATGCCGACGGTCGCAAGGATCGTCTTCATGCGATATGTCGCCAGATCCGGATCGCGCAGCACCCGCGCCGTATCCGCCAGACGGAACAGTTCCGAAAGATGCTGTATCGAGCGGGCGCTCTGCTGACCGCCGAGCATCTGGAAATGATCCTGGAAGCCGTTGAGATAGGCGAGGAAGACGACGCCGGTCTTATAGAAGCGTGTCGGTGCCTTGAAGATATGGCGTGACAGCGGCACGGTCGGCGCCAGGATAGCATGGAAGGCGTCGAGGTCGTTCTGGGCGAGTTTCGCGAGAGCAGCGCTTGCCGCCGGCGCAATGGCATCGAAGATGCCGAGCAGCGCATGCGAGTAGCCCTGTTCGTCACCGGCGATCAGTTCTGCGTAGTTGAAATCGTCGCCGGTATACATCTTGACCGACGGATCGAGCCGGCGGCGCATGACGATTTCCTTCTCCGCCGAAAGCAGCGAAATCTTTACGCCATCGACCTTGGCCGCGTTCTGGTTGATGATCGCTGTCGCCGTCTCCATGGCCAGCATGTCGTCGGTCGAGCCCCAATAGCCCGCCAGCGCCGGGTCGAACATCGAACCGAGCCAGTGAATGATGACGGGTTCTTTGACCTGACCGAGGATGCGGTCGTAAACCCTGACATAATCGTCCGGGCTCTTGGCGGCGGCGGCAAGCGCCCGGCTCGCCATCAGGATGACGCGGCCGCCCTGCCCTTCCACATAGGCGATCTGTTCCTCATAGGCGCGGATGACGTCGTCGATAGTGACATCAGGGCTAGGCTGAAGATGATCGGTGCCGGCGCCATACGCGATCACGGCATCCGGCCGGCCGCGAGCAGCCGATTGCGCGTGCGCAATCAGCTCTTTTGCGCCGGCCCAGTCCAGACCCATGCCGCGCTGCGCGGTATCCATCGCTTCCGCTACGCCGAGGCCGAGACCCCAGAGATATTCGCGAAAGGCGATGGTGCGCTCCCAGTCGATATTGCGGTCAAGCCAGGGATCGTTGTCCGCAAGCGCATCGACCACCACATGCGCCGCCGCATAGGCCACACGATTGAAGTGATGGCCGCCCGCCGGCCTCACAGGCGCAGTCAAAGGCTCGTTGGCGGGTGTGAAGGCAGCAATGGTGCCGTCTGCCCTCGGCAGGTGAAGGCTTCTCTCCATGAGATCAGCCTCCTAGCGTGCCGAAAGGGAAGGCACGTCAACCCAGCGACGCTCCGCCCAGCTCTTCTGTGCCAGCTCCGCAAGCTGCACGCCCTTGGCACCCTCGCGAAGCGTGAACTTCCACGGCGCATCCTCGGCCACATGGCACAGGAACTGCTCCCACTGCGCCTTGAAGCCATTGTCGAAGGCCTGCGTATCCGGCACCTCTTCCCAGGTATCGAAGAAATTGATCGGCTGCGGCTGATCGGGGTTCCAGACAGGTTTTGGCGTATTGACGCGATGCTGCGTCCAGCAGCGCATCAGACCGCAGACGGCCGATCCATGGGTGCCGTCGACCTGGAAGGTGACGAGATCGTCACGACGAACCCTGACCGCCCATGAGGAGTTGATATGCGCGATAACGCCGCCTTCGAGCTCGAAGGTAGCATAGGCGGCATCGTCGGCATCGGCGACATAGGTCTTGCCGTTCTCGTCGACGCGGCTTGGAATATGCGTCGCGCCGAGGCAGCTGACGGATTTGACCTCGCCGAACAGATTGTCAAGCACATAGCGCCAATGCGGCAGCATATCGAGGATCATGCCGCCGCCATCTCGTTTGCGGTAATTCCACGAGGGGCGCTGTGCCTTCACCCCCCAATCGCCTTCGAAGACCCAGTAGCCGAATTCACCGCGCACGGAGAGGATCTTGCCGAAGAAGCCGCTGTCGCGCAGCATGGCGATCTTGCGCAGCCCCGGCAGGAACAGCTTGTCCTGGACGACACCGTTCTTGACGCCGCGACGCTCGGCGGAAGCCGCTACCGACAACGCCTCTTCAAGAGTCTCGGAGATCGGCTTTTCGCAATAGACATGCTTGCCGGCGGCAATCGCCTTTTCGAGAAGCTCAACGCGCATCTGCGTCGAACCGGCATCGAAGAAGATCGTATTGCTGGGATCGGCAAGAGCAGCGTCGAGATCGGTCGTCGTCTTCGACAGGCCGTGCTTGCGGGCGATCGCCTCGATCTTTTCGGCGTTGCGGCCGACGAGCACCGGCTCGGGCATCAACCTGTCGCCGTTCGACAGCTGGACACCGCCCTGCTCGCGGATCGCCAGGATGGAGCGCACGAGGTGCTGATTGTAGCCCATGCGACCGGTGATGCCGTGCATGATGATGCCGATCGGCTTCGTTGCCATAAGTCATTCCTCCCGTAAATAACTATATAGTTACATAACTGACACGGCGAGGCGATGCTGTCAACGGCCATCGTCAATGGCCGCCGCGGCAATCATCTATCGTTGCTGAGCTTGTTGCCGGGGGGATTTTAGGGACGCAGATAGGTGAAAATCACGTCGACGATATGCTCGCCCCAGGCGTCGATTTCGCTCTTGTCCGAGAGGTTGCGGCGGAAGATCGTCGAGAGCGTCCAACGGTTCGTCAGGAAGAACGAGCCGAGTGCCGCAATGCTCATATAGATCTTCACCGGATCGCAGTCATTGCGGAATACGCCCGCTGCCGCGCCGCGGTCGAGCAGGCCGGAGATCTCCGATACCAGCGGCGAATGCAGCTCGAAAATACGTGCCGAACGCTTCAGGAAGCGGGCCTTGTGCATATTCTCCGTGCTGAGGATTCCCAGGAATTCCGGGTGATCCAGAAAATATTGCCAGGTGAAGACGACCAGCTCCCGCATGCCGTCGGCAGGCGAGCGATGCGAGAGATCGAGCCGCGCCTCCGCCGAGCGGATGGCGATATAGCTGCCTTCCAAAACGGCGACATAGAGCGCATCCTTGCCGCCGAAATAGTGATAGAGCATCCGCTTGTTGATTTTCGCTCGTTCAGCGATGGCATCCACGCGAGCACCACCATAGCCGCGCTCGGCAAATTCCTTGGTTGCGGCAGCCAAAATCGCCTTGCTGGTGCGTTCCGCATCCCTGAGACGGGGCCGTTCCGAAGCTGCGCGCGAGGGGGTTTGCTCTGCATTCGCAAGGTCTGCACTCTTTGCGCTGCGCTTCACGGTCTTGGCTTCTGACATCATGGCTCCCGGCGGCATTTCATGGGGGCTTATGCAGCCCATCCCCACGCCGATAAGTAACCGATCATCGCATAAGTTGACAGCCCCCGGTAAATCGAGGGCGATAGTAACTATATGGTTATATCGATTTAAATGTGCATATGGCGAAGGATGCTGGCGGGAAATGCGGGATTCCCGCTGCCACCGTAACCGTCTGAATGAGGGTGAGAGTGAGTCGGGACACGGCAACGATCTTGCGTTTGAACCCCATCCGGCCCTAGAGAGCATTAGGCAAGCGGCACCAGGTGAGCATGACCAAAAAGCAAATCGCAATCATTGGCGGCGGCCCTGCCGGATTGATGGCGGCAGAGACCTTGTCCCTGCTCGGCCATCGCATCGCGGTCTATGACAGCATGCCGACGGTGGCGCGCAAGTTTCTGCTGGCCGGAAAATCCGGTCTCAACATCACGCATTCGGAAGACTACAGCGTTTTTGCCACTCGTTTCGGCGCTGCCTCGGCCCGATTGCGCACAGCGCTTGACGATTTCCAGCCCGATGACATCAGAGCCTGGGCGGAAGGCCTGGGAACGGAAACCTTCGTCGGCTCTTCCGGCCGCGTCTTCCCGAAAGTCATGAAGGCGTCGCCGCTGCTGCGCGCCTGGCTGGCGAGGCTGGAGACGCGTGATGTCAGCATTATGACGCGGCATCGCTGGTGTGGCTTCGAGGATGATGGTCTGGTCTTTGAAACACCGACGGGGCGCGAACTCGTGCACCATGACGCCGTTTTGCTCGCACTCGGCGGTGCAAGCTATGCCCGGCTCGGATCGGATGCGGCATGGGTCAGCTGGCTTCACGACAAAGGGATCGACATCGCCACGTTCCAGCCGGCCAATTGCGGTTTCGACGTCACCTGGAGCGCGACCTTCAGCGAGCGCTTTGCCGGCGAACCACTGAAAGCCGTAACAGCAACGTCGGAGGTAGGAACTTTTCCCGGCGAATTCGTGATCTCGAAAACGGGGATCGAGGGCAGCCTGGTCTACACCCATGCCGCCGCCCTGCGTGACCGGTTGGCAAAAAAGGGCGAGGCGTCGCTCATTGTCGATCTGGCACCCGGACGCGATGAGGAGCGCTTGGCGCGCGATCTGACACGGCAAGATCCCAAGGCCAGTTTCTCCAATCGCCTGCGCAAAGGCGCCGGCATCGAGGGCGTCAAGGCGGGCCTTTTGCGCGAGCTCGACGATCCCACCGTTCTCTCGCATCCGGAACCCCTTGCCCGCCTGATCAAGGCTTTGCCGATTCCGTTGTTGAGACCAAGGCCCATTGCCGAGGCCATCTCGTCTGCCGGCGGCATTCGTTGGGATGAGCTCGACGAGAGATACATGCTGAAGAAACTTCCCGGCATGTTTGCTGCCGGAGAAATGATCGATTGGGAGGCGCCGACCGGCGGCTATCTTCTAACAGCCTGCTTTGCGACCGGGCGTGCGGCCGCCAGGGGCATCGATTCCTGGCTTAAGGCCAGCTGATTTAAGCCTGAGCGCCTGAGCTTCAGCCGATCCGGCCCTTTTCCATCAGCCAGGCAACCGCTTCCTGAACAGCCTGCAACGAGGTGTAGCGGGGCCGGTAGCCGAGCAGCCTTTCAGCCTTCGCGATCGAGCAATTCGGGCTTCTGGCAATATGCTCCCAGGTCGCTTGCGCATCTTCCGCCGACTGGCCTTCGGCCCATGCCCTATAGGGCAGGAATTCCAGCTGCGGCTCATGCCCGAACCAGCGCGACATGGCCTCTGCATAACCTCTGAGCGTCAGCGCACCGCTTGAAACCGCATGGAAAGCCTCTCCCGTCGAGGCCCGCCAGTTAGCGATGGCGCCCATGAACATCTGCGCGACGTCGTCGGCATGAACGTGGTGGACTGTCTCCAGACCGAAATTCGGCAGGACGAGGGTTTCACCCCGAGCCAAAGTCGCGAAGGCGGATAGATTGAAATGCCCGGCCGGATTGAGGGGCGCCCAGCCGGGGCCGACAATATGGCCGGGATGGATCAGGGTTGCGGGAAATCCCCTGCGGCGCGCTTCCTCAAGCAGATGCGCTTCGATCGCGGCTTTCTGGATGCCATAATCGCCGAAGGGCCGCTTCGGCGCCTCTTCCGGCGTCGGCACGACGGTCGAAAATCCATGAGTCCAGATCGTGCCCGTATGCAGGAAATGGCCGACATGATCGGTGAGCGCCTCGGTCAGATGCCTTGCGCTGTCGAGCGTGAAGCAGATCATGTCGATGACGATATCCGGCTTCAAGGCGCGAATGGCTGGACCGAAGCTGCCCTCCTTCTCCATCGCAGCGCGATCCATCGCCTGCATCTCCACATCATTCCAGGCCTTGTTCGGCGAATAGGGTTCAGCCTGACCGCGGCTGATCGCCACGACCTTATGCCCCGCTTCCACGAGCCGCGGCACGAGATAGGTGCCGATATGGCCCGTTGCACCGATAATCACCGTGCGCGTCATGACGTCCTCCCAACGGTCAAGATCGAAATCGGCGGCTGGCCGATATCCAAGAAATGATCTGCCGTGAGAATAGGAGAGCAGGCGGCTTTGTCATCCCCTCTCATGGCTGAAAAAGTCATTCATCACCGTCTTCATTGCAGGAGGCGAAGATAAATGCATCCGAGCATCACTTCGGCGCAGATAACGATGTAATACGCAGCGATGGAGAGTGGGGATGGCACTCGCAGATAGCCCAGCACATCATCTAACGACAGCAGCGTGTTCCGGATTGCATTGGGGACTGAACCGCCACTTTTTCCATCATCTATACAAGAGCACGCGAATTCCTAGGCACTCGCTGGGGTATGAGCGCAAGATCGGCCTTTGGCATCTTTGCCGCCCTAACAACAAGAAACCGATTTACTCTCATTAGATACAATAGCTTAAGTCATTCTCGTGCAGCTGCTGCGCCTTATGGCATCGGTATTGCATGCTTAGCGTTCGAGACCATGCCGTCAGGATTTACCAATGCCGAATAAAACATCATCGCCATCGGTGCGACCGCCGATTTCATGACTCCCTCCACCAGACAGACCGCTCGAACCAATTCGCCATCGTCCCGTGCCATGATTGCGACACCGCATTGGCAGGCCAGCGAAGCAGGCGCGAAAGTGCTCAGACGCGGCGGCAATGCGATTGAGGCGCTGATTGCCGCCGGAGCTGCCCTATCGGTCACCTACCCCCATTTCTGCGGGCTCGGCGGCGACGCGGTCTGGCTGGTGGCGGACGAAACAGGCAATGCACAGACTTTCCTTGGCATCGGGCAGGCGGCTGCGGCCATTCCTCGTGGAGACATACCTTTACGGGGCGCCGCCTCTACCCTGACGACGGCCTGCCTCGTGGATAGCTGGGAGAAAGCGCTTGCCTATTCCGCCGAGGCATGGGGCGGCACGGAGCGATTGCCGGCCCTTCTCGACGACGCGATCGCAATGGCGGACGACGGCTTCGAAGTTAGCAGGTCGCAAGCGTTCTGGTACGAATTCCGGCGCGATGAACTAAACGGCTGGCCCGGCTTCACCGGGCTCTTCCGGTCCGGCGGCATTCAGCATCAACCCGCCCTTGCGCAAACACTCAAAGCCATAGCGCGTCACGGCACCCGCGAATTTTATGAGGGTGCTCTCGCCCGTCGAATTGTGAACGGGCTTGCCGAGGCCGGCTCTCCGCTTTCGGCCGCGGATCTTGCCGCCACGCGGACTGATGTCGCGGCTCCTCTCCAGCAGGCGTATCGCGATACGATACTTCTTGCTCCACCCCCACCGACGCAAGGAATAACCACCCTCGGCATCATGGGTGTGCTCGACCATCTGCCGATGGCGGATTTCCGGCCCGACAGCCCGGCCTATTATCATGCGCTGGTCGAAGCCGTGAAACAGGCGTTCCTCGATCGGCATGCGATCGCCGATCCACGCTTCGCCGAGGACATCTCGAAACACCTCCTCGATCCGCGGCGCCTTGCCGCCAAGGCTGCGGCGATCGATCCGGCAAGAGCCCTGCCCTGGCCACAAGATTATCGACACGGAGACACCTCGCTGCTTGCCGCCGTGGACGCCGATGGACGATGTGCGTCGCTGCTGCAAAGCCTCTATTTCGACTGGGGCAGTGGCGTGGTGATCGGCGACACCGGCCTCCTCTGGCAAAACAGGGGGGCGGCTTTCAGTACCGATCCGGCAAATCCCAATTGCATCCAACCGGGGAAACGTCCTTTCTATACGCTCAACCCAGGCCTTGCGCTGAAGGACGGGCGTCCGCATCTGATCTACGGCACACAGGGCGCGGACGGTCAGCCGCAGACGCTGTCGCTGCTGCTCAGCCTGCTTATCGACCACGGCCTTGATCCGGCTGCAGCGCTCGCGCGCCCGCGGTTCTTGCTCGGCCGCACCTTCTCGGACGGCCGCGACAGCCTCAAGATCGAGGAAAATATCGGCATTGAAGCAGTCTCCACGCTCGCGGCCATGGGTCATGAGATCTCGACCATCGACGCGGTCAGCCCGCTTGGGGGCCAGGCCGGCGTGATCCGCATTGGCGAAGATGGCGCGCTCGACGGCGCGCATGATCCACGCAGCGACGGAGGCGCGATCCTGCTGTGAATACCGTGGAGCCGCCGCTCGATCTCGTCATCCGAAATATCCGTGTCGAGGAAGATGGCAATCTCGTCGACATAGCCGTACGGGGTGAGCGGATTGTAGCCATCGGTCCCGACATTCGGTGCGATGCAATATCAGACGTCGACGGTAAGGGAAGCTTCGCTTTCGGCGGATTTGCCGACACACATATTCATCTCGACAAGGCCTGCATTCTCGATCGCTGCACGATTTGCGAGGGCATGCTTGCCGAAGCCGTACGGGAAACGGCCAAAGCCAAGGCGGGCTTCGAAGAAAGCGACGTTTATGCCCGAGCCGCACGCATTGTCGAGAAAGCGATTTCCCACGGCACGACGAGAATGCGAACCTTTGTCGAGATCGATCCCCGCGCCGGTTTCCGTTCCTTCGAGGCAATCAAGCGCATCCGAAGGGATTACGCCTTCGCGGTCGATATCGAAATCTGCGCCTTCGCTCAGGATGGGCTCACGAACGAGCCGCAAACATACGACATGCTCGACACGGCACTTGCCGATGGTGCGGATCTGGTGGGCGGCTGTCCTTACACGGACTCATCCCCCAGCCGGCACGTGGACATGATTTTCGCACTGGCATCAAAACACAATGTCCCGGTCGACTTTCATCTCGATTTCAGTCTCGATCCGGATCGAACCGATCTGCCCGAGGTGATCGACGCCACGCTCCGCCATGGCTGGCAGGGTCGCGTATCGATCGGCCATGTCACCAATCTGTCGGCCATGCCCAGCGCCCGGATCCTTGCCATCGCCGATAATCTCGCAGAAGCCAGGATTGCGCTGTCGGTGCTTCCGGCAACCGATTTGTTCCTGATGGGCCGCGGCCATGACCGGCTGGTCCCGCGTGGCGTCGCGCCAGCCCATCTGCTGGCAAAAAGGGGCGTTGTAACCTCCATTGCGACCAACAATATTCTCAATCCTTTCACGCCCTATGGCGACGCTTCACTAATCCGCATGGCCAATCTGTATGCCAATGTCGCTCAACTCGCGCGCGACGACGAGATGGCCCTGGTCTTCGACATGGTGAGCGAAATGGCAGCAAGCCAACTTAACGGCAGCGCGCGTCTGCAGGCCGGCGGCGAAGCGACGATCGTGCTCCTCGACAGCCCCGGCCCCCGCGCTGCCGTGCGCGAGATCGCCCGGGTGATTGCCGGCTGGAAAAGGGGACGCAAGAGTTTCGACAACGGCCGTCCTATGCTCCACAAAGCGATCTAGAACGCCGCGTTATTCCATTGAGGAGCGAAGTGGTCCGCGCGAGCAGAAGCGAAGCTGAGATCGCTGTTGGACGCGCCGTTAAGGCAGAACGATCAATCATGCCGTTCCAGGAATCCCGAGACCGTCTTCAGGCAAAGATCCTTCTCTTCGACATGCGGCATATGGCTTGAATTTTCGAAGAGCACCCATTCGCAACCCCTGACGCGGTCAAGATAGGGCTTGACCACCAGCGGGGTCGCCTCGTCGTATTTGCCTGAGATCAGCAGGGTCGGCGCCTCGATGAGGGAAAGTCTGTCTTCGATCGTCCAGTCCTTCATGGTGCCGATGACGTGAAACTCAGTCGGGCCGTTCATGTTGCGGTAAACGGTATTATCCTCGTCCATGGTGGCGAAGGTGCGGGCGACCTCCGCCGGCCAGGGCACGACGCGGCAGACATGGCGATCGTAGAAGACGCGAGAACCGGCGATATATTCCGGATCGGTAATCGTGCCGGCCTCTTCGTGCCTCAGCAGCGTGTCCTGCACATCTTGTGGCAACTCCTCGCGAAGCCGGTTCGCTTCCGCGACCCAGGTGTGCATGTTGGCCGGCGAATTGGCGATCACCAGCGCCTTCAGCCCTTTCGGTCGACGCACCGCATGTTCGGCACCCAGCATACCGCCCCAGGACTGCCCGAGAAAAGCGTAGCGATCCTGAATGCCGAGATGCTTCAGCAGCGTATCCAGTTCATCAAGGAACAGGGCCGGCGTCCAGAAGTCAGGTCCTTTCTCCGGCAGTCGCGTGGACTTGCCGTTGCCAAGCTGATCGTAGTGGATGACGGCACGGCCATCGATTTCGGCAATGTCCTTGAAGCTATCGACATAGTCATGAGTGCAGCCAGGCCCGCCATGGGCGACGACGAGCGGCAGCTTGCCGGAGGCGAGCGATCCGGTGATGCGGTACCATGTCCGGTATTCGCGAAAGGGCAGAAAGGCTTCCTGCGTCGGGATTGCGGCCACGTGTCTCTCCATCTCCAGCCTTTGACGGTGGAGACCATAACGTGACCGCAACGCGTGCGGCAGCTATCAGAAGTTATAGGATGGCTGCGCGTCCAGCAGGCGATAATGCGTGGCGCGAACGACGGCCTGCGTGCGGTTCTTGGCGCCGAGCTTCTTGGCCGCGGCATTGAGATGCATGACGACCGTCGGCACCGAGCGGTCGATGATGCGCGAGATCTCCTTGGCGGAATAGCCCTCGGCGGAATAGCGCAGGCACTCCCTCTCCCGCTCCGTCAGCCGGATTTTGCCGACACTGAGCGCGGCGGCATCGAAGAGCGAATAGGCCGTCTCGTGAAAGACATGGGCGAGCAGATTGAAATCAGCGATATAGCGCAGGGCATCACGCTCGAACTCCTTGTTGGCGCCGAAACGAATTCCGGTGACCGTCGCATAATCGCCCCGCGGCATGTGCACCGGCACAGTCACACCCGTCGACATGTCACGCTCGCTCAAATAGCGCGCAACAGGAACCGTATCCTCGCTCATGAAGCGCTTGATCAGCGTATCGGCATCGGAATCATAGTTCCAGAAAAACGGCGCCGAAGTGCGTAGCGCCACCTGCTGGACAGGATCGATACGGAAATAACCGCGATCGAACCAATATTCATACATGTCGTCGGAGATGTTCCTGAGCTTCAGAAGCGACGGGATCATGATCTTGCCGTCAAGATCGTAAGGCACCGGCGTATAATCGTAGATCAAGGCCTCGAAACCGATTGCCTTCATGCCCTCGAAAATATGGTCGATGCGGCCGTCCAGCGTCTGATGCGCCGTGAACTGGCGCCTGATGGTCCCGATTTGATCGAACATGCAGCGGTTCCCGTCTGTGGCTGCGACCTCCCAACCTATCACTTCTTATAGCTGGTGCCGAGCGCGGTTTAAGGTAAAAATTTAGCCATGCTCAAATATTGAGCAAGCAGAATCTTTCGCCGGAGTTGTCAATGTGGCGTGAAATCCAGCCCGAGGCACGGCACGTCGTCGAGGTCGATGGCTACAAGGTGGTCGCCTACAGCTTTGGCGGCGGGCCTGAGACGGTCTTCTGCCTGAACGGCGGCCCCGGGCTGCCCTGCGACTATCTGCGCGAGGCACACTCCTGCCTGATCGATAGGGGTTACAGGGTCGTTGCCTTCGACCAGCTCGGCACCGGCTCCTCCGACCGTCCCACAGACAAGAGCCTCTGGACCATCGGCCGCTATGTCGAGGAGACTGAAACCGTCCGCAAGGCGCTCGACCTCGGCAAGGTTCATATGCTCGGTCACTCCTGGGGCGGCTGGCTGGCGATCGACTATGCGCTGACCTATCCCGAGAACCTTGAGACGCTGATCCTCGAAGATACCGTCGCCGACATGCCGCATCTGATTTCCGAGCTGGAGCGGCTACGCGCGGCACTCGGGCCGGAAACGGTCGCGATGATGCAGAAGCACGAGGCGCAAGGCACCTATAATCACCCCGAATATCTCGCCGCCGTCACCATCCTCAACTACCGCCATGTCTGCCGTCTGCCGGAATGGCCGGCACCTGTCCGCCGCTCGCTCGACGATTGGAACATGGGTCCCTACGAGACGATGCAGGGGCCGAACGAATTTCTCTACATCGGCAATCTCAAGGACTGGAACCGCATTCCCGACCTTCCGCAACTTGCCATGCCGGTACTGATCACGGCGGGCGAACATGACGAATTGACGCCGGCCTGTGCGCTCCGGATGAAGCTTGCCTTGAAGGATGCCGAACTCAAGGTCTTCGCCAATGCCAGCCACATGCCCTTCTATGAGAACCCGCAGGACTACTATCCGGCACTCCTCGATTTCCTGTCGCGGCATAGGACAAGCTGATGCAAGCTAAGGTGATCCAATCCCACCGACGACAAGGGGGCGATCGCCGCCATGCATCGCTATAAATTCGTACTGACGCGACCGCTGCAGTTCCTGCCTGTCCTCTTCGGCATCAGCGTCATCACCTTCGTTCTGGTCCGCCTCATTCCCGGCGATCCCGCGCGCAATATTCTCGGCACGCGCGCGACACCAGCGGCACTTGCCAGCATTCGTGCGCAATACGGCCTCGATCAGCCGATGTGGCTGCAATATTTCTATTTCATCAAGAATCTCGGCAATGGCGAGATGGGCAAATCGATTCTCTACAAGATCGACGTGCTGCCGCTGATTTCGACGCGGATCGAGCCGACCATCGCGCTGGTCGTCTCGAGCGTCATCCTGTCGATCCTGATTGCAGTGCCGATGTCGGCGATTGCCGCGCGCAATGCCGGCCGTGCGCCGGATCATATCGTGCGCGTCGTCTCGACCTTCGGCATCGGCTTTCCGCCCTTCTGGCTGGGGCTGATGCTGATCATCCTGTTCAGCGTCCAGCTCGGGATCCTGCCGGTCTCGGGCTACGGCTCGACGATCGGCGAGAAGATTGCCCATCTCATCCTGCCGGCCCTGACGGTTGCGCTGTCGCTTTCGACCGTGCTGACCCGCAGCCTGCGGGCCGCGATGATCGAATCCTTGAAATCGGATGTGGCGACTGCGGCCCGTGCCCGCGGCATGCCAGAGGGCATCGTCTTCTGGCGGCATGTCGTACCGAACTCGCTGGTGCCGACAATCAATCTGCTCGCCGTCAACATCGGCTGGCTGATCGGCGGTACGGTCGTCGTCGAAAGCGTCTTTGCCCTACCCGGCATGGGCCAGTTGCTGGTGCGCGCCATCTTCTCGCGCGACTACATGGTCGTTCAGGGTGTTGCGATGGTCTTTGCCTGCGCCACGGTGCTGGTCAGCTTCCTCGCCGATATCGTTACGGTCGCCGTCGATCCGCGGGTGAAGCTATGAGCATCGACACGACAGCTATCGCCTCCCCCGGCTGGAACAGGCTCTTCGGAAAACACCTGACGCTGACGCTCGGCGGCGGCATCCTTCTGTTCTTCCTTCTTCTGGCGATTTCAGCGCCAATCATCGCGCCCTATGATCCGATCTTCCAGAATGCCGACATGCGCCTGCAGGCGCCGTCGTTCCTGCATCCGTTCGGCACGGACAATTTCGGACGTGATATTCTTTCGCGCGTCGTATGGGGAGTGCGCATCGATCTGCAGATCGCCGTCATCGGTGTGCTCTTCCCGTTTCTGATCGGCACCACGGTCGGCACCATCGCCGGCTTTTTCGGCGGCATTGTCGATGCGCTCTTCATGCGCATCGTCGATATCATTCTCGCCTTTCCCTTCCTGGTGCTGATGCTGTCGATCATCGCCATTCTGGGACCAGGACTGAGCAGCTTCTATATCGCCATGGCCCTGGTCGGCTGGGTCTCCTATGCGCGCCTGATCCGGGCGCAGATGCTTGTGCTGAAGGACAGCGACTATGCCGTTGCTGCCGTCAGCCTCGGCTTCAGCCGGCCTAGGATCATGTTCCGCCACCTGCTGCCGAACGCCATTGCCGGCTCGATTGTCTTTTCCATGTCGGATGCCGTGCTCGTGCTCCTGAGCGGTGCGGCCGTCAGCTATCTCGGCCTCGGCGTTCAGCCGCCGCTTGCCGAATGGGGCGTCATGGTCGCGGAAGGCCAGAGCTTCATTACCACGGCCTGGTGGATCACGCTGTTTCCCGGCCTTTCCATCGTCTGCCTCGCCTTCGGCTTCAGCATGCTGGGCGATGCGCTCGGCGAACTGCTCGGGGTGCATGAATGAGCGCACCTGTCCTTTCCATTCGCGATCTGGTGGTCAAGGCCCGTCTCGACGGTGGCGCACGCACGCTGATCGACGGCGTTTCGCTCGATCTCGGCAAGGGCGAGATTCTGGGCCTTGTCGGCGAGAGTGGCTCGGGCAAGAGCCTGCTCTGCCGTTCGCTGGTGCGGCTGCTGCCGTCGTCGCTTCTGAAGATCGACAGCGGCTCCATCCGGCTCGAAGGGCGGGAGCTCACGGAAATCAGCGATGCCGAGATGCTTGAGGTGCGCGGCGGAGAGATCGGCATGATCTTCCAGAATCCGACGAGCCATCTCGACCCTGTCATGCGCATCGGCGACCAAATCGCCGAAGGTATCCGCTACCATCAGGGTCTCAAGGCGCGCGAGGCCCGCGCAGCTGCGACCGAGATCCTGGCGCAGGTCGGCTTTCCCGATCCCAAAAGACAGTATGACAGCTATCCGCACGAGTTTTCCGGCGGAATGCGGCAGCGTGCCATGATCGGCGTCGCACTCTCCTGCAACCCTAAGATCCTGATTGCCGATGAGCCGACGACGGCCCTCGATGTCACCATCCAGGCGCAGATCCTGCGGCTCCTGATCGACATTCGCGACAAGCGCGGACTTTCGATCATCCTCATCACCCATGATCTCGGCATCGTCGCTCAGACCTGCGACAGGATCGCCGTCATGCGCGGCGGCCAGCTGCTCGAACAGGGTCCCAAAAGGACGATCCTCGGCCGACCTGAAAATCCCTATACGATCGATCTGATCAACAGCCACCCTTCCCTGCTCGACGAAGCGGCGATGACGCAGCCTGAGCCAACCCGGCCGGAGAGATCAGCCAAGCCGCTGCTCGAAATCGATGACCTGCATGTACGCTTCAAGGTCGGCGGCGGTCTCTTCAAGGGCAACGGCGCAAAGACTGTCAGCGCCGTTTCCGGCGTCAGCCTGCAGGTCATGCCGGGCGAGACCGTCGGCATTGTCGGAGAGTCCGGCAGCGGCAAGAGCACGCTCGCGCGCGCCGTTCTCGGTCTTACCCCGATTTCCTCCGGTCACGTCACTTTCGACGGTGTCGATCTCACTCAGCAGAAAAGCGCCGGCCTCGCCAGGTTGCGGCGCGAAACCGCCATGGTCTTCCAGGACCCGTTCAACGCGCTCAACCCGCGGCTGACGATCGGCCAGACGCTTGCCGAAGTGCTGAAGGTCCATGGCAAGGTTGCAAAGGCCGACATCCCCGCACGCATCGGCGAGTTACTCGACCTCGTCGGGTTGGAGCGCGAATTCGCCGATCGCAAGCCGCGCAGCATGAGCGGCGGCCAATGCCAGCGCGCCGGCATTGCAAGGGCGCTTGCGGTCGACCCGAAGCTCATCATCGCCGACGAATGCGTGGCAGCCCTCGATGTCACCATCCAGGCGCAGATCATCGATCTCTTTCGCGAATTGACGCGCAGAATGAACCTGACCTTGATCTTCATCGCTCACGACCTCGCCATCGTGCGCGATCTTTGCGAGCGGACCGTCGTGATGTATCGCGGCGAGATCGTCGAGGAAGGCCTCTCGCAGGAGATCTTCTCTCGCCCGAAGCATGCCTATACCGCAGCGCTCATTGCAGCCATTCCCGATATCGATCCGGACAAGCCCTTGCATGGCGAACGCGATACGGCACCCGCCGGGCAGACCCCATCAGCCAAACGCATGCGATAACAACGAAGGGAACGAATTCATGACCAACAAATGGAAGACAATCGGGCTTGCCGCCATTCTCGCCGGCCTGACGCTGAGCGCGAGCTTTGCCGAAGCTGCGGGCGTGCTGACCATCGGCCGCCGCGAGGATTCAACGACGTTCGATCCGATCAAGACGGCGCAGAATATCGACAACTGGGTATTCTCCAACGTCTACGACGTGCTGGTGCGCGTCGACAAGACGGGCACGAAGCTGGAGCCGGGCCTCGCGGAGAGCTGGACAGCCTCGGCTGACGGCTTGACCTATGTCTTCAAGATGCGTGACGCCAAGTTCTCGGACGGTTCGCCGCTGACGGCGGAAGATGCAGCCTTCAGCCTGCTGCGCATCCGCGACGACAAGGCATCGCTGTGGAGCGACTCATACAAGGTGATCGATACGGCGGTTGCGACCGATCCGCATACTCTGACGATCAAGCTCAAGCACGCCTCGGCGCCTTTCCTTTCAACACTCGCCTTGCCGAACGCATCGGTGATCTCGAAGGCCGGGATGGAATCGATGGGGCCGGACGCCTATGCCGAAAAGCCGATCGCTTCGGGGGCCTTCTTCGTCGAGGAATGGCGGCGCGGCGATCGCATCATCCTGAAAAAGAACCCGAATTTCTGGCAGGCCGACCGCGTGAAGCTCGACGGCGTCGAATGGATCTCGGTACCGGACGACAACACCCGGATGCTGAACGTGCAGGCCGGCCAGCTCGATACCGCCATTTTCGTGCCGTTCTCGCGCGTCGAGGAGCTGAAAAAGGACCCGAACCTCAACGTGCTGATCGATCCTTCCACGCGTGAGGATCACCTGCTGATCAACCACGCCCATGGCGACCTCGGCAAGAAGGAAGTCCGTCAGGCCCTGGACATGGCGATCGACAAGAAGGCGATCGTCGATGCCGTTACCTTCCATCAGGGCACCGTCGCCAATTCCTACATTCCAAAGGGCGCCTTGTATTACTATGCGGATAATCTGCAACGCCCCTACGATCCGGAGAAGGCCAAGCAGATGCTTTCGGCAGCAGGCGTCTCCAATCTCACCGTAAAGTACCTCATTCGCGCCGGCGATGAAGTGGATGAGCAGACGGCCGTGCTGGTCCAACAGCAACTCGCCAAGGCTGGCATTACCGCCGACCTGCAAAAGGTGGACCCCAGCCAGGAATGGGACATGACTATCGCTGGCGACTACGACATTTCCGTCAACTACTGGACCAACGATATTCTCGACCCGGACCAGAAGACGACATTCGTCCTCGGCCACGACTCCAACAACAACTATATGACCAACTACAAGAATGATGCGGTAAAGGATCTCGTCGCCAAGGCGCGGCTGGAGCTGGATCCGAAGAAGCGCGAGCAGATGTATATCGATCTGCAGAAGATGGCGAAGGACGACGTCAACTGGATCGACCTCTACTACAGCCCCTATATCAACGTCTCACGCAAGAACATCGAGAATTTCCATCAGAACCCGCTCGGTCGCTTCTTCCTGGAAGATACGGTCAAGAATTGACAGCCTCATGCGTACCCAAACTCCGCTGTCGTAAAGACAGCGGAGCATTGTTGTATGAGGCGACCCCTTTCGCAAACGCACGAAGCGGCTATTCTGCCACCGTGATATGAAGCGAGGGTCGTTGACGGATGCAGACACTGCATGGTGAATTTCGAGAACGCATGACGATACTGGGCAACCTCGACGCAGCCTCATTCGTTCCGTGGATCCAGCGGCATGCCAGCAAGCTCGGACTTTCGCAGACATTCTTCCATTCTGATGCGGACCGGATCGAGCTTGAGGTCACCGGACCTGTGGAATTGATCGACATGCTGGAAATGGGCTGCTCACTCGGTCCGATCGACGTCTGGGTCGAGGAGATTCAGCGCAGGGTCATGGATAGTGCCGAACCGTCGCATCTTAGGAATTCCTGATCTATTGCCTTTTATTTAATCATTGTTGCCAATGCGAATTATTTATGCAAAACCTTTAAACACTACGGGGATGCGGGCATCGGCGCCTGCCTATGACCAGCGGCGCTAAGCCATTGGTGAAATTAAGAGAGTTAAGGCTATGCCATTTGATGGGATCGGATCCTGGGCGCCAGTCGCCCTTTCCTCTGATCTGCCACCAGGAACCGTCATACCGGCCTGGACATCGGTTGGCCCGATTGCCCTGTGGCGCAGTCAGTCGGGCCGCGCAACCGCATCTTCCGATCGCTGTCCGCATCGCGGAATGAGATTGTCGCACGGCTTCGTCCGCGGCGAGGCACTGTCCTGCATCTATCACGGATGGAGCTATTCGCTGTCAGGCGGATGCATTCGCATTCCCGCCCATCCCGATCTGGTTCCCCCGGAAACCATCCGTGTCGCCGTCCAGCAAGTCGAAGACGCGGGCGGCATCTTATGGGTAGCCGTCGGACAACCGGCAACGCAGCCTCCGCAACTCGGCGAGTTCACGCCACTGCGCTCCCTGACCGTGGAAACGGATGTCGCGGCGATCGAGGCTGCGGCGGGAGCAGAGATCGATGCGAACAGTCTGATCCGCCTGCCTGAACTCCCATGGATCGCGCTGCTGCTGGCGCCTCAGGAAAAGCATACGCTCATTCTTCTCATGATCGAAACGGATCGTGGCCCGGCAGACCGCCTTGCGGCATCCAGGATTGTCGAATCCCTCCGCCGCGCGGCGGAGGAGCGCCAAAAGGAGAGTGCACGATGAAAGGCGGCGCGATGATCGATGAATGGTATCCGGTCGGCCTCTTCAGCCAGCTCAGCGAAAAAGGAACCAGGACCTATTTAATGGGCGAGGCCATCAAGGTCGGCCGCGATCACGACGGGAAGGCCAGGGTGACGACTGTCGAGGGAAGAGCCCTCCCCATCCGCGTCCGGTATGGCCATGTCTGGTCCTCCCTCGGGAACCCGGATAAGGAGCTTTTCGCCATTCCGGAGGCCGATCAGCCGGGCCGGCGCTTCGTCGATGTCGGCGTGGTCCGCGTGCGCTGCTCGCCGCTTCGCGCCGTCGAAAACTTTCTCGACATCGCGCATTTTCCCTTCGTCCACACCGACATCCTTGGCGCGGAACCGCATACGGAAGTTGAAAACTACAAGGTCGAGATTCGCGAGAGCATCGATGAAGTCTGGGCAACGCAGGTAAAATTCTACCAGCCGCAGGCTGCGAAATCCGCGACCGGCGGCATTACGACCGAGTACATGTATCGCGTACCGGCCCCGACCTGTTCCGTGCTCTACAAGACCTGTCCTCCGCGCCCCAGCGAATGGGACGTGATAACCCTGTTCGTCCAGCCTCTTGCCGAAGACGTGTGCGACGTATGGCCGTGGATGGCGCTCTTCGACGACGAAACGCCGATGACGGACCTCATCCACTTTCAACAGACGATCTTCCTGCAGGATCGCTCGATCCTCGAGAACCAGATACCCGCGCTTCTTCCGCTTGATCCCGGCATGGAAATTCCGACAAGGGCCGACCTAACCTCGGTCGCCTATCGGCGATGGCTCAAGCGCCATAACTATACCTACGGCGCACAGTTGGTCGCACAATGAAGCTCTACGATTATGTTCTATCGCCGAGTTGCTACAAGGTACGGCTGATGGCCGCCATCCTGGGCATCAAGCTCGAAATCCGGCCGGTCGACTTCCATCCCGGCGCGGAGCATCGCGGGCCGGAGCTTGTGGCGCTCAATCCGGCGGGTTCCATCCCAATCCTCGAGGATGGCGATCTTGTGCTGACCGAATCCTCGGCAATGCTTGCCTATCTCGCTGCCAATGGTGCACCGGAATGGCTGGGCCAAGGTTCGCCGCAAGAAATGGCGAGCGTGCAGCAATGGCTCTCCTTTTCGCATCGCCTGACCGCCAACCTTGGCGGCGCGCGGCTTCACGAAATGCTTCTGCGCCCTGGGGACATCAAGGCTTTGCAGGTTCAAGGGATCGCGGCATTGCGCGAGCTGGAGGCAGGCCTCTTCGCGCAGGGCGAGCGCGGCTTGCAGTTCCTTGCAGCAAGTGAGCCGACGATCGCCGATATCGCCTGCTTTCCGTATGTGGCGCTTGCACCTGACGGCGGCATCCCGCTTGATCCCTATCCCTTGATCCGGCTCTGGATGCGCGCCATCCGCAGCCTGCCCGGCTTCATCGAAATGCCCGGCATTCACCGCCTGCATGAGCTGAAACCCGATCCGCATCCGGCAGGGGAGATATGATGGAATGACCGGCTATCTCCTGAAGAATTGTGCGGCTGTTATCGTCGATGAGGGCAACGGGCCGAGCGTGCGCCGGAACGTGGATCTGCTCACCAAAGGCCCTGCGATCCAGGCGATCGGTGAGAACCTGTCGCTGAACGCGTTACCCGAGGGCACCGTCGTACGGGACGCATCAGGCTGGTTCGTCTATCCGGGGCTCGTCAACACCCATCACCACTTCTTTCAGTGCTTCGTGCGCAACCGGGCCGACCTCGACTGGACGAAGCTTTCGGTCATCGAATGGCTCGACCGGATCTATCCGATCTTCTCGCGACTGACGGAGGATTGCTTCTATCATTCTTCGGTCACCGCCATGGCCGAGATGATCAAGCACGGCTGCACGACCGCTTTCGACCATCAATATTGCTTTCCCCGCCATGCGGGCAAGCGCCTGATCGATCGCCAGTTCGCGGCGGCGGAATTGCTCGGAATGCGCTTTCACGCGGGCCGCGGCGGCAACACCCTGCCGAAGTCCGAGGGCTCGACCATCCCCGATGCCATGCTCGAAACCACGGACGAATTCATCGCCGATTGCGCCCGGCTGATCGACAGCTATCACGATGCCGGACCCTTCAGCATGCGTCAGGTGGTGGTCGCACCCTGCCAGCCGGTCAATTGTTATCGCGAAACCTTCGTCGAGTCGGTTGCGCTGGCGCGCGATCGCGGCGTGCAGATGCACACGCATGTCGGCGAAGGCGAAAGCCCTGTCATCGAGGCGCGGCATGGCATGCGCACGGTCGACTACTGCGCTGAACTGGGCTTTGCCGGCCCCGACGCCTTCTACGCCCATTGCTGGGAACTGACGCATGACGAGCTGCGCAAGATGGCGACGAGCGGCACCGGCGTTTCCCATTGCCCGGAGCCGGTCTATCTGGTCGGCGCCGAAGTGACCGATATCCCGGCGATGCAGGCTTTCGGCCTGCGCATCGGCCTCGGCTGCGATGGAGCTGCATCGAACGACAACTCGAATCTCATGCACTGCATCCATTCCGCCTACATGCTGCAGTGCCTGACGGCCTCGACGCGCGCGCATGCGGTTCCGACCCCGCTCGCCTTCCTGCAATATGCGACAAGCGGAGGCGCAAGCCTGCTCGGGCGCACCGATATCGGCCGTCTCGCTCCGGGTATGGCGGCCGATCTCTTCGCGATCGATACGCGACGGATGGATTATGTCGGGACGCGGCATGACCCGCTGAGCCTGATTGCCAAGGTCGGGATCGGCATGCCCACCGATCTGACCATGATCAACGGACGTATCGTCTGGCAGGGCGGCGAATTCACCGGACTGGACGAAGCCGCGCTCTTTGCCGCGGCCGAGGCGGCACTTGCAACAGTAGAATTCTGAAAAACCAAAAAGGGGAACTGGGATGCAGAAAAATCTGACCCGCAGAACATTGATGAAGAGCGCGGCTGTCGCAGGCCTCGCAACGGCCTTCACCGGCCGCTCCGCCTTCGCCGCCGCCGAACCGCTCGGCATCACGCTCGTCGTACCCTCGCCGATCGGCGATGTCGGCTGGGGACATGCGCTGGCCGCGGGCCTTGATCCGATCAAGACCGCCTATGGCGACAAGGTCAAGGTCACGGTAATCGAGAACATTGCCGAAGGCCCGGATGCGGACCGCATCATGAACAAGACCGTCGCCGACGGAAACCATTTCCTGATCGCCGGCTCGTTCGGTTATCAGAACGGCGCGCTGCAGATTGCCCGCCGCAACCCGAAGGTGACCGTTCTGCATGCCTCCGGCTTCCAGGTCGCGCCGAACTTTTCGCCCTTCGCCGCCAAGTATTTCCAGGGAACCTACCTCCTCGGCATGGCGGCAGCCGCCGTTTCCAAGACCGGCAAGCTCGGTTCCGTCTCCGCCTTCGCCATTCCCGAACTGATCACGTCAATCAACGCCTTCACGCTCGGAGCGCAGGCAGTGAAGCCGGACATCGAAGTATCGGTCGTCTGGGTCAATTCCTGGTTCGATCCGGCCAAGGAACAGGAAGCGGCCAAGGCTTTGATCTCGCAGGGTTGCGACGTGATCTTCTCGAACGCACAGGATACGCCTTCGGTCATATCCGCCTGCGAGGCTGCCGGTGTCTACGCCTTCAATCTGAACTCCTCGATGAAGAAATATGCGCCGAAAACCTATCTCGGCTGTATCTCCACGGACTGGTCGCCATTCTTCAAGGCATCGGTCGATGCCCATCTGGCCGGCACCTTCAAGGGCGCCAACGCGTTCCTCGGCGTCGCGGACAAGGTCGTTGAAGTCGTCGACTGGAGCCCGGCGATTCCGGCCGAGACCATGGCGAAGATCAAGGAAGTCGAAGCGAAGATCGCCGGCGGCAGTTTTTCGCCATTCACCGGCCCGATCACCAAGGCCGATGGCAGCGAAGGAGCGGCTTCGGGCGCCACAATGACGGATGCGCAGATCGTTGCGATGGACTGGCATGTCAAAGGTGTGAAGACGCCTTTGCCGAAGTAATCAAGTCATGACCATCCCGCTGCTGTCGCTGCGCGGCATCTCCAAAAGCTACGGCCAGGTCCATGCCAACGAGCATATCGATCTGGACGTAGCCCCGGGCTCGATCCATGCCATCCTCGGGGAAAACGGCGCCGGCAAATCGACCCTGATGAAGCTGATCTATGGCGTCGAACAACCTGACGACGGAACCATCGCCTGGCATGGGAAGCCGCTCAGCCTTGCCTCCCCCGCGGAGGCGCGGCGTACCGGTATCGGGATGGTCTTTCAGCATTTCTCCCTGTTCGAGAGCCTGACGGTTGTCGAAAATATCCGCCTGATCGTCTCCGGCCGCAGGGCTGACCTTGCGCGGCGCATCCGCACGCTGGGCGATGAATTCGGACTTGAAGTCGATCCGCTGGCCCATGTGCACGAACTGTCGGTCGGCGAGCGGCAACGGGTGGAAATCATCCGATGCCTGATGACCGATCCGAAGCTGCTGATCCTCGACGAGCCGACATCGGTCCTGCCGCCGCAAGCAGTCGAGAAGTTGTTCCACACACTGCGCCGGCTGCGCGACGGCGGCGTATCGATCCTCTTTATCTCGCACAAGCTGGAAGAAATCCAATCCCTGTGCGACCGGGCCACGATCCTGCGCGGCGGACGCGTGACCGGGCACGTGGATCCGCGCGAGCATGACGCCCATGATCTTGCCCGCATGATGATCGGCCGCGACATGCCGGAAGCGATACCGGCCTTGACTTTGGCCGAGGGCGAAAAGCGCCTGGAAATCATCGGTCTCGATTACCGACCGGACGATCCTTTTGGCATGCCGCTCTCCACCATCAGCCTGACGGTGCGCAGCGGTGAGATTGTCGGCATTGCCGGCATTTCCGGGAATGGGCAAAAGGAACTTGCCGCCCTGATTTCAGGGGAAACGCCACTGCCCCGGGACAAGCGCGACCAGGTCTTCATGATGGGGCAGGATGTCGGCAACCTCGACGCCGCCAGCCGTCGAAAGCTTGGCTTTGCCTTTGTCCCGGAGGATCGGCTCGGCCATGGCGCCGTTCCCGAAATGTCGCTGACGCTCAATAGCCTGCTGACGGCCCATCCCATGAGGCTCGTCAAGCATGGCCTCATCGACAAGGCGAAGGCAACGGACTTCGCAAACGAGTGCATCCGGGATTATGACGTTCGCACGCGCGGTCCGGATGCTGAAGCCGGATCGCTTTCCGGAGGAAACCTGCAGAAGTTCATCGTCGGCCGCGAAATCATGCTCGCCCCGAGATTGCTGTTTCTTGCGCAACCAACCTGGGGCGTCGATGTCGGCGCGGCCTCCGCCATTCGCAAGCGGCTGATCGAGCTGCGCAATCAAGGCATGGCAATTCTCGTCATATCGGAAGAGCTCGAGGAATTGTTCGAGCTCAGCGACGTCATCCAGGTCCTTTACCACGGCACGCTGAGCCTGCCACTCGTCACCCGCGATACAAAAGCTGAAGAAATCGGCCGATACATGATCGGCGCACAGCCCCAGCGCGAAAAGGCATCCGCATGAGCCGTCCCTTTTCTGCAATCCTCCCCAGCATGGTCCGCCGCGATCGAGCCTCGTTCGCCGCAAAGCTGCTTGCGCCGCCGATTGCTCTCGTCGTCACCATCGCACTCAATCTCGGCCTCTATGTCGCGATGGGCCGCGATCCGGCAGCCGTGGTCTATGCCATGCTGATCGAACCATTCGTCTCGTGGGCCTCATTCTCGGAGGTATTGCTGAAGACCGGCCCTCTGCTTCTGATCGCACAGGGTCTCGCAATCGGCTTTCGCGCGAAGGTCTTCAATATCGGCGCCGAAGGCCAATTCATTCTCGGCGCAATCTTCGCCTCCGCCATACCCATCTGGATGCCACAGGCAACGGGCCAATGGATGTGGCCCGCAATGCTGTTGCTCGGCACTCTCGGCGGCGCTCTGTGGGCGTCTCTCACTGCCTTCTGGCGCGTCAGGCTCAACGCCAATGAAATCCTCGTCTCATTGATGCTGAGCTTCGTTGCCGCGCAATTGCTCAACTATCTTCTTCTCGGCCCATGGAAAGATCCGGGCGGCTTCAATTTCCCACAATCGGTCATGTTCCAGTACGATGCGATGGTGCCGATCCTGTTCGAGGGAACCCGCGTCAATGTCTCGCTTATCCTCGCTGCTGGACTGTCGATCGCGGCGTGGGTCTTCATGCAGAAGAGCTTCGCAGGGTATAAATTGCAGGTCGGCGGCCTTGCTCCCCGGGCGGCGAGCTATTCCGGCTTCAAGGAGAGCTGGGCAATCTGGCTGTCGCTGATCATTGGCGGAGCGGCAGCCGGGCTTGCGGGCGCGGCCGAAGTTGCCGGCCCGCTTGGCCAGCTGCAGCGTTCGATCTCGACCGGATATGGATATGCGGCAATCATCGTTGCCTATCTTGGCGGCCTCAATCCAATCGGCATCGTCGTCTCCGCGATCATCATGGCAGCGCTCTATATCGGTGGCGATAACGCCATGGTCTCCGCCAATCTACCGATCGCAGCCGTCCGTGTGTTCCAGGGCAGCCTGCTCCTCATCTATCTTATCGCCGTCGCCTTCGTGCGCTATCGCATCGTCTGGCGCCCCACGTCAGCCCGGAGCGCATCATGAGCGCCGTCGATTTCATTCTTGCCGGCATGCTGGCCGCTGCAACGCCGTTTCTGCTGGCAGCCCTGGGCGAGCTTGTTGCTGAGCGCGCGGGCGTCTTGAACCTTGGCGTAGAGGGCTTGATGGCCATTGGCGCCGTCATCGCGTTCATTGTCGTTTATCATGGCGGCGGTCATCTTCTCGCCTTTCTTGCGGCCGGTCTCGGAAGTGTGCTCCTCTCCATGATTTTTGCCGGTATCACACTGGGCTTCAACGCGAACCAGGTTGCAGCCGGTCTTGCCCTCGGCATTCTCGGCCAGGGCCTCTCCGCGCTGTTTGGCAAGAGTTATGAGAGCCTGACCGTCACCACCTTGCCAAAGATCGCAATTCCCGGGCTTTCACAAATTCCGGTCGTCGGGGGCCTTTTCAGCCAGGATATCGTCGTCTGGATCTCGCTTGTCGTGACGATCGGCATATGGGCGATGTTTGCCTATAGCAAGGTCGGTCTTATTCTTCGCGCCGTCGGCGAAAATCCGAAAGCCGCGCATGCCATCGGCTATCCCATTGTCTCGATCCGCTTCGCGGCAGTTGCATTTGGCGGCATGATGGCCGGCTTTGCCGGCGCATATGCCTCGACGATCTATACACCGCTCTGGGCTGACGGCATGATCGCCGGGCGGGGCTGGATTGCCATTGCCCTCGTGGTCTTTGGAACCTGGCTGACATCCAGGATTTTCTTAGGCGCCTGCCTGTTTGGTGCGGTGTCGTTGATGGGTCTTGCCGCACAGGCCAGCGGGCTCGCAATTTCCTCGCAATTGCTCGCATGCCTGCCCTATCTCGTGACGATCATCGTCCTTGGCATCATCTCCGTAGATCGCCGGCTCCTGAAGCTCAATGGTGTAGCCTCACTCGGCGAACCGTTTGAACGATAGCAAATGTGCATAGAGGGAGATTTCCATATCCGCAGGTTGCTGTGACCGATCGCTTGAAGCGCGGGTGATGGACTGCAAAAGTCCGCCGATTAATTTCCTTCGCTTGCCTTACGGGCAGCAATACCGGCATTCTTCTTGCTTCTGACAATTCATGAGCTCTCACTGAGAGGGCGTGTTCGCCGGTTCAGAGCAAGGAGGCCTTCCATGACCCCATCCGATACTCAAAATATAGTCCTGCCGAGCGACCCGGTACTGTCTGTACGCGGCCTGACTGTCAGCCTTCCGAAAAACATGGAACGCGTGCATGCGGTGCAGGATATCTCCTTCGACCTGATGCAAGGCGAGATCCTTTGCATCATCGGTGAATCCGGTTCGGGGAAATCGGTGACTGCGAACGCGATCATGGGCCTGCTGCCATCCATCATAAAGGTAACGGCCGGTACGATCTGCTTCAAGGGCGCGGACCTTGTAAGCGCTGACGACGCCATCCTTCGAAGTCTCAGGGGACGGGCGGTTTCGATCATTTTCCAGGACCCGCTCTCTGCACTCAATCCACTGATGACGATCGGCGACCAGATCATCGAGGTTCTCGATGCCCATAAGATCGGCACGCCGGAAAGCCGGCGACAGAAGGTGAAGGAGCTGCTCAGCGAAGTCGGCCTGCCCGATCCGGATCTTCTCCAGCATCAATATCCCTTCCGGCTATCCGGCGGGCAGCGGCAGCGCGTGATGATCGCCATGGCGCTGGCGCTCGATCCGGATGTGCTGATCGCCGACGAACCGACCACGGCATTGGATGTGACGACACAGGCTCAGATCCTCGAATTGATCCGCAAGATACAGGCGCGCAAGAAGATGAGTGTCATGTTCATCACCCATGATTTCGGCGTGGTCGCCGAGATTGCCGACAGGGTTATCGTCATGGAGAAGGGGCACCTCGTCGAACAGGGACCGGCGGCACAGGTGCTGAATGCGCCTGTTCATCCCTACACGCAGCGTCTCATCGCAGCCGTTCCCCGCATGACGACCGCCGGCCGCGAAACCGTTGCCGAAGCACCCGTGGTGCTGGAAGTCGACAAACTCAACAAGACCTATCGATCGGGAAGCGGCTTCCTGTCGAAATCGCGGACGGTGCAGGCGGTCAACGACGTCAGCTTCTCGATCCGCAAAGGACGCACATTAGGAGTGGTCGGTGAATCCGGCTCCGGAAAATCCTCGCTCGGCCGCGTCCTGCTGAAGCTTCTGAGCTCGGACAGCGGTCGGATTCTCTTCGATGGCCGCGATATCGCTCCGCTGTCAGACGATGAGTTCCGGCCATTGCGGCCTTACATCCAGATGATCTTTCAAGATCCATTCGCCTCGCTAAACCCGCGCCATACGATCGGCCGCATTCTCACCGTCGGACCGATGGCGCACGGCCTGCCGATGCATGAGGCCAAGGCGAAGGCGCTGCGTCTTCTCAAGCGCGTCGGCCTCGACGAAGGTGCCTTTGACCGCTTTCCCCATGAATTCTCCGGTGGCCAGCGCCAGCGCGTCGGCATCGCCCGTGCCTTGATGTTCGACCCCGTGCTGCTGGTGGCCGACGAGGCGGTTTCCGCTCTCGATGTCTCGATCCAGGCGCAAATCCTCAAGCTTCTTGCGGAAATCCAGCAGGATACCAAGGTGGCGATGATCTTCATTACCCACGATCTGCGCGTCGCCAGCCAGATCTGCGACGAAGTCGCCGTCATGTTCAAGGGCGAGATCGTCGAATGCGGTCCGCCTTCGCAAATCTTCCGCGCGCCGTCGCATGCCTATACCCAACGCCTGTTGGCTGCCATCCCCGGCAGCGACTGGGAAGCAGTCGGCTGAAACTTCCACCGAACGAGGCGCAAGCCGCGCCGGATGCGGCCCGCTTCTGCCCAATAACCACCATTCGTGCACGTTCCAGCGACGTTTGATGCCTGAGAAACAGGCAACCTTCCGCGCTGATTATTTTTTATCTGATTGGGCGAAAAAATAGTTGCATTTATCCACTATCCGCCCTTTCATGAGCATGAGATTTCAAGCGACGATCCGCCGCAGACGATCATGAACCTGCCACGGCATGAAGGTGGCGGGAAACGTGTTTCGTTGCCTTTCAAAGGTTCCGAGCCATGCCGCCGACCAAGGCCCCGCCGACCTCCGTGAAGGACATCGATATAGACGTCCTTGAGGATACGCTGAGCTTTTATATCCGCAGCATCAATCTCGCCGTTTCACGCGATCTGGATGAGAAGCTGGAAGGCCTGGACGTCGCCCGCGGAACGGGAAAGATCACCACGCTGTTCCTGGTCGACGACAATCCGGGAATCCGGCCCTCCACCATTGCCCAAATCATCCTGAAAGACCGCTCCGCAACCGGCAGGCTGATCGAGCAGATGGAAGCCCATGGTCTCCTTACGCGCGAGACGTCGGCGGACGACAGCCGCGCCCAGGAACTCTACATCACGGAAAAGGGCCACGAACTGGCAAAACGCGTGCGCACCATCGTCACCAAACAATCACGCGAATTCTTTTCCGACATCACCGACGACGAACACAGGCTGCTGATCGACATCCTTCGCAGGACCTATCGGCGCATCGTCGCGCAATCGTGAGCCGGCGCACCATGGGAGAGCGGGTATGAGCATGAGTGAGGAACGGGTCGCAATGATATCCGGTGCCAGCCGGGGGATCGGCGCCGCACTCGCCGAGGAACTGGGCGCCAGGGGCTGGCGGCTCTCGCTCGGCATGCGCCGTCCTGAAATGCCCGCCTGGGCGGACCCGACCCGCGTTGGCGTCTTTGCCTATGACGCTGCGGATGCGGACGCATCCGATCGCTGGACGGGAGAAACGCTTCGCACCTTCGGGCGCATCGACGCCGTCGTCGCCAATGCCGGCATTGGCATCGCGAAGACCGTGATCGAAGCCGATGACGCCGACCTCGACGATCTGCTCGAGGTGAACGTCAAGGCACCGCGAAGACTTGCAAAATCCGCATGGAGCGCCCTTGCTTCAAGCGGTCGCGGCCGGGTCATCATCGTCGCTTCGCTTTCGGGAAAGCGGGTGAAGTCCGCGAACTCCGGTCTTTATGCCGTCTCCAAATTCGCGGCCGTCGCGCTGGCCCATGCCATACGCCACACCGGCTTTGACCTTGGCATCCGCTCCACCGCCATCTGCCCCGGCTTCGTCGCGACCGACATGGCGCGCGGGCTTACGAGCAAGCCTGATAGCGAGATGATCGATCCGCGCGACCTCGCCCGCATCATTTCCATGCTGATCGAGCTGCCGAACGAGGCAAGCGTTGCCGAATTTACTATCAATTGCCAGTTAGAGGAGTCTTTCTGACCATGCCCGGTCCCTATGTCGTCCCCGTTCACGGGGATGCGGAACTGCCCAAGGAAGTCGACGTCGTCGTCATCGGCGGTGGCATCATCGGCACCTCGACGACGCTGGAACTGGCCGAGCGGGGCCTGCGGGTCGCGCTTTGCGAGAAGGGTGGCATCGGCCAGGAACAATCGAGCCGCAACTGGGGCTGGGTGCGCATTTCCAGGCGCGATCCGCGCGAAGTGCCTCTCATGGCGGAGGCCCTGCGCATCTGGAGCACGCTCGACAAACGTACCGGCCGCGACACCGGCTACAAGCGCGCCGGCATCATCTTCACCTGCGCCGACGACAAGCAATATGCCGATCATGAGCGCTGGAACCGCAATCTGGAAGGCTACCAGCTGGAAAGCCGCATGATCAGCGGCGCCGAATTCAAGAACCTCTTTCCCGGCGCGCAGATGGACCTCAAGGGTGCGCTCTTTACCGCCGCCGACGGCCGCGCCGAGCCGCAGCGAGCGGCCCCCGCCATTGCCGAGGCCGCCCGCGACAAGGGGGCCTCCATTCTGACCGAATGCGCCGTACGCGGCATCGAGACGGCCGGCGGCCGTATCTCCGGTGTGATCACCGAGCGAGGCCCCATCGCCTGCAAGGCCGTCGTGCTTGCCGGCGGCGCCTGGTCCAGCCTGTTTGCCGGCATGTTCGGGCTCGATCTGCCGCAGTTGAAGGTGATGAATTCGGTCTTGCGCACCAAGCCGCTGGAAGGCGGCCCCGAGCAAGCCATCTGGGCGAGCGGCTTTGCCCTGCGCAAGCGTCAGGATGGCGGCTACACGATCGCTTCAGGCCACGAAAACATCGTGGATATCGTGCCGAATTCCTTCCGCTACGCCAGCAAGTTCCTGCCGGCGCTGAAGAAGGAATGGCGATCGCTGAACTTCCGCGTTTCCGGCCGGTTCTTCGACGAGGCGCGCATTCCCAATCGTTGGGCGATGGATGAGGCAAGTCCCTTCGAATATTGCCGCGTCCTCGATCCCAAACCCTCTACCAAACTTTCGAACACGGCACTCGTCAATCTCAAGAAGGCCTTTCCGGTTTTCGAGAAGGCCGAGATCGCCCAGCGCTGGGCAGGCTATATCGACGTGACGCCGGATGCCGTGCCGGTGATCGATGCGATCGACAGCATTCCGGGCTTCCATATCGCCACCGGCTTTTCCGGCCATGGCTTCGGCATCGGGCCAGCGGCCGGACGGCTGATGGCCGACATCGTCACTGGCAAGCCGCCGGTGGTCGACCGCAAGAACTTCCGCTTTTCCCGCTTCCACGACGGTTCGAAGATCGAACTGATCAGTGGTTTCTGACCTGCCCGAACCAAGCAGACAGTACAACGACGAAAGAGAAGAACAGCCGAAATCCTACCAACAAAAAGGGGAACGATCATGTCCAATGCAAATGACACCATCCTCCTGAAACCAACCCGCCGCCAGGCATTGACCATGATGGCGCTCGGCGCCTCCGGGTTGATCATGCCCAATATCCTCGGTCGCGGCGAGGCTTTCGCGGCACCGCCCGCCAAGCCGACTGGCCAGCTTGTCATCGGCTTCTCGCAGGAGCCGACCGTCTTCAATCCGCACCTGATCCACATCGAAGTCGATGAGGGCATCCATTTCAGCGTCTTCGATCCGCTCTTTACCGTCACACCGGAGGGCAAGTTTACCCCTTCGCTTGCAACCGAAGTCCCGACGGTCGAAAACGGCGGCATCTCAGCCGACGGCCTTCATTGGAAGATCAAGCTGCGCGATGGCGTGAAGTGGCATGACGGCACGCCGTTCAGCGCCGAGGACGTCAAGTTCACCCTCGAACTCATGGTCGATCCGAACTTCCGCAGCTGGCGCAAGACCGGCCACGAGCTGGTGCGCGACCTGACCGTCGTCTCGCCGACGGAAATCACCTGGCGGATGGAAAAGCCGTTTGCGCCCTACCCGTCGATCCTCGCCATGACCTTCATCGTGCCAAAGCATATCCTTGGTGCGGAGAAGGACAAGAACACCGCCCCTTTCAACAATGCGCCTATCGGCACCGGCCCGTTCAAATGGGTCGAGCGCGTCCCCGGCGATCACATCACGCTCGCGGCCAATACCGACTATTTCGGCACCGGCCCTTATCTCGAAACGCTGGTCTACAAATATGTTCCCGACCTGACGGTGCTGTATACGCAGTTCAAGACCGGCGATATCGACGTCGTCGGCCTGCAATGGATCACCCCGGATCACTATGACGAGGCCAAGGGGCTGGATGGGAAGGCCGTTGCCGTCGTTCCGGCCGCCACGGTCGAATCCGTCGGCTTCAACATGGAGAAGCCGCAATTCAAGGACCCGGCGGTGCGCGAGGCGCTCTATTACGCGATCGACAAGCAGACGATCATCGACGCGCTCTATTACGGCCTGCCGACACCGACCGAGAGCTACATCCCGCAGCAGTCCTTCTATTACAATCCAGACCTGCCGAAGCAGGAATTCAGCACCGACAAGGCCAAGAAGATCCTCGACGACGCCGGGTGGAAGCCCGGTCCCGACGGTATTCGCGTGAAGGACGGCGTCAAGCTTTCCTTCACAAACTCCACCACCGCCGGCAATCATATCCGTGAACAGGTGCAGCAGTTCATGCAGCAGACCTTCAAGGATATCGGCGTGGAGCTCACCATTTCCAACCTGCCGCCGGCGGTCATGTGGGGCGACTATTGGACAATGTCGAAGTTCGATTCCGTCATCGTCGGCATCAACTTCCAGACCGGCTCCGATCCCGACACCTCGGATTATTTCCGCTCCACGGCGATCACCGCCAAGGGCGGGGCCGGCCAGAATTCCTGGCAATACGCCAATCCGGAGGTCGACAAGCTCCTGGCGGAAGGCGGCCAGATCTTCGTGCCGGAGGAACGCAAGAAGGTCTACCAGAAGATCCAGGAGATCATGCGCCACGACCTGCCCTTCCTGCCGCTATTCCAGTATGCGACCGTGCGTGGCCATAAGGTGGGGGTCGAAAACGTCACTCCCAACATCAACGTGCGCATCGACAGCTGGAATGTGGCCACCTGGTATTGGGCCAAGGCATAGGCTGCTTGTTCCAGCCCTTCGACCGAAGCGTCGAAGGGCTGGCCGCTTCCCATTCCGCAACCATCGGAGACGAATGCCATGTTGCGCTATCTCCTGAGCCGCCTGTGGCAGAGCCTGGTGCTGCTGCTCCTCGTATCGATGATCGGCTTTGCCGTTCTTACCCTCGCTCCCGGCGGTCCGCTGTCGCAATATACGCTGACGCCAGGCATGACCAAGGAAGCGCTCGACAGGATCGCCGCACAGATGGGCCTCGACCGGCCGCTGCCGATCCAATATCTCGACTGGCTGAGACATCTGCTGATGGGCGACTGGGGTCGCTCCTACCGCGACAACCAGCCGGTACTGTCGATTATTTTCGGTCATCTCTTCGCCACGCTGCTGCTGATGGGCACATCGATGGTGATCTCGATCGCGGTCGGCACCTGGATCGGCATCAAGGGGGCAACCCGCCGCTATTCGATCTTCGATTACAGTGCCACCGTCGGCGCCATGGTGGCGCTGTCGATACCGACCTTCTGGTTCGGTCTCGTTGCCATCTATATTTTCTCGCTGAAGCTGAAATGGCTGCCGGCCGGTAACATGTATACGGTCGGCAATGGCTCGCTCGGTGACTATGCGATCCATCTGATCATGCCGAGCCTCGTGCTTGCGCTCGTCAATATCGCGGTCTGGAGCCGCTACATGCGCACCGCCACGCTCGAGGTCATCAACCAGGATTTCGTGCGCACCGCCAAGGCCAAGGGCCTCTCGCCTCGACGCGTCCTGATGCGCCATGTCGTCGGCAACGCGCTATTGCCGATGATCACGCTTGCCGGCCTGCAATTGCCGACCATCCTCGGCGGTGCTCTGGTGGCGGAGACCGTCTTCACCTGGCCGGGGATGGGGCGGCTTTTCCTCGATAGCCTCGGCTACAGCGACTACCCGGTCGTCATGGGCCTCCTGATGTTTTCGGCAATCTTCGTGCTGATCGGCAATCTGCTTGCGGATCTGCTCGTCGCCTTCGTCGATCCGCGCGTCCGGCTTGGTTAGGAGAAACGCCATGTCTTCCTCCTCCCCCGCAACCCTTTCGCAATCACTGCTCTCGCATTCGCGCTGGTGGCAAAATCGCACCTTGCGGCGTTTCGTCCGCCATAGGCTCGCGCTCCTTGGCGTGGCCATGATCACGCTCATTGTCCTTGCCTGCCTGCTGGGGCCGTCGCTGCTTCCCTATGACGAGCTCTATATCGACCTCCGCGCTCGTTTCGCACCGCCCTTTACGGCCGGCTACCATATTTTCGGCACCGACCCGCTCGGACGCGACGTTGCCGTGCGCCTGTTCATGGCAGGCCGGATTTCGCTGCTCGTCGGTTTCTTCGCGATGGTGCTCAGCACCCTGATCGGCACGGTGATCGGCGTGGTCGCCGGCTATTACGGCGGGCGCATCGGGACAGTGCTGATGCGCTTCGTGGATGCCTTTCTGTCCTTTCCCGGCATCTTCCTGCTGCTGGCGCTGGCCGCCTTCATCAAACCGAGCCCTTTCATGATCACCGTCATCATCGCGGTGACGAGCTGGATGGAGACCGCACGCATTGTCGAGGCGGAGGTGCGATCTTTGCGCGAACGCGATTTCGTACTCGCCGCACGCATGCTCGGCCTCTCCAACAGATGGATCATGTTTCGCGAACTGCTGCCGAACGCCATCGGCCCGATCATCGTCGCCGCCACGCTGACAGTCGCCCGCGCCATCCTGCTCGAAGCCTATGTCAGCTTCCTCGGCTACGGCATTCAACCGCCGCTCCCGAGCTGGGGCAATATGCTGAACGGCGCGCAGCAATATCTGGCCAGCGCACCATGGCTGGCCATCGTCCCGGGCGTTGCCATCACGCTCGCCGTCACCAGCTTCAACTTCATCGGCGACGGCCTGCGCGATGCGCTCGATGCCCGCAGCGATCTGCACTGAGGATGCGGGATGACGAAATTTTCGCCGTTCAAAACAACCCTGTGGTATGCCACGGCGGCCCCCGCGCCCGATACAACGGAGCTGCTGGGCACGATCAAGGCAGATGTCTGCATTGTTGGCGGTGGCTATACGGGCCTGACCACCGCTCTTGAGCTCGCGAAGAGCGGCACAAGCGTCGTGCTTCTCGAAAGGGAGGAAATCGGCTTCGGCGGCTCCGGCCGCAACGCCGGACACTGCACACCGACCTTCACCCATTACAGCCTGCCGGAACTGCGCTCCATGCTGGGCGAGCCCTGGGCCGAGCGATTGATCGCCCGGCAGACGCGCGCCAACGACCGCGTCTCCAGCATGATCCGGCAGTACCAGATCCAATGCGAATGGCAGCAGAACGGCTATGTCATGGGCGCGCTTTACCCCGGCCTGATGAAGACGATGGAGGAGAAGGTTCGCACCTACAATGCCGTCGGCGCGAAAACGCGGGCCATCGGCAGGGACGAGGTTGCCGCGATCACCGGCAGCCCGCGCTTCCATGGCGGTTGGCTGCATGAGGAAGCTGGGCATCTCAACCCCCTCGGTTATTCCCGCGGTCTCGCACGCGCGGTCATCCAGGAAGGTGGCGTCATTCACACCGGTTCACCGGTGACCGGATGCAAGCGCGAGGCGGGCGGCTGGGCGATCAGCACGCCAAAAGGGAAAGTCATTGCCGACAAGGTGATCTTCGCGACAGGCGCCTATACCGTCGGCGGCTGGCCGAAATTGGACCAGACCTTCAAGATCCAGAGGGTCTTCGTCGCCGCTACCCAGCCGCTTTCCGACGACGAGCGGCTATCGGTGCTGCCGCGCAACACCACCATCCATGATGGACGTGGCGATATCTATGTCTACAAATACAATGCCGAAGGCCGGATCGTCGCCTCCATGTTCCCGATGGGACGGCGCGGCCGGGACATGGAGTATACGCGGCAGGTCATGAGCGACCGGCTCAAATGGCTGCATCCGCAGATCAAACAGGAGATCCGCTGGGAGTATTTCTGGTTTGGTGAGCTGGACATGCAGTACCGCACCATCCCCCGCCTCTACGATCTGGCGCCGGGCGTCGTGGCCCTGACCGGCCTGTCCGGCCGCGGCGTGCCAACAGGCAGCATGCTCGGCGGCATCCTCTCGGAATGGGCCAGAGGCGTGCCGGAAAAAGACCTGTCGCTGAAGCTGGAGCCACTTTCGGCGGCTCCCTTCTATATGAATTACGGCCCGAAGCTGACGCTCCGCTATTACCGCATTTCGGATTGGATCAAGACCAAACTGGCCGGCGCTCCCCTGCCGCCGCATGCCTGACCGCCGCCCACATCCTCGGTATCAGGAGAAGGCAGGAATCGAGGCCCGAGCCAGATTGCAATATCTGGGAGCGGTTCAGTTTTTCACGGAATCTCTGAACCGCTCTGTCTCTATGTTTTCACGGCAGTCACGGACACTCGTGAACGTGTCGGCTGCCGTTCCGATCAAACTATCTGGCGAAGCGTTCCGGCCGGAAAGCAGCCAGAAGCGGATGACGCTTGCCGGTGGCGATCTCGTCGGCAAGCAGTTCGCCGGCGATCAGGCCAAGAGTGGCACCACTATGGCTGAAGGCAACGAAATAGCCCGGGATCGTCTGCAACTCGCCGAAAACCGGCTCGCCATCGCCCGGAATGGGCTTGGGACCGACGCCATAATCGCCGATTTCAAGCTTTGGGTTCCCTTCCAAAACCTTTGAGGCTTCCTGCAGCAGACCTTCAAGCGTCGAAGGCTTGATTTCATAGCTGCCGTCGGCCTTTACGATAACCTCTTCTTCCGACCAGGCCGAATCCAGCGCAAAAGCGCCGTCAGGAGTGGGACGGATGGCAACCTTCGGCGTATTCAGCACGGCCTTCAGGGGATGCTTGATCGGCTTCGTCCGAACGAGAAGAGCGATCGGCGTATCGTCGCCGATATGCGGGCCGGCTTCCGCAACGATCGCCGGCACCTCGCCGCCGGCCGCCAACAATACGGCATCGGCCGCCCAGCGGGCGCCATTCGCAGTCGTGACGCCCTGGGCACGGCCATCCTCTACCTTGACGGCTGCCCGGCCGGCATCGGTGACGATTTCGCCGCCCAATGCCCGAAACTCTTCGGCAAGAACGCCGATCAAGGACGGTAGATCGACCCAGCCCTCGCCCGGATTGAAGATTGCGCCCTGCTGCGTGACGGCGCTTGCATCGACGCCCGGCGTCACTTTCGCAATCTGACTCGGCGTCAGCAATTGGGCATGATAGCCAAGGTCACGCTCGTAGTCGAAGACGGCGGCAATGTCGTTATCGGCTTCGTCGGCATCCCAGGTCAGGCCGCCGTCAAAGCGTAGCCATGCCGCATCCGGATATCTGGCGGACATCGTGCGATAGCGGTCGATGCCGGCCAGACGCAGCCGATGATAGGCATCGGAGCGACGCCTTGCGGAATTGAGCCAGGCGAGCGAACGGCCCGATGCGCCATTCGCCAGCGGGCCGTCGTTGATCAGCGTTGTCTGAACGCCAAGCCGCGCCAGATGAACGGCCGTGGAAACCCCGAAGATACCGCCGCCGACAACAACGACTTTTGAAGAACGAGTGGGAGCATGCATGTTGGAAAACCTTGTCAGTAGGGAATGTTACGATCGAAGGGCCGTCTGATTTCTCGCCGGCCTTGTTTGTCAGAGGACCTCGGCGAGGAAGCGTTTCAGCCGTTCGCTTTGCGGATTGTCGAAGATCTGTTGCGGCAGACCGGCTTCAACGATGCGACCTTCGTCCATGAAGACGACCTGATCGGCGACCCTGCGGGCAAATCCCATTTCGTGGGTAACGACGGCCATGGTCATGCCCTGGCGCCCGAGATTGGCCATCAGGTCGAGCACGCCCTTGACCAGCTCGGGATCGAGCGCACTCGTGACCTCGTCGAAGAGGACGACTTCCGGATCCATGGCAAGGGCGCGGGCAATGGCAACGCGCTGCTGCTGGCCGCCGGAAAGACCGGCAGGGCGGTGGTCCTTGCGCCCGGCAAGTCCCACTTCCGCCAGGCGGGTCTCGGCAATCCGCCGCGCCTCGCCTTTCGGCATCCTCTTGATCTTCGTCAGCGACAGCATGACGTTTTCAAGCGCGGTATGATCCGGAAAGAGATTGAAGTGCTGGAATACCATGCCGACGCGGCGGCGCAAGCTTTCAGGCTTCATGGACAGGATGCTTTCGCCATCGAGCTCGATGTCACCGCGCTTCGGCTCCACCAGCCGATTGAGGCACCGGAGCAGCGTCGACTTGCCTGAGCCGGACGGCCCGATGATGCAGGTCACCGTGCCCCTCGCTATATCGAGATCGATGCCCTTCAGCACTTCGAGATCGCCATAGGACATGCTGAGATCGCGGATCTTGACGGCCCCGCCCTTGAAGCGTGAAGTATCGGGCGCCGCCGCACCCGACGCCGCTTCCAGTTCGCCGACCTCGACAAGGCCGCTGGTGGCGCCGGAACTGTGGCCCTGCCGTCCGAGGCGCAGACGCGCGTCGATATAGTTGACGAGATGCGTCAGCGGCACGGTGATGACCAGATAGAAGATGCCGGCCAGCAGCAGAGGCGAGAGATTGCCCGTCACGACAGCCTGATCCTGGCCGACGCGAAAGATTTCGCGCTCTGATGCCAGCAGCCCCAGGAAGTAGACAAGGCTCGAATCCTTGACGTTGCCGATGAATTGATTGACGAGGGCGGGCAGGACGCGCCGCACACCTTGCGGAATGACGATCAGCCGCATCCCCTGCCCGTAGCTCATGCTCAGCGCGCGGCAGGCTTCCATCTGCCCCCGCTCGACGCTTTGAATGCCAGATCGAAAGATCTCGCCGATATAGGCACCTGCGATCAGGCTGAGCGCGATGATGCCAAGCGGAAAAGGCGACGGTCCGAAGATCTCGCGGCCGATGCGGGCAAAGCCCTGGCCGATGATGAGGATCGTCACGATCGCCGGCAGGCCGCGAAAGATATCGGTGTAGATGCGCGCCGGCAGGCGCAGCCAACGCGACTGCGAAATGCCCATGACGGCCAGCACCATGCCGATGATGACGCCGAGCACAGTGGAGGCTGCCGCCAGAATCAGTGTGTTCTTCAGTCCGACCGCGATCATGCTCGGCAGGACTTCTGCCATCGCATCCCAATCGAGGAAGCTGCGACGGAGATTTTCAAGCCAATCCATTCAATTCCCCATGAAATTCGTCAGGCAGGTTAATGCCTCCGCCCGGCAAGCCGGGCGGAGGCGCGGCCTTACTTCTTGGGAAGATATTGATCAGGCATCGGCGAACCGGGGAACCACTTCTCATAGAGCGTCTTCCAGGTGCCGTCCTGCATCGCTTCGTGCAACGCCTTGTTGAGCGCCAGACGGAAGGCGTCATTGCCCTTGTGGACGACGAAGCCCGCTGGTGCGTCGAAGGATGGGATATTCACGGCAATCTTCAATGCCGGATAGCGCTCGCCATATTGTTTGGCTGCTTCATAATCGAGGAAATGCGCGTCGACGGTGCCGTTGTTCAGCGCCGCCACGGCAGAATTGTTGTCCGGAAATTTGACGAGATCGGTACCCGCGAAATTCTTCGTGGCATAGATCTCCTGCAAGGTACCCTGCACGACGCCGAGGCGCTTGCCTTTGAGGCCGGCTGCATCCTTGATCGAGGCATCCGATGTCAGAACCGAGAGATAGCCGGCGAGATAACCATCGGAGAAATCGACCGTCTTCTTGCGTGCCTCGGTCGTTCCGATTGCGGCGACGGCGACGTCGAAACGCTGATTGGCAACGGAGGGCAGCAAAGCCGAGAACTCCTGGCCGGTGAAAGTCACCTTGTCCTTGGGAAAGCCCATGCGGGAAACGACGTTCAGAAAGAGTTCGATATCGAAGCCGGTGAATTGGCCATCGGCTGTCGTGAAGGTGTAGGGCTTGGAATCTCCCATCGTGCCGACGCTGATGACGTTCGGATCGATCAGATTATAGGGATTATCGGCGGCGACCGCCGGGCCGACGCTTGCCGCGACGATATAGGCGAGCACGCCGGCGCGCAGAGGCGCGGCGATTGCCGAGAAAATGCTGGATAATTTCATGTTCGTTCTCCGCTCTGAAGGATGCTCTTATCGGCATTCATGCATGCGCGTCCGCATCTCCACCCCTTACGGCAGCAAGAGATTTTCTGGACAAGAGACCGGTATCATGCAAAAAGAGACCGGTCTCAATGCTATTTGTTAACTTCAGATTGACCGTCCGTCAACAACTCTTGTAATCGTCATCCCATGGAAGAGCCCCTCACCTCGAAACGCTCCGTAACCGTCGCCGATGTTGCCAGGGTCGCTAAAGTCTCGAAGGCAACTGCTGCCCGCGTGCTCGGCGGCTATGGCGTCGTCAGCGACAAGGTTCGCGAGCAGGTGCTTGCCGCAGCGGCGGCACTCGAATACCGGCCGAACGAACTTGCCCGTAGCATGACGACAGGCAAATCCGGCATCATCGGAGTCGTGGTCGGCGATATCGAAAATGCCTTCTTCAGCCTTGCCGTGCGAGGAATCAGCGATGCCGCGCGCATGGCCGGCTTCAATGTGATCATTGCCAATTCCGGTGAAGAACTCGATGCGGAAAAGTCGGCCGTCGACCTGCTCATCGGCAAGCGCGCCGATGGATTGATCGTGACACCGGCACGCTGCGACCGGATGGAGCATCTTCAGGACATACGCCGCGTCGGCGTGCCTCTCGTCCTCTTTGACCGAAACATTCCAGAGCTCGGCGTCGACGCCGTGACGGGTGATGATTTCGATGCCGCCATGATCGCGACCCGCCATCTTCTCGACATGGGGCATAGGCGGATCGCCTATATATCGGCGATGGATGCCAGGAGCGAACCCCTTGGCGATAGCCGCAGCATTTCCAATTCTGCCGTGCGCGAACGCGTGGATGGCATGCTGAAGGAGCAGGCCGATGCGGGCATCGAGAACGCGCGATATTACGTGCGGCTCGGCGCGACCGATCAGCCAAGGACGGATGATGTCGTCAAGAGCCTGCTGCACGATGCGGCACCCCCGACCGCCATCATCTCGTCAGACAGTCTCGTCGGGCTCAGGGTCTTCAAGACCTTGCAAAAACTGGGATTGTCCATGCCGCGCGATATATCGATGATCTCCTTCCTGGACGCGGACTGGACGACCGTCACGACACCGCCGATCACCGTCGTCGACCAGCCCGTCTACGAGATGGGAAAGAAGGCGGCCGAGCGTCTGATCTCGCGGCTGAACGGCAAGGATCTGCCCGTCGAGCGAACTGCCATCAAAACAGGCCTGATCAAGCGCGGATCGGTCGCCTCACCGTTTCGCGACAACAATCAATAACGCCTCGCGCAGCAAGTGGAACAAGTTGGCAATCAGCTCATGATGGAGAGGTGGATGCTTTCGTAACATCTTGCCTTCGTTCAACAGATTCATGATTGCGATGCGCTTGGCGCAGGGCAGCCCCATGCGATCTCAAGGACGGGACCGGCAGATTGCCGGCGACCGCCGCTTCAAGCCGCCGATTTGCCGGTCCCCGGCAAACCTCTGCTTCATTATCCTGATCGTCGCAGCGAGACACAGGAGAGACGAATGCGCGGTGCGGACATTCTGGTAGACATGCTCATCGGATACGGCGTTGATACGATCTTTGGCGTCCCCGGAGATACCAACGTACCGCTCTATGAAGCACTCCAGCACCGCGAAGACGAAATACGGCATGTGATGGCCCGCGATGAGCGCTCGGCCGGCTTCATGGCGGATGCTTATGGGCGCTTCACCAACAAGCCAGGCGTGTTTGAATGCCCATCGGGCGCGGGCGCGATGTATTCCTTGCCGCCGGTCGCTGAATCGAACGGATCGTCGGTGCCGGTAATCCTGCTGACCATCGACATCCCACTGCCGGGCGAAGGGCGCGGCGTCCTGACGGAATTGGACTGCGCGAAACTGTTCGAACCTGTCACAAAGCTGTCCGTGCAGGTAAAGACGCCGGAAAAGCTGCCCGAAATCATCCGCCGCGCCTTCCGTGTCGCCTGCTCCGGCAAACCTGGCGCGGTGCATCTGCAGATTCCCGAGGACATGCTGCTGGCCGAGATAGACTTGACCCGGATATCCCTGCATGTCGAGGAGGAATGCCGCACGTTCCCTGCCTATCCAACGCTGCCGCCATGCTCGAAACTCCAAGAGCTGCTGGAGCTCCTCTCCAGGGCCGAGCGGCCGCTGATCGTGGCGGGAGGTGGGGTGAACCGCTCCCGCGCAGGTGATGAGATCACCCGGCTTGCCGAAAAATTCAACGTGCCGATGTGCACGACGATGACTGGCCAGGGTGCAATCGATGATGACCATCGCCTCGCGATCGGCGTCATCGGCGACAACGGATATCATCCCCATGCGAACTGGGCGCTTGAACATTCCGATTTCACGCTGTTCGTGGGCTCGCGCATCGGCTCGGTCGTCACCATCGGCTGGACCTTCCCGCGGATCACGCTCAACCGGCGGCTGGCGCAGATCGACATCTCGCCGGAGATCATGGCAAACAACTATGAGAATCTGCTGTCCATCCAGGGGGATGCCCTGCTGGTCCTCAAGGAGTTGCTGGAGCTGAAAGCAAGCATCGAGCCTGCCCGGCATGAAGCTTGGGTCAGCGAGCTCAACCGGCGCCGGCAAGTCTTTTGGGAGCATGCGGAGGAGGCGCTTTGCGACGAGCGGGTTCCGTTGCGGCCCGAGCGTGCCGTGCGTGCTTTCAATCAAGCCCTGCAATCTTCCGGCAAGCCCGCACTCATCTACTCCGATGCAGGAACGCCGACCCCATACATGACGCGCTTCCTCAAAATCAATGATCGTGAGACCCGCTTTGCCATACCACGTGCCTTTGGCGGCCTGGGTTCAGCGCTTCCCGCCACAGTCGGCGCCTGGCGGGCCGATCCATCCAAGAGGCCGATCGGTCTCTTCGGTGACGGATCGTTCGGCATGACGGTCGGCGAACTGGAAACGCTGGTGCGCCTGCAGGTGCCGGCGATCCTTATCCTCTTCAACAATGGGACATTCGGCTGGATCAAGGGCCTCCACCGGCTCAAAGGCCATAATCAGTGCTTTGGCGTGGATTTTCTGGCGCCGCGCGGTCAGGCAATCGCGGAAGCCTATGGTCTCAAGGCATGGACGGCCAAAACGGCTTCGGAACTCGATGCCGCGTTGGCGGCCGCCTTTGCTCACGACGACGGACCATGTTTCATCGACGTTCATGTCGAATCCATCGCGGACCGGGTACCGCCGGTCTATTCCTGGCTACTGAAGCGCGGAGAGGATCCGCTCGAGCTAAAGCCGGTGGAGAAGGCCTATTTTTGATCCAAGGGATACGCCAGAGGCAGGAATTGCCGCCGGCGCGTGAATTCGGTAGCAAACCAATCGCGGAAGATCCTGACATTGGCCGAATTCATCCGCGCCTGCGGGAAGCAGAGATAAAAGCCTTCCCCCGATGTCTGGAGCCTGCCTAGAGCGGGCTTCAGAATTCCTGCGGCAAGTTCAGTGCGCACATGGAGCTCGGGAACGACCGCCAGCCCCATGCCGCCGATGGCACATTCGAGGATCATATCGAAGTTCGGCAAGCGCGGACCATAAATGCGGCTCTTGTAGTGCACGCCCGCCCCGCGCAGCCAGTGCAGCCACAGGCTCGGGCGGCTGGAATTCTGGATCAGCGGGTATTCCAGCAGCGCCTCGTCGTTCGGCAGGCCTTGCAACGGCACCACATTCGGCGCTCCCACAACGATCAACTCCTCGTCGAAGAGCAACTGGCTGCGCGCTCCGCTCCAATTGCCCGTGCCCCGCACGAATGCAAGATCCAGTTCGGATGCCGCGAAATCGAGATCATGACGGCAGGGATAGACCTCGAACCATGTTTGAGGATGCGCGGCTGCAAAGGCGGTCAGCATCGCCGCGCCCCAGCGCCGCATCAATGTCGGCGGAAAGCCGATCTTCAGCATGCTCTGCGCCTTTCGGCCGCGGACGGCATCGATGGAGACATCTTCCAACTTGTCGAGGAGACGCGAAATCTCATCGTAATAGCGCGCGCCCTCCTCCGTCAGGATCAGCTTCGGGCCGGCTCGCTCGAACAGGGTAAGACCAAGAAAATCCTCAAGGTTTTTTATCTGCCGGCTGATGCCGCTTTGCGTGATCCCCATGTCCTCGGCAGCCTTGGTAAAGCTCAAGTGACGCACGGATGCATCGAAAGCATGCAGGGCGCTCAAGGACGGCAGAAAACGGCGCATGACGAAGCTCCTGTTGATCAGCATGAATAAAAGTCATGAAGAACCCATTTTTCAATGCTTTTCTTTGGGAAAATTTGGCCCCAGTCTTCCCACAAAAGAAAGTGGGAACGACATGGACTACGGCGACAGCATTGACCGCAATCTGCTCAGTATCCTGGAGGAAAACGCACGCGTGACGGCCAGCGAATTGGCGCGACGCGTCGGTCTCGCACGCTCAAGTGTCCAGGAGCGTATCGAGCGGCTGGAACGTCGCGGCGTCATCCTTGGCTATCGTGCGATCGTGGGCCGCCGCGAGATTGATCAAAGCGTTTCGGCCTACATCTTCATCACCACCGCCCTCCGCACGACGCAAAGGCTGTTTGCGGTATTGCGCGGCTATCCCGAGATCCTGACCGCCGACGCGATCAGCGGCCCGGCCAACATTCTCTGCCGCGTGAACGTCAATTTTTTGGAAGATCTGGAAGCGCTCATCGACGAGCTTGCGCGGATCGAGGAAATCGAAAGCGTGACCTATTCGGTCGTGCTTTCCAACAAAATCAATCGCGAAAACGCATTGATCGCCCGCAAGGCGCAATAGGGAACGAGCAATCAACTGGGATATGACCATGAACAGACGTGACTTCGGAAGGACAGTGCTGCTTGCCGGCGCTGCTGCGCTACTTCCATCCTCCGCACTTCTTGCAGCGACCGAAGGTCCGACGCTCGAAGCGATCCGCGCGCGTGGCGCGCTGCGGATCGGCGTGTTTGCAGGCACCGAACCTTATTATCACAAGAATCTCGCAACCGGAGAGTGGGAAGGTTTCTGCGTCGCGATGGGACACGACCTCGCGCAATATATCGGCGTCAAGCTGGAACTGGTAGAGACGACCTGGGGCAACTCCGTGATCGATCTGCAGAGCAACAAGATCGACATCATGTTCGGGCTCAGCAACAGTCCGGAGCGCGCCAAGGTTGTCGACTTCACCAAGGCGCTGATGGACAATACCTTCACACTCGTTGCCCGCAAGGATCTGGAGGTGACGAAGTGGGAAGAGATGAACAAGCCGGAGATGCGGGTGGCCGTCGACCTCGGCTCGACGCAGGATAACTTCGCCCGCAAGAACCTGCCGAACTGCACGCTGGTCGCGCTCAAATCTGCCGATGAGACCATTCTGGCGCTTCAGTCGGGTCGCGCCGATGCCATCATTCAGGTCGCGCTCCTTGCCGTCGTGACGACGAAACACCTCGCTCCAAACGTCAAACTCATCATTCCGGACCCTCACGGAAGTCAGCCGACCACGATCGGCGTGCGCCGCGATCCGAATGGCGAATTCCGCGACTATGTCGATGCCTGGCTTGCGGAACGCCGCGGCCAAGGCAAAGTCTCGGGCTGGATTGTCGATAGCCTCGCGCTCGTGGGTGTCGACAAGGCTACGCTGCCTGCAAGCCTGACCTTCTGACAGGCTCGACCATGTCCGTCTCTCCGGGTGCCTTGGGCATCATCATGCTGGATACGACGTTCGAGCGACCGCAGGGCGATGTCGGCCATGCTGGGTCGTGGCGCTTTCCGGTCAGGTTCCGCCAGGTGCGCGGCGCGTCCGTTTCCCTCGTCGTCCGTGCCGGCGGCGAGGGTCTCGTCGAAGACTTCATCGCCGCCGGACGAGAGCTGATCTCGGAGGGCTGCAGCGCGATTATCACCTCCTGCGGCTTCATGGCGCGACACCAACGAAAACTGGCCGAGGCGCTGGGCGTTCCGGTCGCTGCCTCCAGCCTCATGCAACTGCCCATGGTCGAAATGGCACTTGGTGCGAGGCTACGTCCTGGCGTGATAACATATGACGCAGCCAGCCTCGGTCCCGAGGTGTTCGAAGCCTGCGGGGCCGATCCATCCGTGCCCGTGCGCGGCGTGCCTGCCAACGGGGCATTTCACGCTCTCATCGAGGGCTCGGCGGCATACGATCATGCGGCGCTGGAGGCCGAAGTGGTCGATGCTGCACGCAAGCTCGTCGCCGAGCATCCGTCCGTCGGCGCTATCGTGCTGGAATGCACCAACATGCCGCCCTTTGCGCAGGCGATCGCGACGGCTCTCGGCCTTCCCGTCTTCGACATCCTGACATTGGGCGAGTGGCTTTTCACCTCAACCTCTCCCCGGACTTTCCACCGGGCCGAACAAAGCGCGCTGTGATGCAATATCAATGGGACTTTTCCAGCCTTTGGCAGTACCGCGGCCTGTTTCTTCAAGGCTTGGGTTACACGGTCGGCTTTACCGTTCTGACCATCATCTCCGGAATCCTTGTCGGCACGGTCTTCGCTCTAGCCCGGCTTTCGGGTCTGAAAATCGTCACCGTTCCGATCATGACGATCGTGGAGCTGTTTCGCTGTACGCCCGTCCTCGTGCAGCTGGTCTGGTGTTATTATGCCTTGCCCATGCTGGTCGGAATTCAGATCTCCCCTGCGATGGCAGCCTTCATCACGCTTACCATGTACGGCGCTGCATTCTATGCCGAGATCATTCGGGGCGGCATCGTCTCGATCGACGCCGGGCAATGGGATGCCGGCCGCGCGATCGGCATGCGTCGAGGCCAGTTGATGGCCAAGATCATCCTGCCGCAGGCATTGCGCCGCATGGTGCCGCCGCTGGTCAACCAGTCTGTCCTGCAGCTCAAGAACACCTCGCTCCTCTCCGTGCTTGCCGTGCCCGACCTGCTCTATCAAGGTCAGCTCGTAACGTCGGCTACCTACCGGCCGCTTGAAACCTACACTTTGATTGCATTCGTCTATCTGGCGGTCCTATTCCCCATGACACGCCTGGCGCACTGGCTGGAGGGTCGTAAGGCATGAATGGCAAGGTAGAGAGAACGGGCACAGAAGAAGCGATGATCGAGGTCGTCGGCCTGAAGAAATCCTTCGGTCCTCTCGACGTCTTGAAGGACATCAACCTTTCCGTACCGCGCGGTCATGTGGTGGCGATGATCGGGCCAAGCGGCTCGGGAAAGTCGACCCTGTTGCGCAGCCTCAATCTGCTGTCATTGCCGGATGCAGGCTGCATCACCATCGGCGGAAGGCGGATGGATTTTTCCGCAGGCCGGGTTGCCATGCGCGACCGCGATCTGGCGGCCTTCCGTGCCAATACAGGAATGGTGTTTCAGAACTTCAATCTGTTCCCGCATATGAGCGTCATCGATAATGTGATGGTCGGACCGGTGAGCGTGTTGAAACAGGACAGGAACTCCGCGCGGGCCGTCGCGATGGAGCTTCTCGCCAAGGTCGGCCTGGTCGCGAAGGCCGACGCGCGCCCGGAGCAGCTCTCGGGCGGGCAGAAGCAGCGCGTGGCGATTGCGCGCGCGCTCGCCATGAAACCGGAAGTCATGCTGTTTGATGAGGCCACCTCTGCGCTCGACCCTGCACTGGTCGGCGAGGTTCTGGCGGTCATCCGTCAGCTTGCCGAGCAAGGCATGACGATGATCCTCGTCACGCACGAAATGGCCTTCGCTCGCGATGTCGCCGATACGGTCATCTTCATGCAGGACGGTTTCGTCGTCGAGACGGGAGATGCGCGCCAGGTCATTAACGAGCCTCGCGAGACGCGAACACGAGAATTCCTCAGCCATTTCCATGGCGGACTTTCCTGAGAGCAGGACGAAAACGGCAATGACAGGCAAGGTAATCGTGGTCGGCGCGGGCATTATCGGTGCCACCGCTGCGTTGAGATTGGCGGAGGCGGGCTGGGATGTCGCGCTTTGCGACGGCAACTCACCGGGCAGCGAAGCCGGGGCAAGCTACGGCAATGGCGGCTGGATCAGCCCGGCGTCGATCATTCCGATGAGCATGCCCGGCCTGTGGAGGAAGGTTCCCGGCTTCCTCCTCGATCGAAATGGGCCGCTGACGATCGATTGGAGATCGCTGCCGCAGCTGACGCCATGGCTCCTGCGGTTTTTATGGGCTGGCGCCAGCAAGACCCGTGTGCGCCGGACGGCAAAGTTGCTGAACTTCCTGCTGCACGATGGCCCTGAGCGACATCTGGAACTCGCGCGAAAGACCGGACAGGAGCAGCTCGTTCTTCAAAAAGGGTTGCTCTACGCCTATCCCGACCGGGCTTCCTTCGAGGCGGAAGCGCTGAGCTGGGAGCTGCGCCGAGAAAACGGCGTTGCATATGTGGAGTGGGACGAGACCGAAATCCGGCAAAGGCTCCCGGCTCTCGGTCCGCCCTTTCGGTTCGCCGTCCATGTGGTCAACGGTGCCCATTGCCGCGACACCGGACGCTATGTCGCCGGCATTGTGGAAGCCGCGCGACTAAGGGGTGTACAATTCCACCAGTCCGCCGTGACAGCCATCCTGGACGGTGTGATGCCGCAGGCGGTACTTGAGGGTGGCGAGACGCTATCTGCCGACCGCATCGTCGTGGCCGCGGGCATACATTCCGGCCGCCTGCTTCGCCCGCTCGGCGTGCGCATTCCGATGCAGAGCGAACGGGGCTATCATGTGACCGTAACATCAGGGCAAACACCCTTTGAAATTCCCGTGATGCCGAGCACGGGTCGGATGGCCAACACGCCGACCGACATGGGCCTGCGCCTTTCGGGCCAGGTCGAGCTTGCAACCGTGAACAAGCCTCCGAATTGGGAGCGCGCGCAGGTGCTGCAACGGCATGCCCTGGCGAGCTACCCCTATCTGGCCGCCGACAAGACACCCAACCTTCGTCTCTGGATGGGACATCGCCCATCCACGCCCGACGGGCTCCCGGTAATCGGCCCGCTATCGCGCCATCCCGGCCTGATCGCCGCATTCGGCCACGGGCATGTCGGCATCGCGGCGGCTCCCAAAACCGCGGATCTGGTACTCGACGCACTGGAACGTCGCATCAGCGACAACGCATACCCCTTTCTACCTGGCCGTTTCGGACAATGACCGGTCGCCCACCCCACGCAAACCTCGAATGAACGCTCCTAATGGGAACCGAACCCATGGGGTTACAATCCACCTGGTAGGGGCTGGGAAGACCCAGCGATAGGCACCAGTCCGCGTTCGATAACGGCAGGACCGACACCGGCAAGGATGTTTCCACATCCCTTGGCGTCGCTGACGAGCGGCTTACCGACGAAAACCTGCAGAAGGAGATATCTCGGGCTCCAGGCGCTCCAGCTGGCCGGTAATCCGGTTTCGACTTAACACACATGATTTTCCGAGCGAATGATATCCCAGAAGATTTAGCGAATCATCATCGAATTTTATTTAAATAATTCAGAAGCTTAATGAGAAATTCAGATCAGAACAACTTTCCAAATCTCGCCCGAGATACCACCGAAATTAGGTTCCATCCACTCCTTTGGCACTATCCCTGTAGACATCAAGATATCGGCGGCCAGACCGTCCCGTCGTTCGCAGGGCTTATCGTCGCGAAGATGAGGTCAAGGCGCAGATCGTTTCGGAAAAGCTCGTGGGTCCGCGGCGATATCCATAACAGGGCAACTCGTCCTGGATCTCCTCAATGATTGCAACGAGTTCGAAGTCGCCGAGATTCAAAGCCCTTGCCAAGGTTGTGGTCGAGGGTTCGAATCCCTTCGCCAGCTCCAGTTTCTCAAGTAAATTTAACGTGTTATGTTCGTCGTCAGACGAATTCCCTTTGACGTTTTGTCGCGAGATACCACCGGCTACCAGTTATTAAGCGACGCGACTACCCGCGCTCTCATCCTTGCGGTCGATAGATTAGCTTCAGAAAGCTTGAAAGTTGCTGCAAGCAATCGCGAAGTGGCTCGGGGTTCTGGCTGGCCTTTGCCATCGTCATAGCCCCGGAATAGGTAGCAATCACAAGGCTTGCAAGATGATCTGGCTGAGCGTCGAGAATACCGATCCTCGCAAAATCGAGAGAGAACTTCCGAGCAATTGCCTGCCGCCATTCATCGAAAATCATCGCCATTTCCGATCTCAAATCATCGTCCTGCGCCGAAAGTTCCAGAACAAGATTGTTTAAGGGGCAACCCGAAATTGTTGATCCCAGATCAGCGATTATGGCTCTAAAGGCGTCCTCTATCCCAACCAGTGTGTCGGGGGCTCCAACGACGGGGTTGATCCAGGTGATTTCGATCGCAGCCCGCAGCGGACCGCGAATAACTGCAAGGCAAAGCTCCTTCTTGGTCTGAAAATGATGCGAGAAAGCGCCGCCGGTCACCCCGGCCACGTGCTTGATATCAAGTGTCGTCGTTTCGCCATAGCCATTCCTGGAGAAGCACTCAAACGCCGTTTCGACGATCTTGCGGCGCGTCCCGACTGGGTCATTGATGCGGTGTGTGGCAGCCAAAATATTTTCCTCGCTTTGTGTCCTTATAGTCGCTTGACAAAACAGGTCAATCAACCTGTTAATAAGAACAGGTCAGTTAAACTGTTTTGGAGATCGCAGTCATGCCTCATTTTCTCTTCGAGCTACGCCGATATCGCCTTCGCCCCGGCGCCCGCGAAACATTGATCGACTTATTCGAACGGGAATTCGTGGAAACCCAGGAAGTCCTAGGCATCGGGCTGGCGGGGCAATTCCGCGACGCAGATGATCCCGATGCCTTTGTTTGGCTTCGCTCATTTGCAAACATGGAGGCTCGCGCCGAGGCGCTTGCGGCATTCTACAATGGACCTGTGTGGAAAGAATATGGGGATGCAGCCAATGCAACGATGGTGAATTCCGACAATGTTCTGCTTCTCAAGGCGATCGGCCCGAGCGCGTTTTCCTCAAATCCGAGACGGGAAGAGCTAGGTGACGAACGGCCATGCGAGGGAATCCTCGTAGCGACCACATGTTCGCTGGCCCCGAAGGGAGCCAACGCATTTGCCGCCTATTTCAATAGCGATGCGCGCCCACTTCTCGAAACGTTAGGAGCACGGATCGAAGCGACGTTCGTTACTGAAGAAAACGCCAACACTTTTCCTCGACTGCCTGTCCGGGAGGGCGAGCCGGTCTTTGTTTGGTTTGCAGGATTTACCAGCGAAGCGTCCTACCAATCGTTTCAAGTCCGACTTCGGCAGTCATCGCAGTGGACGAATGAGGTCTTCCCGCACCTTGACGGTTTGATGTGGCGTAAGGCGGAGATCAGCCGTCTTTTTCCCACAGCGCGTTCTCTCTATCGGTGGTGATCATGAGACTTTATCCACTAGGTGTCGTTTGGGACGCCCTTCCTCCGAGTAGGTAGATGAGCCAGGCCCTTTTCGTGAATGCGCATGCACGTCAGCTGCATTCCGAGAGAAGAAAAACCCGTCATCTCATCAATCAGCATGCAACCTATAACTTTCTCGATTTGAAAAACCGGATTAGTATTGGTTCGCTTTGCGTGATCTGGCCGTCTGGTTGCGATAATCGGCGAGCCGCGTCGATTGCGAGAGGCGTGTTTCCAATGCAGGAACTGGCTTGCTTTAAATGATCGGCTGCGCGCGGATCGCAACCGCCGCGCTCGACGATAGAGATCTTTCCTACTGGCCTGATCCTGGTCGAAACTTGGTCCACAACGTGTCCTTAACAGACAAAAGATAGCGAAGGTAATCCCTGAGCATCGTGAGTAGCAGAACTCACAGGGAACGAACCACCTCGACAAGGTGCTTCATGTCCGTTGGCTTGCCGAGATTGAGAACCCCAGCCAAAACAGTATACCTTGCAAGTTCCGCCGGATCGCTTGCACTGGCGAGGATGAACGGTACGCCCCACGACTTCAAAAGCTGAGCGACAGGCGTAACTTTCTCGCTACCGAGTGTGACATCCAGGACAGCAGCATCCGGACGTTGCTTTCTTAGCAGACCAAGGGCTTGGTTGACGGAGCTCGCCGGGCCTAAGACCTTGAATCCTGCCTTGGTCAACGCACTTTCCAGCTCTATTGCAATAAAGAACTCGTCCTCCACGACAAGAACGATCTTGCCTACAACTTCGCCTTTTTCAGCTTTGGTCATGAAGTTTCCCAGGGGAGCTTGATTATGGCAACCAAACCCTCTGGGGCGAAGTTAAGTTCCACAGCTCCGCCAAGATGTCGGCAGGTGCCTTCAATCAGCTCGGTGCCGTACCCACTTTGCTTTGGCAGCACGACTGGTGGGCCGCCCGTTTCGCACCATTGGCATACGAAGTGGGGTCGGCTCTCCGGTCCATCCTCCAGCCACCATTTGACATGCAATGCCCCCGTCGGGGCCGATAGCGCGCCGTATTTCAATGCATTGGTCGCCAGCTCGTGAAACATCATACTGATTGGTACGATCTTCGAACCCGGGACCGGGGTGGCGGCGCCCTCACAATGGAGACGGCCCCTTCCAGACTCGCCGACCGATCGCTGCAGCATAGTTTCAAAATCAGTCGTCTCATTGATGGCGGCAATCTCCTGGGCATGAAGAGTGACCTCGAGGCGATCCAGAAATCGGTTGCGGTAGTCGACGCCTGTCAGACCTTCCGCATTCATCCGCATCGCAAGAGACCGAACCACCGCGAAAAGATTCCGCATGCGGTGTCGCGTCTCCGAGATGATGAAATCCTTCTCGGCATCGTGGCGCTGCCTTTCCGTCACATCGTCGAAGAGGACAAGGATGTTGGTGCTATTGTCATCCGGATGAACCAGACGGCGTGCATCGACCAGGAAGGTGCGCTGGCCAATCGTCGGGAAATTATGCATCACTTCGAAACCGATCACGGCAGCCGCTTTTGGAATGACTGCGGCAATCAGCTGTCGAAGCTCGTGGATATCCCACTGACCATTGCCCAGGTCAAAAAAATTGTTGCCGAGAATATCCTCCCGCTCGACCTTGAACGTTTTCAGGAAAGCGTTGTTCACCGTGGAGACGCAAAGGCTCTGATCGAGGACAACGATCGGCTGCGTCATCGTATCGACCACACCTTGCGCCTGAACATGCCCGGTGCGTAACAAGCGGTATAGATCTTCGAGCATCATTTCCGGTCCCTCCAATAGAACCCGCTACCAGCGGCATGCGTTTTCTACTAAAAGTAATAGGGAGCTGGGCGCTGGCAAGACAGGCAGTCACGGCAATATTATCAAGTGCTTGACCGCTTCCCAGCTCTTCGCCTTCCACAGCCATCATTATACTCTCATTTGATCGGATTAGGGGCGATGGAGCAATCGCTCGCAAAATCGGTTCTGACCCAAATTTGCTCCAGACCGAATGAATGGAACGAGGTCCGGCCATAATTGAAATGTGCGATCAAGCAACAGATCAAGCGTACGCTCAGCTACGTCGGCAGTCCCGCCATCCTCGTTGGTCATTCCTATGGTGGCGCGACCAATACGGCCGCCGGCGTGACGCCCGCGTAGTTGGTCTTATCTATATCGCGGCCGCCACCCCTGATGCTGGTGAGACCATACAGGACCAACTCAAGCTCCCGGCAAGCTGCCGATCGAGACGATCAATTTGGTCGGCCCCGACACGCTGACAGGCCTGGACGTGGCCAAAATCTGGTCGGACCTGCTGGGCCGCCCGGTTATTTATGGAGGCGACGACCCCAGCGGGTTCGAGCAGAACATGGCGAGCTTCATGCCGAAGTGGACTACCTATGAGATGCGCCTGATGGCCGAGCGCTATGTCAGCGACGGCATGATCCCCGAGATCGGCGACGTCGAACGGCTGACCACGATCCTCGGACGTCCGCTGCACTCCTACCGCGACTTTGCGACCGCGATTGCAACCTCGGCCTGAGTTCCGACAGTTGGAGGAAATCCGCAAGGCGTTCGGCGGGATTCGGGTCGCTCGTCCGCCGACGAACGAGGCGCTCGGCTTTAATGGGCTGTCCAGTCTAGTTCTCATCCAGCGTTTAAAGGCGGACGCGCACCTAAATAAGGTGCGATTAATGCATTTCAACGCTGGCGGCAGTGCGGGCGATTATAGTGATTACTCCGCATGCTCCGCGTCGACTGATTGAACGGTTTGGCAAAACTCTTCAGGTCGGGGACGCGAAAAATACCATCCTCCCGAAGCCCGCCAGGTCAATGTCGATAGGCTCCAGTAGCATCCTGTTGAATGCGGCCGTCACTGGGGCCCATCCATAAAGCCAATAGGGTACAGAGCAAGCGCCCGCGTCTTCGCACGAACAACGTTCTTGGGTCCGGAACCCCGCGTCGGGGCTATTTATTCACAGCGCCTCATGGTTTTGGTGACCTGATCGCCGTTTTCATCTGTGCGGGTGACGCTCCTTGTCGTGCATCGGCCGCGATCACTGTAGCGATCGTAACGGTCACGATCGCGAACCGATCCGACCGCGATGCCACGAACGCTTAGCGCAACATACGGATGGTGATGGCGATGATGACGATAGCCTTGATCGTAGGAAGGCCCGTCGACGATTACCTCCTCCGCTGCCGCAGCCACAGGCAAGGAAGCACCAATGGTGATGGCGGCCGCGCAGGCAATAATTATCTTTCGCATTTGCGCATCCTCCTTAATATCCTCCATCATCAACTGCCAAAGTGGAATAATGTTCCAATCTGCTCGCGCGAGTGCCGAGCACTGGGCAAAGGCTCATTCACATCCTGACTGGCGCTGCCGTCTTCTTGGACAAGCAATCAAGCTGTGATCGCCGCGCATTTAAACTGAGTTTTCGGACCATCCTGACCGAGACCGCTGAGCAGCGCCAACCTATATGTTTTGGGCCACCTCAGTTCCGTCAGATGGAACGATTTGCGCGCGGGCCGTCGCTGCGATCGACTTTGCGATTTGCAATGCCTCGATCCCGATCTGGCGTAGCAGGCCTGTCGTGGCAGGATTGAAGCCGCAGAAGTACAGATTGTCCTTTCCCGGTTGAAGCTCATTCCTGGCCGGCTTCCCGGCATCCGAAAATCGGTCCGCCAAATCCGGCAGAAATGTTTCGAGAGATGGCCTATAGCCGGTCGCCAGCACAATCGCATCGAACCTCGCCGATCGATCATCGGCGAAGAGCACGCTCGCACCGTCCGACATTTCGATGCCCGGGAACACCTTGATCCGACCATCCCTGATTTTCGCGATGGTACCAATATCGATCAAGGGAGTCCGGCCTTGCTCTATCATCGTGGTCAGAGGGCCTTTCTGGGAGCGCTTGAGACCAAGGTCCTCGATATCGCGGTAGCGCAAACGTAGAAAAGGCGCGTTAACTGCATCGACCATTCTGTGCGGAAAGCGTTGTTGAACGATCGCGATCGTCGCGCTTGTCACACCTAATATCTCCCTCGGAACGACATTGATCGGACCGCGGACCGACATGGCAACATCAAGACCCGCCTCGGCACATTCCAGCGCAATCTCTCCTGCCGAGTTTCCGAATCCCACGACCAGGATCCGGTCTGCGCCGAGGGCAGAAGCATTCCGGTATTCGGAAGAGTGAATAATGTTTCCTGGAAAACTGTTCTGACCGGTCCAATGCGGTCTGACAGGAGCCCTCGAGAGACCGGTCGCGATCACGACAGTTTTCGCTTCGAACACATCGCCATCGGTGGTCTCGACAATCCAGTCAGTCTTTCTAGCCACGCGCGCGACGGTTTTGTCGATGAGAATTCGAAGGTCGTTTGCCCGCGCATAGTTTTCAAGATACTCGATAACCTGCAGTCGCGACGGATATTTTGGAAAACCGGCGGGCATCGGTCTTCCCGGAAGCCCTGAGTGATGTTTGTTAGTATGGAGATGAAGACGATCGTAGTGCCGTCGCCACGACGCGCCGGGCCTGTTCGTCGCTTCAAGGATAAGAGAACGGCAGCCTCTTGACCGGAGTGCCGCAGCGCATGCCAAACCCGCGGGGCCTGCACCGATTATGACTGTCTCCTCATCAGCCATGTGCAATTCCTCGAAGCTCCTGTCTTCAAGATCTCAAGCTACACTATCATGGGGTTCACAGCCTATACCGGCAAGCACGATGTCTGCGACGCCATTGGTGTTGCCGGGTTCAATGAAGAGCCATTGCGTGCCGCCTGAGCGCCGAAGTTTCCTACGCAGGGAAGCGCAGCAGATTGCCATTATAGCAGCGCTCAAGGAAATGACGTGCGGTCTTGTGGGTAATGCCGTCGCCCGCCGCCTTATCAGTATTATCTTGATTGATCTTGGCCTTTTGTAAAATCTCTCGCATGGACGTCGCGACAGTGAGCACGGCGATCGCCGTTCGTTCATCGACGCGCTTCCAGCTGCGGTAGCAAAGTAGGCTTTGCTCTTGATAGATTCGAACCAATGCTACACCACCGATGCCAGACGAGATATAGAATTGGAACGATTGGTCCAGCGCTAAGACGATTGGACCGAGCCTTGCAGGTTTGACTTCAAATTGCCACCGAAAAACGGGACCGTCGGCAGAACGCTTCAATCTCACGCTCAAAGCGATCGAAGGCGTCACAGATCCAAGGCCCGTAAGGCTCAAAGACGTCGTCATTGCGGCGCAGGCAATGCGATCCAAGCATCCTGAACAGCCACAAGCATTGCCTCCTATCGAAACTGAGCTTACGATCCCGTAACACTGCCAACCCGCTGGCTGTCCATCTATTAGAAGCTCGAAAACTAAAGCAATTGGCAGGTGTTGCAAAAATGACAGCCCCGCCTGCAGCATCTTTCTCAGTAGCGAAGAGTTATCCCCGTCAAGTGCGGATTTGCCAGCGACTTCGACTTCAGTCGCTCCGACCGCAGGCGGAAAACATACTGCTCGCAAGTCACGCAAGTGAACAAGCCAGCCATCGTCATGAGTGAGCGTAGCATCATCAACTCCCTAGACCGGAAAACTGTTTCAATTTCGCACGCGGACGTGCCTGTAGCAATGCCATCGGCGACAGCGGATTAAATTACACAAATTGCGGAGAGGCCCGATTCTTCATGAATGCGTAGCGGTTTCCCCGCATTGGCTCTCCTTGACAGATGGGGATTCCCTCTCAGGCCATAATTGAGTATTAAAAAATCAAAGTAATATTAGAACAATTTAAATTATGATTAACCTTGATTTAATGGGTACAATGTAAATTTCTATTAGATTTTAACTTGATATATTCCGAATTATCGTGAGGAGAAACGCGGTGATTATTTTCGATCGCGGCGCAGATGCTATCGCTGTTCTTGCGGCAATATCGAAATCGCAGGCTGTGATTGAATTCGATCTTAGTGGTAAAATTCTCACCGCCAACGACCGATTTTGTCGAACTCTTGGCTACGAACTCTCGGAAATCAAAGGCAAGCACCACAGCATGTTCGTCGAGCCGGAACATGCGCGATCACCGGAATACAAGGCATTTTGGTCGAAACTTGCGGCCGGAAACTACGACCAGCAACAGTATAAGCGTATTGGCAAAGGCGGCAAGGAGGTCTGGATCGAAGCCTCTTATAATCCGGTCTTCCGTCGAGGCAAGCCGATCAAGGTCGTCAAGATCGCCACCGATATCACGGCGAGTAAGCTGAAAACGGCCGAGGACTCCGGTAAGATCGAGGCCCTCTCGCGAGCACAGGCCGTCATCGAATTCACGACGGCCGGAGAAATTCTGACCGCCAACGAAAACTTCCTGTCAGCGCTCGGCTATTCGCTTGCGGACATTCAAGGCAAGCATCATTCGATATTCTGCGATCCGTCCTATGTCCAATCCAGCGCATACCACGACTTCTGGAAGCAGTTGGCCGCTGGTGAACTGGTCGCCGACGAATTCATGCGGCTGGGGAAAGGCGGTCGGAAGGTTTATATCCAGGCGTCATACAATCCGATTTTCGACCTCAACGGCAAGGTTTTCAAAGTTGTCAAGTTCGCCACCGACGTGACCAGCCGCGTGGATAATGTCAATCAACTCGCCGGATGTTTGACCAACCTCGCCGAGGGGGACCTGTCGCAAGAGATCGAGAAAGCTTTCATTCCTTCGCTCGAGCGGCTGCGAACGGACTTCAACAGCGCCTCCGAAAAGCTGAAGCATGCCATGGCGACGGTCGCTGAAAATGCCCATGCGATTGCCTCTGGTTCGAATGAGGTGCGGGTTGCCGCGGATGATCTCGCGAAGCGAACTGAACAGCAGGCGGCCTCTATCGAGGAGACCGCGGCAGCGCTCGACGAGATCACGACGACTGTAAAGAAATCCAGCAACAGGGCCGAAGAAGCCGGCAAGCTTGTTGCGCAGGCCCGCAATCATGCCGAGCATTCGGGTGATGTCGTTCGCAATGCCATCGGTGCCATGGATCAGATCGAGGCGTCGTCACGCGAAATTTCGAGCATCATCGGAGTCATCGATGAAATCGCATTCCAGACGAACCTTCTGGCGCTGAATGCCGGGGTCGAGGCAGCAAGGGCTGGAGACGCCGGCAAAGGTTTTGCTGTTGTGGCGCAAGAGGTCCGCGAACTAGCACAACGATCGGCAAAGGCGGCAAAGGAGATCAAGACGCTGATCAACGCATCCGGTGCCCAGGTCGCCAATGGCGTTGCTCTGGTTACCAACGCGGCTGGAGCGCTGCAGGAGATCGCTAGCCAGGTGCAGGACATCGACGCTAACGTCGTGGCGATCGTGGAAGCGGCACGGGAGCAATCGACGGCTCTGGACGAGATCAGCCACGCGGTCGACACGGTCGATCAAGGCACGCAGAAGAATGCCGCCATGGTGGAAGAGCAGACGGCGGCTAGTCATAGTCTTGCACGCGAAGCGGCCGCATTGTTTCAGTTGCTCGAGCAGTTCAATTATGGCGGATCGGCGCGAACCGCCGAGCCGTCCAAGCCAATCAATCGCCAAGCCCATTCCACGCCTCAGGCCCCGGGCCGACGCGTTCGGCCGCAATTCCAGGCTCAGGGCTCCGCTGCCGTGGCTGTCAGCAACAGCACCTGGGAGGAGTTCTGACCGGCACTGGGACATCGATATCCCATTAAAAGCGATTGGCCTGAAAGGTGAAATCGTCACGCTTCCTGATAAAAGCGTCGGTGACGCGCCTTATTCGTCCACTTTAACCTTAGCTGTTCTCGGACCAGGCTTTGCCCGCGGGGCCTTGGCGGGAGAGTTCACCGACGTGGACTTGGCTGCAGTCAACACCGCGGCACGGCGGGCACGGTTTTCCTCGAGCGCTTTCTGGAAAGCGAGATCTTGTTCAGCATGCTGGGCGAGGTCGTCAAGAAACTCGGCGACTTCCTTTGCAGTCCCGACGACGACATAGTTCATCCCCGCCCCGCGCTTATAGCGTCGCGGCCAACACAATGCATCTCAAAGCTATAGAGCATATCATTGTGACGGATTTTACTGAGAAATGGTCTGCCAAGAAAGCGGATAGGCCTAAGGCCGGCGCGCGGAACGTTGTCGAGACGTTTCGCTTACTGCCAATGATGGGCAAAGAGCTTCAGCCCGTCGTTAGAGCGCGGTATCCGCTCTCTACCACCTCGGATGCCCATCGCCGAATGGAAGCCGGCAGAGTGTTCGGCAAAATCGTCCTTAGCAATTTGATGAGTAATGTCGGAAAATTGGCTTCCGCTCTTGAACGGAAACGAACCCGCCACCCCGGTCATTCGGCGCCTTTGGCGCCGGTTCACACCCGATCCAAAAACGATCCTCTGCAAAAATGCAAATACTCCCTATTGACGATATGAGTATATGCTCTTATTTTTTTCTTTGTACGAGCATATGCTCTTATTTGCGAAAGAAGAGAAGCTATGAGCGAGGCTAAGGTACTTGTAAGCGGAGCGACCGGACGGACCGGCGGTGCCGCAATCGATGAATTACTTAAGATGGGCAAGTCGGTGCGCGCCTATGTGCGTTCGGACGATGAGCGGGCGGCGACCCTTAGGCAGCGGGGAGTTGATATCGCCTTCGGCGACTTCACCGACATCGATGACATCCGAGCTGCCATGGAAGGCGTTCGATCGGCCTATTTCCTGCATCCGATCGCACCGGGCATCCTTGGTGCTGCCACCTACTTCGCACAGGCAGCAAAAGAGGCCGGCGTCGCCGCGATCGTCAACATGTCGCAGATTTCGGCCCGTCGTGAATCGGCGAGCCAGGCGGCGCAAGACCATTGGGTTTCCGAGCGGGTCTTCGACTGGTCCGATGTTCCGACAATGCATCTCCGCCCGACCTTCTTTGCGGACTGGCTTGTCTATCCGCATTTTGCCAAGGAGATATGGGCCACGAAAAGGATTGCGTTTCCCTTTGCCGACGGGCGCCACGCACCGATCGCCAGCGGCGATCAGGGCCGGGTGATTGCCCATCTCCTGGCTAATCCTTCGGGGCACGGAGGCAAGATTTATCCCCTCTATGGACCGATCGAGATGAACCATACCGAGATCGCCGCCGCCATGAGCGAAGTGCTTGGCGCAAAGATCGACTATGCGCCGACTTCGATCGAGGTGTTTAAGGATAAGATGGAAAATCTCTACAAGTTTCCACCTTTCCTCGTGCAGCACCTGGTCGAAGTCGCCCAGAACTATCGTGATGGCATCTTCGCCGGCACAAACGATGCCGTTGAGAAAATCACGGGAGCGCCAGCACTCTCGATCCAGCAATTCATCGCCAACAATCGCACAGCCTTTGCGTGACGGTCGTCGAGGCAAGGAGTTTGAACTATGTCGAATATTCAAGGCGAACGTCACCCGTTTCTGGACGACCTAGCCGCCGACGCGGAACTTACTAGCTCAGTGCTGCGAGGTGCGGTCACCGGACGCGACAAGATCAAGCTCGCCGTAAACACGGTTGGAACCTTTTACACGTCGCAGAATCCCATCTTTATGGAGAGTGCCGGCTCGCGGCTCTTTCTCGAATACGAGGCGGTGCTGACAAGCGGGGAGAAACTGAACGCGACTGTCGTCGTCGACCGCAACCAGGATGGTTCGGTGCCACGCGTCAGCGTGCGGATGAGCCCGCTTGGTGCTGCATTGTCTCTCGCCAAAGGACTTCGCGAGGCGTTATCCGACCAGCTATCGGAAGACCTTTTTCTTTAAACCAACATCCGCGGCAGCATGGGGCCAAGATCCACTGGTCCGCGGCTTTAGAGAGGTATTGTGTCATGGACGTCAACAACGCCACCGTCTTCATTACCGGAGCTAATCGCGGCCTGGGCCTGGCCTTTGCGCGCGAAGCCCTTCGCCGCGGAGCAAAGAAGGTCTACGCAGGCATGCGCAACACAAGCGGCTTCGATGAGCCGGGAGTCTCACCCGTCAGGATTGACGTCACGGACCCGGTCTCGATTGCCGCCGCAGCCGAAATTGCTGGGGATACGACACTCCTGATCAACAACGCAGGCACCGCGGCTTTGATCGACGGACCTCTTGCCAGTGACTTCGAGGTGCAGTCGAAACAGTTGTTCGATATCAATTACTATGGCGTGGCCCGTGTGACGCAAGCCTTCGACCGGATCCTGTCGTCCAAGCAGCATGCTGCCATCATCAATGTTCTATCCGACATCGTGTGGTTGCCGCGTCCCTATCTCACACCCTATGCCGCATCGAAGGCGGCGGCGTGGAGCTATACAAATCAGCTTCGCTTTCACTTACGCGACCGCGGCATTGAGGTACTCGGACTACATGTCGGTTTCGTCGATACCGATCTGACCAATGGCATCGACGTGCCGAAGTCCAGTCCACAGGATGTGGTGCGCAAGACCTATGACGCACTCGCCGCCGGCAAGAGCGAGGTCATGGCCGACCAGGGAACCGCGCTTCTGAAGAGCACGCTTGCAGCCGATGTGCCTGGCTACATCATCCCACCAGTCGGGTTGATCTAAACGCGACGACGGCGGAGACACCGCGTACCATAAGGCACGATCCCCAGGCTTCGCGCTTTATGGTACAGGCGACGACTAGAAATCGAAAGGAAAACGACATGTTGTCGGAGAGCCAACCGCTTGGAATCGATCAATGCAATTGCTTTGCCATGAGAAGGGCCAGCCGCCAGATTACGCGCTTCTACGACAGCCATCTTGAGCCCGTCGGACTGCGTATCACGCAATTCCTGACACTGGCGGCTCTCGATGAAGCGGGAGGTGCTGCTGTCAACGCTCTAGCCGAACGGCTCGATATCGAACGGACTGCGATGGGAAAGATGGTTGGCTTCCTGGAACGCGATGGCTTCGTCATGATCAAACCGTCACCTGCGGACGGGCGGCTTCGTATCATTGAACTCACGGACGAAGGCCGACGCTTGCATGAGAGAGCGGCTCCTCTTTGGCAGGATGCGCAGCGAGAATTTGAGCGACTAAATGGTGCCACCAAGGTTGCAACGCTCCGGCACAGCCTGAAAGAGATCGTCGTTGGCGACTTGCCGGCCGTCTCTCCCGAAGACTGAGCCTTCGGGAGAGACCCACTAATGACGGACCAATCAAATGGACACGACCAGCCGTGCCTGACTGTCTCATTCGGCACAGCCCATCGAGCCAGCAGGCACATTGTTCGAAAACCTAACCGGCCGCTGCGCGCCATAGGAACGATATTCGTAACCTCTTGATGTGATCCGAACCGGCGGCCCGTTAATCGAGTGTGGTTAGTCATCTGTATCGGACACAAAAGCGTGCCTTCAAGGTCGGCGATTACATTGCCAAGCAAGTCTAAGAAATCTCTTATCGAGAAGTTTTTCGACCCTTTTTTCCGACGACGTCCACCGCTTCCCTCTACGCCGCGGAAGGATCTCATTCCAGGTGACTCCAAGGAGTGAATAGCGTCGTGATCGGTGAACTGTACGCGTGACGGAAGCAAGGGGCGATTTCCCACCAGGCGTTTTGTCAGCTTTGCGAGCAGGCGTTGCTTTGCGTTCGCCCCCGTGGATGTAGCTTCCTCGAGCACCAGACCATCGCTGCATCTAGTTGGCGCCGCAGATTGGCTATGAGAGGGTGTTCACTAGATCTCGATCCGAAAGAGCGTTCTTGTGAAAAGATCGCCAAGCAGCCCGCCCGGCGATCGTTCTTGGGTATATTGAGAACCCTCAAGCCACGATAGGTGAGCCGGTCGGATCCGGATCACCGTCGAAGAACAGATAGATCGCTGCGATCTTGCCATCCTTCGCAAGGATGAAATCCGTGCCTGCGTATGCTGGTAGTTCGCCGGGCGTACCGGCCACCCATTGCACGCGCCCGGCCTGATCATGGAGAACGTCCGGCGCGGCGATTGTGGTGTATGCGAATGTCGGATGCATGGCGCGAATAATTCCGGCGATACGGACAATATCGTCGCGGCCGCGGCAGGTCCCGTGCGGTTCAACGAATATGGCGTCTTCGTGAAGGATTTCGTCGGCCACTTTTCGGCGGAGGGCAGCGTCGCCCTCCCCAAAGATTCCCTGCAGATTCCGATCGAGAAGTGTTGCAATATCCGCCATGGTCATTCTCCTTGCGATCATGCCTCAGATCTGGACCTGGCCCCCATCGACGAAGAGCTCGACGCCATTGATGAAACTGGCGTCGTCGGAGGCCAGGAAGAGAACGGCCTTGGCAATCTCTTCCGGTTGCCCGATGCGGCCTGCAGGAACGAGGCTCGCCAGATAATTTTTCGTGTTCTCCGCCCTCTCACCATTGCCGAAGAGTTCGTTGAGACCGGCTGTCTCGGTCACGCCGGGACTAACTGCATTGACGCGAATATGGCGATCCTTGAGATCGAGGATCCAGTTGCGGGCAAAGTTGCGCACGGCAGCCTTGGTTGCCGAGTAGACGCTGAAGGCAGGCGTGCCGGAAATGCTCGTCGTCGATGAGGTGAGAACGATCGAGCCGCCATCACGCAGGAGCGGGAGCGCCTTTTGAACGGTGAACAGAGTGCCTTTCACGTTGGTGTCGAATGTCTTCTGGTAGTGTTCTTCGGTGATCGCGCCGAGAGGTACCATCTCGCCGCCGCCGGCATTCGCGAAAATCACATCGATGTGCGAGTGCTTCTGTTGTACGGCGTCATATAGACAATCGATATCGACGAGCTTGCTCATGTCAGCCTGCACGCCAGTGACACGCCCACCGATCTCCTGGATGGCAGCATCGAGTGCTTCTCTGCGGCGTCCGGTGATGAATACGGATGCACCTTCGACCGATAACGCCTTCGCCGTTGCGAGACCAATACCGCTCGTGCCGCCCGTTACGATTACGACCTTGTTTTCAAACTTCTTGCTCACTGTCATGTTCCTTTGTTGCGGCCCGTTGCCGTTGAAAGGAACATGACAGCAGAACGATGCTGCCAATAGCCAGCAAATTTGATACTCATCGTTCCAAATGGAGAACGATGATGAGATCTGACCTGAATGATCTGGTCTATTTTGCCGAGGTCGTCGCCTACGGCGGGTTCGCAGCCGCCGGGCGCGCTTTGCGCGAACCGAAATCGAAGCTTAGCCGGCGGATAGCGGGGCTTGAGGAACGGCTCGGAGTACGACTGATCGAACGGTCGAGCCGTCGCTTTCGGGTGACGGACATCGGCCAATCCTTCTATGAACGCTGCAAGGCAATGCTGGCGGAAGCCGAGCGCGCGGAAGCGCTCGTCGCAGAGGCACAATCAGAGCCGCATGGTTTGATCCGGATGAGTTGCCCGACAGGGCTGGTCGAACCGATCTCATCCCTCCTAATGCAATTCTTGGCCCAGCATCCAAGGGTGCGGCTGCAACTCGTGGCGATCGACCGTCCGGTCAATCTCATCGATGAACGGATCGACGTCGCATTGCGCGTCCGAACCTCGTTAGATGGCGATGCCTCACTAACGATGCGCTCGCTAGGCAACTCGATCCGCATCCTAGTCGCAAGCCCGCGAATTGCCGGCCGTATCGCAGACATAGAAGCTTTGGCAAGCGAGCCTACCCTTTCAACCACAGATGACCAGGGCGAGGTGAACTGGTTTCTCGAGACGGATGATGGCCGAACCCATACGCTCAGGCATGAACCGAGGATGGGCTGTGCAGACTTTACGGCCGTGAGGGCAGCCGCACTGGCGGGTCTGGGTATCGCTCTTCTTCCCGATCACACATGCAGGCAGGCGCTGGAAGAGGGAAAGCTCGTACGGGTCCTTCCCGCCTGGCATGGGATGAAGGGTCTCGTCCACCTCGTATTCACCACCCGCCGTGGTCTTCCTCCGGCCGTTCGCAGGTTTATCGACTGTCTAGCTGCTGGTTTCCCTAAGGGTGCACTCGTCTGATGATCGTTTGAGCCGACAGCGGCCGACCTGAATTGTAGGCCGTGCTAATAGGGCAAAGATTTCGTTTGCATTGCGCAATCGGACATAAAATGCCGACGCTTCGTTTCATGCCACAAGCCCGTTGGTCTTACTCGAATCGTAGCGAGGAGAAATGAAGAGAACACTGTTGATTATCGCCTCGATTCGACACGGTCGGACACTTCAATCCGAACTTACAAAAGCAAACAAAACCAATGCTTTCAACAAGTTGGGAGCGCGCAACGGGTGATCGCAAATGCGCCAAATGAGTTATTTTCAGCTGGCAATCGACACCATGACCCTCTGCAGAACCCGGCATCTCCGCTTCCCTCGGGATCGTCGGTTTATGATGCCTTCCGAACGGCCTTATTCAACATCAGCGGCAGGATGCCCCCGGCCCGGAGAATATCGACCTCGACGCTGGTTTCGATCGCAGCAGTTGCCGTCAGGCAAATGTCCTGTCCGTCCTTCCGCTTTACGACGATCTTCACATCGCAGCGCGGCTTTATGCACGCCAGATCGGCATTGATCTCGATGAGATCACTCGCCGCAAGCGCCAGCGTCTTTGGACCATAGCCATCCGGCAGCCGCAGCGGCAGGACGCCCATGCCGATCAGGTTCCACCTATGTATCCGCTCGAAGCTCAGAGCGAGAACCGCCCTTGTCCCGAGCAAGGCGACACCCTTCGCCGCCCAGTCGCGCGATGATCCCATGCCGTATCGCTCGCCGGCGACGATGACGACGGATCGATCCTCCTGCGAATAACGTTGCGCCGCTTCCCATAGGGACATTGTCTTGCCTGAGGAGTTATGGATGGTCGAACCCGGCGGTATATCCACACCGATCAGGTTGCGGACGGTCTTGTTGGTAAACAGACCGCGGACCATGGCCTCCCAGTTTCCGCGGCGGGAAGCGAAGACGTTAAGATCGGTCGGGTTCTCTCCCCTTTCGACAAGATAGGTCCCGGCGTCGCTTTTAGCAGCGACCGCCCCGGCCGGAGAGATATGATCGGTGGTGATGTCGTCGCCGACGATCAGGATGGGATGGGCCTGATAATTGCCGAGCAACGTGCCCTTGCCGAAGCTCGCAAAGGGCGGCCGGCGAATATAGGTCGATTTTTCATCCCATGGGAAAATCGTCGTGTTCGGCGCATCCAAATCCTGCCAGGCCCTGCTGGCCTCGGCCTTTTCATAGGCGGGCGCGAAATCGGCGATGTCCGCGGCCTGTGCCAGGGCGGCGTCGATCTCCGATGCCTTCGGCCAGAGCATCGAAAGCGTGACCGGCTTTCCTTCGCGGGAATGGCCGAGAGGGTCCATCAATATGTCAAGTTCAACGGTACCGGCCAGAGCGAAGGCGACGACCATCGGCGGAGATGCGAGAAAACCTGCCTCCAGCTGCGGATGCACGCGCCCGGGGAAATTCCGATTTCCCGACAACACCGCCACGGGCAAGATGCCGCGCTCGGCCATGGCTTTTGCGACCGGCTCCGTCAGCGGCCCGGAATTGCCGATGCATGTGGTGCAGCCATAACCAACGATGCCGAAGCCGACCGCCTCAAGATCTTCAAGCAGACCCGCGCGCTCGAGATAGCGCCCGGCGGTCGGCGAGCCCGGTGCCAGCGATGTCTTCACCCAATGCGGCGGACGTAAGCCATAGGCGCGCGCCTTGCGCGCAAGCAGCCCTGCGGCAACAAGCAGCCGGGGATCGGAAGTATTGGTGCAGCTCGTGATCGCGGCGATCGCGACGGCGCCGTTGTTTGGCTGCCCCTCGACCTCGACCGATCCCTTCTTCATGCCGGCGATGGCTTGCACCGTCCCGCTGACGGGGATGCGGTCCTGGGGGCGCCGGGGACCGGCAAGACTCGGCTCGATGCTTGCGAGATCGATTTCGAGTGTGGAGGTATATCGTGGCTCGCACGACGGATCGAACCAGATTCCAACGCGTCTGGCATATCGCTCGACCAAAGCCACGTGATCCTCGCTTCGCCCCGTCGCCCGCAAATATTGTGTCGTGTGGCCGTCGATCGGGAAATAGCCGCTATTGCCGCCGAACTCCGGCGTCATGTTGGCAACGACGGCACGATCGCCTGCTGTCAGCGTCGAAACGCCCGGCCCGTAGAATTCGACGAACTTGTCCTGCAGGTCGATCTGGCGCAGCAGATGTGTGATCACCAAAGCGAGATCGGTGGCAAGCACACCTTCGCGCAGGCCACCGCTCAGCCGGACACCGACGACATCCGGTACGCGCAGCGTCACCGGCATGCCGAAGAAGACGCTTTCCGCCTCCAGGCCGCCGACGCCCCAGGCAAGCACGCCGATGCCGTTGATCATCGGGGTATGGCTGTCCGTGCCGATCAGCGTATCGGGAACGGCCCAGCGCCGGCCGTCTTTCTGCTGCTCGGTCACGACCGTTGCAAGCCGCTCCAGATTGAGGGTGTGCATGATGCCCGTACCTGGGGGGTGGACCCTGAAGCCCGAGAGCGTATTGGTGGCCCATTTCATGAAGCTGTAGCGCTCTGCATTGCGCTCATATTCCCGCACCATGTTCCGCTCGAGAGAGGCGGACGTGCCGAATGCGTCGACGGCGACGGAATGATCCGTCGAAACATCCACCGGCACCACCGGATTGAGCAGAGACGGATCATTGCCGGCCTCGGCCAATGTCGAGCGCATGCCCGCGATATCGACGAGTGCCGGCCCGCAGGTCGTATCATGCATCAGCACACGGTTCGGCAGGAAGGGAATTTCGACCTCGCTCCTGCCCTCGTCGAGCCAGCCGATGATCGCCGATTTCGCACGTTCGGCGTCGTCTCCCCCCGTCCGGAGCGCATTCTCCAGCAGGATGCGATGGATATAGGGCATCCGCTTGAGGAGATCGCCCGCCACCTTCGGCAAATCGATGATATCGTACCCGATGCCGTTCACGTCGAATTTGCTGATCGTCGTCATTCTCTAAAACCCTGCCTCACGCCTTGGGCTGCCTGGCGCGCCCGATATGGAATTGCCCGGACGGATCGCCTTCGCCTGCCGCCTCCACATTGGAGACGCGCATGAACCAGGTCATCAGGAAGGACAGCAGCAAAAGCGCCGCAAGAAACATGAGGCCGCCAAGCGCACTGCCGGTCCATGTCTTGGCCGCGCCCATGGCATAAGGCCCGACGAAGCCTCCGAGATTGCCGATGGAATTGATGGCGGCAATCGAGACCGCCGCAGTCGAACGGCTGAGGAACAAGCCGGGCAACGACCAGAATGGCGACTTGAAGGCATAGATACCGGCAAGCGCCACGGAAATGAGGGTAACTGCGATATAGGGATCGCGGGTCAGACCCGTGGCCGCGAGCGCGATGCCGGCAATCAGCAGCGGCACAGCGGTGTGCTTCTGACGTTCGCCGGTGCGATCCGAACTGCGTGACCACAAGACCATGGCGATAGTGGCCACCGCATAGGGAACCATGGCCACGAGGCCGATCTGGAAATGGCTGAGGTCAGCGCCGAAGCTCTGGATGATCTGCGGCATCCACAGCCCGATACCGAGATTGCCGACCTGATAGATGAAATAGATGGCCGAGAGGAAAAGCACTTTCGGATTCGAAATCGCCTGCCACAACCCGAGATGCTTGACGTTCTTGCGGCTGGCATGATCGGCGGCCAGCTCCTTCGTCAACCAGTCGCGCTCCTCTGCGGTCAGCCATCTCGCCTTTTCGGGGCGGTCGGTCATGTAGAAATAATTGACGATGCCGGCTGCAACTGCGGGAACTCCTTCGAGGATGAGCATCCATCGCCATCCGGGAAGGCCGAAGCCGCTGACATTGTCCATGATCCAGGTGCTGAGTGGCGCACCCATCAGATAGGAAACGGGAATGGCGGCCGTGAAGAACGCCACCGTCGTCGCCTGCTCTTTCGAACGGAACCAATAGGTCAGATAGATGATGATGCCGGGAAAGAAACCGGCTTCGGCTACGCCGAGGAGAAAACGCAGGATATAAAGCTGCATGGCGTTCTGGGCAAAGCCGGTCAGCACGGCAACCGCGCCCCAGGTCAGCAGGATGCGCGAAATCCAGATGCGCGATCCGTATTTCTGCAGGGCGACATTGCTCGGCACCTCGAAGAGGAAATAGCCGATGAAGAAGATGCCGCCCGCAAAGCCAAAGGCTTCGGCAGACAGCGCGAGATCCTTATTCATCTGCAATGCCGCGTAGCCGAGATTGGCGCGATCAAGATACGAGATGACATAAAGCAGGAACGTATAAGGGACGATCCTCCAGAAGACTTTCCGCATCGTCGTCTTTTCTAGCGCGCTTGTCGCTGTATCGGTCATTGCTACCTCCCAGAAGCATCGATGGCGGCTCGAGGTCGACCCAAGCACATGGGCCTATTTACACAATATGATTATAAAATGCAATTGCGACAATGTGCGTGCCGCGCTATGATTTTAGACACATCATTCAGGGAGGATGTCCGCATGACTGGAGAAAGGACGAGGATCGCTTATGTCGGCGCCCGCACGACCAAGGCTCGCAATGCGCGCGGCAACGGGCTGAACGTCTATCGGCTGGCGCAGGATTTGAGCTGGGAGCATTGTCAGCTCCTGGAGATGGAAAACCCTTCCTTCCTCGCCTTCGATCGAACAGGGCGTTCCCTCTATACGGTTCACGGCGATTCCGATCGCGTCAGCGCTTTCTCCATCGATCCGTCATCAGGGTGCCTGAGCTTCCTGAATGAGCAATCGACCAATGGACGCAACCCTGTGCATCTCTCGTTCGATCCATCGAACCGGTTCCTGATCGTCGCAAACCACGTCACGTCCACGCTCGCCGTTCTTCGCCGCCAGGAAGATGGGCGACTTGATTCGGTCGAGAACCTGACCACCATCGAAGGGGAGATCGGCCCGCATCGGATCGAACAGCCTTTCGCCAAACCGCATCAGGTGGAATTCGATCCGTCGGGAAACTGGATTGCAGTGCCGGACAAGGGATTGGATAAGATCCTCGTTTATCGTTTGGACCACGCCTCCGGTATGCTGACCGAAGTGGCGTCCTGCCAGTCCCGGGAAGGCGCAGGCCCGCGTCACATCGCCTTTCACCCGCAAGGACGCCTTGCCTATGTGATCAACGAACTGGACTCGACCGTCGCGGCGTATCGCTTCGACCCGGCAACGGGCAGCATCGAGCCGTTCCAAATCCTCTCTTCGCTTGCCGACAGCTTTACCGGCAACAGCCGCGGTGCCGAAATCGCGGTTTCCGACGACGGTCGCTTCGTCTACGTCTCAAATCGCGGCAGCGACACGATCGCAGCCTTCTCGATCGGCGAAGAAGGACGCATGGCGCCCCTGGGCTCGTGGGCCACGGCAGGAAGGACGCCGCGCTTCTTTGCCGTGCTCCCGGAGGGTCGGACATTGCTGATCGCCAATGAGGACACCGATACGATCACTGCCTGCAGCATCGACAAGGCAACCGGACATCTCTTGCCTGCATCGATCATCCTTGCCGTCGGCAGTCCCGTCTGCATCCTTTTCAAGGATCTAGATCACACCTGAGGCGTTTTGATGCGGCTTGCCCCCATGATGTGGGTGAAGAGAAACGCCGCCGCCTCATTGCGGCGGCCATTTTCGACCAGATCGAGAATATGCAAATGCTCGGCCGTTTGCCGCGGCAGCCGGCTTCTGTCGATCGTGATATGATACTCGATCAGCCGGCGAAGCCGATTTATGCGCTTGATCGCATCGAGGAAGAACTCATTGCGCGAGCAAGCCACGAGCATTTCGTGAAACTCGTTGTTCGCCTTGAAAATATCAGCACGGGACCAGGTCTGATATCCACCCTGACCAAGCTCCGACTGAATCTGGCGGGCACGCCTGAACCCTTCGGGATCGGGCTCGAAGCTTGGTAACAACATGGCCTGCTGCTCGATGACGGCGCGGAAAGCATAGCCGTCCTCGTAGCTCTGCCTCGACGTCAATGTCTGGCGGAACGACCAGCCGTTGCCGGGCAGCCGCTCGATCCAACCTTCGTCGGCAATTCGGTGCAAGATTTTCAACAACCGGCTTCGCGGCAGATCATACAGGCGCATCATCTCGTTTTCGCTGACGCGTTCGTCGAGCTTGCCCGAAAAGCGATCTTCGGCAATCCGGAAATAGATAGCTTCGTCACCATCGCCATCTTTCGCATTATCCGATCTGAGCGCGTCGAGGTTTTCACCGTCAACTGCCAGAAAATAACCGCGGTTCGGCTCCGCGCGCACGATGCCACGGCTTTCAAGACTGCGTAGCGCGCTCATGATCGGCGCCCGCGAGACGCGGAAAGTATCGGCCAGCATCTGAAGGGGCAGATGCTGGCCCTTGCGCATGCCGTTCGTCTTCACGAACTCGATAATGTTGCCGCTGATTTGCGGTGTTAAACTACTTCTTGCCATCGATTTCTATTCAACGCCTGTTGCCTCCTATATCACGGTCGCCCATCATGAGAGCAAGTCTGCCGGCTGGCAAAAATGCCAGTGACATGGCGTCGTCATCACCCCACGATTGCTGCCCAGTCATACTGAAGGATCGAGCTCGTAATTCGCAGCGCCTCGCCGTTATTCACGTGTCTGCACGGAAATTCCAACGTCGAAAGCGGAAAATGGAACGAATTTGCATTTTATGGTTATATTAATCAAGCTTGGCTTCCAAATGATCCCACGAGCGCCGAAGCGAGATCTGCCCTAAGCCATTTTGAACAGAACGAAGGTTTCCTGCAAAATCCGTGCCCATGCGATGTTTAGCTTCTTGAAGTTTTGGCGGCATGCTCAGCATCGATGGCACGTTCCTCGCCGGTAGCGATCATCGTTCGCGTGGCATCTATCGAAGCATATGTCCAGAATATCCGCATGGCTTGGCTGTCGGATGCATTTATGAAGCGGTGAGGCACATGTGCAGGTATCCAGGTCGTGTCATCGGTGCCGAGACGATGTTGCTGACCGTCGATTTCAACGATCGCTTCGCCATTCAGTACCATGACACTCTCCTCGCAATTGTGCTTGTGGAGGGGAATTGAGGCGCCAGGATCAAACTCAGTAATGCCGTTGATCATGTCCGCCGACCCGCACTTTCGTGTGACAAGCGGAATGGTGCGGGCGCCTCCGCCCCGGTCATTGGCCTTCATGCCCTTCGGCCGGAATATCGCTGCCTGAATGGGAACATCGCGATCCATCCAATCCTCCATAACAAAACTGCCGGCCCTGTGTCGCGGCCGATTTAATACGCGGCGAAAACAGCCTTCAGCTCGGCCACATTCGCGTCGCTGAGAAACCTGGCTGGCGCACCACGCAATAGCACAAGCAGCTTCGCTGTCTCTTCGAGTTCTTCGGCGGCATAAACAGCCGAGCAAATGTCCTTCCCCGTGACGACGGGGCCGTGATTTTCGAGCAAGACTGCCGCGTAGCGTCCGCCGAGCTCGCGAATCAATTGACCGGCCTTCTCATCTCCCGGTCTGATGTAGGGGATCAGCTTCACCTGCCCGACGCGCATCACGACATAGGGTGTCAACGGCGGAATGCAGTCGTCCGGGTTTGTGTCCTCCAGGCAGGACAATGCCGTCGCGAATGTCGAATGCAAATGTACGACCGCACCGGTTCCGGACCGCGTTTCGTAGAAGGCATTATGGAGAAAGATCTCCTTCGATGGCTTGTCGCCGGACATATGTCGTCCATCACGGCTGACCTTGCTTATCTGCGCCGGATCCAGAAAGCCGAGGCAGGAGTTCGTCGGTGTCATCAATATGCCGTCGTCGACGGCAGCGCTGACGTTTCCCGCCGATCCCACAGAAAAACCCCGCTCAAAAAGCGATCGGGAAAGGCGGACAATATCCTCACGGACTTTGCTTTCAGAACTCATCGGCCAGACAACCTCCTCAATGCTTTGGCGAAGAAGTCAGGCGAGCCAAAATTTCCCGACTTCAGCGCAAGTGCGATGGGCTTTTCACCGTGAGAAAGCAGAACAGGCACTCCGGGATCGATTTCTTGCCCGATAGTCAAAGCGCCGAGATCCAGTGCCGACACCACGGCGCCCGATGTTTCGCCGCCCGCCATCACCAAACGGGTGACGCCGGAGGCGACAAGTTTTCGGGCGGTTTCGGCAAATAGCCTATCGAGCTTTTCCGCTACGATTTCCCGGCCATATTTAGCTTGTATGTCTCGCACATCCTCAGGTGTAGCCGAGGAATAGGCCAAGGGCGCCCGACCCTGATTCAACCGGATAAAGTCGACGATATGTTCCGAAGTGGTTTCTCCTCTCATAACCTTGTCGACATCAATGGCAAATGCCGGATGATCTGCTTTGTGCAGTTCGATTTGGCCTCTCGTCGCTCCGGAACAACTGCCCGCCAGAATCGCTTCGGGACCGTCGACGCCATTTGCCGCACCGAGATTTCCCTTGGCCAAGCCACGCTTGATGAAATTTGCCGGCAGCCCCAGTGCAATTCCCGATCCTCCGGTGACGAGCCGATGACCAAGCACAGCCGAACCGATGTTGACGAGATCCTCGTCCGAGATGGCGTCGACGATGACCACGGTATTCTCGGCAGTTGCGAGGGCCGCCCGGATCGCCAAATCTCCCTGCCTGACGACACCGTGTGAGACCAATCCGACCGGCGATTTGGTTTGATAGCCCAGCCAGCGGCGGATGTCCGGGTCGGTCATTGGCGTCAAAGGATGGTTTTGCAGGCCAGACTCATTCAGAAGGCGGTCCTGGACGAACAAATGTCCCATATAAACGGTTCGGCCGGCCCCCGGGAACGCCGGGCATGCGACGACGCCACGCACTCCGAGCGCCGTAGCAAGCGCTTCCGCGACCGGCCCAATGTTCCCCTCTTTGGTCGAATCGAACGTCGAGCAATATTTGAAGACAATCTGCTGGCATCCTTGGGCAAGCAGCCAGTCGAGGGCCGCAAGGGACTGGGCGACGGCCTCTTCGACGGGAATCGACCGGCTCTTGAGCGCAACCACACCCGCTTCAACATCCTGCGGCGACGGCTGCGTCGGGATGCCCAGAAATTGCGCCGTCTTCAGGCCGCCATGCGGTTGCAAGCCCTTGGCGATGGTATTCGCAATGTCGCTTGCGCCCGTGAAGTCGTCGGCAATCACACCTAATAGCATTGAAGTTCCTTTCTTTCGGCCGGATCAGAAGCCGTAGAGCTTGGCCGCGTTATCGACGAAGATCTTCTGGCGCATCGCATCGTCGGACGCCCACTGCGCGCAGAGATCCACCAGAAGCGCATCGTCAGGCTTGCCGAATTTTCCCGGTGAGGGATGTGGCCAGTCGGAAGCCCAGAGCACTCTGTCCGGTGCCATTTTGAGATATGCGCGGGCCAGCACGCCCATATCCTCGTAGGATGGCGGCCCCACCTTCGTGTCCTGGTAGATGCTCGAAAGCTTCACATAAGCTTTCTCTTTCTCCAGCATGGCGACGATGAGCGCGAATGCGGGATGCCCAGTGCCGGCGGGCTGGGGAATACGCCCCAGATGATCAAAAACCACGGCCACCGGCAATCGCGTCAGAAGGTCGGCATTGGCGGCGATATCGTCTCCCGGCATGTGGAGCTGAATATGCCATCCCAGTTCGGCGACCCGCCGGGACAAGGGTTCGATCATGGCCACGGTCGTGGCGCCTGCGCGGCCGAGATTGAAGCGAATGCCGCGAACGCCCGCCTTGTCCAACTGTTTCAGTGTCTCGTCGGTTACCGACGTGTCGACCACGGCAATCCCCCTCGCTCTCGCACCGAGCTTGCCGAGAGCCGACAACATACAGGAATTGTCGGTGCCGTAGGTGGAGGGCTGCACGATGACGCTGCGCTCGAATCCCAGCCTGTCGCGAAGCTTCGAATAGGCCTCCACAGTCGCGTCGGGCGGGATGAGGCTGGCATTCGGCGCAGCCGGAAAACGGCTGTCATAAATATGAAAATGAGCGTCGCAGCTATTTGCCAGCACCCTGAATTTCGGCCGCTCAGTACCTGCCGAAAGCTGCGTGGCCTCGTCGCTGCGAACGTCAAGCCCCGAGCAAAGAACCGCAGCTCCTCCCAGTGCCCCGATAACGAATTTACGTCTTCCCACCATCATGGCCATGGCCTCCTCCTTCGATTATGCGGCGCAGCTTCCCAAGCTAAGCGAGGAGCTTCCGTAGCTTTGCGACAGCAGCATCCGGGCTGCTGAACACAGGAATTTTGGTCACGGCTCGCACGGACTCCAACGCGCGTGCAGTCGAGAAATGGGCGAGCATGATCGCGTCGAATCCCCGCAATCGGGCAGCGGCATTCGCGACCAGTCGGTTATGGGTTTCGACATCGCCACCACGGATTGCCTCGATTGCACCATCGACCAGGAAGCTTTCGATCCTGGCCGAAGGTTTCAAGCGTGCGGCCTCCTCAAGAAACTCCTCCTCCATGCCCTTGCGCGCCGGCGGAAAGGTATAGAGCATCGCAGTTCGCCCGCCCTGACTGATCGCGGCTTCGAACATTGCTTCATTTGGCTTCAGGACGGGAACGGGAAGTTCAGCGGCCGCTTTTTCGATCGCTTTTCCGAAGGCGGAACAGGTAAACAGAACCGCATCGCTCCCCGCCTGAACGCCATAGGCGGCAAGTGCCACGATCCGCTTCGTCAGCGCCTCAGTCAGCTCCGCAACCTTTGCCCGATCAGGAGACAGACTGTCCTCCAGAATATTGATCGTGTCTGCCTCAGGCCACGCAGACACGAAACAAGCATGGATCGGCTCCATGGCGATGTGTGTCGCATGAATGAGCGCGATGCGAGGAGTGGCGGGCATGATGACCTCTGATTTTCTGGCTATTTTGCCGGGGAACTGGCGGCCGCCTTGAGAGGAGAAGCGGCCGCCTTCGACGTGACCTATTTCCGGGCGTCAGCGAAGACCCAGACGCTTTCGGGTGAGATCTGTGCCCACACCCTGCCCGTCGCCATCTGTTTCGTTCCATGCGCCTTTGCCACGAAATCTCCGCGGCGGAGCCGGTATTCCCAGCGGTCGCCCAGATAGATGCTGTCATCGAGATCCATTTCGATCCCGTCATTTGCTGGAACGTCCGTGACCTTGATCTGTTCAACGCGGATAACAGCCCGGGCCTCCTCAGTCGGGGCGAGGCCGGAAGCTTCGCGGACGATGCCGTTCAGCGACCACCCCTTGCCGCCGATAGTGGCCGCCTTGCCGGTAACCGTCTGGATCTTGCCCTTGACGACGTTGTTCGCGCCAAGGAAATCCGCGGAGTAGAAGCTGTTCGGGTTCGAATAAATTTCTTGCGGTCCCCCCTGCTGGACGATCCGGCCGTCCTGCAGCAGAAGAATGTTGTCGGCAGCCGCCAGTGCTTCGCTCTGGTCATGCGTCACCAGGATCGCGCAGATTTCGAGATCGAGGATCAGCTTGCGAATCCAGTACCGTGCCTCCTCGCGAAGCTTGGCATCGAGGTTTGACAGCGGCTCGTCGAGGAGCAGCACGCGCGGTTCGTACACCAGAGCGCGGCAAATCGCGACGCGCTGCTGCTGGCCACCGGACAGCTGCGACGGATAGCGGTCTGCGAGATGACCGAGGCCAAGGCGGTCGAGGATTGCCCGAACGCGATTGCCGATATCGGTCGGGTTCACGCCGCGAAGCTTCAGACCATAGCCGACATTTTCTTTGACAGTGCGATGCGGCCATAGCGCATAGGACTGAAAAACCAAGCCGATATTGCGTTGCTCGGGTGGCAGAGCCAGTTTCTTTTCGCCATCAAGCACGGTCTTGCCGCCGATGACGATGGTACCGACCTCCGGCTGCTCCAGGCCCGCGACGCAGCGAAGAAGCGTGGTCTTGCCGCTGCCCGATGCGCCGAGCAGTGCCACGATGCTGCCCCGCTCCGCCGTAAACGAAGCACCCTTCAGGATTTGCAGACCGCCCAGCCATTTCTGGACATTGTTGACGACGAGTTCAGTCATGGATTTTTGCTCCCAGACGGAGTGCCAGGGCAAGGCCTGCACCCGTCAATACGATGCTGATGAGGGAAAGCGCAGCGATAGTGTTCATTGCACCGGTCTGCAGCAGTGAGACCATGAGGGAACCGATAACCTCGGTCCCAGCACCCATGAGATAGACACCTGTTGCGTATTCCCGCAGAAAGATGATCATGATCAAGGCCCAGGCGCCGGCCAGGCCCGGTCGAACGATCGGAATGACGACATCCTTCCAGGTCCGTCCGATCGTCGCACCGGTCGTGCGGGCGGATTCTTCCAGTTCCGGGGCGACCTGCAGGAGCGTTCCCTGAAGAAGACGCAGGCCGTACGAAAGCCCGACCACGACATAGGCAACGAACAGGCTGACCAGTGTCGGACGCAGCGGCGTCAGGAACGGCACGAACAGAAACACCCAGAAGAACGCCAGGCCAACGACCAGACCCGGAAGCGCACGCGGCAGCAGGACGATGTAGTCCAGAACCGTATTGGACATGCCCCAGTTCCGGTGGCCTGCGAGCCCAACGAGAAGATAGATTCCGACGGCGACAGCGCCGCCGACAACCGAAAGCAGGATCGTGTTGATGATACCGTTCTTCAAGGCGGGTACGTCGAGCAGATGCGCGAAGTTGGCAACGGTCAAATGATCGAAGAGGTTTACCCCCTCGCCCCAGGCATCGACGAACGCACGCACAAGGATGCCGCCGATTGGAAGAACGACCGAGACGAATAGCCAGAAGCCGATGATGCCAAGGGCGATCGCCTGACCGCTGGCCCCAAGCTTGAGGGTTGCGACACGAGCCCCCTTACCGCCGAGAGCCGCGTAACGGCGAGCGTTGCGAAGCAGACGGCGTTGCATCCAGACCAGCGGAAGGGTGATCAGGACGAGGACCACGGCAACGACGGCCATCAGTTGATATGTCGGTGTCCCGAACAGGGTCGTCAGTTTGTAGATGTAGGTTGTCAGCACCATGATGCCGTTCGGGTCGCCGAGAACGAGCGGGATGCCGAAGGTTTCGAAACCCAACAGGATATTGAGAGCTGCAGCAAAGATCAGCGATGGCAGAACCATCGGCAAGGTGACATCTCGCGATACACGCCAGATTGATGCGCCGGTCGTCCGCGCCGCTTCCTCAAGATCGGACGGAAGATTGCGCATGGCCGCCGAAACGTAGAGATAGACGTTCGGAACGTGGCTGAGGCCGGCGATCAGGATCATGCCCCAGATACTGTAGATGTTCCACGGAACGAAACCGACGAGATCGCGGACGAAGATCGAAACGAAACCGGCGGGACCGACCGAAACGGTATAGCCGAAAGCGAGTACGATCGACGAAATGAACATCGGCACCAGGACGAGGATTTCCAGCAGACGCCTGAGCCGGATGTCCGTACGCGTGATCAGGAAAGCGAGAACACCTCCGAGCGGAACGGCGATTGCGACCATCCCAAATGAAAACAGAGCGGTTGTGCCGAGCGCCCGATAGAATGCCTTGTCGGTGAAGACATATTGGTAGGCATCGAGACCGAAGCGGGCGCGAGGGCTGAAGAACGGCGCCGTGAGAAAGCTCTGGTAGACGATAAGGCCGACCGGCGTGAGCACTGCAATCGCCAATAGCGTAATCACGATAACCCGGTACGCGTTGGCATTCCCCACGCGCGGCATCTTCGGAGGATACTTCTTTTCGGCTGGCGCGGACTTTGCGGAGACCGCAATCGCGCTCGGAGCCTGTGCTTGTGTAGACATCAGTGCCTCTCGAATCCATCTGAGGGGCTGCGGCACCATCAGCGCCGCAGCCGTTAAGCATTAGCGGCCGAGGGCTGCCTTCCAGTCGTTGAGGAATTTGACGCGCTTCATCTGATCCATGTATTCCAGCACGCCTTCATCGACTGCGATAGGCTTCAGGCCGCCGCCGACACGGTCATTGAGCGTCTTGATATTGAGGCCGCTCGTCACGTCTTGGCGAACCGACGGCAGACCGCTTTCGGCCAGCAGCGACTGGCCTTCGGACGAAAGCATGAAGTCGATGAATAGTTTCGCCGCGTTCGGATGCGGAGCATCCTTCGTCTTCAGGATCAGGCGAGAAAAGGCCGGGGTATAGTCGGTAGCGAAATGAACGCCGAGGTTCGGGCTTTCCTTGACCCAATCCAGCGCATAGCTGCCGATGATATTGATGGCGATGACGTTTTCGCCGGAAACGACGGTTTCCTTCATGCCACCGGAGCTGGAGTAGATCTTCGCGCCATCGTCGCCCATTGCCTTGGCAAGATCCCAGAAATCCTTGCGGTTGCGAGCGTCGTTCGAATGATGGAGAAAACCCGAGCCGCTCTTTTCCGGATCGAAGGTAGCCACCTTGCCCTGCAGCGTCGACTTGTTGGCCTTCAGAAAGGTGATCATATCTGCGTAGGTCTTGGGAAGCTTGTCCTCGCTCAAGGCCTTTGTGTTGAAAATAACGCCGATCGGTTCGACGGTCGTTGCATAGAGCAGATTCTTGTAGTCGGCCCAGGCCGGCAGTTTTGACGCTTCCGGAGAGACGTATTCGTCCGCATATCCGTCCTGCACGAGCGTCATCTGAAGATCCATTGCGGAGCTCCAGACGACATCGGCCGTGGTCTGCTTTGCCGCCGCTTCCGAGATGACCTGATTATAGGCACCGTTCGTGCCAAGATCGTTATAGGCTATCTTGATGCCGTATTTCTTGCTGAATGCATCCTGCAGCTTTTGCGACTGCGCGGCATCGGTCGATGTGTAGACCGAGACGGTTCCCTCTTTTTTCGCCGCCGCGATAATGGAGGCGTAATCTGCCGGATAGCCTGCGGGAACGTCCTGTGCCAATGCCGCCGATGTCAGCAGCGAAACGACTGCAGCCGTGATGGCGATCCCCTTCGGGGACATATAGTTTTTCATGATTTTCTTCTCCCAAGAATGTGCCCGAACACCTGTCTCCCCCGGGCGACGGTTTGAAGGGCACACTCCGCGCCCCTCAACAGCTCGACTGGCTGCATGCAGCCAGAAAACCAATTGCCGCTATGCGTTCGCGACTTTCCTCGCACCGCTGTCATTGCGGATTGCCTGTGCGACCAGCGTACCGAACGCGTCGGTATTGACCGTGCCGCCCAGGTCACGGGTGCGGCTAGCAGGATTTGCCAGGACCGCGTCGACCGCACGTTCGATCTCGGCGCCGGCTGCCTCGAAATTCGCGAGCTTGCGCTGTTCCCCGAGCCAGCTCAGCATCATGCCAACAGACAGGATCAGCGAGGTCGGATTGGCGATATTCTTGTTCTGGATATCCGGAGCAGACCCATGTTGAGCCTGTGCGCAGACGAGACCGAGTTCGGCATTCGCATTGATCGAGCCGGCGAGCCCAAGACTGCCGGATAGCTCGCTGGCGAGATCGGACAGGATATCGGCATAGAAGTTGGTCGTAACGATCACGTCGAAGCGTGAGGGATCGCGCACCAGATGCGCGGCCATGGCATCGATGATGAAATCGTTGAGCTTGACCTCCGGAAACTCCTCCGCGACCTTGCGAACCTGCTTCATGAACAAGCCGTCCGTCAGGATGAAATTGTTCGCCTTGTGGACGGCGGTGACGCGCTTGTCTCGCTTCATCGCCAAGATGAAGGCCTGGCGAGCGATGCGTTCGCAGGCTTGCGCCGTGATCTTGCGCACCGAAAGCGCGACGTCCGGCGTCGGCATGAACTCACCCGTGCCGGCAACCATGTTGCGATCCGGATAGAACCCTTCGGTCGCCTCGCGCATGATCACGAGATCCATTTTCTTGGCATTGTTCAGAAAGTCACGCGAGCGAGCCGGACGAACATTCGCATAAAGGTCCAGCTTGACGCGGAAGCCAGCGGAAACATTGACGCCACCCTTGTCGCGCGCCGGATAATCCATGTGCGACTGCGGCCCGAGAATGATGCCATCGTAACCACGCGCACGCTCCAGAACCTCGTCGCGCAAGGTCGTACCGTACTTTTCGAGGCTGACGAAACCGGTGTCCTCGTAGTCGTATGTCAACCCGAGCCCGTAGGCTTTGTCGGTCGCCTGCAGGACCTCCATAGTTGCCGCGGTGATCTCCGGCCCGATGCCGTCGCACGGCGTAACCATAATTTTCATGTGATCAATCTCCCTGGAAGGCAACAGCGTTCCTCGCCGCCCATCACTACGGAGACATATTGGCTTTTAAGATGTATAAATGCAAACTATTATTGTGCGGCGACCAAATTTTCTAATTCTTCCCCCCTTACCTCGCCCAACTAGATTCCCATTCTTCCTTTAGGCGAGAGAATGGATTAGAGTTTTATGCAAAGCCAGTGAACACAGTGACGACGATGGATCAGCTACCAAATTATTGGTTTTATGTTTTCATAAAGCCAACCGACGCATCTGATGACTCATGCCGCCCGAGGGCCGGCACTTCCTGCGTCGGCCATAGCGCTTTCCGCCCTCACTCTTGTTGCCGGATAGGAGACGGTCATGCGTGACGAGCGCGTTGTCGCTTTGGTGCGAATCGTCGGCAAGGTGCAGGGAGTTGGCTTCCGCATCTGGACCCGCAACGAGGCGGCGCGGCTCGGATTGAAAGGCTGGGTCCGCAATGAGGCGGATGGATCGGTCCTTGCCTTGATCACGGGACCGGATGTAGCGGTCTCAGCCATGATGACGCGCTTCTGGCAGGGGCCGGCGGGCGCATCCGTCTCAAGTGTCACGAAGGAGCCGACACCGCTTGTGAGCGGGCTGACGGATTTTGTCATCACCGGTTAATGGTGTGCAATCGGAGCGCTCGCGAGCCGGTTCTTCGTGGTGTGGACTACTTTACGAGTTCCACGCGGCGGCTCTCGGCCACTCCCTGCGACCATTGCAGTGGAGACTTGCGGGACAGCGCGCCGCCGAGATGACGGCGCATGGCATAAGAGGCCTCAACGATTTCGCCTTTTTCCAGTAGGGACAGGATTGCGAGATGCTCCTGGCACTGGACGTGCAATCGGTCGCGATCGACATTGGATCGATATTCGAGCAGGCGGCGCATCCGGTTTACCCGGACCAGTGAAATGTGGAAGAACGGATTGCCGGACATCTTGATCAGCTCTTCATGAAACAGCGAGCCATTGTACAGGAGCCGTTCGGCCGGCAAGTTCCTGATGTCGGTTGCCAACATGCGCTCCTGGATGCGGCGCTGCTCCTCGATGATCTTGCGATCGGGCCCAAATGTGGGCTCCAGCATTGCCGCCGGTTCGATCAGCATGCGGAAGCGATAGATCTGCTCGAAAGCTTCCGCGGTCTTGGCGACAGGAAGCAATCGCCAGCCGTAGCCCTGTTTCCGTTCGGCCCATCCCTCTCTGGTGGCACGCACCAGAATGTCGTTGAGCTGCGCCTTGGTCAGATCGTAGCGCTCGCGAAGCATCTGCTCGGTCACATCAGCCGGAATGCGGTCGGTAAGCCAGTCCTCGGCCAGCCGATGGTAATCGCTCATCGTTTCAGGGAGCTGATCGTCGGGAGCATCGTTCTCTTCGATGGTCACCGTTGCCGAGACGAAGAAGCCGCGATTCAGTTTCTGTTCCAGCAGCCCCTGCTCGAACAGGACCTGCATGGCCTCGCGCACGGGCGAACGGGATACGCCGAACTTGTCCGCCAGCCCCTGGGTACTCAGATGTTCCTCCGGCCTGAGCTCGCCGGACCGGATCAACTGAGCGATCTCCTTTGCAATATTCGTCGTGAGCTGGCTGCTTCGCATCTATGGTGCACTCGTTATCCTTGAATCACCATCAGAATAAGGCCTTATCCGATATCTGAGTAGCGCAAAGTCTGGCCTCGGTGGATTTGACAGACAAGAAAACCGTCATGGTGCAACAGCTGCATGCGGCATCCCGTTCTCATCGAACACTCTTCTGATCGTGCCGTCGACTTTCATCGCCTCGATCATTCGCGTGGTTGCCACCAGGGCGTGAGTATGTGACTTCGGCACCACGACTGCGGTTCCGGCTTCGTGGAAATGGCCTTCCACCGCGTGGCAGTCCTTCAAGTCGGCAAGCAGACTGAGAATAGACTCTTTTCCGAGAGCAAGCGCTTCGATTTCGCGATTTCGAAACCTGGCAACCGCCTCGTCGAGCGATACGATCGCTTCTATGGAGGCGCGGTGAAGTGACTTCTGGGCGCTGCGAAATGTTGCGGTTCCGGCAATTCCGGCGACCCGGACACCGCTCGCGTCGACATCCGCCACGCTGCGAAACTCATCGGCGCGCGTGAGATAGGTGCTCACACCCAGATAATAGTTCGGGCCAACAGCAACCAGCCTGCGCCGCTCATCGTCGATCGGCACGAAGGAAAGCGTCCATGAGCCTTTGTCGGCATTGGCGACGATATCGCCCGAGCTGGCGAATTCCACCAGTTGCAGCGAAAGAAGGCAGCGCCGGGCGATCTCACGCGCCAGCATGACGGTCACGCCGCGCGGCTCCCCGCCGACTGCATCGCGCACGCACCATACCGCCGAGGCGGCCGGGCCAACGGCGATACCCGCAAGCATACTACCATTCGGGGCGAGTTCGTTGCGTTCTTGTTCGGATAGTTCGAAGGGATTGGCTTGCATGGGATATCCTGCCGCATTTCGATGATGCATTATTGCATTTATAAATATAGAAATGCAAATTTATTGGCTATGGAAAAAGGAGCATCGCCATGTCCGCCACCTGGTCGCCGTCCCAATATCTCAAGTTCGAAGATCATCGCACCCGTCCGGCCATGGATCTCCTGGCCCGCGTGACGGTAGCGGATGCGACCAGAATAACCGATATCGGCTGCGGTCCCGGCAATTCGACCGAGCTGCTGATCGAGCGCTTTCCACAGGCCGATATCCTCGGGATGGATGCGGCGCCGAAGATGATCGAAGCGGCCAGGAAGCGGCTTGCCTCTTGCCGTTTCGAACTCGCCGACATCGCCTCCTGGAAGCCGGCTGTATCGCAGGACCTACTGTTTGCGAATGCCGTCCTACAATGGCTGCCCGATCATGAAACGCTGCTTCCGACCCTGATGACCTTCCTGAGGGATGGCGGCACGCTCGCCGTCCAGATGCCTGATAATCTAAACGAGCCGACCCATGTCGGCATGAGGACCGCCGCCGCCGACGGACGCTGGGTCGACCGTCTTCGGGCTGCCGATAGCGAGCGCACGACGATCTTGTCCGCATCCGACTATTGGTCGATCCTGAAGCCGCATGCGGCAAAGATCGATATCTGGCGGACGACGTACAATCATCCCTTGACCGCACTGGATGGAATCGTCGACTGGTTCAAGGGTTCGGGGCTCCTGCCTTACCTCAGCCGCCTGTCGGTCGAAGAACAGGCCGAATATCTCGGGATCTACAAGGGCCTCCTTGCAGACAGCTATCCGGTGATGCCTGACGGCACGGTGCTTTTGCCGTTTCCCCGGCTGTTCATCGTCGCCTCCCGCTAAGATCATCACCTGCGCTGACCGAACCATTTCGCGCAGTCAGCGCGACCGGCACCTCACCTGCCGTCACATGTTGCCGGCATGCGGCGGCGACCAATCGTCAATCCTGAAATCGATCCGCAAGGGTTTGAAAAGTGCTGGCCGATTGCTGGCGCGGCGAACCGTATGAAAAGGTTATCATAATTTAAAAAACCAAAGTAGACCCGCAGATTCAATTCAAAACCACTCTTCCATATTGCTTTTATATGCTATAAAAACCAATTATTGGCATATGAGCATGGGAGGATGCAGAGATGGCCATCAGCAAATATCTCAAACCGTTATACGTTCAGGTCATCATCGGCGCGGTGCTCGGTATTCTTGTCGGACATTTCTTCCCCGACCTCGGCATCGATATGAAGCCACTCGGCGACGGCTTCATCAAGCTCCTGAAAATGGTCGTCGCGCCGGTAATCTTCACGATCATCGTCATCGGCATCGCCAGGATGTCCGATATGAAAGCACTCGGTCGGGTCGGGCTGACGACGGTCCTCTACTTCGAGATCGTGACGACCGCAGCATTGTTCATCGGACTTGTCGTTGCGCATATCATCGAGCCAGGTGCCGGAATGAACATCGATCCGTCGTCGTTGAAGGCGGACGCCGTAGCGGGCTTTGCGAAAACGGCAGAATCCCAGCATCTGGTCGATTTCTTCCTCAAGATCATTCCGGATACCTTCGTTGCGGCCTTCGTGAACGGCGAAATTCTTCCGGTCGTATTCATCGCCGTTCTGACGGGATGCGCGCTTGCCCGTGCCGGCCGCGCGAGCGAACAGCTCACCGTCGTCATCGAGCAAGTCTCCGACCTGTTCTTCAAGATGGTCAGCTTCCTGATGTATCTTGCACCGATCGGCGCTTTCGGGGCTATGGCGTTCACCACCGGCAAATTCGGCGCGGCCAGCCTCATTCCCTATCTGAAGCTGATGGCCGCGTTCTATCTCACATGCGCGATCTTCATCTTCGTCGTGCTGGGGGCGATCAGCCGCTACGCCGGCGTCAGCATCTGGCGTCTCGTCGTCTACCTCAAGGATGAGATCGTCATCGTCCTTGGCGCCGGCAGCGCTGAGCCTGCTCTTCCGCGCCTTCTCCAGAAGCTCGAGCGCCTGGGATGCGACAAGACCATCGTCGGGCTGGTCGCGCCGACGGGATATGCCTTCAACATCGATGGCGTCTGCATCTATCTGACGATGGCCGTCGTGTTTCTGTCGCAAGCCTTGAACATCGAGCTGTCCTTGACACAGCAGATCGTCATCCTGCTCATAGGCTCGTTCACGTCGAAGGGCATGAGCGGCGTGCCGGGAGGCGGTTTCGTCGCTCTTGCGGCGACGCTCGCCAGCGTCGGAACGATCCCGCTCCCCGCCATCGGCCTTCTGATCGGCGTCGACCGCTTCATGGGCGAGGCGCGTGCGGTCACATCCTTCATCGGCAATGCCGTCGCCACTGTCTTCGTCGCCCAATGGGAAGGCAAGCTTGACCGAGCGCAGGCGCGCTTGGTGCTTGCCGGCAAGGACGCCGGCACTGACATGGCGGCTGCCGAAAGCAATGAAACACTCTCATCGAGGACCATATGACACTCTTTGCCTATGTCGGTTGCCGGACGACCCGCGCGCGGAACGCACGCGGGGAAGGCATCAGCGTCTATGTGGTGGATGGCGCGACGGATGCATGGACCAGGATCCAGGTGCTGGCAACGGAAGAAAATCCGTCCTTCCTCGCGCTTCATCCATATCTTGACGTGCTTTATTCGGTACATGGCGATTTCGACCTCGTCACCGCCTACAGGATTTTGCCAGGAAGCGGCCACATCGTGCCTTTCTGCAAACAATCGACCCATGGACGCAACCCCGTTCACCTCGCGATAGACCCTACCCAGCGCTGGCTTGTCGTCCCGAACTACAGGACCGACAGCCTCGCCAGCCTGCCGATCTCATCGAACGGCGAGTTACTTGCGCTGGCGGATCTCTGCGAACTGCCGGGAACGCTCGGTCCGCACAGGATCGAACAGGATTACGGACGGCCGCATCATGCGCCCTTTTCTCCGTCGGGACGATGGATCGTCGTTCCCGAAAAGGGAAACGATCAGATCTCGGTTGCAAGGATCGACTGCGAAACCGGAAGGCTCGAGGTGGTGCACCGGACTCCCTGCCGTGAAAATGCCGGTCCGCGCCACGTTGTCTTTCATCCCAAGCTACCGCTTGCCTATGTACTGAACGAACTCGACTCGACAGTTACGACCTATGACTTCGAGGATGCGACCGGCAGGATGGGTCCCCGCGACATCGTATCCGCCCTGCCACGGACCTATGTCGGCAACAGCCGGGCTTCCGAGATCGAGATCAGCAGAGATGGACGCTTTCTCTACGCCTCTAACCGTGGGCACGATTCCATCACCGCCTTCGATGTCGGCGAAGATGGTGCGCTTGCCATCAGAGGTTGGGAAGCATCGCAAGGCCGCACACCGCGCTTCTTTGCGCTCGATCCGAACGAGCAATATTTGTATGTGGCAAACGAAGACAGTGACTGCATTGTTCAATTCCGCCGTTAGGATGCGCAATTGATACCGGCAGGCGAAGTGATTCTGGTCGGAAGCCTGACGTCGGTTACTTTCCGACAGATATCATTACTGTTGAACGCGAGTTTGAAAGTCGACAAACGGTCAAGCCCACAATCTCGTCCATATGGATAATTCTGACTACCGCGCTCTTGAAAGGAATCGAACCGCCGATCCCGTTATCACAAAATTCCCTTTGCAATATTTTCATTATGCGAGTTCAAGAACTTGAGCTTGCTGGAACGATCGATTTGGGGCTGGAAGCTGACGGGCTGCTTCGAGGCCCCGATCAGAGATAGCTGCCGTTCAGCAGCACATCTGCAAAGAGCGGCCTCCGACTAGAGACGGCTATTGGCCAGGCCGGAGATTCATTCGAAATCAGACATTCAATCCTGGGCTGTCGGTCGTATGACAATACTGCCGACGTCCACATCGGCCGGTTGCTCGATAGCATAAGCGATGCCCCGAGCGATCGAAGCCGGTGGGATAGCTACACTAGATGCACGTTCTTCAATTGTAGACTTCACGGCTGGATCGGTTATCGAGCTTGCAAAGTCGGTCGAGATCATCCCTGGCGAAATCTCGGTAACCCTCAGGTGCGGTCCCGCTTCCTGCCTCAAGGCTTCGCTGATGGTCCGTACTGCGTTCTTGGTCGCAGCATACACGCCCATGGTGGGCAGGATCTTGATGCCTGCGGTCGAAACGATGTTGATGACGTGGCCCGACTGTTGACGCTGGAAGACCGGCAATGCCGCAGCCACGCCGTAGAGCGTGCCACGCAGATTGACGTCGATCATGGCGTCCCAATCCTCGACGCGGAGTGCATCGAAACGCGATATGGGGCCAATCCCGGCATTGTTCACAATGACGTCGAGCTTACCGGCATGCGCAATTGCCAAGGCTACAAGCGCTTCAAGGTCGCTCCGTTGGCGGACGTCGGTCGTCTTGTGCACGGCCTTGCCGCCTGCATCGGTAATTTCCTCTACGATCGCTGCGAGCGCTTCCTCGCGGCGCGCACCAAGCACGACAAAAGCGCCTCGCTCCGCAAGCAGTTTCGCCGTCGCACGTCCGATCCCGCTACTTGCGCCTGTTATGGCGACAACCTTGCCTTCGATACCCAAAGTCGTTCTCCTTCATTGAAGTCATCGACAAAGATAGGCACTCGGTTCAAGATGATCTATGCTTGAATATCCATCAGTTTATCGCGATCGTCTAAAACTATGACTGATCCTCTCTCGGATGTCCTCAACGTTCTTGGCGCAAGGGTGAGCCGCCGCACCCGGCTGGAGGCGGCAGGACGATGGGCTCTCACATTTCCTGCGCTGGACCGGCTCAAGTTCGTGGCGCTGTTGCGGGGAAGCGGCTGGATGATGCTGCCGGCGCAGGCGCCCCAGCTCATGAGCGCAGGGGATGTCTGCCTGTTGGGGCGCACGGCATATGCCGTCGCCAGCGATCCGGAGGTGCCGCCCCTCGATGGCCAAACCTTCTATGGCACGAGCAACGATGTTGCGCGTCTTGGGGGTGACGAGACAATTGCGATCGGGGGAACCGTCACGTTCGACCCCGGAAATGTAGACTTCCTGCTCGACATGCTGCCGGATTTCCTTTTCGTCCCGCGATCCTCGGCTGCATCTGGCGCGATGGCGACAATCCTTGGGCTGATCAATGATGAGGGCGAGCGCGATATCATCGGCAGCGAAATCGTCAATGCGCGGCTCGCCGATGTCTTGGTGGTGGAGGCAATCCGCACCTATGCGGGCAGTATCGCTCGGATCGACATCGGATGGCTTGGCGCGCTGTCGGATCCTCGGCTTGGTCGGGTGCTTCGCCTCATTCACGGAGATGTCGCTCAGCCGTGGACGGTGGCCGAGCTCGCAAGTGTAGCGGGTATGTCGCGAGCTGCCTTTTCTGCAGAGTTCACGCGCCGTGTGGGACAGCCACCACTCGCCTATGTGCGAGCGTGGCGTCTCACTATCGCTCGCGCGGCGCTGACTCGCAGTGATGAGACAGTCGCCAATATCTCGCGCAAGGTTGGCTATACGTCGCAGAGTGCATTCGGCCATGCTTTCAGGTCTGCCTTCGGCTCGCCTCCAAAAGCTTATGTTCGACCGTGAGAAGCGGCAGCTTACAATATGATGAGCCTGGAAGCGTGCGTCCCTTAACGGCGGCATTTCGGTCAGCACCTGCGGATATGATCGAATGGCAGCTTTTGGGAAGCAGCGGCAGAGGTCGCAACAGCAAAAGGTGGGCACGATACTGCCATGTCGGAGGCCCGCCCGAAGGCGGCATTCTCACGCCCATTCGGCTCTTGAGCATCGAGCACGCCGTTTGCTGCGCGCCGCTTGACGCGCCTATTTCACGTCGTCGGCTGAGTCCGCGCGGTCAATTTGTTTCCGTCCGGGTCGCGAAGATATGCGACGAATGACCCGTTTGGACGCTCCGTGGGCGGGCTCTCGATCGCCGTGCCGCCATGGGCGATACCGGCGGCATGCCATGCGAGAACATGATCGGGGGTCGCGGCGGCTATTCCAATAGTCCCGCCGTTAGCAGCGGTCGCCAGCTTGCCGTCGATCGGTTTCGTGATCATCAGCCGACCGTCCTCATGGGTATAGATCAGTCTGCCTCTCGCATCCATCTCGCCGGAATTGCCCCCTAATGCAGCGAAAGTGGCGTCGTAGAAGCGTCTCGCTCGCTCCAAATCATTACTTCCAATCATGATGTGAGTGAACATGCTTTCATCTCCAATAAAGTACCTAATGGCTCGTACCCTACGCTAGCCTAGCCGTAGTGAAGACGCAAAGCTGTCGATTGGAGGCCCTTTCCCGTCCATTCGGCCCATATCGGCGGTGAGGTCGACGTTCACTATCGCTGGCGTATTTCGGCTGCTGATCACGGTAAAGGGATAATTTGGAGGTGATGAGATTCGAACCGTGGGCTCGCAATGTTTTCGAGCCCTGGTACCGATGGCACTGGCTTCAACTTCACCGCTCAATTCCAATATCCTATGAGATGAGAGCGTCGCGCTACCTTACAGTTGTAAACCAGTTCCGTGCACAGAAGCAGAGGCAGGCGTAGATTTAATCACCAAATGGTGCTATTTCTAGTGCTGCAACAAGGAAGCCAGCTGATGCGCTCAACCATCAATCTCGACGACGCCCTCATCGACAGGGCTAGATCATTGACCGGCACCAAGGAAACCGCAGCACTCGTCCGCCAGGCGTTGGAGACGCTGGTTCGCGTGGAGTCTGGAAAACGCCTCATCGCTCTTGGGGGAACCATGCCGGATGCCGAGGCAGCCCCGCGCCGTCGGAGCCCGGCGGTTAAGTGATATTAATAGACACCTCGATCTGGATTGATCATTTCCGACATGGCGATGCCGAGTTACGAAGGATAATCGAAGACGATCGACTACTTTGCCATCCGAGCGTGATCGGCGAGCTGGCCCTTGGCAGCCTTCTGGATCGCAGCAGCGTCATGGCTTTTTTGGCAGCTCAGCGCGGAGCTGTTGTCGCCACGCACGACGAAGTCATGACGATGATCGACCGATATGGCATTTTCAGCATGGGTATTGGCTACACAGATGCCCATCTGCTAGCGTCCGTTCTCCTTGAGCAGAAAGCAGCCTTGTGGACAAGAGACAAGCGGCTGCGAGCAGCGGCCGAAAAAGCGGGCGCCCCACTGCACATACCGATAGATGAGCCTCATTAAGTGCTAGAGCTCCGGGCTATTCTCGGCCTGCGTGTGCAAGCAACGCCATGCACGTCAACCGTCAAGGGAAGTGCTTACAATCAAAATGGCGATAACAATGAGCATGAGAATCCTGCAGAGGTGATCATTCCTCTTAAAGCGGCCCTTGGTGCTGCAGCTAAGGACCTTTCGCATCGCATTCGATGCTCACAGCAACTCGACTATCGGCCTCAGTTCTTCGGCTACAGCTTCCAGTTCCCCTAATGAAGCTGTTGGCATTGGCCTGAACGTGAGCGCCTCCTCGGCGATGTATAGCCTGGATGTTAGGTCAGTTTTCTCATGCATGGGTACAACGTGGGCGTGGGCATGAGGAATATCGCCTCCAGAAAAAAGGAAAGCGGCACGATCCACGCCGTAAAGTTTCTTTTGGGCGCGAGCAATCCTCTGTCCCGTGCGAACGATCTCGCTTGCAAGATCGACTGGCAGATCGTCGAAATAATTGAAGTGACCGCGAGGGATGATCTGAACATGACCGCGACGGATCGGCGAGGAATCGAGGAACGCAATCAGTTCGGTACTTTCAAAAACGGGAGCGCACGAAATCCGATTCGTGCGCAATGTCACAAAAGAGGCACGAAAAAGTCTTTCCGTTCATAGTATTCTGTCCCGTCCTGCCGTCTATGCGGTTAGGGATATTGAGCGCCGCATCTGACATTCAACCCGGTGCCTGCAATGGGGCTTGCTCATAAATGACGATGCAGTCACATGTTCTGTTTACATGATCGCCGCCGTCACTTAGGGGACGACACAAGTCATGGGTTTAGGGTGAAAGATCATGTTGATCACGCAAAGCGACTACAATCGGATCTACCGGGTCATCAACAGCCTGCTGGTCAACGAAAACGCCAATCCCGCCACCGCTTCGATGTATTTCAGCACTTTCGGAGCCTTCATCTTGGAACACCACTTCAAGGTCAAGGCAAAGGCAAAAAGCGGGCTGGCAGCTTACAATCTCGACGGAAAGTACATCCTTTTCGCAGACCAGCGCGAGGATGGTTACGTCTCTGGCGCTGGCGAGAATTTCCACTGCTGGGTCGAGGCTGACGATTGGGCGATCGATTTCATGGCCCCCGCTTTCTCACAGAGCATGCCAGGTTTGGTGATACTGCCGAAGATGTTTCAGCGGCCGCTCTCATCCATGCGCCCGTCCATCAATGATTTGAGTCAGTCCGGCGACTTCTTCTACCGTTCCGAACCTGATGCAACGAGCCGACGCTTCGCAGATTGGCGCAAGAATCCGATGATTGGAGATCTTGCCAGCCTCGCCGCGAACTGGTTCCGGAAATCTCCCAGGAAGATGCAGACATCTATCACAGTGCGGCATCAGGATGGCAAATCCAGCGTCGTACCGCTCGCTCATCGGCAACCCCCTGATTGGTGCCTGGTAATGGTCGCAGGAGCGCGTATGTCCACGATCGAAATATCCCTGCGCTCCCCTTGAACTTGGTTGCTCACGGTGGCTGCATGACGCAGTGCCCTTTGCCTATATATTACGGCAACAAGCGGCTAGTTCTGGAGGCCATAGATGATGCGATAGAATCAAGTGACGGTAACGATGCCTGACCTCGATGCAGGCTGGAACTTTTGTTGCACTCTTGGTCTCAAGCCCGTGGTCAACGCACGTCCTTACTATGCCCGCTTCTTATGCCCAGACGACGATAGCACGTTCTCGTTGCATCAAGGCGAGAGCAATGGTGGTGGGACAACGGTATATTTTGAATGTGACAATTTGGACGAGACGGTTAGCCACCTGTAGAAGAAAGGACTTCAATTCACAAGCCCGCCGGAAGATAAAAGTTGGCTCTGGCGGGAAGCCGAGTTGTTTGATCCTGGTGGAAATCGCGTCCTGCTGTATTTTGCCGGGCAAAATCGCATCAACCCGCCGTGGCGTGTCAAATAGCTTGTTTTGAGAAGATCGACCTGATCTATCCTTCATAGGAAGAAAGCATTTGAGATGACACGGCAAATTTTCGCGAAAAACAAACAGGCGGCATAGCGTCAACGGATTGATGGCGGTTCCAGGCATTCGAAAATGGTCATGAAACACCAACGCCAATCTGCTTGGCAGGTCCTTTTACTGCCCTTGCGGTTCATCATAGCTGTACTCGTCATCATCAGCGAAGTCGCCCGACCGGTGTACCGGCCGCTCGTGAACTGGTTCGCCGCCCTCCCCATCGTCAAGCATTTTGGCGAGTTTGTCGGTTCTTTGCCGCGAGGCGTTATACTCGTTCTGTTTGTCGTTCCGCTGGCGATTGCCGAACCCCTGAAGATTTGTGCATTGGTCGTGATCGCCCGGGGCCATGTGATCTCGGGACTGGTCATAATCGCCTTGGCCTATCTGATGAGCTTTCTGCTGGTCGAGCGCCTGTTTCACGCGGGCCGCGAGAAACTGCTGACATACCGCTGGCTCCGATGGATTATGGATCGCGTCGAGACAGTTCGAAACTGGATCGCCGAGATGAAACAAAGCGTCTTGGCGACAGTGCATGCTTGGCTTGGGTAGCGTCAGGGTGCTTAGGAGTTTTTGCATAGCCGCCATATATCTGGCGACGCCGTCGAAATTGATCGCTCCGCAGCATTGTACGATGCCTCGGTCGCGCCTCATCTAGGCTCAACTGCGGAAGAGTTTGGCTTGACTCTGTTCGACGGGCTGCCAACTTTGACGCGAAGATTTCGCTACGATTCTTAGGATCACTGTGAGCGCCACGACAGATTTTATTGCCAATCTTGTGCGAGCCGCAAATGAAGTCGAGAAGCTGTCTCCGAACGAGGTCAGCGATCTGCTGGATCGGTCGGTCGATGCGATCCGGCAGCTTCGGCAAGAACTCGGCATCGTGCCGGTGCCAGGCAAGGATGCGTTGATTTATATACGCACGGTTTCAGCGGGAGCTACGAGGGTACCGCACGAGAAGTGGCACCACGGCCTTTTGCATGCAGCCGAGATGATCCGTGATCTCCACATCGTCCGCGATACAGGTACCGAGTTTCGAATTTCCGAGATTGAGCCCTGAGGGTGTTGAGCTCGGCGAGCTCTTGACCCTGATTGTCATTTTGCGCTAACCCGCCTCGGCAGAGGCAATGCCTTGAAAAGATTGAGGGTTTGAATTTTCGGTTGGGTCATAGCCAAACGCGAAACCGGGTTAAATCGCCACGGAAATCAATACTCTGGCGCCTTGCCGCAGTTCAGGGCATCCTATGATGGCTGAAAGTTGTGTTTGCGCAGCTGGAGGAATACCGATGCGCTGCTTTACCGTGCTTGGACCTTCGCAGACCGGAAAATCGACAGTCGTTGAAAAGCTCGGCTCCTTGGAGGGGGTGCCGAGAAAATCCAGTTCTCCCTATGGATTGAACCTCACAGAATTCACCTTCGGAAACGAGGCGTGGTGTGCGCTGGACGCGCCAGGACCCAACGAAGCGTTGGCTCATGCACAGCACGCGCTTCTTGCCAGCGACGCCTGCATTCTGTGTGTTTCATCAGCACCCGAAGAGGCTGTGCTCGCCGCGCCCTATCTGCGGATAATCGAAGCCTCGGGGACGCCTTGCATCCTCTTTGTCAACCGGATGGACGAACCGAGAGGGCGGCTGAGGGACCTGATCGCCGCACTTCAGGACTACGCCAACCACACCCTTTTGCTTCGTCAGGTCCCGATCCGAGAGGGGGACAGGATCGTAGGCAGTTGCGATCTGATTTCGGAACGGGCGTGGCGCTACCGGGAAGGGCAGACTTCGGCGCTGATCGCGATCCCTGAAAGCACCGCCGAACGCGAACGCGAAGCGCGTACCGAGCTCCTGGAACACCTATCCGAATTGGATGACTGGCTTCTCGAGGAACTGATCGAAGACCGCGAGCCACCCAGCGACGCGCTCTACGCCATTTTATCACGGGTTCTCAGGGAAAACAGGATTATCCCGGTCTTGTTCGGTGCTGCAAGTCACGGCAACGGCATGAAGAGGCTGATGAAGGCGCTACGCCACGAGGCGCCGCCGGTAGAGGTTCTTCGCCAGCGTCTCGCTCATGCTGGAACTGTCGATGAAGGCAAGCTGACGGCCGTGAGTTTTCATGCCTATTATCGCCAGAATGTCGGCAAGACGGTGCTCCTGCGCGCTTTTGGTGATGGACTGCGGCAGGGCGCATCGCTGGGCGGCTCCAACCTCGGCGCCGTGCAAAATCTCGCAAACGGGCACTCCAATTCGGCGGTTGTGCCTGCGCCTGGGGATGTCTTCGCGACGGTCAAGTCCGACCATCTGCCCGTCCCTTCGCTGTTGACCCCCGGCGCGGTGGTCGCCCCGCCTGAATGGACGGAACCGCCCACGCCGATGTTCGAAAGGATCCTAATTCCAGGCAGCGAGCGCGATGAAAACAAGCTTTCCGAAACGCTGACAAAACTCTCCGAGACGGACCGCGGTCTGAAGGTCCTGCATGAGGAAGGCACGGGCGCACAACTCGTCCGCGCCCAAGGGCCCGTACATCTGCGTGACCTCTGCCGAACGCTGTCCGATGTCTTTCATATCTCAGTGACGGACCGAACGCCCAGCCCGATCTATCGCGAGACGATCACGAAGCCATCGGAGGTTCATTACCGCCATCGCAAACAGACCGGCGGTGCCGGGCAATTCGCGGATGTGAAGCTGAGCATTCACCCCAACGGGCGCGGCCAGGGTTTCACCTTTGGCGAAACCGTCAAGGGCGGCACCGTTCCGCGCAATTACATCCCTGCCGTCGAAGCGGGCGCGCGCGAAGCGATGGAGAAAGGACCGCTCGGCTTCGAGGTCATCGATGTCGGCGTAATGCTGTCAGATGGTCAGCACCATACCGTCGACAGTTCGGAACACGCCTTCCGCACTGCGTCGAAAATGGGGGTGCGTCAGGCGCTTTCCGAAGGATCGACCGTCTTGATGCAGCCGGTCTTCCGCAGCGAGATTCACATTCCGTCGGTCTGTTCGGGCAGCCTCGTCCAGATCGTCTCTTCTCTCAACGGCCAGGTTCTCGGCTTCGACCGCGATGAGACCGCCAAGGGATGGGACATCTTCCGGGCGCTCGTTCCCGGCGGCGCACTTGACGATCTGGCGCGAGCGTTGCGCTCGGCGACGCAGGGCATTGGTTATTTTTCCAGGACCTTCGATCATTTCGAGGAGCTATACGGAAAGGAAGCGGACGCCATCGTGAGGGCACACACAACACCAGGCGTCGCACGCTGAAACGTTACCCCACTTCATGCTCGTCCGCAGAGACCGACAGTCTCTGCGGGATCGGAACATACGGCTGCCAATACCAGCAAGCACCGATCATGACCACTGAGCTCCTTCGCGCGGACCGATGGACATGTCATTTGGCAGTTGAACGGGTTGTACTGTCAAGTTTTACAACATTCTGACCCGTATTTCCATTTGACGTTGATCCGTTCGGGTGCCCAAGAACCCAAAGACGAACTTGCTTTATCGATATCGAAGGAGGGTTACGACGAAACGCGAAGCTGGGGGGAACAGCGGCACAAATGAACACCCCACTCACTGACGGCAGGTTTATATGACAACACTCCTCGGGACCTTCAGCCATCTTTCGCTGGGCTAGACGTCAGCTAACTAGCGGCCGCTCTTTCAACATAGCGGAGGATTCTCGTTACCGTCGATCGGCTAACGCCAGCCTCTCGTGCTATGTCATCGGTTGATTTTCCATCAGCTTTTAAACGCAGAACGTTTTCGGATTTGCGTCTCATCATGGCTGCAGACGGATGATTTAATGAGATCATGGTCGTCGAAACAATATATCCGCCGGCCGACGTTTCAAAAAGCTCACGATCAACAGCCATTGTGACATCCTCCTTCAAATAATTGTCGACAGAAAGAATGGTGCCAGCCTCAAGCTGAGTAAATTCCCATATAAGCAGTATGTGAGCTAAGCCAACTTTACGATGCCACAGCCACAATGGCGGAACCAATGTGTCAATTGTCAGAGGTTTTTTCCGAAACTGGCTCTCATCAGTCACTATATTTGTTAGTTCTAACGCAATGGGCTTTTTGGATAACAGCTCGCTTCGGATGACTGGAAATATCAATAACTCTTGAAGAATTCAGAACCGACGGCCCACGGATTCGAAATGCCAATATATCTTGCTGTCGCACCGCGATATCAATGAGGCATCCACGCACCAATTTGACTATTCTCAAGTTTTCAATGTTTTCAAACGAACAGCAACCCGTCCGTTTTCTGAGGCGATATTTGCTTTTCACCCAATATGTAATCGTTTCCCGACTGCCATTAGCATCCTGTCTGCACTTCTTGCGCCCAGCAACGACGATGAACTATTCCCATCGCAATTGGCGAGCGGAAACGTCAGTTGCGGACAACCGCTTAAGCCTGACAGACAGAGAAACTTGATGCAGGCGGAACGAAACGCTGCGAAGCTTTGCGGTCCGGCATCCCGCTTTGGCGGGCTTGTTGCCAATGTCGGAAGAACCACAACTACGTCGTTGCGGAACAATCGGTCGATCTCCCTCGAGAAGTGCTCTCGAATCCGTCGCGCCTCGCGCACCTCTCCGATGCCCAGACGCGATCCTGACAGGAGACGCGCGGTGATATCGGGTGCGATAGCTTGCGGGCTTCGCTCAAAAATGGATCTGTTGCTTTCCCAGGCTTCCTTTTGGAGAATAGTGACGAATGCCAAGGCAAGCTCATCCAAATTGAACGAGCTGATCGAACCTACTTCGCGAACAGGAATGGCGGCCGACCGTAAGCGGGCGATCATTCCGTCTGCCGCATCTTCTTCGATGGTATCAAAGATATCCTCGACGATGAGAACAGATGATGGCCGGTCGTCTGCCGCGGATATCCCGACAGCACTCATGAGCGCGGCCATCGGCTCCAGGCTTCTCGTCATGAAGCCCGGCACATCGAGGCTCGGCGCAAGGGGGCGCAGTCCTCCGTTATCGAGGCTTCCGTATGTCGGCCGCCAGCCGACGAGACCGTTGATGGCGGCCGGCAGTCGGATGGAGCCGGACGTATCGGTTCCAAGGCCGATATCCGCAAGGCCCGCGGCGACCGCGACGGCCGAGCCCGACGACGAGCCGCCCGGAATAAGCTCGGGATCAGAAGGATTGATCGGCATACCGAAATGAATGTTGCCGCCGATAAGGGAATAGGCAAGTTCATCCGTATTGGTCTTGCCTACGAACCGGGCTCCGGCATCCAAAAGCGTTTGAACCAGGGATGCCGTCGATGTCTTGATGCCGGAGGTAGCGAGCAACATGGCATTGCCGGCGGCCGTTGGATAGCCAGCAACATCGAAAAGGTCCTTGACCGCCAGGCGAAGGCCGGAAAGCGGGCCGGTGGCCGCATGCCCGACATTGGCATCCGGATACGGCATGAATGCGTTCCACCGGTCATCCACTTGCCCGCTCCCTAGATTTTCAGATGCTGCAGAACGCGGCCGCGGCTGTCCGACCCATTGGAACTTTCGTCCTCAATCGCCCCGAGCTTGAGAATAGCCCAGCGATCGGCCACCGAAAGGGCGAAGTCCAGGTTCTGCTCGACCAGAAGTATGGTCGTGCCGCTCTTCTCACGGTCGTCCCTCAATGCATTGGCGATGTTGTGGACGACGGAAGGTTGCAGGCCCTCGGAGATTTCATCGATCAGGAGCAGTTTCGGCCGCAACATCAGCGCACGCGCCAGAATCAGCATCTTCTGTTCCCCGCCCGACAGGGTGCCGGCCTTCTGAGCCAGGCGATCCTCCAGGAACGGGAAATAGCCGTAGGCCCGGTCCAGCGCGGATGCCAGATCCCGATCGCTTTTGAGCGCCAGGCGCAGATTGTCGCGGATGGAAAGATCCTGAAACAGCGGCAGTTCCTGAGGGGCGTAGCCGATACCGGAGGCGATCAGCTCCGCAGGCTTCCTGCCGGTGATGACAGCACCGTCCACCTCGATCTTGCCTTTGCCGATACGCAGGAAGCCAAGAATCGTCTTCAGCAGCGTCGTCTTGCCCATGCCGTTCTTGCCCATAAGCGCGAAGATCTCGCCCGGCCGGATGGCGAACGACACGTCGTTGACGACATCGACCGCACCATATCCACTCGATACGCCAGTGAGCTTGAGTTTGAACGCTTCAGCCATGGGCGCCTCCTGCGTAGATGTTGCGGACCGTTTCGGAATTGACCACCTCGTCCACGGTGCCGTCGAGGACGAGCTTGCCCTGATGGAGAACCACGATGCGGCTCGATATATTGCGGACGAAATCCAGATCGTGCTCGACCAGGATGGCGGCAAACCTCATCTCGTCCGTCAGCTTCCTGAGAATCGTGCCGATGGTCATGCGCTCGGTCTTGGTGAGACCCGCCGTCGGTTCGTCGAGAAGAATGACACGGGGTTCGAGAGCGACGACCATCGCCAGTTCGAGAGCCTGCCTTTGACCATGCGACAGCAGCGATACCGGCTTGTCCAGCATATCCGCCATGCCCGTCAGCGTCAGGATCTCGATTGCGGCCGCAGGCAGTGTGATCTCGGCAAGCGATCGCGTCGGGCTGGGTGTCTCATGGCTGAGACGAGCCATTTTCAGGCATTGGCCGATAGTCATGCTGTCGAAGATGCTGGCGATCTGGAATTTGCGCCCGACGCCGAGAGCCACGATCCGTTCCGGCGCGCGACCGGCGATGTTTGCGCCACCGATGTCCACCTGGCCCTCGATCTGCTGAGTACCGTCCGACAGGCAGCGCATCAGTGTGGTCTTGCCGGCACCGTTCGGGCCAACGAGGCTGACGAGTTCTCCCCTTCCAATTTCAAGATCGATGCCCTTGAGGACGGAGAGGCTGCCATAGGACTTGCCGAGACCACGGATCGACAGAAGGCTTTTGCCTGCGACGCCGCGATCATTGAAGCCTATGCGCGCCGGTAGTGACTTCAAAGTGCTGTTGGAGCTTCCCGATTGCAGGAAACGCGTCACAAGAGATGCAAGGCCTCCCGGCAAGACGATAATCATAAGGACAAAGAGCGCGCCGACGATCAGTTGCCACAGAAAGGGCAGATCGCCGGAGAGACTGGCGCTCAGATAGTCGATACCGATTGCCCCAAACAAGGGGCCGACAATCGTTCCGCGACCGCCGAGCGCCGTCCAGACGACGAGTTCGGTTCCGAAGACGAAGCCGGTATTCTCAGGTGCAACGACACCAGACGCATTGGCGTAGAGGAAGCCCGCAAGGCCGCATACACCGGCGAGAACACCTGTCAGGGCGATCTTCAGTGCAGCCGGATTCATACCCAGATAGGCGACGCGCGCTTCGTTGTCGCGGATCGCCACGAGCAACCGGCCGGCATCGGAGCGGACAAATACTATCGCGAGAACGGCCAGTGTGAAGAGGCACGCGCCCGACAGGCGAAAATAGCCGGTGAGCCCGAGCGGCAGAGTATCGTAACCGACAAGACCGCTCGAGGAGCCGGTCCAGACACCGCCCGAGAAGACCAGCTGCGTGATGACGATCGGCACGACGAGCGAAATCACGGTGGCATAGAGCGGCGTCGACCCGTGATAGAACGACAGCCAGCCGACCGCGAGCCCCAGTAAGAGCGGCACGAGGATGGCGGCGGCAAGCGCGAGGACGAACAAGGCCGGGTTTGCGCCGATATGGGTGAGAATCATGGCGGTGGCATAGGCACCAACACCAAAGAATGCCGCCTGTCCGAAGGTGAGGACGCCCGTATAGCCCCAGAGCAAGTCGACGGTAATCGCCAGCATGGCGTAGATCATCGACCGTGTGAGGACGTTGAGGCTGAAGCGGCCGAGAAACATCGGTCCAAAGACGATCAGCAGGATGGCTGCGAACGCCAGCAGCAGCAGAAGGACAAGCCGGAGCTTCTGTTTGTCAGGCACGGGCAAATCCTTTCGGGCGTATACGCAGTACGACCGCGCAGAGGACGGCCACGGTAATGCCGCCGAGGATGGGGCTGAAATAGGTGCTGACCAGCACCTGAGCGGCACCGAAGATGAGACAGGCGGCAGCAAGCGCACCGAAAGAAGAGCCTGCTACCATCACCAGCATGAAAGCGCCCGTCAGCCAGGCGACACCCATATTGGGATCGACACTAGTCAGCGGCGCGAGCAGCACGCCGGCAAGAGCGGCAAGGCCGGCACCGATCATGAAAGTGGCGAGCCGCACCTTTTCCGTATCAATGCCGAGTACGCGCGCCAGCATTTCGTTCATGATGACGGCCCGGGCGGAAAGACCAAGGCGTGTGCCATCCAAAAGAAGGGTAAAGCCGAGGCCCAGCGCGATCGCGGCGACAATCGCGAAAAGGCGATAGGATGAATAGCCGACGCCAAACAGATCGAAAGTGCCCGGCAGTAGCGCCGGGGTGAACTGCACGTCGCGGCCAAACCAGAGCGTGATGAGCTGGCCGATGACGATGCCAAGACCCCAGGTTGCAAGAATGGCATCGAGTGGCCGGCGATACAAAGGCCGGACGATGAAGCGTTCGGCGACACCGCCGAGAACGGCTCCGACCAGGAAGGCAAAGGGAATGGCAAGCCATGGATTGAGGCCGAACCCGCCGACGACAACAGCGCAGTAAGCCCCGATGGTCAGCCATGCGCCATGCGCGAAATTGATGATCTTCAGCACGCCGAAGATCGCAAGCAGCCCCGCGGCAACGATGAAGAGAATGGCCGCAGTGCTGACGATATCGAGAAAGAGCGTCATTTCTGGAACTCCGATGCTGGAGGCGGGGCATGTTGCCCCGCCACTTTGGTTTCAGAGCTTCGGGCACTGGTTGCCGGGATCGACATCCTTGAAGCTATCGACGACCGCGACGCTGCCGTCATCTTTTACCTGGCCAAGATACATGGTCAGCGGCGCGTGATGCTGCTTGTTCATCGAGATCTTGCCGCGCGGACCGGTGAAGGATACCTCGGGAAGAGCCTTGAGAACCTTTGCCGTATCGGTGCTGCCGGCTTTCTCGACGGCTGCCTTGTAAAGGTAGATCGCTTCATATTGCGGGACGGAAAGGTCGTTGGGCGTGCGCAGTTCCTTGCCGAACTTCTTGTCCATGGCAGAGAGAAACGCCTTGTTTTCGGGGCTGTCGATACCGGTCACGTAGGAAGCTGAGAGAAAGATGCCCTTGGCATCCGCACCCATGCTCTTGGCGGTGCCCTCGTCGACGGCGAGATTGCCGTAAGGCAGGGTGACGCCGGCCGAACGCAATTGCTTGGTCAAGGTCACGTTCGGCGCGCCGCCGGCCGTCGAGGTGATGATGGCGTCGGCCCCTGAGGGCTTGATCTTGGAGATGATCGCCGTCCAGTCGCTGCCGTCCATCGGCAGATATTCCTCACCGACGACCTGAGCGCCGGCTTTTTCGATATAGCCCTTGGCAAAGCTCAGCATGCCGCGCCCGAAGGCATAATCCGAGCCGATCAGGAAGAATTTCTTCGCGCCCTGTTTGCTCATGAAATTGTCGACGACGGGCGGAACCTGCTGTTCGGGAACCCAGGCATCGACGAAGAGATTGGCGTTGCAGGATTTGCCTTCGTAGAAGGATGTGTAGATATACGGCACGTCGCCCTTGGAAATGATCGGCAGTCCGGCATTGCGAGCAGCACTCGTCTCCATGGAGATGACGACATTCACCTCCTTCTGGAAGACGAGGGAATCGAAGGCTTTTTGCGCGCCCGCCGCACCGGATGCGTCGTCGGCGATCTCAAGCTCCAGCGGGCGCCCGAGCACGCCACCCTTGGCATTGATTTCCTCGACGGCAAGTTCGGCAGCCTGAACGACCGATGGCGCGACCACGCTGTTTGCTCCGGAAAGCCCGACCGGTACGCCGATCTTGATCGGGTCCGCGGCGAAAGCTGCCGTGGCGTATGCCGCCGATGCCAGGGTGAGGATGATGGTTTTCATTTGCATTTTGTTCCCTTTTTCTTGATTTGGGTTGATATCATTACCCGTAGACATCTGCGCGGCGGTCGCCGAGCAGATGATTGAAGCTGTTGAGCGTGCGGGTTTCCGCCACGCTCGACAGATCGATTTGCGCAAGGAGGATTTCCTCGCGATCCGTGCTTGCCGGACCGGACTCCGGCCAGCCTTGAGGGCCAACAATAAGGCTGCGGCCGATGAAGGGTTGATCGCGCTCGATGCCGATCCGGTCGGCGCAGGCGATGTAAAGGCCGTTGGTGTGGGCGGCAGCCTTGTGCAGAATATTGGCCATCGGCTCGGGAGCGCTTTCCGCGCCGGCCATCGGCACCCAGTTGGTGGGCACGCAGACCAGCTCGGCGCCGGCCAGCGCCAACTCGCGAAAGGTTTCGGGAAACCAGCCGTCGTAGCAAATCACGATGCCGATCCGCCCAAAGGGCAGATCGAAAACCGGCAGCCCGAGATCGCCCTTCTTGAAGAAGCGATTTTCATTGTTCCAGAGATGGAGCTTGCGATATTTGCCGATATATCCCTTAGGCCCGCAGAGAAGAGCGCTGTTGTAAAACCGATCACCGTCCTGCTCGGCGATGCCGCTGACGATATAGAGGCCGAGTTCCCCGGCAAGGCGGCAGAGCACTTCAGCACTCGCGCCGCCTGGCACCGGGCCGGCCAGTGCCGCAACCTCGTCGCCGTCCAGGAAGCTATAGCCGCTATCGGCCAACTCCGGCAGGACAAGGATCTCCGCACCCTTGGCTTTCGCCGTCCTTACCAGCCGCTCGATGGCAGCAAGATTATGGATACGATCGCCGACGATCGGTTCGAACTGGACGGTCGCGACGGTTACCGTCCGCGTGGTTGAGGCCTTGACGCTCAATCTTGTCTCCAAACGCAAAAAACCTCTGGCACGGAATTCAATCCGTGAACCAGAGGCTACATAGCCACAATGTGAAAGCGGCAGCCCTGCCGCTGAGCAAACCTGCTCGTTGCCATTAAGCTTTCACGTAACGACGCGACCGTCAAGCGGCTCTGTCAGACATTTTTAAAAATCGCCGAGCGATAGTACCTGGGCTTAGAGTTCGCTTTTCCCGCCAATGGACAATCCGAGGCTTTTCATCGTGTCTTGCGCGGCAATAATCGATTCGGCGATTGTCGCCATGGGAACGCGCTTCGACGTTGCCTGATCGCGCAACAGCTTATAGGCCGCCTCCTCGTCGAGGCCGTTCATGGCCCGCAGCGCCGAAACTGCTTTTTCGACCAGCCGGCGGCTTTTCAATGTTTCCTCGAGTTTCTGAACCTTGCCGGCGAGCCTCTTTTCGTAGCTCTGCCGATAACGCGCCAACGCAAACTGTGTAAGGATGCCGAGAGGTCGTAGCGGTTTGCTGATGACGCCGTGGGCGTTGAGATCGATGATCGCCTGAAGCGCCGTCGGGCTCTCATAGGTCAGGATGGCGATGATCGCCGTTTGCTGGAGATCGATGATCTGCAGCGCGTGTTCGACGTGCGTGTCCTCGACATGCAGAAAGACCGTGTCTACGTCGGGAGGCAAGGCCGGTGGCAACGGCCAGGTCGCCCTGACCTCGCAACCAAGGCGTTTCAGATGCGCGATCAATGTGTTGCCGTCTTCATCGCGTGGGTGGACGACCAGAACGCGCGCTCGCCGCAGATCCTGAATGATCCTGCTCGGTCCCGTCATCTCAGGCCTCCAGCCAGACGTCTTCGAAACGCGAAGCCGTCAGATACGGATCCGGCCGGATCGGACCAGGTGCCTGCCAGGCGATGTCGAACAGCCCATCGGCCCGCGCCACACCGATGCGCGGATGCAGCCAGAGATGGCGGGTATCGGCGTCGAAGTTGATACGGCCTTCCGGGGCAAGAAAATCTTCCATGAGAATTTCTTCAGAGATGCGATGGGTCTCGAGCGAGCCCGCCCGGGCAAGCGCCCGGGCGAAAAGATGAACCTGTGCGTAGGCCGGCTGGGACCAGACACTCGTGGTCACCTCTTTGCCGAAACGGCTCTTGAAGGCGCTGACAAAACGGTCATTCGCCTCGTTCTCGACCGTCTGGAAATAAGTCGCCGAGAGAATGTGGCCGGTGCAGGCATCGGCTCCTATCTCGCGTATCTCGGTTTCGGCCATGGTCAGACTGGCAATCGGGACCCGCTTGCGATCAATGCCGGCCTCGGCATACATGCGATAGAAGCGCTGTGCCGGCCGGCCGATAATCGTCGAGAAGATGGCGTCCGGCTGGAGGCGAACGATGTCTGAAATGACCGACCGCAAAGTTTGCTCGTCGGCATGAAGGGGAAGATATCGCTCGCTGACGACCTCGCCGCCTTTTGCCTCCACCACGTCCCGCATGACGCGATTGGATTCGCGTGGGTAGATATAGTCCGCGCCGACGAAGAAAATCCGACGTCCATGGTTGCGCAGAAGATATTCGGCAAGCGCGAAGGTGTTCTGATTGAGTGTGGCGCCGGTGTAGACCACATTCTCGGAATATTCGAAGCCTTCGTACATCGAAGGATAAAACAACAGCCCGTTATGCCGCTCGACAATCGGCAGCACGGCCTTGCGGCTGGCCGACATCGACGCGCCGAAGATGATATTGACGTCGTCGTCGGCCAGCAGGCGCCGCGCCAGATTGCGATAGGCGGTTTGATCGCCGCCCGGATCATAAGCGATCGGAACGATGGGCTTGCCAAGCACGCCTCCGGCCGCGTTGACCTCTTCGATCGCAAGCGCGGTGCCAAGAAAGTGCTCGGTTTCCGTGATTTCGCTGATTCCGCTTCTGGAAAAAAGCACTCCCACCCGCCATTCGGAGCTTGTCATCTTCGCCTCTTCCGACGTCGCTGGAGGTTCGATAGCCGGGAATTCTGCAATCCCGCCCGTTCGACCTCCCTACCCTTAGTGCGTTTCCATAGGATGCTGCAAGCCGGCTGGATGCAAGTCATTAGGTTAGCCATCGCCAATGGAAAGAAGTGCTTTGCCGCCATGAACCGATCCGGGCGTCACATTGCCGGGTATCGGGCAGACATACGCCTGCCCATCGGTCTTGTCCGCCCATTCAGCCCTGGCTGCGGCCAAGAGTTCGGGCGTCGTCATCAGCGATAGCCCGGTTGTCGCAAGCGCCTTTGCGGCATGCGCCATGGCCTTGTGGGCGGCTGCGCTCTTTCCCTGGGCGACCACCTGCCAGGTATGAGGATTGGTGCCGATCGCCCAAGCCGGCGTCCAGCATTGCGCCGTCGGCGTCACCCAGCTGACATCACCGACATCGGTCGATCCGGCGCGGAAATGCGACTGGCCTTCGAACTCGCGCAAGCCGAGATGCAGCGGCGTCGATCCGTCGATCTTCGCGTTGGAAAAGACATCTCGCTTGATCTGATAGAGCCGGATGCAGCTCCTGATCGCCTCGCCGGTAAAGGTTTGCTGAATGGATTTGGCAAAAGCAAGATCCGCCTCGTCGAAGGCGATCGGGCCGAGCGCCATCATATTCTCGTGCATGGCGGTTTCGAGCGTGATGTTCGGCAAGAGATTGGTCGAAGCCGTGTCGAAGACGATCTCCACCTCCGTTTCCGTCATCATGGCGGCGCCGCGCGCTACTTTCTCGACGCGTTTGGCAAGATCCAGAGCCTGCGGCATTTCCGGAGCGCGGATCAGATAGAGCACCTCGGCCTTTGCCTGAACGACATTCGCGGCCCTGCCACCCGTATCGGTGATCGCATAGTGCACGCGGCAATCCTGCGGCATATGCTCGCGCAGGAAATTGACACCGACATTCATCAGCTCCACCGCATCGAGCGCCGACCGGCCGAGATGGGCCGCGTTCGACGCATGCGCGGCGACACCCTTGAAGCGATAATAGTATTCGATGACCGCGAGATTATTGGTCGAGCGCACCCCGTTGAACGGCGCCGGATGCCAGGTCAGAGCGGTATCGACATCATCGAACAGGGCGGCCCGCACCATGAAGGTCTTGCCTGAACCGCCCTCCTCACCCGGGCACCCGTAATAGCGGACGGTGCCGGGGAGATCGTTTGCCTTCATATGCCGGGCAAGTGCGATCGCCGCCATCAGCGAACCGACGCCGAGAAGGTTATGGCCACAGCCATGCCCGGTCGCACCATCGACCAGGGTTTGGTGCTCAGCGACATCGGCAACCTGGCTCATGCCAGCCAGCGCATCGAATTCGCCCAGAAAAGCAATCACCGGCTTGCCAGTGCCGAAGTCGCCGATAAAGGCCGTCTCCATGCCGGCCACGCTGCGCCGGAGCGAAAAGCCGTTATCTTCGAGCGCTTTTGCAAGGAGTTCGGACGAACGCGTCTCCTCGAATTTCAGTTCGGCAAAATCCCAGATGCTGTCGCTGAGCTTGGTAAAATCCGGCTTCATCGCTTCGATTACTGCCGCAATCGATTGTACGGCCTCTCGGTTCATCGCTCGTCCTCGTATCGTGTTGACGCCGTCTAAGGGCGCACAAAGCCGCTCGCCGCGAAGGCGTTTGGCTTTTCTTCTGGAAAATAAGCTGCCCGCGCCTCAATCCGCATCGGCGCGGGCAAACAACTCAGTCGACCGACACTTCCCAGAGCCGGGCGTTCGACTGCCAAACCGGTTGGCCTTTCAGCGTCTTGGCCGCGCCCCAGACATCGACCATGTCGTAGAGGAAGATGCCCGGCATGTCCTTCAGCATGAGCTCGTGGAATTCATCGAAGATCTTTTGCCGTTTGGTCTGGTCGGACTCGACATACGCGGCCTTCATCAGTTCGATCGCCTTCGGGTCGTCCCACATCAGCGAGGCGTTCTTGTCCTTGTCGCCGACGTAGAAGGAATACATCAGCGCCGGATCCAGACGTGGCGCGACAGACTGCGAAATGATCTGGTAATTGCCGGAGCGGCGGCGATCGACCTGGGTCGCGTAGTCGAGCACCTCGATCTGCACATTGAGGCCGATCTGCTGCAGCATGGCCTGCGCCATCACGGCGACCGGGAAGCTCGGCACGTTGCCGCGCTTGTTGGCGATGATCGAGATTGGCTCGCCCTTGTAGCCAGATGCCTCTAGCTCCTTTTTGGCCGCTTCCAGGTCATAGGGTAGACGCTTCTTCTGGGTCGCGTCGAAATAGACGGAATCCTGCGACACCATCGATCCATTGGCCTCACCCGTTCCATTGGATGCCGCGGCAACGAGTTCATCGAGATCGAGCGCCATCGCCATGGCGCGGCGCACGCCGGGCTTGCCCAGCACCTTGTCGCGCGTCTGGATGTAGAACAGGTTCTTGCCGTTGTTGCGCGCCACGATCAGCTGCATCTTCGGGTTCGACTTGATTTCCGGGATGAGATCCGGCGAAAGTTCGGCCGTATCCAGCACGCCCGACTCCAGGCCTGCCTTCACGGTCGAAGGATCGGGAATGACCATGAATTTGATGCCATCGGCAAGCGGTCGCTTGGAACCGACCATGCCGTCAGGCTTGCCGTCATTTACCGGCGAGACGTAGTCGGCGAATTTCTTCAGGTGAATATATTCACCCTTCTTCCATTCGTCCCACATGAAGGGACCGGTGCCGATCGGCTTTATAAAGCTGCCGTCCGCGGCGACGGAATCGGGCGAGATCATCCCAGTATAACCGCATTCCGGACGCGACATCAGGCCGAGGAAAACGGCGGAGGGCTTCTCGAGCTTGATTTCGACCGTCGATGCATCGATCGCCTTAACTTCGGTCACATGCGCAGCACCACCGGCGGCAAAATCGGCGAGGCAGGTCCACTTGGTCTCGGGCTTCAGGTAGCGCGTCCAGTTCCACACCACATCGTCCGCCGTCAGCAGCTTGCCATTGTGGAATTTGACATCGGTCCTGAGCTTGAACGTGTAGGTAAGACCATCGGCCGAGGTCTCGAAGCTCTTGGCGAGCAGCGGCTTTACTTCGCCGCTATTGTTGTAGCCGACGAGCCCCTCGACGATATGCAGGATGACGCCATCGGTATTACCGTCGCGGTTTACGCCCGGATTGTTGCTGCGCAGGTCCGAACTCTGCGCAACGGTGATATCGCGCGCTGCCGCGGCATTTGCCAATGCGAGCAGGGCCACGCCCGCAAGAAAAAGCTTTTTCACTGTTCTACCCTCTTATCTGTCGTTGATCGTTACGACGCGAACCCATCCCAGCAGGCACGCGACAGCCTGCCGATCGTCTCGAGCGCCATCGTATATCCCGGCGTGCCGTCCGGCATGGCAAGCGGCACCTCATCGGTGTAGGCGGAAATAATGTAGAATGGCACGCCGTCGCGATAGACGATGCCGGCATTCATGCGACCACGTTTGCCGGTACCGCCTTTGTGGGCGACGACCGTGCCGAAAGGCAGTCGGGACGGAATGGCATAACGCAGGATCTGGTCCTTCAGCGTCTGCAGCGCATAGGCGCAGAGTTCGGCCGAGACGCCGAGCTTTTCCTGAACCGTCGCCGACGTCTGCGCATCGAGGATCATCTGAAGAAGTCCGGCCTGATCGCGCGCCGTGGTCGTGGTCACCGACTTCAGCGCATGATCCGGCGACAGGGCGAGCGGCGGGATCAGAAACCGGTGATGCGTGCCGGCAAGGCCGATCGACTTGCAATAAGTGTCGACCTCCTCCAGCGTCAGACGTTCGAACACCATCTTGGTGCAGACATTATCGCTCAGCACCATCATGCCGGTGATGGCGTCACGCAGTGAAATGACGATACCTGGGGTCATATAGCGGAACATGCCGCTCGCCACTTCCTCGGCAAAGCGCGCTTCATAAGTAACCGGCTCGTCAAGATCCAGCCGACCCTCCTGTGCCGCCTTCAGCGCGGCCATCATGATCGAGGTCTTGCGGGTGCTTGCCGAAGGGGTTTCTTCGTCGGCGCCGCGTTCGATCGTTTCGCCGGTCAAAAGGTTGCGCATCAGGAAGCGGGTTACGAAGGGTTGTGCGTCGCAGATCTCTGCGAGCCGTTCGGCAACCGAAGCGGAATTGGAAAGACTGACCACATCAATTCTCCAGGCGCCATTTGAGTATCACACCACCCTTTTCATTCTGGTCCAGGGCGGGAATGGCCGAGAGGAGCCGGCGCGTATAGGCCTCCTTCGGGTGATCGAAAATCATGTCGCGGTCGCCTTCCTCAATGATACGCCCGTCCTGCATGACGACGACGCGGTCGGCGACCTGTTCGACGACACCGAGGTCGTGGCTGATGAAGAGGCAGGAGAAGCCGTAGCGCTTCTGCAGGTTGGAGAAGAGCTCAAGCACCTGGGCCCTGACCGTCACATCGAGCGCGGAAACCGGTTCGTCGGCAATGAGAAAGCGGGGGCGCCGGGCGATGGCACGGGCGATCGCCACGCGTTGCCGCTGGCCGCCCGACAGTTCATGCGGGTAGCGGTTGGCGTAGTCATTGCTAAGACCGACTTCCTCCAGCGTTTCCAAGGCCCGCTTGCGCTTGGCGTTACCCTCGAGGTCCGGCACGAGCCTGAGCGCCTCCTCGACCAGCGCCTGGATCGTCATGCGCGGATCGAGCGAGGAATAGGGATCCTGGAAGACCATCTGACAATTCAGACGGTAATCGCGCCAGTCTTCATCACGTGACCGGCCCTGAAAGCGAATGTCGCCTCCGCTCTCCTTGACGAGACCGGCAATGGTCCGGCCGAGCGTCGTCTTTCCCGAACCCGATCCACCAACCAGTGCGACAACTTCACCTTCATGGATATCGACGCTGACGCCGTGCAACGCGCGCTTGGGACTTCCCTTTTTGAGCAGCGACTTGCGACCGGCATAATCGACCACGATGTTACGGGCAGAAACCATCGGCGCCCGCGAGGTATCGATGCGGCGGGCTTCGCTACGGAACGGCAGAGAAGACAGGAGCTTCTTCGTATAGGCATGCTGCGGTGCCTCCAACAGATCCTCCGTGCGCCCCTGCTCGACGACCGCACCCTTTTCCATGACAACGATATGGTTCGTGTATCGCGCCACCATGGGCAGATCGTGACTGATAAGAAGAACGGCCGTTCCCTCCGCCCGCGTGAGGTCGACCATGAGCTCCATCACATCGCGCTGGATGACGGCATCGAGTGCGGTGGTCGGCTCGTCGGCGATCAGGAGCGCCGGCTTCAGGAGCATGACGGAGGCAAGCATGATGCGCTGGCGCATGCCGCCGGAAAACTCATGCGGGTAGGAGGTGAGCGCCCCTTCCGGATCGCGAATCCCGACACGCTTCAGCATGTCGAGAATGCGCAGGCGGCGTTCATCGGGCGAGAGCTTGGTGTGGAGAACAAGCCCCTCCTCCAGCTGTCGGCCGATCGTCATAGACGGATTGAGCGAGGTCATCGGCTCCTGGAAGACGACGCCGATCTCACCACCCCGCAACTCGCGAAGCTCACGTCCCTTCATCGCCCGGACGTCGCGTCCCTTGTAAGTCACGGCTCCGCCGGCAGCGCCGATCGCCTGCGGCAGCAGCGATATCAGCGCACGGGTCGCCAGCGTCTTGCCGGAGCCGCTCTCGCCGACGATGCCGAAAATCTCGCCGGCTGCGATATCGAAACTGACGTCCTTGACCACTCTGTGGCCGGATCTTGCGACCTCGAGCGAGAGGCCGCGGACACTGAGAAGAATGTTCCCTACTCTTTCGGATGTCATTTCAGACCTCTCATGCGCGGATCGAGCCTGTCACGCAGCGCATCGCCCAGAAGATTGATGCCAAGCAGCGTCAATGCGATGCAGAGGCCGGGGAAAAGACCAAGCCATACGGCCTGCTGGATGAGCGGCCGGCCGGCGGCCAGCATGTTACCCCAGGTCGGCGCCGGCGGCGGCACGCCGAGACCAAGGAAGGAGAGAGCGCTTTCAGACAGAATGGCCCAACCGAACATCGAGGTCGCCAGCACGGTTATCGGCGCAAGACAGTTGGGCAGAACATGGCGAAACATCGTGTAGAGCTCACCATTGCCCATCACTCGGGAGGCTTCGATGAATTCGCGCTCACGCAGCGAAAGAACAGCACCGCGGACGACACGCGCCATGGACGGCATATAGGCGATGCCGAGCGCGAAGATGATGCCATATTGGTTGGCACCGAAGACTGCGAGCAGACCGAGTGCCAGGAGAATACCTGGGAAGGCGAGCAGCGCGTTATTGACCGCCATGATTGTGCCATCCACCCAGCCGCGGGCGTAGCCACTGACAAGCCCGATCAAGGTGCCGAAGACCGTTGCGAGGACGACGGTCAGCGCACCGATCCAGACGCTTGCGCGCGCGCCGACCATCAGGCGGCTCAGCACATCGCGGCCAAACTCGTCGGTTCCAAGAGGATGGACCGCGCTTGGTGTGGCAAGCCGCGCGGTGAAGGAGAGCTTCGTCGGATCGAATGGCGTCCAGAACAATCCGACAACAGCGGTGGTAAGCAGGATGGCGACGAGAAGGCCGCCGACCAGCCCATTGAGAGAAAGCTTTTTCATTCGGCAACTACACGCGGATCAAAGAGAGGATAGAGAAGGTCGACGACGAGGTTGACCAGGACGTAGGAGAGCGACACGAACAGCAGGCAGCCCTGAATGACGGGATAGTCGCGTGCGAAAATGCTATCGACCATCAATCGCCCCAGGCCGGGGATGGTAAAGACCGTCTCGATGACGGCGATACCCCCCAGCAGATTGCCCAGGATGAGACCGATCATCGTCCAGGTCGGGCCAAAGGCATTCTTGAAAGCGTGCCGCCAAAGGACGACGCCTTCAGACAGACCCTTGGCGCGAGCGTGTGTTATGTAGTCGAGACGCAGCACTTCCAGCGTCGACGCGCGCGCCATGCGGATCAAAACGCCCATCTCGTGAATGACCAGCGTCATGATCGGCAATACGAGATAAAGCAGGCCAGCGGTGATGTTGCTGCCGATCGAGACATAGCCGAGGACCGGGAGCCAGCCGAGCTTGAGGCCGAAGAAAAGCAACAAAAGCAGCCCCAGCCAGAATGTCGGAACCGACAGCAGGATGGTGGCCGTGCCCACCAAAGCCAGATCGGTCAGGCTGTTCTGACGCCATGCTGCGATCAGGCCGGCGGGAACGGCAATCAGGCTCGCTAAGAAAACCGCGACGACGACGATTTCGGCGCTTACGAGAAAGCGTGAAGCGACAAGTGGCAGCACGGCTTCGCCGTTGACAATCGATCTGCCGAAATCGCCCTGCAGCACATTACCGGCCCAGATTATGAATTGCTGCAGCATCGACTTGTCGAGTCCGAGCTCGGTGCGCATCGCAGCAATCTGATCGGGCTGCGCCATATCGCCGAGCATCAGCGCGGCGGGATCGCCCGGAATGAAACGGATCAAGGTAAAAACCGTCACCGCGACAAGGACAATCGTCGGCAACGCCATGAGCAGGCGGTTCAGAATGAATTTAAGCATATGTTCCCCGCGATTGGCGACGGATGGCCGCCATCGGTTTCGTTGCGCAGACTATGATTGAATGAGAAAAAATCCGCAATATTATGCAATTTTGTCATAACACTATGCAGAACCATGGAGCGGCCGGCACATCTGCTTTCCAGAGGAAAGCTACGCTAACAGAATGATCTCAATGATCTTTCTGAGAGATCTCCACCTGCCGCTTGAAGGCGTCGCTCAAGGCATGGGCAGCGATCGAAAGCGGCATGCCGACTGCCCTTGCCAACCCGAACTCCTGCGTCGTGCGTGGCACGAAGGGACGGTAGACCACCGGCAGGTGACGATAGAGATTGGCATAGAAGCTGCTGATGATCGTCACGCCGAGACCGTGGGCAACATAAGAGCAAGCCGAACTGTTGGTATGCGTTTCTATCTTCACGAACTGCTTGATGCCCGCACGCCGAAAGCTCTGGTCGAGCGCCATGCGGTTCGGTCTTTGCCGCCCGATCAGAATGAGAGGGACATCGCGCAGATTCTTGACCGTGATCTCCTCCAGCTCAGCAAGAGGATGACCCATCGGCACCACACACACGCTTTCCCCCGTCGCGACGCGCTCGATCTCGACGCCAGGCCCGCTTTCGCCCTCCATGCGCAGGAAGCCGAAATCGATCACCCGCTGCTCGACGAGCTTGTTGATCGAGGTCGTCGTCTCGAAGAAGGTTTCGATGCGCACACCGGGAAAATCACGAATGTAATCGGCAAGCATTGCCGGCGCGAAATGTTCCCACATGCTGCTCGGCAGGCCGATACGAACGATCTCCGGTCCGGCCGCGCCGCTTCTCAGATCCTCCGCGCGGCTCGACATGCGATCGACCGCCAATAGTATGTTTTCCGCGTCGAGGGCAAGAATCTGAGCTTCCGGAGTGGGAAGGAGGCGACCCTTGTCACGCACGAAAAGCGACATCGAAAGGTCCTCCTCGAGTTGTTGGAGGAGGCGGCTGACACCGGATTGGCTCAGACCCATCGTCTTTGCCGCCGCGATCGTCGAGCCCGTCGCCAGAAGCGTGCGTAAGACTTCCAGTTGCCTGATGTTCATATGTTTGCGATCTCCCCGAACGATCCAAGCAGCGGCATCATGACCAACACGAAATGCTTTGAAGAAAAAGACTGGCGACCTTGGACAGGGGGGACTTTTCCCCGCTGATCACGGTATAGACAACGGGTAGTTCCGGTTCGAACGGGATGAAGCGCAATGGCAAGGTCGCATATTCCCGGGCGATGATCTCTCCGACCAGGGCAATCCCCAGCCCCTCGGCTGCAAGCGCGCAGGCGCTCGCCACCGAATGCGCCTCCAACAAGGGTCGCTGCCGGATGCCGGCCTTGTAAAACACAGCCTCCAACTCATGCCGTACCGGCCGCTCCCTGTTCAGCATGATCAGATCCTGCCCCTTCAAATCGCCAACCGACAAAAGGACGCTCTGAGCCTTTGGATGATCTCGATGCAGGGCACAGACGATCCTCGACGGCAAGATCTTCTCCTGCCTCAACCCTGGGCTCGAGAGTGGCAAGCGCGAGAAACCGAGATCGGCTTCGCCGTCGGCGACCATGCGCTCTATCGCCAGATAGCTGCCGGAAGCGACTTCGACGCGCATTGGTCCATTCTCTTCGAGAAAGCTCTTCACCAACTTCGGAATGCGCGTCGATGAGAGGCTGGCCGGAAAAGCGAGCCGCAGCATGATCTCGCGCGAACGACCGCTCTCAAGCTCCATTGCCGCGGTTTTCAAAGCGCGTAGCCGGTCGGAGATGACGCGGATTTCCGGGCCGAGTTGCAATCCTTCGCGGGTCGGCTGCAGCCTATTCTTTTCCCGGTCGAAAAGCCTGACACCGAGATAGTCCTCCAATTGCTGCAACAGGCGACTGACGTTCGATTGCGATATGCCAAGCTCGGCGGCGGCGGCAATCGTCGAGCCGGTCGCGGCGATAGCGTCATAGGCCTCGATATGCTTCAGGCTGATCGCCGCACTGCTGTCGCGCGCCATTCTATCTCCGATATCGATAGCCCTACCCGCAAACCGCATAAGATTGCGAGCTTGCAGAAAGTTGAACATTTTCCGCGAAGAACCAAACTCACGGAAAGACTTTCGTCAATGGCCACCATTCTCCAGAAGATCGCGGAACAGGTTCTGTCCCGAACGACGTTCTCAAACCTCGCCATAGACAAGGCAAGAGATGCCACGGTAGATACTATCGGCTGTATGATAGCTGGCAGGAACGACGGAAGCGTTGCGGCCCTGACCCGCGCCTTCGACCGGGAAATTGCCCAAGGCGGTGCCGCGCGGCTGGTCGGAGGCGGTTCAACCTCGTCTTCCCTTGCCGCCCTGATCAATGCAACCTCGGCACACGCTCTCGATTTCGATGATAATTTTCATCCGGCGCGAGCGCATGCATCGGCCGTGCTGGTGCCCGCGCTGCTGGCGGTGTTGTCGACTGACAGAGTTACAAGCGGAAGACAATTCCTCGAAGCCTATCTGGCCGGGCTGGAAGCGCAAGCGGCAGTCGGCTTTGGCGTCAATCCCTCTCACTACAACAGGGGCTGGCACGCGACAGCGACGGTCGGCAGCATCGGAGCCGCGGCGGGCGTGGCGCGGCTTCTCGGCGCGGGCGAAGAGGCCATCGCCGCGGCCATGAGCCTCGCAACCAGCTTCGCCTGCGGCCCGAAAGGACAATTCGGCACCACCGCCAAGCCGCTGCATGCGGGCATCGCCGCGCGCAACGCGGTGGATGCGGCGCGCATGGCGCTTGCCGGCATGAGCGGACGACTTGATATTCTCGAGCGGCGGCAAGGCTTCCTCGATCTTTTCGGGGGTGATGAGGCCAATGGCTGGGAAGGCCTCACATTCGACGACACACATATCATCGAGAGCCGCGGATTGGTAACCAAGCGCCATCCCTGCTGCGCCTCGACCCATCGCGCGATCGACGCGCTTCTGGATCTGAAGCAGGAGCATGAGCTTGCGACAGATGCCATCGTCAGGATCGAGACCAAGGTCGGCATATCAGCTGCCCACAACCTCGCCTATCCCAATCCCACCGACGAGATGCAGGCACGCTTCTCAATGCAATATTGCCTGGCCGCAGCGTTCCTAAAAAGCTCCCTCAGCCTTTCGGACTTTACACGACAAAAGATCGATCGGCCGGAAATCCGAGAGCTTATGCCCCGCATCGAAATGCAGGCCTATTCGGCTGAAGAGGAGAAGGGCGTAGAACGCCTGCCGCACATCGTCACCGTCACGACGCGCGACGGCCGCATCTGCAGCAAATCCCGATTGCACGCGAAGGGCTCGATCGAAACGCCAATGAGTGACCAGGAACGCGACGTTAAGTTCATGGATTGTTTGCGCTGGGCAAATCAGCATGTTTCCGAAGCCTCTTTCCAACGGCTTCGCGCCCTGGCGGAGTTGGAAACCTTGTCTTGCCACGAGGTGTTTTGGAACGTGATCTCAAATGCCTGATATCCCGAAAAAGGACAGCGCCATTAAGATATCAAGCTTAGATCGAGCGGAGCCGAGGGACAAACTTTCCGCAATAAGCACCGAGAGTTTGTTTAATCTCTGTTTGCTCTTGAATGGGTATGAGTTTCGACCAGTCATTCTACTGAACCGACTGACGTCGTGCATGGCGTCTTGAATAGATGTGAACGAGCGTCACCTGCGTTAACTTGGAGTGCAGGGTGGAAACCTAAAGCACTGAAGGCCATCGCTGATGGGCGTGCATGACTGTGAGAATCTCAACGTCATGCACGACACGGTAGGGAATAATATAGGGGATATCTCCCAGTACCAATTCGCGCGTGCCGCTAATGCGACCAACGCGACCCGTTGCGGGAAAATCGACAAGCATGTCTACTGCCGATACGATCCGCAAAACCACTCGCGCCGCGGCGTCTGGATTATCCTTATGAATATGTGCACCAATCTCATCAAGCCGCCCCAGCGCTCTTGCCGTCCAGCGGACACGTCTTTCGCTCATGATTGACGAACAGACTTGATGTATTTTCCAACGACCTTAGCCACCTCGTCGTCGTTAGCGAATTCACCCCGGTTGGCTTCAGCCAAACCGGCCTCGATCTCAGCAATTTGCCACTCTTCGCGAGCGACGTAATCCTCGATGGCCTGGGCGGCCATATAAGCGCGGGAACGATCAAGCTTTTCCGCGATCTGATCGAGCTTATTAGCCGTCTCGTCTGAAACACGCACGGTAAATGCAGCCATAACACCGAACTTTCCTTGGTTCACTACGGTTATCCTTGAACCATAGTGGTTCGTCAAGGTTCAAGTCTCGTGTGAGAGCGCTTCAACGAACCTTAGATGGTTGCTCTTGATAGGAATCGAACTGCTGAGTCCCATAATCTATAATATTCACAAATTTTCAAAGGCTTGCAGCGACGACATAGGATCAAGTGCAAAATGTGCTGAGGTAAACGCTTGATAGCCGCCGTTTCCCCCGTCTAACACCTCATAAGCAAAAACTCTTGGCTGCTGCCAAACGGAACTGGCTTTACTCATCTTGCGCAACTTGGCCCACCAATGCAGTGATTTGCTCCGCATCGACACCGCACTGGGTGAATTGCTCAACGAGACTGCGGGCGAGCGTTTCGACTGCATCGATGGATTGCCGAGAGGTCGCCCCGCTCGCAGACTTGCCGGCGAGCGCTGCTGCGATTTTGGCGCTGACACGCTCTGCCGCTTGCCGGGACGAGTCGGTCTGCACATGGGCGTAAATTGCGGTCGAACGCGGATTCGCATGTCCCAGGATCGCGCCGGTGAGCGCCAACGCCTCGCCCGTCGAGGTGGCGGTCGATCCCATCGTATGCCGGAGTGTATGGGGCGTGACGCCGGGCAGCTTCGCCTTGGCGATCGCTCTGCTCCACATCGTCTTGATGCCCTGATAATGCCCGTCACCGCGTTCGGCCGGGAAGGCGAAATCCGAGCCATCGGTCTTATCGATGCTCTTGAGCAGGGCGATGGCAGCGGCTCCGAGCGAGCGCAGTGACTTTCCGGTCTTGCTGTCGCCAAGAATCAGTAGCCCCCTCATCTGCATGAAACTCCGACCAGCGCAATCCGGCGATCTCATCGCGGCGGCAGCCGGTGAGCGCCCATAGGCGAGCGATGTTGACGGCTTTGGGGTTCACACCCTCGGCTTCGAGTTCATCCAGGGCGGCGTCTAGACGGGTGACTTCCTCAAGCGTCAGGTAGCGCTCATTCCGATTGTCGGTCTTCCGAACCGCCGCCGTTTCACAGGGGTTGCGCTTCACGATCTCGCTGCATGCGCGCAGGTAAAAACCGCCGATAGGTCTCGCACTATCTTGCAGGCGGCGCCGGCGCCACCGCGGACGATAATCCGCTTACGCGGACCAACCTTCTCGTCCTTGACGGTTTTCCCGGCCGTCACATCAGCGACGGACCGATCGATATCGACCTCACTTATCTGCCGGTGGCATCGCGCGCCGAATCGCTGGCGGCGATCGAGGCAGCACTTCTGCGCATCAAGGATCGAATTTTGCGGACCATCGATAGTGCTCATGTCTCCGAGAGCCGTCACTTCGACGGCACGCTTGCCCGATTGATCGTCCAGCGCGGCCGGACCCCAGGTGAAGATCGAAGAGCGTCGTCGTGTCCCGGGTGATATCGACGCGCGGATTGTAGACCCCGGTCGACTAGTCGAGCACGCTCGGCACCTTCCAGCGTGTATCGCCCGTGCCGTTACCGGCGATGCGCTGCACCGCTGCAACCAGCGCATGATCGAAGATGCGGCCATAGTCGGGTCCCGTGACGGCGCGCAGCTCGGCCCGACCGTCTTCGATGTCGAGCGTCTTCACCTGCTCGGCGCGATGCGAGGTGAGTCCATATTGCAGGTTGATGCCGGCAAGCGGCGCCGGGAGTTGGCGGGGGTAGGCGGCGGGCGCCCCGACCAGACTCGTGAACGGGCCGAAGCTCCAATGGGTTGGGACAATTGGCACATCGAAACGGGGTAACAGCAACGCCGGGCGTTCGGCGTCATCGCGATTGGCCTCCACGCGGATCGCCGCGCTTTCTACAGTTCGGGTACAGCTCCGCTCAGTCCGGCCGCGGAGCGGTATAGAGGTCCGACAGGGATAGGTAACGCTCGTCCACAGGCCGCGAGAACCACTCCGAGGACACGTGGCCGATCCGCTGGCCACGATTGATATCAACTTTGTAGCCTTGCTGTCCACGATCGGTATCCATAATTTCCACCTGGGTCATGGGTCGTCTCTCCATGGCGGGCGCCGGAAAACTCTCTCCCAGCCCTAAATCCCTCATGGAAATCTCGGCCGATCTCTCACTCTCTATGACGCCGACGCCACGACGATGCTTTCGGAGGCGCAATTCCTGGACCGATGTTCCACACAATGGGGAATGTTATATTGTGCTATACTCCCATCGCGCCCGGATGGCCCGATCTGCGAAATGCAGCGCATCGTCTGCTTCTGCGTCGAATCGACCAACGGAGAATTTCCAAAGATTGTAGAGATGCGCGATAATCCTGATCGGCAGGCCAGTTTTGCGCTGGATCAAAGTCGATATGTGCGGACCTGCTAGGCTCAACGCCTGACCGCTCGTGTCCAGACATCGATTGACAGTTGTTCTGCGGGTCTGAAGGAGAAGCATGATGGAAATCGAAGACACCAAGGGTGACCTAACCACGCGTAACGGCTTTCACTTTCACGTTCGCGCCGCCGAGCCAAAGGATGAGGCAATTGTCGCTGATTTTTTCACCCACGTGACACCAGACGACGTCAGATTTCGTTTCCTATCCGGAATGAAATCCGTTTCCCATGAAAGGCTCGTTGAAATGACAAGCGCTGGTGATCCCAAGCGCGTCAATTTCCTTGCCTTTTCATCGGATCAGACCTTGCTTGCAGTGGCAATGCTGGCGGTCAGCAAGGATACTCAACGCGGAGAGGTCGCGCTGAGCATTCGTGAAGACTATAAGCATCAGGGCATAAGTTGGGAAATGCTCGCCCATATTTGCCGCTATGCGGAGCGGCACAATTTCAAGAGCATCGAATCCATCGAGAGCCGCGAGAACCACGAAGCTATCGAGCTCGAACGCGACATGGCCTTCCAGGCCCATAGCGATCCTGACGACCCCACAATCATTGTACTGCGGCGGGAATTCCAACAATGACAATTCTCTGCCGTTGTTCGTACCTTTGTTGGGCGCCTGTGAATATCGTGCTGATCAGGATAGTCTGGGTGGGTTAACCACTTTATTCGCACATTCGAACGCGGTTTTGGCTGTCAACACATCCGAGTTTGCATAAGGGCCAATCTCGCCTGCCGGCGGAAATGATCAGCCATGAAGAAAAGCGCTGGCATCTTAATGTACAAAGAGGCGGAAAGCGGTTTTTTGATCCTGCTTGTCCACCCAGGCGGCCCCTTCTGGCACAAGCGAGATGAGGGCGCGTGGTCCATTCCCAAGGGCGAGTATAAGGAGGATGAGGAAGCTGAGGCTGCGGCGCGGCGGGAATTTGCCGAAGAAACGGGCCACGTGCCTGAAGGTAAGCTGCAGCCGCTTGGCCAATTACGCCAGAAGAGCGGTAAGCATGTCATTGCCTTTGCGCTGGAGGGGGAATTCGATACCTCCAGCCTGCGCAGCAACATGTTCGAAATCGAGTGGCCGCCGCGAAGCGGACGCATGCAAACATTCCCCGAAGTCGATCGTGCCGAGTGGTTCGCCCTGGCCGAGGCGCGCCAAAAGATCGTCAGCGGTCAGGCCCCCTTCCTGGAACGTCTGGAGGCGCTCCATACGGCAGCCGCGCAACGCGTCGTTGACCAGATGGGCAAAGAGTAATGCTGTATCATAGCTGTGGCGAACTGCGAGATCGCCGGCTGACATTCTAACGACGGGGTGTCGACGTCCGCGAAAAATGATAACTTACTTGACCAGGATCAAGGTTTATCGCCGCCACCCAGTGTCTCCCATAGATATTTTCGATCCTTGGGAGAAGATCAGGCGGGATCTCAGTCTCGCACTTGGAACTGTAAACATGTCTACTTGCACATTGATCGAACCCGCAAGTGGCAAGCGCGGGAGTCAAGATCGAGCGGCTGGCGTTCAGTGGTGCACGGAACCTCGCGTGGCCTTGTTCCGATCGTACAGTTCCAATCTTCCGCTAAGCGAATTTCGACAGACTTCGCCGCGCAATCGACATGGCGACCGCTTCACTTACGATCGCTATGAGGCGCTTTACCTCCGCACCTTCGTCCAGACATAGCAACACGAGAGCTTCAAGCTGAGCCTCCAACTCACCCAGATCCGTCTTGTGATCGATTTTCTGTTTTTTGCTTTCACCGGCGCCTTCCCCTGCGAGGGCTTCAGCGATCTTGCTGGTCACTCGATTTGCGGCGTCGCGAGACGGATCATGTTGCACGTGAGCGTAGATGGCCGTTGAGCTTATGTCGGTATGCCCCAGGATCGCACCCGTCAATGCCATCGCTTCTCCGGAGGAGGCCGCGACAGACCCTACCGTGTGCCTCAGCGTATGTGGTGTTGCATCGAAAATTTGCGCTTTGGTTGCGATCTTGCGCCAAGCCTTCACGGTTCCCTTGTAGCAGCCGTCCCCAATTTCGGCGGGAAAGACAAACTTGCTTTCGTTCCGTGGAATTGCTTTCAGCAAGGCCATGGCATGTGCCCCTAATGGACGAACGGACCTACCAGTCTTGCTATCGCGGAGCTCGATGAGCCCGTCGTCAAGATTAACCTCCGACCATTCCAGGCCAGCGATTTCCTCACGACGACAGCCTGTCAGCGCCAGGAGGCGGATTATCATGATAGCCTTTTGGTTATAACCTGCAGCATCAAATTCATCCAGAACGGCCCCGAGGCGAGCAAGTTCGTCTGCGGTCAAAAAGCGCTTCTTTCGAATATCCGTTTTTCGAACGGCGGCGTTTGTATATGGATTATGTGAAACGATTTCATTCCGTATGGCAAAATTGAAAACGGCGGACAGATCACGAGCAACCTTGCGCGCGGCGGCCTCACCACCCCGCACGATAATTCGTTTGCGATATCCGATCTTTTCATCGCGGGCTGTCGCGCCGGATGTGACATCGGCAACGAGGCGTTCGACATCACCTGAATTCAAACTCGAGGCCCTTCTGCGCCCGAGTAGCGGCACAACGTGGTTGCGAAGACGCGCCAACGTGATCGTCTTCGTTCTGGCCTTCATCGGCTGGCCATGCCGCCGACCGCCCCGAACGAAACAACCCTCCTTCTCGTAAAGGTCGATGAGGGCTTCGATCGTCGCACCGCGGCGTTTTGCCCGCAAATCGCCTGCCGGATCTCCTCCTGCAGCAACGCTACCGAGTTTAGCCTTGGCGAGCTTTCTTGCCTGCTCGACGGTGATCTGACCAAAATGTCCTATGGTCAGGATTCGCTGGGTAGCCGATCGCCCGCCGCCGTCGGCCCGATATTTGATGATGAACGTCTTGACGCCGGTGGGAGCGATGCGAAGACCGAAGCCGGAAAGCTCGCTATCCCAAACATGGTAGCGTTCATGATCGGGTCGAGCCGCGTCTACGATACGCTTGGTCAAAAGCACGGTGCTGCGCTTGCCCATTTAGCGCCCTCCAAGACTTTGAACAGGATACCACCGGGATACCACCGTGGCCGAAAATCGCGGGATATTGGTAGCGCGCAATCGGCGAACGTGTCAAGCTAACACATTGATATAGTAGTGATATTTAGTGGAATTGGATATAATAGAGTTACCCGTCCTTATCCTCCGAGCGAATATACACCTGCAGCGTATAACCGATATGCTCGGTCATCAGCGCTCTGGCACGTTCCAGATCCCGGTCGAGGGCCGCTTCCATCAGTGCCGTATGATGCTCGATCGCCATGGCGTCCTTCAAGGCGGCAACGGCTTTTTCGTAGCCTATCGAAAGGCCAGCCGCCGCGCGCTGCGTCGGCGCAAGGCCGAGAAAACGATGGTGGCGGCGAAGTTGATCCGAGATGGTGGACTGGAAGCGCTGGAGCCAGTTCGACGTTGCCGCGCTGACGAGCGCAGCGTGAAAGGCATTGTGCTTCTCATCCCATTCGTCCGCCATCTCCTCCGAGGCGGAGTCGGGCACGATCTTGCAGCGTGAGAGGCGATAATGTGCGGTGACGACCGCCGATTCCCAATCCGGGCCACCCTTCTCGATCGACTCCATGAGAAGCGGCAGCTCCACCACCATGCGCGCCCGCGTCAAGTCCTCGAGTTCGGCCCGCGATACCGGAGCGACAGCGAAGCCGCGATTGCTGATCGCAGTCACAAGCTTCTCAGCCTCCAGCCGCGACAGCGCCTCGCGAAGCGGCGTCCAGCCGAGGCCATAGATATCCCGAAGGGCACTCAACCGCAGGGACGCACCAGGCCGCAGCTTGGTATTCAGGATGTCGCGTCGCAACAGCCAGTAAGCCGCCTCGGTCTTGCTCAGCGCATCCTTGTCCTGCATGGTCCTCGTCCCGATCCTCCTCAGGGTTCAGATTATATATAAAATCGCCTAATAGGGGAATTATATATCATATATGCCCATCGTGAATATCATATATCACAAATTGACACGCTTGCAGCACTCGCTATGATCGCTGCCCAAGAGAGCCGAGGGAACACGGCTCCTTGTCACATCCGGGAGGAAAATATGCTGAGATCTACGTCCAAATGGCTGGTCGGCCTCGCTGTCGTCGGCGCCTTCGCAGCAAGCGTTGCAACCGCATCGGCCGAGCCCATCAAGATCGCCATCGCCAACTTCGGCGAGCATCCGCAGCTCAACGCATCGATTGCCGGCTTCAAGAAGGCTCTCGCCGACAACGGCTTCGTTGAGGGCAAAGATGTCGTCTATTCCGAAAGCAATACCAGCTTCGACGCCTCGCTCGTTCCGCAGATGATTGCCAAGCTGCAGTCCGAGCACCCGAAGCTGATGTACACGGTCACGACGCCCGTCTCGCAGATCGCCAAGAAGGCGCTTGCCGGCTCCGGCATTCCGATCGTCTTCACCGCCGTCACCGATCCTGTCGCCGCCAAGCTCGTCCCGTCGTGGGATGCGGGCGACACCGGCATCACCGGCTCGAGCGACCTGCAGGACATCTCGGCCATCCTCACCTTCACCAAGAAGCTGCTTCCAAATGCCAAGCGTATCGGCGTTCCCTACAATCCGGGTGAAGCCAACGACGTCGCGCTGATCGACAAGGTCAAGGCCGCCGCTCCGGCAGCCGGCTTCGAAGTGGTTCCGGTCGGCGTCGACAACGTCAACGACATCCAGCAGCGCATCGCATCGCTCGCCGGCAAGGCAGACGTAATCTACACGCCGGCGTCGAACCTGCTGCAGCCGGCAATTCCGGCCGTTGCCGCCGCCGCCCGCCAGGCACAGATCCCGATCGTCAATTCCGACGACGCGGCTGTCCGCAACGGCGTCGTGCCGGCAAGCTTTGCCGTCAACTACGAGCAGGTCGGTGAAAATGCCGGAAAGATCGCCGCGCAGATCCTCAAGGGTGCCGATCCGAAGACGATCAAGCCCTCCGTTCCGGCTTACAAGGACCACGCGCCGCTGATCAACAAGACCGTGCTGAAGGCATTCGGCGCCGAAGTTCCGGCTTCGCTTGCCGATTGCAATTGCTTCACGAAGTGATAGGCGGCATCTTCTACTGCATAATTCCTTAAATCGACATCGATTTAAGGATAAAATTATGCAGCAGATTTAAAGTGCTACAGCGACCTTTGCGCGTCATGTGTGACGCGCGGCGCTGTAGGATCAATCCGATCCATGGCGGCGTCAAGGACGCCGCCATTTCATAACCCTATACTGCAGGGGAGGCACGGATGCTTGATATCAAATCCGCGCGCAAGGTTTTCTATAAAGGCCAGCCCGACGAAAAGATCGCGCTCAACGGCCTGACGCTCTCCCTCAAGACAGGCGAATTCGGCGTCGTCATCGGCTCGAATGGCGCCGGCAAGAGCAGCATGCTGAATGCGATTTCGGGCGCTCTCAGCCTCGATTCCGGTCAGATCCTCATCAACGGCAATGACGTGACGAACATGCCGGTCCACAAGCGCGCCGCGCGTCTGGCCCGCGTATTCCAGGACCCGATGAAGGGCACCGCCGCCAGCATGACGGTCGGCGAGAACATGCTCCTGGCGGAATTGCGCGGCAAAGCCAGAGGATTTCGCCCCGGTTTGAATGCGGCCCGCCTCGCCGCCTATAAAGAGCGTCTCGCCGTTCTCGGCCTCGGCTTGGAAAACCGTATCGACACCAAGGTCGAGCTTCTTTCGGGAGGCCAGCGCCAGTCGCTGTCGCTTATCATGGCGGTCGGCGGCTCTCCTGACGTGCTGCTCCTCGATGAGCATACCGCCGCGCTCGATCCCCGCACGGCGGATATCGTCATGCAGGCGACGGTGCGCACCGTCGAAGCGCTGAAACTGACGACCCTGATGGTGACGCACAACATGCAGCACGCCGTCGATTTCGGTGACAGCATCGTCATGCTCGATGCCGGCCGCGTTCACCTTGAAATTACCGGGGATGGCAAGCGGCGCATCACCGTGCCCGAGTTGATCGGCCACTTCGCCGTCAAGACCGACCGCATGCTGCTGGTGAGCTGACATCATGATGGATTTCATTCAATCAACCGTTTCGAGCTTCATCTCGCTCATCCCGGTCACGCTGGCCCAGAGTTTCATCCTGAGCTTCGTCGTCCTCGGCATCATGATCCCCTTCCGGATGCTCAGCTTTCCGGATCTGACCAGTGAAGGCGCGTTTCCGCTCGGCGGTTGCGTCTGCGGCATTCTGCTCGCCGCCGGCGTCGCACCGCCGCTCGCCATTGCCGTCGCCTTCATCGTCGGCCTTGCTGCCGGCTGTTGCACGGCCTTCATTCATCTGCGCTTCCGCATCCACACGCTGCTTGCCGGCATCCTGATGTCGACCATGCTCTACAGCATCAATCTCGGCATCATGGGCAAATCGAACCTCTCCGTCTTCGGCTCGCCAACCGTATTCGATGTCGTACCATTCACCGAGCCCGGCTTCCCGGCGAGCAAGATCGTCATCGCCGGCCTGCTTGCTATTATCGTGTTGATCGCGCTCAACCTTTACTTCAAGACGGAAAAGGGCACGGCCATGCGCGCCGTCGGCTCCAATCCCGACATGGCCGAGGCGCAGGGCATCAATGTCTGGGCTGCCACCATCGGCGGCGTCGGCATCGCCAGCGCCTTTTCAGCGGCCAGCGGCGCCTTGATGGTCCAGTCGCAGGGCTTTGCCGACGTCAACATGGGTATCGGCATCCTGATCAACGGCCTTGCAGCGCTGATGATCGGCGAGGCCTTCACCGGCAAGCAGACCGTCCTGCGTCAGCTGCTGGCGCCCTTCGTCGGCTCGATCATCTATTATCAGCTGGTGTCGCTCTGCCTCGCCGCCGGTATGCCGCCGCCGAATCTGAAGCTCGCCACCGGCCTGTTCGTGCTCATCATGCTGGCGCTGCCGAGCATCCGCCGCAGCCGCGGGGGAGCCGCCACCCGAGAAACCATTCGCGAATAAGTTTACGAGGCAACGACATTATGGATAGCCTTCCCGATCTCGCGGCCGTCGAGGCCATGGACGAGGCCGACCCGCTGCGCATTTTTCGCAGCCGCTTTGCCCTGCCTGCCGGCGTCATCTATCTCGACGGCAATTCGCTCGGCGCGGCTTCGCACGAAGTCTTTGCCGAAGTCCGTCAGGCCGCCATGGAAGAATGGGGCAACGGCCTGATCCGCAGCTGGAACAGCGCCGGATGGTTTCATCTGCCACTGGAACTCGGCGATCGCATCGGCCGGCTGATCGGCGCTGCCGAAGACCAGACTGTCGTGACCGACTCCACGTCGGTCAATATCTACAAGACGCTTCATGCGGCGCTCGCGATGCGACCGGATCGCAACGTCATCGTGGCGGAGGGCGATAGTTTCCCGACCGATCTCTACATGGCGGAAGGCGTCGTCTCGACTCGGCCCGGTGTCACGCTTCGTCTCGAAGGCCGCGATGCCGACACCATCGAAGAGCTGATCGGCGAGAATGTCGCCGTCGTGCTCGTCAATCACGTCAACTACAAGAGCGGCGAGCTGCGTGACATGGCGGCACTGACAAGACGCATTCAAGCGGCGGGCGCACTCGTCATTTGGGATCTGTGCCACAGCGCCGGCGCCCTGCCCGTCGATCTCGACGGCGCGGGTGCCGACTTCGCCGTCGGCTGCACCTACAAATATCTGAATGGCGGTCCCGGCGCACCTGCCTTCATTTATGCGGCGAAGCGTCATCACGCATCGATCAGCCAGCCTCTCAGCGGCTGGTGGAGCCACGCCCGTCCCTTCGCCTTCGAACAAAGCTTCGACGGCGATGCCGGCATCCAGCGCTTCCTTTGCGGGACGCAGCCGATCCTGTCGTTGCGCGCCCTGAAGGGGGCGCTCTCCATCTGGGACGAGGTGGATATGAATGCTTTGCGCCGGAAGAGCATCGCGCTCACCGACCTCTTCATCCGATTGGTCGAAGCAAAGTGCGGCCTCGAGCTGGAAACCACGCGCGACAGCGAGAAGCGCGGCAGCCAGGTCTCCTTCATCCACAGCAATGCCTATGAGGTCATGCAGGCCCTGATCGAGCGCGGCGTCATCGGCGATTTCCGCGCACCCTCGACACTGCGTTTCGGTTTCACGCCGCTCTATGTCAGCTATCGCGATGTCTGGCGGGCGGCTACGGTGCTGGAAGAGATCCTCAGCAGCGGATCGTGGAAGGAAGCGCGCTTTGCGGTGCGTTCGGCCGTAACCTGATGCGAATATCGGCAGCCGGAAGAGGGAGGCGGAGATGAGCTATTTCAAGGTTACCGATTGGGAGGCCGCCTATACCAACGGCGCCTATATCGTCGACGGTGACCAATGGCCGGCGGCCTGGGTCGAGCCGGCAAAAGCTTTCCGCGACAATCTGACGGCAGCAGGACGCACAAAACTCGATCTGGCCTATGCTCCGGCTGCGCGCAATCGCTTCGATCTCTTTCTCCCCGAAAGCCGACCGAAGGGATTGGTGGTTTTCGTCCATGGCGGCTACTGGCTGCAGCTGGACAAAAGCTACTGGTCGCATCTGGCGGCGGGTTCGATTGCAACCGGCTATGCCGTCGCGATCCCTTCGTACACGCTCTGCCCGGAAAATCGCATCGGCGGGATCGGCAAGGAAATCGCGGCAGCGATTACCGCAGCGGCCGAAATGGTCGACGGCCCGATCGTATTGACCGGCCATTCGGCCGGCGGTCAGCTCGTTGCCCGCATGATGACGACGACATCGCCGCTCAACGAGGCGTTTCTAAAGCGCATCCGGCATGTTCTTGCCATTTCCGGCCTCCACGACCTGCGCCCGATCATGAAGCGCAGCATGAACGCGCAGCTTCGCATCGATGACGCCGAAGCAAGGACCGAAAGCCCGGCTCTTCTCGAGCCGGTCGACAGCATTCGCCTCACCTGTTGGGTTGGTGGTGCCGAGCGCGCCGAATTCATCCGCCAGAATGCGCTGTTGGCCAATATCTGGACCGGGCTCGGGGCAGCAACTGAGGTAGTGGTCGAGCCAGACAAGCATCACTATACAGTGCTGGACGGCCTTACGGACGCTGAGCATACGCTGACGCGGACCCTGCTTGCAGAATAGCGTCTTCGCAGCAGGATCGAAAGTAGTGCCCTCGGCGCCACAAACACCGAGGGCATTATATCGTCAGCCGTTGACCGGCGCATTCATCGCCCAGGCGACGCCGAAGGGATCGCGCAGCTGCCCCCAGCGATCGCCCCAAAACATCACCTGCGGCTCGACGACCACTTCGGCTCCCGCATCGACGGCACGCTTCCACCAGAAATCGAGGTCATCCACGACAAGCTGCATCGTGAAGGACTGCGGCTTCTCCAGCGCATGGCCGTATTCCGGAAAGGCGTCGCCCAGCATGACCGAGCTACCGTTGATGTAGAGATGGACATGCATGGTCCGGCCTTTCTCGTCGACCGGATACATGAAAGCCTGTTCGGCACCGAAGGCGCGCTTGTAGAATTCGGCTGCCTTCACAGCCCCATCGACGGTCAGATAGGCCACGACGCCGCCGCGAACCGGCACGCGCGGCTGTTGGGATTGTTCTGTTGCATCGGTCATGTTCGTCTCCTTGGAACGGTTCTTGGTGTCACGCCCTCATCGGGGCTGACCCAAGGACGTTGGTCAACCAGCCTTCCCGACAACAGGGTACTAATTTTTTGCTATTATTCGCGATAGCCGCCCAGGCGTCTCGGCAGTCATCCATGCGCTGGTTTTCGGGCACGTAAGGTCCGGGCGGGACAGGCCTCACGGAGAATTCGCGCCAGGGCATCCTCACGTGACATTGGCCGCCCAAGCAGGAAACCCTGCACTTCGTCATAACCTTCGGCCCGCAATTTCGCCAATTGCGCCTCCGTCTCGATGCCTTCGGCCAATGTCACGGCGTTGAAGCCGGAGGCGATACCGACCACGGCCCGCACGATGGCGAGATTGCCGGGATCGGCATCCATGCCGGCGACGAAACTGCGGTCGAGCTTGATCTTGTCGAAAGAGAAGGAGCGCAGATAGCTGAGCGAGGAATAGCCCGTGCCGAAATCGTCGATCGCGATGCGAATGCCGAGCTCTTTGAGGGCACGCAGCAGCGACAGGCTTTGCTCGACCTCGGAAAGCAGGATGGATTCCGTGACCTCGATCTCCAGGCGTCCAGGGCAAAGACCTGTCTCGCTCAGCGCCGAGACGACGGTGGCCAGCAGGCTCGCATGACGGAACTGATAGACGGACAGGTTGATGGCCACCTTCAGATCTTCCGGCCACTCCATGGCAGCCCGGCAGGCTTCCCGCAGCACCCAGTCGCCGATCGGCACGATCATCCCCGTTTCTTCGGCGACGGGGATGAATTCCGCCGGTGCAATGAGCCCACGCTTGGGATGGCGCCAGCGGATCAGAGCTTCGAAGCCGGAGAGAACATCCTCATCCAGCCGGATGATCGGCTGGTAATGGAGTTCGAATTCATCATTCTGCAACGCCTCACGAAGCTCCAGCGTGAGCTGGTGGCGTCGTTCAGCTTCGAGCCGCATCTCGGTCTGATAGAAGCGATAGGTTGAGCGGCCGCTTGCCTTGGCTGCATAGAGCGCCAGATCCGCGTCCCGCATCAGAACATCGGCGTCGCTACCGTGTTCAGGCGCCATGGCAATACCGATGCTGCAGGTCACATGTTCCCGCACGCCGTCGAGATCGAAGGGTGCCGAGAGCGATTGCAACAACAGGTCGGCGAAGCGCCGGGCTCGCCCGGCATCCGTCATCCGCAAAACCAGCGCGAACTCGTCGCCGCCCAGGCGCGCGACCAGATCATTCCTCTCGGCAAGCTGCTGGAGGCGTTCGGCAACCTGGCGCAGGAGCATGTCGCCCGCGGCATGGCCCTTGCTGTCATTGATATGCTTGAAATGATCGACATCGATGTAGAGCAGCGCGATTGGCTTTTCCGGCGTGGCAGCAGCCACCTGTCGCACGATGCTCTCGGAAAAGAAGGCCCTGTTCGGAAGGCCGGTCAGGGAATCATGCATGGCAAGATGCGCAAGCCGCGCCTCGACGCTGCGCTCCTCGGTCACATCCTGGGAGATGCCAAGAACATAGCGTGGCGCTTGCCCTGACGGTGCAGGAAGCGCCCGCTTCGCGGTCTTCAGGATACGCAACGCGCCATCTACGGTGTGAATGGTTTCCTCGAAGTAGACGGTTGCGGCGGTTTCGAAGGCAAGCTTGTCCTGTTCCCGGAAAAGCGCCGTCTGCTCATCGGAGAATATCGCCCGATCCGACTTGCCGATCATATCCTGTGCTGCCTGCCCGACGATGCCCCCACATGCCTCGTTGAACAGGATATAGCGGCCATCCCGCTCCATGTCCTTGACGAAGACGCCGACCGGGAGATTGTCGACGATGCTGTCGAGCAGCGACTGGGTGGCGTCGACCTGCCGCCGTGCCGCATTGACCTCGGTGCGGTCCTGCACGATCGCCAGAATCGCCATCTTGCCGTCGAAGCGGATCTCCCGCCCATAGGTCAGGACTTCGAATGTCTCGCCATCCGCCTTCAGATGCGTCCAACGCTGCGCCGTCTCGATGTCGGTACGGTAGTGCACGGCATCCAGCATACGCTCGCGTTCCACGGATGGCCTGATGTCGAGCACGGTCATGACCGCGAAGTCCGCATCGCCATAGCCATAGAGGTCGCGGGCCGCATCGTTGACGATCAGAAACTTCAACGTCTGCGGATCATAGACCCACATCGGCGACGGATGCGTCTTGAAAAGCGACCGAAAATCGTCGTTCGGGGCGTCGGGCCAAACGGAATTCATAGGAAGGTCGACCTTGCCAATTCGAGTTTGAAGATTAGCGAATTGGATATTGATAGACGAAAAAACTAAATAAAATCAAAATTGTAACAAGATTAAACTTTAGGCAAAAGCCTATCGAATATGCAACGGCAGGCTTTATTCTCTTCGCCCCGTTTCACCGACATGGGACGGCAAATGCCGCGAGGTTCAAAGCCCCGCTTTGGAGAGCGCATGGATGACGCCGTGAAGCTCGCCAAGGCCTTTCAGGCGGCCGATAAGGGAATAGCCGGGATTGGTCGGCTTATCGATATCGTCGCCGATAAGATGTCCGTGGTCCGGCCGCATCGGGATCATATGATCTTCCCGTCCTTCCTTGCGACGCTGTGCCTCCTCGGCGAGCAATGTGCCCAGAATGGCATACATATCGCTGCGTCCCTCCAAATGAGAGGCCTCCACGAACGATCCATCGGCTTCGATCGCAACGTCGCGCAGATGCGCGAAATTGATGCGCGAGGCGAATTCGCTTGCGATAGCAAGTACATCATTGTCGGCGCGAGAGCCGAGAGATCCGACACAGAGCGTCAAACCATTGGCCGGATTATCGACATTGCCGAGGATGCGGCGCAGATCCGACGCCGTCGAGACGATGCGCGGCAGGCCAAAGAGCGAGATGGGCGGATCGTCAGGATGGATCGCAAGGCTGGCGCCGAGTTCTGCGGCAACCGGCACGATCTCGCGCAGGAAGGCTTCGAGATTGGCCTGGAGATCCTCAGCCGTCATGCCCTCGAAGAGGGCGATGGCCGAACGGATGGCATCGCGGCCATAGCTGTCCTCGCCGCCGGGAAGACCGGCGATGATGTTGTTCTCCAACCGTTGCACAGCCTCCGGCGAGAGCCCCTTCAGCCGCTCCTCGGCACGCAGCAGCAGGTCCGGCGCATAATTTTCTTCCGCACCCTTCCTGCGCAGGACGAAAGCGTCATAGGCAACGAACTCCACCATGTCGAACCGCAATGCGAGCGCGGTGGTTGGCATTTCGAAGCGCAGATCCGTACGCGTCCAGTCGACAACCGGCATGAAATTGTAGCAGACGGTTTTGATACCGGAGCGGGCGAGATTAGCGAGACTGTCCTTCCAGACGCCAATCGCTGCCTTTGCCCCTGCCCCGCCGAGCTTGATCGCGCTTGGCACCGGGATCGATTCACAGACGCTCCAGCGTAGCCCCGCCGCTTCCACCAGCGCCTTTCGCGCCTCGATTTCGGCCGGCATCCAGACACGCGAATGCGAGACCTCGTGCAGTGCCGTGACGATGCCCGTCGCGCCGGCCTGGCGCGCATGCGAGAGCGGAACGAGATCCTTCGGACCGAACCAACGCCAGCAGCTTTCCATACGGCATCCCCTCCATTTGTCGGTCAAAATACTGCTGAAAAGCGAAATGTCCATTGTATCGCGTCGCTTGACACCCATTATTGACCAACAATATGCTTTCGACAACGGAGGAGAGACGGTGGTAGATACCGCTGATGTCAAGGATAGAGGTTCGGCGGTCGATCAGGTGGTCGATGCGCTGCGGCGGCTGATGCGCGAGCGCAATCTCGGTCTCGGAGACGCGCTACCCTCGGAAGCCGAGCTCGCTTCCATGTTCAATGCCAGCCGCAATACGGTGCGCGAAGCGATCCGCATCCTGAAGGCCTATGGCATCGTCGAAAGCCGCCAGAAGGTCGGCGCCGTTATAACGGATCGCCGCCAGCAGGCGCTGATGGATCTCTTCTCCTTCGCTATCGACATCTCGGCGGAAAGCTTTCTCGATATCCAGGGGTTTCGTCGCCTCATCGAGGTCAATCTCAGTGATCTTCTGTTCGAAACTGCCGATGAAACCGCCATCGACAGGCTGCGCTCCATCAACGACGCGATGAAGGCCGCATCGACATTAGCGGAGGCTGCGGCACTTGATTTCAGGTTTCATGCCGCGCTCATCGGCTTTGCCGGCAATCAGACCCTGTCACAAGTCTATGGCATTCTGCAGCCATTGTTGCAGCGGCTGATGGAAGCGGGCAAGCGTTCACGCGAGGCTGTCGACAGCGCCTATAATGACCATCGCGCCATCATCGAAGCGTTGGAACAACGGGATCGAATCGCTTACGCCTATCACATGAACCGCCACCTGCAGGCGGGCCTGCAGTTCATCGCGCCAAAGGCTGTTTGAGACATCCATTTCATCACGGACACATGACATGAAAAGACAGACGCTCGACACCGGCTGGACCATCTCGCGCCTTCGCGCGCCATCCAGCGCACCGGCCCTGCCCAATTCGATCCCCGCGACCGTGCCGGGCAACGTTCATCTCGACCTGATGGCGGCGCAGCTGATCACCGATCCCTATCTCGACGTCAACGAAATCTCGCAGGACTGGATCGGCCGCTCAGCGTGGCGCTATCGTCTGGCCTTCGACTGGGATGGCGAGGACGCCGAGCGCATCGACCTTTCCTGCCTAGGCCTCGACACGGCGGCACGCCTGGAACTGAATGGCAGCCTGCTTGGCGAAACCCGCAACATGCATCGCAGCTACCGCTTTGGCATCGGCGATCATCTGAAAAGCGGCCGCAACGAGCTGATCGTCGATTTCCAGTCCGCCTACGAACATGGCGAGGAAGTCCGCAAGCAGCTCGGCAGCGCCGCCGATATTCCCCAGAACTATCCCGGCCCAAGCAATCTCATCCGCAAAATGGCCTGCAATTTCGGCTGGGACTGGGGTCCGACGGTTGTCACCTCTGGCATCTGGAAACCTGTCGTCATCGAAAGCTGGTCGAAGGCACGTCTCGGCAGCATCCGCCCGGAAATCACTTTGCAAGGCAGCCAGGGCGTCGCACGCTTGCATGTCGAAATCGAATGGGCCGACAAGGGCACGGATAGCGTGGCGCTCGTCCTCTCCATCGGCGGCAAGCGCGCGGAAGTCCGCGTCGCCCAAGGCGAGACCCATGCGCTGATCGAATGCCGGATCGACAATCCGCAGGTCTGGTGGCCGCATGGCATGGGCGGTCAGCCGCTTTACGATCTCGACCTGCAGCTGCTTGGGTCGGACGGTGCGGCACTGGACAACTGGAAGCGGCGCGTCGGCTTCCGTTCGGTACGGCTGGATACGGCAGCCGACGAGATCGGCTCCGCCTTCACGCTCGTCGTCAACGACGTGCCGGTCTTTGCCCGCGGCGCCAACTGGATCCCCGACGATTGCTTCCTGCCGCGCGTGACGCGCGAACGCTATCGCGAGCGGATCGCCCAGGCTCGCGACGCCAACATGAACATGCTGCGCGTCTGGGGTGGCGGCATCTATGAGACCGATACCTTCTACGAGGAATGCGATGCCGCCGGCATCATGGTTTGGCAGGACTTCCTGTTTGCCTGCGCCACCTATCCCGAAGAAGAGCCGGTCTACAGCGAGATCGAGGCGGAAGCACGCGAGGCGATCACACGGCTCATGCCCTACGCCTCGCTGGTGATCTGGAACGGCAACAACGAGAATATATGGGGCTATTTCGACTGGGGCTGGCAGGACGTGCTCGGCAATCGCCCCTGGGGCGCCGGCTACTATCTCGATCTGCTGCCAAAGCTGGTCGCCGAGACCGATCCGACACGTCCCTATTGGCCGGGCAGCCCCTATTCCGGCTCGATGGAGATAGCGCCGAATGCCGACGAACACGGCTGCAGGCACATCTGGGATGTCTGGAACGAGGTGGGCTACGAGACCTACCGCAACTACATCCCGCGCTTCTGCTCGGAATTCGGCTGGCAGGCGCCGCCGACCTTCGCAACGCTTGCCCAATCCGTGCGCGAGAAGGACCGCGCCCCGGCCTCTCCCGCAGTCCTGCATCACCAGAAAGCAACCGGCGGCAACGACAAGCTTCTGCAGGGATTGGAAGGCTGGTTCCCGCACCCGCAAAATTTCGACGACTGGCTTTTCGTCACGCAGCTGAACCAGGCACGCGCGATCAGCTACGGCATCGACCATATGCGCTCGCACCGGCCGACCTGTATGGGCACCATCGTCTGGCAGCTCAACGACTGCTGGCCGGTGACCTCCTGGGCGGCCGTCGATGGCGCCGGCCGGAAGAAGCCGCTCTGGTATGCCTTGAAGCATAGCTATGCCCCGCATCTCCTCACCATCCAGCCGCGCGGCGATGGCCTGGCGGCGATCGCAGTCAATGACGCGACCCTGTTCTGGCGCGTGCCCTTCACGGTCGAGCGTTTCGATTTCAACGGCAAGCTGCTTGCCCGCCACCATGTCTGGCGCATCCTCTGCGACCGCTTCGAAAATACGGATATTGCGATCCCGGCCGAGGTTACGACCCCGGGCGATCCACGCCGCGAATACCTGCGTGCGCGCCTCGGCGATGCGGAAGCCTGGTGGTTCTTCGAGAAGGATATGACGCTGCAATATCCGCAGCCGCGCTTCGACATCGAGAGCGTCCAGACGACGGACGGGATCAGCGTCACCATCACCGCTCAGTCGTTCCTGCGCGATGTCTGCCTGTTCGTCGACCGCATCAGCCCGAACGCCGAAGTCGATGACATGCTGGTCAATCTCGCGCCGGGCGAAAGCAGGACGTTCAAGGTAAGAGGTATTTCCAAGGAAGCCTTCGACGATGCCGATCTTTCGGCTGTTATCCGCACGGCCAACCAGGTTGCGGAGCGCCCGCACCACTGACACAAGGCGCTCTCCCACGGAAAAGATCCGGCGCAATGCGCCGGACCGGAGGCCTATATTTTCCGTAAGCCGTCACAAAAGATTGCGCTGGTGAATGGCGAATTGCCTCCTATGATCGGGCGGCGCCTTGTGATCTAGTGCCCCTCATCCGATCCATGAATCAGCGAGATCACGCTTATGTCCTCGGACACCAATCGCAGCTTTCAAACGCCCCGCCGCGAAGAACTTGGCCTCATCACGCTCGGCAATACCGCCGGTCTTTCGGCTTCGGCGCTGCCGAACGGCACGCTGTTTTCGATCGACTTTGCCGACCAGCAGGGCGGCGTCATGATCAATCAGGTCCTCGGTTCACCTGTCTATGGCGGCATTGGCCGGCTCTATCTGCGCATCGGCGGCCAAAAGCCGGCAACGGCCGAAATCGTCGGCCCGAAAGCTGCGGTAGAATTCGGCCACGGCAAGAGCGGTTTTTCCTGGAGCGGCGAGACGGCCGGCGTAAGACATACCGTCAGCCTGCGGCTGCATCCGAATGAGACCGCGTGGTTCTGGCAAATTTCGCTGGAAAACGGCACCAATGCAACGCTTTCGGCTGATCTCATCCTCGTCCAGGATGTCGGCCTCGGCGATCGCGGCTTCCTGATGAACAGCGAAGCCTATGCCTCGCAATATATCGATCATCACATCGCCAGCCATGCCGCCTTCGGTCCTGTCATCATGGTCAGGCAGAACCTCAAGCAGGGCGGCGGACGAAATCCGTGGCTCGCGCAGGGCTGCCTCGACGGCGCGGCTGGATACGCGACCGATGCGATCCAGCTCCTCGTGTCCTCCAAGGACAATGACGGCGTGATGGTACCGGATCTCGGCACAAACCTGCCGAGCGCGCGCCGCCAGCATGAGGTCGCCTGCCCGACAATCCAGTCGAAGCCGCTATCGCTGACACCAGGTGATGCCGCCGCGACGACCTTCTTCGGCCTCTTCATCGCCGATCATCCGGCCGCTTCCAGCGATGCCGATCTTGCCCATCTTGACGCTTTGCCGAAGCTTCAGAGTGAATTGGGCATGGACACGATTGCGGCCGCACAGTCGGCGCGCAGTCTCGTACAGGACGCCCCTCTTGTTGAGAGCGACAGCCTGGATCAGGCCGCCATCGACGCGCTTTATCCAAAGCGGATGCTGGAGGAGCACGCCGACGGAAAGCTGCTCTCCTTCTTCGTGCCGGATGGAGCGCACAACAGGCACATCGTGCTCCAGGAAAAAGAACGCCTGGTGGCCCGCCGTCACGGCGCCATCGTCCGCAGTGGGCAGAACATGCTGCTCGACGACCAGACGCTCGCCTCGACCTGCTGGATGCAGGGCATCTTCGCCGCGCAGCTGACCATCGGCAACACCTCCTTCCACAAGCTGTTCTCCGTCTCCCGCGACCCTTACAATCTGACGCGATCGAGCGGCCTGCGCATCCTTGTGGATCTCGGTGACGGCTGGCGCCTGCTCGGCGTGCCCGCCGCCTTCGAGATGGGCTTGAGCGACACGCGTTGGATCTACCGCCTTCCCGGCCGCACCATCACCATATCGGCAATCGCCTCCGGCGACGATCCGGCCATGCAGTGGAGCGTCTCAGTCGACGGCGAAGCCTGCCGCTTCCTCGTGTTCGGCCATATCGTGCTTGGCGAGCGCGACTATGAAGCCGTGGCGAATATCGCGGTCGACGCGGCCGCCAAGCGCATTTCCTTCCGGCCGCAGCCGTCGTGGCTCTGGGATCGGTATCCGAAGGCTGGATATCATCTCGTCACGTCGACCCCGGATGCGTTCGAAGCCGTTGGCGGCGATGAACTGCTCTATAACGACGGCACCGCCCGCAATGGCCCGTTCATCGCCCTGAAATCACGCCCGACGAAGGCGTTGCGCTTTGCCGTCACGGGATCGATGACCGATCCGGATGCGGCAGAAGCCCTTGCCGCGCGCTACAGCGCTGGTGTCGACAGCGAAGAGATGCTCGCACCCGCGCATCGCTTCTGGAGCCATGTGACGCGCGGCGCACGCATCGAGGGCAACGGCCGTGATGTGGCTGCACAAGCGGTCATGCTGCCCTGGATCGCGCATGACGCCATCGTGCATTTGAGCGTGCCGCACGGGCTGGAGCAATATACAGGGGCTGCCTGGGGCACGCGTGACGTCTGCCAGGGGCCGATCGAATTCCTGCTCGCCTATGAGCATGACGAAGAGGCCCGGCAGATCCTTTCGACGCTCTTTTCCGAGCAGTACCGTGATCGCGGCGACTGGCCGCAATGGTTCATGCTCGAGCCTTATGCCAACATCCGTGCCGGCGAGGCGCATGGCGATATCGTCGTCTGGCCGCTGAAAGCGCTCTGCGATTATATCGAGGCGACCGGCAATATCACCTTCCTCGCCGAAACCGTGCCGTGGCGCGCCGACGACACCATGCAGCTGACTTCGGAACGCGCGACGATCTCCGATCACATCGAAAAACTGCTTGATACCGTGCGTAGCCGCTTCGTGCCTGGCACGAGCCTTATCCGCTACGGCGAAGGCGACTGGAACGACAGCCTGCAGCCGGCCGATCCGCACTTGCGCGACTGGATGGTCAGCAGCTGGACTGTTTCACTTCTGTACGAACAGCTGGTGCGCTACGCCAACATCCTGACGCTCGCCAGCCGCAATGAGGAGGCGCAGTCGCTTCAAGCGACCGCCGTTGCCATGCGTGCCGATTTCAACCGGCTGCTGATGCGGGATGGAATCGTAGCCGGCTACGGCGTCTTCGATCCGAGCCATGATGGCGTCGAATTGCTGCTGCACCCTGAGGATACCCGCACCGGCCTGCATTATTCGCTGATCGCGATGACGCAGCCGATGATCGGTGGCCTGTTCACGCCGGATCAGCGCCACGCCCATATGAAGATCATCCGCGAGAACCTGCTGTTCCCGGATGGCGTCCGATTGATGGAACAGCCGGCGACGTACTCGGGCGGTCCGGAAAAGCTCTTCCGTCGTGCCGAGTCCTCCTCCTTCTTCGGTCGCGAGATCGGGCTCATGTATGTGCATGCGCATCTGCGCTACTGCGAGGCCCTTGCCCTCGACGACGACGCGGAGGCCGTATGGGCGGCGCTCGCGCTTGCCAATCCGATCGCGGTCAGCGGCCGGGTGGAACATGCGTCGCTCCGCCAGCGCAACACCTATTTCAGCAGCAGCGACGCGGCCTTCGACGATCGCTATCAGGCATCTGCGGAATGGGCGCGCGTCAAGGCCGGCGATATCGCCGCCGATGGCGGCTGGCGCATCTATTCGAGCGGCCCCGGCCTCTACACCAAGAGCCTGATCGGCAACATCTTCGGCTTCAAGCGGCAGTTCGGCCAGCGCATCCGCAAACCGCTCTTGCCGGCCTCGATCGGCGCCTGCGAGGTCAAGCTGGATTTCAAGGCCTGAGCCAATCGCGGATAGCAAAAGGGGCCGCAGCACCGGTTCCTTTTGCCAAGCCTTGGATAGTCGCCGACACCTCAGAGAGTGCCTTCTTGCCTCCGTGGACCTTCCGGTTAACCGAATCGGCTAGTCTCATGCGGATGTGCAAAACCCGGAGGCGGATTTGGAAACGGCGCTCTATCTCCCGATCAAGTCATTTCTCGAAGCTGCCGGCTATGCAGTGAAAGGCGAGGTCGGCGGCTGCGACCTCGTCGGCTTGACTGATGGTGAGCCACCCGTCGTCGTCATCTGCGAGCTGAAGATGACCTTCAATCTCGAGCTGATCCTGCAAGCCGTCGATCGCGCCGCTGCCAGTGATGAAGTTTGGATCGCCGCCCGCGTCTCGGCAAAGGGCAAGGGCCGGGAGGGCGATCGCCGTTTCCGCGACTTGTGCCGCAGGCTGGGCTTCGGCATGCTGGCGGTATCGGATAACGACCTGGTCGATGTCATCGTCAGCCCCATTGCCCCGATGCCGCGCAAGAATGCACGGCGCAGATCACGCCTTGTTGAAGAACATCGTCGGCGCAAGGGTGATCCCGCTCTTGGGGGCAGCACGCGCAAGCCGATCATGACCGCTTATCGCCAGCAGGCTCTCGTCTGCGCCGCCGCGATCGAAGGCGGCGTGCAGCGCCCGAAGGATATGCGCGAAGCAGCGCCAAAGGCTCCGCAAATTCTGAGGGATAACGTCTACGGCTGGTTCGAGCGTGTCGACCGCGGCATCTATGCGTTGACGGAACTTGGAACGGAAGCCCTTAAGAGATGGCCGATGCCGCAGAGCTGAATATGGAAAAATTCCGGCTGCCCAACATTAAATTCATGTAATATCTTAACATTTTGCAATAAAAACATGATCAATATTTAATTTGTAAAAGTCTCTTGGCGGATCATATTAGCACCAAGCGCCAATTCAAATCTATACTTTGCTTCCCGCAGTAAAAACGGGAAACAAAGTCGCTCGCAAAATTGACGCGGACCAATCGAAGCCCGTTCCAAATTTCCAAATATGGACGGGACGCCAAACCGCCAACGATCTCGCAAGGGACTTTTGCCATGCCTTCTCTTCTCCGCAAACATCGCACTGCAGCCATCGTCGGCGCCGCTATCATCGTCGGCGCTGGCGCATTGCCTTTCGCCTTCAGCACGTCTGCAACCGTCGCATCGGCCGCCGAACCGGCCGGCATCATCGCACCCGGCGGCTCCTTCGCTCCGATCGTCGACGCCGACAAACCGGCTGTCGTCACCGTGACCACCACCATGAAAGCGACCGATACCAGCGCCGACGGCAGCAATTCGCCGATGGACGAGCAGTTCCGGCAATTCTTCGAAAATCAGGGCATCCCCTTCCCCAAGCAGATGCCGCATCAGCAGCAGAATCAGCGCGCCATGGCGCTCGGTTCCGGCTTCATCATCAGCCCTGACGGCATCATCGTCACCAACAACCACGTCATTCAGAATGCGGTTGACATCAAGGTGACGCTCGATGACGGCACCGAGCTGCCGGCCAAATTGCTGGGCGCCGATGCCAAGTCCGATCTTGCCGTCCTAAAGATCAACGCACCGAAGCCGCTCGCCACCATCGCCTGGGGTGACTCCGACAAGCTGAAGCTTGGCGACCAGATTCTCGCGATCGGCAATCCCTTCGGTATCGGCACGACCGTCACCGCCGGTATCGTTTCGGCCCGCGGCCGCGACCTGCACAGCGGCCCGTATGACGACTTCATCCAGATCGACGCCCCGATCAATCACGGCAATTCCGGCGGCCCGCTGGTCGACCGCGAAGGCAATGTCGTCGGCATCAACACCGCCATCTATTCTCCGAACGGCGGCAGCGTTGGCGTCGGCTTTGCCATTCCGTCCGACGAGGCCAAGGCGATCGTCGCCAAGCTGGAAAAGAACGGCTCGATCGATCACGGCTACCTCGGTGTCGCCATCCAGCCGGTGACCTCCGATATCGCCAATGCCATGGGCCTCTCGCAGACCCAGGGCGCACTCGTCGCCAGCGTCAACGACGATACGCCGGCCGCCCGCGCCGGCATCAGGAGTGGCGACATCGTCACGGCCGTCGGTAACGAGACCGTCAAGACGCCGAAGGACCTGTCGCGGCTGGTCGCCGATCTCTCTCCCGGCGACAAGCGCTCGATCACGCTGTGGCGCGACGGCAAAAGCATGGATGTCAATGTCACCATCGGCGGCAGTGACGACAGCAAGCAGGCTGCCAACGATGCCGGCGACGGCAAGGTCCAGCCATCCAACCAGCCGAGCATCGGTGTCGGCCTTGCCAATCTGACGCCCGATGTGCGTGAGCAGCTGAACCTGCCGCATGGCGTCGAGGGTGCCGTCGTTGCCAGCGTCAATCCGGACAAGCCGGCCGCAGCTGCCGGCATCCAGACCGGCGACATCATCGTCTCGGTCAACGATCAGCCGGTGCGCAACGCTCATGAAGTGCAGACGGCCGTCGCCAAGGCCGGCAAGGATGGCCGCAAATCCGTGCTGCTCCTGATCGAACGCAACGGTGATAAGACCTTCGTCGCTGTCCCGTTCTCGGCCGCTTAAAAAGTCTAAGACATTCTACAATCGGCCCGCTTCCCTCTACGAGGCGGGCCGATTGTCGTTATGTCACCAGCAATCCCCGCCGTTCTGCAAGGCCGATCGTTGCCAGCGTTCCGGCATTGAAGGGCAGAAAATCCGCCTCGATGCCATCGCTGAAGATGACGCCATGTTCCGCCATCTCGGACATGACGGTCATCGGCATCTCTGCCCCGATCTGTCCGGAAACCAACGAAACGCCCGTCGTCCGGCTTGGGAATGGTTCCCGCACGAAATAGTGCAGGAATTCCGCATCCCAGGGAAATGCAGCGTCGGCAATCCCTGCCGGCAGCTCCACGCCACAGCTTGCCGCAGCACCCACCCAGCCGGCATAGAGGCTCTTCAGCCAGCCCGTCGACCCCATGCCCGTCGAGATGATGATGCCGCTCGACGATTGCCGCTCGTGCCGCTCGCCGACCCGGAGGTCGTAGCGAGCCGAAACGTGGCTGCGCGGGCCGATGAAGAGGTCGTTCACCGCATAAAGCACTTCGCCAGTGTTGAGCGCGGCCTTTGCCATGCTGACGCGCTTGAGTGGTCGGCGCTGCGCCAAGGCTTCCCGCATGACCTTACCGAGATCGGCGACCTGAAAGGGCAGCAACACGCCGTCCCATCGTTTCGGATCCGGATTGACGCCGAGCACGTTCTGGCCATCAAGATATTTCAGCGTATTGGCGACTAGGCCGTCCTGTCCAAGCACGACGACGAGATCGTCGGCGCCGAAAATGAAGTTCGCAAGATAGCGCCGGTTGAGCGTCTGCACCCTGGCGACGGTACGCAGGCTGGTTTCGACGTCGCGCACCGCCGCCTGATAGTGCTGCTGTTCTGCGAGATAATCGCCGAAGTCCGCGCCCAGATGCTCGACATAGAACTGCGCCTGCTGGACGGTATTGAAGCGCGCGACAAGTTCATCGAGGCGAGTGTCGCGTACGATGAGGACGATCTTTCTATCATCTGCCTTTCCGTTGTTCGCGACGGGCATGGCTTACCCCCTTGCCTGCGGCTGCAGCATTTCGCGCAGGAGATCGGGGGTGACGTTCAACTGGCCGATCTTGGTGGCGTTATCGGCAAGATCGCGGAAGGCGAGCGCCATCAACTGGCCCGGATCCATGCCGACCGAAGCCAGCGCCTGCAGCATTTTGGGATCAGCATCTCCAAACGACTTCATCATGGCGGCGAGACCATAGGCCTTGGCGTCAGCCTCCTCGCGCGCATTACCCGAGGCGAGTGCGACAAGCGCCTTGTTCTGCTCTTCAAGAGCGATCTTGCCGGTCATCTCTTCCCGACGGATCTGCAGCTGCCGTTCCTGCACCGAGCGCTCGGCATCCATTTGCGCCTCGCGAACCTGGCGTTTCTTGTTTTCGACGGCGATTTCGGTTGCGAGTTCATTCTCCTTGATGGTCCGTTCTTGCTCGACGCTGGCATTGCGGCGGGCGTAGATCGCCTCGTCGGCGCTGCGCAGCAGCGCTTCGCGCGCCCCCGCCTCCAGTGCCTTGGCGGTTTCGGGCTTCGGCTTCACCGCCAGGATCGACAGGCTCAGGAGCTCAAGACCCAGCGCCTGCAGCACCGGATGACCGTGCAGCGTGGTTGCCACGCGCCCGACCAGCAGTTCGCCGGCGGCCAGCACCTCCTTCAGCGACAGGGCCTGCACTTCGGCGCGCATGACAACCTGAACCTGGTCGATCAGCCGCTGCGACAGCTTCTGCGGATCTTCCGAGCTGTAAACCCCTTTGGCATTGAGCGAAAAATCGAGCAGTTCCGCCGTCCGCTTCGGCTCAGCAATGCGATAGGTGATCTGCCCCTGCACCGTCACCTCCTGGAAGTCCGAAGTCACCTCGGGAAAAATGAAAGGCTCGTTGACGCTGGCGGTCGGCACCACGACCAGCGAGGTCGACGGCGCGAAATACCAGAACGAGAGCCCCGCGCCCTCCCGCTGCGGCCGGCCGCTCTGATACTGGATCACATACTGGGTCGGTTGAGCCTTGATGAAACGAAATCCGAACATGACTGCCTCCTGAAAGCGGCGTTGCAAACTGCGATGACGCGAACAAATACCACTTAGTGTATTTTGTCAACTAACTTAGTTGAAACTTTACACTAAGGGATCGCTGCAGTATGTTCAAAGCCATGAGCAGCTCAGAAGAGTTTCACCAAAGGCCGATCGTTTCGGTCGATCTTGCAATCTTTGCCTTGGCGCCGGACGGGCTCGAGGTCCTGCTGGCTCGACGCGGCACGGAGCCATTTTCCGGTCACTGGGCCTTGCCCGGCGGCTGGATTCATGCCGATGAAGATGAGAGCCTGGAGGCTGCGGCCGGACGCGTGCTCAGCGGCAAGACAGGGGTCGCGGCGCCCTATTTCGAGCAGGTCGGCGTTTTCGGGGATGCGGCGCGCGATCCACGCGGCTGGAGCCTGAGCGTGACCTATATGGCATTGATCGCGCCGGATGCAGCCATCCTGCGGCACGGCGGCAATGTCACTGACGTCGCCTGGCATCCGATCGCAGGTGACACGACAGCAGAGCCGCTCGCCTTCGACCACGCCGCAATCTTGAAGGCGGCGATCACCAGATTGCGCAACAAGGTCGAATATACGACCCTGCCGGTGCATCTCTTGCCGGAAGCGTTCACCTTGAGCGAATTGCAGGCCGTCTATGAGCGGCTGCTCGGCCGCCTCCTCGATAAATCCGCCTTTCGCAAACGTATCGCGGAAGTCGACTTCATCGAGCCGATCACAGGCGAAATGCGCCGCGCCAGCAATCGCCCTGCCCAGCTCTATCGGCTGAAACAGGCACGCTCCACCGTTTTCTTCGACCGGACGATCTGAGGCAGCGCATTTCCACGCGCGAGACAGTTCGTCTTTGACATAAGCCTCTTTTTGTCCAAACTCTGCCTTTGTGATGGTACAAATAGCGCCATGCCCGATTGAAACAGGCTGGCGGGAAGTTTAAGCCGCGCCGGCGGTATCAGCTGCAAGGGCTTCGGAAACAGGAATAAGCGGCGGCAGGAGTTGGAGTGACTGATCCATACGATATTCTCGGCGTTGCGCGCGATGCGGGCGAAGAGCAGATCAAGGCAGCCTATCGCAAGCGCGCGAAGGCAGCCCATCCGGATTCCGGCGGAGATACCGACGCTTTCGCGCAGCTGCAGAAGGCCTACGAGCTTCTTCTCGATCCCGTGCGCCGCAAGGTGTTCGACGATACCGGCTATGACGTCGAACTGACCGATGCCGTCGACCTGCAGGCGCTGGTCGCCATTGAAAAGCTTATTACCGAGATAGTGCTGGACGAGCGGGAACCCGGCACATTCGATCCGGTCGCCAAGATGCGCGCGAGCCTTTTGGAAGAAATTCGCAAGGCGAATTTCAGCAAGAGCGAGCTCGAGCGACACTCCAACCGCATCGGCCTGCACCTCGACCGGCTGGGTCAGCGCCCCGGCAAGGACGTGGTCGGCCACATGCTGCGCGCCCGCATCAAGGCGATCGCCACTGCCATCAGCGAAACGGAAGCCAAGATCGGCGCCAGCGAACGCGCCTGCGACATGCTCGAAGGCTATCTTTACGAGATGATCGAGCCCCAGGACGAAGCCGATGCTGCTCCCGAAATCGAATGGGACGAGCCAAGGGTACGCTCGGCCGCGCAGTGAAGGCGGCGCTTTTCACCGCTCTGAAGAGACAAATTTCGCGTTTGCCTTGATCGCGAGATCACTTTCAGCAACGCAATGTTGCAATGCAACAATCCTCCCTAGACAAATCGAGGGGCTGGCCTAGATCAAGCATCCAACACGCCGTCCTGCTCCATCGAACGATGGCGAAGCGGCAATGGCGGGCGCTGGAACTCCGGCATCCGCTGCAGAACTAAAACGGCGAGGTATGCGTTTGCTGGCGTCCGAAGCGGATGAAGTCGTCTTTGAACATCTGAGCGAGAACCGATCGCGGGCCGCATTGAGGGGCGCCTTCTGGTCGGCGTTGGATACGCTTATCCCAACAGCACTCAACAGCCTTGTCTTCGTCGTCACCTCCCGTTTCCTTCTGCCTCAGGATTTCGGTCTGGTAGCACTTGCTTTTGCCATCGTCAGTTTCGCCTCCGGCTTTGGCCCGACGGCCTTCGGCGAAGCACTGATCCAGCAGAAATCCATTCGGCGCAGCCATCTCGATACGGTCTTCTGGCTATCCTTCGTCTCCGCGGCCATTCTTTATGCCGCGCTGTTTCTGCTTTCGCCGTTTCTCGCCCATTGGCTCGGGCATGACGATATCGTCAAGCTGCTGCTGATCATCGGCCTCAAAATCTTCTTCGACATGATGATCATCGTCCCCAATGCCCTGATCGGCCGGACGATGTCCTTCCATCTTGCTGCGGCCCGCACCGCGATCGCCACCTCGGTTTCGGCGGTCATCTGTCTCTCGCTGGTTTTCGCCGGTTTCGGCCTGTGGGCGCTTGCGATTGCCCAGATCGCCGCACCGGCGGCCGCCTGCATCGCCGCTTTCTGGGGCGCGAAGTGGCTGCCTGGCTTCAGGGTAAAGCTCTCGAGCCTGCGCGAACTGCTGCATTATGGCATCTTCGCCTCGGGCAACCGCTTCCTCCAGACCATGAATCTCGACCAGCTGATCATCGGCACGCTGGTAAGCCCGGCCGCTCTCGGTATCTACAATTTCGCCCGCCGGCTCTACGAGATGCTCAACAATGTCGTGGCGGGCGGGCTGAATTCGGTCAGCCATGTGCTGCTCTCCTCCCTGCAGCACGATAAGGACAAAGTGCGTGAAGCCTTCCTCATGGCGACCTTCGGCTGCTCGCTGGTGTCCTTTCCGGCCTTCATGGGACTGGCAGCGGTCGCCGACGACGCCATTCCGTTGATCTTCGGACCGCACTGGGCGGCCGCCATCTGGCCGGTTCGTTTCTTCTGCGTGATTGGCCTGATGGCCGGCATCGGCATCATACAAGCGTCCCTGATCACCAGTCAGGGCAGATCCGACTGGTGGTTCTACTATCAGCTGGTGCGCAACGTCGTCTCGATCCTCACCGTTTTCATTCTCCATAAATATGGTGTCGCGACCGTCGTCTTCGGGCTCATGGTCGGCGTGCTGATGCTTTGGCCGGTGACGCTTTGGATGGTCTCACGATTGATCGGCCTCAGCATTCTCGAATATTTCAGCCAGTTCCTGCGGCCCATAGCCGCCTATCTCGGTATGCTCGTCGTGGTACTGGCAGCCTCATCGGCCTTGTACGACCGCTCCCTCGCAGCACGTCTGATCTGCGAAGTCCTGGTCGGCGGCCTCACCTATTCGGGCCTCATCCTTCTCCTATGCAGGGAAAGGGTCCTCTTCCTCGTGCGGACGACACTGCAAGGTCGCCGCGCAAGGGCGCAGTAGCAAGAATCGTGGCCATCGGATCGAAGCATGGCATTCCACATGGGGCCTTCGATCCCTGCGGTAGCAATAGCAAATGTCGGAAAGGCGCCTCATGACACTGGTTACGTTCATCATTCCCGTTCGCCATCAGGCCAATTCCAACGATTGGCCGGCGCTGAAACAACGGTTGTCGCAAACGATCGCATCGATCGCGGGGCAGTCCAACAGTAATTGGCGCGGTGTGGTCGTCGCCAATGAAGGCGCCGATCTGCCCGATCTGCCGCCGAATTTTACGGCCGAGCGCGTGACCTTCCCGCCGAATCAGCTGCACGACATCAACGGCGCCGATCGCGAGAAGGTGTACGATGCCTTCCGGCTGGACAAGGGCCGCCGCGTTCTGAGCGGCATGTTGTCCGCACGCGATACCCGCTTCTTCATGATCGTCGACGACGATGATTTCGTCAGTGCCAATATCGTCGATTTCGCCGCCAGAAATACCGATGCCAACGGGTGGAAGATCGACCGCGGCTATCTCTGGAACGAGGGCGGCCGACTGCTTTTGCATCACAACGACTTCGCCAATTATTGCGGCACATCGCTCATCATCCGCTCCGATCTCTATCGCTTGCCGGCGACCTTCGAGGATGCCGAGGTCGATTACATCAAATCCATGCTCGGCAGCCATGTGCGCATCGGCAAGATGCTCGCCGATGCCGGCTCGCCGCTCGGATCGCTGCCCTTCCGCGGCGCGATCTACCGGGTTGGCCATGCCGGCGCCCACAGCAAGTCCTCCAACCTGATCAGGACCCATTTCCTGAACCGATCGGTGCTGACAAGCCCCCGCCAGTTCCTGGGTAACCTTTCGCGGGTGCGCCCGCTCGATCGAAATTTGAGAAACGAATTCTTCGGCGCGCGCGCCGCCGGATAGCTTAGGCGTAACCTTTTCCCCCAATGAGGTTCCGATCAATGCCGGCTGATGCAACGAGACACAGATATGCCGCCCTGGATGCGATGCGCGGCCTGGCGGCATTCGCCGTCGTCGTCTATCACCTCGACAGGCCCTATGCGCCTTCGGCCTATATCGCCGTGGATTTCTTCTTTGTGCTCAGCGGCTTCGTCATCGCCAGGGCTTACGGAGAAAAGCTCGCCAGCGGCATGACCGTTCTGGCCTTCATGAAGGCGCGATACGCGCGTCTCTATCCGCTCTTCCTGATCGGCAGCGTCTACGGCCTCGTGCAATTGCTGCTACATTGGCAGGCGGCAGGCGTCGGGCGGGCCGATCTTGCCGCAAGCATCCTCACGACCGTGTTCATGCTGCCGTCCCCGAGCTTTCTGACGCGGTCGGCCGGAGACATCTTGGCGCTCTACCCGCTGAATGGCCCCGCCTGGTCGCTGTTTTGGGAGCTGTTGGCCAATCTGGTATTCGCGCTGCTGCTGTTCAGGCTGAAAACGCGGAGCCTCATCCTCATTGCCGCCGCATCTCTGGCGATGCTGATCGGCTCGGTTTTTTTGCACAAATCGCTCGATCTCGGCTGGGAATGGCACTCCGTGGATGGCGGCTTTGCCCGCGTCTTCTTCTCCTTCACCCTCGGAATGATCATCTATCGGCTTCGAGGCGAAACCACACTTGGGCGCACGGTGAACAGCTATGCGGCACTATTGCCCATCGCGGCGATCTTAGCCTTGCTGTTTCTCCCCACCTATTCGCTGAAATATGCGCTTGTCTTCTGCATCCTGATTTCGCCGCTCATCGTCCTTGCCGGCACCATGCTCGAACTGCCGGAGAGGCTGCAGCGGCTCGGCATCTTTCTCGGCTATCTCTCCTACCCTATCTACATGTGCCATCGCGGGTTTACCGAGATCTACGGGCATCTGATGCGCAATATCCACTTGCCGCAGCCCGTCTACATCGCAATCTATCTCGTCGCGATTTCCATCGTCGCGCTCATCTCGGCCAGGCTTGCGACCATCCTTGTCAAGTACGCTTCCCCTTGGAGGGATGTGCCGAAAAGCGTGGGCGCGACGTCAAGCCGGTAGCATTACCGCTCACGTGTGGACGGCGGCAAGTGCAATGGCATCCGCAACATATTCGCGCCGCTCCAAGAGTTTGGCCGTCGCTACACGCAAATGGCTGCTGGGCAGGATCGAGAACTTGGCACCGGGATGCACTGCAATGCCCCGGGCGGCAAGCGTCACCATTGCGAAGGGCTCCGACGAGACCGGCACCCAGGCACACAGCCCTTCTCCGTGTTGCGCATCGACGCCGCGCTTGCGAAGCGCATCGATGAGGCCTGCGCGGCGTTCCCGGTAGGTGTTGCGGGCATGATCGAGGCATGATGCCGTTGCCGGATCGCGCAGCAGCCAGGCAGCCGCCGCCTGCAGAATGCGGCTGGTCCAGCCGGAGCTGAAGCTGCGATAGGACTGGATCTGGTCGATGATCGCCCGCGAGCTCGACAATACGGCGAGGCGTAGATCCGGCCCGTGCGTTTTCGAAAATGACAGGATATGGATGACCCTATCGGGAAAGAGATGTCCCATGGAATGGCGTGGCGCGATCGAGATATCCGCGATACCATCGTCTTCGACGATCAACGTATCCTTGTCGCGAAGGATCTCGGCGATCCTTGCCATACGCGCCGGGCTCACGCTCTGGCCCGTGACGGAATGGGTGCGCGGCTGAAAGATGAAGGCGACCGGGCGATATTTCAGCGCCTCCTCCAGCGAGGCCGGCAGCGGACCCTCCTCGTCGCATTTCACTGGAATGATGCGGGCACCCCGGTCCTCGAGAATATCGAGAAGCCGCATGCCCGTCGGATCCTCGATCGCAACGGCAGCACCCGGCATGACCAGGGCGTTGATCAGAGTGTAGACGGCATTATAGCCGCCATTGGTGGCCAGGAACGCTTCCGGCTCATAGGGCCAGGTCTTCCTGACCTCGCGTTCAAGCTCCGGCAGGATACGGCTGCGCTCGTAGCTGTTGAGATTTTCGGCCGAGGCGCCATAGGCCATCGCCGCATCGAGTTTCGGTAGCAGCTGCACATCGGGAACGGCAGCCGTCAGATTGAGGGCGTCGGAACCGTAGTCGCCGACACTTGCCAGCCGTGCCGGCTTGGCGACGAAGCGGTCACCGCTGACCCATGTGCCATTCCGGCCGCGTCCGCTGATGATCTTCTGACGCCTGAGCTCGCTCCAGGCTTCCGATAGGGTTGCCGGGCTCACTCCAAGGACAAAAGCGAGGTCGCGGATCGGCGGAAGCTTGGTGCCGACAGGCAGGGCGCCGGCGCGAATGAGCGCGCTCGTCTCAAGCGCGATGCCGCGGATGGTCCGATCGCTCAATTTTGAGGCAAACCATTTCGCATCCCGATCTTCGCTCATTTTCGCACCATTTTTAATGTTCAATAACGTAATAACATTTGATCGACCTATATTGAACATTTAGTCGTTGAGAAAACAAGTTTTCCCGCGAGTGAATTTCATGGCCCTTACTCTTCGACTTGCTCTCCGTGACTGGGACTACATGACGCCGTTGGTCCTGGGTGACGTCTCCTCCCCCAAGCTCGACATCAAGGTCGACCGGGTCGGCACCCTGATCTCGCATGTCGGCAAGAGCGACGCCTATGATGCCGCCGAAACCTCCTTCAGCCGCTACACGCAGCTGCGCATCGATGGCGACGAGAGCGTGGTCGGCATTCCGAATTTCATCATGCGTGGCTTCCGCCATCGCTGCGTCATCACCACCAGGGAGAGCCCGATCACGAGCTTTGCCGAGCTTGCCGGCAAGCGTATCGGCGTCACCGGCTGGCGCGACTCCGGCAATACCTGGACGCGGGCAGCACTACGGCGCGAAGGCGTTGGCGTCGAGGACGCCATGTGGTATGCCGGCCGCCTCACCGAAGCGCATCCGATCACCGATCGCCTCGACGGCTTCGGCCACCCCGGCCGCATCGAGGCAGCGCCCGGCGAAAGGCCGATGGTAGATCTGCTGAAGGAAGGCCAGCTCGACGCGATCTTCACGCCTTTCATGCCGGATGGTTATTTCGCTGGCAATTCCGGCTTCCGCCAGCTGCTGCCGGATTTCCGTGCCGCCGAGCATCGCTATTTTGCCGATGTGGGCTATGTACCGGGCATGCACCTGATCGGCCTGAAGGCCGAGATCGTCGCCGAGCATCCCTGGGTCATTGCCGAATTGAGCAAGTTGATCGATGAATCCCAGCGCATGTGGCTCAGCAAGCGGCGTAAATATGCCGACACCACGCCCTTTATGCTCGACGAGCTGTTGAAATCGGCAACCGAGCTGCCCGAAGGGTGGGATGCGAGCGGCTTTGCCGCCAACCGCAAGATGATCGCGGACTTCGCTGGGGAACTGCATGTGCAGGGCATCCTGCCGCGGCTCCTGACACCAGAGGAACTCTTCCCGTTCGACGTTGATGGCAGCCGGACAAGCGCTGCCTGACGACCGCCTGAAATCAGAGACACAAAGCAAAAAGGGGAATGAACATGTCGCTGAAGAAAATGACCTACGTCGCCCTGGCAAGCCTGATGATGTCAGGTGCTGCCTTCGCGGAGGATGCGAGCCTGCCGAAACTTTCGGTCAACAAGGATCTGCAAGCCAAGCTGCCGGAAGCAATCCGCACGTCGGGTAAGATGATTTCCGTCAACAACGGCTCCTTCCCTCCCTACGAGATCGTCACCGGCACCAAGCTGACCGGCGCCAGCGCCGATCTGACCGACGCGATCGGCGAGGTGCTCGGCGTGAAGATCGAGCATGAGAGCGTCAGCGGCCTGCCTGCCATTCTCGCGGGCATCAATTCCGGCCGCTATCAATTCGCCTTCGGCCCGATCGGCGATTTCAAGAGCCGCGAAGAAGCCAATGACTTTGTCGATTGGGTACAGGAATTCGTCGTCTTCGCCGTCCAGAAGGGCAATCCGAAGGGCATCACCTCGCTCGACAGCGCCTGCGGCCAGCGCATCGCCGTCATGGCCGGCGGCTCGGCCGAAAAGGTGATCCAGGTGCAGGCCGAGAAGTGCAAGACCGACGGCAAGGGCGCGATCGAAGTCCAGTCCTTCACCGACCAGCCGAGCTCGATCCTCGCCGTCCGCTCCAAGCGCTCCGACGCCTTCTTCTCGTCGCAGGCGCCGCTCACCTATTTCGTCTCGCAGGCGAACGGCCAGCTGGAACTGACCGGCGTCGGCCAGAAGAACGGTTTTGAAGATCTCTATCAGGGCGCGGTCGTGCCGAAGGGTTCGCCGCTCGGCCCGATTCTGAAGGACACCGTCAAGGTTCTGATGGACAACGGCACCTATGCCGCCATCATGAAGAAATGGGGCCTTAAGAACAACATGATCAAGGAACCGGGCATCAATCTTGGCGGGACATTGCCGAAATGAGCACGAATTCCAGAGATATCGCATCGCCTTCCGGCGATGCGGCCGAACGAGATGTGGCGAATGCCCATACGCCGTTCCCGAAAGGCCGTGTGGCTGCCTGGGTCGTTACCCTTGCGATCGCCGCCTATTGGGCCTGGTCGGTCGCCCACAATGAAAACTTCGGCTGGCATGTCGTCGCACAGTACTTCTTCGATCCCGTTGTCATCAGCGGCCTCTATGTCTCGCTCGGTCTGACCGTCGTCGCCATGGCGCTCGGCATCATCTTTGGCCTGCTTTTGGCGATTGCCCGCATGTCGAAAGACACGCTGGCAAGCACGCTCACCTCGCTGTTTATCTGGTTCTTCCGCGGCACGCCGCTGCTCGTGCAGCTGATCTTCTGGTACAATCTGTCGACGCTCTTCCCCACGCTATCGATCGGCATTCCGTTCGGACCTACCTTTATCAGCTGGGACACAAATTCGGTCATCAGCCCGATGACGGCCGCAATCGCCGGCCTCGCGCTAAACGAAGCGGCCTACATGGCCGAAATCATCCGCGGCGGCCTGCTTTCGGTCGACAGGGGCCAGTTCGAAACGGCTGAAGCCTTCGGCATGACCCGCATCCGGGCGCTCCGGCGAATCATCATTCCGCAGGCCATGCGCTCCATCGTACCGCCGACGGGCAACCAGCTCATCAGCATGATCAAGGCGACGTCGCTCGTCAGCGTCATCGCCATGGCCGACCTGCTCTATTCCGTGCAGTCGATCTACAACCGTACCTTCGAAGTCATCCCGATGCTGCTCGTCGCCGTCATCTGGTATCTACTGATCACCTCGGTGCTCAATATCGGCCAGAGCTATATCGAGCGCTACTATAGTCGCGCCGATCGCCGCACGGGCACTACCAAGGCCGCAAAGGAGAACGCGCCAGCGCTCGTGCCGGCGCAGGAGGCGGGACAATGAACGCTGTCGTCAACATGGCGCCGCTGGTACAGGCGCGCAACGTCCACAAATCCTTTGAGCATCTGGAGGTGCTGAAGGGTATCGATCTCGACGTGACGCCTGGCGAAGTCGTGGTGATCCTCGGCCCCTCTGGCTCCGGAAAGTCGACCTTCCTGCGCTGCATCAACCATCTGGAATCGATCAATCGCGGCTCGATCGAAGTCGATGGCGAGCAGATCGGCTACCGGCTGAACAAAGGACGGCTGGTCAAGCTTTCCAACCATGCGATCGCACTACAGCGGCGCAAGATCGGCATGGTGTTCCAGCAGTTCAATCTCTATCCGCATATGACGGCGCTGCAGAATGTCATCGAGGCGCCGATCGGCATCCATGGTGAAAGCCGCAAGCAGGCAACGGAAAACGCGATGGCATTGCTGGACCGTGTCGGGCTTTCAGCCAAGGCCAACAACTATCCCAGGCAACTTTCGGGCGGCCAGCAGCAGCGTGTCGCGATCGCCAGGGCGCTGGCGATCAAGCCGAAGCTGATGCTGTTCGACGAGCCGACCTCGGCGCTCGATCCGGAACTGGTCGGCGAAGTGCTTGCCACCATGCGCGACCTTGCCAAACAGGGCCTGACGATGATCGTCGTCACCCACGAAATCGGCTTTGCCCGTGAGGCTGCTGACCGCGTCGTCTTCATGGACGGCGGCAAGATCGTGGAACAAGGCAAGCCGGAGGATGTGATCGGCAATCCGCAGCATCCGCGCACCAGAAGCTTCCTGTCGCGCTTCATCTAGCGCGATGCACATATCATCAGCAAAGCCCGCGCGCCTTGTGGCGAATGGCGGCTCAAGCGAACCATTGGAATAGCCATGACCCTCGACAACGATTTCGCCCGCCTCTCCGACTTCGAACCGATGAAGGACGAGCTGACCGGTATCCGCCGGCACCTGCACGCCAATCCCGAGCTTTCCTTCGAAGAGGCAGAAACCGCGCGTTTCGTCGCCGAGAAGCTGGAAGCCTGGGGCTACGAAGTCACCCGCAATGTCGGCGGCCATGGCGTCGTCGCGCGCATGACGGTGGGCGCGGGCAAGAAGAGCATCGCGATCCGCGCCGATATGGACGCCCTGCCGATCACCGAGCAGACCGGCGCCGCCTATGCCAGCAAGACGCCGGGCAAGATGCATGCCTGCGGCCATGACGGCCACACCACTATTTTGCTGGGAGCAGCCGAATATCTCGCGCGCACCCGCCGCTTCAACGGCACGGTGAACCTGATCTTCCAGCCGGCCGAGGAGGCTGGCGCAGTGAGCGGGGCTCCCGCCATGATCAAGGATGGGCTGTTCGAGCGCTTTCCGTTCGACGTCATCTACGGCCTGCACAATCATCCAGGTGCTGCGGAAGGCACCTGGCTGTTGCGCTCCGGTCCGCTGATGGCCGCCGCCGATACGGTCGAGATCACCATCACGGGCAAGGGCGGCCATGCCTCGCGCCCGCATCTGACCATCGATCCCGTCGTCGTCGCCTGCAATCTCGTCGTCAGCCTGCAGACGATCGTTGCCCGGAGCGTCGATCCGACGCAGACGGCGGTCGTGACCGTCGGCGCCATCCACGCCGGCGAGGCTTCGAACGTCATTCCGGAAAGTGCGAAGATGCTGCTGACCGTTCGCTCCTTCGATCCGAAGGTGCGCGAATTACTTGAGGCTCGCATTCGCAAGCTGACAGAGTCCATCGCAGAGGGTTTCGGTGCGAGCGTCGAGATCGACTACGTCCACGGCCATCCGGTCGTCGTCAATTCCGAGAAGGAAACGGAATTCGCGCGCATGGTGGCCGAAGAACTCGTCGGCGCCGACAAGGTCACCACCTGCGGCCTGATCCCGGGCAGCGAGGATTTCTCCCACTACCTCGAACACAAGCCGGGCAGCTTCCTGCGCCTCGGCAATGGCTTGAATTCAGCCATCCTTCACAGCGCCAAATATGATTTCGCCGATGCAAGCCTCACCGTCGGTGCGGCCATGTGGGCACGGCTCACCGAGCGTTATCTCGACGCCTGAACGAGTTCTTACTTCTATCGTAATGGTCGACGCGGCGATGAACGGCAGCCCCTGGCAATAAGCCGGGGCTGGTCCGTTTTCTGGATGTCATGAAAAAAGATGGAATGCCAGCCGATGCCTTCAATGGCGTCGCCCGACCCACGAGCGTGGCGCAATTCCTGCCTTCATAAATACTACTTATCGAGGGATCCGAGACTATCACCCGTTGCAGGTGCCGTATTTGCCGGCGTTTCAGCCCGCAGCCCACTTTCCAGCTGCACATTCTGAGTCTGCATTACCCGCCATTCGTTTTCGAGGCGATCAATCACATACGTAGGAATTTCATTTCTTACGTTTTCAAACTCTTGCATCACGACCTCCATTGTCATGCGTTATTGGCATGACATGGGAGAGTTTCTTTGTAAATCAAGGCATTAAACTATTTAAACGATTAAAATCTTTTCAATCGTTTGAAATGGCGCTGCCTGTGGAAAAGATTCGAACAGCGTTAATGCGCGATACGAAACTATCGATGCGAAGCCGGGTCATCGACGGCGCCAAAACTGAGGCGGTAAGCAGCCGACGGTTGCATTTGGCCATCGAGCTCAAGATCCTGCGCACGCCAGATCGAATCATGCTGCTCGCGCATGGCGTCGGCAGCCTCGCGGACCACTTCGGAAATCTGAAGGAGCTGCTTGGCGAGAGGGCTCGTCCTGCGCCAGATCATGCCGATCGTTCGCGAGGGCTGCGGACTCTGAAAGCGTACGGTCGAAACCGAGGCCGAGCGGGTTTCCACCGCCACAGCCATCTCCGGTATCAAGGTGACGCCGATGCCGGCGCTGACCATCTGCACCAGCGTCGACAGTGAGCTGCCGTCCATCAGCTCCCGCGGCAGGGCCGAATGGATGTTGCAGAAAGACAGAGCCTGATCGCGGAAGCAATGTCCCTCCTCCAAAAGCAGCAGCCGCATTTCGCGAAGCGCCTCGCGGTTCGGCACCGGCTTGCCCTGATCCTCGCTTGGCCGCACCAGTACGAAATTTTCCGCAAATAGCGGCACTTCCGTCAGCGATGCTTCAGAGATCGGCAGGGCGACAATGGCGGTATCCAGCCTCCCCTCCTCCAGCTCCTCGACCAGTTTCGAGGTCAGGGTCTCGCGCACATGGATATCGAGCCCGTCGTAGATACGGGTGAGGTTGCCGATGATGCTCGGCAGCAGATAGGGTGCCACCGTGGGGATGATGCCGATGCGCAACCGTCCTACAGGCTGATTATGCGAGGCGCGGGCAAGATCTCCCAGCTCGTCGACGGAGCGCAGGATGTCGCGGACGCGGATCGCGAAGGCCTCCCCGAAATTGGTCAGCCGGACCTGGCGAGCACCTCTTTCGAAGAGGTCCGTGCCGAGTTGCTCCTCCAGCTCCTTGATCTGCATCGACAGAGCGGGCTGAGAGATCGCGCATAGATCGGCGGCACGTCCGAAGTGGCCGAGCCGAGCCAGCGCTTCGAAATAGCGAAGCTGTTTGAGCGTGAAATTTGCCATAAGCTTATCTTATCGCGCCAATCAGGAAATCCAACTTAAATTAATGGAAAGCCTTGGCTATAGTGCCCCAGCAGAGATGAGATGCGGCCGCCTGTCATACGAAGCTCATATTGAGAGCATTGACTGCGTTCAGTTCATCGATGCACGGACCGGTCGGAAGGCAGGGTACCCAAGCTTTGCCTGCTTCCACGTCTCCGTTTCACGCGAGGCCAGAACAACGAGAGATTCATGCGTCTGACATGTCGCTGCCATACCCGTTTTAGAACCGGGCCATTTCCCGGTGGGCTGGCAAAGCTCCTTCTCCGGTCGTCACAAATCAAATCATCGTAAGGGAGAAAATTATGGATACGAAAGTCGAAAATGCCGGCAAGTGTCCGTTTCCGCATGGGAACACGAGCGTTTCGGCCCGTTCGAACCGTGACTGGTGGCCGAATCAGCTGAACCTTCGGATTCTTCACCA
>NZ_FMAG01000001.1:634529-1498006 GCF_900094585.1 Martinezella multihospitum
CTCGTCTTCGGCTCCAACTCGCAGCTGCGCGCGATCGCCGAAGTCTACGGTCAGGCCGATGCCGAGAAGAAGTTCGTGCAGGACTTCGTCGCGGCTTGGACCAAGGTCATGAACGCCGACCGCTTCGATATCGCTTGAAGTGACTGAATAACACACCCGGACGCGGCCCTACTCTCAGGTCGCGTCCGGGCATGACGTGGTTTCTAAACGCACTCCGGACCTAGCGCGCAGACTGCAATTGCAGGCGCGAGACGCCGGCTGCGACGTTCAGGCCGGTTCCCGCTTCCGCGCTCAACGGCTGCAGGGCAAAATTCTTGGAATTGCCGCCCACCAGAGCATTCGCACCGAGGCCGAGGCCAACGGAAGCGCCCGCCGAAGCACCGACATAGGTGCCGGCCAGAGCACCGTCACCGACACGCGTTGGCGCGGTGTTGACGACGACCCAGCTCATATAGGTCTTGCGGGTGACCCCGATATCGATGCCAAGCTTGCCGATTGTGCCCGTATAGCGCTCAACTCTGCCGGCCCTCTGCTTGAATGTACAGCTGATCGCCTTGTTCGACCCGATGATCATGCCGACGCCGCCGGCGACCTCGCAGGACAGCGTTCCAAGCCTTTGCTTCGGTTCGGACACCACTTGTGTCGACTGCCTTTTGGAATGGGTGCTGGCAGCGGAAGCCGTAGAACCAAAGGCAAAAGCAATGGCCGCGGCCGCTATAATGACTTTTTTCATGACGTCTCCTTCGGCGTTTTAGGCGCCGCGGTCTGCCCGGACGGCGCAGGGGAATTCGACAGCTCGATCTGCGGATGGCTGGAAGGGCCGCGATCAGCCCGGAGGGCGATGCTGCTGACGATGCGGGTCCCGGCATATTCGGCAGCTATTGCAATGGCCCGCTGCCGCGCCTCGTCGTTCGATGCCATGCCGGAGAGAACGATTGCGCCTTCAATGGCGGCAACATCGATATGACAATCCTCAAGTCCCTCGGCATAAGCGATCAGACAGCGGATCGCCGCACAGGTCGCGTAACGATCCAACGGTGTCGTCAGCGATGGGGACCTGGCAAGGAAAAGCATTGGAAGCCTCGATAAATCGCGGTGGCAAAGTTTCACACGCGCCTGGTGTCAGCGAAGCGCGTGTCTGATGGCGTCTTTGGCCTTGCCGACTTTCGCCAGGATCTTGCCTTCGACCTTCTCGGCAGCACCCTTCATCTTAAGTCGATTGTTTCCCGTCAGCTTTCCTGCGGCCTCCTTGATGGAGCCGCTCGCCTCCTTGACTGCACCTCTGACACGGTTCTTGTCCATTTCTGATCTCCTTGAGCTTTTCAAAAGAGGAGGTATCGGCGTTCCGCCGAGACCATGAACAATGAAATAGGTTAGATAGGCCAGCCAATCGATAAGGGAAGCCATTGCGGTCGTCGGCAGAGATGCCGGCGTCGGCAACCGCTCGCACAAGCTACGGTTTGCGGTTCAATCTACGCAGCAAAGAGGTGCTGCATTCTGCAACGGCAGCGGCAGGGCAATGACGGGATTGGGGATCGTAAGCGCATCCAGCGTCGCTGTCTGCTCGGGCGAAAGCCGGACCTCGAGCGCGCCGATATCGTCATTGAGCTGTTCCAGCGTATGGACGCCGATAATCGTCGAGGATACGCCAAGGCGCGCCATTGCCCAGGCAAGGGCGACGCGTGCGGTTGTCGTACCGAGTTCATCGGCGACGCGGAACAGGGCATCGACAATTTCAAGATCCTGTTCGTCGGGCCTTTGCGCCAATTGCGCTGCATGTCCTGTTCTTGCGCCCGCATTATTGGAACGCGTATATTGGCCGCTGATGAGACCGCCACTCAATGGCGAGTGCGAGACGACGCCAAGCCCCAGTCCGCGTGCCAGGGGAATGAGCTCGATTTCAAATAGCCGTGCGGCAAGCGAATATTCGATCTGCAAACCGATGAACGGAGCCCAGCCGTTGGACTGTGACAGGAGATGGGCATGCGCCACCTTCCAGGCCGGCGTATCCGAAATACCGAAATAACGCAGCTTTCCCGACTGAACGAGATCGTGGAGCGCCTCCAGCATTTCTTCCAAAGGCGCCTGTATATCCCAATTGTTCAGCCAATAGAGGTCGAGATAATCGGTACGCAGCCGACGAAGGGTCTCCTCGAAGCCGGCGATCACGGCTTTGCGGCCAGGCCTTTCGCCATGCCGCTCGACATTGAATTTGGCGGCGATGACAAGACGGTCGCGCTGGATCGAGTTTTGTGCGACATAGCCGCCGACAACCGTCTGGCCGCCCGCTTTCATGGCTCCGTTGCCTGTGTCGAGATAATTGCCACCGAGCTCAAGATATCGCGCCAAGACCGCTTCGGGCTGATTTTCACGCGAACGCCGGTTGAAACCCTCATCGAAAGTCATGGTTCCGAGCGCAAGCGGACTGACGCGCAACTCCGAGCGGCCGAGTGCGGCATAGTCATCGAGATGCATGCATTGTCCCCCAGCCGGCCTGCAGCCGTCACATAACTTTACACGCTATGTAAGAGCATCAAGCAAAGGAATTAAGCAGCAATTTGCAATTTTACAATTCGGAAATCCGGATAATCGTCTGCGCATCGATCAATTTTATCTCTACCCGCCGATGGAAGAGTAATTCTATTCTGCCGCATGCCGACCGGCCGGATGGTGCATCGTTTGTGATCGCGCTCGGCTTGGGTCAGCCTTCACAGGAACAGTCAACCGCGATAACGCAGCGCCTCGACCAACAGAGAAAAAGCCGCCGATGGCTGCCGTCGGCTTGGATAATACAGATGATAGCCGGAAAACGGCGCACACCAGTCTTCCAGCACGCGCACGAGCCGCCCTTCCGCCACATCGGTCGCAACATGATCTTCCATGACGAAGCCAAGACCCAGTCCCGCCTTCACGGCCCTGACAATCATGCCGACATTATTGAAGACGAGCTGCCCTTCCACCCGGACGCGAAGCTCCCGTCCATCCTTTTCCAACTCCCAGCCATAGAGGCCGCCGGAGCTCGGCAAACGCAGATTGATGCAACTATGCTCGGCAAGTTCGTTCGGCGCTTTCGGTGGCGGATTCTTGGCGAGATATGCCGGGGAACCGACGATGACCATGCGCACATCGGGACTGATCTTGACGGCGATCATGTCCTTGGCGAGCGCCTCGCCGAGCCGGACGCCCGCGTCGAAGCGATCGGCGACGATATCGCGCAGGCTGGAATCGATGCTGAGTTCGATGTGGATGTCCGGATATTGCGGCAGGAGCCTTTCAAGGGCCGGCCAGAGAATAGTGGTGGCGGCATGCTCGGAGGTGGTGATGCGGATGGTGCCGGCCGGCCTTTCGCGCAGCTCACGCAGCGAAGCAAGCTCGCTATCAATGCTTTCGAGTGCCGGGCCAAGAGTGGCAAGCAAGCGCTCGCCCGCGTCCGTCAGAGCGACATTACGCGTGGTGCGTGTCAGCAGGCGCACGCCCAGCCGTGCCTCCAGACGCCGGATCGTATGGCTGAGGGATGATTGCGACGTGCCGAGTTTCGCGGCGGCACGTGTAAAACTCCTCTCCTCGGCCACAACAGCAAAGGCATTGAGATCGACCAGTTCTTCCCGCTGCATTCATGAGCCCCGGATATAATTATATGCCATTTATATTGTATGGTCCCAGTTGACCGGCAAGTCTAAGGTGCCTTGAAAAACGGCGTGAAAACAGCAAGCTCCCTCAGGAGGTGCAGGATATGGACATCCAGCGCAGCGGTTGCCAGCCAGGAGAAGGTGAGCAATGCGGATTATCTGGGAAAGGCACAATCATGAAGCCCTATGTCATCTGCCACATGGTCTCGTCACTCGACGGCGGGCTGCATCCCAGCCGCTGGACACATAGCCCTGACGGCAAGCTCGGCGACTGGACGGCGCTCTACCAATCCTGCCACGAGAAGCTCGAAGGCGATGCCTGGATGGTCGGTCGCGTCACGATGGCCGAAATGAGCAAGGGCAACCCCCATCCGCCGCATGAGCACGGCAAGATGACGCGTCCCTTCCATTTCGCCAATCGGAAAGCGGCCAATTTCGCTGTTGCCATAGATGTCTCCGGCAAGCTGCATTTCGCCCGGAACGAGATCGATGGCGATCACATCGTCGTCCTTCTCGGCAGCGAGGTGCCGGACAGCCACCTTGCAGAACTCGCACACGACGGTGTTTCCTACATCGTCTCCGCACAAGCCGAGCCTGACCTTTCCGCCATGCTGGACACGCTGGAGCGCGAACTCGGCATCAAGCGCCTGCTGCTGGAAGGCGGCGCGGGGATCAACGGCTCTTTCCTTGCCGCCGGTCTCGTCGATGAAATCAGCCTGATCATCGCGCCTGTTCTCGATGGACGCGCGGCAAGCCAGAGCATCGTCGAATATGGCGGGGAAGGCTTGGCCGGTAAGGTCCGGCTCTCGCTCAAGAGCTGCGAGCCGCTGGCGTATGGGGCAATTTATCTACGTTACGCGGTTACATCCAGCTGACGTCTCGTCGCCTTCACATGCCTGCCCGGCAAGCTTGCGATCGCTTAACCGACATGACGAACAGGCGACAAAAGGCGAGCGCAAGCAAAACTACCGATGCCGGCAAGTCCGATCACGAGCCCCATCGGCCAGGGAGTGCCATTCGCGAGTATGCCGACCAAGGCGGAGCCTAAAATGCCGCTGCCATAGTGCAAGGCACCGACAAGAGCCGAGACTGCGCCCGCGCGTTCCGGGAAATCAGCGAGCGCTCCCGCTATGGAGTTTGCAACGATCAATCCGGACCATGAAACGAAGACAAACAGGGGAACGGCAAGACCCCACAGTCCGCCGAAACCGGTCAAGGCTGCCGCTGCGGAGATCGTTCCAGACAGCGCGGCACCCAGAGCACCCCATTTCAGCAGCCGCGCGCTTCCAGCTTGCATCACGAGACGGGAATTCAGGACGTTGGTCGCCATAATACCCAAAATGCCCGCCGCAAAGAGCACGCCATACAGCCCGGGCAGGACATGATGGTAGGAGATATAGGCGAAGGGCGTGCCGGCGATGTAGGCATAAATGCCAGCATAGAAGAAGCCGCCAGCGCCAGCATAGGCAAGCAGTCGCCGGTCCGCGAGAAGACTGCCATAACCCGCCAGCGCGTGGATCAGAGGTTGCCGATTGCGCCGCTCGATATCAAGCGTTTCCGGCAGGGTGAAGAGCGCCGCAAGCGTCAAAATTCCGACGCCGACCAATGTCCAGAAAATCGCCCTCCAGCCTGTATAGGCGAGAATCTGGCCGCCGACGATCGGGCCAAGCAGCGGCGCAATCGCCATGACGGTAATCAGGGTGGAAAGCATCTGTGCCGCCCGGTCGCCGGCATAGAGGTCGCGAACCATGGCGCGGGAAAGGACCACGCCGGCACAGGCACCCACGGCCTGCACGACGCGCCACGCGACCATGGCCTCCGCGCTCGTCGTCATGGCGCATCCGGCGGAGCCGAGGATGAAGAAGAGGAGACCGACGGCGATCGGCAATCTTCGCCCGTAGCGATCGCCGATCGGCCCCCAGAGCAATTGGCCGAGGCTGAAACCGATGAGGAAGCCCGAGACCGTCAGCTCGATCGACCCGGCATCGGCACCGAGATCCCGCCCCATCTCGGGCATTGCCGGGAGATAAAGGTCTGTTGAGATCGATGCGAAGCCCATCAATGCACTCAGTATCGCCAGAACGCGCCACCCATGGCGCACAGCCTTCTTCCCGGCCACATCTGCCGGTTCTTCCAAAGTCGACATCGCTATTTCCGCACTGGCGGGCGCAAGACCGTTTGCGGCGGCACGGTATGCGCCCGCGACGACCTGCGCCAGGTTCGATTTCATCTTGAAAGAGGCCGCCGGAAGGCGGCCTCGAAAACTCCCATCAGGTCAACGGCCAGTGGTCTTCATCAATTGCTCCGGATAGCGTTCGCCTTCGATTGCAATCTCCGCGGCAGCGCGCTGGATTTCGGCAAGTTCGGCAGCGCTCAGCTCCACATCCGCAGCCGCAAGATTTTCTTCCAGGCGGTGCAGCTTGGTCGTGCCCGGGATCGGAACGATCCAGGGCTTTTGCGCCAGAAGCCATGCAAGTGCAATCTGAGCGGTCGTTGCGTGCTTTCGGCCGGCTATCTGCTTCAGAAGGTCGATGAGCGCCTGGTTCTTTTCCATCGCCTCAGGCGTGAAGCGCGGCAGGATGCGGCGGAAATCATTCTCACCGATCTGCGTATCCTTGCTCATAGCGCCGGTCAGGAAGCCCTTGCCGAGTGGGCTGTAGGCGACGAGGCCGATGCCCAATTCCTCGCAAGCCTTCAGGATGCCGTTGGTTTCCGGGCCGCGCGTCCAAAGGGAATACTCATTCTGCAATGCCGTTACCGGCTGTACCGCATGGGCGCGGCGCACCGTCTGCGCACCGGGTTCGGACAAACCAAAATGCCGCACTTTGCCCGCCGCGATCAGGTCCTTCACCGCGCCGGCCACATCCTCGATCGGTACCTCCGGATCGACACGGTGCTGGTAGAAGAGATCGATGACCTCGATTCCCAACCGCTTCAGCGAAGCATCGGCAACGGCACGAATATTTTCCGGACGGCTGTCGAAGCCGTTCGACTTGCCGTTCTCGATCCTGAAGCCGAATTTCGTGGCGATGACGACCTGATCGCGGACGGGTTTCAGCGCCTCGCCGACGATCTCCTCATTGGTGAAAGGGCCATAGATTTCGGCGGTGTCAAAGAAGGTCACACCGCGCTCGACCGCATCACGTATGAGCTTGATACTGTCATCGTTGCTCAGCGCATGACCGTAGCTGAAGTTCAAGCCCATGCAGCCGAAGCCCAGGGCCGAAACTTCAAGACCGCTTTTTCCAAGTACACGCTTCTTCATCGCATCTCTCCTGCCATCGCAAGCTTTTCGGGTTCGATGCGCATAAGATATGGGAGGCCGCACCTAGTGATTAGGCGGCATAATCAGCATGAAGCTATATTCGACGTTCATCAATATGCCATTGGTCTGGCGCCAGTAAAGGCCTTCAAAGGCACGTCCTGGATTTCCGCCCGGAACACGGCCGTCCATCGAAAATTGATCCGTCTCGCGATAACGGGCCGAATTCTTCTAGCGCTTGCGTATGAATTCGGTGCGGAGAACCAATCCCTTGATCCCGTCGTAACGGCAATCGACCTCTTCAGGATTGTCGGTCAGTCGAATCGACTTGATGACGGTACCTTGCTTCAAGGTCTGATTGGCGCCCTTCACTTTCAAATCCTTGATGAGGGTGACGGAGTCGCCATCGGCGAGGACGTTGCCGCTTGCATCGTGAACGACAAACTCGGTAGCGGTCGCAGCCGCTGCCATCTCCGCAGCAGGCCGCCACTCGCCGGTCACTTCGTCATAGATATATTCGTCATTCTGGCTGGTCATACCAAACTCCATTCTACAGGTTTTCCGAGCATTCCAAGGTCGCCAAACGCCTGACCTTCATCTCATTCATGATCTGTAAATGGCGTCTACCCGAGACAATCATCCTATGCAACAAGCGCGGAGCGAACAGCCGATGCGGACACTCGGCTTTCCTATTTCAGCTCTGATGCCGGCCAGGGATTGCGGCCCTCCCGAAGCCACGACAGCGTATCGACCCAGAAACCGGCGGCATGGCTATCGTGAAACAGGCCGAAATGGCCGATCGCGTCCCGACCGAAATCAGCCGGGCGGAGCAGCACCGACTGGCGTTGCGCGCCGTTATAGTAATTCAGCGTGCGGCGAATTGCCGGTACGGTGCCAAGTTCATCGTCCGAAACGGCAACGGCCAGGATCGATGCTTTGACGGCGCTCATTCGCCGCAGCACCTCCCTCCTCTCGCCCGCAGGATGGCTGCGCTCGAACCTGGGGCCACGAAAGCTCCACTCATTTGCCACGCCCTTCGGCAGGTCCTCCAGCCAGCCTAGCCGCCGGCCCGGGAAATAACCGCAGAGCGCAGTCATTGCAGGCATAGCGACATGCCATTTGAGGAACAGAGCGGCCCGCCTACTCGGCATGTAATCGCCCCACCAGGCATATTGAGCTCCGACTGTCAGCATCCTGTCGATCTCCGGAGCATTCTCAGCCAATCCCGGCAGGAATCCGCCGACGCTATGACCCACCACCAAAAGGGGACCGTTGCGACGATGGTCGGCCATCAGCCGAAGCGCGGCATCGAAATCCTGCTCGCCCCAATCCTGCCAGCGGTAGTGAGATCCACGCAGCCGTTGCGGACGCGACTGGCCGATGCCGCGATAATCGAAGGTCAGGACATCGAACCCATGCCGCGCCAGGAATTGCGCATAGCGGTGATAATAGCGCGCGAGGACACCGGTTGCCGGATTGATGATGACGCTACCTTCCGGCCTCTTCGTCTCCGTCAGCCAAAGATTGCCGCCGAGAACGACGCCATCCCGACAGGGAATGGAAATCGAAAGGCTGTTTTCGTTCGAAGATGGACGCGATTGCTGGTTCATGGGCGGTAAGATGGGACGATCGCGGCGTTGTGTATATTCACTACCCGGTATACTTTGAGACATGAGAGACAGGTCCCTGCCGACACGCGAGCGCATTCTTCAGGCCGCCGCAAAACTCTTCCATCAAGACGGCATCCGCGCGATCAGTGTGGACGCCATCGCTAAAAAGGCCGGCGTCACCAAGCGCACACTCTACTATCACTTCCGCAGCAAGGACGACCTGATCGCCGCCCACCTGCAAGCGCGCGATGAGCCGAACCTCTCCTTCTTCAAACGCTGGTTCGAAGAAACCGAAGGCGATGTCCCGGAGAAAGTCGCAGGCATTTTCCGCCAGCTGGCGCAATCGGCGCGCAGTGCCAAATGGAAGGGCTGTGGTTTTTTGCGGACTTCGGTGGAACTCATCAACCTCCCTGGCCATCCGGCCCTGGTTGCGGCCCGTGCTCACAAGAAGCGTGTTGAGGAGTGGCTAGGATCGGCCCTAACGGAGGCGGGTGCGGGCAACAATGCCTTGCCGCTCGCGCGCCAGATCATGCTGCTCCTTGACGGCTCTTTCTCGGTCGTCCTACTCCATCGCGATCCGAGCTACATGGAAACGGCGGCAGATGCGGTATCTGATCTTATCAGGGGCAGCATCAGCAGTGCAAATGCCGCGCAGCACTCTGATCACGCCAAATCAGCTGAAAGACAAGAGACCGTATAGGCTAGCGGCAGCTTGATCGACCACGACCTCCTGGCTTGTCTGTTTATCGTCGTCCTTCTTGTCCTCATCCTTATGCGATCGCTTTTCGAGCGCGCGCGTCACCTTGTCGTTGTCACCACCGTCCGTTGCGCTATTGATAACATCTTCAAGCGACAGGCCAAGCTTGTCGAGGCCAAGCTCCTTTTCCAATCCATGGATAACACCCATCCCGCCAGGTTGAACTTTTATTTCGCCGTAGGCTTTCTTCATGGCTGCAACAAAGTCATCCATGGAAAGGTAATTGCTCCGTTCAATGCCCAAAGCCTTACCCGTGCGTTCAATAAGGTCGAGCTTCTGTTTCGTAATGCTGTCCCCGCTCATGCTGAACATCGCTTCCGAAATCTTCGATTGCGCCGGTGTCGGCTGCTTCGACGCGGCTATTTTGTCGGGCTGACCGGTTGCCACTGCGATAAGTGTGTCGGCGCCGGGCTGCGGGCGCTGGGATAGTGTCGCACTTTTATTCAATTGCTGGAGAATTGTCAGGGCCGTCGAAGGCATATTGGAAATTGGCGTCATCGCAAATCCTCGCGCGCCTGAACCTCTCCTTCATGGAAGGCTGACGCAAAGCCCTATGCCTCATGCGATAGTCGATGCATCGGACACTACCGCAGATTGGTTAAGGCTTGAATAACCCAGGATATAAGGATCAGATGAGCAACCTTCCAAAAGTTGCATTCCGCGGCAAAGCCAGCTCCGCATCGGATCGATGCCTAAGCCGGCCTTACGCGTCGCGGCCGCCCCTCGACACAGGCACGTCCCTCCGGTGCGTTCAATGATACTTCAGGCGCTCTCGCCCAAGGATGGCGGGCGCATCGACGCCGGCAATCGGCTGGGAGAGATCGCTGGAAATGTCGCCGGCAAGCTGCAGGTCGAGATAGCGAGCACAGCAGACGCGCAGGAACGAGGTAAAATTGCCGAGATCGTGGCCAGCATCGATGGATTCATGGTGCAGTTTGGTAATCAGCTGCACCACGTTCATGCCGTCACGCCGCGCGATTTCCTCCAGCTTCGACCAGAAGAAATTTTCCAATCTCACGCTGGTCACCATGCCATCGATGCGCAGGGAGCGCGTCGTGCTTTCCCAGAGCCTGGCATCGGCCTTGATGAACAATTCGCACATGCGCATCTCCCCTCAAAGTTTCAGGCGGCGTTTGCTGTCGACAATGCGTTGGCATCCAGCACGGCCATGAATTGACGCAGCCATGACGGATGTGCCGGCCATGCCGGTGCGGTGACGAGATTGCCGTCGGCGACCGCATCATTGATAGCGATGTCGGCATAGATGCCGCCGGCAAGCTCCACTTCGGGACGGCAGGCGGGATAGGCCGAGCAGGTGCGTCCCTTGAGGACACCGGCCGCGGCCAGCAACTGGGCACCGTGGCAAATGGCGGCAACCGGCTTCCCCACCTCGAAGAAGTGCTGAACGGCCTTGATGACGTCGGTGTTCAGGCGCAGATATTCCGGCGCGCGGCCGCCCGGAATGACGAGCGCGTCATAATCTTCGGCGCGGATGCTGGCGAATGTCGCGTTCAACGCAAAATTATGGCCGCGCTTCTCGGAATAGGTCTGATCGCCTTCGAAATCGTGGATGGCCGTTGCCACCATCTCACCGGCATTCTTGCCGGGACAAACGGCATGGACCGTATAGCCGCAGGCAAGCAGTGTCTGAAACGGTACCATGGTCTCGTAGTCTTCGGTGAAATCACCTGTAATCATCAGGATCTTTGCTGCTGGCATCGTCTTCCTCCCTCAAAACCAACCCTGGCACTCTAGCAAAGCGCTTGAGATGGCGGGTATTAGGCGAATACTACACGCCGTTTTTGACGTTTCTTCACTGCGCCGGCGAGCGACCAATATCCGGAACAGCGCAAGCCTCGCCGCCGCCGAAGAGGCGCGAGCGAGTCAGGAACCTCTTCTCCCGCCCGTTGTCGAGGGAGAACATGCCGCCGCGACCGGGCACGACATCGATGATCAGTTGCGTGTGTTTCCACGCTTCGAACTGACTGCCACTGATATAAACGGGCACGCCGCCGATCTCGCCGAGCTTGACGTCATTGTCGCCGATCATGAACTCATTTGCCGGATAGCACATCGGCGAAGAACCGTCGCAGCAGCCGCCCGACTGATGAAACAGGATATCGGGATGGTCTTGCTGTATCTCGCGGATAAGCTCGAGCGCCTTGTCGGTCGCAAGCACGCGCGGTTCCGATCCGTTATCGTCCATGACCATCCTCCATCATGCGATACAAATGCTTGCAGGCCCCCGGCCGCAGCCGGGAGCCTTGTTGGCTTCGTTGGGAGAACTCAGAAGAAACCGAGAGCCTTCGGGCTGTAGCTGACCAGCATGTTCTTGGTCTGCTGATAGTGATCGAGCATCATCTTGTGCGTCTCGCGCCCGATGCCCGATTGCTTGTAGCCGCCGAAGGCCGCATGGGCCGGATAGGCGTGATAGCAATTCGTCCAGACGCGGCCGGCCTGGATTTCACGGCCGAAGCGATAGGCGCGATTGCCATCCCGGGTCCACACGCCGGCGCCGAGGCCGTAGAGCGTGTCGTTGGCGATTTCGAGCGCTTCCTTCTCGTCCTTGAAGGTCGTGACCGATACGACCGGGCCAAAGATCTCCTCCTGGAACACACGCATCTTGTTGTGGCCCTTGAAGATGGTCGGCTTGATATAATAGCCGCTCGACAGCTCGCCGCCGAGATCGGCGCGCGCACCGCCCGTCAACACCTCGGCTCCCTCCTGCTTGCCGATGTCGAGATAGGAGAGGATCTTCTCCATCTGCTCGCTCGATGCCTGGGCACCGATCATGGTTGCGGAATCGAGCGGATTGCCCTGCTTGATCGCTTCCACGCGCTTGACGGCACGCTCCATGAAGCGGTCGTAGACCGACTCCTGGATCAGCGCGCGGCTGGGGCATGTGCAGACCTCACCTTGGTTGAGCGCGAACATCGCAAAGCCTTCCAACGCCTTGTCGAAGAAGTCGTCATCTTCGGCCGCAACATCGGCAAAGAAGATGTTCGGCGACTTGCCGCCGAGTTCCAGCGTGACGGGGATCAGGTTCTGGCTGGCATATTGCATGATCAGCCGGCCGGTCGTCGTCTCGCCGGTGAAGGCGATCTTGGCGATGCGCGGGCTCGTTGCCAGCGGCTTGCCGGCCTCGAGGCCAAAACCGTTGACGATGTTGAGCACGCCCGGCGGCAGCAGATCGCCGATGAGCTCGGCCCAGACCAGAAGCGAGGCCGGGGTCTGCTCGGCCGGCTTGATGACGACGCAATTGCCGGCGGCAAGCGCAGGCGCAAGCTTCCAGGCTGCCATCAGGATGGGGAAGTTCCAGGGGATGATCTGGCCGACGACGCCGAGCGGCTCATGGAAATGGTAGGCGACTGTGTCGTGGTCGATCTCGCCGATCGAGCCTTCCTGGGCACGGATGCAGGAGGCGAAGTAACGGAAGTGATCGATGGCGAGCGGAATATCGGCTGCCATGGTCTCGCGGATCGGCTTGCCGTTGTCCCAGCTTTCCGCCTGGGCCAGCACTTCCAGCTTGTCTTCCATGCGCTGGGCGATCTTCATCAGGATGTTGGAGCGCTCGGCAACCGATGTCCGGCCCCATTTGTCCTTGGCCGCATGGGCGGCATCGAGGGCAGCGTTGATGTCCTTCTCGTCGGAGCGGGGAATTTCGCAAATCTTGCCCCCGGTAATCGGCGTAAGGTTATCGAAATACTTGCCGCCGATCGGCTCGCGCCACTCGCCGCCGATATAGTTGCCATATTTCAGCTTGAACGGAGATTCCACGATCTTCTGATGCAGCATGCCATCCTCCCTTGGTCGGCAGGTTCGATCAACGAACCCAATGGGAGAAGTCTGAGTGCATCGGCCCTTGGGCGGTAGGGCCGCCATGCCATGCTGCAGCGCACAGTGTCGCAACTCTGCGACAGCTGGACGGGCGAATATGCCTCTATCGGCGCTTCAATGCAGATTGAGCCGCTTCATCTTCCGATGCAGCGTCGAACGGCTCATGCCGAGTGCGGCTGCCGCCTGCGAGACATTGCCGCTGGCGCGGGAAAGAGCCCGCAGCAACGCAGCTCGCTCCACCTCCATCAGATCCTCTTGTGCAGCCCCCTGCTCGCGCAGAACATCGGACGCGGGAATTCCCGCCGCTATACGATGATCGTCGAGCCTCAGCGCGAGACGCGCAGCCCGGGTTGCACCAAGCACGAGGTCGTTGCGGTCGACGGCCAATAGCGCCGAGGTGGATGCCGTATCCGTCGGCACCATGACGAAGCGGGCGCCGGCAAAGGCGCTGCGGAAAAGATTGAGCTCGATGCGCACTGCTGCGTCCCGCACTGTCTGCGACAGGATCGCCAATGTCGCATCATTCACGTCGTAGCGGCAGGTGGAAATGTCGAGCGCGCCGGCAAGCTGGCCGCGATGATCACGAATGGGTGCCGTGGTGCAGCTGAGATTGATGTTGGAGCAGAAGAAGTGCTGATCGCGAAAGATCGCCACGGCCCGCTCGTCGGCAAGCGCCGTGCCGATGCCGTTGGTGCCGATACTCGCCTCGGTCCAGACGGAGCCTGTCCATAGGCCGAGATTGTGAAACTCCTTGTCGTCGCCGGCAGCGCCACGGCGCTCCAGCGCGATACCGTTGCGATCGGTCAGAAGCAGGCAGCAGCCGGCCTTGCCAACCGCGAGAAACAGGCGATCCAATTCATTGGCGGCTTCGGCAACTAGCCGTTCCGATCTCTCCAGCGCCGTTTGAAATTCGTGGCTGGTCAAGCGCATCGGCAAGCGCTTCTCTTCCGGCACCAGACGATGCATGACCATGCACCGCCGCCACGAAGCAACGACCGAAGAACTCGCCGCCGTCGATTGCGCCGACGCATAAACCTGATCCGCATGCGCGGAATAGTCGTGCATTTGGCTCCTCCCACCGAACGCTATCCCAATTGTCGCTAAAAAAGGCCATTGACGCAATCCTACCAGCGACTTCCGGCCGAGATCGCGGGAAGCAGCGGCTATCTCGTTGACGATACGGTCTTTTTCGGCGCCACCATCCCTTCAGCCCACAACTGCACAGTCCGACAATCGAAGCGGCCTGGCAGATGCCGTGCATTTTGGTTTGTCGTCCACACAACCGAGATCTGACCCGCCAATCGCGACCTTTCAGGCGGCTGTCAGCGTGTTGCTGTAGCAGCTTTTTCCAAGGGAAACGGAGCGGAAGGCGATTGGTGAGCCCAGCTCCACGAGCGGCTGTCTCGACAGCGATGGAAAGTCGGCTTTATGCAGGCATGGCAGCGAGGCCGAGAGGCCATAAAAGAAATGCTGGGGCGTTCCGCCGACACCGGTCGCAGACGAATGGTTGGCGGCCTTCACTGCTTCTTCAAAACCCCGACCATCAAGCCTCCTGCGAATCGCGCATTTCTTGAGCGCCCGATCGTTATCGTCGCCATCTTCCTCGCCTTGTCATTGCTCGTCATGTGGGCGGCCGATTATCCCTTGGGCATCTGGATGAAATCGTTTCCCGCGCAATTGCGGGGGACGGCGAAGTGGATCAGCAGCCTCGGCACCGGGCTTCTGGTGCTCTCATTCAGCGGAGCACTGCTGATATTTGCGATCCTCGCGCCCGCGCACAAACTGCGGAAATCCATACGAACAGGGGCGGATCTCATCGCCACTGCGGCTGCCTTCGTCTTCCTTGCTGTCGCCGGCGGCGGCATTGTCGACTCGCTTGCCAAGAACATCATCGGCCGCGCCAGGCCGGAACTCCTGGATACGAACGGCGCCTTCTCTTTCCGGCCCTTTGCCTTCCACGCCGACTTCGCCTCCTTTCCGTCAGGCCATTCGGCAACGGCAGGCGCCATGGCAATGTCGCTGGCGCTGGTCTTTCCGCGCCTTCGCCCCGTCTTCATGCCGATCGGCGTGCTGATCTGCCTGTCGCGGCAATGGGTTGGCGCGCATTGGGCGAGCGACACGCTGATGGGCTGGGGGGTCGGCGTCGCTTTTGCCCTGTGGCTGGCGCACGCATTCGCGCGGCGGCGTCTTCTCTTCGCCTATGATGCCAGTGGTCGCCTGTGCCCGGGGGAACAATACAAGGCAATTCTGGCTGTGCTGCGCGCTTTGATCCGGCGCATGCCGATCATCGGCAAGAAAACGGTGCCTGCGGCGAAATCGTGCCCGACGCAAGCTCGCCTCGCATCCCGAGCTCTTGAAATTCGATCCTGATCCCGCGGCGAGTATAGCTCTTCTGCATCGCCTGTCCGCTTCGGCGCCGCTGATACCGGCCTTTCGCATCCGGATGCAAAATCATCGCTATACAGCGACGGATTTGCCGACTGCCGCCGTTTAAGCGCTGAAGGGATAACAGCGTAAGCTCTTCAAGGACGAATGAGGACATCATGAAAAAGATCATTTTGCTGGCTTTTGCCGCGACCGCCTGCTTTGCGGCCATCTCGCCAGCCGAGGCCCGCGATGGATGCGGCATCGGCTGGCATCGCGGACCATATGGCTATTGCCGCCCGGATGGACGGCCTGTGGTCGTCGTGCCGGCGGTTCCGGCCTATGGCATCTTCTATCCTGGCCGTGGCTACTGGGATGGGCATCGCTATTGGGTGCATCGCGAGTGGTGGCATGGTGGCTGGCGTTATCGCTAAGCCGCTCTTCCGCGATGCGCGGCCCGATCGCGGAGATCGGGCCGCGTGCCAATCGACAGATCGATCGGCCTGCTTTTCTCGATCCCTCCACGGCCTAACCCTGCGATGCAAAGCTCACGGTCGTTTGTCAGTTTGACATGGCAGCCCACAGAAACGTGCAATTGACGGCGGCAATGCAACTGGTCAAAGCTGTGGCCAGACCGGTTCACGGAAAACAACGCCGCCAGCATGAGCAAAAGCACTATCAGCGACTATCAAGGGCCGATCATCGTCTTCGACGCGATGTGCGTCCTGTGTACCGCCAATGCCCAGTTCGTGCTGCGTCACGATCGTCTTGGCCGTTTCCGTCTTGCCTCCATGCAGAATGAAACCGGCATCGCCCTCTATCGCCGCTGCGGCATGGACCCCGCCGATCCGGACAGCCTCATCATCGTCGACGGCGCAACGGTGCTACGCGACAGCGACGCGGTGCTCGCCATTTATGCCGGTCTCGGCTGGCCCTGGAAGGCGATTTCCGTGCTGCGCATCGTGCCCCGCATGCTGCGCAACCCGATCTATCACTGGCTTGCCCGCAATCGCTACCGCATCTTCGGCAAGCGGGAGACATGCTGGCTGCCGACACCAGAGCAGGCGAGCCGTATCCTTTGAAAAGAATTCTCGTTCTCGGCGGCTATGGCGGGTTCGGCGCGCGGCTGTCACGGCGCCTTGCCGGCGACGGTTTCGAGGTTCTGGTCGCCGGACGCAATCTTGAAGCCGCAAAGGCACTCGCCGCGCGACTGCCACATGCGATTGCGCTGCAAGCCGATCGGAATAGCGATATCTCTGCGATACTCGGCGAGCACAGGCCCTTTCTGTTGATCGATGCGGCAGGCCCCTTCCAGCAAAGCGATGACAGAGTTCCGCGAGCCTGCATAAAGGCCGGCGTCCACTACATCGATCTTGCCGATGCGCGCGATTTCGTCGGTGCGATCGGTTCGCTTGACGAACAAGCAAAGACTGCCGGCGTCACCGTCATCTCGGGTGCGTCGAGCGTGCCGGCGCTTTCCGGTGCCGTGGTCGCGGACCTTGCCAGAGACATTGAGGAAGTTCGTTCGATAGAAATGTCGATCAGTGCCTCCAATCGGGCGACCGCCGGCGCTTCGGTCGCATCGGCAATCCTGAGTTACGTCGGCAAGCCGGTGCGGCTCTGGCGCGGCCGGCGCTGGCAGGAGGCAACCGGGTGGCACATGCTGAAGCGCGAAACCTATGCGGTCGCCGGCCATCGCCCCCTGCGCCGGCTGGTGGCGCTTGCCGACGTGCCGGATCACGACCTGCTGGTCGATAGCACCGCCGGGCGACCGAGCGTCACGTTCCGGGCCGGGCCGGAATTCGCCTTCCAGACGCTGGCGCTCTGGCTGCTGTCCTGGCCGGTGGTATGGGGCTGGTTGGCATCACCGAGGAGGATCAGCCGCTTTCTGCTGCTGCTGCAACGCCTGACGGCATGGTTTGGCACAACGCGCTCGGCCGTGACGATCGAGATCAAGGGGATTGAGCAAGGCGCCATAAAGGCTCGCCGCTGGACTCTGATTGCCGAAAATGGCGACGGCGTGGAAATTCCCACGCTTCCAGCGCAGTTGCTGGCGCGGGCCTTGCGCGACGACCGTCTTTTGCCCGGCGCCCGTCACGCCGGCGGGCTCCTGTCGCTTGAGGATTTCCGGAGCTTGTTTCGCGATCTGGCAATCACCGAGGAAACGACGGAAGCGCCGTATACGCCGCTCTATCAGCGTGTCATGGGTCCTGCTTTCGAGCATCTTTCAGAGCCGGTGCTCGCCATGCACGCGGTCTTCGGCGATGGCGGCGCCAGGGGCGAGGCAGTCGTCACCTGCGGGCGCTCGCCCCTTGCCCGGCTCGTCGCGAAAATATTCGGCTTTCCCGCAGCCGGGAAGCACGCGCTGCATGTCTCCTTTGAGGAAAACAACGGCATCGAAGAATGGACGCGGGATTTTTCCGGCCAGCGCTTCCTCAGCCATTTGAGCGAAGAGAATGGCCGCCTCGTCGAACGCTTCGGCCCCTTCCGCTTCGCATTCGATCTTCCCATCCGTGGCAACGGGCTCAGTATGGAGATGCGACACTGGTCGTTGCTGCGCGTTCCGCTACCGCTCTTTCTGGCGCCGCAAAGCACCGCCCTTGAATGGGCGGAGGACGATCGCTTCCAGTTCGACGTACCGATTGCCCTGCCGTTCATCGGCCTCGTCGTTCACTATCGGGGCTGGCTGCAGCCAATCGAATGATCCAATCCGGCCTCCTGGCCGCAAGCCGACAAGCTATCGGCCGATTTGCAGCCGATAGCGCGAGCGGAACGGACAATCGTCAGCCGGCCGCACTTGCGGCGCTGAGGACCGCCTTGACGGTTGCGGTTGCCACGTCATCATCGATGCCGACACCGAAGACCTGCGATCCATCCGGCTGGACGCATTGCAGATAGGCGGCCGCTTTCGCATCGCTGCCACGACGCAGTGCATGCTCCTGATAGTCCATGACGCTCAGTTCCACTCCGAAAGCCTCGGCAATCGCGGCAAGCACCGCCGAAACGAGCCCATTGCCGCGACCGCTGACGACAACATCCTGATTGTCATGGCGAATCCGACCGGTGAAGATGCGCTCCGCACTGGCTCCCCTGCGAAAACCACCTTCGTAATCGACAAGTTCGAAGCGCTCGAAATCGTCAACATAATAGGCGTGGACGAAAGCCTTCCAGATGTCTTCGGCCGCCAGTTCGCGCTTGATCTCATCCGCGAGGAGCTGCACCCGCCTGCTGAAATCGACCTGCATGGCGCGCGGCAGCTTCAAGCCCCTGTCCTGCTCGATCACCCAGGCCACCCCGCCCTTGCCAGACTGGCTGTTGACACGGATGACCGCCTCGTAGCTCTCGCCGATATCGGCGGGATCGACCGGCAGGTAGGGCATTTCCCATACGCCGTCATTGCGCCGCTCATGCGCGGCAAATCCCTTGCGAATCGCGTCCTGATGCGAACCCGAAAAGGCCGTATGCACGAGTTCGCCCGCATAAGGATGGCGCGGATGGATGGGCAGGCCGTTACAATATTCCACCGTCTTCACCACGTCCCGGATCGACAGAAAGGTCAGGCCGGGATCGATACCCTGCGTGTAGAGGTTCAAGGCCAGCGTTACCAGATCGACATTGCCGGTGCGCTCACCATTGCCGAAGAGGCAGCCTTCGACACGATCGGCTCCGGCCAGCAGCGCCTGTTCGGCCGAAGCCACCGCCGTGCCGCGGTCATTGTGCGGATGAACGCTGATGACGACGGCGTCGCGCCGCGAAATATGGCCGCAAAACCACTCGATCTGGTCGGCATAGACATTCGGCATCGCCACTTCCACCGTTGCCGGCAGGTTGAGGATGGCGGGACGCTCCGCAGTCGGCTGCCAGACATCGAGCACACGCTCGCAGATTTCGAGCGCGAAATCCGGCTCGGTGAAGCAGAAGGTTTCCGGCGAATATTCGAAGGTCCAGTCAGTCTCCGGCTGCCTCAGGCTTTCCCGTAGTATTGTGGTAACACCGCTGATGGCGAGGTCGACGATCTCGTGCCGTTCCATGCCGAAGACGACGCGGCGAAAGAGCGGTGCGGTCGCATTGTAGAGATGGACGATGGCCTTACGAGCGCCCCTGAGGGATTCGAAGGTACGGGCAATGAGATCGGCGCGCGACTGGGTCAGCACCTGGATCGTTACATCTTCGGGGATACGATCCTCCTCGATCAGCGCACGGACGAAATCAAACTCGATCTGCGAAGCGGACGGAAAGGCGACCTCGATCTCCTTGAAACCGGAGGCGAGCAGCATGTCGTAGAAGCGCAGCTTGCGCTCGACATCCATGGGATTGGCGAGCGCCTGGTTTCCGTCGCGCAAATCCGTTGAGAGCCAGCGCGGGGCCTTGGCGAGACGCTTGTTCGGCCATTGCCGATCCGGCAATTCGATGGGCGAGATAAAGGGACGATATTTGGTTTCGGGATTCTTCAGCATGATCCGTTCCGTTGCGTGTCGGTAGATTTGAAAAAAGCGGACAGCAGCCTACGGTCGCCGGGATGCCGTCAGGCCCGACGACCGCGGCTAAGTCGCAATGCAACGGAAAGCTGAAGGGAATTACGTCCGATAAATGTGGCCGTGACGCCTATCCATGCGTACTGCGATACGACGACAGCGTGATGCGGCCGATCCGATCGATGCAGATTGTGGGATGAGGCAGACACGAAAAGAGATATCCTGCGGGGAAAGGAACTCTAGGTTACCGCCGATATCTTTGATATTCTCACGCGTATGGATCAATTATCGTCGCAAAAGGATCAAGCCTATCTGCAGCACGGCACCGATGTCGCTGAAGGCGTCGCCGTCATCGCATATGATGATCATCGCTTCACCAGTTCTCGCCACAGCCATAAGCAGGCGCAACTGCTCTACGCCGTCAGCGGCGTGATCTCCTTGACCACGGATAGCGGCACCTGGGTCGTACCGCCGAGCCGCGCGGTCTGGCTGCCACCACATCTCGAGCATGTGACGGCCAGCCATACGAGCGTTCAATTTCGCTCGTTGCTGATCGATCCCGACGGCAGGGATGCCCTGCCGAAAGAGTGCATGGTGGTGGAAGTCACCCCGCTCCTGCGCGAGCTCATCCTGCGGCTTGCCGGCCTCGTCGATAAACCCGATCACAAGGAAATCGCGGATGCAGTCATTCGCCTGCTGCTTCTCGAAATCACTTTCCTGCCGGCTCAACCGCTCAAGCTACCGCTACCGAAACATCCGGCACTTGCGGCGTTCTGCGAAACCTTGCTCGGCGATCTTGCGAGCACAATCTCGATTGAAGAGGCGGCAAATGGGCTGCATATGAGCCGGGCGACGCTCATGCGGCTGTTTCAGCGAGAAACAGGACTAAGCTTCGGCCGGTGGCGGCAGCAGGCACGCATGTTGAAGGCTCTCGCGTTGCTCGCGGAAGGTCGGACCATTCTCGATGTGGCGCTGGACTGCGGCTATGAGAGCCCTAGCGCCTTCTCGGCCATGTTCCGGCGTTCCCTTGGCCGCTCGCCCCGGGATTATTTTCAATCCGCAACACTGGCCGGCGAAACCAGCCAGGGGACCGACTAGGGGCTAGTTCTGCCGGTCGCCAGCCAGGCAGCCGAACATGCGGAAATCGTGGAAGGCCTCTTTGAATCGCGCCTTCTGCCGCAACGTGCCCTCATATTGGAAGCCCGTTTTTTCCAGAACCCGGTCGGATGCGGTGTTTCCCGGCAATGTCCAGGCTTCGATGCGATTGAGCGAAAAAGCGTCGAAGCCGCATCGGACGACAGCGCGTGCCGCTTCGCTCATCAACCCTTTGCCCCAGGCCGAGGGATGCAATTCATATCCCAGCTCGGCACATCTGGCGCGCCTGTCGAAACTGTTAAAACGGATAGCCCCGAGCAAACGGCCGGAAACCCGATCCTCGATGATCCATGAACAGCCCGCTCCCTTGGGGAAGATTTTGATCATCCATCGCAAAGAGCGCTCGATCTGCGCCATTTTCGGCGCATCAACCCAATTCGAGAACCGTGTGACCTCTGCAATCGAAATCAGTGCATGGAAATCGTCGCGATCATCCATGCTCGCTTCGCGCAGCCGCAGTCGCTCGGTTACAAGTGTGGGAAACTCGACTTGTGAAAGAGCCATCTTTACGCTTTCAGCAGATTGGCAAGAATGATCTCGCGCCAGACGCGGGTGGGTGTGATCCAGGCGTCCCATGCATTGTACTTGCCGGAATAGATGACGGCTGCAATGCCGGCATCGGGCATCAGCCAGAGCCTTTGCCCGCCATTGCCGAAGCCGGCATACCATGGGCGCGGCCCATCAAACGCCGGCACCGGCGCATCGCCCGAGAACCACAGTCTGCCATAGCTCAAACCGTCCCCGGTCGAAATCGCCGGCGCGAGAGATTGCGCGACCCACTCTTCCGAGACGATCCGTTGGCCGTTCCATACGCCCTTCTGGAGGAAAAGCATGCCGATCGTCAGCAAATCGGGGGCAGTCAGGCGCAACCCGGATGCTGGCGACGCCACGCCGTCACGCCCGGCGTTCCAATGGAATTTTGCAATCCCCAGCGGTTCGAAGAGAACCTCTCGCGCGAAATCGGGCAAGCGCTTGCCCGTGCCGCGCTCGATGATCGCCCCCACAAGCGCAACGCTGCCGCCGGAATAAATCCAGCGCGTTCCCGGCTCGGCGATCATCGGACGCTCCAGAACAAAACGATATCGGTCCTCTGCGTTCTCCATCGCAATTTCGCTGTTCAGCGGGTCGGTATAGGGGCGATCCTCGTCCCATTCCATCCCCAGCGTCATCGTCAGGGCATGGCCGACAGTGATCTTGGCGCGCGCAGGATCTCGGGCGAGATCGCCGTATTCCGGGAACTGTTCGTAGAGCGATGCATCCGGTGGCGGCACCAATCCCCTGTCGAGCGCGATGCCATAAAGAAGGCCGGCAATGCTCTTGGTGACCGAACGAAGATCGTGCAGCGTATCCGCGTCGAAGGCGACATCCCCGAGCGGATCTCCCCAATTTTCGTCGGAACCAACGGCATAATATTCCAGACATACACGCCCGGAACGAGCGGCAAGCACGACATGCAGATCGCGCAGCAGGCCGGATTCGATACCGGCTTCGAACTTGCGACGGAGCCCAGGATCAAAGCCCATGGCCTGCAAGGTTTCGCAGTCAGGTGACGAAGTTGAATTGCTCTGCGTCAGGGCCATGAAATCGCCTTCCTCCGTTATGCGACTTTCAGTTCAGGCTACAATCCAAGCATGTATTCAGCAAGGCGATCGCACCACATTTCGCCGCTGCTGTCGTCCGTCGAAATCAGCCCCGTTCTACCCGCAATTCACCGTCCGCCTCCACGACAAACGCCGCCACCGTCCTGTTGCGGCCATTCAGCTTTGCTTTCAGCAAAGCGCCGTCGGCACGGTTGATCAGCGTCGTGGTCGGCCCCGAAACCGGGGAAGAGGCAATGCCGACGGAGACGGAAAGCGGGCCGACAATCCGCGCCCGATAAGAAAAGGGCGTGCCGAACACGCTCGTGCGTAGCCTCTCGGCAAGCGCAAAACCTTCGTTGTCGGTCATATCCGTGGCGATGACCGTCAACTCCTCCCCGCCGAAGCGGTAGACCGTACCGACCTCGCCAACCGTGTCGGCAACGATCTGCCCGACGTGTCGCAGCACCTCGTCGCCGGCATCATGGCCGAATTCGTCGTTGAAACGCTTGAAGTGATCGATGTCGATCATCATGCAGATGACCGTGCGGGCGGATTGATCCCTGTGAAGATTATTGAGCGCTTCGTCCAGAGAGCGCCTGTTGAGCAGGCCTGTCAGCGCGTCGCGCACGGCGAGATTGATCAACCGGTCGCGCAGCTGCAGGTTCGCGATGGCAAGGCCGATATTCTCGGCGATCAGTTCCAGATAGAGCCGCGGCGCATCGGCGGCCGTCGCATCCTTCGTGCGGTCCTCGAAATAAAGCAGGCCGATCGCTTCGCCGAGCGCGGTCAGGGGGACGCAAAGACCCGGCACGCCGGAGTGATCCAGATGCTGACAGGGAATATCGGTATCCGCCACATGGCTGACATGCGGGCGGCCACGGCGCAGGCCCCAGCAGGCGGAAGCGGCAAAGGACGGCTCGGTATGTTCTGGCTCCAGCCACCGGCTGACTTCGCTCAGCGTCGTCCTGCTTTCATTCATCGTGTAGAGACATCCCGCAACGCCGGGAAAGATCTGCGGCACGAAGAGCGCGACGACTTCGGCTAGCTCGTTCTGGGCATAGCAGGCCTGGAGGCGATGCATCATCTGCAGGATGAGATCCTTGGTCTCCAGATCGCGCTTGCGCTCGGCGTCGAGACGGTTTCGCTCCAGACCGTTCTCGCGGAAGATCTGTATGGCATCGTTCATTTCGCCGATCTCGTCACGGCGGCGGTCGGTCGGCACTTCGACGGCATAGTCCTGTTTCGCCAGCCGGTTGACGATCCCTGTCATGCGCACTAGCGGCAGCGCCACCCGGCGCCGCAGTATGAAATAGAGCACGCCGAGGAATATGACCGCAGTCAACGCCAGCATCACTTTCGCGATATCGGCCCAGAGATCGCTGCGTGCCTGCGCGGAACGGAAGGCCGCCTCGGTGCGGGCCGTCGCCAGGGCGCGAAACTGATTGACACTGTTGAGCAGTGCCGCCTGGACGCGCTCGTGTTCAGGGCCGAACAACGTGTCGCGCGCACCGGTCTGATTGCCGCCGGTATAGGCGGCAACCGCCGCCGCCTCCACCTTATCGAGCGCCTGCGCATTGACTGCCACCTCTTCGACGACCTGAAGCTCGGCATCGGGAAGGCCAAGGCCGCGCAGGTTGTCGATAGCGGTGTCGCGGCGGCGCTCTTCACCTTCGTCGACGGTAAAGGCATCCAGATGCCTCTCCTCGCCGCGCATGACATAGAGACGAGCTTCGTCGGTCGTCTCTTCGGCGCCGAGTGCAAGCTCCTCGCCCATGCTGTTCAACAGTAGATGCTGTTCGACGGCCTGTCGTTCCTGCGTCGCGCTTCGGGCAGAGAGAATGAACGCCACAGCGGACAGCACGGTCAGGACCACGGTGATGCCGTAGGCCCAATTCGTAATTGTGGTAATTCTCATCTGCCGTCCTCTGCGCCCTTTTCAGACACTCCTAAAGTACATGCCTTGCCGGGCCCTCAATTATGACATCCAGCCACGGGATCAAGCGAGAATATGCGGCGTGGAAAGCTTAATCCAGGCGCACAGGCACGAACCCCCGTCTGCATCGCGCGGCGCGGAGAGCTGTGGGCGTCGCGATCTTCTGACGAGAACCCCGGTTGCGACCGAACGGCCGCTTCCGAGATTCCCGGCTGTCGTCAGGGGTGAGTACGACAGCCGCGCCAACAAATCGATTTTCAGACCGGCAATCCATAGGCTGACTGGAAGCTGGGAAACACATGCTTAAGTTCCACAAGTGACTGCCCCATTTTGAGACATCTTTCACGCAACGCTAAAATTTATCCTGCCAAGATTAGCCTTGCGCCCGGCAATTGTTGTTCAGATCTCATACAAGTGCGATGATTTGAACTTTCCAACCTAACCCATTTTCCTGAATAGCTCCTCGGCTTCTGCACAGATTCTGCAAAGACGGGCGCCATCGTCGCGCCATGAACAACACGCCCGAGACAATCACAGCACCGCCCGCCCGCTTGCCACGCAGCCTTCTCAAGGAAGGCTGGTGGCTCAAGGACGATCGTCACCCTCAAGCCGATCCGCCCGCTCAAGGAGCCAAGATCATATCCTTCGCCGAACATCTCGCACGGAGCCGATGCCGATGAGCCTGTCCGATGCAGCAGCCCTTCCCTCAAACTCCACAAACAAATCCCATCGCAAATTCCTCACATTCATTGCCCTTCTCGCCTTGGCCGACCTTCTGCTTTTCGACAGGCAGCCCGGCCTCAATCTGTTTATCTTCACCGATACCGTTGCCGCCGGTCTGCTGATCTCCTCGAGGAAAAGGCAATCCATTCCAAAAATCGCGGCGCTTGTCGCCCTCGGCCTTGTCGCGTCCATGCCGCTTGCCGAGACCACCTCCTGGATGGGCATCGCAATCAGCCTTCTCAGCCTTTGCCTGATCTCGCTCGGCGCCGGCGGATTGATCCCCTTGCAATGGCCCCGCCTGCCGCTCGTGCTGCTCCGCTTCCTTCTGGACGTGCCGGCGCGGCCTTTCCGCAGCGCGAGCTATCGTTGGCTGCAGCGCCTGCAGAAGCCGTCGCCGCGCGGCGTCCGGCATCACCTTCGCGACTGGATCATGCCACTGATTTTTGCCGCCGGCTTTCTTGCCCTCTTCGCCGCCGCCAATCCGCTGATCGACAAGACGCTTCGCAGCATCGACCTTACCTTCCCGCTGCAACTGTTGAGCATATGGCGCATCGGCTTCTGGCTTGCCGTTGCAGCCTTCCTGTCCCTGCTGCTTCGTCCATGCCTCATGCGCCGCCGCCCTCGCCGACGCGATGTCCCTGATATCGTCATCGGAGCCGAAGACGTGCTGTTCGGCCATAGTGCGTTGCTGCGTTCGCTCATCGTCTTCAATGCGCTGTTTGCCGTGCAGACGCTGCTCGATCTCGCCTATCTCTGGGGCGGCGCCAGCCTGCCCGATGGCATGAGCCATGCCGAATATGCCCATCGCGGCGCCTATCCGCTGATGCTCACCGCAATCCTCGCTGCCATCTTCGTGCTTGCCGCCATGCGGCGGGGCGGTCCGGGCGACAGAAGTCCCCTGCTTCGCGGCCTGGTGCATCTCTGGATCGCGCAGAACATTCTGCTCTGCCTTTCCTCCATTCTGCGGCTCGATCTCTATGTCGAAACCTATTCGCTGACGGAACTGCGTGTTGCCGCCGGCATCTGGATGGGGCTTGTTGCTGTCGGTCTCTTCCTCATTCTCCTGCGCATCCTGCTTCGCCGCTCTAACGAGTGGCTGATCGCGTTAAGCTCTGCGATGCTGGTTCTCACGCTCGACGCCACCGCACTCGCCGATATTCCCGCCCTCATCGCCCGCTTCAATGTCACCCATAGCCGCGAGATATCGGGCGAAGGCGTCGTGCTTGATCTCGATTATCTCTCGACGCTTGGTCCTGCCGCCATTCCGGCGCTCGATACCTACCTGGCATCGCTGCCTGCCGACATGGATGCTCGCAGGGTGCGCGAAACACTACTAAGGCAGCATCTCGGCCGCTCGCGCGACTGGCGAAGCTGGACATATCGCGACGCCCGCCTCGACGACTACCTCAAGCAGACGCAACTCTTGCAAGATCAGGCGGAAACGAAGAAAACGAACGGGTGAACCAGGACCCTTATAGCATGGCCCAGCGTATCCTCGTCGCCGACGATGAACCGAATATTCGCGACGTGATCTGCTTCGCGCTTGATCGCGCCGGCATGAAGACGACGACTGCACGCAACGGCACCGAGGCCATGATGGCCTTTCACAAGGGCGGTCTCGATCTGATCGTTCTCGACGTCGGTATGCCTGACATGGATGGGCTGGAGGTCTGCCGCCGCATTCGCAAGACATCGAACCTTCCGATCCTATTTCTCTCGGCGCGCGACGAGGAAATCGACAGGATTTTGGGCTTGGAAATCGGCGGCGACGATTATGTCACCAAACCCTTCAGCCCGCGCGAGCTGGTTGCCCGGGTCCGGACCATCTTGAAGCGCAGCGGTCATGGCTCGGAGCCGGATGCGACCAATGGCCCCGTGTCCGTGGGATCGCTGCGGCTCAATCGCGGTGGCCGCACCGCCAGTCTCGCCGATGTGCCGCTCACTTTGACGGCGCTTGAATTCTCGATCCTCGATACGCTGCTGTCGCGCCCCGAGATCGTTTTCAGCCGTGATCAACTGATGGAGGCGGCCTATGGCGCTGACATGCAGGTCGCCGACCGCACCATAGACAGCCATATCCGCAATCTCCGCGCCAAGCTTTCGGCCGCCGGCGGCAAGGGCATCATCGCCACGGTGCATGGGATCGGCTTCAAGCTGACATCACCAGCGGAAGGAAGCGTCTGATGCGTGCGCCGCGGGTGAAGTCGAAATGGCGGCCGCCGCTCGCCCTCATCGTCTACGCCGTACTTCTGACCGTGATGCTGCTGCCGATGCTCACGATCATCTGGTTTCGCGTCGTGCGCGCCGCCTCAGGCGCGATGGCGCCGGCCGAGATTGCCACCCTCGCCGCCGTTCTGATCCTGACCTTGGTCGTCGCCTATGTGCTGACGCGCACGCTGACGGTGCCGATCAACGCATTGATCGTGCGCACGGACGAGATCGCCCGCGGCGGACGATCCGCAATCCGGCCGCTCGAAATCTACGGCACGCGCGAGGTCGCAACCCTTTCACAGAGCTTTCTCGATCTCGCCGGCAAGCTGGTCGACCATTCCGACTACGTCCGCTCCTTCGCCACCCATGTTTCGCACGAGCTGAAATCGCCGCTAACCTCCATCAAGGGTGCAGCGGAACTGCTGCGCGACGATGACGACAGCAATCCGATGAGCGGGGAGCAGCGCAACCGCTTCCTCGAAAACATCATCGCCGATACTGAACGGCTGGACAGGCTGTTGTCCCGGCTGCGGGAGCTGGCGAAAGCCGAACTACCGTCCGAGCAGGGTACAAGCAGCCTTCGCGATATCGTTGCCCAGCTCGGAATGCAATTTCGCCAACTCTCCGTCATCAGTGAGGGAGGTGCCGACGAGATGCTGGCGCTCCCTGGCGAGGCCGCCGGCATCATCTTTGCCAATCTGGCAGAGAACGCGTTTCAAAACGGCGCCACGACCCTTGCGATCAAGGCAAGCGACGAGGGGCGAAGGATGACGATCCAAATTCGCGACAATGGTCGCGGAATTGCCGACGGGAACCGCGAACGCATCTTCGAACCCTTCTTCTCGACGCGGCGCGAGGATGGCGGCACGGGCATGGGGCTCGGCATCGTCCGCGCGATGCTCGCCTCGCATGGCGGCAATATCGAGTTGCTAGAGAGCAGCAAGGACGGCACTGCGTTTCTGATCATCCTTCCAATTGCCGCTTGAAGCGGAATTGGTGCACCCCACTATGAATTGACGGCAACAACAAAAAACGGCCGAAGGCTGAAACCATCGGCCGCTCTACTGTTTCAAGATCGGTAGCTTACGCCGCCTGTGACTGCGCCTGAGCTTCCAAAGCCATGGCTCGCGCCGTCACGAAATCGACCTTGCCGGAGCCGAGAACCGGCACCTTGCCGACGGTCACTTCGGCGGGAACCATCATTTCGGTGGCGCCCTTCGATTTGGCGAATGCGAGGAAATCGCTTCGGGTCGCATCCGGCGCATCGGTCAGGAGCACGAGGCGTTCGCCCTTCTTGGCGTCAGGCACGGCTGAAACGACGCTCAACGCGCCCGGCCAGAGCTGTGCGGCAAGGGTTTCCACCGCAGCAAGCGAGATCATCTCGCCGCCGATCTTGGCGAAGCGCTTGGCTCGGCCGCGGATCTTGACGAAACCATCCTCGTCGATGGTGACGATGTCGCCGGTATCGTGCCAGCCGTCCGGCAGCGGCTCGAGAACGCCGGGATTGTCGGCGCGCAGGTAGCCGGCCATCACATTGGCGCCGCGGATCAGAAGGCGGCCGCCCTCGTCGATGCCAGGAACCGGTTCGAGCTTCCATTCCATGCCCGGCATGATCTTGCCGACCGTTCCGGTGCGGTTATACATCGGCGTGTTGAGCGAGATCACCGGGGCAGCCTCGGTCACGCCATAGCCCTCCAGGATACGCAGGCCGAACTTCTCCATATAGACCTCGCGGGTCGATGCCTTCACCGGTTCGGCGCCGGAGAAGATATAGCGGATCGACCGCAAGTCATAAGGATGGGCTGTGCGGGCATAGCCGTTCAGGAACGTATCCGTGCCGAAGACGATGGTGGCGTTGGAGACATAGATCAACTCCGGCACGATGCGATAGTGCAGCGGCGACGGATAGAAGAATACCGGCACGCCCGAGACCAGCGGCAGGATCGTGCCCGCCGTCAGGCCGAAGGAGTGGAACATCGGCAGGACGTTGAATACCTTGTCGCCCGGGTGGAAGTCGATGCGCGAGGCGGCCTGGGCAGCATTCGAGAGGATGTTACGGTGCGTCAGCACCACGCCCTTCGGCGCCCCTTCCGAACCGGAGGTGAAGAGGATGACGGCCGGATCGTCGGCGCTGCGTTTGACCAGCGGCCGGTACTTGCGCAGGAGGCCGACGATCTTGTTGAGGAAAGTGACCTCAGTGCGCAGATCATCCAGCCAGACGAACGTCACCTGCTTTTCAAGTTCGTCGACCACCGGGCCGAGCTTGGCCTGCGTGATGAAGGCGCGAGAGCAGAGCACATGCTTGACCTCCGCTGTCCGGCAAGCGGACAGGATATTGGCCGCACCGGCCGTGAAGTTCAGCATGGCCGGAACCTTGCCTGCCGACATGACGCCGAGCACGGTCGCAGCCGTACCGTTGGCGTTCGGCAGCATGACGCCGAGCGTCTTCTCGTTTGGGAACATCTTCTTGAACTTCGCACCCAGCACCGCAGCACCGGTCAGAAGCTTGGCATAGGAGAGCTTGCCGGACAACGGATCCTCGACGGCGAGCTTCTTGCCGCCATATTCATGGGCGCTTTCGATGACGCGGCCAAGCACGGTATTGTTCGTATCGGCGGTGCGGAACATCAGCGTCGACATGATCTGATAAAGGGCGGCGCCGGCGGCGATACGGCGCTTCCTGCCCTTGAGTTCTGCGGGAACGTCGAGCTTGACCGGCTCGAGGATCGTCACCTTGACCTTGGGGAAGAGACGGCGGCGAACATGGCTCGACGTCAAATAGGAGGCATAGCTCTTTTCCAGACCGTCGATGCGGACGGGCACAATCATGGCACCGGTCTTGTCGGCAACCATGGCGGCACCGTCATAGACCTTCATCAGCGTGCCGGTGACGGTCAGGCGCCCCTCGGGAAAGATGCCGACCGGGCTGCCATCCTGGATGACCTTGATCAGCGAGCGCGTTGCCATCGGCTTGGTCGGGTCGAGCGGCAGGAACTTGCACATCTTCAAAAGCGGCCGCACCCACCATTTCCTAGCGAATGCAGTGTCGATCGCAAAGACGGGCTCTTCCTCGGTGATGGCAAGCGCCAGAGCGCCGTCCAGCAGGCTCACATGGTTGAGCGCGATGATCGGCGCGGGGCCTGCCTTGCGGATGTTTTCCAGACCTTCCACTTCCAGCCGCATGAAGGCGCGGAAGATGATGGAGATGAGATCGCGGAAGGCATTGGTCGGCAGCATCTTCAGCATGAGCCAGGCGATCGCCACGTTGAGGACGGAGATGCTGAGAATGATGACCGGGATCGACAGACCCACGGCCTGAAGCACCGCCACAAGCGCCAGGCCCACGGCGATGAAAAGAGCGGAGAGCACATTCGAGGCACCGATGACGCGGGCACGACGATCCTCATTGGCCCAGCTCTGCATGGCCGAGAAGGTCGGGACCGCCAGGAAGGCACCGCCGATCGCCATGCCGGCGAGATCGATGGCGACACGGATCGTCTTCGGCCCGGCGAAGAAGGCAAGGATGGTTTCGGCGTGGCTGGTCGACTGCAGGCCCCAGAGATTCCAGCCGAGATCGAGGCCGAAGAGCGCGACGATCAGCATGCCGATCGGTGCCGGCAAGAGCACGATGCGACCGGCAGCCATCCAGCCGGCAATGGCCGAACCGATGGCGACGGAGATGGCGAAGATCGCAAGATAGGCAGGAACGACGATTTCCGAGCCGCCGAGAATATCCGTGACCATGACCGGCAGCATCGACATGATGAAGGCACCGACGAACCAGAACCAGCAGTTCATCAGCGATGCCCGCCAGATGCGGCTGTCGGCACGAAGCTCGTTGACGAGCCTGTAGCTGGAGCGGGCGACATTCTTGTCAACGACGAGATCCGGCGCCTTGGAACCGGTCGCCGGGATCAGGCGGGCGGAAAACCAGCAGAGAATGGAGAGCCCCATCATCATCGGCCCGAAGATCCAGACGTTCTCGCCCTCGCGGAAGGCGACCGCGGCAACCATGGTGCCGGTGAGAATGGCGATGAAGGTACCGCCCTCGATCCAGGCATTGGCCTTGGGCAGATCCCGATTTGCGAGATGATCCGGCAGGATGCCGTATTTGATCGGCCCGAAGAGCGAGGAGATGACGCCAAAGCCGAAAAGGGCAAGCATCAGGATCCAGATGGAGGAGAAAGCGATGCCGACGACCGAGATTGCCGCGACGCCAAGCTCGCAGCGTTTCAGAAGCTCGGCCATCTTGGCCTTGTCGTATTTGTCGGCAAGCTCGCCGGCAATCGCCGACAAGAGCAGGAACGGCACGATGAAAATGCCGCCGGCAAGCGTTACCAGCGCCGCACCCTCCGTCGCCATCTGCGCGAGAATGACGAAAACCAGAGTCTGCTTGAGGAAATTATCGTTGAAGGCGGTGAGGAACTGCGTCCAGAACAGCGGCGCGAATTTCCTCGATCTCATCAGGTGCGTTTGCATGGCGTATCCCTCGTTCGGCCAATAGGACGCCACAGAGTTGTTACGCAAAGGTTGAATGCGGATACAACCCTGTGGCACCGTTAATAAAGATTAGTCCTGATCGTCGCGATTGAACTTAACCAGCAGCTTTTCCGTGCGAGCATCCTCTACCTTGCGGATCAACCTGTCGGCCTCGGCGTTGTCGCGGATCGTCTTGGTGACGTTGACCGCCGTCTGCACCAGCATCAGGATGCCCATGGCGAGATAGCCTTTGCCCCAGAGATCGATCGGCATCATGTAAAGGCCAACCAGGAGCATAAATGCGGCGGCGGCAAAAGAGATATAGGAAAAGCTGACCCAAGCCTGGGAATGCTTCTGGAAGCTGTCGTTCATGATCGTATCCTCTCAAATGTATTCGATGTATTCGGTTTCAGGCTGCTGAATTCATGCGCTCGCGCAGTCGGGCAAGCACGTCGTCGGCCGAAGGGCCAAGCGGTGCGCCGAAGCCGGCATTGGCAAGCTTTTCGATGATGGCCGTCTGCCGGCTTGCCGCGTCCATTTCCTTCATGGCCGAAGCTGCGATCTCGCAGCGGCTCTGATAGGCCTGAAGGCGGGCAAGCGTTTCCTCGGCGTCATCAAGCGTCGCAAGGCCGGAATTGTCGTCGCAGGCGGCGTTGAGCTTCTGTGTCTGCTCGGTGGCGCGCGCCAGGCGTTCGCCGCGCTGCAATTGCTGCAGGCGCGCTTCCGATGCATGCACGGTTGCCTTGAGCTTGCTGACCGTCTGAGCGAATTGCGCCTGAGCCTTCTCGGAAGCATCCCGCTCGGCTTCTAGCTGGGCGATCGCCTCGGCCGCCTCCCGCGCAAGTGCGTCGCTACCCTTCTGCAGGGCGGCAACGGCGCGCGTTTCCAGATCCGCGATGCGGCCGACGATCGCTGCGTGGCGGCTCTTTTCCTGCTCATTCTGCGCGATGGCAATCGCCACTGCCCGCCGCGCCGACTGAATGGCGCTGGCCGCCTCGCGAATCTGCTGCGCCAGCAGAGGCACGGCATTCCGATCGATGAACGCCTGCTCCGCATCGAAGGCCCGACCGCGAATGAGCGTCAGAATTGAATTGAACATTTGTCGTCTCCCGTTTATGAACGATGTTCACAAAACGATGTATGCCAGAACCGTGAACATCGTTCAAGAAAAATTTTGAACGATGTTCAAAAAATCGGATTGGAATAGTTAATGGCGAGAAAAACCCTGGAAAGGCGCGAGGACCTGAAGCTCAGGCTGATCGACGCAGCGCGCAATCGCATCGCAGCCGACGGGCTCTCAAACCTCAGGGCGCGCGACGTCACACAGGATGTCGGCTGTGCCCTTGGCGGTCTCTATACCGTCTTTGCCGATCTCGATGATCTTGTCATTCACGTCAACTCGGCGACGCTGAAGGTGCTGGAAGCGTCGCTGACGCTGGCGGAAGTCAAGGATCACACACCGACGGACCGGTTGCGCAATCTCGCGCGTGGTTATCTGCGCTTTGCGGTCACCCATCGCAATCTATGGAAGGCGCTGTTCGACCATCGGCCTCCGGATGACCGCCCCAGCCCGGAATGGCATCTGGAAGAGCATATGTTCCTGATGGGCGTCATTGCCGAGCCGCTCGCGGAGTTGCAGCCGAACATGTCGGAGACGGCACGCGCCATCCGCGCGAGAACCCTGTTTGGTGCCGTGCATGGCGTCGTCAGCATCAGCATCGAAGGGAGATTCGTCGGTCTGCCGATCGAAAGCCTGGAACAGGAGCTCGACGACTTCATCCTGACTTTTGCTGCCGGGGCCACAGCACGGCGGGCTTAGGCGGAATTCGGATCAGGGACTCGACGAAGCGTAGCTCTTGATGTCGCCAAAAGCATAGCCGCGCTCCTTCAGCTTGCGAATGAGGGATTGCAGGTTTTCGCGGCCGTTGAACTGGTCCTGAAACATCTGGTCATGCATCAGCAGGATCATCTTTCCGCGTTGCGTGAAACGGCCATACTGAAAAAGGTGGTCGATCTCGTTGACCAGATGGTCCACCGATTGGACCGGCTTGCCATCGTCGCTATGCACCCATTCGAAATCCCAGCCGTAGAGATAGAACCCGGCTTCAGCGACAAGCTCGTAGTCCAGCCATTCGCGCTCCCATTGAGCGACGTTGATAGATAGATCCTCCCTCGAAACGGTCGGGAGCCGGAAGACATCCCTGCCCGGCAGTCGCGCATTCACGATCGGCGTCAGGCCGAGCACTTCATTGGCATGAAGCATATCGGCGACAACGGCCTGGGTATTGGAATAGTACCGCCTGTAGCGATTATTGGCATGGCTGTAGCTGTGATTGCCGACCGTCACCAGCGACATCGCCCTGGCTTCAGCCAACAGGTCGCGGCCGGCGGGGATTGTTTCCACATGTAGGCCGACCATGAACATGGCCGCAGGCACATTCTCCTCGGCCAGCACGGAGAGAACATTCTGCGTCCCCGGCAACGGACCATCGTCGAATGTCAGATAGATCGTCTTGTCGGCAGCCGGAGCAGCAATGGCGCTAAGGGCAAGGAAGATGCTGGCAAGCAGCCACCTGAACGCTATATTCCCTTGAGAATTCAATTTGCCCAAGCCTGCCGCCTCCCGCATGATTGCAGCAAACTGGCATATCGCTCCGGACAAGAAAAGCGCCACGATCGCTACAAAAGCAAAGGGCGCTCCACCCATTGCTGGGGAGCGCCCTTGCTTATTGACCCGGACAGCGAACACCGGCTCGACACAGAAATGTCAGCACGGCAGGCCATCGATACAGGTGATGGCGTGCAGATAATCGCGAATCAGGCCCTTTGCAAGAGCCAGATGCGAAAATTTTAGCAATTCTGTCACACGAGAGTTCCATGTGACAGAATTCGCACATTTTACAGGCGCTGACCTTTCGTCAGGCGGCCTGCAAGGCCGCGTCGCGCGGGATTTCGACATCGATCTCCAGCATGGAGACGTCCTTGTCGCGATCCATCTTGACCTGCACCTTGTCGCGATCGACCTGCACATGCTTGGCGATGACGGCGAGGATTTCCTCTCTCAGCACGGATACGAGATCCGAACCTACAGAGGCGCGCTCGTGGGCAAGGAGGATCTGCAGGCGCTCGCGCGCCATCGGTGCAGATCTCTGCTTGCGGAACAGTCCGAAAATGCTCATGCGGCCCTCCTTGCGAAGATCTTGCCGAAGATACCCCGCTTCTCGCCGGGGATGGTGATCGGCACCTGCTCGCCGGCAAGACGGCGTGCGGCTTCAAAGTAAGCGAGCGACGGCGCGCAGCGCGCGTCGGCAAGCGTCACCGGCGAACCGAGATTCGAGGCGCGCAGAACATCGGTGCTTTCCGGGATGATGCCGAGCAGCGGGATGGAGAGGATCTCCAGCACGTCGTCGACCTTCAGCATGTCGCCGCGTTCGGCGCGGGCGGCATCGAAGCGGGTCAAGAGCAGGTGCTTTTCCATGCGCTCACCGCGTTCCGCCTTCAGCGTCTTGGAGTCGAGCAGGCCAATGATGCGATCGGAATCGCGTACCGAAGAGACTTCCGGATTGGTGACGACCACGGCGACGTCGGCATGGCGCATGGCAAGGGTCGCGCCGCGCTCGATGCCGGCCGGGCTGTCGCAGATGACCCAGTCGAAATAGTTCTTCAGCTCGTTGATGACGCGCTCGACACCCTCGGGCGTCAGATTGTCCTTGTCGCGGGTCTGCGAAGCCGGCAGCAGGAAGAGCGTCTCCAGCCGCTTGTCGCGGATCAGGGCCTGCGGCAGCTTGGCGTCACCGTGGATGACGTTGACCAGATCGTAGACGACGCGGCGTTCCGCGCCCATGACCAGGTCGAGGTTGCGCAGGCCGACGTCGAAATCGACCACGACGACCTTCTCGTTTCTCTGTGCCAGAGCAGCCCCCAATGCGGCCGTCGAAGTTGTTTTTCCAACTCCGCCCTTGCCCGATGTGACGACGATTACCTTGCCCATCTCGCTCTCCTGTTTTGGCCCGCTTCGGCTCAGATTAGTTTTTCAGCCATGATCGTTTCGTTATCCAGCCAGAGCTGGACAGGTTGTCCCCGCAGGCTGGGTGATATGTCTTCCGCCATCTTGTAAATTCCATCGATCGCCAGCAGCTCGGCCTCGAGCTTGCGGCAAAAGATGCGCGCCGAGGCATTGCCGATCGAGCCTGCCATGGCGCGGCCGCGCAGGGCGCCATAGATGTGCACGGAGCCGCCGGCGATGACTTCCGCACCGGAGGCCACCGACCCGATGACGGTAACGTCACCCTCGGGGAAGATCACCGACTGGCCGGAGCGCACCGGCTCGCGGATGATCAGCGACTGCGTGACGGCACGAACTTCCGGCGGCGGCGCCTTGGGCTCGCTGTTGCGGCGCTCCACGACCGGCTCGGCCTCGGAGACTTCGAAATCTGCAGCCGGACGCCCGCCCTTCAGGATTGGCGGCATGCCGGGTCCTGACATCGACGGGCGACCGCCTTCGATGCCCATGATGCTGACATTGCGGGCCGAAAGCTCAGCAATCAGCTCCTTGAGCTGCGCCTTGTCGATCGGCAGGTCGGTGATGTCGAGTACCACCGGCCGGCCTAGAAAGAAGCCGGCCGAACGGGCTGCAAGGTCGTCAAGCCTGGTCAACCACTGGTCCAGCGGAAGATCCGGCGAAAGCATGACCGCAAGGAATGAGCGGCCCTTGATACGGATCGAACGAGCGTCTGTTAGCACTTTGGTCATCTATGTGAATAAATCGTTGATCCTGTGTACCGCTCATATGGTTAACAACTGGTTAATACGGGGCTCCATTCAGGCCCGAGCCGCCCCATAAAACGGCGACGCTCGCAAGCGCCGAAGGCTCGTTGGAGCTGGGGTCGTAGACGCATGGAGCGGCGAAAATCGCAGCTCCTGCAAGGAGAAGAATGATGGCCTTCATGTGATCCTCCAGCTGCAAGGCATGATCTGCCTTGCCTGAAATTCGATGTGATAAAAATTAACGATTCTGCGCGCCGCACCTTCCGGAGCAGCGCGCAATATTGGCGCTTGCGTGATTCTCAGGCGAGCTTCAGCTCGACATTGATGTTGCCGCGAGTCGCCTTCGAATAGGGGCAGGTCTGGTGGGCTTCCTCGACCAGCGTGCGGGCGAGCTCGAGCTCGATGCCGGGCATGCTGATGGTGAGGCGCGCCTGCAGGAAATAGGCGCCTTCGGTGGTGCCGAGGTCCACTTCGGCATCGACGGCGAGATCGGCGGGAAGCTTGATCTTGCGCTTACCCGCGGCAAGGCCCATTGCGCCGATGAAGCAAGCCGACCAGCCAGCTGCGAAGAGCTGCTCGGGATTGGTGCCGGCATGGGCGCTGCCGGGAGGCGAAAGCTTGACATCCAGCTGGTTGTCATCGCTGCGGGCGAAGCCGTCGCGGCCGCCGATGGTGTGGGTCTTGCCGGTGTAGAGAACCTTGTCGATCTTGGTCATGGAACACTCCTTTGTTGCGTTGCCCGCTCTGTTGTGTCTTGCGGGGCAACGTCTGTTGACGGAGTTGTTTTTGATGGATCGACGTATCCGGCATGTTTCCAGAATCGCCGGAAGTGTTACAAAACGTAGGCCCTGACAGGCCGGATACAAAGGCTTACAAAGATCCTGAAGATCGCAAATGGGGCCGAAAACAGGAACGGCGAAGTCGGAGACGCACTTGGGGCAAAACGAGACCAAACAACATTTCGAGACGCGTGACCTCGACGGAGATGCGGAGAAGATTCAGACCGAGGCATATCGAGTTATTTCCAGAGAGGATGCAAGGCGGCTATCCAGGGACCGGATCCTGCTTTGGCTGGCACTGGCAGCGATTATCATGCTGCTGGCCTGGCTGTTTGGATGGATTTAGCCGCTGTCCAACCTAGCAGAAGCCACTTCCTAAAAATCCTCTCCGCGAGCGATCAGGAAATGACCACTTCGGCCGCCAGGCCACCGCCTTCGCGGTTATAGAGCCTGACGGAGCCGCCGAGCGTCTGGGCAAGCTGCTGGGCAATCGCCAGCCCGAGTCCGGTGCCGCCGGTGTTGCGATTGCGCGACTGCTCCAGCCGGAAGAAGGGCTGCATCGCCGCCTCGATCTGATCTTGTGGAATGCCCGGCCCGCGATCCAGAACGGTGATCGCGACTTGTCCCGTATCCCGTCGCTCCACGGCGATTTCCGCAGCGCCTGAGAATTTCAAGGCGTTGTCGATGAAGTTGGTGAGGATGCGACGCAAGGCGTGCGGCTTCGTCGTCGCGGTCCCGTGGATCAGGCCGAGAATCCCTACGGATTTTCCCGTGTCCTGATAGTCGTAGCTTATGCTTTCGATGAAGGAGGCAAGGTCGATGCGCGCGCTTTTCTCGCCATTGCCATGGGCGCTGCGCGCATACGCTATCCCATCCTGCACGAGGCGCTCGATCTCGCCGAGATCCTGCAGCAGCTTGGTCTTCTCAGGCGAATCGTCTGCAATGTCGGCGCGCAGGCGCATGCGCGTGATCGGCGTCTGCAGATCATGCGAAATGGCGGCGAGAATCTGCACGCGCTCCTCGAGATAATGCGCGATCCGGTCACGCATGGCGTTGAAGGCCCTGGCGGTGTGCGCCACCTCGCTCGGTCCGCGATCGCTCAATGCCGGGCTTTTCCTGTTCGGATCGAGGGCATCGGCGGCGGCGGCAAATTCGGCGAGCGGCCGGATCGCCTGCCGCACGGCAAACCAGGTGCACAGTACGATCAGCAGCATTTGCACCACGAAGACATAGGGAAGCCACGCCGCGATCGGCATGATTCCCTTCGGCGTGACGTCGATCGTCACCGGACTGCCGTCGCTCAGATTGAGATGCGCCTGCAGGCGCATGACCGGGCCTGGTATCGATTCCATGTGGATGGGAAAACGATGGCCGATGGCATCCTCGATCTTGGCGGCGATTTCCCCGCCACGGACCGAGGTATCGGGCACGCCGGGCAGGCCGTTGCCCAGCTCGAAATTGTAATTGCCGCGGCTGAGCCAATCGACGAAATTCGCCCGCTCATCCGCCGGCAGGCGATCGAGCACGGCGATCGAGGTCGCGACATCGCTCTCCAACGTGCCGAGCATGACGGCCTTTGCCGACATATAGCGCTCGATATAAAGCACGCTGAAGGACAGGCCGTAGGCGATCGCCAGCCCGGCAAGCAGGATCAGAAAAATGCGCGAACGCAGGGTGCTGGGCCACCACGGGGCCTGTGCCGAGAGGCCTGGCATGCTCATGAGCGCAGCTCCGCAATTTCCACCGGAACGGAGAAGACATAACCCTCAGACCGAACCGTCTTGATATACATCGGCTCACGCGCATCATCCCCCAGGCGCTGGCGCAGACGGCTGACAAGGAGGTCGATCGACCTGTCGAACAGATCCGCGTCGCGCCCCTGCGTCAGGTTCAGCAACTGGTCGCGATTGAGCACGCGCTGCGGATGGTCGATGAAGACGCGCAGCAGCCTATATTCGGCGCCGCTGAGCGTGATCTCCGTACCGTCCTTGTCGAGCAGATGGCGGCCGACCGTATCCAGCCGCCAATCGCCGAACACCAGCATCTGGCCGGCTTCGCTGATCTGCAGGTTGGGCGGCAGCATGCGGGTGCGCCGGAGAACCGCCTTGATGCGGGCAAGCAGCTCGCGGGCGGCAAAAGGCTTTGCCAGATAATCGTCCGCACCCATTTCGAGCCCGAGAATCCGGTCCATTTCGTCGTCGCGGGCCGTCAGCATCAGGACAGGCGTCGCCTTGTGCTTTCCGGCGCGAAGCTCGCGACACAGCACCAGGCCGTCATCACCCGGCATCATCACGTCGAGCACGATCAGATCGACCGAATTGGCCTCGAGGAAACTGCGCATCTGCCGGCCGTCGGCAGCCGTCGTCGCCCGCAGGCCATTCTTCTTGAGATAGCTCGACACCAGTTCGCGGATTTCCCGATCGTCATCCACGATCAGGATATGGTCGACATGATCCATTTTGATTTCCCACTCATCATCGTAAGCATCAAGCTACGAATATTCATCCTTTTGGCGCCAACGGCAGAGGGCGCCAGCTTACGCCGGCGCCCTTCCGAACACTACCGCTGAACTAGAACCGATCAACATCTATCACAGCCTGGGCGAAAGCCTGCGGTGCCTCCTGGGGCAGATTGTGCCCGATGCCGCCGGTGATGGTGCGATGCTCGTATTTGCCGGAGAACTTGCCGCGATAGGCCGACGGTTCCGGATGCGGTGCGCCGTTGGCGTCACCCTCCATGGTGATCGTCGGGATCGAAATCACCGGTCCTGCAGCAAGCTTCTGTTCATAGGCATCGAACTTCGCCTCGCCTTCGACGAGACCGAGGCGCCAGCGATAATTGTGGATGACGATATCGACATGGTCGGGATTGTCGAAAGCGGCCGCCGAACGGTCATAGGTGGCGTCATCGAAGGCCCATTGCGGCGAAGCGGTGTGCCAGATCAGCTTTGCGAATTCGTGCCGGTTTTCCTGATAGCCGAGGCGGCCGCGTTCGGTGGCGAAATAGAACTGATACCACCAGGCAAGCTCGGCCTTCGGCGGCAGCGGCTTGCGGTTGATTTCCTGGCTGCCGATGAGATAGCCGCTGACCGAGACCAGCGCCTTGCAGCGTTCCGGCCAGAGTGCCGCCATGATATCCGCGGTGCGGCCGCCCCAATCGTAACCGGCAATGACAGCCTTTTCGATCTTCAGCGCATCGAGAAGCGCGATCATGTCGGCGGCAAGGGCTGCCTGCTGGCCGTTGCGCGGCGTGTCCTTCGACAGGAAGGTGGTGCTGCCATAGCCGCGAAGATAGGGGATGATGACGCGATAGCCGGCACCAGCCAAAAGCGGTGCAACATCAACGAAACTGTAGATGTCATAGGGCCAGCCGTGCAGCAGCAGGACGACCGCGCCATTGGCCGGGCCGGCTTCGGCGTAACCGACGTTGAGCACGCCGGCATTGATCTGCTTCAGCGTTTCGAAGGACGTATGGCTGCCGGCCTTGACGGTTGACAAGGTCGAAGCGGACGGCTTCTGCTCGGCAGCGCCAGCAATGGCCGGAAGGCCGAATTCGGCGGCTGCAACGGCGATGGCGGCCATGCCAAAAAAGCGGCGGCGGGTGTGGTTGATTTCCTCGGACATCTATCTCTCCTGTGCATTGGATCGTGGGCTTAAGAAAGCCAGCCGCATGTATCGCCGATGTGTCGTCGATGGCCTCGTTTTGAATGCCTGTGTAGCTTCCGGCCGCCAAGATACAGTCTGATACAATCCACTTCCTTTGATTGATCAAGGCCTGCCAGCGCCTGAAGCGGCGGCGAAATCGCGTCGCGCCGATCAGTTTGTATCGCAATGTATCGAAGCCGGAGACATCGACGTTTCGGTACATTCTCGCATCCAATCAGACACATTCGAGATACGTCGCCACCGGCAGATGGCGTCACTGCTGAGCACGGCACGCCGCCGTTCGCAGCCGGTCAATCGCTTCTAAAGGAACAAGACGATGACGCTTCTCATCATTGCCTATCTCGGCGGTGCGCTGACGATCTTAAGTCCATGCATCCTGCCCATCCTCCCCTTCGTCTTTGCCCGCGCCGGACAGCCCTTCGTTAGAAGCACGCTGCCCATGCTTGCGGGCATGGCGCTAACCTTTGCTTTCGTCGCAACCCTTGCCTCGGTCGGCGGCGCCTGGGCGATCCGCGCCAATGAATATGGTCGCCTCGCTGCCATCGTCCTGCTCGGCCTCTTCGGCCTTAGCCTGATCTCGCCGCGCATCGCCAGCGCCCTATCGCGCCCGGCTGTCAACCTCGGCAATAACCTGCTGAACGCCGCCGGTGCGCAGGGCGCAACGTCAAGCGTCAAAAGCTCCTTCGTGCTCGGCATTGCAACCGGCCTGCTCTGGGCGCCCTGTGCCGGCCCGATCCTCGGTCTTGTCCTGACGGGTGCGGCTTTGAAGGGCGCCAATCTGCAGACGACCTTCCTGCTGCTGGCCTATGGCGCCGGTGCCGCCACCTCGCTTGCCGTTGCGCTGCTTGCCGGCGGTAAGATCTTTGCCCGCATGAAGCAATCCCTCGGCGTCAGCGAGCGCATCCGCCAGTTCGCCGGCGCTACCGTTCTCGCCGGCGTTGCAGCCATCGCCCTTGGCCTCGACACCGGCCTGCTGGCTCGCCTTTCCTATGCCAGCACCGGTTCCTTCGAGCAGGCTCTGCTGGAGCGGCTGCACAGCAAGACTGAAACGCCCGCCACTGAAGTCGCTAGCAACACCGCCATGAAGGTTGCCACCGATGCAGCACGGCCCTTCCACAGCGATCTTCCCGTCGAAGGTGCTGCGCCTTCGCTCGATGGCGCCGTCACCTGGCTGAACTCTGAGCCGCTGACAACGGCTCAGCTTCGCGGCAAGGTCGTGCTCGTCGACTTCTGGACCTATTCCTGCATCAACTGCATCCGCACAATTCCCTATGTCCGTGCCTGGGCGGAAAAGTATAAGGATCGAGGCCTTGTCGTCATCGGCGTCCATGCTCCGGAATTCGCCTTCGAGAAGAATGTCGACAACGTCAAGAAGGCGATCGCCGACTTCAAGATCGGCTACCCCGTTGCAATCGACAACGACTATCGCATCTGGCGCGCCTTCGAGAACAACTACTGGCCTGCCCATTATCTGATCGATGCCAAGGGGCAGATCCGCTACCAGCACTTCGGCGAGGGCAATTATCGCCAGACCGAACAGGCGATCCAAGACCTTCTGCGCGAAGCAGGTAGCGACATGGCGCAAAGCGGCCCGGTCGTTCCGGATGCAAAGGGTGCGGAAGCAAGTCCCGACCTCGGCCACATCCGCTCCGGCGAAACCTATGTCGGCTATAGCCAGGCGACGGGTTTCGTCTCGCCCGAAGGCCTGAAGGCAGACACCACGGCGGACTACTCCGTTGCCAATCCCGGCCTCAACCAATGGGGACTGGCCGGCACCTGGACCGTCGGGTCTGAGCAGGCATCCCTCAACAAGGCAGGTGGCGGCATCAGCTATCGCTTCAGCGCCCGCGACCTGCACCTCGTCCTCGGGCCTTCGACAGACGGGAAGCCGATCCGCTTTCAGGTGACCGTCGACGGAAAGCCACCCGGCGCCGATCACGGTTCCGATATCGACGCCGACGGCAACGGCACCGTGACTGCCACCAAGCTCTACCAGCTGGTCCGCCAATCGGGTGACGTCTCGGCACGCAACTTCGATATCCGTTTTCTCGATCCCGGGGTGCAGGCCTACGCCTTCACCTTCGGCTGAAATGCCCTCTTCACCCCAAGCATGAACCGCAACTGACAGGAGTCATACTCATGAATACCCGCTTTCTTTCCATCGTCGCATTTGGCCTTGCCGCAAGCACCATCGCATTCGCGGCCCAGGCATCCGAGGTCAAGAATATCGTCATCGTCCACGGCGCTCTCGCCGACGGTTCGGGATGGCGCAAGACCGCCGATATCCTCGAAAAGGACGGCTTCAACGTCACGGTCGTACAGGAGCCGATCACCTCGCTTGCCGACGATGTCGCCGCCACCAATCGCGTGCTCGACCTTCAGAACGGCCCGAGCCTGCTCGTCGGCCACAGCTATGGCGGCATGGTCATCACCGAAGTGGGCAATCGCCCCGACGTGGCCGGCCTCGTCTATGTCGCGGCGTTTCAGCCGGACAAGGGCGAAAGCCTGATCAGCCTCGCAAGCTCGAAGCCGGTTGGAAGCATGAACATTCGCGAAACCAAGGACGGCCAGTATCTCTATCTCGATCCGGCGACATTTGCCGCCGACTTTGCCGGCGACCTGCCGAAGGATGAGGCCAATTTCCTGGCGAAATCACAGGTCTTTGCGTCGAAGGCCGCGTTTACTGCCAAGGTCGGCGATCCCGCCTGGAAGGTGAAGAAGAGCTGGACGGTCGTTGCGACCAACGACCGCTCCATCAATCCCGAGCTGGAGCGCGACATGGCCAAGCGTGCCGGCAGCGATGTGACCGAAATCAAGGCAAGCCATGCCGTCTTCGCCTCGCAGCCGGAAAAGGTGGCTGCCGTCATCGAAAAGGCCGCCAAGGACGCCGGCAAGTAAACTCTGGTGGGCGGCGGTCCCATGAATGGGCCGCCGCCGGCATCCGATCCCTATGCGGGATCGTATCGGCTGACTTCGATCCCGGAGCCGACGGGCAACAGGACAGAGGTGATGCCCGGCTTGGCACGAACTGCCTCACCATAGCGCTTCACGTCCTCATTGCCGGGCATGAACATGTTATCGGCAACGATGATCGCGCCCGGATTGAGCTTCGGATAGAAGGCTTCAAGGCACGGAATGTACAAATCCTTCCACAGGTCGACGAGAATGAAATCGACACCCGAAGGCAGCGCCTTGATCATCTCGACGGCGTCGCCGATCTGGAAATCGATATGCTCCGACAGACCCGCCTTTTCGGCCATCTCCCGCGCAAACTCGGTCTTGTAGGCATGCAGCTCCATGGAAATGAGCTTGCCGCCGCTGGCGCGCGCGGCCTCCGCCAGCCAGATGCCGGAATAGCCGAAGGATGTGCCGAGCTCGAGAATGGTGGGCGCTTTCAGGCTCTTCGCCAGAATGTTAATGAAGCGGCCCGTCTCCGGCCCGACCGCCCGTAACCGGCGATCCTGACCGCCATCGCGGCCACCCGGCGGCATCTCCCTCGGCTTGCTGTGCTCCTCGCGGATAAGCTCATGATAGGCTTCGAGAACGGCTTCGATCTTCTGGTCCATGACACGCTTGCCTTCGGTGCAATTGCGGTTTGAGCGATATGGCTATCCCTCGATACATCACCACTCAAGCTCTATCGCCGGACATGTCCAAAACTTAATCTTTCGCCGCCACCGCGCGGGAAGCGCTTTGTTCGCGGATAAGATCGATCAGCGCGCGTAGCCTTGCCGGCATCTGCCGGCGCTGGGCAAAGTAGAGGTTGAGACCAGGATAAGGCGGTGTCCAATCCTCCAGCACGGGGATCAGGTTACCTTTCGCAATGTGATCGGCAGCGGAAGGCTGGCTGATATAGGCAAGCCCCGCGCCGTCAAGCGCGGCGCTCAGCATCAGATCGCCCTCGTCGAGAATGAGGTTTCCCGGCGCATCGATCAGCAGCGCCTCCCCACGCCGCTCGAATTCCCAGCGGTAGATCTTGCCGCTTCCCATTCGTGCACGGATGCAGCGATGCTGCAGGAGATCGCCAGGCACGCGCGGGCGCGGTCGATCGCGGAAATAGGTTGGCGAGCCGACAACAAGCGAGCGTATCGTCGGGACGATGGGGATTGCCACCATGTCCGACGGAATCATCTCGGCAAGACGCACCCCGGCATCGAACCCTTTGCCAATGACATCCACCAGTGCATTGTCCGTGACGATGTCGACCTCGACATTCGGATAGCGCCGGCCATATTCGAGGATGAGCGGCACCAGAAGCATGCGTGCCGCACCGGGCGCCATGTTGAGACGCAGCGTGCCCGACACCGCGCTCGAAGACATGCCGGCATTTTCGATCGCCTTGTCGATCGCCGTCAGCGCCGGCGCCACCTCCGCCACGAAGCGCTCGCCGGCATCCGACAGGGTGACACTGCGCGTCGTCCTGTTGAAAATTCGCACGGACATCCGCTCTTCCAGCGTCGCAACGGCATGGCTGAGCGCCGACGACGACATGCCGAGCTCACGCGCAGCCGCGCGAAAACCGCCGTGGCGGGCGACGGCGGCGATCGCTTCGAGCTCCGCCAGGCTTGCCTTCATTGCGCGATTTTCCTTATCAGCCTGTCCATATTTGTCCTGCTAGACCGAACAGATAGCGCATCTTATCTCTCCCGTGAAGACAAAGGAGACGCGTGATGCGCACAATAGACACCATCTACATCAACGGCCGCTTCCTTCAGCCGCACGGCAAGGAAGAAGCTCCGCTTTTCAATCCAGCCACCGAAGAGCAGATCGGCACCGTACGCCTCGGTAACGAGCAGGATGTCGACGACGCCGTGCGGGCCGCAAAGGCGGCATTCGCCAGCCTCTCGAAAAGCTCAAAGGCCGAGCGCATCGCCATGCTGCAGAGCCTGCATGAAGCCGTCGCGGCGCGTGTCTCGGACCTCACCGATGCCATGCGCGAGGAATATGGTGCGCCGGCGCCCTTCATCGGCTTCTCGGTGCCGCATGCCGCGACCAGCTTTCTGCAAATGGCAAAGACGCTCGAGACGTATGAGTTTCGTCGCCGCATAGGCCATGCAGAAATCGAGATGCGGCCCGCCGGCGTCGCTGCTGCGATCACACCGTGGAACAGCAATTACGGCTTCATCTGCAACAAGCTTGCCACAGCTATCGCCGCCGGCACGACCATGGTCATCAAGCCTTCCGAGATGAGCGCCATCCAGACGCAGCTCCTCACCGAATGCCTACACGCGGCCGGCCTGCCGAACGGCATCTTCAACATCGTCAACGGCTACGGCCATGTGGTCGGTGCAGCCCTCAGCGCCCATCGCGATATCGCAAAGATCAGCTTCACCGGCTCGACAGCGACGGGCCAGGCGATCCTACAGGCCGCATCCGCGACCCTGAAGCGCGTGACGCTCGAGCTTGGCGGCAAGAGCCCGAACATCATTCTGGACGATGCCGATCTCGATGTCGTCATCCCACAAGTGCTGGGTGCCGGATTTGCCAATAGCGGCCAGGCCTGCATTGCCGGCACCCGAATTCTAGCACCGGAAAGCCGTCTCGCCGAAATCCATGACAAATTGGGAAAAGCCGTTGCGGCGCTGAAGGTCGGCGATGCGATCGATCCTACCGTCAGCATCGGCCCGATGGTCAGCCGGAAGCAGTGGGAGCGCGTGCAGTCCTATATCCGCCTCGGCCAGGAGGAAGGCGCCCGGCTGATCGTCGGCGGCGAGGGACGCCCCGAAGGCCTCGACCGCGGCTGGTTTGCCCGCCCGACCGTCTTCTCCGGCGTCAGCAACGACATGCGGATCGCGCGCGAGGAGATCTTCGGACCAGTACTGTGCGTTATCCCCTATCGCGACGATGCACACGCCCTCGAAATCGCCAACGACACCGTCTACGGCTTGCAGGCCTACATCTTCTCCGCCGATATCGACAGGGCAAAGCGGATGGCGGATCGCATCGATGCGGGTCGCGTCGTCATCAATGGCGCGCCGCATGAACCGGCGGCTCCCTTCGGCGGCTTCAAGCAATCCGGCATCGGCCGCGAATTCGGCGTCTACGGGCTGGAATCATTTCTTGAGCCGCGCGCCGTGCTGAGCTGACGTGAGGAGACCCAAAGTCCCGAAGAAGCTTAACGGCTTTCCGGGGCAGCTTCCCCAGCCGGGCGCGAAAGCGAGCGCCCTCAGGATGCCGCCAGGGACGCGCCAAGATATGAAGCTGCCGAACGAAGCACGCTGGACAAGGCTCGTATTCAGGTTCTCGTTAGAATCATGTTCTACCTTTAGAACAATTCCAATTTAAGGAGACCCGATGCCTGCCAGATCGACCTACTCTGCTCCGCAACGCATTCTTCACTGGCTCATGGCCATTCTCATCTTTTTCAATCTCCTGTTTCCCGATGGCATGAACGCATGGCGGCGTCTTGTGCGGCATGGCCAGGTGCCAACACCGGCCGATGTCGCCAGCGCCAATATCCATGCCTATGCTGGCATCGCGATCCTGCTGCTGGCTATCGTGCGCCTTGGCCTGAGGTTGGTGTCCGATGTCCCGGCGCTGCCGGACAATCAGCCCGCATTTCTGCATTACATCGCAAGCATCACGCATTTCCTGCTCTATGCACTGATCTTCGCAATGCCCCTATCGGGAATGGCAGCCTACTATTTCGGTATCGATACGGCGGCCTTCGTCCATGGCGGCCCGATCAAGACGCTGCTTTGGATCGTCGTCGTACTGCACATATTCGGAGCGTTTGTTCAGCACTTCTATTTCAAATCGGATGTCCTGCGACGCATGACGATCGGCTAGACCATCTGCGAAATTGGCGGCTAAGCCAATTGGCCGCCAAAGTGCTTTTCGAAGGAGAAGAGAGCGGTCGGCAGCCCGCTGCCGCCTTGAAGCGCCAGATCGGCGAGAATCTCGCCGACGACGCTCGTGAACTTGAAGCCATGACCGGAGCAGGCGGACGAGACCACCACATTCGGCTGTCCGGGCACAAGATCGATGAGAAAATCCTCGCTCGGCAGCATAGTGTAACGGCAGGTCGTCGCCCGCACGCGATATGACGCGGCATTCGGCAAGCGCTTGCGGGCGAAACTGTCGAGCAGGTCGGTATCGGCATCATTGACCGGCGGATTGGGCATTCTCGGGTCGATCGCCTCGCGGAAATGCGCATGGCGGCCGATTTTCACGCCATCGATGCCGATCGCCGGGAAGCCGAAATAGGAGCCTTCCGCTCCTTCATCCCGCAGGAAGCAAGGCATGCGCTGGGGTTCGGCAACGAAGCCATCTTTCGGCTGATACCAGGCGACCACCTGCCGGATCGGCTGCGCGTGCGCCTTCAACTGCGGCACCAGCTCGGCAATCCAGGCGCCGGTTGCGACGATCACTTTTCTAGCGCGATATCGTCCGGTCGTCGAAATGACGGTCACGCCGTTATCCTCTGGCTCGACGGCAATAACGCGCTCACCGAAATGCAGGATCGCGCCATCTTCCGCCGCAAGCTTCAGATAGCCCATGATCGCCGCTTCCGGGCGCACATAACCGCCCTGCGGATCAAGCAGGCCGACCTCGCCCTCCTCAAGCGCGAACGCCGGAAACCGCCGCTTCATGGCGTCGCGATCGAGTATCTCATGCGGCAATCCATGCATATCGCAGGAGGCGCGTGTGCCGCTGACGATCTTGCTGTCGGGCGCTCCGATCTGCAGAACGCCAGTCACCGTCAGGATCTCGGCGCGCAGCCTTGCCTCCAGCGAGCGCCAATTCTGATAGGCGCGCTTGAGCAGGGGAACATAGGACGGATCTTCAAAGTAGCCGAGGCGGATCAGACGGCTATCGCCATGCGAAGAACTGAGCGCATGGGCCGGGAAATGGGCCTCGATGCCAATCGCCTTTGCGCCGCACGCTGCAGCAAAAGACAAGGCAGCGCTCCCCATCGCACCGAGGCCGATGACGACTACATCGAATTCCGCAGACATTTTATGCTCCAGCTCCACTTTCAGCCGGCGGTGCGGCCGTAGCGATCATGGCCCGCAAGGCTTCCATATCTGCATTCAAGGGACGGTCGTCGCCATAAACGGGCACGCACGAACGGACAGCTGCGTGGACATGTTCCGTTCCCGACGCCCTCTTGCCCTTCGAAACGAGGAAATCATGCGCCTGTGCGGCGGCCATGAGTTCGATCGCCAGGATGTATTCCGCGTTGTCGAGGATCGTGAGCAGCTTGTTGGCCGCCGCTGTCGGATGGGCCAGAAAATCCTCCTGCAGGCCGGAGGTCAGGCCGCCGTCGAGCGATGCGGGTGCCGCCAGACGCCTGTTGTCGTTGCTGAGTGCAGCCGCCGTGTATTGCGCAATCATGAAGCCGGAATGGCTGCCGGCATCGCTCACGAGGAATGGCGGCAGACCACTGACAAGCGGATTAACGAGGCGATCCGTCCGCCGCTCGCTCATCGCGGCAATTTGGGCGATCGCAATCGCGAGACTATCAGCCGCTTGGCCAAGGGCAGGTGCAACAGCATGGGCTTCGGAGGAGACGACGGGCTGCTCCGGCGTACCGGAAACAGCCGGATTGTCCGTGACGGAAGCCAGTTCCTGATCGACGATACGAGCGGTCTCTTCGAAGACATCCCAGGCCGCGCCATGGGCATGCGGCACCGACCGGAGACTCAGCGCATCCTGCGTCCGCCGCCCCAGAGCCGCAGCAACGAGGCCGCTGCCATTCAAGCGGCTGCGAAGCCTGCGCCCGACCTTGGCGATGCCGGCCGATGGGCGTAACGCAAGCACCTTTTCATCGAAAGCCGCCATCTGGCAGCCTACGGCTTCGAGCGTCAGCGCGGCGATGGCATCGGCCCAATCGAGCAAACGCTCGGCGCGGGAAACGGCAAGCGCCGACAGTCCCGTGGCGCAGGCCGTGCCGTTGACGAGGCTCAAGCCCTCCTTGGCGCCGAGCACCAGGGGAGGCAGACCGATCGCCGCAAGCGCCTCGGCGCCGCTCATCGACTTGCCCTTCACGGCAGCCCTGCCCTCGCCGATCAGGACGAGAGCGGTATGGGCATTGTGCGTGAGATAGCCGGCGGAGCCTTTGGACGGGACTTCCGGAATGCAGTCATGTTCGAGAAACGCAGCCAGATGCCTGACAATTTCGGGCCGCACGCCGGAATGGCCATGGGCAAAATTGGCAATCTGCGCTGCAATGATCGAGCGCACCTCGCGCGCCGGTAGAAGCGGGCCGACGCCGCATGCATGGCTGAGGATGATGTTGCGCGAGAGCCGGCTCTGGGAATCGCGATCAACAACCGTATCAGACAATGCACCGACACCGGTATTGACGCCATAGGCGCGCACGCCCGTTTCGACGAAGCGCTGGACGATGCGGCTTGCCTTGGCAACCCGCTCCCAGGCTGCATCGGAAAGGGAAAGCGGCTCGCCGCCACCGACGCGCGCAACGTCGCGCCAGGACAATAGCTTGTCGATAGTGACGGTCATTGCCCGTTTCCGAAATGGCCGATGAACTGGCGGAAGGCAGGCGATGCGCCGCCGCCGAACATCTCATCCGGCGTGCCGGTGCTTTCGACGAGCCCTTCCTTCATGAAGACGACGCGGTTGGAGACATTGCGGGCGAAGCTCATTTCATGGGTAACGACCAGCATCGTCGTGCCTTCTTCGGCAAGCGAGCGCATGACACGCAGCACTTCGCCGACAAGCTCGGGATCGAGCGCCGAGGTCGGCTCGTCGAACAGCATGAGCTTCGGCTTCATGGCAAGCGCGCGGGCAATCGCCGCGCGCTGCTGCTGCCCACCGGAGAGATGGGCGGGATAGGCGTGGCGCTTGTCGGCAATGCCGACCTTTTCCAGCAGCACTTCGGCCTCGGCAATGCATTCAGCGCGGGGACGCTTCAGGACATGAACCGGCCCCTCGATCACATTCTGCAGAATGGTCATGTGGGACCACAGATTGAAGCTCTGGAACACCATGCCGAGTTCGGAGCGAATATGATCCACCTGCTTGTGGCTCGCCGGGTAGCTTTTGCCATTCTTGTGGATCATCCGGATCTGCTCGCCATCCACCCAGATCTCGCCATCCGTGGCAATCTCGAGGAGGTTGATGCAGCGAAGGAAGGTCGATTTGCCCGAGCCGGAAGCGCCGAGCAGCGAAATCACATCGCCATCCTGAGCATCGAGGGAAATGCCGCGCAAGACTTCATGGGTACCGAAGCTCTTGCGGATGTTGCGGACGGAAAGTCGGGTGACACCTGGCATGATTTGCCTGCTCCAGTAAGCTTTAGGCCTTCAGCGCCGGCGGGATGGCGCGGCGATGGCGGGACAGAGAATATTCCAGCAGGGCCATGGCCTGCAGAATGACGAAATTCAGCACGAGGTAGATGATCGCGGCGCAGATGAAGACTTCCATCGTGCGGTAGGTCTGCGAGATCAGACGCTGGGCAACGCCCGTGACCTCCCAGACCGTGACGAGGCTCGCAAGCGCCGTCGACTTCATCATCAGCACGATCTCGGTCGAATAGGCCGGCAGCGCATGCCGGAAGGCGATCGGCGCGATGATACGGCGCACGAGCAGGAAACCGGACATGCCAATCGAACGCGCCGCTTCGATCTCTTTCGGCGAGACGGCACGAATGCCGCCGCGGAAGATCTCGGCCGAGTAGCCGGCGGTGCAGAGTGCCAGCGACAAAATTGCGCAGACGACGGGCTCGCGCAGGAACGGCCAGAGGAAGGAGTAGCGGATGATGGAGAATTGCGCCAGGCCGTAGAAGATCAGGAACATCTGGATCAGCAACGGCGAGCCGCGGAAAACAAAGATGTACCCCTTGGCAAAGCCCGACAGGATCGGATTGCCGCTGACGCGCATGGCGACGATGACGAGCGCCAGAATGCCGCCGCAGAGGATCGACAGAAAGAACAGCAGCAAAGTCATCGGCACTGCCTTCAGCAGTGTGACCATCGTGCTCGAAAGAAAATCGATGTCCATGCCTTCCTCCTCAAGCCTGGCCGATGGTCGCAGCCGGCATGCTGCGATTGGCGCGACGTTCCGCCCTGTTGAAGACGCGATCCGACAGGCTGGTCAGGATCAGATAGAGAATGCCGCCGGCGATGAAGAAGAGGAAATACTGGCGGGTAGAGCCGGCAGCCACCTGGCTGGTGCGCATCAATTCCGCCAGGCCCGTCACCGAGATCAAAGCGGAATCCTTGAGGCTGAGCTGCCAGACATTGCCAAGGCCAGGAATGGCGAAGCGGAAGACCTGCGGAATGATGATGCGGCGCAGGCGCAAGCCGCGATGCATGCCGATTGCAGACGCGGCCTCAAGCTCGCCCTTGGAAATGGCGAGATAGGCGCCACGGAAAACCTCTGCCTGATACGCGCCGGAAATGATACCGACGGCGAGAGCACCTGCGGCAAAGGACGGCAGGCCAAGAAAACCCTCGTAACCAAGCCATTTGCCAATCGATGTCACAGCCGACGAGCCACCGAAATAGATTAGATAGATGATCAGCAGCTCGGGAACACCACGGAAGACCGTCGTGTAGATATTGCCGAGCGTCTTCAGCACCACGCTTCCGGAGAGCTTGGCGAAGGCGACGATCGCGCCGAGCACCGCTCCGATGGCCAGGGCCGTCGCCGTGACGGCGAGCGTCATCAATGCGGCCACGAGCAGCAGCGCGCCCCATCCGTTCGAGCCGAAGCCCAGCAATTGCAAGCTTGCCATAGATCCAATCCCTGTCCGTGGCAGTTTCAGGCGTCAGGATATCATACGGTCTCCGGCCGCAAAGCCGGAGACCGAGAGCAACAGCCCGAAGGCCGCGCCGATCATTCCGGGCTGACGTCGACCTTGAACCACTTCATCGACAGGGTCTTGATGGTGCCGTCGGCAAGAGCCGACTTGATCGCTACGTTGAACTTATCTGCAAGATCGGTATCAGCCTGACGGATGCCGAGACCTTCGCCCGCGCCCCAGATGGAGCCGGCAATTTCCGGACCGGTGAAGGCGAGCGAGTCATTGGCACTGGCAAAGGCGTTCGCAAAATAGACCGCGTCGTCGAAGCCGAGATCGATACGGCCGTTCTGCAGATCGAGGTCGCGGTCGGCGCCGGTCTTGTATTCGCGGATCGTGGCGATCGAGCCGAAATTGTCATAGACGAACTTGGCATAGACGGTTGCGGCCTGGATGCCGATGGTCTTGCCCTTGAAGGCTTCCTTCAGCACGTCGATTTCCTTGACGCCGGTCTGGCCGGGGGTCATCTTGATCGTGGTGCCGGTGCCGGCAGCGTTGGCAAGCGGGCTATCCTTGGCGGTTGCGAAGGCAGCGGGCGTCGCGGCATAAGGAATGGTGAAGCCGATGACCTGCTTGCGCTCGTCGGTGATCGACAGGGCATCCATGATGACGTCGAACTTGCCGGCGTTCAGCGCCGGGATCATGCCGTCCCAATCGGAAGCGACGAGCTTGCAGTCGATCTTGGCGCGCTCGCACAGAACCTTGGCAAGCTCCGGTTCGAAGCCGCCGAGCGTGCCGTCGGCGTTCGTCATGTTCCACGGCGCGTAGGCACCTTCCAGGGTGATCGTTGCCGTCTTCCAGTCCTTGGCGACGGCCGGCGCGGCGAAAGCGGCGGCAGCCACGACGCCTGACAAGAGAATTGCGCTGAATTTCATTGTGTAGAGCTCCTCTGAGGTTGAAACAGGCCTTGCAGCACTTCCTACCGATCTTCGCCGGCTTGCCCGCTTTCCCAATTAAATTTTAGGATTGATTGCGAGGTTGTATAGGGTACCATATGTGATAATTTATGATATGCAAGTGGGAAAGTTGTTTTCGAGGCAGATTCACTCGGTGCAAAGGGAATAGGCAATGAAGCGTTCCGGCGAGATGAAACGCGAACTGGCGGAAAATGACGCCGCACCCCTCTATGCCGGCGTCAAGCAGATGATACTCGACCGCATTCATAGTGGCGAGTGGCCACCCAAATATCGCGTTCCCTCCGAAAACGAATTGGTGGTCGAGCTTGGCGTCAGCAAGATGACGGCCAATCGTGCGCTGCGCGAACTGGCCAATGAAGGCGAGCTCGTTCGCATCCAGGGCGTCGGCTCCTTCGTCGCCGAGCGCAAGGGCGCATCGGCCCTGTTCGAGGTCCGCAACATCGCCGAGGAAATCGCCGAACGCGGCCATTCCCACCAGGCAACGGTGATCGTGCTCGCCCAGGAGGCCGCATCGCCCGACATTGCCGACGCATTGGAACTCGACATCGGATCGCCTGTTTTCCATTCGCTGATCGTGCACAGCGAGAACGGTGTGCCGGTGCAGATCGAGGACCGGCATGTCCATCCGGACGCCGCGCCCGACTATCTGCAGCAGGATTTCACCGACATGACGCCGAACGCCTATCTTTCAGCCGTCGCCCCCCTGAGCGGCTCGGAACATGTCGTCGAAGCCGTCATGCCGCAAGCCTGGGAATGCAAGCTGCTGACAATCCTGAAGACCGAACCCTGCCTGACAATCTGGAGGCGCACATGGTCGGCGCGCGGCATCGTCTCTACGGCACGGCTGGTTTACCCGGGACATCGCTATCGGCTGGAGAGCCAAAGCGGCAAACCATCGGACCGATAGTTGTATATGGAAGATATGAACATTCGTTCGCTTTGAGAAAGCGCAAGGGATGCAAAAGGGGCCGAATGGTCTGATATGCCGTCAGCAAATTACGATGCCTGCAGCATGCACTCCATAAATAATGCGCCCAAAAGCAGACCTGATACCGTGGCAAGCACTTTCAAGATCGCGCGCTCGATCCTGAGGCACTTCTGCGGTAGGATGAGCGCGAGTGACTCGCTTGCAGCTGCGACCAATATGCACACAAGAGCAATGATGCGGCGGTCTTCGGGGTAAGCCATGACAAACAGAAATCCCAAAAGGCCGAACGGGATGACGCTGTCGATGCTCGCCATTGCCATGAACGGGTACTTCGTCCCGACCGGGACGACCGTGGTCACGATGATCAGACCGAGCACGGTCCAGGCAAGGGCGTGGGCGAGCAAAGTAAGTTCCATACGAAATCATAACAACAAGCCGCGAGTTTTCAAGCTGTACGGCACGGCCTGCCTGCGCCTCCGTTCGGGCTCCGCTGGCTGATGCCGATCTCCGCCGAGAACAAACAAAACGGCTCGCCGCATCGGCTATGACCGCCTGCGCGATTGACAAAGCTCTGCCGCATTGGATGTATCGGTGATGTGGTCCGTCGGCTAGCGGCCCGCGCGCTCCCGCCGACGTCTTTTGCGAATAGGATTGGGTCCAACAATGTCCGACACAAAACCCGCAGCGCAGCCAGCCACCTGGCGCATCGTGCTTGCCGCCGTCTTCGACTTCCTGACCGCCTTTCTGGTTTTCGGCTACATTATTGCATCTATCTTTGGTGGCAGAACCGCGGACGGCTTCCAGCTCGATGGCCCGCCGGCGCTGCTGCTTTTCGTTCTTATCGTCGCCTATTTCATCCTGTTCAATCGCTTCCTCGGCGGCACCCTCTGGAAGCGCATATTGCGCGCCCACCGTTCATGACGGGCCACTCACGGGCGGCAACCTTTAAGGCGCCCATCACAGGCTGCTCAGCAACAGGCTGGTCTCGCTGTTCGCAACACCATCGATCATCCGCACCTCGCGCAAGACGCGGTCGAAGTCGGACAGACTGGTCGCGCGGATATTGGCGACCAGGTCCCAATTGCCGTTGGTCGTATGCAACGAATAAATTTCGGGAAGGCCGCGCAGTTTGCGGATGACCTGCGTCGTCGATTTTCCGACGACTTCGATCATCATGACGGCATGCACGGTCTGCTCCTCATAGTCTTCCCGAACTCTTACGGTGAAGCCGAGCAGCGTGCCCGTATCCATCAGCCGGTCCAAACGGTTCTGCACGGTGCCGCGCGCAACACCCAAGGCATCCGAGAGTTTGGAGAGCGAAGCGCGGCCATCGGCGCGCAGATGAGCGATGATACGCCGATCGAGATCATCGGGAATATATTTGGCGAGCGTCATCACGCGACCCTGATTTTGTTCATTCCGTCAAAAATTATGGGCAATTTGTGCAAACCCATACCAAAACTGACACAGTTTTGCGATTTCAGTCAATCGATCCGCTTGGTACCCTATGGGAAAATGATTTCCATCGAGGATACGAGAATGTCCGCACCGCTCCCATCGGAAAGAGCCTTCATTCCCTTCGTCAGCGTCGAGAACATGATGCGGCTCGTCCATCATGTCGGCATCGAAACCGTGCTCATCGAACTCACGGACGCCATCGAAGCGGATTTTCGCCGCTGGGACCTCTTCGACAAGACGCCCCGCGTCGCGTCGCATTCGCATGACGGCGTCATCGAGCTGATGCCGACTTCGGATGGGGCAGTCTACAGCTTCAAATATGTGAACGGCCATCCGAAGAACATGGCGCAGGGCCTGCAGACCGTGACCGCCTTCGGCCTGCTGGCTGAGGTTTCGACCGGCTACCCCGTGCTGCTGACGGAAATGACGCTGCTGACGGCGCTGCGCACGGCCGCAACCTCGGCGATGGCGGCAAAGCATCTGGCGCCGGCCAATTCGCTGTGCCTCACCCTGATCGGCAATGGCGCGCAGGCCGAATTCCAGGCGCTGGCGATGAAGGCGGTGCTCGGTATCGAGGAAGTCCGCCTTTACGACATTGATCCCAGAGCAACGGAAAAGACCGTTCGCAATCTCGCAAAGACCGGCTTGAAGCTCGTACCCTGCACCTCGGCCCAGGCCGCCATCGAAGGTGCCGACATCATCACGACCTGCACGGCCGACAAGCAATATGCCACGATCCTCACCGACAACATGGTCGGCGCCGGCGTGCATATCAACGCCATCGGCGGCGATTGCCCCGGCAAGACGGAACTTCACCGCGATATCCTGCTGCGCTCCGACACCTTCGTCGAATATCCGCCGCAGACGCGCATCGAGGGCGAAATCCAGCAGATGGACCCGGATTATCCGGTCACCGAACTCTGGCAGGTCGTGAGCGGTCGCGCCAAGGGCCGCAGCAGCGACCGGCAGATCACGCTGTTCGACAGCGTCGGCTTCGCGATCGAGGATTTCTCCGCCCTGCGCTACGTCCGCGAAAAGCTGGCCGGCACGGACTATTTCCAGAAGCTCGACATCATCGCCGATCCGGACGATCCGCGCGATCTCTTCGGCATGCTGCTGCGGGCAGCCTAAAGCCATTCCAGGAAAAGTGCATGCCGCTTTCCGTCCGGAATTGTTCGAGAACAAAGCACTTTAGGAAAAGACAATGGCGGCCGCTTTTACGACCGCCATCGAAACACATCCCTTCCTAAGGCCGGGCGATTTCAGCCCTTGCTGCCGGAGGCGATCAATTCCGGCTCGCGCACACGACCATTCAACGAGAAAGCCAGCAGCGCCGACAGCAGCATCAGCGCCCCGACGATGAACATCGGCAGTTCATAAAGGCCGGTCGCATCCTTGACGACACCGGTCACATAGGGCGCGGCAAAGCCCGCAATATTGCCGATCGTGTTGATCAGGGCGATGCCGGCCGCAGCAGCTGGTCCGGTCAGGAAGCGCGACGGAATGGCCCAGAAATTCGGCAGGGCGGAGAAGATCGCGCAGGCCGTCAACGTGATCATGACGATCGTCGCTTCCGGCGAGCCCATGTAGAGCGCGGCTGGGATGCTGAAGGCGCCAACCAGGGCCGGAATGCCGATGTGCCACGGCCGTACGCCGCGCCTGGACGCATCGCGGCTCCAGAAGTACAGGGCAACGGCTGCCGGCAGATAGGGAACGGCCGTGATCAAGCCCTTGTCGAAGACATCGAACTTGGTGCCGAATTTCGTTTCGAAGCCGGCAATGATCGTCGGCAGGAAGAAGGCAAGCGCATAGAGACCGTAGATCAGGCCGAAATAGATGACCGATAGCAGCCAGACGCGGCCATCCGTCAAGGCGAGGCCCGTCATCTTGCCATGCGCAGCCGCCTTTGCCTTTTCCTCGCCTGCGAGCGCCCGGTTCAGCCAATCTTTCTCGGCCTGGGTCAGCCATTTCGCATCATCCGGCCGATCCGCAAGGTAGAACCAGGTGATGATGCCGACGATGACAGCCGGGATGGCAACGCCGAAGAACATGACGCGCCAGCCTTCCAGGCCGAAGAGACCGTGCATCTGGATCAGCATGGCCGCAAAGGGCGCGCCGACGACTGTTGTCAGCGGCTGGGCAAGATAGAACAGTGCCAGAATCTTGCTGCGGTGCCTGGCCGGCACCCACATGCTCAAGAACAGGATCGCCCCCGGGAAGAAGCCGGCTTCGGCAACGCCGAGCAGGAAGCGCAGCACATAGAGCTCCGTCGCGCTCGATACCCAGGTGAACAACAGTGCCACGACGCCCCAGCTCACCATGATACGGGCAAGCCAGCGGCGCGCGCCGTATTTGTGAAGCGCGAGGTTGCTCGGGATTTCGAGAACGATGTAACCGAAGAAGAAGATACCGGCGGCAAAACCGAACTGTGCCGCCGTCAGCGCCAGATCCGTTGTCATGCCGTTCGGCCCGGCGAAGGAAATCGCGGTGCGGTCAAGGAAGTTGATGAAGAACATCAAGGCAATGAACGGCACCAGCCGCTTCGAAACCTTTGATATGGCCGAGCGCTCGACCTGTGACATTTCCTGATTTACGGGCTGCAATGAAAATCCCTCCCCCGTGCTGAAATCTTTACGACGCAGCGATCCGCTTGCGTCGCTGACAGAACGGAAACTCCGATTTCCCTTCCAGTTCCTGCCTTCGGCCGCATGCGCCTTCGAATGACCTTGATCTCTAACGGGATGGACAAGTTGCAGGCAAACGATTTAATCTCCCCATCATGTGAGGAAAAATCACATCATAAGATAGCGGGATCGAAAGAATGAGCGGCCCTCTCCCATCATTGAATGCGCTGAAGGCATTCGAAGCCACCGCCAGGCACAAGTCGATGACACTGGCCGCCGACGAGCTGTGCGTTACGCATGGCGCGATCAGTCGGCATATTCGCGGGCTGGAGGAGACGCTCGGCGTCATCCTCGTGACCCGCCGCGCGCATTCGACGGAGCCGACGCCGGAGGGATCGCGGCTTGCGGAAGGGCTGGCGAGCGCTTTCGGCCTGATGCAGGCGAGCGTCGAGCGTGTCCGCCCGAGCCCGCTGACGCTCTCCTGCTCTTCCTCGATCATGATGGGATGGATCATTCCGCGCATCGGCCAGTTCCACGAGCGCCATCCGCATATCGCCCTTCAGTTCAACATGAACTACGACCAGGTCGATTTCGTCCGGGACAAGATCAGTCTCGCCATCCGCTCGAGCGTCATCGATCCGCCGAAGGATGCGATCATCCGGGAGCTCGGCGGCGAGGCCATCGGCCCTGTCTGTTCGCCGGAATATTTGAACCGCTCCGGCATTTTGCGTCCCGATGATATGGAACATGCGGCGATCCTCTCGACGCAGACACGACCGCAAGCCTGGAGGGACTGGCAGGCCATAGCCGGGCAGTCGGATCTACGTCTGACGCCACAGGCGGCCTTCGATCATTTCTATCTGCTGATCCAGGCCGCGGCATGCGGCCTCGGCATGGCGGTCGTGCCACAAATGCTCGTGCTCGATCAGCTCGCTTCCGGGCGGCTGGTGGCACCCTTCGGTTTCCTGCCAGGCCCGCGCCGCATGGTGCTCTGGATCGCGCCGCACATTGCCGGAAGGCCGGATGCGCTGGCGCTCGAAAGATGGCTGACGGCCGAAATGCATGCAAGGCCGGACACCTGACAGCTCCCTCAAACTGGGTCAAAGTGAAGCTCGCCCAAGATGAAGGCCTGTTACCCGGATCCGCTTTGAGCAGCCCGAAACATTCGGGGCGGAAATTCGCTTATGTCACTTAAAATACATTGAAATCAGCGGATTTTCTCTCTGCACTTCGCGACGGAGAATATGTTATGAATTTTCGCAAGCATGAGCGGAACGGGGCAATCCTCGCAGGTTGCGGTCGCTCAAGAGAGGATGCATCCTGAACATCGTGCCCGAACTGGCAAGTCACACCAACGAGATGGCAGCGCTTATCTCTGGCTTCGACTGGGCAGCGACCAGCCTCGGCCCGAAATCGGCATGGCCCCCATGCCTTACCGCTGCCGTCGATATCATGCTCTCCGCGCAGGCCCAGATCGTCATGTTCTGGGGCGACGACTTTGTCGCGCTTTATAATGACGCTTATGCGCCGACGATAGGCGACAAGCATCCCCAGGCCCTGGGCCATCCCGCGCGGGAAAACTGGGCCGAGCTCTGGAGCGACCTCGAACCGCTTCTGCATTCCGTTCTTCACGATGGCAAGACGGTCGCCGCCAAGGACCGGCCCTTCTACATTGAGCGCTACGGCTATCCCGAAACGGTTTACTTCGACATTTCCTACTCGCCTGTTCGCGATGCGGACGGCAAGGTGCTCGGCGTCTTCTGTATCGTCAATGAAACCACGGAACGGGTTCGTGCGGATCAAGCCCTGCGCGAAAGCGAAGAGCGGTTTCGCGCCGTCATCTCGCAATCGGCAACGGGGATTGCTCAATGCGAGCTGGACGGCCGCTTCGTTTTGGTGAACGAGCGCTTCTGCGAGATCGTCGGCTATTCCGAGACCGAGCTGCTCGGCATGCGGATGCATGACATTACCTATCCGGACGATCTGCGCGAGAACAACCGCATGTTCGAAACGATGATGGCAACCGGCGAGAGCTTCGAGATCGAAAAACGCTATATCCGCAAGGATGGCAGCCTCGTCTGGGTGGCAAACTCGGTTTCCGGCTTGCGAGATGATTCAGGACTGATACGACGGGTTGCCGGCGTCGTCACGGATATCACCGAACGCAAACGAGTCCAGCAGGTGGAACAGCGTCTGGCCGCCATCATAGCCTCGTCGGATGATGCCATCCTCAGCACCGATCTCAACATGGTGATCACCAGCTGGAACACCGGTGCAGAACGGCTTTATGGCCATTCGGCCGAAGAGGCCATCGGCCACTCGGTCATGATGCTCGTTCCGGACGATCGCAGCGAAGAGGAGCCGGCGATCCTTGCGCAGATCCGAGCTGGCCAGAAGGTCGAACCCTACGAGACCAAGCGGTGCTGCAAGAATGGCGAACTTGTCGATGTGCTGCTCAGCGTCTCCCCGATCTATGACGCCTATGGCCGCATCATAGGGGCATCGAAGATCGCCCATGACAACAGCGTCAAGAAGGAGGCTGAGCGCCTGCAGACCGTGCTGGTGGGCGAGCTCAACCATCGCGTCAAGAATGTGCTCGCAACCGTCATGGCCATTGCGCGTCAAACGCTCGGGCGGGACGATGTGGACAAGGCATCCGTCGAGACATTCGAGGCGCGGCTCTCCTCCATGGCACGCGCCCACGATCTGCTGATCCACGGCCAGTGGGAGCAGGCGGAATTGACCGCCGTCATTGCCCAGGCGCTGTCCCCCTATCCGAAGGACAGGTTCGAAATTTCCGGGCCGGCGATCAAGCTCGCGCCGAGAGCCGTCGTTTCCATATCGCTTGCATTGCATGAGTTGGCGACGAATGCCGCCAAATACGGCGCGCTTTCAGTGGCAGATGGCCGCGTTGCGATCACCTGGTCCGTGGAAACGGGCGAGACCGACCGGCTCAAGCTGCGCTGGCAGGAATCGGGAGGGCCGGCCGTCAAAGCCCCGACCCGCAAGGGCTTCGGCTCCCGCTTGATCGAAAGCCTGCTGGCGGCGGAATTGAGCGGCAAGGTCCAAGTCCGTTACGAGCCAAGCGGCTTGATCTGCGAGGTGGATGCCGCGGCGGGCATCGGCTGGGATCAAAGCCACAATACGGCAGAAGAGTAACGCTGCGCCCTGTACCGAAGCAATATCGGCCTATTCAACGCATGCCCTTCGGCCGCGTCGCCAGCACATTGCGGATCGAGAAACTCGAATGAATTCGCAGCACTCCCGGCATGGTCGACAGAATATCCTTATGGATACGTTCGAAGTCGCCGGGATTGGCGACCTCGACGCGCAGCAGATAATCGGAGCCGCCTGTCATCAAAAAGCATTCCTTGATCTCGGGATGTTTGCGCACCGCCGCCTCGAAGCGATCGAGATGCTCCTCCGTTTGCCGCTCGAGCGTGATGTTGATGATGACGGCGATCGATGCCTCTGCCTGGGACGTGTCCACCAGAGCCGTATAGCCCCGGATCACGCTCGCCTGTTCCATCAATTTGATGCGCCGCAGGCAGGCCGATGGCGATAGCCCCACCTCACTTGCCAGCTTGGCGTTGCTGACACGTGCATCGAGGCGAAGCAGACGGAGAATATTGCGATCGATCGCATCAAGAGCGGCCATGTGGATTCTTTCAAAAATTCGCAGATCGTTTCAATATCGATGCAATTACACAATTATCAATCACTATTTGATGAGCAATTTCACGATCGTTTCAATAATCTGCACTTGGAAAGCGAGGGCGGATATGGACGGTAGCATTGTGAATTCCCGGGCGCCAAAACTGGCGATCGACAGCGGGGCCTGTGGTTCTCTGACGATCGATCTGGCTGCTCTGTGCCGGAACTACGACAAACTCGCCACTATCGTTGCGCCCGCACGCACGGCCGCTGTTGTGAAGGCCGACGCCTACGGGCTTGGCGCTGCCCAGGTCTCCAAAGCGCTCTACGGTCGCGGCTGCCGCTATTTCTTCGTCGCTCACTTCATCGAAGCGTTGCGACTGCGCCCGCAATTGTCCGGCGACGCGACGATTTTCGTGCTGAACGGCCTGCTGCCCGGCAACGAGGCAGCTTGCGCCGATGGCGGTATCGTGCCTGTCATCAATTCTCTCGATCAGCTGCAGCAATGGTCAGACCTCGCGCGCTCTCTGCAGCGGCGACTGCCTGCGGTTCTGCAATTCGATACCGGCATGTCGCGGCTCGGCATACCGCCGGAAGACAGGGGTGCTGTCGCTACTCACCTGCGGGCATCCGACGCCATCGACATTTTCTTCGTCATGAGCCACCTCGCCTCTGCCGATGATGTCGGCAACAGCCAAAATGCCGACCAGCTTGCCGAAATGCGCCGTGTCGCAGCGGAATTTCCTGGCTATGACGTTTCGTTCGCGAATTCCGGCGGCATCTTCCTCGGCGGAGATTTTCATGGCGTGATGGCGCGGCCGGGCATCGCTCTTTATGGTGGCGCCGCAACGAGCGGCGTTGCCAACCCCATGGAAGCCGTGGTCCGGCTCGAGGTCGCCGTGGTGCAGACCCGAACCGTTCCGGAAGGCGCCCGCGTCGGCTATGGCGGCGCGCATGTGACGAAAGGCCGGACACGGCTTGCCACAATCGCCGCCGGCTATGCCGATGGCCTGCCGCGCAGCCTCAGCGACCGCGGCGCTGTCTACTACAACGGCATCCGTCTGCCGATCGTCGGCCGCGTGTCGATGGACAGCACGACAATCGACATCAGCGCCTTGTCCGAAGGCGCACTCTCTTTCGGCAGCATGGTGGAAGTTCTTGGAGATCATCAGACCGTGGATGATCTTGCGCGCGACGCCCGCTTGATTTCCTATGAAATCCTGACCAGTCTCGGCCATCGCTTCCACCGTCAATATCGCTGACCTTCCCATCTCTCAAGTCTCTGAGGACATCATGAAAGTCGTCGTTCTGGGTGCCGGCATCATCGGCGTGACGTCAGCCTATCAGCTTGCCAAGGCCGGCCACGAAGTGACGGTCATCGACCGGCAGCAGGGGCCGGCGCTGGAGACGAGCTTTGCCAATGCCGGCGAAGTCTCCTTCGGCTATTGCTCGCCCTGGGCCGCTCCCGGCATTCCGATGAAGGCGATCAAATGGCTGTTCATGCACCATGCGCCGCTCATCCTGCGCCCGAAGGTCGATGGCGCCATGCTTTCATGGCTCGTCAAGATGCTGTCGAACTGCACCTCGGAACGCTACGCGATCAACAAGAGCCGGATGCTGCGCCTTGCCGACTATAGCCGTATTTCGCTTGCCCAGGTCCGCGAAGAGACGGGCATTGCCTATGACGAGCGTATGCAGGGCACGCTGCAGCTCTTCCGCACGCAAGCGCAGCTCGATGCATCCGCCAAGGACGTCAAGGCTCTTGCCGCGGACGGCATCCCGTATGAAGTGCTCGATCCGGACGGCTGCATCCGCGTCGAGCCGGCACTTAAGCATGTGCGCGGGAAGATCGTCGGCGGGCTGCTGACGCCGAAGGACGAGACCGGCGACTGCTTCAAGTTCACCAACGCACTTGCTGCAAAGGCGATCGAGCTTGGCGTCCAGTTCCAGTATGGCACGACGATCAAGGGACTCGACGTACAGGGCGGCCAAGTGCGTGGCGTGGTTACCGATCGTGGACGCATGGATGCGGATGCGATCGTCGTCGCGCTCGGCAGCTATTCGCCGCTGCTTTTGAAGCCGCTCGGCATCAGCCTCTCCGTCTATCCGGTCAAGGGTTATTCGCTGACGATCCCGATCACCGATGCGTCACGCGCGCCGGAATCGACCGTCATGGACGAGACTTACAAGATCGCGATCACCCGTCTCGGTGATCGCATCCGCGTCGGCGGCATGGCGGAGATCTCGGGCTATACCAATGACCTCGGCCTCCCCCGGCGGCAGACGCTCGAGCATTCCGTGACCGATCTCTTCCCTGGCGGCGACGTCGCCAAGGCCTCCTTCTGGTCGGGTCTTCGTCCGATGACGCCTGATGGCACGCCGGTCATCGGGCCGACGAAGATCAAGGGCCTGTTCCTCAATACCGGCCACGGCACGCTCGGATGGACCATGAGCTCCGGCTCGGCGCGCGTCATCAGCGACCTCGTCAGCGGCCGCAAGCCTGACATCGACGCGACCGATCTCGCGATCAGCCGCTACGCCTGATTAAGCACGCCTCATCCGCCATCGCTTTCTGCAGCTATGGGATAGTCCCCTCTCCCCGCAAGCGGGGAGAGGGTTAGGGTGAGGGGCTGTTCGTAGAGGCAGCAGTTATGCAGCCGATATCAATCAATGCCGCGGGATTCGCGGCAGGAAGATCGTGAACAGACCGAGCAACGGCAGATACGAGCAGATCGTGTAAACGAAGGAGATGCCGTGCGTGTCGGCAAAATCTCCGAGGGCGGCCGCACCGAGGCCACCGGCTCCGAAGGCGAAGCCAAAGAAAATGCCGCCGATCAATCCCACACGACCGGGGATCAGCTCCTGCGCAAAGACCACGATCGCCGGGAAGGCCGACGCGAAGATCAGCCCGATGACGACGGTCAGCACGCAAGTCCAGAACAGATCAGCATAGGGCATCAACAGCGCAAACGGGATGACGCCGAGGATCGAGAACCAGATCACGAAGCGCGCGCCCAACCTGTCGCCCACCGGGCCACCCATGATCGTGCCGACGGCAACCGAGCCGAGGAACAAGAACAGCATCAGCTGTGCGTCACGGACATCGAGATGGAATTTGTCGATGACGTAGAAGGTGAAATAGCTCGAGATGCTCGCCATGTAGACGTTCTTCGTCGCCGTCAGCAGGATGAGAATGGCAAGCGCCCACATTGCCTTGTTGCGCGCAATCGGCAAGGCGCGGCTCGGGGCGGGACGTGCCGATTGTTGGCGGCGGTGATTGATGAACCAGTTGCCGACCCAGCTGAGGACGATGAAGCCGATGACGGCGAGCACCGAAAGCCAGGCGACGCTCTTCTGGCCATGCTGCAGGACGAAGAATGCAGCGATCAACGGCCCGATGGCCGAGCCGGCATTGCCGCCGAGCTGGAAGAGCGATTGCGCTAGGCCATGGCGGCCGCCGGAAGCAAGACGGGCAACGCGCGACGCCTCCGGATGGAAGACGGCCGAACCGAAGCCGATCAGGCTGGCGGCGACCAGCAACATGCCAAAGCTTCCGGCATAGCCGAGTAGCAGCAAACCCAGGAACGTGCTGACCATGCCGACGGGCAGCGAATAGGGCATCGGCCACTTGTCCGTGACGATACCGACCACCGGCTGCAGCAGCGAGGCCGTGATCTGGAACATCATCGTCAGCAGGCCGATCTGCACGAAGTCGAGAGCATAATTCTCTCGGAACATCGGATAGAGCGACGTCAGCAGCGATTGCATCGTATCGTTCAGCAGATGACAGGTGCTGACCGCCATGACGATCGACATCGTCGTCTTTTGATATCGGGCCTGCGTACCCGCAACTTCCGCAACCATGTGAGGAATCCTCCTGCGTCGGCGAGGTCTGCCGACGATATTATTTGATCCGGCTTTAACACGCCTTGCGAGTGTCCTTCTTTCGTGTTTTGGTCCAATAGTTTCTCGATTGGGCCAAAATGGAAAAGCTATCGAAACAGTTGCTGGCAACCCTCGACGACGACCATGTCCGCAACATGCGCTGGATGGAGGAATCGCCAGCCGACGTGCTCGTCCATAGCGCCGAGCCGCCGCAGGGTTACACCGTTCCCTGGCATCATCATCGCCGCACACAATTGCTTTGCATCTTCTCAGGTGTCGCCCTGATCATGACCGCTCGCGGCCGCTGGATGGTGCCGCCAGGTCACGCCCTTTTCATCCCTGTCGGAATGGAACATTCGATCGAGATCTTGAGCGACGTCAGCATGAAATCCGTCTACGTGACGCAGCGCAGCCAGCCGGCGAAGGATGAAGCACCGCGCGTCGTCGAAGTGACGGACCTCGCCCGCAGCCTGCTGCTCGAAGCCATTCGGCTGCGTGAGGCGCCCGTCACCCATCGGAAAGCCAAGCTTGTCCTATCCCTCCTGGTGGAGGAGATCGCAACGCTGCCGGAGCGCCCGCTCGGCCTGCCCTTCCCGTCCGACCGCCGATTGACCGCGCTCTGCCGAGACTATCTCTCCAACCCATCGCCCAATGCCAGACTGGACGACTGGGCAGAAAAGCTTTCGGTGAGCCGCCGTACCTTCACCAGGCAATTCCGCAAGGAAACCGGCATCAGCTTCACCACCTGGCGCCAGCAGGCCAGTGTCTTCGCCTGCCTCCCACAGCTCGCAGAAGGCCAGCCCGTGACTAATGTCGCGCTTGAGGCGGGCTATGAGAGCGTGGCGGCCTTTACCACCATGTTCCGGCGCATGCTCGGCACATCGCCGCGCAGCTACATGGCTAGCCGCTGGACCTTCGATCAGCAATCGGCGTGAACGGCTGCTCTTGAAATGATCGAACGCTTCCGGCAAACAGCGCTGAAGAGCGAGGGCAAAGCATATGCGGCATATTCACATCGTCGGTATCGGCACGGGCAATCCCGAACATCTGACCGTGCAGGCGATCAATGCGCTGAATGCAGCTGATGTCATCCTCATTCCCAGCAAGGGCGCGGCCAAGACCGAGCTTGCCGACGTCAGGCACGAGATCTGCCAGCGCTATGTCACCAATCCAGCCACGCGCTACGTTAGCTATGATGTGCCCGCACGCCAGACGGCGGACCGCAGCTATGTGCAGAGCGTCGATGAATGGCACGACGCGGTTTCCGCGACTTATGAGCGGCTGTTTCTGGAACACCTGGCGGAAAGCCAGAGCGCTGCCTTCCTCGTTTGGGGTGATCCGGGCCTATACGACAGCACGTTGCGCATCCTTGAGCGTGTCGTCGGTCGCGGCAAGGTCGCTCTCGATTATAGCGTTGTTCCCGGCATCACCAGCATCCAGGCGCTGACGGCAAGTCACCGCATCCCCCTCAACCTCGTCGGCAAGCCGGTGCAGATCACTACAGGTCGGCGATTGGCAGAGAGCTTTCCCGGCATTGCCGAAACGGCGGTGGTCATGCTCGACGGCGAGCAGGCCTTCAGCAAGATCGATGACCCCGATGCCTATATCTACTGGGGAGCCTATCTCGGCACCAAGGACGAGATCATCATCGCCGGCAGGCTGGCTGACGTTTCCGAGCAAATTCTTGCAACACGGGCCGAAGCCCGTGCCCGACATGGGTGGATCATGGATATCTATCTCATGCGCAAAGGACAGGACTTCGACGATCTCGCGTAAGGGCGCAGCTAGGGATCGTGGGCCAAAACATTTGCCCGCCGATCCGGTTTGTGCAAGGACATGTCTCTTATGAAGGGCAGTTCTATGGTTGCGACCGACGCGCAGACAGTGGAGGAACAAGCGTGCTTCTCTAAGGGAGAGGCTGCTGGGGATGGCGTTGCGTCATCCCTGCCCTCCCTGGTTCGTGGCGCCTGCCCCTCCTTGAGCGCGCCGATGCAGACGGGCGACGGTCTGCTCGTACGTCTGCGGCCATCGACGCCGGGTTTGACTGTCGCGCAGCTACGCGCCCTGGCGGAAGCGACCGGACGACACGGCAACGGCCTGATCGAGATCACAGCGCGCGGCAATCTCCAGCTGCGCGGCATGACGTCGGAGAGCATGACCGGACTGGCCACCGATATCGATCGCGCCGGCATCGTGCCGGAGAGCGGTGTCGCCATCGAAGTACCGCCGCTCAGTGGCGTCGATCCGTCGGAGATCGCTGATGCGCGATTGCTCGCCGAGCGTCTGCGAAACGCCATCGATGCACTTCATCCCAAGCCCTTGCTCGCTGCAAAGCTCGCCATTATCGTTGACGCCGGCGGCCGGCTCGTCCTTGACGAACTCACGGCAGATATCCGGCTGAAGGCCACCCATTCCGATGATGGCGGCCAATCGTGGGCGCTCTCAATTGCCGAAACAGCCGCAACGGCTACACCACTTGCCGCCTTGCCCAGCGAACAGGCAATAGCCGCTGTCGTTACGCTGCTCAAAACATTGGCCACAATCGGACCTCGCGCCCGTGGCCGTGACCTGAACGTTGCTGCTCTTCGAACGCAGTTTGCTGTCTTTTCCAGCTTCCCCCGCCGGGAAATTACCCCATCCGTGCCCCCTGTCGGCGTCATCCCACTCGACAACGAACAGTCCGCACTCGGATTGCGGGCCGCCTTCGGTCAAATCCATGCTCAGGACCTCATCCGATTTCTTGACCGTGCAGAGATGGCCGGTGTGCATGAATTACGGACAGGCCCCGAACACAGCCTGTTGCTACTCGGCCTTCCGTACCACCGGATCGAAAGCGTTCTCGCTGCGGCCGCGGATTGCGGCTTCCGGACCCGCGCCGATGATCCCGCAAACTATATCATCCCTTGTTCCGGTGCCGGCGCATGCGCCTCCGCCCACTACGCCACGAAACAGGCGGCCGCCGATCTGGTCGAAATCGGGGCCGAGTTGCTGGACGGTTCGCTCAAAGTGCATCTGTCCGGCTGCATAAAAGGCTGCGCCCATCCCTCCCCAGCGATGCTGACCATCGTCGGTGCTGCAACGGGCTATGCTATTGTCGTAAATGGGTCATCATCATCAGAGCCCGTGGCTTACATCGACAAGGAAGGACTGAAATCGGCGCTGGCCGCGCTCGGGGAACTGGTACGAAACAACAAAGCTGCTGGCGAATCGGCACAGCAGTGTCTTAAACGGCTCGGCCGGGACGCAATCGCGACGGCTTTACGACAGGGATAAAAATGCCTGACTATGACTACATCCGCGAAGGGGATGCGATCTATGAACGCTCCTTTGCGATCATCCGCAGCGAAGCTGATCTCAAGCGTTTTCCCGAAGCCGAGGCCGATGTCGCCGTCCGCATGATCCATGCCTGCGGACTGGTGGAAGCTGCAGAACATTTCCTGTTCTCCCCCGATTTCGTCGCATCCGCCCGCAAGGCGCTGACTGACGGTGCGCCGATCTTCTGCGATGCCGAGATGGTCGCTCGCGGCGTCACCCGCGCCCGTCTGCCTGCTGCCAATGAGGTGATCTGCACCTTGCAGGATCCGCGAACCGCCGACATCGCAAAGTCGATCGGCAATACGCGCTCGGCAGCTGCCATGCATCTGTGGACCGATCGGCTTGCCGGCTCAGTCGTTGCCATCGGCAATGCCCCGACCGCGCTCTTCCATCTTCTGGAAATGCTGCGCGATGGCGCGCCGAAGCCTGCTGCCATCATCGGCATGCCCGTCGGCTTCGTCGGCGCGGCGGAATCGAAGGATGCATTGGCCGAAAACTCCTATGGCGTTCCCTTTGCCATCGTGCGTGGCCGGCTTGGCGGCAGCGCCATGACGGCAGCCGCCCTTAATGCTCTGGCGAGGCCCGGCCTATGAGCACGCCTCCCAACGGACAGTTGATCGGCGTCGGCACCGGCCCCGGCGATCCCGAACTCCTGACGGTGAAGGCCGTCAAGGCTCTCGAGCGCGCCGATGTCGTCGCCTACTTCGCCAAGCAGGGAAGAGGCGGCAACGGCAAGGCGATCGTCGGCGAGTTTCTGAGAACGGACGTAAAGCTGCTACCGCTCTACTATCCCGTCACGACCGAGATCGACAAGGACGCTCCGGAGTATCTCAGTCAAATCACCGCCTTCTATGATGCCTCGGCCGAAATGGTGGCGGCGCATCTGCGCGAAGGTAAGACGGTTGCCGTGCTGAGCGAAGGCGATCCACTTTTTTACGGTTCCTATATGCATCTGCATGTGCGCCTTGCCGATCGATTCCCGACCGAAGTCATACCCGGCGTGACGGCCATGTCCGGCTGCTGGTCTCTGGCCGGATTGCCGATGGTGCAGGGAGACGACGTTCTCTCCGTGCTGCCGGGAACGATGGCGGAAGCCGAACTTACCCGCCGTCTGGTCGATACGCAGGCCGCCGTCATCATGAAAGTCGGCCGCAACCTGCCAAAAATCCGCCGCGCGCTTGACGCCGCCGGCCGGCTGGAGGAAGCCATCTATGTCGAGCGCGGCACGATGGCAAACAGCGCCCTGACGCCGCTCGCCAGCCGCGATGATACCGAAGCGCCGTATTTCTCGCTGGTCCTGGTTCCAGGCTGGGAAAACAGGCCATGAGCGGGCGTCTCTATGTTATTGGCACAGGCCCCGGCAATCCCCGGCAGACGACACCGGAGGCACTCGCTGCCGTCGCCGATGCCCATGAATTCTATGGCTACGGCCCCTATCTCGACCGCCTGACGCTGCGCAGCGACCAGATCCGCCAGGCATCCGACAACCGCGAGGAGCTGGACCGTGCCAAGGTGGCGCTGCAGCGGGCCGCAGCCGGCATCAATGTCTGCGTCGTCTCCGGCGGCGATCCCGGCGTCTTCGCCATGGCCGCAGCGGTCTGCGAGGCGATCGATCATGGTCCGGCAGAGTGGCGTACGGTGGACCTTATCGTTGTGCCGGGCATTACCGCTATGCTGGCCGTCGCGGCCCGTATCGGCGCGCCCCTCGGCCACGATTTCTGCGCGATTTCGCTGTCGGACAATCTGAAGCCCTGGCCGCTGATCGAGAGCCGTCTCCGCGCCGTCGCCGAAGCAGGCTTCGTGATCGCGCTTTACAATCCGATCAGCAAGGCACGGCCCTGGCAGCTCGGCAAAGCCTTTGAAATCGTTCGCGATATACTGCCTACGGACACCCCGGTCATTTTCGGCCGAGCTGCGGGCCGTCCCGACGAGCGCATAACGGTGGCGCGGCTTGGCGATGCCGAGGCTTCACAGGCCGATATGGCAACCTGCGTCATCATTGGCTCCGCCGAAACGCGCATGATTGCCCGCGAAGGACGCCCCGATCTGGTCTATACGCCGCGTTTCATCAAGGAAGAGGCGAAATGATCGATCCGACCGAGCGCAGCGTCGACCGTTTCGACCACCGGCAGGCCGGCGGTTTCCGCGCGCTCGACCATGACTACCTTGATGCCGAGCTGCCTTGCTGCCTCGATCTTCCCGTAAGTCGCGTCACCGCCGCTGTTCTTGGCGACGACGATCTCGATCTGATGTTGTCGCAGCATGTCGAGTTCGTCGGCCAGCCGAAAAGGGCCTCGGCGGTGGATATAGCTGACATTGGGTACCGTCAACGGCGGTTCGACGGGATCGACGCTGCGGACCCAGTAATGGTGCTGCGGCGCCGTATTCGCTTGATGCGCCTCTTGCCGGCCAGTCGCCAGGAAAACACGCAAAGGCACATCGCCGAGCGCAGCTATGGCCTGCGAAACGCTATGCACGGAGAACCAGTCATCGCCTTCGACCGGCACCCATGCCGGACGGCGCAAGGCAAAGGCGGTCACATCGCATTGAGCAGCCGCTTGCGCGGCATTGGCCGAGATGCGGGCTGCGAAAGGATGGGTGGCATCGATCAGCAGATCGATCGCCTCTTCACGAAGATACCGGGCAAGCCCTTCGGCGCCACCGAAGCCACCGCTGCGGACCGGAACGGGTTGCGGGGCCGGATCGGCCGTCCTGCCGGCGAGCGACAGGATGACGTCGAGATCGGCGCGCGGGGCAAGGGCTGCCGCCAGCGCACGCGCCTCCGTCGTACCCCCCAGGATCAGAATGCGGGCCTTGCCCATGGCTGAGACACCTTCCATTCAACGCTGGCTCACTCTTATCGGCATCGGCGAAGACGGTCCAGCCGGCCTTGGCGACGAGGCCAAACAACTGATCGCTGAAGCGCCGGTGGTCTTCGGCGGTGTACGCCACATCGAGCTGATGAGGCCGCTGATAACAGGCGAAACGCATCAATGGCTTTCGCCATTCGAAAAATCCGTCGAGGCGGTGCTTGCCCGGCGCGGAGAACCGACTGTGGTTCTTGCCTCCGGCGATCCCTTCTTCTACGGCGTCGGCGCGACGCTTTCACGACACATTCCGGTTTCTGAAATGACAGTCATTCCGGCTCCCTCCTCCTTCAGTCTTGCCGCATCGCGCCTCGGCTGGCCTCTGCAGGAAACGACAGTTCTCTCGCTCCATGGCCGGCCCATCGACTTGATCCGGCCGCATCTGCATTCGGGCCGCAAGATTCTGGCGCTGACATCCGATGGCAAAGGTCCCGCCGAGTTGGCCAGGCTACTGCAAAGCTCAGGCTTCGGCCCATCCGAGCTCACGGTTCTCGAAGCACTGGGCGGCCCGCATGAGAAAGTCTCCCGGCAAACTACAGCTGATTTTGCCCTCTCCGGCGTCAACGATTTGAACATCTGTGGCATCGACGTCAAAGCGGAAGCCGGCGCGCGGATTTTGTCGCTGAGCGCCGGTTTGGCCGACGAGCTTTTCGAGCATGACGGGCAGATCACCAAGCGGGAGATCCGCGCAATGACGCTATCCGCGCTCGCGCCGCGTCACGGTGAGCTGCTCTGGGATATCGGCGCCGGCTCCGGCTCGATCGGCATCGAATGGATGTTGGCCGATCCCTCGCTGCGCGCCACTGCCATCGAGGCTTCCGTTGAACGCGTCGGTCGAATCCGCCGAAACGCGGCGAATTTCGGTGTACCGGGCCTGACCATTGTCGAAGGCGAGGCACCGGCTGCTCTTACCGGCCTGCCGGCACCGGATGCGATCTTCATCGGTGGCGGCGGCAGCGATGCCGGCGTGCTCGATGCCGCGATCGGCCAATTGAAAAGCGGCGGCAGGCTGGTCGCCAATGCCGTGACAACAGAGATGGAAGCGCTTCTGCTTGCCGAGCAGGCGCGCCGGGGCGGCTCGCTGATCCGCATCGACATTGCCCGCGCCGCGCCCGTCGGCCGCATGACCGGCTGGCGGCCGGCCATGCCGGTGACGCAATGGTCGTGGACCAAGCCATAATTGAGAATGAGGTAGAGCGATGACAGTGCATTTCATTGGCGCAGGCCCGGGAGCCGCCGACCTGATCACGGTGCGTGGCCGGGATCTGATCGGCAAGTGCCCGGTCTGCCTTTATGCCGGCTCGATCGTTTCGCCGGAACTGCTGCAATATTGCCCGCCCGGCGCCCGCATCATCGACACGGCGCCGATGTCGCTCGACGAGATCGAGGCGGAGTATCTGAAAGCGGCCACCGCCGGCGAGGATGTCGCGCGCCTGCATTCCGGCGATCTCTCGGTCTGGAGCGCGGTCGCCGAACAGATCCGCAGGCTCGAACAGCATGGCATCGACTATACGCTGACCCCAGGCGTTCCCGCTTTCGCAGCCGCCGCTTCGGCGCTTGGACGCGAGCTGACAATCCCGGCCGTTGCTCAAAGCCTGGTTCTGACGCGGGTGTCAGGCCGTGCCTCGCCGATGCCGAACAACGAGACGCTGGAGAAATTCGGCGCAACCGGGGCGACGCTTGCCATTCATCTGGCGATCCACGCACTCGAAAAGGTCGTTGAGGACCTGACGCCGCTTTACGGCGCGGACTGCCCGGTTGCGATCGTCGTCAAAGCATCCTGGCCCGATGAGCGGATTATTCGGGGCACGCTTGCCACGATCGAGTCAAAGGTAGCAGCAGAGCCGATCGAGCGCACCGCTTTGATCTTCGTCGGCCCGTCGCTCGCCGCCAGCGATTTCCGCGAAAGTTCGCTTTACGATCCCACCTACCAGCGTCGTTTCCGTGGCCGCCAATAACGCCGGACACCGTTGCAAATCCCCTCGAAATTTCCTCTAGTCGATCGCGGCGAGCCGCTGGGCAAAAGAGGATCAGGAAATGCAGCGCATTACCATCACTATTGATGACGATCTTCTGGAGACGATCGACAAGATCAGCGCGCAGCGCGGCTACGCAAGCCGCTCGGAAACCTTGCGCGATCTCGTCCGCGATGCCGTGACCCGCGCGCAACCGACCATAGACGGGGAAGCGAGATGCTACGCAGCCCTTGCCTATGTTTATGAACACGAGACCCGCGACCTGTCGCGCCGGCTGACGACGGCGCAACACGATCACCACGATCTTTCAGTCTCGACACTTCATGTTCATATCGACGGACAAGATTGCCTCGAAGTCTCCGTGCTGAAGGGTAAGGTGGACGAGATAAAGACCTTTGCCGACAGCGTCGTGACGCAGCGCGGCGTACGCTTCTGGAACCTGCACATCATTCCCTCGGACGATGGCGCAGATCACCCCGAAACCCATTCGCATGGCTGAGCCGGCGGGTCAGTTGCCCGCGGACTACTCAGTCGGAGCTGATGACATAGGCAATACTCCCTGGGAGCAGCAACCGAAACCGAGCGGCTCAACAGGGCCAATGATGCCGGCGGCTTCCAGCATCGGCTTCGGCGCCGATCCGGATCATGCCTCCCGGGCAGCAAGCACCGTCGAGCCGAAGTCGCTGCTCACTGCATAAGATTTCCTTAGGCCTTGACGAAGGACGACGAAGCATAAATGTCTTCCTTTCACGGCAAATGGGGGAAACGATGAAGATACTCGGCATATCGGGCAGCCTGCGTAAAGGCTCCTTCAACACGGCCCTGCTACACGCGGCCGTCGAATTGGCGCCAAGCGGCGTCGAACTGATCGCCCGCACCATTCACGGCGTACCGCTCTACGACGCCGATCTCGAGGCTGCGGATGGCATTCCGGAAAAAGTACACGAGCTCAAGGACCTCGCCATTTCAGCCGATGGGCTGATCCTGTTTACGCCGGAGTACAACAATTCGCTCCCAGGCGTCTTCAAGAATGCCATCGACTGGATGAGCCGGCCCTCCACGGACATCGCCCAGGTTTTCGGCGGAAAGCCGATCGCCGTCCTCGGAGCTTCGCCGGGCAATTTCGGCACCATTCTCAGCCAGAACGCCTGGTTGACGGTGTTGCGCACGCTCGGCGCCGAAGCCTGGTTCGGCGGTCGGCTCATGGTGTCGCGTGCCGGCAGTGTCTTTGATGTGGATGGGGCGATCATCGACGAGAAAGTGAAGCACAATCTTGCGGCTTTCATCGATGGCTTCACGGCTTTCGTCGCGGACCGCAAAAAGGGCTGATCTGTGGCTCTGCGGGTGGACCGGACCGCAAACATGGAGCCTATGATTGAACCGATGAATGACCTAATGTGAACGTGGTGCCGAGTCCCGGCACCTCCGGGGCCTCGCACATCTTCTTCCTTCGAAAGCCATGAAATCCAATAGTACCGGTTACGTCTTCACGCTGTTGGCAATCAGCATATTTGCCATACAGGACGGCATCTCAAAGCACCTTGTCAGTGCTTATCCGCCGCTTCTGGTGGCGATGATCCGCTATTGGGCTTTCATGCTTTTCGCTGTCGCGATGGCCTCGCGTGCACCGGGCGGCCTGCGGCGTAACGTCAGGACCAAGCGCCCTGTCCTGCAGATTGCCCGAGGCCTGCTGCTCGCCGCGCAGATCGTCGTCGCCATCTCGTCCTTCGTCATCGTCGGCCTTGCCCATTCGCAGGCGATCTTTTCATCCGGCCCGCTGATGGTGGCCTTGCTGTCCATCCCGATCCTCGGCGAGAAGGTCGGCTGGCGGCGATGGCTGGCGATCTGCTTCGGCTTTGTCGGCGTGCTGCTGATCCTGAAGCCGGAAAGCGGCGTCTTCGACACGCGCTTCCTCGTGCCGCTCTTCGGCGCATTGCTATTTTCGCTCTATGTCGTCCTGACACGCTATGTCAGCCGCGAGGACGGCGCCATGACCAGCTTTTTCTATACGGGCGTGGTAGGCGCGGTCGCCATGAGCTGCATCGGGCCGTTCTTCTGGACATCGCTTGCCCCGCATGACTGGATCTTCATGGGCATTCTCTGCCTGACCGGCGTTTCGAGCCATTATTTCCTCATCCGCGCCTATGACATGCTTGACGCGGTGGTCATCCAGCCCCTGACTTATCTGCAGCTCGTCTTCTCCGCCATTATCGGCGTCACCATATTCGGCGAAAAACTGAGCGCGCCCATGATCCTGGGCGCGCTCATCGTCGTTGCGGCGGGCATATTCACGATCTGGCGCGAACATGCCCTGGCGAGAACCAGACTGAAGACCGGCAAGGCATCGGCAGGCTAAGCATCGACCTGAGCGCGCGGCTGCGCCTCGGTGTAGTAGCTCACATATTTCTGCCGGTAACGCTCCGTTCCGCCGAAATCGCTGTAGCGCGGCAGTTCCGACATGTCGGTCTTGTTGAGGATCACACCGAGGATGCGCGAGTTGATCTGCGGCTCCTGCTCGAGAACATCACGCACCAGATTGGTCGGCGTTGCGCCCCATTCGGTCACCAGCAGGAAGGCATCGACCTGCGGCGCAAAGGCCTTTGCGTCGATGACGGGACCAAGCGGTGCAAGGTCGACGATGATGTAGTCGAACATCTTGCGTGCATTTTCCATCAGATGCTGCATGCCCTGCGAGGAGAGAAGTTCGCTGGTGTGCAGCAGCTGATCGCGCACGGCGACCGGAAGAATGGCAAGCTTGGTGCGCGGATCGACTTTCACGGCATTCGTCCAGGGCACCTCGCCCAGCACAGCCTCGATCAAGCCGGCCTGCGGCGGCGTCTTCAGCGTCCGGCTGAGGCCCGGATTGCGCAAGTCGGCATCGATGAGCAGCGTGCGCTTGCCGCTGCTTGCAAGCAGCGCCGCAAAATTGGCTGCCGTCGTCGACTTGCCTTCGCCCGGCAGTGCCGAGACGACGCCAATGACACGGTCAGCACGACCCTGCAGCATCACGTCGCTGGCGAGCTTCGCATTCCTCAAGGTCTCGGCGAAGATCGAACGCGGCGCTTCGACGGAGATGCGCATCATGCGCTCGAAGGCGACACCGTTTTCTCCCTCTTCCGCCGTTATCGGCTCCGCTCCGGCATCGGCCTTGCGTGACTTCTTCTTGTTCTTGTTGTTCTTGCTCTGCTGACCGAGCAGCGGCAGATAGCCCAGGAACTTCAATCCGAGAGCAGCCCGCACGTCGGCCTCGACGCGGAAGAAGCGGTCACGGAACTCCTGGAACGCGGCAACACCGCAGCCAACCATCAGACCGAGGATGACCGAGAGCGCCATGACGAGCGTCTTCTTCGGGCTGGACGGCGCGGTCGGCACCCCGGCAACCGAGATGACGCGTGCCTTAGCTATCGGGAAGGATCGCTGCTGGGTCGCCTGCTCGAAGCGGCCGAGATAGGATTCGTAAAGCGTCTTCAGCGCCGATGCCTTCTGGTTCAGCTCATTCAGGTGAACCAGCGACTTGTTGGCCTCGGAATTCTTGCCGACGACCTTGTCGATGCTTTCGCGCAGCGACTCCGCCCGCGACTGCGCGACATCAAGCTCGTTCTTGTAGCTGGCAGTCAGCTGCTGAAGCACCTGATAGATCTGCCGGGTAATATCCTGCCGCTCGGCCTTGAGCGCGACGGCTTGCGGATGATCGGCGCCAAAATTCTGCGTGACGTCCTGTTCGCGCTTTTCGACGGCGAGATAGCGCGTTTTCAAGTCCTGCAGCACCGAGTTGTCGGTCGAGCTCGACGAGATGGTCGCGTTCTTGACGGCGTTGTCAGGGCCTTGGTCGATGATCGACTTATATTGATTGTAGCGGGCGGCTGCACTGGCCGTATCGGCCTGGGCGATGATCAGCTGCTTGTTCAGATCGGAAATCTGCTGTTCCGACATCAGTTCGCCGCCGGTTGACGTCAGGCCGTTGTCGGCCTTGTATTTCTCGACTTCGAGCGAAGCCTCCTGGGCGCGCTGGCGCAGGTCGTTCAAGCGTTCCTGCAACCAGACGGAAGCGCGTTCGGTCGCGTCGAAATTGGCGTTCAGCTGGTCGGTCAGATAGGCGTCGGCGTAAGCGCTCGTAACCTTGGCGGCGAGACGCTTGTCCGTCGAACTGAAGGAGACGGCTACGACCGAGCTGCGCGTGACGCGCTCGACCTTCAGATTGTCCTGCAGAACGGCAGCCACCTTCTGACGCTGCGCCTCCCGCTGCTCCTCGGGCGTCATCGGCGGGCGGCCGGGCGTGAAGACGCTGACGATCAGGCTGACGCCGGATTTGAGCAACGCCGCCGGAGACACCGGCGGATTGAGCAATGTATTGTTGTCCGAAAGGCCCGCCGTATCGACGACGCGCAAGGCCATCTCGTTTGATTTGAGGATTTCGACCGCGCTGGCGATCTCCATGTCCGCCTGCTGACTGCTGGCCGCCGGCGGCTGATCCTCAGCATATTTCGTCATGGTCTCGTCAAGCAATATCTGCGTCATCGAGGTGTAGCTCGATGTTGCAGTGAGCAGATAGGCGACGGCCAGAATGACAAAAGCGGCCACGGCGAAAATGATGGTGCGGATGCGCCGGATCACGACGGCCATCAGCCGGTCGAGATCGATAAAGCTATCCTGCGACTCCGCTTGCGGAAGAGCGCTGTGGAAAGTGAAGTTCTTCTGATGCATGGCGACCACCTTGTCGGAGAAGCCCGAATGAACAATAGCCATGGCCCGCGGCCTTACCGGCCGCAGGCCACAATGTGAACAGGCTTAAGCGGCGGTCATCTGCGCTTCGTGCGAGACGACCATGTTGCGGATCGAGTCGTAGACCAAGCCGCCGATATCGGAGCGAGCGAGCGCGAAGGCGACGTTCGCTTCGATGAAGCCGTGCTTGGACCCGCAGTCGAACGTGCGACCGTTATAGACCTGAGCGTGGAAGGACTGCGTCTCGGAAAGGCGCAGCATGCCGTCGGTCAGCTGGATCTCATTGCCGGCACCGCGCTCCTGACGGGCCAGAATGTCGAAGATCTCGGGCTGCAGAATATAACGGCCATTGAGGTAAAAGTTTGAAGGCGCCTCGGACGGATGCGGCTTCTCGACCATTTTGGTCACGGCAAAGCCATGGCGCACGGACTCGCCCTTGCCGATAATGCCGTATTTCGAGGTTTCTTCCGGAGCGCATTCCTCGACAGCGACGATGTTGCCGCCGGTCTCATTGTAGAGGTCCATCAAGCCGGCCATGCAGCCGCGAATGCCGTAGCAGAGCATGTCGGGCAAAAGCAGCGCGAAGGGCTCGTTGCCGATCAGGTCGCGGGCACACCAGACGGCGTGGCCGAGGCCGAGCGGAGCCTGCTGGCGGGTGAAGCTGACAGCACCCGGCCGCGGCAGGAGGCGTTCCAGCTCGCTGACCTGGTGGCTCTTGCCTGCCTTTTGCAGCGAAGAAATCAGCTCCGGCGTGTCGTCGAAATGATCTTCGATCGCCGACTTGTTGCGGCTGGTGACGAAGACGATGTGCTCGATGCCAGCTTCGATGGCTTCATCGACGGCATATTGCACGACCGGACGATCGACGATCGTCAGCATCTCCTTTGGCATCGCCTTGGTGGCGGGCAGGAAGCGCGTTCCATTGCCGGCAACCGGGATGACTGCTTTTCTCACACGATGTTTGGGGTCCATGGCTCTATCCTTTGTTAGAGTGAGGGCCTGCGCCCATGTTAGGCAGGGGGGAGGAAAGTTGGGAGGTAGGCGACGGCTGGCGACCGCTCCGCAGAGATGCGGCCAACCGACGAAAACGCGCAAAGATCGGCATGCTGAGATGGCGTACGGCCCGCGGGTTGAGGCATGCGATCTTGAGCATCGCCTGCAATTCACGTTCCTTGATGCTGTCGACCAGCTTCAGGAACGCGATGACGTCCTTCAGATTGCGCGTGCGCCGCCGCTGTGCGGCAAGAGCAGCGGCCCCGAAGGGATGTTCGGCGAAGAATCTGGTATCTGCGGCAAGCATGGCTTCGACATGGTCTTGCCTGAGAACACGCGAGATCGACCCATCGCGAATGTAATACAAATAGCCTACGGTCGGCTCGACGACGCAGGCGCCACCGCGAGCGAGAGCGGAAGCGAGGAAAATGTAATCCTCGCCAATCCGCAGGGTCTCATCGAAGCGCAGACGATGCTTCTCGACGAAGGCTCGCTCGAAGACCGGCTTCATATAGCCGAAATTGTGCTCCGACTGGAAAATCATGTTCGAGGCGATGAATTTTGCCAGCGTCAGCGTCGGCATACGTGCCAACATCGGCTCCGGGAACATCGGCAGCATCGTGCCCACGTCCTCACGGATGACGTCGAGATTGTCGACCGCGATCTGCGCCTCGGCCTTTTCCGCCCTGGCGATCAGGCGGGCCATGCGGTCAGGACGCAGGGCATCATCAGAATCGAGCACGGCTACCCAGCGGCCCCGGGCCGCATCGAGCCCGGCATTGCGGGCAGCGCCCGGACCGCCATTGCGGGCCATGGCAACGAGATGCACCCGGGGATCGGGATGGTTGCCGGCAATCTCGCGCGTGCCGTCCGTCGAGCAATCATCGACGACGATGACTTCCATGCTGACGGCACCTTGCGCGAGGGCGCTGTCGATGGCGCGCTCAAGCGTTTCCTCCGCGTTGTAGGCGGCGATGACGAAACTGACATCGGGGATGAAATCCGTCATTGCGGTGCTTTCTCCAGACTTCCGTATTGCTCGATTTCGCGAACTCCGAAGAGGCCGCTGACAACACCGGCATGCATGATGCCGCGCAGGCCATAGCGATGCCGCTTGATGGGAGAGGCGGACAGCAATGCGGCAGCGGCAAAGCAGTAGGCGGATTTCGTGGCCGCCAGCGTAATCGCACGCCAGCGCCCGAAACCGCCCTTGCCTTCCAGCAGCATGCGCCCATGCGTCTGGCCCATGCGATATCGGCGCTTCGACAGCCAGGAAACCGTGGCACGCCCATTGGGGACGGGTTCATAGACCAGCGCATCCTCGGCAAAGGCGATCTTGCCGCCGGCCTTGTGCATATGGGTGAAAAACTCGGTGTCCTCGCCGCCGCTGCGGCCAAGCGCGATGTTGAACCGCCGTCCGGCAAGCGAAGGTGCGCTGCGGCGCAGCAGCACATTGCAGGTGTAGCCGGTCAGAATATCTCCCGCGACCCAGACGGGCAGCGTCGAATGGAAGTCGCCGCGCTGCATCCAGGCCGGAGCGATATTCGCGTACACGGCCTGGACAGGTCCGAGAACGGCATCGGCGCCGGTCGTATCGGCCATGATGAGCATTTCGGTCAGCCAATCCTCCGACGCCGTCTCGTCGTCATCGATGAAAGCGAGGAAATCGCCGCTGGCATGATCCAGGCAGGCATTGCGGGCGATCGAGATGTTCGAAGCCGGGCAATGGACATAGGTGATCTCGAAGGGCACGGCCGTACGCATGGCATCGACGCGACCCCGCGCGCTCGGCGTCACATCATTATCGGCAACGATGATCCGGATGACCGCACCTGTGGGGACGCTGAGCACGGCAAGCGACAGCAACGTCTGATCGAGCTCTGCCCGTCGATAGGTGCAGACCGCTATGTCGATTTTTATCGGGCGTCGATGGACTTGTGTCATGACGCGACCCTGCGATTGCGGAAGCTGAAAACTTCCATCCAGAAGCCCATGGACCAGGCGAAATGCATGACCATGGCGGAAATTGCGGCCAGCGGACCGTAGGGGTTCTTCTGGCCGAGAGCGATCCAGAAACCATAGGCGATGCAGGCGACGGCCCACAGACCAACCGGGATAACCGCAATCCAGTTAAGGACCGCCAGGAAGGCACCGATGAAAATCGGCACGACCGCAAGCGGCAGCATCTGGCGCAGGCTCGGCATGCTGCGATGCTTGAGAATATTGCGCGCGCGGCCGCGGCCATAACCGAGATATTGCTTGAAGAGCGTCGGGACGCTAGCGCGCGGATAGTAGGTCATGGCGGTCTTGTCGGTCAGCCAGATCCGATACCCCGCCTTGTTCAGCCGATAATCCAGCTCGGCATCCTCGTTGTGGCTGAAGCTTTCGTCGTAACCGCCGACGGCGCGGAAGGCGGCAACGCGCATCAGCGCATGGTGCCCATGCTCCGCCCAATCGCCCTTGGCTCCTTCGCGATGTTTGGAGCCACCGTTGCCGAGCTTGGAGTTCTGAGCGACGGCCGTCGCCTTCTGGAAGGCGCTGAAACCCATGGTGCGCATGGCGACGACGACGGAATCCGCGCCCGTCGCACCGGCCTCTTGCACCAGCGTCTGGCAGTAATCGTCCGGATAATCGCCATGGGCGTCGATACGGATAAAATACTCATGATCGTCGCCGAACGTCTCGATGGCGAGATTGATCGCTGCGCTCTGCAGCCGCTTCGGATTGTCGAGCAGCAGAACGCGCGAATCTCTCAGCGCTATATCCCGGACGATCTCGCGCGTGCGATCGGTGCTGCCGCCATCAGCCACCACGATCTTGGCGTCGAGTTCATCCAGAGCCTGCCCGAGTTTGCCGATCAGCGGCTCGATATGCTTTTCCTCGTTGAGGCAAGGAATAACGATTATGCAGCGCATGTCCCCTGAGCTTTCGGTCGTCATTGCAATCCACCTCTATTGCGATGCAGTTGTGGGAGGGCCTGTACTTCGGCAATCTGCTCATTGGCGCGCGTCAGCGACGCCAGCCGCTGCACCAGTCCCTGACAGTCGGCGCGATCCATCATCCATTGCTTGCGATCCTGGGACGCCACGGCCTCGAAAGCGGCGAGATAACGCTTCGTGTCCATCTCACTCAAAAGCGCCGCCAGATGCTCGGCATCAGCCTCGTCGAGCGTAAGCCCGATCCTTCGGCTCGCGAGAAATCTTGCCGTCTCGGTCCCCTTGATCGCGATCGGCACGGTGCCGTAGAGGCCGCCTTCGTAGAGACGGTTCGGCAGCAGCCAGCTGGAATTCAGACCTTCTTCGAAAAAGTCGATGGCCCACGAAAACTGGACTTCCCCGTAGATCGCCGAAAGATCCTCGGGGTTCTTGTAGGCGCCGGCAAAATGCATGAAGGGCGCATCGCGGACGGTGCGATCGAAGTCGTCGAACTCGGAATAGGCCGGGCGGCCCCGCAGGACGACCTCGAAACGGCCCTCCATCCGACGCGAGAATTGATCGAGCAAAGCCAACGACTTGCGGCAGCGAAGAGCGCCGAACCAGCCTATTTTCCATGGCTTGCCCGCAGCCGGCGGCCTTGCGGCCGATGCGATGGCGCGCGCTGCAGGCTCAAGCGCCAGCACCTTGTTTTCGAGCAGCATGACCGGCACGTGCAGCCCGGAGCGCGGGCGGAAATAACGTTCGATAAAGGCTGGCGAGCTGGTCACCAGCAATGCCGCCTGCGAACCGAAGTGGCGTTCCGCACTGCGAAGCGCACTGCCCACGACATCGTCGCGCAGCAGGAGCCGATGGATATCGAGGCATTCATAGACGATCGGCATATCGCCGCCGAAAACGGACTTGGCGCGATTGGCCAGCGCCAGCATTTCGAGATTGCGGCCGATGATGAGGTCCGGCCTTGCGACCGAGCGCAGCGCACCACGCAGTTTCGCCGCCGATCTGGCCACCGCGGCGATACGCTGCGCAAACTGGGCATCCTGCGTCTTGCCAAGTTCGATCGGCTCGACACCATGGATGGCAGCCAGCGCATTGTCGTCGCGCCGGAACCCCGCGAGCGTTACGAGCGCCCCGCCGGCCTGCAGCATCAGGACCCGCCTGCGCACAGCCGGGTCGGCAAGGTCATGGACAAAGTACAGTATATGCAGCATCAAAATTTCCGCTTTTGCGCCTGGCCAGGACCGGGCGCCTTGTGTGGTTGGTGTTGCATGGTGGCATTGCAACCGACCGCGCGGGATACCACGCGGCCGGCCATGTTCAATCGAGCTTGCAGGTGATCGATTCCGGGAACAGGCACTTCTCTCCCGGCGCAGTGAAGGCGACGCGCTTGATCTCCATGGTTGCCGGCTCACCGCCATAGGCGAACTTGCCCATCCAGCCACTGAGCGTATCGGTGCCCCATAGGCTGAAGAAGATCTTCTGCGCGTTCGTCGGTATCTTCGAAGGATCGGTGACTTCCTGAACGAGCTTGCCGTTCACGTAGTAGCGCAGACGATCCTTTTCCCAGACGAAGGCATAATCGTTGAAACCCTGGTCGGCCCCACCTGCAACCGGCACCAGCTTTTCGTTGCCGCCCTTGGCGGAAATATATTGGTTGAGCTGAACTTGGCCGGGATTCTTGCCGAGTACTTCGAAATCGATCTCGTCATGCGGCTTCTTATCGGTTGGGCCGATATAGGTGAAGAAGGCAGAGTTGAGACCAGGCCCCTTGGCTGTGCGGTAACGCGCCTCGTAGGTGCCGTAGCCGTAGCGTTTCATCGTCTGGATTTCGCCGCAAGCATAATTGCGATCGCCGGTCTTGGTCTGGGTGAACTGCAGTTGCAGCGCCCCATCCTTGACGCTCACCTGTTTTCGCGACCAGGTGCAATTCTGATAGGCTCCGTTGTTCCATCCATCGGAAATATACCAGCGGCCGGTATCCAGATGTTCGAAATTGTCGACGAATGACTGGCTGGTCGCCTGGTCATCCTGGGCGGACACGCCCTGCGGCAGGAAGCACGCGCTGATGAGCGCGATTGAGACAAGACCAAGTCTTTGCATGTAACTTCTTTTCGATGTCGTCATGGCATCACCTTCGCTTCGAACGCACTTGCCGATCTTCGGCGGCGCGATTCTGGACAGCACAGATTTCGGCTTGCGGGCGTACCCGGCTGCCAGTCAGCAGGTTGTGGAAGCTTGGCAGGGCGTAGCGCGCCATGCCGTTGGTCAGGGGCAGCAGCAGCAAGGCAAGTGCAGCAGCCAAAAGATAGAAAATCGGATAGAGTTCGCTGCCGCCGCGGTTCCAAAGAACCCAGAGACAGAAGAGCAGCGGATAATGGGCGCAAAAAATCCAGAAGCTGAGGCTGCCGGTTCCTGCCAGACCCCGTCCGATCCGGCTGCGGATAAAGATTGCCGATATTGCCCAGAATCCAGGAATGCCCACCAACACCATCAGATTGCGACAAACCTCAAGCCATAACGGCAGCCCAGGCCCTGTCATGTAGGCAGCCGTTGCCAGAAGCGCTGCAAGCGCAAAGAAGGCAGGCGCAATCAGGGCGGCATAGCGATCTATGAGCGTCACGTCGATACGATGGAGGCTCAGGTAGATTCCGAAGCTGAAACTGAAGAGGATCGAATTCCGCAGCACGATTCCGATAGATATGGGCCAAGCTGCAAGCAAGAGCAGAAAGACCAACGTCGGTAACGGAGCACGACGAATAAGAAAAGCCAGCACCGGCGACAGCAAAATACAAACAAAAAGATCGCGCAAGAAATAGAGCGGTAGATTTATCGGTTCACCGTCGATAGCGAGCAGGAGATTCGATATCGTATGTGAATTAGCTTCCGACAGATCCGGCAGATATCCATCACCGATACCGTAATACTGAAGAAGAAGTACGAACAGGAAGAACGCGCTATTCCATAACAGGAACGGCAAAATAACTGTCTTTGTCTTCCGGCTAATGGTTTCTGTATAGCTCTGCGGTGCCTTTCCATTACGAAACAGCAAGTATCCGGAGATCACGCTCAGGCAGGGAACACCTACACGGAACAAGCTGTCACGCAGGAACACTCGCAGCCAATCGAAAAAGCCATAGGCACCGTTGAACGGGCTGCTATGCGGATCGAACGGTATATGGACAAAGATTATGCCCGAGATGAGCACGATACGCATGAGGTTTATCCGCGAAGACACGTTGGCAGTCACATTCACGATGTCTGTCACCCCTTCTTCGGGCTGCATCCCCCCTCGCAGCCATTTCAAACAGAGCAGAGCAGAGCTCGCAGAGTTAACCTAGGGCGCTCTTCGGAAAGGGAATATGGCACCGCAGCAAAAATGAGTAAAAAATCATATGCGGATCAGTGCTGAAAACCCCGGTTTGTATACCTTTGAGCATGGAATAATCGATTTGAATTGGAGAAAAGCCCTGCTGCAAAAGGCACTTAGACGCCCGCCCGATCTTTCGATGCCGATTTCCGGCGAAGGGTTCGACCCGCTTTGTTTTTTTACTGGAAGGTGAAGATTTTTTGCAGCGCAGCAGAGTTTGGTAGGCGAACCATGACCAAAATGCGACAGCATTTCAATCCCTATAAGAAAAGCGATTCACATCGCTCCCCTCATGGGTGCATCGGCGTACGATCATGGCGCGCAATGTGTCACAATGATCCCTCGGCGGGATGGTCTGGATGCTGCCGCGCTCGGATAAAGTTTCAGAAAATCTCGTTTCTCAACATTGCTCGACACCGATTGGACGCTACCTGTTGGCGTCACAACGACCTCCGTTATGGGTCAATCGGCCGAAAAATTGTCGCGGATGCCGTTGGAAAGCCAATGATCATGCCCTCGGGGATGAGACCGCAAGCCCCTGAATCAAAACCGTAAAGGCGGGAAAATGGCGTCTATCACGATTGTTATTCCGTTCTATCAGAAGCAAACCGGCGTTCTGCTGCGCGCGTTGAAATCGATATCCGGGCAGACATTTCAGGATTTCGATATCCTCATCGTCGACGATGCATCGCCACTTCCGGCAGAAGACGAGCTGCAGTCGCTGAGCAGCGAGGAAAGAAAGCGCATCCGTGTGATCCGTCAGGCCAACGCAGGTCCCGGCGGGGCGCGCAATACCGGCCTTAACAGCGTGCCGGCCGAGAGCCGGTTCGTGGCCTTCCTCGATTCCGATGACGAATGGGCGCCGGAGCATCTCAGCAACGCCTTCGGAACGCTGACCCATTACAATGCCGATTGCTACTGGGACTCCATCGATGGCGGCAAGGAGTTCTATTATCATTTCAGCATCGCCGAACTCGGGAAGTCAGCCGATACGATACGATTGTCGGACAGGCCCGCAGTTGTCGAAATCCCGAACATCGCCAGCGTCATGCTGCAGGACTGGAGCTTTCTGCATATGTCCTGCATGGTGATCGGGCGTCCGCTCTTCGAAAAGATCCGTTTCGAGCCGTCATTGCGGCTGGCGGCAGAGGACGTCCTGTTCTTCTGCGACTGCATTCTCGCAGCCAAGCGGGTATTGCTGTGCGAAAATGCCGGTGCACTGCGTGGCGAAGGCGTGAACATCTTCCACAGCATCGACAATGATTCTCCGCAATTCCTGCGTCAGCAATTCAACACATGGACGGCGCTCAACACGCTGGAGCAGAGATTTTCGCGGCGGCCGCAGGATGTCGAGTCCATCCGTCTCTATAAAAACCGCGCCCGGCGGCAGGCGCTCTGGAGCCAGGCGCGACAGATGCGGCAGCGGCGTATGCCGCAATTTGGACTGCTGGCAAAATGGGCTTTGCGCGACCCGGCGATTTTACAAAGCGTCATGCAGCTTGCCGTGGGCAAACTCGCGCCCTAGATTTTGCAGCGCAGCATGAGCTGCGCATGCCGCATCGAAGAGCCACGGCATGCCCCGCTATCGTTTGGATCAGCAAGGAGTCCTGTATGAAGCCGTTCCACTGGGAATCCACCCATGGCAATTTCGGTGACGATCTCAATCTCTGGCTCTGGGATTTCCTACTTCCCGGCCTTCGCGATGTTCACAAGGAAACATTGCTGGTCGGCGTCGGAACCGTCCTCAACACGGAGATCCTGCCCGCCGAGGGACGCAAACTCGTCATCGGCAGTGGTTTCGGTTATGGCTCCCTTCCCGACATGCGCGACACATCGCAATGGGATATCCGCAGCGTACGCGGCCCGCTGACAGCGGAAAAGGCCGGCTTGCCTGCCACGATGGGCATTGTCGATCCCGCCGTCCTGGTGACGGAAATGCCCGAATTCCAGAACATTTCCAAAAACGGCAAGCGCACCTTCATTCCGCATTGGGAATCGGCTGCCGCCGGGCTCTGGCCTGAAATCTGCAAGACCGTCGGCCTTTCCTATCTCGACCCCCGCGGCGAGGCGAAGACCGTGATCCGCGAGATTGCCGCCTCCGAACTGATCGTTGCGGAATCCATGCACGGCGCCATCCTTGCCGATGCTTTCCGCGTTCCATGGATTGCCGTCAGCTCCTCGCGCTCCATCAACAGCTTCAAATGGAACGACTGGGCCCGCTCGCTCGGCGTCACCTACCAGCCGAAGCACATTCCCGTTTCGACCCGCGCCGAGGCGATCGCCAAGGGCGCGAAGTTCTGGGGCGTCGGCTTCGAGCGCAGCAAGCTGGCAGCAGACGAGCTCGGAAAGCAGCGCTACGGGGAAAACGTGATGCTTGCGGATCCCGAGCAGACCACGCTGCGCGTCATGGCAAAGCAGGCACTTGCCATGCCTTCCGCCCTGGCTCTGTGGCAGGCGAGCAAGGCAAGGCCGCAGCTGAGCAAGGACAGCGCGCTTGCCGCCTGCAAGGAGCGCCTCCTCAACGCAGTCGAAGGCGTTCGCCGCGATTATCTGTAAGCCGCGATACTGCTATTTCGGAGCGGCCTGCAAAAGATAGCGCAGGCCGTTTGCACCGGCATGGGCAATGGGCGCGCCGCTCCGCTTGCGGAAGCGCTCGGTCTTATCAGCCAGAATGCCGCCGGCAATCGCCGGAACGGCGAAGGGATGCGAAAGCGCGTAGACCGCGGCGGACAAGAGCCCCGATTGCGACTTGATGTCGAGGAAATGCCTGAGCTCGTAGCGATCGCGAATATGCTGCTCATGACGGCGGATCACCGCAGCATCTTCTGAAGAAAGCCCGCCCTTGGCAAGAATGGTCCGGTCAGCCTCATAGAGGCGGCGCAAATCCTCTGTCTTGTGCCGGCCGCTCAAGGAATCGCTGCGCACGACCGCGCCGTAACCGCAGCTATGGATGATCTTGTACCGTGCGCGCTTTGCCAGCGCGCGGACGTAAAGGTCATAGTCCTCGCCGAGGCGTAGCGCTTCATTGTAACGCAGGCCATGTGCATCCAGAAAGGAGCGCCGCATCAAGGGCTTCAGGAAGCCGATCTCACCGCGGCGCACGCCGCGCTTGGAAATATTGCCCTCGACGAAAGCAGCAAGATCGAGAAAACGCGGCTTCGCATCGAAATGATCGAGCCGTGCATGCGCGTCAGGAACGGTGTCCGCATTGACGAAGGCGATGTTGTCGGCAACGAAATCCCAATCGTCAGCGGCAAGCAGCGCAGCGAAACGCCCCGGAAAGAAGAAATCGTCGGCATCGAGAATGCCGATCAACGGGGCCTTGGATATCTCGATCGCGTGATTGCGTGCTGCGGCGGGACCACGGTTCTTCTCGAATTCCTGGATCGTCAGCCTGCCGCTGCCGTCATCGGCCTTGGCCGCCGCGGCGGCGGTTCCATCCGTAGAACCGTCGTCGATGACGACGACTTCCGCCACTTCCGGCTCCCGAAGAGCTGAGGCAACGGCCAGCCCGATGGTGTCGCTGGCATTCTTCGCGGCAATGATTACGCAGACACTTTTTTCTGCACTGTCGGTCACGTCAGCCTCCAATGGTTCAGGCGGAGACTTAGGACATGGCTCTGATCCGACAACCGCCGGACCATCAAAAGATCTGATCGCCGATCCGGCTCAGGGCCGGTTCAGGGATTGAACGGCTCCGACCGCTTTAAACTGGAGGCGGACAGACCGGCGACCTTACTGTCCTCCTGGCCCGATGCCGGCACCTTGTCTTCGCTCGACAGGGCCTCGTGCGCCTTGCGCTCTTTCCAGACAAGGTAGAGCACGCCCAGGAAATAGCCGATCTGCAAAAGAACGGCACAGATGACCGTCTCGATCAAAGTGGTCGAAAGCGAGTTCGTCAGAAAATATGTTGCAATGGCAAATACGATCAGCGTGCCCAACATGCTGATGAAAACGCGGGGCGCATACATAATCTACCTCGCCCGCTCTGCCATCATATAAAAAACGATCAAGGTCTTTCCTCCCTTATCAGACCTGAAACTCAAATATATTTTATGATTCATTGAGATTCAACCAAGTCACGATGATCCGTTGCGATTTGAGACGACCCTAATGCCGGGCCTGTTAAAACTACACCTCGATTATAATTACAATTGAATTTGTTCATCTTTCTCTTTGCAATTATATGGAGATGTAATGAAATAATGCAATTTAAGCGAGGCGCGCGGTCAACCGCACCTCTATGGTTTCAGCGTCAATCCAATCAACTTTTATTACAAAGTCCTGAAAAACCAGATCTCAGTATGTGCACCGCAAAATATTGCTGCAGCGCAATATATCCTATGAAGAAATCAGGATGGCATATAGCTGAGGGGAAACCGAACACAGGCTATCGAAGCCGATGATAATGAACAACTTACCGTTCGGTGCCTATAACATCCTTGGAAAGGGTCGACTATGACGCTACAGAGCTGTCAACCGTGCCATTATACGCAACACGATACAGTAGAACCCATCTATAACCGATCACTGATTTAAACCAAGTCACCATTGGTGCGGTAAATATATACCGCCATGTCATATCGCTACAAAAGTTTGGCTTAAAAAGTCCAAATCGGAACCTACACTCCGATCATCCCGGCTCTAATTACGCGTCCGAGAATTTCCGACCAATCGTCAACATGAATGGAGTTTTCTCTATGAAGTCTGCGACGAGATCGGCCACATCGGCTTTTTTCAGCGCCGCGGAAAGCGACGTCTTTCCGCCCACTGGTGGAGTACTGAAGCGCGTTTTCGACGTCTCTACCGCTATGCTCGCTTTGGTTCTCATCAGCCCGCTCTTTCTGATGCTGATGCTGCTGGTAAAACTTACAGACCGCGGCCCCGCTTTCTACGGTCATCGCCGTATCGGCCATAATGGCAAGACCTTCCGTTGCCTGAAGTTCCGCACCATGGTCGTCGATGGCGACAAGGTGCTCCATACCCACCTGCAGGCCAATCCGAAGGCAATGGAAGAGTGGCGCGCAACGCGCAAACTGCAGAACGACCCCCGCGTCACCACCGTCGGTGCCGTCCTGCGCAAACTCAGCCTCGATGAGCTGCCGCAGCTCATCAACATCATCCGCGGCGAAATGAGCGTTGTCGGACCACGCCCGGTCGTGGAAGACGAGCTCGAACGCTACGAGACCGCGGCAATCTATTATCTGCAGTCCCGTCCGGGCCTAACCGGTCTGTGGCAGGTCAGCGGCCGCAACGACGTCTCCTATGAAAGCCGTGTCGCCTTCGACACGCATTATGTGAAGAACTGGTCGCTCAGCAGCGACATGGTGATCATCGCCAAAACCATTCCTGCAGTCTGCCTCTCGCGCGGCAGCTATTGATGATGACTGACAGATACCGCGGGAGGTTTCCTGCGGTTTTCCCGCGTCTTGCGGGTTGCCTACCAATAACAGGGAAGATCCTGCATGATTGAATTTCGGCCTTCCAAGAGGCTTGTACGCGTCAATACATCGCTGCGCTGCGCAACCATCGTTGCTCTCAGCCTTTGCGCAGCTTCCGTCTCGGCCTCGGCCGAAAACCTTCCCGGATATCATCTGGGCGTCATGGACAAGCTGCATGTGCGCGTCGCCGAATGGCAGACCGCCGAAGGCACCGTTCGTGACTGGTCCACCATCTCGGGCGACTACACGGTCGGCCCTTCCGGCTCGATATCCATTCCCTTCATCGGAGATATGCCGGCCGTCGGCAAGACGACCGATCAGATCGCTGACGCCATCGGCCTCGGGCTGCAGAAGCAGTTCGGCCTGCGTGATCGCCCATCAGCTTCCGTTGAAATGTCGCTGTTCCGGCCGATCTACCTTTCGGGAGAAGTGCAGAATCCGGGTGAATATCCGTTCGTACCCAGCCTGACCGTGCTGAAGGCCGTAAGCCTCGGCGGCGGCATGCGCCGTGCCGATGCGGGGCAGCGCTTTGCGCGCGATTTCATCAATGCCAAGGGCGACGCCGTCGTCTATATGGCGGAGCGCAGTCGCCTGTTGATGCGCAAGGCGCGCCTGCTGGCCGAGTTGGCTGGCAAGGATGATATCGATGTGCCGCCAGAGCTCAAGCAATTGCCCCAAACGGCAGATCTGCTCGCAAGCGAGAAAGCGCTGATGGACACGCGCAGCAAGCGCATGAAAACGCAGCTGCAATCCCTGGAAGATTTGAAGGCGCTCTTGCAGAACGAAGTCGAGGCCCTCTCGAAGAAGAACGACACGCAGAGTCGTCAGCTTGATTTGGCCAAGGCCGACCGCGACAAAGTCGAAAGCCTGACCGAGCGCGGGCTGGAGCTTGCCTCTCGCAGGATCTCCGCTGAACAACGTGCCTCGGATCTGGAAGCGACGCTTCTCGATACGGAAACCGCGTCCCTGAAAGCCAAACAGGATATCAACAAGGCCAATCAGGACGAGATTACTCTGCACAACGACTGGCAGAGCTCGTTGGCTCAGGACATGCAGGATACGGACACACAGCTGGAAACGCTGCAGCTCAAGCTGTCGACCAGCCAATCGCTCATGCAGGAAGCCGTGGCCCAATCCGCCGACGCCGGCAACCTCGATCCAAGCGGACCGGGCGTGAGCATCTCCTACACGATCATTCGTGACGAAAACGGCCAGTCGAAGGAAATCCAGGCGCAGGAAAATACGCAGGTACTGCCGGGCGACCTGATCAAGGTCAATACCGGCCTTGCCATCCGATAGGAAAGTCGATGCGGATAGCCAAATCGATCTTTGTGCGTCCAGGCAGCAACGCCACCTATGGCGCGGTGGCGATTGCTCTCTCCTTCTTCGTCTTTGCCTATTCCTCGCGTTTCGGCCAGCCCTCCATTCTGCTCTACTATGCCCTCTGGTTTCCGCTGGTCATGATGGACTACCGGAATGTGCTCGGCAGTTATAACAGACAGCTCTGGCTCTTCGCGTTCGGCGTTTTCACCTGCCTGTCGATCTTCTGGTCGGTCGTCCCCTCCACGACGGCGCGCGCGGCGATCCAGTACATGACGCATATCTTCTGTGCCTTGGTCGCCATGCGCACGCTCGATATCCGCACGCTGACGCGCGGCGCGATCGCGGGCACCGCCATCGTACTCATCTATTCGATATTGTTCGGCTATTACGCCTATGATCCGATCGACGGAAGCTACAGCTTCGTCGGCGCCTTCGATTCCAAGAACCAGCTCGGCTTTTATGCCTCGCTCGGCATCTACTTCGCCTTCGCAGCCGTCTTCGTCCTTGGCGAACGTCGGATCTGGATGCTGGGTGCAGGATTTGCCGGCCTGCTATCCGCCTATTGCCTCCATGCTTCGGCATCGGCAACATCGGTGCTGACGACGGGACTGGTCGTAGCATTATGCATCAGCCTGCGTGTCATCCTGTATCTGTCGCCCAAGCAGCGTAAAAGGCTGTTTGTGACAGCGGCCGTTTCCGGCGTCATCCTTGCAGTTGCCGGCGTTTATCTTGGTGCGGTCGATCTTATTCTCGGTGCCTTTGGCAAGGATTCCACGCTCACCGGGCGTACCTATCTTTGGCAGCAAGGCATTGCTGCTGCGCAGCAGAACCCTTTCTTCGGCGTCGGCTATCAAGCTTACTGGGTCCAGGGTTTCTCGGAGCCCGAGCGACTATGGGACGAGTTTTTTATCGCCTCCCGCGCCGGCTTCCATTTCCACAATACCTATATCGAAACCACGGTCGAAACCGGACTCATCGGCGTCTTCCTGCTCGCCTCGATCCTGCTGACGGCTTTCATCGGCCATATCAGCCGCTTTCTGAGCGACATCAGAAACGATGAATCCTACATTCTTCTGGGTGTCGCGACCCTGTTGCTGATCCGCTCCTTCGTCGAGATCGATATTCTCAATCCGTACCATGTCGGGTCCTTCCTGTTCTACTTCACAGCAGGAAAGCTCTCCATGCGAGCGCGTATGCCAGCGAACACGCCATCGCGGATGGACGAGCAGATACCATTCGCGCCGCCTGTCAACTGGGAGCCGCGAACGGGCCAATGAAGACACTCTACGGCATTCAATATCTCCGTGCCTTCGCCGCGCTCGCCGTAGTGTTCTTTCACGCAGCCGAGCGCAGCGGCGGCCATTTTCGCATCGGAGCCGCGGGCGTCGACGTCTTCTTCGTCATCAGCGGCTTCATCATGTGGACCATGAGCGAGCGCCGGCCGGTGACGCCGCTGCGCTTTGCGCTCGACCGGCTGCAGCGCATCGCGCCATCCTATTGGATCGTGACCGCCATCATGATCGCCGGTGCCGCCATCGGCCTGTTTCCGAACATGAAACTGACGGCAAGTCACATCCTCGGCTCGCTGCTGTTCATTCCCGTTCGCTCGCCAAGCACGAGCGATGGCGAGATTTGGCCGGTTCTGGTGCAGGGATGGACGCTGAATTTCGAGATGTTCTTCTACGTCATCTTCGCGGCTTGCCTGTTTCTGCCGCAGCGGCTGCGGCTTGCCAGCATGACGGTGATCTTTCTCGCCTTCGTTCTCGCCGGCAGCATCATCGATCCACAGTCGCCGCTGCTTTTGACCTATACGCGGCCGATCATCCTGGAATTCGTCGCCGGCGCAATCCTCGGGCGCCTCTGGCTATCCGGACATGTGCCAGGGACAGGCCTCGGCCTTGCCCTGATCGCCGTCGCATTGTCCGGCTTTGCCACGATCCAGATTCTCGGCCTGGACTTCAACGAGGTGACCTGCGGGCCGCTCGCCGTTGCCCTCGTGCTCGGCATGGTGTCGGTGGAGCGTAGCGGCAAGTTGCCCTCCATCCCCCTCCTTACCTATCTCGGCAACAGTTCCTATTCGATCTACCTCTGGCACACATTAGCCATTTCAGTGGTCGTCAAGCTGATGGCGGCGATGCAGATACCCTCCGATGCCATTACCTTCGTCGGCGTCATCGCGGGCACCATTCTCGGCATCTGCGCCTACGAAGCCGTCGAAAAGCCGCTGCGCAATCTTCTGAAGAACCTGAGCTGGCAGAGATCGCGCCCCTCGCCGGCCTGAGGCCCGTGCTCCACACAACCCGTGCGCACACGCTCGCGGATGCTTGACGACACGCCTCGGAAAACATCTCCTAAAGGGCATACCGTCGATTCCGGCGTAGCTTGTGTGGCAGACTGATGCCTGCCTCTGCCTGCGAGCGTCCAAACCGGAGCCTGCCCGGATACGTCGGGTGCCCACGGCGCTCCAAAGTGACCTTCCCTGACGACAAGCATGGCGACAATCGAACGGGATAGCGTCCCGCTCGATTGTCGCTCCATGCCTTGCCCTGTACCTGCTCTAGGCCCGCCGGCGACGCAGCTGATCGAAATAGACGATGACGATGATCAGGACACCGGTGATGATGCGCTGCCAGAAGGAATTCAGGTTCAGCAGGTTGGCGCCGTTGTTGATGGTCGCCAGGATGAAGGCGCCGATTAGCGGGCCATAGACGGTGCCGACTGCGCCGAAGAGGCTGGTTCCGCCGATGACCGACGAGGCGATGGCCTGCAGCTCCCAGCCATCGGCCTGCGTGGCATTGCCGATAGCGATGCGCGATGCAAGCAGAACGCCGACGAAGGCAGCACATGTGCCTGACAGGATATAGGCGAGATAGATCATCCAGTTGACGTTGACGCCGGAAAGCCGGGCCGCCTCGCGATTGGAGCCGACGGCGAAGAGATAGCGGCCCCAGCGGCTGAGATGCAGGAAGATCACGGCCGGGATCGCCACCAGGATCACCATCCAGAACAGGCTCGGTATCCCTAAGAAATCCGAGACGGCGAAATTGGTGAAATCGTCATTGACGATGTTGATCGTCGAACCGTTGGTAATCAGCAGGCCGATGCCGCGAAGCGATGTCAGTGTCGCGAGCGTGATGATGAAGGGCGGCAGGCCCATGCGCACGATCCCGAAACCGTGGAACGCCCCGATCAGGACCCCGAACAGCAAGGTGATGAGGATGGCCGCCCAGACTGGAAACCCGGCCTGCAGGAGCCAGGCGATGATAACAGTGCAGAAGCCGACGATCGCGCCGACGGAAAGGTCGATGCCCGCGGTGATGATGACGAAGGTTTGCCCAAGCGCAAGAATGGCCGTCATCGAGCCCTGACGCATCAGATTGGTGATATTGAGCGGCGTCCAGAACTTGTCGGTCCAGAGTCCAAGCACAATCCACAGTGCCAGCAATAGCAGGATCAGCGTCAAGCTGAAGAGGATGTTCATCTTGCGCCGCGGCGCAACGGTCGGGCCTTCTGTCGTATTCGCGGCCATTTTTGTTCTCCCTCTTTAGACTTGTTTATTGTTCAGACGCCGATCGCCTCGCCGAGGACTTCCTCATGCGTCGCGGCATGGAAATCATGGCTGGCGACCAGCTGGCCGTGGCGGAAGACGTGCAGACGATCGGCGAGTTCGTAGACCTCGGGCAGATAGGAGGAGATAACGATGATGCCGGCGCCGGCGTGCAGCAGCTTGGCAAATAGCCGATAGATCTCCGCCTTGGTTCCGACATCGACGCCGACGGTCGGCTCGTCGAAAATGAAGAGCTTGGCACCGTGACTCAGCCATTTGCCAATGACCACTTTCTGCTGATTACCGCCGGACATGGCGGAAACCAGAACTCGCCGGCTCGGTGTCTTGATGCTGAGATCGCGGATTTGCTTGTCGGCATTGGCCGCTTCGCTCTTGTTATTGATGATCGGACCGCTGCTCAGCCGCCGAAACACCGGCAGATTGATGTTGAGCCCGATCGGCAGATTGAGGCATAGCCCCTGATCACGCCGGCTTTCCGGCGCCAGCGCAATGCCGAGCTCCATCGCATCACGCTCGTTGCGGATGTCGACCTTGCGCCCCTGCCAGTAGATTTCCCCTGCAGAAAGCGGCTGGCGTCCATAAAGACCAAGCGCGAATTCGCTGCGGCCGGCTCCGATCAGCCCGTAAAGGCCGACGATCTCGCCGGCGCGGACGCTGAGCGAAACATTCTCGAAGCCAGGTCCGGAAAGGCCGCGAGCCTCGAGGATGGTATCGCCGATCGGGATGTCCTCCTTGTGGTAGATCTGCTCAATGGAACGATTGATCATCAGCTTGATCAGCTCGTCCTCGTTAGTTTCGGCGATCGTTCGAGTGCCGACATGCGTGCCGTCGCGCAAGACCGAGACGCGATCGGCCAGTTCGAACACCTCTTCCATGCGGTGGCTGATATAGACGATCGTCACGCCCTCGCCCTGCAGGCGGCGGATCAGCTTGAACAGCTGCGCCGATTCCTGGCGGGTGAGATAGGCCGTCGGCTCGTCAAAAATCAGAAATTGCGTGCCGCGCATCGCGGCTCTGGCGGTTGCGACCAGCTGCTGCTGGCCGATCGTGAGCGAGCTCAAAAGTTCGCCGGCCGGCAGTCCGAAGCCGAGATCATCGAGCACGGTCTGCGCCATCGCCACCATCTGCTTCTTGCGCATCAAGCCGAAACGATTGACTTCATCGCCAAGGAAAAGATTGGCAGCGACCGTCAGATGCGGGCAGAGTACCACCTCCTGATGCACCGCATTAATACCGCGGGCGATCGCCTCATTGGGCGTTGCGAGCGCCACAGGATGCCCGCACCAGAAAATCTCGCCCGCCGTCCTGGTGATGACGCCGGTCAGGAGCTTGATGAGCGTCGATTTTCCCGCCCCATTTTCGCCGACGATCGCATGAATCTCCCCGGCCAGAAACGTGACGGTCGCCGGCTTCAGCGCCTCGACGAAGCCATAGCGCTTCTGCAAGCCCTTGAGTTCCAGGATGGGTGAGCCTGGCGGAATGCGGTTTGCTTCCGTCTTGACGGTATCGTCGTGCCGGTGGCTGATTTCTTCAAGGCTCGTCATGAGGTCTCCTCCCTCTCGCATCGCCACGCGACCACCTCGGAGAAGCGGCCAGACGAAAAGGCCGCGCCCGCTTCGCACGGGCGCGGCCTCAAGCCTCACTTGACCTTCGGGTTCAACAGCGCGTCGATCTTCGGATCGCTCATGTTCGCCTTGGTGACGAGGTTGGCGCCGGTGTCGACATTGGCCTCGACCTTTTCCTTCTTGGAAGCAGCGAGCGCCGTCTTGATGCCGTCATAACCCATGCGATACGGGTCCTGCACCACGAGACCGGCAAGAACGCCCGACTTCAGGAAGCCGACCGTCTTGTCGTCATTGTCGAAGCCGATGACCTTGATCTTGTCGCCGAGCTTGTTTTCGGCAATGGCCTGGCCGACGCCCTGGGCCATGATAAGGTTGGAGGCAAAGACGCCGACAAGCTTCGGATTGGCCGTGATCAGGTCCGTCATGATGTTGAGGCCGGTCGTGGCCTGGCCGTCCGCATATTTATCGGCAACGACCTTCAGGCCCGGATATTTGTTCTTGACCTCTTCCAGGAAGCCCTGACGGCGCTGGTCGAGAGAACCGACGCCCGGCAGGCTGGTGATGATGGCGATCTCACCCTCTTCCTTGCCGGTCATGCCCTTGATGGCTGCGGCAAGGCCGTCAGCGGCGATGCGTCCGCCTTGCGTGTTGTCGGTCGTCAGGAACGAGACGAAGGATTTGGAATCGGCGGCAGAGTCGATACCGACGACCGGCACGGACTTGGCGGCTTCATCCACGGGCTTGCCGAGCGCCTTGAATTCGGTCGGCGAAATGACGACGGCGGCCGGCTTGCCGGCAACGGCGTTTTCGAGAATGCTGATCTGGCCGTTGATATCGGATTCCGACTGTGCGCCGAGTTCCGGCACCTTCACACCGAGATCCTTGCCCGCCTGGCGGGCGCCGGCAAGAACGATCTGCCAGTAGAAGGATGTCGTATCCTTGACGATGATCGGGATGGTCACGTCGGCCGCGAAGGACTGCACGGGCATCGCCATCGCTATGATGGCAGCGCCGGCAAGGCCGGTAAAGCTGCGGCGGGACAGAAGTGACTTGGCAATTTTCATCTGCTTCTCCTCTCAACGCGCTCTGTTCTCCTGCACACCCGCCGCTGAACGCTTACGGCTCGGTATCGCAACGCCTTGCGGCATCACGCATCGCGCGGCGGAAAGGCCACCGACGCCAAAACAGGCTTTCCTCCTCTTCGAAGCCGTCTCTCCCGACGGCTCGATAGCTCCCAATCTGCTAGACTCTGACCGCCTCGTCTCCCAACGGCGGCGCAACCACAGTCAAACCTTCGAACTCCGCATAGAGACTGTCGGGAAGCCTTGGCTCCACGAGCTGCATGTTGCGGACAAGACTTTCCGGCTTCGCCGTACCGATCAGCACCGAAGCCACGCAAGGGCTGCGCAGCGGAAACTGAAGCGCCGGCTGGGCAAGCGGCAGACCATGCTTGCGGGCGATCTCCTCCATCGCCCCCACCTTGGCCAGAATATCCGGCGTCGCCGGCAGATAGTCGAAATGCGCGCCGGGCACAGGGCCGGTCGCCAGAATACCGGAGTTAAAGACACCGCCCACGACCAGCGACGTTCCCTTTTTCTCGCAAAGCGGGAGCAGCTCGGCAACCGCGGAACGGTCCAGCAGGGTATAGCGGCCTGCAAGCAGAATGCAGTCGATGTCGGCCGCACTCATCACATCCAGGCAGACCGGCACTTCGTTGACGCCGAGACCATAGGCCTTGATCGCGCCGGACGATTTCAGCTCCTCCAGAGCCTTCAAGCCCGACCCCAGGAGCTGCCCAAGGTAACGCTCGTTCAGCGCCTTGCCGTGGGTATAACCGCCGATGTCGTGGACATAGAGAATGTCGATGCGATTGAGTCCCAGACGGGCATAGCTGAACTCGACCGAGCGCATGATGCCGTCATAGGAATAATCATAATCAGCATCGAAGGGCAGAGGATCGACATAGCCGTAATTCGGCACCTTGTCGGTCGGCACCGGGCGCATGAGACGACCGACCTTCGTCGACAACACATAGCTGTCTTCAGGCTGAGCGCGCAGAAAATCGCCGACGTGGCGCTCGCCGAGGCCGAAGCCATACCAGGGCGCAACATCGAAATAGCGAATGCCGCTATCCCAGGCCGCTTGAAGAGTCGCCATTGCCTGATCGCGCGGACAGGCACGATAAAGACCACCCAGCGCCGCAGCGCCAAAGCTGATCTCCGTGACCTCGAGGCCTGTCCTGCCGATTGTTCTTCTTCGCATCACCTCTCCCTTGTGATGGCCGTCACGCAATTTCAGAAGAGCGCATTTCCGGCGATCTTGGATCCATGTCGAAGTGATCCTAGGCCGGCCGCTCCCATTCCTCCTTCATCATTGGTGGCGGTCAGCTCCCGATAGTCCATCCACCAATTGATTTTGTTTTTTATCTACAATAAACATTTTGGTGTCAACGAGCAAATCGCCTGACGCCTTGGAGGAAGGTGGCCAGTGCGTTCCGTCAACACTCCTGCAATTGACTGCCATTCGATCATGGTTCAGACAGCGCCGCCGGTAAAGAGCGGCGACGATACGCGAGGGGGAAATGGCAAGGCAAAACACGCTCTTCAAGGAGGCGTACAATCGCTATGCGGCGCGCCTGAAGCCCGATACCGAGCTGCCGAGCGAGCCGGAAATCGCCGCCGAACTCGGCGTCAGCCGCAGCACGGCGCGGGCGATCCTCATGCGTCTAAGTGACGCCGGCATCATTCTCTGGAACAAGCGGCAGAAGACGGTTCTGCGCCCGCCGACGGAGGGCGATTTCTTCCCGAAGGAAGAAACCGATTCACTACATGACATCATCGAGCGCAGCTTCATGATGCGCATCATGTCAGACGAAGCCCAGCCCGGCATGCAGATCAACGAGCTGGAACTGGCGCGCGAGATCGGCACCGGCACCTCGGTCGTGCGCGAATTCCTCATTCGTTTCAGCCGCTTCGGCCTGATCGAAAAGCGGCCGAACAGCCATTGGATCCTCAAGGGTTTCACCAGCGAATTTGCGCTTGAGCTCGCCGACGTGCGCGAAATGTTCGAGCTGCATTCAGCCGCCGAATTCGGTCGCCTGCCTGCCAATCATCGCGCCTGGGAGGAACTCAGGGCGATCGAACGGGAACACCACGAGCTGCTCAAGGATTTCGACGCGCATTACCGCGATTTTTCGCGTCTCGACGAAAAGTTTCACCTTCTCATCCATCGCGCCTCGAAGAACCGCTTCATCGCCGATTTCTACGATGTCATCGCCATCATTTTTCACTATCACTATCAGTGGAACAAGGCGTATGCCCGCGAGCGCAACGCCCGCGCCGTAACCGAACACCTCGACTACATCGAAGCCCTGCAATCGCGCGACCAGCGAAGGATCGACGCGGCTTGTCGCCGGCATCTCGCCTCGGCACGCCAGACGCTGCTGCAGTCGATCCCCCAGGGTGCGGGCGAAGTTGCCGGCTCCGTTGCCTGACGGCAAGAGCCGGCTGCTCGCTCACTTTGCAGTGAAGCTCAAGCTTTGGCTGACAAAGCGCGGGGACGAGACTTCGAGCTTGATCGCACCGGCATCTCCGGTTGCCTGCAACCAGAAGCCCGTGGTGCCGCCCTGGAATGCTACCGTCTGCGGTCCGAGGATCTTGCCAGGGCCATCGACCTCGATCGTGATGGCTTCGTTGAGGAAAGCCAGACGCGTGCCGGCCTGATCGAGCGCACGCACGATGACACGCACCGTATCGCGTTCGCCGGCACGCAAGGTATCGGCATCGGCCTCGATCTGCAGCGACGTCGGCAGCGGATTGGCGACCATGTGTTGCTCCACCACTGCCTTGCCATTGATGTAACCAGTGAAATGCACGTCTTCCCACTCCATCCCCCATACGCCGAGCTCGTCCGGAGTGAAGGAACGGTGATCGAAGACGACGGGAGGATGCGGCAGATGCGGGAAGGTCTCGCGGTCCGGGCCGAGACGCTTGGTCAACGAGCCGTAACGCAGCTCGACCTCGTCGCAGTTCGTCAGTACGATCAGCGGCAGGGCGCCGCCGATATTACGCTCGCCCCGCGCCCAGATCGTCACCGGCTTCATCACGATCTCTTCGGAGGGCTCGCATTGGCTGGCATAGACATAGGCTGCGAATTTCGGTTCGCGGAACATGTCCATGACGCCGTGATAGCAGATGCGGTCGCCCGAGCCGAAATCGCTGTGGGTGTTATAGTCGAACATGCACCAGCCGATGGCGCCTGATATCGACGGGTCGCCATAAGCGGCATTCAGGACCTCCAGATGACGGCGCACATGCTCGGCCTGGCGCTGCTCCTGATCGTAGATCTTCGTCGGATACATATGGCCGCCGAATTCGGTGATCAGATAGGGTACGTCCTTGGAAAGACCGGTGTTTTCCTGCTGGTGCCGGAGTGGCGTGCGCGGCCGGTTGGCGCCCGGCAGTTCCTCATTGCCGAGGATGAAATCATTCATCGTGTAGACGTCCTCGAGCATCTCGCTCTCGGTGATGTAGCGAACGCCGCCAGTCTGACGCGTCGGGTCGAGCTCGCGTGCCAGGCGGTTCGTCTCGGCATAGAAGTCATGGGAATCCTGGGACTCGTTGATGCGCACGCCCCAGATGACGATCGAAGGATGGTTCCAGTCGCGCTCGATCATGCGACGCACGTTGCGGATCGATTCCTGCTGCCACTCCTCATCGCCGATATGCTGCCAGCCGGGGATTTCCTCGAAGACCAGAAGGCCGATGCGGTCGCAATGATCGAGGAACCATTTCGACTGCGGATAGTGCGAGGTGCGCACGATATTGCATTTCAGCGTGCGCTTCATGATTTCGGCGTCGCGCTCCTGGGCCGAACGGCCCATCGCATAACCGACGTAGGGGAAAGCCTGATGGCGATTGAGGCCGCGCAGCTTCAGCTTCCTGCCGTTCAGCAGGAAGCCTTCCGCTGTGAAACTCGCCGTACGGAAGCCGAATGTCGTGGCAAGACGGTCCATCCCGAGATCGCTTGTAAGCTCCACCTCGGCCGAATAGAGGACGGGATTGTCGAGGTCCCAAAGCGAAAGGCCTGCAAGACCAGCGAAGCTGAGCTTCACGCTTTCACCTGATGTGTCAGCTTCACCCGAAGCGATGGCTGCCCCGTCGGCAGATCGAAGCGTAACTTTCACGTTGCCTTTGAATGCAAGATTTTGCGGATTGGAGATGTCGCAGCGCACCGTCGCGGATTTACGGTCCGAAAGGACATCTGTCGTTTCGATCTTGACGTTGGCGACCGAGACGGGAGCGGCAACCTTCAGCCAGACATCGCGATAGATCCCCGCATAGGTGAGATAGTCTATCCGGCCACCGAAAGGCGGGATCTCAGGATTCTCGCTGCCATCAATCTTGACCGTAATCAGGTTCTCGCCCTTGCGCAGCCGTTCGGTCAGGCGCGCCTCGAAAGGCGTATAGCCGTCCTTGTGGGCAACGATCTCCTCGCCGTTCAGGTACACGACGACGTCGGCCATGGCGGCATCGAAGATCAGCGATACTTCGCGCCCCGCGAAGGTCTCATCCCAGTTGATGATCTTCTGATAGGTGAAGGCGCGATGATAGGATTTCTCGTCGAAATAGTTGAAAGGCAGTTCGACGGCAGTATGGGGGAGCGTGACACTCTGTCCTTCCTGCGGGCGGCCGATAGTCTCAGGCGAAAAACCTTCATGAAACGTCCAGGATTCGTTGAAGGCGACAACAGAACGCATATTCAATCCTATCGATTAAGCCCGTCGCATCGGATGACGAACAGATGTTGCTGGGAAGTCAGGCGCGCGGCGAGGCAGGCGGGACGCCGCGGGGCGATATCTATACAGGCTCGCCGCCGTTGCGCAATGCGACCGGTTGGCGGATTTCCATTTTCAAGACAAGCAAGCGATAGCAGGGATGCCGACCTATCACGGATCTATCGGTTCCGTGCATTCTTCGTCTCCTCCACCGGGCTGCGCACCGCGGCATACATGCCGGTTGTGCGAAACTCCGTCGGATTGATGCCGTAGATGCGGCGGAACACCTTCGAGAAATAATTGGCATCGTCGAAGCCGGACATGATCGCAACTTCCTTGACCGGAATGAAGGCGGCCTTCGTCAGCAGCTTCGCCGCGCGCTGCATGCGCTGCTGCAACACGAATTCCGCCGGCGGCACGCCTTCGCTCTCGGCAAAGATTCGCGAAAAATGCGCGCGGCTGAGGCCGCTTACCTTGGCAAGCTCGCCTACCGGCAGCGGCTTGTCGAGATTGGCATTGATATGATCGATGACGATCTGCATGACGGAACGATCGGCCGCAAAGGCATGCGAGCCGAAGACGTCGTCATAAAGTACCATGGCCGCCTCATAGGCGATGGCCGAGGCCGAGGCCGGCGTCTTGGCACCCTTGACCAGCCGCAGGCTGCAATCGGCCAGATGATCGATGGTCGCCTGCTGCAGCTTCAGGACGGGACCGGCCGCAGCCAGGATCAGGCGATGGATGCGCAGCGCCTCCTCGCCATTCATGGAGATCCAGAAATACTCCCAGCGCTCCCCCTTCTCCAGCCAGTAGCGATGATTGTGCGGCACCAGCACCAGAAGCGTATCGCCGGTATCCACGCGATAGTTGCGGCTCTCATAGCGCAATCGCCCGGTGCCGCTGATCGTGTGCTGCAGCACCGTGAACGGCGTCTGGCCGCGCCGGCGCCCATCCCAATCATAGGATTCGTCCTGCCTGATTTCATAGCCGGCACTCGTCGGCATGGCATGCAGTCGGTGGCGTCCACGCGGCAGGGAAACCGTCCGCATGACCTGTCCGTTATCAATCAATTCCTGCAGCACAAAATTACCCTCAAAAGCATAATAGTTCTCTGGTCGCCTCGGTGATTATAGGCATAATCCCGCCAGAAAACAGCGCTTGACCGCCGAAGAGGACCGGCGATTGGAGGAAAAGCCACGATTTCGGCCTGTCTCGCAACCGATGCGATCATGGGCCGAAAAATGCTGTTGTCTCCCTGCCGCTGCGCGTTCGACCGACTTGAAGGTGAGGATCATGAGTTTCAAAATCGCTATTATCGGCGCTGGCAGCGTCGGCTTCACGAAAAAGCTGTTCACCGACATTCTCTGCGTGCCGGAGTTCCGCGACGTCGAATTCGCGCTGACGGACATGAGTGAGCACAATCTGACGATGATCAAGGCGATCCTCGACCGGATCGTCGAGTCCAACAAGCTGCCGACGCGCGTCACCGCCACCACGGATCGCCGCAAGGCGCTGGAAGGAGCGCGCTACATTATCAGCTGCGTGCGCGTCGGCGGCCTGGAAGCTTACGCCGAGGATATCCGCATTCCGCTGAAATACGGCATCGACCAGTGCGTCGGCGATACGATCTGCGCCGGCGGCATTCTCTATGGCCAGCGCAACATTCCGGTCATCCTCGATTTCTGCAAGGATATCCGCGAAGTTGCCGAGAGCGGTGCCAAGTTCCTGAACTATGCCAACCCGATGGCAATGAACACCTGGGCGGCCATCGAATACGGCAAGGTCGACACGATCGGTCTCTGCCACGGTGTGCAGCATGGCGCTGAACAGATCGCCGAGGTTCTTGGCGCCAAGGACAAGAGCGAACTCGACTATATCTGCTCGGGCATCAACCACCAGACCTGGTTCGTCGATCTGCGCCTCAACGGCCGCAAGATCGGCAAGGACGAGCTGATCGCCGCCTTCGAGGCGCATCCGGTCTTCTCGCAGCAGGAAAAGCTGCGCATCGACGTGCTGAAACGCTTCGGTGTCTATTCGACCGAGAGCAACGGCCACCTGTCCGAATACCTGCCCTGGTATCGCAAGCGTCCCGACGAGATCAACAAATGGATCGACATGTCGGACTGGATCCATGGCGAGACCGGCGGCTATTTGCGTCACTCCACCGAGACGCGCAACTGGTTCGAGACGGAATTCCAGCAGATCCTCGACAGCGCCTCCCAGCCGATCGATGCCAGCAGACGCTCCAACGAGCATGCCAGCCACATTCTCGAAGCGCTGGAGACCAACCGCGTCTATCGCGGCCATTTCAACGTCAAGAACAATGGCGTCATTACCAACCTGCCTGCCGATGCCATCATCGAGTCGCCAGGTTTCGTCGACCGCTTCGGTATCAACATGGTGGCTGGCATCACGCTGCCCGAAGCCTGCGCCGCCACCTGCATGTCCTCGATCAACGTTCAGCGCATGTCGGTCCATGCCGCCATTAGCGGCGATATCGATCTTTTGAAGCTCGCCGTCCTGCACGACCCGTTGGTCGGCGCCGTCGCCACACCGGAGGAGGTCTGGCAGATGGTCGACGAAATGGTCGTCGCGGAAGCGCGCTGGCTGCCGCAATACGCCCATGCTGTGGACGAGGCGAAGGAGCGCCTGTCGCGCGGCAAGGTCAAGACGCGCGATTGGAAGGGTGCGGCCAGCCGCAATGTCCGTTCGATCGAGGAGCTGCGTGCAGAAAAAGCCGCCCTGAAACAGGCTGGCTGATGCAAATGCGGATCGGAAGATAAGGGCTGCGGCGAGGTTCTAGGGGATATTCCGCCGCAGCATCCATCTTCCGCTTCAATGGAGGAACGCGGGGCCTCGAACGGAACGCTCGCGATTTTGGGAGAGAGAACAAGATGAGACATTTTCGACCGATCGGCCTTCTCGCCGCGTTGACGATTGCCACATCCGCGATCGCCATCAGCGCCTATGCTGCCGAGCCGACAGTGCCACCCGTGCCACCGGTCTTCCCGGCGGAAGGAAAGATCAAATATGTCGAGCGCAGCTCCATTCTGGAGTTCAAGGCGCTGCCCGAATATCACGAGCCTTCCTGGGTGACCGACAATTTCGTCAAGACCGGCAAGCTGCCGCCCGTCAAGGATCGCCTGCCGAAAGAGCCGCTGGTCTTCAAGACCGGCAACATGCCCGACGGCATCGGCGTCTATGGCGACACGCTGCGTCATGTCATCGGCGGCCGTCCGGAAGGCTGGAACTATGGCGCCGGCCAGACTCAGGGCTGGGGCGGCATCGACATCGGATTGTCCGAGTGCCTGACGCGCACAGCACCGCTCTTCCAGGTGCAGGCAAAGGATACCGAGCCGCTGCCGAACCTTGCCAAGGGCTGGGAATGGTCGCCGGATGGTCATAAGCTCACCATGCACTTGATCGAAGGGGCGAAATGGTCCGATGGCGTGCCCTTCAACGCCGACGACATCATGTTCTATTGGGAAGACGAGGTCATCGATCCGAACGTCTCGCCGCTCGGCGGCGGCGCATCGCCGGAAGCCTTCGGTGAGGGAACAACGCTGAAGAAGGTCGACGACTACACGATCGAATGGACCTTCAAGGACGCCTTCCCGAAGCAATATCTCTACACGATGGCCTACCCGAACTTCTGCCCGGGTCCGTCGCATATTCTGAAGCCGCAGCATCCAAAATATTCGAAGAACACCTACGACCAGTTCAAGAACGCCTTCCCGCCGGAATACATGAACATTCCGGTGATGGGCGCCTGGGTGCCGGTCGAATATCGCTCCGACGATATCATCGTCATGCGCCGCAACCCCTATTATTGGAAGGTCGACGAGAAGGGCAATCAGCTGCCGTACCTCAACGAGCTGCACTACAAGCTCTCGACCTGGGCCGACCGCGACGTGCAGGCCGTTGCCGGCTCCGCCGATCTTTCGAACCTTGAGCAGCCGGAAAACTTCGTCGCCTCGCTGAAGCGTGCGGCGCAGCCCGATGCTCCAGCTCGTCTCGCCTTCGGTCCCCGCCTCATCGGCTATAACCTGCAGATGAATTTCTCGGCCAATGGCTGGGGCAATCCAGATGATCGCGCACAGGCCGTGCGCGAGCTCAACCGCAACGAGGATTTCCGTAAGGCCGTGACCATGGCGCTCGATCGCAAGGCGCTCGGGGAATCGCTGGTCAAGGGGCCGTTCACGGCGATTTATCCCGGCGGCCTGTCTTCGGGCAGCAGCTTCTATGATCGCAATTCCACGGTCTACTATCCGTTCGATCTCGCCGCAGCCAAGGCCGAGCTTGCCAAGGCCGGGCTCAAGGACACCGACGGCGACGGCATCGTCAACTTCCCGGCCGGCGTCAATGGCGGCAAGGATGTCGAGATCACGCTTCTCGTCAGCAGCGACTACACCACCGACAAGAGCCTTGCCGAAGGTGTCGTCAGCCAGATGGAGAAGCTCGGACTTCGGGTGATCATAAACTCGCTCGTCGGGCCGAAGCGCGACGATGCCAACTATAGCGGCCGTTTCGACTGGATGGTCCGCCGCAACAGTACAGAACTTGCCTCGGTCGTGCAGAATACGGAACAGCTTGCGCCGGTCGGCCCGCGCACCAGCTGGAACCACCGCGCCCCGGAAAGCGGTCAGCTGGACCTGATGCCCTTCGAAAAGGACATGGTCGATATCGTCAACAAGTTCACGACGTCGAAGGACAATGACGAGCGCGTGGCTCTGATGAAGCAGTTCCAGAAGCTCTCGACCGGGCATCTCTACAATATCGGCCTGACCGAATATCCCGGTGCGCTTATCATCAACAAGCGCTTCTCCAACGTTCCTCCGGGCACGCCGATCTTCCTGTTCAACTGGGCGGAAGATTCGATCATCCGCGAGCGCCTGTGGGTGGCTGCGGACAAGCAGGGCAAATACGAGCTGTTCCCGCAGCAGCTTCCGGGTGCCCCGGGCAGCGCCGGCCCGATCAAATAAGGTCATATGAAGCACCCCCTGGCGGCCGGCATGAGGCCAGCTGCCAGGGGATCTGAAACATCCAGCGATGAGCTATCGCCGGGAAAAGTGAACCGCCGGTGCATGTCATTCCAACGGAATGCAATTGTCGCCCGCATCAAGAGAAGCGAACCGTTCCATGTTGCGATTCCTGCTCGTGCGCATAGCCTCCGCGATCCCCGTGCTCCTTATTTTGAGCGTGGTGACGTTTGCCATCATCCAGGCACCGCCGGGCGACTATGCCGATTACATCCGCTCGCAGCTGATGAACCAGGGCGGCGCGTCCTTCGAGCAGGCCGATGCACAGGCGCAGGCCTATCGCAAGGAACACGGCCTCGATAAGCCGATGGTCGTTCAGTATTTCAACTGGATCGGCGGCATCGTCACCAGGGGCGATTTCGGCTACAGCATGGTCTACAACAAGCCGGTGGCCGATGTCGTCGGCGAACGCCTGCCACGCACGCTTGCCCTGGCACTGGTCTGCCACATCCTCGCCTCCATTCTCGGCATCGGCTTCGGCATCTGGGCGGCGACCCGGCAATATAGCTGGATCGACAATCTGCTCGCCGGCGTCTCCTTCCTCGGCATGACGGTGCCGCGCTTCCTGATGGCGCTGATCATCGTCTACATCCTCGTCTTCCAGCTCAATGTCTCGGAGATCGGCAGCTTCTTCTCGCCGCAATATGGCGGAGCGCCCTGGTCCTGGGGCAAGTTCGTCGATCTCGTCAAACACGTCTGGCCGGTCGTCGCGATCGCCACCTTCGGCGGGCTTGCCTACAACATGCGCATCATGCGCGGCAATCTGCTCGATACGCTGAATGCCCAATATGTAGAGACGGCGCGGGCCAAGGGCCTATCCGGCGGCGCCGTCGTCATGCGCCATGCCGTGCCGAACGCGCTGCATCCGCTCATCATGTATCAGGGTGTGGTTCTGCCCTACATGCTCACGGGCGAGATCGAAACCGCGATCATCTTCACCCTGCCAACCGTAGGCCCGGCGATCGTAGGCTCTATGGCGGTCGGCGACGTCTATGTGACGGCAACCTTCATGATGGTGCTCTCGGCCACCCTCATCGTCGGCAACATCATCGCCGATGTCCTGCTTGCCCTGCTCGATCCCCGTGTGCGTCAACAGGGAGGGATCTACTAATGCTCGCCTTCAGCAACTCCCCGCCCCCGCCCGAAGAGAAGATCCAGCGCAAGAGCGGCAACGAGAGCTATATCGCGCTGGTCTGGCGCCGCCTGAAGCGCTCCTGGACCGGCATGGGTGGCCTCACCCTCGTCATTCTGCTGCTATTGATGGCGATCTTCGCCGAGTTCGTCGCGCCGCTCGATCCGAAGGCGACCGATACCGGCTTTGCGCCGCCGCAGGTCATCAGCTTTCACGACAAGGACGGCAATTTCGTCTTCCAGCCTCGGGTCTATGCGCTTACCGAAACCAGCGATCTCGATCCCGTCACCTTCCAGCCGATCGTCGGACCGGACTACGACCATCCGCGCCTGCTGGGCTTCTTCGTCAAGGGAGACCCCTATTATCTCTTCGGCCTGATCCCCGGTAACCGCCATCTCTTCGGCACGACCGACGGCGGACCGGTGCATTTCCTTGGCACTGACAAATTCGGCCGGGATGTGTTGTCGCGCGCCATCTACGGCTCGCGCATCTCGCTGATGATCGCGCTGACGGTCGTTGCCATCGTCACTATCGTCGGGACAACGGTCGGCATGATATCGGGCTATTTCGGCGGCACGCTCGACGCCTGGATCCAGCGTTTCGTCGAGGTGGTGCTCGCTTTCCCGCAATTGCCGCTCTATCTGGCGCTGACCTCGCTGATCCCGGTGACGGCGCCGACCAACGTCTTCCTCGCCTTCGTCATCATCGTCATGTCGGCGCTCGGCTGGGCGCAGATGTCGCGCGAGGTGCGTGGCAAGACCCTGGCGCTGGCGCGGATCGACTATGTCCGGGCTGCCATGGCAGTCGGCGCGACTGACCGACGCATCATCCTGCAGCATATCTTCCCGAACGTCATGAGCCACGTGATCGTCACGGTGACGCTGGCAATCCCGAGCGTGGTGCTCTTGGAGTCCTTCCTCGGTTTCCTCGGCTTTGCCGTCAAGCCGCCGCTGATCTCATGGGGCCTGATGCTGCAGGACACCTCGACCTATTCGGTCATAGGTTCCTATCCCTGGATTCTCTCACCCGTCGCCTTCGTTCTCGTCACCGTCTTCGCCTTCAATGCGCTGGGCGATGGACTGCGCGACGCAATCGACCCCTATTGAGAGGAGAACGGATATGGCTCTCGCACTCGTCAATCCCTTCGCTCCCGACATCAGGCATGATGCCGCCGGTAAGACCGTGGCGCCTGTCATCGATGCTCGCAACGTCGCTGTCAAATTCAAGGTCGAGGATGGCATCGTCGACGCCGTCAAGGACATCTCCTTCCAGCTCTATCGCGGCGAGACCATCGCCATCGTCGGCGAGTCCGGCTCGGGCAAATCGGTAACCGCCCGCACGGTGATGGGGCTCTTGACCAAACGTGCCGTTGTTTCGGAGAGATCCACTGTTCACTACGACGGCAAGAACGTGCTGAAATTCTCCGAGCGGGCACGCCGGCAGCTGCGCGGCGATCGGATATCGATGATCTTTCAGGAGCCGATGAGCTCGCTCAATCCGATCTACACCATCGGCAGCCAGATCGTCGAAGCGATCCGGGTTCACCGCAAAGTCAGCCGCCGCGACGCCGAGAAGCGGGCGCTCGACCTGCTGAAGCAGGTGCAGATCCCCGATCCCGAAGCACGGCTGAAGCAATATCCTCATCAGCTTTCCGGCGGGCAGCGCCAGCGTGTGATGATTGCCATGGCGCTCGCCAACGATCCGGACGTGCTGATCGCCGACGAACCGACGACGGCGCTTGACGTCACCGTGCAGGCGCAGATCCTGAACCTCATCCGCAATCTGCAGAAGCAGCTCGGCATGGCGGTGATCCTGATCACCCATGATCTGACGGTCGTGCGGCAATTCTCCGACTATGTCTATGTGATGCAGCATGGCGAGATGCGCGAGCACAACACGACCGAAGCCCTCTTCGCCAATCCGCAGCATCCCTATACGCAGCATCTCCTAACCTCGGAGCCGCGTGGACAGGCAAAACCGCTGCCGCCGAACTGCGACACAGTGCTCGAAGGCAAGTCCGTGAAAGTGGCGTTCATGCTACGCCACGGCAGCTTCTTCAAGCCTGATATGCGCGAACTCGTCGCCGTCGACAGCCTCAACATCGAGCTGCGCCGCCACGAAACGCTCGGCCTCGTCGGTGAATCCGGCTCTGGTAAGACCACGTTCGGCCAGGCGCTGTTGCGCCTGATCGATGCCGACAGCGGCGAGATTTTCTTCGATGGACAGCCGATCCATGGCCGATCGCGCGCCGAAATGCGGCCGTTACGCTCGCGCATGCAGATCGTCTTCCAGGACCCTTTTTCGTCACTCAATCCGCGCATGACGATCGGCCAGATCATTTCCGAAGGGCTGGTGGTCAACAATCTCGGCGCCAACAAGGCAGAGCGGCTGGAGCGCGTCAAGGAGGCGCTCGTCAGCGCCGGCATGCCGGCCAACATTCTCTCGCGCTTCCCACATGAATTTTCCGGCGGCCAGCGCCAGCGCATCGCGATTGCGCGCGCCATCGCGCTCGAGCCGGAATTCATTCTGCTCGACGAGCCGACCTCGGCGCTCGACCTTTCCGTCCAGGCACAGATCATCGATCTCCTGCGCAAGCTGCAGGACGAGAAAGGCCTGAGCTACCTTTTCATCTCACATGACCTCAAGGTCGTCCGCGCCCTTTGCCATCGCGTCATCGTCATGCAGCATGGCAAGATCATGGAGCAAGGGCCGGTCGAAGAGGTTCTGTCCCATCCCAAGACCGCTTACACAGAACGCCTTGTCAGAGCGGCGTTCGAAGTAGCTTCATAGCATCCAGGAGATTTTGAAATGACAGCGACTCCCAAGATCACCTTCATCGGCGCCGGCTCGACCGTCTTCATGAAAAATATCATCGGCGACGTCTTGCAACGTCCGGCCCTCGCTGGCGCGCGGATCGCGCTGATGGACATCAACCCACAGCGGCTCGACGAAAGCGCCATCGTCGCGCGCAAGCTCGCCTCGACGCTCGGCGCCTCGGCCACGGTCGAGACTTTTGCCGACCAGCGCAAGGCGCTCGATGGCGCGCATTTCGTCGTCGTCGCCTTCCAGATCGGCGGCTACGAGCCCTGCACCGTCACCGATTTCGATGTGCCGAAGAAATATGGACTACGCCAGACCATCGCCGACACGCTCGGCGTCGGCGGCATCATGCGCGGCCTGCGCACGGTTCCGCATCTGTGGAAGATCTGCGAGGACATGCTCGCCGTTTGCCCGAATGCGATCATGCTGCAATATGTGAATCCGATGGCGATCAACACCTGGGCGATCGGCGAGAAGTATCCAACCATCAAGCAGGTCGGCCTATGCCACTCGGTGCAGGGCACGGCGATGGAACTGGCCCACGATCTCGACATTCCCTACAACGAGATCCGCTACCGTTCGGCCGGCATCAACCATATGGCCTTCTACCTCGAATTCGAACATCGCCAGCCTGACGGTTCCTATCGCAACCTCTATCCGGATCTCGTGCGCGCCTATCGCGAAGGACGCGCGCCGAAGCCCGGCTGGAACCCGCGCTGCCCGAACAAGGTGCGCTATGAAATGCTGACCCGCCTCGGCTATTTCGTCACCGAAAGCTCCGAGCATTTCGCCGAATACACACCCTATTTCATCAAGGAAGGCCGCGAGGACCTGATCGAGAAGTTTGGCATTCCGCTCGACGAATATCCGAAGCGCTGCATCGAGCAGGTGGCGCGCTGGAAGAACCAGGCCGAGGAATATCGCACCGCCGAGAAGATCGAAGTCAAGCAATCGAAGGAATATGCCTCCTCGATCATCAACTCGGTCTGGACCGGCGAACCCTCCGTCATTTACGGCAACGTCCGCAACAATGGCTGCATCACCTCGCTGCCCTTTAATTGTGCGGCCGAGGTCGCCTGCCTCGTCGACGCTTCCGGCATCCAGCCGACCTATGTCGGCGACCTGCCGCCGCAGCTGACCGCTCTCATCCGCACGAACATCAACGTGCAGGAGCTAACGGTGAAGGCTCTGATGACGGAAAACCGCGAGCACATCTACCACGCCGCGATGATGGACCCGCACACCGCGGCAGAGCTCGATCTCGACCAGATCTGGTCGTTGGTCGACGAACTGCTGGCGACCCACGGCGACTGGCTGCCGGAATGGGCACGCGGCAATCGCAAGGTTCAGGCCGCGTAAAGCCACTCTCTCCCGGCTTGCGGCCCAAAGGGCCTCGCGGTGACGCCGCGGGGCCTTACATTTTTAGCTGCTGAGAAAAGATGAAAATCCAAAATGCAGCGAATGATGCCGTCATAACAGATGGCAAAGCGGGATCGACTGCGCTAGAAACGCTCGCAGTTTGGAGGAGACGAACGACATGGCCAGCTCGAACACATTCACCACCGGAACATTCGTCGGCCGCATCTGGCGCCCGGAAGTGCAAGGCCCCGCTCTCGTCACCCTTCGCGACGGCACGCTCTTTGACATCACCTCGAAGGAAGCGCCGACCATGCGCGACCTTCTGGAAAAAGATGATCCGGTGGCTTTCGTTCGCGCGCAGAAAGGCGAGGCCGTCGCCAAGCTCGACGATCTGCTGGCAACCAGGGTCGATGCCTCGTCCATCCATCTTCTCGCCCCCATCGACCTGCAGGCGATCAAGGCCTGTGGTGTCACCTTTGCCCGCTCGATGCTGGAGCGTGTCATCGAAGAACGCGCCGCCGGCAATCCAGACCTTGCCGAAGCAATCCGCGGCAAGGTGACGGCGCTGATCGGCGACAGCCTGCGCAACCTCAAGGCAGGCTCGCCGGAAGCGGCCAAGGTCAAGGCGGCGCTGATCGAGGAAGGTGTCTGGTCGCAATATCTCGAAGTCGGCATCGGACCGGATGCGGAAGTCTTTTCCAAATCGCAGGTCATGTCCTCGGTCGGCCTCGGCGCAGATGTCGGTCTGCATCCGATCTCCAAATGGAACAATCCCGAGCCGGAAATCGTGCTGGCGGTCGACAGCCAAGGCCGGGTCAAGGGCGCCACCCTCGGCAACGATGTCAACCTGCGCGACGTGGAAGGCCGCTCCGCCCTGCTCCTCGGCAAGGCCAAGGACAACAATGCCTCCTGCTCTATCGGGCCGTTCATCCGCCTGTTCGACGAGACTTACACTCTGGATGACGTGCGCAACGCCGATCTCGACCTGAAGGTCGAAGGCGAGGATGGCTATGTGCTGCATGGCCGCTCGTCGATGAAGGAAATCAGCCGCGATCCGCTCGACCTCGTCTCTCAGACCATAGGCCGCCATCATCAGTATCCCGACGGCTTCGTGCTGTTCATGGGGACGCTTTTTGCACCAGTCGAGGATCGTGACACGCCCGGCCAAGGCTTCACCCACAAGGTCGGCGACATCGTCACCATCTCCAACGACAAGCTGGGATCGCTGAAGAACCGCGTGCGGCTGTCGACCGAATGCCCACCCTGGATATTCGGAGCTTCGCATCTGATGCGCAACCTCGCACGGCGTGGGTTGATCTAAGACCTAAAAGAAATCGCGATTTGGAGCAGTTCGGCTCGTCGGGCAAGCCATGACGGGAGCCTCCTCTATCTGTGTGGCATTCCGCATTTGGCGCCATGCGTGGTTTCGTAGTTGCTCTGCCATCGATTGCGCACTTGATCGTCTTCAGACTGCTGAACATCGCATGTTCCCGAAAAACATCAAGGAGCCCTTGGATGCGCCGAGCACCCAAGGGCTCCTTGATGAAAGCTGGTTGAAAGCTTCGTCTGTTAGCTTGCTGCGCCCGGGGGGAATGGCAAACTTATCAGGAGGAATAGGATGATAAGGTCGAGCTTGGCAATTTCCACAACTGCACTCACGTTACTTATGATGACGCCGGCATTCGCATTCGATGGTTGGCACCAGCAGCATGCCACCACGATCGAAGGCAAGGGCTCAGGCTATGACTATGTGTCGGTCGATTCAGCCACACATCACGTTTTCCTGGGGCATCGCAAGGAAGGTTTGCAGGTCTTCGATCCTGCTGCCGATAAAGTCATCAAGGTGATTGATAAGACAGCGACCGATAGTTCGGATGGCGCCGTGCTGATCCCCGAATTCGATCTCGGCATTTCCAACAATGAGGATGGCACGATCACGCCGTTCAAGATTTCGACGCTGGAGGCCCAGGCACCGATCAAGGTTGGTGAGGATCTCGACACCAGCCACTATGATCCCGTCAGCAAACGTCTTGTGCTCAATATGGGCGCCGGGCAAGACGGTACCGAGCTGATTATGCTGGATGTCCCTTCACTCAAGGAAGTCGGTCGCCTGAAGGTGCCGAGCAAAAAGGTCGAAGGTGCCGATAGTGACGGCAAGACCGCTTTTTTTCTCGCCGCACAGGATCTCGATAAAGTCTACAAGATCGACACCAAGGCCGGAAAGATTGTTGCAACCTATGACACTGCCCCGGCTTGCGGTCACCCCACCGCAGTGACCGTCAATGCCGCGGACGAGCGCGTCTACATCAGCTGTCGCGGACACGACACCATCAAGCCCTCTCTCGTCGTACTTGATGGGAATAGCGGCAAGATAGTTTACAGTGCCGAGATTGGCGGAGGAACCGACAGCATCGTTTACGATGCTGATCTAAAACGCATCTTCACTGCAAATGGCGTGAGCGCCAATCTCAACGTTTTTGAGGTCGATGGCCCCGACGATTACAAGCCGCTGGAAACACTCGGCACCCGCGCCGGCGTTCGTACGATGGCGATGGATCGGCAAACCAAGGCGATCTATGCCATCACGGCCGAGGGTAGCGCCGATGCCTCCAAGAAGATCCTGACGGCAGTCTCTCCCTTCTATGCCAACACGTTCTTCCCGAATACGTTCACGGTCCTGACTTACGGAAAATAGAGAAAAGTAAGACCAAACGTCGGCCTTGCTATCGAGCCAAGGCCGACGGCTTGACCGTCAAAGGCAGGCAAATCGCGCCAACTGCCATCTACGACGCGAGGTCCTTCACATCTCTGTCTTCAACGACACGGTCGGATTGATTTCGACACTCGCTATCGAGCACGAGACCGGAGAGTTGACAGTTTCGCCGCCAATTGCGTTGCATCAATTGATGCAAGGCAGCCTCCGGCAAAAAACGGATCGTCCGACACATCGCGACCGATCCACGGCGGAAGCGCGAAGGTCTCAAGGCCTGCGGCAGACTCCGCCTCAAATTCACATAGAACCAGGCCGGCGAGGTGATCTTCGAAGACATCGATGCAATGTGCCGACGCAACAATGTCGTATCGCTTCTTCCGGACGACTTTGCCGGCCAGCGTCGATAGGAGATCATATTCCTGCGATGTCAGATAGATATTGACGATTGCGAGGGGATCATTGCCCTCACTGGGATATTTCTTGCAGAGCTTATACTGCATAACCCCATCATGATGCGTGATCTTGCGCAGCCACAGCCTGGTGTCATCCAGATAGAGATCCTCGATCATCCGAAATGCTGTTTCGGAAAGGTCCGGAATGTTGCACACAAGAAACCGACGCTCATATTCGGGCCGCGCATATTTCGGAATTGGGTTCGCCATATTGAAATGGGGCGCCCGCCTCTCAAAGCACGGGCGCGTGGCCTTTCGATATCAATGGGTGGACATCGAATGTGGCTGGTTGAGGCGGCTGCGGACGGCGGTCAGTTCGGAAGTCGTGTGGTTCAGGCGATCCGCCAGCACGCGCATGATCTCGACGGCCATTTCGGGAAAATCGCTGAGCAGCTTCAGGAAATGTTCCTTGCTGATCTTCAGCGCTTCGAGCCTGGAGGTCGCCTTTACGGTAGCGGTACGGGAAACGTCACAGAGGATGGCGATTTCGCCGACGATGGAATTGAGGTCGACTTCGGCAACCTTGATCTCGCCGGCTGGGCTATCGACGAGAATATCAGCAGTTCCTGAAAGAACAACATAGGCCGCATCACCTTGATCACCCTGATGAAACAGGGTTTGGCCAGCATTGTAGCTGACCCGATCGGACGTAAACGCCAAGAGTTTCAATTTTGCGGGTGCAATGCGCGAAAAAATCGGCACCCGCTTCAGCATTTCAACTTCGTCCTTCAGAAGCATGAGCTTCGGTACCCCCAGTGTTCGGCCCCAGACGCCACTGTTGAGATAGGATATTACGATAACAGTTCTTTGAACATACCGTTTTTCTCTAAAAGATCGGTGGTGGAGCCACTTTCGACAAGGCTGCCATGGTCGAAGACCAAAACACGGTCGAATAATTCGGCAAAGCTAGGATTGGACAGGACCCAGATGATCGCCGGTGCATAGCCGTCGCTATCGAACTCGCCCAGAATAGCCCTCGCAATCTGATCCTGAATGCGATGGTCGAGCGCCGGCAGCGGGCGGTTGCAGATGATGTAATCGGCCCGTTTCAAAAGGGCACGACCGAGATTGAGTTTCTGGCGCTGCACGTTCGTCAGGCGCTTGCCGCCAGAGCCGACATCGAAATCCAGGCCGATCGACAGAACGCCATCCTGCATGCCGAGGCGTTCGAACACATCGTACATGATCTGATGGATACGTTCCGGCGCATTCGCCTGCTGATGAGCGATACGGCCGAACAGCACGTTATCCATCAAGGTAGCGGAGGCGGTGAAGCGCTCCGGATCGTAGCGCTCGATGACCTTGGCGAGATCGGCCGGAATATTCTCATAGAACTTCGCGCGCGCCTGCACGATCTTTTCCATGAGCACCTGTGTCAGAAGGCCGAAGCGGTGACGCGGCTCGATATAGGAGAAGCTCAGGCGGATGATGGCGGCACGCTCGTCGTCGGCCGCCGCCTCATAGCCCTTGCCGTTCAGCTTCTGCAGCAGCGCCTCGTAGGTCGGGATGTCCTCCGCCGTCATGAAAGTCAGCTGCTGGAAAAACGGGTGGTCCGGCGGCAGGTCGGTAAAGAGCTCGACTGCGTTTTCGGCGATCTCGAGACCCATATCGTATAAGTCGGACACCAGGCCCGTCTCGGCGAAAATCTGCTGGAAGTAGGGGTTTGCCGCCAGCTTGCGATTGGTCATCTGCGGCCGCTTCAGCGTACCGAAGAGCAAATTTTCACCGACGGTCGCCTGCAGATTGTAGGCATCGAACTCGAAGGGAACCACCAGATCCTCGAGTTTTTCCTCCTCAAGCCGCGACCGCAATGCCTGCCGCAGCTCGACAATGCGCGATGTCAGATCCTGATGCGCGGCAGCATCGACATTCGAGCGCAATGCCATGTCGAAAATATCCTGCGACATGGCGACGGCATCGAGAACGGGACGGATGGCGGAATAAATATTGTCCGGTCCCGTTGCGCCGGCAGCGGCATAATCGACCCAATCGCTATTGAGATCGAATTCCGGATTGGCCGCACGCCGGGCCTCTGCCATGCTCCACTTGGCCTTTGCGGCCTCGTCCTCGCTATAGACAGGGGCAACCAGCGGCGCATGTTTGAGGCCATAGAGGAGATTGCTGCGCAAGGTACCGTGAAAGAAGAATGTCTCGGAGGAAGCATAGGCGATGCGCCGCCCGGTGAGCGATTCCGGTAATTCCAGAATATCGCGGCCATCGATCGAGATGCGGCCGCTGTCCGGCCAGATCAGGCGCCCGAATGCCTCTGCGAGATACTCGCCGCCCGCGCCGCTGTCGCCGACGATCGCCACCTTTTCACCGGGCTGAACTTCAACCGAAACGTGGTCCAGCACGCGCGCACCGCTGTCATCGACGACGGTGAGGTTGGTCGCAACGAGGGAATGGGTGATGCGAGCGGCCGGCGCCGGCGAAACCACCTGGATTTTCGGATCGATCAGATTGTCGACGCTGAACTGCTCGACCACCTGATTGTACTTCACCTGAACGTCCTGACGTGACTGATCCCAGTCGATCAGTTCCTTCAGCGGGCCGGGCAGATCCTTATAGGCATTGATAACGGCGACGAGCTGACCGATGTCCAGGCGGCCCTGCAGCGCCAGAAAGCCGCCGATCAGGTAGAACAGAAACGGCGTTACCTGAGCAAGGAAGTTGTTGATGAATTTCACCAGGAACTTCCACTGGTAGAGATCGTAGCGGATCGAGAAGATCAATCCGAGCCGCTGGGCGATATCGGCGCGCTCCAGGTTCGTGGTGTCGTTGGCGTGGATGGTGCCGATACCGTCGACGATCTCACCAACGCGGCCCGAAAGCTCGCGCGCCGTCAGCTGGCGCTGGCGCCCGAGTTCCAGGAGCCGCTTGCGCATGCGGGGAATGACGATCGCCTGCACAGCGACGATGGCGGCAGCGATCATGCCGAGCCAGAAATTCTGCATGATGATGAAGACGAGCGCCGTTACCGCCTGGCCGCCGAGAAGGGCGGGCTGCACGAAGGCATCGCCCGTGAAGCCGCCCATGGGCTCCACCTCGTCCTTGATCATGGTGGCGATTTCGGCGGGCTTCACCCGCTTGAAATGCGCCGGCGGAAACCGCAATACCCGGTCGATCAGCTCGAAGCGGATGCGGCGAAGCATGCGCTCACCCAACCGTCCCTTGTAGGTGTTGATATAGAGCTTGAAGAGGCCGTTGAGGACGACCAGGGCCAAAAACACCATGCTCAGCGCAACGAGCATCCACATGCGCGTCAGCTGCAGGCCCTGAAAAATCTCGACATGGCCGATGAGCGGCACATCAAAGGCGATGTGCATGAAGGTCTGCGTATCGCCGGGATGTTCGAAACCCTTGCCCTGAATAGGTCCGTTGACGATCTGCTTCGGCAAGTCGAAGGACAGGAAGTACGGGATCATCGAGGCCGCGACGACGAGCAGTATCCAGATCTGCTCCAGCCGGGTATTCGACCAAATATAGCGCGCTAGGCTTTTTTCCATTGCTTACTGCAGGCTTTCAAATTCAACGCCCAGCGCCAGCGCGATGCCGGCACCGATGTTGCAGAGATGCGGGAAGGTTTCGTTACGGATACGTGGCCCCATATGTGAAAGGGGACTCCGCCCGGTCTTTCGTCCACGCTCCTCCCGATTCATCGATTTTTCGATTTATATCACAAGATTGCGGGAATCCAGGAGGATAAAACGACAGGATGTCCCCGATATCAGCCGCACACGTCGCTACCTGACCTCACGCAGAAAGGCGGATGTTCTGGCGGCGCCGCCAAGATCGATATCCGGGTTGCCTGGCTTGGGTCGGGACAGCGCCGTCCTCACGGCCTCGACCAGCATATCCGTCGTCAATCCCGCTTCCTGCAGGGCCAATGCCAACCCCAATCTCTCCAGCCGCTCGGCTCTGACGGATTGCTCCGTCTCGCCGCCGGCGGTGAAGGGAACCAGAATGGCGCGACAGCCGGCCACGAGAAGATCACCGACCGTATTATAGCCGGCCTGCGAAATCGAAAGCTCGGCGCCGCGCAGAAGCGAGGGAAAATCCTTGCGGAAGCGAACGAGCTCGACATTGCCAGGCGCATCCATGGCGAGATCGGCATAATCCTGTTCCGGCAGGTTCGGCCCGGCGATCAACAGCCAGCGGCGATCGGTCGCGACGCGGCTTGCCGCTTCCAGCGAGGCACGGATGAGGTCGCGCCCGACAGCGCCACCGCCGGCCGAAACGACGATGTCGAAGGTTTCGACCGGTTCCGGCGGCAAAGCGGGTGCGACAAGACCCGTATAGACAATCTTGTCGGCGATCGCCTCGGTCAGGGGAAAGGTCTCTTCCAGCCGGACGAAATGCGGATCGCCATGGACGAGCACGCCATCAAAGTGGTCGCGAAGCAGGCCGACCGTCTCTTCGTCGCGCCCCGGTTTCTTCTGTTGCTGCAGAATATCGCGCACCGAGGTATAGAGCCTCGGCTTTGGATTGGCTTCAGAAATGGCACCGAGCAGCGGCAGAAGCTCGAAACGCATCTGCCTGCGGCCGAAGGGAAAGGCCTCGATGATGACGACATCGGGCGCCGCTCGCCGGAACGCCTCCAGCAGCAAGTCGCGACGCCGAGACAGGAACTCCTCGCCGGCGGCCTTGCCAGACTGATCGGCAAGACCGGAGAAGCCGGCGCTGCTCGCAACCACGGCCGGCAAGGTGACGGAGGTAACGTCCGCCCCCGGAAATCCGTTCACCGGCACGCCGCCGGTGACCACCGTCACCTGGCAGCCGTCTTTCGCCAGCGCACTGGCGATGCGGCTCGCCCGCGCCAGATGGCCGATGCCAAGCAGATGCTGAACGTAAAAAAAGACCCGCAAGGGGGAGCTATCCGAAGCTGTCATGCGGATTTCCGCCATTGATCTTCTCTCTGCCATTGCTCCTCGAACAGCCCGGTCAGTTGCCGGATGCTGGCGTGATAGTCGAAATGCTCGCGCACCCGCCTTTCGGCCGCTTCGCCCAGCCTGTGGCGCAGTGCCGGGTTGCGAATGGCGGATTCCAGCGCCACGGCGAGCGCCTGCGGGTCCTCGGAAGGAACGACAAGCCCATTCGCGCCATCCTCGAGGAGTTCCGGAACGCCGGAAACATTGGTGGAGACGCAGACAAGACGCTGGCTCGAGGCCTCGACGAGCACGTTCGGCAGCCCGTCACGATCACCGTCGGCGGCCACCCGGCAGGCGAGCGCGAAGATATCGGCCTGGCGATAATGGGCAAGAACGTCTTCCTGTGCCAGCGCACCCTTCCAGGTGATGCGGTCGGCGATGCCAAGCGTATCGGCCAATGCCTTGAGTTTCGTCAGACCATCGCCACCACCGATATGGGTAAAGCGCCAAGTGAGATCGCCGGGCAGCAATGCCAGCGCCTTCAGCAGCACGTCATATCCCTTCTTCTCCACCGCACGTCCAACACTGAGGATAAAAGCGGGATCGGAAGCGTCCCTGCCATCGCGGCTGGAATGTTCGCCGGTGAAGGAGCCGAAGCGATCGAGATCCAGACCGTGATAGCTCAGATGGACCCTGTCGTCCGCTCCGACTAGGTCGCGCATGTGCTCGAAACCGGTGCGCGTGCAGGTCACAGTCCAGCGGGCGCGGCCGAGCTTTTCCGAGAGCTCCCAGTCCGGTGACGTCCAGATATCCTTGGCATGGGCCGAACACGTCCAGGGAATACCGGTCATGATGCTGGCATAGGACGTTACCGAGGCCGGCGTATGGATGAAATGCGCATGCAGCCATTCGCCGCCATCGGGCCATTCATGCGCCAGCACCAAGGCCTGACCGAAGCGCCGCACGCGGTTCGGCGTGATATCCCGCTTGAGATCGGTCCAGAACTGCTTCAGGAGCGGCTTGAACCCCGGCTTGCCGAGAGCGGCAACGAAGGCGCGAAGCACCCTCAGCGGCTCGTTGTGCAGATATTCGGGCAGATAGACGACGCGCGCCTTGATCTCGTCATGGACAGGATGGCGCTTCTTGTCCGTGGGCTTGCGCATCGAAATCAGCGTCAGGTCGAAGCCGGCCTTCTCCAGGCCGAGCAGCTCCTGCGCGATGAAGGTTTCCGACAGGCGGGGATAGCCTTTCAGGACCACCAGTATTTTCTTCCGCATCGACAGGTTCCGGTGATCTACTCGGCAACGATCGATAGCGGCGTATAGCGCTCGCGATCATCGAACCATTCGCCGACGGTGCGCGAAATATGCACGAGCCCTTCCAGCCGCATGTTGCTGTTGCTCGCCGAAGGCGGCGCCTGGTTCGGAAGGCGCTTGAGGGCAGCGGCAAGCTGCTTCGGATCGGCAGATTCTTCCGGCAGCAGCATGTCGACGAGGCCGAGCTCGCTTGCCCGCTGCGCGCGGATGAGTTGCTCCTCGCGCGGGCGCGTGCGTGGGATGATCAGCGCCGGCTTGTCGAAGGACAGAATTTCGCAATAGGTATTATAGCCGCCCATGGCCACGACGGCCTTGGCGCCGGCAATCAGCTCTTCCATCTTGTTGTCGAACTCGATGACCTGCAGACAGCTGATCTTGCTGGCGCGTTCCAAAAGCTGGCCGCGCTCCTTGGCGGGCATATAGGGGCCGAGCACGATCAACGTCTTCTGCGTGAGAGAGCTATCCTCCTCGAAAGCGGCGATGACATCGCTGACGAGATCGGCTCCGTCGCCGCCGCCGCCCGTTGTCACCAGGATATAATCCTCGTCAGGCACATGTTCCGACTTCGTGCCCAGAGTGGAAACGCTGCGCTGCAGGAAGCCGACGAACTCCATCTTCCGGCGCACGCCGGAGGGAACATCGAGGCCGACGAGCGGATCGTGAAAATCCGGCGGGCCATAGACCCAGACGCGATCGTAGAACTGATCGATCTTCTGCAGGACGTTGTTCTTCTTCCATTCGGCTTCCAGCAGGTGCGGCGCATCCATGACGTCGCGCATGCCGAGAACGAGCGTTGTGCCCCGCGCCTTGAGATAGGTCAGCGTCTCCTCGACTTCGCCTTTCAGCCCCATCGGCTCCTTGTCGACAATGAAAACGTCGGGCTGGAAGGTTTCGGCCGTATGGCGAATGATCGATTGTCGCATCTTCAGCGTTTCCTGCAGCGCGACATGGCTCGCCATAGACGTGTATTCGCCGTCGCGCAGCTTGATGACGCTCGGCACTTTGACGAAATCGACACGAGCACGATAATCGAATGCCCCGGCGATCGTCGCGCCGGAAATGATCAGCACGTTCAAACCGCGATAGTCCTCGACAAGCGCATGGGCTATCGTTCTGCACCGCCTCAGATGGCCCAGACCAAACGTGTCGTGGCTATACATGAGGATTCGAGCATCTTCTAAGCGCCGCTTCATAGGCAAAAACCTCTGGGGGTGAAAGTTATACGCGGTATGTCGGCAAACGACATCCGCGGGCCGCTTCTCGAATTGCAATCCTGTCTTCGCCGTTCATCCTGCTATTTGTAGGGATCGGCGGCATCGCGCAAGCCGTCTCCTAAAAAGTTGAACGCCAGAATGACCAAAATCACCGGGATCATAGGGAAAAGGAGCCATGGATAGAAGGCGATGACGCTAACGCTCCTTGCCTCGGTCAGCAAAATGCCCCAGCTCGTGATTGGCGGGCGAAGCCCCAATCCGAGGAAGCTGAGCGCGGTTTCGCCGAGAATCATGCTCGGAACCGAGATCGTTGCCGTGGCGATCAGATGGGACATGAAGCCGGGAACGAGATGGCGGCCAATGATACGGCGCGTACTTGCGCCCATCAATTGTGCGGCAAGCACATAGTCCTCCTCTCGCAGGGACAGAAGCTTCGAGCGCACGGCGCGTGCAAGGCCGGTCCAGTCGAGAATGCCGAGAATGATGGTAATGCCGAAATAGACGATGATCGGACTCCAGCTCACGGGCATGATCGCCGCCAGCGCCATCCACAATGGCAGGCTCGGCAGCGATTGCAGCACCTCGATCACGCGCTGAACGAGGAGATCGAAAAGACCGCCGTGATAACCTGCCAGACCGCCGATAACGACACCGAGCACGAAGCTGATCGCTATGCCGATCAACCCGATCGTCAAGGATATGCGCGCGCCGTAGATGATGCGCGACAGCACGTCCCGACCCAGACGATCGGTTCCAAGCAGATACATTTGCCCACCGACGGAAGGGCAGACCAGATGGAGGTTCGAATCCACCAAGCCCCAGAAGCGATAGGCGTCGCCGCGGCAGAAAAAGCGGATCGGCTGCACGTCCGACGGGTTTTCGGTATAGATTCGGCGCAGCGTATCGATATCGAGCGTCATTTTCCGGCCGTAGACAAACGGCCCGACGAACTCGCCCTTGTCGAAGAAATGGACCATCTGCGGCGGCGAGTGGATGTAATCGACATTGCGGCTGTGCAGCCCGTAGGGCGCCAGGAACTCCGCAATCAGGATCATGCCATAGGCCAACAGCAGAAAGATGCCGGAGGCGAGCGCAAGCTTGTGCTTTTTGAACTTCCACCACATCAGCTTCTTCTGCGAAGCCATGTAATAGCGCTGCTGGCCGGCGGACATGGCTTCGAACTGATCCGGATCGAAAGCCGCGTTCGAGACGTAATGCTCCAGGGGGGCACCGGGTTTTGGCAGGGATACGCTCACTTTGTGCTCCTGCCTTGCAAGCGGATACGGGGATCGAGAAAGCCGAGCGCGATATCCGAGATCAGCACGCCGATAACATTGAGGAAGGCGAGAAACATCAGAAATGAACCGGCAAGATACATGTCCTGGCTTTGCAGGGCGCGGATCAACATCGGGCCGGTCGTCTCCAGCGACAGCACGATGGCGGTGATCTCGGCGCCCGAAATGATCGACGGCAGGATGGAGCCGATATCGGCCACGAAGAAGTTCAGCGCCATGCGTAGCGGATATTTCACCAGAGCCCTCAGGGGATGCAGCCCCTTGGCTCGTGCGGTGATGACATATTGCTTCTGCATCTCGTCGAGCAGATTGGCGCGAAGACGGCGGATCATGCCCGCCGTCCCTGCCGTGCCGACGATGATAACCGGAATCCACAGATGCGACAGGATCGAGCGCGCCTTTTCCCAGCTCATCGGCTGCGAGAGATATTGCTGATCCATCAGATGGCCGATCGACACGCCGAACCAGACATTGGCGAAATACATCAGGATCAGCGCCAGCATGAAATTCGGGATGGCAATGCCGAGCAGGCCAAGGAAGGTCAGGCCGTAATCGCCCCAGCTATATTGATGGGTGGCGGAATAGATGCCGATCGGGAAGGCGATCAGCCAGGTCACGAGAATCGTCGTCATCGATACGAGAATAGTCAGCCACAAGCGGTCGCCGACGACATCCGAAACCGGCAGCTGATATTCGAAGGAATAGCCGAAATCGCCATGCAGCATTCCGGCAACCCAATGGACATATTGAAGCGGCATAGGCTGATCGAGGCCATATTCGTGACGAAGATTGTCGATCTCCTGAAGGTTCGCCGTCTCACCCTGAGCGCGCAGCTCGGCGATCTGGCTTTCGAAGAAGTCTCCGGGCGGAAGCTGGATGATCGTGAAGACCAGCATCGAAATGACGATCAGTGTCGGGATCATCACCGCGATGCGCCAAAGGATATATCTAAGCATTCCGGCGATCCTCCTTCATCCAGAAGGTATCCGGCATGTAGACACCGAGAAAACAGGTTGGATCGAAACCGTAAAGCGCCTTTTCCGGTACGTTCTGCATGCGTGCCGAATGTACGATCGGCTGCAGCGTGGCGTTGATGAGGCCGATGGAGAAAACCTGGTCCGTATAGATCGACAGCATTTCGTGCCAGATCTCGGCACGCTCGAAGGAAGAGGCCGCCGCCTCCCATTCGCGAAGCAGCTTGACGAGGTTGGCTGCCTCCGGAACATCGGGCGCAACACCCTGCGTCTCACGCGAAAGATAGTACATGCCCCAGAGCGGCCACTGCATCTGGTCGTCGGTTGTCGGCGCCAGTTCTGCCGGGTTCATGTCCGCTGTCGGCACGCCGTTATCCAGGCCGTACCACAAGGACATCAGAATACGCCCACCCATGGCGCGGCTGCGGAAAATGTCGCGTTGCGATACACGCGTGAACAGCGCAATGCCGACCTTGCGCCAGTGATCGGTGACGAGTTCCAGGACATCCGCATCCAGCGGGCTTTCGCCCGGTGTTTCCACCGTGATTTCCATGCGCCGCCCGTCCGGCAACAGGCGAATGCCATCTACATCGCGCTTGGCAAGACCGGCGGCGTCCAGCAGCACATTGGCCTGATCCGGATCGTGCGCAATCCAGGCCGACGCATATTCCGGCTTGTAGAGCGGGCTGTCCGGCAGGACAGTATTGGCGCTTTCGGTGCCGAGGCCGTAGAAGACGGCCATGTTGACCTCATGGCGGTCAATCGCCAGCGACAGGGCGCGCCTCACGCGCACATCGCGCAGAACGTCCCGCCATACGGCATCGGCGCTGTTCAGATTGGGAAATAGTGCAACCCGCGACCCGCGCGCCGCTTTCCAGAGATTGACCTTGATCGGGTGGAGCTTCTCCGCTTCCTTGAGGAAGGTATAGTCGTTGAAATCTATGCCGTTTGCCTGCAGATCGCTTTCTCCCGCACCGGTCTTGGCGGCGATGATCGCGGAAGAGCTGATGTTCAGGATCATCCGGTCTATATAGGGCAACTGCCGGCCATTTTCGTCAACGCGATGGAAATAGGGATTGCGCTCGAAGACGAATTGCTCGGCCGGCGGGGCGGTCGTATTGCGCCAGGGATCGAGTACCGGCAGGTTAGGATTTTCCGGCCGGTAGGAACGGGCCATCTTGATATGAAGGTCCTGCCATTTCTTGGCGCGGTTTTCCTTTATCAGTGAGGAAAGGCGAATGCTGTCCTGATATTTCTTGTGGAACTGTTTCAGATAATGCGCAGGCCCGGCGATGACGAGCGGCTGCGGCGCGGCCAGAATCGGCAGGAAATCGGGATTTGGATCATCCCAGGAATAACGCACCGTCAGTTCATCGAGCAGTTCGAAGCGCGGCAGGTTGCCGTGCGGACGCAGCTCCAAGGCACCACCACCCGGTGTCAGCTCCTTGTTGAGGATGACGTCTTCCCACCAATAGCGGAAATCATAGGCCGTGAAAGGATGTCCATCCGACCATTTATGTCCGTCGCGGAGCTTGAAGGTGAAGACCATGTCGTTGACGGAGGTGAATGACTCCAGAATATCAGGCTGCAACGACAGGGTACGATCATAGCCGACGAGACGGGCATAGCCATATATCGTCATGAAGCGGATATCGTTCTGGCTGCCGACGATGGTGCGCACGGAGCCGCCATATTGACCCGGCGTACGGCCCATGGCCGCGACGTTGACGATACGCGGGAATTTCGGCAAACGCCTGGCAAGATGCGGCATCTGGCCGGCCCTCAGCCAATCGGCGAAATATTCCGGCTCGTTGTCGACGTCGGCTGCGAGAACGGGCTGAGGCAGAACGGTAGAGGCCAAAAGGCCGAGAAAGGTGCGCCGATTGATCATTTGCGCAGCTCCTGGACACCGAGACCCCGGCGGGCGCGCACGAAATGCCCCCCACCCAAATCGGCATAGGCCAGATCTCCGTCCGCTCCCTCGGAGAATTGCGGCCCCCACTTCTGCTTGGCCGCCGCGCCTTCGCTGCTCAGGGCAGAAAAATTCAGCGGACGGTCCAGATCGGGGAATGGCACCGCCGCAAGCAGCGAGCGTGTGTAGGGATGAACTGGATCGCGCAGGATGATCTCGCGCGGCGCGATTTCGACGATGCGTCCACGCGCCATCACGGCAATCCGATCGGCCATATAGTCGACCACGGCGAGATTGTGCGAAATGAACAGATAGGTCAGGCCGAGTTCTTTCTGCAGATCCTTGAGGAGATTCAGGATTTGCGCCTGGACGGACACGTCGAGCGCCGAGACGGGCTCGTCGAGGATCAGAAGCTTCGGGCCTAGCGCCAAAGCGCGTGCAATTCCGATGCGCTGGCGCTGGCCGCCGGAGAAGCTATGCGGATAGCGACTCAAATAGTGCTTGTCGAGCCCGATCGCCTGCATCAGCGCCTTGACCTTCTCCTTGCGCTCGTCGCTGTCGCCACGCCCGTGGATTTCCAGGGGTTCGCTCAGGATGTTACGGATGGTCATGCGCGGAGAAAGCGAAGAGACCGGGTCCTGGAAAACCATTTGGATCTTCGTGCGCAGGTCCATCAATTCGTCGCCCTTGACGGCTAGCACATCGATCTTGCCGCTGCCGTCATCGAAGCTCACGGAACCGCTGTCAGCGGTGACACCCCGCATCAGGATCTTGCTTACCGTCGTCTTGCCGCAACCGCTTTCCCCGACCAGGCCGAGACATTCGCCGCGGCGAATATCGAAACTGACATCATCGACCGCACGGAACTTCGTGCCCTCCCGTCGCCCAAACAGCCCGCCGGCCTTCGAGGTGTAGGTCTTGGTCAGATTGCGCACGCTGAGCAGGACATCGGGCGCCGTGCCCGCAGCCGGCACACCGTTGCCGATAAGCTTCTTCTTGCCGGAGAAAGTGCCGAGATTGACCGGGACATCCCGCAGGGACTTCAATCGCTCTCCCGGCTTCATGTCGAAATGCGGAACCGCCGACATCAGCGCCTTCAGATAGCGATGCTGCGGCTGGCGAAAGATCGTGTCGACCGGACCTGCTTCCATGATCTCGCCGTGATAGATGACCACGACCTCGTCGGCCATGTTCGCAACGACGCCGAGATCATGAGTGATCAACAGCATAGCCATGTTGAACGTCTGCTGGAGATTGCGCAGCAGGCCGAGGATCTGCGCCTGGATGGTGACATCCAATGCCGTCGTCGGCTCATCGGCGATCAGCAGCGCCGGATTGCAGATCAGCGCCATGGCGATCATCGCGCGCTGGCGCATGCCTCCGGAAAGCTCGAAGGGATACATGTCGAAAGTGCGAACCGGATCCTGAAACCCGACGAGGTTCAGCATCTCTTCCGTCTTTTCGCGCTGCTCGGCTCTGCTGGTGCCTGCACTGTGAATGCGAAGCGCTTCACTGATCTGGTTGCCGACAGTATGCAGCGGCGACAACGAGGTCATCGGCTCCTGGAAGATCTTTGCCATGCGCGCGCCACGCAGCCCGCGGATCGCGACGCCGTCGCGCGGCAGCTGAAGAATATCGGTCGTCTGACCGTTGAGCGGATCGGTAAACAGAATCCGGCCGGTCGCCTTCGCCGCCGTTGGGAGGATGCCCATGATCGATTGGCTGATGATCGACTTGCCGGAGCCGGATTCGCCGACCAGCGCCGTAACCTTGCCCGGAAGCACTCTCAAGCCGGCATTCTTTACGACGCGCAGACTATCCCCGTAAAGGGAGAATGAGACGTCGAGGTTCTCAATACGCAGTAGATCAGTCCCTGACGCCATACATATTACTTCCCGCTCACATGACCTTTGTGGCCTTATACGGCACACTAACGTAGGCCATAACGGGTGTCTAGCTGGTCAAAGCAATGCCGCAACTGTAAAAAAACTGTCGTCTTTCCAGTGATATATCGGCTTATGCTGAAGCGGGGCGTATCTGGGGTTACGGAGTCAGGTTTTCAACTTGAAGACGGTTCTCGAACTTCTTGGCATCCCTGTGCAAGAGAATGACCTGCTCGGCCTCGGAGAGGCTGTCCGGTGCCGTTTCCTGAAAGATCTCGAGCGCACCATTGGCTGGTGTCCCGGCTTTCGGGGCGACAACGGTAAAGCGCTGGCGCACGCCGCGCAGCTTCTCTTCTCCCAGTTTTCCCCATTCGCAATCGGTGTAGCTGGAGAAAGCCTGGCTCGCGACGACTTCGGTCGCATATTTCTTGGTCAGCGACTGTAGCCGCTCGACCTCGTTGACTGCCGCGCCGAAGGCGGAAAACGTCAACCGGTCCCTCAAGCCGACATTGCCGAACATGACGTTGCCGACATGCAGGCCGATCCCATAGCGCACTTCGCTCAAATTGCGCGACTGGCGATCGCTGTTGAGTGCCGTGACACGGCGCTGCGCCTCGAAAACGGCCGAAAGTGCGGCCTCGCAAGCCACCTTTGACGGGTCCTTGTGCCGCCCACATGGGTAGACGGCAAGAAATCCGTCGCCAAGGAAGCTCAGGATTTCGCCGCCATTGCGATTGAACGGCGCTGCGATCGCATCGAAGAACTCGTTCAGCGTATCGATATAGGCCTGGCGCCCTTCCTTTTCGGCATAGACCGTGGATTGCCGCATGTCGCCCATGACGAGCGCCGCGCGGATCGTCTCGCCGTCGCCGCGGCGGATCTGGCCGTTCAGCACGCGCTTTCCGGCATCGCCGCCGAGATAGGTGGTCAACATATTGTTGGCGAGCTTGCCGAGGACCGCCATTTTGGCGGCCATCGCCAGATGGTTCTGCATGCGCATCAACGCGCCGATCATCTCTTCGCTGAAACCGCCGATGCTGTCGGTCGACCAGGAGCCCATCATGCCCTGCACCGAGCCCGCGCCGAAAGTCTGCACGAAGGCCATGTAGTCGGTGACCTTCTCCTTGCGCAGATCCTCGAAGATCGGAAATTCGACGGCACCGTCGACGTCGATCCGGCGACGCAGGTGCTGAAGATTGTTGGACAGGAGGTAATAGTAGGGGCTCTGTACGAAGCGTTCCGGCTTCTCGTTTCCATGCCGGTAGCCCTCGATCATCAGACCGCCGGCGCGCCGCCAGGTAAAGCCGAGCGCGTCATAGAGCGGGTGAAGCATGGAAAAGGTCAAATGCACGCGGTTGAGCGGCATCCCCGTCGCAGCCATGCGTTCGCAGAAGCCGCGAACGATTGTCTCGAGGTTTTCGCCCGTCAGCGCCGCCTGTGTCAGCCATTCCGCTACTTTATCGAGAAGAAGATCAGAAACACTCGAGTGAATAGTCATTGTCCCCGCGGCCTATCTTGCAATGCCCGATGTCTCGCCGGCCATGGAGCGCCGGCTTCTTCGCCGATGCCCACTTCCGGAATTTCCGGCCTATCGTTCAAGGCTGGATGAAACAATCATTCAACGGCACCAACGCGTTCCCTTGCTACCCCTGGATCGCGCGGGCACCGGAAAAATCGACTGCATCTCTCACGCCCCCGCACCAGAAATGCAGCAAAACGACAGCCGTCGCAATCGGAGACTCTCGTTTTGTTCTCTTTCAGATAAGGCGCATATTCAGCTGAAACAATGGGCTAAACCGAAATAGGTCGATAAAAATCACAACTGAAACCGATGGCCAGCCGCGTATGGCAATCGAAGATCACTCGCCCGCGGCAAGCTCGGGCGGCCTCTTTTCCCGCAGCGCCATGGCCGCCATCGCATAACCTCCGCTCGCCCCGTCGATGAAATGCATGTGGTCGCGCATGAGCGGGGTCGGCACGAAACAAGTCATCAACGCGCTATCCTGGCGATGCAGACCAAAACGGCAGACACCCTCCGCCTCGGCCTGGCGCAAGCGCGCCTCGATGCGCTCAAGATGCGCGGCGTCAACATCGATCGTCATTTTCAGGCCATCGTCGAACTTGCGAAAATCGGAATTCGCCGCGAGATCACGCCGGTAGATCTTGGCATCGAAGGTTGCCGTCCTCACCCCGAACTTGTCGAGAACCCAGACAAGGACGATCTGGGCATCGATGACAAGCTTGCGCCACCAGCGATTGGCCGGGGCGGCCAACGCTCGCGCTTCGATATCGGCACCGCCGAAGCTCAATGCCGGCGTCGGACCTTCGACCGGGACGGGATGGCTGTCGCGGCTCTGCTCCGCAGATATGGCAATGATATCGGCAACCAGTTGCTGAAATTTCGGACCGCCTCCAGCATCGCCGGGAATGGCGATAATCGAGACGATCTCGCCATTCTGCGCCTTGATTGGATTCCAGCGGCAGGAAAGGCCCGTCAGATCGGGTTCCGCCTTGGCCGGCATCGCCTCGACGATGAAACGGCCCGCCTTCATCTGCCGCTCCGCCCAACTCGTGCCACCGCCGGAAAACATGGCATAGGAAACATAATCGCTCGGACTGAAGCGGGCGACCCGCACGTCGAACCCCTCGCCGCGAATGGCGTCCATCGGCACCAAAGCCGTACGCAGATCGAGCTGCAACTCCTCCATCACCCAGCTGCGCACCGCCGCAAGCGCCTGCCGCGCCCGTTCCGCGCCGGAAGGCGGGACGGCGACCAATGCACCATCCCCGCCGAAGGCGAAGGGATAGTCGCCTCGGTCCAAAGCGTTAAGCACAGCGGAAATCACGCTGGCACCTGCCATATTGACCGATTTGTAATGTCCAGCGGCAATCGCCTTCGTCGAGCTGACGATATCGGCGACCGCAATCAGCCAGTCGTCCGGGAGGGGCTGGTAATGGGCGCTGTCGGTCACACCTTCGAAACGCGTGAAACCCGCAAGCTTATGGAAGAAATCATCATTGGATGGCTCGGCCATGATGTCCCCCTTCATTGAGCGCCGCGACAATCTATCCCTACAGCAAATGCATCGAAAAGCCAGCAGGCGGTCGACGCAGCGATACCCGCCGTGCTACGCCCACTGCGGGAGAGGCACAAGACGCCAAGGATACTTCAAATACGATGAGCCGCCTGGATAGTTTCATTCGCCGCCTCAGTGCGCAGCGCGACATCCTCAATGCCGTTGCCGACGAGGTGAGAACGCTGGATGGCCCGGTGCTGGAGCTCGGTCTCGGCAATGGCCGCACCTTCGATCACCTGCGCGAACTTTTTCCCGATCGCCGCATTATTGCCTTCGACCGGACAATCAATGCCTACGGTCCTTCGATGCCGTCGGCCGACAATCTCGTTCTCGGCGAGATCGGGGACACGGCGAAAACCTTCATCGGCGCCAATGCCTCACTCGCCCATGCCGACATCGGCACCGGCTACGAAGACAAGGATGCGATAACATTGACCTGGCTGCCCGAGATCATGGCTGGCGTGCTGGCATCGGGCGGGCTTGCGGTCAGCGGTCTTCCCCTCGATCATCCAGATCTCGAGGCGCTGCCCCTGCCCTCGACCGTCAAGGACGGTCGCTATTTCATCTATCGGCGCAAATAGGCTCAGCGCAGAAACAGAACGTCGAACTGTTCGCCCTCGACGGGCAGTTCGGGCACCTTCATGACCTGCTCGCCGCCTTCGAAGAAGGCGAGACATTCGCTGTAGTGTCTGGCGAGTTCGGCGATGAAGTCTTTGGTCTGATCCTTGCCGTAGAAGGCCGGCGTGAATTCCATGTAGAGCGGCACCTTGCGGGCCATCAGCGCGCTCATCGAACGGCAGGCAACCGGCTCATAGCCCTCGATGTCCATCCAGATCAGCCCGATATCGGCGGGATCGACGCCCGCCTGCAGGAGAATATCGCCGATCGGCCGGACAGGCACCGAGATCTTCTCGTCGGTCGAACCCTGCCGCAATGCGCTGCTTTTGCCGTGATTCTTGTGGTTGAGGTAGAAATCGAGCTGCCCCTCGCGATCGCCAGCGGCGCAATTGACTGTCGTCACCATCTCCTGCAGGCCGTTGTCGGCGATATTGGCCGCCAGCAGGCGAAAATTGCGCGGATCCGGCTCGACGCTGACGATATGGTCATAGGCGCCGCTGAGGGCAAAATAGCAGGTCTGCGTTCCGATATTGCCGCCGAGTTCCAGGAGCGCCGATCCCTTGCGCAGCGGGCCGCGCTCGCGCAATACGCTTAGCAGGCGGTCGACATGATCGCGCTCGAAATGCCCTTTGCGAAAAACCTTGCGGCCGATGTAGTCGGCCGGCGAGAAACTGAGGACGTGATCGCCGCAATCGACCGTCATGGTCTTCACGCGAGGACCGAGCGCACTAACAAGGATGTCGCGGCCAAGCCTGGTGTCGAAGAGACGCGTAGCGATCGCATCGCGCTTGCGGCGAAAGGCTCGCTTCCAGTATTTTCTTGTGAGGATCTTCCGGTCGAACATGAGCGCAATCCCTACACCAGCGCCATTCCACTGCAAACGGAGAAGATCGCCGCCTCCGGTATCGGAAAATCAGGCAAAGTGGCCGCTTGCTTCCTTCGAGACGATGTAGACCCGCAAGGGCTCGCCCCGACCTCTGACGGCGATCTCACGGCTTTCGGTGCCGGCAATATCTGCTTCCGAAAGCTGTGCCACCGGTTCTGAAAAGACGAGCGCGGTGTTGAACTCCTTGGCGACGCTTTCAAGGCGGCTGGCGACATTGACGGTATCGCCGATCGCCGTCACGTTCTTGACGGTGCCATACCCCATCGAGCCCACCACAGCGAGGCCGGTATGGATGCCGATGGCGATCTCAAGCGGCGCCGTCAGCTCGTCGGCCAGTTCGTCGCTGAGCTTATCGATCTCGCGGATGATCGCGGCGGCCGCCTTCAATGCCTGACGATTGGCCTCTTTCGGGGTCGTGCGAAGGCCGAAGAGGGCCATAGCGCCATCGCCGATGAACTTGTCCATCCGGCCACCATTTTCCTCGATGATGCGGCCGACGATGGCGAAATAGCGATTGAGCAGGAAAACGATGTCGAAGGGCAGCCGCGATTCCGTCAGCGACGTGAAATGGCGCAGGTCGCAGAAGAAGACGACGATCTCCCGCTCGCGGCCAGGACTTGCAGCTTGGGTATAGACCGGAATGGTCGCCTCGGCCATCGGCGTCAGCAGCGGCACAACGCTGACATTGCCGGTCGGACGCAACTGGCAGGCGAGCCTGACATCCGGCGTGGCGCCGATACGGTTCAAGGTCTTCTGCTCCAATGGCTCAGGCGGTGGCAGGTTTTCCGCCCCCTCGATAATCTGCACTCGGCAGGTGGAGCATTGCCCCTTGCCGCCACAGACCGAGTAGTGCGGGATGCCGCCGAGACGGCTTGCCTCGAGTACGCTGAAACCGCGTGGTGCGTGCACCACTTCACCGCCGGCGTAACGGATAGCGACCTGATATTGCCGTTCTCTTAGTCTGCGATGCGCCCGGAAGGCGAAAAGAGCGGCGATCGACAGGCTGAAGGCCCCATAGAAGCCGGCGCGATACGGCCATAGGGCTACCGCCATTTTACTGCCCGGCGCCGAACCGGACTCGCCGAAGCTCCGCATGTCGCTGTAGTAGCCGCCGGGATAGCCGCGCTCATCCTCCTGGGCGACCTCATGGGCCACAGTCTTGCCCATTGCGGCAAAGCCGAGCAAAGCGAGAACCGGCAAAACGATGGCAAGCGACAGAATGACGGGCGCGATCGCCGTGTACCAGGGGCGGTAGCGCAGCCAGAAATGAACGCCGATACATCCATGAAGCCAAACGATCAAAAGGACGAGCGACTGGCGCACGCCATTGAATGGCGACGTAACCCACAGGCTGCGCACGATCGCCTTGTAGGTATCGTGATAGCCGTAGACCTCATGGACGATACGCGTCGCAATGATGTGGTCGATCAGCAGCAGAGGTACCAATAGACCGGTTACGATCTGAAAAGCTTCGCCGGCGGGCATGACGAGCGTTCTGCGCCTGTAAAGCATCCGCAGCACCAGCAGGATATGGAGAATCAGCGCGCCATAGAGAAGCACGGTTCCGACCGGATTGCGCCACACGGCCATGAACCAACGTTGAGCATGTTCGGCCATGCCGAGCGAGATCAGCCCGAGGGAATGATTGGCCAGATGCATGATCACGAAGGCAAAAACGATCAAACCGGATCCGAGACGGAGCTTTCGCACGAGGCGATCGGTAATGATTGGCTTTCTTGCCTCGATGGTCATCAAACCCAATGTATATTGCCCGTTCACAACAGATAGGAAAACGGCTATCGCCTATTCATCTAGCCGCAACGCCGCACGCTGTCGAGGATGCGGCTTTTTGAAGCAGGGACCTTATTGTCACGCAACCGGTCGGAATTCGGGCAATCCTCTCACAATTCGGGTTCCTGTTATCACTTAATCGTCAACTGTGCGACGACATCATGAAGATCGCTTTTTACGCCCCCTTGAAGTCTCCCGCCCATCCGGTCCCATCCGGCGACCGACTGATGGCGCGCCAGATCATAGCGGTATTGAAGATGGCCGGACATCAAGTCGAAGTCGCGTCCGAACTGCGCAGTTTCACGCCCACTCCGGAAGCCGACCCACGCATGGAGGTCGCCCGGCAGGCGCAGGCCGAAACAGGTCGTCTGATCGAGCGCTGGCGGAGTGAGACGGCACCCGATCTGTGGTTCACCTATCATCCCTATTACAAGACACCAGATCTCATCGGTCCATCCGTCACCAGGAGGCTGGGCATTCCCTATGTGACGGCCGAGGCTTCCTACTCCCGCCGTCATGACGAGACCGGCTGGAGCGAGAACCAGCGTCTTATTGCCGATGCGGTAAGGCTTGCCACCGTCAATCTGTGCTTTACCGAGCGGGACCGGATCGGTCTGCTCGATGCAATCCCCAATGGCCGCTACGAGCGCTTTTTGCCCTTCATCGATACCGCACCCTTTGCCCGCTCCTCCCCCGATCCGCGACGGCTGATTGCCGTGGCGATGCTGCGGAAGGGCGACAAGTTTGACAGCTACGTCATGCTGGCGAGCGCGCTCGATCTTATCCGCGATCAGGATTGGACCCTCACTATCATCGGCGACGGGCCAATGCGGGCCGAGGCAAGGTCGTTGTTTTCTACATTTGGCGAAAGCCGCATCATCTGGCGCGGAGAGCGTTCCACCGCAGAGATCGCGCAAGAGCTGGCGACCGCCGGCCTTTACGTCTGGCCCGGCTGCAACGAAGCTTATGGCCTCGCCTATCTGGAGGCGCAGGCGGCGGGCCTGCCCGTCATCGCGCAGGCAACGGCCGGCGTGCCGGAAGTGGTGATGGCGGACAAGACAGGACTTCTAACGCCAGACGGCGATATCGAGGCCTATGCCGGCGCCATCGCTCGGCTTTTGAACGATCAGAACCTGCGGCAGACCATGGCAGACGCAGCCTATGACTTCGTGCATCAGGAGCGTTCATTGACCGCCGCGTCGACGCAGTTGGAAACCATTCTTCGAAACCATTTGGGAGACACCTATTATGAGCGATAGAGCCGATTGGCAGCCCCTGCGCGACGAGCTGCGGCGATGGAGCGAAGCGGGACGGAAGGTAAAACTCTGGTTCCGCGACGACGACGCCATCGAGCCGACCCCAGCTCTCGACCGACTTCTATCGCTTGCCAATCGTTTCGACGTGCCGATGGCTCTTGCGATCATTCCGGGACCAACGGGCGAGGCACTCGCCGAACGTCTGACGCGGGAAAGCCGCGTCACCGCCACGGTGCATGGCTGGACGCATCAAAACTATGCTCCTGACGAGACCAAGAAGCAGGAACTCGGTCTGCATCGGCCGCAATCGATCGTGCTAGACGAATTGCACCGCGGCTTCGATAAGCTGAAGACCCTTTACCCGCAGCAGTTCGTCCCGCTGCTGGTACCGCCGTGGAACCGGATCGATGATGCGCTGCTGCCGCATCTCGCCCCCTTCGGCTATCGCGCCGTCTCGGTGTTCGGATTGGCAAAACAGACCCCCATCGGCTTGATCAACACGCATATCGACATCATGAGATGGCACGGCGTACGTGGCGGTTTACCGCATGCCGAAGTGATCGGACGTCTCGTGGAAGAACTCCGGATCCGTTTCGACGGTCACGACGAACCGATCGGGGTAATGACGCACCACCTCGCCCACGACGATCTCGCCTGGGATTTCGTCGAGACGCTGTTCGAGGAGACGGCCGGCCATGCCGCCATCGAATGGCGGCCGGTCGGCCATTTCGTACTTTAGTGGTCGTATTACGCTCAGCCGAGTTCCTGGGCGAGTCCGATGAGAAGCCCTTCAGGCCCACGGATGTAGCAGAGCCGATATGCGTTGCCATACTGGACGACCTCGCCGACGAGCTGCGCGCCGCGCATGCGGAGCCTTTCGAGCGTCTGGTCGATGTCGTCCACGGCAAACATGACGCGGAGATAGCCCAAAGCGTTGACCGGTGCATTCCGGTGATCCGCGACGATAGCCGGCTCGAGGAACCGGGAGAGCTCGAGCCGGCTGTGGCCGTCCGGCGTGCGCATCATGGCAATCTCTACGCGCTGATCGCCCAGCCCGGTGATACGCCCGGCCCACTCTCCTTCGATCGTGGCCTGACCTTCGAGCTCAAGGCCAAGTTCGCGAAAGAAATCAATCGCCCCTGCGAGGTCTTCGACGACGATTCCGACATTGTCCATCCGTTTGACGGCCATGTTTGCAACCTCCAGCGTGTCGTTCCAGTCTACAAGCTGTCGCCTTGCCTAACAACGGATGCCTGTGGCCAAACGCCGCCTCAGAGCTGCAGCGACTGCCCGTCAAAGGCGAAGAACGCTTCGGGGAAACTCTTCTGCGCATCACGCTGCATGTCATCCAGCTCGCGGTCCGTGCGGCCGGGCGCGTGATGGAACATGGCAAGCCGCTTGGCGCCGGCCTTCTTGGCGAGCTTGATGCCCTCCTGCCATGTGGAATGGCCGAAGCCCAAATATTTCGGCATCTCCGCTTCGAGATAGGTCGCATCGTAGATGGCAAGGTCTGCATCGGCCATCAGCTCGAGCGCGGCCTCATCCAGCCGCCCGGCCACATGCTCGGTATCATAGACCATGGCGATCACCCGGCCCGCCCATTCGATGCGATAACCAATGCAGCCGCCGGGATGGTTCAGCCTCGTCGTATGGATAACGATGCCCGGATGCGGCTTCAACGTATCGCCGGCGGCGAAATCACGGAAATTCATCGCCGCGCGACAGATATCGGGTTCGACGGGGAACCATGGTGGCCGCATGAACTGGCCGATCAGCTGTCGCGTCGTCGTCTTTCCCGCCAGATGGCCCGACCAGAGATCGACGCTGACGCGCGGATCATAGATCGCGTTGAAGAAAGGCAGACCGATGATGTGGTCGTAGTGCGAATGGGTGAAGAAGAGATCGATGTTGCGGACCCCTTCCTTGGCAAGGGAGGCGGCCGCTTCGCGCAAACCGGTCCCGGCGTCGAATAAGATATGCCTGCCATCATGCCGTAACTCAATGCACGACGTATTACCGCCGTACCGCTCAAATTCCGGTCCCGATACAGGAATGCTCCCCCGCACGCCCCAAAATTTCAGCTCAAAACTATCGTTGTTCATGGAAGTTTTTACACCATTCCCCTTTCGGTCAAAAAAAGCACACTTTTGCTATCGTGCGAAGCCAGCAATTTCTAAAAGTCGTGCAGTGGTAAAAACTGGATCTCATCGGTCGACCGACACAGATCGTTGGGCGGATTGCCGCCAACGGATCGCACAGACCTAATATAGGTATGAAATGGCGGAATAGATAAGAGGCGGGATTTTGCGTGTGACGCCGGCAACCCAAGTTATATTAGTTCGCAATGAAAAGCGAACTTGGGAGGGGTCAGGAAGATTTGGGAGACACTTGCACGCCCTTTTATCTTACAGCGTAGCGGCCGACCGTGCGGCTTGTTCGTAATAGCCGGACAACGCCCTGAGATGCGAGGCAATGTCGGAGAGGCCATCCTGCGAGAGGCCGGATACTTTCGTGGCCTCGACAAGCAGCCGCTCGCGAATTTCGGTATAGCGCTTCAGCGCGTCCAGGCCCTTGTCGGTCACCCGGATGGTCTTTTCCTTGCCCGCCTTGCCGCTTTTGACGAGGCCTGCCGCCTCAAGCTTCTTGATAGCATAGTTGGCGACATGCGTATCTTCGATATCGAGCACGAGGCAGAGATCGGCAAGCGTCTTCGGCCGGTCGCGATGCCGCACCGAGTGAATGATCAGGATTTCGATCGGCGAAAGGCCGGGCACGCCGGCCGCGGCCATGCAGCGCACCAGCCAGCGATTGAAGGCATGGGAAAAGAGGATCGACCCGTATTCCAGCTCCGACAAAGCAGGTGAGCTGCCACCCGCCAGATGGGCTGACGATACGATCAATTCACGCCGTTTGCTCTTTTCCTCGGACGTCACCTGAAAACTCCTTCGAACCGGATCAAACTACCTGCGGATTGAAGAAGCCGAGCGGTCGGTTATCGCCCGGCTTTGCGATCCTGTTCCTATGCGTCCCGCTTCCCATAGCCGCCGCCGGTGGGCGTGACGACTGTGAAGGCCTCGCCCGCCTCGAGTACGGTATGCGCCGAGCCGATCAGTTCTTCGATCTTGCCATCGTTGCGGCGCACATAGTTGCGGCCGGTCTGCCCGGCTTCACCGCCCTTGACACCGAAGGGCGCCACCCGCCGATGGCCGGAAAGAACGGCAAATTCCAGCTTCTCACGCGTACGGATGGTGCGCTGCGTGCCGTTGCCGGAGTTCCACTTGCCACGCCCGCCGGAATTCGGACGGATGTGGAAATCCTCCAGTACGACTGGGAAACGCGTCTCGAGGATTTCGGGATCGGTCAGGCGCGAATTGGTCATGTGCGTGTGAACGGCATCGGCACCATTGAAACCCGGACCGGCTGGCGCACCGGAGCAGATCGTCTCGTAGTACTGATAGGTCTCGTTGCCGAAGGTCAGATTGTTCATGGTTCCCTGAGCAGCGGCAAGCGCCTCGACCGCGCCGAACAGGCAGTTGGTCACGGCCTGGCTGACTTCGACATTGCCGGCGACGACGGCGGCCGGATATTTCGGCGTCAGCATCGTTCCTTCAGGGATGACAATGCGGATCGGCCGGAGGCAGCCGGCATTCATCGGAATATCCGCCTCGACCAGAACACGGAAGACATAAAGCACGGCAGCGCGGGTGACCGGCTGCGGCGCATTGAAATTATCCGGGCGCTGCGCCGACGTGCCGGTGAAATCGACCGTTGCCTCGCGCTTGTCCTTGTCGATCGAAATCCTGACGACGATCTTGCAGCCCTGATCCATCTCATAGCTGAATTCGCCATCCGAGAGACGGTCGAGGACGCGGCGCACGCTCTCGGCGGCATTGTCCTGAACGTGACCCATATAGGCGTCGACGACATCCTCGCCGAAAAGCGCGATCATCTTCTTCAGCTCGGCCACGCCCTTTTCGTTGGCGGCGACCTGGGCCTTGAGATCGTTGATGTTCTGCGCGAGCGTGCGCACCGGATAGCAGGCACCCGTCAGCAGCTTGGTAAGCTCCGCCTCACAGAAGCGGCCGCGATCGAGCAGCTTGAAATTGTCGATATAGACGCCTTCTTCCTCGATATGGGTGGCGAGCGGTGACATCGATCCCGGCGAGATACCGCCGATATCGGCGTGATGGCCGCGGCTCGCGACCCAGAAGCGGATCGTCTGGCCGGCATCGTCGAACACTGGCGTGCAGACGGTGAGGTCGGGCAGATGCGTGCCGCCATTGTAGGGCGCGTTTATGAGGAAGACGTCGCCCGGATGGATGACTGCGTTTTCACGGATCGCGGTTGCGACCGAGGCATCCATGGAGCCCAGATGAACCGGCATATGCGGCGCGTTGGCGACCAGATTGCCTTCGGCATCGAAGACGGCGCAGGAGAAATCCAGCCGCTCCTTAATGTTGACCGAATAGGCGGTGTTCTGCAGCGTCATGCCCATCTGCTCGGCGATCGACATGAAGAGATTGTTGAAGATCTCCAGCATGACGGGATCGGCCTTGGTGCCGATGGCATTGCGCTCCGGCAGCGCCTTGATGCGCTTGAGAACGATATGATCCCTCGCGGTCAGCTGCGCCTGCCAGCCGTCCTCGATGACGATCGTCTGGTTCGGCTCTATGATGATGGCCGGGCCGGTAACAGTCTGGCCGGGGTTGATCGCCCGACGCAGGACGACGGCGGCGTCATGGCTTGCGCCGCCAGAATAGAAGGATGTGCGCCGTGCGGCTTGTGCTTCACCCTCGACGACAGCGTCCAGTTCGACCATGACATCGGCAGCCGCGCCGCCGATCGTTTCGATTTCGACGGCCTCAACGACCAGAGGCTTGTCCTCGGCAACGAAGCCGAAGCGGCGCTTGTGCAGCGTCTCAAACTGGCTGCGTAGCCGCGCAGGGGCATCGATCTCCGGGAAAGTCGTCTCGACCGCCAACAGGGTATCGGTGCCGGCATAGCGGATATGAGCGCGCTGGATCGTCTTGATCTCACTCGTTGCAACGCCCTGCGCCTCCAGCTCGGGCACGCATTCGCCGCGCAATTCGCCGCCAAGCGATGCGATGGCGGCGGGGGCGGCATCATCGAGGGAAACGCCGAGCGCCTTCTGGCGCGTGGCCCTGATATCAGCAAGGCCCATGCCATAGGCGGACAGAAGGCCGGACATAGGATGCAAAAGAATGCTCTTCATCCCAAGCGCATCGGCCACCAGGCAGGCATGCTGCCCGCCGGCGCCGCCGAAGCAGTTGAGCGCGTAGCGCGTCACATCATAGCCGCGCTGCACCGAGATCTTCTTGATCGCCTCGACCATATTGGCGACGGCGATGCGGATGAAGCCATCGGCGACGTCTTCCGGGCTCCGTCCATCGCCGATTTCGGCTGCGAGCGCCGCGAACTTGGCGCGCACGGTCTCGACATCGAGCGGCTGATCTTGGTTTGGCCCGAAGATGGAGGGGAAGAATTCCGGTAGCAACTTGCCGGCCATGACATTCGCATCGGTGACAGCCAGTGGGCCGCCATTGCGGTAACAGGCCGGGCCTGGAAAGGCACCGGCGGAATCCGGACCGACGCGGAAGCGATCGCCATCGAAATGCAGGATCGAGCCACCGCCTGCGGCCACGGTATGGATGAGCATCATCGGCGCACGGACGCGCACGCCCGCCACTTCCGTCTCGAAGGTACGCTCATATTCGCCGTCGAAATGAGCAACATCCGTGGAGGTGCCCCCCATGTCGAAGCCGATAACATTGGCAAAGCCCGCCTGTTCGCCGGTCTTTGCAAGGCCGACCACACCGCCGGCCGGGCCGGAGAGGATGGCATCCTTGCCCTGGAACATATCAGCAGCGGTCAAGCCGCCCGACGACATCATGAACATGACGCGCGCACCAGTGCGCTCGACATCGAGCTCATCGCAGACTTGGCCGATATAGCGGCCAAGCACCGGCGAGAGATAGGCGTCTATCACAGCGGTATCACCACGGCCGACGAGCTTGATCAGCGGCGAAACCTCGTGGCTGACGGAGACTTGCTCGAAACCGATGGCTCGCGCAATTTTGGCGACCGCGGCCTCATGCGCCGGAAATTTATAGGCATGCATGAAGACGATGGCGACGGAGCGGTATCCCTTGGCAAGAAGGTCGCGCAGCGCGGCTTCAGCAACCTTTTCGTCCAGAGCGAGCTCGACCGTGCCGTCGGCAAGCACGCGTTCCTCGATCTCGACGACATCTTCGTAAAGCGCTTCCGGCTTGACGATCTCGGTCGCGAAGATCTTCTTGCGCTCCTGATAGCCGATGCGCAGCGCGTCGCGGAAACCCCTGGTCGTCACCAGAGCAAGGCGCTCGCCCTTGCGCTCGAGCAGCGCATTGGTGGCGACCGTCGTGCCCATGCGCACCTCGCCGATGGTGCCTTCGGGAACCGGCTCGCCCTTACCGAGACCAAGATGCAGGCGGATACCGTGAACGGCGGCGTCGCGATAGGCCTCGGGATTTTCCGAAAGGACCTTGCGAGCATGGAGAGCACCAGACGGATCGCGCCCGACAACGTCGGTGAACGTACCGCCGCGATCGATCCAGAAATCCCAACAACCCGAACTATTCTCCGACAAACCCGCCTCCAGCAGAACGACGCCAACAACGATGATAATATATCGATAAATTGTCAACGTTTTGTCGTCAACATGAATTGGATTGGATACCCAGCCAAATCCGCATTCTGGCAGGAGCGGCGAACTCAAGGCTCGTCGCTCTCGCACATATCATGCCGGTTTTAGCTCTGAACTTACGCCTCAGCTTTTGGCAGCCTCGACAATCAATGCCGCAACGTCGACCGGATGCGAGGCGAGAGAGGCATGGCTCGCATCCAGTTCGATCTGCTTCACCGGCTTCATGCGCGCGGCCATCATTCTCTCATTGTCCGGATGTATCATGCGATCCGCCGTGGACACCTGATAATAGCAGGGCTTCTTCTTCCAGGCCGGGTCGGAGACGGTATCGCCGAAGGTGCTTCCAAGCGGAGCTTTCTGTGTCACGGCCATGATGAGCGCTTCATCCGCCGTCAGATCCTGGCAGAAACTATCCCGGAATTTGTCAGGCTTGATCCAGAGATAGCCGTCGCTGTCGGGCGCAATGTTCTCGAAAGCGGCCGGTGGCTTTGCCTGGCTGATGCCGCCTGGGCTTTCTCCTGCATCCGGCGCAAAGGCTGCGATGTAGACCAAAGCCTTTATGTTCGGCAGATCGCCCGCCTCGGTTATGACCGCGCCGCCATAGGAGTGGCCGACGAGGACGACAGGCCCGGATATTTGTTTGACCATCTTGCGGGTGCGTTCGGCGTCGTCGGCAAGCGAGGTCAACGGATTTTCGACCGCGTGCAGATCGGTGTAACCAAGGCGGTTGAGCTCGAGGATCACTTTCGACCAATGAGCCGCGCCACCCCAGAAACCATGAACCAGGACGATTGCAGGTTTGTCAGGCATCTCTTCCTCCAAAGATGTAAGGACAAGTCTTCCCTGTATCTGCATCGGTCTAGGCGCCGGCATCGCATCATGCCTTCGGTCACGCCATGCGGCTTCAGACTACGATCCAGAAGGGAACGATAGGCTTTGGGTCGCGACAGCGTCAACTTGTTTTGAGCGGTTTTCTTTTAGTGCAGGCCACCGACGCCGAGCAGGCGTTCGACGACATGATGGTCGCTCGCAAGTGCCTCGGGCGTCCCCTTCCAGGCCAGCCGGCCGCGCTCGAGAATGATGACGTCGCTGGCAAAATCCAGCGCGCTCTGGATGCGCTGTTCCACCAGCAGGATTGTCATGTCGCCCGCCTTGGCGAGCTTGGCGAAGGCCGCCATCAGTTCTTCGCAGATGACGGGGGCCAGCCCTTCCAGCGGTTCGTCCAGAAGCAGGACGGAGGGCTTGCCGAGGATGGTGCGGGCAGTCGACAACATCTGCTGCTCTCCGCCGGAAAGCTGGCCGCCGAGGTTTCTGCGGCGCTCTTTCAGCCGCGGGAACATATCGTAGGCTTCCTGCAGGGCGCTCTTCGGCCGCCCTTTCAGCCCAACGGAGAGATTTTCCTCGACTGTCAGCGTCGGAAAGACGTCGCGCGTCTGCGGTACGTAGCCGAGGCCTTGGTGGGCACGCCTGGCGCTCGGCAGGCCGGCAATATCAGCCGAACCCAGCCGGATGCGACCGTCATAACGACGGGTCTGGCCGGCAAGGGTGGCGAGCAACGTGCTCTTGCCCATGCCGTTGCGGCCGAGCACGGCAAGCCGGCCGCCGGCCGGCACGGAAAAAGAAACCCCTTCCAGCACGCGCGTCGGACCATAACCGGCCGACAGATTTTCCACTTCAAGCGGCGTGGCCGGCATTGGCGTAGCTCCCCAGATAGGCTTCGCGCACACGCGCATCCTGCGTCACGTCTTTCGGCGACCCGTCGAATATGATCGTGCCGGCGGCGAGCACCACCACCCGTTTGGCAAAGCGGAAGACGAGGTCCATGTCATGTTCGATCATCAGCACGGCGAGATCTGCGGGCAGATCGGCCAGCGCCTGCTCGATGCGGCCGGTATCGCTCTGCGGCACGCCAGCGGCGGGTTCGTCAAGCAAGAGCACCTTCGGCTTCAGCGCCATGGCAACGGCAATCTCCAGGAGCCGCTGCTGGCCATAGGCGATTTCGCTGACCTTGCGGTGCGCAAGTGCCGCAAGCCCAAGCGTGCCGAGCAGCTTCTCCGTCTCGGCCATGACATCGCGCATGGCGAGGAAATTGCCAAACATACGGCCGGAGCGCCCCGTCCGCTGCAGCACCGCCATGCCGACATGCTCGGCCGGCGTCATGTCCTGAAACAACCGCGTCACCTGAAACGAGCGCACCAGCCCGCGCCGGACGCGGCCGATGGCATCGACCTTGTTGACGTTCTGCCCGGCGATACGCACCTCGCCGGAATCGGCCTGTAGGTTGCCCGTCACGAGATTGACGAAGCTGGTCTTGCCGGCGCCGTTCGGGCCGATCAAAGCCACGCGGTCGCTCGGCGCCATCGACAGGCTGACATTGTTCGTCACCGTCAGGCCGCCGAACGCCTTCTTCAGATTGCTGACCTCGAAAATCGCGCTCATGCCCGCGCCTCCCTGCGACGAACCACATAGGCAGCGGCCGTGCCGTAGATACCCTTTGGTGCGAACAGAACGACGAGGATCAGAAGCGCGCCGACGATCGTCAGCCAATGGAAGGGATTGGCGGCAGAGACATAATCCTCGAACAGCATGAAGATCAGCGTCCCGACAAGGGCGCCGAACAGCGAACCGGTGCCGCCGAGCACGAGCATGACCAGTGCTTCGGCCGATTGCGTGAAGGACAGGCTGTCGAGGCCGACGACCTGCGTCGAGATCGCGGTCAAGGCGCCACCGATGCCGGCAACAGCGCCGGAAATGACATACATCTTCACGAGCGCCGCTTTCGGCGACGCGCCCATGGCGCGGATGCGCAGCGGGTCCTGCCGGATGCCGCGGCAGAGCATGCCGAAGGGCGAACGGACGAGAAAGCGCAAAAGCACGAGCACGATCAGCAATAGCGCGACGCCGTAGAGATAAGCCGTGTGCCCATAGAGATCGAACTCGAAAACACCGAACAGAGGATCGGCCGAAATGCCGGACAACCCGTCGCTGCCGCCGGTCCAGCTCGAAGCCTTGTTGGCGAATTCGTGGAAGAGGTAGATCAGCGCGATCGAGAGCACGAGCTGCGGCAGGCCGTGCGCCCTCAAAATCACGATGGAACAGACCAAGCCGGCAACGGCACCGCCCGCGATGCCGGCAAGCGTCATCAGCAGCGGATCGTTGATGCCGTAATGGGCCGAGGCGATGCCGGCTGCGTAGGCGCCGGCGCCGAACAGTGCCGCGTGACCAAGGGTCGCCACACCGCAATAGCCGGTGACGAGATCGAGCGACAGGACGAGAAGCGCGATCGCGATCAGCCGGGTGAGAAGCGCGAGATTATCCGGAAACAACAGGTAACCCGCGGCGGCCAACAGGACGATGACCGCGACCGCGATGATATCCTGCCCAAATGTACGATGTCTGGTCACGGTCGGAGCGGCCTCTCTTTCAAGCGTCAGGGCCATGTTACTTCATTCTCCCGGCAAAGCCGCGCGGGAAGACGCAGACAATGGCAATGACGGCCAGATAGAAGAAGAATTCTCCATATTCCGGCATGAGGTAACGACCCGTCGTGTCGATGCAGCCGAGAATGAGACAGGCGAGCAGCGCGCCGGAGATGGAACCGGCGCCGCCGACGGAAACGACCACGAGGAAGGTCACCATATAGCGCAGGGCATAATAGGGCTCGACCGGCAGCAGTTCCGCCCCCACCACGCCGCCAAAGGCGGCAAGTCCAACGGCAATGGCGAAGCTGACCGCGTAGACGATCTCTGTGCGAACCCCGAGGGCAGCGGCCATCGCGGCATTGTCGACGGAGGCGCGCAGCTTGACGCCGAAGGAGGTCTTCTCGATCGTGTACCACAATGCCAAAGCGACGATGAGGCCGCAGGCGATCGCGAAGATGCGATGGGTGCCGATAGTGCGGAAGCCGAGATCGACCGAGCCTTGCAGGCTGTTCGGCAAAGGTATGGTCTTCAGGGTCGGGCCGAAGACATAGTTGGCGATGCCGATGATGCAGAAGGTGATGCCGATCGTCATCAGCACCTGCGTCAGCTCAGGCGCACCATAGATGCGGCGATAGAGCAGCCGTTCGATCGGGATAGAGATGATGACCGTGCCGGCGACAGCCAGTAGCACGGCCGCGCCGTAGCCCAGACCTAGATCGCGCGCCGCATAGGAGGCGATATAACCGCCGATCATGGCAAAAGCGCCGTGGGCAAGATTGACGACGCGCATCAGCCCCATGGTGACGGAAAGGCCGATCGAGATGACGAACAGCACCATGCCGTAAGCGAGGGCATCGACTGCTATGCTGAGCACGGTTTGCATTGATATCGCTGGTCCGTTTGGTGTTGCGCGGCCGCTTTGGTCACACGCCTGAACGGAGACCTTCCGTTCAGGCGGTCTGGTTCAGAAGCGTCCTACTTCGCTGCCGCAAGGCCAGGATCGCCCTGCTTCTCGAAGGTCTGGACTTCCTTGTTGTAGTATTTGCCATCGTCGCCCTTGGCGACTTCGCGCAGATAGATGTTCTGCGTGATATGCCGGCTTTCGGCATCGATGGTGACCGGGCCGCGCGGGCTGACCCAGGACAGGCCCTTGACGGCATCGACGGCCTTCTGCGCATCCTGCTTACCGCCGGTCGCCTCGATCATCTTGTAGATGACATGCATGCCGTCGAAAGCGCCAACGGCCGGGAAGGTCAGCTCGGCCGGGTTGCCGATTGCCTTGTCGGCGGCGGCGACGAAGGCCTTGTTTTCCGGCGAGTCATGCGAAATCGCATAGTGGAAGGTCGTCTGCATGCCGAGTGCCGCATCGCCGAGCGCCGGCAGATCGGATTCCTGCGTCAGGTCACCCGGCGCGAAGAGCTTGATGCCGGCAGCCTTCAAGCCATTTTCATTATACGCCTTGACGAAGCCGAGGGTCGTCGGGCCGGAGGGCAGGAAAGCGAAGACGCCCTGCGCGCCGGAATCCTTGATGCGCTGCATGATCGGGCTGAAATCGTTGGTCGACAGCGGCATGCGGATTGCCTGCACCACTTCGCCGCCCTGCTTTTCGAAGCCGGCCTTGAAGGCATTTTCGGCATCGACACCTGGGCCGTAATCGCTGACGACCGAGATGACCTTCTTCACGCCGCCGTCATAGGCGACCTTGGCGATCGGGGTCGATGTCTGCCAGGTCGTGAACGAGGTGCGCACGACCAGCGGGCTCTTGGTGACGATCGCCGATGTCGCGGCATTGAAGATCACCATCGGCACATTGGCCTGCTTGAGGATCGGCGTCACGGCCATCGCATCCGGCGTGAAGTAGAAGCCGGCGAGATACTGAACTTTCTCCTTGACGACGAGTTCCTGGGCCAGCGCCTTCGACTGGGCTGGATCGGCCTGCGGCACGTCGCGGTAGATCACCTCCACCTCGTCATTGCCGACCTTCTTGCCGTTCATTGCCATATAGGCGTCGATGCCGGCCTTGAAATTCTTGCCCTGCAAGGCGAACGGGCCGGAAAACGGACCGATGACACCAACCTTGATCGTGTCGGCATAGGCAGAGCCACCAAGGGCAACGGCCGCAAGGGCGGCCAAGATAAACCGTTTCATTTTTCTCCTCCCGGCAGCCGTTTCTTGTGCCGCCCTTGATCGTTTAAATCCTGATCATCGCCAATTTCTCATAGGAAAAGGTGATGTAAAATGAAATAAAACCTTCCATCCATACCTAGTCGGTTATGATTAGCGGTAAATATCCTACTCCGCTGCAGCTCCCAGGCGCTTGATCATGCCGATCAATTGCAGGGCATGACGCAGGGATGCCGCCGTCGCCACCACCATAGGCGGCAGCAGCAGCCATTCCAACGTCCAGGCGGCGCCAGAGCGCTCCTGCTCGTGCACCAGCGATTGATGAATGCCCGAAAGTTGAACGGCATTGAAGCGGGCAAGCGTGACAAGCGTTTCGGCGGCGACCGGGTTTTGCTTGTGCGGCATGGCGGAGGAGCCACCGCCGCCGGCAAGTTCGATCTCGTCGCCCGCCTGCGCCATAAGGGCGACGTCCTGGCCGATTTTGCCGAGGCTGCCCGAAATCATGGAGAGCAATCCCGACAGCTCGGCAATGCGCGCCCTTTGGCTTTGCCATTGCGGCTCATCTGTCAATCCAAGCGCCTGCGCAAGCGAACCCCTGATTTCGGCCGCTTTCCCGCCGAATTTTTCGAGCGTGCCCGCCGCACCGCCGAACTGCAACGGGAAGTGTTCCTGCGTCAGTCGATCGCGATACTGATCGAGCGGATGCTGCCATGCCCGCAGCCGATCGGAGACGGTGATCGCGATTGCCGCCTGCATCCGGGTTCGGCCCATCAGCCTGTTCGACCCGAAGCGCTCATCCAGTTTGGCAAGCGCAGACGATACGGCGAAGAGACGGCCGCTCAGAATAAAGGTGGCTGCCTTCAGTCGCAGCATCAGGCTGGTGTCGATGACGTCCTGGCTTGTCGCGCCGAAGTGGACATGTTTGCCGGCATCCTCACCGACCGCCTTGCGCAGCTGCCTGACAAGATCGGGCACGACAACGCCGTCGGACGCGGTCGCCGCCTTCAGGCTCTGCAGATCGGGATCGAAATCCGCGCAGATATCGGCGATATGGTCAGCCGCAGTCCGTGGGATCAGTCCATGCTGGGCCTCCACCTTGGCAAGCGCCGCTTCGAAGGCGAGCATCGCGCGGATATCCACCTTGGCCGAGAAGTAGGCCGAAATCTCCTCGTCACCGAGGAGACCGGACAGAAAGGGGTGATCGAAAGGAGAAACGCTCATGGCCTATATATCGAGGAAAACCGTCTCTTTGTCGCCCTGCAAATGGACATCAAAGGTGTAGCCGGAGCCTTCCTTGTGAGCGATCAGCGTTGCCAACCGCTCCTTGTGTTCGATACGGGCAAGCAATGGATCTTCCGCGTTGGCGGCAGCTTCCTCCGGAAAATACATGCGGGTGTGCAGGCCGATGTTGATGCCGCGGGCGACGATCCAGACGGTGATGTGCGGCGCCATCCTGCGGCCGTCCTTGAAGGGAACGCGGCCGGGCTTGATGGTCTCGAAGCGGAAGACGCCGTCGACCGAATTGGTCGGACAACGCCCCCAGCCGGTAAAATTCGGATCGGCCGTGCCGCGAAGCTCGGAGGGGCTGTTGTAGAAGCCGGCGCTGTCGGCCTGCCAGATTTCGAGGACAGCATCCTTGACCGGCGCTCCCGCGCCATCGAGGACCCTGCCCGTCACCGTGATACGCTCGCCGAGCGTCTTGTCGTTGACCATGGTGGAGCCGAGATCGGTTTCGTAGACGCCGCCGATCTCGCTGTAGTTCGGCGTCAGGCCGATGTGGACATAAGGGCCTGCCGTCTGCGACGGCGTTTCCTTGAGGTAGCCGAGTTCCTGTACCATCAATTGCCCTCCAGCCGGTTCTCGAACAGGGTCGAACGGCGACCGCGCAGCACGATATCGAATTTATAGGCGCGGGCATCCATCGGGATCGTGTTGCCCCAGTCGAGCGGCGCAATCAGCTGCTCGATCGCCTGCTTGTCGGGGATGGTCCCGACGATCGGACATTTCCAGATCATCGGATCGCCCTCGAAATACATCTGCGTGATCAGCCGTTGCGCAAAGCCGTGGCCGAAGACGGAGAAGTGAATATGCGCGGGGCGCCAGTCGTTGACGCCGTTCGGCCAGGGATAGGCGCCGGGACGGATGGTGCGAAAAGCGTAGCGACCTTCGTCATCGCTGATGGCGCGGCCGCAGCCGCCGAAATTCGGGTCAATCGCCGCGAGGTAGGTTTCCTTCTTGTGGCGGTAACGGCCGCCGGCGTTGGCCTGCCAGAATTCGAGCAGGACACCCGGCACCGGCCGGCCGCGCTCATCGAGCACGCGGCCATGCACGATAATCCGCTCTCCGATGGCGCTCTCGCCGGGCTTGGCAAAATTATGGATCAGGTCATTGTCGAGTTCGTTCAGTATGGAATGGCCAAAGACCGGCCCGGTGATTTCCGAGATCGTGCCGTCGAGCGACAGCAATGCGCGCTGTGGCGAGCGCAGCACGGAGGTCTTGTAACCCGGCGCAAAAGCCGGCGGATGCCAGGCGCGGTTTCTCGCGAAAAAGGCGCCGGTCTCGGGCTTGCTGTTGCTTCTATCGGACATGTCTGCCTCGCTTCATGCCGCCTGTTCGGCGTCCATCTGTTCAAAAACCTGCTTGGCGATCTTGATCGCATGGTTTGCCGCCGGCACGCCGGCATAGATCGCCACATGCAGAAGCGCCTCGCAGACGTCGTCGCGCGTGGCGCCGGTATTGCTTGTGGCCCGCACATGCATCGCCACCTCGTCGTCCTGGCCGAGTGCCGCCAGCAGCGCGATCGTCACGATGGAGCGCTCGCGGCGGCTCAGCGTCGGGCGCGACCAGACATGGCCCCAAGCCGCTTCGGTGATCAGCTCCTGGAAAGGCTGGTCGAACTCCGTCACAGCCTGCTGGGCGCGATCGACATGGCCGTCGCCGAGCACAGCGCGGCGTGTCGCCATGCCCTGCAGATAACGCCCGGATGGCGCGGTGGGGTCATTCATCAGGCTTGTTCTCCACGCAGGACGACGTCGATGAAGGCACGGATGACTTCGGTCAACGTCTCGGGTTGTTCGACGCAGGGGATATGGCCCGCGTCCTTGATCACTTCATAGCGTGCATTCGGAATGAGCTTTGCCGTCGATAGCACCAGCTCGGGCGGGGTCGAGCCGTCCTGATCGCCGACGATGCAGATGGTGGGCACCGCGATCTTGGCCGCGGCTTCCGTGAGATCGGCATCCCGAAGTGCCGCGCAAGTGGCGGCATAGCCTGCGACCGGCTGGCGGATCAGCATGTTGCAATAGCCGGCGAAGGCGATGTTTTCCGGGCGGCGGAAGGCGGGCGTGAACCAGCGCTCCATGACCGCATCGACGATCGATTCGATACCGTCAGCCTCGACCTTGGCGATGCGGGCGTTCCAGCTGTCGGCCGTGCCGATCTTGTGGGCGGTGTCGCAGAGGATCAGCGCCCGCACCAAATCCGGACGCCGCTGATAGAGCGACTGCGCGATCAGCCCGCCGACGGACAGGCCGCAGATGATAGCATTCTTGACCGAGAGGAAATCGAGCAGGCCGGCAAGATCGGTGGCATGATCCTCGATCGAGTAAGGCAGCTGGCCGAGATCGGAGAGGCCGTGGCCGCGCTTGTCGTAAAGCACGATGGCGAAATCGCCCGCCAGACGCACGATCACGTCCCGCCAGATCCGGAAATCGGTGCCGAGCGAATTGGCAAAGACAAGAACCGGCTTGTCGGCGGGGCCGCCAATGATCTGATAGTGGATCGTGACGTCGTTGATGCGGGCAAACTGCACTGGAAATCTCCTCGGACGCGAGATTGGATGTATAATCTGGTTAGGTAAAATGATATTTCTTTGCTCTACGATAACTCCACGGTTATGAGTGAGCATGCTCGACGCACGCATCAAGTTCCGCCATCTGCAGACCTTTGTCGAGGTTGCACGCCAGAAAAGCGTGATCAAGGCGGCCGGCTTGCTGAACGTGAGCCAGCCGGCGGTGACCAAGACGATCCGCGAGCTGGAAGAGGCGCTCGGAGTCGACGTCTTCGAGCGCGACGGGCGTGGCATCCGCATCACCCGCTACGGCGAAGTCTTTCTCCGCCATGCGGGTGCTGCGCTGACGGCGCTCCGGCAGGGTCTCGATTCCGTTTCGCAGGAACGGTCCGGCGAAGCGCCACCGATCCGCGTCGGCGCGCTGCCGACGGTCTCGACACGCATCATGCCGCGAGCGATGGACCTGTTTCTCAAGGAGGAGACCTGGAGTCGCATCAAGATCGTCACTGGCGAGAACGCGGTGTTGCTGGAGCAACTGCGCATCGGCGACCTCGATCTCGTCGTCGGCCGATTGGCAAGCCCCGACAAGATGACAGGCTTTTCCTTCGAGCATCTCTATTCCGAACAGGTCGTCTTCGCTGTCCGGGCCGGCCATCCGCTGCTTTCCGCCAAGCAGTCGCTGTTTTCCGATCTCAACCGCTACACGATCCTTATGCCGACGCGCGGCTCGATCATCCGCCCCTTCGTCGAGAGCTTTTTGATCGCCAACGGCGCCGGCGGACTGCCCAACCAGATCGAGACGGTGTCCGACTCCTTCGGCCGCGCCTTCGTTCGCAAAAGCGATGCCATCTGGATCATATCGGCCGGCGTCGTGGCCGGCGATGTCGATGACGGCTTGCTGGCACTGCTGCCGATCGACACCAGCGAGACGAAGGGGCCGGTGGGATTGACCATGCGCACGGACGCTATCCCCACCTTGCCTTTGTCGATCCTGATGCAGACGATCCGGGAAGCGGCGAGCGAAGTCGCCAGGAAGCTCTAGGCTCACGACCAATCAAATTTCTTGCATGATGAGTGCGGGATTGATTCCATGGCGGCGAACAGGAGCCGTCATGAGCGATTCATTTTGGCTGTCGCAGGCGCAGATGAAGCGCATTCGGCTGCTAATCGGCGCGACGCATCTAACATGGATTGAATGCACCATTGCCGCAACTCCAGCCGGACTCCTTTAGCCCGTCCAGACCTTGTTCAGCAGCTTTCGTCCCGAACGGCTGATCGGCAGCACCGTATCGTCATCAACGCGGATGCTGCGCCGGCAGCCTTCCATCGACGCCTTTTCGGCAAGCCGACGCGACACCCAATGCGAGCGATGGACACGCACGCCAGCCTTCTCGCCGAGCGCCGCAATTGCGGCCGCCAGATTCATCAAGATCAAGGCCTCGCCACGGTCGGTCCATACCCTGACGTAATGGTCTTCGGCGCTCAGGGCGAGGATGGCGGCGCTGCGGATTCCGACCGGAAGCTTCGCGCGCAACGCTTGGTCGGTATTCGGATGTGGCGGCTGCTGCGCCTCGCATGCGGTGCTCTGTGGGCGGGATTGCCGGAGCAAGGTCCAGCCGAGACTTCCGATCGCGAGGTTGGACAGCAGCACCTGGGTGGTCAGCTCGGCATAGGTGACGTGCGAGAGCGCCCGAGGCGCCGATAAGCCCAAGGCCTCGAGAACGATCCAGCCGCCGGCGGGAGCCGTGATGGCGCCAATCGCGAGCATCGCCCAAAACGGCAATGCACCATCGAACCAAAATCGCTGAACGATTCCGCAGAGCGCAAAGATGATCGCGCAGATGGCAATGGCGACCCCGACGAAATGCAACAGGCGAAGCGGAAGCGTCATGCTGACATAGGTACCGAACGCACCCGTTACGGCGAGCGCTGCCGCGACGACCAGCGGGAGCAAGATGACGGCGGGACGGCGCCACTGAAGGGGCGCAGTCGCCGAGAGGAGGCCGGGAATGGTCACTGGCGAATAAACCCTACCGTTCGCGAAATCGGGCTCGACCTGCTCGGCTGCCCTTACCTAACAGGATAGCGGCTCATAAGAGGTGGATCAATGACATCAGCGATTTACAAGCGGCTGCGCTCGGGCGCCTTGCTGTTCTGCAGCATACCGATGGTGATGGGCCTGCTCTTCGGCGCAGCAAGAGCAGCCGAGGCAGGCTGGCGGCCCTACGAGGTGCCCCCCTCCATCACGAATTCCGAGAAGATCCCGGTCGCTCTGTACTACCCGACGCAGGCGCCCACGCGCGCGATCATGGTGGGGTCATTCACGGTCCGTGCGACCCCCATGGCCGCTCCGGAGGCAAAGACCAAAGGCCTCATCGTGATCAGCCACGGGACCGGCGGCTCGGAATTCGGCCAGAGCAGCTTGGCCGAGGCCCTCGCGCGGGACGGCTATCTAGTGGCGGCGCTGCGTCACCCGGGCGACAATTACCAGGACGGTTCGCTGTGGCAAAAGCCGCTGGGCACCTACTTCACGGAGCGGCCCCGCCAGGTCTCGCGCCTGATCGACGCGCTGCTTGCGGATCCCGAATGGAAGGACCGCATCGCGACGGATGCCAAAGGTCCGCGGATCGGTGCCGCCGGGCACTCGGCCGGCGGCTACACAGTGGTTGCCTTGGCGGGAGGGCGGGTCGATCTATCCCAGTTCGGCGCCCATTGCGCGAAGGACGCCGCGGAAGACCCGATCTCTTGCGGCATGGTCCGCGACATCAGCCAAATGCAGGCGCCACTTGTGCTCGAGTCGGCCGCCGATCCGCGTATCCGCGCGATCGTCGCCATGGCGCCCGTCGGCGTCATGTTCACCGAGCAATCCCTGAGGGCCATCACCGTGCCGGCCTTGATCTACGCCGCGGAAAAGGACCGCTGGCTGCCGCCACGCTTTCACGCTGCATGGATCGGGCAGAACATTCCCGGAGCTGCCTATCGCGTCATCGCCAATGCCGGGCATTTCGCCTTCATGAACACAGCGAGCGCCCCGATTCAGACATTGGATGGCGACATCAGCGCCAACCCGCCCGGCTTCGATCGCACGGAATTTCTGAAGCAACTTGGCGAAGAAATCCCGGCATTCTTCGATCGCGCGCTCACGCGCACCGAATGGGATCAATAGAAGCGTATCGCCGTAATTCTTTTGCCTAGAACGGCAGGCCGACATAATTCTCCGCCAGCGCGGTCGAGGCAGCGCGCGAATGGGTGAGATAATCGAGTTCGGCTTCCTGGATCTTCTGGTCGAAATCATTTGTATCGGGAAAGCGATGCATCATCGTCGTCATCCACCAGGAGAAGCGCACAGCCTTCCAGACCCGGGCAAGCGCGCGGGCGGAATAGGCGTCCAGCGCCGCATTGGAGCGATCCTGATAATGTTCGGCGAGACCTGAAAACAGGTAATGCACGTCGCTCGCCGCCAGATTGAGCCCTTTGGCGCCGGTCGGCGGCACGATATGGGCGGCATCGCCAACGAGGAACAGACGGCCAAAACGCATGGGTTCGGCGACGAAGGAGCGCAGCGGCGCGATCGACTTTTCAAAAGAGGGTGCGGTGACCAAAGCCTCGGCATGGTGGGCCGGCAGTCGACGGCGCAGCTCGTCCCAGAAGCGGTCGTCGCTCCAGTCCTCGACCTTTTCGTCGAGCGGACACTGTATGTAATAGCGGCTGCGCGTCATCGACCGCATCGAGCAGAGCGCAAAGCCGCGGGGATGGTTGGCATAGATCAGCTCGTGATTGACGGGCGCCACTTCCGCCAGCATGCCGAGCCAGCCGAAGGGGTAGACCTTCTCGAAGCTGCGGATCGCCTTTTCCGGAACCGATTTGCGGCTGACGCCATGAAAGCCGTCGCAGCCGGCGATGAAATCACAATCGATGCGATGGGAAACGCCATCCTTCTCGTAGGTCAGATAGGGCGTATCGCCATCGAAATCGTGAGGCTGGACATTGGCAGCGCTGTAGATGCTCGGAGCGCCACTTTCCTCGCGGCGGGCCATCAGGTCTCGGGTCATCTCCGTCTGGCCGTAGATGACAACCCGCTTGCCACCCGTGAGACCATGAAGATCGATGCGATGATCGCGTCCATCGAAGGCAAGGGAGAAACCATCATGCGGCAGGCCCTCGGCATGCAGGCGCGCGCTGGCCTTCGCCTGATCCAGCAGCCGCACCGTGCCTTCCTCGAGAACCCCTGCGCGGACGCGGCCGAGAATGTAATCCTTGCCAACACGATCGAGAATGACATTGTCGATGCCGGCCTCCGTCAGCAACTGGCCGAGCAGCAGCCCGGACGGCCCCGAACCGATAATGGCGACTTGAGTGCGCATCGTCTCCTCCCATGCGTATTTCTTGCTTCGAGTCTGTTCGCCGCATCGCAGATCCGCAATGGACATTTCGGTCATGAAATTGCACAAATCGAACATGGCGAGGGAGGAGTGCCATGGCGAAGAACGTGCCGACCTATGAGCTCTATGGCGAAAATACCGGCCGAAAGCCTGATTTCTGGCTGCATTGCGAGACGATCCCCTCCCGCAGCAGCCTCCATCACTGGGAAATCCGTCCACATCGGCATGAGAGCTTTTTCCAGATCTTGTACATAGATGCCGGCTCGGGCGATGCCGTCTTTGACGGAATTTCCCATGCCATCACGCCACCCGCCGTTATTACCGTGCCGCCGCACCTCAATCACGGCTTCCGGTTTTCGCGCGATATAGACGGCTTTGTCATCACGGTGCTGATCTCGCATCTGAAGGTGTCTCCCGGCGATCGCAGCAGGCTCGGAGCATGGCTTGCCGATCCGCATCTGACCTTGCTCGACACCCGCGACGACGACGCGGCCCACGTCGCCAGCACGCTGAGACGCCTGGGCGAGGAATTTGCCAGCCACCGCAACGGCCGCAACGATCTGCTCGAAGCCTATCTGACATCCACATTGCTGCTGACGGCCCGGATTGCCCAAAAGGCCGATGAAGGCTCCAATCCGGGCGACGAGAGCGAGCGCCGCATGGAGATGCTGCAAGGCCTCATCCAGCGCCACTTCCGCTCGCACAAGCCGGCCGCCTTCTATGCTGAAAGCCTCGGCATTTCCCCTGCCCATCTCAGCCGCATCGTGCGCAGCCGGACGGGACACGGCGCGCATGAACTGATTTCACGCAAGCTGCTGGATGAGGCCAAGCGCGAACTGGTCTTCACCTTCGCGACCGTCCAGGAAATCAGCTATCGCCTCGGCTTTGCCGATCCCGCCTATTTCTCACGCTTCTTCGTCAAGCAGACGGGTGAAACGCCGCGGGCTTGGCGCATCGGGGAGCGGGAGAGGCTGGGGATGTGAGCATGGCAATCTGAGCGAAAAAATCAGGCGATCACCCGCCCTCGTGGTTCGAGACGGCCCTTTGGGCCTCCTCACCATGGGGCTGGTCTTCTCGCTCCGCCACCATCGTCAAGGACCGTAAGCGGCGGCAAAAGCACTGCTTGCTCTATCCCTTCGCGCTTGCTCCATCCTCATCCTGAGCTTATCGAAGGACGAGGATGGCCCCTAAGCCTCAAAGACTACGGCAGCACCAGCCGCAGCGCCTTCTGCGTTTCCTTCAGTAGCGGCAGAAACCGCTCCGCCATCTCGGCAGCGGCGACATAAGCGGCTGGAGCCCCGATATTGATCGCCGCCACGGTCTGGCCGCGATCGTTTTCCACCGGCACGGCGATCGAGCAAAGGCCGATTTCCAGCTCCTGGTCGATGACGGCATAGCCCTGTTCCCGCACCCGGCGGAACTCGGCGATCAACTCCTCGGGATCGGTCTTGGTATTCGGCGTGTTCGCCTTGAGATCGGTCCGCCCAAGCACCGCGCGCGCCTCGCTTTCCGGCAAAGCGGCCAGCAGAACACGGCCCATTGAAGCGCAGAAGGCTGGAAGGCGGCTGCCCGGCGTCAGGTTGATCGACATCACCCGGCGCTGGGAGGCGCGGGCGATATAGACGACTTCCGTCCCGTCGAGCACCGAGGCCGAAGCGTTCTGCCCGGCGCGCTCGGCCAGCCGATCGAGATACGGCTGGATGATGATCGGCAGCGGCGTTGCGGCAAGATAGGCATGGCCGAGCCGAAGGATCTTCGGCGTCAGCGTGAAGAATTTTCCGTCATAAACAGCATAGCCGAGTTCGGAGAGTGTCAGCAGCGAGCGGCGAACGGTGGCGCGATCGAGCCCGGTCAGCTTCGATGCTTCGGCGATCGTCAGGCGCTGCCGCGTCTCGCCGAAGGCCTCGATGACTTTCAATCCCTTGGCAAAGCCGCTGACGAAATCCGTTTCGCGCATTTCAGATCCTCAATTTTGGCTTTATTTTGTGCGATATATGAACAAATGTCAAATAACGCACAAAATGATTGCCGCCCAGCCCATGCTGATCTATTCGAAAGAAGAGGACGGATCGTCTTAATCCGCCGGCGATGGCAAATGGGAGAATCCGCATGGACAAGACAATTGCGAGCACGGCAGCCGCCGTCTCCGACATCGGCGACGGCGCCACCGTCATGATCGGCGGATTCGGCGGCTCCGGGGCGCCGATCGAACTCATCCATGCGCTGATAGACAAGGGCCCAAAAAACCTGACCGTCATCAACAACAATGCCGGCAACGGACGGATCGGCATCGCGGCGATGATCGACGCGGGCATGGTCAGGAAGATGATCTGCTCCTTCCCACGCTCATCCGATCCGCGCGCCTTCACCGACCGCTATCTGGCCGGCGAAATCGAGCTGGAGCTGGTGCCTCAAGGGACCCTCGCTGAACGCATCCGTGCCGGCGGCGCCGGCATCCCGGCTTTTTATACGCCGACCGCCTACGGCACCGAACTCGCCAACGGCAAGGTCATCGCGGAATTCGACGGCCGTCATTATGTTCAGGAGCGCTGGCTCAAGGCCGATTTCGCCATCGTCAAGGCTGAAGTCGGCGATGTGCAGGGCAATCTCATCTACAACAAGGCAGGCCGCAATTTTAATCCGCTGATGTGCATGGCCGCGACCAGGACGATCGCGCAGGTCTCGAAAATCGTTGCCGCCGGCGAGCTCGATCCGGAGCACATCATTACCCCCGGCATCTTCGTCAACGGCGTCGTGGAAGTCGCTGATCCCCAACAGGAAGAAAATCTCATTCGAGCCGGAGTGGCATACGTATGACCATCGACACACGCGAAGACATCAAGCTCTCTAATGCCCAGATCGCCTGGCGGGCGGCTCAGGATATCGAAGATGGCGCCTATGTGAACCTCGGCATCGGTTTTCCGGAAATGGTCGCCCGCTACCAGCCTCCAGGTCGTCAGGCAATCTTCCACACCGAAAACGGCATCCTGAATTTCGGCGAGCCGCCGGCGGAAGGCGAGGAAGATTGGGATCTGATCAACGCCGGCAAGAAGGCCGTCACGCTGAAGCCGGGCGCCTCCTTCTTCCATCACGCCGATAGCTTCGCCATGGTGCGCGGCGGCCATCTCGATATCGCGATCCTCGGCGCCTATCAGGTGGCGCAGAATGGCGACCTCGCCAACTGGCGCGTCGGCTCGAAGGGCGTGCCTGCCGTCGGCGGCGCCATGGACCTGGTGCACGGCGCCAAGCAGGTTTTCGTCATCACCGAGCATGTGACCAAGGACGGCAAGCCGAAACTGGTGGAGGCCTGCACGTTCCCGCTGACTGGTGTCGGCTGCATCACCCGCATCTATACGAGCCATGCAGTCATCGACATTGCCAAGGAGGGTTTCGTCGTGCGCGAAAAGCTCGCTGCGATGACGATGGACGAACTGCAGGCGATGACCGGTGCGCCGTTGCATACAGACCGCCCCGTTGCCGACCTCGTCGTGCCGACGCTTTAAAGCGCGCTGCCATCTTTCAGGTTCGCCCGATATGCTTTAAGCTTATAATAATTCGCAAGTCGTTATCGTAATCGCCGTAGATTTTGCGCGACTCGCAGTAGGGAGAAGACCATGACCGAAGCCTTCATCTGTGACTATATCCGCACCCCGATCGGCCGCTTCGGCGGATCGCTGTCCTCTGTTCGTGCTGATGACCTCGGCGCGGTGCCGCTAAAGGCGCTGATCGAGCGCAACGGCTCGGTCGATTGGGAAGCTGTCGACGACGTGATCTATGGCTGCGCCAACCAGGCCGGTGAGGACAATCGCAATGTCGCGCGCATGGCAAGCCTGCTTGCCGGCCTGCCGATCTCGGCGCCGGGCACAACGATCAATCGGCTCTGCGGCTCGGGCATGGATGCCATCATTGCTGCTGCCCGTGCCATCCGCGCCGGCGAAGCTGAATTGATGATCGCAGGTGGCGTCGAAAGCATGTCGCGAGCACCCTTCGTCATTCCCAAGGCCGAGAGCGCCTTTTCGCGCAATGCCGAGATCTATGACACCACCATCGGCTGGCGGTTCATCAATCCCATCATGAAGAAGCAGTATGGCGTCGACTCCATGCCGGAGACCGGCGAGAACGTCGCCGAAGATTATAAGGTCAGCCGCGAGGATCAGGACGCCTTTGCCGTCCGCTCGCAGGCAAAGGCAGCCGCGGCTCAGGAAAACGGTCGGCTCGCAAAAGAGATCACCCCCGTCACGATCCCGCAGCGCAAGGGCGAACCCGTTATCGTCGGCAAGGATGAGCATCCGCGTGCAACCTCGATGGAAGCGCTTGCCAAGCTCGGCACGCCCTTCAAGAAGGAAGGCGGCACGGTGACAGCCGGCAACGCCTCCGGCGTCAATGATGGCGCTGCCGCACTCATCATCGCCTCCGAAGCGGCAGCGAAAAAATATGGTCTGACGCCGATCGCCCGTATCCTCGGCGGCGCGGCCGCGGGCGTGCCCCCGCGCATCATGGGCATCGGCCCGGTTCCCGCATCGCGCAAGCTGATGGCCCGGCTCGGCCTACGCCAGGAACAGTTCGATGTCATTGAACTCAACGAGGCCTTCGCCTCGCAAGGACTTGCCGTGCTGCGTGAACTCGGAATTGCCGATGACGACGCCCGCGTCAATCGCAACGGTGGCGCCATTGCGCTCGGCCATCCCCTTGGCATGTCGGGCGCCCGCATCACCGGCACCGCGGCTCTGGAACTGAAGGAAACCGGCGGCCGCTATTCGCTGTCGACCATGTGCATCGGCGTCGGCCAGGGGATTGCCATCGCGCTGGAACGGGTCTGATCGTTCCGACCAGCCAGGGTCCGTCGCCACATGAGCGGCGGACCATGCTCACGGCTGAAACCCGACGCCGGGTTATTGAAGGCTGCAGCCAACGATAAAATCTGGAACGGCAAAGGCTCTGGCGCGTTTTTCCTGCTGCTCAGTGGGATCAGTCCATGCCGTCACGCCAGAATGTCTTAAAATCATTTCCGCCAAGCGCCCTTATCATTCTCATTGCCATCACCCTGTTGCTGTCGATTGCGCAATCCGCCTTCGCCGCCGAAGGGCAGAAGGCGAGCCACCCTTCGGAAGGGCTGTTTCTGGTCCAGATCATTCTGCTTGTCGTATCGGGCAGATTGCTCGGCGAATTGATGGTGCGCATCGGCCAGCCGTCGATCATGGGTCAGATCATTGCCGGCATCATTCTCGGCCCCTCCTTCTTCGGCCTGATCTTCCCGCATGCGCAGGCGAGCCTTTTTCCTTCGGATGAAGCACAGAAGAGCATGGCCGATGCGATCGGTCAGCTCGGCATCCTCTTTCTCCTGCTGCTCGCGGGCATGGAGACCGATCTCGGCCTTGCAAAACGCCTGCGCAAATCCGCAGCCGGCGTCTCCCTGACGGGCATCGTCATTCCCTTTGCGGCCGGCTTCGCACTCGGCGAGCTCATCCCGGACGCCTTTCTTCCTGATCCCGAAAAACGGCTGGTCACATCTCTCTTTCTTGGTACTGCGCTTTCCATCTCTTCGGTGAAGATCGTCGCTTCCGTTGTGCGCGAGATGGACTTCATGCGCCGGAACATCGGCCAGCTGATCGTCGCCTCCGCCATCATCGACGATACGGTTGGATGGGTCATCATCGCCATAACCTTTGGCCTTGCGGAAAAAGGGACCGTCGATCTCACGACGCTGGCAACCAGCGTGATCGGTACGCTGGCCTTCATGGCCGTGAGCTTTACCGTCGGGCGGCGGATCGTGTTCGAGATCATCCGCTGGACCAACGACAATTTTCGCAGCGACCTGCCCGTGCTCAGCGCCATCATTGCGATCATGGGCGGGATGGCGATCATCACCAATCTCATCGGTGTCCATACCGTGCTCGGCGCCTTCGTCGCCGGCATTCTCGTCGGAGAGTCTCCGATCCTTACCCGACAGATCGACGTGCAGCTTCGCGGCTTGACGACGGCACTGTTCATGCCGGTCTTCTTCGGACTGACCGGCCTGCAGACCGATCTCACCGTGCTTGCCGATCCCTCCATCTTGCTGCTGACGGCTGCTGTCGTCGTCATAGCCAGCATCGGCAAGTTCGGAGGCGCTTTTGCCGCCGCCAAATTTGGCGGCTATTCGGCATCCGAGGCCCTGGCGCTCGGCTGCGGCATGAACGCCAGAGGATCGACGGAAGTCATCGTCGCGACCATAGGCCTGTCCGTCGGCGTATTGGACGAGAAACTCTTCTCCATCATTGTCGCCATGGCCGTCATCACCACCATGGCGATGCCGCCAACGCTTCGTTGGGCGCTTGCCCGCCTGCCACTGCGCGAAGAGGAACGTGACCGGCTCGAACGTGAAGAATTCGAAAGCGAAAGCTTCCTCGGAAATTTCGAACGCATCCTGTTGACCGTGGACGGCTCGCAAAGCAGCCGCCTCGCCACGTGGATCGCCGCCTTCTTCGCCGTGACGCGCAAGATGCCTGTCACCGTCCTGGATATCCGGGAACCCGGCGACGCGACAAACGATCCAAATGGTACGACGACGGTAGTCGCAGCGTCGCAAGGTCGAGCCGTCGCCGACGATTTGAGGCAATGCGCGACCGATCTGCTTGCGTCGGCTTCGCCGAAGCAGGATATGGCCAGCGAAAGCGATATCCATGTTACGGTTAGGGAAAAGAACGACACTCTGGAAACCATACTCGAAGATGTCTCGGGCACCGGCCACGATCTCCTCTTCACGGGCATCGAACCCTCGATGGGCGAAGACGGGCGTTTCAGCGCAGCCCTGCAAATCATGACCTCCGCCTTCCAGGGAACCTCGGCCATCGTGACAGCGCGCGGTATGCTTCCCGAACGCCCTCAAGGCCTGAGGATCCTGCTGCCGGTCAGCGGCACCGAACGCTCCATCCGGGCAGCCGAATTCGGGCTTGCGATTGCGAAGGCGGCGAGAGCCCATTGCACCCTGCTGCTGATCGTTGAACCACGGCAGGTCAGAGCTATTCCGCGCATCAGCGACCGAGGCAATGACCAATGGGATGTTCTCAACAAGGTCGGCGCGATCGCGGGTTACTATGGCGTCGAGGTCGAGAAGGTCGTCCAGCAGGGACCATCTCCGGAACTCTCGATCCTGCGCCATGCGCGCAGCGGCGGCTATAATCTGATCGTGCTTGGCGTCAGCAAGCGAGCCAGTGGCAGCCTGTCCTACGGAAGTGTCGCCGATACGCTTCTTCAAACGGCCGATCGATCCTGCATCTTCATCGAGACCGATCTGGCCGCCTCGCAGGCAATTCGCGAATAGCCCTGTCCATTAACTGCGGGATGGATCAAGAGAAATGAATAGTGCCATTAGCACTATTCATTTTTCGAGCGTGGCCCCTTGGGCCATATTGACCGGCAGCACGATCTTTTGCCGAGCCCGATAATGTCCGACCTTGCCCTTTCGCGTGACCATGAAGAAGCCGATACGCGGGACGGATGGAAGGTCGTTGCCGCTACCCATGTGCTGACGGCCGTGACGTTCGGAGCCGCCTACTCCTTCTCCGCCACCTTGCCGGGGCTTGCTGCGGAGTTTAGCGCGTCTCGCGGCGAGATCGCCCTCGTCTTCTCCATTTCCGCATTTCTCTTCTACTCGCTCGGCGCGATTGCCGGGCCTCTCGCCGAGAGATGGTCGCCGCGCAGCCTGGTTCTTCTGGGACTAGGAGCAATGATCGTTGGCTATATCGGCGCCAGTCGTGCCGGATCTCTGACCGCACTCTATATCTGGTATGGCTTCGGCGTCGGGTTTGGGATCGGCCTGTCATATGTTCCGGCGATTGGAGCAGTGCAATCTTGGTTTATCCACAAACGAAGCCAGGCGTCGGGCATCGCGACGGCCGGGATTGGCCTTGGCACCTTGATCCTGCCCTTTGCCAGCGGCCAGGCTCTTCCCTTCATCGGCTGGCGGGGATGTTTCCTTGGGCTTGCCTGCATCTTCGCGGTTTTTGGCGTGCCGGCGGCACTGCTTGTCCGCAAGCGCCGAGACAATACGATCCCGTCCCTGGCTCACGCAGGCAACCATGCGCTCCCCGCAGTATGGCGCGACGGACGGTTCTGGCTTTTCTATATCGTGCTTCTCCTGTCCTCTTTGTGCACCTTCATCCCTTACGTCCATATCGTGGCCGCCGCCCGCGACATGGGTCTTTCCATTCAGGACGGAACCGCCCTTGTCAGCGTTATCGGTGTCGGCAACGTCATCGGCCGCTTCTTTCTGGCAGGCCTAGGAGATCGTTTCGGCCGCCGGCAACTGCTGGCATCGCTTACCCTTGCAGTCGCTGCCTCCTTTGCCATATGGGCGTCAGCATCAGGCATGATCCAGCTGACCTTGTTCGCGCTGATCTTCGGCACGAGCTATGGCGGGTGCGTCGGCCTTTATCCGGCTGTCGCCGCCGACCTGTTCGGCACACGCCAAATTGGTGCCGTTATAGGATATCTCTATTCGGCCGTGGGTATAGCAGCCCTGATCGGGCCGACTGCAGCAGGCTTTATTTTCGACCATACCGGAAGCTATTCCGGCCCGATTATCGCAAGCGGCCTCGCGGCGTTCGTGGCAGGCTTCATGGCGTTGCGCCTTGGGAAGAAGTCCTAGAGCTGGGCTGCGATTGCGGCTTTGTCGATGACAGACCAGACGTTCCGGATCCGCCCGTCCAGAAACTCATAGAAGACATTCTCGGCAAACCGCACTCTTCTGCCGTTCACCGCCATACCGAACAGCATTCCCGTCGGCCTACAATCAAATTGCAGGCGGCTTGCGACGCGTGGCGGTTCGCAGATCAGTAGAGTGATATCGAAATGAAGAGCGGGAATGGCGCGAAAATCGCCTTCGAGCATTTGCCGATAGCCTGATAGGCCGATATAGCCGCCATTGTAGTGCACGTCTTCATGGACGAATTTGCCGAGATTCGACCAATCCTGCTTGTTCAGGCAGGCAATATAGCCTCGGTAGATCTCGGACAGATCGACGCTTGCCATTCTCATCACCCTGGACCTGGAGATGGTCTGCTCTTCAGGCCGATGCCTGCAGACGACGGCGACCCGTATGCATCATCGTAATCGGATGCTTGAGTGCCGGTGCCGGACGGCCGATATGGTACCCCTGAACGGCATCGATGCCAAAGGATTTAACCAGAGTGAGCTGCTCCTCGTCCTCCACGCCCTCGACCAGGATGCGATGGCCACGATTGCGCACCAGACCGATGATGTCTTCAAGAAGGATCTTCGCGCCATCGTTGCTTGCCGCGTCATGCAGGAAGGATTTGTCGATCTTGACGGTTTCGAACTCCATCAGGCGAAGCCATGACAGCCCGGCAAAACCTGTGCCGAAATCATCCAGCCAGAATTTGATACCGAGCTTCTTCAGATCCTGAATGCTGTCGAGGACATCGGGGCGTATCTCCATATCGACGCCCTCGGTGATCTCGAACGCCACCCTGTGACCCGAAACGCCCGTTTCCGCCAGAATAGCGGCCACCTGCGCGGCGAAGCCAGGAGCCCGCAGCTGGATCGGGGAGACATTGATGCTGACCGTGTCGACAATGTCGCGGGTAAGTAAATCGCAGCAGGCCCGTCTGATCGCCCAATAGCCGAGCTCCATGATGGCGCCGGTGCGCTCCGCTATCGGGATAAAGACCGCCGGAGAAGCATTCGACCCATCGAGCAACTGCAGGCGCATCAGTGCTTCATAGGCGCCGATCTCTCCGGTCTGGAGATATTGGATCGGCTGATAGACCAGCGAGACGAGGTTCTGCTGGATGGCGATCTTCAGAATGGCTGCGATATTCTCGCTCGCATCGCCGCCGGGCAGCTCGTTCGGATCGAATATCCGCGCGCAATTGCGGCCGCTCGCCTTTGCCGAATACAGCGCACGGTCGGCCTCGTTGATCACGTTCTCCAGCTTCGCGCCGGCGACGTCTCTCGTAATGGTCGCCCCGACGCTCACCGTGACATGCCGGAAGCCATCCAGACGCTGTGCATGGACGATATCGAGAGCTTCGATCCCCTGACAGATGGCATCCGCCAGAGCCAGCGCATCCGAACTGCTCTCCAGATCGAGGATAACGATGAATTCCTCACCGCCATAACGTCCGACAGTCGCCCCGAGTGGAGCGACGATGTTCGACAGCGCATTGGCAACCGTCACAAGGCAGTGATCACCCTCTTGATGGCCGTAATAATCATTGTACTTCTTAAAGAAGTCGACATCGACCAGCAGGATGGCGAATGCCGCACCCTTCTCGCGCCAGCGATCCCAAAACTGTTTCAGTCTTATATCGGCGGCTCTTCGGTTCTCCATTCCGGTCAGGGAATCGGTAATGGAAAGCCGCAGAAGCGCCTCGCCGCGTTCGGTCGCCTGGCGCTGCTGCAGCTCCGCTTCCCTGGCATTGAGGAAGACGTTGAAACGTTCCTTGTTCAGTTTCCAGTTCACATAGGAGGTGAACACGAAACAGCAGAGATAGAAGGTGGTGAAGGCCAGGCAGTAGGCGGCACTGTAGTGAAATTCCGTCAGCGACAGCAGAAAAAAAGCGAAGATCAGCCCCGATGAGACCAATGCCAAGCCGAATTCAAGACTGAAGAAAAGGTTAACGCCCATCATGAAGATAGCGCCAAAGGCGGCATAATAGGAGAATGCCTCGGCATTAGCCGTCTGCAATGCCGGCAGCAGCCACACGACATATCCAAGAACGACAGCTGCAGCACATGTCGCCTCAAGCTCGCCGGCACGACGTTGCCGCGAAAACTGCATTTCCAGGATCAGAAGCGAAAAGCCACCGATCAGAAACCGCGCAGGGATCGTCACGTGCGAGACGTCGGGAATGAAGACTAGATCCGTGATCAGGAAGAGGACATAAACGGGCACGGCAAGCCACAGACCGCTGCGAGCCAAGGCACGCCGCGCGTCGTTGCTATAGGCTTTGTAGAGCGCACGCAGCTCATCGGGGCGGTTAGTCATGCGAGCGTCGCTCTGACCAAGATCGCTGCTTCCCGACAATCGACGCATGCTCACCATCACCCGAGTTAGCCGAGACTTCATGTCCACCGCGTTACCTTTGCGTCGCTCGAATGAACAAATCGCGCGCTTCACCACGGCGGCTAATTTGATCCGTTTGATAACGACAGCGTTGCCGCAGCGACATTAACAAAACCATAGCGCTCAATTTTTATATGAGATATGGTTTGCATAGTGTTCACGGAATGATTTAAAATTGAAACAATTTCAAACCGCTCTTGATGGCTTCAGCCTCGTTACCTCCCAGTCCATCTCGGAACATACGAGATCGTCCGGTAACAACCTTGCAACCGACCAAATCAAGGAGGGCGAGGCCGAACTCGCCCTCATTCTTTCCCTTACGCAGCAGGCATTCGAAGCAAACGCACCCGTTCCAGGCACGATGAAGGCCTTGACCGAGCGTCTGCAGGCGCTGAAAAGCAAGACGACACCCCTGACCTGGGCTCATTTGGCCTCGGTTGCGCAGGGCCATCCCGTGTCGTCCTTCCTGCTGCAGGACCCTTTGACGCGATGGTCCTTCGAAAAGCCGCGCGGCTATAGTGGCGATGCCTATCTGCTGGATTTCATTTACGAACATCCGGCCGTTGCCGCACAGGTGGCGGACGCTTCGGCGCTGGGCGCTGAAGTTTACGATTTCACCCGGCGCGCAGCATCCGCCGTTGCCGTGCGCGAAAGGCGCGAGATCCTGGCAGCCCATGTCGACGCGGTGGCGGAGACGACGGATGGCGCCGAGATCCTGGCGATCGCAGCTGGCCATCTTCGCGAAGCGGAGCGCTCCCAAGCTCTGCAGAGCGGCAGGCTCAAGCGCTGGGTCTCACTTGACCAGGATCCGGTCAGCGTCGGGACGGTGAGCTCGGCCTTCCATGGCAGCTGCATCGAAGCGATCAACGGCTCCGTCCGCACCATTCTGGGGCGTGCGCAGAAGCTTGGTACGTTCGACTTCATCTATGCAGCAGGCCTCTACGACTATCTGGCCGAAAGCGTAGCCGTGCGACTGACGGAACGCTGCCTGCAGATGCTGAAGCCTGGCGGCAAGTTCCTGCTTGCGAACTTCGCCAAGGATATCGGTGTCGAAGGTTATATGGAAACCTTCATGAACTGGCCGCTGATCTGGCGAACGGACGAAGATGTCCAGTCGATCATTGACAAGGTCAAGCACCCGATCGCCGATGTTTCCGTTACGCGCGGCGAGAATGGCGGCGTCATATATGCCGTTCTGACCGTATAGCCGACGGCAAGCGACATGACCGGCTAAGCCGCGTTGCGGCTTGGCCGGCGAAGTCGGAACAGAGCAATCACCAGAAAATTAACCAAGGTGATTGCTGCGACAGCGGCAGGTGCTGCTGTATCTGGTGCAAATATCTGCCTCCGCAGCAAGTAGCCCGACACCAGAAACGGCGTATTCCACGTCAATGCCCCGCAGAACGTTGCGATGGCGAAGCCTGGTGCCGGCATGGCAAGCACGCCCGCCGGAAATGCCATATAGGCCCTGACAACCGGTACAAGCTGGCCGAAGAACGTGACCCGTATCTGATTGTTACGATAATTGCGCTTCAGACGCAGATACCGCTCTTCTTTAATATCCAGATACCTCGTCACCTTCAGCACGAAGATGTCGCCGCGCTCAGGCCCCAGCCATCGGCCCATTCCATACCAGAACAACGAGCCTGCCGTTGAACCAGCGGCGGTAATGGCAATCACGGTGGGCAGATCTGCAGGATGGACGACACCCAGCATACCCAGCATCAGGAACATGCCGGCGGATGGTATGACTGGGACGAGCTTCTCGATCGCCGAACACAGCGCAAGGCCAAACAGCCCCCATGCCGCCAGATCGGGCAGCATATCCAACAGATGGGAAGAGCCATTCATGCGACAATGGCCGGATAATGAAGCGGCCTGCGCCGGACGATCTTATAGACCCTGGCGGGCGGGAAGTTACGCAGCACCCGGCCATGCAGCGTTGCCTTGAAGCCGAACCGATCGAGCAGCCGATGCGGCACAGGACAGCGGACACCATAGGTGAATTGATAGAGGGCGCCACCTTCACGCAGCCGCGACGAGACCCCGGTCAGAATGGCAATTACCGTCTTCGGCGACATATTCAGCAACGGTAGGCCGCTGATCGCGCAGCCGAACTGCAGGCCTTCCGGTAGGTCATGAGTGCCAAGCCGCGCGGCATCGGCGCAGACGACACGGGCATCGGGAAACCGCTGTCGAAGCAGGCTGGCAAAGCCATGAGCGGACTCGACCAGCGTAATATCGCGCTCGCATATGCCGCGCGCAAGCAAGGCTTGTGTGAACACGCCCGTTCCGGGGCCGAGCTCCAGAACCGGACCCGCCGAAGGATCGACTTCGCTGGTAATCAGATTGGCCAGCATTGTACCGGAGGGAGCTATGGCCCCGACCATGCGCGGATTGGTCAACAGAGTTCGCAGAAATAGAGAGGTGTTTGACATATGTTCCCGCCAGTAGGGCTTGAAAGATTCGCCTGCGCGGCAGGTTTTTCCTAAGGGGAGCCGATTGCGGGAACATTGCATCCGGGAACCCGTGACGACTTATCCGGCCATTGGGAAGCTCAATCTGAAAGTTGCACCGCCGGTCGGTCCGTCGATAACGCAAACCCTTCCACCGTGAAGCCTGGCGATTTCCTGAACAAGATTGAGCCCAAGACCGAACCCTTTGCCGTGTCCGGGGAGACGATGAAACGGCTCGAAGATGCGGTCCCGCTCGTCCTGCGGAATGCCGCTTCCTTCATCGGTTACGGTGATGCCGGTGGCACGACCGACATGGACAATTATCCTGCCGCTGCGGCCGCCGTGCTGGATCGCATTCTGCACGAGATTGGCCACTGCCCGCTCGATGGCCACGCGATCACCGAGAACTTCCACGACCTCCTCGTCCCTGACGAAGCAGGGCTCGTAGTTGGCAGCGATCGCAAGCGGTGCCAGCTCCGAAACGACGTGCTCGGCGACGTCTACGAGATTGATCGAAGCCGGTTCGAAGCGATGATTAAGACGCTGAAGATCGAGAAACTGCTCGGCCAAGGTCGCAAGGCGCACGGTATCTTCGAAGAGCCGCTCCTTCAAAGGGCCTGCCGGCAGACCATCGAGACGTGCCTGCAGGATCGCGACCGGGGTCCGCCACTCATGGGCAAGATGGGAGAAAAGACGCTTCTGCCGTTCATAGCCTTCGTCCAAACGTCTCAGCGCATCGTTGACGGCTTCGACAAGGGGCAGGATTTCGCGGGGAACATCTTCGACCGGAAGCCGCGTACCCTGGCGATTGATATCGATCTGCCCGGCACGGGCAACGGCAGAATCGAGTGAGGAAAAAGCGCGGCGAACAACGAGCGGCGCGGCAATCACCGTTGCGATCGCCGTTACGATGAGCAGCGGCAAAAGGGCGCTGAAAAAGACAATGCCCACGGCACCCAGGATGCGGACCGTCGATACGCTGCCGTCCACGCCCGTCAGAACCTGCACCTCGCCGGTCGGAGATGACACCCATTGCAGCCTGGCGGCCGGCACGATGCTGCCGCCGAGATTACTGCCGAAGCGCGCCTGTCCCACGCCGTCGAGCGCAGCGCCGATCGCCGCGTAGGCCGGAGGCACGCTTCCGTCTTGGATCACAGCACCGCTGCGATCGTGCACGACGAACCAAAGGCCCGGCAAATCTCCACGCCGTGCCACAAGCACCGGTGTCTCCTTCAGCACAAGGGCGCCATTCTGGTTGCGACCAAGGGACTGGGAAATGGCATTGATGGTCTCATCTTCCGGCTGAAGGGTGATGAAACTGCCGGTCGCCCAGAGGGCGGCGACGATGAGTACTGCAAGCAGTGACAGAAAAATCGCCTGCAGGAATGACAGGCGCGATACGAGGCGCCATCGCAAGGAAGGCTGGCCTCCGCTCATGATTTCAGTCTCATCAGATAGCCGATGCCGCGAACGGGATGAATTTCCAGACCAGCCTCCACGGAGACGAGCTTGCGGCGAAGACGGGAGATATGCGCATCCAGCGTATTCGACTGGATATCCTCACTGAACCCGTAGACGGCCTCTTCTAGCGCATGACGCGGCACCGTGCGGCCAAGCCGGCGCGCAAGCGCCTCGAAGACCAATACTTCCCGGCGCGGCAGTTCGAGCCGTTCGCCTTCGATCAGGATGTCATGACAGCCGAAGTCATAAGACAGCCTGCCGAAATTCATCACCTCTGCCCGCACCTCGCCGGGACGACGCAGGATGGCACGCAGTCGCGCCAGAAGCTCCTCCATCGCAAAAGGCTTGACGAGATAATCGTCGGCGCCGGTATCGAGACCGCCAATACGGTCGTCGAGATCGCCGCGTGCCGTCAGCACGATAACAGGCGTCTTGACTCCGGCGGCGCGCAGCTTCGGAACGATCGACAAGCCGTCTCCATCCGGAACCTGCCGGTCGAGGAGAATGACATCATAGGGGAGATTTATCGCAGCCTCTTCGGCATCGGCCAGCAGCGACACGTGATCCACGACGGCATCGCGCGCCTGCAATGCAGCGCTCAGCACCGCAGCCATTTCCGGCTCATCCTCCAGTAATAAGATCCGCAACGAACCATCCCCCAAATGGAACAATTGCATTGCATAGGCGGATTGCGGGAAGATTGCGACCCTCTTCGGGCGATGCTAATTAAATACGGAAGAACTTAGATCGGGATACAAAGCGCGAAGCGCCCGCAGCATATGGCCGTCAACGGCAACGGAGCGGTAGGGGAGAAAGCATTGCCTCCTCCCCTGCGGCACCCTCCACGGGACATTCTATTGGTAAGCCGACGTACACGAATTCGGCGTGCCCGGTTCGCGACCAGCTTCCCTTTCTCATCTCGCCTCCAACCGCAGGACCATGCTCGAGCCAAAGTGGAGCGAGAATGACATGCTGCCAGACATTCGCCTGCACCGTCCCCATTCAGCTGAAGCTGCGCAGGTGCGGTGGCAGGTAGCCAGGATACCCAAAGGGGTCATCCCGTTCGGGGAGACCGATATCGCGCAGTTGATAGTTCGGTAGTTCGGACACCAGCTTGCGCGTCTGACGTTGCCTCCAGAAGACGAAGAGCAAGGCGCGCGCCGTCCTCCAGGTACCGAATTTGAGGCAAAGTTCATCGACCGTCGCCGTTAAATTATCAGCAACTAGAAATTGTGAGTTCGTCATTGTTTTTCCTGGCGCAATTACGCAGCCAAGTCCTCTTGAAGCTCGACCGGCATCAGGAGTTGACGCATGGAACATGCGTCGATTCATTCCATCAGCAAGTCACAATGTGTTTATGGGAAAAACGCCTAAGTGGCGGCATTCAAAGCTATTTCTGGCTTTAAATAGCTGCTCGTCGTGTAGCTGGCATGGCACATAGCAACCCAGTAACGAGCATTCCGCTAGAGGCGTAAGTAAACATGTATGTATGTTGCATTGTCACGCCTCCTCTGTTTGATTGCGGATGAGCGTATAATACGCAAGATCTCAGATTCGGCAAGCCCACAATTTCGAATTGTAGATCTACGGCTCTTTATGTTGCCTCATGGCAACAGTCTATACCTTCGTTCTCGATGCAAAGAGAACCAGCCGAGAAATAGGCTGCAACTCCGATGCCGACGCTCCAGGCCACTAACTTGCGTCAAAACGAATTGACGATGCCGCCGCCGCTGCGCATCTGCTGCACCATGATATGGGCGTGATAATGCATGGCGCACTTGATCGCGTAGATTTGCAGGACCACGGGAGAACGCCGATGCCGCAGCAGATTGAAAAGCCGCGCACGATAGGTGGCGCGCAAATCCGCCTCCTTCACACGGCGCATCAACCGGAGGAAAATCCCGACGGCCTCGAACGCCCATGTCGCGTTGAGTGCCAGCAGGCGCAGCGGATGACGGCGCAGATGGCGTAAGCGGGTGCTTTCCGGTTCGATGCGAGCATCGATGTAAAGCGCATCCAGCCGATCGAAATAGGCGGCCGGCTGATGCAGATCGCTGAGGACGGAAAGATATCCGTCCCGCAGGGTTTCCCGCGAGAGGTTGAGCGGAATGACATTGGTGCCGTAGGCAGGCGGATCGTCATGATCGAGCCTGCCTTCCTTGGCGAGGCGCGTATAGAGCGGCGTCTTCGGGATCGCCGCCAGCATGCCGATCATCGCATTGACGATGCGCGCATCCTTGATAAAAACCCGCTGCGCATCGAAAATGGTCGCATCGTCGCTGTCGAAACCCAGGATCATGCCACACCAGACTTCCATGCCGGTCTGCTGGATCGAGTGGATCTTCTCCAGCATCGTTCCACCTTTACGCAGGTTCTGCAGCTTCTTGGTTTCGCGCAGCGCCTCCTCGTTCGGCGTTTCGATGCCGATGAAGACGGTGCGGATATTGGCGTCGACCATCATCTGCATCAGTTCCGCATCGTCAGCCAGATCGATCGATGCCTCCGTCAGGAACGTCATCGGATAATGATGGCGCTCCTGCCAGGCGACAACATCGCGCAGGACCTCCTTGATCGCCTTCTTGTTGCCGATCAGATTGTCGTCGACGATGAAGGCCGTATCCATTCCGGACGCGAGCAGCGCCTCCATCTCGGCGATGACCTGGGCGCTGGTCTTGATCCGTGGCTTGCGGCCGAACACCACGATGATATCGCAGAAATCGCAGGTGAAGGGACAGCCGCGCGAGAACTGGATGCTGCCGACCGCATATTCGTCCATCTTCAGGAGATCGAAGCGCGGCACGGGCACCTTGCTCATATCCGTCCTGTCGGACTGTTCATAGCGCCGCGCATGATGACCTTCCTGCCATTCGAGCAGAAATTTCGGCCAGGTCTCCTCCGCCTCACCGATGAAGGAGACATCGACGAGATTGCAGAAATAGTCCTCTTTGACCGTGACCCAAGGTCCGCCGACGACGGTAAAACAGTTGCGCCGTTTTAGCTCGGTCAGGATTTCCGTCATTCGGAAGCGCTGGACGATCATGCCCGTCAGCGCAACGATATCGGCCCGCTCGCAAAGGCCGTAGTCTATCGGCTCGATATTCTCATCCACCAGGGTGACGGTATGTTCGGCCGGTGTCAGCGCCGCCAGCAGGGGCAGGCAGGCCACCGGAAGGTTGGCCTTGACATCGAACAGCGGGAGAGCGTGTTCCATACCCCAATAGGAGGTTTCGAAACGCGGATTGATGATGACGATATGAGCCATTGAATAGTCCGCTCCATAACGTGAAGATCTGGTTCGGTATTGCTTTGAGCCTGTAGTCATTTGCAGCTGCATACGCTTGCCTTGCGGCTGCGAAGCAGGGTCTTCCAGCATCGAGGCGGCTGTCTTAGCAGCCCTATATGAGCTCAATATTAAATTCCGGGTGCCGGCTGCGGCTGGATGTCCAGGTCACCAACCCGCGCGGGACGTTCTTCTCGCTGGGCGCACCGGTGTGCGATCTTCACCCTCCCCTTGAGGGGGAGGGTCGGCCCATGGGGCCGGGGTGGGGTGATCTTCAAGTTTGCGGTATGTCACTCCGCCCGCGGTTATGCCGCGACCTCCCCCCTCAAGGGGGAGGTGTTGACCTACCGCTCAGGCTGCCGAGAATTTCTCGCGCCGGGGCACGCCCGATCTGTGGGCGATCTAGCCGCCAGACTTTCAGAAGCATCGCCCGCAATACCGATCGAAATTTTTCGGGCGGCAATGTCGAAATCGTCGAGATGCAATCGTCTTTATTCCAGACACGACGCGAAAAGAGATTGTCCGATCTTTCGCGCCTTGGGCTGAACCGGATGAAGGGAGCTGCAAAATGAGTTCGTCCTATCGTTGGGTGATTGTCGGTGCCGGCGCGCTGATGACCTGTGTTGCGCTCGGCGCGATGTTTTCCTTGGCGATCTTTCAGGTGCCGATCGCCGCCGATACAGGCTGGTCGCATGCCGGCATCGCCGCCGCCATGACACTGAATTTCCTGACGATGGGCCTCGGTGCCTTTGCCTGGGGTGCGGCAAGCGATCGTTTCGGCGTCCGCATCGTGGTGGTGATCGGCGCGTTGCTGCTGGGGTTGGCACTTGTCCTGGCAAGCCGGGCCGGCTCGCTTCTGCAATTCCAGCTGACCTACGGCATTCTCGTCGGCCTTGCCGCCAGCGCCTTCTTTGCGCCGATGATCGCGGCAACGACCGCCTGGTTCGACGAGGGCAGAGGTCTTGCGGTGTCGCTGGTCTCAGCCGGCATGGGCGTTGCACCGATGACGGTATCGCCTTTCGCCCGCTACCTGATTTCGGCTTACGATTGGCGTTTCGCCATGCTCATCATCGGCATCATGGCCTGGGTTCTGCTGATACCGGCGGCACTGCTGGTGCGGCGGGCACCCGTCCTTGCCAAAGGCACCGGTTCGGACGGGCAGAGGGAAGAGCAGAGCCTGCCCCTTGGCCGGATCTTCCGCTCGCCGCAGTTCCTGGTGCTCGGCGCGACCTTCTTTGCCTGCTGCGCGGCGCATTCCGGCCCGATCTTCCACATGGTCAGCTACGCCACCATCTGCGGCGTGGGGCCGATGGCCGCCGTCAGCATCTATAGCGTCGAGGGCCTTGCGGGTCTTGGCGGCCGTCTCCTTTACGGAGCGCTGGCCGACCGCCTCGGCGTCAAGCCGGTGCTGGTCGCCGGCCTGCTGGTGCAGGCGGCGGCACTTGCCACCTATCTGCTGGTGAGCCAACTCGGCGAATTCTATGCACTGGCGGTCATCTTCGGAAGTGCCTATGGCGGAGTCATGCCGCTTTATGCCGTGCTTGCGCGCGAATATTTCGGGCAGCGCGTCATCGGCACCGTCTTCGGTGCGGCATCGATGCTCTCGAGCATCGGCATGGCCGCCGGGCCTTTGATCGGCGGCTGGATCTTCGATACCTTCGCCAATTATTCCTGGCTCTTCATCGGTTCGTCCATGGTGGGGCTGGGGGCTGCCGCCATCGCGCTTGCCTTTCCGCCAATGCGGCGCCTGCAACTGCAGCCGGCCTGAAATCTGCGCGAAACGACCCGGACTCACATCTGCGAACCATGCCGGTGCGTCATATCTCGCCGCGTCCGGCATGGCTTTTGCCGGCGACAGGCCCCGGCCGTTGCGCCGGGCAATGACATATTCATATTTCTTGATACTTACACACAGATTTCCATAAGCGGCAGCGGTTGTAGCCATTGCAATTTTCAATTTTTGGCCAACACTCAAATATGCATCAGGTGCGTGATCTTCTGGGGGAGGAAATCAGGAGAGCACCCACTGGCGCGACTTTCCGCGCCCATCGGCAGGAAAGTCCTGCGTAATGTCATCATGGGGGACATGACACGGGTCTTTGACCATGTCCCTGGTGCAATTGGGAGGATTGATTCATGGCATCCACGTCCGTGGCCGAGACGACGAGTCGAGGCATGACCAGGGAGGAGAAGAAGGTCATCTTCGCCTCCTCCCTTGGAACCGTGTTCGAATGGTACGACTTCTATCTTTATGGAGCGCTGGTTGCCTTCATCGGCACAGCCTTCTTCAGTGACTATCCGGAAGCAACCCGTAACATTTTCGCCTTGCTCGCTTTCGCCGCAGGCTTCCTTGTGCGACCGTTCGGTGCTCTCGTCTTCGGGCGCATCGGCGACCTCGTGGGACGCAAATATACCTTCCTCGTCACGATCCTGATCATGGGCCTTTCGACCTTCCTGGTCGGCGTACTGCCCGGCTCGGCAAGCTGGGGCATCATCGCTCCGGTCATCCTCATCATCCTTCGCCTGCTGCAGGGTCTGGCGCTTGGCGGCGAATATGGTGGTGCTGCGACCTATGTTGCCGAGCATGCACCCGACAACAAGCGCGGATACTATACGTCCTGGATACAGACAACGGCGACGCTCGGCCTGTTCCTGTCGCTGATCGTTGTCCTCGTCGTGCAGAATGCCGTCGGCAAGGATGCCTTTGCCGCCTGGGGCTGGCGCGTCCCCTTCCTTTTGTCTTGCGTTCTGCTTGCGATCTCTGTCTGGATCCGGCTGTCGCTCAGTGAATCGCCGGCCTTCAAGAAGATGAAAGAAGAAGGCAAGGGCTCCAAGGCTCCGCTCTCCGAAGCCTTCGGCCAGTGGAAGAATGCCAAGATCGCCTTAATCGCGCTGCTCGGCCTTACCGCTGGTCAGGCAGTGGTCTGGTATGCCGGCCAGTTCTATTCGCTGTTCTTCCTACAGAGCGTGCTGAAAGTTGACGGCCAGTCGGTCAACATCATGATCGCGATCGCACTTCTGATTGGTAGCGGCTTCTTTGTGGTCTTCGGCTGGCTGTCCGACAAGATCGGGCGCAAACCGATCATCATGGCGGGTCTCGCACTGGCGATCCTGACCTACTTCCCGCTGTTCAAGGCGCTGACCCACGCCGCAAATCCGGCGCTCGCCCAAGCGGAGCAAACCATCCGGGCCACGGTGACGGCTGCTCCTGGCGATTGCACCTTCCAGTTCAATCCTGTGGGAACCGCCAAGTTCAACAATTCGTGCGATATCGCCACGTCCTTCCTGGCGAAGTCTTCCGTGCCCTATACCATTGTCGAAGGCCCAGCCGGGCAGCCGGCGACGGTCAAGGTCGGCGAAGCGACCATAACCTCTTACGATGCGACGGCGGCAGGAGCCGGGGCAGCGACCAAGAGCGCGGCATTCACGCATGACATGAACCTTGCTCTGCAAAAGGCCGGCTTCCCGCTGGCACGTGATCCCGCCAAGGTGCCGGACGCCAAGCTGGATGCCTTCATCGCCGCCAACCCCGAACTTGGGCTCAACGCGGCAACGGTGCGAGCCGGCGACAAGACGGTCACCCCGGTCGCGGATCTCGTCAAAGCGAAGCTGTTGACGGCGGATCAGGCTGGCGGCGCCACCGATATGCCGGTCTACACCATACCCAAAGGTGGTGCCTTCAAGATGGTTGCCGATCCTGCGGCCATCAACTGGCCGCTGACCATCCTCATCCTGACGATCCTCGTCATCTACGTGACGATGGTCTACGGCCCGATCGCCGCAATCCTGGTGGAAATGTTCCCGACCCGCATCCGCTATACGGGTATGTCGCTGCCCTATCACATCGGCAACGGCTGGTTCGGCGGCCTGCTGCCGGCAACGGTCTTCGCCATGAGTGCCGCCAAGGGCGATATCTATTATGGCCTCTGGTATCCGATCGCGATCGCTGCGATGACCCTTGTTATCGGCCTGATTTTCGTTCGAGAAACCAAGGGCGTCGATCTGAACAGCATCAAGTAACCGCATAAAGGCCCGGCGTTCAGATGCGGCACGCCGGGCCTTTCTTTGTTTCGTCTCGCAAATCCTCGATCGAAGCCCGGGCCTCAGCTTCCGCAGAGAGCGTGCAACAGCACCAAAAGAGAAAAAAGGACCATCAGGCCCGCCAGGAAATGCTGCAGGATCGACCAGACGCGCTTGGTTGCGGCAAAGCTAGGCCGAGTTGCGAGAGAAGCAAGATAGAGCACTGTATCCATAAAAACTCCTGCCAAATGTCTCCGAATAAGCGAGACGCACGCCATCGCGACCGCGGAAATTCTTGATATTCAAGCATTTTATATTGTCTATAAAATTAGTAGATTAAAGGAAGGGTTTTTCGGCTCTCTTGAAATTTCGGACAAATTAAACTCCCGGTTATCTGATCCGGGCAGTGTTTGATTGATCTCGCCACCAATCCATCCAGCTCCTGACGGAGGTGAACAGGAGCCTCGTAAAAATTTATTCTATAGATTAAGTCAATAATGTAAGGCGTGTCCTTGTGATTGACCGTCAGTGGCTTACGAGTATCGCAAACGATTATCGAACCCTTGCTCATGACCTTGCTGGACGCCCAAAATCTCTCGCTCGCTTTCGGCTCGACGCAGGCCTTGGCGGGAGCGTCCCTGACGGTCGATCGGGGTGAAGTCGTCGCGCTGATGGGAGCCAACGGCGCCGGCAAGTCGACACTGGTCAAAATCCTGTCCGGCATTCACCGGGCTGATTCAGGCAGAATTATATGGGACGGCAATGACTATCGCCCCGAAAGCCCGGCCGAGGCGACGGCTCGAGGCATCGTTACCGTACATCAATCGACCGATGTCGTCGGGGTCGCCGGCCTTTCGGTCGCGGACGCATTGCTGCTCAATCAATTCGTCGACGGACGCCAGCCCTTCTTTCTGTCGAGGCGTTCGGTGCGGAGAAAGGCGGAAGCCATCCTGTCGGAAGCTGGCTTCGACCTGCCGCTCGACCGCGATTTTGGTGATCTCGGCACAGCCGACCGGCAGATGGTCGCCATTGCCCGCGCCCTTTCCAACAAGGCACAGCTGCTGATCCTCGACGAGCCTACAGCGAGCCTCTCCGCGCGCGAGACGGCCCGGCTCTATGAGATCGTCCGCCGCCTGAAAGCGCGCGGCCTTGGCATTCTCTATATCTCGCATCGCACGGCCGATCTCGATGCGCTGGCCGATCGCGTGGTCGTCCTGCGGGGTGGGCGCAATGTCGGCGCTTTTTCGCAACCGATCGATTTCGATGCAGCCATAGAAACCATGATCGGCCGCTCCATGAAAGCAGCGCGTCCACAGCGTCGGGAACAGTTCGACCGAACCATACTGGAGCTTCAGGGCGTACAGCTGTTTGCCGACAGCCCGCCGATCGATCTCAGGCTTCATGCTGGCGAGGTCGTCGCTATTACCGGCGTTCTCGGCGCCGGCAAGAGCCGGCTGTTGTCGGGTCTTTTCGGCATCGGGCGCTTTGCGGCAGGTACGGCACGTTTGGATGGCACTGTGTTTCAACCGGCCTCGCCTGCCGATGCAATCGCCCGGGGCGTCGTCATGGCCGCCGCCGACCGGCATCGTTCTTCACTCATGCCGTTGGACTGGCCGGGAGAGAGTATTGCGGCGACGATCAGCCTGCCGCATCTGAAGCATTGGTATCCGTCGGGCTTCCTGTTTTCCGGGCGAGAGAGTCGCGAAGGAGAAAGGGCCATCCGGCGTCTCGGCATAAAGGCCCCCGGTCCCGAGTCATCCGTCTGGTCTCTTTCCGGCGGCAATCAGCAAAAGGTCGTGCTCGCCCGCTGGGAGGCCGAGCCGAGCCGCCTGCTGCTTCTCGACGAGCCGTTCCAGGGGGTCGATGTCGGCGCCCGCCAGGACATTATCGCAGCCATACGCGCCCATACCGACCGCGCTACGCTGATCGCCACATCCGATCCGGAAGAGGCGCTCGAAGTCGCCGACCGGGTGCTGCCGATGGAACATCATGGTCTCAAAGAAGCCATTGATGTGACCTCAGGCGGCCGGCAGAACAAGGAATATGCCTGATGAGTGAAGGTACCGTAGAAATCCCGGAACAGATCAGGCAGGCGAACCATACGATATCGCCGCAGGAATTCGTGCGGCGGGGAGCGGTGTTCCTCCTCCTTTTTGCCCTCATCATCATCTTCAGCGTCGCTCAGCCGGCCTTCATCAACATCAACAATCTGATGAGCATCCTGCAGGCGGTTTCGGTGGTCGCCATTATCGGCGCTGGCGTCACCGTGACGCTTGCCATCGGCGGCTTCGATCTATCCGTTGGAGCAGTTGCCGCTTCAAGCGTCATGGCCGCCAGCTACGCCATGATCGTATGGAATCTCGATGCCTATGAAACCGTGCCGCTGGTGCTCGCCTTCGGCGCGATTATCGGGCTCGTCAATGCTTTGCTGATCGTTCGGCTGAAGGTGCCGGATCTGCTCGCGACCCTCTCCACCATGTTCCTGCTCACCGGATTGCAGCTGATCCCGACGGCCGGACGCTCGATCTCGGTGGGTTTGATCCTTCCCGATGGAACGAAGGCAATCGGCAAGGTCGATCCCGCCTTTTTGACGATAGGACGTTCAAGCCTGTTCGGCACCATTCCCTTTCCCGTCATTCTGATGCTTGTCGTCGCCGTCGTGCTCTATGTCCTCACCGAGCGCACGCGCCTCGGTCGCCTTCTTTACGCGACCGGTGGCAATGAAGCGGCGACGCGGCTGGCCGGCGCCAATGTCGCCCGTCTCAAGACTTTTGCCTATGTGCTTTCGGGCGTTCTCGCTTCACTTGGCGGCATCATCGTTGCGGCTCGTGTCGGTCGCGGCGACGTCTCCTCCGGCGCCTCGCTGCTGATGGACTCTGTCGCAGCCTCGCTCATCGGCTTTGCCGTCCTCGGCCTGCGTCGTCCGAACGTTCTCGGCACGACGATCGGCGCGGTCTTCGTCGGCGTACTGCTGAACGGCCTGACCATGTTAAATGCGCCTTACTATACCCAGGATTTCATCAAGGGTGCCGTTCTCGTCGGCGCACTTGCGCTGACCTATGGGATCGGCCGCAGCAAGACCTGATCTAGGCACCGACCCTTGCACCGAAGCGAGCCCGATAAAAGCCGGGTGTTATGGCAAGATGCTTGAGAAAGGCTCTATGCAGCGTATCGAGGCTTGAAAAGCCTGCACGCTCGGCGATGCGGGCCAGCGGCCAGTCGGAACTTTCGAGAAGCGCCTTTGCCCGCTCCAGCCGCGCGGCTTCGACGAATTGCGCCGGCGTTGTTCCGGTTTCCTTTCGGAAACTGCGCGAAAAGGTGCGCTCCGTCATGCCGACCCGGCTAGCCAGAGCAGGTCCCGATAGATCCCCTGTCGGATCGACGATAATCTCGCTCAAGAGCTGGCGCAAGCGCGGCGTCGCGTTCGCCTGAAGGGCAAGGCCCGCGCTGAATTGCGACTGACCGCCCGGCCGACGCATGAACAACACCATCTGTCGCGCAACGGCGAGAGCGGTCTTCGGACCGCAATCGGCCTCGATTAGTGCCATACATAGATCGATGCCAGCCGTAATTCCGGCCGAGGTGAAGACAGGCGGCTCCGCCACAAAGATGGCGTCGGGCTCGACCTCGATCTGAGGTCGCAACTCTTTCAAAAGCGCACAGGAATTCCAGTGCGTGGTCGCCCGCCGGCCATCGAGGAAGCCGCCGGCTGCGAGGATAAAGGCTCCGGTGCAGACACTGGCCATGCGCCGGGTAGGCCCGGCCCGCGAATGCAGCCAGGCGAGCAGGTCCGTTTGAAATATGACCTGCCGAAGCCCATCCTCGCTGCCGCCGGCGAGGATGATCGTATCAAGATCGGCAGGCAGCCGTTCAAGCCTTACGGTCTCGCCGAAGACCAATCCGCCGGCAGAACTGCTCTTCACCGCCCCGCCTGCCGGGGAAGCGAGCAGAACCTCATAAGGCAGCATCCCCTCCGGCAGATGGAAGTTCGCTATCGCGAATACCTCCATCGGTCCGACGATATCGAGCGCCTGAACGCCGTCATAACCGATGACGGCGATGCGCCGAGGGGAATGTCCAGAATCCTGCATTGGCGGAAAATGCGATATCTTTGTCATTTCCGCCAGCCTGTGAACCAAATATTTCCGAGGGCGTGACATCAAAAATCCGGACACATGCCATGGATTGCCATCCCCTCAAAACCTTGCTTCTCGCCCTGTTCGCATTTTGCATTGCGGCTTTCCCTTTCGAGAGACCTGCAATAGCTGCAGAAAATGCAATCCGGCTCCCACCGTTCAAAGCCGGACGGACACGGCCTCTTATCGCGATCGCCGCCGACAACCGGGGCACGGAGACGACCGATCTCGTCATCCCCTATGGTGTCCTGCGCGGCGCCGGTGTCGCCGACGTCACGATCGTCTCGACCCAGGCCGGCATCGTGAACCTCATGCCGGCGCTGAAAATCAAGCCGGACGCGACAATGCCGGACTTTGACCGTGAGCATCCGGAAGGCGCCGACATCGTCATCGTTCCCGCCATGCATGATGACAGCAGCCGCAGCGTCATTGCCTGGATCCGCGAGCAATCATCGAAGGGTGCAATGGTCGTTTCGATCTGCGAGGGCGCTTGGCTTGCGGCAAGGGCCGGCGTATTCGACAGCAAGCGCGCCACCACGCATTGGTACGCCTTCGACAAGATCCGCCGCACCTTTCCGCGGACAGAGTGGGTTCATAACCAGCGTTACATCGTCGACGGCAACGTCATGAGCACCACGGGCGTCACGGCATCGATCCCCGCTTCCCTGACGCTGGTGGAGGCCATTGGCGGCGTACAGAAGGCGCGCTCGGTTGCCGACCGCATCGGTATCAACGATTGGAGCAGCGCGCATGACTCCACACCGTTTCACATGACAACGAGCCGCCTCTGGCGCTTTGCCGGCAACACCCTTGCCTTCTGGAACCACGAGACCATCCGCCTGCCCACGGAGGACGGCTTCGACGAAATCGCTTTGGCGCTGACGGCCGATGCGTGGTCGAGAACTTATCGTTCGCAGGCTGTTATTGCGGAGCCGGCCCAATCCATCCGTTCGCGCAACGGCCTCGTGCTCGTGCCAGATCTTTCGACCCATACCGATACCTCGGTCGTGACGGTTCCCGCGCGTCCATCCGCTAAGGCGCTGGATCAGACGCTGTTCGAGATTACCGCGCGTTATGGTGCACGAACATCTGATATCGTCGCGCTGCAGCTCGAATATCCCATACAGCATTGATCCACTATCATCCGCCGCCGATCTCACAAAATTCAGCAGTTGGCGATGGCTGCACTTTAGCGACGAACACGGCAGCTAAGACACGACTTGCGCCCTCTTGGCCGTTGCCTTTTCGGCAATTGATAGTGCGCATAATTGTTCTTTATTAGAACGCTGAATTCCCCCATCATCCCCCGCATTGGTGGATAACGAGACGAAAAGTCCGATCGCCCAATCAACAGGGGAACTATCAGCATGTCTCAATTCATGATGAATCGTCGCCGCTTCCTGTCCAATGCCGCCATGGTCGGAGGTCTCGCTGCGACCCAGACTTTTGTCGGCATCCGCGCCGGCAAGGCGGCCGATGTCGCCGAGGTTCGCATGCAGCTTGGCTGGCTTGCTTCCAACGGCCTGATTGGCGAAGTCGCGGCCCAGAAGAAGGGCTTCTTCACCGAGCAGGGCATCAATCTCACCATCGTCCCGGGCGGCCCGAATGTCGATGGCGTCGCTGGCGTTGCGGCCGGCCAATCCACGATCGGGCAGATTTCTTCCAGTCCGTCCGTCATGCTCGCGCGCTCGGCCGGCATGCCGGTCAAGGCGTTTCTGGCGGGCTACCGTAAGCATCCCTTTACATATTTCTCGCTGAAGAAGGCACCGATCCGCGAGCCGAAAGACATGATCGGCAAGACGATCGCGACGCAGCCGACCGCCTTTATCCTGCTGCGCGCGCTGCTCGCCAAAAATGGCATTCCGGAAGACAAGGTGAAGATGGTCAACATGGGTTCGGACATGAACCAGCTGTTGACCGGTCAGGCCGATGCCGTCACCGGCTGGGTGACGAACACCAATGCACTGAAGGTGCTGGGCGACGATCGCGTCGACATGATGCTCTGGGATGCCGGCCTGCAGCTTTACGCCAACGTCTACTACACGACCGACGAACAGCTCGACAAACATTCCGACGTGCTGGTGCGTTTCACCACGGCCGCCGCCAAGGGCTGGGGCTACGTCCGCGACCATCCGGAAGAAGCCGTCGACATGCTGGTCGAGGCCTATCCCAATCTCGACAAGGCGAGCGAACTCGAGGCCGTTCACCCCGTCATCGATTTCTCCTTCGGCGACAGCACCAAGCAGACCGGCTGGGGCGCGATGAACAAGGACAACTGGGCAGCACAGATCAAGGCTTATGCCGATCTCAAGCAATTTGCAGGAGCCACGCCGACCGTCGACGATGTCGCCACCATGGCGATCCTCGACGCGACGACCGACATCCGCAAGCAGATCGGGTGAACGTCATGATGAGCGCCGCCACCATCAAGCAGCCACAGCCGCAGTCGCTACCGGTCACCGAAACGGCAAGGCTTGCCGTTTCCATTCGCGATCTCGACATTCGCTTCGGCGACAAGGGCAATGAATTCACCGCCCTCTCCAAGGTCTCGGTCGATATTCCCGAGGGGTCGTTCGTCACCATGCTCGGGCCGTCCGGCTGCGGCAAGTCGACCTTGCTGCGCTGTATCGCCGATCTCGTCCATATCAGTGACGGCTCCGTCTCGGTGTTCGGCCGTCCGCCGCGGCAGGCGAGAGAGGGCCGAGACTTCGCCTTCGTCTTCCAGGAGGCGACGCTGCTGCCGTGGCGGAGCGTCATCGACAATGTCCGCCTGCCTTTGGAAGTCGGCAGGCACGACAAGAGTTCCTATGCCGATCCCATGGAGCTGCTCGCCCTCGTCGGCCTCAAGGGCCGCGAAAATGCCCTGCCGCACGAATTGTCCGGCGGCATGCGGCAACGCGTTGCGATCGCCCGCGCCCTGGTGACCAAGCCGCGCATCCTGCTGATGGACGAGCCGTTCGGCGCTCTCGACGAAATCACCCGCGACAAGCTCAATGAAGAGCTTCTCCGCATCTGGCGGGAAACGGGAACGACGATCGTATTCGTCACCCATTCCATCCCGGAAGCGGTCTTCCTTGGTCAGCATGTGCTCATGCTGCAGGCTCATCCCGGCCGGGTGAAGGAGTTCATGAAGGTCGACCTTCCCTACCCCCGTGCGCTTGCGATGCGCGACACGGTCGACTTCATCAAGGTGACAGCGCATCTGCGCGCGCTGTTGGAGGAATGCATATGAGCAACGCCGTGCACTCCGACATCGGCGGCATCGCCAAGGCGCCGCGCAAGGTCGCCATCCTCGACGCAACCGTTGGTGTTCTCTCCTCGCGCATGCCGGCGATCCTTGCGGCGCTCGGCTGCATCGTGCTCTGGCAGGCGGTCATCTGGATCTTCAAGATCCCGACCTTCATGGCGCCGAGCCCGCTCGATGTCCTCTACGCCTTTCGCGACAATGCAGCGACGCTGACGCGAAACTTCCTGCCGACGGTGCTCGAAGCGGTTCTCGGCTTCATCTTCGGCAATCTCGTCGCCATCCTCCTGGCAATCTGGTTCGTCCATAGCGCTACGGCGGAGAAGGCCTTCTATCCGATCGCGGTCTTCGTCAAGGCAATCCCGATCATCGCGCTTGCGCCGATCCTCGTGCTGATCTTTGGCAACGGCGTCGCCCCGAAGATCATCATTGCCGGCCTCATCTGCTTCTTCCCGACGCTGGTCAACATGGTACAGGGGCTACGTTCCGCGAGCCCCGCCATGCTCGACCTGATGCGGGTGCTTTCGGCCAGCAATTCCGAGATCCTCTGGAAGGTGCGCCTGCCAAGCTCGCTGCCATTCCTCTTTGCCGCCTTGAAGATCGCCGCGACGAGCAGCGTCATGGGTGCAATCGTCGCGGAATGGATCGGCTCCAGCTTCGGGCTCGGCGCCCTCATCATCGAGGCGACCTACAATTTCCGTTCGCCGCTGCTCTACGCAACGGTCGTCATCGCTGCGCTGCTGGCCGTCATCCTCTTCTTCATCGTCTCGGTCGCCGAGGCGAAGATGATCCGCTGGAAGCCGGCCGGACAGCACTAAGCGACAGAAAACAAAAAGGAAACTCCAATGGAACAGGTTATTCGCCAGCCTGCACGGGATATCCGTGTCGTCGATCGCTCCGATGTCGTCGTGGTCGGCGGCGGCCCGGCAGGGATTGCCGCGGCCGTCTCGGCCGCGCGCAATGGCGCCAGCGTCACGCTTGTCGAACGCTATCCCTATGTCGGCGGGCTTGCTGCTGGCGGCATGGTGCTGGTGCTCGACGACATGATCAACGAGCTCGAAATCACCGTGCGCGGCATCTGCATGGAGATGATCGAGCGCATGAAGCGCTGGGATCTCTGCGTGACGCCGACCGACCGCGATCGCCTGATCGAGTTCCGCGACACGCCGGAGGCCTGGCAGCGCTGGGCACGCTGGGGCCTCTTCGACTTCCATACGCAGTCGATGCCGCATCCGATCTGCTTTTCGGCCGCCTTCGATCCCGATGCCTTCAAGCGCGCCGCCTATGACATGATCGCCGAGGCGAAGATCAAGCTCAGGACCCATAGCTGGTTCTCCTCGGCAATTGTCGAGGGCGGCACGATCAAGGGCGTGATCTGCCAGACCAAGGAAGGCATGCAGGCGATCCTCGGCGATGTCGTCATCGACACCACGGGCGATCTCGATGTCGCTGCAAGCGCAGGCGCCTCCCATGTCGAATCCAATTTCATCCTGACGACGGTCTCGCGCTGGGGCGGGGTCGACACCGAGGCGGCGGAACGTTTCGAGCAGCAGGAACCGGAGACCTTCAAGGCGCTCGACCACGAGGCCAAGCGGCTGATTGGCGGTTGCTGGTCCTTCTGGTGGCTGAAGACGCCGCTGCCCGGCGTCGTCTGGCTGAACTGCCCGCATATGCCGACGCTGAGCGGCCTGAAGGTCGACGACCTGACCAAGGCGGAGATGGAAGGCCGCTCGCGGATCGCCAAGCTGCTCGATTTCGCCCGCGAAAAGATGCCCGGCTTCGAAAACGCCTACGTCGTCGATTTCGCGCCGCAGACCGGCGTGCGCCAGACGCGGCTGCTGCAGGGGGATTATGTCGTGACGAAGGACGACGTCATGACCCGCCGGCATTTTGCCGACACGGTCTGCCGTGGCCGCGACTACTACACGCCCTACCGCGCGATGCTGCCGAAAGAGGTCGACCAGTTGATCGTCGCCGGCCGGCATTATTCTTCGACGCCGCAGGCGCAGAAATCCAGCCGCGAGATCCCGCCCTGCATGGCGATGGGCGAGGCGGCGGGTGTCGCAGCAACGGTTGCCCTCAACGCCGGAACGACCGTGCGCAAGGCCGATATCCGGGCAATTCAGAAACAGATGCGGGCCCAGGGCGCCGATCCAGGCGACATTCCCTCGGAGAACGCGACATATTTGGAGGCTGCAGAATGACCACCTTGCCACTCGACGGAATTCGCGTGATCGATTTCACGCAGGTCATGCTCGGCCCTTCCTGCACGCAAGTCCTGGCCGACTATGGTGCAGAGGTCATCAAGATCGAGAAGGTCAAGATCGGCGACCTCTCGCGCTGGTCGCTCGGCTCCGATCCGGACGGGCTCAACAACCCGGTCTTTTGCTCCTTGAACCGCAACAAGAAGAGCTTGGCGCTCGATCTGAAGGATGCCGGTGCCCGCAAGACCGTGCAGGCGCTACTCGAGACGGCCGACGTGGTCGTCAACAACTTCCGCCCCGGTGTCATGGAACGCATGGGCTTTGGCTATGAAGACCTGAAGAAGATCAATCCGCGCCTGATCTATGCCGTCGGCACCGGCTTCGGCTTGACCGGCCCCTATCAGCACAAGGGCGGCCAGGATGTGCTGGCGCAGGCCGTCTCCGGCGTCATGCGCCGCAAGTCGGACAACAGCCACCCGACCTCGATCTATGCGACGCCGCTTGCCGATTATTCCGCCGGCATGCACCTCGTCCAGGGTATCCTGCTTGCGCTTCTCCAACGCGACAAGACGGGTGAGGGGCAGCAGGTCGCCGTCAGCCTCTACAACTCGATGATCGCCATGCAGATGCAGGAAGGCACGACGCATCTGATGCGGCAGAAGGACCTGAACTGGGGCGCCTTCCCGCTGACGGGCGTTTTCGAGACGACCGATAGTGCGATCGTCATGGTCGGCGCCTTCAAGCCGAACCCGTTGCGCGACATCTGCGAAGCACTGGAGATCGAGGACCTCTCGCAATATCCGCACTACAAGGATTTCGACGCGCAGATGGCGCGGCGGCCAGAGCTGCAGGCGATCTTCCGCGAGAATTTCGCCAAAAACAGCACCGCGCATTGGATTGCCCGTCTGGAAGGCGTCGACATCCTTTGCGCGCCGGTGCGTTCGCTCCCCGAGGCGCTGAAGGACGAACAGACGATCATCAACAAGATGATCCTCGAAGCCGGCGAAACCGCAGCCGGCCCGATCCGCCTCATCGGCTCGCCGATCGACATGTCGGCAGCGCAGGTGACCGTACGGATTTCGCCGCCGCAGCTCGGCCAGCACAATGACGAAATTCTGGCGTCGCTTGCTGAAGTGCAGGGAGACGCGGCATGAGCGTTTCCTTCACCGTGGACGGCCGCGTCGCCCGCGTTACGCTAGACCGGCCCGACCGGATGAACGCGATCGATGCCGAAACGGAAGGGGAGCTTGAAGCGATCTGGACGGAGATCGAGCGACGCGACGATATCAGCTGCGTCGTCCTGACCGGCTCCGGCGAAAAAGCCTTTTGCGCAGGCGCAGACATGAAGGGCGGCAGCGGCAGTTCCGGGGTCGATTATTGGGCTGTCGGGCGAGAGAATGGCTTCGGCGGCCTCGCCTTCCGCCGCTCGCTCGACGTACCTGTCGTCGCCCGCGTCAACGGTTATGCGCTGGGTGGCGGCTTCGAAATGGTGCTTGGTTGCGACATCGTCGTCTCAGTCGAGACGGCTCGCTTCGGCCTGCCGGAAGCGCGCGTCGGTCGCATGCCGCTCGATGGCGGCATGGTGCTCCTCCAGCGCAAGATCCCGTTCAACCGCGCCATGGCCGTGATGCTGACCGGACGGCAGTTCAGTGCGCAGGAAATGGCAAGCTACGGCGTCGTCAACGAAGTCGTCTCGGCCGGAGGACTGGATGCGGCCGTCGATCGCTGGGTCGCCGATATCGTCGCCTGCGCGCCGCTGTCGCTGCGGGCGATCAAGCAGACGGTCAATCGCACGGCGCATCTGAGCCCGGCCGAGGCGCAGGCATTGCGGACACCGGCCCTCATCAAGGCTCTGAAAAGCGAGGATGCCATGGAGGGTGTGGCGGCTTTCCGCGAGAAGCGGGCGCCCGTTTGGCGCGGCAGATAGGCATGCTATAGCTTCGAGATTGCCGAGGGCTTTTCATGCATGCCAGCATCCTGAAGTATTTCGCCGAGGTCGCACGCTCCGGATCGATCCGCAAGGCATCCGACGAGCTGCATGTCGCGACCTCCGCCGTCAGCCGCCAGATCAAGAAACTGGAGGATGAACTTGGAACACCGCTGTTCGAGCGCTTCTCCGACGGTTTGCGATTGACGTCGGCCGGGGAGATCGTGCTGCGGCATGCGATGGAAACGCTGCAGGACTTCGAGGTCATGAAGTCCAATCTCGGCGACCTTCAGGGAAAGAATACCGGTCGCGTCCATATCGCCGCCCTCGACAGCTTGCTCGTCACGTTTCTTCCTGATTTCATCAAGAAGTTTCACAAGCTGCATCCTGCAGTGGACTTTCGCGTCCGAGCAGGCGCCTATAACAATATTTTCCATTTCATGGCGGCTGGCGACATCGATATCGGTATCAGCTTCGATCTTGCGACCCCGCATGATCTAAAGCTTGTCGGCTCGATCCGCACGGCCTTCATGGCTATGGTAGCCTCATCGCATCCATTGGCGCGGGCGAAATCGGTAACCCTGCCGGAATGTGCCCAATACAAGCTGCTTCTGGCGCTCGACAGCGAAGTTGTCAGTTCGGCGATAGCAATCGAACTTGCGGCGCTCAATCGCGTGGGGCGAACACTGGTTGCATCCAACAATCCGATCCTCCTCAAACCGCTGATCATGTCGGGTGACGGCATTGGTTTTTTTACACCGGTGGGACTTTGGCCGGAAATCCAGGCGGGTGAGATCGTTGCCATCCCGATCCGGGACTTCAAGCTCAGCACGGTGGATATCGGCATTTTCGTGCCGCGCGACCGGCATCTGACCCATGCCAGCCAAGCAGTCATCGAGCTTCTTAATGCCGAGTTGCGCAGGTTCGGCGAGAATTTGAAAGCCATCGTCAACAGATGAAAAAAGCATGACAAAGATCCGCCTTCTGGAACGTCCTGGCCATGCCCCGTCCATGCGCTTCGACAGATTGGCAGACCTGCCACCGCAATTCGGCGCCATAGCCCCGCAACCCGGCGATCTCATCCTCCCCTCGCCCGTCAACGCCCATGACCATGGCTACGGCATTCGCACTCTCGATTTTGGCGCGGTCGACGACGCGCTTGAGGTGTGGATACCAGGCCTGAGGCTGCGGCCGCGCACCGATCCCTATCTCGAAGCACTCGTCGCCTTCGGCCGGCTGGCCAAAACCGGCGTCGGTGCGACGATGCACTGCCATAACTCGCTCAATGTCGATCGCCTCGTCGATGAGGCAAGCGCCGTCATGCGGGCCGCCAGCGATATCGGCATTCGGCTTGCACTTTCCTGTCCGCTGCTCGACCACGATGCCTGGGCCTATGATGGCGGGCCGCAGCGGCTCAAGCCCTTTCTGCAGGCAGGTGATTGGCAGGCCCTGGAGTCGACTATTCCGGCCTACGCTCCAATCTCCAGCCTGCTTGCGGCCGTCGAGGCCGTCGCCGCCGCCAACACCAACCCGCTGATCGATGTGCAGTATGGGCCGATCGGGCCACAATGGTGCTCGAACGCGCTTCTGGAGGCGATTGCGGAGGCTTCCGCATTCCACAACAGGCGCATCCATATGCATCTGCTCGAAAGCCCACGCCAGCGCCTATGGTTGGACCGCCGCTTTCCCGAGGGCATCGTCACCTATCTCGATAAAATAGGCTTCCTGTCGCCACGGCTCGCCGTCGCCCATGGCGTCCAGCTGCGTCCCGATGAACTTGAACTGCTTGCCGAACGCGGCGTACAGCTCGTCAGCAATCCGACAGCCAATCTCCGCCTCCGCTCGGGTGTCGCTCCGATCTTATCCATGATCGAGCACGGCGGCCCCGCTTTCGCCATCGGCCTCGACGGCACCGGGCTGGATGACGATCAGGATTTGTGGCGAGAAATGCGTCTCCTCTATCTCCTGCACGGCGGGCGTAGCCTGACGCGGCAGTTGACGGCCGAGAATATATTCGACGGAGCAATTCAGGTTGGGTGTCAGGTCGTTAACGCCAGAGATGCAGAAGACTTCGCGATCATCGACTATAAAGCCCTAATCGCCGATGCGCTGTTCGATGATCTCGACGAGGCGGAGGTCCTGTTGACGCGCATGAGCGCACGATATGCCTGCGGACTTGTCGTGGCTGGCCGCGAGGTGATGCGCAAGGGCGAATTGACAGGCGTCGATTTCGACGCTGCCCTTGCCGAGCTCCTGGCTCAGGCAAGAGCCGATCTGCCGAGACTTGTAAAGCAACGGCCTCTCGTCAACGCATTGTCGGAAGCGACACGCGCCTATTATGCAGGCTGTCCCGGCATGTCCTGATATCGCGAGAGGCAGCAACCGCTGTACAAACGGCAGCGGAGACACCCAATCAAGACATCCTTTGCATCACGAAAGATTTTCGGGCGCACCATTATAGGCCGCAACGAAGGGATGATCGAGACCGGTCGTCCGGCTCTTGTCCCAGCCGCCGGGCGCGCCCCAGCCGGTCACGCCATCGGCGAAGAAATCGCGGTTGACGTCACGCAGGAACAGCCGCTCCGCCGGCATTTCCTCATCCCAGAGGATGGCATCGACGGGACAGACAGACAGACAGAGGCCGCAATTGATGCACTCGTCCGGATGGATGTAAAACATCCGCCCGCCCTCATAAATGCAATCGACCGGACAGGCGACGGTACAGGCGCCATCCTTCGTATCGATGCAGGGCTCGGTGATTACGTAAGCCATGACGTTCGCCTCTAAGCGCTTTCTGGAGCGCTTTCGATGAACTATGGCAAAAGGGAGCGTTCTGAAGAAGCGCCGATTTTCGGCCTTTCGATTGCCGAGACGGCAACACTCCGGTCGGAGAAAATCTGTTGAAAGACACTCACGCACCGGAGTTGTGATAGCCTTGAGGCAATTGAGCCGCATGCATTTACGCAATGCGGCTCAAGCCGAGCTAGCGTTAGAGCAGCTTTTCCAGCGTGATCGGCAGGTCGCGTACGCGCTTGCCGGTCGCATGGAACACGGCATTGGCGATGGCGGGCGCGACGCCGACAATGCCGACTTCACCGACACCCTTGCCGCCAAGTGCCGAGGCATTATGGTCCGGCACACCGACGGAGATCACCTGGATATCCGGAATGTCGGAGTTCGTCGGCACGAGGTAGTCACCGACATTGTTGTTGACGGTTCGTCCGTTGCGCCGATCGACCAGCCCCTCCTCCAGAAGCGCTTGGCCGATACCCATGATGATGCCGCCACGCCACTGGCTTTCCACCAGGCGCGGATTGTAGAGCCGGCCGCAATCGAAGGCGGAAACCATGCGCGAGACCCGCACCGTGCCGAAGTCTTCGTCGACCCGCACTTCGGCGAAATGGGCGCACCAGCTGTGCATGGAAAAATCGCCCATGGTCGGCCCCTGCACCTTTGCCATGGTGGTCCAGGCCTGAAGCTGCTCCTGCGCTGTCGCACCATCGGCCAAGGTATTGCGCCGGACTTCGATCTCCTCACGTTTCAGAGCGGACATCAGTTCCGCCAGTGTCAGCGATGGTGTCTCGCCGCGCGGCGCTACGATGCGCCCCTCGGCAAAATTCAGCGTGTTCGCACCCGTATCGCGGAAGGGCGAGTTGGCATCGCTGAGCGCAAGGCCGATCAGCTCATCGCGGGCCGCGACCGCCGCCTTGTGGACAGCCCCCATGATCGAGCCGGCGAGCATCGAGCCGCCGGCGATTGCCGCGCCCGGCAGACGTGAATCGCCGAGATAGACCTCGACCTGATCGACGGGAATGCCGAAGACTTCCGCGGCACTCTGGGCAAGGATCGTGTAGGTGCCTTGACCCATGTCGATGGCGCCGCTGACGACCTCGACGCGGCCATTGGCAAGGATGCGGATCATGGCTTCGCTCGGTGCGCGGATGACCGGGAAAGTGCCGCAGCCGATGCCCCAGCCAATCAGGGTCTTGCCGTCGCGCATCGAGCGCGGCTCGTGGCTGCGCCGCGACCAGCCGAAGGCTTCCGCGCCTTCCGTTAGCGCCTCGCGCAGCCGGCGCGTCGACCACGGTTTGCCGGATTGATAGTCATGATCGGCATAGTTTCTCAATCGCAACTCGAGGGGGTCCATGCCGAGCTTGTAGGCCAGTTCCTCGATCGCGCATTCGATGCCATAGGCACTCGGATTCTTGCCCGGCCCCCGCAAGGCGCCGGGCGTCACGCTATTGACCGGCACGACGCGATGCTGCGAGGAGAAATTCTCGACCTTGTAGAGGATCGACGTTGCCGCCCCCGTCTGCTCCGGCCAGTCGGCATCGACGGAGGTTTCGCTGGCGCCGCGATGGACGATCGCCTGCAGGATACCGTCCTCCGTCGCGCCAAGCGCGATCTTCTGTCTGGTCGCGGCGCGCCCGCCATAGCTGGTAAAATTCTGCGGGCGGGTAACCGCAAGCTTCACCGGGCGTCCGAGTTTTCTGGCGGCCGCGACAGCGACCGCGCCATAAGCAAGCGGCACCCCCTTCGATCCGAAACCGCCACCGATGAAAGGCGAGATGATCCGGACATTCTCATAGGGCATGTCGAACCATTCGGAATACATGCGCGCCATGCCATGCGACCACTGGCTCGGTTCCCAGATGGTCAACTGGTCGCCATCCCACTTCGCCGTCAGCCCGTGCGGCTCCATCGCGACGTGATATTCACGTGGCGTCGAATATTCGGCCTCGATCCGCACCGGGGAAGCAGCAAGTGCGGCCTCGGCATCGCCCCAACTGGAAGAGAGCGGCTCCATGAGCTTGCCCTCGCCGGCATTCGGGTCGTTGAGATCGGCGACGTGGCTGCTCTCCTCATAGGTGACGCGGACCAGCCTGGCGGCTTCCGTCGCCAGCTCGCGGCTTTCCGCCACGACGGCGGCAATCGACTGCCCGTTGAAGCTCACCTCACGCGGTAGCGGATAATAGGGTCCATCGGCGGGCTTGTTGCCGCCCCAGTCGGCAGAAAGTTTAAGACCAAGATCGTCTTCCGGCGTAAGAACCAGAAGCACGCCGGGCAGTGCGAGCGCGGCCGAGGCATCGACCTTGACGACACGGCCAGCCGGAATCGTACTCTGGATGAGCACGGCATAGGCCAGGTTTTCAACCGGGTATTCCAGCGCATACGTCGCGGCACCCGTCACCTTCGTATTGCCTTCGAAGCGCGACTGACGACCGCCGACGGTGCCGTCGGACGCATCGCCGTGCTTGCGGGGTTCCATCATGGTCATGCAAGACCTCCGATCTTCTGAATGGCGCGGACGATGACGCGCGGCGCAAGTTCGATCTTATAATGGTTGCCGCCGTGATCGACGGCACCCTCCATGGCGAACCGGCTGGCCTTCTCCAAAGCCTCCGGAGTGAGAGCCTTGCCGATGAGTGCCTGCTCGACTGCCCTTGCCCGCCAGGGCTTGGTGGCGACCCCACCAATTGCCACGCGAACATCGCGGACCGTCCTGCCGTCGGCTTCAAGCTCCAGGCCGACCGCGGCGCTCGCGGCAGCAAATTCGTAGGACTGCCGATCACGGACCTTGATATAGGTGGAATTCCGGGCAGCGGTGGAAGCAGGAATAGTGACGGCGGTAATGATCTCGCCGCGCTGCAGGACGGTTTCCTTGTCCGGCGTGTTGTCGGGAACGAGGAAGAAATCGTTGACGGCAACCTTGCGGCTATCCGTCTCGACCACGGCGTCAAATGCGACCAGAGCAACCGCCAGATCGCCAGGATAGGAGGCGATGCAGGCTTCGCTCGTTCCGAGCACGGCGTGATTGCGCGTGACGCCGCCGATCGCCGAACAGCCGGAACTGGGGTTGCGCTTGTTGCAGGCGGGAAACGCGCCGGGATCGCGGAAATACGAACAGCGCGTCCGCTGCAGGAGGTTACCGCCGACTGTCGCCATGTTGCGAAGCTGGGCGGAGGCGGCCAGAGACAGGGATTCGGAAACAGCCGGGAAAGCTGCACGGATATCCTTGTGGTCGGCGACTTCGCTCATCCTGGCAAGCGCGCCGATGGTTGCGCCTGCGGTATCAACCAAGATGCTGCTCATGCCGGAGAGATGAGTGATATCGATGACAATGTCGGGCTCGCCGACACCGCATTTGGCAAGATCGAGCAGCGTCGTTCCACCGGCAAGCAGCATGGCGCCGACCTGCTGCGCCGCCTGGGCGGCTTCCGCTGTCGATGTGGCGCGCAGATAGGAGAAGTTTCGCATCATGCCACCTCCGCGGCCTGGCGCACCGCCGCGACGATGCTGTTATAGGCCCCGCACCGACAGAGATTGCCGGACATATATTCGCGGATTTCCGCATCCGAACCGGCATGTCCTTCGCGAATACAGGCGACCGCCGACATGATCTGGCCCGGCGTGCAATAACCGCACTGGAAGGCGTCATGCTCGATGAACGCGGCCTGCACCGGATGCAGATCGCCGGCCTCGCCGGTCAGCCCCTCGATCGTCGTGATCTCGCGGCCTTCGGCCTGCGCAGCGAGCGTCAGACAGGATAGCACGCGCTGACCGTCGACATGGCAGGTGCAGGCACCGCACTGTCCCTGATCGCAGCCCTTCTTGGTGCCGGTAAGGGAAAGATGTTCGCGCAGCGCATCGAGCAGCGTCACACGCGGCTCGATATCGAGTTCGTGGCGCTGCCCATTGATGTCGAGCGCGATATGGATGGTTCGTGTCATGATAAGCTCCTGCCATCGTCACGAAGATGAGACCTGCGGAATCTAATGGAATCTATCCGTCGGTCTACCGGTTGCTATGGGTTTCTTTCAGGAAGACGGGGCCGATGGAATTCTGGCGTCATGGTCGGCTCTCATCTGAATTAGGAAGCAAAGGACGCCATAAATAAACGGAGGCGCCTCCGTTTAAATTAATGCCTGGCTTGTTTTCGTCAAGCCCCGACATTCGGGCGAATCTCGCTTTGAACCGATCGAGATAGAGGATGGGCAAGAGGTGGGACCGAAAGAGCCTCTGCTATTTGCCCTCGGCACCCCCTTTCGTACCGGCGGGATCAGGGGATCGATCAACGTTCATTTCCGGTCCGTCAAATCACTTGAAAAATGAAGCGAGCTTCAGTTATGCTCAAATCGAGCAATAGTAGTCCAGGCCATCGGAAACCCATTTTGATTCAGCACCAAAAGGAATCACAACCTGCTGTTATCGTTCAACTATTTTTAAATCTGGCTCTCAGGGACAGGCTCTGCCTGTTCTGAATTCACTCAAGGAGGATTTTCGATGATCCATGAAATGCGCATCTATACTTGCTTGCCGGGCAAGCTGCCAGCGCTCAAGGAGCGTTTCGAAACGGCGACGCTGGCGATCTGGGACCGGCTCGGCATCCGCCCCCTCGGTTTCTGGACGACGATGATCGGACCTTCCAGCTTCGACCTCATCTATTTCCTCGAATGGCAATCGCTAGAGGAACGCGAGCGGAAATGGGCGGAATTCCTGGCTGATCCGGCCTGGAAGGAAGCTCTGGCAAAAAGCGAGGCGCCGGGCCAGATTCTTGCCAATATCGCCAGTTCGATCCTACAGCCGACTGGATTCTTTCGCCCCTTTATCTCCGTCGAGGCCGATGGCTGAAGGCGAATAGAAGATTGATGGGCCTGTCGCAAATTCGGATCCTTCGCTGTCTACTGACGATATCACGAGCAAACCGCGCTCCGATATTGTAGGGCGTACCAATGATTTTGAACGCCATTGCCGAGAAGCTGAAGCGCCAATCGACGATCAACCGCTAGGCTATCGCCTATACACCGATGATCGAGAGGTGGTGCGCCGGTTGCGCCGACCCCATTGTGGTTCGGTCCGGATCGATGAGACTCAGGTCAAGATCCGCGGCAAATGGTGCTATCGCTCGCTGCGGAGAGGATGTGGCGGCCATCGCATAGAAATCAGAAAGCCGGGACAAGCCCGGCTTTCAGTTTCATAGTCAAAATCTGTTCGGCGTACGCCGCTGCCGCGTTTAAGTCAGCCGTTCTGGTCGCCGCTATTGTCGGCAGCCGGCTCCTGTTCTTTTTCCTTCAGCACGTCTGTCAGCTTGTTGACGCCTTCAAAGCCGGCGACGGCGGCAGCGGCCTTCGTCAGGAAACCGGCATTCGGGTCGACAGCCTCGACGGCCTCGTCGGCAGCCACGGCACCTGCAACTTCTTCAATCAGCTTTCCGATACCCATTTCAAGCTCCTGATCGTTTTTTGTCTGCCGCAAAATTGCGGCGATCGAGCGTTGCGAACGCCTCGCAGCGGATGTTTAGAAGGTCACTGCTAACGACCTTTTCCTCCCCAGGGCGAGGCATGGTTTTCCCCGGCTCCTGCCATTTAGGCAACCAAACTGAAAGCGGCCTTAACCCAAGATGAAGCGAAGCTGATATTGCGCAATCTCCACGGCGCGCGCCTGCCCGGATGTGACACTTGTCGCCGTCAAGCCGTCACATCAGCCTAATAGGCCTGTGATAAGCCCTCCGGAATTTCGGACAAAGCCAAACCGTTTGAACCTGGGAAATTTCCTGCCATGACATTCTCGCGTCGCGTTGCTGCTCTTGCCGCATCCTTCCTCCCTCTCCTTTTCGCGCCGGCCTTTGCCGACTCCGATGTGCTCTGGAAGATCGTTCATGACAAGTGCGTCGCGCAAACTGCACCTTGCCTCTCGGTGAATACGACCGAGCACTACGCGATGCTGAAGGATCTGCGGGGCGTCGCGCAAGTTCTGCTGATTCCGACCGACAAGATCACGGGCATGGAGAGCGCAGCACTCCTCGATCCTGCAACGCATAACTTCTTTGCCGATGCCTGGGCCGAGCAGGGCGATGTCGACGCCCGATTGCCGCATGCGCTCCCGCGCGACGGCCTCAGCCTTGCCGTCAACGCACAGCAGGCCCGTTCGCAGAATCAGCTGCATATCCACGTCGATTGCCTGAGCGCGGATGCACAGGCTGCCCTCAAGGCCGATGCCGACAAGGTCGGTGCCGACTGGGCACCGCTGCCCGATACCATCGCCGGCCACAAGTTCACGGCGGTCCGGGTCAAGGGCGAGACATTGGGCGACTTCAATCCATTCCTCGCGCTTGCCAAGACATTGAAGGACCCGGCGAAGGAAATGGGCGATCACAATCTTGTGGTGGTCGGCGCCAACTTCGCCGATGGTCCCGGTTTCATCGTCCTGACGGATGTCGCGGCACCCGGTATGGGCGGCGAGGACGTGCAGGACCATAGCTGCGCGATTACGCATTAGAATCAGCATATTAGGGCTTGGCGCGAGGGCCGCATCGATCACCTCTTCGATACGGCGACCTCCCTTTGTGCGCACGAAATGGGCTTGGACGCCGATTTATGAATCTGGTTTCTAACTTCTATCGCGTTTCACATACTAATCTTTTTGATGCGGTCGGTTCAGTGTTATAGTCCGGGTTGTGAGCCTGAGCTATGCATCATCCGTTCGTTGAGCATCCGGATCATCGAACAACGCTGGCATTGAAGGTTCGCGATCGAAAGCCTCAGGAGGCGCCTCATGAATCTTCAAATCAATAGCCAATCCTATCAAGTCGATTCGGAGGGAGATACGCCGCTCCTCTGGATCATCCGCGATGAGCTGGGCATGACCGGCACGAAATATGGCTGCGGGCTGGCGCAATGCGGCGCCTGTTCGGTCCTCGTCGACGGCGAGGTAGTGCGCTCATGCGTGACGCCGCTCGATAGTGTCGTCGGCCGCCAGATCACGACGATCGAGGCGATCGAGGCGGACCCGATCGGCAAACGGGTGGTCGCCGCCTGGGTCAAGCATCAGGTTCCGCAATGCGGCTACTGTCAATCGGGGCAGGTCGTGGCGGCGACCGCGCTCCTTAAACAAACGCCCAATCCCTCCGATGACGAAATCGCCGCGGCGATGATCAATCTCTGTCGATGCGGGACTTACAACGCGATCAAGGCGGCGGTCAAAGACCTTTCTTCCAAGGAAGGAGAAACGCTATGACCGAAACCAGCCGCAATCTCGTTCCTGAAGATGAGTTTCCCACCGGATCTCCGGTCAATATCTCACGCCGCCACTTTCTCCTGACCTCTGCCGGTGCGGCAGCCGGGGCATTCGTGCTTGGCTTCGGCGTTCCGGTTGGCCGGGCACGGGCACAGCAGGCAGCAAGCGCCATGCCTCCGGGCACACGCGTTCCCGCCTTTCTCGAAATCCGTCCCGATAGCACAATCCGTTTCGTGAGCCCCTTCGTCGAGGGCGGTCAGGGCGTCTTCACCGCGATGGCGCAGATCGTCGGCGAGGAGCTCGACGCTGATCCCAAAACCTTCGTGGTTGAAAATGCGCCGACGGGCAGCGACTATCTGGTCGTGCACGGCAAGATGCGCATCACCGGCGGCAGCATGTCGGTACGCACGAGCTATGAGACCATGCGCCGGCTCGGCGCGCTCGCCCGCAACATGATCCTGCAAGCCGCCGCCAAGCGCCTGGATGCGCCGATGAGCGAACTGACGACGGAACCCGGCCGGGTCATCCATGCCGCCTCGGGGCGCAGCCTTGCCTATGGCGACGTTGCGAGCGAGGCACTGGATCTGCCGGTTCCTGCCCCTGAAAGCGTGGCGCTTCGTGACCCGAGCCAGTTCCGCTGGATCGGCAAACCGGTCGAACGGCTTGACATCCATGACAAATCGACGGGCAAGGCAATCTACGCGATCGATTGCAAGGTTGACGGCATGTTGCATGCCGCCGTCCAGCACGCGCCCCGCCTCGGCCTGACCGTCGGCAAGATCCGCAACGAAGATCAGCTGAAAGCGATGCCGGGCGTCCATTCCCTCCATAATCTCACAGGTGCCGTCGGCGTCGTTGCCGAACGCTGGTGGAATGCCAAACGCGCGGCCGAAGCAGCGCAGGTCGATTGGCACGAGCCGGGTGCCGACGCAAACCCCGCCTTCCGCTACATGCCGGCGGATTTTTCGACCACAGCCTTCAACGACAAACTCGCCAACCAGCCTGGCAACGGCCAGGATGCGGAGAATGTCGGCAACGTTGCAGACGCCCTGGCTGGCGCCAAGACTGTCGTTTCGGCAACCTACAAGAGCCAATATCTGCATCATGCGCAGCTCGAACCACCATCGACGCTAGCCCGGTTCAATCCGGACGGCAGCCTGGAAGTTTGGATGCCCAACCAGGCGCCCGAGCAATTCCAGGCCGACATCGCCAAGCTGACAGGACTCGACCCATCGAAAGTGATGGTCCATAGCCCTATCCTGGGCGGCTTCTTCGGACGGCACTTCCTGTATCCATCCGCCAATCCCTATCCCCAGGCCATCCAGCTTGCAAAAGAGGTCGGGCGGCCGGTCAAACTGATCTGGAGCCGCGAGGAGGAGTTTCTCCGCGATCCGATGCGGCCGATGGCGGCGGTACGTTTTCGCGGCGCGCTCGATGCCAGCGGTATGCCCGTCGCACTCGAGGCGATCAGCGCTTGCGAGGGGCCAACGGAGGGGGTTTTCGGCCATAAGGAGGATTCACTGGACCCGACGGCCCTGGAAGGCCTGACCGGAAAATCCTACGCCATCCCGAATTATCGCATCGCCCAGATCTATGTGAAGAACCCGACCATGCTCGCCTATTGGCGTTCGGTCGGCAATTCCATGAACGACTTCTTCTACGAGACGTTCCTCGACGAGCTGGCGGACAAGGGTGGGCAGGACCCTTATGAGCTGCGTTTGAAGCTGCTGCAGAAGAACGAGCGGCTGAGCAATCTGTTGAAAGCGGTCGGCGATCTCTCCGGCGGCTGGAAGCGCGGCCCCTTCACGGCCGACGATGGTTCGAAGCGGGCGCGTGGCGTCGCCATGGCCTCGCCCTTCGGCAGCCATACGGCTGCGATCGCCGAGGTTTCCATCCACAACGGCCAGGTCGTCGTCCATGATGTCTGGGAAGCGATCGACCCCGGCAGCATCGTCAATCCGGCGATCATCGAAGCCCAGATCAATTCGGCAACGGCGCTTGGAATGTCGCAGGTGCTGATGGAGGAGGCCGTCTACAAGAACGGCGAGCCGGTGGCGCGCAACTACGACCTCTATCCGATTCTGCCGCCGGACCGTATGGCGCGCGTCCATGTCCGCATCGTCGAAAGCGGGGCGGAGATGGGCGGCATCGGCGAGCCAGGGCTGCCAGCCATTCCGCCGGCGGTCGCCAATGCGGTCTCCACACTGACGGGCAAGCGGATCCGCAGTATGCCTCTCTCCAACTACACCTTCGAAAGCTGACGCGCAGCCAAATCTGCGCCAGGCATATCTCCGGCTCTCGGCCCAAATGGACCCGAGAGCCGGCGTAGTTGGCTCCTTCAAAAGCCGAATGCGAAATCCCGAAGCAAAGACATGAGGGCACCCCCTTGAAGAGATTTCTTCTGGTTCTTCTTTTGATTGTCGTGCTTGTGGCCGGCGGCGTCGCGTGGTTCGTAACGCGCAAGCCGGCATCCCCCTTCGATAACGTCGCTGCAGCGCAGCCCCCCTCGGAAGAACTGATGCAGCGCGGTGAATATGTCGCCCGCCTGGGCGACTGCGTTGCCTGTCACAGCACACCGAAAAGCGCACCCTTTGCCGGCGGGCTGCAGATGGGAACGCCGCTCGGCGCCATCTTCACGACCAACATCACCCCGGACAAGCAGACCGGCATCGGCAACTATACGCTCGCCGATTTCGACCGCGCCGTCCGTCAAGGCGTGGCACCCGACGGTCACCGCCTCTATCCGGCAATGCCTTACCCCTCTTATGTGAAGATGAGCGACGACGACATCCGCGCGCTCTACGCCTATTTCACCAGCAGGGTCGCACCCGTTCAGCAGGAAAACAGGCCCTCGGACATCCAATGGCCGATGAACATGCGCTGGCCGCTGGCGCTCTGGAACGCCGTCTTCACCGAAGGCGGCACCTATCAGCCGAAAACCACCGGCGACGACCAGTGGAACCGTGGCGCCTATCTCGTTCAAGGGCCGGGTCATTGCGGCAGCTGTCATACGCCGCGCGCCATCACCATGGCGGAAAAAGCGCTCGATGAAAGCAGCCCGCTCTATCTTTCCGGCGCGCTTCTCGACGGCTGGTATGCGCCGAGCTTGCGCGGCGACCCGAATACCGGTCTTGGCCGCTGGAGCGAGGAGGACATATACGCCTTCCTCAAGAGCGGCAGGAACGGCCATGCCGTCGTCTTCGGCTCGATGGCGGATGCCTTCAACAACTCGACCCAGTTCATGACGGATGACGACCTGAAGGCGATCAGTCATTACCTGAAATCCCTGCCCGGCGATCCCGCCCGCGACGGTACCCCCTGGCAATATGACGAGGCCACAGCCCAGAACGTGTCGCTTTCCAACCGCGAGCAGATACCGGGCGCCCAGACCTTCGTTGCAAAATGCAGCTTCTGTCACGGCATCGACGGCCGCGGAAAGCAGCAATGGATTCCGCCGCTCGCAGGCTCTGCCGCTTCGCTCGCGAAGGAAAACGCGTCCCAGATCAATGTAACACTGAACGGCTCCAGCCGCGTCGTGGCGAACGGAATCCCGGATGCCTATCGCATGCCGCCGTTCCGTCAGCAGCTTTCGGACCAGCAGATTGCCGATGTTCTGACATTCGTGCGCTCGTCCTGGGGAAATCACGGCGGAGCGGTTGCCGCAAACGATGTGAAGGCCCTGCGCGAGCATACGGACCCGGCAAGCAGCAGCCCGATCATATTGCAGATGCGGTAGCTTCCGCCGCGCCCGGCCTTTTGTTGCAACGATGAAAGGCAAAGGCGCGACATACAGGATTTCGGACAGCGAGCGGTTCGACGCAATCATCGAACCGCTCTGAATGACTTTGCCCGGCATGGCCTTTCCGCAGGCGGGACAGAGGCCTTAGCGTTCCTGCCCGGCAAGCTTGAGAGCTTGCGCCCGCTTTCTTCTCCTGCTCACCCGCGACGAGGGCGTCTTCACCTGCCCTTCCTGGGGCAAGGAAATGATCGCCTTCAGACCGGGATTGTTGGGCTGAAGCAGGATATCGCCACCGTGCTGTCGCGCGACGGCGCGGGCAATCGACAGGCCCAGTCCGACGCCGCCCGTGCCTCTGTTTCTCGAGGCTTCCAGACGGAAGAAGGGCGCGAATACCTTTTCCTTCATATCCTCGGGTATGCCCGGGCCATTGTCTTCGACGACGATATCGATGGTGCTGGCCGAGTGGCAGATTTGAACCTTGGCATGGCCGCCGTAGCGCGCCGCATTTTCCGCAAGATTGCGAACGGCGCGGCGCAAGCCATCGGGCCGGCAGCGATAGGTCGTCTTCGGTCCTTCGATATATTCCACCGGCAGGCCGAGATCGGCAAGGTCGTCGCAGATACTGCCGACCAGTGCCTCCAGTTCGATGGCCCGCGTTTCCTCGGCCGTGGATTCGCCGCGTGCGAAGGAAATGGCGGCTTCCGTCATGCTCTGAAGCTCGTCGATGGTCGACAGCATTTTCTGCTGGATATCGGCATCCTTGACGAATTCCGCCCGCAGCCGGAGCGAGGTGAGCGGTGTCCTGAGATCATGGCCGATCGCGGCCAGCATCCGGGTGCGATCGTCGACGAAGCGATGCAGGCGTTCCTGCATCCTGTTGAACGCCTCGGCCGTGCGCCTGATGTCATCAGGCCCCTCTTCGGGCAGCGGCGGAAGATTTTCGCCGCGCCCCAAGGCTTCGGCCGAAACGGCGAGCCGTCTCAGCGGGCGCGCGATGCGGCTGGCGATGAACACTCCGATGAGCGACAGGATGAGCGCCGTAGTCGCAAGAGAGGTGAGCGATTTCATATCCCACCAGCGGTCGCCGACATTCTTGTAGAACGCCGTATTCAGCCACATGCCGTCACTGAGCTTGACGACCAGGCCGTATCCGTTGCGATCCCCGAAATAGACGAATTTTGCAGTCTGCGGCAAACTCCAGAGAACGGTCGGCGGGGTAGCCCAGCCCTCGGCGGCGTTCGCCGTCATTACTCCCTTCGACATCAGATGATCGACATCGGAGTTCGAGTGCATGCCGTACTTCGCGCCGAGATCGATGAAATTCTCGATCGGCCGGGCGAGTTCATTTGCCGCGCGGGAGCGCCATGCACCGGCATCGGTCGGCTCCGTCGGCGAAAGCCAGAAACGGGAATAGCTGGTCTCGCTTGCCAGCAGCGCCTGCTCGCGCAACGGCTTGGGCATGGATTCCATCAAGCGGGTGACGGAAGCGCAGCGGCTGAAGAATTCGCTCTTCATGGCGGCATGCAGCGCCTTGGTGCGTTCGTCCCAGGAAATCGAAAATGTCAGGCACTGCGAGACGACAAGGGCAAGCAGGGTAAAGCCGATGAACTGGGCGGCCAGGCTCCTCCTCCACCAGTATATCATTCGAACCCCACATCCGCCGAGAGACTGTAGCCGCCACCCCAATGCGTCTTGATGACCGAAGGGTTCTTCGGGTCCGGCTCGATCTTCTTGCGCAAGCGGCTCACCTGATTGTCGATGCTTCTGTCGAAGATGTCGGCCGTCCTGCCAACCGTCAGGTCGAGAAGCTGCTCGCGGCTGAGCACCATACCCGGACGTTCGAGGAAGACTTTCAGAAGCCGGAATTCAGCCGTGCTGAGCGGGATGCCGACGCCATCGTCGCCGGAAAGCTCCTGCCGCCCCATATTGATGCGCCACTGGCCGACGCGAACGACCCTGGCCTTTTTCAACGTTTCCCGCTGCTGCTGCGGCACGCCATTGACCCGACGCAGGACAGCCCGGATGCGTGCCAGCAATTCGCGCGGATTGAACGGCTTCACGAGATAATCGTCAGCCCCCAGTTCAAGGCCGATGATGCGGTCGGTATCCTCGCTCATGGCCGTCAGGAAGATGATGGGGGTATCGGTCGTCGCCCTGAGATGACGGCAGACGGAAAGGCCATCTTCGCCCGGCATCATGACATCGAGGACGATCAGATCCACCGCACCGCGCTCGAGAATCCGTCTCAGGGCAAGTCCACTGTCGGCGACGCTGACCTTGTAGCCCTGCTGCTCGAGATACTGGCCGACAAGGTCCCTTATGTCCGAATGATCATCGACGACGGCGATGTGCGCAGCTTTTTGCATGACGGTTTCCACGATCTCAAGTCATTCTACAGAAGGCCGCTCCGAGCCGCATCGAAAAAAGTGTATCAAAGTTTCACATAGACCGGAGGGTTGCGCCGCAAGCGGCGCTCCCACTTGAAAACCTGGCGGCAGCCGGTGCAAGCCGTATCGAGAGGATACGGATTTCATCGAAACTGTCCTTAAAATCCAATCGATATTCCGCGTGAAAAGGCCCCCTGCAGCTGGCAAACTATAAGATTGTTGTCACATGGATGTGCCGCGGGCCGGCAAATTTGTAACAAGCTGTCGCAGATCTCGCACGGCCTATGTGCCCTGTCTCGACGGAATGCGGTGGCGACATCGCCGGGCTTCGACCAAGGTCAAATCCTGCTATACCCTCTGCAAAATAGGCCGCTCGCGCCAGCCGTCCAACCATCATTGCCGCGTCGGTCCGCTCCAGAGCCGATGGCTGACGCTGCCATCGCCGGAGACAGGCTTTTACATCTCCGGCACAAAGCTGCGACATGACCGTCCTAACCTCCTGCTCGAAAATCACTTGCCCGGTCGAGACTATCGACGCTGACAGGAGGATATGGAATTGGCCATAGAATTATCACAGATCGCAACGCTTCGCCGTGTTCTCGAAATCTTCTGCGCCCGGCACGACCTGGAGTTTGCCGATCGAACGGCGATCATCGCCGCCCGCGAGCTCATGAAATTCGCCGACGAGGGCGAAACCGATCCCCTCGTTCTCGAGCAGCGCCTCGACGAGGCAATGCAGACTTCCGGAGAACCTATGCTGCCCGCCCAGAGGGCCGTGGCATCAATGGGCGCCTCGTCGGCGCGGCAGCAATGATTGTCCGCCGTCGAAATTGTCCCGTCATCTTCCGCATCCAAAGGCCTCATTGAAATCGGAAGGCAAACCCATGCACCTTTCCCGCCGCACCGTGTTGACATCGATGGTGGCTGTGGCCGCCGCACCCAGATGGAGCTTCGCCGCAGACGAGCGACGGGTTCTGGTCGTCTATTATTCCTATACCGGCCACACCGGAGCGGTTGCCGAAAAGCTTCGCGCGCTTCTGGGGGCCGAGCTCTTCGAAATCCAGATGCGCACCCCGTATCCTCTCGACATGCAGCGTGCTGCCGAGCAGTCTAAATACGAGCTGGAAACGGGCGAGCTTCCCCCTTTGTTCGATGGCCTTCCCAATCTTTCGAAATACGACCTGATCCTCGTCGGCGGCCCGGTGTGGTGGAATACCATCACGCCGCCTGTCATGAGCTTCCTCGAACGGACGGATTTCGGAGGGCGGAAGGTTGCCGCCTTCGCCACATATGTGCTGGAGCCGGCGCACTACGAAAGGAATTTTGCCGCACAGGCACGCAGCGCTTCGCTTCTGCCCAGCCTGATGATCAGCGAATTCGAGGTCACGGAGAGGCTGGCGGACAAGGCCATCGCGTCCTGGGTCCTCAAAAACCTGCCGAAGGGCGCGCCGCAAGCCCTCTAAGTTCGCAAACACACGCGAATTGCTCTCAATCCGCTATCGGCGCGGGCCGCAACCTCCTGTCGCGATGACGCCGCATTCGCCGTGATATTCTGATGCTGCGGCGTCAATGATATCCTATGGTGCCGGAAATCCTCCATCTGCGGAGATCCCAATGGGCGAAGCATTTCCAGCGACATCGATGCCGGACCGCGATTGGTGGGCGGCACTTTGGCCCGATCCGCTGGCGACGCTCCAAGCACTTGGCATCAAGCCCGGCATGATCGTCCTCGATCTTTGCTGCGGCGACGGCTATTTTACCGCACCGCTGGCGAAACTCGTTGCCGGAAAGGTCTATGCGCTTGATCTCGATGAAAGCATGATCAAGATGGCGAGGGCGGAAGCCGACCGGCAAGGCGTCTCCGTGCGGAAATGGATCCATGCCGATGCGCGCGTCATCGCAAGACATCTTCCTGAAAATGTCGATTATGTCCTGATGGCGAACACGTTTCACGGTGTTCCCGATCAGCCTGGCCTCGTCCGTGCCGTCCATTCGGTGCTCGCTCCCAACGGACTTTTCGGCATCGTCAACTGGGAGACACGATCGCGCGAGGAGACCACGGTACTCGGGCTGCCGCGCGGCCCCAAGACCGAGATGCGCATGGCGCCGACCAAGGTCGTGGCGATTGTCGAGACCTTCGGTTTCAAGTCTCAAGCCGTGATCAAGCTGCCGCCCTATCACTACGGCGTGGTTTTCGCTGCCCTGTAGCTGTGCCAAAGATGTCGCTGGGCATATTGCCGAGCGCTTCCGGCGGCCCCGGCCGAACGCCGAGACCGCCATATCAATCAGCTGAACGCAACAGTGCGTATCCTGCGGAGCGAGAGCGCGATCAACAGGCCGGCGATCGCGGCGACGGTGCCCGCCAGAAAGACGCTGCCATAGCCAGCCCGGTCGGCCAGAAGGCCGGCAAATGGCCCGGTCAGCCCGTAGGCGAGGTCCTGAAAGGCCGAGAAGCCTCCAAGCGCGGTGCCACGCAGATGAGGTTCCACCCGTCGGACGACCTCGCGACCCATGGAAGGATAGATCAGTGAGCATCCGAGACCGGTCAGAAAGGCACCCGCCAGGGCGAGCATGGGATCGGCGGCACTCCAGATCAGCAATTGGCCTACCGCTTCGACGGCCAGTGACCCGAGCGCGACCGGCAAGCCACCGATACGATCAGGCAGATGGCCGAAGAGCACGCGTACCAGAACGAAGCCGACGCCGAAGGCCGTCAGGCCCAGCCCGGCATAGCTCCAGCCCCGATCAAGGAAATACAGCGTGAAGAAGGCACCGATCGCAGCGAAGCCTATGCCCTGAAAACACACGACCGCCCCATGCAGCCAGACCTTGCCGACGACGGTCCAGAAGGGCGGGCGCTGCGCACCGGGATGAGGCGCAACCCCAGGAACCCGCCAGATCGCCACCAGCCCTAGGAATGGCAGGACCGCGCTGATCGCCATTGTCCCGGCAAAGCCGAACCGGCTGAACAATGCCAGACCGATCGGCCCGCCCACGGCGAGCGCTCCATAGATGGCGGCACCGACCAGCGCCAGGACCCTGCCCGAACGCGCCGGGCCAACGACGCCGATACCCCAGGCGATGATGCCGACGGCAACCAGACTTTCGCCCAGCCCCAAAGCCAAGCGTCCCAGAAGGAGGAGCAGAAAGGACAGTAACGGCATGTCGGCGAGAACGCCGGCACCCAAAGCCGTCAAAGCGCCGACGACATAGAATGCAAGCCCCCGCGTCACAGCGACCTTGGCGCCGCGATGGTCCGAGAGCCCGCCGGCATAACCGCGCGTGAGGATGGTTGCCAGAAAGGCAATGCCGACGCCGAGCCCAGCCAAGACATTGCCGAGCCGCAACTGACCGCTCACATAAAGCGGCACGATCGGAAACGAGATGCCGATGCAAAGATAGGAAATGAAAAGAATGGCACTCAGCAGCAGCAGCCGGCCGCGCGCCGGATCGGATGTCGATTGAAAAGCCATGATAATCTCCAGGCTTTCCTCAATGGGCGAAGGCATAAAAAAACGCACTCCGACCGACGAGGATCGTTGAGTGCGTTGCTTGACGTCAAACGCTTACGGCCAGCAGCGCCGGCTGCCATTGCAATAGGCGCTTGCCGAATGGCTGTCAACACGGTGCTCGCGAAGCTCAGAGATCACTCGGGGACCGGGCCGCACCAGCCGGGCAGGTAATCGGCTTCCTTGCCCTTGGCAAGCTCGTGCGCCCTTTCCAGCGCGGCATTGAAATCCTTATCGAGATCCTTGCGCTTGATGCGCCGGCGCAGGAAATCCGCCCAGAGAAATTCGCTGAACGGCGTCGTGTCCTTGGCGTAGCCGCCGACGTGACGCAGCTCGCCAGCCAAGGAGCGATAGGGATCGTCGATCAGATCCTTGATATTCTTCGGGATATCCTCATAGCCGCGGCGCTTCCCCTCTTCGTCGAAGGGGTGCATCCAGTCATGGCAGTCCATGACGAACCAAAAGGAGTCCCGGTCAAGTCGGGAAAGATCGGCGACCGTCGTGACCAGAACATCCTTCACCCCTTCCTCATAAAGTGCGAGAGAAAGATGGTGATGATCGATGACATAGTATTTTCCGCGTGGTCCGCGAATGGTCGGCACCATGTGATTTCCAAGGAACTCACCGGCCTTGTCGCCCGCTTCTTCCGCCTTGAGGCGCCACGCCTTGCGCTTGGCCTTGACCTCGCGCATGCCGACAGTGATCTGTGTGGGTTTCAATTCGTCGATGGGAACTGGATGCAGGATCGGTTCGCGCAGCGTAACCATTTGAAAGTTCTCCGCAAAGGCAGGACCATCTTAGCGTAGCATAACCGGCCAATCCGGCAAGATCGACGTTATACGCTCGTCAGGCAAGCTGCGCCGACTGGCGAACAGTTCACACTCGTACTATCGGATCACTCATCATGCGGCCTTTTTGACCACCGTAAACTGCGAACGCCTGTAGAAGGCCAGCATTTCCCGCTCGAAACTCTCAACGGCAAGCACAACCCATGGCTCGTAATGGTCTCTGCGGGAGCGCATCCTGCGTCGGCCATCCATGTCGAGCATTCCGCGCAACGCCCAATCTACCAACCCCATCCCGTCACTCTCACCCTACCGAGGTCCCGTCACCATCCGCCTTACCGGCCTCAATCGCGTCCAACGGCTTGGCCAACGCTAAATAGGTAACCCCTGATCGAAGGAAAGGTGAAGAAACGTTGTATTAAGGTTTGTAACATGGGTTTGCCTGGGGCTGTCGCATTGCGGCGACACCCGGCAGCCAACCCCGCTCCGCGAAGATCGGAAACAGGACTGAATGAGGATGTCGGCGCCGGCTTCCATAGCGATGGGATCATCTGAACATCAGGCGCGTGAGATGGCGATCGATCACCCGCGAATTCGCTTCGATCCAGCGCCAGATCATGGCCATGGCAAACATGGTCAAAAGCCACCCGAGCATGACATCCGACAGGAAATGAGCACCAAAGATCACGCGGTTGAATGCCACGAACAGCGAGCATGGCACCAGGATCGCCGCAGCAATCCATCTGCGCCCCGCAGGCACGAATATCAATAGGGACAGCGCCGCAGCAGCCGCAGCCGCTTCGCCGGAAGGGAAGGAACAATTGCGGCTGCACGCCCCCGAAAACTGCCATACCGGGGTAAAATCCGCTGTGCCGCCGAACTCGATCAGCTGACGAGGGCGCACGCGTCCAATCGCGACCTTGAGCGTCTGCACCACCAGTAGCGGCCCAGCCGCAAAGCTCAGGAGCACGAAAAGCGGCTTATGAGGATGGCAGAACCGCAATCGCCGCGGCAGGAAAACATGCAGGGCGATGATGACGGCCATGGTGCCGAGAATATAAGGCTGGCTTTGACGGGCAACATCCCTCACCGCCTTCAGCCAGGGGTTTTCTGCCAGCCAGAAGACATGCCCGTGGGCAAACAAGCGCGCAACGGCCAGATCGAGTTTCGGAAAGACCACGAAGACGAAGCTGGTCCAGACGATCAGCATACCGATGGCTGCCAATTCGCCATCTGCCGTTGCGTGCGCCTGCTGCCGGCGCAGCCGCGCTTGACCGGAATCGGAGCTCCAGGAATTCGATGCAAATTTCCACATGCCATATCTCCAGAGGCGGAACGGCGCCAAGCTGAACCGCGATTGTCAAGAAATGGCGAAGATCGCATCAAGGGCCTGTTCAGAATCGGCCATCAGGCGATCGGAAAGCTGTTTGGAAATTGCGGAAGCCGGTTTTGTCCGCAATAGTAGAATCCAGGCGGCAAAGCCGAACGGAAAAACAGAAGAAACACAGGGCACTAGGGGTGGATAACAGTCTCGTTCTCATCGTGGAGGATGAACCGGCAATCGCACAGATACTCGAGGGCTATCTGACGCGGGACGGCTTTCGCACGGTTCGCGCCGGCGACGGTGAAACCGCGCTGCAGCACCATGCGCTTTTGAAGCCCGATCTCGTGCTCCTGGATGTGCGCCTGCCGAAACTGGACGGCTTCGGCGTGCTCGGCCGCCTGCGCCAGGCCGGCTCGACGCCGGTCATCATGGTCACGGCCGTCGCTGACGACATCGACCGCCTCAGCGGGTTGCGCCTTGGCGCCGACGACTACGTCGTCAAACCATTCAACCCGCAGGAAGTCGTCGCCCGCGTCAGAGCGGTCCTGCGCCGGACACAGGGCGAGCGCGCGGAAGCCATCAAGCGCTTCGGCGCGCTGGAGGTCGATTTCAGCAGCTACACCGTCTTCATCAACAAGGACGAGGGCCGCGTTACAGTGCCGCTGACGCTTAGCGAATTCCGAATCCTCGCCTACATGATCCGCCATCCGACCCAGGCTTTCGCGCGCGCCGATATCCTCGATGCCTGCCTGCCGGAAAGCGATGCCCTGGTGCGGACCGTCGATACGCACATCTCCAACCTCAGGCGCAAACTGGAGGAAATGGGGCAGATCGGCTTCTTTCCTGCCGTGCGCGGCATCGGCTATCGCTTTTCGGATCCGAGATGAAAAAACAGAGATTTCCCAGCGCGCCGCTTGCAACGCTCACGGCCGTCGTCACCACGATCATGCTGCTGCTCAGCGTCGGCCTGACCTATCTGGGGGTCAACTGGTATGCGACCTATCTGGAGCAAGGCATCAGCGACGCCCTGCCGCCCAAGGCCGCGGCGACCTACAAGATGCTGAGCGAAAACAAGGTTCCCGATGGAGATTCCCTCAAGCTCCTGGTCGAACACCTCATTTCGCTGACGGAACCAACGGATCTCAAGGTGCAGCTCTCCGTCCTCGTCTTCGGCCTCTTGTCGGCCCTGCTCTGCGCCGTAATCGGCGTCTTCCTGGCGCGACGGCTTACGCGCCCGCTCGAAGATCTCACTTCCGCCGCCGAGGGCCTGAAGTCCGGCGACTTCTCCGTCCGCGTCACAGCCTCCTATCGCAGCACGCGCGAAGTCGCGAGCCTCGTTGAAACCTTCAACGCCCTTGCGACCAGTCTGGAGACAATGGAGGAAAGATTGCGCTTCAACAACATGGCGGTTGCACATGAGCTGCGCACGCCGTTGACCATCCTGCAGGGATCGCTGCAGAGCATGCTCGACGGCGTGTTTCCGATGGATCGGAAAATCATTTCCGACCTCCTCCTGCAGGTCGAAGGCCTGGGGCGGGTTGTCGAGGATTTGCGTACCTTGTCGCTCGCCATCGGCCAGAAACTCGTGATGGAACGTCAGCGCATCGACGCATCCCTGCTGGTTGAGACTGTCATCGCCTCGGCAAAACCCATGCTGGAAGCCAGCAAGCTGCAGGTCGAAACGGGACTGAAACCCGTCTGGATCTCGGCCGACTCCCCCCGCATTCGCCAAGCCGTGCTGGCGTTGCTCGAAAATGCGTGCCGTTACGCCGCCGAGGGCGGATGGCTGCGATGCGAAACCGAGCAGCTGGCGGACGATAGCATCGTCATCCGCGTTCTCGATCGCGGTCCGGGATTTCCACAGGATATGGATGCCGTCGCCGTCAACCCTTTCTGGCGCGGCGACCCCTCGCGTTCGCGGGCGACCGGCGGTACCGGACTGGGGCTATCCGTGGTGCAAGCAATCGCGGTTGCCCACGGCGGACATCTTGAATTCGCAAATCGGCCCAAGGGCGGTGCCGTGGTCGCAATCCATTTGACGGACAGCATGCCGGAAGAAGCACACGGTTCTGGACAGCAGGGGCAATGTCGGTTTTGTTGACCAAAGCCACCGCCGCCGGAAGGTGCCGGCAGGCGATTAGTGGAAGAGTTCACCGATATTGTAGAACCATGATTTGCTCTGGCTGCGCCTGTCCGCTCCCAGGATCTTCGAATAGGGAACCCTGAAGCCGTAGACGCCCTCCGGTTCGGCGGAACGTTCGAGCCAGAAAGCATCGATGTTCGACAGCAACATCGATTGCCGGGCGCGCCGGCGATACTGGATCGGATGTCTTGCCTGCGAAACGGCCAGGAAGTGCTGCATGCCGCCTTCCGCCGCAAGGCCCTGCAGCACGATGAGGATCGCCTCCTTCGGACGCAGGCCCGCAAGATCGCGGGTCACCTCGATGATACGCTGCTTCGCATTGCGTGGCCCCTGCATGCTCCCGACGACGAATGTATAGCTCCCCTCCACCCCCTGATTGACGAAGGTGAATCTTGCCGTGCAGAGAAGTGCCTGATCGCTCACGCGCAGGAGTTTGATCGCGAAAGCGCCCTCATGCCGGCCGCCGCTGCAGTCGGCGAGCGCGATCCAGCATGCATATGCTTCGCATTTGCCTTGAACAAGGCCCATTTCCAGCCATTCGCCGCGCCAGAGCCGCGTCATGCTGTCCCTGGAGAAAATAGTTTCCGCAATGGAAAAATGCTCGATGAGAAGGGAGAGCCGCCGGGCGTTGCACATTCCGTGGACCAGAAATTTTGACAGCGGCTTCTGCAGCAGCTCGTCATGGGGCGGCGGCAATTCGCGCGCGGCGGCAAATGCAGCAGTAAAGCGCCACCACCGGATGGTCAGAAGCGGATCTGCGGCAAAGCGGCACCAGAACAGAAGAGCACGCTTCCAGCGCACCCGCAGGCTGAAGGTCAATATTCTCCAGAGCGGGGCGTATCGGGATGTGTGCGACCTGGCAGCTGCCGGCACGACCATCGCGGAAGGAGAAATACTGGATATGACGCCCTCTGGCGTCACGGCGATCGATGTCTTTCGATTCATGCAAAGGCCCGGCGAATATGGTTTCGCCGAACCATCTGCATTGGAATTGTCAAGGCCGCGTCAAGGCAGGATCAGCCTTTCGTGGGCCGTGTCATCAAAGGCTGAAGCTCGCCTACAAGGCGATGGGATATTTGCCCGCCGCACGAAGCTACTGGAAGATTAGAAGAGAGCATCTGCAAAAAGATCCTCGTCACTGGCTGGCGCCGGAGCGCTTTCGGCCAGAGAGCTCATCGCACCGAAAATGGCACCATGAATCTCGCGTTCGGCCGCCATGGTGTAGATCTTGAAGATGCGCTCGGAAATCGCCGCCACCGGAGCCTCGAGCCCGGTCGTATCGACAAATGCGCTCCGCATACGTCCGGCCTCCTTCGTGCAGGATGCCAAGGTCTCGCCGATCCCGGCGCGGAAGTCCAAACCCTTGATCACATCGGCCACTTGCGAGGTCATGGTCTCGCCGCACCGGCGCAGCTCCTGCGCATTGAGATCCATCGCCGCACCGGCTTCCCCGATGTGGGCAAGCGCCGCGTCTATATGCGTGCCGAGCCCGGAAGAATTTTCCTCTTCGCCGGCCTGTCGCCAGTCCTTGAGGCCGGTCGCCTGTGTTTCGAGCGTGCCGAGGCCGACAAGGATCTTCTCGGCATCTTCATCGAGCAGCGATGCGAACGAGCGCAGCTCGCCGGCAACCACATTGATCGCTCGCCCTTCCTCGCCGAGCTTGCCGCAGCGCAGATTGGTATTGAGGGCCATGTATTGAATGTCGCGCCGCACGAGCTGAATGGTCAGGATGCTCGTGGTCAGCTCCTTGACCATCTCGGATGTCTTCTCGCTGAGCTGTTTGGCGCCGGCTGCAGCGACATCGATGCGATCGACAACGATCCGCGCGGCGGAAAGATCGCCGCGCAGCGAGTTGATCGGGCTTTTGCCATCCTGCCCGCTCTGCGACATCATTGTCCGGTAGAGATCAAGCAACGTGCCGATATCGCCGCTGAAGCTGCGGATATTATCGATGATCTTGGCGGTCTCGCGGTCGAACCCCTTGGCCGTCTCGCCAAGCAATTCGAAAATCAATGTCATTGCCAGCTGCGACAGGCGCTGGCGGTCACTGGCGGAAAGGTCGGCCGGAGCTTCCGAGGCGAGATAGGCCTCAACGATTGCATATGCCGTCTGGCAATGCTCGACCCTCTGCCTGGTAATATCGCCGATCTGCATGGCCGACAGCGTATGGGCAACCTTGTTCTGGATCTTGCGCGCCAAGCCGGCGACGCTATCCGCCAACTCGGAAAGATTGCGGCGCTGAAGCTGGATTTCCTCGGCGTTCGATATGAGGCGCTGGGCGATGGACGGGATGCCGTTCAGATGCTGCCCCAGCGAACCGTCCTCATTTGCCGTGGCGGATTCGATCTGCCCTTCCAGCGAGCGGATCTGCAAGGACAGCGCCTTGACTTCCTTGGTGGCGAATTCGATGCGTTCGACGATCTCGCTGGCGAAACTCGAAAAGTCGGGGATGCGCGCACCTGCTATCTTTGCCGTCGCGGCAAAGGTCCTGAGATAGCGCAGGGTCTCCTCCATCGAGAGGACGTGCTCGGCAAGCCGCTGTCCGGTCTGCCCAATAGCGGCGACGCTCTCCTGGCGCCGCGCTTCGGCAGGCGGCAGTTCATTCAAAAGGTCCACCGTCTGAAGCAGCCGCGCCGTGGCTTCGGTCGCATTCTCCTCCTTCAACGAATTGCCGATATGCTCCAGCAGGCTGACGAGCTTGGCGAGCGCTTCCGTGACCGTGATGAGGACCGCGCCGCCATCCAGGAAGCGCTGTTCGATTTGCAATCGGGCGCTCTCCAAGCGATCGACGAAACTATCCGTCGATGGGATAAATTGCCGGCTTGTCGCTGCATACGCCATACTGTTCGGACCCCGCCCAAGATTATCCCCGGCAAACTAAAGCGAACAAAAAAACATGGAGTTAACGCGGGGAACGAAACAGGGCGCCTGCTTGCAACCGCCCCCTTGCGCTGCCGGGAAAGCCCTGGGCAAGACCCACGTCTTATAACTGCCAATCAGCACGCCTCGCCTTTGTGCAGGCCACCGGCGGCTCTGCTTTTAATTCCACCCGCAAGCAAGCCCGCTCATGCTGATTGAAGATAAAATGAAGATAGCTACCGAGAAATACGCCTGGTCATCCTGCGAGCCTGCCGAGTTACAGGAAAGATTGAAGGGCGCGGATATATCGGTCGTTCTAGAACGAAGGCTGGGCAATCCGAACTTCCACATCGATGTCACGCTGGCCACAATCCGAAGGATGGCGGCTTGGAAGATTTTTTCAAGAACGGGTTATGAAATCCTCTATCTGTTTGATCCCGCCGACCGGATAGAGCTGCACTTCGTCGAAAACGGCGTGTTTCAAGTTGAAACGGAGGACCAGGAGTTCACGGCGGCCGCAGGAACCGCTTTCATGCTGCTGTCTCCTGGCTCGACGAAAATCAAGGCGTCCGCGAATGCCCGCAAGGTTGCGCTTGCCATACCCCGCATTCATTGCCTGCCACTGATCGATATCGGAAAAGACGATCCTGGGTTGTTTTTTCGACGCTTCGCTTTAATGGCCGATATTGACGAGACGGGAATAAGAACGGTTCACCGCATGGCGGCCTTGCTGCTCGAGGCGGATGAGCATCCCTTCGCCGGCTCGCCATTAGGTGCCTCCCTTTTCAAAGAGGCGTTGATTGCGGCCTTCATGCAATCATGGCCGCAATCTATACAAAAGACCGTGATCCAGAGCGCGCGACCACGCAATCTGAAGCGGGCACTGGATTGGATTCAGACCCATCTGGGCGACGAGTTCACGGTACTCGATATTGCAAAAAATGCCGGCCAGAGCGTGCGCAGCCTGCAGATTTCCTTCCAGCAGAACATGGGCATGAATCCCCTGAATTACGTACAGCGCCTCCGGCTGCAGCAAATCCATTACGATCTGCTTCACGGCGATGCCGGCGAAAACATATCCGAGATCGCCACGCGCTGGGGATTTACTCACATGGGATATTTCGCAGCACGTTATCGTGCCATGTATGGTGTATCCCCGTCATCGACGCGCACCAGCCGTCACGACTTCGATGCGGGTGATAAGATTTGATATCAGAAAAACGCAATCCTATCACTTAATCGCAGTTAATTATAAAATCAGCTACAGGTTGAGCATAAGTTTAACACACCGTTAGCCATTTAACGATTTCGTTACCTCAGCCAAGATTCACAATCATTGTGACGCGGCCCTTTCATGAGAAAGGCCTCCAACAATCTTTCAGCCAAAAATCCTGAGTCGATCCGTGGGTGTACCGCGGACGCTCTGCGGGGTAGTTATGCGCGTCTTCGTAATCGATGACAGTCCTTCCGTCGTGGCCACGCTTCGCCGCGTGGTCGAAGCCATCAAGGGCAGCGAGGTATTGTCGTTCCTTCATCCGAGTGATGCCCTCAAGCGGCTCGACGACCGGACGCCGGATCTCATTCTCGTCGACTATATGATGCCCGACATGAACGGCATCGAAGTGATCAGCCATGTGCGTAAGAACGCGCTTACCGCCCATGTGCCGACCATCATGATCACCTCCCGCAAGGAGGCCGACATCCGATTGGCAGCCATGAAAGCGGGTGCCACCGAATTCCTGAACAAGCCGATCGACGAGATGGAGCTGACGCTGCGCGTCCGCAACATTCTCGACATCGGAGAACAGCGGCTGGCGCTAGCCGCCAAGGCCGCGACGCTGCAGCGCGATTTCGACGCTGCGATGCAAAGGATCGAACGACACGAGGAAGAGATCATCTGGCGTCTCTCCAAGGCTATCGCTTGCCGCCACGGCGAAACGGCCGACCATCTGGACCGCGTCGCGATTGTTGCGCGCATGATCGCCGAAGAGGTGGGCCTGGATGCCGGCCAGTGCCGCATGATCTTTCTGGCGAGCGCGCTGCACGATGTTGGCAAGATCGGTCTGCCGGACACCATTCTCTCCAAGCCAGGCCCCCTGAGCCCGGACGAGCGCCGGCAAATGCAGCAGCATGCGGATTTCGGCGCCGAGATCCTCAGTGACAGCTCGAGCGAGCTGATCCAGATCGCACGCAAGATCGCCGAAAGCCATCACGAGAGATGGGATGGTGCGGGCTATCCGAAAGGTCTTTCAGGTACCGCAATCCCGATCGAGGCTCGCATCGTCGCCATAGCCGATGTCTTCGACGCCCTCTGCTCGAAGCGGGCATACAAGGCCGCTTGGCCGATCGCCGACGCATTCCGCGAGATCGTCAACAGCAGCGGCACGCATTTCGATCCGGCCTGCGTCGCAGCCTTCTGCCGCCGCTGGACGGATATCAAGGCTCTCTTCGAGCCCCAGAACAGCGACGACCACGCAACGCCGATTTCCACACTTCAGTTATCCCGAGGTTCGGCATGAGCCAACAGTCAGAAATTCTCCACCTGCATGGGCCGCTGACGATCAAGACGATCACCAATGTCAGAGACATCGTTCAGGTCTATCTGCAGGAAGCAGCTTTGCGCAACCATGCCCTGATCATCGATATCGACAGCGGTGAGGAGATCGACCTCACCCTACCGCAACTGCTTCTCTCCGCACGGCAAACAGCCGCTCGTGCCGGCGTGGCAGTCACATTGAGCAAACCAGCAGACGGCAATTTTCTGACCGTCCTGCAACGTGCAGGTCTCCTTTGCGGCGACCGGCAAAAAGACAGCTTCTGGCTAGAAGGAAAAGCAGCATGAGCGCCAATATTCTCACCGTCGATGACTCCGCCAGCATTCGACTGACCACGCGCATTGCGCTGACCAACGCCGGATATTCCGTCACCGAGGCGGTCGACGGCGCAGACGGCCTCACCAAGTTGAAGTCGGGCAACTTCGATCTCATCGTCACCGACCTCAACATGCCGAACATGGATGGCCTGACGATGATCCGCAGCCTGCGGCAGCTGCCGGCCTACATGGGAACGCCGGTCATCTTCCTGACCACGGAGTCGGACGGCGATCTCAAGCAACAGGCGAAGGCCGCCGGCGCGACGGGATGGCTGACGAAGCCCTTCGACCCTGAAACCCTCATCAAGATCGCGCGCAAGGTTCTCGGCAAATGAACGAACTCGATCCGATCGCCGTTTTCAGGACGGAGGCCGCCGAACAGCTCGAGCTGATCGAAGCCGGCCTCCTCGATCTGATGCGCGATCTGAGCGACCGCGCTCAGATCGATGCGGTCTTCCGGGGCCTCCATACCCTGAAGGGATCGGGCTCGATGTTCGGCTTCGATCAGCTGGCCGCCTTCACCCATCATTGCGAAACCGCTTTCGACCGGGTGCGCAAGGGCGAGGCGCCGGCCACGAAGGAACTGGTGAGCGCCGTTCTCGATGCGCAGGGCCACATGCAGGCGCTTCTGGAAAGCCCGAACGGCGATCACGAGGCCATGAGCTCCGTGCTCCTCGAAAAATTGCGTCAGGCCGTCGGTGCAGCCGGATCGCATGCTCTAACGGCCGCGCCCGTCAGCGTGCCGGCAGCTGCGACGCCTGCCGCGAAAACCGGTGGCTCCAAGGCATGGCATCTGAAATTCAGTCTGCCTGCCAATTCGATGGTCAACGGCACCAATCCGCTCGGGCTGCTGGACGAGTTGCGCGAGCTCGGCGAATGCCGGATCGAAGCCGATACCGACGCGATCCCGCTGCTTGCGGACCTCGAACCGCGCGATCTTCACATCGGCTGGACGGTTCACCTGACGACGGAAAAGCCACGCTCGGATATCGAAGACGTCTTCATCTTCGTCATGGACGACATGGTGATGGAGCTGGAGGGACTTCAGACGCAGACCGAACCGGTCCCGGCACCGGTCGCCACAAAGCCAGAACAGCCGATCGAGGACGAACCATCAAAGGCCGCCGCCCAGCCGATCGATGCGGGCAAGGCTCAGCCTGTCGATGCCAAATCGCAGAAGCAGGCCGACAATGTTCGCGTGCCTGCCCTCCGTCTCGACGAGATGATGGACAGGGTCGGAGAACTGGTGATCGCCCAATCGCGGCTGAGCCAGATGGCGAATTCCGCCGCCGATCTCGGCCTGCGCTCGGTCTCGGAAGAAATCGAGCGGCTCGCCGGCGAATTGCGGGACACGATGATGGTCCTGCGCATGATGCCGGTGGCGAGCCTCTTCAGCCGCTTCCGCCGGCTGGTCCACGATCTCGCCCGTGAAACCGGCAAGGATATCGAACTCGTCACCGAGGGCGAGAGCACCGAGGTCGACAAGACGGTCATCGACCGCCTGGCCGATCCACTCGTTCACCTCGTCCGCAACTCGATAGACCATGGCCTGGAAAACCCGGATGATCGCGTCGCAGCCGGTAAGCCGGTGACTGGCCGGGTCTTCCTTTCGGCGCACCAGACCGGCAGTGAAGTCGTCATCTCCATCAAGGACGATGGCCGCGGCATAGACCGGCAGAGGGTGCGCGCCAAGGCGGAGGCCAACGGCCTGATCCAGCCCGGCGCCCAGCTTTCGGACAAGGAACTGCTGCAGCTGATCTTCCAGCCCGGCTTCTCGACGGCGGAAAAGGTCACCAATCTCTCCGGCCGCGGCGTCGGCATGGACGTGGTCAAGAAGACGATCGAGACGCTGCGCGGGGCGATCGATATCACCAGCGAATTCGGCAAGGGTTCTGAGATCGCGCTACGCATTCCGCTGACGCTTGCCATCATCGACGGCCTCCTCGTTCGTGTCGGCAGCGGGCGCTACGTGATCCCGCTCGCCGCCGTCGAGGAGTGCCTTGAACTTTCGGTCGAACAGGACCTGCGCTCGCGCGGCCGCAGCTTCATCTCGCTGCGTGACAACCTCGTGCCGTTCCTGCGCCTGCGCGAGCTCTTCCGCACCGGCACGGAGCCCGATCCCTATCAGAAGGTGGTGGTGATCTCGACCGGCAGCGAGCGCGTCGGTCTTGTCGTCGATCAGATCATCGGCGACCACCAGACTGTCATCAAGTCGATGTCGAAGCTTCACGACCACGTCTCCACCTTCTCCGGCGCGACCATTCTCGGCGACGGCAACGTGGCCCTGATCCTCGACGTCGTCCATCTCATCACGGCCGGACAGCACCAGGAGGCGCAATTGCGGGCAGCAGGATGATCGACGCAGACGCAAAATCGGACCATCGCGCCGTCTGGAAAGGCGCCGACGAACTTTCGGTCCTCACCTTCAGCCTCAATGGCGAGACTTTCGCCATCGACGCGGTCATCGTTCAGGAAATCCTCGATCTGCTGCCTGAAACCAGCGTTCCCGGCAGCCTGCCCTTCGTCGGCAGCGTCATCAACTTCCGCGGCAAGGTCATTCCGCTTGCCGACATCCGCATCGCCTTCGGCATGGAGGCGGCCAATGTCACCATCGACAGCCGTATCGTCGTCACCGAACTCGAACTGGATGGCGAGACGACCCTGATCGGCATTCGCACCGACAAGGTGCATGAAGTCACCCAGCTTTCACAGGCGGCAAGCGAACCGCCGCCCGTCATCGGCATGCGCTGGCGCCCCGACTACATCCATGCCCTCGTCAAACGCGGCGGCGAATTTATCATCCTGCCGAACCTGCAGGCGATCTTCTCGTCGCAGCGGGCGGTTGCGGTCAGAGCAACAGCATGAATTACCCGGAAAAGGAGGCCATCAGATGCGCTTTACGATCAAGCTCAAACTGCTTCTAACGTTTGCTGTCGTGATCGCCATGCTTCTTGGCACGGCCATCTACAGCATCGCAACCCTCGGCCAGGTCAACGACAACTGGTCCGATACATTGACGGGGCCTGCCGAACGGCTGCGGCTTGCCCAGAATCTCGATATTGCCGTCCTGCAGCAGCTGCGGCAGCAAAAGAACATGCTGTCATCCGCATCGGTCAATGAAACCAAGGACTATATTGCCAAGAGCGACGCTGCGCGTGCGGAGTTCGATACCGACCTTGCGAAGATCCTGGCCAATACCACTGCTCAGGACATGGCATTCTGGACACAGATCAAGGATCTATCCGCCAATTGGCGCAATGCGGACGACCGTATCCGTACAATGATGCTTGCCGGAGACGCTGGCGGCGCGCTGCATATTTCAACGACGGACGCGCGCGACATAAGCACCAAGATCGACAATGTGCTTGCACAGGTCTTCGATTCCGAACGGGCGAGACTGAAACAGGCGGATCAGGATGCCGCCAGCGACTATGCGAATGCCCGCCTGATCCTCATCATCATCGCCTCAACGGCATCGATCCTCGCATTTCTTTCGGCGATCTGGATCATCATCTCGATCAACAAGGGCATCAGCCGCGCAGTCAAGACCGTCCAGACCGTCGCCGACGGCGATCTGACTGAATTCGCCGTGATCACCACCAAGGACGAGATCGGCGAGCTTCTGGGCCACGTCAACTCGATGATCGAACGACTTCGCGGTGTCGTCGCCGATGCGCTGTCGGCCTCCGACAACGTCTCGTCGGGCAGCCAGCAACTGTCGGCCGGTTCCGAACAGCTGTCGCAGGGCGCGACCGAACAGGCCTCATCCGCCGAGGAAGCCTCCGCCTCGATGGAAGAGATGGCCGCCAACATCAAGCAGAATGCCGACAACGCGGCTCAGACCGAAAAGATCGCCCGCCAGTCCGCCAAGGACGCCGAGATCAGCGGCCAGGCCGTCGACCGTGCTGTCAACGCCATGCGCACCATCGCCGAGAAGATCTCGATCGTCCAGGAGATCGCCCGCCAGACCGACCTGCTGGCGCTTAACGCTGCCGTCGAAGCCGCGCGTGCCGGCGAGCATGGCCGCGGCTTTGCCGTCGTCGCCTCGGAAGTGCGCAAGCTGGCAGAACGCAGCCAGGCGGCGGCCGCCGAAATCTCCAGCCTGTCGGGCGAGACCGTGACGGTCGCAACCGAGGCCGGCGACATGCTGTCGCGCCTCGTTCCCGATATCCGCAAGACGGCTGAACTGGTGGCTGAAATCTCGGCCGCCTGCCGTGAACAGGATATCGGTGCATCGCAGATCAACGAGGCGATCCAGCAGCTCGACAAGGTGACGCAGCAGAATGCCGGCGCCTCCGAAGAAATGTCGGCAACGTCAGAGGAGCTCGCAGCCCAGGCCGAGGAACTGCAGGCCTCCATCGCCTTCTTCCGGGTCGATCAGGCCAATGCCCGCAAGGCACAGGCCGCGCATGCTCCGGTCCACCACACCGCCAGCCCAGCCAAGGCCAAACCTGCCGCCAAGGCACCGGCAGCCAGAACTCCGGCCGCACGGTCAGACAACAGCGTCGCCGCGCAGCAGGCTCGTCTCAAGGGTTTTACCCTCGACATGTCCATGGGCGGGCCGGACGCTGATGACAATGATTTTCGCCAGAGCGCCTGAGCGCCTGGCCTGACATCAACAAACATCGGCGCCGGGAGGCGCCGGATCAAAGGCCGGCAAATGCTATTGCAGGCCTCAAGAACCGGTTCCGGTTCGCGGAAGGGTGAATGTATCGGTCTTCGCGCATCAAGACGGCTCCCCGTCTGACTTTTCAATCATCAAACCCTCCATCTCCAGGAGCTTTTCAGAGATGCGCTTTACTATCAAACTCAAACTGGCAATCGCCTTCGGCTTCCTGATCCTCTTGTCGACCGGCATGTCGGTCCTCGCAATCATGAGCCTGTCTTCCCTCAACTCCGCCATCACCGATATTGTCCAGGGGCCGGCCAACAATCTCCGCAACTCCGGCGATCTTTCCAGCGCCGTGCTGGATGCGATCCGCAATGAAAAGAACGCCATCCTCAACACCGATCCGCAGGCGATCGGCGGCTACATCGACGCCGTTCACGAGAAAGAAGTCACGATCGAACAGCTCGTACAGAAGCTTGCGCAAGATCCGGCGATTTCCGACAAGGTTGCCGAGTTTTCCAAGCAGTATCCGGCCTGGAAGCAGATCGACGATCAGATCCTGAAGCTTGCGGCCGAGAATACCGACGAAAGCAACCGCAAGGCTGGCGCTCTCTCCATGGGCGAGGGACGCAAGGCAAGCGACCTGCTCCAGGATGCGCTTGAGACCGTCAACAAGGCAATTCTTAATGATTTGCATCAAACCGATCTGTCGACCAACGACCAATATGCGTCTGCGCGAAATCTGCTGCTGACGTCGCTTGGCATCATGTTCGTGATTTCTACGGCCGTTGCCATCTGGATCGCACTCGGCATCAATCGCGGGCTGAAGAAGATCCAGGCCGTTGCCGAAGGTGTCGCTATCGGTGATCTCAATCAGAACATCGAGATCAAGACCAATGACGAGATCAAGGACCTCGTCAACACCATCAACGTCATGACCGGAAATCTGCGCAACACCGCAACGATCGCCGACCAGATCGCCAATGGCGACCTGACGGTGAAGCCGAAGCCGATGTCGGAGAAGGATACGCTCGGCATGTCGCTGCAGTCGATGGTCGAGCGGCTGCGCGGTGTCGTTGCCGATGCGCTGTCGGCCTCCGACAACGTCTCGTCGGGCAGCCAGCAACTGTCGGCCGGTTCCGAACAACTGTCTCAAGGTGCGACCGAACAGGCTTCATCCGCTGAAGAAGCCTCCGCCTCGATGGAAGAGATGGCCGCCAATATCAAACAGAACGCCGACAATGCGGCTCAGACCGAAAAGATCGCCCGCCAGTCCGCCAAGGACGCCGAGATCAGCGGCCAGGCCGTCGATCGTGCCGTCAACGCCATGCGCACCATCGCCGAGAAGATCTCCATCGTGCAGGAGATCGCCCGCCAGACCGACCTGCTGGCGCTTAACGCTGCCGTCGAAGCCGCGCGTGCCGGCGAGCATGGCCGCGGCTTTGCCGTCGTCGCCTCGGAAGTGCGCAAGCTGGCCGAGCGCAGCCAGGCGGCAGCTGCCGAAATCTCCAGCCTCTCCGGCGAGACCGTCACGGTCGCGACCGAGGCCGGCGACATGCTGTCGCGCCTCGTTCCCGATATCCGCAAGACGGCCGAACTGGTGGCCGAAATCTCGGCTGCCTGCCGCGAGCAGGATATCGGTGCCTCGCAGATCAACGAGGCGATCCAGCAACTCGACAAGGTGACGCAGCAGAATGCCGGCGCCTCCGAAGAAATGTCGGCAACATCGGAAGAACTGGCCGCCCAGGCGGAGGAGCTGCAGGCCTCCATCGCCTTCTTCCGCGTCGATCAGGCCAATGCCCGCAAGGCCCAGGCCGCCCATGCTCCTGTCCATCACACCGCCAGTCCGGCCAAGGCCAAACCTGCCGCCAAGGCACCTGCTGCCAGAGCCCCAGCCGCACGGTCAGACAACAGCGTCGCCGCGCAGCAAGCTCGTCTCAAGGGCTTTACCCTCGACATGTCCATGGGTGGACCCGATGCGGATGATAACGACTTCAGGGAGAGCGCATAAATGGCTGCGACCAGCACCGAAGCGCAATATGTGACGTTCGGTCTCGGCGACGAGTGCTTCGCCGTGCCCGTCACGGTGGTCCGGGAAATCCTGGACCACCAGGATGCCTTTCGCATTCCGCATGGGCCGGACTATCTGCTCGGCCTGCGTGACGTCCGCGGCCAGGGCGTACCGGTCATCGATCTGCGTCTGCGCCTGGGCATGTCGCCCACGACGAAGACGCCGCATACGCGCATCCTCGTGATCGACATCCCGATCGCCGACAAGATCCTGACGCTCGGTCTCGTCGCCGATCGCGTCTTCGAAGTCACGTCCTTCAAGCATGAATCGATCGAAAGCGCCCCCGATATCGGGGTGCGCTGGCCATCCGAATATATAGCCGGCGTCGTGCGCCGCGACGGCGGGTTCGTTGTCATCATCGATCTCGCAAAACTCTTCTCATCGACCGACAAGGTGTCGCTGATGGGTGTGGGGATGGGCCAGAGAGCCTCCGAATTGGCCGCTGTTTGAGTAGGGCGTAAAGTGGCGTTGCAGGATGTAAGAGACTACGGAGACCAGGGGCTGAGCCGGCGGAACTTCGACCAGCTTGCCCGCTATATCTACGACTATAGCGGCATCAAGATGCCTCCGGGCAAGCGCACGATGCTGGAAGGACGATTGCGGCGCCGGTTGCGGGCAACCGGAATCGGCGACCTCGATGATTACTGCGACTATCTGTTCAAGCGCGGCGGCATCGATCGCGAAGCGATCCACCTGATCGACGCGGTCACGACCAACAAGACGGACTTTTTCCGGGAACCGAAGCATTTCGAGCATCTCGAAAGTGCCGCCGTTCCCGAGCTGCTTGCAGCGGGACACAGCCGCCTCAGGATCTGGAGTGCAGCCTGTTCCGTCGGCGCAGAGCCCTACACGATCGCCATGGTCATGGAGGACTATCGCGAAGTCCACGGCGCGCCCGAGTACAGCATCCTTGCGACCGATCTGTCGACCGATGTTCTCCGAGCGGCGCGCAGGGGCGTCTATCCCGCCGGGATGATCGATCCCGTCGATCGGCCGCGGCGTTTGCGCTATGTCATGGAAGCGCGCGACCCGGAGCGCGGCGAAGTTCGCATTCACCCCAAACTGCGCTCAAGGATCGGCTTCGGCCGTCTCAATCTCATGGATCGCGTCTATGAGATCGGCGACAAGGTTCATATCGTCTTCTGCCGCAACGTGCTGATCTATTTCGACAAGCCGACGCAGGAGAAGGTTCTTTCCAGGCTTTGCGAGAAGCTGGTAACGGGCGGCTTCCTCTATGTCGGCCATTCCGAGACGATCAGTGGGCTCAATCTGCCGGTCAAGCAGGTCGCCAACACGGTCTTCAGAAAGGTCTGACGCCCATGGCCAGGAAGATCCGTGTGCTCATCGTCGACGATTCCGCCAGCGTCCGGCAGGTTATGACGCAGGTGCTGTCGGCCGATCCGGATATCGAGGTCATGGGCGCCGCCTCCGACCCCTTCATGGCGGCAAAGAAGATCCAGGAGGAAATTCCCGATGTCATCACCCTCGATGTCGAAATGCCGCGCATGGATGGCATCACCTTCCTGCGCAAGTTGATGGCTCAACGGCCGATCCCGGTCGTCATGTGCTCGTCGCTCACCGAGGCAGGTTCGGAAACCCTGATGCAGGCGCTGGAGGCAGGCGCCGTCGATATCATCCTCAAACCAAAGATCGCCGCCGCCGACCATCTGGCGGAAACCGCTGACATGATCCGGGAAGCGGTCAAGGGCGCCGCCGCAGCGCGGCTCGGCAGCGCTCGCCGCCGGATCGTGACCGCAGCCGAGCCGATGGCCAAGCTGACGGCCGATGCCGTTCTGCCGCCGCCGAGCGGTCGGGCGATGGCCAAGACGACGGAGATGATCGTTTGCGTGGGAGCCTCGACGGGCGGCACCGAGGCGCTTCGCGAAATGCTCAAGGCACTGCCGGCCAACACGCCGGGCATGGTCATCGTGCAGCATATGCCGGAGAAATTCACCGCCGCCTTCGCCAAGCGCCTGAACAGTCTTTGCGAGGTGGAAGTCAAGGAAGCCGAACACGGCGATGCGGTGTTGCGCGGCCACGTGCTGATCGCCCCCGGCGGCAAGCACATGCTCTTGGAGCGCCAGGGCGCTCGCTATGTCGTCGCGATCAAGGACGGCCCTCTCGTCTCCAGGCATCGCCCCTCCGTCGACGTGCTCTTCCGCTCCGCAGCACGCTCGGCAGCGGGAAACGCCATGGGCGTCATCATGACCGGCATGGGTGACGACGGTGCGCGCGGCATGAAGGAAATGCACGATGCCGGCGCCTTCACCGTGGCACAGGACGAGGAAACCTCCGTCGTCTTCGGCATGCCCAAGGAAGCGATCGCCCATGGCGGTGTCGACAGAACCGTCGGGCTGGATCAGATCGCTCGCGAAATCCTGGCAGCGGATAAGCGGCATTGATGATGTTGCCAGCTATCTCTTCGGCTGTTCCTATCCGGAACTAAGATGATCGGCTGAAGGGTTCTTTCAGAATATCCTCTCTTTAGCAACGCATGCGTTTATTTGCACTCAGTGAAAAACACGATAAGGTTTATTATTTACTGGACAGAATATCTTTGTGCGACGACGCTCTGTTTGTAACAAACAGAGGGGAATCCAATGAAGACCAAAGTAATAATTCTTTCCACCTTAGCCGGCCTAGCCGGATGCAATACATTACCCCGCATGCCCGACGCTCAACCCGAAAGTATAAACAAGCTGGCTGACATCGTTGAGTGCGAGATCCTGACCGTATTTAAAGAGAACAAGAGCCAGGGCGGCTTTGACTTCTCCAATTGGACATCGACTTATGCGATTACTCAAAATGTGACAGCAAACGACGACGCCAACGTCGATCCATTGAAATGGATAGCACCGGCAGGCGTCGACAAGCTTCTGTACTCTGCAAATGCCAGCGCTTCGCGTGAAGCCTATCGAAACGGTAAGGTCGAATATAGCGTCTTCGTGCTCGAGAAACGTTCAAAGGCATGCGCGAGAAAAGACACCTACAAAGATATACACGTCGACGTAAAAGACTTCAGACTGCGTGATTGGGTGTCTCAAGTTTCGCATCACACCGAGCGCCAAATGAATAGTTTCAGCTATTCCGTGAGAGTGACCGTCACCACGGGCGCGGGTGTGGGCGCTGACTTTGCCGACGGGAAATGGATCGCGACGGGCGGCATATCTCATGCCAGAACGACCATAGAGACGATTGATTTCACCTTTTCAGAGCTGCCGAAAACGCCGAAGCCAACAAGGGTCATCGTGGTCGCCCCCATTCCGGAAAGCCACACCCTGCCGCCGGGAAAAGAGCTTCAGGGCACTTCTCCTTATATTCTTAAATCGCCGAATATTCTAAATCTGCCATCAAAGAACGATGCCGGTAAGTCGACTCCTGTCGGGCCGAGAAGGGTGCCGGAGTCAGCAGTCGATCGCAATCGCGGCATCATGCAACTGCAGCAACTTGATCGCATTACGCCGGATTTCTTGAATAACTGATCCTTCGTTCATTCCGACATGGAGGGCTCGCTTTTTGCGAGCCTTCTTCCATAGCCAAGCTATATGGCGCGGCAGCTCCCAGTGATCGACGACAGAATATAGCAAATCGCCTAACTGGAAAAATACGGCCGAAGCGACACCTCGAAGCGCTTACAGCCGCTTGATCCGGTAGAGGGAGTTGACGGATTGGGCCTCATCCAAAAGGGTTTGTTAACCATAAATGAGTAACGATTTCCCCAAGCCATGACAGCTCCTAGCCCGCCCCATTGAGTTGCTCAATCCATCAGTCCAGGGAGTTCCCGTGGCCGTCCTGACCTTTGCCAACACCAAGGGCGGCGCCGGCAAGACCACTGCCGTCGTCATCGTTGCCTGCGAACTCGCCCGAATGGGCTTTTCAGTGGCCATTCTCGATGCGGACCCGCAATTGTGGATCTCCAAATGGCATGAGCGGCTAAGCGAAAGGGCACCTCCTTCGCTTTCCGTCGTGCCCTACGTGACGGCGGCCAATCTCGGCCAGCATGCGCGCAAGCTTCGCGCCGAGGTCGATTTCCTGCTCATAGACCTGCCCGGCGCCCGCAGCCCGCTGCTTGCACAGGCGCTCGGCTATTCGAACTACGTGCTCATTCCCGTGCAAGGCTCGGCCATGGATGCCGAAGGCGCCACCAATGTCATCGAGCTGCTGCAGTATCTGGAGGATCGGGCTGATATCCGCATCCCGCATTCGGTGGTTTTGACGCGCGTCAACCCAATGGTCACTACGCGCGCGCTGCAATCGGTGAAGGAGCTACTCTCCAGCCGCCGCGTCCATGTGATGTCCACGCCCATCATCGAACGCGCCGCCTATCGCGAAGTCTTCGGCTATGGCCAGACCCTTTATTCGATCGATCCCGAAACGGTGAGCAATCTCGACAAGGCGCAGCAGAACGCCCAGACGCTTGCCCAGGAAGTTCTGCGTCGCATCCTGCCCTATAGCGGCCACGCAACCGCACAGACGAAAACAGACGGACTCAAGCTATCGGCCTGACAAATCCTGTCCGCTGGCGCCGCCTGCACGACTGCTGCATTGGTTGCAAAATTTACGTGAGAAAAGATTTTTCGTTGACGGGTAGAGCGAGCCTACCTAGGCTCCTCATTGGTGGAGAACTTCCAAGACTCCGCCAATGGGGAGGACATCTTGGGACAGAAGCTTGAAGGCAAGGTCGCGCTGGTCACCGGCGCAAGCTCCGGTATCGGGCGCGCAACCGCATTGGCGCTCGGCGAAGAGGGAGCGAAGCTCGCACTTGTCGGCCGTTCTGCCGAACGGCTGCAAGCGGTGGCCGCCAAGGCCGATGGTGACGCGCTGGTGCTGCCGGCGGATCTCACCGAACCGGATGCGATCAAGAAGGTCGTCGACGCAACGATCGAGCGCTTCGGCCGGATCGACATTCTTCTGCCTAATGCCGGCCTCTATATTCCCGGCGACGTCGCCGAAGGCGATCCCGACGCCTGGGACGAGCTCATTGCCATCAACGTCAATTCGGTCTTCCGGCTGGCCCGCGCGGTGCTGCCAGGCATGATTGCCAAGGGCGGCGGACAGATCGTCGTCACCTCCTCAGTGGCTGGGCATCAGGCCATCCATTGGGAACCGATCTATTCGGCATCCAAGCACGCGATCCAGGCTTTCGTACATGGGCTGCGGCGACAGACGATGAAGCACAATATCCGCGTCGGCTCCGTCGCACCCGGCGTCGTGCTCAACGAACTCTGGGGCTATACCGATCCTGCCGCTATCGATGCCAAGGTTGCGGCGCGGGAGGGTTTGAGGTCGGAAGATGTGGCCGATGCGGTGCTCTTCATGCTGACGCGGCCGGCCAACGTCACCATCCGCGATCTGGTGATCCTGCCGCAGATCCAGGATATCTGAGCCTTGCCCGAATTCGACTATATCATCGTCGGTGGCGGTGCCGCGGGTTGCGTGCTTGCCAACCGCCTAAGCGAAGATCCGGCCACGAGCGTCTGCCTGGTCGAGGCGGGCATGGACCGCAATGCACGCAAGGCCATTGTGCGCATTCCGCTCGCGATGGTCACCTTCATGGCGCCGACGCTCGCTTTTCTCGGCGGGCCGAAATTCATGTCCTGGTTCGAAACCGAACCCGAACCCGGCCTGCAGGGCCGCTCGATCGCCCTGCCGCGCGGCAAGGGCACGGGAGGCTCCACGAACGTCAACGGCCAGATCTTCATCCGCGGCCAGCGCGAGGATTTCGACCATTGGCGCGACCTCGGCAATCCGGGCTGGGGCTATGACGACCTGCTGCCCCATTTCCGTAAGCTGGAGCGCTTCGAGATCCTGGCCGAACCGGCTTCCGCCAAGCACATTCACTTCGGCAACAAGCCGCTCGAGAAGCAGATCGACCCGGCCTATCACGGCGCGAACGGGCCATTGAACATCGCGCCGCTGCGCAGCGTCAATCCGATGGCGGAGGTGTTTCTGGAAGCGGCGCAACAGGCCGGCCACCCCCTAAACGCCGATTTCAACGGCGCGCGACAGAATGGCGTCGGCCTCTATACTTTCACGCAGAGGAATGGCGAACGCGTTACCGCCGAGGGCGCCTATCTCGACCCGGTGCGACATCGGCCGAACTTGACCGTAATGAGCGAGGCCGAGGTTACACGTATCGTGTTCGATGGCCGAAAGGCTACCGGCATTGCCTTCCGGCGAAATGGAGAGAGCGGAACGCTCGACGGCCGCGAAATCATCCTCTCGGCCGGCACCTTCGTGTCGCCGCATCTGCTGATGCTGTCGGGCATCGGCAACGCAAAAGATCTTATGCGCCTTGGCATTCCGGTCGTCGCGGATCTGCCCGGGGTCGGTGAGAACCTGCAGGATCATCTCGACGTCACCATCGAATATCGGGCGAAATCCATTGCGCCCTATGGCGTCTCCTGGCGTGCCCTGCCGCGCAATGTCGGCCATGTCCTCAACTGGGTTTTCAACAAGCGCGGCCTGTTCTCCTCGACCACAGGCGAAGGAGGCGGGTTCATCTCGACCGATCCCGAAAGCGACAGGCCCGATATCCAGCTCTTCTTCTGCACAGGCCGAGCCAATACGCAGGCGGCATCGGGCTTCACCGGCCACGGCTTCCTCATGCATGTCTGCCAGCTGCGGCCCGGGAGCATCGGGCGTGTCGCCCTGAAGAGTGCCGATCCCGACGAGAAACCCTCGATCCTCTATAATTTCTTCCGCGGCGACAGCACGATGAACGTGTTGCGCAAGGGTGTTCGGCTGGCACGTCGGATTGCGGCGCAAGCTCCGTTTGCGCCGCATCTCGATGCCGAAATCGACCCAGGACCGGAGATCGAAAGCGACGGCGCACTCGACGCCTTCATTCGCGAGCGTGTCGGCACGCTGTTTCATCCCGTCGGCACCTGCGCCATGGGACACGGAGAACGATCGGTCGTCGACCCCGCCACCATGCGGGTACATGGCGTGGAGGGCCTGCGCGTCGTCGACGCCTCAATCATGCCGAGCATCGTTTCAGGCAATACGGTCGCGGCCACTTATTGCCTTGCCGAGAAAGCCGCCGACCTGATCCGTGCGAGTTATGCCAGTCGCATCCCCACCTAGGAGGCGCAGTCGCTTCACCGACCCGCATTGCCGGCGCGCCAATTCCGGAAATCTCACGCCTTGACATACGCGGCATAGCCGCAAACATGGCGCGGCGGCTATTTGCCGATCGACTCAAACAGGTAGTTCTGAAAGATGCGCTCTTCCCTCTTGCTTTCGTTGCTCGTCTCCTTCGTTCCCCTCACCGCCGCCGCGGCCGGAACGCCATGCACCGATCTCATTGAGGGGAGTGCAATGATCCAGCATGCCGACGGCTTTGCCATTTCCGACCTGCATGATGGCTGCGCAGTTACGAATGGCCTTTTCAAATCCGGCAGCAGAGTGGGATGGACTTTCGAACGCGCCGAATTCAAGGGAGACGGATTAGCCGACTTCCTCAAGTCCATCGCAAGCAAGCCCGACCATCTGCCGACCTGGGGGCGGTTCTCGGTCGAAGGCGTGCGTTTTACGCCGATGCTCGACAACGCCATGGCGAATTACATTACGACGGTCCAACAATGGCCGATCGAGATGTCCGGTGCCTTCCGTTTCGATCCCAAGGATGGCTACCTGGATATTCAGGAGCTGGAGCTCACCAATCTGCGCCTCGGTAAAGCCTCGCTCTCGGCCGAGCTGAGCCTGCCCCAAAATGCAGGCATACCGGCTCTGATGCAAAATGGATCAGTCGGCCTCAGCCATCTGCGCTTCCGGCTCGATAATATGGGATTGTTCGAGGGTATGGCGGTGCCGTCGCTGGCTGCATTTCTGCAGCAGATGACCGGTTCGGACGATCCCGCCCAAGGCATCAACCAGTTGCGTGACACGACGGTCGCAGCACTGCAGGCACTACCTGACAGCCGGATCGATGCGGAATCGAAAAAGGCACTGCTGCGTTTCGTGCAGGATTTGCCTCATCCAACGGGCTTCTTCACACTCGACCTTGCCTTTGACAAGCCACTGCCGATCGGCACCCTCGGTCTCGACGCCGCCCAACTCGCGCAAACGGCCCTGGCGAGCGCGAAGATCTCCGTCAGCTACAAGGCGCGTTGACGTCAATCCCGGTATGAATCAAACCGACTTCACCTCGCCGCCATCCATGCGCAGGGCCGAGCCGGTCATCCAGTGCGCTCCCGGCGAGACCAGGAAAGCCATCAGTTCGGCGATCTCCTCCGGTTCGCCATAGCGGGCGATCCCGGCTTCCTGCGAGAACTTGGCTGTCGCCTCTTCCACGGTCATATCGTGCAGCGGCGCCCAATGTTCGAGATAGGACCGCCGCCTCCCGGTCATGACCGGGCCGGGCAGGACGCTGTTGACCTGAACGCCATCGGAAATGCCGCGGTCGGAGAAGGCCTTTGCCAGGGCGATGATTGCAGCATTGATCGTGCCGACTGCCGCATAAGGTGCCTTGGGAAATACAGCCGAATTGCCCGACATCAGCACGACCGAACCGCGCGTCTTCTTCAGCGCCGACCAGGCGGCGATGGTCAACCGGCGCGCGCCGTGCAGCTTTAAGGCCAAGCCGTCGTCCCATTGCTGATCCGTCATGTCGAAAAGGTCGATCTGAGGGACGGCACCGGCAATGTTCAGAAGCGCATCGATCCGGCCGAAGGCAGACAGCGTTGCATCAACAACGCTTTGGGCGGCCGCCGGTTCGGCAAGATCGGCGTCGATGACAAGCACTCTGCTGCCGGCCGCCTCGGCGGCCCTGGCCGTATCCTCCAGCTTGTCCTTGCTGCGGGCAACAAGAGCCAAGGCACCGAAATCTCGTGCAAGACGGATGGCGGTTGCCCGCCCAATTCCCTGGCTTGCACCGGTAATGATGGCGACAGTGTCGGACATGACGTTCCTCCTGATTTTGAAAGCAAGCTGACGCCCTATCGCACCGATCCGTGTCGGCGCGATAGGGCTTGATGTCAGCCAAGGAAGGCGCGGATTTCGGCCGCGATCTCGGCGGCATGCGTCTCAAGGGCAAAATGACCAGTATCAAGGAACTTGACGACCGCCCCGGGAGTGTCTCGGCGATAAGCCTCGGCGCCGGGCGGCAGGAAGAAGGGATCGTGCTTGCCCCAGACCGCCAAGAGACGCGGCTTATGGGTGCGGAAATAGTTCTGGAAGGTCGGATAGAGCGCGACGTTGCTCTTATAGTCGCCGAAGAGATCGAGCTGCACCTTTTCTGCACCGGGGCGGGCCAGATAGAGACTATCGAGCGAGTAGCCGTCCGGGGAGACCTTCGAGGCGTCGGGGACACCGTGCGTGTATTGCCACGCCGTCGCGTCCGGCTGCAGGAATGCCTTCAGTGCATTACGATTTTCCTCAGAGGCTTCGCGCCAATAGGCTTGGATCGGATTCCAACCTTCGCTCAAACCCTCTTCATAGGCGTTGCCGTTCTGGGAGATGATCGCCGTGATCCGCTCCGGATGCTTTACCGCCAGCCGGAAACCGGTCGGCGCACCATAGTCGAAAACATAGATGGCATAGCGGTCGAAACCGATGACCTCCGTGAAGCGATCGATCGTCTCGGCGATGCTGTCGAACGTGTTGCTGCCCTTCGGCGCATCGGATTGCCCGAAGCCCGGAAGATCCGGTGCGATGATGTGATAACGATCGGCCAGCAGCGGGATGAGATCGCGGAACATATGGCTGGAAGTCGGGAAGCCGTGCAGGAGCAGCAGCTTGTCTGCCCCTGGCGAGCCCGCCTCGCGGTAGAAGACCTTGACGCCTTCGACATTGACGGTGCGATAGCTGATATCAGTCATGATAAGGTCCTTTCATAACCTTTCTGATTGCACTTGTAGAGTTATAAATCGAGAATTCAGATAGTGGCGGCCGCATCTCGGATAATGTCGACAATGGCGGCCGGTGCCGTGACCATCGGCATATGATCAGCCGAGATGGAGCGCTGCTTCGCCTTCATACGCGCCGCCATGAAGCGCTGATTGTCGACGCGGATCATCCGGTCCTCCTCGGCGATCAGGAACCAGGTAGGACGATCCTTCCAGAGCGGACGGGCGACGGGGACGGTGATGCATGCTGGCGAGATCGGCCGTTGCGATGCAGCCAATATCGCCAGTTCGTCGGCCTTGGCGTTCTGTGCAAAGGCGGTCGCGAATGCGCCATGCGGAAGGTAGATCAGCTCGTGGCTGTCGGGCGCCAGTTTCGGCGCCTGCGAGTGAGGTTCGCCGCGATAGAAAACATCGGCGACCGTCTCTCCCTCATCCGGCGCAAGCGCGGCGACATAGATCAGCGCCCTTACTTTTTCGCTGCGAACAGCGGCGATAACCGCGCCGGCATAGGCATGACCGACCAGGATCACCGGTCCTTCCGTCCGCTCCAGCGTGCGTTCGAGCGCGGCGACATCCTCGGCAAAGGAAGTCAACGGCAATGGAGCGGCAGTTACCGGAAAGCCGGCGGCCGCCAACGGCGCGATCACTTTTGCCCAACCCGACCCATCCGCCCAGGCGCCATGGACAAGAACAATATCTGCATTTTGCGACGACATCAGCTTTCTCCCTGTGGCTCGAAATTCGTAACCGTTCAAATGACAACAATAGGGTTACGCTCGATATGCGTAACTTGTCAAGAGGCCTCTGATAGGTTATATGTCGACCATGTTTTCGAATGGCCATCCAACATCGTTGTCGACGGCCGCAAAGGGAGTAGTCCATGGACAACCACTCGCCCGCCATCTTCGTCGGCGACACGCTGGGACTGGATTTCCTCAATTCGGTCGCAACGCCTGTGGATGTGCCGATCGACTGGATTGATGATGGGGAGGGCTTGCTGCGCTGGCTGGAACAGGCCGGCCTGGTGCCTCGTGAGACGCTCGCTGCCATGCGCGAACGGGCGCTGCCCGGCGAACTCGACAAGGTTGCCGATCAGGCAAGAAGCCTGCGCGAATGGTTCAGGGCCTTCGTAAATTCTCGCAAAGGAAAACCGCTGACATCGGATGCCTTGAACGATCTGGAGCCACTGAATCGCCTGCTGGAACGCGACGAAGGTTTTGGTCGGATCGTCGCAAGGCAATCCGGCGAAGAAGGGCTCGGTTTTCAGCCGATGCGGAAATGGCGGTCGCCGGAATCGCTGCTATTGCCGATCGGCGAAGCGCTGGGCCGTTTTGTTTGCACCGAGGATTTCTCCGACGTGAAAGCCTGCGAAGGCCACACATGCACCTTGCTTTTCGTCGACCACACGCGCGGCCACCGCAGACGCTGGTGCAGCATGGCGATGTGCGGCAATCGTGCCAAGCAGGCGGCGCATCGGCACCGGCTCAAGCAGAGCTGACGCCCGTCACACAAAAGTGAAGGTTTAGCCGGAGCTAAGCGCAGCACGCTCCGGCCCGATCGTCGTTAAAGTCGGGCCGAAAGGCACCTATCGGCTCAGGCCGGATCCTCTCTGTGAAGATCGTGAATGGCGACGGCATCGTCGCTGAAGGGTGGCAGCAACCAGTCGGTGTGGCGCAGCGTGCGCTTGGTATCCTCGAGGCCCATGTCCCAATGCTCGCGCATCGAGGTGCCGGAGAATTCATAGTCCTTGGCGTGACCTTCGTAGTTCTTGTGCTGATAGATCAGATGCACGATGTTGACGACGCCGGCATCGGAATAATCGGCAATCAGCTCTTCCTCTTCCGGCGTCAGCTGATCCCTCGGAACACGCTTCAGCGCACTCAGGAGCTTCATTTTCAGCCCGTGAATGCGCTTGAAATTGTCGGTGTTCTGCCGCGTGCGGCTCGAATACATGATGTCCTTGTGGCGCGAAAGGACATCCGGCATGCTGCGCGGCAGGACGCCGCGGGCGCTGAAGAGATCAACCTGGAAGACGAGCGAGCTGCGATCCTCTTCCTGATCGAGCAGATATTGCAGCGGCGTGTTGGAAACGATGCCGCCGTCCCAGTAATATTCGCCCTCGATGCGGATGGACGGCAAGGCCGGCGGCAGGGCGCCGCTCGCCATGATGTGCTCGGGGCCAATGCGGATATTGTCGGTGTCGAAATAGACGAAGTTGCCGGTACGCACATTGACGGCACCAACGCTGAAACGCTTCTTGCCGTCGTTCAGCACGTCGAAATCGATCAGCATTTCCAGCGTCTTCTTGAGCTCTGCCGAGTCGTAGAAGCTGGTGGCACCCTCTGCGCCCGGTAGTTCGAACCAGGGGTTGGGGAAGCGCGGCTTGAAGAAGCCGGGCTGGCCCATGGTCATCGTCATCCACGAGCTGGTGCGGTTGCGGATATCGCGAAAGAAATCGCCTTCCGGCGTATAGGCCCAGATCTTGCGGCCGGAAATGATCTGCCAGAACTGCTCCAGACGCTGCAGACGCCGGCTTGGCTCGTTGCCGGCGATGATCGCGGCATTGACCGCACCGATCGAGACGCCCGAAAGCCAGGTCGGCTCGCATCCCGCTTCGGCAAGCGCCTGGTAGACGCCGGCCTGATAGGCGCCGAGCGCGCCGCCACCCTGGAATACCAGGGCGACGCGATCATATTGCGTGGCAATTTCCGGGATAGTCGGGGCTGCGGCCTTGGTGTTTCGTTCAAGCACGATCCGTCTCCAGCATGAAATGGCAATGAGGTTTGGTTATCTGCGCTCTGCGAGATAGTCGTGAACGACTTCGCCGAGGCCGAGCGTCAGATCGGCGGTAAAATGAACCGCGGAAACCACTTCCAGCACGGGGAGCCGCGCGACGTCGGCCATGACATGCGGCCGAAGATCGAGGGCAGCCGGCGAAGTCCAGGCTTCCTTGATGGTGATATCGGTCAAATAGTAGCGCACCAGCTCGCAGATACGCGGGGTGGCGTCGACATGCGGCACGATCTTGATCAGGAAATTCGGCTCCGAGAGAGCGGACAGAAGCGGTCCCTGGTCGACCGGCTTGTGCTTGTAGCCCATCGTCCCAGTTGCGCAAAGGACGCTGCCGTAATGCAGCGTGCCGACGATGACCTCGCCCTCATTGACGATCTTCGGACTGGCAAGCTTCTTCGGAAAGCCCCAGATCTCGCGGCCGCCGGTAATCGGCGCATCGTCGTCGAGATACATGGAGTGGACATAACCACCTTTCTGTCCGCGATACGTGACGGGGATGACTTGCCCGGTCTCCGTATAATCGCCAAAGCCGGTGGAATCGGGCATGCGGATGAATTCGTATTTCACCAGCGGCTCGTCGATTTCGAGCGGCGCGGGCACGACGGCCTCAAGAGCCTCACGCGAGGTGCGGTAGGTGATGATGATATATTCGCGATCGAAGAACCGATAGGGTCCCGGAGGATAGGAGGGGTTGGTCAGCGGCATCGCATAGGCATGCTTGAGAATGTCTTCGACCTTCATTGTATTTTCCGTCGTTGGAGGAAATCGCCGGGCACCGGCGCGAAAACTTGCACGGTTGCATGACAGAGAAGTGTCAGGTGTCGAAGGCTTGCGGCACCGGGCAAAATTGCACTGTTATCAAAGCGACATACGAGGCTGGCAGTGTGCGCTCATCTTGGCATTTTCCATTTGCTCAACCATGTCATAGACATTGCAGGAGTTGCATCATGGGTTCGTTGACTTCGAAGAATGCGCTGGTCACCGGTTCGACGAGCGGTATCGGGCTTGCGATTGCGCGCGCCTTTGCCGCCGAAGGCGCGAACGTCACGATCAATGGCCTCGGCGACGCCGATGCGATCGAAAAGGAACGCGCGGCCATCGAGGCCGATTTCGGCGTGAAGTGCCGCTATTCCGGCGCCAACATGATGAATGGCGAAGAAGTCACCGCCATGGTACACGAGGCCGAAGAAGCCTTCGGCAGTCTCGATATTCTCGTCAACAATGCCGGCATCCAGTTCGTCGCCCCGATCGAGGAGTTCCCCGACGACAAGTGGGAAGCGATCATCCGCATCAACCTGCTGGCCGCCTTCTACGCCATCAAGGCTGCCATCCCCGGCATGAAGGCGCGCAAATGGGGGCGCATCATCAATACGTCTTCGGCACACGCACTGGTCGCCTCGCCCTTCAAGTCGGCCTATGTTTCGGCCAAGCACGGCATTACCGGCCTCACCAAGACGATCGCTCTCGAAGCTGCTCAGAACGGTGTGACGGTCAACTCCATCGCCCCCGGCTATGTCTGGACGCCGCTCGTCGAGAAGCAGATCCCCGAGACCATGAAGGCACGCAACATGACGGAAGAGCAGGTCAAGCATGACGTGCTTTTGGCCGCGCAGCCGACGAAGGAATTCGTGACCGTCGATGAAGTGGCCGCGATTGCCGTCTTCCTCTGCGGCGACGCCGCCAAGCAGATTACCGGCACGACGCTTTCCGTCGACGGCGGCTGGACCGCCGAGTAATGCCGAAACACAGCCGGCACATGCCTGAGCAGCGTGCCGGCTCTCTGCGGCCCCAAGGGCTGCAGCATCAACATGAAAAGAGAGCAGGAGGCCCGCAATGACCGAAGAAAACCAGGACCCTCTCAGCCGCATCAAGGATGAGATCGTCGACAGCTTCGACGAAGAGCTGGAGATGCAGCTCGAAGAGGATCGTCTCGACGAGCTGGTTGCCGAAGGCCTGATCAGCGAAGGCGAGGCGACGCTTGACCGCAGGGTCTATTTCCGCGAACTCTTCCGCCTGCAGCATGAGCTGGTGCGCCTGCAGGACTGGGTGCAGTACAAGAAGCTCAAGGTCGTCGTGCTGTTCGAAGGCCGCGATTCCGCCGGCAAGGGCGGCGCCATCAAGCGCGTCACCCAGCGTCTCAATCCGCGCATCTGCCGCGTCGTCGCGCTGCCGGCACCGACCGAGCGCGAGAAGCACCAGTGGTATTTTCAGCGCTATGCCGCCCATCTGCCGACGGCAGGCGAAATGGTGCTGTTCGACCGCAGCTGGTATAACCGCGCTGGTGTCGAGCGCGTCATGGGTTTCTGCTCGTCGGAAGAGCTGGAAGAGTTCTTCCGCTCGGTGCCGGATTTCGAGCGGATGCTGGTTCGCTCCGGCATCATTCTCCTCAAATACTGGTTCTCGATCACCGACGAGGAACAGGAATTCCGTTTCAACATGCGCATTCAGGACCCGCTGAAGCAGTGGAAGCTTTCGCCGATGGATCTGCAGAGCCGCGTGCATTGGGAAGAATACACCAAGGCCAAGGAAGAGATGCTTGAGCGCACCCATATTCCGGAAGCGCCGTGGTGGGTCGTCCATGCCGTCGACAAGAAGAGGGCACGCCTCAACTGCATCGCGCATCTGCTGACGCAGATCCCTTACGAGGCGGTTCCGAAGCCGGAAATCATCCTGCCGGAGCGCATGCGCAACGCCGATTACCATCGCACGCCGGTGCCGCCGGAAATGTACGTGCCGGAAATCTACTGACGACATCAACTGGACGGGCTCGCTTCAGCGAGCCCGCCATCCATCAAAGACTATAGCAAGCGGCACCGCAACTGATGATATGATGCGAATCTAAAATTCGTGTCGTCGGCTGAGGAGACCGTCATGACTGCGCCGCATCCGTCCAAAACGCATATCGGCAACCACCCCCTCCATCCCGAAACCCAGATGCTGAATTACGGCTACGACCCCGAGCTCTCCGAGGGCGCAGTCAAGCCGCCTGTCTTCCTGACTTCCACCTTCGTCTTCAAATCGGCCGAAGACGGTCGCGATTTCTTCAATTACATCTCCGGCCGCACCGAACCGCCAGCAGGCACTGGCGTCGGGCTCGTCTATTCGCGCTTCAACCACCCGAATAGCGAAATCGTCGAGGATCGTCTCGCCGTCTATGAAAAGGCAGAAAGCGGCGCGCTGTTTTCCTCCGGCATGTCGGCCATCGCGACAACCCTTCTCACCTTTGCACGACCGGGCGACGCGATCCTGCATTCGCAGCCACTCTATGGCGGCACCGAAACGCTGGTCGCCAAGACATTCCTCAATCTCGGAGTGGCCGCAGTCGGTTTCGCCGATGGCGTCAACGAAAGCTCGGTGACGGCAGCTGCCAAGGAGGCCATGGCCAAAGGCCGCGTCTCGGTCATTCTTGTGGAAACGCCGGCCAACCCCACCAACAGCCTCGTCGATATCGCCATGATCCGCCGTGTGGCCGATGCCATCGGCAGGAAGCAGGGACACACGCCGATCATCGCCTGCGACAACACGCTGCTGGGGCCTGTCTTCCAGCGGCCGATCGAGCACGGGGCCGATATCTCCCTCTATTCGCTGACCAAATATGTCGGCGGCCATTCCGATCTGATCGCGGGTGCCGCCCTCGGCTCAAAAGCCGTCATCAAACAGGTGAAGGCACTGCGCGGAGCGATCGGTACCCAGCTCGATCCGCATTCCTGCTGGATGCTCGGACGATCGCTGGAAACGCTGCAGATCCGCATGGAACGGGCAAACAGCAATGCCCGGGCGGTCGCCGATTTCCTGCGGGATCATCCGAAGGTCGAGCAGATCCACTATCTGCCCTATACCGATCCGTCCTCGGCAACGGGCCGCACCTTCGCCGCCCAGTGCAGCGGTGCGGGTTCCACCTTCTCCTTCGATATCAAGGGCGGCCAGCCGGCATCGTTCAAATTCCTGAACGCACTGCAGATCTTCAAACTTGCCGTCAGCCTCGGCGGCACGGAATCGCTCGCTTCCCATCCCGCAACCACGACGCATTCCGGCGTACCCGTCGACGTGCGCCATCGCATCGGCGTGCTGGAATCGACGATCCGCCTGTCGATCGGCATCGAGCATCCTGACGATCTGATCGCCGATCTCGCCGCCGCCCTCGACGCCGCCTGATAAAGCCCACGCGGGCAAAAAGGCTAGGAGCGAGATAGATCAGGGCTGCACGGCCAGGAGGTTGGCATCGCGTGCGAGGCGCCACTCACCGTCAGCCTCCTTGCGCAGAAGCGTGAGCGTATAGCCCGATCGATGAACGGCGTCGCCACCCGGCGGTGTCACTGTCATGTCGATATGATTGCGGATATAGGCCCAGTCGCCGAGCACCTGCAGCTCGATGATCTCGCTCGTACCCTCCATCTTCATGCCTTCCATGCCTTTGGAAGCCGCGGCAAATGCCTCCTTGCCGAAGGGCTGCTGGCCGGGAACCATGAAGATGACATCGTCCGTCATCAGCCTAAGCACCGTGGCCGTATCGCCCGCCTTGCTCGCGGCAGTCCAGGTTTCCACGACTTTCCGGATTGCCTTTTCGTCGTCAGTCATTCCGAATTCTCCTCTATAGGCGCCGCCGCTACCCGGTGGCTGCGATCTGACCGGTCAGATGCGGCCTGTATTGAGGGACCACCGTCTCCTCCAGGAGCGCCTGCAGCCAGTCGGCGAAAACATGAACGCGGCGGGAGAGATGCCTGCGATGCGGATAGAGCAACGTCATCTGCAGCGGTTCCGCTCGATGATTTGGCATGACCTCGACAAGCTCGCCCGCCTCTAGATGTTGGCGTAGGTCGTAGGCCGGATTCTGGATCAGCCCCAGGCCCGCAACGCAGCAGGCGATATAGGCCTCGGCGCTGTTGACGGTCACGCGGCTTCGCATCGGCAGGCTGCGCAATACCCCGTCTTCCAGCCATTCCCAGGGTTCGGTTCGCCCTGTCGAGGGCGAGGCATAATTCACGGCCCAATGGCGGTCGAGATCTTCGGGCGTCTGTGGCATGCCGTGCTTCGACAGATAATCGGGGCTGGCGACATTGATGAGCGGCAATTTTCCGATCGGCCGGGCAATCAGTCCTGAATCAACAAGCGGACCGACGCGCAACACGCAATCGACGCTGTCCTCCACGAGATTGACGGCACGGTCGGTAACGCCGAGATCCACTTCGATATCGGGGAACTGATCGAGAAACGACGGCAGCGCCGGCGCTATGATCAGGCGGCCGATGCGGCCCGGCACATCCGTCCGCAATTTACCGGATGGTTTGGCGTCACTCTGGCGAAACAGGCTCTCCGTCTCCTCGACATCGGCAATCACCCTCAAGCAGCGGTCGTAGAAGGCCGCGCCATCCTGCGTTGGCGACACCTTGCGCGTACTGCGGTGGAGCAGTCGCGCGCCGACGCGGCCTTCCAGCTCGATGACGGCAGCAGAGACCGAGGAACGCGGCAAGCCCAGCGTATCCGCTGCGCGGGTGAAGCTGCTGCATTCCACGACGCGGGTAAAAATCCTGAAAAGGTCGATGCGATCCAAAGCTATACCGCCATTGTCCGTGAATTCTGACAGATGATGTCAAAATAGACTGCTTTATCGGCAAATTCCAGACGATAGATTTACCTCAGGAAGGGCGGCACGGTGCCGTCCCACTTCCCAAGGAGGCTCTTTCATGACCGATCATTCGATCAAGGGAAAAACCGTCATCATCGCCGGCGGCGCCAAGAATCTCGGTGGCCTGATCGCCCGCGACTTCGCAGCGCACGGCGCAAAGGCGATTGCCATCCACTACAACAGCGCCGCCACCAAGGCCGATGCCGATGCGACGGTTGCCGCCATCAAGGCAGCCGGTGCCGAAGCTGCCGCATTCCAGGCCAATCTCACGACAGCAGGCGCGGTGGAGAAACTCTTCGCCGAGGCAGTCGCCGCCTTCGGCCGTCCCGATATTGCGATCAACACGGTCGGCAAGGTGCTGAAGAAGCCGATCGTCGATATCTCCGAGGCAGAGTACGACGAGATGAGTGCCGTCAACTCGAAATCGGCCTTCTTCTTCTTAAAGGAGGCCGGCAAATCGCTCAACGACAACGGCAAAATCTGCACGCTTGTCACGTCGTTGCTCGGCGCCTTCACACCGTTCTATTCAAGCTATGCCGGGACCAAGGCGCCGGTGGAGCACTTTACCCGCGCTGCGGCCAAGGAATTCGGCGATCGCGGCATCTCGGTAACCGCGATCGGCCCTGGCCCGATGGATACGCCCTTCTTCTATCCGGCGGAAAGCACCGATGCGCAGACCTATCATAAGGGTGCTGCTGCTCTCTCGAAGTTTTCGAAGACCGGCCTTACCGATATCGAGGATATCGTGCCCTATATCCGCTTCCTGGTCTCTGACGGCTGGTGGATGAGCGGACAGACTATTCTCGTCAATGGCGGCTATACGACAAAGTAAGCGGGTCGGAGCTGCTTCCAGCCTGTCGAAAAAGCAGCCTATTCCGACCCGTCCTTCAGCTTAGCGGCGCGCAGCGCGTCGCTGAGTTCCATTCTGGCGGTTCCGATCAGCTGCTCCATGGCAAAACGTGCTGCATCGGGCCGGCGCATGCGGATCGCATCCAGGACATCCTGATGGCGCGCGATCGCGTAATCATGCGACTGGCTGGCCCGATTGGTCAGGCGAAAACTCGCGAGCAAAGCGGCGCGGATCGCAGTGGCGAACTGCCGGAAAACCCAGTTGCCGCTGGCATTGATGATCGCGGTATGAAACTCCAGATCCGCCTGGCTCCATGCCTCGTTGTCGCGGGCATTGGCAGCGACCATATCCTCGAAGGCCTCGGCAATCTGTGCGAGCTGCTTTGCGGTGGCATTGGCGGCGGCCTGTGCGGCGGCGGCGGGTTCCAGCACTTGCCGCGCGTCGAGCAGGGAATCGTAGAAGCTGCGGTCGTTGCTGAGTGCCAGCGTGGCATCGAGAACCAGCGGGTCCAGATAGTTCCAGTTTTCCCGCGGAAGGACCGTGGTGCCGGCGCGGGTGCGCGAACGGACCATCCCTAGCGCCGACAAATATTGCATGGCTTCGCGCAGGCTGGTGCGGCTGACGCCATAGACCTCGGAAAGTTCGGCTTCATTGGGAAGGATCGAGCCCTCGGCAAGAGCACCCGATACGATCTGGCCGATGAGCTTCTTCAACAGCTCCTCGCGCACGGTACGCCTTCCCTGTTCAGGCGCGGCCCCGGCCTGCGTCGTCCGTAAAGACCCCAAACGCGTACTCATCCCTAGCACTCCCTTCCGCTGGCCCGGCAGCGATCATGAGCGGCACTCCGCCCCGGCATCAATGTGCAACTGCAAGCCCGATAAACTTCTCCCCAAACTTCTCCAAGGAAATCTGACCGTTACACGCGACTGCCACGCCCTGCCGCCGACGAGCGCAGATTGTCAAGCAGAACGGCGATCAGCAGAATGCAGCCACGGACAAGATATTGATAGAAGGCCTGGATATTGAGCAGGTTCATCACATTCTCGGCGATGCCCATGATGAGGACGCCGACGATCACGCCGGTCATCGCCGCACGGCCACCAGCAAGAGAGACGCCGCCAAGCACGCAGGCCGAAATGACGGAGAGTTCGAGCCCGGTTGCCGCATTCGGCTGGCCCGAGGTGATGCGCGAGGCAAGCAGGATGCCGGCAATGGCGCAGACGAGGCCCTGCAAGGCGAAGATCCAGATCCGCATGTTGACGACATTGACGCCGGCGAGGCGCGACGCCTCTGGATTGCCGCCGATCGCAAGCGTGTTCTTGCCGAAAACAGTGCGGTTCAGCGTGAAGCCGAAGATGATAAAGAGCGCAACCATGATCCAGATCGGCGTCGGCACCGTCAGGAAGCGTGACAACGCCAGCTGGTAGAAGGCCGGATCGTTGATGCCGACGGCGCGGCCATCAGACGCGATCAGGGCGAGGCCGCGCACGATCTGCATGGTGGCAAGCGTCGTGATCAGCGCGTTGATGCGGAACTTGGCGATAACAACGCCATTGACGACACCGACGACGCTGCCGCAGATCAGCGCGGCCACGAGCCCGAGCGGAATGGAACCGGTGGAGTTCGACACCATGACGGCGATCATGCCCGAGAAGGCAACAGTCGAGCCGACCGAGAGATCGAAGTCGCGCGAGGCCAGGCAGAACATCATCGTGCAGGCAACGATGCCGATGGTCACCACCGATTGCAGCAGACCGAGCATGTTGCGCTCCGTCAGGAAGCTCGGCACGAAGAGCGACACGATCACGAAGGCGATCGCGAAGATCACCACGAGGCCCTGTTCGCCGAGGAGGATTTTTTTCAACGAATTCATCGTTACCATTCCTGAATTAGAGTGTGCCGGCGGCGTTCTTGTCGGGCAGCGCTGCGGTCAGAATTGACCGCTCGTCGAAATCGGCACGGCCGACATCGGCGGCGACGCGCCCCTGGCACATGACCATGATGCGATCTGAAATACCCATGACCTCCGGAAGCTCGCTGGAGATGACGACGATCGCCATGCCGCCAGCCGCCAGCTCATAGAGAATTTCATAGATTTCCGACTTGGCGCCGACATCGATGCCCCGCGTCGGCTCGTCGATGACGAGAACTTTGACGCCCTGCTCGGAAAGCCAGCGGCCGAGGATGACCTTCTGCTGATTGCCGCCCGAGAGATTGACGATATCCTGCCTGCGCGAGGGTGTGCGGACTCTGAGCTTGGCGATGAACTGCTCGGCGACCGAAGCTTCCTTCTTCGGATTGAGGATGCCGAAAGGCGAGAAATGCCGCCGCGAGGAGATGGCGATATTCTCCTCGATCGATCGCCCCTGAATGATGCCGTCGAACTTTCGATCCTCAGGGCAAAGAACCATGCCGGCACTGATGGCGGCCTTTGGGTTGTTGGGCGCGACGGCGACGCCATCTATTGCAACACTGCCCTGATGGCGATGATCGGCGCCGTAGAGAAGCCGGGCCATCTCGCTTCGGCCGGCGCCGATCAGGCCGAAAAAGCCAAGGATTTCGCCTCTGCGAACCGAGAAGCTGACGGGATTGCGCAGCTTCGAACCGGAGAGCGCCTTGACGTCCAGACGTACCTCACCAAGCGGGCGTTCGCGCCAACCCCAGATATTGCTGATTTCACGGCCGACCATCTGCGAGATGATCTGCTCGCGCGTCGTATCCGCAATCTTCGGATGATGGGCCGCAAGCTTGCCGTCGCGCAGCACGGTGAGGCTATCGCAGAGCCGGAAGATCTCATCCAGGCGATGGGAGACATAGAGGATGACGGTGCCGTTGGACCTCAACCGGTCGATGAGGGAAAACAGGATTTCGCTCTCGCGGGAGGAAAGCGAGGAGGTCGGCTCGTCGAGTGCAATCACCCGCGCATCGACCATGACGGCCTTGGCGATTTCCACCATCTGGCGCGCGCCGATCGACAGCGAGGAAACCTTGGCCGCAGGATCGACATCGATGCCGATTTCCCTGAGCTTGGTGCGAACGGTCTCGATCAGCGTCTTGCCATCGATTACGCCGACTTTGCCGGGAAAACGGCCGAGCCAGAGGTTTTCGGCAACGGTCAGTTCCGGCACCAGCTGCAGTTCCTGGTGAATGACGATGACGCCGGCATGAAAGGCATCGCGCACGGAGCTGTAGTGCTGCTCAACGCCATCGATGACAATGCTGCCGCTATCTGCCGCCTGATCGCCCGAGAGCACCCGGATCAGCGTCGATTTGCCGGCGCCGTTCTCCCCCATCAGCCCATGGACTGCGCCTCTCTCGACATCGAATGAGACGTCCGACAATGCCTGGACACCCGGGTAGCCCTTGGAAATGCCCTTGAATTCAAGGAAAGCCATGCTTGCTCCATCGAGAGAAAGTCCGGCGGCAACAAAGCCACCGGACGGACATCATCCCTGAGGGATGATCATTCGATGCCGAGATCCTTGCGAACCTTCTCGTAGTCGCCGCGCAGCGCGAGGGAGCCGGAGGTCAACGTCAGCTTCGGTGGCTCCTTGCTGTTGGCGATCCAGTCATACATGTTGAGCGCCGTCTCGTAGCCATGGCGCTTCGGCGAGATGATGACCGTGCCGAAGAAGCCGGTCGCGGCGGGCTTCTTGAACTCGTTGATGGCCGAATCCGCACCGCCGATGCCGACGCCGATCATATTCGTTGCGGGAATGCCGACCGATTCCGAGGCGCGGACGGCACCGAGCACGGCTTCGTCATTGAGGCCGAAGGCGACCCAATATTTGATGTCGGCATGCTTGTTGAGAACCGTGGTCGCGGCGTTGAGCGCGGCTTCCGTATCGGTCTTTGCCTGCGGCGCGTCATAGATGTTCGCGGCCGGGAAGCCTGCCGCCTTCAGAACCGAGATCGCACCTTCGACGCGGTCGACGGCCGTCGGCAGCTGATCGTAGGAAACGCGGATCGCGCCGACATTCTTCATGTCCCAGCCGCGCTTCTTGATTTCGTCGACAATCGCCTGGCCCACAGTCTCGCCGATCTTGGTGGCGGAAATGCCCATATGCGGCACGTCTTCGAGCGGCTTGCCCTCGGCATTGACCAGGCGGTCGTCGACGGTCATCAGCTTCAGCTGATTGGCCGCGGCCTTGGCGACGATGCCGGGGCCAAGCTTCACGTCCGGCGTGCAGATGATGAAGCCCTGCGCACCCTGCGCGCCGAGATTGTCGATCGCCGACTGAACCTTCTCGCCGTCCTCGGCACCGATCTTGACGAGCGTGAAGCCCTTCTCCTTGGCGGCCTGGTCGGCGAATTTCCATTCGTCCTGGAACCAGGGTTCTTCGGGCTGCTTCACGATGAAGCCGATCTTGACGTCTTCCGCGAAAGCAGAGCCGGCCGCAAGAACGGCAAAGGCACCTGCAAGGATTGCCGCTTTGAAAAAGCGCATGATCTCTCTCCCTTTGTTTGCGCGTCCCCATCCATCTCCCGGGAACTGCTCGATTTCCGTAAGTTATATTGTAATACGAGTCAACTATTTGTATAACAATTAAACTGCGTTTGCAGCCCAAAGGACCCGAGACCTTGAATATGAAAAAACATCATACCAGTCAATATTTATGTATGATTATTTATGCCATTGCAGCATCGAATGATAACCAGAAGCGTGCCCGAAATAGGAAATATGAAGAAATCGCGATATTTAACGCAGAAACTTCAGAGATAATCCAAAAATAAATCATATATATATTGACATGAAACGAGGCAAATATAGGGTGTCATCCGTTCGGCACCGGCCTTGGTTGTAAGGGGAAGGTAACCACTTAATGACCATTATCGATTTGCGGGACGGTTCGCTTTCTGCTCGCGTTTCAACCTTCGGCGGCACGTTGCTTGATTATGCCTGGACGGTAGACGGCCGCAGGATTGCGCTATTGAGACCCGCTCCGGACGATGCGCACGCATCCGCCTCTGCCTGCTATCCCCTCGTTCCCTTCGGCAACCGCGTACGAAACAATCGTTTCGCGTTCGAGGGGCGCGACTACCAGCTCAGGCCGAACACGGCTTCAGATCCTCACTACGTCCATGGCGACGGTTGGCAGGCCGAATGGGCCATCCTCTCCCGCAGCAGCAACGAATTGCAGATCGGCTTTCATCATCGGGTGGGCGATACGCCCTACAGTTATGAAGCGAGGCAGATCATCGCTCTGTCATCCGAAGGGCTGATGCTTCACATGAGCGTTGAGAACACCGGCAAGGAGGCGCTGCCCTTCGGGCTTGGCTGGCATCCATACTTCCCGATGACCCCCGAGACGACGCTTTTTGCGCCGGCGCGGCGATTTTGGACGGAAACGGAAGGCTGGCTTCCGGGAGAACGTACCGAGGTTCCGGCCGATCTCGACTTCTCCGTGCCCTCACCCCTGCCCCGCCGCTGGGTCAACAACGGCTTCGAGGGATGGAGCGGCGAGGCAGAGATCGTCTGGCCGGAGAGACGTGCAGGCCTGCGCCTGACTGCCGACACATCGGTCAGGCACGCATTCATCTTCATTCCCGACACGAGCTTCAACTCGGCCTTTCGCCATGACTATTTCTGCTTCGAGCCGATGTCCCACATTGCCAACGGTCACAATCTTCCCGACCTCGGAGATTTGAAAATCCTGCAGCCGGGAGAGACATTTGCAGGATCGATCCGCTTGCAGCTACAGGAATATTCGCGGTAGCCCGCGACCGGCCACCGCGAGATTTCCGCCCCAGCACAAAGAGGAACACTGGATGTCAAATCGCCTTTCGGGAAAACGGATCTTCATCACCGGAGCCGCGCAGGGGATCGGGCTGGCCATAGCCGAGGCATGCGTGGCTGAAGATGCAAGCATCTTCCTGATCGATCGCGACGAAGCTCTGCTGAAACAGGCTGCGGATAGGCTGAAGGAAGATGGCGCCAATCTTGGCTATCAGGCCGCCGACATCACCGATGCCGAAGCCGTGCGCGCAGCCGTGGCCAGAGCATCCGGCGAAATCGGCAGCATCAATGCGCTCGTCAATAACGCCGGCGTCAACGTCTTTGCCGAGCCGTTGCAGACGACAGATGAGGACTGGGAACGCTGCTTTGACATCAATCTCAAGGGCGCCTGGAATTGCTGCCGGTCCGTGCTGCCCGAGATGATCACGCAGGGCGGCGGCGTCATACTCAACATCGCCTCGACCCACGCCTTCACGATCATTCCGCACACTTTCCCCTACCCGCTTGCCAAGCATGCGCTTCTCGGCATGACCAAATCGCTGGGGATCGAATATGCCTCGAAGAACGTGCGCGTGAACGCGCTCGCGCCCGGCTACGTCGCAACGCAGAAGGCCATCGATTACTGGAACAGTTTTCCCGATCCGGAAAAGGCGAAGGCGGAGACGATGAAACTGCATCCGGGCGGCCGCATCGCCACGCCTCACGAGATCGCCATGGCCGCGGTCTTCATGGTCTCGGACGAGTGTCCCTTCATGAATGCCGCCTGCCTGACCGTGGACGGAGGCCTGAGCGTGTTGCAGCATCAATAGTATCGCAAACCACGCTATCGCGATCTGAGCTGGGCAATCGAGAGCATCAGGTCCGCGCTCATGCCAATCCCCGACCCGCGCGTCAAAATGGCGGATGCGGCAGAGGTCGTATTCCCGCCATTTGCCGCATCATAGACGGCCGAGAAGCGCTTGAGCAGGTTGCTCACCTTGCCGGCATCATGCAAGTCCTTGATCGGGAATAGCTTTTCAAGCATCGCCGCCTGACGGGTCACATCCATGTTCGACATGGATGCGGGTAGCGAATAGGTCGTCTTGATCACATTGTAGAGCGCCGGATCCGACATGATATCGTAGACGGAATTGACCTGCGGCGCCTTGCGCTGGAAATAGAGGGCGAGGCGGACGCCTTCGTTGGAGCTCCCCTGCTGCGTCTCCAGGGTCTGATGAAGATAGAGATCGTTGGTGGCGAGACGCGCACCCTTGTTCTGTCCCGGCTCGATCTTGGCTGTGGTCAGATTTCCCTTGGCGTCGAAATTGAAGACGTTCACCATCGCCTTGAACTGCTGGCCGGCCTGCGTGTTCAAAAAGCCCTTGGCATCCTCGGGATCCGCAGAGAAGGCCTTCTTCAAGGTATTCTTGTCGACCGACTTGGGATCGATATTGTTCGCAACAAGGATAAACTCAGTCAGCTTCTTGTCAGCCAGGAGTTCGTCGACCGTCTTGATCTTGGCGATCGACTTGCTGAATTCGGTCGCTGCGTCCTTCGCATCCTTGACCGCCTTGTCGCGCATCTCGCCAGTCAATCCGAAAGTCTTCGACTTCGAATAGGCGGAAATCAGGCTGTTGATCGAGGTTTGGGACAAGGGCGCGACCGGCGCCCGCAGATTGCCCTTGCTGTCGAAATTGAAGGCCTTGGCAAGCCCGACGAATCTGTCGTCTTTCAGCGAATTGACATAGCTCTTGCTGTCATAGGGATCGCTCTCCAGTATCTTGCGCAGCTGATCCCTGGAGACCTCGTTCTTGCCGATCCCAAAGGCACGAAGCGCCATGTCCTCTATGGTTGGAAGATTCTTGTTCTTGGTGTCGTTGACGGCAAAAAAGTCCGCGATCGTCTTTATCTCGCCGACCGCGGTCTTGTAGTGTTTCTCCGCATCGCCGAACAGGTTCTGTTTTGCATCTTTCGCCTGGTTCAAATATTTGGTCGAGATGTCGTCGATGGCTTGCTGCGTCTGCGCCGGCTGACCGGCCGGTAGCGTACCATCGGACGCGAACTGAAATTGCGAAACCATATCCGCCATTCCAGTCACGGCGGCATAATCGGAGTTTGTGAAAGCGAGGTTGAACTGGACCGGAGTGAGCTTGGGATTCAGGTTGAATGCGGTCTTTATATAGGAAAACAGCCTGTTATCGCCGGTTATGTCGCTGAGCGACTGAACTTTCGTGATCGCCTGACGATAGTAATCGTCATTACTGATGGCCGCAGCCGGACTCAACAGGCTCGGGACCATGCTGTCATACCGCGAGATCATGGCCTCCTTCTGCTCCGCCGTCTGCACAGTCGCACCGGAAAGCGTGCCGTCGGCATTGAAGCTGAACTGCGACGCGATCAGCTTGTAGGTCGGCTGCAGCGATGCCGTCGAGAAATTGCTCGCCGTGTTGACGAAGCTGTTCGGGTCGTTGATATCGCTGGTCAGAACCGACTTCAGGAACGCCTTCGAGATATTGTCCGGGTTTAAACCGTGCGCCCGCAGGATATAGTCCGTCATCCTGCTGCTGTTGACGATATCGTCGACGTTCGACACCTTATCGATCCAACTATCGTAGAACTTGCTTTCCTTCTTGGCCAAGGTCGTTTCATTGGCGAAGGATTGCTCATAGAGCCCGATCGTATCGCTCTTCTGTGAATCGTTCTGAGCCGATTGATTTTTTGACGTGCCGCCGAAATTGAAAGCGGCAGCGAATTGCCGGTAACGGCTATCCGTCAGTTTGTTTGCAAAGCTGCTCGTGTCGCTAAGATCGCTGGTCAGGACCTTTTTCATGAAGGCCTTGGCGTAGGTCATATCCTCGAGGCCGTAGGCCTTCATCGCATAGCTATACAGCTTGTAGTCGCTCAGAAACTCATCGACATTCTTGATCTTGCCGATATGCGCATCGTAATATTGCTGGTCGCTTTTGACCGTCGCCTGTTTGGCGATGCGCGCAAGCGTCGATGCCATGTCCTTTGTCGCGGACACGTAGCCGAGATACGTCGAAATCATAGATCGCCCCCACAGCGCAGTTCATCGATATTCGCCCCGCATGGACTATCGCAACCAGACCTTGCGCGAGACTAAATCGGCAATCTATGGGCCTAATTTCACGAAACCGCATCTATGTCGGCAAGGCAGGACGTTTCTGTCGGAAATATCGCATCCGCGGCCCTCCTCTACGTAGCCCGCGTGGGATTGATGACATCGTGCGAAATACATGCTGCAGACTGACCCGCCGGATTCCTCGAAGATTCAGCTTGCAAATTCGGCCGAGCGCGACTGGCTGAAGGACAACCGCACGACTAATCCCGAAGGCGAGTTGTCCGCAAAGGAAATGGTTCCGCGGTGACGGGATACGACATCGCGCACGATGGAAAGGCCCAATCCAAATCCGCTTCTCCCGATCAGGGAACGCGCATCGTCTGCAACATAGAAAGGCTCCAACACCTTGGCGCGGTGCTCCTTCGGAATGCCGGGGCCGTTGTCCGAGATCCGGATTTCAAAGCCGCTTTCGCTTCGGCTTTCAAGCGATACAACGACCTCCGTCCCATGTTTGATCGCATTGTCGATGACATTGGAGAGCGCGCGTCTCATTCCCAATTCCTCGCAGAAATAAGCCATTCTGGCAGGCCCCTGATAGCGTATATCGAAGCCCAAATCCGCAAACTCGTTGCAGATGGTCTGAATGAGGCTCGGCATGTCTATGACATATCCGGCGCGCCGGTCGTTTTGCTCGCGCAGATAATGCAACGTTTCCGAGATCATGTTGTCTATGATTTCGATTTCATCGATCATGCTGCCCAGCTCCCCGGACCGGACCCCTCGCTCGAGCTTCAGGCGCAGGCGCGTGAGCGGAGTGCGAAGATCGTGGCTGATTGCAGCCAGCATGCGGGTCCGCTCTTCTATCAGGGACTGCAGACGCCCGTGGAGATGATTGAGAGCCCTCGCCACTTGGGTGACTTCCTGCGGCCCCGCATCGCTGATCGGCTGGACCTGGGTCGACACATGGCCAAGAGCGTCAGCCGCCGCCGCTATCGACGAGAGCGGTGCCATAAGCCGCTTGATGATGTAGACGGCCAGGAAAAGCACCACGATCATGACCGTTGCGACGACGAAGCCAAGCTGTACGAAGATGAACCGCTGCATCGGCGGTCGATGCGTCGATTGAAAAATCAAGGCGTATTGATTGTTGATCCTGACGACGACGGAATTGCCCGTGGAGATCGAAATATCCGATGGCGACAAGTTCCAATGGGAGAGAAGCTCGCTTCGCAGCTCGTCGGCAAAGCCGCTTTCCTGCTCGGTGCGCTTCTCCGCCGAGGTAAATTCGGGGCTGGAAAAAAATACGGCGCTCGGAACGATTTCTATATGCATCTCGAGCCATCTCGAAGCCTTGATGCTCCTCTTCAGCTCGTCAAGTGACGCGCTCTGGCGAGCATCGTCGGCGATCGTGGCTATGCGCGCGGCCGCCGAAGCCGCCGCAAGCTTGAGATTGCCCTCATTATGCCCTCCATAAGAGAGGAAGAGAAACGCAACCGATGTGCATACCGTCCCCAGAACAACGGCGGCAAGCACAACCGCGATCATCTGCGTGACGATGGACCTGTGATTGATGAAACGAAGATACGCCGTCATAATATCTCTATGCTGGGCGTAAAGACGTAGCCTCCCAAGCGAACGGTTTTGATGAAGGTCGGAGCGCGCAGGTCGGGTTCGATCTTCTGGCGTATTCGACTGATATGGACATCAACGCTGCGGCCGATCGGGCCGGCGATGCCGCTATGTGTGAGCTCCAGAAGCTGCTCCCTCGTCAGAATACGCCTTGAATTCTGACAGAAAGCCAGAAGAAGGTCGAACTCCGTGCTTGTCAGCGTCACGCGGGCGCCCTCCGGGCTGAACAGCTGCCGCTGCCCCGGCTCGACGCGCCATCCCTCGAAACGGAAGGCGGAATGGAACGGATCGTTGGGCGGTCTGCTGATATGAGAACGTCTCAGGAGCGCGTGGATTCTCGCAAGAAGCTCCCGATGGTTGAAAGGCTTGGTCACATAATCATCGGCGCCGATTTCCAGCCCTATGATCCTGTCCACATCCTCCGAACGTGCCGTCAGCATGATGATCGGGACCAATGACGTCGCTCTCAACCGGCGGCATATGCTCAATCCGCTCTCGCCGGGCAGCATCACGTCGAGAATGACAAGATCGGCCGTATTGTCCTCCAGATACGCATCCATCTTCTCGGCGGAGGCGGCCCACATACTGTTAAAGCCGTTTTCGGCCAGAACTTCCGACAATATCTTCGCGATCTCGCTGTCATCCTCCACCAGAAGGATCGACTGCCTCTGCTCCTTGTTTGCAGTTCTAATGGTATTCATGGGCACCTTTACTGCAGCTCAGATCAATTCGGGAACATTTCGATGCTCTCAAGGCATGCGTTTAATGTTCTTTCGAGCCGGCTCGGCTGTTCCCGCACCAGGTGTATCGTGCATAGGGCAGCCTGCACCCAATTTTGTCGAGCTTGTGGCAGGTGCCGGCCACACAGTTGGCAATACTGTCACTTTGTTTCGGAAATTACGCAAATCTACAGGGAGAAACATAAAATAAAGAAGTGGAAATATACAGAAACATAAATTAACGCAACTTAATCCAAAGCGTAGCTATCTTCGTCTATTCCTTGCCAAATGGCAATGGAGTCCGAAATCGTGCGTTCAGTTGCGCATACTGCTGCAATATCCGATCGGGAATGGCTGATATTTATAAACCAGAATAATCGCGCGAGATCCCGCCATGAAGCGCGAGCAAATCTATGGCTTACGATAGGGCGAGATAAGAGGACAGGCAGACAGAACCCATTATCATCCTTCGATAAATGTGGCTGCAGCAGAATATTCGAAGAGGCAATTCTATCAGATATAATGGCACTTGTTTCAGATGTACCGATGCTTGAACGAGGAATGCCAATGCTTCATATCCAATCTGCGGAGCGTGGCATTTGAAGCAAATATTCCAAGGAAATTCGACTCTTGCCACCATAGCTATATCAATTATCGTATTTGCAGCATCTTCTGCCAGCAATCGCACATTCGCTCAGAATCAACCGCAACAGCAGTCGACAGGACAAAAATCGACACTACCCACCGGTGCCAATATAAAAATTCCTGATGGAACAAAGCTTCTGCTGCAGGCGAATGAAGCTATTTACAACAAAGACACGCAGATAATAACCGCACGCGGCGCCGTTCAAATCCACTATAGCGGCTATAAACTGGTAGCCAATCAGGTTGATTACAACCAGATCACCAAAAGGATGACCGCGACAGGAAACGTAGAATTGATCACCCCTGATGGCAACCGTACTTACGGTGACAGAATGGACGTGACCAATGATTTCTCCAACGGGTTTATAGAGGCCCTCCGCGTTGAAATGCCCGACAATACGAGAATGGTGGCAATTAAGGGCGACCGTGTCGGCGGCTCCAAGGTTATCCTGACCAAGGGCGTCTATACCGCCTGCGCTCCATGCTCGGAACGGGGCCGCGCTCCGCTATGGCAAGTGAAGGCCGAGAGGATCATCCAGAACGGCATCACCCATACGATAAGGCTGGAGCACGCAAGGCTCGAACTTTTCGGCCAACCGATCGCCTATATTCCCTGGATGACCGTACCCGACAATACCGTCAAGAGAAAATCGGGCTTTCTGTTTCCAACCTTCAGCGTCTCCCAGAATCTCGGCTTTGGCGTCGCAATTCCCTACTATTACGTCATCTCGCCAAGCATGGATGCGACAGTGACCGCAACGGGATACAGCAATCAGGGCCTGCTGCTACAGGGGGAGTTTCGCCAGCGACTCGACAACGGCACCTACAGCCTGAGGGCGGCCATGATCGATCAGGCCGATCCGGGTGCGTTTGACGCCGGTACCACCGATACGAATGCCAAGCTCAGAACGCTCATAGCGTCCAAGGGTGATTTCAAGATCAACCCACGCTGGACCTTCGGGTGGGATGTCATGGCGCAAAGCGACAACGATTTTGCCCGAACCTACAATATCGAAGGGCTCAATCAGAGCACCCATACCAACCAGGCCTATCTGACCGGCGTCGGCAAGCAGAACTACTTCGACATGCGGTTCAACTATTACAACGAACAGGACGCTACCAGCGGCAGCACCGAGCAAAAGCAGCAGGCCGTCGTCTATCCGGTCATTGATTACCACGCAATCGCGCCACAGCCCGTCCTCGGTGGAGAATTGTCGCTGACCAGCAATTTCACGAATGTCTCGCGCAGCACCGCGGACGTCGTCGTCAATCCCGACAATTCCGACCGCTTTCTCGGGCTTACCGGCGATTATGCGCGTCTGACGACGGAAATGCAGTGGCAGCGCTCCTTCGTGACGCCGCAGGGGCTGGAATTGACGCCGTTGCTTGCCGCCCGCGGAGACACGATGGCTCTGGGGATGACCGGACCAAATTCGATCGGCACATCCTATGCCTATGCCGGCACATACGATGGCAACGGCGTTGCGACGCGCGACATGCTGACAGCCGGTCTCGAGGCAAAATATCCGATATTGGCGACCACCGCCCATTCCACGCAGGTTTTCGAGCCCATTGCGCAGATCTATCTCCGACCCAATGAGCAGCTTGCCGGGCAATTGCCGAATGAGGATGCGCAAAGCTTCGTGTTCGACGCGACGAACCTCTTTGATCGAGACAAGTTTTCCGGCTTTGATCGCGTGGAGGGGGGCACACGTGCCAATGTCGGCATGCGCTATACTGGCAGCTTCGACAGCGGCTACAAGCTGGACAGTGTCATTGGCCAATCCTACCAGCTCATGGGAATGAATTCATTTGCAACGCCAGACCTGGTCGGCGCCGGCCTCGAATCGGGGCTCGAAACGGCACGATCCGACTATGTAACGATGTTCGGCGTAACCATGCCGCACGGCATTTCAGTTTCGACGTCCTATCGGCTCGACCACGACAACTTTGCATTAAAGCGTGGCGATACGACGATTGGTTATGTCACGCCGATTCTCGATACGCAGTTGACCTATACGCATATCGAGGCTCAGCCCGATTACGACATACCCACAAATGAGGATGAGCTCCAGCCGCAGGTCAAATTGAAGCTTTCGGATCAATGGTCGGTCAACACGACCCTCGGATATGATCTGCGCGCCAAGGATCTCAGCGAACACGACTTCGGCGTAACCTATTCCGATGAATGCACGACTGCCAGCCTGGTTTATGACTGGAAGAAGGATACTTCCAGCACGACGGGCGTCGACTGGTCCATAATGTTGCACCTGACGTTCCGCACGCTGGGTGAAGTCAAGCTCGGCGGCAATTAGATCATTTCGCGTTTGATCCATCGTTTTCGGGTCGCTTCAGACAACATGGCAAACCGCCTTGCGGTGAAGCCGTTTCGGTCGATGCGCAAAGGACCCGATGTGTTCCGGGGCTTCGCGCATGACCGGTGACGCAGAGGCCAATCGAAATATTACTTAACATTACTTAACACCGAAGAGCACTGGGAAGTGATAGTGCTCTTTCTACGTCACAGGCAGATTCTTCGACCGCATGGATATTCATTTCTTTGAAAACCCGTGGAACAGCTCCATTTGGAAATGCAAGGTAAAAGCGTAGATGAACTCTGATTTACCGCGGTCAAAGTTAAAACGTTCAAATTCGACAATTGCCATTTTAGCATTCATAAGCACAGCCACAGCCGCACCACTGTCAGCGCAGGCAGCCATGGTGAGCGATATACGGGTGGTTGGTGCCGAACGCGTTGGATCGACTGCAGTAAAGGACAATATAACAATAGCTCCCGGCAAGAGCTTTTCGGATGCAGATATCGATCAATCGATCAAACAACTCTACGCAACCGGCTATTTTTCCGATGTACATATCTCGATAGAAGACCATAGTCTCGTCGTCTCTGTACACGAAAACAACTTGATCAACGCGGTTATATTCAATGGTAACAAGAAGATAAAAGATGACAAGCTTGTAGAGATGGTTAAATCCAAAGCGGCTGGCCCGTACAGTGAAAGCCAGGTTCAGGACGACATAAAAACAATCAAGGACGCTTATGCTGCGATCGGACGCAATAATGTCCAGGTGACGCCGCAGGTCGTCAACATCGCGAAGAACAGGGTCAATCTCGCTTTCGTCATCAACGAAGGCGACCGAACGACAATCAGCAAGCTGACTTTCTCCGGAAATCATGCCTTCAGTGGCGGCCGTCTGGCCGCGGTGATCAGTACAAAGAAGTCCACTTTCCTGTCGTTTCTGACGCGCAAGGATATTTATAGCGAAACGAAGAAAGACGCCGACGAGGATGCACTTCGTAAATTCTATTACGATCACGGATTTGTCGACTTCAGGCTGGTGTCCGATAGCGCAACCTTCGACAGCACGACGAACAGCTACGACGTCAGCTTCGTTGTCGATGAAGGTGAGAAATATCGCTATGGCGATATTTCGGTGACATCAACCGTGCAGGGTATCAATGCCGACGACCTGAAGAGCCTCGTCATTACGCACAAAGGCGATACCTATAACGCCGAGGATATCCAGAAATCGATCGATGCGATTTCGAAACGCATCGAGGCGGCCGGCTATCCATTTGCCAAGGTGACACCACGCGGCAATCGCAACCCTGAAGACCGTTCCGTCTCGATAGAATATATCGTCGATCAGGGGGAACGCGCCTATGTGGAGCGCATCGAAATTCGCGGCAACACGCGAACGAGGGACTATGTCATTCGGCGTGAATTCGATCTCAACGAAGGGGACGCCTTTAACGAGCAGATGATTACGCGCGCCAAGCGTCGCCTGGACGCGCTCGGCTATTTCACGTCGGTGAAGATCTCGACACGTCCTGGCAGCGCTCCGGATCGGGTCATCATCGTCGTCGATGTCGAAGACCAGCCAACCGGCTCCTTCGGCATCGGCGGGGGCTACGCTGTCGGCGTCAATGGTGGTCCTTTGCTGGAAGCTTCCGTGGAGGAGAAGAATTTTCTCGGACGCGGCCAGTATATCAAGGTCGCTGCAGGCGCGAGCACCAACGGGAGCCAAACCTACACCCTTTCCTTCACCGAGCCATATTTCCTCGGCGATCGCCTCGCCGCCGGCTTCGATCTTTTCAAGAGCATCACCGCCAGCAACGATTACTACGACTACGGCGAGGAAGGTATCTCGCTGCGGATCACAGCGCCGATCACCGAAGACTTTTCGACGACGCTTCGCTATACCTACAAACAAATCACCTACACTGGTGAAAACGACTGGCAGGACAATCTCTCCGCACCTTACCAGAACCTGATCAACAACGGTCCGTGGACGCAATCAAGCGTTTCCCAGACCTTCACCTACAACACCCTTGACGATCAGAACCTGCCGCGTGACGGCTTCATCGCCAAGGTCACGCAGGAAGTCGCAGGTCTCGGCGGCGACTCGAACTATTACAAACTCAGCGGCAAGGCGCGCTACTACCACACGCTTTCGGACTCACAGGATATCATCGGCTCAGTAACCGTCGGGGCCGGCTACATGACGTCGACAAATGGTCAGGATTTGAACATCTTCGATCAGTTCATGATCGGCGGCAGCGAGATCCGGGGTTTTGAAGATGCGGGCATCGGTCCGAGAACATCCGATGGCGATCCGCTCGGCGGAACGAAATACTTCACCGCCTCGGTGGAGACGAGCATGCCGACGCCGGGCATGCCGCAGGATCTCGGCTTCCGCAGTTCCGTCTTCGTGGATGCCGGAACGCTCTATGGCAACGATGCCAATCTCGACGGAGATGTCCTGCACGACGGATCAGCGCTCCGCGCATCTGCCGGCATCGGGCTGACATGGGCGTCGCCATTCGGGGTGATCAATCTCAGCTACGCCGTGCCGTTCCTCAAGCAGGACTACGACAAGGTGGAAAACTTCCGGTTCGGCTTCGGCAACCAGTTCTGAGACAATCCCGAAAGCGTCCGCCGCCAAAGCGCAAGAGCGCCTGCGGCGCCCCAATGCATGGTGTACAGAGCTCTAAATTCTCCGGCAGGAATTGCCCGGAACGAATTTCGGCGTCAGCACGAAATCCTGCGGCGGCTCGACCGCACCTTGCGGATTGGTGATACGGTGCATCAGGCGTCTTGCGATGATGCCGCCGAGCGCCAGCGTATCCTGGACCACCATGGTGATGCGCGGCGTGATGACCGAACTCCACTGCACATTGTCGATCATGGCGAGCGAGATGTCTTCGGGACAGCGGAAGCCCAGCTCCTGCATGGCTTGCAGCGCCGAGAGCGCAACTGCGTTATTGGTGCCGAGGATCGCAGTGGGGCGTTCGGGCTGGATCAGCAAACGCATGGCCGCCTCGTAGCCGGCTGTGCGCGTGAACTGGCCGTCGACGACGAAATTCGGATTGATGTCCACGCCGGCATTGGCCATCGTATCGGCAAAGCCGCGGTATCTCTCCGTCGCGGTATGCATATGGCTCGGGCCGGTGATGACGGCGATGCGCCTGTGGCCGAGCTGCAGGAGATGTTCCGTCAACATCGCCCCGGCCAGATAGTTGTCGGAGCCGACGAAATCGCGCTCGATGCCGGCAACCTTCTGGTCGAAACAGATGATCGGCAGGTTCAGGCCGGCAATGAAGTCGATATAATCCTGGTCATGACCTGACGGCGCGAGCGCCAGGCCGGCGGCCTTGAGGCCGATCAGATGCTCGACCATCGCCCTCTCGCGCTCCGTTTTGCCTGAGGAATCGGTGACGACGACGAAGTGCTGATGGTCCAGCGCATAATTTTCCAACTCGCGCCGGATATCCCCGAAAAACGGGTTGCCGACATTGCCGACGATGAAGCCAATCATGCGGCTGCGCCCGCGCGCCAGGCTCTGGGCAAGTGGGTCGGCAACGAAGCCGACCGCGGCGATCGCCTGATGAATTCTCTCCAGCGTTTTCTGGCTAACGCGCGCCGGATTGCTCAAGGCCAGCGACACCGTCGAAACGGATACGTCAGCGAGTTTGGCGACGTCACGAATGGTGGCCATGAATTTTTCGAACCGTTTCTATCGCCTCAAGCCTTCCGATCGAAGGAACTCCCTTCAATGAATCTCTGTCACAAATCTAACATTTGCGGGCCATGAAGCAATATGCGGAAAGAGATTTCAACAGCGCGCTTGACATACCGGGCATGAGGATCAATTATCAAATCGAACCGGTTCGATTGAGCCTTAACACTTGGGAGGATAGTGTGAGCGACGCAGCAATCAGTGGCGGCCAGAATGTGGCCGACGGCAAGGCATGGTTTGGACACGACCGTTTCGGCATGTTCATCCACTTCGGACTTTACGCCCTCGGCGCACGTCACGAATGGCTGAAGAACCGCGAGGAGTTCACCACCGAGGCCTATCAGAAGTATTTCGACAATTTCGACCCTGACCTTTACGACGCCCGCGAATGGGCACGCCGCGCTCGCGAGGCCGGCATGAAATATGTGGTTCTGACCGCGAAGCACCATGAAGGCTTCTGCCTGTGGGACAGCAAGGTCACCGACTACAAGGTCACCAACACACCCTATGGCAAGGATCTGATCGGCCCCTATGTCGAAGCGCTTCGCGCCGAAGGACTCAAGGTCGGCTTCTATTATTCGCTGCTCGACTGGCATCATCCCGACTTCCCGATCGACGGGCATCATCCGCAGCGAAACCATCCCGACGCCGCCAAGCTCAACGAGGGCCGCGACGTCAGCCGCTATGCGAAGTACATGCGCGACCAGGTGACCGAGCTTCTGACGAACTTCGGCAAGATCGACGTGATCTGGTTCGATTTCAGCTATCCCCGGCGCGTCTACAAGGGCCTGCCCGGCAAGGGCCGTGCCGATTGGGAAAGCGATGACCTGATGAAGCTGGTACGCCAGCTGCAGCCCGACATCATCGTCGGCGACCGCCTCGACCTGCCGCGCGATGCGGATCACATGCCGGAGCTCGTCACGCCGGAGCAATATACGCCGCGCGTCGCACCAACCGTTGCGGGCCTGCCGGTACGATGGGAAGCATGCCACACCTTCAGCGGCTCCTGGGGCTATTATCGCGACGAGACCAGCTGGAAGGATGCCGGCCAGCTCATCAATATCCTGGTCGACACGGTCTCGCTCGGCGGCAATTTGCTGATGAATGTAGGCCCGACCGGCCGCGGCACCTTCGACGCCCGCGCCATCAAGGCACTCGACACCTATGGCGAATGGCTGCGGCTGAACGGCCGTGCGATCTATGGTGCAGGACCTTCGACCTACAAGGCGCCAAACGGATGCCGCTTCACACAGAAGGGCAATCGGCTCTACCTGCATATACAGACCTGGCCCTTCCGTCACATCCATATCGAAGGACTGGGTCGCAAGATCAAATATGCACAGTTCCTGCACGATGCCAGCGAGCTTCATTGGCTCGACCCGGATGCCGAAGTCGACTCCAATGTCGGCGTCGCCGTCGGAGAAGGCATTTTGACCCTGGAGCTGCCGGTGCTCAAGCCTGACGTCGTGACTCCGGTCGTCGAACTGATCCTCAAGGATTAAGGGGAGATAGCGAAGCCCAGCCGCCCTGTGCCGTCATGAGCCGCGAAGCCGAACTCATTGCCGCAATGACTCCCCTGATCGCCGATCTGGCAGAAGACGGCAATGGTGCCGTTGCCCTTGCCGGATCGCGCGGCAAAGGGTGGTCGGATGCGCAATCGGATTTCGACTTCAGGGTCTATGCCGACGCCTATCGGGGACCGGAGGTCCGGCAGACTGCGGCGTGGCGGCGTTTCGATACTGCGCTGCGAGGCTGGCAGGCCGAAGGCATCCGCATGGATGGCGTCTGGATGCGGCGGTATGCCGGCGTCCAGCGCGACCTGGATTCCTGGCTTGCCGGCGTCGTCGTGCCAAAGAGCTTCGAATGGACGATCTGGGGCTATCACCTGCCGACCGATCTTGCCAGCCAGCAGATCATCGCCGATCCCAGGGGTTTGCTGACCGGCTGGAGGCAGCAGCTGGCACAATATCCGGAAGCACTCAGGGCCTCCGTGCTCAGCCAGTACATGGAAATCCTGCGCTATTGGGCCAGGGATTATCACTATGAGAGCAAGGTCGTTCGCCGCGATCTCGTCTTTCTCGTCGGTCTCACAGGCAAGCTTGCCAACGCCATCCTGCAAACCGTCTTCGCCTTCAACCGGGTCTATTTTCCGGGCGACGGCTGGAATTTACCGATGGCAGCCGAACTCGAACGGCTGCCGCCTGACTTCCTCCAGCGGATGACCGCCATTCTGGAGCCGGAACAGGGGCCGGACACATGGCAGCGTCAGCGAACCGAACTGATCGGCCTGATCGCCGACCTGGAGGCGATGATCGCGGCGTGAACAAGCCGCAAGACCAAGCCGGAGGGGAGCGTCCGGATAGTGATGAACGTCACTGCAACGAAAGTCATTAAGGAGGAGGAACCGTCATGAAGCGTTCATTGATATTTGCCGCCGCCCTTGCGGCGATTTCACTACCCGGCATCGGCGCGCAGGCGCAGGATGCCGCCGTGACCCTTACCTGGCAGATGTGGGGTCAGCCGAACGATGCCGAGCTGTGGCAGCGGTTGGCCGATCTCGTCAACAAGCAATATCCCGATATCAAGGTCAAGCTGCAGCTTTCGGGCTGGACGGATTATTGGACACGACTGCCGGTTCTGGCAGCATCGGGACAGGTCGCCGATATCGTCTCGATGCAGTCGATGCGCCTGCCGAACTTCTCTTCTATCCTGACACCGCTCGACGATTATGTGAAAGGCAGCGACGTGAAGGTGGCGGACTTCGAGACATCGATCATGTCCGGCCTTTCGCAGGACGGCAAACTCTATGCATTGCCCTACGACGTCGGCCCGTGGATGGTCTTCTACAATCGCGACAAGTTCGCCGCCGCCGGCTTGAAGGAGCCCGCGAAGGACTGGACGTTCGATGATTTCAAAGCCGACGCCAAGGCGCTGACCAAGGACGGAACCTACGGCTACGGCACCCAGGCTTTCGATTTCATCGCCGGCCCCGTCGCGCTCGGCGCTGATTATTTCAATGCCGACAATGAGTTCGACCTCACCAATGCCGGCTTTGTCGATGCGTTCAGTAAATATGCCGATCTCACCGCCAAGGACAAGCTCTCGCCGGTCTTTGCCTCCGCGGCCGATGCCTCGGCAGCAAGCGGCCGCTTCGCCTCGGGCAATGTCGCCATGTATATCGACGGACCCTGGTCGCTGATTACCGGGCAGGCCAATGTCAACTTCAAGATCGGCATTGCGCCACTACCGCGCGGCAACGGCGCGTCGCGCTTCATCACGGCCGGCTCGGGCTGGGGCATTTCCGCCACGAGCCAGCATAAGGATGCAGCCTTCAAGGCGCTGCAGGTGCTGACCGGCCCCAAGGCCGCCGAAATCCTCGGCGCGGCCGGACGCGCGCTGCCGGCCCGGCTCGCGCAGCAGACCGCCTGGTATGACGGCGCAGCCAAGAATGTCAGCGGCACCCGCGACACGCTGCAATATATGTTCGCCCACACCACGCCGTTCCGCATCAACGAGAAATGGAACCAGTTCGAAAATCTGGTGATGCAATATGTGCCGCTCGCGCTGACGGGAGACTCCAAACCCGAAGGCGTATTGAGCGACATTCAGAGCCAGCTACCATAGACCGGGGCACCTCGTCGGCCTGCGGCCGAGCCCACCCGCTCGACCGCAGCGCCATTGCCGGAAAGGAGAGGCCCATGATGCTGGGCAAGCACACCGACATGATCGCAAGACCAAGGCCACGATCGCGCAAATGGTTCAGAGGCGAGGGATGGACGGCCCTGTTCTTCCTGCTGCCGGGGCTGATCGGCATCGTCCTGTTTCTCGTCTTGCCGATCCTGGCGTCGATCGCGCTCAGCTTCACCAATTGGCAGTTGCTCGGCACGCCGCGTTTCGTCGGCTTTGCCAATTACACACGTCTGTTTACGACCGATCCGCAATTCTGGACGGTCTTGCGCAACACCCTTTTCTTCACCGTCGAATATCTCGTGCTGAACATCATCATCTCGCTGGGGTTGGCGACGTGGATTTCTAGCCTGAAGATCGGGCAGCGCTGGTTCCGGGTGATCTTCTTTCTGCCGACATTCACCCCGTTGATTGCGGTCGCCATGGTCTGGATGCTGATCTTTACGAGCGGCGGGCTTTTCGACAGCCTGATGGCCTCGCTATCACTGCCATTTTCGGGTGTACTCAATGATCGCACGCTCGCCATGCAGGCCGTCGTGCTAACGTCGATCTGGGCCGGCGTCGGCTATAATACGGTTCTCTTCAATGCCGCTCTCGACATGGTACCGGCCACCTATCTGGAGGCCGCTCGCATCGATGGCGCGACTGCCTGGGACCGCTTCTGGAAAATCCGGCTGCCGCTGATTTCGCCGACACTGTTCTTCGGCACCGTCATGACCGCGATCACCTCGCTACAGGTCTTCGACCAGATCTACGTCATGACGAAAGGCGGGCCGGGATCGTCGACCGCGACGCTCGGCTACGCCATCTATCAACGCGGCTTTCAGAACTTCCAGATGGGCTACGCCTCTGCCATCGCCTGGGTGATGTTCGCGCTGATCATGGCGCTGACGGCCCTGCAATTCTGGTTCCAGCGCAAATGGGTGCATTATGACGCCTAGATCCGAAAGCAGAGCGCGCCGGAAGCTGGTGCTCGACATCATCAATCATCTAGCAATCACGCTCGTCGCAATCGCCTTTCTCTTTCCCTTCTTCTGGATGGTATCGAATGCGGTGCGATCGAATGCCGAAGTGACGGCAATACCGGCGCGCATCCTTCCGCAAGTCTTCGAATGGGGAAATTTTACCGCCGCCTGGACGCAGCTGCCCTTCGGCCGCTTCTTCCTCAACAGCGCCGTCATCGCCGTTTGCGTCACGGCCATCACCGTCGTCGTCTCCTGCCTCTCCGGCTATGCCTTCGCCCGACTGAAATTTAGGGCGCGCGAAACGCTGCTGCTCGGTTATATCGGCACGCTGATGGTGCCTCCGCTGATGCTCATCATTCCGCTGTTTCTGATCGTCAACAAGCTCGGCCTCGTCAACACCTTCCCCGGCGTGATCCTGCCGATCTCCTTTGGCACCTTCGGCGCCTTCCTGATGCGGCAGTTCTTCCTCTCCATTCCCATGGAACTCGAGGAGGCGGCAAGGATCGACGGCGCATCGCGCCTGCGCATCCTCGTCAGCATCATCGTGCCGCTGTCCATGCCGGCGATCGGGCTTCTGTCGCTATTCACCTTCATCGGGCAGTGGAACAACTTCCTCTGGCCGCTGATCGTCATGACCGGTGCCGACAATGCCACACTGCCCGTCGGCCTCACCCTGTTCCAGACGCAACAGGGCACGCAGTGGAACTATCTGATGGCCGGCGCCACCCTTTCCATGCTTCCAGGCATCTTCCTCGCGATCATCCTGCAGAAGCTCATCTACAACAGCATCGCCCTCAATGCGGGCATGGGCGGTCGCTGAAGCGCCAGCCGCGATTTCGGGAGAGATATTCATGGCGAAACTGACCATTCGCAACGCCATCAAACGCTACGGTGCCCTCGAAGTGCTGCACGGCGTATCCGTCGCCGCACAGGATGGAGAATTCGTGGTGCTTGTCGGACCTTCGGGCTGTGGCAAATCCACCCTGCTGCGCATGATCGCCGGGCTGGAAGGCATCAGCGACGGCGAGATCGAAATCGGCGACCGCATCGTCAACGATCTCGAACCGAACGAGCGCGACATCGCCATGGTGTTCCAATCCTACGCGCTTTATCCGCACATGACCGTGCGCGACAACATGGCCTTTTCGCTGAAGCTTGCGCGCCGCAGCCGCCAGGAGATCGAGCAGAAGGTCAACGATGCCGCGGCGATCCTGGATCTCGCCGCTCTCCTCGATCGCTATCCCCGGCAATTGTCGGGCGGCCAGCGCCAGCGCGTCGCCATGGGGCGCGCCATCGTCCGCAATCCCGCGGTCTTCCTGTTTGACGAACCGCTCTCCAATCTCGATGCAAAACTGCGGGTGCAGATGCGCACCGAGATCAAGACACTCCACCAGCGCCTCGGCACCACCATGGTCTATGTGACGCACGACCAGATGGAAGCCATGACCATGGCCGACCGCATCGTCGTCATGCGCGGCGGCCATATAGAGCAAATCGGCTCTCCCCTCGAAATCTACGACGCGCCGGCCAACAGCTTCGTCGCCGGCTTCATCGGATCACCGTCGATGAATTTCATCGATGGCATCGTTGCCGACCGGAATGGGACCTTGGAATTGCAGGATGCGGAAGATCTGCATTGGCCGCTGCCGGAAAGCGCCCGCCGCCATCTCGGCCGGTCCGTCCAGCTCGGCATCCGCCCGGAACATATCGCTGTCGATACGGATGGCGTGCGGGCCAAGGTCATCATCATCGAACCGACCGGCTCGGACACACATCTGCAATTGCAGGCCGGCGCCCAATCGATCGTGGCTGCCATCAGGGACCGTCCCTCGGTGTCTCCCGGCCAGCCGATCCAGCTCAGGATCGATCCGGCAAAGGCGCATCTGTTCGATCCAACGAACGGCCAGCGCCTGCATTGACTGCAGAATCTTTGCTCTCCGCGTAAGCGCCGCAGATAAAAACTTCTGTCCGCACGGCTTTTGGATTTCAAAACCTAGCCATGGGCCGAAGTCCGGCCTAAAGACAGGCACGTTTGAATAGCCTGGAGAGAAAACCGATGAACCAAGAAGGTCAGAAGACGATCGCCACCTGGTATGTCGATCCGGATGCGGAAGACAGGATGGCGGATGGGCATGCGCCGATCTGGAGACATCTGATCGACCTGATCGTCGAACGCGATCTGTCCGCCAAGAGCGTGGTCGACTTCGGCTGCAATCAAGGCGGCCTGCTGCGTCATCTCTATGCCATCAGGCCGTTCCGCAAGGCGCTGGGCATCGACATCGCCGAACAGTCGATCGCCAAGGCCGAAGCCTTCAAGGGCAACCTGCCGGTCCAGCATGCGGTGAGCGGCACGCTCGAAGGCTGGGTCGAAGAGTTCGATCTCGCGATCAGCCACGAGGTCATCTATCTCATCGAGGATATCCATGCCCATGCTGCGGATATCTGGAAGGCATTGAAGCCCGGCGGCGTCTATTATGCCGTCACCGGCTGCCATACGGACAATCCGCTCTGGCCGAAGTGGCGCGATCTCGTCGCCAAGCGTACCAACACCGTCGTTCAGGATCGTTCGATTTCGGATTACGGACGCGCTTTTGCCAAGACAGGCTTCACAGTCTCCGGCCGCAAGCTGGAATATGACGGCTTCATCCCCTTCGTCGAGGATGGCTGGACACCTGACTTCGCCGATGCGCTCGACTATTACACGCAGACGAAAATCGTCTTCCGGCTCGTCAAGCCCCTCAATGGCTAAGCCGCGCCAGCTCGACATCGAAATGCGGCGGCGCGTCGGGGCTCACCTGGACGAACCGCCCTTTCACCCGGAAGGTCTTCTCGATCAGCCCGCTTTCGGCGAGCGCCCTCGGTTCGCCGTCGAAGCGCAGTTCGCCTTTTTCCAGCAGTGAGATACGGTCGCTGACGGCAATCGCCTGATTGATGTCGTGGATCGCCATGATGATGGTGACGCCCCTCTCGCGGCTGAGGCGATGGACAAGATCCAGCACCTCGACCTGATAGCCGATATCGAGGAACGAGGTCGGCTCATCCAGCAGCAATATGCCGGCCTCCTGCGCAAGTGCTGCCGATATCCAGGCCCGCTGCCGCTCGCCGCCGGAGAGTTCCTTCAGGGTGCGGTCGGCAAGGCTCGAAAGCCCGGTGCTTTCCAGCGCCCATTCGATCGCCTCCTCGTCCCTGCGATCGTAGCTGCGGAAAAGCCCGACATGGGCGAAACGCCCCTGCCGTACCAGCTGCGCGATCGTCATCTCATCCGGTGCCGACGGCTGCTGCGGCAGGAAGGCAAGCTTCTTGGCGATCGTACGCCGCGACATGGTCGCGACCGGGATATCCTCGATCGTCACCTGGCCCTCCGCCGGGGCAATCAGGCCGGCAAGCGCCTGCAAGGCCGTGCTCTTGCCTGATCCATTCGGGCCGATCAGCGCCCGGATCTCGCCCTTCCGCATGGCAAGCCCGAAGCCGTCCAGCGCCTTGCGTCGACCATAGAAGACAGAGAGTTGCGAACAGGACAGCGGCATGGGCGATCTCAGGGAATTTTTCTCAAAAGGATAAGCAGCACCGGCACGCCGACAATCGCGGTGACTACCCCGATCGGCACCTCCTCGGCGCGCCCGACCAGACGGCCGATAAGGTCGCCCAGGGTGACGAAGACCGCGCCGAGAACGACTGTCAGAGGCAGAACCAGGGGGAAGTGCCGGCCGGCGAGGAAGCGGGCGAGATGCGGAACGACCAGTCCGACGAAAACGATCGGACCGACGGCGCCAACCGCGCTTGCCGCAAGAGCGCAGGAAACTAAAAGGACAACGGAAAATTGCCTGCGATAGGCAAGCCCGAACGAGCGGGCGACCTGCGCATCGAATTGCAGCATGACCACGGGCCGGTAGATCACCGGCAGGATGAGGAGGCCTGCGATCGTGAACGGCAGAAGAAACAGCGCATGGTCCCAGGTGCGCGCATAGAGGCTGCCCGAAAGCCATTCGAGAATGATCTCGATGCGCGCCGATCCCCAGCCGGCAATCAGGCCGACCGCGAGCGCATGCAGGACAGCGCCTATGGCGACACCGCAGAGCGTGATCCGCAGCGGACTGAGCTCAAGCCGGAAGGCGAGCAGGTAGATGATGCCGCCGGCGAGCATTCCGCCCGCAAGACCTGCGACCGGAAGCCAGGCGATCGGCAGCTCCGCCACCGTATTGTCGCCCGGATTGAAGATATAGACCGTGAAGAGCAGGAACAGCGTGACGGTCAGCGTCGCGCCCTGCGACACCCCCATCAGGGAGGGATCTGCGAGCGGATTTCGCGTGATCGTCTGCAGGAGCAGGCCGGCGACGCCGAACTGAATGCCGGCAAGGATACCGGTGACGATGCGCGGCAGCCGGATATCGAGAATGATCGACTGTGCCTCGGGCGAACCCTTGCCGCTCAATACAGCAAACACATCCGCCGCCGGCAGATCGACCACACCGAGGAATGTCGCGGCAACCAGCGACAGAAGCGCGATGAAGATGACAATCGGCAGCATGCCTCTTCGCGGCAGATGGGTGACGGGCGTGTCCACAATCATAGGCTATGCCCTCGAAATTGCAGGCGGCCACGCTGGATGAGATAAATAAAGACCGGTCCGCCGATCAATGCCGTGATGATACCGACGGGAAGTTCCTTCGGAATGGCGACCGTGCGGGCAATGAGATCGGAAACCGTCACGATCAGGGCACCGATGGCGGCACAAAGCATGATTTCCCAAGCCGCGCCGCGCGGCCTCAGCAACCGCGCGATATGCGGCGCTGCAAGCCCGACGAAGGCGACCGGCCCCGCAATCGGGGCGACGCCGGCGACGGGACAGACGCCGAGTACCAGCAGCACGGGCTTCCAGAGATTGAGCTGCACGCCCATGCCCGCGGCCGCATGATCGCTGAGTGCGAACATGCCGATCACGCGATGGAGCGCCAATGCGCCTGCAACGCCGACAACGACCCAGGGGAGCATATAGGTCAGATGAGACCAGGAGCGTCCCTGAAAACCGCCGGAGAGCCAGAACAGAAGCGACGTCGATTGCGGCCCGGTCAGAAGCAGCACGTAGATCGTGATCGCACCAAGAAACAGCGAGACGCTGACGCCGCCGAGTGCCAGATGCAGCGGCCGCCCCTGCCCGCCTTTCGAGACCCAGAAGGTGACGGCCGCTGCCGCCAAACCACCCGCAAGGCCGACGAAGGGATAGAAGGCGGACGAGAGCCAGGGGAAGAAAACGAAACAGCAAACGATCGGCGTGATCGCGCCGGCGGTGACGCCGGTAATTCCGGGATCGGCGAGCGGGTTTCGCGTCAGTGTCTGCAGGAGATAGCCGGAGACCGCGAGCCCGGCACCGGCAAGCGCCGCCGCAAGACTTCGCGGCAAACGCAGCGTCCAGACCAGGATGGAATCGATCTTGCCGTCCGGCGCAAAGAGGGCGCGGCTGGCGTCCGCAATCGTCAAGACCTTCGCACCGGGCAACAGGCCGATGAAGACGACCAGCAGGGTCGCGGCAACGAGGAGTGCGATCACCGCCAGTGATCTGCGCGCATCCATCGTGGCCACGGCCCGAAGCATTTTACTTCTGAATATCTGCGGGAATGATCTTGGCGGCTTCCGCCCTCACATCGACGGCCGGGAAAGCATCCGGATAGAGGTAGTGCGCGGCTTCGCGCAGCACGATCTCGCGCGCGATCGGACCATTGGTCTCCACCCACTGGTCGCCAACGTAGAATACCCGCTTGTTCTTGACGGCGGTCAGTTCCTGCCAGATCGGGTTGTTTTCCTGCGGCCGATCCGGGCCAGAGTCGTAGATAAAGAGGACTTCGGGATCCTTCTCGAGCATGGTTTCCAGGCTCAGATCGATGCCGAAGGGGCCACCCGGCGTCTTGGGTCCGGCGATATTGTCACCGCCGATGGCCGCAACGATCGAGGCGGCCGTGTTTTCCGTGTGGAAGGCGAAAGGTGTCGCGCCGCCCCACATGATCGCAAAGCGCGGATGGACGTTCTTCGGCGCCTTGGCGGCGATCTCATCGAGGTGCTTGTGGAAATCTGCATTGAGCTGCAGACCACGTTCGGGCTTGCCGAGGATCTTCGAGAATTCGGCGATTTCCTGATCGCTCTCGGTCAGCAGTTCCATGTTGTAGGCGAGGTAGGGCGCGATCTTTTCCAGCTGCGGCGCATTGCCGACCGTGTAACGGCGGATCGCGACGATGAGATCGGGCTTGGCCTGCGACAGCAGCTCCAGATTGGGCTTGGCGCGCTGGCCGATCTGCGCCATCTGCGCGGTCAGGCCGAGAAGAAAGTCCGGCTGCCGGCCCTGCGTCATGTAGGTGCTGGCGACAGGCTTGATGCCAAGGGCGAGCGCGACGTCATCGGCAAAATAGGAGATCGCGGCAATGCGCTTCGGCTGCGTGGGTACCTCGACCTTGACGCCGCGGTCATCCGTCACGGAAACGGTTTTCGCGTCTTCCGCCAGGGCGGAACTTGTTGCCAGCACGGCGAGCAAACCAAAAACAGAAGCGATTTTACGGGCGCTGTTCGCCATCGCGGGATCCTCCATCAGATGCGCGAGATGGCTTTAATCAATAAAGCGGAGTTTTGCAATCCAGTTTTAGATCGACTTTTGCGAGCACCACATCAGGCCCGTAGCGCGGCCGCCGGGCTGGAGCGTAGCGCACTGAACGCCGGCACGATGGAGATGATCGCGGCAACCCCGGCAAAGCCTCCGACAAGCCAGAGATCATCGAAAGAAAAGCCGACGGGCAGGCGCACGGCGGTCGCTGCCGCCAGTCTGGCAGAGATAACCAGCGCTGCGGCATAGCCGAGCGTAATGCCGAGCAGGATGCCGGCGGCGAACAGGACGAAGAGCTCGCCCCAGACGAGCGCGACGATCGAGCGGACCGGTGTTCCAAGCGCCCGCAGGGCGCCGATCTGCCGGCGGCGCGAACCGACATGCATGATGGTTACCAGCACGATCGCGGCAATCACGATCGCCTGCGTGCCGAGCGCGATCGCCAGCAGCAGGCTGCGGGCATCGCCGAGTGTCGCATAAAGCCTGGTCAGCACCTCGGCCGGGAAAATGCCGAGCGTCGTTCCGGTTCGATATTCCTGCCTGAGACGGTAGGCATCGGCAATCGTCTTCGGCTTGACGAGAACAGCCGGAACACCGGGCGTCTGCGCATCGAAATGCTCATCGATCGGCGCATCGGCATCGACGTGGCCGTGCTCATGGCCCTCTTCGCGGCCGTCGGCATGCTGATGTGTCTCCGCTGCGCCACGCACATTGGCTTCGTCGCCATCGTGGTCGTGATGGTCCGCGCCATGCATGCCGTGCAACTGCCAGACGGCACGGATCGGCACCAGGATCGCGCGATCCCAGGCTGTTCCCGTCGGCACCATGCGGCCGGTGACCTTATAGGCAATGGCCGTATGGGTTTCGCCGCCGGTCTCGGCCGTGCCATGCATCGGCTTGATCTCGGCACCGGCCGACAAGGCGACATCGGAACCGACCACCGCTTCGCCGAAGCGCGAGAACATCGCCCCCTGCGACAGCGATGGCGAGAGGGACGAAATGAGGCTCGTGGTCGTGCCGACGATAGGGTACCCGTAGGCAGAATCGCCGAAGCCGACCGGTGCCGCCAGTTCCACGCGGGGATCATTGGCGAGATGGGAAAGAACGGCACCCTCCATCAGCGGCAACGGCGCCGGCTGCAGGAAGACGGCTGAAAGCGCCAGCTGCGTCTCGCTGCCGGCGGCTCCGACGAGCAGATCGAATTTCTCGGCGGCGCGGGCGCTACCGAGCCGGACGGCCCGCTCCTGCAAGGTAACGGTGACGCTCAGCGCGACCGACAGGGCAATCAGCACCACGACGGCCAGCGCACCGCTCCAGAAGCGTCTGAGGTCGGCAAGGATGAAGGTGATCATTGCGCAGCAACCTCTTGGCTGTCTTCCTCGATCCGCCCGTTTGCCAGACTGATGCGGCGGCCAAGGCGCTCGGCGAGTGCGGCATCATGCGTGACGACGACAAGCGTCGTCCCCTCTTCGGCCGAAAGCTGCAGCAGAAGCTCCGCAACCTCATTGCCTGCCCGACGATCGAGGCTCGCCGTCGGCTCGTCTGCGACGATGACGCCGGGACGCGACAGCAATGCGCGGGCAACGGCAACGCGCTGCATCTCGCCGCGCGACAAGGTCTCGATCTTCTGCTGCGGGCGGGCAATGCCGGTCACGGACAATAGATAAAGCGCGCGCTCCCGTTCCTTGGCTGAAAGACGCCGCGCCAGCTTGATCGGCAGCACGACATTCTCGAAGGCGGACAGGCCGGGAAAGAGGTGAAAATCCTGCATGACGAGGCCGATATTGCGGGCGCGGAAAGCATCGCGGCGGCCGGATGACAGGCGGGTGATCTCCGTGCCGCTCCAGGAGACGCTGCCATTCCCCACATCTTCCAACCCGGTAATGGCATTGACGAAGGTGCTCTTGCCGGAACCGGAGGCACCGGTGATCGCAAGCCTGCCGCCCGCCGGCAGATGGAACCGGTCGATGGCGAGCACCGGCGCGGCCAAGCCGGGAAACTGCATTTCAAGACCGGAGATATCAAGTGCAAGCATGTGCTCAGACAGTCCTGAACGAGGCGTCGCGGAGACGCAACTGGCTGATGAAGCCGGTTTCCGGATCGGTCCAGGAGCCGAATTCCAGCACGCCGCGCGCCTTGATCGGCGCATTGTACTGCACGAATGTCTGCTTGGAGGAGAGATAGACGACCATGATATTGTCGGGCCAGTCGGCATCGGACGAGCAGAACGGGCAGAGCGACATCGGGATTTCCGTGAGCACGAAGAAGGCCGCCTCCGCCTTCAAGGGCGGCGCCATGAAGCCGTTGATGGCCACTTCCTTGCCGCTCAGCTGTTTCACCTTGTCGGAAAATTCGAGCCCGAGCGGGCCGAAACTCTTGTAGAGCTCGCCGAAGCCCAGCGTCTCGGAGGCATTCGCACGTGCCGCAATGCCCATGACAGGCAAAGCCGCGGCAGCGGCCAGAAAGCCTCGACGATTGATGGTGGCGATCCTGTCCCCGGACATCGCATACCCCTATGAAAGATGAGAAGACAGGCGGCTTTGACACCGCCTGTCCTTGGTCACACCGTCTCTAACGACTTACATCTTCTCTGTGCCGAACGCGAAAGTATCGGCCAGCACACGATAGACGTCGCTCTGTTCCATGTAGCCACGGAAGCCTTCGGCACCGGGGCCAGCGGCCTGCAGCACGACATCATCGACTGCGTGGACACCGCTGTCCTCGTCCCGCGGAATGTTGCCCTGCACGAAGACGGCACCGGGCACGTCCTTGTAGGCTTCGTTGGCAACATATTCCTTCTTCTCGTTCTGGATCGCCGGAACGAAAGGACCGTCGAGCTTCGGACGGAAGGTCTCGTAATGGTCGGGACCGTTGTTGGCGGCGATGAACAGACGACGCGAAACGTCGACACGGTCCGGATAGCCGTCGCCGTCCTTGTCTTCATAGTTCGGGAAGCCGGCGGCCGCGTAGGTACCGACCTTTTCACGCATCTCGGTGCCCTTCTTTTCGTCATCGACGGTGCCGATGATCGAGACGCCATGCGTGTGGTCACCGGTGACGACAACAAGCGTATCCGGGTTCTTGGCCTGGAATTCACGGGCGACGGCAACGGCCTTGTCGAACTCGATGGTTTCGACCAGAGCGCGGTCCCAGTCGAGCGGGTGGCTCATCTTGTCGATGGAGGCGCCCTCGACCACGAGGAAGAAGCCTTCCGGGTTCTTGGCAAGCTTGTCGAGCGCGACCTTGGTCATGTCGACCAGGCCCGGCTGGTTCGGGAACTTGTCGACGGTGCCCTTCTTCAGGAACTCGCGGTCGAGCGTGACGTCGAGGTTGCCGGTATGGAAAAGACCGAGCAGCTTGTCCTGGTTCGAGCCGGCAGCGGCCGCCAGTTCGTTCTTGTCGGTGGCAACGGCATAGCCGGCGTCCTTGAAGAGCGCGATATAGTCCTTGTCGTCCTTGCGCTTGGAGCCCGGAACGCTCTTCGACAGGAAATAGGCCGAGCCGCCGCCGAGCAGCACATCCGGCTTGACATCGTACATCATGCCGACGATCTCGGCCTTGTCGCCGCGCTTGCGGGTGTGAGAAACGAGCGCTGCCGGCGTCGCGTCTTCGACTTCGGCCGTGGTCACGATGCCGAGCGACTTCTTGCCGGTGCGGCGCAGGGCCTCGCCGATCGTTTCGACCTTCGGGTCGTCCAGGCTTGCCGGCGTGCGGTCAGCATAGACGCCGAGCGCGTTGACCGCAGACTTGTGGCCGGTCATGTAGGCCGACATGGTGTTGGCGCTGTCGGTGGCGATGGCCGAGGTCGAGGATGTGCCGATGAAGGCGACCGGCGGGATATCGTCCATTGCGAGACGGCCATTGGCCTTGCCTTCGGTCATGCCCTTGGACATGATGCGGGCGCCGGTGCGATGCGCAACCGAGAGACCGTCGCCGAGCAGGAAGATGATGTTCTTGGCCTTCGGCGTGGCCGACGTGCCGTAGACATCCCAGTTGACGGACTTCTTCTCGTCGCCGGCCGAAACCTCGACCTTGTACTGGCCAGGCTTTGCGAGCTTGACGCCGCGCAGGATCAGGGCCGATCCGAGAACCTTGTCTTCGGCACCCTTTTCTTCGGCGACGAAATCAGCCGCCTTGCCGAAAACGGCATCGTAGCTTTCGCCGTTGACCGTGACCTTCACGTCTTCCGGCTTGACGACCTTGCTGAATTCCACCTTGAAATCGAACGGTGAGCCGGCGAGTACCGTTGCCCGGTCCAACGGATAGACTGTCGCTGCATGGGCTGCGCCGGACATTACGGTCGCAGACATCATGGCGAGAAGAAGTTTACGCATTTATACCCCCTGCGTTTGGTTGCTTCCCGCCTCCCACTTATAAAAGCCAGATGACAATCATGTAAAATGAGGTCAACTTTCTCAACCGCTAATTCCAAAACGATGATCAGTAAGTAAGGTTGATTGTATGTTCCGCATCTAAAATGCCGGTCGAACGTACGGACCTTCCTTTCAATTCGACACAATCCGCGCGACCCTCGCCATGCAAGCTAGACCGAAATTCATGATGTCAAAACTTGCCATCCTCATAAGATAAGCGAATACTACGCACGCTTCGTGAGGATTCTGAGAGTTTTGCGCAATGGATGAACAGCTCGACAAATTGGATCTGCGCCTGCTGGAGGAGCTTCAGAAGGACGGCAGATTGACGAACAACGAGCTCGGCGAGCGCATTGCGCTTTCGCCGTCGCAGTGCTCGAGGCGACGCACAAGGCTGGAGGCGGAAGGCTATATTCGTAGCTACCAGGCCAATCTCGACCGGCAGAAGCTGGGGCTGGACATGCTCGTCGTCATTTCGGTAACGCTTGCCACCCACAACAGGGATAATGCCCGCCGGTTTTCGCAGCTTATCAACGGTCTGCCGGAGGTGCTGGAAGCCTATGCACTGACAGGCGAAATGGACTATCACCTGAAGGTCGCCACCCGCGGGCTTACCGATCTCTCCCGTTTCGTCAACGATGTGCTGCTGCCGCATGAATCCGTTCAGCACGTGAAGACGGCGATCGTCCTCGATACCCTCAAGACCTTCGAAGGATTTCCGATCTCCCCGCCGCAAGGCTGACATGGCGCCGGCGTTCGATGATCGTAGCCACGCGACCCTGCCCTATCGGGCATCAAGCGCAAGTTTTGAGGGCTTGCTTTCGGCGCATGCAGCCTTTCCAATCACGCCAAAGACAATATCCTTGGCGAGGACAGGTTGCATGACCGGCACGGACGTACAAACGCGGTATTTCGAAGAATTTGCTGAAGTCCTGCTCAGATGTAATCATCTATACCATCCCAGCAACGATTCCATTGCCTTGCGCAATGCTGTCGAAAGCAGGCGTCAGATCGAGATATTCGACTATAGTCGTTCCGCCGATGCCTTCACCCGTGCATTCGGCATGCGAAATTCACTGAAGTGCCTGCAGGCACTCACCAGCCTCGAAGCAACGATCCACAAATATAGAAGGGTATGCGATCTCGGCTGCGGCTCCGGCGCCTTCAGCCTTGCCTTTGCCTATCTCGCCGACAATCCCGAGCTGGAGCTTCACGGGCTGGATATATCCGAACATCAGCTCTCTCTCGCCAGGGAATTGATGTCAGCGGCTGGGCTATCTGGACGTTTTCAGTTCGAGCAACGAAACCTGCCGGCGCAGATAGACTATCTTCCCGACCTGACGATCTCCTCTTACTGGTTTTGTGAAAATAAGCACGTCATCGACGATCCGCTGCTGTTCGACCTTATGGCCGGACGGGAGATATTGATCGTCGATTATGAAACGATCATCGACCGTATCGCAACCTGTCTTCCGAAAAGCTTCCATGTCCTCGCGCGGCATAGCGCCCAGGTCGAAATTCCTCCCGCGCTGGCTGATTTCGTTGCGCAGGAAAGGGCAAGCGTTTACGGCATCCATATCGGTCGGACCAACATCTAGACGGATACGAGACGTTGCCGTCTTTGCAAAATGCACACGAGCCCTTGAAAGGCAAACGCCGGCTTCCCAGCTATTGGCCAACCCGCTGGTCCGGGCCCCTCTGGTGAGAGCCGTCGGCGCTCTCGCGATGTCGGACCTTTCCGACACCGCGCCGACAGGGGTTTTCCGTCATGGAAACGTCTTTGCTCTTCGTGGAGTGGCTGGGAAAGCCGCTCTGGATGTGGGCGAGCTTCCTTGCGCTCGTCATCGCCATTCTCTCCTTCGATCTCGGTGTCCTGCATAAGGAAAACAAGGAGATCGGCGTCGGCGAGAGCATCAAGCTCTCCGTCCTTTACATCACGCTCGGCCTCGCCTTCGGCGGCTGGGTATGGTGGTATCTCGGTGCCGATTCCGGCCTGGCCTATATGACGGGCTTCGTCGTCGAAAAGACGCTGGCTCTCGACAACGTCTTCGTCATCGCTCTCATCTTCGCCTTCTTCGCCGTGCCTCGTCTCTATCAGCACCGCGTGCTCTTCTGGGGCATTCTCGGCGTTATCGTGCTGCGCGCGATCATGATCGGTGTCGGCGCGACGCTGGTCGCCGAGTTCTCCTGGCTGCTCTATGTTTTCGCCGCCTTCCTCATCATCACCGGCATCAAGATGCTGGTCGTGAAGGATTCCGAGCCCGATGTGTCGAAGAACCCGCTGGTGCGCTTCATGCGCAGCCGCTTCAACGTCACCGACCATCATCACGGCGAGCACTTCTTCGTCAAGCAGCCGCATCCGCAGAACGGAAAAATGGTCTGGTTCATCACGCCGCTTTTCATGGCACTCGTGCTGATCGAAGTCGCCGACGTGATCTTTGCCGTGGATTCGGTCCCTGCGATCTTCGCCATCACGACTGACCCCTTCATCGTCTATACGTCGAACATCTTCGCGATCCTCGGCCTGCGCGCCCTCTACTTCGCACTCGCCGCCATGATCCACCGCTTCCAGTATCTGAAGCCGGCGCTTGCCATCGTGCTCGTCTTCATCGGTTCGAAGATCTTCGTCGCCGATATGCTGGGCCTGGAAAAATTCCCGGCGGCCCTCTCGCTCGGCATCACCTTCGCCATCATCGCAAGCGGCGTCGGCTGGAGCCTGCTGAAGACACGCAACAAGACCGAAAGCGCCTGATACCGCGAGGTGTCCCACTCCGGGGCACTTCCCTCCCCGCTTCAAACGGATTTCCGATAAGGTACAGACATGATCTCCAATCTCCTCGCAGCTCTTTTTGCAACTTTCGCCCTTGGTCCGCTTCAAGCCGAAATCGAGCGGCACGCCGTTGCCGCCGGCCAGCCCGTCGAGATCATCAGGCAATCGCAGGCATGTCTCTCGTCCGAGGTCCCGGCGCTGGCACAACGCGCCTCCGAAGACACTTTCTGGACGATTTCCACCGTCATCGGCCTGTCGACCGGCTGGAGCAGCCCTGCCGATCTGCTCGACAAAAGCAATCCGGACTGCGCGCCTGTCATCAAGCTTATCCAAGGAAAGAGCGAAGGTACCGATGAAGCCTGACACTTTGTGCAAGCACGAAATTCCGGTGACCTCATCCGGTGATGTCCGATGACAGAACAGGCTGCCGGCACGGCTGAGCATGATGACAGGGCGTCCACTCGCCTGCACCATCTCGCCAGGCTCGCCCATGAGCAGGGTGGCATCTCCATCGGCGAGGTGCTCTGCGGCCTCGGGCATACCAGCATGGCCTTTACCATCCTCTTTCTGTCGCTGCCCGCGCTGATCCCGATACCCGGACCGTTCGGCGTCGTTTTCGGAAGCGCTCTCGCTCTGGTGGCTGCACAGATCGCGATGGGCCGGCGGACGATATGGCTCCCCGCCTTTCTCAACCGGCGCCGGCTTTCGCCGGCAGTCGTGGAGCTCGTCGTGCGCTATAGCGCGCCGATCCTCGCCAGGGTAGAAACCGTCGTTCGCCCGGGCCGTCTGGGCGCTTTCACGGGCGGCACCATGCAATGGCTGCTGTCCTTTCCGATCCTGCTGCTGGCGATTGCCATTGTCCTTCCGATCCCGCTTGGCAACTATATGCCGGTCGTTGCCCTCGTGGCGATCTCGGTCGCCCTGATGGCACGGGACGGATTGCTGATCCTAGGGGCGCTGTTCGTCTCCGCGCTAGCCTTCGTCGCCACGGCCGGTCTCATCCAATTGGCCTTCATTGGCCTGAATGCAATCGGATCGTAGGCACCTTGCACGGTGAGGAAGACAGCGGATGATTTTGCGGCCAGTTGCCGCGCTTGTCCGCAACAGCCTTTTCAGGTCTTGCCAATAGCGGCAAGCCTGCCATCTATGCCAGCGGCGCATTTCTCAGCCATTAGGTTCCGGCCTGTAAGATCATCTGTGCAGAGGATTTCATCGCATGCCATCAAAGCCCCTGTCCTTCGTCCGCATGATTGCCCTCAGCAGCTCGGTCGCCATCGCGCTTGGCGCGCAGACGGCGACGGCGCAGGAAATGTCGGCTGCCTCTCAATGGCCCGACACGCCGACCTCGCGTCTGGAAGCACTGGCGATCCTCCAGACACTGAATGCCGATCTCCTCAGCAATGCCAGCGCTACGCTGACGCTCGACCGCTGGTGTGCTGCGCATAAGCTTGCGCCGGAAGGCTCGAAAATCGTTGCGCAGCGCGTGCGCGGTCAGGACAAGCCGGCCGATGATTCAATCCGGAAGCTGCTGGCGGTCGGACCTGACGAGCCTGTCGCCTATCGTCGCGTTCGCCTGGCTTGCGGAGACCGTATCCTGTCTGAGGCGGACAATTGGTACGTGCCGGCAAAACTCACGGCCGAGATGAACAAGTCGCTTGATACGAGCGACATCGCGTTCGGCCGTGCGGTTCAGGCCCTCAATTTCACCCGCACGAACCTGTCGGCAAAGCTGCTCTGGTCGCCTCTCCCGCAAGGATGGGACGCCGGCGCCGATCTGCCGCCATCCGGGAGCGGATCTCTCGCCCTGCCTTCCTTTCTTCTCGAACATCATGCCGTGCTGAAACTGCCGGATGGAACACCGTTCAGCGCATTGATCGAAAGCTATACCAGCCAAGTGCTGGACTTCCCTGCTCCACGTCTACCGTCGCAATAAGTGGCCACCCACCTTGTCGGCCTGATGACGCGACGTAAGCGCATATAAGGCATTCTTGGCGCCCTCGTCGCCTGAAGTCTGCCATATTTGCGCCGTGATCGCTGAAGAATGCTGGCGCAAAACGGATGGAGCCAATCAATGGCAGGCGAGCGATTTTCCTTGTCAGCCAGGATTTCCCGCATCTGTTAGGGTCTCGTTCAGCAAAGCAGCGCACAAATATGAATTCTGGGTCTAAGCGTGTGGCAGGCGAGCTTGTGGGGCAGGCAGGCTGTCAACATTGCTTTTGACGGCAGCGGCGCATGCGGACCCAGGATATTTGATAGGAGAACTAATTCCGTGCGGTTGAGATATGCCCTTCGAAGCGTCCCCCAGATGCTCAGCCTTTGCTCCCTCGCTCTCGTCATTCCCGCAATATCGCAATCCCTGGCAGCCGCCCGGCAGCCGGATATTCCGGCTTGGCTCGGAGCCTATGTCGGTACTGGCGACGGACAGATAGCCCAACCAGTCCTGCAAAGAGCACGCGCGCTCTACATGCGAAAAGTGAGCGAAGGCACGGTCAAAAATCCCTGCTATTTCGCCATGGACGCAACCCGTCCAAACACTCCAAATGATGGCAAGTCCGCTGGCCGCTTCTATATCGTCTGCGAGGCGACACAGACCTTCCGTGTCGTTTCATCCGGCCACGGCAGCGGCCGCGATCTCAAGGGCGTCGCAGATTTCGGCAATGGACGCATGTGCGCCAAGAACTTCGGCAATGCGATGGACTCGAACCTGACGACGGGCGGTTCCTATGTGACGGAGGAGACGAAGACGACCTTCAAGGGCTACTATCGTCTCTCACAGACGAAGGAAGCCGCCTACCTCCGAACGTTCCTCCAATTCGATGGTGAAGGCGATACCGCTAATGCACGGCAGCGGGCGATCGGCGGACATGCCGCCGCCAAGGTTGCGGGCATCTGCATGAAGAAGGATCCGCAGAGCCCCTATGCCAACCGCGACGGCTATGTTCCGCTCGGAAAGCTGGTGGAATATGCCGGCGGCCGCAGCGACGGCTGCACAAGCTGGGCAGCATCGGATGCCAATCAGATTATCTCCATGGTGAAGGACAATCCGACCACACTTTACATCTATCCGGAGTCCTCGGACATCAAGGCGATCGCCAAGACCGTTGCGGCGGGGCGCTCTCCGGCCCAATCCGGACTGTATTGGAACGACTCCTGCCTGAAGGAGATCGGCACGCCCAAGTTCTGGCCCAAGGAAAGCCTCGAGCCAATCATCGTCCAGTACAAGAAGGACCATCCGGCACCGCCTGCCAAGCCGATCCCGATTTGCGACCAGCCGTGACCGATCCCGAGGGCTAAATCAAGAAATTTGGCAGGTGACGGCCGGGATCATTGCTGCGCCCGTTTAAGCGCGCCGGGATGCAATTTCTCCTGTCGCCGTCAGCATGCCGCCCAGTATCCTCGCCTGTGGATACCGCTGTACTGGATCAAGGACGCGAAAATATATGGACATTTGCTGGTAAAAACGGCATAAAAGCTGGGCATCGGCGGGCGATAAGAGCGCCTCCCATGACTTATTCAGCCAAATTGACTGAATTTTACATAGTCTCTAGCCGATTGATTTCATTGAAATAACGCCGCAATCAGAAGCTATCTTTCCTTTTGCTGCCGCTAGCCCTGCACGAAGGTCGCACGCCATCTTTCGCATCAACGAAAACTGGTGTCGATGCGTCTCAGCAGACGCGATCAGGTCTGCATTAGAACAGCGCTGCGAAATTAGAGCCTAGGCGGTACCGGATATCAATCTTTTCACATTGAAATTGGAACCAGCTAGGCCACCTTTCGCGCGATCGTGGTGGTATTTGCCCGCAGAAGGCTCATAAGCATGGGACCGACCGCAAACTCTCCTTTCTCCGTTCGCCGTGTCAGATCGCGAAGATAGCCGCCGGCTGAATTGATGTGTGGGGCACGTTGGAGGATGCAGGCGATCACGGTGGCAGCATTTTCTGTCCCCATGATCCTGCAAGCCTCCTGATGGGCTCCAGGGCTGATATCGAGTGTTGATTTGACGATGATCGAGGCTGTAAGCAGATCACGCCAGTTGCTGATGGTTCCTGCCGGTCCATAAGCCATGATGTCCGGGCAGGCGCGGAGAATGAGGTCTAGTGGGAAAGACTTCAGTTCCGCCGGAGTCTTCTTGCGAGCTTCAATGCGAGAGCTGTGTGATGTTGAAGATGCTGGTTCGATAGCTCCTGGAGATGTTAGGGCTTCCGGTGTCGCGGGAATTGTCCGCGGGACTGTAGTCTCGTCTAGCAGCACTTCTCGCTGTTTGGCCTCGATTTCAGATTCAATAAAGGATTCGGAGTCTGAATTCTGTATGTGCCGCTCATTTTGATAGGGATTGCCGCCTAGTTTCGTGGCTTTTACGTGTGTTTCCAATTGGTTGATGATTTGGTCGTGCAGACGGCTGAGCTTATCCAGGAGAACGTCCAGCTCCATTGCGGTCGGAGATCGCGAAACCCCGTCGATCAAGGCACGGAAAGCCACATAGACGGCTTCCCAGGGGCCTTCTACAGCCTCGGTAAGGGCGGTTTCGATCAGCTTGGCGATATCGCGTCTGTGGAGGCTAATGCGCTCGCGCAGGCTCTGGATATGGAACCGCTCGGCCGCAACCTGGGCGGCGAGATGTTCGATCTCTTCAGCGCGTGCGAGAAGGGGCGCCAATGAGAAGCCAAAGGCCTCATTGAGGTCCCCTGCCCTGCTCCGGCGAGCATAACGCTTGCCGTTGGGGCTATCTCTGCGCACGAGAAGCCCGGCAGCGATCAACGCAGCCAAGTGGCGGCGAATGGTTTGCTCGGCCATCCCATGGGCGCGCAAGGAGAGCTGCGCGTTCGAGGGAAACACGATCAGGTTGGCGTCATCCGATAGTTCGTTCTTCGGATAGAAGCTCAAGAGGGCATTGAGAACTGCAAGCGCACGATCCGTCACCCCGAGAAGAGGCTTGGCTTCACAGAGCGCACGATAAATCTTCCATTTGTCGACGGATCTGATGGGCTTCCCATGCTCGGCTCGTCTTTGAGCCATCAACATGGCAAGCGTCATCGGCCGCCGCCCAAAAGGCGTCGTCACATATTCGGCTTCCATTTTCTTTCACCTACGTTGTGGCAAAAGAAGACAGCTCACCAAAACGGCGTCAAAGACTCTTGACTGTGATTCGGGGAAATGCGATTCTCGATTTGCTTAAGATCAGAGAAGGGCTTCCACGACGACGTCGTTTGGGGGCCTTTTTCTTTTGCGGGTTACGTTTCCTTTCCTTGCTGAAACTCGTTGAAGAGAGATTGCAGTCTCTCCTGCACGAACTCGTCGAAACCAGGCGCAGCCTTGCTGTCGAAAACAAAGGTGGCGCGCGCTGGCGTTCGCTTAAAGGTTACCGGAACTCCGGTTATGGATGAGGGAACTGCGGCGCTCTTGGCAGAAGCGGGCTTTCCCGTTGCCAGAATGAGTGCACGCTGGAAGCGCTCGTCGCTAGACATCTTCCGATAGTTGTCCGCGGACAACTCGGCAACGATCGGCTCGGATGCAATGCTCTCAAGACGCTCTCCCAGCTCCAGCCATCGTCTGCGGCCGATCTCGGGGGCGGGTCCAATTGCGCTGATAAGCGGCAGAGGCACCTGTCTCGTGACGATCAGCATCTTGGAAAGCGCTGCCTTATCCACGCCGAGTGCTGCCATGATGGTATCGCGGCCGAAACCGCGCTGCTCGAGGCGCAATGCAAACAACGCTCGCTCGACATAGGAGAGATTGGTGCGTGCGCTGTTTTCCTGGCCCTGACTGACCACCAGCTGGTCATCCGTGAGCTGACGCACGACCGCGCGCACCTTGATGCCGAGCTCCTTCGCAGCGGCCAGACGGCGATGGCCGTAGGCCACCTGAAAGCGCCCCTTGGACTCCGGATGCGGTCGCACGAGGATCGGAACCTGCTGGCCGTGCTCGCGTATCTGCTCGACGAGCTGGCCGAGCTCAATCGGATCTATTTCGAGGCGATCGGTAACGAAGGATCCGTCGATGACATCGGGATCGATGTCGACGACCGTCTGTCCTTCCGCCAGCTGCCGTTCAAGGTCGCTGGCGCGCTCCATCTTCTCCGTGATGTTTCCGAGCGTCCTCGTAATGCCGCCCACCGGACCGGCACCCCTCGCCTGCGGCAGGAAGCCGGCAATCGGACGATTGTCCTTTGCTGCTGGCGCATCCGAGCGCGCCGTATTCGGCGCCGAGATTTCAAGGAGATTTTTGCGCGCCATCTATTTATTTCCTTCCCCAAGTCAGGCGGAGATGCGTCTCGATCTCGCTGTTGACGAGATTGAGCGAATCCAGAGCCCGGTCGTAGGTACCCCTGGTGAATTGGGCACGATCGACCTCATAAAGCGTTTGTTTGGTGACGCCGGCATCGGCGACGGCCGTCGACTTGACCATGGCATTCTGCAGCATGCGATTGCCGAAGATTGCTCGCATGAAGCCGGTCATCTGGCTTTGTGGCCCGTCGTTCGGTTCGAAACGAGTGACGAGATAGCGCATCCAATCGTAGCTGGTGCGCCCACCCGCATTCTCGACTACGGACATGAGTTCGCTCGTCATGGTGAGAAACTGCGACATGGACATGACGTCGAGCATCTGCGGATGAACGGTGATGAGGATCGATGTCGCGGCGCAGAGCGCAGACATCGTCAGGAAACCCAGCTGCGGTGGGCAATCGATGACAACGACATCGTAGAAACTCTCGATCTCGGTCAGAACCTCACCAATGCGAGCAAAGAACATCGTCTCCGCACGTCCTGCCGCCATTGCGCGCGGCGTTTCGTGCTCGAACTCCATGAGCTCGAGATTGCCGGGGATCAGATGCAGGTTCGGTGTGTAGGTCGAGCGGACGATATCGGCGATCGGACGCGGCTCTTCATAGCGGATGGCGCCGTAGAGCGTTTCATTTTCACCAACATCGAGTTCCGGCTGATGACCGAAGAGGGCAGACAAGGAGGCCTGCGGATCGAGATCGATGGCCAGCACGCGATAGCCCCTCAGCGCCAGATACTGGGCGAGGTGGGCGGCAGTGGTGGTTTTGCCCGAACCACCCTTGAAATTCATGACCGAGATGATCTGAAGCTTTTCCGATCCTCTGCGCCAGGGGACATATTTGGGTGTCCCGTTGCGCTCATCCAGTACCTTGCGGATGCGGTCCATGTCTTCGGCGGCATAAAGCCGGCGCCCATTGGAAAGCGGGTCGGGTCCATGACCTTCGGCTGCGATCTGGCGAAGATAACCCTCGCCGATACCGATGAAGGAAGCGGCTTCGGCCGGCGAAAACATCCGCATAGTTTTCTGTGACTGAGGCGGGAAGATCTTTGCCTGATGTTGCTGGAGCTGATAAGACAATTCCTGCGCATCTGTCGCCAGAAGCGTTGGAAGGTGCTCTTGATCTTCTTGTAGCACAAGACTCGGCTGCATGGTTGTTTTCCCAATTAACTGCGCAATTGTGACAGAATGCTACTGAACTACGCAGTTACAATATGCTCCGATTCGTGTCCGTTTTACAAATGCTTAGATAAAAGGCAGTTTTTGATGCATTTTTGCGCGTCAACAGCGTGTTGCGACGTTCGATCTGCGGCCGCTTTACTATCCCGACGATTTGAGCCAGGCCGATCCGGAAAGTGATTCGCTTCGCCCGGTATTCCTGGATGAGTGGTGAGTAGTCCGCGGACCACTCTCGCTGGAGACCCGGCAGGCTTCTGGAATGATCGCATCTAAGGGCGATACTTCGTGGATGGAGATCAACTCACCGGTAGTCCGCGGACTACCGGGACGCAGCCGGAATTGCCGCCCACCGCGTCAATGCGCCAGAGGCGAAGCGCTTCCGTTACAGTCATTGCAATAATGATGAAGAGGCTATGAAGCGATGCGCCCAGGGCGCATCAGCGGGCGGCGCGATCGGAACGTCGGCCGAGCAGGGAGGCTCGAATAAGTTCGGCTTTGCTCAAGGCTGGCGGTGGTGGCGGCTCTTCGCGTTGGACCGCAGCCTTGGCCTGCGTTTGACGCAGCGTGATCAGGCGCTGCTGTGCGGCAAGCCTGTCTTCGGCCGAAAGCGGCTCGACGGGATTGCCGGCGAGATCGTGCCGCATGGAATCCGGCTGGGCGCAGGCATGATAATATCGCTTGGAATGCAGAAACGCGCTGGTGGAGCGACGCAGAGACATGACCGGCACGTCAGCTTTCAAAAGCGGACGGATTTCATTCCAGAGGCCAAGTGCAAAAGGACGGATAGGATCGCCGGCTTTGACGGGCAGGATACCGATGGGGTGGAGCAAGAGCGTGTTGATCGCGGCTGCCTTCTTGACATCGAGCTCGGTCGCCACGATCGGCTCGCGATTGGTTGTCCAGGGTTCTTCCATCAAATCGTTCCTCTGCGTGCAATTCCATTACGGACTGATTGTGAAGTGATTTTGACGGGATGGCAAAGAAATCTGTCCCCGCTTGTTCGCCCTCACGCCAAGCCGACGTTCATATATGAGGTGGTGCAGCCTGCAGCAAGTTTTTGGTTAACGAGATTTTTATGGTTGGACGGCTAGCTTTCGCAAAGCCGCGATAGGTAGCGCGTACGCGGCGCATCTTCCCTCAATCCCGAATTTGTAACAAGCTGCCTGCGAAAATGTCGCAGGGCTCGGGTTTGTGCGGACCGTCGTGTCTCAAAGAGGGAGGGCTCTTTATCCGGGCGGTCGCAAACCACATGCCGGCGGAGCAAGTTGCGGCCGATTGGCGGCGGTCGATGGTGCTCGTCAGGTTTGCGGTTGTTCAGACTGGCCGCATCTTTCGAGTGGTCTGCGCGCCGGGTGGCGCAGCAGAGTATTGTTCAGATTTGAACTTCGCTTCCCACACCAGCTGCTGGCTTCGGTTGTCCGACGCTCGCCATTGCTATCCTCCGGCGCCCCGTAGCATCTTTCATCGGCAAGGCAGGGAAAGAGCATTCGCATTTGAGTGGTGCCGCAGACGAAGCGGGGTTCCGAGAATAAAGCCATGGAGGGCAGGGGCAGCTATCGAGCGGGAACGCGCGATACTCCTCTAGCGTCGTCAAGCCAAGCTGACGACCTTCGGCGCATTGAAGAGGCGGCTCTATATCAGGGTGCGGCTTTCATAGGTTGAAGCATATTCCGCGGGTATTGCGACGTAATCTGTGAGCCGATGAAAAATCTGGAGATAGTTGTTATGGGCGGCTTGGCTGACGGCGGTCGTAGCGGTAGATACAGCAGCACGGCCGACACGATCCAAGTTCGAATGGCTCGTCAGTCATCGGGGGAAGTATTCTTGAACATAGCAGCATCCCTTTCACTGGGTATCGTCGTTTCACTCATGTTCGGTTCGAGTGCGTTGGCTTTCGACAAATCTTCCTTCTTCGATGCCGCCCTTTGCAAGCCGCCTTATTCGACGGCCAGCGCGACAAAGATGTATGACGAGGCTGAAAAGCTCGCGAAGGCGGATACGTCGCTCATGACGGCTGCTGTCTATAAAATGTCCGCGGACTTTGGCCGCCAAGGCTTCAAGGCGAATGAAGTCGTCTTCGCCGGAACGAGCTTCGGCATTCTGGTCGAGGGCTTGCGGGCGGACGATCTGGCCAAGACCTATCACCTGACATCGGATGGGCTTGGCAATCTTCTCGGCACCGCAACGAAGTCATATGGGCGGGCTTTGCGCAAGGCTGAGCAACCCGCGACCGAGATGGGAGTGGTGTCCGTGGTCGCCCGCGAATCCGCGGCCTTCCCCGGCAAGACGCTGCTGGCTTGCGAGTTCGTCTCGCATGAAGATCTCGAAGCCATGAAGAGTATGCAATCACTACCGAAGTAGTGTGCACCGGGGTGTGACGCCGCTGCTTTTTCCTGCGGCTGGAAGGCAACGGCATATGGTCTTCCGCGGAAGAGGAGCCCTGGGGCGCAATCTGCTGCTCCGAAGCGGCTCTTGGTTCGATATCTCCGTATCCGGTTTCTCGGCATCGCCTGAATTTGATTGTAGGGGTGGTCGCGTGTGGCGGAAGCAAAATCTTAAATAGCTTCGGCTAGGCGAAGTATTAACCATAATCTCAAGCTATTGTGAAACCCGTCGTTTGGCGTTTCCGGGCCGCAGCATCGTAAGTGGGGCAGAAAGGGGGATCGTTTCGGCTTGGAAGCCGACGAACGCAAAATACCACCGCTGGCTGAATTGGCGGCCGCACCAATCTGACGATCATCCTTTAGGCCAAGATCTCCTGCCCTGCATCGCCGGTGTATCACAGGATACCTGCTATCATCTCTTTGAACCGCAAGTTCCAACGGAGGCCTAAAGCCGAACTATGATGCGGTCAGCTCAGAATGATAGGCTTCAGTGATCCGCCGCGCCATTTGTGCCATTTGGTCATCAGCTATACGCAGAACCCCGTGCTCCGCCATCAAAGCATGGTATTGCTGTTCCTTGAGCGGTACACCTGCAGGCAAGGGGACGACATGAAAATGTAAGTGGCTGTTGGCTTGTTGACTACCGAGTGAAAGCACATAAATTCGCTCGGCGTGAAACACCTTTTTGAGGGCGCGAGACAACAGGTGCACCTTTTCCTGTAATCGGAGATATTCTTCCGTCGACAGATCTTGAGCCAAATCCTCTCGGTGCTCTCTCGGGCAGACAAGGCAGTAACCAGGCAATGTTGGATACTTGCTCAGGAAAATAATCGTCTCGTCGTTCTCAAAAATGCGATGGTGAAAGCAGGAGGGATCATTCCTGACCAAGCCGCAGATGAAGCATGGTTTTGTTTCGCTGTCGTGCACATAGGCTTTGAGATCAAATGGTTGCCGGTCGTTCATTCTGAGCTTCTACCTTGTTGCTCGGCGGCGTATCGGCTTTCAATTTAGCGCATCAGCTCAGGTTGTGAAGTTGCTCCAGCAATGCCATCCAATCTGCTCCACGTACCGATGCTACGGTACGTGGAGCAGATTGGATGGCATGTTCAAACTCGGTGGAACGAGCGGCGAGCGCCGCCTGTCAATCGAACGATAAATAACTCTGCGCTTCACAGGGAGCAGAGTTCCAAGCTGCTAGCGCCTCATGATGCGACGGACGTGCTGCAAGTTGGGGCTTAAGTACGCTAGCTTTCGGCAAGCCTGCCGACGCGCTAGCGCACTTACCCGTCTGCCGTCAAAAGGGAATGGTACGGCAAGCTTCAGATCATGCCGAAGCGGCATTATTGTCCGACCAGGGCGCCCGCCTTATGGCAAGCACGCTGCCCGGCCCGTGTACGGCGGCGAAGAGTAGTCCGGCTACGAAAACAAAGTGATCGACGAAGAAGCCGAATTCAGCTTGGTTGCCGGCCCAACGAGCCGGACCATGGAATGAGAATCCAAGGAAGATGACATAAACGGCTGCAGCGAGCGCTGCGGGGACGAACAAAGCACCGGTCAAGAAAGCAACGGCAAGCAGCACTTCAAGGATCGCGGCACACCAAGCCAGGAATAATGGAAACGGGAAGCCGGCGGCGGCAATATAGCTGGCGGTCGCGCTCATATCCATAAACTTGAACGAGACGGCCATCACGAAGACGGCGGTGAAGATGAGGCGAGCGATGAGAATGGCGGCTGTCTGCCAAATTGATTGAGCGTTTTCCACGATATCCCTCCGGGTTGATGTGGCTGATATTCCAAGGACGGCCAACCGAAGGTGATTCCGACAAGGTGGACGGAAATTATTTGCCGGCGCTGATCCCGGGAAGCATGAGGCACCTGTGTGATAGCGGATGGGGTTATTGCAGCGTTGTGCGTCAATTCGAACGATGCGGCGTCTTTCAAGACTCCCGCGATTGTCCGCCCGCGCCAAGAATATGGCTCGTGATGACATAGCGATCGTTCTCGTCCAGTTCGACGGGATCCACCAGGACGACAGAAGGCTCTCCGGTACCGGATATCAGAATGAAAGAATAGGGGTTCGTTGTCTCGTCGTTGGCCACTAGGAGCGATCTCTGGAGCAGTCGTGCCAGTTGGCTGGCAGCTTCAAGAATGGGCGGAGGGTGCAGGTCACTGGAGTGGTAGATGCTGATGATCTGCGAATAGTCATCGAAAGATTCCGACGACACCAGGCATGTTGCCGGCATATCCGCGATTTGCGCTATGTCATGGATTACGTCCACGCTGTCTGCATCGACGCAGAGCACGGCAGCAATGGAACGCCGCAGAAGATCGTCGTCAGCACGCTTTTCAAGAGAGGCATCAAACCAGATCATTGCCCACGATTCCGATTTTCAGGATTTGTGTCATGCAGCAGCCTCAATAGTCAAAGCTCTTCCGTCGCTTCAAAGTTCGAAAACCAATCAGCTTCGTGGTCGCCATTTGCATCGCTTCGCAGGACATGCGGCCATGGACGATTACGCAGTCATCCACTCCATCAAAGCATTCTGGGCGTGAAGCAAAAATGCCTTGGCCACTTGGCTTTGGCAGGCTGGATACAGCATTGCATCCACCGTCACTTCCCGACCTCTCGTGACTGGTGGACACGGCAAAAAGATAGTGCCTTGCTTTCCTTCGTTGAGAATCGAAGCCGACACCCGATACTCGGCCAGCGTCTCTTCCTCTGCATCCGTTGGCCATGAATCGGTAATGATGACGTCCGCATCGAGCAGATGGCGAATGTCCGTGCTGCTTTCAAAATTCGGGTTCAGAAGGTCCGGGTCGGTGACGTGCCAGCGCTCCGGATAGACCTGAACCATGTGCATCGGCATCGATCGCGATGCCTCGACCCATGATCTCAATATATTGGCGTCTGGCGCAATTCCGACAACCTTGAGGCCATCAAGCGTTCCTCTTACGCTCTTGATATAGGCAAGATCGCCAAGCGTTTCGCAAGGGTGATTGGTTCTTGTTCGGGCATTGATGACGGGTGCTTCCGCGGCGGCGGCAAGTTCATGCAGGGTTGCAAGCTCTTTTGTCCTGACGACAAGAAGATCAAACCAATTATCGAGGTAGCCCGCTAGATCGGCTGTGGGTTCGCGAGTGCTGAAGTTGATGGGAGGTTGAGCGGATATGCCGCCCATCGCTTTCACGCCGAGATCGAAAGCGGTCGTGTTTCTCCATCCCGTGTCGTCGACAATGATGCCGACGCGCTTGCCGAACAGGGCTTGCGGCATGGTGCGCTCATGCCAATGCCTTGCAAGTTGGTCCGCTCGGTCAATAATCCCAAGGGTAATGCTCGGGGGCAACGAGTGAAACTCGAGAAAATCTCTGTTCGACGTAAAATTCATAGCGTTTCCCAGGTTGAATTCAGCAGACCCTCCGCAACGGAGGCGAGGCGCTCACCCTAGGCAGTTTTCGATCCGGCGCAATGGAGAGAAGCGTCAGCCGCCCGGCGCTGCCGTCGACGGTTTTACCTTTCCGGAGGCCGACATGAGGTCCGGAGCTTGCGTGATCTCGACTCAGACGGTGCCGGCCGTCACCGTCGCGACCTTGATGCTAGTTCCGCCCATGGCGGTGATCTGCTTTCGGCAAAGACTTATCGCAGATGCTTCATTGGCAAGATCTTTGGCGGCCCCATTGGCAAAATCTTTAGATCGTTCGGAGTATCGGAGCCGCGATGCTTTCCGGCTATTTTGGTAGTTTTCGATGATCAATGAATTAGACATGCCGACGGTGCTCTTTCTCCAAAAGACATCCTATATCGCTGGTGCGGTGACTTTGGGTTATTTGAAATACAGTTCGAATGAAAGCCGCGGCGTTGGTCTGCTCGCCTCAAGCTTCGTAATTCTCGCTGCGGCATCAACATTGGCCGGATATGCCGAAACCTACCCGGCATTCTATGCGCCTCTCAGCCTCATCAATCTCGTTTGCGCCGTGCTTGGATATTCGTTGCTCGGCTCGTCTTTCGTGGTGATCAGCGACCCCGACAGAAAGGTGATACCGACTCTCGCATTGCTGCCTGGACTGTTGACCTTGTTCGTCGGAGCCCTCACGGCATTTCATTTGAACAATACATATCGGGCGGCGACATTCAATTTCCTCGCCTGCGTGATGCTTGCCGGCGCGGCGATCGTCATCTTCAGGGACTCCTTTCGCGAACCGTTGCCGATCAGAAAATTCGTTGCTGCAATATTATTGGCCTGCAGCCTGCTATCGCTGATAATGGCCTTCGAGTTTTCGTTCCATTCTTTCGTCCTTCTCGATGTGGCGAGCGGCTTTCTGCTGATGATCCTTTCCAAGTTCGTGCTGGCGCTGTCGATCGTCATTTTCATAAGCGAGCGCCAACAGGTAAAACTCAGACAAACAGCCGAGCGAGATGGCCTGACCGGTCTTTATAATCGCCGCTTCTTCAACGAGAACGCTTCCGGACGGCTTCGGGATGGAGATGCCATTCTCTATCTCGATATCGATCACTTCAAGCATGTTAACGACCGTTGGGGCCATGCGGCGGGAGATGAAGTTCTTGTCGCCGTCTCGCGAACGATAGAGGCGATCCTGCCTGCGTCCGCCATTTTCGCGCGGCAGGGAGGAGAGGAGTTCATAATCTTTCTTCCCTTGAAGGCAGGAGACCCGCTTGTTCAGGCCGAGCGCATTCGGGAAGCTGTTCAGCGAACCCGATTTCCGGATCTCGGTGCCGATGCGGTGGTGACGACAAGCATTGGCATTTCGAAGGTGAGCCGGGAATGCAAGTCGCTTTCCGAGCTTTGTCGCGAAGCGGATCGCGCCCTGTATCTGGCGAAGGCAGGCGGACGAAACCGGGTTTGTGACGCAAACAGCGACTTCGTCGCTGAAGGTTACGTTCGCTCGGCATAATCCCCGATCAACTCACCGGATCATTGTAGCCTGAAGGCGGGTTCGAAAGAATACCCGGAAACGGGATAGGGGGGTGCCCGAGAGCGACCGGCGTACCATGTTGCTAGCAGACCGCCACAGAGCCCAGTGGTCGGCATCGAGGTTGCTGGATAGAAGAGGGACAAATCTCGATTTTTGGCAAAGGCCTGGAATGCCGGGAAGCGACGTTGATTTAGCTGGCATGCCCCTTTATTTCTCACGCTGAAAGAAGAGGTCAGTTAGCCATGGACAATGAAACAAGCCTCCGAAACGAGCGCAAGCGCGGCTCCGGCGTAAAGGTGGTCTATGATATCTTGCGGGACGAGATTCTGGATCTGGAACTGCCGCCGGGCAGTCCCATCGACGAGGTGCAGCTTTCCGAACGCTTCGGCATGTCGCGTACGCCGATCCGTGAAGCGTTGGTGCGGCTGGCAGGCGAGGGGCTGATCGATACGCTGCCCAACCGCTCGACCATGGTCTCGCAGATCGACTTCCTCAACATGCACAGCTATTTCGATGCGCTGGTGCTGATGTATCGGGTGACAACGCAGCTTGCTGCAAAATATCACCGTCCGGAAGATCTCGAGGGCGTGCGCGTGCTTCAGGCTGAATTCGCCGATGCCGTCGAAGCACAGGATGCGCTCGCCATGATCTCCACCAACGTCGCGCTGCATCTTGCGATCGCCGAGGCTGGCCGCAACCCCTATTTCACCAGCCTCTTCTCGCGATTGCTGAATGAGGGCCGGCGTCTCCTGCGCCTCTATTACCAATCCTACAACGATCGTCTGCCGCGTCGCTTCGTCGAGGAGCATGATGAAATCATTGCCGCCGTCGAGGCGCGGGATACGGAACTTGCCGAGCGCCTCGCGCGCGAACATGCCGAACAGATCGTCGCTCAGATACAGAAATTGCTGATGCGCGGGGATCGTCTCGACGTCAGCCTTTGAGCTGCATATTTCTTGTCGACAAAATAAATACAAAGGTATATCAATGCTGCAAAGACGGTGAGGCGCGGCGGCGGATGCTGCTGGGCTGGTAGCCGATCCACCCCCCGGCCCAAGAGGATAGAAAGATGAAGTCCAGCATTTTCTCCGGGGTGATCCCGGCGCTCATGACCCCGTGCAAACCGGATCGCAGTCCTGACTTCGATGCGCTGGTGCGCAAGGGCAAGCAGCTGATCGCCGAGGGCATGTCGGCCGTCGTCTATTGCGGCTCGATGGGCGATTGGCCGCTGCTGACCGATGCGCAGCGCATGGAGGGCGTCGAGCGGCTGGCCAAGGCGGGCGTGCCCGTCATCGTCGGCACCGGCGCCGTCAATACGGCATCGGCCGTCGCCCATGCGGCACACGCGCAGAAGGTCGGTGCGAAGGGTCTGATGGTCATCCCGCGCGTGCTGTCGCGCGGCTCGGTGATCGCGGCCCAGAAGGCGCATTTCAAGGCGATCCTGTCGGCGGCACCCGATCTGCCGGCCGTCATCTACAACAGCCCCTATTATGGCTTTGCCACCCGCGCCGACCTGTTCTTCGCACTGCGCGCCGAACATTCCAACCTTGTCGGCTTCAAGGAGTTCGGCGGTCCGGCCGACATGCGCTATGCCGCCGAAAACATCACCAGCCGCGACGATGACGTCACGCTGATGATCGGTGTCGATACGGCCGTGTTCCACGGTTTCGTCAATTGCGGCGCGACGGGTGCCATCACCGGCATCGGCAACGTCCTGCCCAAGGAAGTCATTCATCTCTGCAACCTCGCGCAGGCTGCGGCCAAGGGCGATGTCGATGCACGCCAGCGCGCGCTTGAACTCGAGCAGGCGCTCGCCGTCCTGTCGTCCTTCGACGAAGGTCCGGATCTGGTTCTCTTCTTCAAGCACATGATGGTGCTGAAGGGAGACAAGGAATATGAGCTGCACTTCAACGAAAGCGACGTCCCGAACGACAGCCAGCGCGGCTATGTCGAGGCGCAGTTCAAGCTGTTCAACAGCTGGTATGCCGAGTGGAGCAAGCTTCCCGGCGCGGTGGAAAACTACAAGGCCTGAGGCGGCCGCAATAGCTTAAGTCCAAATGTGAGAGGCCCGAATGGGCCTCTTTTTGTTATCTTACGTTAGCTTTCAATTACATTTCGACATTGCTCAGACCACGGCGTCGAGGCCAAGTTCCTCTAGGCGATCGAGTTGGCGGATTTCCTCTGCGGTCAGCGGGATGCCGTCTTTTTCCGCACGAGCGCGAGCGGCGAAGCGACGTTGCGAGGGCAGGCGTGCGCCTTGGCCGACAATCGCTTCGAACAGCACTTCGGCGTGGGCGAGCGGACTTCCAGGTCGACCAGCTGCGAAGGCCTCCGGCGAGAAGGCGACGATGAGTTCGCCGTGCCGCGGTGCGAAAGCCGTCGAGCCGAGATAATCAAGTGCCTCGCGGCTGGTGAAATCGCCGATCATGACACCGGCCAGAAGTTCGATCATCGTGCCGATGGCTGAACCCTTGTGCCCCCCGAACGGCAGCATTGCGCCGGCCAAAGCGGCTTCCGGATCCGTGGTCGGTTGGCCGCCGGCATCGATCGCCCAGCCTTCCGGGAGAGGCTTGCCGGCGCGTCGATGCAGCTCGATCTCGCCGCGGGCGGCAACCGAAGTCGCGAAATCGAAAACATAGGGCGGACTGTCAAGGCGCGGCCAGCCGAAGGCGAAGGGGTTCGTTCCCAGCAGCGGCGCCGTGCCGCCAGCCGGCGCCACGGTGGAATAGCTCGGGCACATGGCAAAGGCGGCAAGGCCTCGATCCGTCAGCGCTTCCACCTCTGGCCAGAGCGCGGCGAAATGCGTGCAGTCGTTGATGGCGAGTGCGGCAATGCCGAAGCGGCGAGCCCGTTCGGCAAGCACCGGCATGCCGAGCTCGAAGGCAGCATTGGAAAAGCCGCTCCTGGCATCGACGCGAACGATGGCGGAGCCATCATTTTGTTCGAGCACCGGCACTGCATCCGGCCGTGCCTTGCCGGCCTTGACCGCGCGCAACACACCTTCGATGCGGTAGATGCCGTGGGACTTGCAGGCGTCACGTTCGCCGGCGACGATCACCCGCGCGATTGCACCGGCCTGCTGCGCATTGATGCCGGCTTTTGAGAGGATCGCTTCGACGCGGCCTCGCAGCGCATCCGGTGTCAGGGTGGTCACGTCAGTCAATTTTGGTTCTCCCATACTATGCTCGCTTGCATCATAGACTTGAAAATCATAAATACAAAAAGAATACAAAAAATCGACATGCGATGCCGTTGCACATTTCGACTTCGGCTGAGGAATTTCAGTGAAATTGCCGTCACCCGCAAATATCAGGCCGCTGCAGCTGAAGAAATGACGGTAAAGCAAACCCATACCGGCGTTGCCGAGATGTTCTCGATCCTTCCGACAAGAAGGCTTGCCATGTCGCCGGAACATATGTTGTTTGATGACGTAATATCCGCGCTTGATCCCGCACCGGGAGGAGGGATGACCATGATCTGCCTAACGCTTAGAACAGCGTTTATCCGCGATGTCTCGGATCGCGTCGCCTATTTCCATCAGAGCGTCATGGCCGAGATCGGCAAGCCCGAACAGATTTTCGTCGCGCCGCAGCATCAGCAGAAATCTTTCTTGAGCGTACGTTGATGGCAAGACCGGACGTTATCGTCATTGGCGCCGGTGTCGTCGGTCTTTCCACCGCGATCGCAGCGCAGTCACGCGGCTTGAGTGTCGTGGTGGTCGACCGCGAGGGACCCGCCGCTGGCGCTTCCGCCGGCAATGCCGGTGCCTTTGCCTTCACGGATATCCTGCCGCTGGCGTCTCCCGGCATTTTGAAAAAGGCGCCGAAATGGCTCCTCGATCCCCTTGGTCCGCTCTCGGTGCCGCCGTCCTATGCGCTCAAGATCGCGCCCTGGATGTTTCGGTTCTGGCGTGCCTGCCAGCCCTCGCGCGTTGCCCACTCCACGGCGGCGCAGACAAGCCTGATGGATCTTTCCAAGTCCGAGTTGGAACCTTTCCTTGCCGCGACGGACACGCTCTCCATGCTGCGCAAGGAAGGCAATCTTCAGGTCTATGAAAGCGAGGCGGAATTTCGCGGCTCTCTGCCAGGTTGGGAGGTTCGCCGCAATCACGGCATCGAATTCCAGCATCTGAAAGCTGACGAGATGGCAGCGATCCAGCCCGGGTTGGCATCGCGCTTCATCCTCGGCACCTTCACGCCCGGCTGGTATTCCATCGCCGATCCCAAGCTTTACACGCTGGCGCTGGCTGCGCATTTTCGCAGCCGCGGCGGCATCATCGAGACATCGCAGATTTCGTCGCTTCGGGCACTTCCGGTTGGGGTCGAGGCGGTGGCTGCGGATGGAAAGTTGCGCCAGGCCGGCAAGGTCGTCCTGGCTGCCGGCGCCTTCTCGCATCGGATCGCCAAAACGCTCGGCGAGCACATACCGCTCGAAACTGAACGCGGCTACAACACGACGCTTCCGGCCGATGCCTTCGACCTGCGCACACAGATCACCTTCGGCGGCCATGGCTTCGTCGTCAGCAAGCTTTCGACCGGCATTCGTGTCGGCGGTGCGGTGGAGCTGGGCGGATTGGCCTTGCCGCCGAATTTTCGCCGTTCCGAAGCCATGCTGCAGAAGGCCCGTAGCTTCCTGACTGGTCTCAGGCCGGGGGGCGGTGTGCAGTGGATGGGCTTCCGGCCATCGCTGCCCGACAGCCTGCCTGCGATCGGTAGCGCCAGGGCGACGCCGGACGTAATTTACGCCTTTGGTCATGGCCATCTTGGTCTGACCCAATCGGCCGGCACCGCGCGCATCGTCGCCGACCTCCTGACATGGCAGGAGCCGGCGATCGATCTGACGCCATTCTCGCCGCAACGCTTCTGACAGAAGCCGCAGGATCATGCTCAATGGTCGATTATGGCGGCCGGCAAAACGATCCCTCATCCGCCGGCCGCCGTGTGGTCGTATTGTAAAGCCGGCTAATGCTGCCGGGACTAGCCTGGCACGCGGGCGCCATTTCCTTCTCTCGCGAGAAGTTTCAGCCATGGCCCGCAATGGAAGAGGCTCATGAGCAGATACATCGGTACCATCCCGCCGAGCATCGAGCCATCATGCGCGGAGCAGATCATGTCGCCGGCTGTACCATAGGCCGATAGCACCGTCATGAGAGCGAAGCTTGGCGCGGCGGCCATTGCCAGCCAGCGGCCGGCAACCGTGGGCAGGGCAGGGACGGCGGAATGTCCGCCGACCCTTTCATCGATTTCGGATGAGCGTGACATCAGTTTGCTCCATAGCGGTCGTGGTGCCGCCACCACACGCCGGCCTCGTTGCGGCCGAGCGGCGCGCGGTCGAGCCACTGGTACATGCCCCAGAGGCCATCAAGGCCGCGGGCATAGGAGGAATAGGTGTGATAAATATCGCCATCCTGCATCGCGAAGGCGCTGACGCCAGGCCGGTCGCGCGTATAGGTCGCGACATCCGTTCCCGTCATTGACGCCATCAGTTCGACCGGGCCTTCGCTGCCGCGCAGCTCCCACTGCTGCATCGTCTTGCCCGCCTGAGCGTCGGGTATTGGCGGCTCGCGACGGTAATTATATTCGATGCCGCCGTCGCGCTGTTCCTCCGGCGTGAACCAGACATTGAAATCATGGTTGAAATCGCTGTTGGCGGAGGAGGCCCAATCGAAAGTCCAGCCCATACGCCGCTTGAATTCCTGCAATTTCATGAGAGGTGCGCGGGAGACCGCCGAAAAGGCGACATCATGGTTTTCAAGGTGCACAGCGATGCCGTTGAAGCCGTCCGCGATCGACGAGCAGGATGGACAACCGGCCGTATAGTCCGTTCCGAACATGAAATGATAGACGAGAAGCTGCGAGCGCCCCTTGAAGAGGCCCGAGAGCGGAACGACACCCTGCTCGGTCTCAAGCCGATAGTCCTTTTCCACCTTCACCCAGGGCAATTCCTGGCGGTGTGCAGCAATCTCGTCGCTGCGGCGGGTCAGCTCTTTTTCCTGCTCCAGCAGGGAAAGCCGTGCCGAAAGCCATTCCTTGCGCGTTCCTGTCCTATGCGTCGTCATGGTTCATCTCCTCTTGTCTGTCAGGTCTATCCTTGTCGGCGCTGCATCTTGCCAGCCGATATGCGATAACTTACCGCTGGAGGCGTAAAGGGTGGGAGTTACAAGTGTGACGGGATTTCGATGGACTCGCTGATCGTCGCGGCCGCCCAGGCGCTTGCATCAGGCGACGTGCTGGGTGCGCTGAAGCGCGTGGCGCTGCGCGACGATGCCCCGGCGCTGGCATTGCGCGGCATTGCAATGGCGCAGCTGGGCGACCTTACCCGCGCGAAGGCGTTGCTGAAGAGTGCTGCGCGCGCCTTCGGCCCGCGCGAAGCGGTTGCCCGTGCCCGCTGCATCGTGGCCGAAGCAGAAATCGCCCTTGTCTCGCGCGACCTCGGCTGGCCCGAGAAGGCGCTGGAGACGGCACGGGCCGCTCTCGAAAAACATGGCGACCAAATCAATGCTGCCCATGCCCGCAATCTGCAGCTACGGCGTCTGCTGCTGGTCGGTCATCTGGACGAGGCCGAACGGCTGCTCGCAAAACTCGATCCGTCGCCCCTGCCACCTGCTGCAAGGGCAAGCCATGAACTGGCGGTTGCCGGCATCGCCATCCGCCGCCTGCGCATCCAGCCGGCACGCGCCGCTCTGGTGCGCGCCGTGGAGGCGGCCGGCAAAGCCGGGATCCCGGCGCTTATCGTCGAGGTCCGCGATGCCGCGCGCGCGCTCGATGAGCCGGCGGCGCGCCTGCTTGCGCAGGGGAGGGAAAAGCTGTTGTCGCTCGATGAGGTCGAGACGCTTCTGACGTCCGATACTCTGGTCGTCGATGCCTGCCGCAATGTCGTGCGCAGCGGCGGAGACATCATCTCGCTTGCGAGCAGGCCGGTGCTCTTTGCCCTGGCACGTACGTTGGCCGAGGCAGCACCCGCCGATGCGACGCGGGCGCTGCTGCTTTCCCGCGCGTTCCGCGCCCGTCATGCCGACGAATCCCATAGGGCCAGACTGAGGGTTGAGATTGGCAGGCTTCGCGCCACCCTGGAGCCCCTTGCCGATATCAACGCGACACAGCACGGCTTCGCGCTGACACCGCGAGGAACGCGGGATGTCGTGGTGCTGGCGCCGCCTGTCGAAGTCGAGAATGCCTCGCTGCTTGCCCTGTTGTCGGATGGAGAATCCTGGTCGAGTTCGGCGCTATCGATCGCGCTCGCGATAAGCCCGCGCACGGTGCAGCGCGCGCTCGACGCACTTGCCGCGGATGGGATGGTGCAGGGCATCGGCAACGGCCGGGCGCGCCGCTGGATGATGCCGCCGGTGGTCGGCTTCCCGTCAACATTGTTACTCCCGGGACCACTGCCCAGCGATTAAGCTTTTGCATCATCGAAACTCACTCAATCCCGACTGGAGGATGCATCCATGAAAAAGTCCCAAGCGGAAATCATTCGCGAATACGGCCCCTTCGACAATGCGCCGCGCGTAAACGGCGTCACCTTCGACGGGCAGCACGTCTGGTTCGCCTCCGGCGAGAAGCTGCATGCCCTGAACCCGGAGAGCGGCGAGCAGGTACGCACGATCGACGTCGCCTCCCATGCCGGCACGGCTTTCGACGGCCACCATCTCTATCAGATCGCCGAGGACCAGATTCACAAGATCGACCCCGGAACGGGCAAGATCCTCGCGACCATTCCTGCACCAGGCAATGGCGGTGATTCAGGCCTCGCCTGGAGCGACGGTAGCCTGTGGGTCGGTCAGCATCGCGGCCGCAAGATCTACGAGATAGACCCGGAGACCGGCGCCATCCGCCGCACCATCGAATCCAACCGTATCGTCACCGGCGTGACATGGGTCGATGGCGAACTGTGGCACGGCACCTGGGAGGGCGACGAAAGCGACGTCCGCCGGGTCGATCCGGTGACCGGCGAAGTTTTGGAGCGGCTCGAAATGCCGGAAGGTACCGGCGTTTCGGGCCTGGAATCCGATGGCAAGGACCGCTTCTTCGCCGGTGGTGGCGGTAGCGGCAAGCTGCGGGCAATTCGCCGTCCGCGCTGAGTGGCGGCAACGGAGACGTCCTGCGCCTGGAATCGGTCGATCGATCCCCGGGCGCCTGGGTTTGGAAAGAGTTGACTTACGTCTCCGGCTTGAAAGATTGCATCCGGATCACAACTGGATAGCGCGACCTTGAAACTTGCCGAGTCATAGACGGGGCTTCGGGCTAGATCCTGCGATCGCCATCTCGCACATTTTGAACCAACCGCAATGCCATGCGTTTCAGACATGGAAGCCATGCCTTGCCGGTCCCGGCTTTCATTGCCATATTTCACTTACCAACCGCATTTCAATCATTTCCAAGTTGCGAGCTGCGCCGATCCCGACGGATGTCGTGAATGATCGGGCGCGCCAAGGAGAAGTCATGAGTGAGATCACGAAAAGTCTTGGCGAAATGAACTTGCAGGAGCGTGCCGATCTTATGGCGGCCGTCGCGGATGTACTGCAAGCCACCGCCGAAGAGGCCGAGGAGGATGGCGATGCGCTCGCCGTCACCAATTCGCTGTTCCTGGCATGCAATCTGCGCGGCTGTTCGTCCGATCTTGGCCCGAACGATCTGAAAGCGGCCGAACTGCTGCTGGAGCAGGGGATTACTTTCATTCACCTGCTGAACGGGCGCAAGAAAAGCCGTACGCTGGTGCATTGACGGTTGCGACCGACGAAGGTCGAGCCTCCAATCGCTTATCAGGTCGAAAACGGCCCAGGTAGCGAAGCATTTCAGCGCAAAATGCCGCAGACTGCTAAAAGCCTCAGGCGGAACATCATGGATGTCCCGCCTTTCCTGTTCGGTTGAGCTTGTGTCAGCAGAAATCGTTCCGCCGCGCCGGCTATCTCAATCTTCCTGGATGGCGCTGTTTCTCGCCGTATCCCGCATGAAGAGATAAACGATCAGCGAAATGCCGATCATCGCGGTCACGTACCAATAGAAGCCCTGTTCCCAGCCGCTGCTCTTGAATTTCAGCGCCACGAATTCGGCTGTGCCGCCGAATAGTGTGTTGGCGAGAGCATAAGGCAACGCGACACCGAGAGCTCGGATATGTGCAGGAAACAGCTCCGCCTTCACGACAGCATTGATCGATGTGTAGCCGGTGACGATGACCAATGCGCCCATGACGAGTAGCCCGGCGATGAATGGATCCCTCGTGGTTTCGAGCGCCGAGAAGATCGGATAGGTAAACAGCACACCGCAGAGACCGAAACCGATCATCAGCGGCTTGCGGCCGATCTTGTCGGAGAGCCCGCCCGCAATCGGCTGCAGTAGCATGAAGATGAACAGCGTGATTGCGTTTATCTCGCTCGACGTTTCCCGGCTGAACCCGGAGGTGTTGACCAGGAATTTCTGCATGTAGATCGAATAGGCGTAGAAGGCGAGCGTGCCGCCGGCAGTCAGCAGCATGACGAGCGCGGTTTCCTTGGGGTGCCGGGTGATGAGCATCCAGAAGCCGGATTTCTGCGTATCGCTTGCGCGTACATTTTTGAAGCTTTCGGTTTCGGCCAGGCCGCGCCGCAGCCAGAAGACCACGACTGCAAGTGCCGCTCCCATGAAGAAGGGAATGCGCCATCCCCAGGAATTCAGCTCTTCCGGCGTCATCACCGCCTGCAGCACGATCAGCAGCGCGATTGCGAGAAGCTGGCCCGAGATCAGTGTGACATACTGAAAGGACGAGAAGAATCCGCGGCGCTGGCGGCCGGCCATCTCGGAGAGATAGGTTGCCGAGGCACCATATTCGCCACCGACCGACAGGCCCTGCATCAGGCGGGCGAGAACCAGAAGTGCTGGTGCCACCACGCCGATGGTTTCATATCCCGGCGTCAGCGCGATGATCAGCGAGCCGGCACACATCAGCGTCACCGAGAGCGCGAGACCGGCTTTGCGGCCCTTGCGGTCGGCATAGAGCCCCATGATCCAGGCGCCGATCGGCCGCATGACGAAACCGACGGCAAAGACCGCCGCCGAATTCAACAGCTGCGCCGTCTGGTCGCCGGCGGGGAAGAAATGCGGTGCGAAATAGAGCGCGAATGCAGCATAGACATACCAGTCGAACCATTCGACCAGATTGCCGGTGGAACCGCCGATAATCGATTTCAGACGTTTGCGCCGTTCGGCTGCTTCCGCCTTTGCTGTCGTTACGATGGGATCTTCGAATGTCTTCAGCATTATGCCTCTCCTCCCGTTCTTGCTTCGGATCGTCGTAAGCGCGCGATGAACCGCTGCGAACGACACGTTCGCCGGGAGGGGCCGTATGCCTGCAGATAGCTGCCGGCCAGTCTCTTCGAGACGGCATCGACAACGCCAATTGCCCGGCTGACAGCCGGCTTTTCTACCTATTGAGGACCACTCTCCCAGTGTCCACATTGATACGTGTGGAAGGCATGGGAGACGAGATTTAAGGATTGCATAGGGATATCCCATTGATATATCCTGATTTTCTCTGGGTTTTGGGCTGGCCTTCACGGCGCTGTGCGCAAGATTCTGCATAGCCATTTTGGAATTTGTGCAATAATCTGCACAGATGAGTGGATCAAGCCTCAAGCGAATTGTGTTTCTGGCGGCGACCGCCTTGGCCATCGCCATAGGCATCTGGTGCGCGGCGCTCTCGCTTTCGCGCCAGGGTGCGCTTGGGCGGCTGGCTGCGGAGGCAGGCGGGCTTGCGGCACAGCATAGTCGCCTGCTCGACAGCGAGCTGGCACGTTTCCGGCTTCTTCCGATCGTGCTCGGCGAATATCGCGATCTCGGCGAGGCGCTTGCAAGCCCTACGGCGGATGCGGCCCGTCGGCTTGATGAAAAGCTCGGCTTCCTGGCTCGCGAAACCGGCGCCTACATCATCTATCTTGTCGATCACAAGGGACTTGTGATTTCCGCATCGAATGCGGGGACCGAAGACAGTTTCGTTGGCAAGAACTTCAGCTTCCGTCCGTATTTTTCCGAGGCGCTCAAAGATGGCACGGCGGAATATTATGGCGCCGGAGCAATCAGCGGACGGCCAGGCCTGTTTCTGGCCCGCAGGGTTGGCGATGCGGCCGCTCCGACGGGGGTCGTGGTCGTCAAATTCGAGTTCGATGCAGTGTCGCGGATCTGGGCTAATGATCCGGGCGTGACACTTGTCGTTGACGAACACCAGATCATCCTTGCCGCGTCCGATCCGTCGCAAGTGCTGACTGCGCTTGCACCGCTGTCGCCGGAAGACCGGGCCGGCATCGTCGCCAGCGGGCAATATCGCGACGCCGCGCTGGGGCCGGGCAAGTATCGCGCCGAGGATGCTGGTCGTATACGCGGTCCACGGCATCAGATCTTGATTGCGGCGGAGCAGCCGGTCGCCGGCACGCGTCTGCGCCTCCTGCATCTTCTTGACACCCGTACCGCGTTGCAGGAAGCGCAGGCGGAGGCCTGGCTTCTGGCGCTGCCCGCCATCCTGGGGCTGGCCGTCATCGCGGCCGCGATCTGGTGGCGCATGACGCGTGCAGCAAGAGCGGCTGCCGATCGGCGGGCGCTTGAGGAGGCTGTCACCGCGCGCACGGCCGAGCTGCGCGGTGAGATGGCCGAACGGACGCGGGCCGAGGATCGTTATCGCGATGCCCGCGAGGAACTTGCGCAAGCCAATCGGCTCGCTTCCGTCGGTTCGATCACGGCGGGATTGATGCATGAAATCAACCAGCCGGTCGCCACCATCCGCACCCTCGCCGAGAATGCCCGCCATCATCTCGCGGCCAATCGTCTCGATCGCGTTGGCGCCAATCTCGATGCTGCGGTCGAGGTGACGGCACGTATCGGGACGATTACCCAGGAGATGCGACGGTTTTCACGGCGGGGTCGGCACGCGGCGGGAGCGGAGCCGCTTGACGCCGTCATAGCCGGCGCCTTGCTGCTGGTCGGAAACCGGTTTCGCAAAGCGGGTGTGCGGCTGGATCTGCCGGCGGAAGGGCAGCCGCATGTGCTTGCCGAACGTGTGCGGCTGGAGCAGGTCATCGTCAATCTCATGCAGAACGCCATCGACGCCGTTGCCGAGATTGCTGACCCTCATGTCGCCCTGCTCGTCGACGCCGACGGCAAGGATGTGGTGAGGCTCACCGTCGCCGACAATGGCCCCGGCATCGATCCTCTACTGGCCAAGGAAATATTCCGCCCATTCATGACCGGCAAGCCCGATGGGCTCGGCCTTGGGCTCGGGATTGCGCAGGATATCATGAACGATCTCGGCGGATCATTGACCATCGGCCCTTCACCGCTTGGTGGCGCGGCTTTCATAATGACGATGAGGCGAGCATGACCCTGGAAGCGTCGCAGAAAATCCTTCTGGTCGAGGACGATGGTCCCTTCAGTGCAGCGCTCACCGATTCCTTCGTCATAGCGGGCTTCGATGTGGAGACGCATGGTGATGGGCAATCGGCGCTGGCAAGTCTTGCAACCGCATTGCCCGGTGTGATCGTCAGTGACATCCGCCTGCCGCGCATCGATGGGCACGATCTGCTGGAGGCAGTGCTGGCGCGCGATCCGGACTTGCCTGTTATCCTGATGACAGGCCACGGCGATATCGCCATGGCGGTCGGTGCATTGAAACAGGGCGCCTACGATTTTATTGCCAAGCCCTTTGCCACCGATCACCTGATCGCATCCGTGCGGCGGGCGCTGGAGACGCGCCGCCTGGTGCTGGAAAACCGGCGCTTGCGGCAGGCAGCCGCCGAGGCGGAGGATGCGTCGCCGCTCCTCGGCCAGACGACGGTCATGGCACGATTACGTGAAACGATCCGTCAGGTCGCAAATGCAGACGTGGATGTTCTGGTCGAAGGCGAAACCGGCACCGGCAAGGAGCTCGTGGCCCGCCTCATCCACCGCTGGAGCAGGCGGCGCGCCCGCAGTTTCGTCGCGGTCGATTGTGCCGCTCTGCCGGATGCGATCGCCGACGAAACCCTGTTCGGAAACCGCGTCCGGCGCGGGCGCATTGCCGAGGCCGATCGCGGCACGCTGTTTCTCGACGAGATTGACAGCATGTCACCCCTGCTGCAGGGCCGGCTTCTGCGGGTCGTCGAGGAGCGCGAGCTGCCTTCGGCGAGCGGCGAGCCGGCCCCTGTCGATCTCCGCATCGTCGCTGCGACGAAAAAAGATCCGCATGGTTCGGTGGCCGATCACAGCGTTCGTGCGGATCTGCTCTATCGGTTGGAAACCGTGCGGATCCGCATTCCACCCCTGCGGGAGCGCCGCGCCGATATCGGCCTGCTGTTCAGCGCCTTCCTCGACGAGGCCGCTCGCTTGCACGGTGTGCCGCGTCCACCCATCGATGCCGCAATGGAGGAGCGATTTCTAACCGACGATTGGCTGGGCAATGTCCGGGAGCTGCGCAACTACGCGACCCAAGCGGCGCTTGGCCTCGCCTCCGCTCGCAGCCAGCCTTCCATGGAGCTCGGCCTCTCCGATCAGATGGATCACTTCGAGGCGAACATTCTGCGGGCCACGCTGGAGCGATATGAAGGGGATATTTCTGAGGTCGCGCAGGCGCTCAAACTGCCGCGCCGAAGTCTCTATGCCCGTCTGCAACGTCACGGCATCAATCCATCGTCCTACCGTAAGTGAGACGGGGCCTATGTCGAGAGTGAAAGGAACAGGACGAGTATAGTTTTACTTGCTCAACTTGGCGTCGTGACGTGTATTGAGTGTAATTTTCTCCATATCTTTATAGATATGCGATGTATAAATTAGATTAACTGTGTATTAATCATAATTATTCTGCGTGAAAATAGAGAATAATTAATACATGTTAGGATATTGTGGCTCGTCTGCATGATGCAGCAGTTAAATTAGAGAGCTATGATATGCTTGAATTACCTAAATTGATGCAGCTATTACTATTTGCGGCCGTTATATTGTTATTTTTCCGTTGGGTCGTCGAGGACATGAACAGGTAGCCGCTTTAGGCGCCTGAAGAACCCAGCACCGCACGATTTGCGCCTCTGTTCATCGTTTCCCCATCGTCCCGCCAAAACCGCGCGTGGCTTCGGCTCGTGCAGGGCGCAAGCTGATCGTAACGATCTGCGTCTCTGTTCGGCAGGCTGACGGGAATTGAACAATGGCGCCCGGGGGTTTCCGGACGCCATTGAGGCGCATCGTATGATTGTCATGGTACAGGCGCAGATCGCTCTTACCAGCTTCAGGCCATGCGGTATCGCGTGCATGAACCCGCATGGTTTAGTGGGCACCTGCGCCGCCGCCGGCTTGAGGGCGCTTGGTGAACAGCATGGTGATCGCTGCGACGGCAAGCACTACGCCGATGACGGCGAAGGTGTCGCTGAAGCCCATGATCAGCGCCTGTCTCTTGATGATCTGGCCGAGGGCGATGATCGCCTTCTGCTGGGCTGCCTGATGGTCAGAAACCCCGTGCGACAGGAAGTAGCCGGTCATCTGGTCGATCCGCTGACGAACCTCGTCACGGGCAAGGGTTACGGATTGGCCGATGATGTTGGAGTGGAACTGCTCGCGTTTGGTCAGAATGGTCCCAAGCGAGGCAGTGCCCACCGCGCCGCCGAGGTTGCGCAGCATGTTCGTCAAGCCCGAGGCCGCGGCAGCGTCCGCCGGAGCAATGCCGGCTGTCGTGATCGCGGTGACGGGCGTGATGACGAAGGCCTGGCCGATGGCGCGAACGATGTTCGGAATGAAGAACTGGTCTCCGGCATTGTCGGCCGAAAGCGTGACGTTCATGAAGCAGCTGAGCGCAAAGACCGCGATGCCGAAGAAGGCGAGCCAGCGGACATCAACCCGCTTCATCATCATAGGAACGAGGGGGATCAGCAACAGCTGCGGCAAGCCCGTCCAGGCAAGGACGTTGCCGATCTGCTCGGCATTGTACTTCTGCACCTGGCCTAGATATTGCGGCAGGATATAGACCGTGCCGAAGAGTGCGACGCCGACGAGGATATTCGCAAGCACGCCAAGCCCGAAGTTCCTTTGCTTCAGCAGCCGCAATTTCACCAGCGGCTTGGAAACCTTCAGCTCGATGATAATGAAGAGCGTCAGGAACACGGCCGCGACGATGCTGAGCTTGACGATGAAGGGCGAGGAGAACCAGTCGTCCTTGTTGCCTTCCTCAAGCACGGTTTGCAGGGCAGACAGGCCGATCGCCATCGTCACGATGCCGGCCCAGTCGCCTTCGCGCAGGAGTTTCAGCTGCATGGGCTGCTTCTCCAGCGTCAGGGCAAGTGCCACCACCATGATGGCGCTCGGGGCGGCATTGATGAAGAAGATGGTCTGCCAGCCATAATTCTCGGTCAGGTAGCCGCCGATGGTCGGGCCGATGGCCGGAGCAAAGGTGACCGACAATGCAAAGATCGCCAGCCCCAAAGGCTGTTGCGGCTTCGGAAGCTTCGTCAGCACCATGGTGAAGGCCATCGGGATCAGTACGCCGCCGGCAAACCCCTGCAGGCCGCGTAGCACGATCATCGTGCCGAGATCATGGGCGAAGGCGCAGGAGAGAGACAACAGCGGAAATAGCACCGAGTTCACCAGGATATAGCGGCGAAACGAGAAGACACTGCTGAGATAGGCGGTAAGGGGAATGACGACGATCTCGCCGATCAGATAGGAGGTCGAGATCCAGGCGCCATTATCAACTCCGGTGCCGATGCCCCCTTCGATATCGAGGAGGGAGGCATTGGTGATCTGGATATTCAGGATCGCCATGAACGCGCCGATCATGCCGGCCAAGACTGCGATCCACTCTCTTGTCGATGCGCGCGGCTCTGCCGCTGCGGCCGGCATCGCACGGCCATCCATTGTAATCGTGGACATTGTGGGGGCTCCCGCCGTCAGTTCCGTTGTGCGGCGTCTGCTTTGGTGTTGATGCTCGGCTCGACGGACATTCCCGGGCGCAGTTCACCGTCGTTCATCGTCTGCGGGTCTAGCGCGATCCTGACCGGAATTCGTTGCACGACCTTGGTGAAGTTGCCGGTGGCATTGTCCGGCGGCAGCAACGCGAATTCCTGTCCGCTCGCCGGCGCAAGGCTGTCGACATGGCCATGGAAGATCTTGCCGGGGAACATGTCGACTTCGATATCGACAGGTTGGCCGGCATGGACGTTCGTCAGCTGCGTTTCCTTATAGTTGGCGACGACATAGGCCTGGTCGGTCGGCACGAGTGACATCAGCTGCGTTCCCACCTGGACATATTGGCCGATGCGCAGCGTACGGTTGCCGACGGTGCCGTCGACGGGGGCCATGATGGTCGCATAGGAGAGGTTCAGCTCGGCTTGATGCTGGACGGCCTGGCTTTTCTGCAGGGCGGCGGTTGCCTGTGCGATCTGGGCCTTCAGAAGTGCGACCTGTTTGACGGCACCTTCCAGCGTTGCGGTATCCCGGACGATGGAGGCCTGGGCCGCAGCGATCTGCGATGCCGCCTGCTGCGCCGTCTGCACGGCCGCATAGCCGTTGGAGGCGAGGCTGGCGTAGCGCTTGTTGTTCTGTTCGGCGAAAGTTTCGTTCGCCCTGTCCACATCCAGCGTCGCGCGGGCGGCTGCGATCGTCGATTGCTGGATATCGAGCGAGGCTTGCTCGGCCTGTATGGTTGCCTGTGCCGCAGCGACATCGGCCTTTGCCTGGTCGAGTGCGGCACGGAAGTCACGGTCGTCGATGCGCGCGAGCGGCTGGCCGGCCTTTACGGTCTCGTTGTCCTTGACCAGCACCTCCGCCAGATAGCCCGAAATCTTCGGGGCGATCGAGCTGTTGTCGGCCTGGACATAGGCGTCATCGGTCGACACCTCGAAACGGCCGTTCTGCCAATAGTCATGCCCGTAATAGCCAGCGGCGGCGATAATGGCGATCGCGCCCACGCCATATATCAGCCGGCGCGGCGTCTTGCTGCGCTTGGCAGCGGCATTGCCGCCTGCCTGTCCCTGTGGTGCCTCCGGACGGGGCTCGGCTGTTATCCCTTCCTTGGCTTTCGCCTCAACACTCCCTTGCGCTTCGCTGGAAGCGCCTTCGGACGTTACGATATGCAGATTGTTAGCCATGTACTTGCTCCTGACAACGGGTCGCTGCCGGGCAGGGGTAGCGGCCAAGTTCATTTTAGAAACTTGATGTTTTCCAAAATAAGCGCTATAAAATCCAAGTCAACTAGATTTTGGAAAATATCTATGGTCCTAAATCAAAAAGCCACGAAACGACCACGAGGACGGCCGCAGGTCCGGTGTGATGACGACACCAGGGCGATCGTGCTTTCGTCCGCGCGCAAGCATTTTCTGGAGGCGGGCTATGCCGCTGCATGCGTCAACGACATCGCGCAGGATGCGGGAGTATCGACCAAAACGGTCTATCGGCTGTTTGAAAGCAAGGGCGAGATCTTCAATGCCGTGATTACGGATCGTATCGCGCGCTTCAACGTCGAGGTGGATCAGGGCTTGCTCAGGCACACGGATCTGCATCATGGGCTGGAACAGATCCTGATTGCCTACGGCCGTCTGGCATTGGACCCGGAAACCATCGCGATCAATCGTCTGGCTGTGGCCGAGGTCGATCGCTTTCCCGAAATCGCGGCCTCCTTCTATGAGCGGGCGATCAAGGCCTCGACCGTGGTTTTCGAGGTCTGGCTGCGCAGCCAGCATGATAAGGGCGCGATTAGAATAGCCAATATCTCCCTCGCGGCCGGCTTCCTCAGGGGCATGATGACTATGGAGCCGCAGCGTGCTGTCATGCTGGGCCAGCGCCAGGCGCCTGACGACGAGGAAATCAGAACCCGCGCGACCGAATGTGCGGCGATCTTCCTGCAAGGCTGCATTTCCGGCTCGGCTTGAGCCGGAAATGGAAGGGCGAAGCTGTCCGCGCAATTGCGGGCGGCCTTAGGACCGGTCAAGGCGCGATGGTGAAACTGTAGCTCCCGTTGGTCTTGTGGCCGTCCGTGGAGAGCGCATGCCATTCAACCGTGTACTTGCCGGCCGACAATTTGTCAGTCACGGGTACCATCAGCGCGGTGCCGCTGTTCATCAGCATGCCTTCTCCGGTCTTGACGCTCGCCTTGTCGGGGCCGGTTACCTTGACGCCGCTGAATTTCAAGTTGAGACCTTCCGAGAAAATCAGGTCGAGCTCCGATGGCGCGGCCTTGACCGTGCCGTCGACTGCCGGAGCGGCGGATTTGAGATGGGCGTGTGCCATGGCCTGGCCGGCAAAGGCGATGCTGATGACGCCGGCAGCAAGGAGCAATTTCTTGATCGGGGGCATTTGGTTTCCTCATCTTGGTGGTGACCCGCGGAAAGTCTGCGGATCGTGTGATGGCGATCGCTCGATCGCCGATATCCGTTGTCGGCAGAGCCGGACGGAATTTCTGTTTTTCAACGGCGCTCTCGCGCCGCGGAACTAGTTCTGCTGCGGAAGATTTCGGATTTTCTGCAGCGCGACATCGTTGTTTTCCTGATAGGCGATGGTGCCTCTGAGATTGCCGCCGGCATCGACGAGCAGCACGGAGGCGGTATGATCCATGGTGTATCCACCGTCCGCGCCCGGCACTTTCTTGGCATAGATGCGCCAGCCCTTGATGGCCTTCTGCATTTCGGTGGGATCACCCGTGATTCCGGTGATGCGGTCGGTAAAATTGCCCGTGTAGTCGTGCATGATCTCCGGCGTGTCGCGCTCCGGGTCGACGGTAAAGAAATAGGCTTTCAGCCCATCGGCCTGCGGTCCGAGCGTCTTGAACCAGCCCGCCATGTCGTAAAGCGTTGTCGGGCAAACGTCGGGGCAATGCGTGTAGCCGAAATAGACGAGCGAGGGATGGCCCGACAGGGCCTTTTCGGTGATGGGCTCACCGCGATCGTCCGTGAGCGTGAAGGCTGTGCCAAAACTGTCGGCTGCCCGGACCTGCGGCGTCATGAGGAATGTTGCGTAGCCGATGGCGCCAGCGCCGACGACAAGTGTCAGGGCGATGGCGGTTGCAACGAAACGTCGCCTATTTGACATGGGACGTCTCCTTGTTCGCCACTATCGATCCGACAAGGAAATCGACGTCGACCGAGCCGGCTTTTTCGAATTTGAGCGTTGCTTTCACCGTCTGGCCCTGAAGGAAGGGCTCGGCAACCTTCATGAACATGACGTGATAGTCGCCGGGTTTGAGCTCGACGGTCTGGCCGGCCGGTATCGGCAGGCCGCCGGCAAGCTCACGCATGATCATGACGTCGTTGTCCATCTTCATCTCGTGAATCTGGACTGCCGCGGCGCGCGGTGAACTCGCAGCCACCAGCCGGTCGTCGGTGCCGCCCATATTCGTGATGGTCATATAACCGCCACCGACGGGAGCTCCCGGCACCATGGCGCGAACATAGGGCGCAGAAATGGTGAGGTTGCCGATTTTGACATCCTCGGCAAAAACGAGAGAGGAAGACAGGAATGCCAACCCGAAAGCGGCAAGGGCAAAAATCTGTTTCAGCATGATCTATATCCTTGATCCGGAAAGGAGCGGGCAGGCGAAGCCTTTGGGCTCCGCCCGATCTCGTCAGGAAAAGAAACGCCGGAGCGGCGGCACGAAACGAACCACGAACTGGTCCAGCAGCAGCATCGCGACGATGGCGGCTCCCGTCAGCGGGAAGGCCGCACCGAAAACGATGGCGATGAGCCAGAGGCCGACATAGACGGACTTCTGCGGCGGCATCGGCGGCACGCCGAGACGGCCCGATGGCCTTCGCTTCCACCACATGGTTGCGGCCGTCAGGCAGCAGAGAATGATGGCAAGGCATGCGGCCAGCATCAGAAGCTGGTTGAAAAGGCCCCATTCCTGTCCCTGATGGACATTGATGCCCCATTCGATTGCCCTGCCGAGCGCCGGATACTGGTCGTAGGAAATATCGACGAGCGGCTTGCCGGAATATTGGTCGATATGAACGGTGCGTTCCTTGCCGAGATCGCCGAAGTAATGGCTTGCGGTATAGACGCCGGTTTCATCCGTTGGGACGGCAAGATCGGAACCGGCGACCATGCCTAGACCGTGCATGACATCGACCGCCTTGTTCAGGCCGATCGGCCTTGCCGATTGCGCTGCCGCGATATCGGAAAGCGGAACAGGCGCATTCTCGACCACCCAGCCGGCGCGGCTGACAATATCCTGCGTGACCTTCGTCGATTTCGGCACCTCGTCCCAGACCGCAGCCGGTGTTCCGAGATTATTTGCCGTCAGCCAGGCATTGACGTTGGCGCCCCAGTAGCCGGACCATGGCATGCCGCTGAAGGCCAGGAAGAAGATGAGGATGCCGGCAAGGGCGCCCGTCACGGCATGCAGGTCGCGCCAGAAGACGTGCCGGGACGGATTGCCCCGAACGGTGAGCACGCCGCCTGTCTGCTGGCGCGGCCACCACAGATAGATGCCGGTCACCACGAGGACGAGGGCAAAGCCCGCGACGATCTCGACGAGGCGATTGGTCCATTTTCCGAAATATTCGAGGCTGTGGATGCGCTTGACCACCCAGCCGAATTCCTGCTTCGAGCCGACCGACCCCAAGATGCTGCCGTCATAGGGGTTGACGTAGACGATGGTCGATTGGCCGTCTTTGGATACGGTTATCCAGGCCGAGCGGTTCGGCGCCGACGCTTCGTGATAGGAGGTTGCGCGGGTGCCGGGAAAGGCTGCGAGCGCCGCATCGGCGATCTGCTGTGGCTGCAGCATCGTGCCGGTCTCGGCAACGAGGTAGCGGTGCGAATAGAAAGTGTCGGCAATCTGATCCTTGAACAGATAGAGCGAGCCGGTGATCGCCAGATTGAGCATAAAGGGAATGACGAGAAGGCCGGCGAAAAAATGCCAGCGCCAGATCGCACGATAGAGCGAGACATTATGGGTTGCTGCGACTGCAGGCTCCGCAGCGGTAAAGGCAGACATGAAATCCTCCGAAGATCGGCAGGCTGCCACGATCGATCTGGGGAGAGGCGGCGATGGTTCGCCATTTGAGGTGAGCTTGCTTTACATGAGCAACCGGACCAATCGGCTCCGCCTTGTTCGGTAAAGTACAGCCAGGAACACCAATCCTCAGATTTTACGACCAAAGGGTCGCGATGCGGCAGCGTTGACGGCAGGCGTCACGGCAAGGCCGCGGCGCCGGTTCAGCCAACGATGTCGAGGAGGGGAGGCGCTCTCGGGCCTGTGTTTGGCGGATAAAGCTGGCGGTGGAAAGCCTCCGATCTTGCGACGACAGTCTCTCCGCGCAGGGAGGCAAGGCGCTCGCAAATTTCGGTCGGAGGCGTGGGCAGCATTGCGGCGGACGCGATCCGGCATGCCTCGCATCCGGGTGCATAGGCTTTCCCATGCACCTTGCCGTCGGCATCCTTGTAGGTGATGCAGAGGATGGGCAGGGAACCGTCCGGGAGCCTGTATTGCGCAAGCTCGATCGGGGATATCTCGTCCGCGGTCGCCACGATCGGCTGATGGGCGAAGCCGACAAGCAACAATGCAACGGCGCAAAGAATGCGCGTGCTCCACTGTCCTGTACGCGAAACTGCCTTCCGCATTCTTGTCCCCACCACCGCATTCGCGGATAAGGCTGCAGTCATAGGACAGGCCTATTGCAAGCGCAATGCGTCAATTCGTGCCGCGCCGAAGTTTGCCGAAGCCGCTATCGGCGAAGGACTCGCCGTCGACGGGTCTCGGGAGCGCCAAATTGGCGGAGAGCTCTTGATCGTTCCATGCGGGGCGCCAGATAGGGCTGATCATTCGGATCCGTGGGTGGCGCTCGGCAGAAAGGCGATTATGACCAGATTTGATAACTCGTCGCCTGCCCGGAGCCGTCGATGCCTCGATCCGTCGGCTTTCATAGTTCGTTTCCCTCGATGGTCTAAGATCTCTAAAGGACGCATGACTGCATCTGGCCTGGACTACAGATCCCGGACGCAGCGATATTGAGATATATTGCTTCAGAAATTCGATTGCGACGATGACCCTCACTTCCAGTTCCCGCCCGAACATTATTGCCACACTGCCGATCAGTGAGAGGCTTGGTAAACCATTTTGTGGAGATCGCATGGTATCCCACACCGACTTCGACTATGCCGGTACAGGTCATTCGTTGCGGTTCGTTGCGAGGACTGGGAACAGCAATGGAAATTGAAACACATTTGGTTTCGCTGATACGCGTCCTCGGCCAGGTGGCGATCATCGTCTATGCCTATTCCTGGGTCATCCGGATCGTCGAACGCGGTGCTTTGAAATCCGTGGCCGTCGGGTTGTTGTTCGGGCTGGTCGGCATCTTGTCCATGGGCGATCCGATACAATGGATGCCGGGCGTCATTCAGGATGGCCGTTCGATCCTCCTTGTCCTTACGCCGATCTATGGTGGCCTTCTGGGAACCATAGTGGCTGCGGCGATGATGGCGCTCTTTCGGTTTATGGTCGGCGGCATGGGCGCGGTGGGCGGCGTTGCCGGCATCGTGATCGTTGCGATCGCCGGCTATGCGCTCAGCCTCCTGCCGCGGCAATGGACCGGCACGGGCTGGAGGCGATCGGCCCTGTTCGGTCTGGCGACCTGCTCATCCCTTGTGGTTCTCTTCTTTCTGCCGTGGGCAGTTGCGCACGCTCTTCTCCTCTCGGCGACGCTTCCGGTGACGATCGTCAATATCCTCGGCGTCATGCTGCTGTCGGACCTGCTGCAGCGGGAACAATATCGCATCGGCATCCAGCGGGCGCTGGAGAACGAAGCGAGCCTTGACCCACTCACAAGGCTGCCCAACCGCCGCGTGCTGCAGCGCGAAGGCGATCGATGCAGCAAGGAAGCGGGCATGCGGCGCATCCCTTTTTCGATCATCATGCTCGATATCGATCACTTCAAGAAGATCAACGACAGCTGGGGTCATTCCTTCGGCGACACCGTTCTGGCGCGGGTGGCCGATGTCATCCGGCAAACCGTGCGCAAGACCGATATTGCGGCCCGCTATGGCGGCGAGGAGATCGTCGTGCTGCTGCCGAATACGGATATGAGGGCTGCGGCTGCCGTCGCGGAGAAAATTCGCAAGGATATCGAGGGAACAACCCTGATGTTCGAGCAGGAAGCCGTCCACGTCACCGTTAGCATCGGTATTGCCTGCTCCCTTGAGCCGACGACGGATTTCAAGCATGTGCTCGAGGCTGCCGATAAGGCGCTCTACCGCGCAAAGGCGGGCGGGAGAAATCGCGTGGAACTGGCAGAGGCCGCATAGGCTGGCCGCATTCCTTCAATGATGAGCATGATGTGCTCTTTCTTATTTGCCTTCAAGCGTTCTTGACGGAGAGGGTCTGTCCGGAATAACTGGACGGGACGGTTCCCCAAGGAAGACTCCGCGGGGATTAATAGGGAACACGGTGAGGACGACCCAAGAGGGACCTAGACCGTGGCTGCCCCCGCAACTGTAAGCGGATTGCCGATCATCCAGGAGGTGACCTTTTGCCGGTTCGCTCCTGAGGCTTTAGGCCATGCCACTGCAAGCGTGCTTGCGGGAAGGCAGATGATCGTCAGAGATCCGCAAGCCAGGAGACCTGCCGTCGATCACGATCCAATCAGCCGGGCGGGGATGCCCGGAAGGGACAGAGAATGATTGACCTGAGCCTTCGATATTATCCGACGTCTATCCGCCTTGATTGGGATCTTCGCAACCGGCGGCGGTCTTTATCAGCGCGATCGCGCTGACCCCGCCCAGTTTCCTATCCGATCGAGATCTTTCATGCGCCATTTTTTGACGACCATTACATTTGCACTCGGGCTGACCGGATTTGCCGCCTCCGGCTTCGCCGCCACCCAATATCCGCTCACCATCAATAATTGCGGTCAGAAGGTCACTTTTGAGAAGGCTCCGGCCAAGATCGTTTCGATCGGGCAGGGCATGTCCGAGATTCTGCTCTCGCTCGGGCTGGCCGACAAGATCGCCGGTACCGCCGTCTGGGTCGGACCGGTGCTGCCGCAATATGCCGAAGTCAACGCCAAGATCCCACGGCTTGCCGACAATGATCCAAGCTTCGAATCCGTTGTCGGCAAGGAGCCGGATCTGGTAGCCGCCGAATTCGAATGGCATGTCGGCGCGCAGGGCTCCGTCGGCAAGCGCGAACAGTTTTCCGAACTCGGCATCAACACCTATATCGCGCCGACCGATTGTGTCGCCAAGGTCAATACCGATGGCGGCGACGGCGTGCGCAAGGAACTGTTCACGATGGACCAGGTCTACCAGGAGATCGGTGAACTCGCCGAGATCTTCGACGTCAGGGATCGCGGCGATGCATTGATCGCGGATCTGAAGAAGCGCGAAGCGGATGCGGTCGCCTCGATTGCGGGAGCAAAATCCAAGGATCTGCCCATCGTCTTCTGGTTCTCCAGCAAGGAGGTAAGCGGTGATGCCTTCATCGCCGGCAAGAACAGCGCGCCGGCCTATATTCTGAAGACGATTGGCGCCAGGAACGTCGTGACGACGGAAGAGGAATGGCCGCTTGTCGGATGGGAGACTATTTCAGAGGCAAATCCGGCCGTGATCGTCATCGCCACCATGGATCGCCGCCGCTATGCCGCCGACGATCCGAAGGTCAAGGTCGATTTCCTCAAAAAGGATCCGGTCACCAGCCAGCTCGATGCCGTCAAGAACAAGCATTTCGTCATGATGGACGCGCAGTCGATGAACCCGACCATCCGCACCATCGACGGCATCGAAATCCTCGCCAAGGGCATCAAGTCCTTTGGCCTGGCGCAGTAATAATATGGGCCTGATCGCAGAACGACGGCCATGGTGGATGCTGCCGACGCTTGCCGTGGCTGCCATCGTGCTCCTGGCATTCATGATCAGCCTTGCGGTGTCGATCGGCGAGATCTCCATCCCGCTGTCGACCACCGCCAAGGCTGTTTCGAACCGGATGTTCGGTACGAATTTCGAGCTCAGCCGGATCCATCAAGGTATCGTCTGGGATTATCGCCTGAGCCGGGCGCTGGTCGCCGCCAGTACTGGCGCGGCGCTGGCGCTGAGCGGCGTGATCCTACAGGCCCTGCTGCGCAATCCGCTTGCCGAGCCCTATGTGCTCGGCATCTCGGCGGGCGCCTCCACCGGCGCGGTCTGCATCATGATCCTCGGGCTCGGCTACGGTATTCTCGGACTTTCAGGCGGCGCCTTCATCGGTGCGGTCGTCGCCTTCCTCTTCGTCGGCCTGCTGGCGGCCGGCGTTGGCGGCACGAGCGAGCGCATCATTCTCTGCGGCGTCGCCGGCTCGCAGCTTTTCAACGCGCTCACCTCCTATATCGTCACCACCTCGGCCAATGCCGAGCAGGCGAGGGGCGTCATGTTCTGGCTGCTCGGTTCCTTAAGCGGCGTGCGCTGGCCGGATGTCTATCTCTCCGGGCCGGTCGCCATCATCGGCTTTGCCGTCTGCATGGCGCATGTCCGCGTGCTCGACGCCTTCATCTTCGGGACGGATGCGGCCGCCTCGCTTGGGATTGCAGTACGGCGGGCTCAGATCATCCTGCTCGGCGTGACGGCCTTCATGACGGCAGCTGTCGTCAGCATCGTCGGCTCGATCGGCTTCGTCGGTCTTGTCATCCCGCATGCAGCGCGTTTCGTGGTGGGACCAAGCCATGATCGGCTGTTGCCGGCAGCGGCGCTAGCCGGCGCCATCTTCATGGTTGGCGCCGATATCATTTCGAGGGTTATCATTCCCCAGCAGATCCTGCCGATCGGCGTGGTCACTGCCTTGTTCGGAGCACCGGCCTTCGCCATCATTCTCTATCGCGCCCGGAGGACGGCATGAGCATTGCGGTCGACACCGTGACCTTCGCGGCTGGCAACACCCTGATCGTCAACGGCATCAGCCTGTCGGTGGAAAAGGGCAAGGTTCTAGGTCTTCTCGGGCCGAATGGCTCGGGAAAATCGAGCCTCTTGCGGCTGATCTGCCGCTTAAGGAAGGTCAGGAGCGGCGTCATCCGGCTCGGCGGCAGCGATATCGCCTCGATTTCGCGCGGCGACATTGCCCGCCGTATCGCGCTTGTCGAGCAGCAGGCGACGACCGACACACAGGTCACCGTGATGGACGTCGTGCGCCTCGGCCGAACGCCGCATCGCGGCCCCCTGTCGGTCTGGAGTGCTCATGACGACGCAGCCGTTTCCGATGCGCTTACCCGCGTCGGCATGCAGGGCCGCGCCGGGCAATTGTGGCAGACTTTGTCCGGCGGCGAGCGACAGCGTGTCCACATTGCGAGAGCGCTCGCCCAGACGCCGAGCGAACTGCTGCTCGACGAGCCGACGAACCATCTCGATATCCAGCATCAGCTCGATATTCTCGGTCTGGTCTCCAAGCTCGAGGTCACCTCGATCGTAGCGCTGCATGATCTCAATCTCGCGGCCATGTTCTGCGATAGCCTTGCGGTTTTACAGAACGGCGAGGTTGTCGCGGCCGGCGTGCCGGAAGAGGTGCTGACGCAGGAACTGATCGAGCGGGTTTTCGGGGTGCGCGCGCATGTCCAGAAGTCCTCGGTTCATGGCCGCTGCAATATACAATATATGACGGGCTGATGTCATGGATGGCGCCCGGCATCTCGCATGCACGAGGATCTGGGGCAGGAAGCATCCCGGCAGACGATGCATGAGTTCACCGCTCTCGATCCCCTCGGAGCAATTGCGGGAAAAACGCGATGTGGCTTAGTTCAAGCGGTGGCGGAACATCCAGGCGGCAACCGGCATCGTCGCGGCGGCAATGGTGACGAGTGCCAGCATATCCGGAAACAGCGTATCGAGGCCCGCACCTTCGAGATAGACGCCGCGCGTGATGCTGATCGCGTATTTCAGCGGATTGATCATCGTCGCATATTGCAAAATCTCCGGCATGTTGTCGGTCGGCGACATCAGGCCGGACAGCAGCATGAACGGCATCAGGAAGACGAAGCAGAGGATCATTGCCTGCTGCATGTTGGCGGCGATGGACGACAGGAACAATCCGAAGCCGATGGCTGCGGCGAGGAAGAGGCTGAGCCCGAGATAGAGCGTCAGCAACGAGCCGGCAAAGGGGATGCGGAACCAGAACAGGGCCACCAGCAGGATCGTCGATGCCTGAGTGATGCCGACGATCATCGAGGGGACGGCCTTGCCGATCATGATTTCTGTCGGGGTGAAGGGCGCCACGAGCAGTTGGTCGAAGGTGCCTTCCTCGCGTTCGCGCGCAACGGACATCGCCGTCAGCATCATCGTCATCAGCATGGTGATCGTGCCGATGAGCGAGGGGACCATGCTCCACCGCGTTTCCAGCTGCGGATTGTACCAGGCTCGCGTCGTCACCTGCACGTTGCCGTTGGGGCTTCCCTTTTGCGCCAGCCAGTCTGAGGTGAAATCGCCGATGATCGTGTTGGCATAGCCCTGCGCGATGCCGCTGGTATTGGAATTCCTGCCATCCGCGACGATCTGCACCGTACCTGGGGTGCCTGCTTCCAGCTGCCGCTCGAAATCGCGCTCGATGACGATGATGAGAACGGCCTGCTTGGTGTCGAGCAACCGGATGGCCTGACCCGTCTGCGTCAGCGTCGCCACCCTTTCGAAGATGCCCGAGCCCTCGAGTTTTGCGACGAGGTTTCTCGAGGTCGTCGTCCTGTCCTGGTCGACGAGCGCGTAGGGCACATTGTTGAGGTCATAGGTCGCGGCATAGCCGAAGATCAGGCATTGCAGGATCGGCGGCACGACAAGGCTTGCCCGGCTTCTCGGGTCTTTCAGGATGACGAGAAGTTCCTTGCGGATCAGCGTTATGATGCGCAGAAGTGAGGCGATCAACATGGCTATGCGATCCTCTTGCGGGTCATGCGCACGGCAAGCGCCATAAGGGCTGTCGCCATGCCGGCAAGCACGGCGGCATTGGGCAGGATGACGCTCCAGATATTGCCGGCGAGAAACAGGGTTTGCAGCAGCGTGACGAAATAGCGGCCGGGGAAGATGTAGGTGATGATCTGCACGGCCAGGGGCATGCTGCGCGGGTCAAACATGAAGCCCGAGAGCATCATGGCCGGGAGGAATGTGGCGAGCACCGTAATCTGGCTGGCGATGAACTGGCTCTTGGTGATCGAGGATATTGCAAGCCCAAGTCCCAGCGCGACCAGAAGATAGAGCATGGAGACGAAGGTCAGGACCAGCAGCGATCCGCGAAGCGGGACGCCGAAGAGCAGCCGGCTGCCGACGACGCAAAGCGCAAGACCGGCAAGCCCCAGAAGAAAATAGGGAACGGTCTTGCCCAGCAGGATCTCGGTCGAGCGCACCGGCGTCACGAACAGCGCCTCGAAGGTGCCGCGCTCCCACTCCCGCGCCATGACGAGGGCGGTCAGCAACGCGCCGATCAGCGTCATGACCAGAACGACGAGACCCGGGACAAGGAAGTAGCTGCTGTCATTGGCTTCGTTGAACCACAGGCGGGATTCGATCGTAACGCCGCTGCCGGTGGCGGTCCCTTTGCGCGAGGCTTCCTTGGCGGCCCAGACGCCGGCTGCCGCCTGAGCATAGCTCAGTGATATACGAGCCGTATTGGCATCGCTGCCGTTGACGACGGCCTGAACCTCGCCATTGCCTTGAGCGACTTTGCGCGAGAAATCCGAAGGAATGCGCAGGATCGCCCGAACTTCGGACGATAGAAGCATCTTTTCCGCCTCGGCCATCGTCTTGACGGGCTTCGGAGAAAAATAGCTGGAGAGCTCGAAGGCGGAGGCAAGTCCGCGCGCCTCCGCCGAGTTTTCTTCCATGACGATCGCGACGGGGACGTTCTTGACGTCGAGATTGATGCCGTATCCGAACAGGATCAGCAGCGCCACCGGCATGACGATGCCGATCGCGATGCTGCTTGGATCACGCAGCAGCTGCCAGGTCTCCTTGCGGATGAGGGCGCGGATGCGGCGCAAGGCTGCGCGCAATCCTTGGCTGGGCCTGTCGACGGACTGGTTCATGCTGCCCTCTCCAGTTTCTTGTGACGTTCCTTCTCGACGATCGAAATGAAAGCCTCCTCCATCGTCGCTGCCGCCTCGCCGTGAGCTCCCGCGTGAGCGCGGATTTCGACCGGCGTTCCCTCCGCCAGGTTGCGGCCGGCATCGAGGATAATGATCCGGTCGCAATATTCGGCCTCTTCCATGAAATGCGTCGTCACGATGATGGTGACGCCCTGTTCCGAAAGCGCGGTAATCCGTCCCCAGAACTGCCGCCGTGCCAGCGGATCGGCGCCGCTTGTAGCTTCGTCGAGGAAAAGAATATCCGGCTCGTGCAGGAGAGCGGCGGCGAGCGCCAGCCGCTGCTTGAAGCCGCCCGGCAGTTGACCACTCGGCAGTTTTGAGAACTGATCGAGTTCGAACTGGCTTTTGAGAGCGGCGATCCTGTCCTTTTTGCGCGTGCCACGCAGCCCATACGAGCTTGCGAAAAACTCCAGATTCTCATCCACGCTGAGCTGGCCATAGAGTGAGAATTTTTGCGCCACATAACCTAGCCGTTCTCGCGCCTTCGCACCTGCCGTCAGCAGGTCGGAGCCGGCGACCATCAAGGTGCCGCTGGTGGCCGCAAGCAGGCCGCAAAGCATGCGGAATGTCGTGCTTTTTCCTGCGCCGTTCGGACCGAGGAGACCGTAGACCTCGCCTTTTCGGACGCTGAAGCTGACGTGATCGACCGCTGTAAAGTCCCCGAATTTGCGGACGAGGTCGCGAACCTGCACGACCGTTTCATCGCCGTTGCGATGGTCGGATGGCTGGCCGGTGTGCGTCTGGCGCTCGGCGTCGCCGACGACGGCGGAGAACAGCATCATGAAGGCATCTTCGAACCGAGGCTCGACGCTTTCGGTATCGAGCTTGGTCTCATCCAGCCGTAGTGGCTCGTCCTTCTGCTCCGGCTTGCGTACGATCCGGACGCGGCCGGCTTCCGGCACGGCATCGACGATGCCGGGCAGGGCAAAGAGACGTGCCTGCAGCGACCTTGCCGACATGCCCTCCGGACCTCGTACCATGAAGCAGCAGCCGTTTGCCTTCGCCGTGATTTCGGCCGGCGGCCCCTGATCGAGGATCTTCCCCGCATGCATGAGCACGGCATGTTCGCAGCGTTCGGCCTCATCGAGATAGGAGGTTGCCACGATTACCGAGAGCTCGTCCTCCTTGACGAGCTTGAAGACGATCTCCCAGAGCTCGCGCCGCGACAGCGGGTCGACGCCGACCGTGGGTTCGTCGAGAAGCAGCAGTTCTGGCGCCCGCACCAGCGTGCAGGCAAGGCCGAGCTTCTGTTTCATGCCACCGGACAATTTTCCCGCTGGTCGCTCCTTGAAACGGCCAAGCTGCGTCATCTCGAAGAGGCGCGGATAGGTCTCGTCACGCTGGGATTGCGTGACGCCATGCAGATCGGCGTAAAGATCTAGGTTTTCCTGAACGCTCAGATCTTCATAGAGACCGAATTTCTGCGGCATATAGCCGATCCGGTCCTGAACATGCTGCGGCTCCTTGGCGATATCGACGCCGATCACCTGCAGACGGCCACCATCCGGCGCGATGAGGCCGCATGCCAGACGCAGCAGTGTCGTTTTGCCGGCGCCATCCGGGCCGACGAGGGCGGTCAGTGCTCCCTTGCGGACGTCGAGCGAGACATCGGCAAGTGCCTCCACCATTTCCCCGGTATCGCGGCGAAACGTCTTGCGCACATTCCTTGCTATGACCGAGAGATTGCCGGTGCTCATGGCATCCTCGCTCTATTGCTGCTGCGCGGTTGCGACATTCGCCTGCTCGCCCGAAAGTGGCCGGACGGTTGCCGGCATGCCCAGCCGAAGCGTGTTGTCGGGGTCGTCGACGAAGACGCGGACTTCGTAAACAAGGCTGGTGCGCAGCTCTTCGGTCTGAACCGACTTCGGCGTGAACTCGGCAACCGAGGAAATGAAGCCGATCCACCCGGGGATCGTCCGTCCGGGCAGCGAATCTACGCTGACGTTAGCCTTCATGCCGGGACGAAGCATTGCAAGCTGGGTTTCCGAGACATAGGCGCGCACCCATTTCGGGCTGATGGTCGCAAGCGAGAAGGCCGCCCGCGTGGGCGAAGCCATCTCGCCGGGTTCGATCAGCCTCGATTGCACGATCGCGTCGACGGGCACCTTCAGTTCGGCGTCGGCAAGCTGCTGGTGCAGGAGCGCGACATTGGCTTCGGCTGCGTGAAGCTGCGCTTCCGCCTCCTGAATGTCCTCGATCCGGGAGCCGACGACAAGCAGATCGAACGCCTTCTGGTTGGCGACGACCTTGGCATCGGCAACGGCGGCGGCGGAGCGTGCTTCGTCCAAAGCCTGCTGACTGACTGCGGCCTTGGGAGCAAGGGCGTTCTGGCGTTCGAACTGGGCGCGGGCGTTGACTGCTTCCGCCTTGGCGGATTCGAGATTGGCGCGGGACTGGGCGATTTCCTCGGGACGGTTGCCATTCTTCAGGCGCTCGAGATTGGCGCGTTGGCTCGCAGCCTGGGCCTCGGCCTGCGCCACCTGAGGCATAAGACGGCTCGTATCGAGCCTGGCGACGACCTGGCCTTTCTTGACTTGCGCGCCCTCTTCGACAAGGACTTCGGCGACACGTTCGCTGCCGTTAAAGGCGAGGGTAAGCTGCCGGAAGTCGATATTTCCATAAAGGACGAGCTCGCTCGAGCCGTCGTTCCGATGGAAATACCACCAGGCACCGCCCACTACGGCAATCAACAGGACCAGAATGACGATGATGCGTTGCATGCTGTATTCGAACTCCAAGCAAGGGGTCGGCTCTAGTGAAACGAATGGTGACCGAGATCGATCCGGGCGTGATTATAGCACTTGTCAAATTCAAATTTCAAATTAATATTTGAGTTAGTGAAAGGCAGAGACCATGGCCAGAGGCAATAGACGAGCGGCGCGATCGCGGGATCGGCAGGACGGTGCTGCCACGCGGATGAGCCTGCTCGAAGCAGGTGGCGCCGTCTTCGCCGAATTCGGCTTCGACCGTGCGACCGCAAAGGAAATCGCTCTGCGCGCGGAAACGAACGCGGCGGCGGTCAATTATCATTTCGGTGGCATCGAGGCTTTGTATGAAGATGTCCTTGCCGAGGCGCATCACCGCCTGATGAGTTACGATGTGCTTGCCAGCACCGTCACGGCGGACATCGAGCCGAAGGAGAAGCTGCGCCGATTTATAGGGTTGCTGGTCAAAGTCGTGCGAACCGGCAATGAGCATTCATGGCCGGCCAAGGTGATTGTCCGCGAACTGATCGCGCCGACACCGCATATCGACAAGCTTCGCCGCGAAGAGATCGAGCCCAAGAAAGCGTTGCTGTTTGGCGTTATCGCCCAGATCATTGGCGTGACGCCGGACCATCCGTTCGTTGCTCAGGCCGCGCTTTCGACGATGGCGCCGTGCTTCATGCTGCTGGTGGCCGAAAAACGCGTATCCGAAATCATTCCGGCGCTTGGGCGGGAAACGACAACGGATGAAGAACTGGCGGACCGGCTGTTTCGCTTCACGCTTGGCGGTCTGGCCCAGCTTTCGCTATCGCTGCAGGCGGCGGGACCACCGGATCAATCGCACTGACCCTATGCAGACTATGCAATAGGAGATCGCCTCAGCCTTCGAAACCGAACCGCTCGACATCGAAGTCGTCATCAACATATCCGATGGCGCCGGCCTGAGCCTCTGCCATGTCGTCGTGCATCGGAATGGGTGCGCTGACGAGGCTTGGGAGAGTCATGTCGACTGCCATGCCCGGCGGTTGCAAGGCCCAGGCGACGATCGCCCTCGTCGACATGGCGCCAACGCCGCCGGATACGTCCTGCGAGGTGGAGCTCGGCAGTTGTGCGATTGGCTGCATCTTTGCCATGGCGCTATCGGCCGTATTCCTTGCGTTATCCGAAACCACAAGCTTCCCTGAGCCGTTGCGCCCAACCACCAGGCTTGCAAGCACTGCAAGGGGGACAGGTCTTTCAGGCGCAGTTGTCGGGACGACGACGATACTGCTGGTCGGTCGCCATGCCGGTAGCGGAACGGCATAAGCAGCCAGGTCGGCGAAGGGTTGAACCTTGTTTTCTTCGGCCACGCGTTTGCCGAGTTGAGCCTCCAACCCGTTCACAGCGCGGCTTCTTGGCGTCGGTAGCATGCTCGTCAGAAGGCTGCTGTCGGGCGCGACACTGCGTGTCGACGAGCCGGCATCATCGTCATCATCCGAGACGGCGGCGATCTTGCTGGTTACCTGGAATGGCCGCCTTTTGGATTGCGCGACCGCCACGTCATAGCCTGGTAGCGGTCTGCCATCCGCTGGCACATGGAGCGTCCGCCCGTTCGGGAAAAGTCGCGAAAGCTCCTGGCGAGACATTCTCGGCCATGCGCGGACGTTGCCGACATCGAGATGCACGAAGGGTGAGCCGGAATTGGGATAAAAGCCCACGCCGCCGATCTGCATCTGCATGGCGATCGCGCGCAGGCTCGCTAGCTTCACGCCGGGAATGAAAAAATCCATCGCCTTGCCGAGCGTATGCTGGCTGTGCTTGGCAACGCCGGAACTACGCGAGCGGTTGCGCAACATGCTGTTGGTCGAAGGAGAGCGGTAGGCCGAGACGACGTGAATGGCTTCGTTGGCGCCGCTGCGGCGATAGACCTCCCAGACGAGATCGAGCAATTCCGGATCGATCCTGGTCGGCTCGTTCTTTCGCCAGTCGCGTAAGAAACGATTGATCTGAGCAAGGCCCCGCGGGTCATATTGGCCGCCGCGCTTGAAGACGATGGTCGCCCTTTCACCCGTATGCGTGAAGAAGAGCTTGAGCGCCCGATCCTCGGCGGCGGCGGTGCCGGCAAAAGCACCGAGCACCAGCATTGCGATCAGCGCCACCCGGCAAGCGACGAATGAGAAAGTCGTGGCGAAAACTGTCGCTGGAATGGAAAAGATCACGTGATGCACGGATACGACTTTCGCCTTGCTAAGAGAAACAGAAATCAGAGGCGCCGCGTCTGCGGCATCGCTATACCCTCCAATTATGGTCAACAAATCCCTAACGGACCGTTTATAGGCGGAAACGGCAAAATTTTGTCCGTTCGAGCGCATTTATGGGCGGCTGAAGTCAACTCCTCGCCCTGACGAGCGTTATTCCGGAAAGCTTCAGCGGCGCCGTTGCAATTTTGTGAGGCGTCAACCAGTGCCTGTAGGGTGCCGTCTTCCGAAAGATGGGGAAAAACCGGCTTTGCAAACGTTTTCGCGTGGGTTGCAAACTGCCGGCCAAGACAGCATCATCCCGCCCCATGAGTGGACAGAATCGATTTGCTCCCCCATCAAGCGGGCAGCAAACAATCAGACGTAGCGACCTGTTGCGGCAGCTCCGGCGGGCCGGACTGCGCCGTTTGACGACCATTGTCGCACCTGCCGGTTACGGCAAGACTTCGCTTGCCGTTCAATGGTACGAGCTGTTGAAGGAGGATGGTGTCAAGCTCTGCTGGGTCTCGCTCGATGCCGAACACACCAACCAGGAAGCCTTTCTGCTTGCGCTGATCGATGCCTTGCAGACGCTGCTTCATGAGGATGGTGCGGACGCCGGCAACCTGCCTGCGGCGGCACTGCTTTCCGTGCTGGCGACGCGCCTGCGCAAGATCGAGGGGCCGCTCGTCGCTTTTCTCGACGACTATCATTTCGCCCAGACGGATGCGACCGAGGCGCTGATGGCGAAGATCCTTGCTGACCTCTCGCTCGAACACGTCAAGCTGGTGCTGGTAAGCCGCAGCCCGCCGCGCTTTCCGCTCTCCGCATTGCGGTTGCGTGGCGAGTTCAAACAGTTCGGTGTCGCCGAGCTTGGCTTTACCGATGCCGAAGCGGGAGAGCTTTTCGCCGGTAAGGGCACTCATCTGACGGAAGAGCAGGTCGGTTCCTTCAATCGCCGGACCGAAGGCTGGGCGGTCGCGCTGCAGATGGTGAGCCTGCTCGTATCGGAATCGGAGGAGAGCGACAGCATTCTGGCCTCTTTCGACGGCGGCGGTGCTGACATGGGCTCCTATCTGTCGGAGCAGGTGTTCGAACATCTGCCTGAAGACATACGTCAGTTTCTCATCGGCACGGCCGCTCTTCCGGCCTTCAATCATTCGTTGCTCGAAGCCGTGCTGGAAAGCAGAGAGCAGGCGGATCTCAGCGAGAGGCTGGCTGACTACGCACTCCCGGTCACATTGCTGGCCGGCCCCGGCAACTGGATGCGGTTTCATCCGGTTTTCAACGAGTTCCTCAAGAGGACTGCCAGTCGTAGGGGTATCGATGCCAATCTTGCACTCAATCGTGCGGCCCACTGGTTTGAAGCGCACGGCGACATCGATCGGGCCGTACATCATGCGCTTACGGCGGGCGACGCCAATCTTGCCGCGCGCATCGTCGAAACGGCCGGCGGCTGGCGGCGTGTCTATGCCACCACCCGTGGCGGCGCGACGCTATTTCAGGCCCTGAGCGGACGTGCCTCGGAAATCGATCTCGTCCGCTTTCCGCTTGCGACACTTGGGCTCTCGATCTTCAACGCCAAGGCGGCGCAGCTTGCTGCGGCCAATCACTATCTCGTCATCGCCGAGCGAGCCGCGGCTGTAGACCCGACCTTGGCAAAGGACCTGCGCGTCGTGCGCATCCTTCTGGCGCTTTATACGGATCATTGGGCGACGGCGGCCGATCTTTCCGCGCTCGAAGATGATTTGCGGCAGCCGGATGGAATGGAGCTCATTCATCGGGCGCTGGCGCTCAATATGCTTTCCTACAATTTCCTGATCCGCAGCGAGCTTGACCGGGCACTGCACTACGGACATCTGGCCATTCGCGCCTTTCGCGACGGTGGCGCCGATTTTGGCGCCATGCACCTTTATACCCATATCGGCCAGGCCTTCTTTCTCTCCGGTGATTGTGCGAGCGCGTTGTCGGCCTATGACGAGCTGATCTGCGAAGCCCAGACCAATATCGGTCCGGGCAGCGATCTCGATGCCGTCGGCCAGGTGTTGAAGGCCGAGGTTCTGTCGATGCGCGGCGAGGCGGAGCCAGCGGCGGAGATGCTCGGATGGGCGCTGCCTCACCTCGAGCTTCACGACACCTGGTTCGATCTTCTGGCTGCGGGCTTCATGGCCGAGCAACGGGTCCTGCGGATGCGCGAGGATTTGCTTGCCGCCCATGCGGCGATGGATCGCATTCGCGCCGTGGCGCGGCGGCGCGGCTTCGATCGGCTCACGCGTCTGATCGACGGCGAGCGCGCCATGCTGCTCATGGCATCGGGCGATCTCGATCAGGCAATCCGGCATGCCGAGGCCAATGGCTTCGGTATGCAGGCAATCGTTTCAGATCGCGCCAATACGCTGGCCATCCATCTGCGCGGTGCCACGCCGGCGATCTTCTGGACACGCGCCTACCTGGCTCTTGGCGAGAAGGCCAAGGCGCGCGAGGTATTTGATCAGTTCAGGATGCGTCAGTCGCAACGTCCGCATGTCCCGCGCGCGATCGAGCTTGCTCTCATCGAAATAGGAATTCTTCTGGCGGAAGACCGCGCCGATCTTGCTGCCGCCAGCCTCTCCGATCTCGTACTGACGATGCCACTCGACGACTACCGGGCGCTGCTTCATCTCGATCTCTCCGCGGGACTCGGCGAGCTTCGCGCACTCGCCAATCATCCAACCGTCGCAAACGTTCCTCGAAAGCGTCTCCAGTCTCTGCTCCTGAGTGGTGAGACGGTGCACGAACCCGGCGTCGATGATGGCAGTTATGCCTTTACCGGCCGCGAGCGCATGGTGCTGGAGCTGCTGAGTTCGGGGCTCTCCAACAAGGAAATCGGCCGGATTCTGGCCTTGTCCGACAATACGATCAAGTTTCACCTGCGGAATATCTTTGCGAAGCTCAACGTCTCGACGCGGACCGCGGCCGTGACGGCAGCACGCCAAAAGGGCATGCTCGATCGCTAACCTACCCGTTCGGGTGGGTTTTGCCGCGCACGCCCACCCATCGGGAAGGCTATCGACGGACGAAAAAACACCTAATCTGCACTCGTACGAATATAATAATGAGGGGTAGATTCGTGATCGTCGTCGATCCGGTGACGCAGGAGATTATCGAGGGCAAGCTGGCAGCCACCGTCGACGAGATGGGCGTGGTCATGGCCAGGACCTCGATGAGCCCTGTGATCTATGAGGTGCTTGATTTCGCCTGTGGTCTCCTCACCCGTGACGGTGAGCTCGTGGCGCAGATGAACGGCATCACCCTGTTCACCGGCACCTTCGGCACCCAGGTCAAGTCGCTGATCGCGCTTTATGGCGATGACTTGGAAGATGGCGACATCCTGCTCACGAACGATCCCTATTCCGGCGGCACGCATGCCTGCGATTTCGCCATCGTCAAGCCGATCTTCTTCGACGGACGGATTCTGGCCTACGCCATCAATGTCGCCCATTATCTCGATGTCGGCGGTTCGGTTCCGGGCTCGCTTGCCCCCAATGCCACCTCTGTCTTTCAGGAGGGGCTGAGGCTGCCGGGCGTGAAGGTCGTGCGCAGCGATCGCTTTTCGGGCGAAGTCCTGCGCATCATCCGCGAGAATGTCCGTCTGCCCGAAGTCGCGATCGGCGACCTCACGGCCCAGGTGGCGACCGTCCGTGTTGCTGCGCGCCGCATGGGCGAGCTTGCGCGCAAATACGGTACCGATGTCGTCGAAACTGCATTCGATCACCTCCTGTCGGTCAGCGAGAAGCAGGCTCGCGCCGCCATCGCCGCACTGCCCGACGGCATCTATGAGGCGGAAGATATTATCGACGGGGATGGCGTTACCACCGCCGCCATTTCCGTCAAAGTGGCTGTCACGATCGCCGGAGACCGCCTGACTGCGGATTTCACCGGCTGCCCGCCGGCCGTCGCAGGCCCGATCAACTGTGCGGCGGGCGCGCTGCAGTCGGCAGTGCGCACCATCTTCAAGGCACTGGTCGCACCGCAGGCGCCCTCCAATGAGGGCTGGTTCCGCCCGCTCTCCGTCATCGCACCGAAGGGCTCGGTTTTCACCGCCGAGAAGCCGTCGCCGACGGGATGGTACTATGAGGGTTCTGTGCATGCTTCAGAACTTGTGTGGAAGGCACTTGCCAAGCTTATGCCAGAGCGTTTTTCCGCTGGCTCCTATACGAGCCTCTGCGTTGTCTATGTCGCCGGCAAGGATGAGGCGGGGCAACCATTCATCCACATCGAGCCGCAGCACGGCGGCTGGGGCGCGAGCAGCGACGGCGATGGCGCCAATGCGCTGATCGCACTGACCGATGGCGATACTTATAATTACTCCGTCGAGGTCATCGAAGCGCGCTTTCCTTTGCTCGTGCGCCGCTATGGGCTGAACGTCGAAGGGGGATCGGGTGCCGGCCGCCGTCGCGGAGGTTTCGGTGTCATTCGCGATTATGAAATCCTTGGAGACGGTGCTTCGGCCTATTGCAGCTTCGGGCGAACCGACACGCCTCCCTGGGGAATAGAAGGTGGCAAATCCGGCAGCATCAATCTTCTGCAGGTGGAAGAGAACGGCGGAAAGGTCCGTAATTTCGGACGCGAACCGCATATCGGGCTGAGCCGCGGCGATCTCGTACGGATCATCACCGGCGGCGGCGGCGGCTGGGGCGACCCTCTCGCTCGCGAACGGGAACAGGTCCGCCGCGACGTCGAAGACGGCTACATCACCAACGAAGTGGCGCGCAGCCTCTATGGATATGAAGAGGGTATGGCGTCATGATCAGACTGGCGACGGATGTAGGCGGTACCTTTACCGACCTCGTCGGTTATGATGAGCGCACGGGCGAGATCTTTACCGCCAAGAGCCTGACGACCGTTCACGACCAATCCGAAGGTGTGCTTGCGGCAATCGAGCTTGCCGAGAAGAAAGACGGACTTTCGGCGCGCGATGTGATTTTCTTCGCCCATGGCGGAACGACCGTCATCAATGCGATCACCGAGCGCAAGGGCGTCAAGACGGCGCTGGTGACCACGGCGGGCTTTCGCGACGTCTTGGAAATCGGCCGCGGCAATCGGCCCGATCTCTACAATCTCCAGTTCAAGAGCCCGGAAGCTTTCGTGCCGCGCGGCCTGCGCTTCGAGGTGCGCGAACGCCTGGACGCCAAGGGCCGGGTGCTGACGCCCATCGAGCTTGGTGATATCGAGCCGATCATCCGCGAATGCCGCGCTCGCAAGGTCGAGGCGGTCGCCGTCATCTTCCTCCACAGCTACGCCAATCCCGAGCATGAGATCGCCTGCGCCAAGGCGATCGCCGAAGCGCTGCCGGATGTCACGGTTTGCGCCAGCCATGAGGTTTCCCGTCAATGGCGGGAATATGAGCGCTCCAATACGGCCGTGCTCAACGCCTATGTTCAGCCGATTATCAAACGCTACTTTGCGCGGCTTGAAAGCGCGCTGACCGAGCGCGATCTCACATGCCCCTATTACGCCATGCAGTCGAACGGCGGCATCTCCACCTTCGATCAGGCGCAGATGAGCCCGCTGACATTGGTCGAATCCGGCCCGGCCGGCGGCGTGGCGGGTGCCGCGCGTATCGGCACAGTGCTTGGCGAATCCGAAGTGCTGTCGCTCGATGTCGGCGGCACGACGGCGAAATGCTCGCTGATCCACGACAGCCGCCCGACGCTCGATAGCGAATACAAGCTCGAGCACACCCGCATCGCACCCGGCTATCCGGTGCAGGTGCCGGTGGTCGATATCGTTGAAATCGGTGCTGGCGGCGGCTCGATTGCCCGCATCGATGAGCGCGGCGCGCTCCGCGTCGGCCCGGAAAGTGCTGGCTCGACACCGGGACCGGCCTGCTATGGCCGTGGTGGTGAAAAGCCCACCCTTTCCGATGCCCTGCTGACACTCGGCATCTTCGACCCGGCAAGCTTTGCCGGCGGTCAGATGCAGCTCGACAAATCCAAGGCGGCCGCGGCAATCGCAACAGTTGCCAAGCCAATGGGACTATCGGTCGAGGATGCGGCACTCGCGATCGTCGAGATTGCGCATGCGTCGATGATCAATGCGCTGAAGCTGGTAACCGTCCAGCGCGGGCACGATCCGCGCGATGCCGCTTTCGTCATTTCCGGAGGAGCAGGACCCGCGCTTGCTGCGCGCCTGGGGCGCGATCTCGGCGTCAAGATGACTGTGGTGCCACCGCATCCCGGCATCTTTTCGGCTTGGGGAATGCTGGCGGCGGAGCCGCGGGCCGATTTTCGCGGCACGTGGTTCTCTCCCCTTGGTTCGGAAGCCGTCAGCAATCTGAAGCGTCGTTTCGACGAGCTGAAGCGTGATGCGGTCAAATATTTCTCCAAAGGTGATGCGGCGGAGATACGCTACGCCTGCCGCGTCGAAGCTCGGTATCGCGGACAGGAGCACGGCGTCTTCGCCCCCTTCGAAATGGAGGATGATGCCGGAAGCTTTGCGGAACGCTTCCATGCCGCCCATGAGCGCGCCTATACCTTCTGCCTGCCAGGTTCGCCGGTGGAGATCACGATGATCCATCTGGAGGCCGTACTCCACGGCCCGGTCATCGCCATCCCGAAACTCGATGGTGCCGGCCGATCGCTGGATGCGGCCTCCAAGGGGCGTCGCGACGTCTATTTCGGCGGGACGATCGGTTGGGTGTCCTGCCCCGTCTACGAGCGCACGCGACTGCCGTCTTCCGAGAGGATTGCCGGCCCTCTGATCATCGAAGAGGCGACGGCAACGTCGCTGGTCATTGCCGGACAGGACCTGGAAGTGAGCGAGGAGGGCTTGCTGCTCATCCGCGAATGTGATGGGGGAAGCGTCTAGTATGGCGATAGCGATCGGTCTCGACCATATCGTCAGAAATTACGGGCCGACGCGCGCCGTCGACGGCGTGACGCTCGACATCAGGGCAGGGGAGTTCTTTACGCTGCTCGGCTCGTCCGGTTGTGGCAAGAGTTCTCTGCTGAAGCTGATCGGTGGCTTCGACAAGCCCACCTCGGGCCGTGTGCTTTTCGATGGAAGGGACATGGCTGATGTTCCGGCCAACCGCCGGCCGGTGAATACCGTTTTTCAGTCGCTCGGGCTCTTCCCGCATATGAATGTCGCCCAGAATGTCGGCTATGGGCTGAAGTTGCGTGGGTTGTCCGGTGCCACCTTGAAAAGCAAGGTCGATGGTGCACTAGACCTCGTCGAACTTTCGGGTTTTGCGGATCGCGACGTCAATCTTCTCTCAGGCGGCCAGCGCCAGCGCGTTGCGCTGGCTCGCGCGCTCGTTATGGAACCGGGCATTCTTCTGCTCGACGAACCTCTGACCGGGCTTGACGAACGGCTGCGTCAGCAGGTGCGCGACGAATTCGGCCGCCTTCACAAGCGTACCGGAGCGACCTTCATTCTCGTTACCCACAATCAGGACGAGGCGCTCAGCCTTTCCGACCGTATGGCCGTCATGCACAAGGGGCGGATCGAACAGACCGACGTGCCGTCGCGCTTCTTCGAGGCACCGGCCAATGCCTTCGTTGCCCGTTTTGTTGGCATCGATACGCTCCTGAGGCCCGAAAGCATTTCGGTTTCAGGCGGCAGGGCTCTCGTTACGATTGCCGGACAGCGTATCAGTGCGGGCTTCTCCGGAGCGGCGCCGCCGTCCGATGCGCTTGTCGCAATCCGCCCAGATCGAATTGAGCTGATCCCGGCTGCGGAAGACGCGGTCGAAATAATTGAACTTAAGGTTGTCGAAAGCATCTATCGCGGACTCAGCCATGACGTTACGCTCGCTTTCGCCGACAGCCAGCGCGTGGTGTTAACGACTAGCGCGGACGCAACTCCGCCCTTGCCGGGCGATAGCGTGCGCGTGCGTCTGAAGCCGGGCGCTGCGCTCCTGATCGATCGTTCCGGAATACCGGCTCTGGCTGGAGGCGATGAGTAGAACCCGAATAGCTGACACAAGCGAAAAATGAGGGAAGGGAATGACACGATGAACAAGAGCAATAATCTCGTCTCCTCCGCCTTGAGGAGTAATATGCAGCGCCGTGACATGCTCAAGCTGATGGGTGCGGGTGCGGCCGCACTTACCGTCGGCGGGCTTTCCGCCACGCGTGCCATGGCTGATGATGCTACGGTTGCATTCTGGGGCACCGCCACGCTCGATATCGGCGATAAATGGCAGGAATTTACCCGCCAGAGTGGCGTTTCGCCTGAGTTCACCGATAACGGCAACGATGTGGGCCCGGTGGTCGCGCGCCTGGCTGCCGGCAATGCCAACGATCTCTTCGATGTCGGCGGCTTTCAGGGCGGCGCCGAGCGCGAGCTCGCCAAGCAAGGCCTGATTGCCCCCTGGGACGTTTCCAAGATCCCGAATTTCGCCGGCATCTGGCAATGGGCCAAGGATATCCCGACCTTGACCTATGAGGGCAAGCAGTACGGCATTCCCACGGTCGTCAACGCCGACTCCATCATCTACCGCCCCGACAAGCTCGGCAAGGTCGACAGCTACGGCGTCATCTTCGATCCCAAGCTCAAGGGCCGGGTCGCGATGGAAGATGCGTGGATCAACAGCGCCATCTTCACCGCCATCTATCTCAAGGAAGCCGAGAACAAGCCGATCAAGGAGCCGGGCAACCTGACGGAATCCGAGCTCGGCCTCGTCATGGAGTTCCTGATCAAGCACAAGAAGGACGGTCAGTTCCGCACCTTCTGGAACGGATGGGAACAGGGCGTGCAGCTGGTGGCGAACGAAGAAGTCGATGCCATGACCGGCTGGGAGCCGATCGTCTATGAAGGCCGCAAGCGCGGGCTTCAGGTGGAGTATGCAGCTCCCGTCGAAGGCTACGAAGGCTGGGGCAACAATACGGTGCTGCTCAAGGGTGCCACGGAGCGTGGCAAGGCCGACATTGCCCACAAGTTCGTCGATGGCCTGCTTGCTGGCCTCTACGGTTGCGAGCTCGGCAAGGCGCGCGGCTATCTCGTGCCGACCGACAACAACCTCGCCTACGCCAAGGCCCATCCGGATGAATATAAGCCCGATGACGTTGCCAAGCTTGCCGACCATGTGAAGGCCAAGTTCTCCGGAAAGGTCTACTGGCAGAATTGCCGCCCGGACAATTTCCAACTCTACGAGGAGTGGTGGCAGAAGCTGCGCAACGCCTGATTTAACACGATGGATCGGGGCTGGCGTATCTGTCGAAGGACAAGCCGGCCCCGAGCCGATGGGATCAACGCCGAGAGAAGGAGGATTAGACCATGAAGACACCAGTTCTATTGCTGACCGCTCCGCTCGCGGCGATCCTCGTGCTCGGCCTCGCGCCGCTCGTTCTTGTCGTGGTCTGGAGTTTCTGTGCCTGGGATTCCGCCACCTACTGGATCAAGCCGGAATTCAGCCTCGCCGCCTACGGCGCCATTCTGGAGGCCGGGCGCTGGAGCGTGTTCCTGTCCACCCTTGGCAAGGCGTTCCTGGCGTCAGCCATCTGCCTCGTCATCGCCTATCCCACCGCCTATGCGATGTATTTCCTGGCTGGGCGCACCCTGTCTGTCGTGCTTGCGGCCCTGCTTACCATCCCGTTTTTCACGTCCTATCTCATTCGCTCCTTCTCCTGGCGGCTACTGCTCGGTCGCACAGGCGTCATAAACACGCTTCTCCAGCAGGTCGGCATCACCGATGCGCCGCTCGACTGGCTGCTGTTCAGCGATTTCGCCGTTATCGTCGGACTAGTCGCCTCCTACCTGCCGTTCGCAACCTTCCCCATCCTGCTCTCCATGCGCCGAGTCGATCCGATCGCGCTGGCGGCATCGCGCGATCTCGGCGCCGGCTTCTGGACGATGGTCCGCACCGTGCTGCTGCCGCTGACCTATTCCGGCGTCTTCGCCGGTTTCCTCTTCGTCTTCGTCATGGTTGCCGGCTCATCGACAGAGGTGCAGATGCTAGGCGGTGCCGGCGCTTCAATCGTCTCGGTGATGATCAACGACGTCATGCGCGTTGCCAATTTTCCGCTCGCCTTTGCGATTTCGACGCTGATGCTCGTCATCGTCTTTGGGCTGGTGCTGATCGGGGATGCCCTATTCGGCCTCTCCTCGCTATTCGAGGAGCGAGGCCAATGATCGTCAGGGAAGGAACGACGCCGCGCATCGTCATCTGGGCGCTGACCGTCTTCGGCCTCATCGTGATCTATGCGCCGCCGCTTTATCTGCTTGGCGTCTCTTTCAACCCGGCGCTGCAGCCGGGGCTGCCGCATTTCTCCGACATAACCCTGAAATGGTACCTCGCACTCGGCTCGGAAAGCGCGCTCGTCGCCGCGCTCGGCCAGTCGATCGTCATTGCGCTTGCGACGGCTGTCATTGCGACGCTGCTGTCGCTCGGCGCGGCACTGGCCCATCGCGAGCTTCATCGTGGACGCAGCCTGTGGTTTTTGACTGTGCTGCTGCCGATGTTCGTACCCGGCGTCATCCAGGGGCTGGCGCTATCGACCATCATCAGCCGCGCCGGTGTGAAGGCATCGGCTTTGACTGTCATTGCCGGCCATCTGCTGTGGGCGATACCTTTTGCCTTCATCGTCATCCTGACAAGCTTTGCCGCCGTCAAGCGGACCTATCTCATGGCGGCGGACGATCTCGGTGCCGGACGCTTCCGGCAGTTCTGGGATATTACCCTGCCATTGATCCGGCCGGGCCTCGTCAGCGCCTTCATCTTTTCGTTCCTGCTGTCGCTCAACGAATTCACGCGCGCCTTTTATCTGGCGGGCCGCCAGAACACCTTGCCGGTTGTGCTGTTCGGCAAGATGAATTCCGGCGCCTCGCCGACGATCTATGCGATGTCGGGCGCGATCTTTCTTGTTTCCAGCGTCTGCGTGGTGGTCGTGGCACTGCGTTCGCTGCTTATGCAACGCCGGGTGGGGTGATCGATATGCAAATTGGACTGACAAGTCGCAAGTTCCGCCCGCCCTTAGACCTCCATCAACGGGAGCACAGAGGATGAAACAAGAGTCGAAACTGATGGCGCTGATCCGCGCGGGAAAGAGGCAGGAGGCGCTTGACATGGTCGAGCGGCTGAAGGCGGTGACGCAGTCTCTGCCGACGTCCATCAAGGTGGATCGGACAGGCGCCGTCACCTATTACAAAGGAAATCGCCGTTTCGTGAGAAACATCCAGGGCGGCTGGGATCTGGTGCCGAAGAAAAAGTAGATGTCTGCTGTTGATCTGGACATCGAACAGGCTGGCGCTGTCGAATGTGCGGCGCGGGCGAGAAGCAGCGGCTGGAAAGGAAAGATTTTCATCGACTGCAAATAGAAGGTCATGGCGCCAATATTCTGTTTGGCAAGCTTTTCATGCTCGGGATTTTGCCAAGACAGATATTTCCTAGTGAAATAATGATTTCGTTAAGTATTCGATATCTTTAAGATCTAAATAATATTAGAAAATATCTTATTTAGAAATATAAAATTAACGTCCGAAGCCTAAGGTCTCCTCGACCGTCATCGCGCAGATGAAGGTCGATTGAAGGAGACAGGACCATGTATCGTGTTTCTCATTTCAACAGGGAGAAAGAGGGCGCCGCAGCAGTCGAATTCGCTCTCATCGCGCCGCTTTTTTTCCTTCTGCTTCTCACGCTGGTTGCCTTTGCCATCTATCTTACCGCCGCTCATTCGCTGCAGCAATTGACGGCCGATGCTGCCCGCACGGCAATCGCCGGGTTGTCGGCGGACGAGCGAAGCCAGCTGGTCCAAAGCTTCGTCACCAATTCGACGATCAACGACGCTTTCATCGACAAGAGCAAGTTGACGATAAGCGTCGCCACCGACCCGACCAATGCCAATCAATTCACGGTCAGCGCCAGCTATGACGCGTCGGATCTTCCGATCTGGAACCTCTATACCTTTGCGATGCCGGATCAAACCATCCGCCGCTATTCGACCATTCGCCTCGGAGGTCTCTGATGCAGCGGCTTCTCGGTCGTCTCGCCTCTCTGCGGGACAGGCGAGGGAACGTCGCCGTCACGACTGCGCTCGTCTCGCCCCTCATCCTGTATTGCCTTGGCCTCGGCATCGATTACGGCATGATGACGCTGCAGCAACGGCGCCTGCAGCAGTTGAGCGACATCGGAGCGATATCGGCTGCCTCCGATATCGCAAATGCGCAGACCGCGCTTCTGAACAATCTCCAGAGCAATGGCACGACCGCAGCAGTTGCCTCCGGCAGCAGCTATATGACGAGCAACGGGCTCGTCAACGCCGCTACGGCCAACTCCGGTCAATACGAGACCGTGGCCAATCTGGTCCTCGGCACCTACACGGCAGATACGTCGATCCCGCTTGCAAACCGCTTCTCCTCGACGGGAACCTCGCCGTATGATTCCGTCAAGGTGACATTGACCCAAAAGGCAGTGATGCCTTTCGCTTCCGCCTTTGCCACGGCGCCGACCCTGAGCGCGACAGGCACCGCATCCAGCGAGCGTCTGGCTGCCTTCTCGGTGGGATCGCGGCTTGCGAGCCTCAATGGTGGTATTCTGAACCAGCTTCTTGGCACGTTGCTGGGAACGCAAATCTCTCTGAAAGTCGCCGATTATCAGTCGCTCGTCAGCGCGAATGTCAATCTTCTGAGCTTTCTCAATCTCCTGGCGACGGATCTGAAGCTTACCGGCGTGAGTTATAACCAGCTTCTGGCGACAGATGTCACCTATGACAAGCTTCTCGGCGCTCTTGGCAAGTCGACCAATCTTTCGGCCGGAGTCGTCACCCTCATTAACAATCTCGGCAAGACGCTCGGCACGACGAAACTGACCGTCAAGCTGCAGGATATCGTGAATCTCGGTCCATTGGGGAGCAATATCGTCGGCACTTCGCCCAATCTGACGGCCACCATGAATGTGCTGGATCTGATCTCGGCAACCGCAATGGCTGCCAACCAGCAAAAGCAGATCGCGCTCGATCTCGGGGCAGCTCTGCCGGGCGTCGCGACCGCGAAGCTGACGCTGGCGATCGGAGAAATGTCCCAGCAGACGCCGGCCCTTGCCGTGGGCGCTCCGGGCACAATCGTTCGCACACCGCAAGTCCGTGCCGCGCTCGAGGTCGCTGTCACCGGCCTGTCCCTGATCGCCGGGCTGAAGCTCAGGGTTCCGCTCTATATCGAGCTTGCCCCCGCGGAAGCCAAGCTTGCCTCGATCACCTGTGTCGGCGGCTCCATGCCGAACGCGGTCGTCGGGATAGACGCCGTGCCAGGTGTTGCCGAGGTAGATCTTGGCGACGTCAATACGTCTGCTTTCGTAAACTTCGGCTCCGAGCCGCGGGTAACGCCGGCTGCGATCATCGATTCCCTTCTTCTCAAAGTGATTGCGAGTGCGCAGGTCGATATCGCCAATATGAGCCCGACACGATTGAACTTTCAGCCTTCGGAGATCTCGGCAGGTACGATCAAGACGGTTTCAACCAGCACCGTCCTGACGTCTACGGTCTCGTCGCTCCTGAAAAACGCGACCATCACCATCCAATTGCTCATCTTGACCATTGGTACGCCGTCGGGGGTGCTTTCAGCCGTTGCCGATACGCTGTCGGTCGTGACCGCGCCGCTCGATCAGGTTCTGTACGGCCTTCTCGGCCTTCTCGGGCTTGGTATCGGTCAAGCCGACGTGAGCGTTACCGACGCAAGATGCACACAGCCTGTGCTGGTGCAGTAACGGCTGCTCGGAACGACGCGCGGTATCAGGAATTCGTGCCCGGCAGGCTGTAGGCCTGCTGGAAATAACGCCTGAAGGCAAGCATTGGCTGGCTGAACTCGACATTGGTTCGCCAGGCGAGCCCCACATCCATGGGTGGAACCGGGTCTTGAATGTTCACGGTCTCGATCCGCCTTCCCTCCAGCGACCAGGGGCGATGCACCATATCCGACAAAATGGCGACGCCGAGGCCGTTCGCCACCATTGATCTGACGGCTTCGATCGAACTGGTCCTCAGGAGCACCTTCGGTTGATAGGGGCTTCGGCTCCAGTATCGCAACGAGGAGTGAGCCGCCTCGTCGACTGTCAGCATGATGTAGGGCTCCTCGGCGATTTCACGCAGACCTATCCCGTCGCGACGTTGCAGGTCGTGGCCGGCTGGCAGCCAGAGGCGCCTGACGGAGCTCAGGAGCGTTTCCGTCGTCAGCATCGGATTGAGGATGTTGGAGGTCAGCAAAACCGAAATGTCGTAGCGATTGGTCAGCAGGCCTTCCTCGATCGACTCGCGATTGACTTCGTAGAGCTGGATTTTCAGTTTCGGATAGAGACGGCGGATACGCTCGATGTGAAGCGGCAGGAAATAGCCGATGACGGTATAGGTTGCCGCGACGACCAGCTCTCCCTCTATATCGCTGCTGACGAGATTGAGATGGGTCGCCTCGTCGACCTTTGCCAGAATCTCATAGGCATGGGACAGGAATTGCCGGCCGGCCGTGGTCAGGTCCATGCCCTGTGGCGTGCGGTTGAACAGCGACACGCCGACCGTGAGTTCGAGATCCTTGATCGCTGCGGTGACGGCAGATTGCGAGATCGACAGGTTGACGGCCGCGTGCGAGATCTGTCCATATTCTGCTGTGGCAACGAAATAACGAAGCTGCCGCAAACTCAGGCTCATGACACCATTCCCATCTTTTTATCTGAAAATCGCTGCACCGAATCAGATTTGATGGATCTAAAACGAGCAGATTTTCGATTTATCGTTGCGCATTTTCGGTATTATATTGATATTTAACGGTATTATATGGCGCTATTTTGAGCGTCGATATCAATTTATCAGATAATAGTTCTTAGAAAATTGTATTTTTCAAGTGCATCCTTTCCTTCTAGCGTTCTTGTATCGATCCCCATTTGGGGCGCAGGCGCGAGGGAATGCATTTGAAGGAAGCTGTCGACATCAATTGCGACATGGGGGAGGCCTTCGGCCGATGGCGGATCGGCGACGCACATGACGAGGAGCTTATCTCCCTTATCAGCTCGGCCAACATTGCCACCGGTTTTCACGCCGGCGATCCCAATCTCATGGATGAGACCGTGCGGATGGCCGCCGCCCACGGCGTCGGCGTCGGCGCACATCCCGGTTACAACGACCTCCAGGGTTTCGGGCGGCGGAAGATCAACGGCACCAGCCGCGAAATCGTCAACGATCTGATCTACCAGGTTGGCGCGCTGCGTGAGTTCGCCAGGCGCTATGGCGTGCCTGTGCAGCATGTGAAGCCGCATGGCGCTCTCTATATGGAACTGGCGGCGAACGCCGATCTCTCGCAGATCTTCATACAATATATGCGCACGGTCGCGCCGAACATGTTCGTCTTCTGCATGGATGGTTCGGCCACCTGCCTTGCCGCTGAGGAAGCGGGCCAGCCTATAGTGCGCGAGTTCTATGCCGATCGCGACTATGGCGATACGGGCTGGATCGTCTTTACCAGGGACGCCGGTCGCCCCGATCCCAAGGCAATTGCCCGCAAGGTTGTCAGGGCCTGTACCGAAGGCGTCGTTCGCACCGTCAACGGTGCGGATATTCCGATCGCCTTCGATTCCATTTGTTTTCATTCCGATACTTTGGGTGCGCTCGACATCGTGCGCCACATGCGCGAGGCCCTCATTGCCGAGGGTATCAGGATTGCACCCGTTTCACAGATTTTGAACAGCGACGCCGCGCGGAGGTCCCATGAGCAAGCTTGAGATCAGATCACCCCTTCCGGGAACCTTCTACCGGGCTTCGTCTCCGGACGTTCCGCCCTTCAAGGCTGATGGCGATGCCGTTGCTGCCAGCGATACGATCGGACTTATCGAGGTCATGAAAACCTTCCAGCAGATCCCTGCCGGGCTTGATGGCAAGAACATAACCTTCCTCGTCGACAACGAAGAGCCCGTCATGGCCGGGCAAGTCATCGCGGAGGTGGACCCATGACGATCCGCTCGGTCCTCATTGCCAATCGCGGCGAAATCGCCGTTAGGATCATCAAGGCTGCCAAGGCGCTCGGCATTCGCACGGTGCAGGTCCATAGCGCCGCAGATGCCGACATGCTTGCGGTGAAGCTCGCCGACGAGGCGATCAATATTGGCTCGCCGGCGCCGAAAAAATCCTACCTCAACATCGAAGCCATCATCGCGGCCGCGCGGACAGCCGGTGTGGATGCCGTCCATCCGGGCTATGGGTTCCTTTCGGAAAATGGAGATTTCGCCGATGCCGTCGCGGCGGCGGGCATGATCTTCATCGGGCCAAGCGGCGAGGCCATCCGGCTGCTCGGTGACAAGGTGGCAGCTCGCGAGATAGCGAAACGGGCCGGCGTTCCGACAGTACCCGGAAGCGACGGTCGTGTGGCGGATATCGACGCCGCCGAAGCGATTGCCGAACACGTCGGTTTTCCCATGATGATCAAGGCTGCAGCCGGCGGCGGTGGGCGTGGCATCCGCATCGTGCAGTCGCTGGCCGAGCTTCGAGAGCAGTTTCCGTTGGCATCGGCGGAGGCGGCCGCGGCTTTCGGTGATGGCGGCCTTTACATGGAGAAGGTCATCACCCGCGCCCGGCACATTGAGGTGCAGATCTTTGGCGACGGGCGAAATTTCGTCCATTGCTTCGAGCGCGAATGCTCGCTGCAGCGGCGCCGCCAGAAGGTGTGGGAGGAAGCGCAGGCCTTTCTGCTTCCCGATGATATCAGGCAGCGCCTCTGCGCCAGCGCCGTGGCGCTTGCCGCCGAAGTCGGCTATCGCGGCGCGGGCACCGTCGAATATCTCTACGACGAGGATAGCAGGCAATTCTACTTCATCGAGGTGAATACCCGCATCCAGGTCGAACATCCGGTGACCGAAATGATCACCGGCATCGATCTGGTGCAGGAGATGTTCAAGGTTGCCGGCGGCGCTCCTTTGTCGTTGTCGCAGTCCGATATCCGGACGCGTGGTCACGCCATCGAGTGCAGGATCAATGCCGAAGACCCGGCCAAGGGCTTTCTGCCGGCGCCGGGCACCGTGACGCGGCTTTCCATTCCGGAAGGCGAGGGCATCCGCTTCGATACGATGCTCTATGCCGGCTATACCGTACCGCCCTTCTACGACTCTCTCCTCGGCAAGCTCATCGTCTGGGCCGAAGACCGCAATGCCTGCCTCGACAGACTGGCCAGCGCTCTTTCCAATCTGACGATCGAAGGCTTGCCGACGACGATCCCCTTGCACCTTGCGCTCGCCCGCGATCCGTCGGTGCGCAAGGGTGCATTCCATACGCGTTTTCTCGAATCCTGGCTGGAGACCGATTTTGCCGCGGTTGACGGCGTATCGACGGAGGTTGCCTGATGCCTGCTCGCTTTACGTTCGGAGGTGACGAGCATCTCTTCGTCGAATGCAGCGATGAGATGTCCCTTGAGGCCTTCTTCAAGAGCCTGTCGATGGCTAAGGGAGTGCGCGAGAGCGCGATCAAGGGCGTCACCGAAATCTGCCCTGCCAACGCTTCCTTCCAGATCAAGTTCGATCCCGACGTAATCAAGCCGGACGATCTCTTGCGGGAGGTCAAGGCAATCGAGGGCGCGGCCGAGAAGGCGGAGCCGGTCATCACAACCCGTATCGTCGAGATCCCGGTCTTCTACAATGATCCCTGGACGCATGAGACGCTGATGCGCTTCCGCGAGCGGCATCAGGAGCCGACCGGCACCGATCTCGACTACGCCGCCAGGATCAACGGCTATGGCGCGGTCGAGGATTTCATCTCGGTTCATGCCGGCTCGCCCTGGTTCGTCTCCATGGTCGGCTTCGTTGCCGGCCTGCCTTTCATGTATCAGATGGTCGAGCGGCAGCGGCAGATCGAGGTGCCGAAATATCTGCGCCCACGCACCGATACGCCGCGGCTGACTGTGGGACATGGCGGCTGCTTCGGCTGCATCTATTCGGTGCGCGGCGCGGGCGGCTACCAGATGTTCGGCATCACGCCGATGCCGATCTTCGACCCTACGCAATCCACCAGTTATCTCCGCGATTTCATGGTGTTCTTCCGTCCGGGCGACATCGTGAAATTCCGGCCGATCGATCGCGATGGTTACGATCAGGCGGTCGAGGATGTCGACAAGGGCCGCTTCGCGCCGCCGATCCGCGAGGTCAGCTTCGATCTTCGCCAGTACCAGGCCGATATCGGCGGCTACAACGCCAAGCTGGAGGGTGCGCTGCATGGCCATTAAGGTTCTTCATCACGGCCTTTCCACCACCATTCAGGATCTCGGACGGCCCGGCTATTTCCATCTCGGTATTCCCCTCGGCGGCGCCATGGATCGTTATGCGATGCGGGCGGCAAATCTTCTGGTCGGCAATGACGAGGGGGCTGCCGGGCTGGAAGCAGTCTTCATGGGGCCGAAGCTCGAATTCCTCGACGATGCGCTGATTGCCGTTACCGGCGCCGACATGCCCGTCAGGATCGATGGCGAGCTTCAGCCGGGATGGACGGCGCTCAAGGTGAAAGCGGGACAGACGGTAAGCTTCGATTTTCTGAAGTCCGGTGCGCGGATCAGCATTGCGGTGTCCGGCGGCATCGATGTTCCCGAAGCGTTGGGCAGCCGGTCGACCTATGTGATCGGCGCGCTTGGCGGCCTGAACGGCAAGGCCATCGCCGCCGGCGATGAGCTTCCCGTCGGCTCAGGCGCCATGGCGAGTGCGGGTCGATCCGTTGCCGAAGAACTGCGCCGCAAGCCTGGCATGCCGGCGGAACTCCGGGTTCTGCCGGGGCTCTACTGGGATCGGCTGACCGAGGAGACGAAGAGCAACTTCTTTGCCGACCAGTGGAAGGTGGCACCGGAGGCCGATCGCATGGGCTATCGCTTCCGCGGCGGCCGCAAGCTCGAATTCGTCGAGCGCAAGCAGCCCTTTGGCGCAGGCTCGGATCCCTCCAACATCGTCGACAGCTGCTATCCCTATGGTTCGATCCAGGTGCCGGGCGGAACGGAGCCGATCATCCTGCATCGCGATGCTGTCTCCGGCGGCGGTTATTTCATGCTGGGAACGGTGATCTCGGCCGACATGGATCTGATCGCGCAGCTGCAGCCGCATACGCCGACGCAGTTCGTGGAGGTCACCATGGATCAGGCACTGGCGGCGCGTGCGGACCGTCAGGCGTTGCTTGCGCGCCTTCGTGCCGCTCTCGCATAGGGAGTTAAATGGATGATCGCCTCTTCGATCCCCCGTTTCCAGCACAGGTCAAGGATTGCCTGTGCCTCACTCGAGAACGCGGGTCAGATAGGCGGCCGTCACGCCGGGTCCGGGGATGATCGCGACGATCTTCATCTGCGCGATCGTGCGGTCGACGGAGGCTTCGAGATGGTTCTCCATCATCGCCGCCGCCGCCTTCACCGCGCCCCGCAGCAGCAGTTCCGTAACAAGGCGCAGTTCCGTGATGATGGCGGGATCGCCGGGCAGGCCGAGCCGCCGCAACAATCGCTCCGTCGCCGTGACTGGCAGCAGGTTGTTGCGGATGGATTCCTTCAGCCGCTCATTCGGCGTTGCGAGAATGCAGATGTCGATAAAGTCGGCATGGATGGTTTCCAGCGCCGCAAGATGATCGGCCGGTTCGCGCCGCTCGAGATCGGAGAGGCGCTCGAACAGGTCGCCCAATCGCTCCCGGTCGACACGGCTGGCTCCGGCGACCAGCGCCTGCGGTTCGAGCATGCCGCGCAGGCCGTAATGATCCTTGATCATCTGTGCGGTCAGCGGGCCGGCGATCCAGTGGGAAGATTGGTTCTTGCGCACGAGACCACGCTCGCGCAGGCGCGTGAGTACATCGCGCACCACGGTGCGGCTGACGTTGAAATGGTCGGCAAGCTCGATCTCGATGATGCGATATTGGCCGAAGACGACGCAGCCGGCGACATCGGCCTCGACGGTATTGTAGATGCGCTCCCAGGAGGCGCGGCTTTGCAGGGCCTCGTCCGCGTGGCGCGGGATGGTGAGACCGAGGGTCTTGATATCGGTGCGCCTAGGCTCGATGCCCTGGCCGGCTGGGCCGACGAGATAGCCGCGCCCGTTGAAGCGATGCACCAGCCCTTCGCTCTCCAGTGCCTGCAGCGCTCTTTGCACGGGCGCGCGCGAGATCTGCAGGATATCGGCGATCGGCCCTTCGAGCAGTACCACGCCCTGCGGCAGGGTATTGTCTTCGATATTACCGCGCAGAACATCCTCGGCGATCTCATAGCGCTTCTGCGCATTCGGGCGCGCATGGTTTTCGGTCATCTGATGCAATGGACTCACGTCGTTCCGATGCCTCACTCTTACGCGTTTTGTAGTCCTAACATAGCGCAAAAATAAATGACTATTGAATACAAAATATGTTTTTAGCGCGCAAATTTGGCAAGCTGCACTTCGGTAGGTGCCGATCTGTAGCGCCGTAAGGCGTGTTGTTTTTCTGAATGACCTTGGGTGCAACGTCACGCCATGACAGTTGCAGCGGCCGCTTTGCCGCCAATTTTGGGCGCGATCGGAAGTATCCGGCAGGTCGTCGTCTTTCTCGTCAGTTGCTCCTCAATCATTTGTGACATTGGGCTCGGATTTTTCAGAAAAAGTCTATTGAATACAAAAATCATTTATGTAATGCTCCCATCATCAAGGCGCTCGTGAGAAGCGTCGCAGGTGGAACTCTTTGAAACGCCAAGGAACATCTCTTTGACGCGCATGTGATCATGCGCGAATGCAGGCTGACGTCTGAATGTCCGGATCGCTGCGATCTCGACGCTGGCGGAGCCTTGCCCGAAGGATGGTCCTTGCCTTGAAACTGGTAGGAATTCGGTGTCGACCGTTCTTCAGCTCAGCCAAGTCACCAAGTCCTATGGCGCGGCCGCCGCGCTCGACAGGATAGACTTCTCTCTGCCCGACAATGCCTATATCTCGCTGCTTGGCCCTAGCGGTTCCGGCAAGACGACGCTTTTGCGCGTCATTGCCGGCTTCGAGGAGCCGGATGCCGGTTCGATCTTCTTCCACGGCAAACGGCTCGATGGCGTGGAGCCACATGATCGCGGCATCGGCTTCGTTTTTCAGAACTTCGCTCTGTTTCCGCATCTTTCCGTCGCCGAAAACGTCGCCTTCGGCCTGCGCAATCGCAAGGTCGACCCCGTAACGGATGCGCGCATCCTGGCAAGGAGGGTTCAGGACATGCTGTCGCTGGTCGGCCTCAAGGGATTTGACGATCGCGCCGTCACGCAGATTTCCGGCGGCCAGCGCCAGCGCGTCGCCTTGGCACGCACATTGGTGACCGAGCCGAAGATGGTGCTGCTGGACGAACCGCTTGGCGCGCTCGACGCCAATCTGCGTGGCCGTATGCGCAGCGAGCTGAAGATCATCCGCGAGCGCTGCGGCGTCACCTTCCTGCATGTCACCGGCAGTGAGAGCGAGGCCCTGGCGATGGGAGATCTGGTGCTTGTGCTTGATCGTGGCCGCATTGCCCAGGCCGCCGCTTCGGATGTCGTCTACAATAGTCCCGCAACGGCCTCGGTCGCCCGCTTTCTTAATTGCTACAACCTCTTTGCCGGTGATGTCGTCGAGGATGCTTTCGTCGGGCCGGCTGGTCGCTTTCCGCTGAACGGATCACCGAGGAAGGCGCCGCAGCCGGCCTATGCGATCCGCTACGATCGTGTTTCGATCCGCCCTCGCGATGCGGCGCTCTTAGATGACGAAGTGCGCATCGAGGCGGATTTCATCGCCAGCGAATATTCCGGCGCGGCGGTCAATTCCTTCTTCGCGCTCGATGGCGGCCACGTTTTCGAAGTCGAATCCCATCTCAGTCACGCCAGCCCGCCGGCCTTTGTCGAAAAGGATCGTTATGCGCTCGTCTGGAAGAAGGAGGATGCCCTTGTTTTCGGTTGATGTGAGCCCTTCGAACCCTTCCACCGGACCCTCCAAGGAGAGCGAGATATGACCATGGTCGCGACAACAGAGGAAGCCGTGCAGGAAGGCGCAACCGTGCGCCGGAAATCGAACAAGACGCTCTGGCTCCTGGCGCCGGGCATGATCTGGATGGTCGCCTTCCTCGTCCTGCCGATCCTGATGATGGTCTATGTGTCCTTCTGGACGCAGACGACCTTCAAGATCGAACCGACACTGACCTTGCAGAGCTGGATCACCTTCCTGACAAGCTCCACCTATCTCGGGGCGCTCTGGACGACGATCCGCATCTGGCTGCTCGTGCTGATCTCGACGCTCGTCGTCGGTTATCCCGCTGCGCTCTTTGTCGGGCTCCTCATCAAGAACAAGACGCTGCAGACCGTGCTGCTCGTTCTCTGCGTCATCCCCTTCTGGACCTCGTTCCTGATCCGCGTTCTCGCCTGGCGGCCGATGCTCGGCACCGAGGGCGCCATCAACATGATCCTGATGAAGCTCGGCATTGTGCAGCACCCCATAGAAGTGCTTCTCTTCTCGGAGTTGTCGGTGATCATCGGCATGACGCAGATCTACTGCGTCTTCATGGTCGGGCCGATCGCCTTCATGATGGGCCGCATCGACGCCTCGGTGATCGAGGCTGCCCAGGATCTTGGTGCGGGTTTCTGGCGCATCTTCCGCACGATCATCCTGCCGCTTTCCATGCCGGGTGTGGTGGTCGGCGCGATCTTCGTCTCCGTCATGGTTCTCGGCGAATTCGCAACGTCCGCTGCCCTGTCCGGCCGCAAGGTCAATCTGCTCGGCAATATCATCGTCACCCAGGTCGGTTCGCTGAAATGGGCCTTTGCCGCCGTCGCCGGCGTCATCCTGACCATCGTCATGGGTGCTGTCGTCGCAGCCTTGCTTAAGGTCGTCGACCTTAGAAAGGAGCTCTAATCATGAATGCTGGCGGCATCAAGCTCGGCCTGGGCGTCTATACGACCCTTTTCCTGATCTTCCTCTACGGACCGCTCGTCGTCCTGGCGATCCTGTCGTTCCAGACCGGACCGGAGGGCGGTCCGCAATTCCCGATCATCGAATGGTCGACCTATTGGTATCGGCATCTCTTCGGCTTGACGCCGCCCTCGCGCATCGCGCCGCTGCCGATCGATCAGGCGCTGATCCGCTCGCTTTTTCTGGCGTTGATGACGATGGTCGTTTCGACCGTGCTCGGCGTCATGTCCGCCCAGGCCTTTCGCCGCAAGTTTCGCGGCTCGGGCCTCGCCTTCTATCTGATCGTTCTCGGCATGATGGTGCCGGGCGTGCTGGTCGGCCTCGGCATGGCGCTCGTAGCCAATGCCTTCGGCATCGACCGGCACTGGTGGAGCACGGCCTTCGTGCTGCACGTCGTCTACACCTTCCCCTTCGCCTTCCTCGTCATGCTTGCGATCTTCAACCGCTTCGATCCGAGCATGGAGGAGGCATCGTGGTCGCTCGGCGTCACGCCGGCGCGCACCTTCCGCAAGGTCACGTTCCCTCTGATCTTCCCGGGCGTGCTTTCGGCCATGTTGTTTGCCTTCACGCTCTCCTATGACGAGTTTTCGCGCACGCTGTTTGCCTCCGGCCGCGAACTGACCTTGCCGCTCGCCATCTACGGCACTTTCTCGGTCGAGGTGCATCCGAACGTCTTCGCCTTCGGCGTGCTGACGACGCTCTTCTCCTTCGCACTCCTCGGCACCTACGCCATCCTGATGGGTCTGTCGGTCCGCCGTGCCAAGCGCGTCCGCATTCAGGAGGACGCATGATGGTGAGTAAGCTTTCCGCCATTGTCACCGGCTCCGGCTCCGGCATCGGCCGCGCCATTGCGCTACGCCTTGCCGCAGACGGCTATGCGGTTCTGGTCAACGATCTCTCCGGGGAGCGCGCTCAGTTAGTTGCTTCCGATATCATCAAGGCGGGCGGTGCGGCGACCGCGATCGCCGGCGACGTCGCGCGGCCCGAGGACGTGGCGGCTATTTATGCCGCCGCCAAGACCTCGCACGGCGACGTCGCCCTTCTCGTCAACAATGCCGGCATCGCGCATCAGGCAGCTTTCGAAGATCTTGAACTTGCGGATTTCGACCGGATGTTTGCGGTGCATGTGCGTGGCACCTTTCTCATGACCAAGGCCGTCATCCCGTCGATGCTGGCGCGTGGCGAGGGCGTGATCGTCAATGTCGCCTCCCAGCTCGGGCAGATCGGCGGCATTGAGCTCGTCCATTACTCCGGCGCCAAGGCGGCGATCATCGGCATGACCAAGGCGCTGGCCCGCGAAGTTTCGAACCGCGGGGTGCGGGTCAATGCCGTGGCGCCAGGGCCGATCAATACGCCGCTGGTGCTGGGTCTTTCCGAAGAATGGCGCGAACGCAAGAAACGTGAATTGCCGCTCGGCCGCTTCGGCGAGCCCGAGGAGGTCGCCGCGACCGTGGCGTTTCTGGCGTCACCGGCAGCGAGCCTTTTCGTCGGCCAGACGCTCGGTCCTAATTCCGGCGACGTGATGCTCTGAAGGAGAAAAGCAGATGGACAGTTTAGAGAAGCGAGTGGTCATCGTCACGGGCGCGGGTATCGGCATCGGTCAGGCGACCGCGAAAGCATTTGCCGCGCTCGGCGACCATGTTGTCGTCACTGACATCCTCGAAAAGGAAGGCGAGCAGACCGTCCGCGACATCCTTACCGCCGGCGGTTCGGCCGAATTCCATCTCTACGACGTCCGCTCGACGGATGCCGCGAACAAGCTCGTCGCCAGTATCGAGGCGCGTTTCGGCAAGATCGACGTCATCGTCGCCAACGCCGGCATAGCTCATCGAACGCCGCTCGGCGAACTTACCGACGACAAATGGGATCTGACCATGGATGTCGACCTGAAGGGCATCTTCAAGCTGGTGCGTGCCGCCGTACCGGGCATGCGTGCCCGCAAATCCGGAAGCATCGTCGCGCTCTCCTCGATCATGGGCGTCGCCTACGGGTGGGATGAGCATGTCCATTATTCGGCAGCGAAATCCGGGGTCGTCGGACTGGTGCGCGGGCTTGCCGTCGAACTGGCGAAGGACGGCATCAGGGTTAATGGCATTGCGCCGGGCTATATCCGCACCGCGCAGCTTCTTTCGGAAGAGAATTCGCTCGGCCCCGCAGGCGCGGAGAAGGCAGCCGAGTTCATTCCGATGGGCCGACTCGGCGAGCCGGAAGACATCGCCGACGTGATCTCATTCCTCGCGTCGAAGGGCGCGAGATACATGACCGGCCAGGTTCTGGTCGTGGATGGCGGCCTCCTTGTGGGGCGGTACTGATCGCCATCGTCCCGGCAACCGCTGGGCGAAGCGATAAGGCAATGAAACAGGCCCACCAAGGGCCAAGGGAACAGCAATCAGCACTGGAGAACAAAAATGTCCAAAATGGAAATGAACAGACGCTCTCTGTTGAAGCATTCCGCCGGCGTCATGGCGCTCGCGATTGGTGGCGGCACGCCGTTCCTCTCCTCGCGTGCGGCTTACGCGCAAGCCGCCGGTCTCGCCAAGGAGCAGCTGCGCACCATCGGCCTTTCGGTCACCGTTCAGGAGCGCATCCTAGACGACTTCCGCAAGGCAAGCGGCGTTGGACAGACCTCGGGAACTGCAGCGACCTTTCCGGATGCGCAGACCAAAATCCTCTCCGGTTCCAAGGATTATGATTGCTGGGAGATCATCGCCGAGCGGCTGCCCTCGATCGTCATGACCAACAATGTCGAGCCGATCCCGGCCGCCTCCCTGAAGAACTGGGCCAACATCCGCGACACCTTCACCAAGCCTTCCGACAAGTGGGATCCGAAGCAGCAGATCGTCGGGCAGATCTGGGCCGATGAGGCCAAGACGACACTGAACATGGTGCCTGCCGTCTATAACTACGATTCCATCGGCTATAATCCCGATGTCCTGTCGGCTGAGGAAGCCAATACTTGGGCGGCCATCTTCGATCCGAAGTTCAAGGGCAAGTCTGGTCTCAATACCGATCCGTTGATCGCTTTCGGCCAGGCGATCATGGCGATGAACTCGCTGGGACTTTCGAACGTCAAGAACCCGGCCAACCCGACGACGGCCGAAATCGACGAGGCGGCAAAATTCCTCGTGTCGAAAAAGAAGGATGGGCAGTTCCGCGCTCTATGGGGCGATTTCGGCGAGCTGGTCAACCTGATGGCATCAGGCGAGATGGTCGTCTGCGATGCCTGGCAGCCGGCCGTGATGGCCGTCAAGGCGCAGGGCAAGGCCTGCAAATACGCCGTGCCGAAGGAAGGCTATCGCGGCTGGGCGATCGGGCCTTCGATGATCGCTGGCACCTCCAACAAGGAAGCCGTCATCGCCTATGCCGACTATTGGCTTTCGGGCGAGCCCGGCATCACCGTTTCCGAACAGGGCTATTACTCGCCATCGACCAATATCCAGAAGGTCATGGCGCCGGATAAATATGCCTTCTGGTACGAGGGCAAGCCGTGGGTCGGCGCCTCCGAGCGTGGCATCAAGGAAGGCGATCTGCGCGATGGCGGCTCGCTGGCGGAGCGCGCCAAGAACGTCGCCTACTGGCACCAGTGGCCGGACGAATACGACCATCTCGTCCAGAAGTGGGATGAATTCCTCAATGCGTGATGCGGCGTCAGCCACCCATGCTCGGCAATGCGGGGAGGCGATATCCGCCTCCTCCTCCACGCCCGGAGAACTCTCGTGACGTATGATTTGGAACTCATCAATGTCGGCAAGGTCTATGACAATGGCACGCCCGCCGTCATCGACTTCAATCTTTCGATCAAGAAGGGTGAGTTCATCGCCTTTCTCGGCCCGTCGGGCTGCGGCAAGACAACGACGCTTCGCATGATCGCCGGCTTCGAAAGCATCTCCTCCGGCGACATGATGATCAAGGGTGCGCGCATGAACGATGTCAGGCCGCAGAAGCGGCCGACATCGATGATCTTCCAGAACTATGCGCTTTTCCCGCATATGACCGTCCGGCGGAACGTCGGTTACGGTCTTGAGGTCAAGGGCATGGCAAAGGCCGAGCGGGATGCACGGGTCGATCGTATCCTCGCGACTCTTGGTCTGGAGGATATTGCCGAGCGCAAGCCGGACAAGCTCTCCGGCGGCCAGCGCCAGCGCATCGCGCTTGCCCGCGGCCTCGTAGTCGAGCCGGATGTGTTGCTTCTCGACGAGCCGTTGGGCGCGCTCGACGCCAATCTGCGCAAGGCGATCCAGAACGAATTGAAGCTGTTGCAGAAGCGGCTCGGCGTCACCTTCGTCTTCGTCACCCACGCCCAGTCCGAAGCGCTGGCACTGTCCGACCGTATCGTCGTGATGAACCAGGGCAGGGTGGAGCAGATCAGCCCGCCGCATCAACTCTACACACGCCCGAACACCCCATTCGTGGCGCAGTTCATCGGCCGCAATACCATCTTCGAAGGCGAAGTCGCCGGTGCACAAGCCGACAGCACGCTCGTCTCGACCGCGTTCGGTTTGCTATCGGGCTGCGCCAATGGCGGTCTTTCCAGCAAGGTCAACATCGTCATTCCCTCGGAGGCGATCGAGGTTCACACGGCGGAAACCTCGGCACGTGAAAGCCTTGCCGGAGCTTTCGGCGGTAACGTGGTCGGCGCTCGCGTCGAGCGTTTCGACGTCGTCGGCCATATCTCGCAGATCGGCATCAGCCTGCCCGACGGCCGCGGTCTGGCGCTGGAAGCGCATGTCGACAAATACCGGCCCGGCGCCTTTCCCGTGGGCGCCGAAGTCATGCTTACCTGGGATCCGGCCGACGCGACCGTCATCCCAACTCACTGATCATAGAAAACGCAATTAAAGGAGGTCATCCCATGGCAAAAGAAATCCTGTGCAGTTTTGGTGTCGACGTCGATGCCGTCGCCGGCTGGCTCGGCTCTTACGGCGGGGAGGACTCGCCTGACGATATCTCGCGCGGCCTCTTTGCCGGCGAAGTCGGCAGTCCGCGCCTGGTGAAGTTGTTCGAGCGCTTCGGCATCAAGACGACATGGTTCATTCCCGGCCACTCGATCGAGACCTTCCCGGAGCAGATGCAGGCCGTGGCCGACGCCGGCCATGAAATCGGCATCCATGGCTATAGCCATGAAAACCCGATCGCCATGACGCGCGAGCAGGAAACCGAGATTCTCGATAAGTGCATCGAGCTCGTGACCAAGCTTTCCGGCAAACGCCCGACCGGCTATGTCGCGCCGTGGTGGGAATTCTCCAATGTGACGAACGAGCTGCTCCTGGAGCGCGGCATCAAGTACGACCACTCGCTGATGCACAAGGACTTCACGCCCTATTATGTGCGTGTCGGCGACAGCTGGACGAAGATCGACTATTCCCGCAAGCCGTCAGATTGGATGGTGCCGTTGAAGCGCGGCCAGGAAACCGATCTGATCGAAATCCCGGCCTCGTGGTATCTCGATGACCTCCCGCCGATGATGTTCATCAAGAAAGCCCCGAACAGCCACGGCTTCGTCAATCCGCATGATATCGAGCAGATGTGGCGCGATCAGTTCGATTGGGTCTATCGCGAGATGGATTATGCGGTCTTCCCGATCACCATCCATCCCGATGTCGCCGGCCGGCCGCAGGTGCTGATGATGCTCGAGCGGCTCTACGCACATATGATCAAGCATCCCGGCGTCAAGTTCGTGACGATGAATGAGATTGCCGACGATTTCGCCGCCCGCTTTCCGCGCAAGAAATAGCCGGCTAGGCTGAAAGACCGAGAGCATCAATTCTGAAGGAGGTGGATCGTCATGTGTTCACTGTGCGGCGTGCTCGGCGGCAACGAGCACTGGACGGATGCCGCGGCACGTCCAGGCGTGTTCACGCGCAATCACGCCAGCTTTGATCGGCGGCGTGAGCGGGCCGAGCGCGTGCGTGCCGCCAACGAGATGCTCTCGGGTTTCGGCCTTGTCCTTTCCGACTGGCAGGGCGCATCCTTCGTGCTGTCGACGAAAACGGGCAGGAGCGAGATCATCGAGGATCTCGGTCATCTTTGGCCGGCGGCCGAAAGGCTCGTCGGCCGGCCCTGTGATCCCTTCGATATCACCTTCATCGCGAAAATGGAGGCGCGGCATGGCGATTGAGGAAAGCGGCTTTCTGCCGATCAACCTGCTGACGGGCTTTCTCGGCTCCGGCAAGACGACGCTGCTCAAGCGCATCCTGGCCGATACGGCCTTTGCCGATACCGCCGTGCTCATCAACGAATTCGGCGAGATCGGGCTGGATCACGATCTCGTTGAAAGCGTCGATGGCGAGATGGTGTTGCTGCGCTCCGGCTGCGTTTGCTGCACGGTGCGCGGCGAACTTGCCGCAGCACTCAAGGAACTCTACTCCCGCCGCGAGCGCGGGCTGCTGCCGCCATTCCGGCGGGTCATCATCGAAAGCACCGGGCTTGCCGATCCTTTCCCTGTGCTCTCGACCATCAAGGCCGATCCGGTCCTTCGCCATCACTTCTGCGCCGGCAACGTGATCACGACCGTCGATGCCGTGAACGGGCTTTGCCAGCTCGACACCTATATCGAATCCAACAGGCAGGCAGCGGTCGCGGACCGGTTGATCGTCACCAAGACCGATCTTCAGGGGGACTTTGATGGAGGGGATCTTCAGGTTCGCCTTCGTGCACTCAATCCCGATGCCCCGATCCTGATGGCCGCTGACCCGGATCTTGATCTCTCCTCGCTGGTCGCCATTCAGAGCGCTGCGTCACCGAGCAGCGGCCTATCGCAGAGCGGCTTCTATTGCGAGGAGCCGGTGCAGCTCGTCTCATCGGATGGTGCACCGCATAAGGCAGCCATTTCGTCGATTTCGCTCAGCATCGACAGGCCTGTCGACTGGACGGCTTTCGGGCTCTGGCTGACCATGCTGCTCAACCGGCATGGGGAGCGCGTGCTGCGCGTGAAAGGCATCCTCAATCTCAGCGGCGAAGAGCGGCCGGTAGCCGTCCATGGCGTCCAGCATCTCGTACACACGCCAGTGCATATGGATAGCTGGCCTTCGGAAGATCGCAGCTCGCGGCTGGTCTTCATTCTGGATGGGCTCGACGGCGCGCTATTGAAACGGTCCTTCGAAGCCTTCACACTGGCGCATGTGCCTGCAGCGTCTTACCCGATCGCTGCTGCGCGATGAGACAACCGGTATCTCCATGAACAAGCATGAATCCGTCGCCAAAAGCATGTCCGCTCCCGCCTTGCATCTGAAGGGCCGGCCGCGCCTGCGCATTCTCGGCACGGCAATCTCGCTGCTGGAGGAACTGCGCCTGCGCGCGCAGGACGATCTCGGTATCGATGTCACCTTCGACAACAACGACTTCCTGACGACGCAGTATAAAGCGGCCCGTGAGCCGGAAACCTACGATATCTACGACCAGTGCTTCCATAATCTCGATATCGTCTGGCACTGGCGTGCGATCCAGCCTGTTGACACCCAGCGCATCGTGCTCTGGGATGAGGTCAACGATCTCACAAAGACCGGCCATATCGGCCCCAACCCGCGAATGGGGCTTGGCGACGTGCCGGCGAAGAAGCTCTTCGTGCAGCCGAACCTCGCCTTGGGCGATACGCCGTCGCGCTTCATCTCGATGCTGCCGACGACGCATAATTTCGACAGTTTCGCCTATCGGACGGATCTGGCCCCGAATGGCGTCGGCATGCATTCCTGGGGTGCGCTTTTCGACGAGCGCTGGGCGGGAAGAGTGGCGTTGGTGGACGAGCCCGCCATCGGCATTTTCGATGCGGCGCTCGCGGCACAGGCCGCCGGTCTCATGTCCTTCAACGATATCGGCAACATGTCCATTCAGGAGATCGACCAGCTGATCGATCTCCTTGAGGAGCGCAAGAAGGCCGGCTTTTTCCGGGATTTCTGGAAGACCGCCGAAGATGCGGCGCAACTGATGATGGCAGGCGAAACCAGCGTCCAGAGCATGTGGTCGCCCGGCATCGGCATTCTGAATTCCAGGGGCTCCCCCGTCGAGCAGGCCGTGCCGGCGGAAGGTTATCGCGCCTGGCATGGTGGCCTATGCCTTTCGAAGCACTTGAGCGGCCGCCTGCTCGATGTCGCCTATGACTATCTGAACTGGTGGATATCGGGCTGGCCCGGTGCTGTCGTTGCGAGGCAGGGCTATTACATTTCGACGCCGCAGCGCTCGCGCCAGTTCATGACACAGGCCGAATGGGATTACTGGTACGAAGGTGCCGCCGCAACCGAGGATCTGCCCGGCCCGGATGGGCAGATGCGGATCAGGAAAGGATCGGTGCGTAGCGGCGGATCATATTGGCAGCGCGCCAATTGCATTGCCGTCTGGAATACGACAATGGATGAGCACAATTATCTCGTGCGCCGCTGGATGCAGCTGGTCGGCTGAAGAGGAGAGCAGGGCCTATGACACAGACACATCTCGGCAAATCGATCGCGCAGCTCTCGGTCCTCATCCAGTCCGGCAGTCTCGATCCGATCGCGCTGGCCGAGGAGAGCCTTGATGCGATCCGGACTTACAAGGATCAGGCGATCTTCACGCGGCTGTTGGAACTGCGGGCGAAGGAGGAGGCGGTTGCTTCGTCCAAGCGGTTGCGTGAGGGGCGTTCACGCGGGCTGCTGGACGGCATTCCCGTCGCCTGGAAGGACCTCTTCGCCATTGCCGGCCTGCCGACGACGGCCGGGTCGATTGTGCTTGCGAATGCCGAGCCTGCGCAGGATGACGCCGATGTCGTCAAGGCGTTGAAGGCTGCCGGCATGATCGCCGTCGGTCGGGTCAATATGAGCGAATTCGCCTTTTCCGGCCTCGGCCTCAATCCGCATTATGGCACGCCGCTCAACCCGCTGGCAACGGATGTCGCGCGCATTCCGGGCGGTTCGTCCTCGGGGTCTGCCGTCGCGGTTGCGGCAGGCCTTGTGCCGGTCTCGATCGGCACGGATACGGGCGGCTCCGTGCGCATACCCTCTGCTTTCAATGGCCTTGTCGGCTATAAGGCAAGCCATGGCCGCTACAGCATGGGCGGTGTCTTTCCGCTGTCGGTCAGTCTCGACTCGCTTGGGCCTTTGTGCCGCAGCGTCCAAGATGCGATCTGGGTCGATGCTGCGATGCGTGGGCGCTTTGTCCCTGAGGTGCAGCGTGCTGAACCCGCCGGGCTCTCCATCGTGGTGCCGACGAATATCGTCATGGATAACGCGCAGGATGGTGTTCTTGCAGCTTTCGAGGCCACCCTCACCCGGTTAAGTGCTGCTGGCGTCAAGATCCGGCGAGCTGCATTTCCGGCTTTCGAAAGGCTCTTTGAGCTGATGGCTGAGTATGGGCCGTTGGTTACTGCCGAGGCCTTCGTACTGCATCATCGTCGGTTGGCGGGACCGGAAGCTGATTCCATGGATCGGCGTGTTGTCGCGCGGACGCGGCTTGGAGAGAAGACGACGCTGGTCGGCTATCTGGAAACGCTCAAGGTGCGCGAGCAATTGGTCAGGGATGTTGCCGGCGCGCTTGGGCCGGACGAGTTCATCGCCTATCCGACGGTTGCCCATGTTGCTCCGGCGCTCGCGCCGCTGGAGGCCGATGACGAATTGTTCGCGAAGGTCAATGGCAGGACGCTGCGCAATACGGCAATCGGCAATTTCCTCGATTGGTGCGGGGTCTCGCTGCCTTGCGGCACGGGTGAAGCAGGCATGCCAGTCGGCTTCCTGCTGTCGGCGCCGAAGAACCATGACGAGCGGTTGCTGGGTGCAGCGCTGGCGCTTGAAGAGATCATCGCCGGTTAGAGCAATTTCGGGGAAATCTTATCGCGGATTTGCCTTATTGCGTTGATCCCCACCTGCGTCGAGGCGGGTGGGGACCGAATGTTTTTGTCTGTTCAATGCGTGCGGCCGCCGCCGGCGGTCGGTTCAGCATCGACGATCCAGTGGCGGTGCGAGCCCAGTGCAATGAGCAACACCACCGACAGGAAGCAGCAGCCGGCCAGGATATAGAAGCCGATATCACCGTTGCCTGTGGCGGCATCGACATAGGCCTTGATCTGTGGTGAGGCGAAGCTGCCGAGGTTGCCGAGTGAGACGATGAAGGCGATGCCGCTTGCCGCGCCGACGCCACCAAGATAGCGGGTTGGCAGGCTCCAGAAAACCGGCTGCGAAGAGGCAAGCCCCGGAACTGCGATGCAGGCTGCAATCACCATCACCCAGGGGTTCATGGTCAGGCCGATCATTCCGAGCGCGATGGTGCCGGCCGTCAGCATGGCGATGCAGACGATGCGGTGGTTGTCATGCTTGTCGGCATAGACGGTGAAGAAGCGGGTGGCGAAGAGCGCGCAGAGCCAGGGCAGGCCGAGGAGCACGCCGACCCAGGTATTGACGCCGCCGCCGAGCGCCTGCGCCAGCCGCGCCGGCAGATAGAAGGTGATCGGGCCGACGCCGATCTGGATGAAGAGATAGATGCCGATGAAGGCAAGCACGCGCCAGTCTTTCAGCACGCTGAAGACGGAATGCTTCACTTCGGAAAGCTTGCTGCGCTCTTCTGCCTCGATGACGGCGTTGAGCGCGCTTTTCTCTTCCGCTGTCAGCCATTTTGCCTCGTTCGGGCGGCTTGTCAGGAAGAAGAGAGCCATGATGCCGACGACGGTCGCCGCCAAGCCCTCGACCGCGAACATCCATTGCCAGTTGGTAAGGCCGAGGACATCGTGATGGGTCAGCAGCCAGCCGGACAGTGGTGCGCCGATCACGAGCGACAGGGGAATGCCGAGATAGAAGAGGCCTGTGGCGCGGGCACGCTGTTTGGCCGGGAACCAATAGGTCAGATAGAGGAGAACGCCCGGATAGAAGCCGGCTTCGCAGACGCCGAGCAGGAAGCGGACGATATAATAGCTTGTCGGGGTATGGGCGAAGACCATGCACGCGGAAACGATACCCCAGGTGATCATGATCCGGCTCAGCCACAGACGGGCGCCGACGCGCTGCATGATGAGATTGCTCGGCACTTCGAAGGTGGCGTAGCCGAGATAGAGAATGCCGGCGCCAAAAGCATAGGCCGCATCCGAAATGCCGGTATCGGCCTGATAGGCAACCTTGGCGAAGCCGACATTGGAGCGATCTAGAAAATTCAGGATCAGCATCAGGCCCAGAAAAGGCAGGAGGCGAATCGTCGCCTTGCGCACGGCGCTTTGCAGCGCCGGATTGTCGTTAGTCATAGTTGCTCCTCCCAAAGGCAGAATGCCCTCACAGCGAGACCATCGCGGGCAGGGCTGCCTTCATGCTCGAACCGGATCTTGATCCGGCCATTGTCGTGAAGGCCACCAAAACAGCGGCCATCTATATGCATATACGCAGAATATATTTATGTATGAAAAGGTCAATAGGCGCAAAATCGCGGGCACTCGATCCGCCTGCGGATCGAGCGAGCGTTCAAGCGGCTGTGGATGAGGGTGGTTTTGCCGAATTGGGCGCACAGCAAAAACTTCGGCCGGCGAGCCGATTAGCGCGTCCCGATCAAGTCCCTACGTGAAACGCCAGGCTATTTGGGCGCATATTCAGGCAAGATAGGGACCGATGCGCTCCGTGACGGATGCGACATCCGCAACCCGCATTCCGGCCACGTTGATCCTGCCGGAATCCGGCATGTAGATGCCGTGTTCGGCCCGAAGCTGCCGGACATTTTCCGGAGAGACCGGCAGAAGGGAGAACATGCCTTCCTGCGAAGCGATATTAGCGAGATCAGGACGGAATTGAGCAAAGGCTTCGGCGGCGGCCCGGCGGATTTCGGCTATGCGGTTGCGCATTTCGCTGAGTTCATCGACCCAGGCCTGGCGCCGCGACTGGTCCTGCAGGATCGCGGCAACGATAGCAGCCCCATGCGCTGGCGGCATGGAATAGCTGGTGCGAGCATAGTTCGCCAGATTGCCGATGCCCTTGTTCAACGGCGCCTGCTGATCTCCGAAGAGATAGACCGCGCCGGTGCGCTCCCGATAGAGCGAGAAGGATTTGGAGCAGGAGACGGCAACCATCGCCTCGCCGACCGCTCCGATGACATCAATCATGCCGGCTGCGTCTTCGACCCGGCCGTGGCCGAGGCCCTGATAGGCATTGTCGAAGAGCGGCAGCAATCCCTTGGCAGCGATGATGTCGGCGATGTCTCGCCAGTTCTGTGATGACAATCCCGCGCCTGTCGGATTATGGCAGCTTGTTTGCAGCAGCACAGCATCACCGGGCGCTGCATTCCGCAAGGTCATCAGCATCTCATCAATGAGAACGGTCTGCTTGCTGATATCGAAGAAACGATAGGTCCCGACCTGAAGATCAACCGCGGCAAAGATCGCCTGGTGGTTGACCCACGTTGGCGTGCCGATCCAGATCTTCCGCCTGTTGTCGAGCGCAAGCAGCTCCGCCGCCAGACGCAGAGCGCCGGTGCCGCCGGGGGTCTGAATTCCCGCGACCGGCTTGCCGCCATGGCGTTCACCGAAGACCTCGCGGGCCAGCGCCCGCAGAAAGGCGTGATCGCCCTCGGGGCCGATATAGGATTTGGACTCTTGGGTTTCCCAAAGATGGTGCTCGGCCGCCTTGACGGCTCTCATAACAGGGGTGCGCCCGGTCTCATCGCGATAGACGCCAACGCCGAGGTCGATCTTTGCGGATCGCGGATCGGCCGCGAACTTGGCAATCAGTTCAAGCAGCGGATCTGGCTTCTGTTCCGTCAGGCTATCGAAAAACGCTGTCTTGTTCATTTGTTCCTCCCTCGCGTTCATTGCGGCCAGTTCTGCAGAACCCGCACGAATTCGGTCAGCCAGGCATTTGTTTGATGCCCGTCCAGGGAGCGATGGTCAATCGTCAGGGACACATAGGCCATCGGGCGGATCTGGATCGTATCGACCCCATCGACCTCCCGCACCACGACACGCTTTTCCAGCTTGCCGATGCCGAGGATGGCGGATTGCGGCTGATTGATGATGATGGGGGATGCCACCAGCGACCCGGAGACGCCATGGTTGGAGATGGTGAAGGTCCCGCCCTTCAGCTCCTCGCCCTTCAGTGCGTTGGAACGAGCCCTGTTCGTCAGATCCTGGAGGCGCGCTGCAATCACCTCAAGCGAAAGGTCCTGCGCCTGCCGGATGATCGGCGCGACCAGGCCCTTGTCGCCCAAGGCGATGCCGACGCCGATGTTGACATCAGCAAAGATCTCCAGGCCGTCATCGTGCCACTGACTGTTCACCTCGGGTACGAGCTTCATGGCCGCAACGGATGCCGCCACGAAATAAGCGGTGTAGGAGAGGTTCACGCCTTGGGCCTTCATCCGCTCCTTGTGGTTTTCGCGATGGCGCATGATTGCCGTGAAATCCGCTTCGAAGATTGCCGTGACCTGCGGCGCCGTCGCCAGGGATTGGGCCATATGCTTCGCGATCGAAAGCCGCATGGCCGAATGGGGAACGATCCGCGATTTGCCGTCAGTCGCGGCTGTCGGCAAGGTTTGTCCGGTCTCGGCCTGCTGCGATATCGGCGCAGATGGATGCGACGTGTCGGTTTCCGCTGCATGATCCATATCGGCGCGGGTGACCCGCCCGTCCCTGCCACTCCCCTTCAGGCTGGCGGGATCGATCCCGTATTCCTCGGCGGCCTTGCGAACAGCCGGAGAATAATAAGCAGTGGCGGAGGCTGTGGCAGGTTGGGCCGGCTGTATCTGCAATGGGACCGCAGCTGCTTGCGCCGCAACGCCGTTCGCACTCTCGACACTCATGCGCCCGAGGATCGCCCCGGGCGCGGCGTCATCGCCGTCTTCCATCGCGATTTCGCTCAGGATACCGTCGCACGGTGCCGGTATTTCCTGGGTGACCTTGTCGGTTTCCAGTTCGACAAGCGCATCGCCTTCCTTCACATAATCGCCGATCCGCTTCAGCCAGTTGCGGACGACCGCCTTCGTGCCTTCCTGTTCGATCGGAGCGGTAATCTCGATGATGTCAGTCATCCTCAGAACTCCAGGATTTCGGCAATGCGCTTGGTGATCCGTTCGGTGGACGGTACGGCCCAGTCGAGAAGCACGGGATTATGCGGGCTTGGAATATCCGGCATGGTGAGGCGCGAGACGGGCGCATCGAGGTCCGTGAAGGCCCTGTCGGCGATGACAGCGGCAATTTCCGCGCCGAAGCCTGCGGTTTCGAGATCCTCGTGGACGATGAGGCAGCGGTGCGTCTTGGCGACGGATATAAGCACCACCTGCTGGTCCCAGGGCATCAGCGTACGGAGGTCGATGATATCGGCGGACAGGCCTTCGACCGCCTCCTCGCAGCGCTGCACCATGGCGCCCCAGGTGACGATGGTGATGTCGTTGCCCGTCCGCGTCAGCTTCGCCTTGCCGAAGGGCAGGGCGAAATCGTCGCCGGGATAGGGGCGGCGTGCCCAAGCGTGATCGAGCATCGCCCTATGCTCGAAGAAGATGACAGGATCGTTGCCGCGGATCGAGGTGCGCAGCAGGCCGACCGCATCTTCCGCATTCGAGGGAACGGCGACTTTCCAACCCGGCTGGTGGACGAAGGCCACTTCATTCGTCTGGCTGTGCCAGGGATCGCCGCATTTGAAGAATCCGCCGGGCATGCGCACCACGACGGGCGCGGCAAAGCGATTGTTGGTGCGCCAGCGAATGGTGCCGCAGTCGTTCAGCTGTTCGGTCGCCGGCTCCGCATATTTCCGGAACTGGATTTCTGGAACAGGGACCAGCCCGGCGAGCGCCATGCCGACCGCGCGGCCGATGATGCCCTCTTCGGACAATGAGGTGTCGAAAACCCGGTCATTGCCGAATTTCTCCTGCATGCCGAGGGTGACGGCGTGGACGCCGCCTTTCGGACCGACGTCCTCGCCAAAGATCACGACGCGCTCGTTGATCGACATCTCGTGTTCGAGTGTCCGGCGGATGGCGGTGACCATGTTGATGCGCGGTCCGGACATCTCCGGTTCGCTCGTCGTTGCCGGTGGCGCATAACCTGTGGGGTACTGCCCACCCATCGTCTGCATGTCGCCATCGAAGAATACATGGCGGGTCACGGAGGAGGGGTCGGCGACCGGTCTGTCTTCGGCGGCGGCAAGGGCGCTTTCCGCCGTCTCGTGCGCTTCGCCTTCGCAGGCATCCCATTCCTGTGTCGTCATGACGGCGGGGACGAGGAAACCTTTGAGGCGCGGCAGCGGGTCGCGCTCCCATTCGCGCCTCACGGTTTCCTCGCTCTTGTAGGTCTGCGTGTCCTGAAAACTGTGGCCCTCGAGGCGCGGTACCGTCAGCCGCAAGAGAGCGGGCTTACGTTCGTCGCGAACGAAGGAGACCGCATCCTGCACGAGCTGCGCCGCCTCGGCCGGGTCGCAGCCGTCGCCATCGAAGATTGCGAGGTTTTTCCAGCTTGCGAGATTGGCGGCGATATTTCCACCGGGCGTCTGCACCGTCGAAGGCACCGAAATGCCAAAACCATTGTCCTCGATATAAAACAGCATCGGCAGCGCTTGCGTCGTTGCCGCTGTTAGAGCCGCCCAGAAGCCATTCGAGGCAACGGAGCCGTCGCCGCCAAGCACGACGCCGATATCCCTCGCATATTCAGCGCGGCCAAGCGTGGTGGCATAATATTTCATCGCCTGGGCCCAGCCGGCTGTCGGTGTATATTGCGCGCCGACGCCGCCGCACATGGGCAAGGCCGAGGCGCCGGAACGGTTCGGATAGTTGAAGACGACGCCGATGTCGCGTCCGTCTGAATAGCCGCCAGCGCGGCCCATGGCCGAGCCGAGCGCATCGGCGGGGTTGACGCCGAGCGAGAGCAGAAGCGGCCGCGAGCGATAATAGCCGCAGGTGGCGTCGTGCAGGCCCGTCAGCTGCATTCCAAGCAGGATCTGCGCCATGTCGTGGCCGCGTGCCGAAAACTGATAGAGAACCTTCTTTTCCGGAACGAGACGCTTCTCCTCCATCTCGTCGAGAGCCCGGGAGAGATGGACGAGATAGGCAACCTGGCGCCAGTTGATGCGATCGTCGGGCGAGTTCCGCTCGTGGCTTTTAAAGGCTAGCTGGGCCATGTGATCCTCCTGCAGATGGCCCAACTATTTTAATTCAAGCGTCAGCTCTATTCCTTTCAATTTTGCAGGCTTTGCCGTAGTATTTGAAAGCAATGTTTCATAAACCGCGAGTTTTTGAATGGAAGATTTCGATCTTGATCACGTCGACAGAGCGATTCTGCGCGTGCTGCAGGAAGAGGGCGATATCAGCCAGGCGGCGCTCGCTGAAAAGGTTGGCGCATCGCCGGCGTCCTGCTGGCGAAGGATCAAGGCGCTGGAGAGCGCCGGCGTGCTGGGCCGGACGGTTCGTCTCGTCGATCCCGACAAGATCGGCAAGGGGCTGAATGTCTTTTGCCAGGTCAAGATGAAGACCCATGATCCAGCGACGCGCCGCGATTTCGAACAGTTCATCGCCAGTTATCGCGAGGTGCTCGAATGCTACTCCATGTCGGGGGAATGGGATTATCTGATCCGTGCCGTCGTTGCGGATGTCAGGGAGTATGAAGGGCTTTTGATGCGCGGTATCCTGACCCACGAAGCCGTGCTGAGCTCGTCGTCGCATTTCTCGCTGAAATGCGTCAAATACACCACGGCGTTGCCGACGAATGCGTCGCGATAGGGAGCCATCCGTGCCCTTTGCGGGCGTTCGCTTGAATACGGACGGCATCTCACGCTAATACAGCCTTACGATTGCAGATGCGGAGCAGGGTTCGATTGTCGGCTGATAACGTCAAACTCGGAGATGATTTGAACGAGGCGGTCACAGCGCTGCTTGTCGATCTGCCCATCAAGGCCGCGAGTTTTATCGTGACGATCTACGGCGACGTCATCGAGCCGCGCGGCGGCATCGTCTGGATTGGCAACCTTATCGAGACATGTAAAAGCGTCGGGATCACAGAGACGCTGGTGCGCACTGCGGTGTCGCGGCTGGTCGCGGCAGGACAGCTCGCGGGCGAGCGCGAAGGGCGCCGCAGCTTCTATCGGCTGACCGACGCTGCTCAGGCCGAATTCGTCGAGGCCGCCAGCCTGTTCTACGGGCCGCAGCCCGCTATCCGCTGGCAATTCGTCCTCATCAACGGACCTGCGCCGGAAGAGATCATGCAGGGCCTCGAGCGGGAGGGTTTTGCCAGGCTGAACCCGCGCCTGGCGGTGGGAACGCATCCCGCACCGCCCTTGCCGGGGCGTGTCGTCGTCTTCGATGCGCAATTGGCGACCGAGAATGGTGCCTTGCGGGAATTCGCCGAAGAGGCATGGAACCTGCCGCGTTTCGCGGAGGCCTATGGCGAATTCACCGCCCGCTTCGGCGCATTTTCCCAAAAGGTTGGAGATTGTGCCGCGCTGTCGGCCTTCGATTGCCTGATTGCACGGCTGCTGCTCGTCCATCAATATCGCCTCATCATGCTGCGCGAGCCGCATCTTCCCAAATCTGCCCTTCCGGATAATTGGCCGGGCGAGGAGGCGCGTCGCCTGTTTGCCGACCTCTATCTGCTGTTGTCGAAAAGGGCCGATGATTATGTCGGCCGCCATTTCGTCAACGAGGCCGGCAGGCTTCAGGAGGCGACTCCGGCAAGCCGAAACCGACTCGAACACCTCAAGTCCCGCTGAAAACGCAATCCGCTCAATGATATAGCGAGATGCCGGACGCGAAGCGTTTCTGTGTATCCTCAAATGTCACAGAAATCTCAAAAAATTCATTTGTATTGTGACATATCGCATGCTAATACAGTGACCGATCGGTCGGTTAATGCTTTCGCCGCCGGATCGCTGTTTCGTGGAGGAGAGCGAGAAACAGGCCTATAATGGTGATGCCGTGAAGCGGCGGCCTTGCTGATGCGCTTCGAGACAATCCACAGGCCTGCGATCATTCTCGAGCGCGTCTGACGCGCAAAGACGGAGGAAAGATCAATGTATGCACAGATGGTGAAAACCGACGGCACTCGCATCCGTTCCCTCGACGAGATGGATCCCCAGGAGCGCGCCTTTCAGGAGCGCGTCGATGCCGGTCAGAAGATCGAGCCGAAGGAATGGATGCCGGAAGGCTATCGCAAGACGCTGATCCGCCAGATCAGCCAACATGCCCATTCCGAGATCGTCGGCCAGCTTCCGGAAGGCAACTGGATCAGCCGGGCTCCGACGCTGGAGCGCAAGGCGATCCTGCTTGCCAAGGTGCAGGACGAAGCCGGCCACGGCCTTTATCTCTACTGCGCCGCCGAAACGCTCGGCATCAGCCGCGACGAGATGTATGAACAGCTGCATTCCGGCAAGGCCAAATATTCCTCGATCTTCAATTACCCAACGCTGACCTGGGCCGATATCGGTGCGATCGGCTGGCTGGTCGATGGCGCTGCCATCATGAACCAAGTTCCGCTGCAGCGCTGTTCCTACGGCCCTTATTCGCGGGCCATGATCCGGATCTGTAAGGAAGAGAGCTTCCATCAGCGCCAGGGCTTCGATGTCCTGATGAAGATGGCGAGGCAGGGTACGCCGGCTCAGAAGGCCATGGTGCAGGATGCGCTGAACCGCTGGTGGTGGCCGTCCTTGATGATGTTCGGCCCTTCGGACGACGCGTCGGTACATTCGGCGCAGTCGATGGCCTGGAAGATCAAGCAGAATTCCAATGACGAGCTGCGGCAAAAATTCGTCGACCAGACCGTACCGCAGGCTGAATATCTCGGCCTGACTGTTCCCGATCCCGACCTGAAGTGGAACGAGGAAAAGGGCGGCTACGATTTCGGCGAGCCGGACTGGGAAGAATTCTTCAACGTGATCGCCGGCAACGGCCCCTGCAATGCCGAGCGGCTGAATGCCCGCAAGCAGGCATGGGACGATGGCGCCTGGTTCCGCGACGGCCTGACGGCGCATGCCGAGAAGGTGGCCGAGCGCCGCGCCGCCACAAGGGTCGCCGCCGAATAAGGCGGCTAGAAAATTCAGGGAGTGAGAAACATGTCCAGCGAATGGCCGCTTTGGGAAGTCTTCATCCGTGGTCAGCATGGCCTCAATCATCGCCATGTCGGCAGCCTGCATGCGCCCGATGCCGAGATGGCGATCAACAATGCGCGCGATGTCTATACCCGCCGCAACGAAGGCGTCAGCATCTGGGTGGTGCGCTCGTCCGAGATCACCGCCAGCGCGCCATCGGAAAAAGGCCCGCTCTTCGATCCATCCAATTCCAAGGTCTATCGTCACCCGACCTTCTTCGACATTCCGGATGAAGTGGGGCATATGTGATGGCGACCGCTACCCTTGAGCCGGTGGCCGATCAGGCCGCTCTCGTCGAGTTTCTCCTGCGCATCGGCGACAATACGCTGATCCTCGGCCACCGCGTTTCCGAATGGTGCGGCCGCGGGCCGGCGCTGGAGGAGGATATCGCGCTCGCCAACACGGCGCTCGACCTCATCGGCCAGACGCAACTCTGGCTCGCTCTGGTTGGCGAGGTGGAAGGCAAGGGCCGCTCGGCCGATGATCTCGCCTATCTGCGAGACGGATTCGAGTTCCGCAATATCCTGATGGTCGAACGCCCGAACGGCGATTTCGGCAGGACGCTGATGCGGCAATTTCTCTTCGACGCCTGGCACTATCTGTTGCTGAAAGCGCTGAAAGGCTCGACTGAGCCGCGCATCGCCGAGATTGCCGAAAAGGCCTTCAAGGAAGTCTCCTATCACCTTGATCGCAGCCGCGACCTGATTATCCGCCTTGGCGACGGCACGGCCGAAAGCCATCGTCGCATGCAGGAAGCCCTGGACGAACTCTGGCCCTTCACTGGCGAAATGTTCATTGGCGATGCTGCCGATGCAGCGCTGGCGCAGGCTGGCGTGATCCCAGAGCCGCAAAGCCTCAAAGCCGGCTGGGACGAGATCGTCTCCGATGCGCTTGCCGAAGCGACGCTGAAGCGTCCCGCCGACGGCTATATGCACAAGGGCGGCCGGCGTGGCGTTCACACCGAGCATCTCGGCTATATCCTCACTGAGCTGCAGTTCCTGCAGCGCGCCTATCCGGGCGCGACCTGGTAGGAGGCCGGTATGGCGACCGCGCTGCATCCTTCCGTCGAAGAGGTCTGGCACTGGCTGTCGGAAGTGCCTGACCCCGAGATACCGGTGATTTCGCTGACCGATCTCGGCATCATCCGCGATGTCGGCTGGCAGGAGGATACGCTTGTGGTGACGGTGACGCCGACCTATTCGGGCTGTCCCGCCACGACGGTGATCAACCTCGATATCGAGCGGGCATTGGCGGAAAAAGGTCTCGACCGGGTGCGCCTCGAGCGCCGGCTGTCGCCGGCCTGGACGACGGATTGGATCAGCGCCGAGGGCCGCGAGAAGCTGCGTGCCTATGGCATCGCCCCGCCGATCGATGGCACAGCTGCCGACGGCGCCCTGATGAAGCGTATCGACCGGCTTGCCGGCCGCTCGAACCTCATGATTGCCTGTCCGCGCTGCGGATCGGCAGCTACGGAAAAGATCAGCCAGTTCGGCTCGACGCCCTGTAAGGCAAGCTATCGCTGCACCGACTGTCTGGAACCCTTCGATTACTTCAAGTGTATTTGATCCCAACAGGACGAGGCCCGCATCCATGGCACGTTTCCATCCCCTGACTGTTACCGATGTACGCCGCGAGACGCGCGATGCAGTCGTCGTCACGCTTGCGCCATCCGAAGAGGATCGGGCCGTCTTCGACTTCACGCAGGGTCAGTATCTCACCTTCCGCCGCAAGTTTGACGACGAGGAGCTGCGCCGCTCCTATTCGATCTGTGCCGGCAAGGACGAAGGCGTCTTGAAGGTCGGCATCAAGCGCGTCGATGGCGGCTGTTTCTCGACCTGGATCAATGAAAACCTGAAAGCGGGCGACACGCTGGAAGCCATGCCGCCGATGGGGGCATTCTTCACTGCGATCGAGCCTGACGTCGCAAGGCACTATCTCGGCTTTGCCGGTGGCAGCGGTATCACGCCGGTTCTCTCGATCATCAAGACGGTGTTGGCGCGCGAGCCCCGCTCGGTTTTCACGCTGGTCTATGCCAACAGGCAGATCAGCTCGATCATGTTCCGCGAGGAACTGGAGGATCTGAAGAACCTCTATCTCGGTCGCCTTTCGGTCCTGCACGTCCTTGAAAGCGAGGCGCAGGAAATCGATTTGTTCACCGGCCGGATCGACACTGAGAAATGCAAGGCGCTCTTCAAGCACTGGATCGATCTGACGTCGGTCGCGACAGCCTTCATCTGCGGCCCCGAGCCGATGATGCTCGCAATCGCTGCGGCGCTGCGCGAGCACGGCATGCGGGACGACCAGATCAAGTTCGAGCTGTTCGCCTCCTCGCAGCCCGGCCGTGCACGCCGTAAAGTGGAGAGCGCCGCCGCGGCCGATCATGGAACGAACTGCGAGGCAACCGTGACGCTCGACGGCGCGACGCGCGTCTTCAAGTTTCCAAAGCATGGCCAATGCCTGCTCGATGCCGCGCTCGAAAACGCGATGGATGTGCCCTACGCCTGCAAAGCCGGTGTTTGCTCCACCTGCCGCGCCAAGGTTCTCGAAGGCGAGGTCGAGATGGAGGTCAACCACGCGCTCGAGGATTACGAGGTACGCCAGGGCTATGTGCTGACCTGTCAGTGCTACCCGCTCACCGACCGCATCGTCGTCAGCTACGACCAATAAGCGCGTCCGCATCGAAGGGAGGAACGACATGTCCGAGACGATGCCGATCGAGCACTATCTGCAGGAGGGCGGCGTGCTGTCCTCGCCCGACAATGTGCCTCCGCGCTATCGCGGCGAATTGCTGCGCCTGATGGCGAGCTTCGTCGATAGCGAACTTGCCGGTTCCGCCGGCTTTGCCGATGTTATCAACGATGCGCCCGGTATTCAGGAGCGCATTTCCGCGGCGCGCATCGTGCTGGAAAAGACCGATCATGCCGGACTGGTCCTGACGGTCATGGAGACTTTCGGCGTCGATGGTGGCCGTTACGCCGTCCACCATCCCTGGGCGGCGCGCCTTTCCCGCAATGCCGATATCGGCGCGATCAGGCAGGGCGGCGACATGCGGCTTTCCGTCTTCCATTACCCGCTTGAAGGCTGGGTCGATGCGGTCGTCATGAACGTTTTGATGGGTGCCGCAAGCGTCGTGCAGCTGAAAGAACTCGCGCGCGTTTCCTACCAGCCGCTTGCCGAAGTCTTTCGAGCCATCCTGCCGCGCGAGACACGGCACGCGGAGCTCGGCGCTGCCGGTCTTGCCCGCATCGTCGCCGATGACGAGGGACGAGCGAAGGCGCGCGCTTCGGTTGCCTATTGGTATCCCCGCGTTGCCGAAAGCTTTGGCCATGCCGGCTCGGCCCGCTTCGAGACATTGTCGCGCTTCGGTCTGCGCCATACCCCTAACGAAACCCTGCTCGCCGAATGGCGAGCCGATGTCGATGCGCAGCTTTCTGCGCTCGGATTGACGTGAGCGATCCCGGGAAAGCCGCATGGCGGCTTTCGTTCGGGGTTGCTGGAAAAATGAAGGAAGGAAACACGGATGAACATCATGGCAAACCAGCCGCGCCGGCTTGAAAGCTATGTCGGAGGTACCTGGGTCGCCGGCGCCAAGGAAGGCGTGCCGCTGCTTGATGCGTCGACCGGTGTGCCCGTTGCGTCAATCGATTCCTCCGGCATCGATTTCAAGCAGACACTGGCGCATGGTCGCGACAAGGGCGGTCCGGCGCTCAGACGCATGTCCTTCCATGAGCGCGCCGCAATGCTGAAGGCGCTCGGACAGGCTCTGCTCGAGAGGAAGGAAGAGTTCTATGCGCTCTCGACGGCAACGGGCGCCACGCGGGCCGATAGCTGGGTCGATATCGAAGGTGGCATCGGAACGCTGCTGTCCTACGCTTCCAAGGGCCGGCGCGAGCTGCCGAATGCGCGCGTGCTGCTCGATGGCGACGTGGAGCAGCTCTCCAAGGATCAGAGCTTTTCCGCGCAGCATATTCTAAGCCCGCTGCAGGGTGTTGCCGTTCACATCAACGCCTTCAACTTCCCCTGCTGGGGCATGCTGGAAAAGATGGCGCCGACCTTGCTTGCCGGCGTTCCCGCCATTGTCAAGCCGGCGAGCCAGACCGCTTACCTCACCGAACTCATGGTTCGCCGCATCATCGAGACCGGCCTGCTGCCGGAAGGTGCGCTGCAGCTTGTCTGCGGTTCGGTCGGCGATCTCCTTGATCATGTCGAAGGCCAGGATGTCGTTACCTTCACCGGTTCCGCAGCGACCGGCCAGCGTCTCAAGACGCATAAGGCTATCATCGAAAACTCCGTTCGCTTCACCATGGAGGCAGATAGCCTCAATGCGGCCGTTCTTGGCCTTGATGCCGGCCCCGGCACGGAGGAGTTCGATCTCTTCGTCAAGGAAGTCGCCCGCGAGATGACCGTGAAGGCCGGTCAAAAATGCACGGCCATCCGCCGTGTCATTGCGCCCCGTGCCTATAGCGAGGCGCTGATATCGGCCCTGAACGATCGTCTCGGCAAGACGGCCATCGGTAATCCGGCCGATGAGACTGTTCGCATGGGACCGCTTGCAAGCCTCGACCAACGCGAGGAAGTGCGCGCCCGCATTCGGGATCTTGCCACCGAAGCGGAGATCGTCGGCGGCGATCCCGACAACCCGCGCATCCTGTCCGGCGATGCCAGCGCAGGCGCCTTTCTCAATCCCGTTCTGCTTTATTGCGACAAGCCGGGCGCGGCGCGTGCCATCCACGATGTCGAGGCCTTCGGCCCCGTCAGCACTGTCATGCCCTATGACACCGCGGAAGAGGCGGTCGATCTGGCGCGGCGCGGCAAGGGCAGCCTCGTTGCCTCCGTTTTCACCAATGACCCGCATTTCGCCGAGGAGGTGGTTCTAGGTCTGGCACCGTTCCATGGCCGCGTGATGATCGGCAACCGCTTGAGCGCCAAGAGCTCCACGGGCCATGGTTCACCCTTGCCGGGCCTCGTCCACGGTGGTCCCGGCCGCGCCGGCGGCGGCGAGGAACTGGGCGGTATCCGTGGCGTGAAGCATTATATGCAGCGCACAGCAGTTCAGGGCACTCCACGTCTGCTCTCCGCTGTGACGGGACGCTGGATGAATGGTGCGGATGCCCACAGCGGCAGCGAACATCCTTTCCGCAAATCGCTGGCCGAGTTGAAGATCGGCGACCAGCTCATCACCGCCACGCGCACGGTCACGCTCGACGATATCGAGCACTTTGCCAACTTCACTGGCGACACTTTTTACGCCCATATGGATGAGGAGGCCGCCAAGGCAAATCCGTTCTTCGAAGGCCGCGTGGCGCATGGCTATCTGATCGTCTCCTTCGCCGCTGGCCTTTTCGTCGATCCCGCTCCCGGCCCGGTGCTGGCAAATTATGGTGTCGACAACTTGCGCTTCCTGACACCGGTCAATCCGGGTGATACGCTCCAGGTGCAGTTGACCTGCAAGGAAATCAATCCCCGTGCCAATGCCGAGCATGGCGAGGTGCGCTGGGATTGCAAGGTAACGAACCAGCTGGATGCCGTCGTCGCGCAATATGACGTTCTGACGATGGTGGCGAAAACGAGAGAGTGAGCGCATGACGACAATCGAGCAAGACCCGCATCGCCTGGAAATGACCGTTCTGATGACGCCTGACATGGCGAATTTCAGCGGCAAGGTGCATGGCGGCGCCCTTCTGAACCTGCTCGATCGCGTCGCCTTCTCCTGTGCATCGCGCTATTCCAAGCAATATGCGGTGACGCTCTCGGTCGATCAGGTGTTGTTCAAGGAGCCGATCAATGTCGGCGAACTCGTCACCTTCCGCGCCTCGATCAACGATACGGGTCGCACGTCAATGGAAGTCGGCATCCGGGTCGAGGCGGAAAATATCCGTTCCGGCGAGCGCCGCCACACCAATTCCTGCTATTTCACCATGGTGGCCGTCGATGAAGCGGGCCGTCCGGTCCGCGTGCCGGAACTGGTACCGGCAACGCTGGTCGATATCCGCCGCCACAAGGCCGCCCAGCTTCGCCGCACCTTGCGCCGCGAATTCGCGCAGCGGCTCGAAGCGGTGGCGGAGACCGGCCGCGACGTCGAAGGATTGGGAGCCGGCTGAATGGCGCAGATCTATTCCTATGACGGCGTGATCCCGGTCATCGATCCCGCAGCCTTCGTGCATCCGGCTGCAACCGTCATCGGCGACGTCATCATCGGTCCCGCCTGCTATGTCGGGCCGGGCGCCGTGCTGCGCGGCGATTTCGGGCGCATCGTGCTCGAGCGCGGCTCGAACGTGCAGGAGACCTGCGTCGTACATAGCTTCCCGAATCTTGAGGTCACCATCGGCGAGGCGGGGCATATCGGCCACGGCGCGGTGCTGCATGGCTGCAAGATCGGCGCCAATGCCATGGTCGGCATGAATGCCGTCATCATGGACGAGGCCGTTATCGGCGAGAATGCCATCGTCGCCGCCATGGCTTTCGTCAAGGCCGGTGCCGAAATCCCGGCAAACAGCCTGGCCGTCGGCTCGCCGGCGCGTGTCGTGCGCGAACTCACGGCGGACGAGATCGCATGGAAGCGCCAGGGCACCGCCATCTATCAGCGTCTGGCGCTGGAGGCGAAGGAAAAGCTGGTGGCCGTCGAGCCGCTGGCTGCGCCCGAACCGGATCGCCGGCGCATCCGCGCGCCGGAATATGACCCGCTTATCCTCGAACGGATGAAGCTCGGCGACTGAGGCGCGATATCAGCGGACGGCCTTGACCCCTTCAAGGATGAGGGTGGTGGCGATGTCGGCATATTCGTCGCGGGTGATCGGGCCATTGGGACGGAACCACATGTAGACCCAGTTCATCATGCCGAAGAGCGACATGGTGACGGGCATCAGCAATGGCCTGTTCTTGTTGAGATCCGGGTTGAGGTCTTGGATCACACTGGAGAAGCGCTTGACGATGCGCCGCTCGATCGTCCTGATCTCCGAAAGCTGCTCCTGCGAGAGAGCATGCGTGCCGTTGAGCTGAACCTGATGTTCGTTGTCTGCGCCCTCATAGTTTTTCAACACGGCTTTCACGAGCAGGCGCAGCCGTTCCTGTGGCGTTACATCGGTGCGATCGGCTGCTTCGATCGCACTTTCCAGCTCAGTCAGATGCGTCTGCACGATATCGAAGATCAGTGCATCTCTGCCGGGATAGTAATGATAGAGCAGGGCCTTCGAGACATTGCTGTGTGAGGCGATCATCGACATGGAGGCTTTCTCCATGCCGACCTCGGCAAAGACCGCCGCGGCGCTTGCCAAGATGCCACGCTGTTTTTCCTCGAAATCAACTGCGCGCGTGCGTGCCATGTGGTCCTGCTCTGCTCATTTCCGATCGATATTAACTGTGCCTGGCGGCCGATCCTTCCTATACACGATCAAATCCTTGCCAAGCTATCCTGTACGACACCAATCATTCTTTCGGGCGGTTGTCGACGACGCGCTTTGCCTTGCCCTCGGAACGCGCGACGCTGCCCGGCGGATGCACGGTGATCTTCGTCGAGACACCGACCACGCTCTTGATGTGGTGGGTGAGTTCCTTTGCGGAAACGTCGCGCGCAGTTTCGTCGGCCGCTTCCAGGGTGCATTCGACATGAACGGTCATGTTGTCCATGCGGCCGGAGCGCGTCAGCTCGATCTGGAAGTGCGGCGCAAGCCCGCGACATTTCAGGATCTGCTCCTCGATCTGCGTCGGGAAGACGTTGACGCCGCGCAGGATCATCATGTCGTCCGAACGACCCGTGACCTTTTCCATACGGCGCATGGAGCGAGCCGTGCCGGGCAGCAGCCGCGTCAGGTCGCGGGTTCGGTAGCGGATGATCGGCAGGCCCTCCTTGGTGAGCGTGGTGAAGACCAGTTCGCCGATCTCGCCGTCAGGCAGCACCTCGCCGCTGACCGGATCGATGATTTCCGGATAGAAATGGTCTTCCCAGATATGCAGGCCATCCTTGCTCTCGACGCATTCATTGGCGACGCCCGGCCCCATGACCTCCGAGAGGCCGTAAATGTCGACGGCATGCATGTCGAAGGCCTGCTCGATTTCCTCGCGCATGGCGTTGGTCCATGGTTCGGCGCCAAAGATGCCGACGGCGAGCGAGCTTTCACAGGGGTCGAGGCCCTGGCGGCGGAATTCATCGAGGATCGACAGCATGTAGGAGGGTGTCACCATGATGATGCGCGGCTTGAAATCCTGGATCAGCGTCACCTGCCGTTCCGTCATGCCGCCGGAGATCGGCACGACCGTGCAGCCGAGTTTTTCGGCGCCATAATGGGCGCCGAGGCCGCCGGTGAACAGGCCGTAGCCGTAAGCAATGTGCACTAGATCGCCGGCCCGTCCACCGGATGCGCGGATACAGCGGGCGACGAGCGTCGCCCAGGTATCGATGTCCTTGGCCGTATAGCCGACGACGGTCGGCTTGCCGGTCGTGCCGGAGGAGGCATGGATGCGGGCTAGCTTCTCGCGCGGCACGGCGAACATGCCGAAAGGATAGGTGTCGCGAAGGTCCTTTTTCGTCGTGAAGGGAAATTTGGCGAGGTCTGATAACCTCTTAAGATCGGAGGGATGCACGCCAGCTTCGTCGAAGCGCTGCCGGTAAAAGGGAGAATTCTCGTAAGCATGGGTCAGCGACCATTTCATGCGTTTGAGCTGCAATGCGGAAATCTCGTCGCGCGATGCCGTCTCGATTGCGTCGAGTTCGCCGGCGCGCGGGAAAAGGTTTTCCATGAATGTCTCCTCCAGAAATGCCAGAGCGTTTCCGCTTCTCCTCGAAAGGCAGAAAACTCTATCCTCTTGTTTCCTCGCGCATTCTCGACGAAAAGCCGCTCGCTTTTCCTGGGAATGCCTTGGGCGCTGCCGGTGTGAACCTTATTCCGACAACAGCGTACCCTTGACCGTTCGCGAGTGGCCGCGGAATTCCGCGATCTGCTCGCCTTCCTGATTGGTGATTGCGATATCGTAGATGCCGCCACGCCCTCGGCGCGACACCTCCCGCGCCGTCGCCTTCAGCCGGTCGCCCTTGAAAATCGGCGCGATGTAGGTCACCGAACAGTGCTGGGCGACGGTGCGCTGGTTGTAGCTGTTGCAGGCGAATGCGAACGCCGAGTCGGCAAGCGTGAAGATGTAGCCGCCATGGCAGGTGCCGTGACCGTTCGTCATTGCCTCGGTGATTACCATCGAGAGCGTAGCCTCCCCCGGTGCTACGGCAAGCAACTCCATGCCGAGATGGCGGCTGGCATTGTCTTCGTCCCACATGGCTCTCGCACAGGCTTCCGCAAGCGCCTGCGGGGAAAGGCTTTGAACTGTGCTCATCGGCCCTTGAACTCCGGCTTGCGCTTTTCGAGGAAGGCCGTGACACCCTCGGCATAATCGGCGCTGCGGCCGGCCTCGCGCTGAAGGTCGCGCTCGAGATCGAGCTGCTCGTCGAGCGAGTTTGTCGCTGCCGCCTGAATGGCGCGCTTCGTCAGGCCGAGGCCCTTGGTCGGACCGGCCGCGAGCCGGGCGGCAAGCTCCGCTGCCTCTTCCATCAGCTTGTCGTCGTCCACTACGCGCCAGATCAGGCCCCAGCCGGCTGCCGTTTCGGCATCCAGCGGTTCGGCGGTCAGCGCCAGCGCCTTGGCGCGGGCTTCGCCGATAAGCCGCGGCAGGTTCCAGGTGCCGCCGGAATCCGGCACGAGGCCGATTTTCGCGAAGGCCTGGATGAAGCGGGCGGAGCGGGCGGCAAGCGTAATATCGCAGGCAAAGGCGATATTGGCGCCAGCGCCGGCGGCCACGCCATTGACCGCGCAGATCACTGGCTTTTCCAGGCTGCGAATGAGGCGCAGCAGGGGATTGTAGAAAGTCTCGATCGTATGGCCGAGATCGGGCGTGCCCTTGCGCGGATCGCGGTCGCCGAGATCCTGGCCGGCCGAGAAGCCACGCCCCGCTCCCGTCAGGAGGACCGCGCGCACGTCTGCGTCCTGATGCGCACGCTCGAAGCCGGCACGCAGCGCAAGGTGCATTTCCTCGTTGAAGGAATTGAGTTTGTCGGGTCGATTGAGCGTGAGGCTTAAGACGCCATCGGCAAGCGCCGACAGAATGGTGTCGGATTCGGACATGATTCCTCCCCGTCGCCCTTCCGATGGCGACCACAAAACTCTTGCATAAACCGACCGGTCAGTCAATTATAAAAGCGATGACTGGGAGGAAGATCATGACCGTCACCATCACGCATGAAGGCGCAATCGCCGTCGTCACCATCGATAATCCGCCTGTCAATGCGTTGTCGCAAGGATTGCGCCAGGCGCTGATGGAGGCGGTTTCGGCAATCGATGCGGATGCGACCACAAGCGCCGCCGTTCTCATCTGCGCCGGTCGCACCTTCATTGCCGGGGCTGACGTCAGCGAATTCGGCAAGCTGCCGGCTCCACCGCATCTTCCCGATATCGTCGCGGCGATCGAGGGGTCGAGAAAGCCCTGGGTGGCGGCGATCCATGGCAGTGCGCTTGGCAGCGGCCTCGAAGTGGCGCTCGGCTGCGCCTATCGCGTTGCCGTCGCCTCCGCAAACCTCGGCCTGCCGGAGGTGAAACTCGGTATCATTCCGGGTGCCGGCGGCACGGTTCGCCTGCCAAGGTTGATCGGTGCGGCCGCCGCCGTCGATCTGGTGACAAGCGGCGATCCAGTCGATGCGCGAAAGGCGCTGGCACTCGGTCTCGTCGACGCTGTTGTCGAGGGTGAACTGTTATTGGCTGCTATCGCGTTTGCTCGCGAGATTGCCGACAAGCCGAGACCGCAGCGGATATCGGAGCGCACCGTTCCGCCAGTTGAAAATGGCTTCTGGGAGCGCGCGGGGAAGGCCGTTATGGCCAAAGCGAAGCGGGAAATTGCCCCGCTTCGTGCACTTGCTTGTATCCGCGAGGCAAGCGAGGCAGATTTTGCGACAGCGACGGCCTTCGAGCGAGAGATGTTTCTGGAGCTTCGCGGTTCTACACAAGCGGCGGCCTTGCGTCATGTCTTCTTCGCCGAGCGGGCCGCATACCGCCCATCGGATATTGCCGGCGTGATGCCACGGAACATTCGCTCCGCCGCCGTCGTTGGAGGCGGCACAATGGGAGCGGGCATAGCGGCCGCCCTCAGGGATGCCGGCCTGCCGGTCGTTCTGATCGAACGCGATCAAGCCGCGGTCGAGCGGGGCCTTGCCAATATCAGGCAGATATTCGAGGGTTCCGTAAAACGGGGCCGCATGTCGCCCGCCGTCGCGACCGAGCGAATGGCGGGTGTCGTCGGTACGAACGATTATGATCAACTCGCCGACACCGATCTCGTCATCGAGGTGGTTTTCGAGGATCTCGCTGTGAAGCGAGCTGTCTTCGGCCGATTGGCTGAGGTTTGTCGAGCCGATACGGTGCTTGCCACCAACACGTCCTATCTAGATCCGGAAGAGATCGGCGAAGGACTTACGCAGCCGGAGCGCTTCCTGGGGCTGCATTTCTTCAGTCCCGCCCATGTCATGAAGCTTCTGGAGATTGTGCCGACTAGGAAGACGGCCACGGAAATCCTGGCGACTGGCTTTGCACTTGCTCGCCTGCTCGGGAAAATTCCGGTCCGTACCGGCATTTGCGACGGATTCATCGGCAACCGCATCCTGAAGGTGACGCGGATGCAGGCGGAACGGTTGCTGCTTTCCGGCGGCATGCCAGAGGCGGTTGATGCCGCCATGCGCGCCTTCGGCTTGCCGATGGGGCCTTTCGAGGCGCAGGATCTTGGTGGGCTCGATATTGCAGCCTTCCAGCGCAAGGCCGCGCACGCACGCGGCGAAACGCCCTTTGCTCCCGTCGCCGACCGGCTCTGCGCCATGGGGCGTCTCGGTCAGAAAACAGGTGGCGGCTGGTACGATTATCAGCCCGGCGAGCGCACAGCAAAGCCGTCAGATATCGTGACCGCCATCATTGCGGAAGAAGCCTCGGGATGGTCGCAAAAGATCTGGGGCGAGGCGGCGATAGCCGACGCCATCGTCCTGCCGATGGTGAACGAGGCGGCGCTGATCCTCGACGAGGGCATTGCGACCCGCGCCGCCGATATCGATCTCGTCAAGATCCATGGTTATGGCTTCCCACGCTGGCGCGGTGGCCCGATGCATTATGCGCAAACCCGCGGCCTTGCCGAAATCGTTGCCGTGCTGGATCGGCTTTCCATCTCGGGTCTTGCAGAACCGCCATGTGATGCCCTGCGTCGGGCGGCGGAAGATGGCAGCTTCCAGTCGCGTGAAAGGCGTTAGCGCACCGAATGTCCGCAAACTCCTGCATGCCGACAAGGGAGGCCGCGGGAGCGGTTGAATCTCTGCCTTGCTCAGTGCCCTTCGATTCTAAGGGGTGCTCGCGGCCGTGCAATCTGGCGGAATCGATATATTGAAGCCTGGCTCCAAGGTGTTTTGTTAAGGCAAAATTTGGAGAGGCCGATGCTACAGATACTGACACGACGAGACCGCAATACGGCGTCCTCGTATTTCACACAGATGTTCCGCGCCCGCGCGCTCGTCTTCCGTGATCGAATGGGGTGGGATGTCAATGTTGAGGGTGGTTTGGAGATCGACCGCTTCGACGACGAACACGATCCCATCTACTTGGCCGTGAAGGAAGAGGATGACGAGCTTACAGGCTCGCTGCGGCTGTTGCCGACAACGAGCGAGACGATGCTTTCGAGCGAGTTCCAGCATTTTTTCAACGAGGATCTCGATATCTGCAGCCCTTCGATCTGGGAGTGCACCCGGTTTTGCGTGCATCCTCCGCTCCAGGCCGGGCATCCGTCGTCGCAGACAGCCGCCGTCGAGCTGCTTTCCGGTCTTTGCCGCCTGAGCTTGAAATCGGGCATCGAGCACATCATGGGCGTCTATGATGCATCGATGATCGGGGTTTACCGGAAGATCGGATGGTCGCCGACGCCGCTAGCCCGCTCGCGGCCGGAGATCGGCAACCTCTATGTCGGCCTCTGGGAGGTGAACGAGGAGTCCGATCAGCGGCTTGAGCAGCGGCTGAGGACCATGCGCGGCAAGGATGACAGGACCCCCACCTTGCAATTCGCATCTTCGTCACCGGGCAATATTCAGTTCAGCTTTTGATGAGCTCGAGCGAGATTGCTTTCGCAATGGCCTGATTTGTGGTGCTGACATGAAGTTTGCGGCGGCCGGAGCTGAGATACAGGCGCACGGCGCTTTCGGAAATTCCAAGAATGGATGTGATCTGCTTCGGAAGCAGGCCGTGCGCCAGCAGTTCGAGGCACTCGGTCTCCCGCTTCGAAAGCCTGCGTCCGATGCTCTGCTCTCGCAGGCCGGACACGATCAATGACTGCTCATGCAGATAATAGGCGATCACCTGCAGATCGCCTATTATGCTGTTTCGCAATTGCTCCCAGTCGCCGCTCTTCAGATTTGAGGTAACTGTAAAAAGCGATCGCTCGCCGTGAGGCCCACGAACGACCAGCGTCAAACCGTAGCGTCCGACATCAAAAGCTTCGGCTTCGCGGAAAAAGGAAATGCTTTGCGGCGACTTCAGATCGAGGGTCGACCAGTCGAAGGGCAGAAATCCGTTGCGCCCAGCTTGAACAACGGGGTCGATCGAGAAGTAATCGTGCGCGATGTATGTCTCTACCCATTCCGGCGGGTAGGTCAGCAGGAGAAGCGGGTTTTGCTGAGACAGGGCAGCGATTTGCGTCACATGAAAGGCTGCGTTTGCCAGACCGTATAAAGAGCAGAACTTGAATAAGAACTGGCGCAATTCATCGATGTCATTTGCCTGAGCTATCTCAGACAAGCAATGAGATTGGCGTGATCCTGTCAACATAGTCTCACCATTGAAGCCGAAGTGAAAGCGGTGCTTGGGCCATGAGCAGCGCCTCTGGGATGTCTTTCAAAGTTTGAAGACCATCCTGGCGCTCCGACCGCACTCTCAGCTATTCAGAAGCCAATTTTTCGAGGGCATGATTGGGCTCTTAAAATTGTCGAAAACATAGCCGCTGCCAATCATATGAGGGTTGTGTTGACGCATCTTTGGATACACGCGGAAGATACGCGCCCAAGGCCCCTCGCCATGTGTCCATACGCGCCATATAGCGTTCCGCTACGCGCTCGCTGCTTCCTTCGAGACCATGCCGACGCTGGCATGTCGCTGTGAAATCCGCATCCAAATAGATGAGTGATCCGGCCGAGCAATCGAAACCTTCACCACGTCTGACGAATCCACATGGGCGCGCGATCATGCCGGCTTTAAGGCCGGGCAGGGGGCAAGCCATAATATCAGGCTCAACGAACGCACTTCCTTTACAAATGACCGACGGTCAGTCATATATGTGGGCTATCACTGTCAGGTTTTAGGAGCATGCGAATGGTCGTCCGTATTGAGAATGTGCGAGGCTCAACGCAGAGCGACACCTGCTTCCGACTTGTCGCATCGGGGAGTATCCAGCCATGATCCGTCACGATCTCAGCCATTGGCCGCTCGTACTTTCCGCCGCTCGTGGCACGATGTCGCTCGACGAGCAGCTCGCCTTCTTTTCGGACTGGAACGCCTGGCTCGATCGCGGCGAATCCTTTTCGACATTGCGTGTCTTCACTGATGCCGAGGCGCTGAAGCGGCCTGAGGGTGGCGCAAAGGATGCAAAGGTTTGGCTTCAGGCCAATGGCGTGCGTATCAGGCAGTTCGTCATTGGCATGGCGACCGTCGTACCGTCGGAGGCTCTTGAGGAGATGAGCCGCATGAATGCCGAAAAGCTGTTCGGAGTTCCCGCGCAGATGTTCGATGATGTCAATGAAGCCGCGATGTGGCTTGCTTCCCTTTCGGCGACGCAAGGAAGACCGCTGGACGTCGGAGGGGCGCTGCTAGGTTTGGCCGCTTTGCGCGGGCTGTCATGAGCGAGCATATGTCGATGTTGCCCGAGGGTGATGAGACGCATTGGCCGCTCGCGATACTGGTCGCGGAAACGCCGCTTGACGCGGACGGCGTGCGCGCGGGCCTCGATATGATCGAGTGCTGGCTGAGACGCGAACAGCCTTTTGCTCTCCTCCTGGTCGCGGCTTGCGGATTAGCGTTTCAAGGAGATGCAGCTGTGCTGCCCATGCTGGCACAGCGGCTGGATCTTGTTCGCGAGATGCTTTGCCGGTCTCTTCTTGGGGTCGCAGTCGTCGCCCCCGCATCGACGGTCGATGACGCTCGGCGAAGTCTTGCTCGTCTTCCGCTCGATATGCCGTTAGAAGTCTTCGAAAAGGGCTCGCTTGCGGTGAGGTGGTTGTGCGCATCTACGCTCTCTCCAGCGGGTATCATCATCGACAGCCTATGAACAGCGAGGAGAACCCGTGACCGTTACAGATCGTCCGCGTCCGCGCACCAAGCCGCCGGAAATTCGCCGTGAGGAATTGATGAATGCCGCGCAGCGACTGTTTCTGGAGAAGGGGTTTGCTGCGACCAGTGTTGCGGAGATCGTCGATGCTGCAGACGTCGCCAAGGGTACTTTCTACCTTTATTTTCAGACGAAGGACGATGTCCTTAAAGCCCTGCAGACACGTTTCGTCGAGCTCTTCTGCGAAAGGATCGATGCCGTCGCCAACGCGTCCGTCTCTGACAGTTGGGTGCGGCGGCTCGACGTTTTGATGGAGGCCTGCGTTCTCGGCTATCTCGACGAGGTCGCGCTTCACGATCTGGTATTTCATCAGTTTCAGCCGACGAAGCGGGACATGAAGCGTGCCAATCCTCTTGTCAGTCGCCTCATGTCCTTCCTTGTCGAAGGTCATACCGCCGGTGCGTTCGCCTTCGTCGACGCCCGGCTCACCGCCGTCATGCTGTTCAATTCCATGCATAGCGCAGTCGATGACTGTCTAGCCGATGGAGCTGAGGTTGACCGGCAGAAGCTTGTCGCAGCCGTTACCGACTTCTGTCGAAGGTCCGTCAACGGCTAGGCCGTTGCTGCCGCCTACGACAATTCCCGGCTTTTCTTCTACTGCCGCGCAGCGGGTATCGGCCGGCTCACATCCAAAGATCATCCGAAGGCCGATGCCGATCGTGTCGATCAATATAGTTCTGTTCCCTTATCAAAATTATAGGTAATAACTATTGTCACATAAATGAAATAGTTTTTAGCTATGAATTTCCTTGCGCCGTCCAACGTTAGCCCGCCTCCAATGCTGGCTGGGGTCAGGTCATTGAGCAAAGGAAAGATCATGAAAACGAAATCCATTTTTGTAGCCGCGGGCCTGCTGGCCTCCGTCGCCCTGCCGGCCATGGCAGCCGATGACGTCGTCACCATCTATAGCGCCGACGGTCTCCATGACGGCACGCCGAGCTGGTACGGCAACGAGTTCGACGCCTTCACCAAGGCAACCGGCATCAAGGTTCAGTATGTCGAGGCGGGTTCGAGCGGCGTCGTCGACCGGCTGTCGAAGGAAAAGTCCAACACCCAGGCCGACGTTCTCGTCACCCTGCCACCCTTCGTGCAGAAGGCTGCAAGCGAAGGCCTGCTCGAAGCCTACGCGCCCAAGGGTGCCGACAAGATCGAAGCACGCGACAAGGACCCGAAGGGCTTCTATGTCGCCATGATCAACAACTATCCGAACTTCATTTACAACAGCTCGGTCTTGAAGACGCCGCCGGCGACCTACCAGGACCTGCTCGATGCCAAGTTCAAGCAGAAGATCCAGTATTCCACGCCCGGACAGGCCGGTGACGGCACCGCCCTGATGCTGCAGGCATTCCACGCCTTCGGCGGCAAGGATGCCGGCCTTGACTACCTGAAGAAGCTGCAGGTCAACAATCTCGGCCCGTCGGCTTCGACCGGCAAGCTGACGGCGCTCGTCAACAAGGGCGAGCTCTACGTCGCCAATGGCGACCTGCAGATGAACCTCGCGCAGCAGGCCGACAATCCGAACATCAAGATCTTCTTCCCCGCAGGCCCGGACGGCAAGAAGACCGCCTTCTCGCTGCCCTACTACATCGCTCTCGTTTCCAGCGCGCCGCACTCGGAAAACGGCAAGAAGCTCATCGACTTCCTGCTCAGCGAAGACGCCCAGAAGGATGTCAGCGCCGTCGCCCAGGGCCTGCCTGTTCGTACCGACGTGCATCCGACCGATGAAAACTTCAATAAACTGCACGCCATCATGGACGGCATCGAAATCTGGACGCCGGACTGGAACAAGGTGCTCGCCGACCTGAAGCAGGACGTCGACGCCTACGGCAAGGCGATCGCGAGCAACTGATGGCGATGGCGAACACAAAGCCATCCGAGAGCGGCCGGTCGACGGAAACGTCGGCCGCGTCGGCCAAGCGGATCGCCTTCGAGAATGTGTCCGTTGCCTATAATGGTCTGACCGTTCTCGACTCGTTGAACCTGACCGTCAATCCGGGCGAGATCGTTGCCCTGATTGGTCCGTCCGGATCGGGAAAGACGACGGCGCTGCGCGCCGTGGCTGGCTTCGTGCGTCCGTCGAAGGGCCGCATCATGATCGGCGACCGCGACGTCACCAACCTTGCACCCTATGACCGCGATATCGGCATGGTGGTGCAGAATTACGCGCTCTTCCCGCATATGCGGGTGGAAGAGAATGTCGCCTTTGGGCTCAGGGCTCGCCGCACGCCGGAAGAAATTATCCGCGTGCGCGTACCGGAAGCCTTGGCGATGGTCGGTATGGCGGCCTATGCCAAGCGCTATCCGCGTCAGCTTTCCGGCGGCCAGCAGCAGCGCGTCGCAATCGCCCGTGCCATCGCCATCCGGCCACAGGTTCTGCTGCTCGACGAGCCGCTATCGGCGCTCGATGCGCAGATCCGCCGCTCGATGGTCGATGAGCTCGCAAGACTGCATCGCGAGCTGCCATCGCTTACCGTGCTCTATGTCACCCACGACCAATCGGAAGCGCTGACGCTTGCTAACCATATCGGCATCATGCGCGACGGAAAGCTCAGGGCCTTCGGCGATGCCCAGTCGCTGTTCCGCTACCCGCCGAACCGCTTCTCCGCGGAGTTTCTCGGCCGCGCCAACCTCCTTGAAGTCAAGGGCGTCCAACCGCTCGACGATCAACGGGCGCAAGTGCGGTTCGGCGATCAGGTGCTGGTGGCGCGCAACCATCATCGTCTGACGGCAGGCAGCGATTGCCTGCTCTGTGCTAGGCCGCATGATTTCCGCCTCGACGCACCACAGGGCGAGGGCAACCGGTTGACCGGCATCGTGCGCAGCGTCCAATGGCAAGGCGACAGCCACAATGTCACCATCGACATTGCCGGGCAGGAAGTGCGCATGTCTTCGGCGCCGATGAGCGCACCGCCCGTGCCTGGCGCGATGCTGACGCTTCACTTCAATCCCGCCGACGTCACTCTGGTGCCGGAGGACGGCGCCCATGGCTGACGTTGCCGCTGCCGCCACGATCGAGCGAAAGCCGATCTGGGACCGCCTCTGGAGCGTGCCGCCGCTGCTCGTCCTGGCGATCCTGTTCTTTTACCCGCTCGGTCTCATTGTCAGGCAATCGCTTGGCAATCCCGGTACCCTGTCACTCGCCGCATTTGCCGAGGTGCTATCGTCCAGAGAATTCCATGACGGGCTGCAGCATACCATCGTCATCGCGCTTGGCTCGACAGCCGGATGCCTCGTGTTCGGCTTCATCTTCTCGCTCGTCATCGCCTTCGTGCCCTTTCCTGGCGCGAAGTTCTGCGGGCGGTTGATCGACACTTTCATCGCGCTGCCGACCTTCCTGGTCACGCTCGCTTTCACCTTCATCTACGGCTCGGCCGGTCTCCTCAATGAGGGCCTGATGCGGCTGATGCAGGTGGATCTGCCGCCGGTCGATTTTCTCTATTCGCAATGGGGCGTCATCCTGGCGGAAACGACCGTCTATACGCCCTTCGTCATGCGGCCGCTGCTGGCCACCTTCTCGCAGATCGACCAGGCCCAGATCGAGGTCGCCAGCAGTCTTGGCGCCAGGCCCTGGCGCATCGTGCGGCAGGTCATCCTGCGGGCTGCCATGCCCGCCCTGATCGCCGGCGGCAGCCTCTGCCTGCTTCTGACGGTCAACGAATTCGGCATCGTGCTCTTCATCGGCGCCAAGGGCGTCATCACGCTGCCGGTGCTGATTTATGCCAAGGCGATCCAGGAGTTCGACTACACGACGGCCTGCGTCATTGCTGTGGTCAACGTCGTGCTGTCGCTTACTCTTTACAGCATCTATCGCGCCGTCATCGCTCATTTCGGAGGCAACCGTGCTGATATGGTCTAAGTCCGGCCGCCTCCTCGTCTGGGGCTTTGTCGTGCCGCTGTTTGCGATCATCTACGGCCTGCCGATCGCGGTCATCGCGCTCGCCAGCATCAGTGGCCAGTGGAACGACATCCTGCCGAGCAAGCTGACATTGGTTCATTATGCCAATGCCTTCCGCACGGACTCCTTTGATAGTTTGAAGGTCAGCATCATGACCGGCGCGATCGCCAGTGTCGCTGCACTTATCAGCGGCACCTGGGCCGCCCTGGCCCTGCGCAAGCTGAAGCCTGTCCGCAAGCGTATCCTCGATCTGATCTTCTTCGTTCCGAGCGCAGTCCCTTCTGTCTCCATCGGCCTGGGGCTGCTCGTCGCCTTCAGCCAACCGCCATTGCTCTTGAACGGGACGCGGATGATCGTGCTGATAGCGCATTTCGTGCTGATCTCCGCCTTCACCTACGGTAACGTCTCCGCCGGACTTGCGCGTCTGCCCGTCGAATGCGAGCAGATCGCCGAAAGCCTTGGTGCCCGCCCGTTCTATCGGTTGCGCCGCGTCACGCTGCCGCTGTTGATGCCCTATCTCGTCGCCGCTTTCAGCCTCAGCTTCGCGCTGTCGATGGGGGAGCTTGGTGCGACCGTCATGGTCTATCCGCCGGGGTGGGTCACCTTGCCGGTCAATATTTTTGCGCTGTCCGACCGCGGCGCCATCTTCGATGCGGCAACATTGACGATGATCCTCGGGGCAGCCACGTTAATCGTGCTGTGGGGTCTGTCTCGACTTTCCAACAGGTCGGTGCTGCGCTGAAGTCATTTCGCATGAAGCATCCAACCGAAAGCCAGTTGCCTCGTCGGGATCCGCAACCTATTGAAACGGACAGCTGTGCGATTTCTGAAGGTGGGGCTTTGTAGAATGCCGTCTGTCACGCTTGCGCAAATGAAGGCCGTCGAAGCATTGGCGCGCACGGGGAAGTTTTCCCGTGCAGCGGAGGATCTGGGCATCAGCCAGCCCTCGGTTTCGACGCAGATCCAGTCGTTCGAGGAATTGTGCCGCACCCGCGTCTTCATCCGCGATGGCCACAATGTCAGCGTCGCGCCGTCGGCGGTCGATCTGATCGCCAAGATCAGGGTGACGCTGAAGTGCCTGAGCGAAGTCGATCGCGCGATCACCGATACGACGTCGCTGAACGCGGGCACGATTTCCATCGGCTTTAGCGCGCACCGCCTCATCATGCCGGTCCTGACCGCGTTTGTTCGAGAATACCCTTCCTTGCGCCTGACGACACGAGGCGGGCCTTCTCTCGATCTTGCAGAGGCTGTGCTGCGCGGCGAGCTCGATGTCGCCGCCATCTCGCAGGTCGCACCCGACAGTCGCTTTTCATCGCTCAAGCTGCATGAATCCCGCGTGGCGATCTATGGCCGCAAGGGTGATCCGATGCTCGCCAAAGGCCGGCTGACGCTCGGCGATCTCGATGGCCGCGATATGGTGCTCTGGAACAAGTCGTCCGGCACCCGCACGCTGCTGGAGGATGCGGCGAACAAACAGGGTGTACGCCTGAAGCCGGTGCTCGAAGTTGCAACACTCGACGTTGCCTACGCCGCTGCGGCTGCCGGCATAGGGTTGGCGATCTCCATCGAAGGCGAGGTTCCGCCCGATGACCATATCGAGGTGGTGCCGCTGGTCGAGCCGGAGCTGGCGATCGGCCATTACCTCGTCACCCTGCCCGAATGCCGCGATCACGCGGCGATCCAGGCCTTTTTCGATGTTGCCAAGGAGCATGCGCGCGAAGTTGACGGCGGGCTGCCTCCAACTTGATTTCAAAATTATAGGTAAATCATATAATTTATGAGAATTTATAATTCTGTCATATCGTTTTGCTAGTGTTTACCCTATGGACTGACGGCCAAGGCTCAAGGCCGGCCGAGGAAAGGGTAATGAGATGGCGAATGGGTATGATCTTGCGGTTGTCGGTGCGGGTATCGTCGGCATCGGCGTGGCATTGGCGGCGGTGCGCCAGGGCAAGAAGGTCGTCGTCATCGAGCGCAATGCCAAGGCCGTCGGCGCTTCCATTCGCAATTTCGGTTTCGTCACTATCAGCGGGCAGAAGGCGGGCGCTCATTGGGAGCGCGCCATGCGCGCTCGAGACATCTGGTCCGAGATTGTCGACGAGGCCGGCATCGCAGTCATCCATCGCGGGCTGGTCATGCCGGCACGGCGTCCCGAAGCCGCAGCCGTTGTCGACGCCTTTCTAAAAACGCCGATGGGCGAGAAGTGCCGTTTGATGACGAAGGCCGAGGCTGGCGACCTCGTGCCGAGCCTGCGTCTGGATGGCGTTGAGACCATTCTTTACAGCCCGCACGAGTTGCGGGTCGAATCCTCCGAGGCGCTGCCGAAGCTCGCAGCCTGGCTTGAGGCCCGGCACAAGGTCGATTTTCGCTGGAACACGGCCGTTCGCGCCATAGAGGGAACGCGGATCGAGACCAGCCACGGCACGATCGAAGCGGACGCGGTCGTTGTCTGCCCCGGCGACGACTTCTCGACGCTCTTCCCGGATGTCATCGCCAGGCATCCCCTGACGATCTGCACGTTGCAGATGCTGCGGGTGACACCTGCTCAGCCGAGCCGGTTCGGTGCCGCCGTCATGTCGGATATGAGCCTGGCGCGTTACGAAGGTTTCGCAGACTTGCCGGAAGGGCAGACGCTTGGAAAGCGGCTTGATATTGAAGAGGCCGAAAGCCGCGCCGCCGGCATCCATCTGATCGCCGTCCAGTCCGCCGATGGTTCTCTCGTCGTCGGCGACAGCCACGTCTACGGCAATGCACAGCAGCCATTCGCCAGCGAACGCTTCGATCAATTGATCCTTGATGAGTTCGATCGCGTCTTCGATCTTCCAGGCCGTACCGTCGTCAACCGCTGGATCGGTACCTATGCCTCATCCAAGGAGCGGACAGTGCTGGTCGAGCGGCCCGCCGACCATATCCGCCTCGTCATGGTGACGGGCGGAACCGGCGCCTCGACCGGCTTCGCTCTCGGCGAACAGGTGATCGGCGATCTCTATTCTTCAACATCTCGGTCTTGGGAGTGAAACCAGTGAGCCAATTGAAAGCCGTTGTATTCGATTGGGCCGGGACGGTCATCGATTTCGGATCCTTCGCCCCCATGGGCGTCTTCGTCGAAGCCTTCAGCCGTTTCGGCATCGAGGTCACTATCGCGGAAGCGCGCGAGCCGATGGGTCGACCGAAATGGGACCATATCGACGCCATGCTGAAGCAGCCTCGCATCCGCGAACTTTGGACTGCCCGTCACGGCAAGGCCCCGACTTCAGCCGATGTCGACGCGGTCTACGAAGTCTTCGTGCCGATGAATGAGGAGGTGGTGCACCAGTTCGCCGATCTGGTGCCCGGCACAATCGAAGTCGTCGGAACGCTCCGCCAGCGCGGAATGAAGATCGGCTCCACGACTGGTTACACCCGCTCGATCATGGAGCGTGTCCTGCCGCTTGCGAAAGCGCAGGGCTACGAGGTCGACAATCTCGTCTGCGCCGGCGACTTGCCGCATGGCCGGCCGACGCCGATGAACATGTACAAATGCTTCCTCGATCTCGATGTCTGGCCGGCGCATGCGGTGGTCAAGGTCGACGATACCGGCGTCGGGATCGACGAAGGCGTTGCGGCCGGCTGCTGGACGGTCGGTGTTGCGCTCAGCGGCAATGAGGCGGGGCTCACTTTGCAGGAGATCGCGGCGATGGCGCCGGATGCGCTCGCCAAGGTCCGCGAGCGTGCAGCCGGCGTGCTGAAGGCGCAGGGCGCACATTATATCATCGACACGGTTGCCGATCTGATACCGGTCATCGACGATATCGAACGTCGGCTGTCGGTCGGTGAGCGGCCGTAATTTGGTTGGTATTTAGGGCTGCCGGTGCCCCGCCGAGGCAATCTCGTCCTTGGGCAGGCCGTCGTTAACTTGTTCGCACTTAACCTGGAGACCGTGGCTTCGCGGTGTGGTTGATGATGGATACTCGCGTCTTCCCGCTTGCCCTGCTTTTGATCTCCTGCGCAATTTGATAGGTATCGCTCCCGTCGATGCCCAGAATGGTAGGAAGGGAAGAGATGACTGATAGGCCTGAAAGCAACGCTGTCGATTTATCGGTTGACGAAGCCTTTTTCGAACTTCTGACCGGCAGTTTTCAACGCATTGTCGGCTCTTCCTTGATCGGTGAGGGCACGGGGCCGGATTGGCTCTATCGCGACGCGCCGTTTGTGGTCCTCGCTCACAATACGGATGACGATCCGCGTTTCGTCTACGCCAACAAGGCCGCGCAGAATTGCTTCGAATATCCATGGGACGAGTTCATAACGCTGCCCTCGCGGCTTTCGGCCGAGCTTCCCAACCGGGCAGAACGTCAGCAGCTGCTGGACGCGGTGACGCGCAACGGTTTCATCTCCGACTATCGCGGTCTGAGGATTGCGAAATCCGGACGGCGTTTCTGGATCGAGGCCGGCATCGTCTGGCAACTCTTGGACCGAGACGGCAATTTGCGCGGGCAGGCTGCAACGTTTTCCAAATGGCAGGATGCATAGGCCTTAGGATAGAGACGGACGGTTCAGCAGCTAGGCGCGCTTCATCGAGGCCGTAACGGTCGCGGAAGCAAGCAATCCGTCAGCGGTAATGAATCCAGGGTCGATCGCACCCTCGAATATGACGGCAAGAACCGGCACGTGTTCATCCCGCCAATCTTACGGCCATGAGCCTTGCAAAAGCGGCATGGCTATCGTGCAGGCATGTGCATTTTATTTAGGCGGATAATTGCCTATCTCCTGCGCATCAGCAAAGGAGACCGTAAAAATGAGAGTATTTGAGAAGATTAAGCGCTTTAGCGAACAGCGCAGAGCCATACGCGAGCTTTCCGCCCTTGACGATCATGTTCTTCGTGATCTCGGCATTGCCCGCTCGCACATCCCCTACGCCGTCAGCGGCGCCCGCGGCAACTAAGCTTTCTTTTCGAGCGCATACCCCTGAGGTATGCGCCGCCGCAAGAGGGCCTCTGCGCGAGCAGCATCATCGCCTCTCTTTGACAAGCAATAGTCAGTAGAAGCCGCATATCGTACGGTGATGCCTGGTAGCATAGAAGACGATCGCCCGGCTTGCGACGGGCTGGCACTTCCTCTTGACATGCCATTGGGAAATCATACCGGCGGCCAAGTTCGCGGGCGGCCCGAAACTCAACTGATGGCCAAGGTTTTTCGCTTTTGTCGTCGCGGATACTATGGCGAAGATTTCAGGCGGCTTGTTCGCAACTGCCTTTCATGTCCTGTTTTGCACAATATTCGAGTTCGATCTCGAGCAGCCTTGTTGCCTTGGCAAGGGCATCTTCGGCCTCAGCGAATAACTGTGGCTTATGCCCCATTCTGGCTTCGCCGTAGTTTCTTGCTCGCTGCAAAACGAGATCGGCCAAATCGATACATTCCGGCGTTGGTCGGACAAGGTTCAGGCAATATCGCAAATTAATCGCGACCTCGAGAGCGAATTCGGCTGCCGAGAAGTCCAATATCGCGCCCGGCGGCGCGGAACGGGCTAGAAATATCCTCCAGTGTTGGGTCATCGCAGTACCCCTCTTTTGGATCGATTGCGCGGGCATCGATATATTGAGTGCCAATTTTTGCGGAGGCACTATTGGGTTCCCAACCATGGCATTTGCATTGGCAAGGCGTCGGCGTGTCCGCAGTCATATCGACCAGACGAAGTCGTTTTCAATAACGCAATCATGCAATCGGGCTTCGGTCCAGCTCCCTCTTGGACGTTAGTCTGACGACATCTCGACGAAAGGTCTTGGCTATGATTGCTGAAGTCCAAGTAGAGGTCTCCCCGTTTGATAAGACTTGACCCCTGGCGGTGTTGCGGCGATTTGATATGGATCAGGGATCCTTGCCAGTCGGCGATAGATGGAGGCGCTTTCGGGCCACGGAGCGACGACCACTCGTCGCCGAAGCCAATCGGAGCCTCAGGAGGCCGTAGGTGTCGTTGCGTCGAAAGCTCATTGCTGCTTTGCCATGCCTGTTGTTGACCATGGTCAGCACAGCGCTCCCTTACACCATCAAAATTCACGGTGCTTCCGCGATATTTGCACAGCAAATAGTGGAGGCCAAAGGGGGTAACGGCAATGGCGGCGGTAATGGTAACGGCGGCGGAAACGGCAATGGGGGAGGCAACGGAAACGGCGGTGGCAACAGCGGCAATGGAGGCGGGAACGGAAACAACGGCAACGGCAATGGAAACGGGAATGGCAACAATGGCAATGGAAACGGCAATGCCAATGCCAATGCCAATGGCCAATCGTCCAGCACCAAGAGCGCAACGCAAAGTCAGGTCGATTCCGATCAGTCTACCGATGACGGCGGCGGCTCGATTACTGTTCACCACAAGGATGGCATGAGCGAAAATATACGGAGCGGACGGTATGTGATGAGGGATTCAAGAGGCCGCACCATCGTCAACCGCAATGCAACGACCGCCGACGAGCAGCGGCTCAAAGCATTCCTTCACTGACGGCGCCTCTCGAGCTCATCCCGGAACGCCATCGCAGCTTCCGTTCTGTTGCTCACTTCCAGCTTGGTGAAGATCTGGGTCATGTGATGCTTGATGGTCTTTTCATGCAGATCGAGCTTCAGCCCGATATGTTTGTTGCTCAATCCAGCAGAAGCCAGCTCGAGGACTTCCCGCTCGCGATCCGTCAATGCGCTGAAGGGATTGATCTGGGCACCGGATCCGTTGTCCGAGATCAGCCGCGCTGATAGCGTCGGTGCGACATAGCTGTCACCGGCCGCAATGCTGCGAATGATATCGGCGAGGGTCCGCGATCCAACGCCTTTGAGAACATAGCCTTTCGCACCGTTCTTGAGCGCCGCCATAACATCGTCGCTTGCCTCGGAGACCGTCAGCATCACGATCTTCTGATCGGGTATCTGCTCGAGGATGAGAGAGATGGCATCCAGCCCTCCTCCCGGCATGGAAATGTCGAGCAGCAGGATGTCCGGACGGTGTTCCGCCGCTATGCGCAGGGCATCCTCCTTGCTGCTGCCCTCACCGACGATGCTGAACCCATCCATTTCGGTCAGGCTTCTGATAACGCCCTCCCTGAAGAGAGGGTGGTCGTCTACGACCGCCAAACTGATTGCAGCTGTCATGCCTGCTCCATTTCCTCGATGTTCAGGGACATGCGAACGATGGTTCCCCGGTTCGACGACAAAAGTTGAAAAATACCGCCGAGGCTTTCGACCCGATCCCTGAGGCCGGCAAGGCCAAGCTTTTGCGGGCCGACCTCTTTCGGATCAAATCCCGGCCCTTCATCGGCAACCTCGATTACGATCTGGCCGTCTTCCAAGGTCTGCACGACCTTTTGTCCGATACCGCCGGCGTGCCGATAGCCATTGTTCAAGGCTTCCTGAACAAAGCGATAGACGCATATCTTTGCGGAGGTCGAAAGGTCTGCCGGCGTCGCGCCCACCAGAAGCGCAACGGTGACGCCGGTGCGCAGTTCGTGGGCTCGGATTGCGCGCCTCAGGAGGTCGATCAGATTGTCCGTCTCGATGTGGGGCAGCATCAGTCCGCTGCAGACGCTCCTGATTTCGGTCATGGCGTCGTCAAGACTGGACTTGATCGCGTGCAGCGACGCCTCGCGCTCGTTCGGTGAGGCCGTGGGGCTGATCAGGGTCTGGCTGTCCAGCCGCAAAGAGGCATAGGCGATCAATTGGGCGGGGCCGTCATGCAGGTCGGCGCCGATACGGCGCAAATAGCTCTCGTTAAGCGCCGCCGCACGCTGGGTCGCGCGTTGAACGCGGGCTCGCAGCGCCTCATTCTGTTGAAGAAGCGTCGACAGTTCGCCGATGCGGCCGTTGAGCGCCTTGCGCTGATTGTCGATGGTGCGGCTGCCGCGCAGGACGATGATCGACAGAAGAGCGAAGAATGTCAGAGTGAACAAGGCAACGACAAGCCAGCTCAGCAGGCGGGCCTGGGTGAGGCTCCACTCGAAATCGTTGGCAACCTCGTAAAATTCGGAGACGGCGACGACCTTGCCCGACCAGGGCTGCAGCACCGGATTGTAGATTTCCAGAAGCGGTTTGCCGCTATTGCGTTCGGCGACGCTTTCCACATCGTCGATCCTGTTGAATTTGGCGACCATTCGGCCGGAAAAAGCCGTCTTCAGGCTATCTGAGAGCGGAAATCGCTTTCCGGAAAGATCCTTGTTGTTGGAATAGAGGATCGTCCCGTCGTTACGCCACAATCGGAACGAAAACAGCCGCGTGCCAAGCGCGCCCTGACCGAGTGTTTCGTCAAGAGCGCGTGTGACTGTGTCATCGAGAGCCTGGGTGGTTTGCATATCCGGCAGAAGCGGGGCGATGACGCTGTCGACGTAAAGCGCCGTCGTTGCCGCGGAATTGCGCGTCACTGCATTTTCGATCAGGCCGGCAACGAAAGAGCCGACAACGAGCATCGCACAGAGCGCGACGAGGCCGCCGGCGAGCAGGAACTGTCTGGCCAAAGATTGGGAGTTCCAGCGTTCGATAAGACTTGCCAGAGATAGCTTGTATTTATGGTTTGCTCGCAGAACTGGCATAATCAGCACTGATCTCCCAACCCTGTATAGCTATCCCAGTGGGATGGAGTGTCAACTGTCGCAATGTCGGCACTGGTCGCCTTGTCCCGTGAAGAGGGTATTGCCATCCGGCGCACACAATCTAAGGGACCATCGGGCGGGATCAATCAGACTATGGTCCTAATGCCCAAGGCATAGGTCGGACCGATGTAGAAACCTGAGATTTCGGCAATATTCTAGTGCGCAGTGATTTGCTGGATACGACCGCTGCCGCAGGCGGTGGACGTTTTGTGAAGGAAATGCGCATGAAAATCCGTTCCATTATCGGTGCAACGAGCCTCGGCTTCGTGCTTGCCCTCGCTCCCATGGGAGGAGCAGCTGTCGGTTTCACGCAGGCGGCATTCGCCAAGGGCGGAAACGGCGGCGGCAATGGCAATGGCAATGGCGGCGGCCATGGCGAAGGAAATTCTGGTCATGAAAAGTCCGGCAGCGACGATACAAGCAGCACTTCGACGAATGCGGCGACAGCACAGGGTGCTTCATCGTCATTGCTGGGGCATCATGCGGACAAACATTCCAGAGCCCACAGCGCAAGTTCGAAGACGCATGTCTCGAAGCCCGGCGAGGGTCGGCTCAGCTCGCTCAGGAGAGACTACCACGCCTACTTGAACTCGAAAGATCCCAAGATGGCAGCGCTCTCCGCCTATGTGAAGGCATATGCGGAATTCGAAATTCAATACGGAACGACGGCTGTGCCGACGGATCCGGCCCTCAGCGACAACGCCCTGCGTTCGGCGCTGGCGCAGCTGTCGAACAAGCCGGTGACGGATCAGACACTCGCCGAAGCAAAGAGCATTCTCGGGGTCGGAACAAACAGCGGAAAAATCGCTGAAGTCCGTGACGCACTGGAAAAGAAATCCGAAACCGCGTCGCCGTCCGAGAGCGATACGGCGACTGTCAATTGAAGGCACTGCGCTAGCAGTGCTTTGCGATGAGCATGCCGATCGCCGGGCGCTTATGCGACACGAAGTTTCTGCGATCGTGTTCACAAGTTTGAGTTTATGAGTTTGGCGTCGATGCACGCCATTCCCTAGCCGGTCCGCCCACCGGCTCTATCGCCGGGTCGGGCCTTCCGCCCCAGACGCTGCTCGATCCGGCGATAGGCAATTTGCTGCGTGACGCAAGTGACCAACTATAGAATGTGGTGTGCAAGAGCTTATGAGAGGCGCCTGCAGAAGCCAGTGCGAGAACCTCAGAGCTTGGGGGCTGTAAACCGGCCGCCTTCACGCTTCGGTCGGAGTGGATACGGCCATGGCGTACAGGGGGGTGGAGAGCGGCTGCCCGCTCCCCACGATGGCTAGTTCAGAATCTGGATAACCTTGCGCGAGGAAGGCTCGACGATCACGCGTTCGTGGTTGACGACTGCATAGGCATATCGCGGATTCTGCGGAACTGTGCGAACAACGACCGTATCCGGCAGTGACCTGCCAACGACCACTCGTTCGCGGACAACCATTCCTTCATCAGGCAAGGGCTGTTCGCGGACATAGGTGACCACCTTCTGAGGCGGCGGATCGATGGCCGTGCCGACAATGGCGCCAGCCACGCCGCCCACGGCAGCCCCGATCGGGCCACCGACAACGGCTCCGGTAACCGCGCCGCCTGCGGCGCCGGTGACGGTCGACGATTGGGCAAAGGCACATCCGGCGGTCAGGCCAAGCGCGAGTGCCGCAACACTAAGTACTTTCGTTTTCATCAGAATCTCCTTTCACCTTCTATTCGTCCGTCATTGACGGAACTGTCGGTAAAACAGAGCTTCGTCCCAGTCTGTTCCTCTCCTTGGGCTTCAGTCGGGTGAAATTGGGGCGGCGGTCTCACGATGCGTCGGACCAAAGCCTCACGCAAACGGCCTTCATCGGGACTATGGGGAATTCATCACGCTCCGAGCTTATTCCGGTGATGGAACACAGGGATTGCCTTAATACAGCTCTCGCGTTCGCGACTGCCGGAACCGGTTACCGGATATGGACGGATACAAGAGGCCAATCCGACAAAGGCTTCCGATCGCCTCGCATTAACGGCGGAGCGATCTCAATCCGTCAATGTCCGGTGCGGCTCGAAGAAGCCACGGATACGTTTCGCTCCGTGGTCCATGTGCTCGGCAGGTTTGCACATATGATCCCGACCAGCAGGATTACAGAGACCAGACCAATCAATGTTTCCCATGACTGCCGGCGAAACGGCAGCGGCCAGCGCGATCGGGACATGTTTGGATCATACGGCATTCACCAGCTCCATATCCAAGGGAGAGCCGTCAGCATCGACGTGGCCGTTCCGGTTGAGATCAAGGCTATGATCGCTTTCTTTTTCTGGCGCGCGTTCATCCATCAAGTTTATGTCCGTCGAATCCCGAATGTCTAGTACCTTGATCGACAATATCTGGTAACGAAGCCCCTTGCGATTGCTGGATCTGCCAATTTAAGTGAAGTATGGAGAAAATATTTCCGAGATTGGCCGTTATTGATGCGGCATGAGGGCGTGCATGCTTCAGTCGTGTGTCATACTGAAAATCTGTTCCAGAATTCGGGTGCGGCTGGTCATAGCGTACAGAAAGTGAGGTAGGTGGTTGTTGCGAAGAGATGACCTTCGAGCACCGGTGACTTTACCGTATTGGGGAATCAAGAGGGCTGACGACCGTCAAGGGCCTCGAGGCCCGGGAGGAGTCAGTGAGCCGGCCAATCAGTGGGGAATGACTTTCTTCACGGCCTGCGGAAGCGAGACTCGGCCGCATTTCCGGATGCCCTCGGCGGACACCTCAAGAGAGGTGTAGGACCGTCAGGTCGACACTTCTGACTTCTGCGCTAAATTGTCTGGTGCGAAAGAGTGGGCGCCGTCGGCTGTGTGGAATGCCCGTCCAGTTTTGCCGAGGCCGTTTCGGGCTGGATAAGCCAAGCTCCCAAGGCCGCCAGGGCGACGCAAACAAAGATGGTCAGAAGCGCCTTTCGAGCATATCGCCGCCGTTCGAATTTTGAGTCTTCATCATGTTCCATCATTATCTCCTTCGTCAGAGCCACGTCTGACGAATGAAAAGCCGATCTATCGTGGGTGTCGGTCCTTCGTACGGATCGCTGAACTGTGTTGCCAGTCTATCCATTCCACATGAATGGAATCCGAACGAACCCTGGGAGGAGTGCCGGATAATTGAGATCCTGCCAGTGATATCCTGAGTGCAGGCTGGAATTCTCAATCTTCTTAACGATCTGAAGGCGGCACATGGAATGACCTTCGTGCCTGTCAGCCACGATCCGGACGTGGTTGTCCGCTGGGGGAGGACACCCTCTTCGGCATCGGGATAGCGATGCTATACGGCCACGCGGTCGCGGCCGAAAATGTCGAGCTGCGAAAGGCGGATGGCTTCGCTCGCCGCCGACGTACTGCCGATGAATTCGTCGATCAGAAACGCCACATAGCCGCCCGTCATCTTGATGATGGCGATTTCACAGCTCCTTGAGGGACTGTTGCCCATCTTCGTCGCCAGATCATAAACCGGCACCAGTTCGCCACGATATGAGGTATGACCGAGCGCCCGGCGCGTATCGCCGTTATTGCGAAGCGGGCGCCAATTATCCGCCCGAGCGACAATCGTTCCGTCAATGAACGTGCATAAGGTGTCGTGCACGCGGACCGCGATTGCTGTGCGGCGACGAAGAAATGCTGAAAGAGGCATTGAGCACTTTGTCCCTTTAGGGACTCCCCGTTCAAAAGTGCAACCGTCTGAGGCAAAACCCGGCTTGAGGGTGCCTTGGCACTGTCATAGTGCCGCCGAACCTTGTTCGGCCAGACACATCTATGGTAGAGCCGTGGTCTTGATGATCGATTTTAGGTTTATCTAAAATTCTAACGAAGGCGTGTTTTTAGACCGAGCATCGGGCTGAAAGCATGATGAAAATCCGGGAATTGTAGCAAGCGGCGTTCTAGCTGTGCCTGCTGCGTCGAAAGGGCCGGACGAGAAATTCGGTCAAGTTTTGCGGCTCCCGGATATTGGGCAGGCCGACATCGGGCCATTCCGTGGCCTTCGGATAATAGGCGGTCCCGAACAGAATGTCCCAGATCGCCGAGCCGCTGCCGAAATTCTTGTCGAAGTGCTGTCGCTCGACCGAGTGGTGGATGCGATGAAAGCGGTTGTCGGGAAAGACGTAACGGACCCAGCCCAGGTTCAGTCGCGTCGAGCTATGCTCGAAATAGCCTTGCCAGCGCACGAAGAACACCCAGATCCAGGGAACATAGCCCTGCTTGAAATCAAAGAGCAGCGAGACGGGAATGATCAGGAACGGAATTCTGAAGATCTCCTCGCTGAAATGGTGGTTGCTGTTGAAGGCACTCATTTCCTCGAGCGAATGATGCTCGGCATGGAAGCGCCAGAAGAAGCTATTGCTATGCTGCAGCCTGTGGAACCAGTAGTAGAAGAACTCGCTGACCTGTAGAACGAGAAAAGAAGCAGCGATGGCTCCCAGCAGATGCAGCAGCCATGCATTCGAAAACTTGGAGAGGAACGTCAGGTCGATCGCAAACAGCGGCTTTATGCCGATGCCTGCCCAAAGCCAGTAGAAGAGCGTCAGGCTTGCCTTGGTTATGAGGATGTTCGTCACGCAGAAGATAGCGCCGCGAAGCCTCGATACATAGGTATAGCGAGACTTCGGAAAGGCGATCTCTGCGGCGAGCAACAGGAACGCGACCGGAAGAATACGATCGGTGTACTCCTCCATGAAATCGAGCAATTGAAGCAAATTTTCCATTGTCAATTTGCTATCCACGGAACGACGGAGGAGGCGATACCCCTCCTTTATCCGAGGATGGTTGTTGCTTCAACTTGATGATTAAAAACTGGTTAAAGGCATGCCGACCGGATTGGAGAGACGTTAAACACGTTCCGGATCGTGCTCGATCGCGATTCAGTCAGCCGTTAGCGCGGCGGTGGACTTGGAGGACCTGCGCGACTTGTCGCGCCATTCGAGCGGTGTCGTATCGGTGACGCGCCGGAACTCACGATTGAAGTTCGACTTGGTCTGAAAGCCGACATCGAACATGATCTCCGTCACCGGCTTCTCGGTTTCGGCCAGCAGCGTGCAAGCCTCCGCGATCCGGAACTCGTTGACATATTGCGAGACGTTCTTGCCGGTCGCGCGGTTTATGGCTGTGGAAATCTGCCGGGCGGGAATCGCGAGCTTGCGCGCCAGCCGGTCGAGATTGAGATCGACATCGCGATAGGCGCGCCTTTCCTTCATCAGTGTCTGTACGGCAGCAAGCGTCTGGGTGTCCTGAAGGATTTCAGGCGGCTGGATAGCCCCTCCCTTGTCGACGGGTGCGTGGCTGCGGCTGGCGGCAGCGCCTGCGGTGGCCAGGATGGCCAGTCCCAAGAGATTTCCGACGCTGATGACCTTCAACGCATACTCACCGCCGGCCCAGGCAAGATCCAGCCAGATGAAGGTATCGACCATCGCCGATAAAAGAAGAGCGCCGGCGGCAAAGAGGATGGCCCGATAGGTCGGGTCGGCATTTTCGAATGGCGCGAGACGAAGCGCGTCCGTGCCCGAGCGCATGAGAAGCAGGATCGCCACGGCATAGCCGACGTCGATCAGTACGATGGCGATATCGATCGCGTCGCGCCACATCGCGATCAGCGCGATAATGAGCCCGGCCGGGAGTGCATGCAGGCAGATCTGCTGAAGTGGGGAAAGCGAGCTTTTGCGCACCAGTCTGGACACGCCGAGATACGCAAGTGGCGGCACCATCGCGGCCGCCACCGGCATGACATACATGACGGGTTGAACGGCATAGCCCCATCGCAGACCGGAGAGCGTGGACTGAAATGCGCTGAGAAGGATCAGTGCCTGGAAAGGCAAATTGGGTGGCGCCTCGTCATCGCGAGCTTTGACGGCTGCAAAGAGAGTGACGAGCAAAATGGCGACGACAAACGGAAATGGAATGAAGAGCATTGATCGGTTCGTGAAGGATTGGCAGCAATTTTCCAGCCGATCATGCCGAAAGATAACCCGCGCCGCGACCTCAATCATGTTTAAGGTCATCAAAATCTTTGGGGAGAGGCGCCGGCCGGAACGAGGGCGGTCAATTTCGGTCGATCCCGTCAAACTCGGCGGTAGGGTCTAAGACCTTGCTGTGTTCGGCAACCTGCCCGGATTGATGACGTTGATCGGATATCCGGCCTTGCTCCGCAAGGGCATCCCTATCCTCTTCTCCTATTCGCTCCAAACCCTCAGCCCTCCTTTCTCGGATGCAGCGAGCGGAGGGGTGAACCAACTTAGATATGTTCAAAAATGGACGCAGACAGGCGGGCCGATTCCCCCTAGCGTTGGCCTCAATCGTGTATTCTGCGTACTGGTCGGTACTGGCTGGTTCTCGCAGCACGATCCGGCAGACTCCCTCTGCGCATGCCCGATTGCGGCGCGCGCAGATGGATTGCCCTTAAGGCCGCGCGCAAGAAATCCTGAGCGGACCCTGGCGTCATAGCCAGCAGGATGATCTGAAACGCTGCGGCCGATGGGCCATCCGATATGGCTATGTCGGCATTGAAGCCATAGCGACTGCGGCTCGATGCTCTCGGGCCGCACACCTGTCATGCTGTTCGATTTCATGGCGTCCGCGTCCTTGCGCCAGTCTCGCGGCCGATACGGGATTCCTCTTCGAGCGTAGCTTCGCCGCCCGCGGTCTCAGTCAAACCGGCAGTGATAAGGCACGGAACGACGGAGGGGACCCCGCATATCACTCAACGAGAAAAAGCGATCACTATGAGATTTTAATTTCTTCGCGCATTGCGCCGAATGGAACGGCTATGCATGTCGAGCCATTTTTGCGTGACAGCCAGTTGTCGAGATTGGAGCGCGAAGATGTATTTCGAATTGAAGGATACCACAGCCGATCTTCTGGCGAAGTGTCGCCGTCACGAAGAGCTTTGCGATCTTCCGCTCGATCTGATCGTCTCGGAACATGAGGCCTACGACATCCAGGCCGCGGCGCAGGATGCACTCGGCTTTGAGCGCAAGGGCTATGCGATTGTCGGCACGAGTGATCTGTCGTGCCGCACGTTCGGCCTCAAGGGGCCGATCTATTCAGAAATCCCGTCTGCCGCCCTGCAAAAGAGGCGCAAAATTTCCGCCTGCCGCCGGGAACCATCGGAATACAAAGCGAGCTCGTTTTCACGATGCTGAGGCCATTTCCGGACGAAGGCGAGCAAATCTCCCTCGACAGCGTGACTGATGCGATCATGGGCTGCCGCCCGGCAATCGGGGTCGTCGGCCGTCGGACGCGGCAGGCGTTTGCTGGCGCAAATGCTGCGATTGCGGATTTCGGCCTGCACGTCGCGACGCTTTGCGGCGACCATGCCGCAAACGTGGATATTGGCGATCTCGCGGGAATCGAGGTCACGGCGTTTCTGTTTCGGCAGACCATGGTGTCCGGCAGCTCGTCGGCGATCATGGGCAATCCGCTGAACGCAGTTGCGTGGCTTGCCGCTGCGCTTGCGGCAAAGGGCAGGCGGCTCGAGCCGAGCGATATCGTGGCGACCGGTTCCTGCACTGCGGTCCTCCAGGTCTGCGCCGGCCAACATTTGGCCGTCGACTTCGGGCCGCTCGGCCAGGTCGAATGCATCTTCAATTAAAGTGAATCAAGAGTCGAAAGGACGGACAATGCGGCCGCAGCGAAAGCCATTCGTGGTCGAGATCAAGAAGAACAGGCGTCCCCGCTCGAAATCCTCTCTTGAGCAAGCGAAGCGTGAGAGCACGAGCGCGAAGAAAGGTGCCAGGGCGAGTGTGGGCCTGACCCGTCAGTACGGGGATCAGGGCTGATGGTCAGTCGGAACATTCCTCACGAATATTTCCTGCTTTCCGCCACAAGGGAGGAAGGCCCCGTTGTCGGTTACATCAACGGCAAATCGATTTCGGCTGCCGTCGTGGACAGAAACGGCAGCCGCTATCGGTTCGTCGGCATCGCCGTTCGGGATCGCCAGGGCAGGCTCGACGTCCTGGCGCTCAGGCAGGGGGAATGGATCGTCGCACCAGATCTGATCTATGAGGCGGCAGCCTAGTGCCGAGCTTCCCCGGCACCCCATAGCATCAGCTCCTTGTCGAATATCTCAGCCTCTTCGGCGACTTCCGTCTGGTGGTCGATTTCGATCAGGATGCCGTGGATATGATCTCAGGCGATCATATAGCCGCCATCGATCGGCATGGAGATGCCGTTCACCATGGCCGCGGCGTCGGAAAGCAAGAACAGGATCACCTCCGCAACCTCTGTCGGTTCTACAAAGCGGCCGGCCGGAATGCGATCGCGCATGGGAGCTGCCTTTTCGGGATCGCTCCATGCTTTGACGGCCATCGGTGTCAGCGTCACCGTCGGATGCACGCCGTTGACGCGAATGCCCTTGGGCGCCAGTTCCCTGGCCATCACGCGCGTCAGGCCGTCCAAGCCGCCCTTCGACGCGCAATAGGACGCATGATCCGGTATGCCGATAAAGGCGGCAATGGAGGAGACATTGACGATTGCGCCGGGAAGGCCTCTGCCGATCAAAGAGCGAGCGAATTCCTGGGCCACGATCATCGGGGCGCGGGTGTTGACCGCATGCAGGTGGTCGAAGGCTTCGACCGTTGTCTCAAGGAACGGCTGCAGCTCGGTCGTGCCTGCGCAGTTGACAAGATAATCTGCGGGAAGCGCAGCGATTGCTGCCTCCCGTGTTCTATCGGCGTCGGCAAGATCGACCTGAATGGCTTCGCAACCCAGCTCATCGCGCAAGGACGCGACGTCGGCTGCGCCTCTGGTCAGCGCCACGACATGTGCGCCGCGCTTTATCAGCATTTCCGCCGTCACTCGACCGATGCCCTTGCCTGCGCCGGTGACGATCACTCTCTTGCCTTCGAAACTCATCGGAACTTCCTCTTTCGATCTCCTGCCTGTTTCCCGATCGAAGAGGCGAATGCGGCAGGGGTCAACATGAAAATGCAGCGTTCCATCCGAAGCGAACCGAATTTCTCCGCGGGCCAAGGCATCCGAAAGTCGCACAAGTCGCTGGATTTCACGGTGTCTGTCCCGGCGATCCATAATTGCCGCGTCGAAGGGCCGCGCTCGCAAGCCGCTGGAATCATGCTTGAATTCATTGCGAATGCTGAAATCGCCATGAAGAGAAGAATGCTTCTGGTCAGACGTTCAACACAGCATATATGTTTCGCCAGCGTTTCTTTTTGCTGGAAAACAATCAGCCTTGCGATGAGGATGGAGCGCAGCGACACGCCGCGGCGGGTTGAAAACAACAGGTATCGAAAGCAGGATTGCAATGAGTTCAGTACTGGCGCCCGACCAGCTTGGCCCAACGGTCTGCGTCGGGGAAATCCTCGTGGAAATCGTCGCCACGACGGTCGGCAATGGTTTCATGGAGGCACAGCCGCTCGTCGGACCGTTTGCCAGCGGCGCGCCGGCGATCTTCATTTCCCAGTGCGGGCGGCTTGGCGGCAGCGCAGCGATGATCGGCGCTGTCGGCGCCGATGATTTCGGCCGAGTGAATCTCGAAAGGCTCAAGGGCGACGGCGTCGATATCTCGGCAATATCCATCGACCCGGACTATCCGACAGGCAGCGCCTTCGTTCGCTACCGCAAGGACGGTTCCCGCGACTTCGTCTATAATATCGCGACGTCTGCGGCCGCTCGCTTTGGCTGGAGCGAGGGCGTCAGCAATCTCATCGGCCGTGCCGGACACCTGCATGTGATGGGCTCGGCGCTATCCGTTCCGAGCGCATGCGAGGTGATCGATAAGGCAGTCGATATCGTCAAGGCCCGCGGCGGCACGCTTTCCGTCGATCCGAACATTCGCAAGGAACTCAAGCTCGACGAGGCGACCGAACAGCGGTTTGCCCAGCTCGTGGCCAAGGCCGATCTGCTGCTGCCCTCTGGGGAGGAGCTTGAGCGTGCCGCCGGCGTCGAGGGCGAAACCAGTGCGATCCGCCGCCTGTTCGAAATCGGGGTCAAGGAAATCGTGCTGAAGCGCGGAGCCGATGGCGCCACTTATTACAGCAGGGAAGGCGAGCGCGTTGATGCGCCGGCCTTCATCGTCAGCGAAATCGATCCGACCGGCGCCGGCGATTGCTTCGGTGGCGCCTATCTCACCTGCCGCCGTCTGGGCATGTCGGCGACGGACGCCCTGATCTATGCGGCTGCGGCAGGCGCGCGCAATGTCACCGTTGTCGGCCCGATGGAGGGAGCCGGCACCCGAGAGCAACTCGACGCGTTCATCGCAGCCACGGAAAGACGTTCCTGATGCGGATCCGTTCCGGCGGAGCGGCCATGCTTGGAGGTACAGGCCGTTCTATGGCGATCGCTCCATAGGCGCGGTAAGCCTGATCGCACGATGGATGTCGCGGATTATCCGGCGCCTTGCCAATGACTGCCCGGTCTGCGTGCCGTCAAATGATAGCTGTTTTAACCCAAGGAGGAGAAGACGATGGACGAATTGAAGGGGAAAATCGCCGCGGTGACCGGTGCGGCATCGGGGATCGGGCTGGCCTCGACGGAAGCCATGATTGCGGCGGGGGCGAAGGTCATCCTCGTCGATCGCGATGAGAGAGCATTGGCATCGGTGTGCGAGCGCCTGGGTGACCAAGCCATCCCGCTTGCGCTCGATCTGCTCGATCCGGAGCAATGCGCCTCGCTGTTGGATGGCATTCTCGCCAAGGTCGATCACCTCGATATCCTTCATGCGAATGCCGGCACCTATATCGGCGGCGACTTGGTGGAGGCCAATCTCGATGCCATAGACAGGATGCTCAACCTCAACGTCAATGTCGTCATCAAGAATGTTCGAACCGTGGCGCCGCATATGATCGAGCGCGGGACGGGCGACATCATCGTCACGAGTTCGGTCGCGGGGCACTCAGCGATCCCTTGGGAGCCTGTCTATTCGCCCTCGAAATGGGCAATGACCTGCTTCGTCCAGACCATGCGGCGCCAGCTTCTGAAGAGCGGTGTTCGAGTCGGCTCCGTTTCTCCAGGCCCGGTCATCAGCGCCTTGCTCGCCGACTGGCCCGAAGAAAACTTGCGCAATGCCAAGGAAGCCGCCGCCTTGATCGAGCCCAAGGAAGTCGCCGATGCCATCATGTTCATGTTGACACGACCGCGCAACGTGACGATCCGCGACGTCGTGGTTCTGCCGAGCGCCTTCGACATCTGAGGAGCAAAGCCATGGGCTATCAGGAGAAATTCCGGCTCAACGGCGAGCGCGCTGTGGTTACCGGCGGGGGTCGTGCCATCGGCCTTTGCTGCGTAGAGGCACTGGCCGAAGCGGGTGCTGCAGTCGTCGTCATCGAGCGTGACGAGGCCGATGCACGGGGAGCTCTCGTGTTGCGGGACAAGGGTTACGATATCGATCTGCGGACCGGTGACGTCACGGACTCCGCGCGAATGGAAGCGATCGCCACGGAATTTGCCGATGGCGGCCGTGCCGCGACGATCCTGGTGAACAATGCCGGGATCGGCCAGAGCGGCATTCCCTCGCAGGATGTTAGCGACGCTGATTGGCTTCGAATGATGGATGTCAATGTCAACGGCGTGTTCTGGTGTTCGCGCGCCTTCGGCCGTTACATGATTGCTCGGAAACGCGGCGCCATCGTCAATCTCGGTTCGATGTCCGGAATCATCTGCAACCGGCCGCAGCCGCAGACGCAGACGCCATACAATGTTTCGAAGGCCGCGGTCCATCATCTCACGCGGTCGATGGCGGCGGAATGGGCAGAGCATGGCGTCCGGGTGAATGCCGTCGCTCCGACCTATATCGAGACGCCTATGGTGATGGCGGTCGAGGCCAATCGTGAGCGCATTCCGGCCTGGCTTGCCGATACGCCGATGGGGCGGATGGGAACACCGGAGGAAGTTGCCAGCGCGGTTCTCTTCCTGGCATCGGGTGCTGCGAGCCTGATGACGGGTGCGATCGTCAATGTGGATGCCGGCTTCACCTGCTGGTAAGCCCATCCCGCTGGGGAGGTGCATTCGTTGCAAGCGTAGCTGCCCGGCAGAGTGGGTGCTCTTCGGTCCGCATTCGGCCGGGGCGCACCTTTTGCCGCCGGCAGACGTCTCACATTCCCGGAGCCGACCGACTATATAAAGCTTCAGCGGTGATCCTGAAGACGGGTCGCGCATCTCCGCAATCGCGATTGAGTTTACTCAACCTTGATGTCGCAAATGATCTGGATATTTTACCAGATTAAGTAGTACGCTTTCGAGATCAATACCGGTGCGGGATTCTTCGGCGCCCTCGGGTACGGATATTTCCGTAAGGAAACGATAAGCAGGTAGTTGTCATGTTCTTAGAAGCAGCCCTTTCTCGCTTGATCAAAATCGGAACGCTTACGGTCATTTTTCCGGACGGTTCCACGCGCAGTTTCGGTACGGGGTCGGAACCGCGCGCAACGATGAAAATAAATACTGCCCGTGCAAAACGCCGTCTGCTCCTCAATCCGGCCTTGGCGCTAGGTGAGGGCTATATGGATGGCGAAGTCGAGCCGGCATCCGGCGATCTCTTCCAAATGGTGGATTTGCTTGCCCTCAATCTGATGGAAGGCGGAAGCCATCCTTTCGAAAAGCTGATGGAAAAGGTGCGCTGGCTGCGCCGAAATCTCGATCAATTGAATTTTGCCGGTCGCTCGAAGCGCAATGTCGCGCATCACTACGATCTCGATGCGCGGCTCTACTCCTTGATGCTGGATGACGACAGGCAATATTCCTGCGCCTATTTCCCCATCGGCGACGAGACGCTGGAAGAAGCGCAGCTCAAGAAGAAGCGGCATATAGCATCGAAGTTGATGCTCGATCGCCCCGGCCTTGAGGTTCTGGATATCGGCTGCGGATGGGGCGGCATGGCGCTCTATCTCGCCAAGGAGTTCGGAGCGAGGGTCACCGGCCTCACCCTTTCGGAAGAGCAATTGCTGGCCGCACGAGCCCGCGCGAAGGATGCCGGGCTGGAGCATATGGTCACGTTCGAGCTGCTGGATTATCGCTCCTGGACGCGTCCGGTCGACCGCGTCGTCTCGGTCGGCATGTTCGAGCATGTGGGCATCAACCATTACAAGACCTTCTTCGACAAGATCCGCTCCGTGCTCAAGGAAGATGGCGTTGCACTGATCCATGCAATCGGCCGGGCGGATGGTCCCGGCAGCACGAATCCATGGATTGCGAAATATATCTTCCCCGGCGGCTATTCGCCGGCGGTCTCCGAAGTCCTGTCCGTAGTTGAGAAATCCGGTCTCTGGACGACCGACATTGAGATCCTGCGCCTTCATTATGCCAAGACGCTCGAGCAGTGGCGCGACCGTTTCATGAAGAACAGAAGCACCTTGGCCAAGCTCTATGACGAGCGGTTCTGTCGGATGTTTGAATTCTACCTCGTCGGGTCCGAACTCGCCTTCCGTCGCATGGGTCACATGAACTGGCAATTGCAGCTGACGAAGAACGTTTCCGCTCTGCCGTTGGCCCGTGACTATATGGTCGATATCGAGCGGGCGCGGGCTGTCATTGCCGAGCAGGGAAAGGCGGGGCCGATCGAAGCCGCGAGCGCGCGGGCAAGGCGAGATCTGACCTTGCACGACGAGCGCAAATCCCGTCAGCAAAATCAATCTGGAGCCGAGTCCTCGCGCAACCTTTAGAAACTGCTTGCAGCCCGGCATGAGGGCTTGGCTGGACATGGGCACAATGTCTTGCCCGGCCATTCCTCGGTCGCGAGCCGGTATATATCGCAGCGTTGCGGCGAGTAGGCGCCGCGCCTGCAATCAGGGCGTTTGAGTGCCGGTATGGCTGCGAGCGCCCAATACACTCGCGGAAATGCAAGATCCCTGTGGCATATGGCCCACACTCGTCGATTGAGTTTGTGCGACTATGGTGTTGGCGAACTTGTCATCACAGGTTCCGAGTGGCTATGAGGTCATCACCACTTAATGATTAGACATGTCGCCTCTTTTGGCCTCATCGGTCGAAGGCGCGATATCAATGTGCGAGGTTTGTTAGGATAGGAATGCGCTCAACCAAGAATGAAAAGACTCTCTCCCGGCGGGCTTTCATGCTCGGGTCGATCTCTGCGACCGCAGCGCTTGCGGGCTGTGCCACCACGGCCCCGGTCCCAACTCCCATTGCAGCCCCTGTTCGTATGCCACCCGTCGTTCCGGTGGCGTCAGAACCTCAGAGCGTCATCACGCCCGATCCAGAACTCGAAGCACGCTATGCCTCCGTGGTCGATGGCGGCCATGTCATTCCGGCCGTGCCTTATCGCAAGCTGGACCCCAAATTCTATCGTCAGCGCGTCCCCGATCCGACCGGCGAGGCGCCGGGTACGGTCGTCGTGGATACGGCATCGAGATTTCTCTATGTCGTGGAGCGCGGCGGCACGGCCATGCGCTATGGTGTCGGCATCGGCCGCGACGGCTTTGCATGGCAGGGCGAAGGGATCATCCATTGGCGCCAGCATTGGCCGCGCTGGAAGCCGCCGGGCGACATGATCGCCCGCAAGCCCGAACTCGCGAAATATTCAGTTGCCAATGGCGGCATGGACCCGGGGATCAAGAACCCTCTGGGTGCCCGCGCTCTCTATATCTTCCAGAACGGCAAGGACACGCTCTACCGTCTGCATGGTTCACCGGAATGGCGCTCGATCGGCAAGGCGGCATCGTCTGGCTGCGTTCGATTGGTCAACCAGGACGTCATCGACCTCTACGAGCGTATTCCATACCATGCGCGCATCGTCGTTCATCAGACGCCGCTTCAAAGCAAGGCGATTTCTGCCTGAGAGAAAGCGGCTTCCCTTTCAAGGGGGATTGTAGGGCTATAATCTCCTTCTCCCTGGTGGGGAGAAGGAGATCGCGCAAACCTTTAGCGATCAGGGCAACAGACTGCGCTGCTGGCTTTGACGCTGAGCCTCCTGCGCGGCCTTGAGCTGCGCCTTCGTATACATCAGCGCATGTTCGGCAAGGTCGCGTCCGTCGTCCCAGAGGTTGCGCCAGATGCCGAGAATGCCTTCGAGCGGTTGGCCGACGACGCGAGAGGAGAAGGATTCGAAGGTGATGGGTCCCTTGTAGCCGGAACGGACGAGAGCCCGGAAGACGCCGGTGAGATCGATTGTGCCCGAGCCCATATAGCCGCGATGGGAATCTCCGGTATGGAAATATCCAAGGTAATCGCCAGTTTCGAGAATGGCGGCCTGAATATCGGATTCCTCGATATTCATGTGATAGACGTCCAGATGCACCTTCACGTTCGGCATGCCGATGCGTTTGCACATCTCAACAGCCTGGGCGGCGGTGTTCAGCACGTTGGATTCGTAGCGGTTCACGACTTCCAGCACCAGCGTAATGTTGCTTTTCGCCGCCGTCTCGGCCACCTGACGCAGAATGTCGACCGATTGCGCGACGCCGGCCGCCGTCGTCGGCTCGGTATATTTGCCGAAGGCCGAATGCAGGATACCGCCGATATATTCGCCACCGCAATCGCGGCAGACGGCGATCGCCTGTTCCAGCTTCTCCTTGCCGCGCCGCCCCTTCTCCTTGTCGCCGCTTGAGATGTCGGTTTCAAAATCGAGACCGAGCGAGAAGTTGATGCCGATGCTATTTTTTTCCAGCTGGCGGCGCGTGAATTCGGGATCGATCAGGCTTGGATCGAGCGCCGGCGCCTCGATGAAATCATAGCCTACCTCGGCGCTGTTCGCGATGGCGCGGGCGCATTCGTCGCGGCTCCAGCCGGCCTCCCATACCAGCGCGTGAACTCCCAGCTTGTTCATGATCGTCCTCCCGGTTTCGTGGATGCAAAAAATATTTGCTGCGCTGCAAAAGATATGAATCGTTTTATACTTGAAAACGCTCACGTTGACACCGCATGTATGCTGGTATAGCTTACAATAAAACGTTTCACCAGAATTTTCGTAGTATCAATCTGAGATTGTTGAAGGGAGGGCAGAATGTCGAAATCGCGAACCCCTTCCATCAAGATGGTGGCTGATAGGGCAGGCGTCTCGGTGGCAACCGTTTCGAATGTCCTTAACGGCAAGCCCACGGTCTCTCCGGATTTCGCCAGGCGCGTGAACGACGCGGTGCTTGAGCTTGGCTATGTCGTCGATCTCGGCGCATCGCGGTTGCGCTCGCGCAAGGCGCAGCTTGCCGGCGTCGTCGTGCCGGATCTCACCAATCCGATGTTTGCCTCCTTTGTTTCCACGCTGGAGCATCTGGCGCGTCTCGACGATTACGATCTGGTGGTCGTCTCCGCGCGCAACAATGCCGAGGAGGAGGCCGACCGGCTGCGCAAGATCCGCTCATGGCGTCCGGCCGGCCTGATTGTCATCCCCTGTGATGGCGCCTTTGCCGAACGCTTGCCGAACGGCTTCTTCGCACCGGTCGTGCTGGCCGACCGTATACCGGACGCGGCCGGTTTCGATTTGATCGCGGTCGACAATGGCCCGGCCGCCGGCTCGATCGCCGCTCATCTCGACAAGCAGGGTTATGGTGATTGCCTGGTTCTGGGCAGCAGCCTTTCGATCACCAATGTTCGCGAACGCTGGGAGGGCGTGCGAGCCGCGGCCGGCCGTATGCATGTCGAAATGTTGGAAATCGGCATAGACGATGCCAATGGCGCGCAGCACCTCGAGGAGCGGCTGCGTCAGCGCCCCTTGCCTAGCGCGCTGTTTTCGCTCGACCACGGCACGACGCTTCTGACTTACCGCACCATGGCGGAGATCGGGCTTTCCGTGCCCGGCGATCTCGCCTTTGCAAGCTTCGACGAGATGGAATGGATGAGGCTGGTCGCACCCGGCATTACGGCGGTGCGCCAGCCCGTTGAGGAAATGGCCGAGCAGGCCTGGGCGCTGTTGTTGCGACGTATGACCGGCTCCGGAGGAAAGCCGGTTACGCGGCGCCTGCGCTGCGCCGTCGAGATCCGCGGTTCGACGCCGCGGAGCCCGCTTGAGGAGGCGGGTAACACGAAACTGGGAGGAGAAAAATGGAAGTTACAAGACGAACCCTACTCGCCGGATTAGGCGGAGCCGTCGTCGCCGGCACTCTCGGCGGTACGATCGGTGTGGCGCAGGCGGCCGGGCCGCAGGTCGGCGTCGTGGTCAAGATCGGCGGCATTCCATGGTTCAATGCCATGGAAGTCGGCATCAAGAAGGCCGCGCCTGAATACAAGGCCAATGCCTGGATGGTCGGGCCGACGCAGGCCGATGCCGCACAGCAGGTGCGTGCGATCGAGGATCTGATCGCCCGCAAGGTTGCCGTCATCGGCATCGTGCCGAATGATTCCGCTGCCCTCGATCCCGTTCTCGGCCGTGCGAGGGCCGCAGGCATCAAGGTGCTGGCCCATGAAGGGCCGAACCAGAAGGAAGCCGATTGGGACTTCGAGCTGACGACCATCGAAGGCTATGGTCAGGCCCATATGGACCTGCTTGCCAAGCAGATGGGTGAAGAAGGCAAATATATCGTCTATGTCGGATCGCTGACGGTTCCCCTGCATAATGCCTGGGCCGATGCGGCGATTGCCTATCAGAAGCAGAAATATCCGAAGATGGAAATGCTCGGTGACCGCTTTGGCGTGGCCGAGAGCCTGGATGACAGCATCAAGACCACGCAGGATCAGCTGCGTGCCCATCCGGATCTCAAGGGTATCCTGACATTCGGATCGCAAGGTCCGATCGGCGCGGCGCGTGTCCTCGACGACCGCGAAAAGGCGAAGTCGATCGCGCTCGTCGGCGGCTTCTCGCCGGGGCAGGGCGTCAAATATGTCAAGTCCGGCACCATCCGCGGCGGCTTCATCTGGAATCCGATGACGGCGGGCGAAATCTTCGTCCAGCTCGCCTCCCTGCTGGCGGCCGGCAAGGAGCCGACCGACAACATGGAGCTGACCGGCGTCGGCAAGGTGCGTGTCTATCCGGACAAGAAGCTCATCCAGGCACAGAAGCTGGAGTCGCTCGATAAGGAAAATATCGACCGGCTCGTGGCACTTGGTCTCTAAAGCATTTCCAGGAAAAATGTGTAGCGGTTTTCCGTTCGGAATGCGTAAGAAACCAAGAGGATAGAGCTTTTCCGCAATTCGAAGAAAAGCGGAAAAGTTCTGGCTGTTCCTCCCGAGGGCCGGCGGCAGGCTTGAATGCCGCCGCCGGCCGACCCGATACAATCGGAGTGGATCGATGAGCGATGAAATTCCGTTTCTGCGTTTGACTGGACTGTCCAAACGGTTCGGCGGCGTGCGTGCATTGGAAGAGGTCGACTGGGATGTGCGGCCCGGCGAGATTCATTGCCTGGTCGGCGAAAACGGCTGCGGCAAGTCGACCCTTATCAAGACCGTGGCCGGCGTGCATCCGCCTTCGGCTGGTATGATCGAGATCGAAGGCAAGCCGGTTCTTCCGCTTGATCCCGCACGCGCCAAGGCTATGGGAATCCAGGTGATTTTCCAGGACCTGTCCTTGTTTCCCAACCTGTCTGTCGCTGAAAATATCGCAGTCGAAAACCATCTCGACCGGCTGGTGAAGCCTGTTAACTGGAAGCGAATGCGGGAGAAGGCAAGCGCTGTCCTTTCCAGGCTAGGCTTTGCACTCAACCTCGATCTCGTGGTTTCCGATCTTTCGGTGGCCGAGCGCCAGATCGTTGCGATCGCACGCGGTCTGGCAGCCGAGGCACGGTTGATTTTCATGGACGAACCGACGGCGTCGCTGACGCGAGCCGAGGTCGATCGCCTCTTGGGGATCGTCGGACGGCTCAAGGCGGACGGTATCGCCGTCGTCTTCGTTTCCCACCGGCTCGACGAAGTCGTCGAGATCGCCGAGCGCGTCACTGTCATGCGCGACGGCCGCAAGGTCGGCACCTGGCCCGCCGATCAAATGAATGAAAAGAAGATCGCTCATCTGATGACGGGGCTCGATATCGATCACGCGATCGTTGCCCGCAACATGGGTGAGGCCGCGCCTATTCTGGAAGTCGATGGTTTGTCGCGCCGCGGCGAGTTCGCCGATATCGATTTTATCCTGCGTCGTGGCGAGGTGCTTGGCATTTCCGGATTGCTGGGATCGGGCCGCACTGAGCTTGCCCTGACGCTGTTCGGCATGCATCGGGCCGAAAGCGGCAGCATTCGCCTTGAGGGCAGGGAGCTTCTACTCCGCTCAAATCGCGATGCCGTACGCGCGGGCATCGCTTATGTTTCCGAGGATCGCCTGAGCCTCGGCGTCATCCTGCAGCAGTCGATCGGCGACAATATCATGCTCGCCGTCATGAGGGGCATGGCGAGCCGGCTGGGGCTTATTCCCGACAAGGCACGCAGGCAGCTCGCCGAGGATTGGATCAAGCGGCTCGCCATCAAGGTTCCCTCGGCCGATCGCGCCGTGCAGACCCTTTCAGGTGGCAATCAGCAGCGTGTCGTGCTGGCGAAGTGGCTTGCAACGCGGCCGAAGGTGCTGATCCTCGATTCCCCGACGGTCGGCGTCGACATCAAGAACAAGCAGGGCATCTATGATGTGGTGGCCGAACTGGCGCGCCAAGGCGTCGCGATCATCCTTATCTCCGACGAAGTCTCCGAACTCTTTGCGACCTGCGATCGCATCCTGCACATGCGTGCCGGCCGCATCGTCGGCGAAGCGGTGCCGGGTGAAGTCAGCGAGGCCAACATGAAGGAGCGCATCTATGCGTGAGCACAGTCAAACGGCCGGACCGTCCTTTGTCGCACAATTGAGGCGGCGTCCCGAAGCGTGGCTTCTGGCCGTCATTGCCGCGGTCGTGATCGTCTTTTCCCTGACGGCCCGCGATTTCCTGACGCTCGCCAACATCATCGATTTGCTCGAAACCTATTCCGTGCAGGCGATCATGGCGATGGGCCTCTTCGTCGTGCTGGTTTCGGGCGGCATCGACATCTCCTTCGCGGCGACAGCCTCCGTGGCACAATATTGCGCGGCGCTGCTTGCCACGCAGTTCGGCTTCTCCGCGCCCGTCGTCATTGGTTTTGGCCTGGCGATCGGCGTCGGTCTGGGTTGCCTGAATGCGCTGCTGGTTCATTATGTGCGCATCACCTCGATCATCGCGACGATCGCCATGATGAGCGTCAGTTTCTCGCTGCTGATGTATTTCTCCGGTGGCAAGTCGATCTATACGTTGCCGGATTGGTGGACGAACCGCATCGTCTTCTGGCGCATGGAAACGGCATCGGGCGATATCGTCCGCGTGACGTTGCCGATCGTCGCCATGGTGGTGGTGACCCTGTTCACCTGGGCGTGGATGACGCGCTCGTCCGTCGGGCGGCAGCTCTATGCGATGGGCGGCAATGCGGAGGCGGCGCGGCGGATCGGCATGAATATCGGCCGGCTGCAATTCGTCGCCTACGGCTATCTCGGGCTGATGGCAGCAATTGCCGGCCTGTTGCAGGCCCATCGGGTCGGCGAAAGCGTGCCCAATGCCATGTACAATACGGAACTTGCGGTGCTGTCCGCCGCGGTGCTCGGCGGCGCGAGCCTGACTGGCGGCATCGGCACCGTGCCCGGCGTCCTGCTCGGCATCGTGCTTCTGGCCGTGCTGCAGAACGGGCTCAACCTGCTCGGCGTCTCCTCCTATTTCTTCCAGATCGTCATCGGCATCACCATCCTGGTTTCGACTTCGATCACCGTCATCAGTTCGCGACCCGGCCGCCGTCATCGCATCATCGCAGGAGCGCCGTCGAATGGCTGAACCTCCGCTTCTCTATAATCTCAACAGCAGCCTCACCGATCTGATGACGCGTATGCGGACGGGCATTCCCGGCGCCCATACCGGGCTTGTCGTCCTTCTGGTCTTTCTGGTTGCCGGCTTCTCCCTGTTCATTCCCAATTTTGCTTCGCTCGGTACGCTGCAATCCTTCATGTACCAGCTGCCGCTGCTCGGGCTCCTTTCTCTCGCGATGATGGCGCCGCTGATAACAGGTGGCCTCAATCTGGCAATCATCGCGACCACCAACCAATGCGCGCTGCTGATGGCCTTCATCATGCAGAGCCTGATCACGCCTGACAGTGGCACCGGGACGGCACTCGCCGTTATCGTGCTGGCGCTCGTCGCCGGCCTTGTGCTCTGCCTGCTTATCGGTCTTATCACCGGCGCGCTCATTGCCTATACCGGCGTTCACCCGATTCTCATCACGCTCGGCACGAAATCGCTGATCGACGGTATCAGCATTTATCTGACCCGCGGTATGGCCCTTTCGGGCATACCGGACGGTTTCAGCCGCATCGGCACGACGACCATTGTCGGGGTGCCGCTGATCTTCCTGCTGCTGATCGTGGTCGCCGTCATCGTCAGCCTCATATTGCGGCGCACCGCCTTCGGTGTCGCCTGCGCCATGATCGGCTCCAATATCGAGGCAGCCCGCTATTCCGCGATCGACACGCGCCGGATGCTGGTCGGCGTCTATGTCATGTCGAGCCTGATCTGCTTCTTCGCCGCCCTGGTCATGCTGGCGACCTTCAACTCGGCGAGCGCGGACTACGCGCAATCTTATCTGCTGGTGACGATCCTTGCGGCTGTTCTCGGCGGTGTCGATCCCTTCGGCGGCTTCGGCACGGCGGGCGGGTTGATGCTGGCGCTGGCGATCCTGCAGGTCATCTCCTCGGGCTTCAACCAGTTCGGCCTCAGCAATTACCTGACTGTCGCAATATGGGGCGGCATTCTCATCTTCGTCGCTGCGGTCCAGACGGCTCGACCCTACCTGATGTGGCTGCTGCCAACACGTTTCTTCGGTCCAAAATGAGCATCGTTGCGGTTTTCGACATCGGCAAGACCAATGTGAAGCTGTCGGCGGTAACTGATGACGGCCGCGTACTGGAAACACTGTCGACGCCGAATACCGTGAGGGATGGCCCGCCCTATCGCCATCACGATCTCGACAGTCTGGAGGTCTGGCTCATAGATAGCCTGACGGAGCTGGGACGCAGACACGATATAGGCGCGATCATTACTTGCGCACATGGGTCCGGCGGTGTGCTGGTCGACGGACAGGGTGCTGCAATGCCGATGATCGACTATGAGCAGCCGATCCCCGCGGATGTCGAGGCTCGTTACAGGGCAATTGCCGGTTCCTATCGCGAGAGGGCAAGCGCCATCATGCTGGGTGCGGCGCATTTGGCGCGGCAGATGCTGTGGCAGGAAATGTACTGGCCGGAGACTTTTGCGGCGGCCTGCGCCTATCTCGCCACGCCGCAATATTGGGCGTTCCGCCTGTCCGGCGTGCTGGCGAGCGAGGTGACGAGCCTTGCAGCACAGTCTCATCTGTGGGCATCTGCCGACGGCCGGCCGGCATCGCTCGTTGCAAGCCGTGGATGGCAGCGTCTCATGCCGCCGATGCGACGAGCATGGGAAACGCTTGGCCCGTTGAAACCTGAACTTGCTGCGCGATGCGGCCTGGAAGCGACGACGCGCATCCTGTGCGGCGTGCACGATTCCTCGGCCAATCTATACCGCTATCAGGCGGCCGATCTTTCCGATTTCACCGTTGTCTCCACAGGCACCTGGATCGTTGCATTGACCGATCGCGGCGGTGTCGATTTCAGCGTCGAGCGACCTGGTCATTCCTGCAATGCCGATGTCTTCGGCAACCCGACGCCGGGTATGCTGACCATGGGCGGCCGGGAATTTTCGATCGTCGCGGCAAAAGCTTCGGGTCCCGCCTCGTTGCAGGCACTTCGGATGATCGTGGCGTCAGGTACCTTTGCACTGCCGACATTCGGCTCGGATGACGGGCTCTTTCCCGGCACGGCCCACCGCGGTCGTCTCGAAGGCCCGCTTGCGGAGGAGGAAGACGTCCGGTTCACGCTCGCAGTACTCTATTCGGCGCTGCTGACCGCCGCCTGCATTCAGGACCTTCCCCCCACGGAGGCGGTGGTGCTGGACGGCAATTTCGTCGTCGATCCCCTTTATGGCGCCATCGTTGCGGCCTTGCTGTCCGATCGACGCGTGCTCGTCAGCCGCAGCACGACGGGAACGGCGACGGGCGCCGCTATGCTGGCGTCCCATGAAGGGCGTGCTTCACCTGTAGCACTGGTGGCCGAAGCGCCCGATATTTCCGGCCTTCCCGAGCTTTTATCCTACCGACAACGCTGGCAAACCCTGATCAAGACAATGGAGTGATATCGTGGCGACTTATGATGACAATGCCCTGCGCGAAGACATGGTGGCGATCTGCCGCCGGATGAATGCATCCGGCATCAACCAGGGAACGGCCGGCAACGTGTCGGTGCGAAATCCCAAGGGATTTCTGGTCACGCCAACCTCTCTGCCCTACGACATGATGCAGCCGAAGGACCTGGTGCAGATGTATTTCGATGGCAGCTATGAGGGTGAGCGCCGGCCATCGTCCGAGTGGCGGTTCCATCGCGATATTCTCGCATCCCGCGGGGATATCGATTGCGTGCTCCATTGCCATTCGGTCTATGCGACCACGCTTGCCGTACACCACAAGACCATTCCGAGCTTTCACTATATGACGGGTGTCGCGGGCGGCACGACGATCCGCTGCGCACGTTACGCCACCTTCGGAACGCAGGCTCTTTCCGATGCTGCGATCGAAGCCCTGCAGGACAGGCTAGCCTGCCTGCTCGGTCAGCATGGGCAGATCTCGCTCGGGAAGACACCGGCCGCCGCCCTTGCGCTTGCCATCGAGGTCGAAACCCTCTCCCGCCTTTATGTGCAGGCGCTGACGCTTGGCGAGCCGCCCATTCTCGATGACGAGGAGATGGCACGTGTCATCCAGCAGATGAAAAATATGAGCTATGGACAGGCACCGGATCTGGATGGGGTCAACGATGTGGCAAAGCGACGGCAATAATCCCTCGCAGCCTTCAATCGTCTCGCTGCGAAGTCTTGACATGTGTGCGACTGAGTAGCACCTTAGGCGTCTGAAGGAGATTGTCCCGTGAGCGTCAAGTCGTCGATATCGTTGACCGATCAGCAGGATGCATTTGCTCGCTCGCTTGTCGAGACGGGCCGCTATTCCAGCCTGAGTTCGGTTCTCCAGCAGGGTCTGGAACTGCTGCGACAGAAAACGGAAGCGGAAGCGGTCGAGACGGAGGGGCTGCGCAGGCTCATCCAGCGCCGCCTCGACGGACCGAAGATCCCGGCTCAGGACATGGAAGAGCGGATCGAGAGCATGATCGAGCGCAAACGGCGAGCTCTTCGTGTGGAGCCTTGAATATTCCAGGGATGCCGATCTCGATTTCGAGCTGACCTTCGATCATCTGTTTGCGGCCTATCTCGATCTTGGAGACTCGTCGGAAGAAGCTCTGGAGCGCGCGGCCAACCGTATTCGCGAACTCCGTCTGGAAATCGATCGGTTGGTCGAGACCCCATATATCGGCACATTGCGGCCGGATATCTATCCTGGCATCCGCTTCCTGCGGCGCGACAAGGCCGCCGTCTGGTTTCTACCGATCGAGGAACGCAAAACGATCGTCGTTGCGGCGATTTTCTTTGGCGGTCAGGATCACATCAGGCGGATGCTGGCGCGCATGCTGCAGCGCTAATGCTCCAAGTGTCTGCTCGAATGAGGTTTCCGGCTCCGAGCCAAGCCGTCTCTTATTGGTTGCGACCCATTGGCATCCATCCTGATGCCACTTCGGCAATCTGCGTGTAATGTAGCCGCAATCTTTGGCTGTCAGTGGGGGCGAAGGATGGCAATCGCCGTCCTTTGGGGAAAAGTCATTGCGAATTTTGCTGCTTGAGGATGAGCCTGAAATGGCCCGCGCGCTGCTTGAAGCGTTGCGACGCCGCGATGTGCTTGCCGACCATGTCCGCACGATTGCGGATGCCGATGCCATGGCCCGCGTCGGAACCTATGACGTCCTCGTGCTGGATCGTCGCCTGCCTGACGGCGAAGGACTGGATCTTGTGGCGACACTGCGTCAGCGCAAGCATCCCGTACCGATCCTCGTGCTGACAGCGCTCGGCAGCGTCGATCACCGCGTCGACGGGCTCGACAGCGGTGCCGACGACTATCTTGCCAAGCCTTTCGCGATCGAGGAATTGCTGGCGCGCCTGAGAGCTCTCCAGAGGCGGGGACCAACGGTCTCCGACAGATATCTGACCTTCGGCAATCTGAGCGTCGATCCCCGGACCAATGAAATCTTCGTTGGTGGCGCGCTCGTCGAATTCTCGCGGCGCGAATATTTGGTGCTGGAGACGCTGATGCGCCGTCCGAACCGCATCGTGACGAGGCCGAGCCTGATCGAAGCGGTTTATGCCCTCGACGACGAAATAGGATCGAACGCCCTGGATGCGCACATCTCGCGCATTCGAAAGAAGCTGCTTCTGGCTGAGGCCACGGTCGAGATAAGAGCCGTGCGGAACATCGGCTATCTGATCGGGGCGAAGGCATGAACGCAGAACGCAGCCGATCGCTACGCTGGGGACTGATAAAACGCCTGATCGTCCTGCAGGCCTTTCTTCTTGTTCTTTTCTTCGTCCTTCTCGTCGCCTGGTTATGGATCATCAATCCGGAGCTGGAAGATGCCAATGAAGAGGCCGTCCGTGTCGTCGCCCAGCAGATTACAAGGGATGATGACGGGCAGTTGCAGGTGGCCGAGACGCAGGAGGTGATAGAGCTGAAGCAGCGCTATCCGGACCTCTGGTTCATGATCCGCGACCATAAGGGAGTACTCTTTCAATATGGAGAGATGCCGGCCGCGGCTCTCAACGAGAGCTTTCCATGGACGATCGAACGGGTGAGGGTCGAAGCCGCCAACGGGGTGCATGCCACGGTCGAAAACCGGGAGACGTCCATCGGCCAGCTGCAGATCATGGCGGCTACCGAACGCGGCTTTGACAATGACGGTCTGAATGTGTGGATCAACATGCGCGTCGAGATGGCCAGGGGACCTCATGGCGAAATCGAATGGCTCAAGGTATTGCCGGCGCTGGCATTCGTCGTTTTGATCGGCGTCGTTCCCATACTGGCGTTGACGGGCGTTGCGACGCTGCTCGTCACACCGCGTGCCGTCGGCCGGTCGCTGAGCGGTCTGGTGGAGACGGCAACGCAGGCGCAGGCGATCGACTTCGACAGCCGTTCGGCCCGCCTCGAGCACTCGAAGGTGCCGACCGAGATCATCCCTCTGGTCGACGCGTTCAACCATGCCCTCTCGAAGCTGGATGAAGGATATAACAGACACAATCGCTTTCTTGCCGATGCCGCTCATGAGCTGCGAACGCCGATCGCGATTGCGCGGACACGGGCGGACCTTCTGCCCGATGCCGAAGTCAGTCACCAGCTTCGGGACGATATCGACCGTCTATCCCGCGTCGCCCATCAACTCCTGGAGATGCAGGCGATCGGCGCGGTCGAATTGCGTGCGGAGAAGACGGATCTGAATGTGTTGGTCGAAAACATCGCCGCCGATCTTGCCCCGATTGCGATGGATGCGGGCTATGATTTTGACTTCGAGCCGAGCCCCGAGGAAGCAGTCTTCGTGATCCAGACATCGACTATCGAAATGGCTGTGGTCAATCTGATCCGGAATGCGATCGACCATGCCGAAGGGAAGGGCTCGATCGTCGTTCGCGTCGGCGCCGGCGGCACCATCGATGTCTGCGACGAAGGCCCCGGCATACCGCTGGCGGAGCGTGATCGCGTCTTCGAACCGTTTCGGCGCATCAATGCCAGTTCATCCGGTGCGGGGCTGGGATTGAACCTGGTCAAGAAGGCCGCCGAACTTCACGGTGGACGGGTTTCGTTTCTGGACACCGGCCACGGTTTTTGCGTGCGGCTGCAGATCGGCTCTATACCGCCGTCGGTCGTGGTGGCGGACATGGGTTGGCGGCAACAGCGGTGAATGCCGGTCCGAAATCGCGGATGCCGGCTATTGCAGCGCAAAATCCTGAAACTGTTTTCATTTTCTCAGCGGTCAGGGCTCGGATATTTGATTTTCCGAAGCCGGGTTCCCTGCTAGGTTTCAGAGGAGAGGCACCACCGGGATAAGGCATGTTGAAACTTCTATTGTCGGCTTTGTTCTTCCTGACGACTGTCTGCACTTCTTTTCTTGCCTTCGGCGACACGATGGATCTTCGACTACACAAGGCTGCTGCGACCGGTGACATCGCGGCCATCCAACAATTGCTCGATAGCGGTGCCGCCATCGAGGCGCGGGATGCAAAGGGCGCGACGCCGCTGCTGGTCGCGACGCACGCCAACAGGGTGGATGCCGCACGAGCGCTGATCGAGGCGGGTGCAGACGTCAATGCCAAGGACGAAATTCAAGACAGCCCCTATCTCTATGCCGGCGCTCGCGGCCATCTGGATATTCTCAAGCTGACGCTCGCCCATGGGGCGGATCTCAAGAGCATCAACCGCTATGGCGGCACGGCGCTTATTCCCGCCTCCGAACGCGGTCACGTCGAAACCGTCGATACGCTGATCAAGGCGGGTGTCGATGTCGATCACGTCAACCGGCTGGGGTGGACGGCTCTGATCGAGGCCATCATTCTCGGCGATGGCGGATCGCGTCATGTTGAGATCGTCAGGCTATTGATAGATGCCGGCGCAAACGTCAATCTGGCCGACAATGATGGCGTGACGCCGCTGCGCCATGCCCGCAGTCGCGGTTATGATGGGATCGCGAAATTACTGGAGGCGGCGGGGGCGACGTAACGAGACGTTCCGACTTCCGACGCCATGCAATACGACGGGGAGGCATATGCCTCAGTCTCCCGAAACGATGAGAATGAAGGGCTTAGACAATGGAAAGAAAATACTATTCCTCTCTTGGCGGCCATCCGCCGCAGAGCGACCTGCTGACAGGGCGCGCCGTGTTCACGGAGGCCTACGCGGTCATCCCCAAGGGAGTGATGCAGGACATCGTCACCAGCTATCTGCCCTTCTGGAACGACACGCGCTGCTGGGTGATCGCCCGGCCGCTTTCAGGGTTTGCCGAGACCTTTTCGCAATATGTCATGGAAGTGGCGCCGGGTGGCGGCAGCGACCGGCCGGAGCAGGATGCCGAGGCCGAAGGCGTGTTGTTTGTTGTCGACGGCGAGATCGAACTCACCTTGCCCTCCGGCAAGCATGTTCTCCAGCCGGGCGGCTATGCCTTCCTGCCGCCGGGCCTGAAATGGTCGCTGCATAACCGCTCAGGCGCTCATGCCCGCTTCCATTGGGTACGCAAGGCATATGAGGCCGTCGAGGGGCTGGCTCATCCGGAGCCGCTCATCTTGAACGAGAAGGATATTACACCGTCCGCCATGCCGGGCACGGAGGGACGCTGGGCAACGACCCGCTTCGTCGATCCGTCCGATCTGCGGCACGATATGCACGTGACGATCGTCACTCTCCAACCCGGTGCAGTCATCCCCTTTGCGGAAACCCATGTCATGGAGCACGGCCTCTATGTGCTGGAAGGCAAGGCCGTCTATCGCTTGAACCAGGATTGGGTCGAAGTCGAAGCCGGCGACTTCATGTGGTTGCGCGCCTTCTGCCCGCAGGCTTGCTATGCCGGCGGTCCAGGCCCGTTCCGCTACCTGCTCTACAAGGACGTCAATCGCCACATGACGCTTCGTCCCTTCGGCTCGCGCCGTTAAGCCAAGCGGCTTTGCGACAGGCTCGGCGCCCATGGCGCCGGGTTAGGTCATCGACCCCACCGGTCGTCAGCTTGCCGTCGCATCAGTTGGTGAGGCGCACGGCATCGCCGTCGGCCGACGAACATTGCGACGAGATCGTATAGAAAAAGTCCTGTCGATCCCAACCGCCGCCATCTTCCCAGGCGTGCTTTTGTGCGGCCTGGCAGCCGAAATAATTCTCGATCGGCAAGGTGACGCCCTTGGGAAGTTGGCTACCGTCGACGAAGAGATAGTTCGAGGTATTCGGATCATCCGTTCGCAGGGTCAGATCGTATTTTGTGCTGGCCGAGTTCTTGCTGTTGCAGTTCACGGCATTATTGTTCGAGATGGAAGCCACCTTGCCAAGCGGGCAGCCATCGTCCTTGACGTCCATCTGCAGCACGAGCTTGGTATATTGGCCCAGCGTAATCGGGCCGGACGGGACGGCCGCCATGGTGCCCTGACCATCGTTGTTATGGGTTGTCGGCTGATAGGTCACGGTGCCGACCACGGTTTCGGCTGTTGCATTGGGCCTGACGACGCGGATCGTGATGACTTTGTAGTACCATCCCTGCGCCTGTGTCGGCGTGATGGTCACGATATCAGGCTTTGCCGGGGCCGTGGCCTGGGAGTTCACGCCAATGTTGACGCTGTCGATGTTGACGATGCGCATCAGGTTTGTCGGCACCACCCCGGTCAAATTGACCGAAAGGATGCGTCCGTTTGCTGTGATGGTATAACTGAGGTTGGCGGGCGTCGTGTCCGCATAGGCGGTAATGAAGCGTGTGGCTTCTGCCTGTGCGGCGGCCAAGTTGGTACCATCGAAGATCTTGCCACCGGCAAGAGCGGCTCCATCGGCGATTTCCTGCAAATTCGTTCGCTGATGTACCGCAGATGCGTAATCAACTGCCAAGCCCGCAGCCGCAGCCAGCGGGACTGCGATCAACGCCGTCAGTGTTGCGAAATTGCCAGCACGATCCTTTGTCAGGCGGCCTAGCTTCCGCAAAAAGTGAGTGCTCATTATTCCTACCAGAGAAAAGCCTAAACTTTGGTCGGAGAATGGGCAAAACATATAAAGACGTGGTTTAGAAGGAGACTCAAGTTGTAGCTACAGGCTGCATTTTTATGCTGATGTTCAGGTGGAAAAGACTTTCTGATACTTTATCTCTAAGAGACCTTGCCTAAGGTAGACGTCGAACATTTCAGCAGTCGGCGATAGGTGTTCGACAATACATTCTTGTCAGTTCCGGTCGTCTGATTCTTGCGCTTCGTCGCCGGCCGGCAGCCCGAGCTCGATCAGCGTTCGGCTGATGTCCCGGCGTGCTGCAAGGTAGATCGGGCTGGTATTGCGAGCGGGCAGGGCGATATTCGCGGCTGTCGAGCCTGGCCTCAGTTCCAGCCCCTTCGCCAGAGCTTGTCTGGCTTCGTCTGTTCGGCCCAATCGCTGATAGGCGGTCGCCAAAAGCATATGCGCCCGGCCCGTCCCGGAGGTGATCGCGATGGAGCGTTGCAGCCATCCAATGGCATCTTCATTGCGATTGAGAAGGATATCGGCCCATCCCGCGCCCAGCAGCCAGGTCCAGCGAGACACAGCCGGCGTGTCGAAGCGGTCCGCCAGCTCGAATGTCGCAAGCGCATCCTCGAAACGCCCGAGCTGGATCTGCGTCAGGCCAAGTTGGAACAGTGCCGCGCCATCCCACGGGTTGAGGCTCAGCGCTCTTGCGCAGGCCACAAGGCTTTCGGAAAAACGGTTGGTTGCGGTCAGGAAACGGCAATAGATGTCAAGCACAGGGAGAGAATTCGGTCTTGTTCGCAGCGCGTGCTCGATCAGCGAATTTGCCTCGTTCTCTGCGGCCCTGCTCTCGGTCGGATCATACCAGCTGAGCTGAATGCCGCGCAGATGCAGCGTAGCAAGCGCGATCTGCAGATCGACATTATCAGGCTGATCGCTCAGATATTTTTCAAGAATCGATCGTGCCGTCGCGAAGCGTTCCTTCGTCGTCTGATTGATTGACGCGGTTGCCTGTTGGATCGCGACATTGGCGGCGCCGGCTACGGCTGCAGGGCTACCTGTTTCTTCGAGTTTGTTGAGGCGGCTGGCAACGTCGTAGCCGGCTCCCGCAGCAAGCCGTGAGGCAAGGCGCTGCGCGTCGGATTCGGTGGCGTCCAGCGTCACCTCGGCGACCGATTCGATCTCGCGGCTGCGCACCTTGATGAGCCGTGTTTGAAGGATCCAGGATTGCGGGCTTTTTTGCAGCTCACTTTGTAAGAGAAAATCGGCTTCGCCGCCAAATCCGGATATGGGTTTGGCGGCTGCCGCCGGGCTCTGCTCCTTCGGCGCTATCAGGCGGATATTGTCGATCGCGGCGAGGCCGTTGATCATCTCCGCGGCGATGCCTTGCGCCAAAACGGCGCTCTGGGCATCGCCGAGGGTATCGACAACAGGCAGAACTTCGATGACCGATTGACCCGATCCCAAAACATCGCCGACGCGAGAGAAAAAGACAGTGACGCCAATAATGACGGCGATCGTACAGAGCATTGCCAGCGCGCCGAACGCCAAAACCTTGCGCGATCCGCCTCGACCGTGTGTCCCAGCGCCATTTGCCGTGACACTTGCGTCGGAGACCGGCATATCCCGCTCTGCAGGCTGCGGTGCCGCACTCTCCTGCCTTGCGGTTACTTCAGCGGTGAATAGATAGCCACGACCAGACACAAGCTTGATCATGTGCCGCTCAGTATCACCGAGCGCCATGCGGATTTCGCGAATGCATTGAAACAGGCTGTCTTCCCCGACATAGATCCCGGGCCAGACAGCGTCCATCAGTTCCTGCTTGCCGACAACGCGCCCGTTGTTCGCGACGAGGAAGCTCAGCAGTTCAAAAGCTTTTGGGCGCAGCCGGATCGCGGAACCGTCAGGCCCGTGAAGCTCGGCACGATCTGGATCGAGACCGAATCCAGTAAAATAAAACACCTGCTCCCAACGATCCTCAACTGTACCGTTTAAAATATAGCGCAATATAAGGAGAGCCTTGCTCAACAGTCAACGTGCCGAAGCCGCTACCAAGAAAAGGATCACATCGCTTGCTTGGCCGAGCGGCAAGCTCAATCGGAATTGGCCAAGTGCCAATTCTACCAACAAAATCAGAAATTTCAGAAAAATATCAGAAAATATCAGAACCTTGCCGAGACCCTATCAGGACCTCACCGCCCTGCTCCGACTATTGTTTGAATAGATAATGAAAAATTACGGCGGTTGTTCATAAGCTGAGAGGAAGTGCTCAATATCGGCAAGAACGGCAGGGATATTCTTGATTGCAACCCGCTATTCTTCGGATTGTGCATTCTTCACGAGCATGATTGTCCCGGAACGGCATAGCAATGGCCGGGCGCCAGCCAGTCGCCAATCTTGAGAGAGCTTTCCATGGGAAAGGTGCTTGATTTTCGGGTACATCGGCCGGCAGGCGGCATATGTGCAAACCGGGCATTGCCGGCCGGCGAGGCGGACGCTCTGTTCGAGCCGGTGGCATTTTCCCAGGCCGTCTCACGATTGGCCCGTAGTTTCGTTGCGGTTCACGAGGCTTCGCCGCGAACCGCAGCACTTTTCGCAACACAGCAACGTTGGCTCCTTTGCCACGCCGCACTGGGTGACTACTTTCGAACAATTCGCGAGTCCGGAGCAGGACTGACCCGGCGCGGCCTTGGAAATCTCGCTCTGCAATATGCGATTGCCAGCCGCAACACGGCCTATGCTTTCTTTGACGAAGCCTTGCAATATGATGTCGTTCGCCCGATCATCGCTCCCAACGGTCTGCCATCGGAGCAGGTAGCGCCGGCGCCGTTCACACTGCAGATGCTGGCTCACTGGTATAGCGTACATTTTCAAGCTCTCGATCTCATCAGCGGCGGCGGCAGGGTGGCCAGGTTCCACGCCGAGCCGGAAAACCTGCTGGCATTGGTGCAGCCGATTGCGGCGCATGCACTTCTGACGAGCCCCGCAATTCGCAGCCCCGGTCCGCTCTATACGATCTTCACCTGGGCCGATGCCGGCGGGCTGCTGATGGACCGGCTGATCGCCGGAATAGAACCCGAAGTGCTGGCCGGACAAGGCAGGCTCCTGACGGATGTGAGCTCGATTTCCTATCTGGCTCAATCATTCGGTCTGTCGCGAGCCCATACCAGTCGCAAGCTTGCCGCGGCAGAATCGATCGGAGGCGTCGGCTGGAGCGGCCGGCGTGGCCGCTCCCAATTGTGGATCTCGCGCGGCTTTTATGAGGAATATGCGCACGCGCATGCCCGCAAGCTGCTCATCCTTGATGAAGCTTTCACCAATGCATTGTCGGCTTTGGAGCCGCTCTCCGAAAAATCGGTGGCGGCCGCCGATAGAGGATTGACGGAAGAGTGGGCCTGAGGAAGCGCCTTCGCAATTCCAAGGCGGCTTTGTCTTCGGCGTGTTGGCTGCCGTCGTCACAGTCCCCAGATCACCGATTCCTCATGGCGTTTGATGAGATGCCGCAGATCCTGGAACCCGGCGCGGACGAATTCGGCAAACTGGTCGACGGCGGGCGCACGCGGGGCGTCGATGCGCTTGAGGATCGCCAGCGCGCGTTCCGGATGGGGAATGGTGATGGGCAGTGCGGTGATGGTCTTTTCCTTGCGCTGCGCGAAAACGACGCTGTGCGGCATGATGGTCAGCGCATCCGCCGATTTCAGATAATTGATCACGCTCATCAGCGAGCCGCCGGTGTAGCGGATCTTGATCTCGGTTGCGCCGAAGGAGAGCAGCAGCGCGCGTAAGTCCGCCAGCAACGGGCTTCCCGGCGGAGGGGCAATCCAGGGATAGTCGAGCAGGTGGCTCGGCTGTGGCCGGCGCTTCAGAAGCAGCGGATGAGTTACCCGGCAGGCCACGACATTGCGGCCCGGCAAAATCTGCTGGAATTCGAGCCCGGAACCCTCGTCGAGTATGTCGATCGGGCAGATGGCCAGATCGATCTGGTCAGCCTTCAACGCGGCGCGCAGATCCGGGAAATAGCCGTAGCTTTGGTCGATGCGCACGTCCGGATGGCTTGTCTGAAACTCCGCACACAGCCGGGCAATCAGTGCATCCATGAAGAAGGGCGTGCCACCGATCCGCACGACGCCGCTCTTGCCGACGCGGAAGCTTTCGACGAGGTCGGAGGCCTTGTGCGAGGCTGCCAGCATGACGAGACCGTGCTCGGCGAGCGATAGACCAAGCGGTGTCGGCTGCAACGGTCGGCGGCCCTTGACGAAGAGCGGCTCGCCTACGCGTTTCTCCAACATGGAGAGGGTGCGCGAGACGGCGGGCTGTGCCAGGCCGAGCAGCGCTGCGCCTTCGGTGACGCCGCCGGTCTTTACAACGGCTGCAAGCTGGATCAGGTGGCGCTCGTCTATCTTCATAACGATCCGTTATATTGTTTCGTAACAAAATCATCAATCCATGCGTGCCGGCCTGCTAGTATCAAATCAGATACACGGCGGATCGTGGAGGATGAGCATGGCGGAGCGTGCAAAGGCGCTCACATTCAGCGAGGCGACGTCGGCGGAGGTTTTCTCCGAACGTTTCTCAGCCGGCAGGGACGGCAATCTGTCGCGGCTGATCGCTGCCGCCGTCATCCATGTTCACGATCTTATCAAGCAGTTTCGCCCGACCCAGGATGAGTGGCGCAAGGTCATCGCGTTCCTGACTGACGTGGGCCATGCCTCGGACGAGAGGCGACAGGAATGGGTGCTTCTCTCCGACCTTATCGGCGCGTCGGCGCTGGTCGAGGAAATCAATTCGCGGCGGCCGAAAGCGGCAACGCCGAATACCGTTCGCGGGCCGTTTTTCCGCAATGACGCGCCGGAGAGGGTGTCGGGTTCGTCGATCTCGCTCGACGGTATCGGCGAGCTGCTGGCGGTCTCCGTGCGGGTGCAGGATCTCGATGGCCTGCCGATCGCAGACGCCGAAGTGGTGACTTGGCAGGCCAATGCTGAGGGCTTCTACGAGAACCAGCAGCCGGACTTGCAGCCGGAACATAATCTGCGCGGCCTGTTCCGCACTGATACCGACGGACGTCTCCACTATCGCTCCGTCATGCCGTCGGGTTATGGCGTGCCGGATGACGGGCCGGTCGGGCGGCTGCTCGCTGAGGCAGGCTATCCGCTGCGTCGTCCGGCAAACCTGCATTTCGTCGTCCGTGCCAAGGGCTTCGAGACGATCACCACCCACATCTACGATGCGAACGATCCACATCTTGGTGAAGATGCCCTGTTCGGGGTGCGGCCTGAGCTCATTGTCTGCTTCGAGCCCGCGGAGATCGACGGACAGCGTGCCAAGGCGGTGAGCCTGACCTTCGTCATGGTGAGAACAAAGCCGGGGAGGGCAGCATGATCCAAGATTTTTCCTATGCGGGCAGCCCAGCCCAGATCGTCTTCGGTGCCGGCAGCCGCAGCAGGGTGGCGGAGTGGGTCGCAAAAGCCGGCTGCAAGCGGGCCTTGGTGCTCTCGACGCCGCATCAGAAGGCGGATGCGGAAGCACTGGCCGAAGAGATCGGGCCACTTGCCTGCGGCGTCTTTTCAGGTGCCACCATGCACACGCCTGTCGAGGTGACCGAGGCGGCGATGCGGGTGGTAGCGGAAACCGGAGCTGACTGTGTCGTCTCGCTCGGCGGCGGGTCGACCACTGGGCTCGGCAAGGCGATTGCTTATCGTACTGATCTTCTGCAGATCGTCGTTCCCACCACCTATGCCGGGTCGGAGGTAACGCCGATCCTCGGGCAGACCGAAGGCGGCCGCAAGACGACGGTACGCGATGCCAAGATATTGCCGGAGATCGTCATCTACGATCCCTCGCTGACGCTCGGCCTGCCTGTTGCCATGAGCGTGACGAGCGGTCTCAACGCCATGGCGCATGCCGTCGAAGGGCTTTACGCTCGGGACCGCAATCCGATTTCGAGCCTGATGGCGCTCGAAGGCTTAAGGGCTTTTGCCCGAAGCCTGCCCGTTATCGTCAATGATCCGAAAAATGTGGAGGCGCGCAGCGATGCGCTTTATGGCGCCTGGCTTTGCGGCTCGGTGCTCGGCACGGTCGGCATGGCGTTGCACCACAAGATTTGCCATACGCTCGGCGGTTCCTTCGATACGCCGCATGCTGAAACCCATGCGGTGATGCTGCCGCACACGGCCGCTTTCAACGCGACGGCTGCGGTATCGGAACTGGCGGAGGCGGCCGGCATTTTCGGCGGCTCCATCGGCGGAGGCCTCTGGGATTTCGCCAAGGCAATCGGATCGCCGTTGTCGCTGAAGGAGTTCGGGCTGACGGAAGCGGATCTCGATCGCGCGGCTGCGATTGCCGTCGAGAATCCATACTGGAATCCGCGGCCGATCGACCGGGGATCGATCCGCCAGCTGCTGCAGGACGCCTGGGAGGGTCGGCGGCCAACGGACTGAATATAGCGCCTGCGGGCGCGCGCTTTGGGAGAAGAGACAATGAGGGGAGGAAACATGTTCACGAGACGCGATTTTCTGAAGACAACGGCTGCCGGCAGCGCGCTGATTGCCACCTCGGGGCTGGCTATGCCGGCGATTGCCAAGAATGCGGCAATCAAGCTCGGCTATGTCAGCCCGCAGACGGGGCCGCTCGCGGCCTTCGGCGAAGCCGACAAATTCGTCATCGATGCCTTTCTGGCGACGACGAAGGCAAAGGGTTTGAACTACGAGGTCGTGGTGAAGGACAGCCAGTCCAACCCGAACCGTGCCGCCGAAGTCGCGAAGGAACTGATCGTCGACAGCCAGATCAACCTGATGCTGGTCTCCTCGACGCCGGAAACGACCAATCCGGTCTCCACCACCTGCGAGGCGGAAGAGATGCCCTGCATTTCCACGGTCGCGCCCTGGCAGCCCTGGTTCATCGGCCAGCAGGGCAATCCGGGCGACCCGGCCTCCTGGAAGCCCTTCAACTATACCTACCATTTCTTCTGGGGCCTGGAAGACATCATCGCTGTTTTTACCGGCATGTGGAGCCAGATCGACACCAACAAGAAGGTCGGCGGCCTGTTCCCGAACGATGGCGACGGTAATGCCTGGGGCGACAAGGTCGTCGGCTTTCCGCCGGTTCTCGACAAGCTCGGCTACGGGCTGACCGATACCGGCCGCTATCAGAACCTGACGGATGATTTCTCGGCGCAGATCAATGCCTTCAAGCAGGCGGGCACAGATATCCTCACCGGTGTGATGATCCCGCCCGATCTCACCACCTTCTGGAACCAGGCCAAGCAGCAGGGTCTGAAGCCGAAGGTGGCTTCCATCGGCAAGGCGCTTCTTTTCCCGCAGACGGTCGAGGCGCTGGGGAATGCCGGACACAATCTGTCGACCGAGGTTTGGTGGACCCCGACACATCCGTTCAAATCGTCGTTGACGGGGGAGACCGCCGCCGCGGTTGCGGCTGCCTTCACCAAGGCGACCGGTCGCCCTTGGACTCAGCCGATCGGCTTTGCTCATGCGCTCTTCGAGCTCGCCGTCGATGTGACGAAGCGGGCGGGGGATGCGGGCGATGCCGAAGCGGTCGCCAAGGCGATCGGTGAAACCAAGCTCGATACGCTCGTCGGTCCGATTGCCTGGGGCAATGAGAAGCTACCGCCGTTCGCCCAGAAGAATGTCGCCAAGACGCCGCTGGTCGGCGGCCAATGGCGACTGAAATCGGGTGGCGGCTACGATCTCGTCGTCGTCGAAAACGGGCTGGCACCGAACGTGCCGCTTGGCGGCAAGCTCGAAGCCCTGGTGTGAAAGGAGAGCTGCCCGACACTCGATCGGGCGGCCTCCAACGGAGAACGACAATGCCCATACTGGAGTTGAACGGAGTCTCAAAATCTTTCGGCGCGTTGGTCGTTGCCGAGGATATCGGGTTCTCTGTGGAGCCTGGCGAGGCGCTCGGCGTCATCGGGCCGAACGGCGCCGGCAAATCGACGCTGTTCAACCTCATCAACGGCAATCTCTCCGTCGCCCGCGGATCGATCCAGTTCGATGGCCGCGATGTGACCCACACGCCGCCGATGCAGCGCTGTCTTGCGGGCATGGGCCGCACCTTCCAGATTCCGCAGCCTTTCGAGCGTCTGACGACTTACGAAAACCTGCTGGTCGCCGGCGCATTCGGTGCCAAGGCGCGGGAAAGCGATGTCGCAGCTCTCTGTGCCGATATCCTCGTCGAAACCGGCCTGATCGCCAAGGCCAATGTACCGGCCGGATCGCTGACCTTGCTCGAACGCAAGCGGCTGGAGCTTGCGCGCGCGCTCGCGACCCAGCCGAAGCTGCTGCTTCTCGATGAGATCGCCGGCGGCTTGACGGAAGGCGAATGCCGTCAACTGGTTGCGACGATCAAGCGGGTGCACCAACGCGGCATCGCCATCATCTGGATCGAACATGTGCTGCACGCCCTGACGGCGGTGGTCGAGCGCATCCTCGTTCTCAATTTCGGCCGGGTGATCGGCATCGGAGAGCCTGACACCATCATGGCCTCGAGCGAGGTGCGCGAAATTTATCTGGGGATGGAGGTCTGATGGCAAGCCTTGTTGAAACCCGCGACCTTATGGCTTCCTATGGCGATTTCCAGGCCGTGCTCGGCGTCGATTTGCATCTGGAGGCCGGCGAAACCATTGCCGTCATCGGCGCGAACGGCGCCGGCAAGTCGACGTTGATGCGCTCGATTGCGGGTGTGATCGCCAACAAGCCCGAGATGGTCCTGTATCGTGGCGAGCCGATCGGTGCCCTAGCCGCATCCGACGTGGTGCGGCGCGGCATCGCGCTCGTGCCGGAGGGACGAAAGCTGTTCTCGTCGTTGACGGTGGAGGAGAATCTGCAGATCGGCCGTTATGGCCGCCGGATCGCTGGGCCATGGACGCTCGACAGCATCTACACGCTGTTTCCGATCCTGAAGGAACGGCGCCGTAATCCGGCGACGGCGCTTTCAGGCGGCCAGCAGCAGATGGTGGCGATCGGCCGAGCGCTGATGTCCAACCCCGAAGTTCTTCTCTGCGACGAGCTGAGCCTCGGCTTGGCCCCCGTAGTCATCAAGGACATCTATACCGCCTTCACGCATATCCGCGCGGTGGGTGCCGCCATCGTCATCGTCGAGCAGGATATTGCCCAGGCGCTGAAGGTTGCCGACCGCGTCTATTGCATGATGGAGGGCCGCATCACCCTGACAGGCCGACCGGCCGAGCTTGATCGCGCCGAAATTCACGCGGCCTATTTCGGAGCGGACACCCATGAACTGGCTTGATACGCTTCTGCAAGGTGTTCTGCTCGGCGGCCTCTATGCGCTGTTTGCTGCGGGCTTGAGCCTCGTCTTCGGCATCATGCGCCTCGTCAATCTCGCGCACGGCGATCTCATCGTGCTGGCGGCTTTCCTGATTCTGGTGCTTGTTTCGGTGCTTGGGCTTAATCCTTTCCTGGCTGCACTGATCGCCGCACCTCTAATGTTCGCTGCCGGCTGGTTGCTGCAATATCACCTGCTGAACCGAACGCTTGGCAAGGACATCCTGCCGCCTCTGCTCGTTACCTTCGGTCTGTCGATCGTCATCCAGAACGGTCTTCTGGAAGGCTTCACGGCCGACAGCCGCCGGATTTCCGCAGGCGCGCTGGAAACGGCCTCGCTGCAATTCGGTAGCATCAATGCCGGCCTTATGCCGCTTTTGACCTTTGCCTCGGCTGTCCTCGTCATCGTCGCCCTCAATCAGCTGATCTACCGCACCGAACTCGGCCGCGCCTTCCGGGCGACTTCGGACGATGTGGTGACGGCAAGCCTGATGGGCATCCGGCCGAATTCCATCTTCGCCATCGCCACCGGGCTTGCGATGATGATCGTGACGGTCGCCGCGCTTTATCTCGGGATGCGCGCGAATTTCGATCCGACGGCCGGGCCGGCGCGGCTGATCTACGCCTTCGAAGCCGTCATCATCGGCGGTCTTGGCTCCCTCTGGGGCACGCTTGCCGGCGGTGTCATCCTTGGGGTCGCTCAGACATTCGGCGCGGCGATCAATCCCGAATGGCAGATCCTTGCTGGGCATATCGCTTTCCTGCTCGTGCTGCTCTTCCGGCCGCGCGGCCTTTTCCCTCGAGCAGTGGATTGAGGCGGCCATGACCACAGGTTTCGAAACAATGTCGACCGAAATCGCAGCGCCCAAGGGCTGGCGGGTGGAAACGCGCACAAGGCTTTCCGGTATCTTCGCCATTCTTTCGCTTATTGTGGTTGCCGTGCTGGCAGCCGCACCCTTCCTGGTATCGCGCGGCGTCGTGCAGGATCTCTTCTTCATTCTCACCATGCTGGCACTGGCACAGAGCTGGAACCTGCTTGCCGGCTATGCAGGTCTGATTTCTGTGGGACAGCAGCTTTTCGTCGGCTGTGGCGCCTACGCGCTGTTCGGCTTCGTCATTCTCGCCGGCGTCGACCCGATCCTCGCCATTCCGCTGGCCGGGCTCTTCGCGATGTTGATCGCCGCACCGGCCGCCTTTTTCTCCTTCCGGCTTTACGGTCCCTATTTCGCTATCGGCACGTGGGTCATCGCCGAAGTCGGGCGGCTGCTTTTTGCCCAGTGGAAGATGCTGGGTGGTGGAACAGGAACCTCGCTGCCGCGCGAAGCCACCAAGAACATGCTGGGTATCTCGCTGCTGCAGGACTGGTTCGGCATGCGCTCGGCAGCGGCGGCGGATGCGCTTGCCTATTGGCTGGCGCTGGCGCTCACGGCGTTGACGATCGGTTTTATCTACAGGCTGCTACGCAGCAAGCAGGGGCTTGGCCTTGCCGCCGTGCGCGACAATGAGACGGCAGCCCGTGCGCTCGGCGTCGATGCCCGTCGTCTGAAGATCGTCGTCTATCTGGCAACCGCCTTCGTGACGGGCATGGTCGGCGCCCTCATCTATCTGCAGAAGGCGCGCATTTCGCCTGATGCTGCCTTTTCGCTCACCGACTGGACGGCCTATGTCGTCTTCATCGTCGTGATCGGCGGCATCGGCACTATCGAAGGGCCGCTGGTCGGCGTGCTCGTCTTCTTCATGCTGCAGAATGCCTTTTCGAGCTATGGCTCCTGGTATCTGCTGGCGCTCGGCGCACTTGCCATCGTCACGATGCTGTTTGCGCCACGAGGCCTCTGGGGGCTCATATCCAGCTGCACCGGCTGGGAACTCTTTCCGGTCCGCCGCCTGCTGAGAGGCGGATCAACGCTACATGATGACAAGGGAGGGCCACATGGCTGACATCACCACCGACGTTCTGATTATCGGTACGGGACCCGCTGGTTCGGCGACATCAGCGCTGCTTGCGACCTATGGTCTCGAGCCGATGGTCATCAACCGCTATCGCTGGCTGGCGAGCACGCCGCGCGCGCACATTACCAACCAGCGCACGATGGAGGTCCTGCGCGATCTCGGCCGCGACGTCGAGGATGAGGCCTATCTCTTCGCGGTCGAACAGGATCTGATGGGGCAGAATGTCTTCTGCACGGCGGTTGCCGGCGAGGAGATCGGCCGCATGCAGAGCTGGGGCAACCACCCGCTGTCGCGCGCCGAGCACCTGCTGTCTTCGCCCGCCCATATGAACGACCTGCCGCAGACCTATATGGAGCCGCTGCTCTTCAAGACGGCGTGCTCGCGCGGCGCGCAGGCGCGCATGTCCACGGAATATCTGCGCCACGTTCAAGATGCCGAAGGCGTCACGACGACCTGTCTCGATCGTCTGACCGGCAAGGAACTGACGATCCGCTCGAAGTTCCTGATCGGCGCCGATGGCGGTAATTCCAAGGTGGCGGAACATGCCGGCCTGACCTTCGAAGGCAAGATGGGTGTGGCCGGTTCGATGAACATCCTGTTCGAAGCGGATCTCTCGCGCTACGTTGCCCACCGGCCGTCGGTGCTTTATTGGGTGCTGCAGCCTGGCGCCGATGTCGGCGGCATCGGCATGGGGCTGGTGCGGATGGTCAGGCCGTGGAACGAATGGTTGATCGTCTGGGGTTACGACATCAACCAGCCGGCGCCGCAGGTCGATGACGCGTTTGCCACCAAAGTCGTGCGCGAACTGGTCGGCGTTGCCGATCTCAAGCCGAAGATCAAATCCGTCTCGACCTGGACCGTGAACAACATGTACGCGACCACCATGTCGAACGGCCGGGTGTTCTGCATGGGCGATGCCGTCCATCGCCATCCGCCCTCGAACGGTCTCGGCTCCAATACCTCCATTCAGGACGGCTTCAATCTTGCCTGGAAGCTCGCGCTGGTGCTGAAGGGTCAGGCCGGCATTGGCCTGCTCGACAGCTATCAGGCGGAGCGCGCGCCGGTCGCCAAGCAGATCGTCACCCGCGCCAATAAATCGATCGAGGAGTTCGGGCCGATCTTCAAATCGCTGGGCCTGCTCGATTCCGTCGATCCGGTGAAGATGCAGCAGAATATGGATGCGCGCTGCAACGACACCGCCGAGGCCGAACGCCAGCGCACGGCCATTCGCGAGGCGATTGCTTACAAGGTCTATGAGTTCGACGCGCATGGCGTCGAGATGAACCATCGCTACGCCTCGAACGCCGTCGTCAAGGACGACCAGCCGGAGCCCGCTTTCGAGCAGGATGCGGAGCTGCATTTCCAGCCAACGAGCTGGCCGGGCGCACGACTGCCGCACGCCTGGCTGTTCAGCGACAGCGGCGAGAAGGTATCGAGCCTCGATCTCACCGGCCACGGTGTCTTCACGGTGCTGACCGGCATCGGCGGCGACGGCTGGGTCACGGCGGCAAAAACGCTGTCGAAAGAACTCGGCCTGCCGATCGCCGTTCACAAGATCGGCCCGCGGCAGGAATGGCAGGATCTGACCGGAGACTGGGCGCGTGCCCGCGAAATCCGCGATGCTGGCGTCTTGCTCGTGCGTCCGGACCATCACGTCGCCTGGCGCTCTGATGCGGCGGTTGACGACCCGGAACGCGAGCTACGTCGCGTGCTAAAGACAATACTGGATCTGTGAGGCGACCATGAGTGTGGAAGAAAAAGGCTATTTCACCGAGGAAAATTCCGTCGAGGTGGTCACCGGCCGCAATACCAAAGCCAAGGATGCGCGGCTGAAGCAGGTGATGGAGGTCGTCACCCGCAAGCTGCACGAGGCGGTGAAGGAGCTGGAGCCGACGCAGGACGAGTGGATGGAGGCAATCTTCTTCCTTACCCGCACCGGTCATACCTGCACGGACTGGCGGCAGGAATTCATCCTGCTGTCGGATGTGCTCGGCGTGTCGATGCTGGTCGACGCGATCAACAACCGCAAGCCGTCGGGTGCCTCGGAAAGTACGGTCCTCGGTCCCTTCCACGTCGCCGACGCGCCGGAATTGCCGATGGGGGCCAATATCTGCCTCGACCAGAAGGGTGAGGACATGGTGATCAGCGGCCGCATCCTCGATACCGACGGCCGGCCGATCGAGAACGCGGTGCTCGATGTCTGGCAGGCGAATGATGAAGGGTTCTACGATGTCCAGCAGAAGGGCATCCAGCCCGATTTCAACCTGCGCGGCGTCTTCCGCACTGGCAAGGACGGGCATTACTGGTTCCGGGCGGTGAAGCCGAAATATTATCCGATCCCGGATGATGGTCCTGTGGGTCAATTGCTCGGCGCACTCGGCCGCCATCCGTACCGACCGGCGCATCTGCACTACATCATCAAGGCGGATGGTTTCGAGACGCTGACGACCCACATCTTCGATCCCGACGATCCCTACATCCATTCCGATGCGGTGTTCGGCGTCAAGGAGAGCCTGCTTGCCGAGTTCAAGCTCACCGAAGATCCCACCCGCGCCAAAGACCTGGGTTTCCGGGGCACGTTCTGGCAGGTCGAGCAAGATTTCGTGCTGGCGCCGGAGCGGAAGTGAAACTAGGCGATAAGCGATCGCGGCGCTCCACCATGGGTGTCGCGATCGCCCCAATTTACTTATGGAAATTCTTCATGACCGGTACTGACGCGCAATTCTTCAATACAACCTTAGTATAACGGGAAAGTAAGCTTTCCCGAATAAATGTAGTTCCCAGGCCTCAGAAGGTTCGCCGATGCCGCGGCGGATGGGAGCGTCATGCCATCGATCGATATCATCGTGCCGAAATCCGCGCCGCGCCGCTGGCAGGAGATTTTGATCACGCGTCTGCAAGCGGACGGACACGACATTGCCGTTTTGCATGAGTCCAGGTCGGACGCATGGCCGGCAGCGGTCAATGCCGCCTTGGCTCTTGAACGAAAAATCTTCCGCCGGCGCGATCCGGCGCTCGCCGCTCCCCTGTCGGAAATCCCCACCAGCATTCGCAGCAGGCCTGCCGCACTTCGGCTGGATCTTGCCGGCAATGCTGCGCCATCGGATATTCCGACCATCGCGTTGCGGTTCGACGGATCGCGATCGGATCTCTCGGTCCCGATGTCGGTCGCCTCCGGCGCTTTGCCCGTCATAGAGACCGTCCTGGATGGAAAGACGGTGATAGGCCGAGCCTGGCCGATGATCGACAAGCAGGAATCCGCCTCGCTCGGTGTCGAAGATGTCTTGGCGCGTACTATCACGCTTGCCGTTTCCACCGTTCGCGCCTTTGCCGAAAGCCGGCTCTCTATGGACGAACCCGTGTCCACAGCGCCTGAAAATCCCGTCACTGGAATGCTGGGGTTTGCATCTTCATATGCGGCCAGCGCCCTGCCGCGCTTGGGCCGGGAGGCGATGCGGCGGGCGCGCTTTCGCCATGCGCATTGGCGCGTCGGCTATCGTTTTACCGATGGGCCGGGCGTGGCAAGCACCTGTGAGCTTGGCGACGGTTGGTTGGAGCTGCCGGATGCGGGAGATCGCTTCTATGCCGATCCCTTTCCTTTTCAATGGCAGGATCGTTCTTTCCTGTTCGTGGAGGATTATCCGCATGCGACAGGCAAGGCAGTCATCTCCGTCGTGCCATTCGATGCCAACGGTGTGCCAGAAGAGCCGCGATGCGTGCTGGAAGAGCCATACCATCTCTCCTATCCACAAGTCTTCGAACGTGATGGCGCGATCTGGATGCTGCCGGAGGCGAGCTCGGGCGGGCAGCTCGTCCTCTATCGGGCGACGGCGTTTCCGGATCGCTGGGCTCCCGAAGCCGTGCTCATCGAAGGCGAGATTTCTGATGCGACCCTGCTCGATCATGGCGGACAGCTATGGCTGTTTGCGACCAATCGCGACGGCTATGGCAGCACCTCCGATACGCTCGTGGTCTTCCATGCGCCGCAACTTGCAGGCCCCTGGACGCCGCATGTGTTGAACCCGGTTCTCATCGACCGTCGCATGGCGCGCCCGGGAGGGGCTTTCGTCTGCGAGGGGAGTAGTATCTATCTGCCGGTTCAGGACGGAACGCTCGGCTATGGTGGCGGGCTCGGTATCTCGCAACTGCTGGAGCTGGATGAGAAGACGGTTCGGCTATCGCCGCCTAAATCGATCGCGGCACATGGCAATTGGCCTTATCCGAAAATCCATACGCTCAATCGCTCAGGCCGACTGGAGGTTATTGACGGGATTGCAGCCGTGCGGAAGTGAGCGGGACAGAAGCAGGGCTTCGTAGCCGGCGCACATGCGCGCCGGCGAATATTGTTCCTTCAGTTGCCGTCCGGCCGCGGCGAGCCGTGCTGCAAGCTCGGGCATGGCAATGAGTTGGGCAAGGCCCTCAGCCATGCTCTTGGCATCGGCTTCGACGAAGAGTGCGGCCGCTTGCCCATCGTCCGTCGTCAGCACTTCCCGCAGCACATCCAGCTTGCTGGTGACAACAGGCAGTCCGGAAATGGCGGCTTCGACGGCGGCAAGGCCAAAGGTTTCCGTCAATGATGAAAAAGCATAGGCGTCTCCTGCTACGAGGAATTCGAAGATGCGCGAGGGAGGCACTTCGCCGACGAGATGGAGCCTGTCGGCGACGTCGTTGTCCTTAGCAAAAGCGACGATCGACTCTTGTTCGGGACCGGTGCCGGCTATGGCGATATGAATATCAGGCAGATGGACGAGGGCGCCGACGAGCGCGATCTGGTTTTTCGATGGCGCCATGCGGCCGGAAGAGACGGCAAGCCATGCCTCTCGGGGAAGCCCAAAGGCGGCGCGCGCCGCCCGCTTGTCGAAGGCGGTCGAGGGTGCGGAAACGCCATGATCGATGCGTGACGTCCGGCGCCGATAGGCTTTTGGGAAGGTGTCGAACTGCGCCTCCGTCCAGCGCGAATTGACGACATTGGCATGATAGACGCCGAGCGTACCCATCAGCTTGTCGATCTGCGTCAGGATTCCTCTGACGCCACTTGTCTGCGGTGCACCGCTCTGGTTTGCGATGATGAAGTTCGCGCCGGCGAGCCGCGCACCGATGGTGCCGAAAATATTGCCGTAGTGCTGGAAGGTGATCACTGCATCCGGCCGAGCTTTGCGCAAATAGCCGGCAAGTCCAATGGCCGCCCGCATCTGGCCTGGCAAACCACGCGGCGGCTTGGTGAGGATGAAATCCGCGTATGGATCGCGGTCATAGACATCGGTCTTCCTGTACATGAAGACGGTACGCACCTCATGGCCGCGCGCCCGCAGCCCCTCACCGAGCATATCCGAAATCCGCTGTGCTCCACCCGCTTCCGCCTGGGTCTGTACCTGTAAGATTTTCATGAGCGGCCTTTCAGGAAAGAGCGGGCGGCCATGGCGTCTTCGCCGGCGAGGAAGCCGAGAATCGATGGGTTGATGCCGATGGTGCGGCGCGCGATGAACACGGCGGTCACGCACCAGACGATGATCGTGCCGGCGATGGCGAGCGCTGCGCCGATCGGGCCGAGCCAATAGGTCAGCACCGCCGTTGCACAGAGCCCGAACGTGTTGACGATGACCAGCAGCTTGAAAAGCGCGTGCTGGAGGCCTGTCAGCTGCATGAGGATTTCGGTTGGCCCGCAGGCGGTACCGATGGTAGCGCCGATGCCGAAGATGATCAGGGTCACCTGCATCGTCGGCGTGGCATAGGCGTGATTGAAGATCGACAGGATCAGGTCGCCGAAGATCAGGAACGATACCAGCACGCACAAGGCGATGATGAAGCCGCCGAGCGCCGCGAGGCGGGTGATGCGCTGCACATGCGCCCTGTCCCCGGTGTAGAAGGCGGCCGAGATCTGCGGCGCCAGCGCCTGGTTGATGCCGTTGAGCGCGAGGACGACCAGCCGCATCGTTCGATCCGCGACGAAAATCGCGCCTGCGGCCTCGGGGCCGAGAATGGCCGCGACAAGCAAGGTGCTCGCCTGACTGAGCGCAGGCGGCAGCGCCGTGACGCCCCAGAGCCCGAACGTCACCGTCTTGAATTCATCCTTCTGTTCTTTCGTAAGCGGGCCGCGCTGCGTGCGGATCGTGTCGCGAAAAAGCACGAATGTTTGTGGAGCGATCATGAGGAGCAGCAACCCGGCTGTCAGGTAGGTTGCGGTCACCGCGCTCATCTTCATTTGCATGACATGGGCAAGTACGAAGACGGGGATTGCCACTGCCCGCCACAGGACGTCACGCGGCAGCAGCGCGAAGATGAGCGCATTCTTGGCGCGAAGGGCGCAAGCCACGAATTCCGACCAGCCGAGCGCGAAGGCCAGCACCATGGTTGCCACGCAGATCGCGAGCCATTCCGGCGTTTGCCTGCCGGCGAATGGCAAAAAGCCGATAAGGAGAATGACCAGGCTGAAGCTTGCAAGCCCGGCAAGCGCAACAAGGATGGAGCGGGCCATCATGCCGTTTGCCGAATTCAGATCGTTGTTGCCGGCATATTGCGGCCAGAACCTGAGCACTGCGCTTTGCTGGCCGACTATTGCGAAAAAGGAAACCAGGCTCGCTCCGGCATAGGCGGCGCTATAAAGACCGAACTGCCGCTCATCGGTCGTCATGGCGACCGCAACGAACATCAGGAACGAAAGGCCGGCACTGGCGAGCTTGATGGCACCGGCAACGGCGCCGCTCCTGGCAAGCGCGCCGATCGACAAGCGCAGGTTGCTCGCGGGCGTCGGCGTTTCGGCCGATAAAGTATCGCTGCTGCCAGCTTTCTCACCCAACGCCCTGATCCTGTGTTGATTGCTGTCGACCGAATGGCCTGCAATGCCTGAAATAGAATGTATCTCTAATATCGTAAGTACTGATGCTTGCGCCAGAACGAAGTCGCAACATGGTTACTTGCGATGTCTCAAGTCGATCACACGCTCTGGTGTAAATTCAACGGATGATTAACATTATTCACTAATACTGAATTTAGTGATGTGCGATGAGCCGGAGATCCGCGGCACGCGGAGAGGAACAGGATGAAGCCGTTTAACATTGACGAGCGCTCGCTTCCGCCGCTGTTCGATGTCGGTGCCGTGTGGACCATCCTTTGGCAGCGCTGGCTGACCGTGTTGGCGTGTACCGTTGCCGTGCTTCTCCTGACGCTCGCTTACCTTGCCGTGGCAAAGCCGAGCTATACCGCGACAGCTTCCGTCATGATCGATCCGCGCGATCCGCGCGCGACGAACCTCAACAATGTTCTGCCCGGCATCGGCAGCGATAGCGCGGCAATCGCAAGCCAGGTGTTCGTCATTGAATCGCGCGATCTGCTGATGAAGGTCTTTGAGAGCGAGAATATCGAGAGCGATCCCGAATTTGCAAACGGCGGTCTCCTGTCGCGTATCGGTCTGGCGTCACATCCCACGAAGGATTCGATCTTCAAGAATTTCCAGCGCGCCGTCACCGTAGAACGCGCTGGGCTGACCTATGTCATCGATGTCAGTTTCGCGTCTCGATATTCCGACAAGGCGGCGCGGATCGCCAATGCCATCGTCAATCGTTATAGGGCCGGTCTGTCGGGTGAGCGGGAGACTGCAAACAGCGACGTGAATTCCCTGCTTGCGAGCCGGATCGGCAATCTTCAGAAGAACGTCAGCGATGCCGAGCAGGAAGTCGGAGATTTCAAGGTCTCGCATCAGATCCTCGATGCTTCCGCGGGCGGCACGCTTCAGTCCCAGATCGACAAGCTTACGGATCAGCTGATCGGCGCGCGAAGTGAGGCCGATCAGGCCAAGGATAAATATGCTCAGGCGGTCGCCGCAGGCACTTCGCCGGCCGGGCTTGCCAAGCTCTCGGAAATCCTTTCCTCCGAAGCCACGGTCAAACTTCGCGAAAACTACAATCAGCGGGCAGCCGATCTCGCCAATTACGAGGCCATGTACCAGCCGCGTCATCCGATCATTAAAAGACTGCGATCCGAGTTGGACAGGATGCAGGGTCTTATGGCCGTCGAGGCGCAACGCATCACGCGGGAATTGAAGGCGAAGTCCGATCTCGCCGTTCAGAACGTTGCAACGTTGCAGACCAAGCTCGACGACCTCCGCCAAAGGCTGGAAAGCTCGGATGCCGCGCAGGTGCAGTTGCGGCAGCTGGAGGCGAAGACGAAGGCGGCGCGCACGGTCCTCGACGATTTCCTGAAGCGCGCCGAGGAGACATCGCAAATGCAGGGCCTGCAGCTGCAGGAGGCGCGGGTGATCAGCGCCGCCGCTCCGCCGGTGCAGCCGACCTGGCCGAAGCCGCTGCTGCTCTTGCCGGTCAGCGCTGCGTTCGGTCTTATCATCGGCTGTGGTCTTGCCCTGGTGCGCGGACCCAAACATCAGCCGGAACAGGATCCAACGAGCCCCATAAGACGCAGCCTCCTCGACGTCGAGCCCCATAAAGACCCTTCGCCGGAAATCGCAAAGACGGAGCCGGCGCCCGTCGATCTTGGAGAGTATCGGCTTCCGGGCGTTGCCGGTGTCGGCGCCTATCTCAGCATCCGCGCGATGCGAAGACGCTTTTTCCAGGCCGGAAACGAAGCCTTTTCGCGTGATGTGCTGCAGCTCATGCGGCGCATCATTCGGCATCTGAGGGAGCATCCGAAGCCGTATGTGCTGCTGGTCTCCTCGCTTCACACGCCGCTGGCGGCGAGACTTGCGGGCGCGATGGTCGGCCTCGGCCTCCAACAGGCCGAACAGAATGTGCTCGTGGTCGAGTTCGGAGACCTGCCTGGCTTGGGGGCGCCAGCGCGCAGCGGTAACGGCGTCTTCATCAGCGGGGCGAGCGGCCTGCGGACCATCGTGTACCATAGGCCCGTCGCCGAGAATTCGGAACCGTCGGTGTGCCTTGGCCTCGACGATATAGTGGCCACTGCCGGCTCGTTCGATTTCGTGCTTCTGATGGGATCTTCCATCGTCGATGGCAATTGGGACCCAGCGCTTTTCGCTGAAGCGGATCTCTTGCTTTTTGCGCTCAGCCCCGCCGAGGAAGCGGCGGAAATCGCCAACATGCTTCGTCAACGGCTCGACGCCGATCAGATCGCGCGCAGCGCCACGCTGACGATCGCGCCGGAGAACATCGATACGCGCCGTAGCCAGGTGGTGCGACCCATCCGATCGGCTGACGATGGAGGGCAGGGCGATCGAATCTCTGCAAGGGGATGAACGTGGGACGCGGCTTGCGATCGACGATGATATCACGCCGAAGCGCTCTCAAACTGGCAGGCAGCTCCATTCTGGCTGCCCTTCCGGCTGCCGGCGCGGCGCGTGCGGCAGCCAAGCCCATCGTACCCTCGCGTGGCATCAATCTGCCTGGATGGTTCGATAGCCACGATGGAGTGGCGCCAAGCGAGCCGGTGCTCGAAAAGCTTCGCCAAACGGGCTTTGAAACCATCCGCTTGCCGATCAATGGCGATCTTTTGTCAGCAACTGACACGGCCGCGCTCCGTCGCATCGAAGCTGGCGTGACCGATCTCAATCGGCTAGGCTTTTCCGTCCTTGCAGACATGCATCCCTCTGAAAGTCTGCACACGGCTCTCCGTCAGGATTTCGAGGCCGGTTCGCAAAGGGCGGCTGAAGCCTGGATGGCATTAAGCAGCGTTGTCGCGAACCTCCCGAGTGACAAGGTCTATCCGGAGCTCCTGAATGAGCCGCCCATGCGGAGTGACGCCTGGCTGCAACTGCGGGATAGGCTTGCCGAGGTCGTGCGATCAAAATGCCCGAGCCATACGCTGATCTGGGGGCCATCGCCCTCTCAGGGCATCTGGGAAATAGGCGAGACGCCGCCTCTCGCCGACGATAACCAGATCGCCGCCATTCATTTCTATGCGCCCACGGCCTTCACCCATCAATGCGAGACCTGGGATGCATCTCCGCTTGCGCGGATTTCGAATTTGCCCTTTCCGGCTACCATCGAAACGCCTCTCGTGCAGGAGAGCATCGACAAGCTGCGTGCCGACGGGGATGAGCAGGCCGCAAACCTCATCGAGGAACAACTGGCGACGCCCTGGACAGAAGCGGCGATTGCCTCCGAATTCGTGAGGTTGAGGCGCTGGTCCGAGACGCATGACTGCCCTGTCATGATGAATGAGTTTGGGGTGCTCAACTTTTGTGTCACCGCCGAAAGCCGCAGGTTCTGGGTTCGGGCCGTGCGGCAAGCGGCAGAGGCCAATCAGGTCGGCTGGGCCTATTGGGAGCTCGATCAGGGTTTTGGCATCATCAAGAGCCGGCGCAGTACCGAGGGTTTTGACGACGGCATGATGGCGGCACTTCTGGATGGCCGTGGCGGAGGCTGAAATGCCGAGGAATATGGCAGCGCGGAACGACAACTGATGCGGACGAATGGAGTTTGGCGATGAGCATTACGGGAGGTCGCGCCGGCTTCGGGGCGGGAGGCGTGAGTTCGCTGCGCTCGGACGCGGTCTTCCATCTCTGCATCGCCATTCTCGCGGTCATCGCCTCCGTTTCGGCCTTCGCCGTCTGGACGCCTTTTGGGGTAGCGGCGACATTTGCCTTGACGCTCGTCCTGTCCATCGCTCAGCCCGGTTGCATCCCGATCGTCATTGCCTGTTCCTTTCTCTACCAGAACCTCGTGGTCGCCTGGTTCACCCCCTTTGTGCCCGATCACAATACGTTCGATGCGCTGCGCGGCGCCAATTTCGTCATCCTGATGACGGCGTTCGGCGCTTTCGTCATGGCTTCTTTCCAGTACCGCGCGCGGGCTCTGACAGAATTGCGGCCCTGGCTGATCTTCAGCTTCATGCTGTGTGGCATTGTTTGTTTCTATCTGGCGCTTGGGGCTGTTCACGGCGGACCGAAGGATGCCGTCATCTATTTCCGCAATACGATCACGCCGCTTGCATGTTTCCACATCGCGATTCTGGCAGCCAGTCTCTATCCCATCGACCTGCGCAAGGGCATTTTCTGGCTCTGCGCCATTGCCATCATATACGGCTATCTGGAGCAGATCTTCCGGATGGATTTCCTGAGCCTGTTTCACGGCGATCTCTATATTCACCGTGGCCTGAAGGCTCAGATCGAGGCCGGTGTATGGGAAAAGAAGCTGAGAGAGACCGGTTTCGTGCTTCGCGGTATCGAAGACACGATGATGACGACATTCTTCAACATCAAGCTGTTCAGTGACCTGTTTCCGCCGATCTTCCGCAATGGCGGTCCGAACTTTCATCCCATCAGCTATGCCTACGGGCTCAGCATCATGTCCGCCTGGCTCCTCTTCAGAGGACGCTGGCTGCTGCCGATTGCTGCGCTGCCGTTGCTGCTCGTCATCGGTTCCAAGGGTGCGACGTTCATGCTGCTGGTGGCGATCGGCGCTCGGTTGATCTATCGCCCTTCGCGTGCGGAACTGACGTTGCTTGCAGTTGTCACGCTGGCCATCGTCTGGACGGTCGCGGCCATCCTTTTCGGTGCGACGCATGGAGATTACCATGTTCTCGGCCTGATTGCGGGCGTTCGCGAGTTCCTGCACAATCCGCTCGGCCAGGGCCTGGGGATCGGCGGCAATCTTTCGAGTACAAGTCTCAATCTGGATTGGGACCGAGCGCAGGATGAGGGTGTTGCCTCCGTCCCCGTCGAAAGCGCGGTCGGCGTCATGCTCTACCAGATGGGCGTGGGCAGCTTCGTCTTCTTCGGTTTTCTTGCCGCACTGGCCCTATCTGCGCGCAAGCAGCTGATTGCCAGCGGCAACCCGGATTTTCTCTTCGCTTTCGTCGCGGTCGTCACGATCGCGTCCAATGCGGTATTGCAGGAAGAAGCGTTCTTTTCGCCTCTGGCGCTTGGCTTCTGCCTTCTGCTTGTCGGTGTTTCCTTTGGTACGCGCTGGCGTGCGCTCGGCATGTCGCGAGGTGTGCTCAGCCAGTCGGGCGAACATATGCCGTCGCGGCAACTATGACTCGGTCGATCTTCAATCGTGCCCGCATGGCGCCGTTCGTCCAAGGGAACGAATAGCACGATTGGAATGTGCCTAAGCCTTGCGGAAACTCCAAAAGCCCGGCGTCGGTCCTCTCTCAGGATCAGAAACCGAAGATGACGAGCTCGGTGAATGTCAGGTCTCCGAGTGAGGGCGGCTTCGGGCCTTTGAAATACTTGGTCCCGCTTCCGGCAAAGTAGCGTCCGACGAGTCCCGGCACCGGCCCGTTCGCGTCGACGACGCAGAGGAATATGCCTTTTCGCAGGAGATGGCGGCCGAGCGCGCCGGCGCACCGGCCGAGTTCTTCGGGCGTGCGGCAGTAAATCACCTGGGCACTCGGAACGATGCCATGGACGATGCGGCGCGTCTTGAATACGAAGGGAAATGCCTTGTCGCCGTCGACACAAATCAGCGACAGGCATTCGAGCGCCGCATGCTGGAGAAGGATCTCCCTGTCGCCCTGCGAGAGCATCGACATTTCGGGAAGATCGGAGAGGGCTTCGAGCACGCGGTACGGACGTCTCGCAACACTCAGCATCGGCAGGAAAGCAAGCTGTCCATCGGCATAGCGGCGGAAGCCGAGTGCCTCATTGACCTTGATGGTTCCCGGCGCCGGCGAAACATTGATAAAGGTCACGTTCTTTCGTCTCAGCGCCGCGATGACCATCTTGCCGGCAAAAGCACGGTATTCCGGATCGACAGACCAGCTCGACAGATTACAGCGGAGCTCTTCGCCCTCCAGCCCCTCATGCCGAAAATAGAGCGCCAGCAAGACGCCGACGATGCGTCCGGACATATCCAGGACGAAGCCGTATTTTGGCAGGTCGGGCACGAAAGGCCGCTTTTCCATGCGCGTGACGGCGCGTTCCCAATAGCCTCGGTCGCGCGTCGGAAAGTTTCTGCGGAGGCAATCGATGATGCCTTCCCAGTCGCTCTCTTCGATCGGCCGGCAAGTAAGTCCAGGAGGAAATGCGCCTAAAACTGCCATCGTCAACCCCACAATATTACCGATACAGCAATTCGTGCTTCACATTTTAGAAACATACTATATTTCTATTAACGAATATTTCCCGAAGCATCATTTCCAGCTTGTCAGTCTGGCTATGCCATCGGTTTCGTGTTCAACACCGCCGATCGCAGCGCAGACCGGGCGCGTATCGTCTTGAGCTGGTGAAGCCTTGTGGCAAGAGCTGGACTTATGCTTTCGATGCCGTATAGCACGCGTCGCCGCATGAAATGGAACTGGCGGCGCAGGCGCCAACCGACATCGGTTTTCGTCGTCAAATTGAAGTGACGATCGGTCATTTGCACCGAACTGATGTCCATATCAAGCTTTTCCGGGTCGTCATAATAAGCGGCGATCTTGGTGTGATCGATGGCCGTTTCTGTCATCCATTGCGGGACATATGTGCAGCACAGGCGCTCTACATCGGTCAGAAGCCGGCTGACGCCCAGGCCGCTTGCCGGACAGGAAGTCAGGTAAGCATCTCCGATCAGCACGACGCCATCCTGTCGGCAATTGTCGGCGGCTGTGATATCGGTGAGCCAGCTATCGATCCGGCTGCCGATTTCAAAGTCGCCAAAAGTGTCGACAAGTGACGGGAAGGCAGCCGTAAGCATCTGTTTCAGATCGTCATGCAGCGACCTGACCCACGGATCTCGCGGATCTCGGAACAGAAAGAGGTTGGCTCGTGTCGTTCCAGGGACCGGAAACAGATTGAGATGATCTATTCCATCGCCGTCGCCATGATATGTCAGGGCCGTGTGGCGAAATCTATTGGATCGCAGCGGACGAATGTTGAAACCGAATGCCAGCGGGCGCCTATCGCTGATCTGTCGATGCAGAATCCCGAGATCCCGGCGCAGGGTATCGCCCATACCGGTCGCGATGACCAGCAATCGCGCGGTGATTTCGTCCTGGCCAAGGATCGATATCCGTTGGTGTGCAGCTCCGATCCGCAAGCCGCGGACTTGGCCGACGACGAAATTCACCGTTTCAGGCAGCGCGCTCCGCATCGCCGCGACGAGCCTGTTGTAGAAAAATCCATAGTGCTGGCCGTATGTCCGGTCCACCACGTGCCCCTTGTGCATGTTGACGATTTCATCGAAGGGTACGGCGGCAGTCGACAGAGGTGCAAATAGCTGAAGTCGCTGAAGTTTTTCGATCGCCTCGCCGCCTATTCTTTCAACGCGGAATTCCTGGGGAAAGACGCGATGACGATCGATGAGCGTCACCCGATACCCTGCTCGGCCGAGCAGGCAGGCTGCAAGCGTGCCGGAAAGCCCACCGCCGACAATGGCTATGTCGGTGTCCGTTTCGCTCGTCGGCAGTTCGGGATATCGCCTATTCATCATTTCGAATACCTCAGGATCGCGTAGATGGCGTAGGGATTGGTCGTCAGGTAGCGCCAGAACAGACGGCGAGGCTCCATCAGCATCCGCCAGAACCATTCGAAACCGGCTCTTTGGACCCAGATTGGCGCCCTCTTCGTTCTCTCCGCCAGATGGTCGAAGAGTCCGCCTGATGTCTTGATGATGCCGACATTGGCAAGGCGCGCGGCAAAATCATGCACGAAGATCTGCTCGCGCGGCACGCCAAGGCCGATCCACAATATGTCGGGGGCGAGCGTGTTGATCTCGTCGAGCTTCCGTTCCAGGGCTTCTCCGGCAAGGTAACCGTGGCAATGGCCCACGATGCGCAGGCCGGGATAGCGGGTTTGCACGGCGGCGACGGCTTCGCGGTTTGCCGTCTCGGTCGCTCCGAGCAGATAGAAGCTTATGCCTTCCCTTTCGGCCAGTTCGGCGACATCGTGAAAGAGATCCGTTGTTGCCACGCGCTCGGGAAGCTGCACTCTGCAAAGCAAGCGTGACGCCATGACGAGAGGTTGGCCGTCGGCCAGGATCTGATCCGCTTCCTGGAACAGTCTGGCGATATTGGCATCGGCATGAACGCGTGCGACGACCTCGCCGTTGGCCGACGTAAAATAATAGGGCCGGCTGTCGCGGCGGCGTCTCCGCGCGACATCGATCATGAAGGAAGCAGCGTTGCGTCGATTGACGACAGTGATAGGTAAACCACCGATCAACACGCTCGGAAGCGTAAGCGGATGGTCTTGAGCAAGAATGGCGGCTCCGTGTTCGGGCGCGTCTGCCGGCTGCATTTGGCTCTCCTGATTTGAAATCTGCTCTTCGGAAACAAGATACGCACCGGCGGCCTCCGACGCGTTGTGGCCGGATTTTTGAGCGCCATTCGTGATTGAGTAAGCTCTTCCTGAATGTCTTTGAGAGTCTGTACCAATATCTTGCACAACCATTACCTCCGCTTGCGTAATGGTTAGCTAATATGACTCGGAAAGTTAAGGCGTTTATTAGTATTCAGTTAATATGTAAATTTCTAAAGAAATAATATGCGCATGAACTGAACTTCATGCGAAGTTGAATCGCTGGCAAGATGGAGAAAATTATGAAAACTATTTCAGTGGTTTAAGTAGTTAGTGAATAATTCCGTTCGCGCGAGAAAATCGGAAGTATCGTAGCATCTGGCTCATATGTGGAGGAGCGCGTTAGCTATTCCTTTCCTCAAAGCGGCTCCGCCGCACGTTCCAGATTCAGACAGTATACGACCTTAGCGTTAGTCCGCCTTTGGACGGTAGTGATCGGTAAAAGCCGGGACTGCCGGTGAATGCAATCATTGAGATTGTATGTCCGTATCTTCCAAATGAACATCGGCACTTGATCGCAATTGCATAACGAGTTATATAACTATTTATGCAATTTGAGAAACGGAGGCCGATTTGACTGAAGATATTGTGAGGGCGATGGGTTTCCTCTGTCTCGGCAGCCGGTTTCGCCGGATCGGCGAGCGTCTGCAGGCCGACACGCAGCAGATCATGGAGGAGCTGGACGTCTCTTTGCAGTCCGCCCAGTATCCGTTTCTCGCAGCCATCGATCGCGCCGGTCCGCTGACGATCGGCGAACTTGCCCTGGCTGTCGGCATCACCCAGCCGGGCGCGACGCGCACCGTCTCGCAGCTTCTGGAATTGGGCTATGTCGACATGCAGGCCTCGACCGAAGACCAGCGCCGCCGTCTGATCTCGCTGACTTCGAAGGGACAGGAGCTCATCGCTTATTCGAAAAAATTCGTCTGGCCGCGTATAGAGCAGGCGGTCCGTGAGCTCTGTGGCGACCTTTCCGGACCGATATTGCAACAACTGGCCGCAATCGAAGACGGGTTGGCCGAAGCTCCGCTCAAGCGACGCGGCGACTTCGGCAAGGAGCAGCAATAATGAGCCACATTCTCGATCGCCCGATCTGGAGCGCCCTTGAAACCGCCCACGCGTCACTGGCTGAAGGCAACGCGCATGCGCGCCGCTACCCGCCTTCCATCGTGCCCTTTGCGGCGTCCGCGGACAATTCACCCGAAAGTCTCGAAGCCCTGGCAAACCTGCCTTCGGGAGAAGAGGTCATGGCGACCGTTGAAGCCGAACCCATCATCGTTCCCAAGGGGTTGGTGACCCTTTCCAATGCCAGGCTCGTGCAGATGCTGGCGCAGCGCCCTTCCGAACGTATCTCGGATCGCCGGGTCGTGCCGCTGACAGAGGCCGATGCCGCCGATATGCTGGCGCTTGCCACGATCACGAAGCCTGGCCCCTTTACGCTGCGCGCGCAGAGCCTCGGCTCCTTCTGGGGTGTGAAAATCGATGGGCGCCTCGTTGCCATGGCGGGCCAGCGCATGCGCCAGACGGGATTTGCCGAGCTTAGCGGCCTCTGCACCCATCCTGATTTTCAGGGGCGCGGCCTCGGCACCTTGCTCTTCCGTTTCGTGGCTGGTGAGATCGCAGCTCGAGGCGAAACCGCCTATCTGCACGCCTACACCACGAACGCTCCGGCTATTGCGCTCTATGAAGCGATGGGCTTTCACATCCGCGCGGAGATGAACTTCTGTGTCGTCAAACGGCAGCCGGTTTGATTTTCCCTTTGTTGCCGTAAAGGCGGGTCACTGCTGCTGCAGCGCGAGCCTCAGGCCCAATGCCATATAGATCGTGCCGATGACCTTTCCCTGCCATCGGCCGATGGTGCGGTTGCGGCGCAGCCAGCCTCCGATCGAGCCTGCACCGACCGCCAGAAGCGAGGTCACGCCGATGCTGAGGGTCACGAAGATGGCTCCCAGAAGCGCGAATTGGGCAATGACGGATCCGCTTTCCGGATGGATGAACTGCGGCAGGAAGGCTAGGAAGAAAAGGGCAGTCTTCGGGTTGAGTATCTCCGTGAAGAAACCCTGCCGGAACGCGCGCATGGGGGTGATAGCCTGTGCAGTCGGCAGATCGATGCTACCGCTTTTCTCGACAAAAGCCTTGAAACCCAGATAGATCAGATAGATGACGCCGGCATATTTGACGATCTCGAAGGCCAGCGCGGATGTGGCCAGCAATGCCGACAATCCGAAGGTCGCCATCATCGTGTGGAAGAGATCGCCGGCAGCGATTCCAACGCCGGTTGCCAATCCCACGCGTTTGCCGCCACTGACCGCTCTCGCAAGCGTGAGCAACGTGGCAGGCCCTGGAATGACCATCAGGCCGAGCACCACCAATATATAAGTCGTCAAAACACCGAGGCTGACCATCGATCTCTCTGAAGTTGAGTGCCGTTGCAAAGTCCCCGCAACATGGAAACTTTGTATCCGTCGTTGTTAGCTGGCTTGAAGACTAATCGTTTTAGAGATCGTTGCAACAACCGTGTTGGGTTTGGGCCGGTAGCTCGCCAAGGCGCGACCAACGGTCGCCGGAAATCCATAATTCGCGATCCAGTCATCCGCTAGAGCTGCCCAACGCGTCTTCGGCACGGTTTCGACGAGTGTTCGCGTCTGAGGAGCGTCCGTGTCTTGTTTGTGGAGTTTCCAGGCGCGGCGTGATCATCGTCATGCCATCACTTATGTCCGCTTGTTCAGGCTCTAGTTCGTCATCCCGAAGCGGGTGGCAAAGAGCGATTTCAGGCGCGCGAGATCCTCCGGGGAGATTTGAGCACCGGTCAGCGAGACCCAGCAATCGATATAATGCTGGGGTGCATAGATATGGCCGTAGCCGATCGGCGATGTCGTTGCGATCATCATATCGAAGAGCAGCTGGAGCATGGTGACGACCGGTATCCAGGTGAGTTCCGGCGAGACGTCAGGCCCGCGGGGTGCTTTCATCCACTCCGGCTCGCGAAAGGCCGAGGCGGCATCGAAGAACACGACCGGGTCGCTCGCATATTGCAGATAGATCACCCGCAGCGGCCCCCAGGGGGCGGCGAATTGGTCCGGCGCGTGCTGCTGATTTGCGAAGCGGATGACCGATCCGTCCCGAAATCTAGGTAGCCATTCCGGCGTGCCGGGGCTTCGCGCCGCAGTTGCGGCTTTCCATCTGGCACTGCGGAAGGGAGGGCCGCTCCAGAGCGCGCCGTTCACCGGATCGCCAATGATATTGTAGATATCCAGGGATAGCTGCGAGTTCATCGCGCCAAGGCTCAGGCCATGAAGATAGAGCTTCGGTCGCTTGTCACGAGGCAGTTTCGACCAATAGCCGTAAACGGCATCGAAGAGATCAACGGCCGTTTCCTCGCCCTGCTGCGGCTCGAACAGCAATGACATCCAGCTTGTCAGATAGGAGTATTGCACCGCAACGCTGGCGACATCGCCATGCTGCAGATATTCGAGCGTGTCCATGGCGGCCGGGTCTATCCAACCCGTTCCGGTCGGCACGATCACGACCAGCATGGAGCGATCGAAGACGCCCTGCCGGATCATCTCCTGTAAGGCCAGGGCTGCGCGTTCCTTGCTGCTTTCGGCATTGTTCAAGCCGACATAGATGCGAAGTGGTTGCTTTGCCGGTGCGTTCCAGAAGCTTGAGATATTGCCGGCGCCAGGCCCGGACGTCACAAAATACCGGCCTTGGCGTCCTAGCCCTTGCCAGGCAACCAGCGAGGCGGAGCTGCCGGTCTTCATGTCCGCCTGCGGCATGGGTTGATCGTCTTCGATCAGCGCGTCTGCCTGCTTGAACGAAGCATCGGCAGCGTCGAGCGCAAGCCGCAGCAATATGCCCTGGCCGATCGACCAGAACAATGCGACGGCAAGCAAGGCGCCGACTACCTTTGAAAGCCGGCTCGGCACGACGCGTGCCAGCCATTGCGAAAACAGCAGGCTCGCGACGCGAAAAAGACGCCCGACAATGAGCGCAATGAGAAAGGTCGCCGCTGCCACGGCCGCGAGCCAATAGGGGTCGGCAGTGGCGATCGGCGGCATCTTCCACAAAATGCGGATCGAATTCTGCCAGAAGGTCGCATGCCAAAGCGCGGCAAGGCACAGGATCAGGCAGGCAATGCCGATCGACCAGCGCGCCAGTCTCAGCGACCGCTGGGGAACCGGCAGCTGCAAATAGATCCAGAGCCAGGTCAGCGTCGTGCCTATCATGTAACCGACGCCAGCGCTGATGCCGGAGAGTATGCCCTGCACCAGATAGGAGCGCGGCATCAGGCTGGGGGTGAGCGAGGCCGCAAAGAAGATCAGGCCCAGAACCATGCCGAGGAGAGAGAGGGAGCGGAACATCTCCTGATCCAGACGACGCATGGCGATCCTTCATCGTAGCTTTGGCACGGGCCAGGATTGCCCGCAGGACGTGTTGCAGCTTCGTGCGATGCTACGCAATGGCGTCCAGAATGCCAAGGAGATCTCCCGGAACATATTCGTGGGGTTGCGATGATCGGCTGTCCGCATTTCTCCCGGCGTGCCATCTGGTCTATAGTATCAGGCTGATTTGCCGGTGGGACTGGAGTTTGAAAATTGAGCACTGCGTTCATGAAGGAAGAAAGCGCTGAAACGGCCGCGGAAACCGTGTTACCCGATCGGCCGATTTCTTCGCATCCTAATCGCGTTACCGAGGCGGGCCTGAAGGCTCTGGAATCGCAGCTTCAGGACGCGCGCAAAGCCTATGAAGCAGCAAGTGCAATCGAGGATATCAACGAACGCCGGCGGCAGACAGCTATTCCATTGCGCGATGCGCGCTATTTCGCGGAAAGGGTTCGCACCGCCGAAGTCATGCCGGCGCCGGCCTCCTCTGAGGTCGTCGCTTTTGGAAGCACGGTCACCTACAGCCGTGAGGATGGCCGCGTGCAGAAATATCGCATTGTCGGGGAGGACGAGGCCGATCCCAAGGCGGGATCGATTTCCTACGTCTCGCCCGTCGCAAGGTTGCTGATGGGAAAGACGGTTGGCGATGTCCTGACCCTTGGCAAGGAGGAGCTGGAGATCACGGCGATCGAATAGCGGTTTCCCGTGTGGCCTCTTTCTGCGCACGCCTGCAATTTTCGATCAATGCGCGGGCTCGAACGGTGTTGCGATCGCGACCCTCGACGGTGCCACCTGAAAGTCCGCCGGCAGCATTCGGTGATAGGCAAGCATGAGCTGGCAGGCGCTGCGAGCGTCATGGCGCAGATCGTGATGAATGACGAAGGTGATCTCGCTGGTGGCGAGCAGCCTGACGTTGTCCTGATCGAGATCATGCGCTGCAAAGACCACACACTCGCGCCGGGCCTCGGTAAAGGCTTTCAAGATGGCACGATTGCCACCGCCGGCCGAATAGACGGAGCGGATGTCCGGCTCGCGTTCCAGCGCATCGCGAACAAGCAGTTCCGTCGTGCGGTCGACGCCGAAGCCTTCGGAAATCCGGACGACTGAAAGATGGGGGAAGCGCGCCGCAAGCACATCGCGAAATCCCCGTTCGCGCTCGTCTTCGCCGGCAAAAAGGCTGCTCGATAGCGTCACCAGCACCTTGCCGGTCCGTTCGCCGGCCATGCGGCCGAGCAGATAGGCGGCGGTTGCGCCGGCTACTCGATTGTCCATTCCGACATAGCCGATACGGGAATCTTCCGGCAGGTCGGTCACCAGCGTAACGACCGGGATCTTTGCTGCCATGAGTTGTGAAGCGAAATCGGCAATCGCTGGTGTCGACTGGGCTTTGAGCACGACACCATGGCTGCCGCGACGACGTATTGCGCGCAGGATCGATAGAAGCTCCGCTTCAGCCATCGTCTCGGCTACATGAAAGCGTGCGGAAAATGACGCCGGCCGCATGCCCGGCAATTCCGCCTCGAAGGCCTCGCGGACGGCCGACGAGAAACGCAGCGGCGTGTCCATGACGACATCGATCACGAGGCGCCTACCAGCCAAGCCCGATTGCACATATTGCCGTTCCAGTTCGGCAATAGCCGCTGCGACCCGCGCGCGGGTAACGGCGCGAACACCATCACGCTCATGCATCACCCGGTCGACGGTTGCGAGGCTGAGTCCGGCCTGTAGCGCGATGTCTTTCAAGGGGAAGCGCGATTTCAAGGCGATATGTCCTGAGGTGTTTTTGAGGTGTTTCCTATCTTTTTCATAGGCCGGGCCGAGACTAGGATCAATCTCATAAGTCCAACGTCACTTTGGGAGGAGATCACCATGGACGCTCAGACGCTCGCTAGCCGGCGCAGCCAGAAGGTTTGGCTTTCGGCCGATTGCGGCAATTTCGATAGTTTCAAAAGTCTGGTCGAAAAGACCGCCAATCCAGCGGATTGGCCGCTGGCGGCAGGGATTGAGAAAAACATCCTGATCTATGATGGCGACCAGGTTCGCAGTGCTGCCGGGGATGAAGATGCACGCCGCGCCCTCATGGCCGAGTGGGTCGAGGCCTTCACCTCAGGCCCAGGCATCATCGTGATCAAGAATGCCATGCCGGATACGGCAGTCGTCGATCGCGCGACTGCCGTATTCGAAGCCATCGTTCGCGACGAAAAGGAGAAGGGCAAGGGCGCCGGCGATCATTTTGCCAAGCCCGGCGCCAATGACCGCATCTGGAACGCGCTGGAGAAACATTGCCTGGCAGACCCGGAGAATTTTGCCGGCTACTATGCCTCGACCGCCGTCGCCTTGGTGTCGGAGGCGTGGCTCGGCGTCGGCTATCAGATGACCGCGCAGATGAACCGGGTCAATCCGGGCGGCACCGCGCAGAAGCCGCATCGCGACTATCACCTCGGCTTCATGTCGCCGCAGCAGATGCAGGCCTATCCCGGCCATATTCACGCGGTTTCGCCGCTGTTGACGCTGCAGGGTGCGGTCGCGCATTGCGACATGCCGCTCGAAAGCGGGCCGACGCTGTTCCTGCCCTATTCGCAGACCTTCTTCGAAGGCTATATCGCCTTCGGTCGGCCGGAGTTCCAGGCCTATTTCGCCCGGCATCATGTGCAATTGCCGCTGAAGAAGGGCGATGCCGTCTTCTTCAATCCGGCCGTCATGCACGGCGCCGGCAACAATGTCTCGAAAGACATCTACCGCATGGCCAATCTCCTGCAGGTCTCCTCAGCCTTTGGGCGGGCGATGGAGAGCGTCAACCGCAGCCGCATGTCGGTCGCCGTTTATCCCGCTCTGGTCGCCGCTCTCGATGCCGGCTCGATGAGCCGTGCGGAGGCTGCCAACGTGATCGCATCGACCGCCGAGGGCTATGCCTTCCCGACCAATCTCGACAGTGATCCGCCTGTTGGCGGTTTGGCGCCGAAAACGCAAGCGACAATCATGGCCGAGGCGATCGATGCCGGAACCGATGCTGGTCGGTTTGCCGAGCTCATCGCCGCCCACGCCGCGCGCAGGGAGGCTTGAGATTAGATGAGCCGACTGGATGGAAAATTTGCCGTCGTCACCGGCGGAACGCAGGGGCTGGGCGTGGAAGTCGCCCGGCTTTTTGCCGAGCGCGGTGCCGCGGGCCTGACGCTCTGCGGCCGCAGTACCGCCAAGGGTGAAGCCAAGGCGCGGGAGATAAGCGACCGCTATAAAATACCGGTCGCTTTCGTTTCAGCCGATCTCGGTAAGGTCGAGGATTGCCGCAAGGTCATCGCGACCGCGGTGGAAAAATTCGGCCGCATCGATGCGCTCGTCAATGTCGCCGCCATCACCGACCGCGGCACCATTCTCGACACCGATCCGGATCTGTTCGACCGGATGTTCGCCGTCAATGTGCGGGCACCCTTCTTCCTGATGCAGGACGCGATCAAGAACATGATTGCCCATGGCATCGAAGGCACGATCGTCAATATCTCCTCGATGTCGGCGATGGCCGGCCAGCCTTTCATCAGCGCCTATTGTTCTTCCAAAGGCGCGCTGGATACGCTGACCCGCAACACGGCCTTCTCGCTTCTTAGAAACCGCATCAGGGTCAATGCGCTGAATATCGGCTGGATGTCGAGCGATGGCGAAGATCGCATCCAGCGTGAATATCACGGTGCTGCGGAAGACTGGCTGGCAAAAGCCGCAGCCGAGCAGCCGTTCGGCCGGCTGGTCGATCCCGCCGAGGTCGCGCGCGCTGTCGCCTTCCTGTCATCGGAGGAATCCGGCCTGATGACGGGCGCCACGATCAATTTCGATCAATCGATCTGGGGTGCTTACGAGGGGTCGCCACATCCGGAGAAAGCGATGTAAGCCATGAAGACCGGCGGGAGGGAAAATCCTCCCGCCGATGGGCAGGCTGCGTGTTGGCACGAAACGTCAACTGGCTTGATCAATGGCTCAGAAGCCCTTGATGCTACCGTCGGACCAGACCATTTTGCCGCCGCGGATCGTGCTTCGAACCCGCGGCACTCGGCCGCGTTCTGCGATCAGAAGATCGGCGCGCAGGCCTTCTGCGATACGGCCTCGGTCATTGAGCCCGAGCGCTTTTGCCGGATTGGCGCTTGCCAGCGCGACCGAGGCGGGTAAGCCGCCCTTGCCGATTTCCGCAAGCGCGATCACAGCCGGCAGGATGGCCGATGGGTGATAGTCGCTCGCAAGGATATCCAGCACGCCGGCTTCATAGGCTTCGCGCGCGGAAAGATTGCCGGAATAGGAAAGGCCGCGCAGCGCATTCGGTGCGCCCATGGCTGTTGCCAACCCCAAACGCCGCGCTTCGGTCGCGGTTGCGATATTGATCGGAAATTCGCTGATCGCCGCGCCGAGGCTGTGCAGCAGCGCTGCCTTCTCGATGGTGTCGTCATCGTGAGAGGCAAGGACGACGCCGTGCTCGCGGGCCAGTTCCGCCAAGCCGCTGATGATGTCCGTGCTGTCGCCATGCTCGGAACGGGCGGCCATGCGCTGTTTTACCAGCTCCGCCGCCTGGGTCTCGCTGATCTTTTTCGCCTTCGCCGTGTTGGCGATATGAAGCTCTATATCGCGATATTGCCCCTGGCCCGGCGTGTGATCCATCAGCGAAATCAGGTGAAGCGCGCCGGCGTCGATCAAGGTCTTTGCTTCTTTGATCGCGGGCAGGAAGGTCACCTCGAAGCGGCCATGGATGCGATGGTCGATCAAAAGCTCCTCGCGCATCGATGCGAGCTTTTCGATCATCGCGTGGGTGTGCTCGATGGAGCGGACATGGCCGTAAGTTGCCGGCGTGAAGGCGACGGCCGCATAGGCCGTCGTCACACCGTTGGCGGCGAGCATCTTGTCGAGATCGTAGACGCCGAGTTCGAGCGGCATGCGGACATTGACGCGTGGCTCGATGCATTTTTCGATCATGTCGCCATGCATGTCGACAAAGCCGGGCAACAGGAACCGGCCGTGGCCATCTATTTCCGCCCCCTCAACCGGCCGTTCGCTGATATCGGCGATCAGCCCATCTTCGATCCTGATGGCGCCGCGTTCGATCACCCGGTCCTGCAATACAATTTCGAAATTACTCAACCACATCGTCTTGCTCGTCCTCGATCTTGATGGCTTCCAGATGAAGTTCCCGGTCGATCAATGCCCTTACATCTTCGGGATGATGAAAGACACCGATCATTGCAACGCCAGACGTTTTGAGTTGCGCCAATCTCTCGACCAGTGCCTTGCGTGCCGCATGATCGAGCGAGGCAGTCGGCTCGTCGAGCAGCAGGAGGCGCTGCGGCAGGATGAGCGCGCGAGCCAGATTGACCTTCTGCTGCTCGCCGCCGGAGAAGGTGGAGGGATAGGCCGACCAGAGCTGCTTCTTCACGCCGAAGGCATCGAGCCAGCGCCGTGCCTCGGCCAAGGCTTCGGCATGTGACGTGCCGGCAAGCCTAAGCGGCTCGGCAACGATCTCTTCGGCCGCGACGCGCGGACGGGCATTGAGAAACTGGGTGACGAAGCCGATTTCCCGGCGGCGCAGCACAGCGATATCCACATCCGCCGCCGTCGCGAGATCGATGATCCCTTCCTGCGTGTGATAAAAGACGTGGCCGGCGCGCGGCAGGTAGGAGCGGTAGAGCGTGCGCAGCAGCGTCGATTTGCCCGCGCCGTTCTCGCCTTTGAGCAGGATGAACTCACCTGCATTCAGTTCGAAATCGATATTCTCGAAGGCAAACAGCGTGCGCTTGAGGTGATGCATCTCGAATTGCTTCGAAAGACCTTGGACGCGCAGCACCGGTGGCGTGGCCTGCCGGGCGGAAACCTGAATGTTCATCTCTCGCGTTTCCCTCAAAGCTTGGCGTGAACGAGTTGCTGTGTGTAGGCGTGCTGCGGGTCCTGGAAGATCTGGTCGGCCAGGCCCTGTTCCACGACCTTGCCGCGCCGCATCACCATAACCCGATCTGCCATCGTGCGGATGACGCCGAGATCATGTGAGACCAGAACCATGGTGATGGAACGCTCGCGCTGCAGCCGCTTCAACGTATCGAGAACCAGCGCCTGAACACTGACGTCGAGGCCGGTCGTCGGCTCGTCGAGCAGCAGGACGGCAGGCTCGAGCGCGATTGCCTTGGCAAGCTGCACGCGCTGCTGCATGCCGCCGGAGAGCTCGTTCGGCCTGGCGTCCATGCGTTCGATCGGGAATTCCGAGGCATCGAGCGATTGGCGCGCCCGTTCGCGAAGCTCGGCGAAATTGCGATTACCGGCAATCAGCAGTCGCTCGGCGACGTTGCCGCTGCTGGTGTGGTTCATCAACAGGCCGAGATGTGGGTTCTGGTAAACGATGCCGATATGATGCGCCCTCAGCATCCGCCGCTCAAAGCGATCGAGCGTGAAGAGATTGCGGCCTTCGTGTCCCGGCAGGGCCAGATTATAGCTGCCGGTGTCGGGCGTATCCTCGAGATTCATCATTCTGAGAAGCGTCGACTTGCCGGAGCCGGATTCGCCGACAATGCCGAGGACTTCGCCCGGATAGACCGTCACATCGACGCCGCCGAGGGCCGTGACGTCACCATAATTGCGCGCAATGCCACGCATGGTCAGGATGGGTTCGGCCAGCATCAGCCGCGGCGGCTGGCGGGTCAGCTCTGCCGATTGAGTTGGATCGAGCGCGGCCATCAGTCCATCCTTCCATTCTTGTACCAGGTATCGCCGATCTCGACCGCTTCGGATTCAGATTTGCGGATGTGCTTCACGCCGAAATGGCTGTCGGACAGCTCGTATTGCGAGGAACCGTCTTCCTGCGGCAGCTCGTTCATGAAGAAGCCAGTGACATCGCTGCGGTAGCAGGTCTTGTCCTGATGATCCTCGACGCGGTAGGGTACGTCGTCGAAAACAAGCGGTTCGACGCGCGTATAGGGCGGCACGGCGAAAATGCGCTTCTCGCGGCCGGCAGACAGGATCGTCAGGTGATCGGCCTGATTGAGCTTCGGCACATCCCAGCGCGGAATGGGCGACGGTGTCATGACATGCCGCCCGTTGACCATGCTCGGATAGCTCGATCCCTGCATGATCCGGCCCGACTTGACGAGCTGTTCGTAGAGCACCAGCCACAGCTGCCCGTAATCGGCATCGCCATGCATTTCGCGGGCGACGGACATATCCGGCTGCACCGGGCGAAGCGGCTCAGGGTTCGGAACCTGCAAGACCAACACCTGATCTTCGCGCAGTTTTTCCTCCGGAATGCGGTGACGGGACTGGATGATGGAGGCAGTCATCGTGTCCTCCGTCTCGACGGCGCCGCCAACCCGCGCGACGAACTTGCGGATACTGCTCGCATTGACGGAGTCGTCTGATCCCTGGTCGATGACCTTGACGACGGACGTGGGTTTGAGCAGCGTCAGTGTCACCTGTAGTCCGCCTGTTCCCCAGCCGCGCGCAATCGGCACTTCGCGGCTGGCATAGGGCACCTGGTAACCGGGAACGGCAATCGCCTTCAGGATGCGGCGGCGCATTTCGCGCTTGGCGGATTCATCGAGGAAACCGTAGTTGAAGGCCATCCAGGGCTTGGTCAATTCCTGAAGTTTCATAGCGCGACCTCCTCCTGTTGCGGGGCAAGCTCTTCGGTGACGGCGGGCTTTGCGGCGGCAGCGTCCTTGTCGGTCTTGACGCGGCGCAGCGCATCGAGGGTCGACTGGAACGTCACGTAATGCGGAAGCTTGAAGTGGATGCAGAAGCCGGAGCTTTCGACCGGCTCGGTGTGATAGAGGACGAATTCCTCATTGGCGGCCGGATGCGGATCGGGCTGGTTGGAGGCAAGGTCGAGCGTTGCCGCCGCGATCACCTTCACCTCGTTCCAGCCGAAGGTCGCCGAGAAGCCCAACTGCAATTCCTTCGCCTTGGAAATGACCTCGGTCTGGCTGACACGAACGCGGCCGGCGCTGAAAACCGTACCGGAGGGATGGCGCAGGCGGACCGGCGCATGGGCCAGGCGCAGTTCGTTGACGGTCGGATGCACGGCGCTATAGCCGCGCATGGTCGCATAGCCGAGCGCCAGCGTGCCTCCTGTATCGGCGCGCGCCAGGCTCTGCAGCTTGTGGGCGCGTGCGGCCGGAAACAGCAACGGTTCGCGCGTCAGATCGGGGATTTCCTCGGGTGCCACGGCTTCGACCGGATGATCCGGAATGAGTCCTTGCGCTTTCTGCCAACTGGTGAGAGACGGTTGCGTCGCCGGCGCGGGCTTGGCAGCAGGGATCACGGGCTCCGGCACATAGTCCTTGCCTTGCAGCACGTCGACCTGAAGCAGACGGTGGGAGTAATCCAGCGTCGGCCCAAGGATCTGGCCTCCGGGAATATCCTTGAAAGCGGCCGAGATGCGCCGGACCGTCAGAAGATCCGGCTGGTCGACGGGTTCGGCGACGGCAACGCGCGGCTGCGTCGTGCGGTAGGCGCGCAGCAGCAGGATCGCTTCGTAGAGATCGCCGCCTGCCTGGGCGAGCGCCAGCGCAGCGAGATCCGGCTCGTAAAGCGAAGCTTCGCCCATCAGCCTGTCGATGAGATAGGGAAGGCCGGTTCGCACGGCCTCGACGCGCTCTTGTGTGATCGGGCCGAGATCGGCGCGGAAAAGCCGTTCGGCCTGTTCGATGGCGTATTCGCCGCCGCGGGTTGCTACATAGGCCATCAGAGCACCTCGATTGTCGTGGAACGGGGAATGCCAAGCAGGCGTTTGCCGTCGACGAGATAGAGATCCCAGCCGAGCGGATAGCGGATTGCCCTGGCACGCATCGACCAGAACGCAGGATCGATGCCATCGACCTCGATCGTCACGCTGTCCTTGATGCCGGGGCCGGTCAGGCGTAGCCGCTGTCCGGAACCAAATCGTGCAGGCGCAAACAGCGTTGCGGCGTCATCCGGATACAGCAGACTGCCGATGCGCAATGTCGACAAGGCTTCGACGTCCTCAGCGGAGTCGAGGGCAGCGAAGACATAATCCGCGTCCGCAAGCGGCATCCGCCTTGCGCCGGTTGCGGCCATCTTCAGGTCCAGCGTGGGATCGCTTGTCACATGGAAGCTGCATTCGCGATCGAGCAGGCTTTCGGCCAGCGGCCAGAAGCCCTCGGCAGGCAATTCACGCGGCTGGCCGGGGCGGCTCAGCGCCCACATGAGTTCCTCGAAGGTGGCGTTGGTGCGGGTATCGTCGAGGGTGGGCAGGAGGTTGCTGGCCATGGTCAGAAGGTCTCCATCTGCACGCGGGTCGCCTCGACTTTTTGTAGCAGCTGTCGGTCTTCTTCTTCCTGATGGCGCCGTTCGGCATCGAGAAGCTCACGGATGAGTTCGGCCTGATGACCAGCGGCGATCGCGGCATCGATGACCGCCATTCCCATGGCATGTTCGAGATCCCGGCCGACGATTGCGCCATAGCCTTCCACGGCGCGATCCGGCACGCGGATGTGTGCCTCGGACACCAGAACTTCGCCGAGATGGAAGGCGGTGCTGCGAACGGTATCGATCAGCGGCAGCATGGCAAGGCCGGTGCGGTTGACGACGACGTCGACTTCGCCGAGCGTGTCGAGCACCTTCTCGGCCGCTGCCTTGACGTTACCAGGCCGGCCGGCGGCGAGAATTTCCAGCGCTTGCGCATGGGTATAGGATGCGCAGACCGGACTGCCAGTCTTCTCCTCAGTCATCATCGTTTCCTCGGGCATCAGGATTTGTTTTAGGGAGTGGGGCTTTCAAATATTCGAATGATAAGTATATTCATTCGAATGAATTGTCCACGGTGTTTTGTCTTGCCCGACGAGATTTCCGCGGTGGCGCGAATTTTCCCTAGGCGTTGCGCCGGCGCAGCCATTCCGCCGTGATGCGGCTTGCTTCGCGCGCAGCTGCTGCCGGTGCCTGACCCTGCAGCAAGGCAAACAGGAAAGAGCCGGCGAACCGGTCGCCGGCACCAATGGTATCGGTCGTGTCGACCTTCGCAGCCGGTTCGACCTCTACTGCCTGTGAGCCGTCAAACAGGGTGATGGGGCGGATGCCATTGGTGAGCACCAGCATCTTCAGGCGCGAACCGGCGATCTGGCCGACGCGCTGCCAGGCGAGGTTAAGATCATCCGGAACATCGTCGCGCGAGGAGATGACATAATCGGCCGGGCGCGGCGTTGCAGGCCGCAACGGAAATTGCGAGAGAACGAGCGGCTGGGCATCGATCTGCGCGACAAGGCTTTCGTCGAGCGCAAGGGCATTGATGTAGACGCCCGCGCCGGACAGCTTGTCGGCGACCGTGAGGGATTGGGACCGTCCGGTCGGCGCGAGGATCGTCCGCTCTCCACTCGGCTCGAGGAAAATTTCCAGTGGCGCCGTCTCTCCGGGCGCTATCACGATGTATTCGGTATCGAACCCGGCCGTGGAAAGCGATCGGAGTGCGGTTTGTCCTTGTTCATCCTGCATCAGCCTGGAAACGATGGCGACGTCGGCGCCCAATTCCAGCAATTGCAGGCCGGTATAGAAGGCGCCGCCGCCGAGTCGGGTCGTGCGGGATGAAAATTGGATCCGTCCGCCTGGAACGAGCGGCGCGTCCAGTTGCCAAATGCGATCGTGGTTTACCGATCCGATTACGATTACTCGGGGCATGCCTTGCCTATCTGTCGTCTATGCCGGGTGCTAGCGCATCGACGATGAAACGCTGTGCCAGCAGGAAGATCAAGAGAACGGGGACGATCGACAACAGGCTTGTTGCCATCAGCGGCCCCCAGGCCCGCTCTGCTCCCTCCAAATCGGCGAAGGCGGCGATGCCCGTCGTCAGCGTCTTCTTGAAGGCATCGTCGAGCACGAGCTGACCCCAGAGATAGATGTTCCAGGCGCCCATGAAGGAAATCACCGAAAGGGCTGCGATAGCCGGAATGACATTGGGGATGCCGATCTCGGTAAATTGCCGCCACAACCCGCTTCCGTCCATGCGCGCCGCCTCGAACATCGAAGCGGGAAGCGACCGGAAAGCCTGGCGCATGTAGAAGACATAGAAGCCGATATAGGGGATCGATGGGATGATCATCGCGCCGTAGGTGTTGAAGGCCTGGAGCTTCACCACGGCGATATAGGTCGGAATGATCGCCAGAACGTTCGGGAAAGACATGGTGGCGATGACGAACCAGAACAGCGCCCGCTTCCCCTTGAACTCCAGTCGACCGAAGGCGAAGCCTGCGGGTACGGAGAGAACGAGCTTTCCGACGGTGATGAGGGTGGCGGTCAGCATGGAATTCCACAGCCACATCCAGATCGGATGGCGGCTTGCGGCTGTCGTGAAATTCGATAGCGTCGGGTTCTCAGGCCAAAGGCGGAAGGCTCTCGCCATGATCATGTCATTGGGCGTGAAGGCCGCCGTCACCATCCAGACGAGGGGAAACACGGTGACGATGCAGATTGCCATCAGCACGATGTGCAGCAGCAATCTATGAAGCTTGTAACCAATATCGCTCATCTGTAGTGCACCCGCTTCTCGCTGACGCGGAACTGCAGCCAGGTGATGGCGAGCACGAGAACGATGATGATGACGGCAACTGCGCTTGCCGGCCCGAACTGGAAGAACAACAGACCCTGTTGCCACAGGAAATAGAGGAGGCTCGAGCTTCTGCCGGCCGGTCCGCCATGGGTCAGCACGTCGATGACGCCGACAATATCGTCAAGCACATGGAAGAAGGTCGTGACGCTGATGAAGAAGGCCGTCGGTGTCATCAGCGGCAGGCTGATATCGAAGAAATGCCGCGTCGAGCCCGCGCCATCGAGCTCAGATGCCTCACGCAGCTGATGCGGCAGGTTTGCAAGCGCCGCCAGCCACAGCAACATGTTCAGCCCGAAAGTCTTCCAGAAGGTGACGAGGCTGACACAGAGCAGCGCAAGGTTCGGGTCCGTATGCCAGCGCGACGGTGGAAAGCCGAAATGGCCGAGCACTTCGTTGAAGAGGCCATTGACCGGATTGAAGAGCCAGGACCAGGCAACGCCTGCGACCGAATAAGCGACGATCGTCGGCAGAAACAGGCTGCCGCGATAAAGCCCCTGTAGCGGATTCTTGCGTACCGCGTGCAGCATCACCGCGAAGATCAAAGGGATGACGATCTCGGCCGGGATGAGGACGGCGCAGTAAAGCAGCGTATTCCAGGCCGCCATGCGAAAGTCGGGATTGTCGAAAATCGACGCATAGTTGTCGACGCCGACAAAGCGGATGTCGGCCGACAGCAGATTCCAGTCGACCACCGAGAGCAGCATCGATGCGATCAGTGGGCCGTAGAGGAATATCGCGACGGACAAAACAGCTGGCCCCACGAACAGATAGGGGGCCAGCGATCGAAGACGAAATGGCATGATGCTAAGCCTATGCCGAAATCAGCCCAGCAAGTTCGTCATGAGCGCCCTTGATGCCGTCGGCAACCGTCGTTTCCTTCAGCAGCATGCGCGAGACCCACTTGCGCCACACGGCCTGGCCCTCGAGGCCGCGCTTGCCTGGCCAGATGGTCTCCGCAGTCAGGCCATCGCTGAGCTGAGCGGCCGCCGGCTTCATGAACTCGTTGATGAGCGGAATGTCGTGTGTCGAGGTATTGAGGTAGCCGGTCTGGGACCAGAGCGTCTGGCCTTCCTTCGAGGCGCAGAATTCGAGGAACGCAAGCGAGGCTTCCGCCTGTTCCTTGTTGCGCGTGTAGATGGCGAGGAAATTGCCGCCGCTGTTCATCTTGCGCTGATGTCCTGTGAGCCCGGGGAACTTGGTCGTGACAGCTTTTGCGGCGCCGAATGGGAAAGTGACGGCAGCCGTCGAGCTGGTCGTGCAGATCGCAAGCGCGCCGGACTGGAATGCAGCCGTCTGCTCCTTGTCGCTGACCGGCAGCCAGAGGCCTTCATGGGCCGGGGCGCAATATTCGCTCATGCCGGTGATGGCTTCCGGGCTGTTGAGTGCCAGCTTGCCATCGGGATCGATGATGAAGCCGCCGGCGTTCTGGATGAAAGACTGGCTCGTCCACTCGTTATTCGAAAGCGAGATCGGCGAACGATAGGTCGGATGCTTGCCCTTGAGGGCCGCATCGAGCTTGCGCGCGCTCTCATAGAGCCACTTGGTATCAGGCGTTTCCGGCAGATTGGAATCGAGGCCGGCAGCCTTCCACATGTCGCTGTTGATATAGGTGATCGGCGTCGACATCGCCCAGGGAAGGCCGATGACTGCGCCGTCGATGGTCACCAGCGGCAGCACCGACGGGCGGAAATTGGCGAGGATCGCCTCTGCCTTTGCGGCGTTGATTTCGCGCAGGTCGCGGGCGCCGAGCGTGCGCTTGGCGAAATAGCCGAACTTCCAGCCGGTGATCATCATGGCTGGCGGACGGCCGGCGGCGACGCTTGCGACGGCCTTGGCGGTCACGGCCTCATAGTCGCCGTCGAAACGGTTGGTAACGGTTATGCCGAGCTGCTTGGCGTTGAAAGCGTCGACAACCTTCTGGAACGGCTTGTCGGAGCCCCAGGTGCTCGAAATCTCGATAGCCGCATCGGCGGACTGGGCCTTGCCGGTCATAGCGATTGATGTGCCGATGACTGCGGTCGTGCCCGCGATAAATTGACGACGATTAAGTCCTACCATCTTATCCTCAATATCCGAATGATTAATAAAACATTCGGATATTTACCTAACGATGGCGAGTGACACCCATATGAAGGGAAATGTGGCTAAGCGCCAAAGCTCGATGGCGAAATTGACTTTGACTGCTGTTTGTTGGATTTCCGATATCGGGCACAGATTGAAAATCGATGCTGTAGCCGATATATGACATTCGAATGACATGGTTGAATTCGGAAGGCAGGCATGGAGAAGAAATTGCTGCACGGGCAATGGCAACAGGTCGAAAGCGATATTGCGGAGGATATCCTGACCGGTCGCCTGTCACCAAAGGCGCAGCTTCCGACGGAAGCCGACCTGATGGAGCGGTTCGGCGTCGGACGACACACCATTAGGCGCGCCATTTCCCGTCTCGAAAGCCGGGGGCTCGTGCTGGTCGAGCAGGGGCGCGGAACCTTTGTCAGGGATAGTCGCCTTGATTACCGCCTGTCCGAACGCACGCGCTTCTCCCAAAATCTGCTCGATCAGGGCAGGGAGCCGCTCGGCCAGGCCATTCATGAAGAGGTGGTTCCTGCCTCCGAGATGATCGCGGAGGCTTTGCGGCTTCCCTATGGCGAACCCGTCTACCATATCGTCCGCCGGGGTTTTGCCGACGAGGAGCCGATCAACTATTCGCATGCCTATTATCCCGTGCGTCGCTTTCCGGGCTTTGACGAGGCGCGGCGCAGCGGGCGAAGCGTGACCGTCATTCTGGCCGAGTACGGCATCCCAGACTATATCCGCCTGCGCACCGATATCGTCGTCCGTCTGCCGACGAGCGAAGAGGCGAAGCAGCTCTGCCAGTCCATGTCTCAGCCGGTGGCTGTGTCGAGAAAGGTGGACGTCGATCTCAAGGGCACGCCGATTTCCTATTCGGAGTCGGTCTGGCCAGGCGAGCGTGTGCAGTTCTCGATCGATAATACCAGCCAGCTTCTGGACGTGCTTGCGCGCGGCGACGCGGGCTGAACAGATCGGTTCCGTGCGACTGGGTCTCTTCAGAGCCTGAATGACGTGTCTGCCGCGCTATGCTAATATTGCGCTTTATCAGGCGCGCAGCGGGTGATGCGATGTTGGAGGCAGACAAGGTATTCGCTGGCTCGATTCCGGAAAATTACGACCGCCATATGGTGCCGTTGATATTCGAGCCTTACGCGGCAGATATCGCCCGACGAGCAGCGTCCTTACGGCCTGGCGCGGTGTTGGAAATCGCTGCAGGCACCGGCGCTGTCACCCGCGCATTGGCGCCGAAGCTATCCTCCGGCGCAAGCTATGTCGTCACCGACCTCAACCAGCCGATGCTCGATTACGCCGCTTCGCGGCAGGCTCCCGACAGCCGCATCACTTGGCGGCAGGCGGATGCTCAGTCGCTGCCCTTCGAAAATGCGTCCTTCGATCTCGTCTTTTGCCAGTTCGGCGCCATGTTTTTTCCGGACCGCATCTCGGCCTATCGCGAGGCAAACCGTGTTCTGAAGCCCGGCGGATATTTCCTGTTCAACGTCTGGGATCGCATCGAGGAGAACATATTCGCGGATGACGTCACGAACGCGCTTGCACGGATTTTTCCGAACGATCCGCCACGCTTTCTGGCGCGCACTCCGCACGGCTACCACGATGTGGATCGGATTCGCGGCGATCTCGAGAGCGCGGGTTTCTCCGAAATCGTGATCGAAACGAGAGCCGAACAAAGCCGGGCATCCTCACCGCGTCTTCCGGCCGTCGCTTATTGTCAGGGGACTCTGCTTCGCAACGAAATCGAGGCCAGAGATGCGGGGAAGCTGCAGGCTGCAACGGACTATGCCGCCGCCGCGATCGAAGCCAGACACGGTAGCGGTGACGTTGCTGCCAAAATTCAGGCACATATCATTCTGGCGACGGCCTATCCTGCCTAAAGTCTGAAAGATTAACTGAAGAATAACTATAATCTAAAGCAGGATTGCCGATTTATGCATATTTATGCATGCGGCGACGAGTTGTTATATTGTCTTGGATACCAAATGGAGATCCAAGGCAATATTCGCTGAGCTTTCTGGTGAGGTTTTATAAGGAAATACCTGAGGGACGGGATGCGGGCAGCAATGCCGGCAAATCCGCTCACATGCTCCAGAATCTTCAGGTGTTGCGCGCGCTCGCAGCCTCCTCCGTCGTCATCGCCCACGCTCTGCACGAGACTGGGCCGTTGGCCGCAGAGACGGGGCGCGCGGCGGTCGATGGTTCCGCGTGGAATCTTGGTTTCGGAGTCGATATTTTCTTCGTCCTCTCCGGCTTCATCATGATGCATACGGCTGCTGCCGAATTCGGCAAAAGCGGCGCTTCATTGCGCTTCTTCCTGCGGCGCTGCGCACGCGTGATCCCGCTTTACTGGCTGCTGACGAGTACCCTGCTGCTCGGCGCGTTGGTGGCGCCCTCGCTGCTCGCCGTGCCCATCGGCTCTCTGCAGCATGTCCTGGCATCCTATTTCTTCATTCCCTCCGGGCGTGGGATGGATGAGATCAGGCCGGTGCTCGCCCTGGCCTGGACGCTGAACTACGAGATGCTGTTCTATGTGTTCTTTGCCGCCGCGCTGCTGTTGCCGATAAGGCCGGGTGTCGTTTGGCTATCGGTACTGATGATCGGCATGGCGCTGGTCGGGAGGCTCGTTGATCCGAACCATATTCAGATCGCTTTCTGGACGAGCCCGATCATTCTGGAGTTCCTGTTCGGCGTCTATGTTGCCCTGATCTTTCGGCGCGGCGTCAGGATCGGTGCTGCGGCGGCACTCGGGCTGATCGCCATCGGGCTCATCGGCTTCGTACACGTCTCCGCACCTTGGGACGACGCGGCCTTGCCGCAATTTCTGCGGAGCGGCTTGCCCGCAGCCCTGTTCGTTCTGGTGGCCGCAATTGGTCCCGTCCTGCCGCGCAAGCGGATTGTCCTATGGGGCGTCGCTTTGGGCGACGCCTCCTATAGTCTCTACCTCGCGCATCCTTTTATCCTCAGGCCAATGCGGGCCGTTTGGGCGAAGCTGATCGGTGGGGCTCTGCCGCTTGGGCTATTCGTCGTCTTCGCTTCGCTTGTCGCCGCTCTATTTGCGCTGATGCTATTCCGATATGTGGAGAAGCCGCTTACATCCAGCGTTCAGAGCCTCGTGCTCCGGCAAGGGCAGCGGAAGCGCCCATCGGACGGGGCTCTCCCAGCTGCTGATACCGAGAAGGCTTGACGCTCAGGCAACTCGCCTTCCACGAAGGTAATCGGCATGGTTCGCTGCCGCCGAGGCTATGGCATCCAGCTGCGTTGCGGCGCGGATCACGGTGTGACGTGCGGGCGCCTCGGGTTGATCGATCCGGTACGACAGATGGCGGGCGGCGGCGCGCGAGACTTTTGCGAGACGGGCCGGATCGCCGCGGCCGAGCTGGCGCAGCACGATATCCAGTGGTTTGGCCAGAAGAGGATGTTCTCTTCCCAGTTCGGCGAGCGTGATCGTAGCCTCGCCGATCGTAAGTGCGGCAAGCATTCCGCGCAGATCCTCCTCGGCCTGTATTTGCGAGACACCAGCATTCGTCGCGGCCTGGCCTGCCAGGCGGTCGGCCGTCCTGCTCAGCCAATGCTCTCTCGTCCAATGGGCCGGAGACTGGCCGATATCCGCCAGGTCGCGCAGCGCGGCACGCTGCAGGCGTCGTCTCTTTGCCGGCAGGTTGGATGGAAAGAGAAGCGTGAAGACGAGCACGCCCGCTCCGACGCCGAGGATCAGCGCCAGGGCACCGTTCATGAAAGAAGCCGCATCGACGCGGCTGGTATTATCCGGGCCGACCAGATCCAGAAACAGGAAGGCAAAGCTCGTTGCCACGGCGGCAGTGCGGACGTTGCGCATGGCGAGCCCCGTTGCAAACATGATGATGCCGATGACGATGGCCAGCTCGGTAAAATCTGACAGCATCGGCAGGACGGCGAAATTGCAGATCGCTGCCGCAATCACCGCGACGAGTCCGCCTTTGAGGAAACCCATCCCACCGACCACCGGATTGGGCCGGGTGGCAAACAGGGCACAGATGACACCGAGGATGACAATGAAGCTCGGACCGGATGGCCAGGCGGTTGCGATCCAGAACCACGATCCGATGAGGATGGCGACGAAGGTGCGGATACCGTTTTGGACAGCGTCGCGATGATCGACGTGGAAGGAGAGCCTGAGCCTTGAGGACGGGGCCTTCTCGTCCGAGAACAGGGCCTGGCGCGTGAGTGCGCCATGGACGGCTTCGAGCAGCCTGTCGAGGTGATCCAGGATCAGAAGCCGAGGCGGGATCGCATGGCCGGAGGTGACGACAGTTTCGGAGAGTGCAATCCGCACATCTGCCCGCAATGCGGCAATAGTATTAGGATCGACCGATGATGCGGAGCAGATGGTGTCGAGCGTCATAGCTGTTTTCTCGACGAGAGGTTCATCGAGATCCCGTCTCGTTGCGAGATGTTCGCGCAGAGATTGGGCGATCGCCATTTGGGTCAGCATCGCGACTGTGGCACCGCGCAAATGGCCAAAACGGCTACGCACGGAACGGGAGCTTGCCGCGGCATATTCTGCCGCGACATCCAGTTCCAACGCGCCCGTCAGCAGCCGCTGGAAACCCGAAGTGTTGACCTGGCCGCGCAATGCGCGCGCGCAGAGATCGGAGACCTGGCGGAGATATGACGCCAGACGGTTCTGGGTCTCCTGCAGCGGCGTGCCGGGCGCGAAGACGGTGGTAAAAACCGCTTCCGTCATGATCCCGAGGGCGATGTAGATCACCCGTGCCACCGCAATGTCGAAGACCTCCAGCGGTGAGCTGATGGAATCGAAGGCGATGATAGCCGCGGTGTATCCTGCCAACACGGCACCGTAGGAGCGGAAATTGCGCAAGCCGGTGGCGAGCGCGGTGCACACTCCAAGCCATAGGGCGAGGAATAGAATGAACAGCTCCGGCACCTGCGCGAAAAGCGCCACCATCGTTACTGCGGCGACGGCTCCGATGATCGTGCCCAAAATTCTGTACTGGCCTTTTGAAAGGCTCATGCCACGGTTGGATTGAGCAACGATCCAGACCGTCATCGGCGCCCATTTCGGATCGTCGAGATTGAGCAGGAAGGCGATGTAGAGCGCGACGAGCGACGCCGCTGTCGTTCGTAGCGCGAAACCCACTGCCGGCCACGTCAGCCATGGCGGCAGCGCAAGCCCATGTGCCACAGAGCTGAATAGTCTTGTTGAATTAAGAGGTGCCACGGTCATGTGCGTAGCCATAACGATATGGACGAATAAGGAGAATGGCGTAAATTCAAGATATATTGTTGCTGAAAACGGTAGAATATGGTCATGGACCTCGAGAGCATTCGGATTTTTCTGCGCGTCGTGGAACGCGGCAGTTTCACGGCCGCTGCGACGCAGATGCGGCTGCCTTTGACGAGCGTCAGCCGCCGCGTGAAACAGCTGGAGGACGATCTCGGCGTTCAATTGTTGTACCGCACGACCCGGCGCGTATCGGTCACGGATGCCGGGCGCGACTATTACGAGCGCTGCATCAGGGCGGAAGAGATCCTGGAGGAGGCGGATCAGACTGCACGCGCGGTGCGCATCGAGCCGCAGGGAATGCTGCGCGTCCTCATGCCTTATACGCTCGGCCTGAGCGTCGTGGAGCCAAGGCTGGGCGAGTTTCGCCAGCACTATCAAAAGGTGCAGCTGGCCCTGACTTACGACAACTATCCCCTCGACCTGATCGAGCATGGCTTCGACGTGGCGCTGCGAACCGGACCGCTCACCGATTCCGGCTATTCTGTGCGCACGCTCGGACGGTCTCGCGCTCATCTTGCCGCAAGCCCCGCCTATCTCGACAGGTTCGGCCGCCCGGAACGTCCACAGGATCTCAGAGAGCATGCCATCATGATCATGGGTGCCGGGACATCTTTGGCGACGGTGCGCTTGCTCGATGAGGCCAGCAATGTGGCCGAGGTCGTCGTCAAGCCGATCCTGATGTCGAACGAGGTAACGACCATCATCCGCCAGGCCGTCGCCGGCGCAGGCATAGCGCTGGTATCGCCTCAACTCGCTGCGCAGCACTTTGCGCGCGGCGAACTCGAAGCGGTTCTCCCACAATGGCAGCGTGCCGATGATATCGAGCTCAATGCGCTCTTTCCAAGACGTGCCACGTCGGATCGCAAGGTGCGCAGTTTCGTCGATTTTCTCGCCGAGGTGTTCAAGGATTGGCGGGGGTAGCGGCCGCTCAATCGGCCCATTCCGGGTCCGTCGTAAAAGCGATCGTCAGCCAGCGGTCCGGCCCTTCGTCGCCGATCGCTTCGCCGATCTGGTCGCGGATATGGTCCCATTCCTCCAGCTTCTTCGCCGGTCCATCCGGTGGAACAATGAAGTAGAGCTCGATCTGCTTGCCGCGGCCGACCCGCGCGACATAGGAGCGGTAGGATAAGAAATCGTAGCGTCGAACTATGTCGGTCGCGACGCGATCAACATGTTCCCGAAGATCCGCAGGTGTCACGAGCAGGATGTCGGCGAATGCCTGCTTGATCGTTCCGATCGGCATGGGAATGACGATGAGGCAGACGAGAGCCAGAGCGACCGGATCGACATAGGGCGACATCCATTGCAGGCTTGTTCCCTGAATGAAAAAGCCGAAGATGAAGGCGAGTAGCAGTGCGCCGCTCAGGCAGCCTGTCATGATCCAGGCCTTGGCGTCCAGTGCGATGAAATTGGATCTGAGCATCTTGTTTGCGCGGTTGCCATAGGCCGCCATCAGGACGGCGATGATCATGGTCAGCACCGCGTAGATGATGGCTTGATCGAAAGAGAGAGGACGGCCGCCGGCCATGATGCTGCCGATGGCGTTGATCAGGGCATAGATCGCGGCTCCCGTCAGGAGAACGCCATTGAGGCCAAGCACCATGGGCTCGAGGTGCCAGAAGCCCATGGTGAAATGCTTGGCGAATTTGCCGGCGGGTGTCGTGTTCGTCGCTGACGATATGATCAGATTGGAAACGATCAATGCAACGATCGTCATGCTTGCATCGGTGAGCGCGTAGACGCCGTCAAAGACGATCGCATAGGAGCCGGAGAGAATGCCGAAGACGATACCGGCGACGGCCAGAACGAAGGTCACGATGATGGAAATGCGCAGGACGCTTTGTTCGGTCGTCACTTCTTAATCCCCTGCCAGAGTGCGGCATGCGCTTCGGATAATCTGGCATGCACGCCAGACTTCTATCGCGTCATATGTCCCAAGCCAATCGAGATGGTTCTGTCATGAAATACCTCTTCAAGCGTAAGCTGAGAGGCACTCAATCACCTCAGGATCGGCGTGGTCTCTCGTTCTCGCCCTGCCGTCGAAACTCGCTCGGCGTGACGCCCACGAGCTTCTTGAAGTCACGGGCAAAATGGAATGGATCGGGGTAGCCGCATCTGGCGGCGATCTTGCCGATCTGCTCATCCGTTACCACCAGCAGCCGCTTGGCGGTATTTACGCGCTCGTGCCGCAGCCAGTCCATAGGCGTCGTTCCCGTTCTCTGACGGAAGCGTCGGAACAGTTGTGCCTGGCTGAGATTGGCGGCCGGCGCGAGCTCCGCCACCGTCCAGGCGTGCGCCAGATCGGCTCGAACTGCCTCCATGACCCGCTGCAGGCGCTGAACGGCGCCGCCTGCATCGCCATTGTGGGCCTGCTCCGATACCAATGAAGAGATCAACTGGGCGAGCAAGGCGAAGCACTGGCTGTCGGCAAAGAAGCCTCTTCCTTCCACTTCACCGAGGATTCCCTCGAATAAGCCTTGTAGATTGTGCACGGCCTTCATGTCGAAAACCGGATTGGCGACCACGCCAAGGCTGTCAAACAGGGTGTCGAGCCCATGTCCGACAAACCCCACCCACAGATAGGACCAGTGCGCATGCCGCGGCTCGCACCGATGCGAATACAACATCGAGGAGTCCAGCCAGGCGATCGTCCCCTCATGCAGCAGGCTGGAGACCCCGTTGACCTGCAACAGGCCTTTTCCGCTGAGAGTAAGGATCAGGGTGTGATGATTGAAGCGGTGGGCGATCGGCATTTCCGCTGGCATGCAGATCCGGCGCCCGGCGGCGAGAAGCGTGTAAGGAAAGGCACGAGACAACTTGCCCGGAGTCTGAAAGAAGACGTCGTCGAGGGGGAGGGGTTCTGGTGAAGTCGCTTGATCGGTCATGGCGACCTAACCCTATTGGGGAATGAGAGTTTTATCCATATGGCTGCGGTTGGCATCCATGTCTTTTCATCCCGCGCCGCTGTATTCTAAGGCGATAAACCAGAATGGACAAAGGTCCTGATCATGCCGACGGCAACCCCAGCATTCGATCCGCTCTCGCAAGCGTTCACTGACGATCCCTATGCCGCCTACCGTGAGCTGCGTGCCACTCCCGGTCCGGTCTATTACGAGCATTTCGACATATGGCTGCTGTCGCGCTATCAGGATGTGGCCGTTGCCGCCGGTGACAAGACGCTCGTGCGCTCGCTCGAATTCTTTCTTTCCCCGGAGGAGATACAGGAGCAGAAGGTTCGGCAGAATTGGCACGACATGCCGAACCATTCGCGCTTCGTGCAATTCAGCCTCCTGGATTCCGATGGCGAAATCCATGACCGGCTGCGCCGCAAGGTGTTCCGCGAATTTACCCCGGCACTCGTTGCGCGCCAGCGCGGCATGATACAGGATTTCGTCGACCGCCTGCTCGACCGTCTCCTGCAAGCGGGCACGATCGATTTTGTCGAAGATCTCGCCTCGCAAGTTCCGGGCCACATCATCGGCGCGGTTCTCGGCGTGCCGGAGGAATATGCCGGGCAGTTGCGCAAGTGGTCGGAAGAGGTCGTGCAATATTTCGATGTCGATCGCAGCGCCGAGCGCAAGGCAATCGCCGAACGCGCGACGACGGAATTCTACGAACTCCTCAAGGAACTCATCGCCGAACGCGTGCGCAATCCGCGCGACGATCTTCTCTGTCGGCTGACCGAGGCGCATGTTGCAGGCGAGCTGACCGAAGACGAGCTCGTCTCCACCTGCATGCTGATCCTCATGGCCGGACACGGCTCGACCATCGATGTGCTGGGTAGCGGCATGCATGCTTTGATGCAATATCCCGATGCTCTGCACAAGCTACGCGAAACTCCGGCGGTGATGCCGACTGCCATCCAGGAAATGTTCCGCTTCGAGTCGCCGTTGCCGTTCTTCCATCGTTATCTGACGGAAGAAAAGACGATTGCGGGCACGCCACTCCCGAAGGGCACGAAGATCGGCCTGCTCTATGGCGCGGCCAATCGTGATCCGGAGCAATTTGGCTCACCCGATGTGTTCAATGTCGAGCGTACCCCCAACCGCCATCTGGCTTTCGGCGGCGGCGCGCATTTCTGTCTCGGCAATCATCTCGCGCGGCTGGACATGGAGATCATTTTTTCGACGCTCCTGCGCCGTACCCGCGCCATCGAGCTGTTGGATGACAATCCCGCCTACAAACGCGGGTTGTCGGTGCGCGGCCCGGAACGCCTCGACATCAAACTCGTCGCCGCTTGAGCGGATTTGCCGAAAACATGGAGAATGCAATGTGTGAAATCGTGTTCATCGATTCCGCTGGTCGCGAGACGCGCGTTGAGGCGCAGGAGGGCGAGACTCTGATGGCTGTGGCCGTCAGGAGCGGCATCGACGGCATCGTGGCGCAATGCGGCGGCGCCCTGGCCTGTGGTACCTGTCATTGCTACATCGAACAACCTCATCTCGACCTCCTGCCGCCGCCTTCCGAAGAAGAGGCGACGATGATCGAATTCGTGATGGAGCCGGCGCCGAACAGCCGCTTGAGCTGTCAGATCCTTGCAAGCAACGTCGTCGACGGCATGCGTGTCGTCGTGCCGGATAGCCAGCACTAGGGGCTAGCCTCAAGACGAGGCGACCGATGTAGCGATCTCGCCTAAATCTTGACGGGATCCGGCCTAAACCGATTGTTCCGATGCCAGGAGATCGGCATAGTGAGCACGGGCAACATCCGGGTGGGAGCGCAGCCGGCTCTTCAGCTGGTTCTGGCCGACTTCACGGAAGATCGGGTTCAAAGGGTCGACCGAGATGCCGCGCTCCGATCGCTTCAGCTCCTCCGGCAGCTCGATGACGGGGATCGTCGCATCTGGCCGGGATCCCAGGAAGAAGGCGACGGAGAAGCGCTCGACGCCGGCAGGCGGTGCGATGACGTCATGCACGTCGGCGCGGACGAAGCCGTTCGTCGCAAGCTCAAGCAATTCGCCGGTATTGATGACGAAGGTGCCCGGCACAGGCGGTGCGTCGATCCAGACGCCGTCTTCCGTGCGCACGCGCAGGCCGGGCGTGGTGTCCTGCAGCAGCACGGTGACGAAGCCGCCATCCTTGTGAGCGCCGACGCCCTGGTCCGTTTCGGCAACGTCGCGGCCCGGATAGCGGATGATCTTCAGAAGCTGCGAGGCCTGCGGCTCGTAGATATCGGCGAAGACGTTTTCCTGCTGGCCGAGAGCCGCGGCGATTGCCTTCAGCACATCGATACCGATGCGCGTCACCTCGGCTTGATAGGCAAGCAGCAGAGGCTTGAGTTCGGGCAATGCCTCCGGCCATTGGTTCGGTCCCTGCAGGCGCCGCCAGGTCGGCGTATCCGGGCCGATCTCGAAGGGTGTGCTTTCGGTGTTGATGTCGAGCTGCTCGCGCCAATCCTGTTCGCCGCGGGTACGCTCCTGGCCGGCGCGATTGTAGCCACGGAAATGCGGCGACTTGACCATCTCGATCTTGAGCTTTTCTTCCATCGGCAGCGCGAAGAAACGCTTGGCCGTGGCTACCACGTCGGCAATCAGCTTGGGATCGACGCCGTGCCCCGTCAGATAGAAGAAGCCGTGATCGTAAAGCACCGCGCGAAGCTCCGCGATAAAGGCCCGATGCTCTGCCGGCGAAGCGTAAAGGCGCGACAGATCAAGCGTTGGAAGCGATGCGTCGGAGCCAGTCGGCGTGGTATGGCGGGGCAATGAGGTTTCCTCTTCGAAGCTCGTCTTTGTTTTCGGACCGCAATGCCGTTGCCTGCCGTGTCCGAGCCTTGGTGATGCAAATGGCTCTTATGGGTTGAGGCAAGGCTAAAAGCCCTTGGTTATCAAAGCAAAGAAGATAATCTCAAAGATCGCTGATCTTTTGGAATGGTTTTACGGTCGTCGTTCTCGCGACTGCCGCTTACCTGAATAGTCATTGAGTTCGCAGTTCACTTCAATTCCTGCGTAAACGCATCCAGCTCATCGGCACTGCCGAGCCGTGTCAGCGCTTTGCCGGCATTTTTGGCTTCCGCGCACAGGCGGCGAATACCGGGCATCCAGTCTTGCTCGATCTCCCATATGGTCCGGAACAAATCTCGCGTCGGTGGCATGGCGGAAAGTCCACCGGGCGTGTTTTCGAGCTTGCCTGACTGCCAGGCGATCTGCCGCTCTGCCGCAAGCCAGAAATGCATCCAGAGCGGCATATCGATGAGGATGATTTCGGTCGCGCGATCTATCCGTGCCGGGATCGAATTCTTGTGCCCCAGGCCATCGATGACCCAATTCTCACCTGATAGGATCCGTCCATGCTGCTCGACATAGGCTTCAAGTGGTGCCGGAACCCAGCCTTCCTGCCAGAGCAGCCGGTCGATCTCGAAATGAGGGATCGCATGGCGCTCGCCCAATTTGCGGGCGAGGGTGGATTTCCCACCGCCTGCATTTCCCAAAATGGCGATGCGCGACATTGGATGATAACCTGACAATTCGAGCCCGTCGGAAACCCAGCAAGGATGCCGGAGTTCTTATGAAGCTATTCCATTGCTGTTGCAATTGATGCAGACGATCGGGAGTCAGGCTGCGTCGCGCCGCACGAAATGCTGAATGCCGGCGGGATTGGTGGCGATGAGGTTGCGTATGGGAGCTGGCACCAGGTCGAACCGGTCGAGCCCGACCAGCGTGGAAGGTGCCCAGCGAAATTCGAGGTCGGCACTGCCGTCCTTCACCCGATGCACGACTTCGGTTTCGTGAAATGGAAATGGCTGCAGTAGCTCCGCCTCATAGTAGAAGCCGAGTTCGTGAACTCGTCGTCCGGCATACTCGAAGAAATTCTCGATGATGAAGCGCAGGGGGCCAACCGTGGCCTTACAGCCGATTTCCTCTTCGATCTCGCGGGCAAGCGTCTCGGCGCCCGCCTCATGAAACTCCACCCTGCCGCCGGGCAAAGACCAGAAGTTATCTGTGAGCGCGCGGTGAATGAGGATATGATCGCCGTGGCGGATCAATGCGCCGGCGCGCAATTGAAAGCGGGATACTCCCGAGTCCATGACGATCATGGTTCGTGCGGTTTCTGTCATGGACAGCCCTCCGATTGCGAGACGAGATGAAAATCATTTGCCAGATACCAGCATCCGGTTCTCAGATATAGTGAAGCAGTTTGAAGGTTGTTTTTCGTTTGCTTCGTTTCCCCTAAAATCGAACAGGTCTGGGCAATGCGTTTCGTAAATCCAATCCCCTTCGTCAGCGATATCGAGCGTTCGAAGGCGTTCTACGGTGACCTGTTGGGCCTCAAGATCTTGAATGACTTCGGCAACTTCGTGCTGTTTGAAACAGGCTTTGCGATTCATGATGGAAAATCGCTGGAGCAAACGGTCTGGAGGAAAAGCAGCGAAGCATCCGAACCCTATGGGCGGCGAAACATCCTTCTCTATTTCGAACATGAGGACGTGGATGCGGCGTTCCAGGCGATAGCGCCGCATGTCAATCTCATTCATCCCGTCGAAAAACAGGAATGGGGGCAGCGCGTGTTCCGCTTCTATGATCCTGACGGTCATGCGGTGGAGATCGGTGAACCGCAACTGGACCTGATGGCCGGTTGATCCTTGCTGCCGTTCGCTCGGAGCGATTTCATCCTTTCGAGACCGAAATAGAGTAGTCCCCGGGTGCCTATGGCGCCGTGGTGGCGCCTGCGGCTTTGAGGATCAATGCAACGCTGTTGCGCGCGATGCGTTCGAGTTCCAGCCGGGTTGTGCCGGCGCGAGCGCGCTGCGCAAGGCTGTGCTGCAGGGCGGAGAGCATTTCGGCGACGGCATCGATATCGGTTGCGGGCGGCAACTGGGCGTCATCGCGCGCCGCCACAATCCGATCACGGAACCGTGCGTCCGTGCGTCCGAGTGCGGCAAATAGTTCCGCGCCGATCACAGGATCGGCTGTCGCCTCGCCGGTGATGACGCTGAGCATGGGGCAGCCGAGTGGGCGATCGTCACCCTCCGAATAGATGGCGACGAGTTCCACGAAGTAGCGATCGAGCGCCGTTGCGAGCAAGGGTTCGTCGAAGAGGGCACCGTCTCGGCGTTCAGCACTGTCCTCGACATATTGCGCGACTGCCCTGAGATAAATGGCACGCTTGTTGCCGAAGGCGGCATAAAGGCTCGGCCGAGCCATCTTCGTCGCTTCCGAGAGGTGGTCGAGCGATGTGCCGGTGTAGCCGCGACGCCGGAATTCGAGCAATGCGGCGCCGAGCGCAGCCTTGGCATCATATTGACGTGGGCGCCCGCGGGCGGACTTCTCTTTCATTTTTGTACCGTATCGCAATAAATTCGTTGCGGATTATTTTTGTGCGAAGTAGTCTAAAAATCAGCGGCACGGAAAGCAATCCCTCTCCAGTCAATGGGTAATGGATAGGCGTGCACGTCCTGCAGCGCTCTGAGGCGAGCGGAAGCGCGCCTCCTCTCCACCTCGATAAAAGGGACAATCGATGACTGACAAAATCCGCGTGGGCATTAACGGCTTCGGCCGCACCGGCCGGACCGTTCTGCGGGCTGCGATGGTGCGCGACGACATCGAAATCGTCGCGATCAATGACCTGTTGCCAATCGATCATCTCGCTTATCTCCTCAAGTATGACAGCGTACATGGTGGTTTCGGGGGCAGCATAGTTGCTGCCGACAGTGCGCTCGATATCAATGGCGCCAAGGTCAGGGCTTTCAGCGAAAGGGAGCCGGGTGCGATCGGGTGGGGTGAGGTGGGCGTCGATGTCGTCATCGAATCGACCGGCCTGTTCCTGACAAGCAAGGTTGCGGAAGGGCACCTTGCCGCCGGCGCCGGCAAGGTACTGCTCTCGGCGCCGCCCGAGGACGGCACACCGGTCTTTGTGATGGGCGTCAACGTGAACAATTATGCCGGCGAAAGCATCGTTTCGAACGCCTCCTGCACGACCAATTGCGTCGCCCCGCTCGCCAAGGCGTTGAACGACGCTTTCGGCCTCGAAGAAGCGCTGATGCTGACGGTTCACGCCACGACATCGAGCCAGAACACGGTCGATGGTGTGGCGCGCAAGGACTGGCGCTTCGGGCGCGGCATCCTTGAGAATATCATCCCGGCAACGACGGGTGCGGCGCGCATGGTCGGCAAGGTGGTGCCCGAACTGAATGGGCGGATCAACGGCATGGCGGTGCGCGTGCCGGTATCGGACGTATCGATGATCGATCTTACCTGCCGGCTCAGGGAAAAAGTCTCCTACAAGGACATCTGCGCCATGATCCGTGAGAAGGCGGCGAGCGCGATGAAGGGCATTCTGGCCTATTGCGACGAGCCCGTCGTCTCGACCGACATGCGCGGCAATCCTCATTCTTCGATCGTCGATGGGCTTGCCGGCATGCAGATCGAGGGCGGGATGACGAAGCTCGTTGCCTGGTACGACAACGAATGGGGTTACGCCTGCCGTTGCCTTGACCTGGCAGCACATATCTCGCGCGGCAGGTAGACACGGGTTGGATCATGCGTGTTCCTATGATCTTCGTGCCTGATCCGCCAAGCACCGAACCTTTCTGCGGTTGATCTCATCTCCCTCGGCCGCCGCTCCCTTGTATTTCGATGGCGCGGCGGCCGGTTGGCCAAGCGATGCGATGGCCTGTTTGGCCGGTCGCAATATTTCTCAACAAAAAAATGCACCGCCGAAAACGGAACTGGCCATACTGGCGAGGTCGCTCGCAGGCAACTTGCATCGCGTTGCGCTTGCGGCGGCGAAGCAAGAGGATCAAGCAATGAAGATCTACTACGTGGCACTGACGATGATGGCGGCAACGGCGGCTGCCATTGGCACTGTTAGCTCCTGTTATGCCCAGGTCGTATTCTATGAAGACCAATCGCCAACTTATTCTCCGGGAGAAGGTCAGCCGGAAGCTGATTTTCTCCAGCGATGGAACCGCCGCCACGAAGAACGTCGCGAATGGGGTCAGAACTCCGACGATTTCGGCCCGTCTGATGTCATCCGTCTCCTGGTGCGTCGGGGATATCGGGTCAAGGATGTGCAGGATGTCGGACCACGCTATCTGGTCCGAGCATGGAGAGACGGAGACGACTTGCTGGTGAGCGTTTCGCGTTCTGGCGAGATCGTCGGCGTGGTTCACGACCGCGGCTGAGAACGTCTATGACGGGTGAAAGGCAGTGCATATACATTGCCTTTCGCTCCTGTCTCGTTGGGTCATACACATCCTGCGACCCTGCAGTCATCTACCTCGTTCGGGTCAGAAGATCGGCAGCGCCCTTGTCTATTGCGACATAGGAGGCCTTCAGACTTCCGAATGACGCTCCAAGATTGAGTGCGCCCGGATATTGCTTGGCGACATAGGCAAGCAGGAGGCGGTTGGATGTTGAATCATAGATCTCGATCGCATAGGTCGCAGAGCCGGTCATCGATCCCTGTTTTCCGCGCGCCGCCTGGACGGTATTGTAGACGCCGCCGGCGATATCGACATGTGAGACCGGACCGAGCACCGGATTGGTTGTTTCCGCGCCGGCAAGCGTCAAGCGCAGGCGCAACGTGCTGGGGCCTGGCGTGGCCACCATCGAGTAGCGTTGGGCGAGCACACTGCTGAACTTGTCGTGCATATAGCGGGCGAGTTTCTGTTTGTCGTCTTCGGACATGTTTGCGAACTGGCTGTCCTTGCCTCGATAGATGCTGACAGGCTCGACGATGATCTTGTCATACTGGTTCCAGTTCACGACCACCTTGTAGCTGAACGGTGCCCGTCCGGAACTGTCGCCCGGATCAGGTCTCAGTTGCGCCGCGGATGCGAGGCCCTGATAGACCATCGGTTCGGAAGTGGCGCAGCCTGCTGCGGCAAGGGAAATGGCCGCCAACGCAAGGCATGCGGGAAGGGACTTCATGGAGAGCTCCTGGAGTGTTTTTGCGATCTCCTTGTAAAGTTTGCCCTCGTTGCATTGTGTTCGGATTTTTATGAAAATGTTGCTGCATTGCCGATGCCGGAATTGGCAGGCAGGCGTATCACAACGGCCAAGCCGCTCGGCTTGCTGTCGCGCAATTCAAAGCTGCCTCGATGGCCGACGGTGATGATTCCATGTGCAATGGAAAGCCCGAGGCCGAAACCGCCGCCATTCCTGCTCGGCGAACGCGCCTTGTCGGCCTTGAAGAAGGGCTCCATGACCTTTGGCTTCAAGTCGTCGGCGATGCCGGGACCGTCATCGGCAACCGTGATGATGACCGAGCCGTCCTCTTCCTGAGCAAGTGTGAGATCGATGCGGCCGGCATGGCGAGAGGCGTTGTCGATCAGGTTCGATATGGCTCTTGATAGCGCGCGCGGGCGGCAAACATAGGGCAAGCGCCGCGGTCCAGCGAACGTAACCTCAATGCCGGTATCGGCAAAGTCATCGGTTACGGTTTGCAGAAGGCTGGACAGCTCGACTTTCTTCAACGCCTCGACCTCGCCGCCGAGATAGGCGAGGCTTTCGTTGATCATGCTGGAAAGCACATCAATGTCCCTCAGCATTTGTTGCCGCAATTCCGCCTGCTCGCAACGCTCGGTGCGCATTCTGAGCCGCGTCAAGGGTGTGCGCAGGTCATGGCTGATGGATGTCAACATGCGGGTGCGTCCGGCCACCAGCTCACGGATGCGTTTGCGCATGAGGTTGAGCGATGTTGCGAGGCTCCGCAGCTCGGCCGAGCCACGAACGTCGAAAGGTTCGTCAAGCTCGTCATCGGAGCGCACACCTTCGGCTGCCTTTGCCAGATTGACGATCGGTCTTCCTATCAGCCACGCGGTCAGGACTGCCAGAATAGCCGCAGGTATGACAATCAGGACGAGATTGCCGACGACGGCCGGGAGAACCCATCGTGTCGTGGAAAACTCGGGCAAGGCAAATACCAGGCTGCTGTCTCCGGCCTTGACCGTCAAGGTCTTCGGATTGTTCCAGCCCATGAAGCCGTAAGGATCGAGAAAGAGATTGTAATCGAGCAGCCGACGCACGGCGGTGGGAATGTCCTGTATAGTGATCGATGAACCGGCTGCCTGTTCACCCGTCACTCTCCAGACATTGACGCCTTGTGCCCTGAACCTTGAAAGGATTGCGTCTCTTTGAGCGTCATCTGCCGAAAGCGCGAACTCCTTGGCGATGGTTTCGATGCGGCCTGCAAAAAGTCCGACTTCGACGCCTTTGTCGAACCGGCTGCGAACGAATGGTTCGGTGCCGGCCGTTATGGTCGTGACGATGGTAGCAAGCAAAATGGTGAGAATGGCGATCTGGGTGCGGACGGATGATCGGGATAGCCACTTCACGGCAGGTACTCGACATTCGCGGCAAAAAGATAGCCCCCAAGCCGCACGGTCTTGATGAAGATCGGCTCCTTCAGATTTGGTTCTATCTTTTGCCGAAGACGACTGATTTGCGCGTCGACGCTGCGCTCGACCGGCCCGGCCGTTCCGGCATGTGTCATCGACAGCAGCTGTTCACGGGTCAGGATCTGGTTTGGATTGTGACAGAAGGCGAGCAGCAGATCGAATTCGGATGTCGTCATCAGCACCTCGGCGCCCTCCGGGTCCACGATCCGCCTGCTTCTTGGATCGAGCGCCCAGCCTGCAAAGGTCATCTTCGTGAGCAGCTTTCGCTCCGAAGTTTCTGCACCATACGAAGCTCTGCGAAGAAGCGCCTTGATCCTGGCGACGAGCTCCCGCGGGTTGAACGGCTTGGTGACATAGTCGTCCGCTCCAAGCTCAAGGCCGATGATGCGATCGATATCCTCCGTGAGCGCGGTCAGCATCAGGATCGGGATCGTTCCGGCCGACCTCAGGCGCCGGCAGATGCTGAAACCATCCTCTCCGGGCAGCATGGCGTCGAGGATCACGAGATCGAACGGATGCCTTTGCAGCATCTTGTCCATCTCCGTGCCGCTTCGCACGGGCGAAGCGCGCAAGCCATGATCCTTGATTAGCTCGACCAACATGACTGCAATCTCGTCATCGTCTTCGACGACGAGAATATGATGTGAAGGCTCAACAGTCCTCATGCGCGCAACCATGTTTGTAGATCTCGATCCTTCGCCCGTTATCCGCGTGCCGGAGCAAACCTTACGCTGCCTGAAAGGGCTGGGAGATGGGCCGAGAGCAACCAGCGATCGATGACTTTCGAAGGAAAATCTCGCAGATCATATCCTCGGCCGTCCATAGCAGAACGAATTATAGCGACGTGTTAGAAAATATTACAATATGTTGCGGGCAGGCTCCGGAGCCATCAAGCTGAAGCGAGGGAACGGCAGCCTTCGTCCCTGCTGCTTGGAGCTGCCTCTTAAACAGATCGGCGGATCATGCGAGCGTCGGCCGCCGGAATGCCATCGCTGACAACCCGAAGGCCATGGAAATTGGGTGAAAGCGGCATATGACGGGGGTGGCCCTCATCACTTCTGTTCTTTTGCATCACGTGCAGCGCCAACCAGGCCATCCAGCCAATCCTGATGACCGTTGATCATCGGATTGGGCTTGGCGCGGGCGAGCTCGGCGGCCGGCTTACCTTTCTGAGTTTCCTGGGTGAGGATGCGCACCCGGCCCTCGGACAGATCTTCAACCAGCCATGCGTGGTGGACGTCCAGGCGGCTTTCGCTGCCTTCCTCTCCGGCCCAGCCATGCCAGGCGACGCGGCCGGGCTGACCATTGGCTGGTGGAACATATTCGGCGCACTGCGCTTCGACCGGGAAGCCGAATGTCTCGAAGTAGAAGCGGACGCCTTCCTGGAGCTCCGGTCCCCCGCCGTCATGGAAACGGATGTTGGCGGAATTGGCATAATAGCTCGGCCAGCGCGGAGCATAGGCGAGAAAGGGCCAGATTTCTTCCGCGGAAAGGCCCGCCACGATGACTTCATTCGATACGAAGTTCTCCGTAAAGCCCGGAATATAGCCCTTCGGCCAGATGATTTCGTTCATGATGCTCTCCTGAGTATGGGCCGGCGCATGCCGGGAAATTGCAGTTTTCAACTTGCTTGATGATGGGAAATCTGCAGACATAACGCAAATAGCGATGCATGATCACACCTATAACGATGAAAGATATCAGAGCTCTCGACCTCAATCTCCTGCGCACGCTCGATGCCCTGCTGGATGAGCGCAGCGTCACGCGTGCGGCCGAGCGCCTTGGCTTCACTCAGCCTGCCGTGAGCGGCATGCTGACGCGCCTGCGCGAGAGCTTCGACGACCCTCTGTTCGTCCGTACCCGGCGCGGGATTGTGCCGACGCTGCGTGCAACGGAACTCGCAGGACCGCTCAAACAGATCCTTGCCGATGTCGGGGCTCTTCTGCAGCCTACAGCGTTCGATCCTGCCACTGCCAGGTTCACGCTCTCGATTGCAGCGACCGACTATGCCCTCCAAGCCGTCGTCGTGCCGTTCCTGGCGAAGATGAGACCGTCAGCGCCCGGTATTCGCGTTGCCATTCGTCCGGTCGAGGACGATCGCGTGCAGACGCAGTTCGAAAGCGGCGATCTCGATCTCGCATTGATGACCCCGGAGACTGCCCTACCGGAGCTTCATGCGCGGCGGCTATTCGATGAGACCTATGTCTGTGCACTGCGGAGCAATCACCCCGATGCGCGGAAGGAGCGGCTTTCCATTGATCGCTTCTGTGCTCTTGAGCATGTGCTGGTCTCCTATGCCGGCGAGCGCTTTTGGGGCGTGACGGATGATGCCCTGGCCAAGATCGGTCGTCGGCGTCACGTTGCGCTGACGGTTACGAGCTTCCTCGTTCTTGCCGAGATTTTGCGCACGACCGATCTGGTGGCCACCGTTCCCAGGCGGCTGGCTCAAAACGCAAAAGGTCTCGCCCTGCGTGAGCCTCCCGTCGATATACCGGGTTTCACCAAGCTCGCCGTCTGGCACGAACGCACCCACCGCGATCCCGGCCATCGTTGGGTGCGCGCGCTGTTGTTCGAGATATGTGGCAATCTGGAGGCGGCGAAGATCTGAGCCGCCTCTGCAATGGTGGCGCATTGTTTGCGTCACAAAGAGTTGAATCAGAACAACATTCTCTTCAGGACCTCATCCTTGCGGACGAAATGGTGCCAGAAGGCTGCCAGGATATGCAGGCTGACGATAGCATACAGGCAGTAGGCGCCATATCCGTGGATCTCTGCGGCGGCTCTCTCCACGCCCTTGTCGAGCGGCAGCAGGTTGGGCCATTGGAAGAGGCCGAACCATGGCAGGTCATGGCCGCCGGCAGCGGATGTAGTGTAGCCTGCAAGCGGCATCAGGATCATCAAGGCATAGAGCAGGATATGCGCGCCGCGGGCGGCAAGGTGATTGAAGATGCCAAGCGGCCGTTGATAGGCAGGTTCACCCAGCGAAAGCCTGAGCGGCAGGCGGATGGCGATGAGGAAAAGCGCCGTCATGCCGAGGGACTTGTGTACGTCGAGGAGGGCGCGACGCAGCGGTAAGCCCGGTGTGAGGTAGGAACAATAAAGGCCGATGACGAGCGCTGAAATGATGACAATGGCCATGAGCCAATGCAGGAGCCGTTGCGACGATCGGTAGCGGGTGGTGGGCGGGTCTGCTGTGATTGCTGTAGTATCGGACATGGGTTTCTCCGGTCGTCTTGGGGGTACGGCGCGGATGCGGTAATCAGTCGGAATATGGCTGAATTGAGGGCCTTTCCGTTCACCTTCTCGCGAGCGGATATTTATCGACCGCCGGCGATGTGACGCAGGGTGCCAGCCAGAGGCTTCATTCCGGTTTGCAAAAGCGACTTTATGGTCGGAAGTTGTATCGGCCGCGCCCAGCTCTATCCGGCACTATTGTTCCGGCTTAGGCGGCGTCCGGTTTCTTTCGCCGGCGCTGGAAAGGATCTCGCAGCTTTCCGTATGGGTCTGCGCTGGCGTTTCGGCGGCAAGGGCCTTCGTACAAATGCCGATCTCATGTCCTTCGATCCGGAAGAAGGCGATTCCTCCCGTCTCGAGCGCCAGGCGCAACTGCGCCTCTGTCGCCCGATGCAGGCTATGGCGGTTGCCTTCATAGTCGCGGATCGTGCTGCGCGATACGCCGGAGCGATCGGCAAGGTCCATCTGCGTCCAATCGAGGAAGCCGCGGGCTGCCCGGCAGAGCGCTGGTGTCAAAATCATCGCCATCTTACCTTGACGCAGGGTTTGAAGCTGCCCATATTGGGCGATATCTATCATATAGGACATAATATACCGGATTTCTAGGGGTTTTGCCGCCGTGGCAGTCTGGCGTGATCCGGCCAAGCGAAGGAATGACGTTTTGGGATAACTGGCGAGCCTATCTTTATTCTAGCACTTTTGGCTCTGCCGTTTATCGGAAGTCTTCTTTCCGTATGTCTCTTGCGCACGCAGTCGCGGCGTGGCCCAGCCTGGATCGCCGGGGCTGTCACATTTCTGGCGCTGTTGATTTCCGCAAGCTTCTATCCTGCCGTCAAGGACGGTGGCGTCGTCCGCTATAGCATAGAATGGCTGCCGCAGCTTGGGCTTGATTTCAGCCTCAGACTAGATGGCTTTGCCTGGCTGTTTTCGCTCGTCATCACCGCCATCGGCTTCCTCGTCATCGTCTATGCCCGCTACTACATGTCGGAAGAGGACCCGGTCCCCCGCTTCTTCTCCTTCCTGCTCGCTTTCATGGGGGCGATGCTCGGCATCGTGCTGTCGGGCAATGTCATTCTGCTTTCGATATTCTGGGAGCTGACCAGCATCTTCTCCTTCCTGCTGATCAGCTATTGGCACAACACCGCCGCCGCCCGCGACGGCGCCCGCATGGCGCTGACGATCACGGGGATCGGTGGGTTCTGCCTGCTGATCGGGCTGATCCTGCTCGGCCATATCGTCGGGAGCTACGATCTGGATAAGATCCTGGCCTCGGGCGATATCATCCGTAACCATCCACTCTATCTGCCTGCGCTGATACTCATCCTGCTCGGCGCGCTGACGAAGAGCGCGCAGTTCCCCTTCCATTTCTGGCTTCCGAACGCGATGGCGGCGCCGACGCCGGTTTCTGCCTATCTGCATTCGGCGACACTGGTGAAGGCAGGCGTTTTCCTGCTGGCGCGCTTCTGGCCGGTTCTCGCCGGCACCAACGAGTGGTTCTACATCGTCGGGGTCGCCGGCATCATAACGCTGCTGCTCGGCGCCTATTTCGCAATGTTCCAGCAGGATCTCAAAGGGCTGCTCGCCTATTCGACGATCAGCCATCTCGGTCTTATCACCACCTTGCTCAGCCTCGGCAGCCCGCTTGCGACGGTTGCCGCCATCTTCCATATGGTGAACCATGCGACCTTCAAGGCGTCGCTGTTCATGGCGGCCGGCATCATCGATCACGAGACCGGCACGCGTGACATGCGCCGTCTGAGCGGCCTGTTCCGCTATATGCCGTTCACCGGGGCGCTGGCGATCGTTGCGAGTGCCGCCATGGCAGGTGTTCCGCTGCTCAATGGCTTCCTGTCGAAGGAAATGTTCTTCGCCGAAGCGATCGAAACCCATGCCGATTCCATCCTCGATCGCATGCTTCCCTATGTCGCGACGCTCGCAAGCGCCTTCAGCGTTGCCTATTCGCTGCGCTTCATCCAGACGGTATTCTTCGGGCCAGCGCCGACCGATCTGCCGATTGCCAAGCCGCATGAGCCGCCGCGCTGGATGCGCTTCCCGATCGAACTGCTAGTCGTCGTGTGCCTGGTCGTCGGCATCGTTCCGGCGCTTTCGGTAGCACCCTTCCTGCATGCGGCCGTTGTCAGCGTCCTCAATGCCGATACGCCACAATACAGCCTCTCGCTCTGGCACGGCTTCAATCTGCCTGTTATCATGAGCATCATCGCATTGGTCGGCGGGACGGTGTTCTATTTCGCCTGCAAGGATTACCTGTCGCGATGTGACGACGGCCCGCCCATCTTCCGCCGCCTGAAAGGGCAGCGAATCTTCGAGCGAGTGCTGGTCGAGGTTTCCTGGCATTGGGCGAGAACCGCCGAAAAACGGATCGGCACGCGCAAGCTGCAGCCGCAGCTTCGCTGGGTCGTCGTGACAGGGTTTGCTGCCGGCCTGCTGCCGCTTTACCTGTCCGGTTTCGAAGCGAAGCATTTTTCCTTCCTGGGCGCCGATCCGGTCTTCGCCGCGGTCTGGGCGATCGGCATTTGCCTTGCGATCGGTACCGCCTTCTTTGCCAAATATCACCGGCTTGCTGCCTTGGTGATGCTGGGCGGGGTCGGGTTAATCGTCTGCATGACCTTCATCTGGCTGTCGGCGCCGGATCTCGCGATTACTCAGCTTCTCGTCGAGATCGTCACGACGGTTCTCATCCTGCTGGGCTTGCGCTGGCTGCCGAAGCGAACGGAGGGGATCGACGATACGGTCGATCTGCGCGCCCGCTTCCGCCGCTTCCGCGATCTGGCCCTGGCCGTCATCTGCGGCGTCGGCATGATGTTCATTTCCTATGCTGTCATGACCATGCCGGTGCCGGACGCCATCGCGAATTATTTCCTCGAAAACGCCTATTCGAAGGGCGGCGGCCGCAACGTCGTCAACGTCATCCTGGTCGATTTCCGTGGCTTCGATACGTTGGGCGAGATCGCCGTCCTCGGCGTCGTCGCCTTGACCGTCTATGCGCTGCTGCGTCGTTTCCGCCCCGCGCCCGACAGCATGGAGATGCCGGAGCAGCAGCGGATCCAGAACCGTTTCGACGAAGAACGGCCGGAGCGTTCGGCCGGCGATACCGTGCGCGACTATCTGCTCGTGCCGTCCGTGATCATGCAGTGGATGTTCCCTTTCGTGATCGCCCTGTCGGTCTATATCTTCATGCGGGGGCATGACGCGCCGGGCGGTGGCTTCTCCGCCGGCTTGACACTCTCGATCGCCTTCCTGCTGCAATATCTGGCCGGCGGCACACGCTGGGCGGAGGATCGCATCCGCATTCTGCCGCTGCGGTGGATGGGAGCGGGGCTCTTAATCGCGACGGCGACGGGTATCGGTGCCTGGTTCTTCGGCTATCCGTTCCTCACCTCGCATTTCCAGTATCTGGACCTACCGTTGATCGGCAAGGTGCCGGCGGCAAGCGCGCTGCTCTTCGATCTAGGCGTTTTCCTGCTCGTCGTGGGATCCACGGTTCTGATCCTCGTCGCGCTTGCGCACCAGTCGATCCGTATCAATCGCCTGCGGGCGCTCGATGCCGACAAGGCAAAGGGGGATTGATGGAACTCATCTTGTCCATTGCGATCGGTGTGATGACGGCTTGCGGCGTCTGGCTGATCCTGCGCCCGCGCACCTACCAGGTCATCATCGGGCTGTCGCTGCTCTCCTATGCCGTCAATCTCTTCATCTTCGGCGTCGGCGGCGTGAAGACAAATGTGCCGCCGCTGCTCGGCGATGGTACGGCAACGCGCGTCTTGGCCGATCCGGTGCCGCAGGCCCTGGTGCTGACGGCAATCGTTATCGGCTTTGCGACGACGGCCTTGTTCCTCGTCGTGCTGCTTGCCTCGCGCGGCCTGACCGGTACGGACCACGTCGACGGACGGAGTGACCGCAAATGACAGGCTGGTCGCATCATCTCATCATCGCGCCGATCCTCGTTCCGCTGATTGCGGGCGCGCTGCTCGTGTTCATCGACGAGCGTTCGCGCACGCTGAAGGCACTCATCGGTCTGGCGGCAACGCTCCTGCTGGTAGGCATCGCGCTTGCGCTCTTCCGTGCGGAGGGCGGATCGCCTGGGCTGGAGCGCGCCTATCTTCTTGGAAACTGGAGCGCGCCTTTCGGAATCGTGTTGGTGCTTGACGGATTATCGGCACTCATGCTGCTGCTGACATCCATCGTTGCCGTCGCCGCGTTGATATTCTCGCTGGCGCGCTGGCACGCGGTCGGCGCGCATTTCCACACCATGTTCCAGCTGCTGCTGATGGGCGTCAACGGCGCGTTCCTGACCGGCGACCTCTTCAACCTCTTCGTCTTCTTCGAGGTCATGCTGGCGGCATCCTACGGCCTTCTGCTGCACGGCTCCGGGCCGCTGCGCGTCAAGGCGGGCATGCACTACATAGCTGTCAATCTGGCGGCGGCACTGCTCTTCCTGATCGGTGTCAGCCTGATCTATGGCACGGCAGGAACGCTGAACATGGCGGATCTTGCCGTGCGCATCCCGGAAATGTCGGCCGATCGCCGCATGCTGATGCAGGCGGGCGCCGGCGTGCTCGGCATCGCATTCCTCATCAAGGCCGGCATGTGGCCGCTCTGCTTCTGGTTGCCGACGGCTTATAGCGCGGCTTCCGCGCCGGTTGCGGGCGTATTCGCGATCCTCAGCAAGCTCGGCATCTACGTCATCCTGCGGCTGACCATGCTGCTGTTCAGCGCCGGCCCCTCCGCCGGTTTCGGCGCGACCGTGCTTCTCTATGGCGGCATGGCGACGTTGATCTTCGGAACGGTCGGTGTGCTGGCGTCGCAGGCGCTTGGTCGGCTTGCCGGCTTCTCGGTGCTGGTTTCCTCCGGCACGCTGTTGATGGTAATCGGCATCAATGATGGCTCCATCTCGTCCGGCGCGCTGATGTATCTCGTCAGTTCGACACTGACGATCAGCGCCTTCTTCATGCTGATCGAGCTCGTCGAGCGCGGGCAGGATGCCGGCGCCAGCGTTCTTGCCGTCACGATGGAGGCCTATGGCGATGCCGAGGAGAAGGAGCCGGCGGAAGGCGATGGCGTGACCATGCCCGGCACCATGGCAATGCTCGGCATCTGCTTTGCCGCCTGCGGCATCCTGCTCGCCGGCCTGCCGCCTCTTTCCGGCTTCGTCTCCAAGTTCGCCATGCTCTCGGCCATGATGGGAACCGGCGCGATCGGCATTCCGCCGAGCGCTGCGGTATGGGTGCTGATCCTGCTGGTCATTCTCTCTGGCATTGCCGCCCTGATTGCCATGACACGCGCTGGCATACGTACATTCTGGAGTTCGCTGGAGGGCACGGTTCCCCGTGTGCTTGTCATCGAGATATTCCCGGTCATGGGCCTGCTCGCATTGACGCTGGCGCTGACCATCTGGGCTGGCCCCGTCATGCAATATATGGATGCGACCATCCGCACGCTCAGCGACCCGAATGTCTATGTCGATGCGGTTCGCAATGCGGTAGTTGCGCCCGCAAAAGCGGGAGGTCCGTGATGCTGCCCTATCCGCTCCTGGCGCTAAGCCTGATCCTGATGTGGCTGCTGCTGAACGGCTTCACGCTCGGCCAGCTCATCCTCGGCATCATCGTCGCGGTCTTTGCCTCCTGGGGCATGGCATCGCTGCGGCCCGAAAAGCCGCGGCTGCGGAAATGGTATTTGCTGCCCAAGCTCTTCCTCCGGGTCGTTTTCGACGTCTTGAAATCGAATGCCCAGGTGGCCTGGATCATCCTGAGGGGGCGCTCGCACAAGACGACGCCGGGCTTCGTTGTCCTTGAGCTTAAGGTGCGGGATCAGATCCCGCTGGCGCTGCTGGCCGTCATCCTGACCAGCACTCCGGGATCCGCCTGGCTGGAATATGATTCCAACGACAACACCGTGCTGCTGCATGTCCTCGATCTCGAAAACGAGGCGCAATGGCGTGATACGGTCGCCAATCGCTATGAGAGCCTGCTGATGGAGATATTCGCATGAGTGCCATGATCATCCAGATATCCGTGGCCGCTGCACAGCTGATGATCGTAGCCGCCATGGCGATCGCTTCCATTCGCATGTTTCGCGGCCCGCGCGCGCAGGATCGCATCATCGCGCTCGACACGCTCTATGTGAATGCAATGCTGTTGTTGTTGACCTTCGGCATAGGCACCGGTCGTGTCGTCTATTTCGAGGCGGCGCTCGTCATCGGCATGCTGGGCTTCGTTGCAACCGTTGCATTGGCGAAATTCCTGATGCGCGGAGAGGTGATCGAATGAGCACCCTGTTTGAAAACATACCTCTGTGGGCTGCGATCCCCGTCGGCGGACTTCTCGTGATCGGCGCTTTCCTGACGCTCCTCGGCGCCATCGGTTTTCTGAGACTTGGAACATTCTACGAGCGCATCCATGCGCCGACATTGGGAACGAGTGGCGGCATCGGCGCGATCATGATCGCGTCGATGATCTTCTTTTCGATCGCAACGCGGACACTCGTCGTTCATGAACTGCTGATCGGCATTTTCATCACCGTGACGACGCCGATCACCTTTATGCTGCTCGCCCGCGCGGCGCTGCATCGCGATCGCGCCGAGCAGAACGGCAACGTTCCGCCCAAGCAATCGCCCGAGGAGACATCGGTCGAAGGGCACCCTTAGTAACGTTCAACTCGCCCGTTCGAGGCTCACAGCCAGCCGAGTGCGGTTGCCGCCCGGATTGCTTCGGCGCGGCGATGACAGCCCAGCTTGCGGAACAGATTTCCGAGGTGAAACTTCACCGTGACCTCGGAGACATTGAGAGTATGAGCAATGCGTTTGTTCGACATGCCGCTGGCGATCAGCTGAATCATCTGGACCTCACGCTGGGAAAGACCACCCTGGAGGGCTTTCGCCTGTGGCGAGTTCACGGAGCTTGCAAAGAGCGAAAGCGCGGTGCGGACATCGGACGAGGTTTCGATGAAGCTGCGAATGCGCTGGTTCTTGAGAAGTGGCGAGAGAAAGATCCGCTCCTCGGAGAGCACGCCGTTGCAGCCGAGGCGCGTTGCGCCTTCAAGTGCCGATAGCAGATGCGCGCGCGTCGCGGCATTGTCGCGACGCTGGTAGGCGGCATAGCTTTGCCATAGCTGCAAGGCGACTTTCTCGCGGTTGGTGACTTTCGGGTTTGCGATCAGCGCGTCGATCTGGCGCGACAGATAGGGCCGCGGTGTCGAGAGGCGCACGCTGTCGCGCAGCCATGCCATGGCATAGGAAATTTCGTCCCGACGGGTCAGGCGGGTCAGCTCCTCGTTAGCGCTTTCGACCCAGTTGCGGCCGATACGCATTCGGACGGCGGACAGCGTTGCTGCCGCATCGCTCCAGCGATTGGCATTCTGGTAGGCGACGGCAGTGCGGATCTCCATCATGGCGTGAAACTGCAAGCCCTCGGACAGATGGATCCAGAGCCCGTCGAGAAAGCCGGGCCTGATCACCATCGGAAAGTGATCGGCCAGCACCTGCGATGCATAGTGAAGAGCGAACTGCATCAGGCTCGGCCAGATTTCTGCAGCGGCAAAATCATCGAATTCGTTCTGGACGAATTGGAGGAGATCGCGCGGCTGGCCGGCTTCGTAGGAGATACAGGCTTCGGCGAGCCGCAGCATGCGGAATTCCGCCTCCGCTGCGTGCGGCACCTGTTCCAGTTTCTGCCGTGCTTCCTGGGCGGCACGGCGTGCGAAGAGGGCATCGCCGCTCATCAGGCGAAGCACCGTTTGATGCAGATGAATGAAGAATTCCAGCAGTGGCTGGCCGCCCATATGGCCGAGGTAGATCAGGGCTCGCGCTGCGGCAGCTTCCGCCTCACGGAAATTCCGGCGGCGAATCTCGAATTCCAGCAGCGCATTATAGTAAGCTGCCCACTTGCCGTAATCGCCCATCGGATAATCCGCCATGAACTCGCCGAGGCGGGTGATCATGGCGTCGGTCGGCATCAGATCTTCGGAGATCATGAGGTTGAGGCGGAAGGTTCGCGCCGCGAAGGAAAAACGCGATCCGCGCAACAAGACCTTCAACGGATCGAGATAGTCCGAACCCAGATGTTTGCCGACGAGGTGGCGCACGCGCTGCAATTCTCCGAGCTTCAGGAGCGTGCGTGCCATGGCGAAAAGCACGACTTCGTTGGTCGCGATCATCTCGTGGGAAAAACGCATGATGATATCGCGAAAGGTTCGGAGACTGTTTCGATAGATCAACTCGAGGCCGCGGGCGCGCTCCAGAATCTGGGCCGCATGGGCCTCGTGCCCATGATCGAGGAGCAGCGACATGGCGTCCAGCGCTCGCCCTGCCTGCTCGAAGGCGGAGGCGACTTCGATGACGGCGACGGTGGTTTCGAAGGTTGCCAAGCGTTTGCTGACGGCGTCTGTCAGGAGTGTCAGCAATTCCCGGTGTTCGTCAGGCGCCTCGACCAGGCGTGGTGGCAAAAGACCCGTCCACTCCTCGACGGTGACAGGAGATCGTGTTTCGAGCCAGATGGAAAGCAGCGCGGTCTGTCCCGGCGAAAGGTGGCCAAGGAAATTCTCGCGCAGATAGTCGATGGATAGGCGAGGGTCCTTTTGGCGTGTCAGCGGCAGGAAAACCGGCCAGCCGGCATAATCCCTGATCAACTGGTTGGCTTCTTCGACTGGTAGCTCCCCCAATTCCTCAACGGAAAATGTCAGATCGCCTGCGTCGAGCGTGACCGAACCCCGGTGCAGGATGAACCGCGCCAGCCCGCTGATGCGCTGGTCGGGGCGGCAGGCAATGACCAGAACGTCGACGGTCTCCATGAGCTGAGTAGAAAGACGAGCCGATCGAGCGGAAACCGGTACGTCCCAGAAGAGCCACCCATCTCTCACGTCGCTCATGCGCGGTTGCTGCAGGTTGCAAATCTCCTTGCCCATCGCCTTTGCAGCCATGGACAGGACCGTGCTCTTTCCGGCTCCCGCGGGGGCACGCAGGAAGATGACGCCGGCGCGCTCCGTCGCGATGCGATGGCAAAGATGGGGTCGGGCAATCAGTCTGTGCATGCGGGGTTTGTAAGCGCATATTGAAAAATAACCTATACCATAAGGCTGAAAAACTATACCTCCAGCCAGTTGTCCATCGGTCGCAGATGAGGATTGTTGTCTGTCAGTTAGCTGACGAACAAGGAAACTCCCGTCGATGCAGCAACATCCGTTGGTCGCGATCCTGACGCGGCTTGGCACCTTCGTTCTGGTCATGATCGCGCTTTCTATCATGATTTTCGCGCTGGCGCGGGTCGTGCCGGGAGATCCCGCGCGCATGGCCCTTGGCCCGGCGGCAACGCAGGAACAGGTCGATGCGCTGCGCGTGCAGATGGGGCTGGATAAGCCGCTTCTGGTGCAGTACGTCGACTATGTCGGCAAGGCGCTGCAAGGTGATCTCGGCATGTCGCTGGTCTCGCAGCGCCCCGTCACGACCGATCTGGAGCAGACCGTGCCCGCCACGGTGGAGCTGGTGCTCGTTTCCGTGATCTTCATGTTTGTGGTGGCCATTCCGCTCGGTGTCATCACCGCACATTTCAGGGATCGTGCGCTGGACCATATCGGCCGCATCCTGTCCTTGACGGGCGTCACCATTCCGAGCTTTCTGTTTGCGATCAGTCTGCAACTGCTTGCCGCACGCTGTCTACCGAACTGGCCGATCATCGGCCGGCTTGATCATTCTCTGAGTTTTCAGCCCGGACCGACCGGATTTCTATTGATCGACGGCCTGCTGGCGGGACGTCTGGATGTGTTCGTCGATGCGCTTCAGCATCTTGTGCTGCCGGCCTTCGCGCTTGCCATGGCCGGCATCGGCCAGATTACCCGCATCACTCGTTCCTCCATGCTGGAGAACCAGCGCAAGGATCACATTCTGACCCTGCAGAGCTTTGGCGTGCCGGAGCGGGTCATCATCTTCCGCTATCTTCTCAAGCTGTCGTCGATCGCGCCGTTGACGATCATGGGCCTCGAATTCGCGTCGCTGATCGGCAATGCCTTCGTCATCGAGATGGTCTTCGCCTGGGGCGGTTTTGCCTCCTATGGGCTGAATGCCATCCTGCAAAAGGACCTCAATGCCGTGACCGCCGTCGTGCTGGTCGCCGGCCTGTTTTTCATCGTTGCGAACCTGGTGGTGGATGTCCTGATCTCGATCATCGACCCGCGCCAACGCCGCAAGGAGGCACGCTGATGGCCGATATGAAGATGCTCGATGCCTCCGACCGCGCGCTGAGCACCGGTTACATGATGTGGTATCGCTTCAGCCGCAATCCGGCTGCGGTGATCGGCACGCTGATCCTGATTTCCGTCGTCGTGCTGGCTGTGTTCGCGCCGTGGCTGACGCCCTATCCGAAACATGTCGGTGCCGTGGTCGATTTCCGTGCTCGGCACGTGTCGCCGGATGCCACCCATTGGTTCGGAACCGACAAAGTGGGCCGGGATATCTTTTCCCGCACCGTCTTCGGCATGCGCGTCTCGCTGCTACTGGTCATCGGCGTTCTTGGCATTTCAGTACCGATCGGCACCGTGCTCGGCCTTATCGCCGGCTACTTTGGCGGCTGGGTTGAAAAGATCATCACGGGTCTCACAAACGTCATGCTGGCGATGCCGCCGCTCGTCATGGCGCTTGCCGTGTCGAACCTGCTCGAGCCGAACCTGATGAACGCGATGATCGCCATCACGCTGCTTTGGTGGACATGGCATGCGCGGCTGATCTACTCCGTTTCCAAGTCCATCGCATCCGAGGACTACATCGAGGCAGCCCGCCTTGCCGGCGCCGGGCCGATGCACATCCTGTTCCGCGAAATCCTGCCGAATTGCGTGGCGGTCATCTCCGTCAAGACGACGCTGGATGCGGCCTTCGTCATCCTGTTCGGTGCGACCCTCAGCTTTCTCGGCTTCGGTGTAAAACCACCCATTCCGGACCTCGGCTCCATGGTCGCCGATGGCCGCCAGTTCATGCCTAACTATTGGTGGGAAGTCGTCTGCCCCGGTGCGGCGGTCTTCTATGTGACGCTCGGCTTCAATCTTCTGGGCGATGGCTTGCGCGACATGTTTGATGTGGAGAGCTGAGCCATGACCGAGCCGCTTCTGAAGATCGAGGCCCTCAACGTCTCATTCACCACTTACGGCCGCACTCGGCAGGTACTGCGGGACATTTCCTTCACCGTCGCCGCCGGCGAGCGGGTCGCGCTGATCGGCGAGACGGGATCGGGCAAGTCCGTAACGGCAAAGGCAATCATCGGTACGTTGCCGAAAAATGCCACCATCGGCGCCGGCGTTATTTCTGTCGCAGGACGTGACGTTCTGAAAATGCAGCGGAGCGAGCGGGAGGCGCTGAAAGGCACCGCATTTTCCCTGATCATGCAGGACCCGCTCTCGTCCTTCAATCCGGTCTTCAAGATCGGCACGCATCTCGATGACGTCATGCGCTTTGCCGACAAGCGCGATGGTGTTCGCTCGTCGAAGGCGGAGCGTCGCGCGCGGATTGCCGCCGTGCTGCGGCGCGTGCAGCTTGCCGATGCCGAGCGGGTGATGAATGCCTACCCCTCCGAGCTTTCGGGCGGCATGCGTCAGCGCGTCCTGATCGGGCTTGCGCTGCTGCATCAGCCGAAGCTTTTGATCGCCGACGAGCCAGGCACTGCGCTCGACGTGACGACGCAGGACGAGATCCTGAACCTGATCAACCAGCTGGTGGTCGAGGAGAACATGGCGCTCCTCATGATCACTCATAATCTCGGCGTCGTGCGCAAAGTTGCCGACCGGGTGGTGGTCATGCATTACGGCGATATCGTCGAGGCGGGGGCTTGCCGTCAGATACTCACCGCCCCGCATCAGCCCTACACGAAGGCGCTCCTCGATGCTGTGCCGCCGCTCTACGGCGAGCGTGTCACCGATCTGCCGCAGAGCGATCGTGCGCCCATCATCAAGGTGGAGGGCCTGAACAAGGTCTATGGCCGGAAGCCAGGTTTCCATGCCGTTCGCGATGTGAACCTGACGCTGCGTCAGGGTGAGATCTTCGGACTTGCCGGCGAGTCCGGCTCGGGTAAGACATCGGTCGCACGTATCATCATGGAATTGTCGCGCCCGACCTCGGGCAGCGTCACCATCGATGCGCCTGCTCCGGGGCGTGGCAAGCGGTTGACGCAGATCGTCTACCAGAATCCCGGCACGTCGCTCAATCCGAAGCGCAATGTCCAGCAAACTCTCGCATTGCCCCTGAAATCAATAGGCATGGATGGGCCGGCTCGCGAGGCACGGATGAAGCAACTGATGGAGCTCGTGCGGCTGCCGCAATCCTATCTGGCAAAATATCCGCATGAGCTTTCGGGCGGCCAGAAACAGCGCGTGGCGATTGCCCGCGCGCTTGCCGCCGAGCCGAAGATCCTGATCCTCGACGAGCCGACTGCGGCACTTGATGTGTCGGTGCAGAAAACCGTGATCGAACTACTGTTGCAGCTGCGCGAGGAACTTGGCCTCACTTATCTGATGATCTCGCATGACCTGTCGTTGATGCGCAACTTCTGTTCGCGCATTGCCATCATGCTGCGCGGCGAGATCGTCGAGGAAGGGCCGACCCCGGAGGTCTTTGCCGCCCCTAATCACCCCTACACACGCGCGTTGATTGCCGCGATCCCCGTCGTCACCGATGAGGAAGAGCGTCAGAAACCCGTCGTGACCGAGGAAGAGCGCACGCGCTTCCTCGTCAAAACCACAGACTGATCGAAGAGGAGCCTGACGTGTATCGCGTTGGAATTGACGTCGGCGGCACCAATACGGATGCTGTCGTCCTGGAGGGAAAGACCGTTCTGGCCGGGGTCAAGGCCTCGACGACCGAGGATGTGACTTCGGGCGTGATCGAGGCGCTGGAGAAGGTCATCGAGGCCTCCGGCATTGACAGGACAAGCATCGCGGCCGTGATGATCGGCACGACGCATTTCACCAATGCGGTGATCGAGCGCCGTCACATGGATGAAGTTGCGGCCATCCGGCTGAGCCTGCCCTCAGGCGCCGGCCTGCCGCCGATGGTCGATTGGCCCGATGACCTGCGTGAGATCGTCGGCAATCATGGCTATCAGGTCAAAGGCGGCTACGAATTCGACGGACGCGAGCTTTCACCGCTCGATGAAGATGCCATCGTGCGCATCGCCGGTGAAATCCGTGCGAAGGGCTTAAAGGCTGCTGCCGTGACCTGCGTCTTCAGTGGCATCAACGATGCCATGGAGTTGCGGGCCAAGGAGATCCTGCAGCAGCATTGCCCAGGCCTGCCTGTCGTCATGTCGAAGGACATCGGTCGTCATGGCCTGTTGGCGCGTGAAAGTGCTGCGATCATGAATGCGAGCCTGCTGTCGCTGGCGGATCGCACCGTGGCAGCTTTCGGCAAGGCGCTTGCGGCAGCCGGCATCCCATGCCCGTTCTATATTACCCAGAACGACGGTACGCTGATGGCAGCCGATGTCGTGCGTGCCTTTCCGGTTTTGACCTTTGCATCGGGTCCGACGAATTCCATGCGTGGTGCGGCATTCCTGACCGGGCTGAAGGATGCCGTCGTCGTCGATGTCGGCGGCACGACTTCGGATGTAGGCTCTCTGTCGCACGGCTTTCCGCGCCAAGCGTCCACGACTGTCGATATTGGCGGAGTCCGCACGAATTTCCGCATGCCCGACGTCTTTTCCATCGGCCTCGGTGGCGGCTCGCTTGTCGTCAAGAGTGATGCGGGTATGTCGGTCGGGCCGAAGTCAGTCGGCTATCGCGTCCGCAAGCAAGCGCTTTGCTTCGGCGGATCGACGTTGACCGCCACCGATATCGCGGTTGCAGCCGGCAAGGCCGAAGTCGGCGACAGCGCTTTGGTTGCCAATCTCGACAAAGGTCTGGTCGATGCGGCCGTGGCAAAGATCAACGCCATGCTTGAGGCTTGCGTTGAACGCAGCCGCATTTCCTCGACGCCGGTGCCGGTGATCGCCGTTGGCGGCGGCTCGATTCTGATGCCGGATCGCATCGGTGATCTCGAAGTGATCATGCCCGAGAATTTCGCCGTGGCAAATGCGGTCGGCGCCGCCATCGCCCAGATCAGTGGCGAGACGGATCGCGTCTTCTCGCTCGTCGATGGCCGCACCCGCGAGAGTGCGCTTGCAGAAGCCGAAGCGGAAGCGCGCGAAAAAGCGATCGCAGCGGGCGCGCTTGCGGAAACCCTTGAAGTTATCGAGCGCGAGGACACGCCGCTTGCCTACCTGCCAGGCAACGCCACGCGCATTCACGTCAAAGTCGTCGGTGAAATGGGAGGCCATCATGCCTGAGACGCGCAAGCAGAAATATGATGATGCCGCCTTGCGCCGGCTGACATCAGAGGATCTCGATGCATTGGAAATCGGCGCGGGCATTCTCGGCACCGGCGGCGGCGGCAATCCCTATCAGGGCAAGCTTCTGGCCCTCGAGGCGATGAAGGCCGGCTACGAGATGAAGGTTCTGGCGACCGACGCCATCGAAGCGGACGCGCTCTGCATGTCCATCGGTGGCATCGGCGCACCGGTCGTCGGCGTCGAGCGTATCCGCGAGGGGCGTGAGGGGCTGCGCTGCCTGCGCGCTATGGAAGAGCTCATCCGCACGCCGATCGACGCGATCGTCTGCGAAGAGATCGGTGGCGCGAACGCGATGAACCCGCTGGTAACGGCGGCGCTCGGCGGTCTTCCCATCCTCGATTGCGACGGCATGGGGCGGGCCTTTCCCGAAATGCAGATGACGACCTTCTCGATCTATGGTCACAGCTCGACGCCTTCCGTCATGTGCGACCTGCATGGCAATGCGGTGATCTTCAGCCATGCCGTATCGGAAGTCTGGCATGAGCGCATGGCACGCGCCTGCGTGGTCGCGCAAGGTGGCGCCGCCATGCTGGCGACGGCGCCGATGCAGGCGCATTATGTTCATCAATACGGTATCCCGAAGAGCTACACCAAGGCGATCGCCCTCGGCGAAGCGGTGATCCGTGCGCGCAAGGCGCAGGAAGATCCGATTGCGGCGGTTTGTGCGCTGGAGGGCGGACGGCGTGTTTTCAACGGCAAGATCACCGATCTCAAGCGCCATCTGCGCGGCGGCTTCGTCGTCGGTGACATGGAACTCGCCGGCTTCGATGATTGCAACGGCCAAACGGCGAGCGTGGCGATCCAGAACGAATTCCTGGTCTTCCGCCGCGATGGCGTGATCGAGGTCTGCGTGCCGGATCTGATCGTGCTTCTCGACGTCGATACCGGCTATCCGATCACCACCGAAATGCTGCGCTACGGCCAGCGGGTCGCGATCGTCGCCATTCCCTGCCACGAGCTGCTTCGCAGTGCGCGTGCGCTCGAAGTCGTCGGTCCTGCGGCCTTCGGCTACCCGGACATCACCTATTCGCCGCTGCCTGCGCCCGAACGAAAGGCAGCATAACCATAAGCGGGGCAGTTCCCGCATCAAAGAGGAGAACTTGAATGAAGATGGGTTCCAGAAATCTGCGTCTCTCGGCGCTTCTGCTTGCGAGCGCCATGGCGTTGCCGCTGACATCGGTTGCCGCATCGGCCACCGACAAGGTGTCGATCGCCGTCAACACGATGCAGATTTTCAGTTCGCTCGATCCGGCGAAGGTCACCGACTATACCGGCTACATGGCGATCGTGAACATGTATGATGCGCTGACGACCGTCAGCCCTTCGGGTGAGATCGTGCCCCATCTGGCAAAGTCCTGGGATATTTCCCCGGATGGTCTGACCTACACCTTCCATCTTCGCGATGATGCGAAGTTCCAGGATGGTACGCCCGTCAAGGCCTCCGATTTCGTCTGGTCGATCCAGCGCCTGATCGGTATCAACAAGGGTCCCTCCAACCTTATCGTCGGCCTCGTCCAGCCCGACAACGTCACCGCGCCCGACGAGAAGACCGTCGTCGTCAAGCTCGACCGGCAGTTCTCGCCGTTCATGGCTGTCACGCCGCTGATGATGGCGCTGAACGAGAAGCTCATCGAGGCGAATGCCAAGCCTGATGACAAGTGGGGCGAAGCCTATGTTGGCGAGCATTCGGCCGGCTCGGGTCCTTACAAGCTGGTCAGCTACAATCGCTCCGCCGATATGGTGATCGCACGCAATCCCGACTATTTCCTCGGCTGGACCAAGGGAACGCCGATCGACGAGGTGCGCTTCGTCCAGACGAGCGACGACGCCACCGTTAAGGCGCTTGCCGAAAAGGGCGAGCTCGGGCTCTCCTCGCATGGGCTTGGCAACGATACCTATGAAACCCTTGGTAAGATGCCGGGTTACAAGCTGCTGCAGTCCGACACTGCCGGCGGCTTCGTCATCAAGCTGAACAGCAAGGTCTATCCGACCGACGACGTGCATGTGCGCCGAGCGATCGCCTATGCGACCGACTACAAGACCATCCAGGAAGCGATCTATCCGGGCTCTGACATGACCGGTACGCTCTCGACTGTGTTCAAGGATGCGCATAACGGCGATATTCAGCCCGGTGTCTTCGACCTCGAAAAGGCGAAGGAAGAGCTCGCAAAGTCGAAATATGCCGGCCAGAAGATCACGCTGGTCAACAGCTATGTCGCCTCGCTCGCCTTCGAATCCGAAGTGGCGCTGCTGATGCAGGCCAATCTGGAACAGATCGGCATCACGCTCGACATCAAGCCCGAGCCCTGGAACCGCATCGTCGAGCTCTCCTCCAAGCCCGAGACCACGCCCGCCTCGACCCAGGTCAACATCTCGCCCAACTATCCATCGCCTGATGCGATTTTCTATAATCAGTACCACTCCAAGGCTTCCGGCACCTGGATGTCGATGGAATGGCTGCAGAATCCCGAGGTCGATGCGCTCATCGACAAGGCGAGGGCGACCACAGACGTCAAGGAGCAGAACGCGACCTACAAGGAGCTGCAGGCAAAGCTTGCCGAGCTGCAGCCAGATGTCTGGGCGGTATCGCCGAACCGGCGCTATGCGGCGAACAAGTGCCTTCAGGGCTATGAGTTCATCCCGATGCAGAGCTGGGACCTGAACTTCTCGAATTTCCATTGGGACTGCAAGGCGAACTGATCTTCGCTTGCACATCGAACAGACCCGGCCCCTATTCGGGGTCGGGACAGCTAGAGCAATTCCAGGAAAAAAGCGGAGCGGTTTTCCGTCCGGAATTGCGAGAAAACAAAGAGATAGAGCGGCTCAGAGTTTCCGTGAAAAGCTGAAGCGTTCTATTGCCGAAGGTGAAACATGCTTCAGGAATTTTCCGAAGAAAATATCGAGCCGCTCGCAACGGGAGCCTGGATCCTGGGCACCGGCGGTGGCGGCAATCCCTATATCTCGACCCTCAATCTTCGCAGGCTCTATGCCGAAGGCCGTCGCGTGCAGGTGATGGATCCGATGGCGCTCGACGATGACGATATGGTCGCCGTCGTCTCGAAAATGGGTGCGCCGCTGGTCGGGCAGGAGCGCTTGAGCGATCCCGTGCATCTGGCGCGGGCGGTCGAGGTCATGGAGGATTATCTCGGCAAGCCCTTCCGCGCGATCATGAGCGTCGAGATCGGCGGCTCGAATGCGCTGTCCTCCTTCCTTACCGCCGCGATGCTCGGCCGGCCTGTTGTTAATGCCGATGCCATGGGACGTGCCTATCCCGAGGCACAGATGACCTCCTTTGCCATCGGCAATCTGCCGATGTATCCGCTGTCCCTCGTGGATGTGCGCGACAATGAGGTCATCGTCACCAAGGCTGCATCCTGGAAGTGGATGGAGCGCATCTCGCGCAAGGTCTGCACCGAAGTCGGTTCGACGGCGGCAACCTGCAAGGCGCCGCGCACGGGCCGCGAGGTGAAGGACTGGGGCATTCACTACACCATCACCAAGGCGACGGAGCTTGGCCGAACCGTCATCGAGGCGCGCGCGCGTCACGACGATCCGGTGAAGGCGGTTCTCGATCACGAGGGCGGGAAGCAACTGTTTCGCGGCAAGGTGATCGATGTGGCGCGCGAAACCACCGGCGGTTTCCTTCGCGGGCGGACCGTGATCGAAGGTATCGATGCCGACAAGGGTTCGCGGATGGAACTGGCGTTCCAGAACGAGTGGGCCGTCGCCTTCCGCGATGGCGAGCCGGTGGGAATGACGCCGGATCTTCTTTGCCTGCTCGATACGATTTCCGGCAGCGCCATCGGCACGGAATCCGTGCGTTATGGCCAGCGTGTAACCGTTATTGCACTGCCGGCACCTGAGCTTTTGACCTCGCCTGCGGGGATCGCAGCGGTTGGTCCCCGTGCCTTTGGCTATGACATTGATTTCAGATCGGTATTCGCATGAAACGCATCGGTATTGACGTTGGCGGCACCAATACGGATGCCGTTCTCATCGATGGTGAGAAGATCATCGCTTCCATCAAGGTTCCCACCACGCAGGACGTGATGTCCGGCGTGAAGTCGGCCTTGAGCCATGTCGCCGGCCATGCCGGCTCATCCAGCCGGCCGATCGATGCCGTCATGATCGGCACCACGCATTTTACCAATGCCGTCGTCGAGCGGGCGCGGCTGGAAAGGGTGGCTGCGATCCGCATCGCGCTGCCGACGGGCGCGTCCCTGCCGCCGATGTGCGATTGGCCGGACGACCTGCGCGCGGCGGTCGATCCGCTCATTTTCATGGTTCATGGCGGCCACGAGTATGATGGCAGCCCGCTCGTGCCGATGATCCCCGACGAAATCCGCGAAGCCGCGATGAAGATCCTTGATGCCGGCATCACCTCGATCGCGATATCGGCAACATTCTCGCCGCTGACGACCGAATGCGAAGTCAAGGCCGCCGAAATCGTCCGTTCTGTAATCCCGGATGCGCGGATCACGCTGTCACACACGCTCGGGCGGATCGGATTGCTCGAACGCGAGAATGTCGCGCTTCTCAATGCGGCGCTGCAGTCGCTGGGCAGGACGACGGTGCAGGCCTTCTCGGATGCGCTGCGCGAAGCAGGCGTTGCCGCACCCTTTTACCTGACGCAGAATGACGGTACGGTCGCGCTGGCGGATGTTGCCGCGGCCAATCCGGTTCACAGCTTTGCCTCCGGTCCGACGAATTCGATGCGCGGTGCGGCTTTTCTGACTGGCCTGAGCGACGCCATGGTGGTCGATGTCGGCGGTACGACCTCGGATATCGGCTGCCTCGTCGGCGGCTTCCCGCGCGAGGCCAACAACATCGTCCATATCGGCGGCGTGCGCACGCTGTTCCGCATGCCCGATCTTCTGCCGATCGCGCTTGGCGGTGGCACGATCATCGATCCGGAAACGGGTAAGATCGGCCCGCGTTCGGTCGGCTATCGCATCCTGACGGAGGCTCGCGTTTTTGGCGGCAAGACGCTGACCACCTCGGACATCGCCGTCGCCGCCGGTCTGGTCGAGATGGGGGACAAGGATCGCGTTCGGAATCTCGACCCGGCCTTCGTAAAGGCAAGCCTTGAACGCATCCGCGATATGGTGACAGACAGCTTCGACCAGATGAAGACGTCGGCAGAGGATGTGCCCTTGATCGCCGTCGGCGGCGCCGCTTTCCTGATCCCGGAAAAGATTGCGGGAGCTTCGGAGGTCCTTCGCGTCGCGAATGCCGGCGTTGCCAATGCACTCGGTGCCGCGATGGCGCAGGTCTCGGGCGAGGTCGACCAGGTGTTTTCGGGGTTGAGCCGCGACGAAGCCATCGCCAAGGCAGAAGCGGAGGCGCAGGATGCCGCTGTTGCCTCTGGTGCGAGCCGCGAAAGCGTGAAGACGCTCGAAGTCGAGGATATTCCGATTGCCTATCTGCCCGGCGGAGCGCGCCGTGTAAGAGTAAGGGTCATCGGCGATATCGCCTTCAACTGAAATGGCGTGTCCGGTCAGGCTGATCGGGCGTTGTTGAGGAGAGCGGTGTTCGGCAGACAGGTTGCGCCGACGGCGGATCGGAGTGGAAAATGACGAAGATTGCGCTGGCTATTCACGGTGGTTGCGGTGTTATGCCGGAAGACAGCATGACGCCGGAGGAATGGGAGGGCGCGCGCCGCGACCTGGCTGCCGCTTTGCGTGCAGGCTATGCGCGGCTGCAGGCCGGTGACAGCGCGGTCGATGCCGTCGAGGCCGCCGTCGTGGTCATGGAGGACAGCCCGCATTTCAACGCGGGCCATGGCGCTGCGCTCAACGAAAACGGCGTGCACGAGCTTGATGCCTCGATCATGGATGGGACGGCGCTGGAGGCGGGTGCAATCAGCGCCTCTCGTGCAATCCGCAACCCGATCAAGGCCGCCCGCGCATTGATGGAAGATGGCCGTGCCGTCTACATGACCGGGCCTGCTGCCGACCGGTTTGCCGAGGCCAAGGGATTGCAGGTCGAGCCGCAATCCTATTTTACCACACCGAAGCGGGTCGAGGCGCTTGAGGCCATGAAGCGCCATGCCGCTGCCGGCACCGAAGGGACCGAGAACGAAAAGCATGGCACGGTCGGGGCCGTTGCGCTCGATGCCGCCGGCCATCTTGCCGCCGCCACCTCGACAGGCGGCTACAACAACAAGCCTGACGGGCGCGTGGGCGACAGCCCGGTCATCGGTGCGGGCACCTATGCACGCGACGGCGTCTGTGCGGTGTCTGGAACAGGCAAGGGCGAGTTCTTCATCCGCTATGTGGTTGGGCACGAGATCGCATCCCGTATGGCCTATCTGAAGCAGGATATAGCGACGGCGACAGACGGGTTGATCAACCAGGATCTGGCGCCATATCAGATCGGCGCCGGGCTGGTGGCGATAGATGCTCAGGGTATTGCCGTTGCGCCCTACAATACGCCGGGAATGTTTCGTGGCTGGGTGACGCCGGAAGGCAAGGGTTTCGTCGCGACGCATGAGCGCGTCTACGAAATCGAGCTGTAACCGGGCTGCGGCTGAACGAAGCTATGGCTCGGCACTACCCTGTGGATTCACGGCGTTTGGCACTCAAGTACATAGCAGCACTGAACGATGGTTTCGTGGCGCGCCCGCGAGAAAAGTTCCCTGCTGCCGACTTGGCGGAAGCCCAGTTTAGTCAGCACCCGTCCAGAGGCCGGGTTGTCGGACGCGTGACCGGATTCGAGGCTGGAGAGGCCGACTTCGTGGAAGACGAAGCCGATCAACGCTTGCGCTGCCTCGAAGGCATAGCCCTTTCCCCAGGCTTGCTTCTCCAGCCAATAGCCAAGGCTGCCTGCGTTGCCGACAATGCCATCAACATCGACGATACCGATCATTCTTTCCTCTTGTTCGATGGCGAAGCGATAGGCGGAGCCTTCGGCCCATTCGCGCTCATGGTTGGAAAACCAATCTTTGATATTGTTTTCGTTCGGCGGGTATGAGGCGTTGCTCAGCATGCGCGTCACAGCCCAATCGCTCTGAATTTCGGATGCGCGTTTGGTATCGGTGGCCGATGTCGGACGCAGGCGGAGGCGTGCTGTCTCGATGGATGAGCGATGGATCAATCTTGCGGTCATCATATGAGGGCTCTTGCCGAATGAGGGATATCGAGGGGCGGCGCCCGAGGCCACTATCTACGCACGAGGTGATAATGGGAACCGATATCGCCCGATTTTGTCTGGTCTCCATTTTTTAGCGTTAGACAATATATTGCCGCAATGGGCGCGCAAAAGCGCCGCCTCTTGCGGGCCTAGCCTGCAGGAAATATGGGACCGGCCGTGAGAGCGTTCCGTTTACGAGGGGCGAACCCCCTTTCGCGGTCCGGTCCTTCCCCGTCAATCCATGTCCTCATAGTCCTCGCTTTGGCGAGCAAGTCTTGATGGCTATGAAGTCGCCTGCTCCCGCGCGTGTCCAAGGAAGCCTGACGTCTGGTCGAGAACAGCCTCCATCGCGTGTCTGGCGGCGATACTGTCGCCTGCGGCGATTGCCTCGGCAACTGCGGCGTGGTTTTCGAGATTGGCCGCAAACGCACCGACCGTATGCGGGAAAACGGCATCGAGAATGGATTCGATCGCCTGGCGCAGGCTTTGCAGCACCGGATTATGCGTTGCAGCAAGGATCGCCATGTGAAAGGCCTTGTCGGCGGCGACGGCTGCGATCGGGTTCTTCTGGTCCCGTTCCATGCGGCGATAGATGTCGAGGATCGCCTGACGTTCCAGGTCGGTTGCCCGCAATGCCGCCAGTGCGGCGGCTCCGGGCTCGATGATCTGGCGGGCTTCTGCAAAAGCCATAAGCTCATCGTGCGAGATCCGTCCGCGCGACAGCCATGCGATCAGTTCCCCATCGAGCCATTGCCATCGCTCTCGCGGCTCTACTCGCGTGCCCGTGCGTTGCCTGACGGTCACGAGACCCTTGGCCGACAATATCTTCGCCGCTTCACGTACGACCGTACGGCTGACGCCGAATTCCTGTTCCAGCTCGCCTTCCGAGGGAAGATAGGCGCCGGGCGGTATTTGTCCGGAGGCGATGCGGATGCCGAGAGCTTCCACAAGGGCCGTCGTCCTGTTCGGCTTTGTCTTCGTCATGCCTCTGTCCTTCACCGCCATTGCCAACGAGACCAATCAGAATGCGGTGACAAAAGCAAATAGCTTGTTGCCTTACAAACATCATATGTTAAAGGTATGATGTTTGTAAGACGCCGATGAGTGCCGTGGAGGGGGAAATGAAATTCGACACCAATGGGGAGGCGGTCCGCCGCATCAATCTGCGCATCCTGCCGTTCCTGATGCTGCTTTATCTCGTCGCTTACATCGACCGGTCCAATATCTCCGTCGCCGCGCTCGGAATGAATGAGGAGTTGGGCCTGACAAGCCAGATGTATGGGCTGGCGGCCGGCATATTCTTCGCGACCTATATCGTCTTCGAAATACCGAGCAACATGCTGCTGGCCCGCTTCGGCGCACGTCGCTGGATTGCCCGCATCATGATCAGCTGGGGCATCATTGCTGCCGGCATGGCATTCATATCCAGCGCCTATCAGCTCTATGGAATGCGCCTCCTTCTCGGGGCGGCCGAGGCGGGCTTCACGCCGGGCATCATCTTCTATCTCGCGAAATGGTATCCGTCGCGCGACAGGGCGAACGCCATGTCCTTCTTCTATATCGGCGCAGCGCTCGCATCGGTCATCGGCTTACCGCTCTCAGGCCTGCTGCTCAATGCGCACGGCATTCTCGGCCTATCGGGATGGCGCTGGGTATTTCTGATCGAAGGCATTCCCGCCATCCTGTTGGGCTTCGTCGTGTGGAAGTTTCTGCCCGATCGTCCACGAGATGCGGCCTGGCTCACTGCCGAGCAGCAGGATGGCCTCGAGCGCACGATTGCAGCCGAAGAGGAGAAGGCGCCTATCTCGCATCATGCATCCTGGAGTGCCGCCTTTTCCAACGCTCGCGTCTGGATGCTTGCCTTCTTCTGGCTGCTTCAGGCCTTCGGGACGATCGGCATCACGCTTTTCATGCCGCTGATCGTCAAGAGCCTGTCCGGCGGCGGCAATCTGGCGGTAAGCCTACTTTCAGCGGTGCCGTTTCTGGCCGCCAGCATCTTCATGTTCTTCAATGGCAGGCATTCCGATCGAACCGGCGAGCGCGCGCTTCATCTCGGGCTGCCGCTCACTTTCGCCGGTGTCTGCCTTCTCGGCGCGACCTATGCCGGCGATCCACACCTGGCCTACTTGCTGCTCGTCCTTTCGGTGGCACTCAACTGGGCAGTTATTCCGATCTTCTGGGCTGTCACCACCGAGTTCGTCTCGGGGATTGCGGCTGCCGTATCGATCGCACTCATCAATGCGCTGGCGAATGTCGCAGGCCTCGCCCTGCCGCCGGTGATCGGCTGGATCAAGGATTCGACCGGGAGCTATGATGTGGCGCTGACGCTGGTGGCTGCCGCGTTGATCGCGGGTGGCCTCCTTGGCATCGCAATCGTCCGCACGGGTGCGCCGGCCCTTCGGCTTTCAAAACAATAAGGCATTCAAGATGGCATTCGAACCTGAGAAACTGCACGGCATCCACGCGATCCTCTACGCGCTCTTCGATAAGGAGGAAAAGCTCGACAGGTCTGCGATGAAGCGGCAGGCCGAGATTTGCGTGGCGGCAGGCGTGCACGGGCTTGCCGCGCTCGGCCTTGCCACGGAGGTTTCCAAATTGACGGCTGCCGAGCGCCAGACCGTTATGGAATGGCTTGCCGAGGACAATGCCGGCCGTCTTCCGCTCGCCTTTACCATCTTCGGGACTTCGGTTGCCGAGCAGGTCGAGCAGGTGCGGCACGCCGAAGCCGTTGGTGCCGACTGGGTGATACTCCAGCCGCCACCGGTCGGCACCTTTGGCGCAGGCGAATATATTGGTTTTTTCGGTCGCGTCGCGGATGCGACGAACCTGCCGGTGGCAATCCAGAATGCCCCCGCCTTTCTCGGGCGCGGCCTGACAGGCCCGGATCTTGCGGCATTGCGCGCTGCCCATCCCAATGTAAGGGTGCTGAAGGCGGAGGGATCGGCCGTCGAGGTCAAGGCGCTGATGGAGGCGATCGGCAACGGCGTGCCTGTTTTCAACGGCCGAGGTGGCCTGGAATTGCTTGATGGGCTGCGGGCTGGCTGTGCCGGCTATATTCTCGCTCCCGATCTCATCGACTATGCAGTCGACGCATACACCGCCTTTCACGCCGGAGATGAGGTCCGTGCCGAGGACATCTATCGTGCCATGCTCCCATCCGCCGTTGCCGTCATGCAGGGGATCGAGCACCTGATGTGCTACGGCAAGCGGCTGTTCGCGGAGCGAGCAGGGCTTACGGTTCGGGATCGGGCGCCAGCGATGCGTCCAACGCCGTTCGGCGAGGAACTCGTCGCCTTGCATGCAAGGAGGCTCGGATCTTTCTGAAGCCGATCTGCGTCTAATTTTCGGATTGCGGCAATTTCAGCTTCTGGACCTCCAGTGCCTCGCGCAGGAGGTTTTTCATCTGCTCTGCCGCGCCGGGGCCGTCGGCGCCAGCAATGGCTTCATAAACATTCTGATGACGGCGTATCCAGCGTTCGTCTTCCTTCGCCGTTCGTTGCAGTCCCGCCTTGAACACATGTTTCAGCCCCGCTGAGATCAGCGACCCCAATGCTAGATAGAAGGCGTTGCCGGTCGCGGCCAAAATGGCGGTGTGAAATGCGAGATCGTGCTCGATCTTTTCTTCCGCGGTCGAGGCGAGGGTCATGCCGAGCAGGGCATGTTTCATTTTCTGTAGCGTCTGCGGCGTCGCGCGCGCGGCGGCAAGCTCTGCCGCGGCCGGCTCGAAGGATTGCCGCAGCTCATAGAGGTCGATACGTGCCCGCTCGCTGCCGTTTTCCGCGCCGAGCCTCCATGCGAGGACCTGCGGATCAAGCAGAAGCCATTCCGAATGATCAGTCACTCTGGTGCCGCTTCTCGGGCGGCTTTCGAGAAGGCCCTTGGCCGATAGGATCTTGATGGCTTCCCGGATGACGGTACGCGACGTCCCGAAATGGTCGCAGAGCTCCTGCTCCGTTCCGATGGAGGCTCCCGCCGCAAGCGCGCCGCCGACGATCCGCTCACCCAGCGCGTGCACGATCGCGTCGTGGTATCTCTTGTTCGTGCCGAGGCTCACGTCGTCGGCATCCGAAGTCATCCCGGCCATCTGCTTTTCCCCAAAATCGAGACATGTCTAGCGTCTTCGGCCTGTGGTCACAAGCGCAACCGCGCTTGACGGTCTCCGGCTATTTGTATAACAAAAATATAAATCATAATACAAAAGAGGCAATCATGACCAAGGATTCAAAGCGGCGGTCGCAGGCGTGGTTCGGCGGAGTGGACAAGGATGGCTTCATCCATCGCTCGTGGATGAAGAATGGCGGTCTGCCTGATGACGTGTTCGATGGTCGCCCCGTCATCGGCATCTGCAATACGTTTTCGGAATTTACGCCGTGTAACGCGCATTTCCGCGAGCTGGTCACACATATCAAAGCGGGTGTTCTGGAAGCCGGCGGATTGCCGCTCGAATTTCCGGTCTTCTCCTGCGGCGAGTCCAACCTGCGGCCGACTGCGATGCTCTTCAGGAACCTCGCTTCCATGGATGTCGAAGAGGCAATCCGCGGCAATCCCATGGACGGCGTCATCCTGATGGCCGGCTGCGACAAGACCACGCCGTCGCTGCTGATGGGTGCGGCAAGCTGCGATCTGCCGACGATCGTCATTTCCGGCGGGCCGATGCTGAACGGCAATTTCCGCGGCAAGCCGATCGGCTCCGGTACGGATGTCTGGAAATTCTCCGAGGAGGTAAGGGCAGGCACCATGAGCCGGCAGGAATTCATGGATGCGGAAAGCGCCATGTCGCGCTCGCCCGGCCACTGTATGACCATGGGAACGGCCTCGACCATGGCGTCGATGGTGGAAGCGCTTGGCGTTGCCCTTCCCACAAATGCGGCATGGCCCGCCGTCGATGCGCGCCGTGCGCGGCTCGCCCGCATGACCGGGCGCCAAGCCGTCGCGATGGTCAAGGAAGATATGCGGCTTTCGAAGATTCTCACAAGGCAGGCGTTCGAGAACGCCATCAAGATCAATGGCGCGATCGGCGGATCGACCAATGCCGTCGTTCATCTGCTTGCCATCGCCGGGCGTATCGGCGTCGACCTGTCTCTGGAGGATTGGGACAGGCTCGGGCGCGATGTGCCGACGATCGTCGACCTCATGCCGTCGGGCAAATACCTCATGGAGGATTTCTGTTATGCCGGCGGCATTCCCGCCGTGATGAAGGAGATCGCCGATCTTCTGCATCTCGACGCGATCACCGTGTCGGGGATGAGCGTCGGCGAGAACATTGCCGATGTCGTCAACCACAATCCGGACGTCATTCGCAGCCGGGCAAATCCGCTCGTCGACAGCGGGGGAATTGCCGTCCTCAAGGGCAATCTTGCGCCGAATGGAGCCGTGCTCAAACCATCGGCTGCATCGCCTCATCTGATGCGTCATCGCGGCCGCGCCGTCGTCTTCGAGACTATCGAGGATTTCCATGCGAGGATCGATGATCCGAACCTCGATGTCGATGAGAATTCCGTTCTCGTGCTGAAGGGTGCCGGTCCGCGCGGCTATCCCGGCATGGCCGAGGTCGGCAACATGGCCTTGCCAAGCAAACTGCTGGAGAAGGGCGTGCGCGACATGGTGCGCGTTTCCGATGGCCGCATGAGCGGCACCGCCTATGGAACGGTGGTGCTGCATGTCTCGCCGGAAGCTGCCGCCGGCGGTCCGCTGGCGCTCGTCGAACAAGGAGATTTCATCGTACTTGACGTTGAGGCTCGCACATTGGTTCTCGACGTGCCGGACGACGAGCTTGCAAGGCGGCGCGCGGCCTGGAAGGAGCCAGCGCCGCAAATGACCTCAGGATACCAAGGCCTTTACGTTCGAACGGTCATGCAGGCCGATACCGGCGCCGACCTCGATTTCCTGGTCGGAGGACGCGGCGCCAAGGTCCCGCGCGAGAGCCACTAATTCATTTCATTCAGAGCGAATATGCCTACGTGCCGGGCATCGCTATTCTTCATCGGTTACTTCATTTTCGAGGTGCGGAGCAATCTTCTGCTGACTAGGTTTGGTGCGAATAAACGGGTCGCGCATATCCAGGCGTTTGTGCGCTCGATCTCCCGATGCTCTCGTATCCCCCGAAACAGGGTGGCGAGCTGGTGCGCTTGTGGGACCCTTTGGTTGCGCAAATTGGATGATATAATCTATAATTTTAATAGACAAAAGAATCGGGCAATGATGTTTTAATCATCGACCGCACAATGAAAGATCGTGCCGTGCGAAGCACACCATCGATCATGCATGCTCGGCCTGCGAAGCGCTGAGCGGAGTTTGCAGAGTGGTCGTCAGGACCGGCGATCCTGACGACCGTCCACCGGGCAGCCTTCAGAACATTGTTTGGAGGCATATGCATGAACGATATCATCGTCCGGTCGTCATTGCTGGACCCGGCGGCGGAACCGCTGATCGATGGTCTTGCCAGCGAGTATGATGGCAGATATGGCGCGGCTAGCCGCCCAGGCGGCGCGCGAGCGGAAATCATGCGTTATCCGAGTGCCCTGTTCGCCCCGCCGCTTGGCGATTTTCTCCTGCTGCAGCGCGACGGTCAAACCATTGCCGGCGGCGCCTTCATGAGCCACGACGACGAAACCGCTGAGTTCAAGCGGATATGGGCGCATCCTGATCTCCGGCGTCAGGGACTGGCGCGCCGCATCATGATCGCGCTCGAGGAGAGTGCCGGGCAACTCGGCTATAACAGGGCCTATCTTAGCACCGGCTTTCGCCAACCGGAGGCCGTGGCTTTCTATCTGTCGCTCGGCTATCGCCCCCTTTTCGACCCGACCGTCGACCCGAGCTTCTATCGCTCCCTGCCTTTCGAGAAGCATATCGGCAAAAAGGCGGGAGCACCTGGTCTGACACCGATCTATCCGCCCGCCGCCTCCTTTGAGGAGGCCACGGCGCGCGTGACTGCGCTGAAGGCCGGGCAGGAGCAACTGATCATCGCCCGCTTGGTGGCCCACGAAACCTCCGCTGCCTGACAGGCATGGCGTCCCGATGGCTATCGGTAAATCCCGACGAGCAGTGGGGTCTGCCTTCGGGGCTCATAATCATCACGAAACAGGATTTCACATGACGCATCCAAATGGTCTCAGGGTCGGCATCGGGTTAGATGTTGCTGCGCAACCCCACAATCTGCGCGAAGCTCAGAAAAATTTCTGGCGGGCGTTAGTTGCGCGTTTCGACACGGTGGTCGATTTCATGACGCTGGAAGATGGTTTTGCCCGTCCCGACGGCGACGGGCTGGATGCCGTGCTGCTTGCGAACTGGCTTGCGGCGAGCAGCAGCAATATCGGGATCATTCCCGGCGCGGCGGTCAATTTCCTCGAGCCGTTTCATGTCTCGACCGCCATCGCGACGCTGGATTTCGTAAGCGAGGGCAGGGCAGGTCTCCTGGTTCAGCATTATGATGGATCGAGAGCCGTGCATGCCCGGCAAGCCATCGGCGCCCTCAATGGTTTTCCCGCAACGGAAAGCTCCGCCTTGCGTCAGGACGCGTTGGATGTTGTCGATGTCGTTCGCGGATTATGGGACAGCTGGGAAGATGGAGCGGTCATTCGAGACAGGGAAAGCCAGCGTTTTCTGGATGGCTCGAAGCTGCATTACATCAATTTCAAGGGCAGCGGCTTTCAGGTTCTCGGACCTTCGATCACGCCGCGCCCGCCACAGGGGCAGCCGGTGGTCGCAGCTGCCTATCGTCATGGTGAGGACCCATCCGTAGCCTTGGCTGCCGATATCGTCTTCCTTCATCCGGACCGCCTGGACATCGTTGCCGTCATTGGCACTATCCGTGCCGCGGACGAAGGCAGGGCGCGGGCGTTTATCGCCGACGTCGTAATCGACGCCACGCCGAAACCGGTTGACGACTATGTGGAGCAACTTCGCGAACTCACCAGGTCGGGTATCGCTGGCATTCGCCTTATTCTCAGCGATCCCGCGGCGCAGGCGACATATGTGATCGACGAGCTTATTCCCGTGCTGAGGAGCCGGTCGTCTGTTGGCCCGGTCGCTACGGGTCCGCTGAGAGGTCGTTTTGGCCTGCCGGCAGCCGGTAATCGCTACACCAATGCAGCCTGAATTTCCAAGGAGAGCCCCATGACGACGAAGCAGGTCATTCTTGGAGCCCAATTTCCGGGCGTCAATAATTTCACGGTCTGGAGCGATCCGGCCGCAGGAAGCCAGATCGAGTTTTCGTCCTTCCGCCATTTTGCCGAAACGGTGGAGCGAGGAAAGTTCGATTTCATATTTCTGGCGGAAGGCTTGCGCATCCGCGAGCAGAAGGGACGCTTTCACGAGCTGGATGTTGCAGGCCGGCCGAACACGCTTGCCATTCTGACGGCGCTCGCTGCGATTACCGAACATGTCGGCCTGATCGGCACCCTGACGACCACCTTTAACGAACCGTATGTATTGGCCCGGCAATTGGCGACGCTGGATATCCTGTCCGGCGGACGTGCCGGCTGGAATGTCGTCACTTCGCCCGACGCCTTTACCGGCGCGAATTTTCGCCGCGCGGACCATCTTCCCCATGAGCAGCGCTACGAGCGCGCCCGCGCGTTCATCGAAGCCGCACAAGGCATTTGGAGCAGCGGCGATTTTTCGATCCGGTCCAAATATTTCGAGATTGCCGGACGGTCCGCGCTTGAGCGGTCGCCACAAGGCGCCCCTGTCATAGCCCAGGCCGGAGATTCCGACGAGGGAAGGGAATTTGCGGCTCGCCACGCCGACTTGATCTACTCCCGCCATGGCTCCCTTGAGGCGGGGCAAGCCTTCTATGCGGATGTGAAGAAGCGTTTGGCGAAATATGATCGCAGCCCCGATGCTTTGAAAATCCTGCCTGGAGCCAATTTCGTCATAGGTGACACGCAGGAGGATGCCGACGAGAAGCAGAAAGCGATACGCCTGCAGCAGGTCAGTCCAAAGAGCGCGATCGTGTTTCTCGAGCAGGTTTGGAACAGGGATCTTTCGAGCTACGATCCGGATGGGCCGCTGCCGGATGTCGAACCGGATGTTTCCGGAGAGAGCCTGGTTCAGGGCCGTGCCAGCAATCAGGATATCAAACGGCGGCTGGAGACGGCGCGGTCGTGGCGTGAGATTGCCGAGCGGGATCGCCTTAGCATCCGCGAACTGGCCATTCGCGTTACTGCTCGAAAGCAGTTCGTCGGAACGCCGGAAAGCATCGCCGACGAGATCAATCGCTATGTGCAGGCTGACGCTGCGGACGGTTTCGTCTTCGCGCCGCACCTGACTCCAGGCGGCTTCGACGAATTCGTCGAGAAGGTTGTGCCGGTTTTACAGGAGCGAGGCGTCTATCGCAGGGAATATGCCGCTGCAACCCTGCGCTCCAATCTAGGCCTGCCGGATCCGACGGAAGAAAGCTCACCGCTGCGGCATCTTTCTCAGACGGCATGATGGAGGTTATTGGTCCGATATATCGAAATCGAGATTAACTCGTGACGGCAAGGGTTTCATGGCGTGATGCCAATCGTGCGCGCAGGCCGTCCGGTTTCACCGTCCACTAGAAGCTCGGCGGCGTGCAGGCGCTGATGACCTCGCAGGGATATGGCCCGACACAGCGGAAGCGATGCGGGCGGCGGCTTTCGAAGTAGTAGGCGTCACCCGGGCCGAGAATGCGGCGTTCGTCATCCACTGTCACCTCCAGGCGGCCGGTGAGCACGATGCCGCCTTCCTCTCCCTCATGCACCAGCGGCACCTTGCCGGTATCGGCGCCCGGCTGATAGCACTCCTTCAAGATCTGAAGGCTGCGGCCGAAGAGGTTTTCGCCGATCTGGCGATAGGAAATCGGGCCTTTGCCGATTTCGACCAATTCCTCGGCCGCATAGAAGGCCTTTTTCGGCGCTTCCGGTTCGAAGGCGAAGAATTCGGCAAGGCCGATCGGGATGCCGTCGAGAATGCGTTTCAGCGCACCGACGGATGGATTGGCCGAATTGGATTCGATCAGCGAAATCGTCGAATTGGTGACGCCCGCCCGCTTGGCGAGTTCACGTTGGGAGAGGTTGCGCGCCAGGCGCAGATGACGCAGGCGATTGCCGATATCGACGGACATTACGGTCTCGGGTTTCAGATGTTCGAAATATCGAAAACATCTCATGTGATATAAGTAAAATCAATGGGTTAAATTCGGCAAGAAAAGGACTTGTTCGGAACAGGAAAATCGCTGATGTCAGGGATAGCGCAATGGAGGCGACCATGGACAAGATCACCCACCCCAACACTCCTGTTCTCGACAATTTCTGGATGCCGTTCACGGCAAACCGGCAGTTCAAGGCGGCTCCGCGCCTGCTCGCTGCCGCCGACGGCATGTATTACACCGATGTCGACGGCAAGAAGGTGCTCGATGGGACGGCGGGCCTCTGGTGCGTCAACGCCGGCCATGGTCGCAGGAAGATCGCACAGGCCGTCGAGCGTCAGCTCTCCACCATGGACTACGCGCCGACTTTTCAGATGGGCCATCCGATTGCCTTCGACTTCGCTGCAAAGCTTGCAGCACATGCGCCGGGCGGTCCGGAAGCCGGGCTCGACCGCGTTTTCTTCACAGGCTCCGGCTCCGAGTCGGTCGATACCGCACTGAAGATCGCCATCGCTTATCAGCGCGCGATCGGGCAAGGTACGCGCACCCGCATCATCGGCCGGGAAAAGGGCTATCACGGCGTCGGTTTCGGTGGCATTTCCGTCGGCGGTCTCGTCAACAACCGCCGCGTCTTTCCGCAGATTCCTGCCGATCACATGCGCCATACGCTTGATATCGAGCGCAACGCCTTCAGCAAGGGCCTTCCCGCCCATGGCATCGAGCTTGCGGAGGATCTGGAACGGCTGGTCGCGTTGCACGGTGCTGAAACGATCGCAGCCGTCATCGTCGAGCCGATGTCCGGCTCTGCCGGCGTCGTCCTGCCGCCGAAAGGCTATCTGGAGCGGCTGCGCGCCATCGCCGACAAATATGGCATCCTGCTGATTTTCGATGAAGTGATCACCGGCTTCGGCCGCTTGGGCACCCCGTTTGCAACGGAATATTTCGGTGTCGTTCCCGATCTCGTCACGACAGCAAAAGGCATCACCAACGGCACGATACCGATGGGCGCCGTCTTTGCCAGCCGCAAGGTCTATGACGGCCTGATGATCGGCCCGGAAAACCAGATCGAGCTCTTCCATGGCTATACCTATTCCGGCCATCCGGTCGCCTGCGCCGCCGGACTTGCGACCATGGAAATCTACGAGGAAGAAGGCCTGCTGACGCGTGCAGCCGAACTGGCCGAGGACTGGCAGAATGCGCTGCATTCGCTGAAGGGTCTGCCGCATGTGGTCGATATCCGCAATCTCGGCCTCGTCGGCGCCATAGAACTCGCGCCCCGTGACGGCGCGCCGGGCACGCGTGCCTACGACGTCTTTGTCGATTGTTTCCAGAAGGGCCTGTTGATCCGCGTAACCGGCGACATTATCGCTCTCTCTCCTCCGCTCATCATCGAGCGCGCTGAGATCGAAACGATCGTCTCCATGCTCGGCGATGCGTTGAAGCGGGCGGCCTGATAATCTCTGAGCCTGACCGGCGCGGGACAGCATCGGTCAGGCTCGATTTCCGTGAAGCGCTGCGCCCGCTTCCGCCCTTTGCCGCGACATGATCGCTGGCAACGGCTTGTCATATGGAATGAAAGCGCCTCATGTCGCCCAGCAGAGCGACGATGTCGTTTTCCCGTGTGCACCGCGCCGCTGCGCGTGATCTTCTGGACATGTTCAAGGTGCCATCGGGAAGCGTCCCGATGGAGAATTGGGAAACCGGTCAAAGGCCGGTGCTGCCCCCGCAACGGTAGCGGACCGAATGTCCCGATTGATGCCACTGGCAGAAGTGCCGGGAAGGTGTCGGGATGTCCGAATGGACAGGTCCCAAGCCCGGAAACCAGCCTTGACGGCAGGCTTGACTGATCGCGGTGGGCGATCGAGAGGCGAATGGGGGTTCTCCGAGGTCACCCCGTTCCAATCTCGTACAGCTTCCTATCAGTCACGCATGCGCCGGCCGGGATGCCGCAAGCTGTCGCTCCCGAGACCGATTTTGCTGCCGTTCAGCCCGTTGAGGAGCGGGCCGATCCGAAGAAGTCCGACATTTCGGGCAATCATCAAGCATTCAATCAAGGAGGAGATCGCATGACTGGGAACAGAGGCGTCGTCTATATGCGGCCGGGCAAGGTCGAGGTGCGCGATATCGACGATCCGAAGCTGGAGGCGCCGGATGGTCGACGCATCGAACATGGCGTGATCCTGAAGGTGATCTCCACGAATATCTGCGGCTCCGATCAGCATATGGTCCGTGGCCGCACGACTGCGATGCCCGGCCTCGTGCTTGGACATGAGATCACCGGGCAGATCATCGAAAAGGGCATCGATGTCGAGATGCTCGATGTCGGCGACATCGTCTCGGTGCCGTTCAATGTTGCCTGCGGCCGCTGCCGCTGCTGCAAGTCGCAGGACACCGGCGTCTGCCTGACGGTCAATCCCTCGCGCGCCGGCGGCGCCTATGGCTATGTCGATATGGGCGGCTGGATCGGTGGTCAGGCGCGCTATGTCACGGTGCCCTACGCGGATTTCAACTTGCTGAAGTTTCCCGACCGTGACAAGGCGATGGCGAAGATCCGCGATCTGACCATGCTGTCCGACATCCTGCCGACCGGCTTTCACGGTGCCGTTCGTGCGGGCGTCGGAGTGGGTTCTACCGTCTATGTCGCAGGTGCGGGACCGGTTGGTCTGGCTGCTGCCGCTTCCGCTCGTATCCTGGGCGCTGCCGTCGTCATGATCGGTGACTTCAACAAGGATCGCCTTGCGCATGCAGCCAAGGTCGGCTTCGAGCCCATCGATCTTTCCAAGAGCGATCGTCTGGGCGACATGATCGCGGAAGTCGTCGGTACCAATGAAGTGGATAGTGCGATCGATGCAGTCGGTTTCGAGGCGCGTGGTCATGCGGGCGGCGAGCAGCCGGCTATCGTGCTCAATCAAATGATGGAGATTACACGAGCCGCCGGTTCGATCGGCATTCCCGGACTGTATGTGACGGAAGATCCTGGTGCCGTGGACAGTGCCGCCAAGCAGGGCAGCCTGTCTCTGCGCTTCGGCCTCGGCTGGGCGAAGGCACAATCCTTCCATACGGGACAGACGCCGGTGCTGAAGTACAATCGCCAGCTCATGCAGGCGATCCTGCACGACAGGCTGCCGATTGCCGACATTGTCAACGCAAGGATCATCTCGCTCGAAGATGCGGCACAAGGATATGAGAGTTTCGATCAAGGTGCCGCAACGAAGTTCGTGCTCGATCCGCATGGCGAGTTGACGAAGGCGGCGTAGAGAAGAAGAACGCACAGGATCACGGCATGATCCCAAGGTGAAGATAGACCGAGGGCGGAGGTTGCTACCTCCGCCCTCGGTCTCGTAAAGACGAACGCATATGAGTTTGCCGGACAACAAAATGGCGGCAAGAGCCAGAGACGGCATCAACTACCTGTCGATACATCTCCCAGGTTTGTGCACCGCCATAGGGTATTTCAAGCAAGTATGCGCCGCAGCAAGCCTTGCCGAAGTTTCAGATCATGTTCGGAAATGCTTAGTCAGGTCGCGAAATCCGCGAAAATCGAGCATCCATGGTCTCCAAAAGGCGGCTGTAAAGCCCAATTATCGACAATAATGACGTATTATGTTGCCATTATACATCTATCCTTTACATATATGCGGGCATCCATGCGGAGGAGCTTCGTCATCGCTTCCTAAGCAACGGCGGCTTGACAAAGAACGCTAACCTGAAGAGATCGGATCAATGGCAAACTTTCTTGAGAAATGGACTTCAAAAAAGGCTGACAAGCCGAAGGCTGGCGCACGCAATGTTGTCGATACATTTCGTGCTCGAGTAGCGGAACAGAAGGCATATCTGGAGGAGTACGAGCGAGACGCGGCAGGCTTCAAGAAGTGGCGCTCCACTTGGTTCCAGCGTGTTCCCGGTGGCTTTGGCGTGACGGTCGGTCGTGACTCCGTCAACGCCGGTCGTGGATTGAGCTATGTTGTTGTCGACGCGATCAAGGACGTGGCTGAGTTTCTCGATGATCTCGCCTATCATGCAGAGCATGATGCCGGCTTCCGGCAGGCTCTAGAGCAGAACCGCCAGCGTCGCGTCGCACTTCTGAATGCGGCGAAGACTGGAGGCAAGGCAGCGACGTCGAAGGCCAAGGCGAAGGCTACCAAGCCCGCGGCAGCGGCAAAGTCGGCCACCGTCAAGCCCGCTGCTACCAAGGCAGCACCGAAAGCGGCAGCACCGAAAGCTGCTCGGACAAAGGCTGCTTCCGTAGCTGCTCCTGCACCGGCTGCTGCAGAGGCAGCAAAGCCGAAGCGCACGCGCAAAACGAAGGCTGCAGGCGCAGCAGAATAAGTCCAAGAAGCCCGCTTCATGCGGGCTTTTTCTTGGCTTGAAACATGCTCAAGTCATCGTAGATGTATGGCTGCGCCATCGAGCAAGCATCATGGCGGATATATCTTCGATGTTGCCGGTCCCAAGAGTTGAACTGAGCCGGAAGAGAGATACTAGCCCAATAAGGTGGCTATGCGGCTATCGGTGCTGACGTATTGGTCGGAGCTCCTACCGCATCGGATCAAACCTGCGGATAGTCGATTGATACGGCCGACAAACCATGCAGCAATCGTTGTAGTGGGTGCTTCGAGGCAGCGGCATGAGACTGCAACAGGCAGACATGCTGAGCGAGACTTCTCCTTGAGCTGAGCGATCGTGGGGGCGCAATGACGCTCGGCTCTAAGAAGGTTCATTCCATACCGTGCAGCAATCCGGAAGGAGCGGCATATGCCGCCCCTTCCGGTCGATTTCACTTCTTCTCGCTATAGGCCTTGATGGCGGCGGCGACTTCGTTCTTCGCCGCTTCCGCATTGTCGAAGCCACCGACTTCGACGACCTTGCGGGCATCCGGAAGCTGTTTGTAGACGCGGAAGAATGCCTGCAGCCGGTCCTGTTCCAGCTTCGGAAGATCGGAGATTTCCTTGATGCCGTCATAGGTCGGATCGATCTTTGTCGTCGGTACGGCAACGATCTTGTTGTCGACGTCGCCACCGTCGATCATCTTCAGCACGCCGATTGCACGCACGCGGACGATGGCGCCGGGAACGATCGGTTCGCGCGTATAAACGATGGCGTCGAGCGGATCACCGTCGCCACCGAGCGAGCTGGTGATGGAACCATAGTTTGCCGGGTAGGCGACCGGCATGGACTGGAAGCGGTCAACGACGATGTGGCCGGTCTTGGCATCGATTTCATATTTGGTGAAGCTGCCGGCAGGAATTTCGATAGCGGTGTAGAATTCCTGGCTTTCGTCCTTCGGCTGAGGATAGTCGATATAGGACACGTAGTCGGCAGCCGAAGCAACACCGCTGGAAAGGATCGTCATTGCAATGACGGAGATAAGCTTTTTCATATACGCCCCCGCGTTAAGGTTGAACGCTATCGCCCTAATCAGGGGTTGTTACGGGCTTGTGACATAGATCGGCGAATGCACAGCTAAGTGGTCGTGATTCAGCCTCTACCCGAATGTGCGAACATTGCGGCGGATCGTCTGCGGCGGTTGGCCGAGCACGCGCAGGAAAGCGCGGCGCATGCGCTCGCGATCGGCAAAGCCGACTTCGGTGGCGATTTCGTCCATCGAATGGCGGCCGTCTTCGATCATCAGTCTTGCAGCCTCCACCCGCATGTTCTCGATCGCCTTGGCGGGGGATTGGCCGGTTTCGCTGCGAAAGACACGGTTGAACTGGCGCGGGCTGAGGCTTGCCGCCTCCGCCAGCTCCTCGACCGATACGATCTTGCGCAGGTTTCGTCCGGCAAAGTCGAGCGCGCGTTGAACACGGTCGGATTTCGGCTCCAGCTCGAGAAGCGTCGAAAATTGCGACTGGCCGCCGGCGCGACGATGATAGACGACGAGCTTTCGGGCCACGGTTCGTGCCAGTTCCTCGCCGTGATCCTTCTCGATCATCGCAAGGGCGAGGTCGATGGTGGCGGTCATGCCCGCCGATGTCCAGATGGCCCCATCGATGATGAAGATCTTGTCTTCATCGACCTTCAGCGCAGGGAAACGATCCCGCAGCTCGCGCGCAAAGACCCAATGTGTCGTTGCGCGGCGGCCATCGAGCAGGCCGGCTTCCGCCAAAGCGAAGGCGCCGGTACACGGAGCCGCAACGCGCCGGGCGGATTTTGCGGCCCGACGGATATAGTCGAGGATCGCGGGAGATGTGGATGAAACTTCCGTCGCCGCACCAATGAAAAGAGAATCGAAAGCAGCGTCGCCAAATGCTTCCGTTTCGACGCTGAACCCCGCCGACGAGCGTACATGTCCTCCTGTCTCCGATAGCAGCGTTACACGGTAGAGCTCCCTCCCGCTCGCCAGATTTGCGACCTCGAAGGCGGTCACTGCGGTAAATCCCATGACCTGAAAGCCCGGGAAGACGAGAAATCCAATGGAATGCATGGCAAAGCTCACGGCTGGAAAAGGTGTTTATAGCATTTATCGGTCGCAAACGGCATCAACTTTCTACGATTCCGGCCATTGTTTACTGTTTTGAATGTCTGAAAACGTTGTGAATATGACATTTGGGTCATCCGCATTCGCGCGTATTGTTATTGCATGCGGGATAGTGACGCCGCAGGACAAGGAATGGAAACAATGACAAATTCATCGGGCAAGGCATTGGTAACGGGCGCTTCTTCGGGCATCGGCGCCGTCTATGCGCACCGGCTCGCCCATCGGGGCTTCGATCTCATTCTGGTGGCGCGCAATGAAGAGCGGCTTTCGGCGATTGCGGATCGGCTGCGCACCGAGACGGGACGCAAGATCGAAGTGATTGCCGCAGATCTCGGCTCCGCGAGCGGGCTGCGTCGTGTGGAACATGTGCTGAAGACGGATGAAGCGATCACGCTTCTCGTCAACAATGCCGGCTTTGGCGGGGCGGCACCCCTGCTGGAGGCAGATGTCGACAAGATGCAGCAGATGATCGATCTGAATGTCACTGCGCTCATGCGGCTGACCTATGCAGCCGTGCCAGGCTTTGTTCAGCGTGGTGGCGGCTCCGTCATCAATATCGCGTCGATCGTCGCAATCGCACCGGAATTGCTGAATGGCGTTTATGGCGGTACGAAAGCCTTCGTCCTTGCCTTCAGCCAGTCCCTGAAGCATGAGCTGGCGGACAAGAATATTCGCGTACAGGCAGTTCTGCCCGGCGCGACCGCAACGGAATTCTGGGCGGTCGCCGGCGTCCCCGTCGAACATCTGCCATCTGAGATCGTCATGTCGACCGAGGATATGGTCGATGCCGCGCTGGTTGGCTTTGATCAGGACGAGCTGGCGACGATTCCCGCTCTCGAAGATGTCGATCTGCAGAGGGTTTATGAAGATGCGCGGCAGGCTTTGAAGCCCAATCTGTCGCGGTCTACTGCAGCTCGACGTTATCAAGTGAAGTAAGAATCTGTCGAATGAACAGGGTGGCCGGCATTCACATCATGCCGGCCGGCCATTCAAAAGCCATAAAACTGGTGAGGTTCGGAAAGGCAAGACGGATCGACATGATCCAGGCATCGGCTGCATGGCATATCATGTAATACCACTTATGCGTCGGGATATATCCCAGCCAGTATCGACGTCATCCATCAGGACCTGAATGAGAAGGTTCGCCGCGACCAAAGCAGATCTGCGAGGTTCAATGCGATGTATTCCATCCAAGACCGCACTCCCGTTTCCATCGTCATTGCGAACTACAACTACGCGCATTTTCTGAGACGCAGCATCGACAGCGCATTGGATCAGGATTACGACGATGCCGAGGTCATCGTCGTCGATGATGCATCGACCGACGCGACAGCAGATGTCATTGCCTCCTATGGTTCTCGAATAAAGACATGTCTGCGCGAGGTGAACGGTGGACATGCTGCAGCATTCAACACAGGCTTCGCATCCAGCCACGGCGAGATTGTGCTGTTTCTCGATGCGGATGATTATCTCTATCCGAATGCGGTGTCAGAGGTTGTCGAAGCCTGGGAGGAGAAGACAGCCCAGGTGCAGTTCAGGCTGCATATCGTTGACGAACAGATGCATGTAAAGGATGTATTCCCACCCGTAGAATTGCCCTTCGATTCCGGCGACGTCACTCCGGACTTGCTGCGGAAAGGCCGCTATCAGACGACGGTCACCAGCGGTCTGGCATTCAAGCGTTCGGTGCTGGACAAGGTCATGCCGGTCCCGGAGCCGGAGTTTCGCCAGGGCGCCGATGGATATCTTGCCACGGTTGCACCGCTCCACGGCGAGGTGACGTCAATCGAAGATTGCCTCGGTGCCTATCGTATCCATGGCGCCAATCATTCCGTCTTCGCCGAGAGGCTCGGCCAGCGCGCGCGCTGGCGCATAGCGCATGATTTCCGTCGGCTGGCGGCCCTGTCGGATCAGGCAATGGAGATCGGACTGGACATGCCTGATGATGCCGGCCTGCGCGATCCCGTCCATCTGGAGGAGCGGTTGGCATCGCTTTGCATCGACAGGGACCAACATCCTGTCGCGAATGATTCCAGGCTCTCTCTTGCCGCGGCCGGCGCGGTTGCCAGTCTCAAGATGAACGCGTCGCGAAAGCGTCGCCTGATGCTGGCCGGATGGTTTCTTTCCATCGGCGTCCTGCCTCGAGATATGGCAAAGACCATCCTCTCGTGGAAGCTTGTGGCCTCGTCCCGGCCTCCGTTTCTCCTGCGTCTCTCGAAGACCATCAGGCATGCGATGGAATAGCTGGATTGCAGGAAACATGGAGTGTCCCGCGCCAATGGATTAACGGTGATCCTATTCGGCCGCGTCTGATTTGCGCGAAGGTCCCATCAAGGCGTCGACCACCGCTTGATGATGGATATTCCTGTCATAGCGGCTGTCGGTTGCAAGCTGCATCAGCCCGGCAAAGGCGCTCTTGGCGAGAGGTTTCTTGCCCTCGCCGCGGAGATAGGCAGTCAGGCGGCGATAATTTGCATTCGTCTTGATCTCCAGCGGATTGCCGGCGCCCATTTTCTTCAATGGCCACCATGACCAGCCGATGCCGTTCTTTTCCTGCAATTCTACGGCGCGCGCATACCACTCATTGTTGTTCTCGCCGGATTCGCCGTTCCAGAGCGGCATGTCATATTGCTCGCGTAGCTTCAGGAAGGGTTCGATCGATTCCTGCGTCGTCGGTGTCCAGTATTTGTGGAAGCTGAGCGCCGTATTGCGGTCGTCGATTGGCAGTACGCCAGCATAATTATTGCCCCAGCAATTGCCCTCGATAACAAGCATATGGTTGGTGTCGATCGCGCGGATGGCGCGGATGGTGCGCTGATAGATGTCACGCAGCGGCCGGTTTTCAGTCTCGCGGCAGCCGCCCTTGTCTTTCTTGTCCTGAAAACCCCAATTCGGTTCGTTGAGCAGATCGTAACCAGCGATCGTCGGCTCGTCCCTGTAGCGACGGGCGATCTCGCTCCACAGCGCGATCATCATTGCCTGGTTCTCATCGCTGTGCCAGAGCGACGGCTTGTTCGGATTGCGGTCGGAAATGGCGATGTCATGACCCTGGCCGCCTGGCGCCGCATGCAGGTCGAGGATCAAATACATGTCGTTGGCTTTCAGCCAGCGGATCAAAAGGTCGACTCGCCGAAAGCCCTCTTCGTTCCAGACAATGTTCCTGGAGGTGTTCTTGCCGTGCTTGTCCTCGATGAAAAGGTTCCAGTGCATCGGCAGGCGCACGCTGTTGAAGCCCCATTTGGCCATCGCGTCGATATCGGCTTTCGTTACCGCATTCTCGCGCCAGGATCGATAGAATTGCTCGGTCCTTTTCTCGCCGATGACTTCGGAGATGCGGCGGCGAATGATGTGCTGCGCCTTGAGATTGGCAAGGCCCATCATGTAACCCTCCTGCACCATCCAGCCGCCGAGGCCGAGACCGCGCAGGATGAGGGGATTGCCCTTGCCGTCGACGATCCGCTGATGATCGGCGCGAACGAATCCCTCGGCCTGTGCCGGCGGTGCAAATGACCCCAGGCAGAGAATGGACAGGCTGGCGAGCAACAGCAGAAAATGCCTCATGAATCCCAACTCGCGTGAAACTTTGGCGCCATGTGGGCAAGGTAGCGCGCAGAGGACCAAAATCTCGTGACACTATCTACGCCGGTCGATCCAGCGGCGCACCGAAGATAATCTCCTGATAGGCGGCAAGCAGAGCGGGTTCTTCGATGGAGCCGTGGTGATGAAGCTGACGCCAGACACCGTCGATCTTGATGAACCAGCGTGTCGTTCGAATGCGAAGCTCGATGCTTCTGCCTGCCGCAACGCAACTTCCTTTCTCTCGACCAACGAACAGATGCCAGTCATCGCCGCCCTGGCTGGTGAAATCGTGGAATGCGACTTGGATTTTCGCCTTTCCACCAAACAGCTTCGCATAGCCCTCACGGATCGACGGCCATCCGCGTCGGATGCCTCCGATCGGATTGTCCATGCTTGGCCTGTCGCCATCGGCCCAGTTTGCGGCGAGCGCATCCAGGTCGCCGGCATTGAAGGCGCGATAGAAGCCGATGAGTGCATCGAGCGCGCCGCCATCGCCCATCACGCTTTCGCTGCCGGCAATTTCAATCAAAAGTTCTGACATGTCCAATTCTCCTGGTGTTATGAATCATGATCCTCGGCGTGCTCCTGCGGAGTGCGGATAAGCATCGCGACGGAGAGATCGATCGCCAGAGCGAGAACCATGGCGCCGGCTCCGATGAAGAAGAGCAGGTAGTAGTTTCCGCTGGTTCGGGCGAAGACGAAGGAAAGTCCATAGGCGGCTGCCGCCTGGAACAGTGCGAAGAATACGGTTGCCAGGCTCCAGGCGCCTTTCTGTTGCGCCGGGTGATGCGGCAGCAGCTCCGCGATCCTGCCGAGCATCAGGGGAACCGTGCCGGTTACGAATGCGCCGACGATCAGGCTCGAGGCGATGAGCCAAGCCTGCCCGTGGCCAAAGGCGGGAATGGCGACTGCGACAGCCTCGAGAAGAAAGGCAAACCGCAGTGCTGCGGCAAAACCCGTGCGATCCGCGAGATGGCCGGCAAGGATCGGGCCGATAGTGGCGCCGAGGCCGAACAGCACCCAGTATTCCGCGCCGACCTGCAAGCCTTCTCCCAATCCGCGGGCGACGAAATCCACGAGGAAGATCATATGCGGAACCCAGCCTGCGGCATTCAGCGCATATTCGATATAGAGCGCACGCAGCGTCCAGCGTTTCGGGACATGCGTGGTATGACGGCTTGCGGCGGTGTGGCCGACGACATCGCGCGGCCATCCGGCCCAGGCAATGATCGTCAGAAGTAGCGACAGGGCGCCGAGGCCGAGCCAGGTTTCGCGCAAGCCCTGTTGCAGCAGCAGGGGAACCAATGTGCCCGATAGTGCAACGCCGGCGCCGATGCCCATGAAGATTATACCGCTGGCAAGCCCTCGGCGAGACGGTGTGATCAGCGGCAGGACGCTCGGCGCTGCGAGTACCATCAAGGCGCCACCGGCAAGGCCGGCTGCAAAACGCCACGCAAAGAACCACGGAAAGCTGATAGGGAAGGCGCAGGCAAAGAAGGCCGCCGTTGCGGCAAGCATCATGATCCTGAGCGTCAAGATGGTCGAAATACGCGCGGCGAGTGGTCGCCCGAGCAATGCGCCGATCAGATAGCCGGAAAGATTTGCAGCGCCGAGATAGGCGGCTGCCGAGGCATCGAACCAATGCGCATCGACGATGGCTGGCAGAAGCGGCGTATAAGCGAAACGGGCAAGCCCGATACCGATCAGGCAGGCGCAGAAGGCTGACAGGATGGCACGCCATGCAGTACGGGCATCATGATGGTTCCGGTCGGTTTCGTGTGCGGCAGCATCGGTCATGGCGTCTCTCTCAGCTATCTGTGCTTGAGAGAATAGGCTGCGCGCTATATCATAAAAACTGAATTATTATGAGAGCAGTTATCTCTATTGGAGATAGGAAGAGTATGGACGTATCCGATCTCAAGGTTTTCGAAGCGGTATCGCGGCACGGCAGCATGAACCGGGCGGCGCAGGAGCTGCACACTGTTCAATCGAATGTGACGGCGCGGATCCGGGCATTGGAAGAAGAGCTGGGCGTCAGCCTCTTCCAGCGGCATGCAAGGGGCGTGTCGACCACGCCGGCGGGAGAGCGCATGCTGCCCTTTGTCGGGCGCATCACCAAACTCATGGTCGATGCCCGCACCGCCGCCAAGGACGATGGCTCTCCGGGAGGGACATTGGCACTCGGCAGCCTCGAGACGACCACGGCGCTGCGTCTGTCACCGCTCTTGGGCCAGTTTGCCAAGACCTATCCGCAGGTGCGTCTCGTCGTTTCGACAGGCACGACCCGCAGGCTCATCGATGATGTCGTCAACTGCAGGATCGAGGGAGCATTCGTGGCAGGCCCCGTCAACCATCCCGATCTCGACCACGAGGTGATCTTTCGCGAGGAATTGGTCCTGGTGACATCGCCCGCCATTCAAGCAATGGAGGATTTAGCCGGGATCGCCGATCTGAAGACCATTGTCTTCCAAATCGGATGTTCCTATCGGCAACGGCTGGAGGCGCTTCTGGCCGATATGGGCATCGTCACGTCGAAGCCGTTGGAGTTCGGGTCTCTCGACACCATCATCAGCTGCGTATCGGCGGGCATTGGCATCACTCTGTTGCCGAAAGGCGTGGTTGCTGCGGCTGCGCGGGACGACAAGGTCGCGATCCACGAACTTCCGCCGGAGCGATCGCTGGTGGATACGCTCTTCGTGCGCCGTTCGGACGCCTATGTGTCCAGTGCTATGACCGCACTGCTCGATATGGCTCGTTCAGCGCGATCAGATTGGGCTGGCGGCTTAGCTTGAAGCCATAATCTCCTGCCAGGCGCGATAGGCCGAAAGCACCGTTTCCATCTGGGCGGTGTGACCGGCGATAAACGCGTTGCCGTAGATGGTCTCGTCCGGATATTCGGTAATCAGCGTCATCGGCACGCTATGGCGATCGTCGATATCGGCGAGGCAGGGGAAACCGTTGATGATGCGGAAGCCTGTTTCGCCGGCATGGGTTTCGTAGAGCGCGATCTGACGATCGTTATAATCCAGCAGACCGGGGATGGCGCCGAGGTGCTTGGTAACCTTGTCCAGAAGCTGCTCGGCTTGAGCTGCCCAGCCGGAATGATAGCGGGCAATCAGGAAAAAGCCTTTCGGCAGCGTCCACATGGCAAAATTGCGCGGGACATAGCCGGAGAGTGGGCGCGTCCATTCATGCGCCGGATAGCCATGGAGGTTGACGTGGAGCCGCGCACCGCTCAGCCTTTCCGCCTGGAAGCGGATTGTCTTTTCAAAGAGATAGGGGCCGGCAGTCTCCTCGGTCCGATATTCGAGGTCGTCGCCAAGCGCGGTATAGCGGGCGGCATGATACATGTGGCGCGGGCTGTCCTGGCGCAGCCGCTGATGCAGCGCGTAGCCATCCGGATTTTCCAGCGGCGAGATCGTGAAATGCGTGCCTTCGACCCCTGCCAGCCGCCGCGCTGCCCGCAGCGCGCCCGCGCCGCCGGTCGTTTCGTTGGCGTGCTGGCCGCCGCTGATCATCACGGCCGCGTCGCTGCCCTTGATGTAGCGCGCTCGAACGGTGCGGCCGGAGCGGGTCGCAGCTTCAAACGCCTTGCCGCCGATCTTGTTAAGCTCGGCCTCGATCTGCAGCACGGCCAGAGGTTCCAATGCCGTCTCGATCGGCTGCTCCGGGCCATCCCAGTAGCGTGAGGATAGCGGCTGCGTTTCGACTTTGACAGAGATTTCGCCTGTGGATTGCAGGATCTGCGGAACGATCTGCCCCGGCTTCAGGCCACGATCGCCGAGCGGGCGGCCGGACTTTTTCTGGAAGAATTCGAGCAGGGAAAAATAGAAATCCTCATGCAGCGCTTCGTGGAGGCTCATGACTTCGTCGCCGACAGGCAAGGCCTCGTCGAGCACCGCTAGGGCAACACGAATGTTCAGTTCCTCGAAATAGGGTTCGCTTGCACCCCAGTCGAAGTGTGTGACCGCATTGATGGTTTCTTCGAACAGCTGTTCGTAGTCCGTGGCGAGCCGCTCGCCCGTCGGATCGCCGTCTCGCATGAGCCAGCCGGTCGGGGAAACGCTAGTCTCGCCGGCGGCATCGATATGGACGCGGTTGGGCACCAGCACCTTCAAGCGCCGCTCGCCGCCCGCCTTGGTCTTCAGCAGAACATCGTAGTGAAAGTCGCTGTCGGCACGCGCGGCAAAGCTGATCTCCCGATCACCGACCATCGCCGCAAGCGGATAGGCCTCCAGCCGGAAGCGGTTCTCCGGTGCATTGGGATGAACCGGATAGCGGATCTCGATCGCATCCACGTCTTGCAGGTCTATTTCCTCGATGAAGGCATTCACCAGCGGCTTGTAGGCGCTGCGAATGCGGGCCTGTACGCCCTTTTCCTTGAGTGCGCGTTCCGCCTGCTCGCGGCTTTCTCTGTCATCAAAGGTCCACGCCTCGAAATTCTGACCGGGCTTGGCATCGGCGACGAGGCGCGACAGCGTGCGCTCAAAACTTCTCTCGAAAATCACGGTCATGATGTCTTACCTTGTCGTTCTGCCTGTCGGGTCGAGGCTGTCGCGCAGCCAGTCGCCGAGAAGATTGAGGCCGAGCACAGTCAAAAGGATTGCGACGCCGGGGAAGAGGCTCACCCACCACGCCGTCTGCAGATAGGTGCGCCCGTCGGCAAGCATGCCGCCCCAGCTCGGAATTGTCGGGTCGACGCCCAATCCGAGGAAGGTAAGGCTGCTTTCGAGGAGAATGTTGTTGGCGATGTTCAACGTCATCAGCACGATCACCGGTCCGATGAGGTTCGGCAGCAGATGCTGGAAGATGATGCGCCAATCCCTAACGCCAATGGCGCGTGCCGAGAGGATGAATTCCCGCTCGCGCAGGCTGAGCACGGAGCCGCGCACGAGGCGCGCATATTGCACCCATTGCGATACGATGAGCAGGATGATCGTATTGGTGAGGCTGCCGCCGACGATGGCGATGAAGGTGATCGCCAGCAGAATGAAGGGCATGGCAAGCTGGATGTCGGCAAAGCGCATCAGCAGCATGTCCCATATACCGCGATAATAGCCGGCAGCAAGGCCGACAAGCACGCCCAGTACCACGCCGCCAATGACCGAAGTCAGGCCGACGGTCAGCGAAATCTTGCCGCCTGCAACGACGCGGGCAAGCACATCGCGGCCAAGGGGATCGGTACCGAAAGGATGGGCAAGGCTGGCGAAAGGCTTTGCAAGCCGCGCCATCAGATCGATCTTTTCGGCGCCGCCGGGAAAGAGGACATCGGAGAAGAGCACGGCAAGGCAGATGACGACGGTGATAAAGGCACCGACGATGAATTCGAAGCTGTAGAAACGCGAACGGCGTGAGATCGTGGCGGCCATGAGCGTTACTCCGTGCGGATACGTGGGTCGACGAGGCCATAGGCGATGTCGACGAGAAGATTGACGCCGACGATGAACAGCGCCAGCACGGTAATCACGCCCTGCAAGACCGGGTAGTCGCGGGCGCCGACGGCGTCGAATGCCAGGGTGCCGAGGCCTGGCCAGTTGAAGACGCGCTCGATGACGACGATGCCGCCGAGCAGCCCGCCGAACTGGATGCCGAAATAGGTGATGAGCGGAATGGCGCAATTGCGCAGCGCGTGCTTGTAGAGCACCTTGCTTTCGCTCAGACCCTTGGCGCGTGCGACCATGATGTATTGCGATTGCAGCGTTTCCAGCATGGCGGTGCGCACCAGTCGCACATTGGTTGCCGTCAGGATCACACCCATCGTCACAGCCGGCATGACATAGCTCGAAATCCCGACCATGCCGCTCGGCGGCAGCCAGCCGAGCGTGATGGAAAACAACAGCACCATCATCAGCGCCAGCCAGAAGTTCGGAAAGGAAAGGCCGAGGAGCGAGAGAACGCGGATGATCTGGTCGGCCGTCTTGCCACGCGCCGTCGCCGCCTTGATCCCGAGCGGAATGGAGAGCGCGATCGAGACCACCATGGAGATGAAGGCAAGCAGCAGCGTGGCGGGCAGGGCATTGGCGATCAGTTGCGAGACCGGTGTGCCGCCGGTGAAGCTGCGGCCGAAGTCCAGTGTCAGCAGCCCTTTCAGGAAGGTGAAATATTGCACGAGAAAAGGCTGGTCCGTGCCGAGGGCTGCTCGAATGCGCTCAAGATCAGCTTCGGTCATGCTGCCGCCGCCCTGGAACATCGTCACGGCGGGGTCGCCCGTCAGCCGGATGGCGAAGGAGACGAGAAGAGTGATGGCGATCACGACGAAAATCGCCTGCAGCAATCGCTTGATGAGAAAACCGGCCACGTTCTTACCCCGAGAGCTTTCGGACGACGCCGCCGACCGAGCCGGCGGCGTCTTTCTGGATGTTTAGTCGACGGTGACTTCGTTCAGCTTGATACGGGTATCGGGTGCGGGCACGAAGCCCTTGACCCGCTTGCTGACGCCGTAGATCGCGTTGCTGTTGTAAAGCGGCAGTTCGAGCGCCTTGTCGGCGACGTATTTGCCGATGTCCTTGAGCACCTTCTCGCGCTCGGCGCGATCGGTGAGTGGACGTTGCGATTCCAGGAGCTTGTCGAGCGTGGCATCCTTTTCATAAGGGTTCCACTTTTCGCCGGAGTGATACATCGAATAGGCAGTGTTGTCGTAGTCGAAGGTCCAGCCGCCCCACTTCTGCTGGAACATCGCGCCGGTCTTGCCCTGCGGGATGATGTCGTTCAGCAGAACGTTGGTTTCATAAGGCTTTATGGTGGCGGTAAGGCCGACCATCTGCAGGTAGCTTGCCACGACCTGCGCCACTTCGTTCATCGTCGCGTCATTGCCGCGAATGTCGATCTGGATGGGGGCGCCAGGCTTAACGCCGGCTTCGGCGAGCAGCTTCTTGGCGCCTGCCTGATCAAATGGGATTGGCTTCAGGTCAGGATCATAGCCGAAAGACAGGGAATTCTGGAAGCTGACGATCTCGGTACCCTGGCCTGCGAGGATCGACTTGACGATCGTGTCGCGGTCGACGGCCATGATGATCGCCTTGCGCACGCGCGGATCGGCCGTGATGCCGTCGCGGGTGTTGAAGCGCAAGGAGTCCACGGTCGGGCCGGGAACGCTGGCGATTTCGAGCTTGGAATCGCCCTGGATGACCGGAAGCATGCCGATCGGAATGGTTGGCGGAATGACGATATCGACGCGGCCGGCCTGAAGCTCGGCAACGGCTGTCGCCGGCTCGCTGATAAAGCGATATTCCAGCTCGGAGAGTTTTGGTGCACCGCCCCAGTAATCCGGATTGGCTTCGAGCTTGATGTTCACCTTCGGCGTATAGGAGACGAATTTGAAGGCGCCGGTGCCGACCGGGTTGAGGTTGAAGAAGTCCTCGCCCTTTTCCTTGATGTATTTCGGCGGAACGATCATCGCGCCATAGCCGGCAAGCTTCGTCAACAGTACCGGATCGGGTGTCTTCAGCTTCATGTCGACCGTGTAGTCGTCGATGATATCAACGCTTTCGATCGCGGTGTAGTTGGAACGCTGCGGTCCCTTGGCGCCCTGTTCGCCGAGCAGGCGGTCGAAGGTGAACTTTACCGCTTCGGCATTGAAGGGCTCGCCGTCATGGAACTTGACGTTATGGCGCAGCTTGAAGCGGATGCGCTTGCCCTGATCCAGTTCTTCCCAGGATTCGGCAAGACCCGGCACGAGCTTGAGATCGGGGCCACGATAGGTGAGGCCGTCGAAGATGTTGGTCGAGACGGCGGCCCATGCCACCAGGAAGGTGTCGATCGGGTCCCAGCTGCCGGGATCCTGCGACGACGAAACCGTCAGCTTTCCAGCCGCGAAGGCCGGAGTGGCGCTGATCGCGACGCCTGACATGACAAGTGCTGTCAGAGCGGTCTTCAATCCCCATTTTATTGTTTTCATTGAACCTGTTTCCTCTTCAGATCGATGCGGTGGTTGGTGGTCGTTCAGGCGCTCTTGGCAATGAAGTGGCCCGAGGTAATTTCCTCGTGCGCCAGGATCGGTGGCTCGTCGCCGACACGGCGGACGGGATTGGGAATCTCGCCGTCCAGCAGGGCGGTTTTCCGCTCCTGCGTCGGATCGGCGATCGGCACGGCCGAGAGCAGGCGCTGCGTATAGGTGTGCATCGGCGTCTCGAACACCTGGCGACGGCTGCCGATTTCCATGATCTGGCCGAGATAGAGCACGGCCACGCGATGGCTGATCTTTTCGACCACGGCCATGTCATGGCTGATGAACAGATAGGCGAGGCCGCGTTCGGCCTGCAGATCCATCAGCAGATTGATGATCTGGGCCTGGATCGATACGTCGAGGGCGGAAAGCGCTTCGTCGGCGATGATCAGCTTGGGATCGGAGGCAAGCGCGCGAGCGATACAGACGCGCTGACGCTGGCCGCCGGAAAACTCGTGCGGATAGCGATCGGCATGGGCCGATGTCAGGCCGACGCGCTCGAGAAGTTCGTCCACCCTGTGGCGAACCTCTTTCGATCCGGAGATGATGCCATGGGTGTTGATCGGCTCCGCAATCGAGAAGCCGACCGTCTTGCGCGGGTCGAGCGAGGCGAAGGGATCCTGGAAAATATACTGCACATCGCGCCGCAGGCGGAAGCGCTCCAGTGCCGACATGGCGGCGAAGCTCTTGCCATTGAAGGTGATTTCGCCGGAGCGCGCTTTCTGCAATTGCTGGATCGTGCGGCCGATCGTCGATTTGCCGGAGCCGGATTCGCCGACGAGAGCCAGGGTTTCGCCCGGGTGAATGTCGAAAGCGACCTTCTGGACGGCACTGCAGCGATGCGTGACCTGGCCGAATATGTTCTTCTTGATATCGAAGCGCACGAAGAGATCCCGAACCGACAGCAGCGGCGGCTGGTCGTAGCGGGCAGTATTCTGCACTCGCTCCTCGCCGACGATCTTCGGTTCGCCGCCATCGAGCACGGTCAGCGGCATGCGCTTCGGAAAATCCTGACCGGTCATGCTGCCAAGCTTCGGCACGGCGGCGAGGAGTGCCTTCGTATAGGGATGCTTGGGATTGGCGAATATCTCGCGAACCGGGCCTTCCTCGACCTTCTTGCCCTTCCACATGACCACAACATCGTCGGCCATCTCAGCGACCACGCCCATGTCATGGGTGATGAAGATCATGCCCATTCCGAGATCTTTTTGCAGGTCCCGCATGATATTGAGGATCTGCGCCTGGATCGTCACGTCGAGCGCTGTCGTCGGCTCGTCGGCAATCAACAGTTTCGGGCGGCAGGCGAGCGCCATGGCGATCATCACGCGCTGGCGCATGCCGCCGGACAGCTGGTGCGGATAGCGCTTCAGCAGAGCCGCCGCATCCGGCAGGCGTACCATTTCGAGAAGGCGGCGGGCTTCCGCCATGGCGGCGGCTTTGCCGACGTTTTCATGAAGAAGAAGGACTTCGCAGATCTGGTCGCCGATGGTGAAGACCGGATTGAGCGAAGTCATCGGCTCCTGGAAGATCATGGCGATCTCCTTGCCGCGAACCGTGCGCATGTCTTTCTGTGGGAGCTTGAGCAGGTCCTTGCCGTTGAAGAGGATGCTGCCGGTCTCGAAGCGCGCGCCCATCATATCGGCGAGGCGCATGACGGAAAGCGAGGTCACCGATTTACCGGAGCCGGATTCGCCGACCACCGCGAGCGTTCTCCCTGGTTCGACCGAGAAGGAAAGCCCCTCCACGACGCGATTTTCACCGAACCGCACGGTCAGATCCGCTACAGACAGAAGCGGCTTGTTTTCGCCTGTAGCAGTCGTCATGCGTTTACCTCGGTATTGGGCAGGTCGTTCATGGCATCCGGGACGATTGGCGTGTCACACTTTGCGTCGATGATGCAGATGCGCTCGCCGAGATCACCGCCATGGCCGGATAGTAGTATGCTCATGCGGACACCCGTTGCGGCCTGGCAAGGGCTGGCGATGTTTTTCTACAAAACAGGCGTCTTAAGAACATCTGTATCTGCGTTCCCATTATATTTGTTAGGGCATGAGATAGCATCAAACAACAATCTGGTCTATATTGTTCAACAATTTTCGTATTGCCAATTAAAAATGGGGACAAACCTGCAAGAAATCGTCCAACGGACCGCGCCGTTGAGGCGATGTGACTGCCGCAGACAAGCATGGGAACGCCGCCCGCTTTCCCGTAAATGCTTGATATAGGCAGGCATCGAAGACGTTTGAATGCAGGCGCCGGGAGAGCAAATGAAGCAGACAAATCTTGCGAGCATCGAGCCGACATCGGTCGCAGAGGCGGGGCAGACGCTGGCGGAACTGACGGCTGCCCGCATCCGCGAGCGCGTGATCAGCGGTACGCTATCGCCAGGCAGCCACCTGTCCGAAGCGGCTCTTTGCGAGGAACTGCAGGTCTCCCGCAACACTCTGCGCGAAGTCTTCCGGCTGCTGACGAAAGAGGGCGTGCTGCGTCACGAAGCCAATCGCGGTGTCTTCGTTTCCACGCCGAGCATTTCGACGATCATGGATATCTTCCATATTCGCCGCCTGATCGAATGTTCGGCGCTTGCCAATGCGCACCACCGCCATCCGAGCGTCGACAAGATGCGGGCTGCCATCGAGGCTGCCGTGCAGCATCGCGACCGTGGCGAATGGCTGGAGGTCGGCAGCGCCGATATCGCCTTTCATGCCGCGATTGTCGAGCTTGCTGACAGTCCACGCCTTTCCGCCTTCTATGCGCAGATCTCGCTTGAACTGCGCCTCGTCTTCGGGCTGATCCGCGATCCCGAATATCTGCATGCCCCTTATGTCGGCCAGAATGCGACCATTCTTGCGCATCTGGAGGAAGGGGCGCCGGCGAGTGCCGCCGACGCGCTGGAGAAATATCTGTTCCAGGCCGAACGCTTCATTCTGGCGGCCTATTCCCGGGCGATGCCCGGTTGAAGTTCGACAGCCGCCATTGATGTGATGAATGATGTGGACAATCCCCGCTGGATGGGTTCAAGCTCGATGTAACCATTTGCGTCCCGATCTGCTTTGACCGAAGGATATGCAGCACCCCGGACGTAGGCGCGAGGTCCATCGGACAGCAGAATTCGCATTCTGCTGCAATCGATCAGGGCGACTTCGCACCGATCAGTCGGAAATTTCGTTTCGACAACCGGTTAAGACGGATGGCAGAGCTATGGACGCGCAATCCCCGACGACCTCCAGCAGGGCTACGGCGATCCAGCAGGTATGGGCTTCGCCGCTGTATCGCGGCGCGACGCTTGCGCTGTTTCTCTCCGGACTTGCGACATCCGCCTCGCTGCCGCAGATCGTTCTGTTCCTCGTCAAGGAACTTGGGACGTCCTTGCCGGTTGCAGGGCTCTACTATCTGACTGGCCTCACCGCGCCGATTGCCGGCTATCTCGTCGGCAGCTATTCCGACAGAACTGGAAGGCGTCTCAGTCTTTTCCGGCTTTGCGCCGTTGCCGGCGCCGTCGGTTGGGCGGGGATCGCCCTTTCCACGAAGCCATGGATGCCGTTCGTGATCGGCGCCATCATTCTCGGTTTTTCCGGATCTGCCACCTCGCAGCTCTTCACCGCCATCCATGACGATCTCAAGGCGAAGGGTGCCGGTGCGAATGACAGCGTCGTCGCCATCATCCGCATGGCTTTGACCGCGGGCTGGGTCATCGGGCCGTTTCTTGGTGCCTGGTTTGCTGTCGAAATCGGGCTTCGTGCCATGCTTTGGGGAACGGCAATTTGCTTCTTCGCGCAGATTATTCCGCTCGGAGCGCAACAAGCGCTTGTTGGTCCGAGGCAGCGAGCCGATAAGAAGACCGATGCCGCTGGTCGCGCCCGCTGGTCTGAAATGCTGCCGCTTCTGGCTTTTACCGGTCTCTACGTCCTCGTCTATGCCGGCGAGCCGATCAAATATGGATTCCTGCTGCTCTATATGCAGGACCAGCTCAAGCTTGACCCCTCCATTCAGGGGGCGGTAATCGGAACCCAGCCATTCATCGAACTCATCCTCATGCCGTTCAGTGTCATGCTGGCGCGACGGATCGGTATTTTATGGATGATGTGCATCGCTGCGGTTTGCGGCGTCACGGCCAACCTCTGTTTTGCGGCTTGGCCGACGGCAGCGGGCATGTTTGCCGGCCAGATCCTGATGGGAGGAGTCTGGGGTCTCTATATGGTCCTCGGACTGATCGTTGCCCAGAGACTGCTTCCGAACGCGGTTGCGACGGCTTCGGCGATCTTCATGAGTTCGTCCGCACTTGCCAGTGCGCTTGGCGGCGGCGTTGGAGGTGTCGGTGTTGCCTATCTCGGGCTTCCGAATGTTTTCTATATCCCGGCGGCATTCTCTCTGGCAGCAGCGATCGGCCTGGCGGCCATGGCCCGTTCGGGCGCCATCAGATAGCGATTTAACGCCATAGGACAGGCATTATTTGATTCCGATAGGTTCCGACCAGCGTCAAATCTGCAGCAATCCCTTCGCCCTGATTTCGGGTGATTTGCCAGATCCCAGATCCGTCAGTGACCCATCTTCGCCTTCGGTTTCGCCGGTGCCCCCACATCGCCCTAGCTAGCCGATCGTTCGTCTCGCTGAAAATAAGATTGACTGAGGGTTGTCGATTGACTAAGTGATAAAGTCATCCGATGACTTTATGAAATCCAATCATGCGCGCTCTGACCAAAACGACGCTTGCGGATACGGCCGTGGAGGCAATTCGCAGCGAGATTACCAGCCGTCGCTGGCTCGTCGGCGAAAAGCTGCCCAACGAGGCTTCCCTCTCGTCGATGCTGTCCGTCAGCCGTGGCACGGTTCGTGAAGCGGTGAGGGTCCTGGTGTCGCAGGGCTATCTCGAGACGCGGCAAGGGTCCGGGACCTATGTCCGGTCGAACACGGATGTCGGTCGGCCGCTGGACATGGCGCGCCGTGCCGGATTGAGGGACCAGTTCGAGGCCCGGCTTGCCCTGGAGGTTGAGGCTGCACGGCTCGCTGCCCTACGTCACTCCCCTGAAGCCGTTTCGCAATTGCGCGCCTTGTTGGTTGCCCGTGGCAACTACGCCGGCGGCGACAAGGCCGCGTTCATCGAGCGTGACCTTGCCTTCCACAAGGCTGTCGTCGCGGCTTCGCAGAACAGGGCCATGATCGAAATCTACGAGTTCTTCTCTCTCTCGATTGCCGAAACCATCGAAGCGACGCTCGGCGAGGACATTCCCGAGCCGGATATGCAGGCGCATATCGCCATTGTCGATGCCATCGAAGCCGGCAATCCCGAAGCGGCCGATAGAGCCGTGCGCCGCTTCATGGCCCCCATCGTTGTTACTCTTGATCGGTTGCTTATGTCATGACCATGCCCTCGCAAAATCCCGCTTCCATCGAATTGATCGATGCCGAGGCCGATGAGATTCCGGCACCGCTGCCGCATGGAGGCAAATCGCCGATCGGCAGGTTTCTGCTGGGTGCAAGCCTTGTGCTCATCGCTTTCAATCTGCGGCCGGTTTTTTCAAGCGCATCGGCGCTCTTGCCGGAGATACGGACCGGACTTGGCGTTTCCGCCTTCGGCACCAGTATCCTGACAACCTTGCCCGTCATCTGCATGGGATTGTTCTCGCCGCTCGCCCCAAGGCTCGCGCAGCGCGTGGGAACCGAGCGTGTCCTGCTCGGCGTCATTTTCCTGCTTGCGCTGGGCACGGCATTGCGGGGCTTTTCCTCGATTTCGCTGCTGTTCTTGGGCACCGCATTGGCCGGCGCCTGCATTGCTATCGGCAATGTCCTGTTGCCGGGCGTGGTCAAGCGCGATTTTCCCGATAAGGCGGCGCTCATGACGGGTTGCTATACGATGGCGCTATGCGCGGGAGCTGCGAGTGCGGCCGGCTTCACGCTTCCTGTCGAACATGCTCTCGGTGACTCGCTCGGCGGTGCGCTTGCCGTCTGGGCCTTGCCTGCCTTTGCAGTCGGGCTTCTCTGGCTACCGCAGGTAATCGGTGCGCGCAGCCAGGCGCGGCGTACCGGCTTTCGTGTTACTGGTTTGTGGAGAGACCGCATCGCCTGGCAGGTAACGCTTTTCATGGGGCTGCAATCGGCGCTTGCCTATTGCGTCTTCGGCTGGCTGGTGCCCATTCTGCGTGAACGTGGTCTCGACGGCGTGACGGCTGGCGTCATCGTATCTGCCTCGGTCATGGTGCAGGCGGCCGCCTGCCTGGTGGCGCCTCATCTCGCCGTCAAGGGTAGGGATCAGCGCGCGATCAATGTCATCCTCTGCATAATTGCCGTCGTCGCCTTGCTGGGTCTGCTTTTTGCTCCGCTCTGGACTGTCTGGTTCTGGGCCGTACTCCAGGGCATCGGCCAGGGCGGATTGATCGCGGTGGCGCTGACCGTCATCGTGTTGCGTTCGCCCGATGCGCATGTCGCCGCGCATCTCTCCGGCATGGCGCAATTCGTGGGTTACTTGCTTGCCGCGATTGGCCCACTCGTCGTCGGCATGATCCATGGTTGGACTGGAAGCTTTGCCTGGAGCTCCGTCCTATTCCTGCTGCTTGGTCTCGGTGCCGCGATCAACGGTTGGTTTGCCGGTCGTGCGATCACGGTCAATGCCAGGACGATCGAAACGTTCTAACGGGTGCAATACCGGTCGCATCCGGGCTGGCGAGCAAAATCATGAGGCGCCGGCCCACCGCCAGAGGGCGGTCTTGAATTCATGCTCCCAAGCCTGCGATCAATTTTGTTCATGCAAAAGGCAAACCGCCCGTTCAAAGAACGGGTCGCATGATCATGGTGTATGACGAAACGATCCGGATTAACTGGCCTTCCGCTGGCGCCGCGGTGGTTCGGCCGCCGGAGGAATGTCGGTCAGGTTTTTCGTATGGCCCAGGAGAGCCTTCTTTGCCAATGTCGATCTTGTGGCCGCATAGGAGGCCGAGACCATCGGATAATCTGCGGGCAAGCCCCACTTCCTTCGATATTCTTCGGGTGTCAGACCGTATTTGCTGTTCAGATGCCGCTTGAGCGACTTGTATTTTCCGCCGTCTTCGAGGCAGATCAGATAATCGTCAGTTATGGACTTCTTGATCGGTACGGCCGGCTTCAACAGTTTTTCCACTGCCGCCGTTGACGAGACGACCTGCTGAGAGCCTGTCAGTGCAGAATAAGTCTCTACGATGAGCCTCGGTAAATCTTCCGGCATGGTCGCATTGCGAAGTACGTAGGCAGAGACAATCTTGCTCGTGAGCTCAATATACCTTTCATGGCTGGCAGTGTTTTCCCTTTTCATTTTCGGCCTCACGCAATGTTTTTTATTTATGTAACCAATGTTGTTTTTGCTTTCAATAAAAATTGACGTGACTTTGGATATTCTTTGTCATTGGTTTATTTTCATAGTAAATATCAGGCGTTGGAAGTTTAGAACTGTTATATTCTCATTTTACCACAATATTCAAATCGCGCCTGTGGGAGATGCGTGGCGTCGGCGTTCGAATATTCGTTTGCCAAGGACGGTGCAGGCCCTGCCGGCTTTCGCTTCGCCGGGGTTGGGATGTCAGTCACATCGCGGATGTGCCCTGTTGCCGGTGGAATGGCAGGACATGATGTTCGGTAAGCGGCGCCATGGTGATATCTCCCGGATCTTGTGGTGATACCCAGCGGATTTCTTCGATCTCTGCTGCTGCGGTGATTGCCGTATCGCCGACATGCAGCCGGAATATGTCCGCAACGACAGTATGGTCCGGTTCGTTGGCAGCCGGCGCCTGGAAACCGCCAAGGAAAGTCAGATCCTTAGCCTCTGCCGTAAGACCTAGCTCTTCGGAGAGTTCCCTGATCAGCGCCGTCTCTGGCGTCTCCTGCGGTTCTACCTTGCCGCCGGGCTGCATGAAGGCGGTAGTGCCGCGTTTGCGCACGAGCAATGTCTTCCCGTCCGGGCGCAACACCAGAGCCGCCGCAATGCGTATCGTATTCGTCATGCCATGATCTGATCGGATTCGCGGGCGAGTTTCAACACTGATAATGTCTGGGTATATTTTCACGTCATATGCGCGTTTCACGCGCAGGCATCTTCGCTGTTACGGCTTCTTCAGGTGCTGGCGGAAAAATGCGACGACTGCGGTATTGAATTGCCTGTGAAACGCGGTGCGATCGAACCCCGGCGCGTCGATGCAGGCGTCGGACGATGGGCGTATTTCCGGGCAAGGCGTCAGGAACGACAAATGCACGGCATTGGGGACGACTTGAAAATCAGGCTTCTCCGGCAATAGGCGTGCAAGCGTTGCAACATTTTCGGGAGATGCTCCCCCACCACCTCCAAGTTCTGAGCCCCAAAGCTGAAGCGGAACCTTGACATCTTTCACACTGTCCGCGGTCGGGAAGACGATGCTCAACGGGTCGGCTACAACGACCGCCTTGATGCGAGGATCGTGGGTCAGTGATTGCTGTGGCGGTTGTCGCCGGGGAGGCTGAGCATGGCCCGCTGGCGGGCAGCCGGCTGCTTTCGGATCCGAGCAGCGTGGCGGTAGTTTGGTGAAATCCGGATTGGCTCCCGCAACGACGAGACCGGTATATCCGCCCTGGGAAAATCCGTAGAAGCCGATCCGCTGCGGGTTGATCTTTCCGGCATCGGGAGACGCATCAAGCATGAAGTCGACAGTGCGTTTGATGTCGGCAGGGCGCTCGATCAATACGCCAAGACCATTTGCTCGGCTCATGTCGGCATGATTGGCGTGCGGATGATTGATGGCAACGACGATGAAGCCAGCGTCGGCAAGCGCTTCGGCGGTATCGTGATGGCCGAGATACCAGCCGCCATAGCCGTGCGAGATGATGATAAGTGGCAGTTCCCCGCCTGCAATCGGACAATCCGGCGTTGCCGGTATTGCCAGAGCTCCGATCTTCACTTCGGTGGGAGGGGTTGTGCAAGGAGACCACATAGCGGCGTCGATCGCCGGATTATCCGCATCACCTGAGATGCGAATGAATTTCAAACCTGCCGCATATCCCGATGACGCGACAAGAGAGAGCGCGGCCGCGAGGGCAAGGCTAAAGCGGATCATGACAACTGCTCCATTTAACCAGAAATATACGCTGCGCGATGGGTCGTGATGGCAAGGCGTGCCGGTCCGTAGGTCAGTTGGCGCGAAGGCGGCGTATGCCGGCTATGAAAGCCATCGAGCTATCTTGCATAAACAGATAGCTTGTTATATTCGTTCTGTAAAGCTGAGGCGTTCATGACTGACTCGATCCAAGTTCAATTGCGGAAGGGCGTGCTCGATCTTTGCGTCCTGGCCGTGCTCTCGCGGGGCGAAAGCTACGGCTATGAAATTGCCAGCACGCTGGTTGCGGCGGTCGGCATGGGCGAAGGAACGATCTACCCGCTGATGCGCAGGATGCAGAATGACGGACTGGTTGCGACCCGCATCGTCGAGTCGAGCAACGGGCCGCCGCGCAAATATTATCGGCTCACGCCGCTGGGGCGTTCGATTTTCGAAGCGCATCGCCGCGACTGGCGCTCGCTAGCAGGCTCCGTCGACAAGCTACTCGAGGATTTGCCATGACCAGGGAAGCCTTTTTGCGCACACTGAGATTGGGACTTGCAGGCCTGCCTCCTCACGAGGTTGACGATATCGTGGCCGACTATGCCGCCCATTTTGCCGAGTCCGAGGCCTCCGGCCGAAGCGAGGAGGAGGTTTCCGCCGCTCTGGGCGATCCCGCCAGGATTGCACGAGAGCTGCGCGCGGATGTCGGACTGCGCCGCTTCGAGGCGCATTGGAGCGTGTCGAACCTGCTGGCTGCCATGATGGCGCTGGCCGGCCTTGCCATCGTCGATATCTTCTTCCTGCTGCCTTTGCTGTTTGCGGCGATGTTCGTCACGCTCGGCCTTGCGATCGCATTGGTGGCCGTCGGCGCCGTCGGCCTGAAGATCATCGTCACGACCGTGCTGTTCCATATCGGCTTGCCCTCCGTCGGCATGCTGGCCCGCCTGCTTATCGGTGCCGGGCTTGTGAGCTGCTCCGTGGGCGGCGGTGCTTTGCTGCTGATGGGTCTGAGTTTGGGCATCCGCATGCTTGGGCAATATGCCCGCCTGCATTTCCGCTTGGCGCAAGTAGACGTAGGTCGAGCTTGAGCGCCGGACTGCACATCGTTGGAGGAAATGGACAATGAACGGGAAATTGGCGACTGTCGCGACGACCGGACTGATTTGTGCATTCGTCTTTCTTGCGCTCGGCATCGGACTTTCCGGGCCGGACTGGGCAAATGCAGGGCATTGGTGGGGTGGCATGCGATCCGGTTGCGGATCTGCCGCATCCGGCGGACAGCAGGTTACCCTGCCTTTCAGCTCCAATGGCAGCCTGACGATCGATATCCCGGCCTCTGTTCACTATCAGCCGGGCGGAAGGGCGGAGGCCGTCATCACCGGCGATCCCGCGCTTGTCGATCATGTGCGGCTTGAGGCCGGAAGGCTGAGCATGGATTGCAATTCGGGTTGGTCTGACTCCAAATTCGACGTCAGCCTGTCAGGACCGCTCGTCACCGATTGGAGGGTGCGGGGCAGCGGCGATCTTGCTCTGTTGCAGCTCGATCAAGCGGATCTGCGCCTGAGGATATCCGGAAGCGGCAGCGTCACGGCCACGGGAAGCGCACGCTCGGTCGATCTGGAGGTATCCGGTTCGGGCACTGCGCGTCTCAAGGACCTGGCCGCTCAATCCGTGAAGATCAGAATTCACGGCAGCGGCGATGCGGAAGTCGCTGCTGCGGCGGATGCAGACATCTCGATCAGCGGAAGCGGCAATATCGAACTCTACGGACATCCGGTGCTGCGGCGTTCCGAGATCAGAGGCAGCGGCCGCCTGGTACAGGTGCCATAATCCATCGCGAGACAGCGCGCCGCGCGGCGGCGATCTTTCCCGTCGGCTTTGATCGATATCATGCGATCGCCTTGCTTTGAATGATTCTCATGTTAATCAGTGAGGGCCATAATCGAAGCGAACATGCAAAAGATGCAAAACAGAACAGACAGTGACGTGAGGCCGCGCCTAGAACCTGAAACCGCAGCGACACAAGCCAAGCGACCGCTGCGCGACCGCCGCCGTTCCCTTGCAATCGGACTTTTGCGCGCCCGTGAAGCGGTCATGAGTCATTTCCGGCCGATCCTCGCGGCGCATGACGTGACCGAGCAGCAGTGGCGTGTCATTCGCGTCCTCTATGAAGGCGGCAAACTTGACGCGACCGAATTGGCCGACAAGGCATCCATTCTGGCGCCGAGCCTGACGCGCATGATCCGCTCGCTCGAGGAGCGCGGCTTCATCACCAAGCACAAGGATAACGCCGATGGCCGCAGGGTGTTGCTGCAGATCACCCCGGCAGGGCAGGCGATCGTCGAGGACGTCATGCCGGAGAGCCAGAAAGTCTATGCCGATATCGATGCCCGCTTCGGCGTGGAGCGCGTCGAAAAGCTCCTAGACATGTTGGATGAACTTGCGTCGCTGAAACTGGAGAACGGGTCGATCGGCGAGGAATGAGACCTCTTCTTGATTTCATTAATATGTTAAGTATTTGATTGACGCGTCAGGGGATCTGTAGCAGTCTTCCGCAGTGCTGACACTGTTGGGAGGCGGAGTTGGACCTGTTGCAAAATCGCAGCCTGGTTGACCGGACCTGGTCGCCGACGCCCTACGACCAGTGGGTTGACGATCTTCAGAGCATTTGCGGCAACTTCAATCCGCACACGGTGCAGCGCGGCGATAGCGTCATCGGCACGGCCAGCCGCATCGACGTCTGCGGCATGGAGTTCGCCCATGTCTCCAACGATCTCGATTACGTCCACCGCGACTGGGACGACATTCGTCGCGACGCCAACGAGCACCTGTTCCTGATCCTGCAGCTGGAGGGTGTCTGCGGGGTGGAACATTCCGGCCAGCAGAACATCCTCGATGTCGGCGAATGCATTCTTGTCGACTCGACGCGTCCGACGACCTTCTATTTCCGCGGGCACTTCTCCAATCACCTGTCGCTGCATCTGCCCCGGCAGCTAATGTATTCGAACAGCAAGATCGATTTTGATATTGCGCGCAAACTTGAGGCGAGCGACCCGATGGCTATGATGCTACGTGCATTGATCGCCAAGATGATGACCACGCCGGATAATGAAGCAGCTTCGCCCTATCTTCGCCAGCTGATGTTCGACACGACCCGCCAGGCATTCCTCTCCACAGGTGCCCAGACGGCGAGCCTGAATTCCCTGCATGAAAGTGCCAGCAAGCGCATGCAGATGGTCGATATCCTCATCGACAAGCATCTGACCGATAGCGACCTCAGCGCTAAATGGCTGGCGACACGGCTCGGCATTTCGATCCGTACCCTGCAGCAGGATTTCCAGGGCATGGGCATGACCTGCACGACAGTTATTCGCGACAAGCGGCTGCGCTTTGCGCGTGAAAAGATCGAGCAGCTCAAGGAGCAGCGCAACCCGACGACGATAGCCGAAGTCGCCTATTCGGCCGGGTTCAATGACATTTCCTATTTCAATCGCAGCTTCAAGGAACTGTTCGATTGCGCGCCGAGCGAGCTGCTGCGCGCCGCCGAGTCGGCGCATAGATTGGACTGAAGCGCGAGACTGCGCTCCAGTCCAAGACGAGGCGCGTTTCTCCCCAAGACGGGTTTCAGGGCAAGGGCCATAGTCCTCTCGAAAGTTACGGGAGGAAAATGTCGTGAAGCAGTATACCCTGCTTATCGGTGGCGAGCCTGTTGCCACGTCCCATCATGCACCGGTCACAAATCCCTCGAATGGCGACGTCGTCGGCTTCATGCCGCTCGCCAGCGAAGCCGATCTCGACCAGGCCGTAGCCGCGGCGGCGGCTGCCTTCAAGAACTGGTCGCAGGTATCGAACGAGGATCGTGCCAACGCTTGCCGCGCAGTCGCGGAAAAGATCAACGAGCATGCCGAAGAACTGGCTCAGCTCCTCACGCGCGAGCAGGGCAAGCCGCTGAATGGGCTCGGCTCGCGCTTCGAGATCGGTGCCGCGCTCGCCTGGACGCGCCACACAGCCGAACTCGACCTGCCCGTCGAGATCCTGCAAGACGACAATGAAGGTCGCGTCGAGCTGCATCGCAAGCCGATCGGCGTCGTTGGATCGATCACGCCCTGGAACTGGCCGGTGATGATCGCCTGCTGGCACATCGTTCCGGCCGTTCGTGCCGGCAATACCGTCGTCATCAAACCGTCGCCTCTGACGCCGCTTTCTACCATCCGCCTTGTCGAGATCATGAACGAGGTTCTGCCGCCCGGCGTCGTCAATGTCGTCACCGGCGAAAACAGCATCGGTGCGGCGCTCTCTGCGCATCCGGGCATTGCAAAGATGACCTTCACAGGCTCGACCGAAACCGGCAAGAAGGTCATGGCCTCTGCCGTTGCCACCCTGAAGCGGCTGACGCTGGAGCTTGGCGGCAATGATGCCGGTATCGTGCTGCCGGATGCCGATCCGAAGGCCATCATCGAGGGCCTGTTCTGGGGTGCCTTCATCAACAACGGCCAGACCTGCGCGGCGCTGAAGCGTCTCTATGTGCATGACAGCATCTATGAGGAGGTGTGCCGCGGTCTTGCGGACTACGCTTCCAAGATCGTGGTCGGTGATGGTCTGGACAATACGAGCATCCTCGGTCCGGTGCAGAACGAGATGCAGTTCAACAAGGTGCGTGAACTTGTCGAGGATGCGCGCGCCAATGGCGGTCGTATTCTGACTGGTGGCGCGCCGATGGATCGCCCAGGCTATTTCTATCCGATCACGCTCGTCGCCGATGTGGATCATGGCGTGCGCCTGGTTGATGAGGAGCAGTTCGGTCCGGCCTTGCCGATCATCCGCTACAGCGACATCGACGAAGTGGTTGCGCGCGCCAACCAAAACCCGGCCGGCCTTGGCGGGTCCGTCTGGTCCTCCGATGTTGAGAAGGCGAAGCGCTATGCGATGCAGCTAGAATGCGGCTCGGTCTGGATCAACAAGCACGGCACGATCCAGCCGAATGCGCCCTTCGGCGGCGTGAAACAGTCCGGCATCGGCGTCGAATTCGGCGCGGAAGGGCTGAAGGAATTCACCACAATTCAGACCGTATTGAGCTGAGCATGACGAGTTACGACTATATCATCGTCGGTGGCGGCTCCTCGGGCTGCGTGCTGGCAAACCGACTTTCGGAAAATCCGGCGCACAAGGTGCTGCTGATCGAGTCCGGCCGACGGGATTCCGACCCGTGGATCCACATTCCCGCAACTTTCTTCAAGGTGCTCGGCAAGGGCATTGATATTCATCCCTATGCCTCGAACCCTGATAAGGGCCTGAACGGGCGGCCGAGCATCGTGCCACAGGGCAATGTGCTCGGCGGTGGCAGTTCCGTGAATGCGATGATCTATATTCGCGGTCATCGCAACGACTACGATACCTGGTCGCAGATGGGCTGCCAGGGCTGGTCCTACGAGGATGTGCTGCCGGCCTTCCGCTCTCTGGAAAACAATGAACGGCTGAACGGTCAGTACCATGGCACAAAGGGCGGGTTGCGCGTTTCCGATCCGCGCCATCGCCATCCATTGAGCGAGGCCTTCATCAAGGCGGCGACCGAAATCGGCATTCCCCATAATGACGATTTCAACGGTGCCGACCAGGCCGGCGTCGGCTTCTATCAAAGCACGACCTATGGCGGCCGTCGCTGGAGTTCGGCCCAGGCCTTCCTGCGCGAGGCGGAGAGGCGACCGAACCTGACCGTGCTGACGGAGCGCAAGGTCGCCCGCATCCTGTTCGAGGGGCAGAAGGCCGTTGGTGTCGAACTGCTCGACGGGACGACATTCAAGGCATCCCGTGAGATCGCGCTGACCGCCGGCGCCATCGCGACACCGAAGATCCTGCAGCTCTCCGGTATTGGCGACGGCGAGCATCTCTCTTCGCTCGGCATCAAGGTCGTTGCCGACCTGCCTGGGGTTGGCAGCAACTACCAGGATCATCTGGAAGTGCCGGTGCAGGGCGAGACGCGCGAGCCGATCTCTATCCTCGGTCATGACAAGGGGTTGCGGGCTGCCGGTCATATGCTGCGCTATCTGACCTCGCATCGCGGCCTCTTGACGTCCAACGTCGTCGAGTGTGGCGGTTTCATTGATACGGCTGGTACCGGCCAGCCGGATGTGCAGTTCCACGTCCTGCCCGTCCTGATCGGCTTTGTCGATCGCGATCCGGAACCCGGTCACGGTCTCAGCATCGGCCCATGCTATCTGCGGCCGCGTTCGCGCGGCTGGATAAAGCTCAAAAGCAAAAATCCGACAGAGCAGACGGATTTCAATGCCAACCTGCTTTCCGATCCCGCAGATGTTGAAACTCTGGTGCGTGGTGTGGAAACGGCGATCCGCATCCTTGATGCGCCGGCGCTTGCCAAGCTGGTCAAGCGCCGCGTGTTGCCGAAGCCCGGCGTCGAGAAAGATCCCGAAGCGCTCCGCGATTACATCCGCCAATCCTGCAAGACGGTGTTCCACCCGGCGGGAACGGCGCGCATGGGTCGCGCCGATGATCGTATGGCGGTCGTCGGGCCGGATCTGAAGGTGCGCGGGATCGAGGGGCTGCGCGTTTGCGATGCTTCGGTGATGCCGACCCTGGTGTCGGGCAACACCAATGCGCCGACAATGATGATTGCGGCAAAAGCCGCTGCCTTCATGACTGGAAAGACGATTTCCGGCTGAGCCGGACATCGGGAAAGCAAAGAGCCCGTGGGGAGCGGGACAACACACTGGAGGAGACAATGCCTATCAATCTGAGAGGGCTGGCAATCGGCCTTTTGCTGACGCTCGCATCGGCATTCAGCGCGCATGCGGCCGCATCCTGCGGCGACAATAGCGGCAAGCCGGCAACCGGCGAGCCGATCATGATCGGCGCCATCACCGGCAAGACCGGGCCGGACGACTTTTCCAATTCCACCAAGGCGGCGAAGGCTTATTTCGATTGCCTGAACGCCAACGGCGGCATTAAGGGCCGGCCGGTCAAATATCTGGTCGAGGACGATCAGTGGAATCCCGAAATCGCTGCGCAGCTCGCCGCAAAGCTCGTCAACGACGAGAAGGCCGTGTTGATGGTCGGCAATTCCAGCTATGTCGAATGCGGGGCGAATGCCGATTTCTACAAGAAGTCGGGCATTTTGGTCGTCGCCGGCGTCGGCGTGCCGCGTGAATGCTATTTCGCGGAGAATTATGCGCCGACCAACGCCGGGCCGCGTGTCTCGATGCTTGGCGCAATGGGGTATGCGCTCGACAAGCTGAATGCGAAGTCCGTCGTCTGCATCGGCCCGAACATCCCGAATGTCGGCACCTGGTCCTGCGATGGCGTGATGCTGCTCGCCAAGGAAAAGGGCTTTGCCGCGCAGACGATCCTGATGGATCCTGGCTCTGCCGATGCCACATCGATCATCCTGCAGGCCGCCGCAAGCAAGCCCGATGTCATCGTACTCGGCCTGTCGAAGGGCGTTGCGGTGCCGCTGTTGACGGCTGCCGAAGAGCAGGGCCTCAACCAGACGATCACCTTCCTGAGCGCCGCCTCGGCCTACGATCTCTCGGTTCCCGCAACCATCGGCTCCGGTTGGGACGGTAAATTCTATGTCAACATGGAGTTCAATGATCTCGAGGCAACGACACCAGACAATCAGAATTGGCTGGCCGTCATGGACCAGTACGGCCAGAAATCCGATCCGCGCGATACCTTTGCTCAGGCCGGCTATCTCGCAGCTCGCATCGCCGAGAAGGCGCTGATGACGCTTGATCCTGCCAAGATCAACCGCGAGACAGCCTCTGCCGCCGTACGCGAGATCAAGGACTTCAAGAGCGATATCTTCTGCGCCCCCTGGTACTTCGGCGATGGACAGCCGCGGCACAATGCCAATTCGACGACGCGCATGGCCGTTGCCGAGGGTGGAAAGTGGAAGGTCGTTTCCGATTGCGCCCCGTCGCCTGATCCGGAGCTGAAGGACATCCGCGCTTTCGAAAAATCCGCCGGCATCAACTGAGCCCAGACCCTTGCCATCGGTTCCGCGGCAAATCCGCGGGACCGAACGACCCCACGCATCGGCCCGAAAATCGGGATCGATTTTCGGAAAGCACGATGCGTTGATCTAAAGTGTTACGGCGTCCTCTGCGCGTCCGAAAGACGCGCTGCGCCGTAGAGGATCGATTGATGAGTTTTCTACCCTTCGTCATCTCCGGCCTGGGCATCGGCGCCGTCTATGCGCTCTCCGGCGTCGGCCTTGTCGTCCTGTTTCGAGCGACCGGCGTTCTCAATTTCGCCTTCGGTGCCTTCGGCGCGATCGGCGCGCATTGCGCTTGGCAACTGCTGGATTGGAAGATGCCGCTCGCCGTTGCCGTTCTTGCCGCCGTTGCCGTCTCGACGGCGATCAGCTTTCTCTATGGCCGGGTCTTCGCACCCTTGCTGTCGCATCGCGATATCGTCGTGCGCGCCGTCGGGACCCTTGCGCCGGCACTGATCCTGATCGCGATCATGGGTGTCATCTGGGGCGAGCTGCCGCGTCGCCTGCAGTTTCCGACCGACCAGATGTTCGTCTCTCTCTTCGCGGTTCGCCTGACCTTCACGCGCATCATCGCCATCATCCTCGCCGTCGTCATGGTCGTTGCCATTACGTTGCTGCTCACCCGCACCCGCCTCGGTCTCGACATGCGCGCCCTTGCCAATGATCGCGATCTCAGCGCCATCCTCGGTGTGCGCATTCTCTACACGGAAACCGCCGCCTGGATCATGACCGGCATCTTCTCCGGCTTTGCCGGCCTGCTGCTCGCCGATCTCGTCCGGCTGCAGGGGACTTTCCTGACCCTGCTGGTGATCCCCGCGATCGCCGCCGCCATCCTCGGACAGTTGCAGTCGCTATGGCAAACGGCCGTCGCCGGCATTCTGATCGGCATTGCCGAAGCCGTGCTGACGCCGATCGCCTGGATCTCGCCCTATCGCGCGGCGGCACCCTTCATCATCGCGCTCGTTGCAGTCAGCATTCTGGGAGGCACGGCCAAGGCCGCGTTGAAGGACCGATGACCATTCAGGAGCAAACAATCGCCCCAACAGCCGAAGGCATATCGATGGTGCGTCTGCCCAAGGAGCTTCTTCATGTGCCCTTAACGATGGTGATCTTCGCGCTCGTCGTTGCCTTGATCGCCAATTCCTTCTGGCTATCGGCTGCCACATCCGCCGTCGCGCTGTCGCTCTCCGTTACGGGGCTTGCCATCCTCTATGGTCAGCTCGGTCTCGTCTCGCTTTGCCAGTTCGCGCTTGTCGGCGTTGGCGGCTGGGTGACGCTGCGTGTCGGGCATGCCTTTCATCCGCCTTTTGAATTGAGCTTGCTTGCGGGCGGTATTGTCGCCTCGATTGTCGGGCTGGCATTCGGCTTGCCGGCATTACGCCTGCGCGGACTCTATCTCGCGCTGGTGACGCTGATGCTGGCCGGGGCCTTCCAGATCGTCATCAGCGCCTGGGGCTTCCCGGATGGTGGTCCGGGGTTCCTCGGGCGTGCCGATGGTTCCGGCCGCGCAATGCTCGCAAGGCCGCTGATCGCGGATGGGGAAGTCTCCTATTTCCTCTATGTTTGCGCAGTGGCGGCAATCGGCCTCTTGATCGCGCAGTGGCACAAGCTCGCTCGCCCTGGTCGGGCATGGGCGCTGATCCGCAAGGGCGAGACGGTTGCGGTTGCAAGCGGCGTCAATGTGCTGATCTACAAGGCCTGGGCCTTCGCGTTGAGTGGCTTTCTCGCCGGTCTTGCCGGCGGCTTGCTCGCGGGCAATGTCGGCCAGCTCGACGGACGCGCCTTCGGTGCCTTCGAGAGCCTCAATCTCTTCGCGCTCGCCATCGTCGGCGGCGTCTTCAACTGGTACGGCGCCGTCATCGCCGGCCTGCTGCTGCGCGCCGTGCCGGCACTGCTCACTGATCTCGGCATCGATGGCTATGTCACGATCGGGATTTTCGGCGTTGCCTTGTTCCATGCGCTGGCGACCGCGCCGACGGGCATTGCCGGCCAGATATCGGCTCTCATCATCAGGCTGAACGCCCTTCTTTCCCGGGGGAGGACGCGATGATCAAGATCGACAATCTCATCGTTCAATTCGGTGGTGTCCGACCGATCAATGAGCTGAGCGCGGTGCTGACAGCGCCGGTCGCCGGTCTCATCGGGCCGAACGGTGCGGGCAAGACAACATTGCTCAACGTGCTCTCCGGCTTCGTGAAGCCGATACAGGGTTCGGTTGCGCTCGGCGAGCGACCACTTTTGCCTTTGACGCCGCTGCAGCGGGTGCGTGCCGGCCTGCGACGCTCGTTTCAGACCGAGCAGGTGGTGGAGGATCTGACGGTTGCCGGTAACATCGCGGCCATCGCCGATCATGTCGCCGCTGCTGGGCATCATGCCCGTGCGGTCGAGCAGGCTCTTTCATTCGTCGGCCTGACAGATATTGCCGATCGTCTCGGCCAATCCCTCAATCTCTTCCAGCGCCGCCTTGTTGAACTGGCAAAATGCGTGATCGGCGAGCCGAAGCTTATTCTGCTCGATGAACCGGCCGCGGGCCTGACGGAAGAGGAAGGCAAGGCCTTTCGCGAACTGGTGCTGCGCATCCCGGTAGAGTTCCGGGCACAGGTTCTGGTCATCGACCATGATGTCGATCTCATCCGCTCCATGTGCAGCGAAACCATGGTGCTCGACTACGGCAAGCTGCTGGCACTCGGCCCGACGCAGACCGTGCTCGCCGACCCCAATGTGCGGCGCGCTTATCTAGGGGAGTTTTGATATGAGCGAGACGTCCGAAGTCCGCGTCGAAAATCTCGTCGTCGAGCGCGGCGGCAAGCGCGTCATTCATGACGTTTGCTTTTCGGTCGCGGCCGGCAAGATCACGACATTGCTCGGCGCCAACGGGGCGGGAAAGTCGAGCACGGTCATGGCCATGGCTGGCGTTCTGCCGCGCGGCGGTTCGGTACGTCTCGGCGGTACCGGCCTCGAAGGGTTTTCGCCCGACCGCATTCGTCGCGCCGGTCTTGCGCTCGTGCCGGAAGGACATCGCGTGCTCGGGCAGCTTTCTGTCGAAGACAATATTCTCGTCGCATCGCTTGATGGATCGGTGGCCGCGCGCCGGGAAAATCTTGCGCACGCCTATGAGATCTTTCCCGAACTCGCCGAGCGAAGACGCCAAGCGGCATCGAATCTTTCCGGCGGCCAGAAGCAGATGGTGGCGATGGCGCAGGCCTTCGTCGCCAAGCCCCGCTTCATGATCGTCGACGAACTGTCGCTCGGTCTGGCGCCGGCCGTCGTCAAGCGCCTGGCCGAGGCGTTGAAAATTGCCGCAGCGCGCGGCATCGGCGTCCTGCTGATCGAGCAGTTCGCCAATCTCGCGCTCGATCTTGCCGACCAGGCTCTCGTGCTGGAGCGCGGGCGTCTCGTCTTTTCGGGCGCCGCAGCGACCCTCAAGGCGCAACCCGACATCTTGCACGGCGCCTATCTGGCAAGCTGAAGCGAAGGAGCCCTCATGACATTTTCTGCCGATCTTTTTGCTGGGCGAACGGTCGTCATTGCTGGCGGTACATCCGGCATAGGGGCTGCGACCGGGCAGCGCTTTGCCGATCTCGGCGCCCGTGTGCTGAGTTTCGGGCTTGGTGCTTCGAAGGCGCCGGCAAGCCGGCGGATCGAGTATCGCGAACTCGACGTAATGAAGCCCGGTACGCTGGAAGCCTTCTTCCCCTCTGTCGAGGCGATCGACATTCTCGTCAATTGCACCGGTGTCAGTCGTGATCGAGGCGAATGGGAAAAGACTGCATTCGATGAGGTGATGGCGATCAATCTGAGATCGGTCATGGATTGCTGCCGGCTGGCGCGCCCGCGCATGCGGGCGGGTTCCGCGATCGTCAACATAGCTTCGATGTATTCGACCTTCGGCGCCGCCGATCGTCCGGCCTATGCGGCCAGCAAGGGCGCGATCGTGCAGCTCACGAAATCGCTCGCCCAGGAATATGCACAAGCCGATATACGCGTGAATGCGGTGGCGCCCGGCTGGATCGTCACGCCGTTGAGCCGCGCCCTGTTTGCAGACGAGCACGCTTCGACGCCGATCTTGCGGCGCATCCCTGCCGGCCGCTGGGGTGCGTCGGAGGAAGTCGCCGATGCGATCGTCTTTCTGTCGTCCGACGCAGCGCGCTATATCACCGGTGCGTGCCTGCCGGTCGATGGCGGTTATCTCACCTCCTGAGGGTATCGATCATGGCTGCAGCACTTTACCGGCATGTCGACAGCGCCAGCGGCCGGGCGTTCGCAGGGCTGGCGCGCAATCTCTTCGGCAACGTCCGGCTCGATTTCGGCACCGCGGATAAAGAAAAGAGCCGGATGACCTCTGCCGTACTGGGCACTTGCCGGCTGACGCGGCTGGAGGCGGATCGACACGTCGTCTTTGGTGATCATGTGATGGCGGCGCCGGATGATCCGGACGCGATCAAGCTGATCGTGCAGACTGAGGGCAGCGCCTCGCTCATGCAGGGCGGATTGCATGCGCCCGTCTCGCGAAATGCGCTCGTCGTCTACGATCCCAGCCACCCTTACATGCTGACGAACAGCACGCAGGTTCGCCAATTGCTGCTGCAATTGCCGCGTCATGCGCTACCTGCGACGGCCGTGGAACGGTTGTCGCAGCCCTTCACGGCGCACGCCGACAGAGATGGCATGTGCCGGATCCTTCTGTCGCTTATGGATTCCACCATTCATGAGGTCGATCATCTTGACGAGGCCAGACGCGCAAGTGTCGGCCAGACCATGATCGAGCTCGTGCGCACCATGATCGGCGCAGACCTGCAGCAGGCAATGCCGGTCGCAAACCCGCTTCACACATTGCTGCAGCGGATCAGGGATTTCATCGATCTCAATCTCGACCGGCCGGATCTGACTGTTACCATGATCGCGCGCCGCATGGGCTGCTCGGTGCGTTACGTCTATTGCGCATTCGAAGCCGAGTGCCTGACGCCTTCAGATTACATCTGGGATCTGCGCGTGCACAAGGCCGCGGAAAAGCTGCGAGATGCTGGCGGCTACGCCGGAGAAATATCCGAGATCGCCTTTGCGCTCGGTTTTTCCTCCAGCGCGCATTTCTCGCGCGCCTTCCGCCATCGCTATGGCGTTTCACCATCGCAATGGCGCAAGGCCAATATGTCTTAGTTGATGAAGCGGCCACGCCGGAGCCGGGCCGCCTCGTTTCTCACTTCATGGATTCAGCCACTCTCAGCGTGTCCGTGAACTGCTCGAAACGCCGGATCTTGTCTCCCGCCACGCCCCAGACGTGAACGACGCGAGCCTTGAACGCCTTGCCGGTCTGTTTGTTGGTGCCGCTATAGTCGCCGACGCCAACGACCTCGTCACCGGCGTCGAGCAGGCGTTCGAGCTTGAAGGTATAGCCGTCGAAAGCTTGCCCGAGCGCCTGGAAAACGTTCTTGACGATTTCCTGCGGGCCGACATAGGTGCCGGCGCAGGGAAAGCCATCCATCTCGGTCCAGCGGCAATCGGAAGCGATGTCGGCAAGCATGCCATCCATGTCGCGGCGATCATTGGCGTCGTAATGCGCCTTTACGATATCGAATGCTCTACGCATGGCGTCCTCACACTGGTTCCTGGCCGGGCAGGTAATAGGTCATCGACGCCTTACGGATGAAGGCGCCGGCCGGACTGTTCTGGATGCGCCCGTCACCTGTGATGCCCAGGAACTTGCCTGTCGAGCGCATGTCGTTGAAATTGTAGAAGAATGTGGATGCGACCGCGATTTTGAACTCGCGGAAGGTGAAGATATAGAGGTTGTCGTCGAACTTGTAGGTCGTGGTCAGGTCGACGTCGCCGTGGCCGCGCTGTACGCCGACGAGGCACTGCCAGGCATAGCGCTGCGACGAAAGATAGGTGTGCTCGTAGACGTGGTTAGGGCTGTAGGTGAAGTGCGCTCTGAGGCCGATCAGATCGCGGCTCTCATGCGGCACCGGCCCGCTTGCGGCGCTGCCTTCGATAACACCCGGCCGGAAGATCTGCGCGACCTGGGGCTCGCCGACGGAATCCTTGACCTCGCGAACGACCGAGTAGATGGAAAGCACGCGGCGCGTTTCGGTGTTGAGGATCAGCGTTTCGGCTTCCTTGGGCCGACCGGCAAAGATGATCTCGACGAAATAGGTCTTTGGCGCGACCTCGATCACCTCGGACAAGTCAGTGCCGCTGTCCTTGCCGTCGGACCATTTGACCTCGCCCTTGGCGAAGGCAAGCTCCAACGTGCGACCATCATCGAACGAGATCTTATGCGACGAGCCGGTCAGGGCCTCCGTGGCGGGCAGACGGTTGGTGTCGATGCCATAGGCGAATTCGTCGTAGGTTTTCCAGTCCTTGGGATTCTGGTTCATCGGTATTTCCTCTCCCTTATTCTACAAAAGCCAGCGTCGGCAGGTCGACGGTACCGGCGCCGCCGTCGACGGTAAGCACCGCGCCATTGATCATCGATGCCTCGCCCGAAGCGAGGAAGCAGACGGCATTTGCGACGTCTTCGGCGGTTGCCGGGCGGCCGAGCGGCACGTCCTTGGTGACGAGCGCATAGGCTTCCTCGATTCTGTTCAGCTTGTATTTCTCGACGATGAATTCCATCTGCTCGTCGGCCATGGCGGTCGTGACCCAGCCGGGGCAGACGGTATTGGTGCGCACGCCCTTGCGGCCATAGTCACGAGCCAGCGATTTCGCGAGGCCGATGCAGCCATGCTTCATGGTGACGTAGCCTGCCGCGTCCGGCCCGGCAAAGAGCCCGGCGATCGAGGCGAGGACGACGATGTTGCCCTGGTTCTTGATGAGATGCGGCAGGGATTCACGGGCGCTGACGAAGGCGGTGTTGAGGTTCAGGCGGACGGCGAGATCCCAGGTCTCATCCGACATGCTGACCGTCGGCCCGACGCCATGGCCGCCGGCATTGGCGATCAGGATATCGAGGCCGCCATGGGTCTCGACGACCTTCTCGACGGCAGCCTTCATCGCGGCGCCATCGGCGGCATCGGCCGCGACGATGGTCGCGCCGATCTCATCGGCAACACTTCTCAGCGGCTCGGGACGGCGCCCGACGAGCGCGACATTGCCGCCCTCTTGCCGGATGCGGCGCGCAACCGCTGCGCCGATGCCCGTACCGCCGCCGGTGATCAGGGCGGTCTTGTTCTTGAAACGCATGTTTCCTCCTCTTGGCTTTCGGGTTCATCATGACCGATGCTTGCAGAGGCGTCGCGTCCAGCTGTGCAGTCGGTTTTGACTGAGCGTGCACAACGCGTGCCTGATGCCGAGATTTGCGTGACGAAGCGCGGGATTATGCGATGCCGGGGAGGGCGGCGTCCATGATCAGTAGACTTTGGCCTCCGCCGCCGGCTTGGCGGCCTCCGCCTTCTTGAAGTCGTCCAGCAGCTTGGTCGTGGCATTGGCCAGCAGGGTGACGTCGTTGCCGATGGCGACGAAGGTCGCGCCAAGCTCGAGATAGCGTTTCGCAAGCGAGAGATCGCCGATGAGGATGCCGGCCGCCTTGCCATGCGACCGGATTTTCGCAAGCGCTTTTTCCACCTCGGCTTGTACTTCCGGCGCACCCGGCTTGCCGAGATAGCCCATGTCGGCGGCGAGATCGGCGGGGCCGATGAAGACGCCGTCGACGCCTTCGGTAGAGGCGATGTCGTCGAGTGCCGCAAGCCCAGCCCGGCTTTCCACCTGCAGGAGCAGGCAGATCTCGTCATTGGCTGTCGAAAGGTAATCCGGAATGCGGTTGAAGGCGGAGGCACGGGCAAGGGCCGCACCGACGCCGCGCACGCCATGCGGCGGGTAGCGAACCGCCTTCACCATGGTCTCGGCCATCTCCTTGCTGTCGACCATCGGGATCAGCAGGGTTTGGGCACCGATATCGAGCATCTGCTTGATGATCCAGGTCTCGCCGATCGGCGGACGGATCACCGCATGGCTTGCCGCGCCCTTCATCGCCTGCAGTTGCGAGACGAGAAGCGGCACGTCATTCGGCGCATGCTCGGCATCGAGCAGCAGCCAGTCATAGCCGGCGCCGGCGGAGATTTCGACCGTGTAGGCATTGGCGAGCGCCTGCCAGAGGCCGATCTGCGCCCGCCCTTCCTTCAGGGCCTGCTTGAAGAGGTTCTTGGGCGCAGGCATGGTTCACTCCTTCATGCAAAGAACAGGCTGACCGATCCGTAGGGACCGAAATCGGCATTGATCGTATCGCCGTGCCGCGCCTCGATCGGGCGGATGAACGAACCGGCAAGGACGATCTGGCCGGCTTCGATGCCATCGCCATACTGAGACAACCGATTGGCAAGCCAGGCGATGCCGCGTGCCGGCTGATTGAGCACGCCCGCACCAAGGCCGGTCTCTTCGACTTCCGCATTGCGGCTGACGATCGCGCCCATCCAGCGCATGTCGATCTGGTCCGGCCTTACGGCGCGGCCGCCGGTGACGATGCCGGCATTGGCGGCATTGTCGGAGATGGTGTCGACAATGGTGCGCGCTTTCTTGGTATCGGGATCGATGCGAAGGATGCGCGTGTCGAGGATTTCAAGCGCCGGGGTGACATAATCGGTGGCGTTCAGCACATCGAAAATCGAGACGTTCGGTCCCTTGAGCGGCGCCTTCATCACAAAGGCGATCTCGGCCTCGATGCGCGGCTGGATGAAGCGGTCGGCCGGCACGGTGGCGCCGTCCTCGAAGACCATGTCGTCGAAGAGCACGCCGGAATCCGGAATGTTGATGTTGAGGGCATATTGCATCGCCTTCGACGTCAGCCCGATCTTCCAGCCGATCGGCTTGCGTCCCTCGGCGATCTTCTTCTTCACCCAGGCGCTCTGCACGGCATAGGAATCGTCCATCGTCATCTGGGGATATTTGAGCGACAGGAGCCCGGTCTGGACGCGCGTCCGCTCAGCCTGATCAAGGCTTTCGGCGGCGGCCTGGATTTCGTCATGCGACAGCATCAGCGCACCTCGTCGGCGATGGTGTTTTTCAGGATGCCGAGGCCATCGGCCTCGACTTCGACGACATCGCCTGGTTTCAGCCAGATCGGTGGATCGAAGCGGGCGCCGGCGCCGGTCGGCGTGCCCGTGACGATGACGTCGCCGGGAACGAGCGTGGTGAAGGTCGAGATGTAGTTGATGATCTTGCGAAAGGAGAAGATCATCCGGCTGCTGCGGTCGCTTTGGCGTACCTCGCCATTGACGCGGGTTGTGAGCGCAATGTCTTCGAGTTGCGCCGCATCGGTGAACGGGATCAGCCAGGGGCCGATCGAGCCGGTATTGTCGAAGTTCTTGCCCTGGGTGACGTTGAACTTCGCATGCCGCACCCAGTCGCGGATCGTGCCTTCGTTGCAGAGCGACAGGGCTGCGATATGCGAGAAGGCGTCGGCCTCTGTGATCCGTCGACCGCCCTTGCCAATGACGATGACAACCTCGCCTTCGTAGTCGAGCTGCGGGCTTTCCGGCGGCCGGATCAAGGGCTGTTCATGCCCTGTGAACGACCGTGGAAAGCGGATGAAAAGCGAGGGGTTGGAGGGAGCGGCCTGCCCATCCTTGTATTCCTCGTTGCGGTCGGGGAAATTGACCCCGACGCAAATGATCTTTTCCGGCGACGGAATGGGAATTTCGAAGCGGATGTCGTCGAGCGCGAAATCCGGCTTCAAAGTCTTGGCTTCCTCTGCGAGCTGAACGAGGCGACCGGCCTCGATCACTTCGCGCAGCGTCAGCCATGTCGCGCCATGGCGGCCCGAAAGGTCGACGACACCGCCGTCGACCGCAAGCCCGTAGCCATGACGGCCGTTTCTGGAAAAAGACAGGAATCTTGGATGGGTCATGCTTTCATGGCCTTCTCTTGACCTCAGGCTATCCCGCCGAGGCAGACATATTTGATTTCGGTGAATTCCTCGATGCCGTAGCGCGAACCCTCGCGGCCAAGGCCGGAGAGCTTGACGCCGCCGAACGGGGCTTCTGCCGTCGAGATGAGGCCGGTGTTGACGCCGACCATGCCATATTCGAGCGCTTCGGCGACGCGGAAGACGCGAGCGAGATCCTTGGCGTAGAAATAGGAGGCAAGGCCGAACTCGGTGTCATTGGCCTGGGTAATGACATCGGCCTCGTCCTTGAAGCGGAAGAGGGGAGCCACGGGACCGAAGGTTTCTTCCTTTGCAACCGCCATTGATGGCGTGACGTCGGCAAGCACCGTCGCCTCATAAAAGCGTCCACCAAGCTGATGGCGGTGACCGCCAGCAACGACGCGTCCACCCTTGGAAAGGGCATCGGCGACATGCTCCTCGACCTTGGCAAGAGCTGCCTCATCGATCAGCGGTCCAAGGTTGATGCCTTCGTCGAAACCGTCGCCTGTTTTAAGCGACCCAACCGCCTTGGCAAGCTTCTCGGCAAAGGCATCATAGACGCCATCCTGCACGTAGAGACGGTTGGCGCAGACACAGGTCTGGCCGTTGTTGCGGAATTTGGCGATCAGCGCGCCTTCGACGGCGGCATCGAGATCGGCATCGTCGAAGACGATGAAGGGTGCGTTGCCACCAAGCTCCAGCCCGAGTTTCTTGATGGTCGGCGCGCTCTGCTTGTAGAGCTCGGCGCCGACTTCGGTCGAGCCGGTGAAGGTGAGTTTACGCACGACTGGGCTTGCGGTCATTTCCGCGCCAATGGCGCGGGCCGAGCCTGTCAGCACACTGAAGAGGCCCTTGGGCAGCCCGGCGCGCTCAGCCAGGATCGCAATCGCGATTGCCGAAAACGGCGTCTGCGAGGCGGGCTTCAACACCATAGCGCAGCCGGCGGCAAACGCAGGTCCTGCCTTGCGGGTGATCATGGCATTGGGGAAATTCCAGGGGGTGATCGCCGCGACGACGCCGATCGGCTGCTTCATGACCAGAATGCGCTTGTCCTTCTGGTGCCCGGGAATGATGTCGCCATAGACGCGGCGAGCCTCTTCGGCAAACCATTCGACGAAGCTGGCGCCATAGGCGATCTCGCCCTTGGCTTCCGGCAGTGGCTTGCCCTGTTCGGCCGTCAGGATACGTCCAAGATCGTCCTGATTTTCCATCATCAGCTCGAACCAGCGGCGAAGAATGCCGGAGCGTTCCTTGGCGGTGCGGGCAGCCCATTCCTTCTGGGCGGCTTCGGCTGCGGCAATCGCCTTCTTGGTCTCGGCAGCGCCAAGATTGGGAACGAGCCCGATGATCTCGCCGGTCGCCGGATTGTCGACCTTGATCGCATTGGATGGATCGGCCTCGATCCACTCGCCGCCGACCAATGCCGCCTGCCGGAACAATGTTACGTCTTTCAAATTCATGATTGCCTCCTCGCGCTTTCGAACGTTGATGAGAGCGGTGATTTTCGCCCGCTCTCAAGGGTAACGCTTAAGGCGCGATAATCGGCTGTGCCTTCAGGTCAGGCTCGGCCACTTCCGCACCGGCAAACAGGCTACCATGTTCGAACCAGGATTTGGGAGCCGGTGCGCCCCAAAGCGTCTGACGCTGCGGGTCCTTCAGATCCCACTTGATCGGCTCAAGATCTGGATCGACTGTCTGGTAGTCAGAGCAATAGATCTCGATGCGATGGCCGTCCGGATCGAGGATGTAGAGGAAGAAGGCGTTGGAAATGCCGTGACGTCCGGGACCGCGCTCGATATTGGCGACCCAGCCGGTGGTTGCCATCAGGTCGAGGAGGTCGATGATGTTGAGCGGCGTCGGCACCCAGAAGGCGGTGTGGTGCAGGCGCGGGCCGCGACCATTGGTGAAGGCGATATCGTGGACGCCGCCCTTGCGGTGGGTCCAGGCAGCCCAGAGGCGGCCGGTTTCTTCATCCGCCGTATATTCGGTCACGCGGAAGCCGAGTTCGTTGTAAAAGGCGACGCTTTCATCGACATTGGTCGAGAAGCAGTTGAAGTGGTCGATGCGCAGCGGCTTCACACCCTTGTAGAGGGCGTATTTCTGATGGATCGGCGGCAGACGGTCCATCTTCGAATAGAATTCGAGGGGAATGCCGTGCGGATCGCGAGTGCGGAATGTGCGCGCCTGGTAGGGGCGCTCGACCCATTCGACCGGCAGGTCCTTGCCCTTGAAGAAATGCGCTGCCTTGTCGAGGTCTTCGTCGCTGAACACCTTGAAGCCGAGATCGCGGGCTTCGGCCTTGTCGGATTTCTTGAGCACGATGCAGTGATGACCGCGTTCCTCCATCGCCCGGAGATAGATCGTATCCGCGGTTTCGTCCGTCACCTGCAGGCCGAGTGTGTCGACATAGAAGGCACGCGACTTGGCAAGGTCGGTGACGCCGAATTCGATGTGACTGAGGCGCACGATGTTGAAAGGCGGATAGAGATTGGGTTTCGGCAGGGGCATTTGTTCCTCCTCTTGGAGCAATTTCCAGGAAAAGTGCGAAGCGGTTTTCCGTCCGGAATTGCGTTAAACGAAAAGTTCGAGCGGTTCCGCGCTTCCTCGAAAAGCTGAACCGCTCTTATGCGTATTGCGGCTCAGCCGCCGAGTTTCTGAATGGCGTGCGGCTTGGTGGCGAAGGCGACGTTCTTGGTTTCCATGTAGAAATCGAAAGACCAGTCGCCGCCGTCACGGCCGATACCGGAGCTCTTGACGCCACCGAAGGGGGTCGGCAGGTGGCGCACATTTTCTGAGTTTACCCAGATCATGCCGGCTTCGAGATGATCGGTGAAACGGAAGGCGCGGGTGACGTCGGAGGTCCAGAGATAGCCCGTCAGGCCGTACTGAACATCATTGGCAAGGGCGAGCGCATCGGCTTCGTCCTTGAAGGGGATGGCCGTCAGCACCGGCCCGAAGATTTCCTCCTGGGCGATGCGCATCTGGTTGTTGGCACCGGTAAACAGCGTGGGGGAGACATAGCAACCGCCGCCGGGGCCGTTGACCTTCTCGCCGCCGGCGGCAAGCGTCGCGCCTTCCGAACGGCCGATCTGGATATATTCCAGCACCTTCTTTTCATGCACCGGATGCACGAGCGGGCCGACGACGGTTTCCGGGTCAAGCGGATGCCCGACCTTGATGCGCTTCGCCTTCTCGGCGACGATCGCAGTAAATTTGTCGTAGACGCTTTCCTCGACCAGCAGGCGCGAGGACGAGGTGCAGCGTTCGCCGTTCAGCGAATAGATCATGAAGACGGCAGCATCGGCAGCGCGCTCCAGATCGGCATCGGCGAAGACGATGACCGGGTTCTTGCCGCCAAGCTCGAAATGCACGCGCTTCAGCGTGTCGGCACCTTGCTTCATGATCATCGAGCCGGTGCGGCTTTCGCCGACGAAGCCGATCGCCTTGATCAGCGGATGTTCCGTCAGAGCCTTGCCGGCATCCTCGCCAAAACCGTTGACGAGATTCCAGACGCCCTTCGGCAGGCCCGCTTCCTCGGCGATCTCGACCAGCAGACGCGCGGTCAGCGGTGAAAATTCCGCCGGCTTGTGGACGATGGTGCAGCCGGCGGCCAGAGCCGGCGCGATCTTCCAGGTCGACAGCATGAAGGGCGTGTTCCAGGGCGTGATGATACCGACCGGGCCGATCGGCACGCGCGTCGTCAGATTGACCTGGCCTTCGGCGCGCAGCGTCTTGCCGTCGCGCGCTTCCGGTGCCCGGTCGGCGAAGAAGCGGAAGTTCTCCGCGCCACGCAGAGCGGCCTTCGCCATGAACTTTAAGGACTGTCCGGTATCCATGCATTCGACGAAGGCGATCTCTTCGGCACGGGCAACGATCGCATCGGCGATCTTGTGCAGAAGCTTCTTGCGGGCTTCGCCGGGCATGGCGGCCCATTCGGCGAAAGCGGCTTTCGCTGCCTTCGCAGCACGGTCGATATCAGCGGCCTTGCCTCGGGCGACGGTGGCGAGCGGCTTCAGATCGACGGGCGAGATCGTCTCGAAGGTAGAGCCATCATCGGCCGGCACGTCCTCGCCGTTGATGCGGTTGAGAACGCCGCGATCCTTGAACCGAGCCAGAAAGCTTTCGGCCTTTGCGATGTTTTCCTGCAGTTTGGACATCGTCTATTCCTTTGGTGTTATGTCGTCCCACGAAGGGAATGTCACTTGCCGCGTAGCCGCGGGTGGATAGCGTTCTTCTTCCAGCTCAGCTCCGCATCGATCTCGCGGATCTCAAGCGAAAGGGCGAAATGCGGTGTCTCGAAAAGAGGGCCGAGAACGTCGATCGCCGCGGCAAAAATTGCCTCGCCGGTACGCTTTTTCTCTTCCTCCGTGCGGCCCTTGCCGATGCGGAAGTTCAGATCGACGAAGGCGTTTTCGGGCAGCCTGTCGGCGATGGCATAGTGCTCGGCGCGAAAGGCGCGCACGCGCACGGCGCCGACCTCGAAAAGGCCGGTCTCCAGGACCGTCTTCAGCAGCCGTTCGCAGAGCGCGCCGATATCGGCGCGGCCATCCAGGTTGGCCGAGTATTCGATGGCGAGATGTGGCATTGAGTCCTCCCGATCTCTTATTTACTTAACACGTTAACAATTATGCAGAAGATGTCAAGCGGCGGTATTGAGCTTTCTCGCCATCTCCAGACTTTCATTGACGTAACGCGACAGTCGCTCGGCGGCGTCGGGAATTTCGGGACGCTCGGCAAGCCATCCGATATATGTAAGGTTTCGCAGCAGCATGAATAGAGGCAGGCTTGCGAGGGCGGCGTCGGAGAGGACCCGCCGGCTGCGATAGCCTGATATCAGCGCTTGCTCGATTGCCGGATAGGCAGGCTCGTTGCGATTCTTGAGCAGGGTGGTTGCAAGATCGAAGAGTCGGAAACCATATCCCGCATCGTCGAAATCGATGAAGGCGACGTTGTTTTCGGTTCCCGTCAGAAAGATGTTTTCCCGCACCAGATCGGCATGGATCAGCCCGTAATCGAGGTCTTGACCTTCTACATTCGCAAGGGCGCGGCGCAGTTCATCGCGCAATACCGAGAGTGCGGCCGCGCTCTCGGGTGAAAGGCCGTGACAATCCCAGAAGCGGCCCCAAAGCGGCTTTTCTCCGATGAGGCCTTCGGCATCCCAGGCCGGGCGGCGAAAACGCTCCGGTGACTCCCACGCATCGGCAAGCTGGTGCATGGTAGCCATGCCCTGGCCGATGCGAAAGAAGATGTCCGCCTGCATCTCGGCCGAATGCGATAACGGCACGCTGCTTTGGCCAAGAGGAACACCGTCGATCCAGCTCACCACGTCGGCGTGTTGTTCGGCAAAATGCCTGTTTGCCGGCAGTCGGACGAGGCTCCGCTTTCTCTTTGTCGGAACAGGGCTAGGCACATCCATGCCGCCGAGCTTGAGGGCCGCCATGAAGTGCAGTTCCGAACGCAGGCTTGTCTCGTCGTGATAGCCTGGCCGATGCAGCCGGAGTGCGGCGAACTGCCCGCCCTCAAGCATAATGCGGAAGACGGCATTCTCCCGATATTTCATCAGAACCGGTTCGTGCGCTCGCACAGGCCAATGGTCGAGCGCCTCTAGCGCACGCTTCTGCAAGGCGTCGCGGATGGTCTGCGGCAGTCGGTCAGCCATATCGCCTCACAGGCCGGACAGGACGTCGTCGAAGATCGACAACATGAAGTCGGCATTGTCCCGGGTGAACGGCATCGGCGGACGAATCTTCGTCGCGCATTGGTGAATGCCGATCTTGCCCATCAGCACGCCGCGTTCGCGCATTTCGTTGACGATCCGGGTCGCCTGCGCTGTCGCTGGCTCTTTCGTCCGCCTGTCCAGCACGAATTCGGTGCCCATGAAGAGACCGCTGCCGCGCACATCGCCTATGATCGAATGTTTCTCGGCAAGCTGCTTGAAGGCGCTACTCGTGTACTCGCCGACATTGCGGGCATTCTCGACGAGGTTCTCATCCTCGATCACGTTGAGCACGGCCATGGCCGCTGCGCAGGAGACCGGATTGCCGCCGAAGGTGTTGAAGTAGCGGAACGCCTTGCGGAAGGCATTGATCGTGTCAACATTGGCAATGACGCCGCCGACCGGATGGCCGTTCGCCATCGGTTTGCCGAGCGTCACGATATCGGGAACGATGCCGGCGTGCTGGTGACCCCACATATGCGCGCCGGTCCGGCCGAAACCCGGCTGGACTTCGTCGGTAATCACGAGACCGCCGGCCTTGCGCACGGCGGCGACCGCCTTGTCGAGAAAGCCCGGCGGCAGATCCGGAAAGCCTTCATTGGCGAAGAACGGATCGATGATGATGGCCGAAAAGCCGTGCGGGCTCTCCTGAAGCGAGGCGATCGCCTTCTCGACTTCGGCCGCAAAAGCCGTGGCAAAGGCATCTCCGCCTTCACCGCCGAGCGGACGATAGCTGTCCGGCGCCGGCACGTGGCGAACATGGCCGCCAAAGCCGCCGACCGGTGGCATGCGGGTAGAGAGCTGCGACACGGCGGTCGTGTTGCCGTGATAGGTGTGATTGGTGGCGATGACGCCAGTCTTGCCAGTCATGGCCTGCGCCATGCGCAGCGCCACGTCATTGGCTTCGCTGCCCGTGCAGGTCAGGATCGCTGCATTCAAGCTCTTATCGAACGTCGTCGTCAGCCGCTCGACATAGTCGAGAATGCCTTCGTGCAGGTAGCGGGTATGCGTATTCAGCGTCGAGGCTTGCCGCGTGATGGCTTCCACCACGCGCGGATGGCAATGGCCGACATGCGGCACATTGTTGTAGCAATCGAGATATTTGCGTCCGTCGGCATCCCAGAGCCAGACGCCTTCGCCGCGCACCAGATGCACCGGGTCGTCGTAGAACAGCGACATGTTCCGGCCGAGGAGCCGGTCGCGACGCGCGATAAGGGCTGCGTTATCGGACATGATCAGGCTCCCGCTGCGGCAAGGCCGGCATCGAGCGCGGTCAGGATCGTCTGGACATCTCCTACCGTCACGATCAGCGGTGGTGACATGATGACATTGGCGCCGGAGGTGCGGACCAGTACGCCGGCATCATAGGTCGCGTCCTGAACCTTCTGGATGACGTCCTTGGCAGCACCGCTTTTCTTGGCGCGGTCGCTGACGAGTTCGAGGGCGCACATCAGGCCCTTGCCGCGCACATCGCCGACCAGCTCATGCTTGTCCTGCAGCTTTTTCAGGCCGGCGAGCAATTCTTCGCCGCGAGCCGCGGCATTGTCGGCGACGTTGAGCCGCTTGGTTTCCTTCAAGGTCGCAAGGGCTGCTGCGGCACCGACCGGATGGCCGGAATAGGTGTAGCCGTGGCCGATGCTGCCGACGGCGCCCTTGTTGCTTTCGAAGACCTGCGCCACCTTGTCGGCGATCATCACCGCGCCGAAGGGGAAGTAGCCGTTGGTGATCGCCTTCGCCGTCGACATCATGTCCGGCTGCACGCCCCAGAGACGCGATCCGGTCCAGGCGCCGGTGCGGCCGAAGGCAGTGATCACCTCGTCCGCGATCAGCAGGATGCCGTGCCGATCGCAGATTTCGCGCATCAGCGGCAGGAAGGTCTCGTGCGGGACGATGACGCCGCCGGCGCCGAGCACCGGTTCGACAATCAGGGCCGCAATGGTGTCGGCGCCCTGGAAGGCGATCTCATCCTCGAAGAGTCGGCCGATGGCAGCCGCAATCTCGGCACCATCGGTCGTGTTGAACGGGTTGCGGTAGGTGAAGGGAGCAGGCAGGTGGAAGACGCCCGGCAGCAGCGGCTCGTAGTTGCGGCGGAAGTTCTGGTTGCCGTTGATCGAGGCGCCGCCGAAATGCGTGCCATGATAGCCCTTCTTCAACGCGACGAACTTGGTGCGTTCCGGCTGGCCGTTGATCTTGTGATACTGGCGCGCCAGCCGCAGGCAGGTCTCGACCGAATCCGACCCGCCGGAGGTAAAGAAGGAGCGGCTCAGTCCATCCGGCTTGAACCATTCGGCAAGCTCGTAGGAGAGCTCGATCAAAGGCGAGTTGGTCGTGCCGCGGAAGGTCGAATAATAGGGCAGGTCGTCGAGCTGGTCGCGGATCGCCTTCTTCACCGGCTCGCAGGAATAGCCGAGATTGACGTTCCAGAGGCCGCCGACGGCATCGAGCACTTTCTTGCCCTGGATATCGACGATCTCGACGCCTTCGCCTGAGTTGATGATGCGCGGCGGATTGGCCTGCATCTCAGCGGGATGGGCCATCGGATGCCACAGGTGGCGTGCGTTGTTTTCGATGATGAAATTGGTCTCACGCATGTCAAATTCCTCTTGGTTCAGAGCCCCAGCATCGCAAGTGCGCGGGCATAGCTTTCGGCAGGGCGGGTCACGTCGAAATGCACATGAGGCAAGCTCACGGCTTCGGCGCCCTCGATGTTCTTCTTCTGGTCGTCGACGAAGACGCAGGCCTCGCGCGGCAAATTGAGCTCGGCAAGAACGAGCTCATAGGCGCGGGGATCGGGCTTCAGGATCTTCGTGTAGGTGGCATCGACGATGACGTCGAAAAGCTCGATCAGCGGAAAGCGCTGGCGGAATTCGACGCCGTAGAAAAGGTCGAGCTCGTTCGACAGGATCGCCAGCTTGAGCCCGGCCTCCTTCGCACGCAAAATGGCGTCACGTGCTTCCGGACGGAGAACCAGCTCCGGCTCGGCGCCCCGCGCCCGGCGCACGAAGGTCTGCATATCGGTCCAGTTTTCGCCGACCAGCTGGCCGACTTCGTTCGTGCGCTTCAGCCAATAGTCGCGTTCGGTGATCTCGCGGTTCTGCATCGACACCCAAAGCGGGTCGGTGGCCGTGTCGAACGGTCCGAGCCAGGTCAGCGACCCCTTTGGGAGGCCGAGCGTGCGCTCGGTAATGTCATGCGTTTCGAACAGGGTGCGGGTGACGACGCCGCCAAAGTCGAGGATAAGTGCGCGATCCTGCGTCATGGACGACCCTCCGGAATGACGCCTTCGGCCACCCATCGATCGAAGATGGCAATGGCGGCGGCGGAGAAGGCGGGTGCATTGATATGGGCGTCGACCTCGTGAAGCATGACAGAGGGCGGAATGGCGCGGCGCATTTCGTCAAGGAAGGCGTCGAGGCCTGCCGGATCATGCAAGGGCTCATCCGGCTTGTCCCATTCCTGCAGCCCTTCAGTCGGCAGCAGGAAGGCAACTTTCGCATCGGCGCGCTGCAGTTTCTCGCCAATCAAACGAGCGACCTCTCGCCGCCCTTCCGGCGATGTCGTTACCGAGCCGATCAGCCTGTTATGGGCGTGGTAGGGACGATCCACAAAGACGTCCGGCAGGGCTTGCCACGCCTGAAGATCGACCATGTCGACGGCGCCCGGTGCGACGATCTGCGGGATGCCGGCGCGTCCGGCGTTCTCGAGCCTATCCGGCCCGGACGTGACGACGCTGCTATAATGATGATTGCTGACTTCCTGGATGCAGAAATCGAAGACGGCGGCGAAATCGCCCTTCGCGGCGATCGCTTCATAGGCGCGACCGCCCATGCCGGTGGAATGGAATACGGCGACGTCGTAGCCGCGCCTTTCGAGCTCGGGCCGCAGATACTTCATATATTTCAGGCAGGAGGAGCCGAGCGAGGTCATGCCGACGAGCGGCCGTTCGCGGCTGGGTTTGGTGCCGTGCTTTGCAGCCCCGACCACCGCGCCGCAGGCCTGGGAAAGGACCGACTGGCAGATGCTGTTGAGGCCGTAGAGACCGCCGGCCCACAGGATCATCATCAGGTCGGGCGCAATGCGTTCGGGCGGGATAAGATGGGAGTAAGCGATGGTCGAGACCACGAATTTCGGGACGCCGAGTGGCAGGACGGCAGCAACATCAAGTGCCAGATCCGTGCCCATGGAGCCGCCGAGCACGATGACGCCGTCGACCAATCCATCATCGTATAGGCGCCGGGTCAGGGCCGACGCGCCCCTTGCCATCGCGGCCATGGCGCTGTTTTCATCGCCGCTTTCGGCAATGGCCGCGATCGTCGTTGCGGCGGCCTTCGCAATGTCATGCTTGGAATAATCGGGGCTGTAAGGCGGATCGCCGAGAATGCTGACATCCATCATAACAGGCTGGCCGCCGGCATCCTTAATGACGGACGTCATGAATTGCAGTTCGTCGCACTTGGTGTCACCGGTTCCGATGACGAGTATCCGTGGTGAGGGAGCCTCCGGGCTCATCAATCCGTCCTCCTGAGTTTCGCAATGGTTCCCGTGGGCCTTTCCGACCCGTAGTATTTTTCTGAGATCGCATTGGCCGTGGCGACGGCCTGCGTGCCGAATTCCTGGATGGCAGCCTTCGTCGTGCGAGAGAGCGGGGCGGCGATTGCCACGCAACCGATCGGGCGGCCGCTCGGCGTGCGCACCGGCGCCGCCGTGCTGATGACGCCGGCCTCAAGACCCTGATGGCTGATCGAAAAGCCGCGTGTCGCCGTCTCGTCGAGCATGGTGCGCACCAGCTGCGGGTCGGTGACGGTATGATCGGTGAATTTCTCGAGCGGCTTTTTAAGAGCCTCGTCGATCTCTGCGCGCGGGCAGAAGGCGAGGAATGCGACGCCCGATGCCGTGGCGTGGAAGGGCAGCAAGCTGCCGACATCGACGATGATGCGGTGCGCGCGCGGCGAATCCTCCACGTGAATGGTCGAAAGCTGCCCGCCAGAGAATTCCGAAAGATGCACGGTCTCGGTCGACGATTCGGCGAGTGTCTTGATGAAAGGAATGGCAACCCGCAGGAAGGGGAAGCGTGCCTCGCGGATGCGGGCGAGGCGAACCGGTGCCGAGCCGATGCGGTAGCGGCGCGTATCCTGATCCTGCTCCACGAAGCCGTGCTTTTCCAGCTCCACCAGAAAGCGTCGCGCCGTCGCCTTGTCCAGCGCGCACAGGCGAGCGATGTCGGTCAGACCCGCCTCCTTGTCCAGCCGTGACAGGGTATCCAGCAATGCCAGCGCCTTTCCGATCGTGCTCATTATTCCTCCTCTTGGGTTGGTCAGCTTGTAATTTTGTGCGTCCAGCCGGGGCTTTCCGTCAAATCAGCTTGCTGACCCTGCGCCACGGCACGATGGCAGCGACCCAAGATACTTAACATGCGAAATAACTTGACAGAGGCCGGCAATGTTTGCAAGTCTATATTTGAAGCTATGGTTCAAATAGTGAACCATAAGCGCTGACGGCGGTAAAATCAACAAAAGCATAAGCCCCGCTCGTCAGTCCGGTTTTTGGTGGAGGTCGCACGCGTGCAATCGCGGCGATGATCGGATGTTCTTAAACAAGGGGAACGAACGCAGATGAACACGCAAAATTCGCAAGGGGCGGCTGAAAACCAGCTGCGCAAAAACAGTCTCGGCGTCGGTGCCGTGACCTTCTTGGTGGTGTCGGCCGCAGCGCCGCTGACGGCGGTTGCCGGCGGCGTTCCGCTTTCGATGATGCTCGGCAACGGGCCGGGCATTCCGCTCACCTTTCTGCTGGTGACGGGTATTCTGCTGCTGTTTGCAGTCGGATACGTCGCCATGGCGCGTCATATACGCAATGCCGGTGCCTTCTATGCCTATACGGCCCAGGGCCTTGGCGGCCTCATGGGTGGTGCCGCGGCACTGATCGCCATTCTTGCCTATAATGCCATGCAGGTCGGCGTTCTCGGGCTTTTCGGCGCAGCCACCAAGGGCTTCTTTGCCGAGCAGCTCGGCCTCGATCTTCCCTGGTGGGTCTGGAGTTTCGTCGGCATCGCCTTCGTTGCTGTTTTCGGCTACCGTCGCGTCGATCTATCGGCAAAGGTGCTGACAGTGCTCGTCATTCTCGAATATCTCGTCGTGCTCGTCATCGACGCCGCGATCTTCGTCAAGGGTGGCGACGCCGGTTTGACGGCCGCACCGTTTACGCCGACCGCATTCTGGAGCGGAACGCCGGCCGTGGGTCTTTTGTTCTGCTTTGCCGCCTTCATCGGCTTCGAAGCGACGACCATCTATAGCGAAGAAGCCCGTGAACCAGAGAAGACCGTGCCGCGCGCGACCTATATCTCCGTTCTTATCATCGGCCTCTTCTACATGCTGACGTCCTGGCTGATGGTCACCGGTGCCGGTGTCGACAAGCTCGTCCCGACGCTGCAGGGTCTTGCCGATCCCACGACCTTCCTCTTCGGCCTTGCCGAACGCTATGTCGGCCACTGGATTACCGTCGTCATGAGCGTTCTTTTCATCACCAGCCTGTTTGCCGGCATCCTCGCCTTCCATAACGGTGTGGCACGCTACATGTATGTCGCCGGCCGCGAAGGTCTGCTGCCGAAATCGGTTGGCGTCACGCATCCGGTCTTCCAAAGCCCGCATGTCGGCTCGATCATCCAGACCGTCATCGCCGTTCTCGTCGTCGCGCTCTTTGCGGTGACGGGTCAGGATCCGGTGCTGGCGCTCTTCTCCTGGCTCACCAATGTCGCGACGCTGGCAATTATCCTGCTGATGGCGTTCACCGCCTTCTCGATCGTGGTGTTCTTCAGCCGCAATCCGGGGCTTGAGCGTAACGTGCTGGCGGTCAAGATATTGCCTGTTGTCACCGGCCTGATCCTCCTGGCACTTGTCTATTATATCTCGGCGAATTTCGGCGCGATTGCCGGCGCCAATGGCGTGCTCGCGGTGGTCTTGCCGGGCCTGGTGCTGATCGCAGGGATCATCGGGTTCATCGCGGCGGCTCGCCTGAAGTCGTCGGATGCGGCAAGTTATGCTCGTCTCGGTGCCGGCCAGGAAGCCTGAGTTCCAATCGCGGTGGCGGGGAAGACCCGCCACCCTCTTCGTGAGAGAATGAGATGCAGAACAAGATCGACCAGCTCCGGACGTTATCCGTTTCGCCGCAGGCATTATTTATCGGCGGCGCCTGGCGCCAGCCGGTCAGCGGTGCCGCGATGGACGTCATTTCGCCGATCGACGGGACAAAGCTGACCACGATTGCCGATGCCGGCACGGAGGATGTCGATCTCGCGGTCAAGGCCGCGCGGTACGCTTTTGAAAAGGGCAGTTGGTCGAAAGCGGCACCGGCCGAACGCAAGAAGGTGCTGCTGAAAATTGCCGAATTGATCGAAAGGAACGCGCTCGAGCTTGCCGTGCTCGGCGTGCGCGACAACGGCACGGAAATCTCGATGGCGCTGAAGGCCGAGCCCGGCAGCGCCGCCGGCACGTTCCGCTATTACGCCGAGGCGATCGACAAGGTCTATGGCGAGATTGCGCCGACGGCCGAGAATATTCTTGGTCTCGTCCATCGCGAGCCGATCGGCGTCGTCGCTGCCGTCGTGCCGTGGAATTTCCCGATGATGATCGGCGCCTGGAAGATTGCGCCGGCGCTTGCAGCGGGCAATTCCGTGGTGCTGAAGCCCGCTGAAGGCGCGTCGCTGACGCTGCTGAAGCTTGCCGAAATTTGTGCCGAAGCCGGCTTACCCGAAGGCGTGTTCAATGTGGTCACTGGCCGTGGCGCCGTCTGTGGCGAGGCGCTGGGGTTGCACATGGATATCGATGTGCTCGCCTTTACCGGCTCCGGCCCCATCGGCCGGCGGCTCCTGGAATATTCGGCGCGCTCGAACCTGAAGCGCGTCTATCTGGAGCTTGGCGGCAAGTCGCCGAATATCGTCTTTGCCGATGCGCCCGATCTTGATCAGGCGGCCAAGGTTTCCGCCTATGGCATCTTCCGCAATTCCGGACAGGTCTGTGTCGCCGGCTCGCGGCTGCTTGTGGAGAAGTCGATCCATATGGCTTTCTCGGAAAAGGTCGCTCGTATCGCCGAGAGCATGAAAGTCGGTGATCCCCTGCAATTGGGGACGGAAGCGGGCGCCATTTCCAGCGAGGTCCAGCTGAAGAAGGATCTCGGCTATGTCTCGCAGGCGGTGTCGGAGGGGGCGTCTTTGCGCACCGGCGGCTCGCGGATACTGGAAGAGACGGGTGGTTACTATATGCGGCCCGCCGTGTTCGATGTGACGCCATCCATGACCCTGGCGCGGGAGGAGGTCTTCGGGCCGATCCTGTCGATCATTCCCTTCGAGACGGAAGCGGAAGCACTTGAGATCGCCAATGCCACGGAATATGGCCTTGCCTCGGCCGTCTGGACATCGAACCTTTCACGTGCTCACCAGATGGTGCGGGGCATCCGCGCCGGCGTGGTGCATGTCAACACCTATGGCGGCGCCGATAACAGCGTGCCGCTCGGCGGCGTCAAGCAATCCGGCAATGGTCATGACAAATCGCTGCACGCGCTCGACAAGTATGTCGATCTGAAGACGGCCTGGATTCAGCTCTGACTAGGTACAGCCGGTTCGGTCATGACCGGCGTGATCCGATGCGCCTGCATCATTTCACTCTTGCCTGAGCAACGGGCAGGTCGTTGGACAGTCTTCCTCTCATGCGAACAGGGTGCCGCGTTGTCATCGGCACCCTGCTTTTGTTTCTTGCAATCGCCAGCCATCCATGCGGCCACTAGCCGCCGAAGCTACCCGTCTGGGTCGGCACATGCACATAGTTGCGGTCGAAATAGAGCAGCGCATGCCCATCCTTGCGGCTGCGGATATCCATCACCTCGCCGATGAAGATATGGTGCGTGCCGACGAGGCGCGCTTCCGTCAGGCGGCAATCGAAGGAGACGATCGCGTCGGAAAGCGCCTGGCTGCCGGAGCGGAAGTTGATCCATTCCGCCGCAGCGTAGCGATCCTCCATGTCGGCGCGTTGGCCGGCGAAATAGCCGGCCAGTTCCTTATGTTCCTGCGTCAGGACATTGACGCAGAAGCGGCGGTTATCAAGGAAGAGGCTTGTTTGCGCCGAGCGGCTGTTCATGCAGACCAGCAGTGTCGGCGGCTCGTCCGTGACGCTGCACATGGCCGTGGCGGTGAAGCCGCCTCGGCCGGCCGGGCCATTGGTGGTGATAACGTTGACCGGCGCGCAGACCCTGGCCATGGCGTTGCGAAATTCGGTTTTCGAGAGTTGCTCCTCCATGGCAGCATCCTCATTCGGCGGCGTTGCGGACGGAGGAGGTGTCACCCAGCGGCGGCAGCCATGTGTCTCCGGTCCAGCCGTTTTCGTCGTAGTCGCTCATGCAGCGATCGACGAGCGCTTCCATCTCCTTCAGCCGGCCGCCGCGCTCGGCACCCTTCAGCACCTGCAGGCGGACTTCCTCCGGTGCACCGGCATAGTTAAGTTCATAAAGGGCATGGCGTCCGCCGAATTCGGTGCCTGTAGCGTCCCACAGCAGCTTCATGATCTTGATGCGCTCGATATGGCCCATGTCGTTGGAGCCGCGCACATATTGGGCGAGGTAGCGATCGATCTCCGGATTGCCGAAATCCTTGGCGGAGGAGGGCAGGTAGATGAGGCCGGAGGCGATGACCCTGCGCACGGTTTCGATGACGCGCGGATAGGCTTCCGACATGAAGGTGCGGTAGGAAAGGGCAGCTTCCATGTTCGGCAGCACAGCGCCATTCGCCCAGGGCTGCGGATTGTAGGCCATGGCGTTGGAGAAGGACCAGAACATGTGGCGAAGCGCAATGATCTCGCCAAGTGCTGCCTGATTGCCGCGGAAGGCGTCGCCGCCGGTGGCGCGCAGCGCCTTTGCCAGCAACCCTGCGATGAAGTCGAGCTTCACGGCGAAGCGCGTGCAACCCTGGAAGCAATAGCCGTGCATGAAGCCGGAGGCCGGATGGAAGGATAGGATCTTGGCAGCGTCGCGCAACACCAGCACGTCTTCCCAGGGCACGAAGACATTGTCGAGCACCAGGATCGCATCGTTCTCGTCGAAGCGTGACGACAGCGGATAGTCGAAGGGATGGCCGACGGTATTGGCGGTCTGCTCATAGGAGACGCGGCAGAACATCTTGATCCCTGGCGCATTCATCGGAACGATGAACATGACCGAGAGCGACGGGTCTTCCGTCACCGTTGCCGAGCTCTGGGCAAGGAAATTATAGTGGGTCAGCGCCGAAGATGTCGCCACAACCTTGGCGCCGGAGACGTAGATGCCTGCGTCCGTTTCCTTGGTGATGTGGACGAAGACGTCCTTGACGGCATCGGCGGGCTTGTGGCGGTCGATCGGTGGATTGACGATCGCGTGGTTCATGAACAGCACGGATTCCTGCGCGCGCTTGTGCCAGGAAAGCGCGTTGTCCTTGAACGGACCGTACCAATCGGCATTGGCGCCGAGTGTGTTCATGAGGGCCGCCTTGTAATCGGCGGTGCGGCCCATCCAGCCATAGGACATGCGTGCCCAATCGGCGATGGCGCCTTGCTGTGCCACAAGCTCGGCGGAGGATTTCGCAACCCGGAAGTATTTATGGGTGTAGCCGCCAGAGCCGGTGTCGGTCGGCGAGGTCAGGCGGTCCTTGGTCTTTTCGTCGTGTAGCGCATCATACATGCGAGCCAGCGAGCGGACGGAATTGCGCATCGAGGGATGCGCCGTCACATCGGCGATGCGCTCGCCATTGATGTAGACTTCGCGGCCGTCGCGCAGGCTTTCCAGATATTCGGCGCCGGTAAACGGACGGGTCTTGTCGCTGCGGTGATCTTCAGCTCGCATCTCGTATTCCTCCCTTGAGATCATGACGAATGCTACGTCCGACGCTTCGTTGCGGCCATGGACAAAGGAGGCAATTCGCTGGTACTTTTTCGGGTATGTCGCAGAAGCACGAGATTCCGAACTTCTTTGTCTATGGCGTGCCGAGCCGGGCGCTCGACGTCGGATTCCTGCATGTGGAAACGGTCATGGACCGGAAAACGCTGCATTTCGGGCACGTCGCGTCTCATAAACACCCGCTGATGGGCCAGATCACCTATTGGTACAAGGGCGGTGGTCGCTACCGGATTGAGGATCGGACTTGGAATTTTTCGGCTCCAACGATCAGCTTCGTGCCAAGCAACATCATTCATGGATTCGAAGTCGACGATCAGTCCGATGCCATCGTCGTCTCGATCTCGGACGACACGTTGAAGGCGCTGGCACCCCAGGTGGATCTCAGCCTCGACGTGCCGACTTTTCTGTCAGCTCATCCACGCGACCCTTCCTGGCAGAGGGTCGATGCGCTGCTGCAAATGGTCAGCGTCGAGTATCGCGAGCGCGGCGGCCAAAGCGAAAAGGTCATGCTGGGGCTGATCGGCGTCGTGCTGTCGCTGATGAACCGCCTCGGCGGCAGCGCCGCGCTGCCCTCGGCCTCGCCGACCGTGGCGCTCGCACTCGCGCTGCGCAGCGCCGTCGATCGGCATTACAAGAGCGATTGGCCCGTATCCAACTATGTCGACCTGCTCGCCACGACGCCACATCTGCTCGATAAGGCGGCGCGCGAGGTGTTCGGCCACAGCGTCAAGGAAATGCTTTTGGACCGGCGGCTGCTGGAAGCCAAGCGCCTGCTGATGTTCACCATCCGCTCCGTCGAGGACATTGGCCGCGAGGTGGGCTTTGAAGATCCGGCCTATTTCTCGCGCTTTTTCCGCAAGCGGGTGGGCGAAGCGCCGGCGGCGTGGCGGCGCCGGAATCTGGAGCGGGAGCCATCGGGTAATGATGCGGCATAATAAGGGCCGGTCGTTGCGACATGTTCGACATATCTTGATCCATCAGCTTCTCCGGTAGCGGGCACGGAATTCGCGCGGTGTGCAGTTTTCGCGCTCGTGGAATAGCCGGGAGAAGTAGAACGGATCATCGAATCCGACTTTTGAGGCTATGATCTCGATCTTGTCGTCCGTCATCGCCAGCAGCTCCTTGGCACGGTCCATGCGCATGCGAAGCTGAAAGCCCTTCGGCGGCAGCCCGACTTCCGTCGTGACTTTTCGGCGCAGCGTTGCGGGTGACATGCCATGTTCAGCGGCAAAAGCCGCCATATCGAGGGATTGTGTTGCTCTTTGGCGAAGCGCTTCGATGATTTCGCCGATATCCGAGCCTTGCTGGCGGGAGGGAACCGCCTGGCTCGCCTGCCGCGCTGCCAGAATGACGATCTGATGAAGAGCGGCTGCGGCAGCGGCCCTCGACAGATTGGTATCTTCGATGAGATCGCCTTGGATCGTGCCAAAGAGACGCTGCACACTATCGAGATTGCGAAGGATGGTGATCGGATTCTGCTCGCTGATGAGGCGCAGGCGCAGGAAGTCACGCACGAGAGAGCCTTCGAAAAGCGCCCATCGCTCGCTCCAGCCTCCCGCGTCGGGGCCGTACGAATGCTGGCGGTTCGGGAAGAGCCAGAAGAGCGCTGGGCCTTTCACGCTTCTGCGGCCGCCGGCATCCGTTTCGAGAAAGCCCTGGCCGTTTTCGACCAGAACCACCGCATAACTCGGCAACTTTCGTGCCCTGACGGCATGCATGGCATGCTGCCTGCCGCTGCCGGTGACCGCCAGTCCTCCGGCAGCGGCAAGTGGCGAGCGGTAGATGGCATGTGTTGTCGGTTTCATGATGAGCGAAAAGTCCAGTATCATTTTCGCCCATGTAGTGAAACATCGCTGACTGCTAGATTCAATGGGCAATCAATTCAAACCATAGGCGAGTGAAATGTCGATTCCCATGCAGACCATGCTCTCCGGCGAGAGCGCACTCAACCTTGTGGCCAATGGAAAGGTTCTCTCCACTGCGCCCCATCGGCTCGGTTATCTCACCCCGACCGATCCGGGCATCGGTGTCGAGGCAATCCGCCGCCTTTACGAACAGAACGGCTATGTATGGCTCAAGGGATTTCTGCCGCGCAGCGATGTGATCGAGTTTCGCGGCTGGGTCTTCGGCCATATGGCGAAGACAGGGCTGATTGAGGAGGGAACGGACCCGAGGGATGGAATATCGTTTGCTTCGGCGCCGGAAAGCCGGGACGTCGACCGTTGTCTGATGTCGCTCGTGCGCTCGGTCGCCTACGAGGGCTTTTGCGCGCAACCGCGCCTTTCGCGCTTCATGGACGAATTCCTGTCGGGCATCTCTTATCTGCACAAGCGCAAGATCATGCGCCATGTCCGCCCGGGAACGACGACGGCGACGCCAGCGCACTATGATCTGGTTTATCTTCGCGGCGGCACCAGCCGAATCGTCACGGCATGGATACCGATCGGCGATATCCCGATCGAAATGGGCGGGCTGACCTATCTGGAGGGATCGCACGCGATCGGCCTCGACATGGAGCGGGAGTTTGGCGAAAAGAACAGGGATCTTAGCCCCGAAGAGCGCGTCAGCGCGTTCAACCGCAATATGACGGAGGGTGGCTGGGTTTCGAAGGATCTGCCCGACATGGCGGAACGCTTCGATACGCGCTGGCTGGTCGCCGACTATGAGGCAGGCGACGTCATGCTCCATTCACCCTTCATGATCCACGCCTCGACCACCAACCAGGACGGGCAGCAGCGCCTACGCCTCTCCACCGATATTCGCTATCAGAACGTCGAGGACGAGATCGATGCCAGGTGGAACAACCATTGGACGCTCGGCGACATGCTGTGATTCAGGTTTGATCCTGTTGCAGGCTCGTTCGAAGCGCGCCCCAATTGTCACCGTTTAGGACGCGCTCGATTTCCTCGACCCGATCGCGGCGGCGCTTCAGGCGTTTGCCGATGCGACCAAACCAGCGTTTGCGCTTGGTCGCCTCGCGGCTCGCCTGCAGCTGCTCGATGAAGACTTCGCCGACAGACCCATTTTCGACCCGATCGAATATCCAGCAGAAGGAGGCAGGCAATTTAGCCACCTTGAATTGCGGTTTCGCGCTTGCGGCATCCTCGGCGATGATTTCCTCCAGAACGACCTGGTCCCACACGTCAGGCTTGGCAAGGCATCCTTCCCGCCAGCGCTCGATGAGTTGCGCCGCGCCAGGCGTATCGTTGACGAGAATGGTCGCGCTGATGAGGCGCTCATCGGCTTCATAATAGACTGCAATGTCGCATTCGAGTTTACGAAGCTCCGGCCAGGGATTGCGATGGAAGACGGCATCGACGTCGACATAAAGCATAGGCCCGCGCAGCCTCGCCCTTTCCTGCAGCAGGAAGCCGGGTTTCAGCCCGGCATTCAGTACCCAGCTGCCGGCGCTGGGCACTGCCGTTGCATATACCTTCAGCCCGATCCGCTCCGCGGAATGGGCCATACGCTCCTTTTCCTGCTCGTAAAAACTGCCCTCGGTAAAAAACGCCACAATCGGGCCATCGGCGGTCGTTGCCTGGGATTTGCGTTCGGGCAGATCCTGTGCCGCTGGGAATGGGACAATCAATGCACGCTGCTGCGGGCTCCAGGGACGAATTTTATTGAGGATATTCAAGAAGGCACCTTCGGGGTTTGTGAGCTTCAATCGAATATCCGCCACCCCGAAGCGTTGCGGACAAGATTGAGAGTTTGGAGGAATGGAGCATTTAATCTGGCCAATTTTGGAAACGTCGCACGGGCGACGTCCGTACCGGATTGGCAAACCGTTTGATCTTCGCTAATCGATTGTCATGTCCGATAATGTCATCAAGTTTGAACGTCGTCCGAAGCCGAAACCGCCGAGACAAACGCCTCCCTGGCTCAAGCGTTTGTTGGCGATCCTGGCCGTCATTGCATTTTTCGTAGCAGCCTTTGCTTATTTCACGCTGAAGAGCGGCGCAGCCGGCCCAACATTCTAATCAGCTCGCGATCTATGCGATCTTGAGTCGATTGCCTCGTCAGGTATCGGGACGGCGGGTGCTTTGATTTGCCCGTTTTACGGCCGCATTATGGCCTTTGGCGACCGTTCCACTTTTAGGCCCCAAGCTTCCTTCTCATGTCATCGTCCCCCATCGAGCGAGGTTCGCAACGCAGCTTTTTCGCAAAACAGCTGAAACTTGGGATGGGTTTGTTCGATAATCTATAAAATCTACAGAGTATAATCGTGATGGGTTGGGATCTTCATCCTTGTGCTCGGCAGAGGACAATTCAAACCGGGAGATATCAATGAGCGATGCGAACAGAGACGCTTTGAAATTTGCCTATTGGGTGCCGAACGTGTCAGGCGGGCTGGTCATTTCGAACATCGAGCAGCGCACCAGCTGGACGATCGACTACAACAGAAAGCTTGCACAGATCGCCGAGGCGAGTGGTTTCGACTATGCGCTGAGCCAGATCCGTTTCACCGCCGGCTATGGTGCCGAATATCAGCATGAATCCGTCTCCTTCAGCCATGCTCTGCTGGAGTCGACAACCAAGCTGAAAGTCATTGCGGCGATCTTGCCCGGCCCATGGACGCCGGCGCTGGCGGCCAAGCAGATCGCCACGATCAACCACCTGACCAATGGCCGCGTCGCGGTCAACATCGTCAGCGGCTGGTTCCGCGGTGAATTCCAAGCCATTGGCGAGCCATGGCTCGATCACGACGAGCGCTATCGCCGCTCGGAAGAGTTTATTCGTGCGCTGCGTGGCATCTGGACGGAGGACAGCTTCACCTTCCGCGGCGATTTCTATCGGTTCACTGACTATTCTCTGAAGCCGAAGCCGATCGATCCGCAGCCAGAAATCTTTCAGGGTGGCTCGTCGCGCGCGGCCCGCGACATGGCCGCGCGCGTATCCGACTGGTATTTCACCAATGGCAATACGCCCGCGGAGATTGCCAGGCAGGTGGACGACATCCAATCCAAGGCGAAAGCGAACGGCCATCATGTGCGCATCGGCGTCAACGCCTTCGCGATCGTGCGCGAGACGGAAGAGGAAGCCAAGGCGGTTCTTGCCGAGATCGTCGAGAAAGCCAATCCTGAAGCCGTCAAGGCATTCGGCCATGAGGTGAAGAACGCCGGCAAGGCCTCGCCGGAAGGCGAGGGCAACTGGGCGAAATCCTCCTTCGACGACCTCGTCCAATACAATGACGGTTTCCGCTCCAACCTGATCGGCACGCCGCAGCAGGTTGCCGAGCGCATTATCGCTCTGAAGCAGGCCGGCGCCGATCTGATCCTTCTCGGCTTCCTGCATTTCCAGGAAGAGGTCGAGTATTTCGGCAAACACGTCATTCCGCTGGTGCGTGCGCTCGAGGAAACTCGGGATGCTGTTGCCGTAGCGGCGGAATAATTCTCTTTAGATCATTTCGGGCGCTGCTCGATCGACGTTTCCGGAGCCGGGTGCCATTCGCGATGGCGCCCGGCATCAGCCGCTTGTGGGCGCGCCACATCAAATCACGAAAGGTTTTCTCCCGATCACGCTGAACCAGAACAAAAATATATCAATCACTTATGCAGGCAGGCGTGGACGTTCATCCTATCGATGCTGGTGGAAGTGCCGTTGTCGCTTTCTATATTCTCAGATGTTCATGGTCTGACGAACAGGAAGAGGAGCGGGATATGACATTGACCTCGCAAGACGTCACCTCCGTACTCGGCCCTGTGGACGAGACGCTGATCGCAGAGATCGTTGCGACGGGCGCTACGCCGACAGAGCTTTCGGAAGCTTGGGCCTGGGTCAATAGCGATGAGGCATTGATCGGCGAGGGGCGACACCTGCCTGCAGGAACCGTCGCAACCCTGGTGGATCTGCTTTCGGCCGACGACGAAGAATGGGAGGAATAGAAGAGCGATCGGGCATAGCGCGGTTTGCTTTATAAAGCTGCGCCGGCCCAGCCGGAGCAATGCTGTACTTCTCATTTCCGGCTGAGTTTGTTTTAAAGAACGCAGAGGCTGAGGCACGCCGATGGCGATCATCGGAAGCCTTGATACTGCATGGGTGTGTCAAGCGAAGGGCAGGGTAATGGAAATAATCACCACGACACTCGTCCTTCTGCTGGCGATCGTCGTCAGCGGTGCGATTTCCCGAGCAATACCCATCATCCTGCCTTTGCCCCTCATACAGATAGCTCTGGGGGCCATTATCGGCCTGTCGGCCGATCTCAGCGTGAGGCTCGATCCCGAGATTTTCTTTCTGCTGTTCCTGCCGCCGCTGCTCTTCCTCGACGGATGGCGTATCGCCGCCGACGAGCTGAAGCAGGACATGAATATCGTGGTGGAACTGGCCCTGGGGCTTGTCGTCTTCACCGTTCTTGGCGCCGGTCTGCTCATTCACTGGATGATCCCGGCAATGCCGCTTGCCGTCGCCTTCGCGCTCGCGGCCGTCATTTCGCCGACAGATCCGATTGCGGTATCCGCGATCGCGCAGCGGGTGCCGATCCCGCCGCGCATGATGCACATACTTGAAGGCGAGGCCCTGCTGAATGACGCATCCGGCCTCGTTTGCCTGCGATTTGCAATCGCCGCGGCTCTGACGGGCAGTTTTTCGCTCTACGACGCCGCGCTCAGCTTTCTATGGACGGCATTCGGCGGTCTTGCGATCGGCGTCGGTGTGACATGGAGCATCACCTGGCTGACCACACGCATATCGCGACGCTATGGCGAGGAGAGCGGTTCGGAAATTCTGGTCAGCATCCTCATCCCATTTGCAGCCTATCTCATCGCCGAGCAGCTGCATTGCTCCGGCATTCTTGCGGCGGTTTCGGCGGGAGTGACCATGAGCGTCGCCGAAAGCTCGGGTCATGCCATGGCGGCGACCCGGGTGCGCAGAAACTCGGTGTGGGATATGATCCAGTTCGCGGCGAATGGCACCATCTTCGTCCTTCTTGGGGAACAGCTTCCGTCGATCGTGGAAAAGGCGTCCGCGACGGTTGAGGTAACCGGGCATCAGGGACTGTGGTGGCTTGCTATCTATGTCGTCGGTCTCGCCTTCGGCCTCGCCGCCTTGCGGTTCACCTGGGTCTGGTTGTCGCTTCATCTGACGCTGTTTCGACAGAGGCGGCAGCGTCCGACCTCGCCAAACTGGCGCATCCTGGCGGCATTCTCCTTTGCCGGCGTGCGCGGCGCAATCACGCTTGCCGGTGTGCTCACCTTGCCATTCACCCTGAATGACGGCTCGCCTTTTCCTGCCCGCGATCTTGCGATCTGCCTGGCGATGGGCGTCATCATCATGTCGCTGATCCTGGCGACGCTTTTCCTGCCGCCGCTTCTGAAAAATCTCGAACTCCCGCAAGATACCAAACATGAGGAGGACGAAGTGGCCGCACGGGTCGACGCGGCAAGGGCCGCGATCACCGAAATCGCGCGCCTGCAGCACTCGCTCTCCAAGGGACAGGAGGATGCGGATCTTTATGTGGAAGCCGCTTCACGTGTCATGGAGCTTTATCGCGAGCGCATCCGCAACCAGACCGGCGGCGGCGAGGAGGTGGCGCTCTCCAAGCGGACCATGCGCATCGAATTGGAGCTGAGGCTGGCGGCCGTTCGTGCCGAGCGAACGGAAATCTTCCGCAAGCTGCGGGCCAGGCAGCTCGGCAACGAAGTTGCTGCAAAGCTCGTGCGGGAACTGGACTTGCTGGAGGCGCGATATGCGAGCTGATTTTACGATGTCGCGGCCGGCAGGTTGGGCAAGAAGGGAACCTTGAACCCGAATTTGCGTCTTCCTACGTGAGTAGCAGTCGAGGCTTCATGAGATCGGCTGCAATCACGTCTGTTAGGAGTGACCAAAATGGAAGATAGAACCAGAACCATCGAAGACCTCAGCGTCGAAGAGCGCGAGGAAATCCTCATCGACGCCGCACGGACGCTGGAGGGCAACGCACGCGAGGCTCTCGTCGAAGGCAATCAGCAAATTGCGGCGCTTTCCACCAATATGGCGGAAGCGATCCGCATCTATGCTGACGAACTGGCCCGCGACGATCCCGAACAGGCGGAAGAGTTGCTGCAGCAGGCTGTCGCAATGATCTCGCAGTTCAATGCTACTCATCCTTACCGGTTGATCAGCACGGCTGTCCACTGACCGGCCCGATGCCCTACTTCTTGTCCCGACAACACGACCTGGAGGATTTCGATGTCAGAACTCATAGTGCTTGGTTTCGATGATGCCGATAAGGCGGATGCTGTTCTCAATCGTCTTGTTCAGCTCGAAAAGGAATATCTGATCGATCTGGAAGATGCCGTCATCGCCGTTCGCGACGAGTCCGGCAAGGTCCGTCTCAAGCAGAGTGTCAATCTGACAGCGGCCGGTGCCGCAAGCGGCGGCCTTTCGGGTGCGCTATGGGGTTCACTCGTTGGCCTGATCTTCCTCAATCCTCTTGCTGGCCTGGTCGTCGGCGGTGCGATCGGTGCCGGATCCGGTGCTCTCGCCGGATCGATGGCCGATTACGGCATCGATGACGGCCTCATCGAGAAGCTCGCCGAAACCATTCCGGTGCATAGCTCCGCGCTCTTCCTGCTGATCCGCAAGGTTCAGCCCGAGAAGGTGCTTGCCGAATTCAAGGGCGAGCATGCACGGCTGTTGCGCACCTCGCTTTCACCGGATCAGGAAGCACGGCTGCGTCAGGTTCTCGTTGAGGAGACCTCGCCGACGTCCGCCACGGTTTGAGCGTAAAATCCGATCCGTAACCATCAGTCAAAGCCGTGCTTCCGAAGAGGGGCACGGCGAGACACTGGGTCATTTGCCGTTATTCGCTCTCCTTCCATATCAGGCCGAATACTGCCATTGTAAATCGCGGGTTCATCCCGCGATTGGCGTAGCAGCAGGGGGAGGGGCAAGACCCTAACGGCCATTGTCAGCATACGTTTTCAGACCAAAAGTTGCGCGATGACCGAGCCCGTATCGTCTCAAAGCCAGCCCCCGCCAAAGCCCAGGACATCGCTGATCCAGACCAAGCGCGCTGCTGTGCAGGCATTGCGGGTCATGATCGCCTGCACGATCACCTACGCCGTCTCCCAGCTTCTGCATCTTCAGCAAGGCTATTGGGCCGTCTTCACCGTGCTGATCGTCATGCAGGCATCCGTCGGCGCCACGGCTGGCATGGCTGTCGACCGTCTGGTGGCCACCGTCGCAGGGGCCGTGCTTGGAGGGGCGGCAGTGTTCGTCACACCGCACGAGCCGCTCGCTATCGGGATCGCGCTTATCTGTGTCGTCGGCTTTTCGAGCTTTGTGGCGGCACGCGTGCCTCGCTTGCGCAATGCCGGGTTGACGGCGGCGATCGTCATGCTGACCCATTCCGCCGCCGTTCCTGTCGAGATTTTCGTGATCGACCGCATCGCCGAGATCACGTTGGGCGGTGTCGTCGGCGTGCTCGCCAGTCTCTTCATCCTGCCGACGCGTTCGCGGACCATGGTGCTCGATCGTTTCGGATCGGCCCTTGATGTTGCGGCGCAGATATTGCGCACTCTGGCAACCGCAGTCGAAAAGGGTGAAGCCGTCTCGGCAACGGAAGCCAATATCGCGCTGCGTCAATCGCTGATGGCAACGGAAACGCTTTTGACCGACGCCCAGCGCGAGCGCGCCTTCTGGTTGACGAAGCATGGGATTTCGGAAGCCATCCCTCGTTCGCTCTGGCGCATTCGCAACGACATGACCTATGTCAGCCATATCATCGAGACGCCCTTCCCACCGGCTATCGTCGAAGCGATCGGGCCGCAGGCGGCAGGAGTGCTCGAGGCGCAGGCCCGTTTCGCCGAGGCATGCGGCCGGGCACTGCGCACCGGCGCGGAGATCGACGCCGAGGTGCTCTCCACCGGAGACGCGGCTTTCGAAGCCGCTTTCAGTGCCTTGCGGAATTCTACGGAGGCCCAGTCGATGGGCTTCAGCGAAACCGGCCGTCTGTTTGGCCTTGATTTCACCTTGCGCCGGATGCGGCAGAATTTTTTGGATCTTGCCGACCGCATCCGCGAAAGCGATGTCAATTGAAGGGATCAGCCGGCTTGGAAAAGCCGGTCGATCTTCAAAACAATCACCAGCTCCACATGGTTCCGTCCGAAAGTCGCGCAACGTCCAGATAGGCCTGCCGATACGGATATTTCTCGGCAGCCTTCTCGTCGATGTCGACGCCGTGACCCGGCTTTTCGCCGCTATAGAGATGGCCGTCCTTCAGATGCCATTCGTGCGGGAAGACATTCTTCGCCTCGTCGGGATGGAAGGCATATTCCTGAATTCCGAAATTCGGCACCCAGCGATCGAAATGCAGTGCTGCCCCCATGGTGATCGGCGACATATCGGCAGCACCATGGCAGGCGGTGCGGATATGATAGAGGCCGGCGAGATCGGCGATGCGCCGCACATGGGTGATGCCGCCGGCATGCAGCGGCGTCGTACGGATATAGTCGATCAGCTGTTCCTGGATCAGCTGCCGGCAATCGTGGATCGAGTTGAAGACCTCGCCGAGCGCGAGCGGCGTGGTGGAGTGCTGGCGGATGAGGCGGAAGGATTCCTGATTTTCGGCCGGAACGGCGTCCTCGAGCCAGAAGAGTCGGTGGCGTTCCACCTCCTTCGCAAGCCCTGCCGCTTCCTGCGGCGTCAGGCGGTGGTGAACGTCGTGCAGCAGGTGGAGATCATAGCCGAAGCGATCGCGCAGATGGTCGAGAAGCTTCGGCAGGAACCGCAGATAGGTCGGCGTATCCCACAGCGTTTCGCGCGGCTTGTCTTCCGCCTGGGCCAGCGAGCCGACCTTTTCGACGCCGTAAGTGACCGGCAGGCCGGGAACTGCGCTCTGCACGCGGATCGCCTTCCAGCCCTGTTCCTTGAAGGCGGCAACCTTGTCACCGGTCTCTTCGATCGTCTCGCCGTTGGCATGCGTATAGGTCAGCATATGCGTGCGGCTGGCGCCGCCGAGCAGCTGGTAAAGCGGCATGTTGGCTGCCTTGGCCTTGATGTCCCACAGCGCGACGTCGATAGCGGCGATCGCCGCCATGGTGATCGGGCCGCGGCGCCAATAGGCGCCCTTGTAGAAATACTGCCAGATGTCCTCGATCTGCGATGCATCGCGACCGATGAGGCAGGGGACGAGGTGATCCTGAAGATAGGAGGTAACGGCCAGTTCGCGGCCATTCACCGTGGCGTCGCCGATGCCGTAAATCCCTTCGTCCGTCTCGATCTTGAGCGTGACGAAGTTGCGTCCGGGCGAGCAGACGATGACCTTCGCATTGGTGATTTTCATGGGAAACCTTTCTTGGTCTTAAAAACGAAATCAGGCCTTCGGATCGGGAATCTGCTCGATGCGGCCGAGGACGAAGACATAGGAGACGATGCCGATCGCCAGCATCACGCCGGCTAGAAGGAAGGCGCGGCTGAAGGACTGTGTTGCGCCGACGATGAAGCCGGTGATGATCGGTGCGGCGATGCCGGTGACGCTGTTCAGGAAGTTCATGATGCCGCCGACCGTGGCAGCGCCGCCCTTCGGGGCGATCAGCGCAGGAATCGACCATCCGGCCGGTGCCGCCGCGGCAAGGCCGCTCAGTGAAATGGTGATCCAGAGGATGGCCCAATAGGGATCGGCGGTGAGGCCGGCACCGACGACAGCAAGGCCCATCAGCATGCCGAAGACGATGATCGTCTTGCGAACCTTGGATTCGTCGTGGCCCTTGCGGATGAGATGATCGATCAGCCAGCCGCCGATCAGAAGATCCGACATCGTCGCGAAGATCCAGGGGATCGTCGTGAAACTTGCCGATTTCAGGATGTCCATGTGCATCTCTGAGACCAGATAATTCGGCAGCCAGAAGATGAAGAGGGCGAAGGCATAGCCATAGGCGGCAAAGCCGATCGAAAGGCCCCAGACTTTGCGATTGCGCAGGAGATAGCCGAGCATGCCCACGGCGTTGGCGGAGGCTTCGCCTTCCTGGGCCGCGCCGCCCGCCTTAATATAGGCCCGCTCCTCGTCGGAAAGGTTTCTGTCGGCGCTCGGGTCGCGGTAAAACAGCCAGAATAGCGCGAAGAAGACGAAGCTGATGATCGCTGTCGCGATGAAACCGCCGCGCCAGCCGAAATGCAGCATCAGGAAAGCGACCAACGGAATGGCGATGACGTTGGAGAATTTCGCGGCCGCATCGAAGAGCGCGGTGGCCAGGCCCCGCTCATGGCGCGGAAACCAGTAGCCCGTAGCCTTCGAATTGGCCGGGAAGCCAGGAGTTTCGGCCACGCCGAGGAGCATGCGCGAGAGAAAGAGCGTCTGCATGCCTGTCGAGAAAGCCGTGATGATGGAGGCGACACCCCAGGAGAAGGTGCTCCAACGCATGACGCGTGTCACGCCGAAGCGGTCAAGCAGCATGCCGACGGGGATTTGCAGGAATCCGTAGGTCCAGCCGAAGGCGCTGAACAGGATGCCCATCTCTGCCGGGCCGATGTGAAAATCGTCCTGAATGAGCGGCGAAGCGACCGTCAGGTTCACCCGGTCGAAATAATTGACGAGAACGCCGAGCGCGAGAAGCGCACCGATCCACCAGCGTCGATTGGTGGATGGCCGGCGCATGGCGCCAACGGTCGATGTGTGTTCGATTGTCATAAATCCCTCCCTCAAAGAAATATCACGCTAGTAATCTGAAATTTCACATGAGGCAATGATTTTGATATAAGCAGCCAAAAGTCAATGCCGCTCTCTGTGAATCGGGCGGGAGAGACAGTGGTGAATTCGAGCGGGAAAAGATCGACAGCGCGATGATGAAGAAGGAAAAGCAGTCTCGAAGCCTGTCGGAGGAGGCTTACGATCGCCTCGAAAGCATGATCGTTTCCACCGAACTGTTGCCGGGTGCGCGCTATACGATCCAGCAATTGCAGCAGCAATCCGGCCTTGGCCGTACACCGGTTCACGACGCGGTCAAGCGCCTTTCCGCCAACCAGCTCATCCATGTCAGCCCGCGCTCTGGCCTGCGGATCGCGCCGGTCAATCTGGCGCAGGAGCGGACATTGCTTCCCTTGCGTACGGAAATGGAGGCGATTGCCTGCGGGCTTGCGACGGAGCGGGCGACGCCTCAGGATCACAAGATCCTCAGAATCTTCATTGCCGATCTGGAGGCTTCCAAGGCGGAACTCAGCCTTGAGCGGTTCAATGTCACCGATCGGCTATTGAACAGGGCAATCTTGACGGCATCCGGAGAGCCGTTGCTGGCAAACACCCTCATTCCACTCCAGACGCTCTATCGCCGCACCGGATGGATCTATCATACCTATCTCGGCCCTGGCGCTCCGATGGAGACGACTGTCGAGAGCCATATATCACTGCTGCGCTTCATCGTTTCGGGAGACTGCGTCCGCACGGAGAAGTTTGTGCGCGAGATGATGGAAGACCTGGGCAATATGTTGTTGAAGGTGCGTCAGTCGATCGATCCGGCAACACTCGATGTTAGTCTGGCTGATATGGCCGTAAGAACTGGCGTTGCCGGCCCGATCAACTGATCGAGCAGGTATACCGGCAAATTCGACATGGGCGCCGGGCCAATGCGCCGCCTTGCGGCGGCGCTTTGGCGTCACGAATGTTGCAGGCTTCGTTCGGTGGCTTTGTCGGTCAGCCGGCGCCCACCGGCATCGAAAAGGCAGATCCGTTCCGTGCGCGGCTGCAGCCAGATCGTCTCCTCCGGTTCGATATCGAGCCGATCATGGAAGACGGTAACGATCGTCTGCCCGCCCACCGTCGCCGTTATATGCGTTTCGGAACCGAGTGGCTCGACGACGATCACGCGGGCGGGAATGCCGGCATTTTCAGGCGCAAGCGTGAAATATTCCGGCCGGATGCCGTATACGCCTTCGGTGCCGGAAATCCTGGGAGCATGGTCGGGTAGGGGCAAAAGCACGCCTTCATTGGTCTTGAAGACAGGCCTTCCACCGTCAGTGTCGAAGCGCCCATTCAGGAGGTTCATGGCCGGCGAGCCGATGAAGGCGGCGACGAAGGTGCTTTGCGGATTGTCGTAAAGTTCGAGTGGTCGCCCGATCTGCTCGATATGGCCACCGTTCATGACGACGATGCGATCCGCCATGGTCATCGCCTCGACCTGGTCGTGGGTGACGTAGATGGTCGTCGTCGCCAGACGCCGATGCAGACTCTTGATCTCGGCGCGCATGGCGACGCGCAGCTTCGCATCGAGATTGGACAGGGGCTCGTCGAACAGGAAGACCTGCGGGTTGCGGACGATCGAGCGGCCCATGGCGACGCGCTGGCGCTGGCCGCCGGAGAGTTGGCGGGGATAGCGCCCGAGCAGGTCGGTGAGGCCGAGGATCTGCGCGGCATGCGCCACGCGCTTCTGCTTCTCGTCCTTGGATGCGCCGGCAAGCGTCAGCGAAAAGGCCATGTTTTCGGCCACCGTCATATGCGGGTAGAGCGCATAATTCTGGAAGACCATGGAGATGTCGCGTTCCTTGGGCGGCAGATTGTTGACGACGCGCCCGCCGATGCTGATCGTGCCGCCGGTAATGTCTTCAAGGCCGGCAATCATTCTGAGCAGCGTGGATTTCCCGCAGCCTGATGGCCCAACGAGAACGACGAATTCGCCGTCGGCAATGTCGGCAGAGACACCGTGGAGAATTTCCACGGCGCCATAGGCCTTGCGTGCCGTATCGATGGTGACTGTCGCCATCATACCCCTCCGATCCGGATCTCGTTCGACGACAGGGCGCCTTCATGGACGAGCAGGCCGACGCCGCCGTCACGGAAGGCATCGGCAGCGGTATCTTCCGCCGTCACCGACACGCCGTCAGCCTCGAAGGTGATGCGCGCGCCCTGCGCCGAAACCTTCATGGCGATATGCTTGTCGAACTCGGTCTTGAAGGCAGTTTCGGCAAGAACCTTGGTGTCCTCGTCGCGCACCTTGACGATCTGCATCTTGCCGTCGCGCGTCACGCGGGCGCCATAGTAGCGGCGCAGGCCCTGGGCGCGGATGGCAAGGCCGCCGTAATTGCCGAGGTGGATCATCACCTGACCCGAGGCCTGGTAGTCGGTCCATTGGCGCGTGCCATGGATGATGATGCCTTCGCCGCGGTTCTGCGCGATGCGGAAGGCGGCAGGGAAGCGCTTGGAGAAGAAGCTTGCGCCATTCACCCAGGCCATGCGCCAGAAGTCACCATCGCCGGCGGGACGCTTCAATGTCAGCTTGGGCGCGCCGTCCCAGCGGAGATAATCGACGAGCAGGCGGCCATCGGCACGCTTGCCGGTGCCGCTCATGGCGACGCCGATTTCGGCGATCGGCTGGCCGTCGGTCTCGGGAAGGACCCATTCGAGAACGGCCTCGGAGCCTGGCTCGAGGACGAGCGGAGCAGAGTCAATGTCCTTTAGCTGGTCGCGCCCGTCATAAACGCGGACACGCAAGCGCGCTTCGATTGTACCGCGGTTCTGCGCGTCGGCCTTGATACGTGCCTTCAGCGTCTGACCGGGATAGACAAGTGGTGTCGCCATCAGGTCGTAGGTGCGCATGTCGAGCATTTCGCGTGGCGAGAAGGTCGGCGTCGTCACTACGGCGCTTTGTGCTGGCCCGAGGGCTTCGTAATCGATCGTCAGCGCGCGGCCGCTTTCGAATTCGGTATTGCCGACCCGCACGCCGCTTGCCGCGTCGAGACCCGTCAATGGGCGGAAGCCCTGTTGGCTGCCCGGAAGCGAGAAATGAAACTGCGCACCATCCTTCGGGGCATCGAGCGACTGATGGCCGGCAAGCTGGAGACCGAGATTGGTCAGGAAATAAGCCTGCCGCACGGCATCGTTGATGGAATTGCCGCCGTCGGCCGAAGAGATCAGCATGCGGTCGGCGATGGGGCCACGGAAGTCCGGCCCTTCCGCCAGCCCGTCGAGGCCGTTCATGATGCCGAGCAGGCAGCCGACATTGCCGGCATTGCAATCGGTATCCCAGCCCGACGTATTGACGATCATCTGCGCCTTCTGGAAATCGTGCGGTGCATAAAGCACCGTCATGATCATCAGCGCGTGATTGGGCATGATATGGCAATTGCCGGGATATTTGTCGTAGCCGTAATGGTCCTGGATCTTCTGGCGGGTATCGCGCCAATCGGGATGAGCCTTGTGCCAGGCCCTGATGTCGGCAATCAGTTTGGCGATCTGGCTGTCGCTCGGGATCTGCTTCAGGCCGGTATCGATCAGATGGTCGATGTCGGAGGAGGTGAAAGCCTCGGCCTCCATCGCAGCCCACAGCATGGCGGCATAAACGGATTCGCCGTCGTGGCTGACCTTGCCGGCCTGTTCTGCAAGCTTGGCCGCGAGTTCCGGCTGGCCGGGCGCCACCATCGCCCATCCGTCGATGAAGATCTGCGCGCCGATCTGTTCGGCGACCCCCTGGCCATTGGTGGCGATCGAACCGGAATGCGGTGCGGGCACGCCCTTCTTCAGATTCAGCCAGGCGGTGTGTTCGGTGGAATTGCCATTGCCACCCCACCAGAGGATGGCGCGTTCCTCGACGATGTAGTTGAGCCAGGCCTTGCCGATTTCTTCGGCCGAGAGGTTCGGCTTGATACCATAGTCCTCCAAAGCGCGGATGAAGGTGAAGGTGCCGGCGACATCGTCGTCGGTGACGACGAGTGGCTGGTTCAGGCGCTCATGCACGTAATATTCGATAGGCCCGAGCTCTTCCATGATCCTCTGGTAGGTCCATCCCTCGAAAGGACGGCCCAGATAGACGCCGACGAGCTTGCCCAGGACGCCAGCATAGACACGTTCGAGATAATCGTTCGGAAGCTGCATTGCTCACTCCATAGATTGTTTGGAAAAATCGCTCAGCCTTTGACCGAGCCGCCGGCCATGCCTTCGATGAAGCGCTTCTGCATGAAGACAAAAAGCACCACGACAGGCACGACGATGATGAGGGCTGCGGCCATGATCTCGCCCCAGTCGGAGCTGTACTGGCCGGACAGCAGGAAGAAGGCGATGACGGCCGTCATGTTCTGTTGCTTCTGCAGGAAGGTCGTCGCGATCAGGAACTCGTTCCACGAATTCAGACCGATGATCAGCGCGACGGTCAGGATGCCCGGCGAGACGATCGGCAGCATCACCCGCCAGAAAACCTGCCAATGCGTGGCGCCGTCGACGATCGCTGCCTCCTCGAGCTCTTTCGGAACCGCAAGGAAATAGGTTCTGAGCAGCATCACGGCGAAGGGGCTGTAAAGCGCGGTATAGATCAGCGCCACGCCGAAGATGTTGTTGATGAGCCCGAGCTTGGCGAAGCCGAAATAGAGCGGGAAGATGTAGAGCTGGATTGGCGCGGTCGTCGTTGCGAGCAGGTAGAAGGTGAAGATCTTCCAGCTTTTGATCTTGCGGCGCGCGATCACATAGGCCGTCAGCGACGATGTCGTGCAGACGAGCGCAATCGTCGTGCCGGAGACGATCAGCGAGTTGATGAAGGTCTGCGAAAATTTCGCGTGGTTCCAGGCATTGGCGAAATTCTGCCAGCGGATCGGCTGCGGCAGTCCGAGCGGGTTCTGCACGATCTGAGCCGCAGGCTTTAGCGAATTCAGCACCAGCAGCGCGATCGGAAAAAGCGCAAGGAAGGCAAAAATGGCCAGAAGAATATAGCAGACCCAAAGGGTCAGACGGCTTTCCACGAGCCTCATTGTTCGCCCTCCTTGGTTTGAATACGCACGTAAAAGAAAGTGCCGATCAGTCCGAATAGGCTGATGACGAGGGCCGCGGCCGCTGCTTGGCCGACATTGAGGTCGTAGAATGCCTTGCGATAGGCCAGCGTCGACAACAGCTCGCTGGAGAAAGCTGGGCCGCCTTGGGTCAGGATGTAGACGAAATCGAAGGCAAGGAACGACCAGATGACGGTCATGATCATCATCAGCGTGATCGTCGGCCGGATGCCGGGAAGCAGCACATAACGCATCATCTGGAAATAGGTCGCGCCTTCGATGCGGGCGGCCTCGATTTGTTCCTGCGGCACCTGGCGGAGTGCGGCAAAGAAGATGACGCTGAGAAAGCCCCACCAGTGCCAGAGGTCAACCGTTGCAACGCCGAACAGCGCGATCGGCGGCTGCGTCAGCGGATTGGGGATCGGCAACCCGTACTTCTTGAGGAGACCGAAGACGCCGGTCACCGGGCTATAGATCATGCCCTGCCAGATGCGGGCCGTGATCGCGGTGGCGATGACGACGGGCAGGAAGTAGATGACTTGAAAGAAATTGCTGCCACGGCGCACGATCAATAGCATCGAGGCGGCCAGCAAACCCATGAGGATCGGTACGATCAGGAAGACCAGCGTCCAGATGATGTTGTTGCCGAGCGCCAGCCAGAAGACGCGATCGGCAGCAAGCGTGCGAAAATTGTCGAGGCCCGCAAAGGTGGGCGGCGAAATGCCATCCCAGTTGCAGAAGGCAAGCGCGACCGTCAGCAGAGCGGGCACGAGAACGATGACGATGTTGATGAGCATCGTCGGAACGAGATAAAGTCGGTGCATGTTGTCCTCCGGAGAGGGCGGCGCCTTATGCGCCGCCCTGCGGCCAGATCAGGTGCGGGCCGGAACGGCTGGTGCCTTGCCGGCATCGCGTTCCTGCTTGAAGGTCTCGTCGAGCTTCTTCAGGAAGTCGGCGGACGTGGTTTTCTTTAGCCAGACCTCTTCCATGCCGCTGACCAGATAAGTGTCCGTGGCAGGTGGCAGGAAGGTCCAGGTGGTGTAGCCGTATTTGCCTGCAGCGACCGCGGTGGCGAGTTCCTTCATCGCCGTCTCGTAAAGAGGCAGTACCTTGTCGGAAAGCTTGACCTTGGAGAGATCGGCCAGGGGCAGGTTCCATTCGCCCTGCCAGACCGAATTCATCTTGCTGTAGTAGTCGTCCGTGAACATGTAGTCGAGAACGGCAGCGGCGCCATCCGCATTGCCTGACTTGGCGTTGATCGAGAGTGTCGAGCCGATGCCGAGCGCGAAAATCGGATCGCCTTTCTCGCTCGGGAAGCCGACGAAGCCGGGTTCCGCGTTATTTTGCGGGAAATAGGTCTGGACGTTGGTGAAATTCCATGTACCGGTCGGCGCCATGCCGGCCTGGCCGCTGGCGATCTGTGCGAAGGCCTGCTCCAGCGTCAGCGAGAAATAATTGTCGCCGAAATAGCCCTTGTCCCACCATTCGGCGAGCTTGTCGATCGAGTGGACGAAGGCAGGGTCTGTCCATGGGATGGCGCCCGTTAGCGCTTTGTAGACATTCTCGGGTCCCGCAATCGAGTTGATGGCGATCGAGACATAATGCTCGTTGGCCGGGCGCCAGTCGGCATTGCCGGCACCGAACGGGGTCAGGCCCTTGGCTTTCATCTCGTCGGCAAGCGCCTCGAAATCCGATATCGTCGTTGGCACCTTCCATTTGTTCTGGTCAAACAAGGTCTTGTTGTAGAAGAGGCCGAGCGTTTCGTATGTCTTCGCGAGCGCGTAGAGCTTGCCGTTGTAGCGGCCGAGATCGAGGAAGAGCGGCAGCAGACGCTCGTCCCATCCGTATTTCTTGGCGTAGTCGTCAAGCGGCATAAGCTGACCGGCCTGTGCCATTGCCGCGACATAACTCGGGCCGGCCGTGAAGACGACATCGGGGCCGGTGCCGGCCAGCATCGCGACGCGCAGCTGCTTGTCGAGATCCGAGCCGCGGAAGTCGATGCTAAGGAGGTCTTCAGGATGTGCCGCATTGAACGGGTCGATCAGAATGTTCTTGAGGTTATCCTGGTTCTCCGGCGAAGCGGATTCGTACCAGAAGGATATGGGCTTCTGATCCGCCGCGAAGGTGAAGCGGGACATAAGCGGCAGGGCGGCCAGGCCGAAGCCGGCTTTCAAAACTGTACGTCTGTGCATCGGTTTTCTCCTCCCGATTTGATTTTATTTGTTGCTCGTCGAACCTCTGACGATGAGATCGAAGGGCATTTCGACGGCGGTTCCAACACCGGTCTTCTCCCCGCGCAGGCGCTCCATCAGCGTCTGCGCGGCACGTTCTCCCATTTTCCATTGAAACTGCGCGACCGTCGTCAGTGTCGGGGTCACGAGCTTGGCGGCGGAAATATCGTCGAAACCGACGACGGCGATATCCTCGGGAATGCGGATGCCGCGTTCGCGCAGTGACTGCATCACCCCGATCGCCATCAGGTCGTTTGCGGCGAAGATGGCCGTCGGCCGAAAATCGCCGCTAAGAATGCTCTCGGCCGCGCGAATCCCGCCCATCTCGGAAAATTCGTCGTCGATGACGACGTGATCGGGATGGCCGAACTCTGCGAGCGCCTTACGGTAGCCCTCGATACGGTGAGCCTGCGGACCGCCGCGACCGGCAACGAGCGCGATGCGCTTATGGCCGAGGCCCAGCAGGTATTCCGTCACCGTCTGCGCCGCCGCCTTGCTGTCGACATAGATATCGTCGATAGGGATTTCGCCGCCGCTCTTCCTGGATGATTCAATTCTCACTATGGGAACGCCGGCCTCGATCAAGGGATTGAAATCCTTGGCTTTCAGCGTGAAGAAGACGCCGATCACGCCATCGACGCGCCCCTGCCGAGCCCAATCGAGAAAATGGCGTTCGCGCTCCGGAGTGCCGTCCGTATTGACCGTGATCACATCGTAGTTCAGGCCATCGGCGATAGACTGAATGCCGCGTATCAAAGACGGATAGAACGGATTGGTGATGTCGGGCACGATGCAGGCGATGGTCATCGAGCGGCTCGTCTTGAGGGCCTGCGCAAAACGGTTGGGTACGTAGCCGAGGTCCTTTGCCGCCTTTGTGATGCGCTCCCACGTTTCCGCAGGGATGGATGCCCCACCGCCGCTCAGCACCATGGAAACGGTTGCTTGCGAGACCCCCGCAGCCCTTGCGACATCCTTTTGCGTTGCTCGTCCGTTTGTCATCGCTCGCTTTGCTTATACGTATTAGTTATACGTATTAATAAAAGCTCGCTAACCAAGTGTCAAGCGCACCCCCATCGGGCTCTGTCCATGCTTTGGCTGAAAGGCTCTGGTGCCTCGAAGAGTTGTCGTTAGTCGATATGGGCGTTCGCTCCAGGCGCTTTGGCCGGCTCGGCCAAGCTTCAGAGAGACTTACCCCAAGCGAAATTTTGAGCAGTTCGCTACATAATCAATTAATGGCTGAAATTTAAAATACGGAAATATGGAGAGACCATCACGTCGGCATGATCTGGATTTTGTCAGGGTGGCAGCATTTATGCTGCTGATCGTCTACCACGTCAGCCTGATTTATAATTCGAAAAACTTCGTGCTGAAGGCGCCGGACAGCTCCCCCGCCTTCGATATAATCCATTTGCTGACACATCCATGGCGGATGACGCTCTTGTTTTTTATTTCGGGAGCCGTGACGGGCATACTGCTCGTTAAGTATCCCCCCGGTGCCTTGAGAAATGCACGGACAAGACAATTACTGGTACCCTTTCTGATAGGTATGCTGTTTCTGATTCCGCCTCAGATCTATGTATTCCTGAATGCCAAGATGGGAGTGCAGATCAGCCTCTCTGAGGTCTTTTTGCACTATGTAACTTTGACTCCGGTTTCCCTGCCGGACGGCAAAGAGACGCTGTTTGCCGGCATGCAGCATCTTTGGTATCTCGCCTACCTCTGGAGTTATACCGTGATCGTCACGCTTGCCTTGACTGTATGGCCGCGGCTATTGCCTTATGTGGGAGATCGGCTGGTGCCCTGGCTTACAGGCAAATGGGTGCTGATAGCTCCGGCTTTATTGTTCATCGGACTGCGGCTGATATTGAGACCGGTTTTCCCCCCGACGCAGAACCTTTTGACCGATTGGTACAGCCACACCGCCTATATGGCTGCATTCCTGATGGGTGTCGTGATGGCAACGCGCGACGGTTGCTGGGATGCGATCGTCAACATGCGGAAGCTGGCGCTCATCTTGGCCGTCGCTTGCGCGCTGGCCTTGGTGTGCCTGTTTCCCAGCCTGCCATCCAGCGACCCAGAAATGTGGCGGCTCTATGCTGGGAGAATGCTTGGCGGGACGTTCCAATGGTGCGCGATCGTTGCCGTTCTCGGTTATGCAAGGATTTGCTGCCGATCGGAAAACGCGGTGATCCGCTATCTCAACCGGGCGGTTCTTACCTATTACGTTCTTCACCAGACAGTCATGCTGCTGATCGCTTACGAACTGAACCGTACGGGTTTTTTGTCTGCCGCAGCCTTTATCCCGATTGCAGTCGCCACGTTGGCGATCTGTGCTGTGCTCTATGAGCTCAAGATTCGTCTGGAAATCATTGCGAAAGCCATGCTTCACCCGCATGCTGCCTGACAGCGCGGACAGGTGAGTCGGGGCTGTGTTCTCGCCGATCTCCATGTTCGAGAGCCGGTCGAACAACAGGCTCTCGTTGCAATCATCTATACCTGCAGCGCGCCGCGCTCCCTTCGAGTTGTTTCTCGTATTTTAGCGTCTCAATGCACTGCTCCCGATCCGCCGGCCGCAACGATAGCAAAGGGCTGCCCCTCGACGGGGATGTTGCGGACTTCCTTCAGCGATTGGTTATCGACCATACGCACGAGGCTGTGGCGCGGATCGGTAATGGCGATGAGGTTGCCGGCGACCGCCAGGCGAGGCCGCGGATCGCGCCAGTGACCGTCCTTGCTGTAAGCTTCGGTAACTGTCTCGGATTTCACGATTGCGCCTTTCACGACATCCAGAAGATGCAGATTGCCGTCCTCGGTGAGAATGTAGGCGATCTGTGGCTTTGCCGGATCGAGCACGAAATCGACCCGCCGTGTCGGCAGTTCGATCAGCTTGTAGGGTTGGTCAGAATTGTCCGGATCGATCAATACGACGTTCTGCTCGCCGTAATTGCCGAGGAAGAATTGCATGGACGTGCCGCCGAGTAGTGTCGAGACCTTGCCCTTTGGCAGGGAGGAGCCATAGGCGAGCATCTCGACCTTTGGGCCGTCGATACCGCCAGGGCGAGCGATCAGGACACCTTCCTCGCAGCCGAAGGCAATCAGCCGGGCGGAGGTCGCTTCCCCATGAAGCCCCGTGCAGCGCTTGATATCGCCGACCTGCTCTCCCTTTCGGTCCAACACGCGCAAGCCGAGGCGCGGGGGCAATTCACCTTCCTTGACAGGTGCCTCCATGTTCGGTGCCGACACGAGAAGATGGTTGCCCATCGGAACGGCAACGCCGTGGTGGGCGGCGATGGTCCGGAATGAACGAATGTCAGGTTTGCCTTCGATAAGGCCACTTTCGGACAGGAGGTCGAACTTGTCGTCGCGGTCATAGAAGATCGCGACATCGTTGCCGTGCGTCACCACATGCCCGGGCTTTTCGCCCTTGATCGATGCTGGAAGCAGTTTCGGATCGGAAAGCTCGATGTCGCGATGTTCGCCATGATCGGAGAGGGATATGCCGGTCGCAATCGCTTGGACCACGTTCTTTTCGCCTTGCACGGCAAATATGGTGCGGCCGGATTGACTGAGAGACAGCGAGGCATAGCCGTCAAGATCGAATAAGCCGATTTCCTTGCCACTTGAGGCATCGATCGCGCGGACGATCGGCAGGCTGTGATCGGTGACGAATAGTCGCCAGCTTTCCGTCTCCTTTTCGTCATCGGCAAACGACGGAAAGGGAAGCAGCAAGGCGCAAGCCAAGGATGAGGCTGCAAGGAGGATACCAGAGCTTGTGTTTGGCATGAAGGGTCCTTTATGTAATAACATTACATGAGCAACGTAATGAAGTAACACTGCATCTGTCCAGCCCCTATGCACGCGTCAGGCGAGATCGTCGGAGTTCATCAACATCGAAATTGGCTTGAGGCCATCGAAGCAGTTGACGCAATTTTAACTGAAGATACTATATATAGTGTTCGAGGTTCTTCTGATTCGCAAGGATTGGAGGCTAAGACGGGAATTCGGTCGGCGAGCATGATGATCGCTAAGCCGGAGCTGCCCCCGCAACTGTGAGCGGTGAGCATTCGTTCGATGAAGTCACTGAGGCCTTGTGTCTTGGGAAGGCGAGACGAATGTTATGACCCGCGAGCCAGGAGACCTGCCTTGAGCATTGACGTCCACGGGCGGGGTGTCCGGCTGGCGAGCGATGGTCCATGCGGCATGATAGCCGGCGTCGCTTCCTCGAAGGCCCCGCTGAATAACTTCGGGGTGAAGTGCATGTTCCTGAGTATCCATAGTCGCCCGCGCGAGTGACGGCCGCTTAAATGCGTCCGGCCGCCGGCTAGGCTTGCCTCCATTTTTCACTCCGCCGAGCGGGCATCATCCGATGCCCGAGCGATTTTCCATGCCCATCCATACGAGGATATCTCATGAGCATCACCGTCTACAGCAAGCCCGCCTGCGTCCAATGCACAGCAACGACCCGCGCACTTGATCGGCAAGGCATCGACTACACCATCATCGACGTATCGACCGATGCCGCCGCCTATGAGCTGGTGCAAGGTCTCGGCTACCGCCAGGTTCCGGTTGTTGTCGCCGGCGAACTGCATTGGGCCGGCTTCCGTCCCGACATGATCAGCGCTCTCGCTTAAGGAGCCGGGCGGTGGGCGAGATCGTCTATTTCTCCAGCCGATCGGAAAATACCCATCGCTTCGTCGCCAAGCTTGCATTGCCGGCTGCTCGTATCCCGCTTGCTGCAGGAGGCGAGTTCCGCGCGACCTCGCCCTATGTGCTGATCGTCCCGACCTATTGCGGCGAGGGTGGCAAGGGTGCCGTACCTAAGCAGGTAATCCGCTTCCTCAATGATGCGGGTAACCGTTCGAACATCCGCGGGGTCATCGCCGCGGGCAACAGCAACTTCGGCGCGACCTACGGGATCGCCGGCGACATCATCTCCACCAAATGCCAGGTGCCGTATCTCTATCGGTTCGAACTTCTGGGCACGGATGAGGATGTCGCCAATGTCAGACACGGATTGGAACGATTTTGGACACGCTAAGCTCTTCTTTGTCGCGGGATGCGGGCGAAAAACCGCAGAGCACTTTTTCTCACCCCGCGAATGACCGGCCAGCCAAGGCTGCGGAACCGGCTTTGGATTATCACGCCCTCAACGCCATGCTGAACCTTTATGACGAGCAAGGGAAGATCCAGCTCGACAAGGATCGCATGGCGGCCAAGCAATACTTCCTCCAGCACGTCAACCAGAACACGGTCTTCTTCCATAACCTCAGGGAGAAGCTCGATTATCTCGTGACGGAGGGCTATTACGAGCAGGAGGTGCTGGATCAGTACTCCTTCAATTTCGTGCGCGATCTCTTCGACCACGCCTATGCGAAGAAGTTCCGCTTCCCGACCTTCCTCGGTGCCTTCAAATATTACACCAGCTACACGCTAAAAACCTTCGATGGAAAGCGTTACCTCGAGCGTTACGAAGACCGCATCTGCATGGTTGCGCTGACGTTGGCGCAGGGCAGCGAACAGATTGCCCGCGATATGGTGGACGAAATCATCGCAGGCCGCTTCCAGCCGGCAACGCCGACCTTCCTCAATGCCGGCAAGAAACAGCGCGGCGAGTTGGTCTCCTGCTTCCTGCTGCGTGTCGAAGACAATATGGAATCGATCGGCCGTGCCATCAATTCCGCGCTGCAACTCTCGAAGCGCGGCGGTGGCGTTGCCTTGTCGCTGACCAACATCCGCGAGGCGGGTGCGCCGATCAAGCACATCGAGAACCAGTCCTCCGGCATCATCCCGGTGATGAAGCTGCTTGAAGACTCCTTTTCCTACGCCAACCAGCTTGGCGCGAGGCAGGGGGCAGGCGCCGTCTACCTGAACGCTCACCATCCCGACATCATGCGCTTCCTCGATACCAAACGCGAAAATGCCGACGAGAAGATCCGCATCAAGACGCTGTCACTCGGCGTTGTCATTCCCGACATCACCTTCGAGCTCGCGAAGAACAACGAGGATATGTATCTCTTCTCACCCTACGATGTGGAACGCGTCTATGGCGTGCCGTTCACCGAGATTTCGGTCACGGAAAAGTATCGCGAAATGGTGGCCGACAGCCGTATCCGCAAGAAGAAGATCAAGGCGCGTGAATTCTTCCAGGTGATCGCCGAAATCCAGTTCGAAAGCGGCTATCCCTACATCATGTTCGAAGACACGGTGAACCGCGCCAATCCGGTTGCAGGCCGCATCACCATGAGCAATCTCTGCTCGGAAATCCTGCAGGTGAGCGAAGCCAGCGAATACAACGACGACCTGTCCTACAAGCATATGGGCAAGGACATCTCCTGCAATCTCGGTTCTCTGAATATTGCTGCCGCGATGGACAGCCCGGATTTCGGCAAGACGATCGAGATGTCGATCCGTGCGCTGACGGCCGTCTCGAACATGAGCCATATCTCCTCCGTACCCTCGATCGAGAAGGGCAATGACGAAAGCCATGCGATCGGCCTCGGCCAGATGAACCTGCACGGCTATCTCGCCCGCGAGCGCATTTTCTACGGTTCGGAAGAAGGCGTCGACTTCACCAACATCTATTTCTACACGGTGACCTACCACGCCATTCGCGCCTCGAACCTGCTTGCTGTCGAGCGCGGCCAAAGCTTCAAGGGCTTCGAGAATTCGAAATACGCTTCCGGTGAATATTTCGACAAATACACGAACCAGGAATGGAAGCCGGCGACCAAGCGCGTCGCGGAAATCTTCGAAACCGCCGGCATTGCCGTCCCGACGCAGGAAGATTGGCTCGCGTTGAAAAGAGCTGTCATGGAGGGCGGGCTCTATAACCAGAACCTGCAGGCCGTGCCGCCGACCGGATCGATTTCCTACATCAACCACTCGACCTCTTCGATCCATCCGATTGTCTCCAAGATCGAGATCCGCAAGGAAGGCAAGATCGGTCGCGTCTATTATCCGGCGGCCTTCATGACCAACGACAATCTCGATTACTATCAGGATGCTTACGAGATCGGGCCGGAAAAGATCATCGACACCTATGCTGCGGCCACCCAGCATGTCGACCAGGGCCTGTCGCTGACGCTGTTCTTCCGCGATACCGCAACCACGCGCGATATCAACAAGGCGCAGATCTATGCCTGGAAGAAGGGCATCAAGACCATCTACTACATCCGGCTCCGCCAGATGGCGCTCGAAGGCACGCAGGTTCAGGGCTGCGTTTCCTGCACGCTCTGAACCTTTGAGGAACGATGAAAATGAACATGCAATTCAAGCCGGCAAGCCGCGTTCGCGCCATCAACTGGAACCGCATCGAGGACGACAAGGATCTCGAGGTCTGGAACCGCCTGACGGGCAATTTCTGGCTACCGGAAAAGGTGCCGCTCTCCAACGACATTCAGTCCTGGGCGACGCTGAAGCCGGAGGAGCAGCAGCTCACCATCCGCGTCTTCACCGGCCTGACGCTGCTCGACACGATCCAGAACGGTGTCGGCGCGGTCAAGCTGATGGCCGATACCGCCACTCAGCATGAAGAGGCGGTGCTGTCGAACATCTCGTTCATGGAGGCCGTGCATGCACGCTCTTACTCGTCGATCTTTTCGACGCTCTGCCTGACACCCGACGTCGATGACGCCTATCGCTGGTCGGAGGAAAACGAGTTTCTGCAGAAGAAGTCTGCGCTGATCATGGAGCAATATTCTTCGGGCGATCCCTTGAAGAAGAAGGTCGCGAGCGTCTTCCTCGAAAGCTTCCTGTTCTATTCGGGCTTTTATCTGCCGATGTTCTGGTCGAGCCGCGCCAAGCTCACCAACACGGCCGACATGATCCGCCTCATCATCCGCGATGAAGCCGTGCATGGCTACTACATCGGCTACAAGTTCCAGCGCGGGCTCGAGCGGCTTTCGGACGGGCAGCGCCAGGCGATCAAGGACTTCGCCTTCGATCTTCTGCTGGAGCTTTATGACAACGAAGCCAAGTACACCGAAGCGCTCTATGACGGCGTCGGCTTGACGGAAGACGTCAAGAAGTTCCTCCACTACAACGCCAACAAGGCATTGATGAACCTCGGCTATGAAGCGCTTTTCCCCGCCGAAGCCTGCAAGGTCAATCCGGCCATCCTCTCGGCCCTGTCGCCGAATGCGGATGAGAACCACGATTTTTTCTCAGGCTCCGGCTCGTCCTATGTCATTGGCAAGGCGGTTGCGACTGAAGACGAGGACTGGAATTTCTGAGATTGCATCTCCCGCCGCCTGGATAATTTATCCATCATTTCCAATCGCAGCCATTCGGCTGCGATCGCTGTTCTAGGATGTTGGCGGCAGCGATCGGCATCGCGCTTTGCAGATCTGTCAAAATCCCATGATACGCGCCGCTGAAGACGTGCGGTTCTGGGCGATTCGCGCGTATTTCCGCGAGATGAGGACCTATCATGGACTATGCCGACTATATCGCCGATCCCTCGCGCGATTGTGCGATCGTCGTTCATCGCGGGATCTGGCGCGCTGCGCCGGAAAACAGCCTGCTTGCGATCGAGCGGGCAATTTCAGCCGGCTACGATGTGGTCGAGATCGATGTGCGATGCAGCAGCGATGGCGAGTTCTTTCTTCTGCATGACGATACGCTCGATCGAACGGCTGGCCTCGCCCGAGAGGCGGAGGGGTTGACGCTGCAGCAATTGTCGAGCCTGAACCTGCGCGATCGCGATGGCGGCGAGACGAACCGGATGACCGATGAAAAGCTGCCGAGCCTGAAGGACGTCTTCGATCTCACGCGCGGCCGCATTTTCCTGCATCTCGATGTCAAGCGCAGAGACAAGATCCCCGGCGTGATCGCCTGCGCCCGGGCGATGGGCGTCGATCGGCAGGTCGATTTCTGGAGCGATCTGAAAACCTCGGACGATCTCGCCTGGATCCGGAACAACGTGTCGCCGGAGATGGTTCTCCTCATGGCGAAGACACGCCTCGGTTCTGTGGATGCCGAGAGCCAGCTTGATCTTCTGCGTCAGCTCAACCCGCTGCTCTGTGAAATCTCCTTCGACAGTCTTGACCAGCTCGCGGCCCGCAAGGCGCTTTTTGCGGATGCGGGTATGCGCCTGTGGGTCAATACCCTCGATTCCGTTTCCTGCGCCGGCTTCACGGATACTGCCGCCCTGCAGGACCCTGCGGCGATTTGGGGCAGGCTTATCGATGCCGGCGTCTCCGCCATCCAAACGGACGAGGCTGAGGCGCTGAGGGCCTATCTGAAGACGCGTTAACCAGCCCTTCGATGCGATCAGCCAGCGGTGTTCGCCTTCGTTTGAAAACGCAAACGGCCGGCCCCAACGGATAGAGCCGGCCATTGAACCATCGGAGCTTAACGATCCGGATTACTTGTTGAGCGCATCCTTCAGCGCCTTGGCGGGCGTGAAGGCGAGCTTCTTCGATGCGGCAACCTTGATGGTTGCGCCCGTTCCCGGATTGCGTGCTTCGCGTGCCGGCGTATCCTTGACTTTGAACTTGCCAAAGCCCGGGATCGAGGTTTCGGCGCCGGCTGTTGCGGCTCCGGTAATGGCTGCAAAGACGGCTTCGACAATCGCCTTGCTCTGGACTTTGGTAAGCTTGTGGTCTGCAGCGATCTTGTCTGCAATTTCATTGGTGGTGGTCATGAGGCTTCCCCCGCATTGATGACGCTGGAATCATTTCCATTGCCGATGTCCATTGTCACCTGGAGTCCGGGCCGGAAAGGGCGAGAATGCCTGTATTTCCACAGGTTCCGACGCATCGGGGCCATTTCGAACGCTTTCCGCAAGCGATTTTCCGGTCAAAGGGCTTGGCCGAGCGGCCGATAGGAGAGTGGTCAGTGCTATCGGTAGACGCCTGCGAATCTGCTGATAGAGCCGGAATCGGAGCTCCGATACCCTCTTCGCCATCCGGATACGAGCGGTAACGGAGTCATTCAAACTGGCCTTTCGCCTGACAGGTCTATAGAGGCTTGGCTGTGATAGATGAATGGGACGGACAATGGAACACGAGATCAAGATAGACAACCGCGGCGATTTCGGGCTTTGGGCCATCGAGGTCGCAAAGCAGATCATCAGCGATGAGGGCTTTGAACTGGCGAGAGCCGCACGGGACGGTACGGACGATGATGTCCGCGCCGCCGGTAATGCACTTGGCCAGGCGATCACCAATGCGATGATGCAAGTCTATGATGGTTTGATCGAGGGAGCGGATGAAGATTAGGATCGTCTTCGAAGGCTGTAGCCCATCATCCGCATGCTCGCGCGGCCGGCTTGCTCTGGATTGAAATCTGAAACTTGCACCAACTTAAAATCGCAGCCTTACAATCACGAACAGGCATCCCCATATAGGGGCGGGTTAGTCTTTCTGCCCTATGACAGGAGAGCAAATGTTCAGTGCAGTACCGCGTTTTGCCAAGATCGCAGCCATCGTCGTCCTTGCCGCCGCTTCGTCTTTAGCGACCTTTGACGCTGCCGATGCGCGTCGGGCTGGATCCAGCGGCTTCGGAAGCCGCGGGACGCGCACCTTCGATGCTCCGGCTGTAACGAGGACGGCACCTACGCAGGCGGCCCCGATCGATCGGTCGATGACGCAGCGACCGCAGCAGCAGACAACGACCCAGCCGCCGCTCGGCGCACCACAGCGTCCGGGCCTTTTCGGCGGCTTCGGTGGATCGATGATCGGCGGCCTGATCGCTGGCGGTCTGCTCGGCATGATGCTTGGTCATGGTTTCGGCGGCGGTGTCGGTTTCCTCGGCATGCTGCTGCAGATCGGCCTGATCGTGCTGCTCATCAGCTTTGCCATGCGGTTCTTCGCAAACCGTCAGCGTACGCAGTATGCGGCACCCGGATCTGGCTCGTCCTACAATATGAACGCCATGAACAACGCGGGTGCTTCGCCGCGTCCTTCCTTCTCCATCCCGTCCATCGGCGGTGGAGCGACGGCTGCGCCGACGGCGCGTCAAGCCAATGACGAGATCGGGTTGCAGCAGGCCGATCTCGATCGCTTCGAGCACCTCCTGACGGAAATCCAGTCGGCCTATGGCAAGGAAGACTACGCCACGCTGCGCCGGCTGACCACGCCGGAGGCGATGTCCTACCTCGCCGAAGAGCTTGGGGAAAATGCCACCAGCGGCGTGCGCAACAGCGTTTCCGACGTCCGTTTGCTGCAAGGCGATATCGCCGAGGCCTGGCGCGAGGACAATGCCGAATATGCGACGCTTGCCATGCGCTATTCGAGCATCGACGCGATGGTCGATCGCGCGACCGGGAAACTCGTCGACGGCGATGATCGCAACCCTTCGGAAACGACAGAACTCTGGACCTTCGTGCGCAAGCCGGGCTCCGACTGGACGCTTTCCGCGATCCAGGGAACGGATCTGCACTGATCTGCGCGGCTTCCGCAGAGAGCCGCCTCACGAGGGATCGGAGGCGGCTGGTTCTATCCAGAAACTGATTGTTCTCATCCTTTAAACCTGAAGAAGTCGAGCGGGTGTCGAAGACGACGCGGCATCCGCCTTGACTCGCCAAATCTGTCCTCTAATGTGCCGATGTGGAAACGTTACCACATCGGGAGGAAATAGATGAAATCCGCGCGGCTCAACCGCCTGTTCGGCGTGTCCGGAAATTGCTTCGACGTCGCCGTCGATCATGGCATGTTCAATGAACGGACCTTTCTTGCCGGTATCGAGGATATGCGGACAGCGATCAACGTGATTGCCGATGCTGCGCCCGATGCCATCCAGCTTCCGCCGGGCACTGCGCCCATTCTGCAGGCAATTCCCGGCAAACATCGTCCGGCCTTGGTGCTGCGGACGGATATCGCCAATATCTACGGCAATCCGCTGCCCTCGGCGCTGTTTTCCGAAATGATCGACAGGGGCGTGGAGCAGGCGGTGGCGCTCGATGCTGCCTGCGTCGTCGTCAATCTGCTGATGTTGCCGGATGAGCCGGAAGTTTATCGCGCCTGCGTGCGCAACGTGAATAGCCTGAAGCGTGAATGTGAGATTTACGGCATGCCGTTGATGGTCGAGCCGTTGGTCATGCAGGATAATTCCAAGGGCGCCTATATGGTCGATGGCGCGATCGACAAGATCCTGCCGCTGGTGCGCCAGGCCGCCGAACTCGGCGCTGACATCATCAAGGCCGACCCCTGCGACAATGTTCAGGAATACCACCGCGTCATCGAGATCGCGCAAGGGCTTCCCGTGCTCGTTCGCGGTGGCGGCCGCGTCTCGGATCAGGAAATCCTTTCACGTACGAAACAGTTGATGGAGCAGGGCGCTCGCGGCATCGTCTATGGTCGCAACGTCATTCAGCACAGCAATCCGGCGGGCATGACGCGTGCACTGATGGCGATCGTCCATGACGAGGCTTCCGTCGGAGACGCCTCGCGGCATCTTGCCTGACGCATCCTGGGAGGAGGAGACATGAAGAAGGTATTCCGCTTCGGCGTGATCGGCTGCGGCTTGATGGGGCGCGAATTCGCAAGCGCTGCGGCGCGCTGGCTGCATCTTGCCGACACGAGGGCACGGCCGGAAATCGTTGCCGCCTGCGACACCAATCCGGCACTTCTCGACTGGTTCAAAGATAATGTGCCATCGGTCAGGCAGTTCACCGGCGACTACAAGGAGCTGCTGGCCAACCCAGATGTCGACGCCGTTTATTGCGCCGTGCCGCATGTGCTGCATCAGCAATTCTATATCGATATCCTGAAGGCGGGAAAACATCTGCTCGGCGAAAAGCCGTTCGGCATGGATGCGGCACAGAACCGCGAGATCATGGCGGTGCTTGCCGAAAACCCCAAACTTCTGGTTCGCTGCTCGTCGGAAATGCCGTTCTTCCCGGGAGCGCAGAAGGTCATCTCGCTCGCCGAAAGCGGCGAGATGGGCGATATTCTCGAAGTCGAAGCCGGCTTCCTGCATTCCTCCGACATCGACAGGCAAAAGCCGATCAACTGGAAGCGCATGGCTGAGATCAATGGCGACTATGGCTGCATGGGGGATCTCGGCATGCATGTGCTGCACGTGCCCTTGCGGCTCGGCTGGCGCCCGCAAACCCTGCATGCGCAGCTGGTCAAGAGGATCACCGAGCGTCCGGACGGCAAGGGCGGCATGGTGCCATGCACGACCTGGGACAATGCGACGATCAGCACCCGGGTCAGCGCTGGCGATCAGGATTTTCCGATGGTGCTGAAGACCTGGCGCATTGCGCCGGGCGAGGCCAATACCTGGTATATTCGTATCCTCGGTATGAAGAAGAGCGCCTCCTTCACCACCAAGTCGCCGCGGCAGTGGCAGTGGATGGACTATAATGGCGGAGCGCAAGCCTGGAGCACCGAAGATCTGGGATATGGTTCGCTCTTCCCGGCGATAACAGGCAAGATCTTCGAATTCGGCTTCGCCGATGCCATTCAGCAAATGTGGGCGGCCTTCGTCGATGAATTGGCAGGTGGAAACGCCAACGGTTTTACCTGCGCCACGCCGGAAGAAGCGCAGGCTCATCACGCGGTACTGACGGCGGCGCTGAAATCCGGCCGCGAGAATATCGTCGTACCGGTCGATTATGAAGGAGCGACCGCCCGATGAAGCGCTCCGAAATCAACGAAGCGCTGCGGCGCGCAAGCAAAACCCTGGACCATTGGCGCTGGTCGCTGCCCGAATGGGGTTATTGGACCGCGGCGGACTTCGCCGCCAACCCGGAAGCGGCGCGATATCTACGCACCCATCAGCTGGGATGGGATGTCACGGACTTCGGCTCCGGCCGCTTTGCCGAATGCGGCCTTGTGCTGTTTTGCCTGCGCAACGGCATCGTCGGTGTCGAAGGCGAGCGCACCTATGCCGAAAAGCTGCTTTTCGTCGAGGAAGGGCAGGTCACGCCGACCCATCGCCATCAAGCAAAGATGGAGGACATCATCAACAGGGCCGGCGGCGATCTCGTCATCGAATTCGCCGCGACCGACGCTGAAGGCAATGTGCTGCAGGATGACGTGACCGTTCCGGTGGATGGCTTGCCGAAAACACTTGCCGCATGGGAGCCGCTGGTTCTTTCCCCTGGCCAGAGTGTGACGATCCACACCGGGCTCTATCATCGCTTCTACGGCCGCAAGGGCAGCGGTCCGGTCTTCGTCGGCGAAGTCAGTCAGGTCAACGACGACAACAGCGATAACTACTTTCTGGAGCCGATCGGGCGCTTCGCCGCGATCGAGGAGGATGAGCCGCCTCTCAGGCCCCTATGGAACGAGGCAGGTGGCTGATGCGGACCGGGGAGGAGGTTCGCGACAGCGAAAAGAAGGACAAGGGAGGCATCGTCTGTGCGGGAAACTTCATCGTCGACCGTGTCCATACGCTGTCCTACTGGCCCGAGCAGGGTGATCTTGCCTATATCCAGCATCAGGATGTGGGTGTTGGCGGCGGGGCCGCCAATGTTGTCACCGATCTCGCCTCGCTCGGCTTTCCCGCAAAGCTCGCAGCGGCAGGCTGCATCGGCACGGATATCGATGGCGGGATCGTCAAGACGCGGCTTCAAAATGCCGGCATCGATGTCAGCGGTTTGCGGGAGCTTTCCGATCGCGCGACGGCGCATACGCATGTCATGAATGTGCCGGGACAGAACCGCACGTTCTTCTATCACGGCGGTGCCAATGATGCGGTGACGGACGCGCTGGTTTCGCCTGCCGTCTTTGCAGATACCGGTTACCGGCTGTTCTACCTCGGCTATCTGATGCTTTTGCCTGGTCTCGACGGGATCGATACGGAGGGGCGGTCGGGGGCATCTCGACTGTTGGAAGCCGCACGCGACGCTGGCCTGACCACCTGCGTCGATTTCGTCTCCAGCGAGGATCCGGAGTTTGCGGCCAAGGTCGGCGCGGCGCTGCCATATTGCGATTTCCTTATCATCAATGAGATCGAGGCAGGGCGGGCAACCGGCGTGACCGTACGGGACACGGAAGGGGAGCTGAACGAGGCCGCACTTCTGACGGCTGGCGAACGGTTGCTGGCGGCAGGCGTCGCAAAGGGTGCAATCATTCACGCCCCGGAAATCTGCTTCTGGTTTGCGCCGGGCGCAAAGCCGATTATCTCACGCTCTCGGCCGGTCGAGCCGGCCGATATCGTCAGCACTGTCGGCGCGGGCGATGCTTTCTGCGCCGCTGTGCTTTACGGTCTGCATGAGGATTGGCCTGTCGAGCGCATCTGCGTTGTTGCGCATGCCGCCGCCGCCCGTTGCCTTGGAGGAGCGACTGCGACGGATGGCATCCCCGACATGGCGGTACTTCTGGAGGATGTGAAGAGGACGCATGCCTGTGCTTAGCGCTGGCTGCAGAGCGGCTACCGCCTATCATCGGATGTTCTGGTGTCGATGAGAGCGGCGCGATAGCATCAAGGAATTGAACCCTATGCTTGGAGGAGGCGAATGAGGGCAGTCCGTTTGGAAGCGATCGGCGATATGACCATGCGCATGGTCGAGAAGCCGAGCGCTGGGCCGGGAGAGATCATCGTCCGGGTTCTTGCCGCCGGTATCTGCGGGTCCGACCGGCACATGTATAAGGGCGAGTATCCGACGGCGATCCCGGTGACCTTGGGTCACGAATTTTGCGGTCTCGTGGAAGAGGTGGGCGAGGGTGTTTCGTCGTTCGTTGGCGGAGAACTCGTGACGGTCGACCCGAACATCGCTTGCGGTACATGCCCTGCCTGCAGACGCGGGCGGCCGAATCTATGCGCCAATCTGAAAGCCATCGGCGTGACGCGCGATGGCGGCTTTGCTGATTATGTTGCGGTTCCCTGCGGCCAGGCGTTCGCGCTGCCTCCGGATCTCGATCCCGTCCATGGTGCCTTTTGCGAGCCACTGGCCTGCTGCATCCATGCCATCGACAAGGCACAAATCCGTCCGGGTGACAGCGTCGCCATATTGGGTGGTGGCGTCATCGGCCTTCTCATGGTGCAATTGGCCCGCCTCGCAGGCGCCGACCAGATCATCCTGATCACGAGGCAGCTATCGCGACGGGAGGCAGCTTTGCGCCTGGGTGCGACACAGGCCCTCGATCCGACGGCGACCGATGCTGTTGCCGCCGTCCGGGATACGACCGGCGGCGGCGTGGATGTCGTCATAGAATGCGCCGGCGTTCCCGAAACGCTGCAGACCGGCGTTCGGATGGCGCGGCGCGGTGGTGCTTTCATATTGTTCGGCGTGACGCCGGCCGGTCTGGAAGTGCCCATGCTGCCATTCGATCTGCTCGTCAATGAGGTCGAGATCAGACCGGCCTATCTCAATCCCTTCACCCACGCTCGCGCCGCTGCCATGGTGGCAAGCGGGATTCTGGAACTGGATTCGCTTGTTACGAAGACGATCGGCCTTGAAGATGTTGCGGGCGTGGTTGGCAGCGCGCCGCTGGCCGGCGAAATCAAGGTCATAGTCCGACCCTGAGCACTGCTTGCATTTATGGGCGAACGGGGCCGGTAGAGTCGCGCCGGATCAAGGTGACAGACACTTTGATAAGGGTGTCCATCCACGGCTTGCCATCGACCTGGTCTTCATCGATCAGGGCCTCCAGTCGCCGGACTGCCTGCTGGCCGACGCCGCGGATCGGTTGGGCGATGGTCGTCAGCCGCGGAAAGACATAAGCCGCCTCCGGCAGATCGTCGAAACCGATCACCGAATAGTCGCGAGGCACGGAAAAGCCGTGATCCTGGACGGCATGGATCGTAGCAATCGCCGATATGTCGGTCGTGCCGATGATACCAGTCATTTCAGGCTGAGAGGCGACCAATTGCTTTGCGAGCGGATAGGCGGCGGTGAAACTATGCTCCTCTGCCATGGAGATGGCAGCGGGTGAGATGCCACGCTCGGCCATTTCCTCTTTGATGCCGCGAAGCCGAAGCTGGACCGGTTGACTATGGGCAGGGGCGCCGACAATGCCGATTGCGCGATGACCCAGTTCGATCAGATGACGGGCCATCAGACGCCCACCTTCCTCATGGTCGGCCATGACGGCGTTATCAGCGATGCCTGGAAGCTCGCGGTCGATGGCGACGATCGGGATATGGGCCTCGCGCAGCGCTTCGAAATGCTCCGTGCTGCCGAAGGCGCTTGCGACGATGACGCCATCGACGCGTTGCGACAGCAGCATGGAAATATAGCGCGCTTCGTGTTCGATGTTTTCGGCGGTGCTGCAGATCAAGGTCTGATAGCCGCGCTGGAACAATTCCTGCTCGATTGCGTGGGCAAGGATGCCGAAGAAGGGTACATCGATCGACGGCAGCATCAACCCTATCATCCGGCTCGGCGCGCCGCGCAGCATGCGGGCGCCTTTGCTCGGTGTGTAGTTGAGCGTGCGGATGGCAGCTTCCACGCGCTCCCGGAGTTCCGGAGAGGCGTAGCCGCTGTTGTTCAGTACGCGCGAGACCGACGAGACCGATGTTCCCGCAAGTTTGGCGATATGTCTGATGCTGGTCGTCACTTGCTCGCGTTTCTTTGGCTTGCGGTCGAATCGTCGGGAGCGAGACTGTCGGAGTGCAGGCCAACTCGTCCCCGGACTTAATCACCGGCAGAATGCTGCATCAAGCGCCATACATGCTGTCTTAATATCTCGCGGTGCCAATCTCAGCTACGTTAGGCTTTTCGCATATGCTATGATGCAATCATGGAGGGTGGTTGATATCATTGAGCCAGCTTAAGCACATGGTGCGGGTAATTCAAGAAATTCAATGAAATAGCGGCTACATACCTACGGAATATGCCTGATTTTTCGAACGAGTTCGGCAACGCAGGCAGGTATCGGGGGCGCGTATGAGCATACGCGCAGACCGTCATCATCCGCCCCGGCATTTATAAGATTTTTATATCTTCCGCTTTTCCGCCGTCTCGAACCTTAATGCGGTTCGGTCGCATATTGCGTCTGGAAGATGCACCCCAAGTGATCTTCCTGGTCGGCAGGAAAAAGAGGCGCTCCGAGCAAGGGCGCTCTCCATCATTTCTGCATTCAACAATAACAATCAAGGACTCGCGATCGATGATGGACATTCTTCTTGTCGGGATCGGCGTTTTATTCTTCCTCCTCTGTGTCGCCTATACCAAGGCCTGCGACAGCCTCTAGTCGGAGAGACGGCAATGCTTCTCGATTACATTCTCGGTGGCGGCGTGACGATCTTTCTCACCGTCTACCTGGTCTACGCTCTTATTCGCCCCGAGCGCTTCTGATAGCGCTGGATAGGGAAAGTTACCTCCATGACCTTCAACGGATGGCTTCAGATCCTCATTTACATCGGGATCCTTCTCCTGCTCGTCAAACCGCTCGGCGGTTACATGACACGCGTCTTTACCGGCGAGCGCACCTTCCTTTCCTTCATCCTCCGTCCTGTGGAACGGGGGCTTTATCGTTTGGCCGGCACGGATGAGCGCGAAGAGCAGCACTGGACGACCTATTCGGTTTCCATGTTGCTGTTCAGCCTTGCTGGCTTCATCGTTCTTTACGCACTGCAGCGACTGCAAGGCAGCTTGCCGTATAATCCGGCCGCCATGACTGCAGTCGGCCCGGAATTGTCTTTCAACACGGCAACGAGCTTCGTCACCAATACCAATTGGCAGAATTACGGCGGCGAAAGCACGATGTCCTACCTCGTGCAGATGGCCGGCCTGACGGTGCAGAACTTCGTTTCCGCGGCAACCGGCATCGCCATCGCCATTGCGCTGATCCGTGCTTTCGCACGTGCCTCCGGCAAGGCGATCGGCAATTTCTGGGTCGATATGGTCCGCGCGACGCTCTACGTCCTTCTGCCGATCTGCATCGTGCTGACGATTGCTTTCGTCTATCTCGGTGTGCCGCAGACGCTCGGTCCCTATGTCAATGCCACCACCCTCGAAGGTGCGCAGCAGACGATCGCCGTCGGCCCCGTAGCTTCGCAGCTTGCCATCAAGATGCTCGGCACGAATGGCGGCGGCTTCTTCAATGCCAACTCGGCGCATCCATTCGAAAACCCCGATGCCATCTCCAACCTCCTGCAGATGCTGGCGATCTTCGCCATCGGTGCGGCGCTTACCAACGTCTTCGGCCGCATGGTCGGCAGCCAGCGGCAGGGCTGGGCGATCCTGGCAGCGATGGGCACGCTGTTCATCGCCGGCGTGATCGTCACCTACTGGGCTGAAGCGGCAGGCAATCCGCTTGTTCATGCGCTCGGCATCCAGGGCGGCAATATGGAAGGCAAGGAAGTCCGCTTCGGCATTGTTGCCTCCTCGCTCTTCGCCGTCATCACCACGGCCGCATCGTGCGGCGCGGTCAACGGCATGCTCGACAGCTTCACCGCGATCGGCGGCCTGATCCCCCTCATCAACCTGCAGCTCGGCGAAGTCATCGTCGGCGGCGTCGGCGCCGGTTTCTACGGCATCCTGATGTTCGTCATCATCGCCATCTTCGTTGCGGGCCTGATGGTCGGGCGCACGCCGGAGTATCTCGGCAAGAAGATCGAGGCCAAGGAAGTGAAGATGGCAATGCTTGCCGTGCTTTGCCTGCCTGCCGGCATGCTGATCTTCACGGCAATCTCCGTGGTATTGCCCTCCGCCGTTGCCTCGATCGCCAATGCCGGCCCGCATGGCTTCTCTGAAATCCTGTATGCCTACAGCTCGGCGGCGGCAAACAACGGCTCGGCCTTCGGTGGCCTGTCCGGCAATACCCCCTGGTACAATATCACGCTCGGTATCGTCATGTTGATCGGCCGTTTCCTGGTCATCGTTCCGGCACTGGCGATTGCCGGCTCGCTGATCACCAAGAAGACTGTTCCTGCCTCGGCTGGCACCTTCCCGACGGATGGCCCGCTCTTCGTCGGTCTGCTGGTCGGCACGATCCTGATTGTCGGCGGCCTGACCTTCTTCCCGGCGCTGGCGCTTGGACCGATCGTCGAACATCTGTCGATGATCGCAGGCCAGACCTTTTAAGGAATGACGGCCATGAGCCAACCGCTTCTAGGCAAGCTTAGAAAAGTCATCGATCCACGCCCCTTCGACAGGGGGCGTGGCCCGGCCGGAATAACCTGCGCTTCCGACGCCATTTTGCTGGCGATGGTTGCCCTGTTCCTCGGCCTTGTCGTCTTCGGATTATTAATCGGCTGATCGGCTGCGTTCCGATCTGACGTTTTCCTCTTCACGCTGGAGCCTCTTATGAGCCAGTTAAAATCAGCGAGTATTCTGGATTCTCGCATCCTCGTTCCGGCGATCGGCGCTTCGTTCAAGAAGCTGAACCCGCGCACCCTCGCCAAGAACCCAGTCATGTTCGTAGTCGCCGTCGTTTCGATGCTGACGACTGTCCTCTTCCTGCGCGACCTCGTCACCGGCGGCGGCAATCTCGCCTTCTCGCTGCAGATCAATATCTGGCTTTGGTTCACGGTGTTGTTTGCCAATTTCGCCGAGGCTGTTGCCGAAGGCCGCGGCAAGGCGCAGGCGGATTCGCTGCGCAAGTCGCGCACCGAAACCCAGGCAAAGCTGCTCGTCGGTAACAGCCGCACGGATTACAAGATGGTGCCCGGCACCAGCCTCAAGGTCGGCGATGTCGTTCTGGTCGAAGCCGGCGACATCATCCCGTCGGACGGTGAAGTCATAGAAGGTGTCGCTTCGGTCAATGAGGCTGCGATCACCGGCGAATCCGCGCCTGTCATCCGTGAATCTGGCGGCGACCGCTCGGCCGTGACAGGCGGCACCCAGGTTCTGTCGGACGAGATCCGCGTGCGCATCACGGCGGCAGCCGGCTCAACCTTCATCGACCGCATGATCGCGCTGGTCGAAGGCGCCGAGCGGCAGAAGACGCCGAACGAAATCGCCCTCAACATCCTGCTGGCCGGCATGACGCTGATCTTTGTGCTCGCGACCGTGACGATCCCGAGCTTTGCCGCCTATGCCGGCGGCTCGATCCAGACGGTCGTGCTCGTTGCCCTCTTCGTGACGCTGATCCCCACCACCATCGGCGCTCTGCTGTCTGCAATCGGTATTGCCGGCATGGACCGCCTGGTGCGCTTCAACGTGCTCGCCATGTCCGGCCGCGCCGTCGAGGCCGCCGGCGATGTCGACACGCTGCTTCTCGACAAGACCGGTACGATCACCCTCGGCAACCGCCAGGCGACCGCTTTCCGTCCGGTCCGGGGGATCAGCGAGCAGGATCTCGCCGATGCCGCGCAGCTCGCCTCGCTTGCCGACGAAACGCCCGAGGGACGCTCGATCGTCGTGCTCGCCAAGGAGAAATATGCGATCCGTGGCCGCGACATGACAAGCCTGAAGGCAACCTTCGTGCCCTTCACGGCGCAGACCCGCATGAGCGGTGTCGATCTCGAAGGTTCTTCGATCCGCAAGGGTGCCGTCGACGCGGTGCTTGCCTATGTCGAAGGTGCCGCCAATGGCGCACATGAAGGCACTGCCGTCATATCCCGCACCTCGAGCGAAACGCTGCGCGAGCTGCAGTCGATCGCTGACGAGATCGCCAAGGCCGGCGGCACACCGCTTGCGGTTGCCCGTGATGGACGTCTGCTTGGCGTCATCCATCTCAAGGACATCATCAAGGGCGGCATTCGCGAGCGCTTCGCAGAGTTGCGCCGCATGGGCATCCGCACGGTCATGATCACGGGTGACAACCCGCTGACGGCCGCAGCCATTGCGGCCGAGGCCGGCGTCGACGACTTCCTTGCCCAGGCGACGCCTGAGATGAAGCTGGCGCTGATGCGTGAGGAGCAGTCCAAGGGCAAACTGGTCGCCATGTGCGGCGACGGCACGAACGATGCGCCGGCGCTCGCCCAGGCCGATGTCGGCGTGGCCATGAACACTGGGACGGTCGCCGCCCGCGAGGCCGGCAACATGGTCGACCTCGACAGCGACCCGACGAAGCTGATCGAGATCGTCGAGATCGGCAAGCAGCTGCTGATGACGCGCGGTGCGCTGACCACCTTCTCCATCGCGAACGATATCGCCAAGTATTTCGCCATCATCCCGGCCATGTTCATCGCCTTCTATCCGCAGCTGAAGATGCTGAACATCATGGGGCTGGCAACGCCGCAAAGCGCCATTCTCTCAGCGATCGTCTTCAACGCGCTCATCATCGTCGCGCTGATCCCGCTGTCGTTGAAGGGGGTCCGCTATCGCCCGATCGGTGCTGGTGCGCTCCTCAGCCGCAACCTGCTGATCTATGGCCTCGGCGGCATCATCGTTCCCTTCATCGGCATCAAGGCCATCGACATGGCGATTACTGCCATCGGCCTCGCCTAAGGAGTTTCTCTCATGTTGAAACAAATCAGACCCGCCATCGTCATGATCGTTGCCACGACCGTTCTGACCGGCCTTGCCTATCCGCTTGCCATGACGGGTGTCGCCCAGGCGCTCTTCCCCCACCAGGCCAATGGCAGCCTGGTGGAGAAGGACGGCAAGGTGATCGGCTCTACGCTCATCGGCCAGAATTTCACGGCGGACAAGTATTTTCACGGCCGCCCGTCGGCCACGACTGGCACCGACCCGAACGACCCGACTAAATCGGTTTCCGCACCCTATAATGCCGCCAATTCCGGTGGTTCCAATCTCGGTCCGACCAATTCGAGCCTGATCACGCGTATCAAGGGGGATGCGGCGACATTGCAGGCGCAGAACCCGAATACGCCGGTTCCGATCGATCTGCTCACCACATCGGGCAGCGGTCTCGACCCAGACATCTCGCCCGAAGCCGCCTATTTCCAGGTGCCGCGCGTCGCCAAGGCGCGCAACATGGATGAGGCCAAGGTCAAGTCGCTCGTCGAGGAAGCCATAGAGCCGCGGGAGCTCGGTATTTTCGGCGAACCTGTGGTCAATGTGCTGGCATTGAACCGGGCGCTCGATGCTTCTATGACTCAATAAGTTGAAGAGGTTGAGACGGTTAGCGCCGTCTCAACCTTATCAGGAAAGACGACCAGCGAATGGCAGACGATAGCCGCGATATGCTGAGCAGGCCTTCTCCCGATGCGCTTCTCGAAAAGGCGCGGGCCGAGACACGCGGGCGGCTGAAGATATTCCTGGGAGCGGCACCGGGCGTCGGCAAGACTTATGAGATGCTGATGTCCGGCAGGGCGAAGATCGCCGACGGTGTCGATGTCGTCGTCGGCGTCGTCGAGACCCATGGCCGTCGGGAGACGCAGGCCCTGCTTGAAGGGTTCGAGATCGTTCCGCGCGTCAATGTCGATTACAAGGGCAGGGCGCTCGAAGAGATGGATCTCGATGCCATCCTGAAGCGCCGTCCCGAACTGGTGCTGGTCGACGAGCTTGCTCACACCAACGCGCATGGCAGCCGGCATCCGAAACGCTATCTCGATGTCAAGGAGCTGCTCGAACGCGGGATCGACGTCTATACGACGCTGAATATCCAGCATGTCGAAAGCCTGAATGACGTCGTCTCGCAGATTACCCGCATCCGTGTGCGCGAGACGGTGCCGGATTCCATCATCGACATGGCCGATGATGTCGAGATCATCGATCTGACGCCTGATGATCTCATCAAGCGCCTGCATGACGGCAAGGTCTATGTCTCGAAGACGGCCGAGCGGGCACTGACCAACTATTTTACCCCCGGCAACCTGACGGCACTGCGCGAGCTGGCGCTGCGGCGTACGGCGCAGCGGGTCGACGACCAGCTCCTGACCCATATGCAGGCGCATGCGATCCAGGGGCCGTGGGCTGCCGGCGAGCGCGTGCTCGTTTCCATCGATCATCACCCGCGTTCGGCCGCGCTTGTCCGCTATGCTGCGCGCATGGCGTCGCGCCTGCGCGCGCCCTGGGCCGCCGTCTATGTCGAGACCAACCGCTCGATCAGTCTGACGGAGGCGCAGCGCGACACGATTGCCGCAACGCTCCGGCTTGCCGAGCAGCTTGGCGGCGAGGCCATCACCCTTCCGGGTCGCGAGGTTGCGGAGGAACTGCTTCGTCATTCGGCGAGCAACAACGTGACCCATATCGTCATCGGTTCGCCGAAAATCGGCTCCTGGCGCGATTGGTCTCGTCGTTCGGTTTCCTATGATCTCATCCGCAAGGCCGGAGATATCAGCGTCCATGTCATTTCCGGTAGCGAAGCGGATGGCGAGGCTGCGAGGCGTGGTGTCAAAGTGGCGCCTTCGCCGCCGCCCTTCCAGCTTCGCGGCTATGTTCTGGCAACACTCTATGTTGCCATCGCGCTCGGCTTCTGCGTCATCCTCGACCAGGTTCTGGATGTGCGAAATCTGGCGCTCGTCTTCCTGATGGCGGTTTTGGCCAGTGCGGTGACACAAGGGCTGCGCCCGGCACTTTATTCCTGCATTCTCGGCGCGCTCGCCTTCAATTTCTTCTTCCTGCCGCCGCGCTATACGTTGACGATCAGCGATCCCGAAAGTGTGCTTGCCTTCTTCTTCTTCCTCGGCGTCGCGGTCATTGCGAGTAACCTGACGGCGACGGTGCAGCGGCAGGCGGCGGCCGCGCGGCAGCGAGCGAGAACAACCGAGGATCTCTATCTTTTCTCCAAGAAGCTTGCCGGCACCGGTACGCTCGACGACGTATTGTGGGCAACCGCCTTTCAATTAGCCTCTATGCTGAAGCTGCGGGTCGTGTTGCTTCTGCCGGAGCATGGCACGATCGCCGTCAAGGCCGGCTATCCGCCCGATGACACGCTTGATGATGCTGATATTGCCGCCGCCCGCTGGGCCTGGGAGCACAATCATGCGGCCGGCCGCGGCGCCGATACGCTACCGGGCGCCAAGCGTCTCTACGTTCCCTTGCGCACCGGCCGTACCGCCGTCGGCGTGATCGGCCTCGATAACGACCGTCGCGACGGGCCGCTTCTGACGCCGGAGCAGCAGCGGCTGCTCGATGCTCTTGCCGACCAGGCGGCACTTGCGATCGAGCGCGTGCAGCTGGTTGCCGATGTCGACCGGGCGAAACTCGCCGTCGAGGCGGACCGGCTGCGCTCGGCGCTGCTGACCTCCATCTCGCATGATCTGAAGACGCCGCTTGCGGCTATCCTCGGTGCAGCGGGAACACTGCGCGACTATCTGGAAACCCTGCCGCACGAGGATCGCGTCGATCTCCTGTCGACCGTCATCGACGAATCGGAGCGGCTCAACCGCTTCATCGCCAACCTGCTCGACATGACCAAGATCGAGTCCGGCGCGATGGAGCCGAACTATGCCCTGCATTATGGCGGCGATATCGTCGGCAGCGCGCTGCGGCGGGCGGAGAAGATCTTGGCCCATCATCGTGTCGAGGTGCAGATGCCGGTCGAACTGCCGATGGTGAAGGTCGATCCTGTCCTGTTCGAGCAGGTGCTGTTCAACCTGCTCGACAATGCCGCCAAATATGCGCCGGAAGGATCGGCTATTCGCCTCGAAGCCTGGGCAGATATAGATAACATCGTCTTCCGTGTGATGGATGAGGGGCCGGGCATTCCGCCGGCCGATCTCGAACGCGTCTTCGATACCTTCTATCGCGTGCGCAAGGGCGACCAGGTGCGCGCCGGAACCGGCCTTGGCCTTTCCATCTGCCGCGGCTTCATCGAGGCGATGGGCGGCACGATCGCCGCCGGTAACAGAACGGATCGGCAGGGGGCAGTTTTCACCATCCGCCTGCCGAAACCAACAGATGTCCCGAAGCTGGATGAACTGAAATGAACACCACTGCCGTCAAGATTCTCGTTGTCGATGATGAGCCGCCGATCCGCAAATTGCTGCGCGTGGGCCTTGGTGCTCAGGGCTACGTCGTCAACGAGGCGCAGAGTGCCGCAGCGGCCCAGGCGTCGATCGACGAAGATCAGCCCGATCTGATCGTGCTCGATCTCGGCCTGCCGGATAAATCAGGCCAGGATCTGCTGCTCGGTTGGCGCGAGGATGGGGTGCAGATCCCGGTCGTCATCCTCTCAAGCCGCACCGATGAGGCCGGCATCGTCAAGGCGCTAGAAAGCGGCGCCGACGATTATGTGACCAAGCCCTTCGGCGTCAACGAACTTGCGGCGCGCATCCGCGTGGCGCTGCGCCACCGCCTGCAGCAGCAGGGCGAAAAGGCGATTTTCCAGACCGGCGATCTTTCCATCGATCTCGTCAAGCGTATCGTCAAGGTCGACGGCAAGGAGATCAAGCTGTCGCCGAAGGAGTATGACATTCTGCGCGTGCTTGCCCAGCACGCCGGCAAGGTGCTGACGCACCAGTTCCTCCTGAAGCAGATCTGGGGGCCGGCTGCCGATGTGCAGTATCTGCGTGTCTATGTGCGTCAGCTTCGCCAGAAGATCGAGGAAATTCCGGATCAGCCGAAGTACATCACAACAGAAACGGGCGTCGGCTACCGGCTGCGCGAGCCTGATTGAGCCACGGAGATTTCGAACCCATGATCGAGGGCAATCTGGCCTCGATCATGTGGCCATGAGTGCCATTTCAGAATTTATTGCCGGACATTGAGTGCGACCATGGACCTTTCCACGATCATTCTTCCCGAACACGTCTTTGTCGGCGTCTCCGCTCCGACGAAATGGCGGGCATTGCAGATGCTGTCCTCGAAGGCGGCCAATTGCTTTGGCCTGGACGAGGCATTGGTTCTGCGCGCGCTGGAGACACGCGAAAGATTGGGCACGACCGGGATCGGCAACGGCGTTGCCGTTCCGCATGCCGCTATCTCCGGCATGACAAGGCCGCGGGGACTGATGGTACATTTTTCCCATGCTGTCGACTTCGAAGCCATCGACGACGTGCCGACGGAATGGGCCTTCGTGCTGCTGTTCGGAGAGGGTGGCCGGGGCGATTATCTGAACGTGCTTGCCGCGATTGCACGGCGTTTGCGCACGGAGGGTGTCTTAACGGCGATGCGGCAGACAAAGAGTGCCGACGAACTCTATTCCGTCTTTATGTCCGACACCATTCGGTGACGACGCGCCTATCATCCGCTTGGCGTCATTCCGGAATGTGATTTCACTTTTCCGGATTCTATGGGATGCTGTTCTCCGCAGTTACCCAAAACGGGAACTGTCTTCGTTACTTTATACGACCAAGTTGATAGGGTTTAAGGACAAACGAAGGGGGTGCATCCATGCAGACGATAAAGCTTTCTCGGCTTCTCGCCACCGCAGTTCTGATCGGCAGTTTCTCGATCGCGGCCGTCGCGCCGACTTTTGCGGCGGATAAGACGCTACTCAATGTTTCCTACGATCCGACCCGTGAATTGTATAAGGACTTCAACACGGCCTTTGCTGCCAAGTGGAAGAAGGACACCGGCGAAACCATCAATATCAAGGCTTCGCATGGCGGTTCCGGCGCGCAGGCCCGCTCGGTCATCGACGGTCTCGATGCCGATGTCGTGACGCTCGCCCTCGAAGGCGATATCGACGCGATCGCCAAGGCGACGCACAAGATCCCGGCCGACTGGAAAACCAAATTCCCGAACAATTCCGTTCCCTATACCTCGACCATCGTCTTCCTGGTGCGCAAGGGCAATCCCAAGGGCATCAAGGACTGGCCTGACCTGATCAAGGACGGCGTCGAAGTCATCACGCCGAACCCGAAGACCTCGGGTGGTGCCCGCTGGAACATCCTCGCAGCCTGGGCTTGGGCCAAGCAGGCCAATGGCGGCGACGATGCCAAGGCGCAGGAATACCTGACCCAGCTTCTGAAGCATGTGCCGGTTCTCGATACCGGTGCGCGCGGCGCAACGACGACCTTCGTTCAGCGCGGCCTCGGCGACGTTCTGCTCGCCTGGGAAAACGAAGCTTATCTCTCGCTCGATGAGCTCGGTCCCGATAAGTTCGAAGTCGTGACCCCGTCCTTCTCGATCCGTGCGGATCCGCCGGTTGCCGTCGTCGATGGCAATGTCGACACCAAGGGTACGCGCAAGGTCGCAGAAGCCTATTTGAATTATCTCTACTCGGATGAAGGCCAGAAGATTGCGGCCAAGCATTACTACCGGCCGATCAAGCCGGAAGTGGCCGATCCCAAGGATATCGCCCGCTTCCCCAGCCTGAAACTCGCAACCATTGACGATTTCGGCGGTTGGTCTCAAGCTCAGCCGAAGTTCTTCAACGATGGTGGCATCTTCGATCAGGTCTACAAGCCGGGGCAATAAGACTGAATGCATTCTATAACCCGCAAACGGTGGCGGTTACGGCAGCCGAGCGTCATTCCGGGATTCGGATTGGCGCTCGGCGTTACCTTGGCTTGGCTCATCTTCATTGTTCTCATCCCGCTTTCGGGGCTTCTCTGGAAAAGCAGCGCGCTTGGCTGGGAGAAATTCTGGGCTCTGGCGCTTGATGTGCGCACGCTCTACGCGCTGCGCATGAGCTTCGGCGGCGCCTTCATCGCCGCTCTCGTCAATGCCGTGCTCGGGCTTATCCTGGCCTGGGTCCTGGTGCGCTATCGCTTTCCGGGCAAGCGCATTCTCGATGCGATGGTCGACCTGCCGTTCGCGCTGCCGACGGCGGTTGCCGGCATCGCGTTGACGACGCTCTACGCGCCGAATGGCTGGATCGGTCAGTTCCTGACGCCGCTCGGCATCAAGATCGCGTTTACGCCCGTCGGCATCGTCATTGCGTTGATCTTCGTCGGCCTGCCTTTCGTGGTGCGCACCGCGCAGCCGGTCATGGAGGAGATCGACCGCGAAGTCGAAGAGGCGGCGGCAACGCTTGGGGCATCGCGTTTCCAGACGATAACCCGCGTGCTGCTGCCAGGGCTGGCGCCTGCGGCGTTGACGGGGTTCGCACTGGCATTCGCACGCGCTGCCGGCGAATACGGATCGGTCATCTTCATTGCGGGCAACAAGCCCTATGTCTCGGAAATCGCGCCGCTGCTGATCGTCATTCGCCTCGAAGAATACAATTATGCCGCGGCAACGGCGATCGCGACGGTGATGCTGTTCATTTCCTTCACCATGCTTTTGATCATCAATCTCATCCAGTCGTGGAGCAGAAGGAGATATGGCTATGGCGCATGATCTTTCTGCATCAGCTGAAACCGGCCATTCCGTCATCACCGAAAGCCGGCTTGCGCGCATCGTCTTCATACTGATCTCGCTCACATTCCTGACGCTGATGGTGCTTCTGCCTCTCGCAGCCGTTTTCGTCGAGGCGTTCCGCAAGGGGATCGAGACTTTCTTCGATGCGCTGGTCGACGAGGAAACCTTTGCGGCCATCCGGCTGACATTGATCGTTGCCGGCATCAGCGTGCCGCTGAACCTCGTCTGCGGCGTCGCCGCGGCGTGGGCGATCGCGAAGTTCGAATTCAAAGGCAAGGCCTTCCTGACGACGTTGATCGATCTGCCGTTCTCGGTTTCCCCGGTCATATCCGGTCTGGTCTTCGTGCTGCTGTTCAGCTCCAACAGCGTGCTCGGACCCTGGTTGCAGAGTCACGGGCTTCAGATCCTGTTTGCGGTTCCGGGACTGGTTCTGGCGACGATGTTCGTCACCTTTCCCTTCGTCGCGCGCGAATTGATCCCGCTGATGCAGGAACAGGGCAGTGCGGACGAAGAAGCTGCGCTCTCGCTGGGAGCGAATGGCTGGCAGACCTTCTGGTATGTTACGCTGCCGAATATCAAATGGGGCCTGCTTTACGGCGTACTGCTCTGCAATGCCCGCGCCATGGGCGAATTCGGCGCCGTTTCGGTGGTTTCTGGGCACATTCGCGGCGAAACAAACACCATGCCGCTGCAAGTCGAGATTCTCTATAACGAATATAATTTCTCCGGGGCCTTTGCCGTTGCCACGCTGCTGGCTCTGCTTGCCCTGATCACACTGATACTGAAGACGTTGCTGGAAATGCGCTATAGCGAAGAGATCGCAGCCAGCCGGCGTCACTGAAGGAATTCTTGATGGAAGTTCGCGTTCAAAATCTGCGCAAGGAATTCGGTCGCTTTCCCGCTCTGCACGATGTTTCTCTGGACATTCGCTCGAGCGAGTTGATTGCGCTTCTCGGCCCATCCGGCTCTGGCAAGACGACGCTGCTGCGCCTGATTGCCGGGTTGGAAACTCCGACCGAAGGCAAGATCTTCTTCGGTGAGGATGATGCCTCGTCGAAGACCGTGCAGCAGCGCAATATCGGCTTCGTGTTTCAGCATTATGCGCTGTTCCGGCATATGACGGTGCTCGACAACATCTCCTTTGGCCTGAAAGTTCGCTCGGCATCGCGTCGTCCGCCACGCGATGAAATTCGCCGGCGTGCCGTGGAGCTACTGGAGCTTGTGCAACTGAACGGCCTGGAGAAGCGCTATCCGACGCAGCTTTCGGGCGGCCAGCGGCAGCGCGTGGCGCTGGCACGCGCCATGGCAGTGGAGCCGAATGTTCTGCTTCTCGACGAGCCCTTCGGCGCTCTTGATGCGCAGGTGCGCAAGGACTTGCGCAAATGGTTGCGGGAGATTCATGATCGCACCGGCCATACCACCGTTTTCGTCACCCACGACCAGGAAGAGGCGCTGGAGCTTGCCGACCGCGTCGTCGTGCTCAACAAGGGTGCAATCGAGCAGGTGGGCACGCCGGACGAGATCTACGACACGCCGAATTCGCCCTTCGTCTATGGATTCATCGGCCAGTCCAATCGCGTCAAGGTGCGCATCGCCAGCGGCGAAATCTGGTTCGATGACAAGCCGCTGGGGCTCAGCACGCCGCACGAGCTGGATGGCGAAGCCTATCTCTATTTTCGGCCGCATGATATCGAGCTGTGCGATGGCGATGCCGGCGCGATTGCCGGCCTGCTCGTCGCGAGCCGCCGCGTCGCGGGCACCCGCCATCTCGAGATCAATATCGGCGCCGGGCATGAAGGCATCGAGATCGAGCTGCCGCCTAACAAGGCCGATGCGCTGGATCGCAATCGCATCGCCTTCAGGCCGACGCGCTGGAAGCTGTTCCGCGACGGTGTTTGACGATCAATCCTCGGGATGGCCGGACGAGGCGAAGCCGCCCCCTTGGAAGATGACGGCCGGATCGCTGGGATCTTCCGACGGCGTTCTCGACAGGATTTCCGCCCGCCATGGAGCAGCACTGTCGCGCGGCTTCCAGCCGAGGAAAGCGGCATTGCTGTTGTCCCACCACTGCTCGTCATTGTCGGAGGCACCGTAGACGATCGTGTGCCCGAGCCTGGGTGCGTCGAAAGCGCAGCCGCAGAGGGAGAGGAAATCCCGGACGCTGAACCAGGTGGCGAGCATGCGTGTATTGCGCGGCTCGGGGAAGCACGAGCCGATGCGTACCGAAAGCGTTTCCTGGCCGAACTTGTCGAAGTAGAGGCTGGCGACGGCCTCGCCGAACACTTTCGAGACACCATAGAGCGAATCCGGCCGTGTCGGCACCTTGTTGTCGATCCGCTCGTCGCGGCGATAGAAGCCGATCGTGTGATTGGAGCTTGCAAAGACGATGCGCGGCTTGCCGGCGGCGCGCGCTGCCTCATAGAGATTATAGAGGCCGAGGATATTGCCCTGCATGATCTGATCGAAGGGCTTTTCCACCGATATGCCGCCGAGATGGATGATGCCGTCCACACCCTTCACCATCGCGTCGACGCCGCTGCGGTCGGCGAGATCGCAGGCAACGAAACGCTCATTCGGGCGCAGGTCGCTTATCGGCGCGAGGTCGGACAAAAGGACATTCTCGGCGATCTGCGACAGAAGCGGCCGGATTGCCTGGCCAACACCGCCGGCGGCGCCGGTCAGCAACAGAGTTTTCAGCATGATTGTCTCCCGGATCGGTCATTTCGGCGGGCAGCCTATAAGATGGCCCTTCGCCCGTCATCACATATATCGGTGGGATCAACATGAAGCATGTCGATCATGTCTAGGCAGTCTGTGAATGCAGGCGGGCGTCGATGTCGAGCGCTTCCAGACTGACCACGGCCTTGATGGGCAGGTGATCCGATGCCACGCGCGCCAGCGGCGAGTCATGCACTTCGACTGCGGAGATCATGCCGCGGCGGTTTGCCATGATGCGATCGAGAGCCAGAAGCGGAAGTGACGAGGGAAAGCTCGGTACGGCGGGCGGTAGCGGCCCGAACGCGTTCTGGATGGTATTGAGGGACGAGCGGTCGCCAAGGCGCCATTCGTTGAGATCGCCCAGCAGGATGGTCGGCGTCTCGCTGCCGTCGTTCATGAGGTCGACGATCAGACGCGTCTGCTGCGCACGCGAGCGATGCAGCAGGCCGAGATGCGCCGCGATGATCCTGAGGCTCCCGCCACGAGCCAATTCCAGTTCGGCGATCAAGGCGCCGCGCGGCTCGAGCCCCGGCAGATTGATCTGGTGGACATCACGAACCGTGCCCTGTTTGAAAAGAACCACATTGCCGTGCCAGCCATGCGCCTTGGTTACGCCGGCGATCGGCACGGGGATGAGGCCTGTCTCGCGTTCGAGCCGGCGCAGATCGAGGATGCCCGTGCGTTCTCCAAAACGCGTATCGGCTTCCTGCAGACCGATGACATCGGCATCGATTTCATGGATGACGCGGCTAGTTCGTTCCGGATCGAAGCGGCGGTCGGCGCCAACGCATTTGTGGACATTGTAGGAGGCGATCAACGTGCCTTCGGGGCGGTCCGGCTTGCTGCCGGCCGGTTTGGGGCGCGATTTCTTTCGGTTCTTCAGGCTTTCCAGAATGCTCGCACGGAGACTTTCTTTCTTCTTTCGCATCTATCCGTCGACCGTTCCTTGATCAGATCATGTCGGGCACGTGGGAGAGAGTATAAGAAGCGATCGTTGGCCTTGTCATGTAAAAAGGCTGCGACAAGGGCAGATAGTCTCTCGGTGCGGTCGTCAGAGATAGGGTGAGCCAAGCCAGAGCACCTTTTCGATAAGCCGTACGACAAACGGCCGCGCCCTCAGCTTTTCGAGGTCTACCGGATGTGCCGTTTCCAGGATCGTGCCGATATGGTCGTCGATCGTGCTGGCAAAGCCACGATCGAGTACCTCGAGATCCACCTCGAAATTAAGCCGCAGGGACCGTGGATCGAGATTGGAAGAGCCGACATAGGCCCAGATACCGTCGATGGACAAAAGCTTGGAATGGTTGAAGGCGCCTTCGGCGCGCCAGATGCGGCAATAGTTCTTCAGCATCTGGTCGAATTGCGCCGTCATGGCGCGGTCGACAAGTACGAGATTGTTGGCCGTCGGCACGACGATATCGACCTCGACGCCGCGCCGGGCCGCCGTTACCAGCGCGCTGATCAACTCGCGATCCGGCAGGAAATAGGGCGACATGATGCGGATGGACTTATGCGCCACCGACAGCGCTCCTATCAGCATCTTGTGATTGGTCTCAACGCTGCGATCCGGGCCAGAGGCAACGACCCGCATGAAAACGGGCGCTCCAGGCTCGTTGGAGGGCGCGGCAATCCGCCATTCCTCGCCGTTCAGGACCTCGCCCGTGGTGAAGCGCCAATCCTCGGCCGCCGTATTGAAGAGATCGGCGACTGCAGGACCTGTCACGCAGAAATGCATGTCGCGAGCGCTGTGCTCGTGGGCAAATTCGCGGGTGAAGCCCTGGCGGATATTCATGCCACCAGTAAAGGCAATTCGCCCGTCGATGCTGAGGATCTTTCGGTGGGTACGCAGATTGGCATAGGGCAATCGGAGGCCGATGATGACGTTGCCATTGAAGACGTCGACCTGTACGCCGCCTTCACGCAGATAGCCCATGATGCTCGGCACGGAATAGCGGGCGCCGACGGCGTCGATGAGTACGCGGACGCTGACACCGCGTTTGGTCGCGGCAATCAGGGAATCGGCGATGCGGAGGCCGATCGGGTCGCGATCGAAGATATAGGTTTCCATCAGGATGCCGCGCTCGGCGCCGTTGATTGCAGCTTTCATCGCGGCATAGGCAACGTCGCCATTCGTCAGCATCTCGATCGTATTGCCGGTACTCATCGTGTAGCGGACGACGCGGTCGCCGAGCGTCTTCATCGAGCCGAAGCGATCGCCGAACCGCCGCCGCACCTCGCCGTCATCGGCGTCGAAGCTGGAGAGCTCGCCATTCGCATCCTTGCGAAAGAGCGCGTCGCGCTGCGAGCTGAGGGAGGCCCGGCGGATGCGATTGATGCCGGCGACAGCATAGAGCATGGCACCGATGATGGGCGACAGGATGATGACGCCGACCCAGCCGATCGCGGCGCGGACATCCTCTTTGGTCATGGCTGCATGGATTGCAGCGGCCGCCCCCATCACGATGGACAGGACGGCGAGAATTTGGCCCCAATGGGCAGCCACGAGGTCGATCATGATGCAAGTATATCCTTGCCCGCAAAAGCTGCAATGAGTGGGTCGGCGATCGTCAAGATGTCATCAATAGCGGTGCGAAACCTCATCTTATTAGATAATTTTAATTGAACCCCGTTCTGACCAGCATCATACTTAGGGTGCTTCGGCTGCTTCGCTACCGTCCCCCACGGTAACTTCTGTTTCTTGTTTGAAGCGCCACTGCGGTTCGAGAGTCGAGACCGAAGAACGCTAGCCATAGCGTCTTGGCTGCTCGGGGGAGGCGTCAAAGCCCGCGTTTCAAGAACGGGCGTCGTTCATCAAAACCTTGTTCAATGATGCGAACGGAGAACAGCAGATGTTGGAATCTCGGGACGAATGGATCAAGAAGCGCGCATACGCCATATGGGAAGAAGAAGGCCATCCTTCCGGACGCGACGTCGAGCACTGGGCGCGGGCGAACAGCGAGCGCATTGTGCTTGAGGAAACCGCAGCAAACGGCGGTACGATCGAGGTCAAGCCCAAGGCGAAACGCAAGACGGCAGTCGCCGCGGCGGCTATCGCCGAGGAAAAGTTGGCCAAGCCAGCAAAGAAGGTATCGAAGAAGACTGCAGCCGCAAAGGCATAGAATGTGTCAGCTATAGGGGTGTGGCGGAGATGGGAGCGGCTCGATGGCAACATCGGGCCGTCTCTCTTTTTCGAGATGGCAGCTGGCGGAATATTCGCAATAATTTCGGTGATTTGGCTCTCATCCGCGAAATAGTTGTCACACATCGATGCTACGGATTGCGAAGGGAGCTCAGCAATGTGTCGTAGCTATGTCGATGATCCGGAAATGACTGTTACGGCGATCGTTGCAGCGCACGGGCCTTTGTGTCTTGCCGCCGGCTTGGAGGTGGTACGATGACATCTCTCCTCGTGCTTGCTGCGCTCTATCTTCTGGCGGCTTTGGTCCTCATTCTGATCATCGATCGTTCGGTCGGCGTCTTTTTCCCCGCTTCCGCCAAGCAACGTGTCGCTGTACGGCATGATCGGCGCTTCTGGATACTGCCGAGCAATCTGCTATCCGGCAATCGCCATTCTTCCGGCCAAATCTCGGAACCTTTTCCCTGACGACGGGTTGGTCTTTCTTCCCAGCAAGGAGAAAGATCATGCCCCGAGGAGACAAATCCGCCTATACCGACAAGCAGAAGCGTAAGGCCGAACATATCGAGGAAGGCTATGAAGACCGCGGCGTTTCGCGGGAAGAGGCGGAGCGGCGTGCCTGGGCGACTGTGAACAAGGAAAGCGGCGGTGGCAAGAAGTCCGGCTCCGGTCGCGGCCATTCCGAAAATCACGAATCGTCCGAAAAGGGCGGCAGGATCGGCGGACGCGCCGCTGCAAGCCGACCCGCCGCGGCGCGCTCCGCCTCTGCAAAGAAGGCGGCTGCGACACGTAAACGCCACGAGCACAATACGCATTCCTAGTCATTAGTGAGAACCGGATGCGATCGTTGAGATCCATCGGGCGGTCGCTATGAAGTTCATAGGGCTTCCGGTACATATCCCTCCGCCTGTAATCGTCGATTGCCTCTTATCTTTCACGATGTCGACGCTAAATTGCAGTCCTGCGGTGATCATTGCAGCTGATTGCTCTCAATTCCGGGGAGGGAAAACCGAATGGCCTATGAACTCTATTATTGGGATGGCATTCAGGGGCGCGGCGAATTCGTCCGGCTGGCGCTGGAGGAAGCCGGCGCAGGCTATGTCGATGTTTGTCGTGGCCCGGCAAGCAAGGGGCAGGGGATGCCCGCCATGTTCGCCATCATGGATGGTAAGTCCGAGTTCGACCTCCCATTTGCCCCGCCGTTTCTGAAGGACGGTGATCTGATTATCCCGCATGTGGCGAATATCCTGATGTATCTCGGGCCGAAGCTCGGTCTGGCGCCGAGGGACGAAGGAAAGCGCCATGTGTTGAACGGCCTGCAATTGACGATCACCGATCTCGTCGCCGAGGTACACGATACGCACCACCCGATCGCGACATCGAAATATTACGAGGATCAGAAGCAAGAGGCCAAGGCGCGCGCTGCAGAATTCATCGAGAACCGCATTCCCAAGTTCTTCGGCTATTTCGAGAAAGTGCTTCAGCAGAACCCCGATGGGCCGAGCCATATCTTCGGCGGTGAATTGACCTATGTCGATCTCTCGCTGTTTCAGGTCTATGAGGGGCTGTGCTATGCCTTCCCCCGCGCGACGGTACATCTGGATCGCCGATATCCGCATCTGACTGCGCTGCATGGAGCTGTCATGAAACGGCCCAACATTGCTCGCTATCTTCAGTCCGATCGCCGCATTCCCTTCAATGAGAACGGCATTTTCCGGCGCTATCCGGAACTGGACAGAGATATGGCGTGAGTGATGCTCATCTATCTATTCATTCCCGCATGCTGGATCGTCTGGTTGCTGATCTGGCTTTTCGCTTCATTCAGCGTCAAGAGGAGCGTGCGACGGGAGGACCCGCTGTCGCGGCTCGGCAATACCGTGCCGATCTGGATCGGCGCTTTCCTTCTTGCGGTCAATCCATCCTGGCTGGGTCCCTTGCGGTTTCGCCTCATCCCACAGGATCTCACATCCTACACGATTGGCGCGGCTCTGACCTTCATCGGTCTCGGTTTCGCTGTCTGGGCTCGCTATCACATCGGGCGCAACTGGAGTGGCGTGATCACTCTCAAGGAGGATCACGCGCTCATTCGCTCCGGTCCCTATGCGCTTGTGCGGCACCCGATCTATTCCGGTCTGATGCTAGCCATTATCGGCTCGGCAATTGCGCGTGGTGACATCGCGGCCGTCCTTGCGATCATCGCGGTGCTCTATGCCGTATTGCGCCGCGTGCAAATCGAGGAAAGCTGGATGAATGAGACGTTCGGCTCGGCCTATGCCGACTATAAGGCCAGCACGCCGGCGCTGATCCCGTTTCTGGCGTAGCGTCAAACCTTGAGCGGCGATGCCGCCTTGAAAAAATCGGCCCAGGGATCCGTGCTCGATTGGCCGAGACACGATGCTGCATTCCTGACGGTAAAGGATGACGGCCCGATCCTGTCGTCCAGCTCCTCCCAATTGACCGGCATCGAAATGGCGGCGCCCTTTCTTGCGCGTGTCGAATAGGGGGCCACGGCAGTATTGCCGCGACCGTTGCGCAGATAATCGATGAAGATATGGCCCGCCCGCTTCGCTTTGCTGGCGACAGACAAATATGTTTCCGGGCTATCGGCACTCATTGCATGGGCGATTGCTTCGGCAGCATCCTTGACCTGCGGCCAGGTCGCCTGCGGCTTGACGGATGCGACCACATGCAAGCCCTTGCCGCCGGAAGTCTTGACGAAGGAGTTGAGCCCCAGGGTCGAAAAGCGCTCCCTGATCTCTTTCGCCGCGGTCACGACCTTGCTCCAGACGACATCCTCGCCGGGGTCGAGGTCCATGACGATCATGTCGGGCTTTTCCCAATGATCCGTCGTCGTGCCCCAGGGGTGAATTTCCAGCGCGGCAGATTGGACAAGGGCTGCCAGACCATCGAAATCCCCAATCTTCAGGAGCTTTGCAGCGTCTTTGTCTTCTGGGTCGGCAATCTCCTCTATATGCGGGTTGATGCCTTTCCAGGCATGTTTCTGGAAGAAGCGCGGTCCATCGATACCATCCGGACACCGCAGGAGGGCGAGGGGACGGTTGACGACGAAAGGCGTCATTCGCCGCCAGGCCAGGGCGTAGTAATCAAGAAGGTCCTGCTTGCTGATCTCATCGCCGGGCCAGTAGATTCGTTCCGGATGGGTCAATTCGACTGACGTCGTGATGCCGTCGGGAATGGGCGTCCTTGCCATCTGCATGCGCTCCATCTTCTGCGACGCGAAGGCGTCGTGCCGGGCAAGACTAGCATTGCCCGGCACACAAAGCGACCGATGGCCGTGTCTTACGGCATGAGCTGACCGCCATTGACCTCGATGATCTGGCCGGTGATGTAGCCGGACAGCGTCGGAGAGGCGAGGAAGAGGTAGGCGCCGACACAATCTTCCGACGTGCCGACAAAGCCCATGGGGATCGTTTTGCGCTGCAGCTCCATCTGCTCGTCGTTGGTGTAGCGCTCGTGGAATGGCGTCGCGATAACACCGGGTGCTACCGCGTTGACGCGGATCTTGTCGTTGACGAATTCCTTGGCGTGGCCATGGGTAATGGTCGAGACGAAGCCTTTGGAAGCCGCATAGAGGATCGCACCGTTGCCGCCGCCATTGCGCGCGGCGATCGAGGTCGTGTTGATGACGAAGCCGCCCTGCTTCTTGAGATGAGGATGAGCGGCACGGGTCGCCGCAAGCACGGAGCGGGCGTTGAGGTTCATCACCCGCTCGTAATGCGCATCCGTCATATCGGCGGTAGGAAGCCGTCCCAGCATGCCGCCGGCATTGTTGACCAGGCCGTCCAGGCCGCCCAAAGCTTCGGCTGCGTCCTTGACCACACGTTCGGTCTCGCCATCTCGGGAGACGTCGCCCTGGATGAGATGCACTGTTCCTCCGCCAGCCTTGATTTCCTCGGCCAGCTTTTCCGCCGGCTCGCGGCTCGCATTGAAGTGCAGGCCGATCTTCATGCCCTGTGCGGCAAAGGCGCGTGCCACGGCAGCGCCGATGCCGGTTGAAGCGCCCGTTATCAATACTCTTTTGCCGGCAAGATCGGGAATGCGAATGGACGCAAGCGATTGCGCGAGTTCTGCCATGACGACTCCTCCTGAACGTCAATCAATCATATGACGAAATATGCTCCGTCATATCAGGCTCGGGGGGCGAAAGGCAATCATGCCGGGGTCGACAAAAGGACGCGATGTCTGCCGGCAGACTGGCTGAGATGATGGCGCGAGGCTGGATTCAGCAATGATAGGCGCGCTTTAATGCGGATCGCGGAGACGTGTCGTGTTGAGCAAATTGATGGCTCCTGCATTGATTGTGCGGTGTTCGCTTCTCATGGCGCTGACGCGGTCTCGCAAGAGGAGGCCCGTCAATCGGGATAGCCGAAAGAACAGCCGGCTAGTTTCGACGAAGACCCGAAAGGGCATCACGGTCAGATAATGCGCGCGGGATCGATGGTAGCGCCTCAGCGGCAGTATGCCCTGGATTTGCGACGGCAGATCGAGTTGCTGATTGATGGGAACGGGGGTCACGAAAGCTGACGTAAGACCCTGGAAGAATTCGAGATCGAAGGCGAGATCGAACGGCAGTCGCATCGGCAGGAGCTTTTCGACGAACCATCGGGCGGCCCGCCGGTTGATGAGGTAGGCGCCCGATCCCTTTTCCCGGGTCAAGGCGATCGCCAGGCTGCGGCTCTCGGTGAGCTTGCAGACGCCGAACTTCCTGCCGCTGCTCACGGTCGACAGGCGCAGAATATCCCACTGTGCTCTCCGCCTCAGTGCTGCCTCGATAATATCGACGATATCAGATGGGAATTCGAGATCGTCCTCAAGGACCAGAGCGAACTCGCCTTGCGAGGCAAGCAACCGCCGAGCACATTCCACATGGCTCAGATAGCAGCCGACCTCTCCGGGGTTGCGCCGGCGACCGTGCATGAAGCGAAACGAGAACTCGCTGAACTCCGGCGTCGGAAAATCGATCGAGCTCCCATCGACCGCGGCCACGCGTTCGAACCGAAGGCCGACTTGCTCCAGCTTTGCACGCATAGCGGTCAAACGATCATCCGCGCGGTCCAGGTTGATCAAAAATACTCTCAGCGAATCCGCGGTCAGTCTTGCATCATTCATGCCTTCATCCACTTCAAGATCGAAGCAGCAGCGCCACTTTCCGGAAGCGAACATGACCAATACAGCTGACAGCAGCCTTACACGGCAGATAGCGGAAGGGCGCCCGGGAATTGCCGGGCGGGAATTATAGCTCTTGCTGGCGAATGCTTGAGAAGCCGACCCCTTCATGTCCGAGATATTGCGAAGCAGAAATATCGAGATGCGGTTTCAACCGCAGCGATGACGACGGCAGCCTTGTATCACTGGCTTCCACTATCGGATGAGAGGGAAAGCTGAGCTGAAAGCCGTTGCTTAGCTGCCGGCATAAGCGAGACCTTCCAGTCGCCGCATCTCAATGGTCGGTTTAAGCTTGTTGGAAGATTCTGCCATAACACCTTGAATCAGCGTCACTTCCCGGGAAGCTAAACCTCTTGTTTCGGGTGAGCCGTATCTGCCGTGTACGAAACTACGCGAGGAATGACACGAAACGATCTAGCGTGGCAGCGTTGCGGCAGATAAGGAGGACGCAAGGAAAGCCGGCGTTTGTGCCCCTTCACGATGGGGCGATGGCGACGCGGCTTTCGACAACAGAGAGAGACCGAACATATCATGAGCAAGAACAAGCTGATCCGTTTCGATGTCGCCGACAGCCAGGCCGGCGGCCAGCGTCGCCCCTTCGCAAAGGCCGTCAGGGCAGGTGACTTCGTCTATGTCTCGGGCCAGGTTCCGACGATCAACGGTGAAATCATCACGGGCAACATCGTCACGCAGACCGAGCAGGTCATCGCCAATATCAAGGATGTTCTTGCTCTTGCCGATTGCACGCTCGAGCACGTGGTAAAGGTCAACGTGTGGCTGGATGATGCTCGCGATTTCTCGAGCTTCAACGCCGTCTTCGAGAAGCATTTCATCGATCATCCGCCCGCACGCTCGACCGTGCAATCGCCGATGATGGTCGACGTGAAGGTCGAAATGGACGTCATCGCCTACAAGCCGCTGGACTGAGCGAGCACAGTTTACGGTTTTGATTGCGGTGCGGCCCTTGCTGCATCGCAATCCCGATTCCCATCATTCTGCTCGATCCGTCGCGCGGCAGATGGGATGATTTCTCTCCCGAGCATCTGAGTTACAAATCCCGATGCCGCCGGCATGTCTGTTTCGGCATCGCCGGATCCTATCCCATTTTCTCGACTTTTCGCTACGCCGCAGATCCGCGTGACCGCGGCTCGCTTTCTGCTGCCACTAGGCCATAGCCTCGATATCTCCACGCAATTACCGGTGGCGAGAGGTCGCTTCTCGCACGTCTCAGACATTCCCGTGAAGCTCCAAATCAATGCCTGTTGATTTCCAATCAGCGATTGACGAGTCTCAAAACTCACGATTAAATCAATTTGATTGACTACTCCAAAACAGCAAGAGGGGCTGAAAATGGGAATGAGGAAAAAGTCATTGCGCAATCTATTTCAACGGACATCATTGGCAGCAGTGGCGTTTGGCGCTTCGCTGGCATTCGGCGCTGGCATCGTGTCTGCGGCTGAATCCGTGTTGACGATGCACATCGAAGAGCAGACCAGCTGGGTCAGCAACTTCAATCCCTTCGATCTGGCCGGTCGCCGCCAGAGCACGATGGATTTCATCTACGAGCCACTGGTCATCTTCAACGCCAATGACGGCGGCAAGCCGGTCTGGCGGCTGGCGACCAGCTACAAATTCTCCGATGATCTGCTGTCGATCACCTATGAGCTGCGCCCCGGCGTGAAATGGTCGGATGGCCAGCCGCTGACCTCGGCCGACGTGAAGTACACGATCGACCTGATGCTGAAGAACTCGGCCGTCGATACCGTCGGCGTTGGCCAGACCGTCGCCTCCGTCGAAGCACCGTCGCCGACAGAGGTGACGATCAAGCTCAAGGCCGTGAATTCGGAATTCCCGGAATCGCTTGCCGATCTCGCGGTCGTGCCCGAGCATATCTGGAAGGGCGTTGCCGATCCCGTCGCCTTCAAGAATGAAAAGCCCGTCGGCTCCGGCCCGATGACCGAAGTTCGCCGCTTCACGCCGCAGGTCTACGAACAGTGCCGCAACCCGAACTACTGGGATGCTGCGTCGCTTCATGTGGATTGCCTGCGTCTGCCGCAGATTTCGGGTAACGACCAGATGCTGGCGCTGCTTCCGGAAGGCACTGTCGACTGGATCGGCTCATTCCTGCCGCAGATCGACAAGACTTTCGTCGCGCTCGACCCGCAGCACAATGGCTACTGGCAGCCGCCGGCGGAAACCGTCGCCTTCCAGATGAACTTCAAGTCGAGCAATGCCGGCAATCTCGAGGCCTTCAAGGATATCAATTTCCGCCACGCCTTCAGCCTGGCGATGGACCGCAAGTCGATGGTCGATATTGCCGGCTTCGGCTATCCGGTCGTCAACCTGCATGCGAGTGGCCTGCCACCGCGCTTCGAAAGCTGGCGCAACAAGGCTGCTGAAGGCGACAAGGACGCCTTCATGGGCTTCGACACCGACAAGGCGAACAAGATCCTCGACGATGCCGGCTACAAGAAGGGCGCCGATGGCTTCCGCACCACGCCGAGTGGCAAGCCGATCACCTTCCCGATCATCGTGCCGAACGGCTGGACCGACTGGATCGATGCCGTGCAGATCGCCGTCGAAGGCTTGCGTGCGGCAGGCATCAATGCCTCCGTCGCCACGCCCGAATACGAGCAGTGGCGCAAGCAGCTTCTTGATGGCAGCTTCGATGTCGTCATGAACTCGCGCGCCGATAGCGCCACCCCGTTCCAGGGCTATTACCAGAGCCTGTCGACGGCCTATGCCGGCAAGCTCACGGTCTCCGCGCCGCGCTATTCCAACCCGAAGCTCGATGCACTCTTCGATCAATATCTGAAGTCGTCTTCCGATGGTGATCATAAGAAGATCTTCAACGACATTCAGGTTCTGATCGCCGATGATTTCCCGGTCGTTCCCGTCTTCAACGGCCCGACCTGGTATCAGTATTCCAGCAAGCGTTTCACCGGTTGGGTCACCGACAAGGAGCCGGTGATGAACCCGGAAAATCACGACAACAACCGCATGCGTCTCATGCATCTGCTGCGTCTCAAGCCGGTCCAATAAGACCACAGCGAAGGAAGCAGACATGCGTGTTTCAAGCCGGCGCCTCGGCGTCTATGCGGTGGCCTTGGCCTTCGCGATCGTCGTGAACTTCATTCTTCCCCGGCTTATGCCGGGGAGTCCCGTCGACGCCATGGTTGCCCAGCTCGGGCCGCGGGCCACACCCGCGGCCGTGGAGGCGATCAAGGCCCGTTTCGGCGAGATCGATCAGCCGATCATGATGCAGTTCCTCGACTATCTCAAAGGCCTTGCCACCTTCGACCTTGGCGTTTCGGTCAAATATTACCCGCAGACGGTGGTCCAGGTGCTGAGCCGGGCCACTCTGTGGACCATCTTCCTGGTAGTAACGGCGATCATCTTTTCGCTGTGCGTTGGCGTCATTCTCGGCGCTGTGGCCGCCTGGAGGCGCGGCGGGCGGTTCGATACGGTCGTATCGCCCTTCGCCGTGATCCTGTTCTCGATACCGCCCGTCATTGTTGCGCTCACGACGCTGTTCGTCTTTGCCGTGTCGCTGCGCTGGTTCCCGGTGGGATATGCCTATGATCCCAATCTCGATCCGGGTTTCAATTTCACCTTCTTCGGCAGCGTTTTCGTGCATGCCATCCTGCCGGTGCTGACGCTGTCGCCATTCCTGATCGGCGAGTTCCAGACCACCATGCGCTCGGCGATGATCGTCGTGCTTGGCGAGGATTACGTGACGATGGGGCGGGCCAAGGGCCTCAGCAATCTCGCCGTCATGTTCGGCTATGGTGCGCGCAATGCGCTGCTGCCTGTCCTCACCAATCTTGCGCTGATACTCGGCGCCGTCTTCGGCGGTTCGATCGTCACCGAGATCGTCTTCAACTATCCCGGTCTCGGCCTGACATTGTTTACCGCTAGCGTGGCGCGAGACTATCCCGTCATTCAGGGGCAATTGCTGCTGATGACGCTCGCGACCCTCGGCGCCAATTTCCTGGTCGACATCCTCTACGGTCTTGTCGATCCGCGTTTGCGGGAGGGCAGCCGATGAGCTTTTCCTTCCGAGCCATCTTCAGCCAGAAGAAGGCGCTTGTCGGCTTCGTCATCGTCGCCGCACTATGCCTGATGGCGATTTTTGCGCCGATCATCGCACCCGGCGAGCCGGGCGCTCGCGTCGGCCGCTCGCATCAGCCGCCATCCGTCGAGCACGTCTTCGGCACCACCAAGATGGGCCGCGACGTCTACAAGCAATTCGTCTGGGGGGCCAGAAGTTCGCTATCCGTCGGCTTCGCTACCGGTATCGCCATTACGATAATCGGCACGGCCATCGGCCTCATCGCCGGCTATACCGGCGGCAAGACCGACGCCGCACTCGACCTCGCCACCAATGCCGTGCTGGTCATCCCGAACATGCCGCTCCTCATCCTGCTTGCCTCCTTCGCGGGCACGGTCGGCCCGATGACGATCATGATCATCATCGCCATGACGTCCTGGCCATGGGGTGCGCGCATGACCCGCTCGCAGACGATGGCATTGCGCAATCGCGATTTCGTCATCGCCGCCAAGATGATCGGCGAGCCGGCCTGGCGCATCATCTTCGTCGAGATCCTGCCCAATCTGACGCCGCTCATCGGCATCAACCTGGTCGGCAGCATCATCTATGCAATCGTCGCGCAGACGACGCTCGAATATCTCGGCTTCGGCGATCCGCTGAAGGTCACTTGGGGCACTATGCTCTACAACGCCCAGAATGCCTCGGCCATCATGGTCGGCGCCTGGTGGGATATCGGCGTGCCGGCCATCGGCATCGCGCTCACGGGTCTCGGTCTCGCGCTGATCAACTTCACCTTCGATGAAATCGCCAATCCGCAATTGCGTTCCGGCCCGGCCCTGACCCGCTGGTTCCGCCTGACGCGTGCCCGCAATCGCATGATGAGGAGCGAGCAATGAGCGACAACCTGCTTGAAATCGAGCACCTCAACATCGACTATCTGCTCGACAAGGGCGATTTCCGAGCGGTGAAGGATGTATCCTTCAACATCGGCCGCGGCGAGATCTTCGGCCTTGCCGGCGAATCCGGCTGCGGCAAGAGCACGATCGCCTATGCGATCACAAGGCTATCGAAGGCGCCGGCCTGGATCAGCGGCGGCAGCATCCGCCTTGATGGTCAGGATCTGCTGAAAATGCCGGAAGGCGAGCTGCAGAGGATTCGCTGGAAGCGTATCGGCATGGTGTTTCAGAGCGCCATGAATTCGCTCAATCCGCTGATGCGGGTGGAGGCGCAGTTCCATGACGTCCTGCATCGCCATACCGGTTGCTCACGGCAGAAATCGCGTGCGCGTGCCGAAGAGATGTTCAAGCTGGTCGGTATTCCCCCGCATCGCGTCAGCGATTACCCGCACCAGTTTTCCGGCGGCATGCGCCAGCGCATCGTCATCGCCATCTGCCTGGCGCTGCGTCCCGAACTCATCATCATGGACGAACCGACGACGGCTCTCGATGTTGTCGTGCAGAGGGAAATTCTGGAGCAGGTTCTCGACCTGCAGCAGACCTATGGCTTCTCGGTGCTGTTCATCACCCACGACCTGCACCTGATGGCGCAGCTTTGTCACCGTATCGGCGTCATGCTGAAGGGCGAGCTGGTCGAGGTCGGCGATGTCGCGCAGGTCAGCCAGGCGCCCGTTCACGACTACACGCGCAAGCTCTGGAACGCCATTCCGCAGCTTCCAGTCAGCGCTCACTCTTCCGGAGTTTTCGCATGAAACCGCAGATACAGGCCGTAACTGCAGAACCCGTCATCCGGCTCGATGATATCCAGCGCCATTTCGGCTCCGTCCATGCCTTGAAGAGCGTCTCCTTCTCGCTGTTTGCCGGAAAGGCGCTGGCACTGGTCGGCGAATCCGGCTGCGGCAAGACGACATGCGCCCGCATCATCGCCCGGCTCGACAAACCGACCGCCGGAAGGCTGCTCTTCCGTGGCCAGGACCGCACCGCACGGGGTTCCGGCAAGGACGAGCGGATGTACCGCAAGGACGTCCAGATGGTCTTTCAGGACCCATTCTCCTCGCTCAATCCGGCCTTCACCATCAATCATCACATTGCAAGACCGTTGCAGCTGCATGGCGGGGACAAGCCGAAGGCCGAGCGGGACCAGGATATAGCGAAGCTGCTGGAAAGCGTCGGGCTCGATCCCTCGATCACGCGCCAGAAGTTTCCGCACGAACTGTCCGGCGGTCAACGCCAGCGCGTCAACATCGCCCGTGCGCTCGCGGTCGCGCCGAGCGTGCTTGTCGCGGACGAGCCGACGTCGATGCTCGACGTCTCGATCCGTAAGGACATCCTCGACCTGCTGGCGCGGGTAAAGCGGGAGAACGATCTCGCCATGCTCTACATCACCCACGATATCGCAACGGCGGCCCATGTCGCCGAAGAAGTCGTGGTGATGTTTGCCGGCCAGATGGTGGAATGGGGCGAAAGCAATGCCGTCCTCGCCAATCCCAGGCACCCTTATACGCAGCTTCTGCTTTCGGCTGTGCCGGATGGCGGCCGCAGGTTCGTGACCGGTGGCAGCGCCCGCTTTCTCGAGCAGGCGGAAAAGATCCGCGCGCTCAGCCGGCCGATCTCGACTGCCGTCGAACAGATCGGCCCCAATCATTTCATACGTGCGCTCGTCGCATCGAACTAAAAGGATCTCATTGTGGATTATCTGGTCAATCTATCGACCTTACCGGTCGACACGCAGTCGCCCGAGCGCATGGCGAAGGCTGATGTCACCATCCGGCGCGCTCTGCCGCCGGAACTGCGTGTTATCACCGGCTGGGTCGGCAAGCATTTCAGCGAGGGCTGGGCGAGCGAGACGACGGTCGCGATGACCCGCCAGCCGCCGACATGCTTCATCGCCACACGCAATCGCGAGCTTGTCGGCTTTGCCTGCCATGAGGCGACGGCGCGCGGCTTCTTCGGCCCGACCGGCGTCGACGAAAGCGTTCGCGGCCTCGGCATCGGCCGCGCGCTGCTCTTTGCCTGCCTCAATGACGCAAAGGCCATAGGCTATGGCTACACCGTCATCGGCGATGTCGGCCCTTCGGAATTCTATGAGAAGACGGTCGGGGCGATCCAGATCCCCAATTCCGCACCCGGTATCTATGCCGGCATGCTCAAGCTTTGAACGATATCTTCAGGAAGAAAGAATGCTCATGTCCACACCGCGATCCCTGGCTCTGCGGCTTGAAACCACCTGGAACCCACCCGTCGGCGACAAGGATTTTTCCTATGTGCTGCGGCTGAAGAACCTGTCGACGGAGCCGCTTTCGGGCTTTACGCTCTGCGTTAGCGGCCCCGGCCGTGTCGATCCCGCCGGCATTGTCGAAGGGGCTACCGTTACCAAGCGGCTTTCCAACTTCACGGAATTTCAACCGCCGGAAGGTTTCGTGCTCGCCGGTGGCGAGACGTGGACCATCACCGTTCGTGCGCTGAGCTGGCAGTTCCGCCACTGGAACGATGGCGCCAACAGCGCCTATCTCGCATTTGCCGATGGCACCACGGTTTCACTCGGCACGGAGCCGACGCGCACGTCGTCAAGCAATGCGCCGCTGAAGCGCGGCGCGGAGGTGTACCCGGTGCCGTCCAATCCGCCGGTACCGTTGTCGATCATTCCCTGGCCGAACCACGTCGCTGTCTCCGCCCGGCGCCCGCTCCCCGCAGGCTTTGTCTTGAAAGTTGCGGGGCCGGAGGCACAGGCTGCCGCTCAGAGCTTCACGGCCCTTGTCGAGCATCTCTTTTCAGCCGAAGGGCTGATCCGTTCCGAGGCGGAAGGTGCCGTGCCGGTGGAGTTGCTCCATGTCGAGGGCTTGGGTGCCGAGGCCTATAGGATTGCCTTTTCGCCCGAAACCATAGCGGTCGAAGCGAGCGCGCAGACCGGCTTCGTCTATGGCCTCGTCACCATCGGCCAGATCTGGCGCGGTGCGCGTCTGCATCCGCAGGCATTCCATTTCCCCGCGGCCGGCGAGATCGTCGACGAGCCTGCCATGGGCTGGCGCGGCCTGCACCTCGATGTCGCACGGCAATTCTACGGTTCGGCTGAAATCAAGAAGCTGATGGCGGTGCTGGCTTGGAACAAGCTAAACCGCTTCCATTGGCATCTGTCGGATGACGAAGCCTGGCGTGTCGAGATCGATGCCTATCCAGCTTTGACCGAGATTGGCGCATGGCGCGGCCATGGCTTGCCGGTGCCGCCGCTTCTCGGCTCCAGCCCAACCCGCACCGGCGGCTATTATACCAAGGCCGTCGTGCGCGATATCGTCTCCTATGCCAAGGGTCTCGGCATCGAGGTTCTGCCGGAGATCGACATACCCGGTCATTGCTACGCCATGCTGCAGGCAATCCCCGAGCTTCGCGATCCGAATGAGGCGGGCAGCTATTATTCGGTTCAAGGTTTCCCGGATAACTGTATCAACCCGGCGCGTGAAAAGACCTATGAGGTCATCGAGACGATCCTCTCGGAGCTGATCGAGCTTTTCCCGTTCAAAACGATCCATATCGGCGCCGACGAGGTGCCACTCGGTGCCTGGTCTGGTTCGCCGGAGGCACTGGCACGGCTGCGAGAACTCGCTGGTGATGACGTTGCTGATGCCCATGCCAAGCGCCTGAACGTTATTACCAATACGCATGGAGCTGACGATATTCACGGCTCGGGCGCGGCCTTCCTGCAGGCGGAATTCCTGGAGCGCGTCCAGACATTTCTTGCCTCGAAGGGCTGTGTGACGGGCGGCTGGGAAGAGGCTGCCCATGGTGACCGGATCAACAAGGACAAGAGCTATCTCTGCAGCTGGCGCAATGTCGAAGTGGCGGCGGAACTTGCCGGTCGCGGATATGAGATCGTCGTCTGCCCGGGCCAGGTCTATTATCTCGACATGGCGATGCGCCCGGATTGGGACGAGCCTGGCGCAAGCTGGGCAGGCCATTCCGATCCGGAGAAGCTCTACAACTTCGATCCCATCGGTGGCTGGACGGATGTCCAGAAAGAAAAGCTTCGCGGTATTCAGGCCTGCATCTGGTCGGAGTCGATGACCGACCGCGCCATCTTCGACCGTCTGGTCTTCCCGCGTCTTTCGGCACTGGCGGAAACCGGCTGGACGAAGCCCTCCGCAAAGTCCTGGGAGCGGTTCAAGGCGCTTGTCGGCACGATGCCGCTGCTATACGGCCTGCATCAATTCTGACAGCTTGATGCATGGCCCTCAGGCGCGACCCTTGTGGTCGCGCCTGAGTGAAGCAAGTGGAACCGCACGGCAGACCGTTCCTCGGTCTTTCAAGACTGAGTAACGGCGCGATGCGTCAATGGCTTCTGCAGGACATCGAACTGCGGATTGGTTTCTGAAAAGATGGGTAGAGCGGCCGCACCTAAAATAGCGGTGTCCTTGCCGCTGGCGCCGATCATCAGACGCGGAATGGTGCGCTCTTCCGTTGGGTTGACTGGGATGTGGAGCGGTTCGACGCTTTCGGCCAGCCCTGTCATCAGGGACGTGGGCGCGCTGCCTCCAAGCACGATCGTCTGCGGATCGAAGGCAAGCTCGAGAAAGTCGATCGTCTGGCGCAGCGGCTGTACCGCTTGTTCCAGCCACGTCGTCAGGCCATGGCCGTTTGCCGCGATCAGCGCATCCAGATCGTCGGGGTCGAGCTCCTGCGCATTCTCGATGCCCAGGCACTCGTAGGCGACGGATGGCGAGACATAGCGATCGAGGCAGCCGCGCTTGCCGCAGGTGCAAAGCCTACCATGCGGTTCGACGATGATATGGCCGATTTCGCCGGCATTGGCGCGGCTGCCCTTGTAGAGATGGCCGTCCAGAAACATCCCGGCGCCAATGCCGCCGTCACCGGCAAGAAAGAGATAGACGAAGCTGCCAAGGCCGCGGGCAACGCCATAGAGCCGCTCGCCGATCGCTGCTGCCGTGGCGTCGTTTTCGACAAGTACGGGCAGGCCGATCAGGCGTTCGAGTTCGCTGGCAACGGGGAAATCCTGCCAGCCCGGCAGGTTGAGCGGGCTGAGCGAGGTTACGCCGCCATCGGCGTAGCGTCCGGGCAAGGCGATACCGACGCCGAGCAGCCGGTCGCGATCAAAGGAGAAGGCTTCCTGCAGATCCCTGACGATCTCGGCAAGGACCGGCATTGCCTCGGTCGGTCCCGGCCTGTCGACATGGCATTCGACGCGGGCGCAGACCGTGCCGGACAGATCGGTGAGTACGCCGGCCGCACGCTGACGCCCGAGTTCCAAACCGATGGAGTAGGCGCCAGCCGGATTGATCATATAGGGCGTAATCGGCTGACCGCGGGCGATCTTCTGCGCCTCCGTCGCGATCAGGAGATGTGAACGCGCGAGTTCCTCCACGATATTCGAAACCGTCTGCGTGGTCAGCGCCGTCACGCGGGCAATGGCGGCCCGCGACATCGGGCCATTGGTGCGAATGGCTTCGATCACGACGCGCCGGTTGTGAGATTTGGCCTGTTCGAGATTCGTGCCTGAAATAGTCTTCATGAGAGGATAGTGGAGCACTCAGTTCGTGTTGCTGCTTGTCGCGCTTCGCCAGTGCGTGAGGTGAGGGTGGCCGCATGACATTGCTTGCCCCTTTGTGCGCAGTTTCTATTCTTTTGTCGATCGATTCAAGACGGGGCGGGCCAGGTCCGCGCCGTTTGAGGGATAATACAGAACGCTTTTTCTTTTGCGTGGATGATTGGCGCATATCTTTACTCCGGCGGGCATTCCGTTAGACTCCGCTAACCCGGTCTTTTGCCGGGATAGCGCGGAGGAATTCGATGATCAGACTGCTCGGAATAGCCATTGTCTCGACCTGCATCGCCGGCGGTGCGATGGCAGCGGATGCGACATGTAAAGCACAGGCCGCCGACAAGAAGCTGGCAGGCGCCGCTTTGACGAGTTTTACCAAGAAATGCGAGAAGGATGCCGCAAGCGCCTGCGATACTCAGGCCGCATCGAAGAAGCTTGCCGGTGCCGCCAAGACGAGCTTCGTCAAGAAGTGCACCTCCGACGCGGTCGGCGGCTGATCGCCCGATTTCAGGATTTCTCAAAGCAGTCCGGCCGTCGCTGGCGGCCGGATCGAACAGGTTGGTCATCACTGCGATGACCTGGCATGCAACTGTATTGCGATGCTGTGAAGTCCGCCTTCCCGTCATTTGCATGACCCGATCGGCCCGGCTGATTTTTCCTGATCGTCATTTCAAACTTACGCTGCGCTGAGCCGACAGCGCCGTTGGTCGCAACCAACGGATAAGTAAAGCCCGGTTAACCATCGTTGATCTTTCCAGCGTCGGCAAGGCGGCGCTGGGGATGTCGACGTCAACCTGTTTTCCTTGAAAAATCAATGGGTAATCTCAAGTTTTGAGGGTCGTTTTGTCGAATTTTGATTCATATTATGTATGGGATTCGTCACGTAGGGATGTATACTGAGGGTGGAATCGGCGCTCTGCCGATGCCGTGCATTCCTGCCGGACGCCCCGCGCTGGATGACTGCGATGGCGGCCGGTGACGTTTGCGATGTTCGATCGAAGATAGCTTGCATCATCTTGCCAATCGGGGCCCCCAGTGTCTGAACTCTGTCCAAAGCGCCTGTCGCGGCGCCATTTCCTTTCGTCTGTTGCCTTGACCGTCCTTGCCGGAAGCGCCGGCCCGGTATTGGCGCGATCATATCAGGGCGGCAATCTTCCCTGGACCTCCTATGCAGCCGATCCGCCAAGGCAGGTGATGCCGGGTGGCTGGAAATTCTTTAGCGAACAGGAGGGGCGCACCATCGAGGCAATCGCGGATCGCATGATCCCTGCCGACAATCTCAGCATCGGCGGCAAGGAAGCGGGCTGCGCCGTTTATCTCGATCGTCAGTTGGCGGGGGCTTATGGCAATTCCAGCCGGCTCTATACGCAGGGGCCGTTCCTGCCCGGCTTGCCAACGCAAGGCTATCAAGGTGCGGATAACCCGGCGCAGATCTATCGAAAGGGTCTGGCGGCGGTCGATGCCTATTTGAAGCAGAACAAGGGCGGCAAGGCCTTCGCCGACCTCCCCCCGGAAGAGCAGGACGGTTTCCTGACGGAACTGGAGGCAGGCAAGGTCAAGCTCGACGGCAATGTCGACGGCAAGGCCCTGTTCAATGTTATCCTCGGCAATGTCATGGAGGGATTTTTCGCCGATCCGGTCTATGGCGGCAACAAGGATATGGCCTCGTGGAAGATGCTGGGCTTTCCCGGCGCTCGATACGATTATCGCGACCATGTCAGCAAGTTCAACGAGCCCTATCCGCATCCGCCGATTTCCATTGCAAGCCAGCCGTTCTGGGCGGAAAAATAGGAGGCCAACCATGACAAAAATTCTTCCCCGTAAAGATGTCGTTATCGTCGGTCTCGGCTGGACCGGTGCCATTCTCGCGCATGAGTTGACCGAACAGGGACTGGATGTTCTCGCGATCGAGCGTGGTCCCTGGCGAGACACGGCAACGGATTTCAACATCGGCTATGTGCAGGACGAGCTGCGCTACGGCATCCGGCGCGACCTTTTCCTGCAGCCGCGCGTCGAGGCGATGACGATGCGCAACAATCTCTCGCAGACGGCCTTGCCGATGCGCGACTACGGCTCCTTTCTGCCCGGCAATGGCGTCGGCGGGGCGGGTGTTCATTGGAACGGCCATACCTGGCGCTTCTGGGACAGCGATTTTCGCATCAAATCCCACCTGACCGAGCGTTATGGTGCGTCGAAGTCCGACGGCCTTCAGCTTCAGGATTGGGGCGTAACGGGCGAGGAGATGGAGCCCTACTACGACAAGTTCGAATATCTGGCCGGTATTTCGGGCAAGGCCGGGAACATCAAGGGACAAATTCAGGAGGGCGGCAATCCCTTCGAGGATCCGCGTGCACGGGATTATCCGTTGCCGCCGATGCAGATGAGTTATGCGCCAAGCCTTTTTGCCGACGCAGCGCGCAAGCTCGGTTATCACCCGTTCCCGACCCCGTCGGCGAACTTGTCGAAGGCCTACATCAATCCACTTGGAATCGCGATGGGCGAATGTACCCTCTGCGGCTTCTGCGAACGCTTCGGCTGCGCCAACTATTCCAAGGCCAGCGCGCAGACGACGATCCTGCCCGTCTTGATGAAGAAGAGGAATTTCGAGCTGCGTACGGACAGCGAAGTGTTGCGCATCGATCTCGACGGCTCAGGCAAGATGGCCAAGGGTGTCACCTATGTCGATACGTCCGACGAAGAGTTCTTCCAGCCCGCCGATTTGGTGCTGCTATGCGCCTACGGTCTTCACAATGTGCGTCTGATGCTGCTGTCGGGCATCGGCAAGCCCTATGATCCGAATAGCGGCGAGGGCGTGGTGGGGCGCAATTACTGTTACCAGACCAATGCAGGCATGCAGGTTTTCTTCGACGACAAGAATTTCAATCCCTTCATCGCTTCCGGCGCGCTCGGCCAGACCGTCGATGATTTCAATGGCGATGCCTTCGATCATGGGTCTGTCGATTTCGTCGGCGGGGCCGGGATCAACTGCATTCCCACAAACGGCAGGCCGATCGCCATGCGCCCTGTGCCTCCCGGTACGCCGCGTTGGGGATCGAAATGGAAAGCTGCGACCACCCAAGCCTACAAGAGCACCATGACCTACAGCTCACAGGGTTCGAGCTATCCGACGCAGGGCAATTATCTCGATCTCGATCCGACCTATAAGGATCGTTTTGGACGGCCATTGCTGCGCATCACCTTCGATTTTCCAGACAATGATCTGAAGATGTCCAATTATGTTTCCGATCGGATGGAGGATATCGCCAGGACGCTGGGTGCGCGCCAGTACAACGCCGCCCGGCGCAAGAAGGGCTGGGATTCGGTGCCCTATCAGAGCACGCACAATACCGGCGGCGCGATCATGGGGGGCGATCCGAAAACCAGTGCGGTCAACCGTTACCTGCAGAACTGGGATGTGCCGAACCTGTTCGTCATCGGTGCCTCCGCCTTTGCGCACAATGCCGGCAAGAACCCGACGGGAACGGTCGGTGCCCTGGCCTTTGTCGCAGCCGATGCGATCCGCAACAAATATCTCCGCAACCCCGGTGCTCCCCTGGTGTCAGCATGATGAAGAAGCTCTCCATTCTGATCGCATTCGGTGCCCTCTCGGCATCCGCCAGTACCGCTTTTGCAGATTCCACGGATCTCGCGGATCGCGTTATCAATGGCCGCTATCAGGCCGTTCTCGGCGACTGTTCGGCCTGTCACACGAAGCAGGGCGGACAGCCTTTTGCCGGCGGCGAGCCCTTGCAGACGCCATTCGGCGCCCTGGTGCCGCCGAACATCACACCGGACAGGGAAACCGGCATCGGCAACTGGAGTGAGGCCGATTTCATCCGCATGATGAAGACCGGTACCGGCCATGATGGCATCCGGCTCTATCCGGCCATGCCCTATCCGGCCTATAGCAAGATGTCGGACAAAGATCTCTCCGAGATGTGGGCCTATCTGACCACGCTGCAACCGGTGAAGAACAAGGTCGTCGCCAATCAACTGCCGTTTCCGCTCAATATCCGGCTATCCATGTGGGGATGGAATCTCCTCAATTTCGATCCCGCGCCTTTCGTGCCGGACGAGACGCAGACGGCCGAATGGAATAGGGGTGCCTATCTCGTCCAGGGGCCAGGGCATTGCGCGACGTGCCATTCGCCCAAATCCTTCCTCGGGGCCGACAAGGACTCTCAATTCCTGCAGGGCGCTTCGCTGCAGGGCTGGTATGCTCCGAACATCACCGGCGACCCGCATATCGGCATTGGCGCCTGGAGCGAGGACGACATCGTCACCTATCTGAAAACGGGCTCGACGGATAAGACCATTGCCTCGGGGCCGATGGCGGAGGCCATCGCGCAGTCGACCTCGCAGATGAAGGATGCCGACCTGAAGGCGATTGCGGTCTATCTGAAGAGCCTTTCAGCGGGTTCCTCGGATAAGCCCGCGCCGCTGAAGGCGGATGACGGACGCATGGTGGCGGGCGCCGCAATCTATCACGACACCTGTTCCGCGTGCCACGGCATGGATGGAAAGGGTGCCATGCCGCTGTTTCCGGCGCTGGCTGGCAACAGTCTTGTCCTGCAGTCAAGTGCGGAAACGCTTGCCCATGTCGTTCTGGCGGGAAGCCAGGCTGTTCATACCTCGTCCAAGCAAACAACCCCGGCCATGCCGTCCTTTGCCTGGAGACTCAATGATCAGCAGGTTAGCGACGTGCTGACCTATGTCCGCAACAGCTGGGGCAATGCGGCAGCCCCCGTCAGTGCGGGCGATGTCAGCGATATAAGAGGAAATGCTCAGGACTAGTGAGGCCTATAATTGCGGGCGAGGATAGCGCATCCTCGCTTCGCATCAACCATGTCACTGTTTGCGATAGGTACCCTGCAGGGTTACACCGGCGGCGAAATCGCACACACCCGCCTGCGACACGTGCCAGGTCTTTGTGTTGAGGCGATCGAGGTCGATCTTGCACGCGTCTCTGGAGAGTTCAGCATGTTCTTTCGCCAGGGGTACGACACCGTCGAGACCGTCGGCATTGACATCGCCGGCATCTGCTCCGCCAGGGCCGACGAAGGTCGAGGAGAGTGAAACTGCGAGGAGACCATCGACCGGTCCGAAGATGGCAAGGTGGCCCTCATTGCCGTCGGCGCTGTTCGACTGGAAATCCGTCGAAGCGCTTTGCCCGCCCTTGGTCCTCAAGAGAGACGCAATCTGGTCGTCATAAGCCTGCCGGGCGCATGCCGCATCGCCGCAGGACTGCACTTTGGTAATCCAGCGCCGTTGCCGTTCCCGGATCTTGTCGGCATCATCGCGTTTCAGTGCGGCGGCATAGAGATCCCCCACAATCGCATCGCGGGCAAGCAGCGATTTATCCTGACAGATCATATGGTCGCTTGGCGAGCCCGGCTTTGCGCAATCGATCCCTGCAGCTTCGACAGGTATGGCAGAAAGGCCGATGATGATCATCGCCGAAACGGATATTGCTATCTTCATGAGTACCTCCATCACACGACACATCAGCTAACTATGGCTGCTCGCGGCTTCGTAAAGATCATGCCGGCGTGCAGCCAAACTGGGCCGAATATCGCGCCGGCATTTGAAGATCGTGGGTATCCTCCTAATTTGCACAGTCTGAGCAGATGGATGTCGATGGGGAGGCCACGTGGAAGGCGAAACGCAACTGTCCGGCAGGATCACATTCCTGATTGTCGGTTCCTTGTTTCTTGCCATCGCTATCGGGATGGGAGCTTTGGCCCTTTACCTCTACCGAATCTATGCCAATGCGACCGCCATGGCGGCATGCACGGTTTTCTCCTGGGCGTTCGCCAGCATGGTCATATCGATGGCACTCGTGCTGCTGACCTCGAGAAACACCACCAAAGGCAAGGTCGGTACGAGGAGGGGGCAGGTGACGATCAGTCTCGGCAACAAGCTGGCCGGCTCCAGCGGTCACATTACCGGCGATGGCGTCGAGGCCGAAGGCGAGACGAGAACGCGCATCACGAGCGTCGCGCCCTCGCTTTTCTTGATCCTGTCCTCGATCGGGCTCGCACTTCTCGGCCTCTTCCTCTTCGGGCGTCACCGGCTCGATCTGATCGGATCGGGAATGTTCATCGCGGTGGTGTTCTACATTGCGAACCGGAGCAGGCTGGCTTGGCCGCGCAAATAGCCCCGTTCCCCCGGCAGGTCGCGGGATTAAGCGGCATTTCCCACCCGGCCAACCCAGCTCTTCCGCGGTCGGTCTTTGGTCTCCGCCGGGCCGAACCATGCGTCAGGCGGCTTGCCTGCGACCGCCTTCGACCGAGTGATTTGCCTCCAACGGATCGAGATCGACCCGATATGCGAACAATTTGCGGTTGGCTCTGACACTCATTGGAATGAACAGAGGCAGAAGCAGATCTCTCAGAAACAGGCTGAGCCGACTGTTTTTTCGTTTCCTGGAAGCATTTTGCCGGGTGAGCTTCACCACGCGGGCAATGCGTGGGCGCCGCAAGGTCTCATAACGGGCAAAGGCAGCGCCGTAGTCGAGCGTATCCGCCAGACAGGATGAAAGGACCACGGCATCCTCTATGGCCATCGAGGCACCCTGGCCGGCATGCGGGCCGATGGCATGCGCGGCGTCGCCGAGCAACACCACCCGTCCGCTCGACCAGACCGGAAGCTGCGGCATGTCGAAGATGGGATAGCTGCGTTCGATCTGACCGATCGCCTGAAGGATCGATCTGTTGGGTTCGGGATCGTCGGCATGCATCTGGCGAACATGAGCGGCCAGTGCTGTCGGTTCCAGTGCGCGTACCGCATCGGGCGTATCGGCGGGGAAGGAATCGAACCAGTAGACGGGATGCGATGCGGTTTTGATATAGCCGAAGAAGGCTTGCTCGCCGAATGTCATGCGCATCACGCCATCCGTATCCGGTATATCGGCGTCAATAATGCCGCCTGTGCCGATCAGGCCGGTAAATTGCGGCAGGGGATAATCCGGAAATATTTGCGTGCGGACGAAGGATCGCAGTCCGTCGGCGGCGACGAGCAGGTCAACAGCAAGACCGGTCCCTTCGGAGAAGTTGAGCGTTACCGCATGCGCATGATTGTCGACCTTGGTCAAGCGCCGGCCAAATTGCACGACGATGCCCTCAGCCTGGCACTTCTCGATCAGGATGCCTGTGAGAACGCCGCGCTTGATGGTAACGGCGGGCGTGCCGAATGTCGCCAAATGGTCGCTCTGGTCGACGAGTGCAAGCCTTTTGCCGCGCGCATTGCAGAGCTCGATGGCGCGGGTCTCCAATCCCTGGCGCAATACTTCTTCGTAGCAGTCCACTGCTCGCAGCCCGTTCATGCCGTTGGAAGCGAGCGTCAGAAATTCTCCTTCGGACAAGGCGGCCTCTCTGGAGCGGGCTTCGAACAGTATCGGACGAAAGCCGAGCCTTGCCAGCCGCAGCGCAAGCACAAGTCCACCAATGCCGGCGCCGCATATGCCGATCGTCACCTCTGGGTTTGCTGCTCGTTTAATGGTTGCAGCGCGGTCTTCAATGGGGCACATTGTTTCTTCCTTCTAATAGTTTAATAAATGAATTATTCGATGATCGAAGAAAAGTCAAATGAAGATGAGCATCGTCTCGTGGAAGCCATCAGCCATGCCTGCATGCGCTGGCAGGAGGCGACAGAGAGTTTCGACGAAACCTTCGGCAAGCTGCATGGGCTCAATAGCGCCGAGCGGCGCTGCCTCAGCGTGATCATGCGCGCGCCGCAACCTGCGAACGCCGTCGCCAAAGCTATCGGCCTTGCGCCTCCGTCGGTTACGGCCTTGATCGATCGCCTTTCGGCGCGCGACCTTCTCCACCGCGTTCCCGATCCGAATGACCGGCGTCGCGTGCTGGTGGCGCCCTCCGAGAAGGCGATCAGGCTGGGACGCGAAGCCTATGGCCCAATCGCGCAGGCCGGCGCGCAGATGCTCAAACAGTTTTCCGAGGCGGAAAAGCAGGTGGTCTTGCGCTTCGTCACGCAAGCCATCGAGATGCAGGAGCGGGAACTCGAGCGGCTGCTGCGGCAAGACAAAAGCTGATTTCGGTCGACGAAAGGTGGGTGTTCGGTCGGCTCTTGAACTCGATAGGGTGACATCTCATTTGAATAGTCACCACTTCAATCTGTCGAACTGACAGCCTCCTGCCTTCCAACAGTTGCTGCCGTTCCTCTATGTGACGCGTTTGCGTCCTAGGAGTTTTCATGGGCTTCATTGATCGTGACATCCAGCCGTCATCCGATGCCGGGCTGCTGGATGCCTATTCTCAATCGGTATCGAGTGCCGTCGATCTCGTCGGGCCGGCCGTCAGCCGGATCGAGCGTTTGGGCGGCCGCGCCGGACATGGTTCCGGCTTCGCCATTTCGCCGGATGGCCTGGTCGTGACAAACAATCACGTTGTCGACGACGCCAAGGCCGTGCGCATCAAGACCCCGGAAGGGGCGACCGTCGAGGGAAGGGTGCTCGGACGCGATCCGGATACTGATCTTGCGCTCATTCGCGCCAATGACTGGCCGGGCAATTGGGCGAGACTCGGGGATTCCAAATCGCTGAAGCGCGGTCACATCGCGATCGCCATCGGCAATCCGCTTGGTTTCGAATGGACCGTCACCGCCGGCATCGTCTCGGCGCTTGGCCGCTCCATGCGTGCAGCGAGCGGGCGGCTGATGGAGGACATCATCCAGACGGATGCGGCGCTCAACCCCGGAAATTCCGGCGGTCCGCTGGTTTCGTCCGCGGGCGAGGTGATCGGCGTCAATACCGCCGTCATCCAGGGCGCGCAGAGCATCGCATTCTCGGTCGCCTCCAACACGGCCAAGCATGTGGTGTCCGAAATCTTGCGTTTCGGCCATGTCAGGCGCGCCTATATCGGCATCGCCGCCGATACGGTTGAGCTGCATCGGCGGATCGCGCTGGAAGCTGGCGTCACCCATTCGACGGCGGTGCGTTTGCGTCGTGTCGAAAAGGATAGTCCCGCCGAAAAGGGCGGGCTGCAGGAGGGTGACTATCTGCTTGCCATCGACGGCCATGCCGTATCCGGCATAGACGACGTCGTCCGTCTGCTCGATGGCGACAAGATCGACACCGAGATCGAGGTCTTGATCTTCAGTGTCGGTGGTCTGATCGAGCGCAGGCAGGTGAAACCGTCGGCACGGCCGGCCATCTAAGCGAAGACGCGAACGTATAATGTCGGCAGCGCCGTATTCACGACGCTGCCGATTGTTTGTTTACCCCCTGCCGACGAGCGGCATCTTCGTTGCCATGACGGTCATTGAGAGCACATTGGCATCGAGCGGCAGCGTCGCCATGTAGACGACGGCGCGGGCGACATGCTCGGCCGAGATCGTCGGTTCGGCGGCGGTCTCACCATTCGCCTGCAGCACGCCGGCGCTCATCCGCGCCGTCATATCGGTGGCGGCATTGCCGATATCGATCTGGCCGCAGGCGATATCGAAGGGACGGCCGTCGAGCGCCGTCGATTTCGTCAGGCCTGTAATGGCGTGCTTCGTGGCCGTATAGGGTGCGGAATGCGGTCGCGGCGTCGTTGCCGAGATCGAGCCGTTATTGATGATGCGGCCGCCTTGCGGCACCTGGGATTTCATCAGGCGGAAGGCCTGCTGCGTGCAGAGGAACGCGCCCGTCAGGTTCGCACCGAGAATGGCGTTCCATTGCTCGAAGCTCAACTCCTCCATCGGCACGGCCGGCAGGCCCATGCCGGCATTGTTGACCAGAAGGTCGAGGCGGCCATATCGACCGGCGATGGCATCGAAGAGGCTGCGAACCGAAATGGGATCGCTGACATCGGCCGCAGCCGCAAGAAATTCCGCCCCGGTCTCCTCCGAAAGCTCACGGGCAGCTTTTTCGAGAACGTCAACCCTGCGCCCCGAGATGACGACCTTGAAGCCCGCCGAGCCGAGCGCCTTGGCGATGGCGCGGCCGATGCCCGTGCCGCCGCCGGTCACCAGCGCGATTGCGTCTTGTGCGTTCGATGACACCTCCGTCATGCAACCCTCCCGTCAAGTTCGTCTTCGATATGTGCTTGCAGGATTTCGTCGAAGCTCTGTTCTGCCTTGAAGCCGAGATCGCTCGCCCGCTTGGCGTCGAATTGCGTCGCCCAACCGGAAACGATGCCCTCGATCACCGGATCGGGTTCGCGGCGGATCAGCGCAACTGCCTTGTCGCCGCCGACGCGGCGGAGTGCATCGATCTCATCGGAAACGAGTGCCGAGAGCCCGGGCATGGTGAGATTGCGTCGCGGCCCGACCTTCGCCGTATCGAGCGTTGCAGCATGCACGAAGAAGCCAACCGCCGAGCGCGGACTCGCAAACCAGTGACGCACCGTATCGCTAACGGGCAGGATGGCTTGCCTGCCGACAAGCGGTTCGCGCAGGATGTTGGAGAAGAAGCCGGAAGCCGCTTTGTTCGGGGCGCCGGGGCGCACGCAGATGGTCGGCAATCTGATGCCGATGCCATCGAAAATGCCGCGACGCGAATAATCGGCAAGCAGGAGTTCTGCAATCGCCTTCTGCGTGCCGTAGCTCGTCAGCGGCGCGGTCAGGAATTCGTCGCCGATGACCTCGGGAAAGGGAGTGCCGAACACGGCGATGGAGGAGGCGAAGATGACGCGTGGGGTATAAGCGGATTTCAGGCCTTGCTGGCGAATGGCCTCGAAGAGCGCCCGCGTGCCGTCGAGATTGACGGAATACCCCTTGTCGAAATCGGCCTCGGCTTCGCCGGAGACGATGGCCGCGAGATGAAAGATCATATCCGGCCGGTCTTCGATGAGCTTCTCGGCAGCGCCTGATGTCGCAAGGTCGACCGTCAGGGTGTTCGATATGGATGCCAGCGCCTCCGGTGCCGACGGCTGGAAGGCATCGACCAGCGTCAGGCGATCGATGGTCTTGCCGAAAACTTTCGGCTCGGCGGCGATGCGGTTGACAAGCTTGCGGCCGACCATGCCCGCAGCACCCAGGATCAAAACATGCATATCGGATTTTCCTCCCAATAGAGCAATTCCAGGAAAAGTGCGTAGCGGTTTTCCGTCCGGAATTGCGAGAAACAAACAGACGAGGCGGTTCACGGATTCAGTGAAAAGCTGAACCGCTCCAGGCTGATATCGGTCTTCGGGATCATTCCCGAGCGAATGTCTTCGATGGCCGTCCGGCATCGGGGATGCCGGTCACCTTTTCATCTGTATGCCTGCAGCCAGGCAAGCCCTGCGTCCGTCGTAGTCGCCGGCCGATATTCCGCGCCGATCGGCTTGTCATAGCCGAGGCTTTCCAGAAAGCGGAGAATGTGGCGGTAGTCGATCTCTCCGTGATCCGGCTCGCGCCGGTCCGGAACGGCGGCGATCTGGATATGGCCGATTGCAGGCAAGTGGGCCTGCAGCCTGTGCGTGAGGTCACCCTGCATGATCTGGATGTGATAGCAGTCGAACATCAGTTTGAGGTTCGCGTCGCCGACCGCAGCTATGATGTCGAGCGCCTGATCGGCCGTCTGCAGGAAATAGCTTGGTGCATCACGATGGTTCAGCGGTTCGATCAGCACGGTCACGCCGACCTTATCGGCGTTTTCGCAGGCATAGCGCAAATTGGCGATGAAGGTGGCACGCGCCTCGGCGCCACCAGCCTTGCCAGCCATCACATGCACATTTTGCGCTCCGATGGCGGCTGCATAGTCGATCGCCTGGTTGATGAGCAGGAGAGCTTCTTCCTCACGCCCTGGAATGGCCGCGAGGCCGTTGTCGCCAGCCGCGACATTGCCGCGGGCCGTATTGAGGCCGAGCATGGGAAGGCCGGTTTCCTTCAATGCCTGACGCGCAGCTTCAGCGGGCGTGTCGTAGGGATAATGGCATTCCACCGCATCGAAACCGGCAGCCTTGGCGGCACGAATCGCATCGGGAAGGGAAAGCTCCTGCCACAGGAATCCCAGATTGGCGGAAAAGCGCGTCATGTTCAGTCCCACTCCACGTCATAGGTGCGAACGAGTTCGGCGATCTGCGCATTCGTCAGCAGCGAGGGATTGGCTCCTCGCGTCAGCATGGCAAGCTTTGCAGTCTCTTCCAACTCTTCTATCGCATAAACCGCCGCTTCCAGATCTTTCGCCGAGACGACAGGTCCGTGGGCTGCCAGCATCACGGCGCTGCGCTTGCCGGCAAGACCGCGAATGGCATCGCCCATGGCCGGATCGCCAGGCATGAAATAGGGCAGGAGTTTTACTTTGCCGAGCTTCATGATCGAATAGGCCGTCAATGGCGGCAGCATGTTGTCGGCATCGACGCCGGGCAGGATCGAGAGCGCAACCGAATGGCTGGAATGAAGATGTACCACGGCGCCGGTCTTTTTCGGCCGCGTCTCATAAAAGGCCGCATGCAGCGGCATCTCCTTGGTCGGCTTGTCGCCACCGATCAGGCGCCCGCCGCCGTCGAAGAGCGAGAGGCGTGCGGGATCGAGGCGCCCGAAGGAACTGCCCGTCGGCGTCACCAAAAGTCTACCATCGCTGAGGCGTGCGGAAATATTGCCGGAGGAGCCGGCGGTCAGGCCGCGATCGTAAAGCGATTTGGCCATCATGCAGATCTGTTCGCGCAGTGTGGCTTCTTCGCTCATGCGGCCTCCAACCGGGCGAAGGCATCGGTGAAGAAGGTTTCGCTGCCGAAATTGCCAGATTTCAGCGCAAGCGCGATCGCTTCGCCGTCCGCAATCGCGAATGTCCAGGGAACGCCCGGCGCTATCTCTGGGCCGATTGCCAGATGCTTGACGCCGAGCGCCTGCGTGATCGCGCCGGAGGTTTCTCCACCGGCAACGACGAAGCGGCGCGTTCCGCAATCGAAGGCGGCGCGGGCGATCTCCGAAAGAGCATCCTCGACGACCTGCCCCGCTTTGTCCCTGCCTAGCCGCTCCTGAGCTTGCCGTACCTCGTCAGGATCGGCGGTGGCATAGATAAGCTTCGGCGCGTCGGGAGATTGCTGACGCAGCCACTCCAGAGCGGTGCCGGCGCCCTCCTGTGCAAGCGCGATCGGATCGAGCCGCAGGCTGGCAGCTTTGCCGGCATAATTGGCGACCTGCCGGCGCGTCATGGCGGAGCAGCTGCCGGATAGGACGATCGAACCGCCGGCGACCCTTGGTAGCGGCTGCCGATGTTGGGAGAGGCTGACGAGACCCTGTTCCATGTAAAATCGCGGAAGCTGGCCGGCAATCGCGCTGCCACCCGTCAACAGCGGCATGTCGAAGGATGCCGCGGCGATCGTATGGAGATCATCGTCGGACACAGCATCGACGATCACATGTCGAATGCCATCGCTGCTCAATTGCTCCAGCCGCGCTTTCAGCGCTGCCGCACCCTTTGAGACGATATTGCGGTGGGCGAGGCCGACAGCTCCATTCACCTGCGGCGTCAGAAGCCGCACGAGGCTGGAATCGCGCATCGGCGTCAGCGGATGGTCCTTCATCGGACTTTCCGACAGAAGCTGCTCGCCGACGAAAAGATGACCCATGAAGACACTGCGCCCGTTCTCCGGAAAGGCGGGGCAATAGATCGTCTGCGCTGCGCCGGTCTCGGCCATCAGCATATCCGCGATCGGACCGATATTGCCTTCGGCGGTGCTGTCGAATGTCGAGCAATATTTCCAGAAGAAGCGGCTCGCTCCAGCCTCCTTCAGCCATGCCAGCGCCTGACGTGCCTGCTTAACCGCGATATCGACGGGCGATGTCCGGCATTTGAGGGCGATGACTTCGAAGGCCGCCGTCTCGTTCGGGTCGCGTTTGTCTTGCGGAATGCCGATCCGCAGCGAAACGGGCAGTCCGCTGCGTGCCAGCAGCGCGGCAAGATCGGTCGCCCCCGTAAAGTCATCCGCGATGCAGCCAAGCAGGAGCGTCATGACCTAGTCCCCTACGCCCGGCAGGCTGGCGCCGCTCTTGGCGGCCAGGATTTTTGCGACGGCTGCGTCATCCTCAAGGCCGAGACCCGCTTGCGATGCTTCAACGAATAGATCAAGCGCGGTTGCGGCGAGCGGGGTGACGGCGCCGGCTTTATCGGCCTCGGATGTCACGATCCCAAGATCTTTGACGAAGATGTTGACCGCAGAGCGCGGCGTATAATCGCCGGATACAATATGCTCGCCGCGATTTTCGAACATCCAGGATGAGCCGGCGGAAACGCAGATCACATCATACAGTGTCTTCAAATCGATGCCTGCCTTGGCAGCAAGCGTCATGGCTTCGGCTGTCGCGGCGATATGCACACCGGCGAGAAGCTGGTTGATCATCTTGACCTGCGAGCCGACGCCAGGGCGATCCCCCAGCCGGAATACCTTGGCCGAGATGGCATCGAGCGCGGCGGATGCCTTATCGAAGGCCTCGGGCGTGCCGGACGCCATGACGGTGATTTCGCCCGCAAGGGCGCGCACGTGACCGCCGGAAACGGGGGCGTCGATGACGAACATGCCTGCCGCCTCAAGCCTTTCGGCAATGGCTGTCGTCGCACTCGGCGCCATGGTGGTGCAGAGCAGGAATGTGGTCGAGGGACGAGCGGTTTTAAGCGCACCGTTCTGCCCGAAAAGCACGTCTTCTACCTGCTTGCTGTTGACGACATAGACAAGGATCACGTCAGCGTCTTTGGCGGCAGATGCAGGCGTCGTGCAGGGAGTGCCGCCGCTTTCGGCGAAACGGGCGAGGACCTCGCTGCGGACATCGCAGCCGCAGACGGCAAAACCCGCTTTCAGAAGCGATAGGGCAGCACCCCAACCCATGGACCCCAGGCCGATGACGGCGGCCTTCTTCGTGTTCTGCACGGCGTTACCTCTGTGATCTTTGGCTATGTTACCGGTACCGGTATCGATAACAAGCCTCATTTTCCCGGTATTTGTCAATAGCTGGATGTTTGCCTTTTCCAGGAAACATTCTATGAAGAGGGGCGGCATCGTGCCTGCCGCCATGGTTCATCGAGGGTTGCTTGGGGATGCGCAAACCCACTCTGGAAGAAGTCGCGATCGAAGCGGGCGTCAGCAAGATGACGGCATCGCGTGCGCTTCGCGGCGTTGCCGACGTTTCCAGCGAGACGCGTGACAGGGTGATCGAAGCAGCGACGCGGATGAACTATGTCGGCAACAGGCTGGCGCTGTCCTTGTCCACGCAGCGCACCAATCTGGTAGCCGTCGTCGTTCCCAGTATGTCGAACATCGTCTTTCCGGAAGTGCTTGCCGGCATTTCCGCCGGGCTTGACGGTTCCGGTATGCAAGCCGTCTTTGGCATATCCGATTATGATATCGCCAAGGAGCGTGAGATCATCCGCGACATGCTCTCCTGGCAGCCCTGCGCCATCATCGTCACCGGGCTCGATCAGCCGGAAGAGACGGTGGACCTGCTCCGCCACGCCAATATTCCGGTCATCCAGCTTATGGATCTCGACGGCACGCCAATCGATTTCAATGTCGGGTTATCCCATGGCGCGGCGGGAGAGGATATGGCCGAAGCGCTGATTGCGTCGGGGCGAAGACGGTTCGGTTATGTCGGTAGCGCTCTGACAAGGGATCTGCGCGCCGCCAAGCGCAAGGCCGGCTTCGAACGCGTCCTGCATGCCCATGGTCTAGGGTTTGCCGAGCAGCGGATCGATGATGCCTTTTCCTCGATCGCGCTTGGAAAACAGCTGACGACGGCCATGCTTGCGGCGGTGCCGGATCTCGATTGCATTTATTACTCCAATGACGACATGGCGAGTGGCGGGCTGTTTTCCTGCATGGAGCTGGGCATTGCGGTTCCTGAGAAGATCCTGATTGCCGGCTTCAATGGGCTGGATCTGGTCGGTTCGCTGCCCGCGCCGATCGCAACATCCCGCTCGCCCCGGCGCGCTATTGGCGAGGCTGCGGCGCAATTGGTGCGCCACGCGGTCGTGACCAACGGGGATGCGATGCGGAAAACCATAGTGTTCAAACCGACAATCGTGGGAATCGATGGCTATGGAGCGGCTGACGGCGCTTCCTGATATCTCTTCATAATTCCTCCCTTCCGACGGCGCGATGAAAGTCCAAGCCTTGCCAGCGCGCGATGGAGGCCAATATCCCTTTCGTTGATTGCTTGAATTCGGTCACAGCGGCGCGCTGTGACCGTCTCTTTCGTCCGGCACGATGTGCTCTTCTCAAGCAAAGGATCTTCGAGAATGCGATTCCCCCAGGCTGTGATTTTCGCTTTTGCCGCCAGTGCCATATCCGCGATTTCTGCGGGAGCATGGGCTGCCGGCTTTAAAGATATCGTCGTTTCGACCAAGGAGGATTCAGATGCTGCTCAAAGCAGCTTTGCTCCCGATACGCCGAAGATTTTTGTTTCAGCCCATCTGACGAAGGAGGTACCATCGGGGAGTGATGTCAACATTGCATGGATTGCCGTCGACACCGGCGGCGCGGCACCGCCGAATTACAAGATCGACAGTGTCGATCTGCATATCGGCTCCCTGACCAATCACGTGAAATCCGCGATGACGAAACCAAACAATGGTTGGCCCGTCGGGAGCTACGAGATCGAATTTTCCGTCAACGGCAAAGTGATGGAAACGACCGATTTCACCGTCAAGTAGACCGCATGCCCGGGTTGATGTCAGCGACGGGTCCGTTTCAACCATATGAGCCGTGATGCCTGCATGTGGGTTCCGGCCTTTATAAGCCTAAGCTTTGCAACAAGATTTCCTGGAAAATCCACAGTTCGGAAATATTGGGAAACCGCCAGGCCGAGACGATCGGATAGACGCATAGGGAGTTACCCTATTGCGGAGTCCGATTGCCGATGTTCCTGACCAATCCGTGGCAACGGGGAGAGTTGAGCCATATCGTTGTCACCACCTTTCATGAAAAGGGTTATCGTGACTACGGCAAGAAATGTATCGAGACCTTCCTTGCCTGCTGGCCGAAGGAAGTGTGTTTGGTCGTCTATGCCGAGGATGTCGAAATCGAGGAGAAGGATCGCCGTCTTCTGGTGTTCGACCATTGCGAGACATTGCCCCGGCTGCGCGGCTTTCGCGATGCTTATGGCAGCAAGCCGCAGGCAAATGGATATATCTCGTCACGCAACGGGCTGGTGCGTGATTTCCGGTGGGACGCCGTGCGCTTTTCCAACAAGGTCTTTGCTGTCGCCGATGCCGTCAGGCGCTATCATAACACGGTCGATCAGCTGATATGGCTTGATGCCGATACAGTGACCCATCGGCCCATTCCGAAGAGCTTTCTCGATGGGATCGCGCCGCGTGGAAATCAGCTTGCCGCCTATCTGAACAGAAGAATCTATCCCGAATGCGGATGGGTGGGATACAATCTGCGTCATCCGGCGATATTGACCTTCACCGACCGTTTCGAAGGGGCTTATTCCTCCGGCTATTTCCTGACGATGAAGGAAAGCCATGACAGCTTCGTCTTCTGGAAAGTACTCCAGCAGATGGAACGGGACAGGGAGGCCAGATTCAGGCGGCTCGGCTCGAGCCTGACGAAAACCCATGTCTTCATCAACAGCGTCTTGGGCGGCTATCTGGATCATTTGAAGGGCGACAGGAAGGCTGACGGAAGGAGCCGTCGGCGCGATCTCAAATGGCATCGCCGCGAGCCGTGGTGGCAATGATTTCCGATCGTTTGCGGCAGTGAAAGCCTCGTCTCTGCCGGGCGATGGCACAGGCGAGCAAGTTGTTTTTTAGGATGCATGGCACTAATCTGAGTAGCATTGAGGGATTGGGAATTCATGCACGACGATTCGATCCTGCCGACAGAGATCGCTGTTTTACTTGGTTTGATATGCAATATCGGCGCTCCGCTTCTGGCCTTTTGGGTGGCGGGGAAATTGCCTCGGTTTCGCCTCTGGATTCATGGTGTCGCTTTCGTCGCTATCCTTGCCTCGCCGTTGACGGCGATGATCCTCGGACTGCCCGATCTGCTTCCTGAAGAGGAAGAAAGTCCGGGCGCTCGCTTTGCATTTCTGCCTCTGATCGTCGAGGCAGCCATCATCGTCCTGCTCTATTGCCTGGCGGGGGCGATGCTTCTATCCCAATCCGTCCATTCGGCAATCACGGATTGGCACCGCGGAGACCGGCTTTCGCGGGCGACGCCGCGTCCTCGCCGTACAGCCGGGGGCAGATCCTACATCTCCAAAGGCTCCAAATCGCGATAGGATTTGTTCAGTCGGACGCACGGGATTGTTGCTGGCTATCGGCACTGCGGAATCGCGATCGATAGGCCGTCGGTGACAATCCGACGCTTGCGCGAAAATGATGACGGAAGTTCGCAGCGCTCCCCAGGCCGACATGCATCGCAATGACCGAAACGGGAAGGCTTGTTTCTTCCAGAAGCTCGCGCGATCGGGCGAGGCGCTCGTTTTGAAGCCATTCCCCCGGTGCGATCCCTATCGCCTCGCGAATGTGGCGGTGCAGGCTTCGCACGCTTACGCAGGCTTCCTCCGCCATGCGCTGGACGCTCCATTGTTGTGCGAGGTCTCTCCGGATCACATCCAGCAGAGCAGATAGCCGTGTGGCACCACGTCCTGCGACCGGGCGCTCGATGAACTGCATTTGGCCGCCTTCGCGATGGGCGGCGACGACAAGGCGCCGGGCCACGCTGTTGGCAGCCTTGGCGCCGAAATCCTTGCGTACGACATGAATGCAAAGGTCGAGCCCGGCCGCACTGCCGGCCGATGTCAATATGTCGCCTTCGTCGACATAGAGGGAATGCGGCTCGACATCGATTTCCGGATAGGCGACAGCAAGCCTTCCGGCATGATGCCAGTGGGTCGTGGCGCGTCTGCCAGATAACAGGCCGGTTTGAGCCAGCACGAAGGCGCCTCCGCAGATCGACACCAGCCTGACACCTCTGGCGTGAGCTTTCCGCAGCGCTTCGAGAAGTGGCTCGGGCGCCGCGGCGTCCGGCCCCCGCCAACCCGGTATGACGATCGTATCCGCCTGATCGAACAGTTCAAGGCAGCCGTCCGAATTGACGGTAAGGCCGCCGGCACCTCGAATGGGTCCGGGCTCTACTGCCGCGGTCATGCAGCGATACCAGCCCGGCCCCATTTCCGGTCGCGATAATCCGAACACTTCGAAGGCGCATCCGAATTCGAACGTGCAGAGCTGGTCATAGGCGGCGATGACGACAAGCGGATTGGCGTTCTTTGGCATGATCCTTGCGGTAATGGCTTTTTCGGCCACTGGCAATAGCCGTCCGCCCGCGACTACTATTCCTCATCGGATCGCGGCGCGGTTCTTGCGCCTGCCCAGGGAAAGAGATGGTGGTGGATATGAGACTGATCGGAATGCTGGATTCGCCGTTTGTCAGGCGCGTGGCGATCTCGCTGCGCGCACTCGATATAGCGTTCGTGCATGAGCCGCTTTCTGTTTTCAGTGCTTTCGAAGCTTTCGCCGATATCAACCCCGTCGTGAAAGCGCCGTCGCTCGTCACGGATGATGGAACCGTCTTGATGGATTCGAGCCTGATACTCGAGCATGCCGAACGCATCGCAGCACCAGGGCGCAGCCTCATACCCCTAGATCCGCAGGCTCATGCCCGGTCTCTGCGCATCATCGGTCTTGCACTGGCGGCGTGTGAAAAGACGGTGCAGATTGTCTACGAGCATAAGCTGCGCCCTATGGAAAAGCAGCATCAACCCTGGCTCGATCGGGTTCATGGTCAGCTCGCGGCGGCATATCATCTGCTGGAGGTGGAGATGCCGCAGGCCGCCGATCCCTGGCTTTTTGGTGTACGGCCGCTCCAGGCGGATATCACCAGTGCTGTCGCGCTTCGCTTCACGCGCGAGATGCTGCCCGATGCCCTCGATGTGAAGGCTTGCCCACGCCTTCACGTGCTGTCAGTACGTGCCGAGGAGAGCGAAGAGTTTCGCGCCTTTCCCTTCAGCTGAGACATGTCGCGCAAAACATTGCGATCGCGCGGCAGCGCGGCACATAATTCGGCTCTGGCTGCGTTCAGGCAGAGTTCATGCGAATCGGCGTATCTCTATCCTCGTCCACAAGACAGGAAATGGGGGTAAGGGAAATGCTTGAAGGTTTGGTACGGATTTCGCGTGTCGCCGTGGTCGGATTGGCCGCGTTGCAACTGATGACGTCTGTCGCTTCGGCGCAATATTATGGCGGCGATGACGGTTATGCACCGCCGCCCTGGCAGCGTGATCAGGGTCGGGACTGGAGAGGTCCGCCGCGTGGCTGGGATCGTGACCGTGACCGCGACAGGGGCTGGGATCGTGATCGCGGCTGTGACAGACGCGATCTCATGCGCGCCGCGCGGGCGGAAGGCTTCCGTCGCATCGATTCGATCGACAGCAACGGACGGCGCATCGTCGTTCGCGGCTGGAACGATGGCGGCCCAGACCGCATGGTTTTCGGTAATCGACGCGGCTGCCCGGTTATCGACTGACGCTCAAAATAGAGCATAAGCGGAAGCCGAGTGTGGGTCGGCCTCCGCCTGCATCACGGCAGCGCATGCTTTTGACTGGCTGAAAGCCGTGCGTTTGCCGCGACCTTTGAATTTTGTGATAGGTTTGTCGTGCGCTTTCAGGCGGCAGCGAATTTCTTCTTTGTGGCCGTAACGCTGCCGATCTGCTCGGATTTGGCGGATACTTTGGCGTTGGCGGCCTGCGGCCTGACCAGAAACTGCCAATATATGCCCCACGGATCTCTCACAAGGCCGCGATCGTCCGGACGGCTTTTCCCCAGCGCATAACGCAAACGGTCCGCCTCGTCCTGTGTCGCACACTCGACTGTGATGGAAGAACTATGCTCCGAGCGGTCGAATGGCCCTGCCTCGAAACCCATATAGGCGCGATTTCCAAGCGTGAAACCTGCAAATTTTACGCTGCCGGCCGGTCCATTCAAATTGTCGGTGAGAATACTTGAGATCCATCCGGCTGCCGAACCCGGGATAAGCGACGTATAAAGTTCGATCGCCGTTTCCATGTCATGTTGAAACCAGAGATGTTGCCTGATCTTCATCGTGACCCGCTTTCTACAAATCTTGCCTGGATGGGGCAGGGCATGAAGGAAGCATGCTGACTGCTTGCCGAATAAAATTCATGCCGCCGGTGAGCCGCCTTCTTGTTCTTTTGAGCGGTGTCACCGACGGCATGCTGAAGAGTTGCTTCTAACCGTTCGTGCTCACCCCTGCGGAGCGCGGACGGACGCGGAACACTATTTCTCAGCAACTCTACCAGCGAGAGCCATTACATAGTCATCGGCAATATCGGCTAAGGTCAAAGCGACCTCGGGTTCGTTCCAGCCGGCAGCGAGTGCCATTTGAACAAAGTCACGAAAGGCCACTTCAAGGACCTCTTCGCGCTCGACCGCGCGGTATGAGTCATTGACGGGATGCTGAGGCTTGCTGATCTCTATTGTCTGGCGAGTAGATACCATTGCTGTTTTCCCTATGACTTGCCCCGTTGGACGCACAGTACATTCACCAAACACTGGGGCTTTGGTCTCCGAACGGCTATTGTTCTTCTTTTTTAATGGGTTACGCACCATATGTCGTTAGACGTGCATCCGGAAACTTGCAGCAGCGTCCATTTTCGCAATTGCTGAAGTGCGGTTTCGGGCCGACACGGGGATTGGTGGGAAGATGTGCCCTTCGCTTGCGCGTGCCCTTCGGACGCGCGCCTGCCTCAAGGCATCGAAATCCACTGTCTAGTGATAATAGCCGAGGGTTTTTAGCCATTCGTCGAAGGAGTGGCTGCTGCCGGACGATGCCGGTGAGATGACCTGCCCGAGATAGCGCGGGATGGTAAGGTTTCTGGCTTCACGCGGACTGTAGCCGAACTCCTTCCCGAAGGCTCGGCTGAAGTGCGCTGCCGAGGAAAAGCCGACGGCAAAGGCGATGTCGACGATCTGCTCCCGATTGGCGGGATCGCTGAGGGCGGCATGAGCCGACAGGAGGCGACGGCGCTGAATATAGTGATGCACGCCGCCATATTGTTCGAATATCTGATAGAGCCTGGTGCGGGATATGCCGAGCTCGCGGCATATGTGCTCGACCGTCAGATCGCCCGAAGTGAGATTGCCTTCCACAAACCGCCGCACGCGTTCCGTCAGGGCGAGGGTGCTATGCTGCTCCGTGCCGGTCGATTGCGCTGCCGAGGTCGAAACGGAAGCCACAATCATATTGCGCACCGTCTGGACGACGTGCGGTAGATCGGTGGCTGCAAAGCGCGCGAGATTGTTTTCGACACTATCGAGGAATTCGATCAACATATTGGTAAACACGCCGGAGAGCGCAATGTTGTTCTCGATCTCGACCGGTGTGGGAACGTCGAACAGCAATGCCCTCGGCAGGAAGAGCGAGAGGCCTTTCGCCTCGGTCGAACGCCCTCGAAAGGGATGTCCCAGCGATCGCAGTTCCACCTTGCCCGGCTCACCTTCCAGAACATGGCCATCGACTTCCGTCCAGGTCCGGCCGCTGCTCGGCACCGAAACATGCCAGTGATCGATGTGATTGGTTTTCACCTTCGCCTGCGAGCGCATGTAGCTGTGGGGCGGCGTATCCTGTTGAACGAAGAGCATACCGCCAAGATTCCACGCGATATGATCGGCCGGAAAGCCGGCTTCCGGCGGGATATTATCCGGCAGTCGCACGTCGGCCACGGGAGCGACATAGGCTTGCCAGGCGGCAAATTGCGCGGCCGGCTCGATATCGCGCGTGGAGAACTTCAACGGCTGCAAGGCCGGCGGTGGCAGGTTTTCCTCCTCTGCCGCCTTCTCCGGTCGCGGGAAGCGCCGCCGTTCAGACTGTAACGACTTCCTGTCCTTGCGCCATGACGGTTCCTTCGCCTCGTCTGACGCAGATCCGGATCGTTCCTCGCGCCGAAAATCAGACAATCCGCTCTCCTCGAATACGGTCAGGACAGGATATGAGCGCCGCCATCAACTCTCCATCCATTATTCAAGCGGACGGCTGTCTCCGCTTCGAGCCGCCTTCTTCGGCGAGCTGGTATGCTGCTGTAATTCCTGCCGTATTCCTAGCTCTCTCAACATACTAAGGCTTTCATGTGCTGCGCTTTTCAGAAAAAGCAAGTGTTGCGGGTCGCCAAACCCATATTCCCGCTGCAATTGCCGCAAAATGTGGCGCTGGCTGAGCCAATTTGTCTCGTGTCGGTACATCTGCCAAATCAAACGCGGCATAGGGATCGGCATCCTCCGTCCGAGCACATCCAGCCGAAAGCGAGAACTCGCTCCGTGGGGACGCTTTGCAAAACCACTGCGAAACTATTCCGCCTTTGCCTTGCCGGCTTGGCACCGCCCGACCGCCATCGTATTTTCTGAAGGTTCTTGAGAGTGATGTCTTGCAAACGACCAAATCCGTTTTCACAGACCCTATGCGTAGTTTGCAGTTGCCCATTCCGCCAAGCTTGCCTAGGCAGATATCAACTGCAATTTTTGGAATGAGACATGACCGAATCCTCGATAATCCCCGTCTTCGATGGCCATAACGACGTGCTGCTTCGGCTGCGTCGCGGTGGCTTGAATTCTGTCAACGCTTTCCTGAATGGCGAAGCTGCCGGACATATCGATTTGCCTCGTGCCCGCCGTGGCGGCCTCGCGGGCGGCCTCTGCGCCATATTTATCCCGTCGCCGGATCAGCCAAAGGCTGAAAATGCCGATTTCGCAACACCTGCTCAGCCCGGCGCCCTGAATGAAACCCTGGCGATGGCACGGCTTCTGCTCGCGATCGAAGCCCGGTCCGCGGGAGCTGTGAAGGTTTGCCGCTCGGCCGGTGATATCAAGCGGTCGATTGCCGAAGGCCAGTTCGCTGCGGTATTCCATATCGAAGGTGCGGAAGCGGTCGCGGCCGATCTCGATGCGCTTTATGTCCTTCATGAGGCTGGCCTGCGCACGCTCGGGCCTGTCTGGAGCCGCCCCAATGTCTTTGCTTATGGTGTGCCTTTCCGGTTTCCTTCGACGCCGGATATTGGCCCCGGGCTCACCGACGCCGGCAAGGATCTGATCCGCGCCTGCAACGAGCTCAGGATCATGATCGATCTATCGCATATGAACGAGCAGGGATTCTGGGATATCGCCAAACTGTCGAATGCGCCGCTGGTCGCCTCGCATTCCAACGCGCATGCCATCAGCCCTCACAGCCGCAATCTGACCGACAAGCAGCTTGACGCGATCCGCGATACCGGCGGCCTGGTCGGCATCAATTTCGGCGTGCTTTTTCTGCGGGATGATGGTGTCAGGAACACCGATACACCGCTCGAAGTCCTTGTTCGCCACGTCGCCTACATTGCCGAGCGCATCGGCATCGAGCATGTCGCGCTCGGCTCCGATTTCGACGGCACGACCATTCCGGCCGCGCTCGGCGATGCGAGCGGCCTGCCGAAACTGATCGAAGCCCTGCGTACGCATGGGTTCGATGATCAGTCACTTGCCAAGATCGCCTATCAGAACTGGGTCCGCGTCCTCGAACAGACTTGGGGCGGCTGAGGCGCCCTCTCGTTTCTGTCCGGAGCAGGAGACCCGCTCGATTATCTCTCCATGAGGTTGATCGACAGCGGATGCATGGGCCGCAACGTGACCTTCATGATCGGCTTGGGCGAAGGCTCGCTCGAGCCGGTTACGTGGAATTTCTGCAAGAGCACGGCGAGGATCGCAACGGCCTCCATCATCGCAAAGCCATTGCCGATGCAGACGCGCGGACCGGCGCCGAAGGGCATGAAGGCGTAGCGGTGGCGGTTTCGTGCCACCTCCGGCTCAAAGCGGTCGGGATCGAAAACCTGCGGGTCTTCCCAAAGATCCGCATGATGATGCACGGCATAGATCGGCACATAGATAATCGTGCCGGCCGGTATCATGTGCGTGCCGATGGTAAATTCGCTAGTTACCGCGCGCGAAACGATTGGCGCCGGCGGATAAAGCCGCATGGCTTCGGAAAAGACCTGCCTGGTGTAGGTGAGCTTGCCGAGATGTTCGGCCGTCAGCGGGCCGCCCTCGGTCACGGTGGCAATCTCTTCGAAGAGCTTGGCCTGGCAATCGGGATGGCGTGCAAGAAGATGGAAGGTCCAGGCAAGGCCGAGCGCCGTCGTCTCATGTCCGGCGGTGATGAAGGTCATCAGATTGTCGATGACCTCTTCGTCGGTCATCGTGCGACCGGTTTCGGGGTCGGCTGCGTCAAGCAGCATGGACACCAGATCGTTCCGTTCCGCGCCGCTGCGTCGTCGTTCGGCAATCACTGCGCCAAGGGTCGTTCGTAGGAAGGCAACGGCCGATCGCGCCTTCTCCTTGCCGGGATGGGGCATCCAGTCGGGCAGCCCAAGAAGGCCGAGCGCGAATTTCCAGCCGGTCGGCTTGAGGTAGTTGGTGATGTTGCGCTCGACCTTGTCGACATCGATGCCATCGCCGCCCGACATCATCGTATCGACGATAATATCGAAGGTGGTGCGCATCATTTCCTGACACAGGTCGATGGGGCCGTTCCTGTCGGCGAGCCAGAGATCACGTCTGCGCCCGGCAGCCGCAATCATGGCTGGCTGCAGTTCCAGCAGTTTTTCATGGCGAAAGGCGCCGGCCACTGATTGCCGCTGCCATTTCCAATGGGCGCCGTCAGCGGTCAGAATGCCCTTGCCGAGGGCCGGGCCTAGCACGCGGCGCACATCCTCGCCTTTGCCGAGCGCGTCGGAATTGCGCACCAGCGCCTGATAGATGAGCTCGGGGTCGGCGAGATAGATCCGCAGTTTTCCGCCCACCCTGGTGAAAACCATGGGCTCGGTGAAGATTTCCGGCGGCAACGCGTCGAGCGGATTGCGGATCAGCGATAGGAGGACATGCGGCATCGAGCGTGGAGTGAGGGGAAACGTCGTCTGCGAGAGATCGGCAGCGTTCACGCGTGCATTCATCCTTCAGTCTCCTTGTTCAGCCCGGCGGATGCCTGTAGATCAGGATTAAGGTATTTGCCTTACAAAGAATAAGGTGGATACCTTAGAGCTTCAAGGGGGAAACGAGATGGCGGCCAGCAAAGGTGGGAAGAAGAAAGGTGAGAGGAAGGAAATGGCTGTGCTGCCCGATACGCGCGAGCGGATTCTCGTCTCGACATTGACGCTCTTCAATCAGAAGGGACCGGAAGCCGTGACCACGGCGGAAATCGCCAAGGCCGTACACATCAATCAGGGCAATCTCTATTATTATTTCCGCACCAAGGAATCGCTTGTCCTGGCGTTGTTCTCTCGCTTCGAAGCCGATGCTTTGGCGCTCGTCAGGCAGGCCGATTCCGTAGAAGGGGCGGATTCGAAAGCCTATGCCGGCTTTTTACGCAAATGGTTCTCGCTGGTCTGGACCCATCGTTTCCTCTTTCGTGACATTCCGGGCCTGTTGGCAATCGCACCCGGCTTGAGAGGGCCGATCCTGACGGTCAGCGCCGGCATGCGTGTTTCCGTCGATGCCATCTTTCAGCGCATGGAAGATGCCGGTCTGATCAGCGCCGCCACAGATGAGCGCAACGCGCTGATGACCAATATGCGGATCGTTGCCACCTATTGGGCTGTCTACCTCGGCCTTCAGGAGGGCGTGGGCGAATTAACTCCTCAGCACGTGCATTGGGGGCTCGGTCAGGTCGCCAGCCTGTTGAGACCCTATCTTTCGTCGCAGGCGAAGGCGGATCTCGAAGAGATGCTCGCTGAGCCCTTCGTCTAAGGCTTTTACGCCGGGTAAGTCCTTGCCGCCATTCCCTTGGCAAACGAACAAAGAATCTCCGAAGCCAGCCAAAATCGGATGATTTAATCTACTAAAAACATAGGGTTTATATCTAATAATTGCATGCGTCGCAGGGTCACGGTTCCGTCAGACGACGCTTCCGATGGATCGTAAGGATCGCGACGATGAGATTATTCACACGGCTTGCCCTGTCGGCCGTTGCCCCGTTTCTTCTGGCCCAGACGGCGTTGGCTGCCGGTGTGAACGGTGCGCCTGCGCCCTTCGACAAGGGCGGTGTAAAGGTTGCTCTGGTGAGCTACATCTCCGCCGGTGATTTCTTCCAGGCCTATCAGGCAGGCGCCGAAGCGCAGGCCAAGGCGCTCGATATCGATCTGCGCGTCTTCCCCGGTCGTCAGGATGCCGCCGCTCAGCGTGAGCAGATCCTCCAGGCAATCAACCTTGGCGTCTCCGCCATCGTCATCGACCATGGCCTGCCGGAATCGCTTGGCGACGTCGTCCAGCAGGCGCTCGACAAGGGAATCAAGGTCGTTGCCTTCGACGTCAATCTCAATAATCCGAAGATCCCGCAGGTCGAGCAGAGCGACCACGAACTCGCCGATCTCGCCCTGAAGCAGGTCGTCAAGGATAATGGTGCGAGTTTCAAGGCAGGCTATGTTTATGTCGCAGGCTTTGCGCCGCTCGATCGCCGCAACGAAGTCTGGGACGCTTTCAAGAAGCAGAATGCCGGCGTCGTTGAAAAGTCTCGCTTCGGCAATGTCAGCGATACGACGGCAACGTCGACGGCCGATCAAGCCAAAGCGGCGCTTGCGGCCAATCCCGACATCACCGTCATCTTCGCGCCCTATGATGAGTTTGCCCGCGGCGTGAAGCTCGCCGCCACGGATCTTGGCATTGCCGGCAAGCTGAAGATCTATTCGGCCGACGTGTCGACGGCCGATATTCAGGAAATCACCGAGCCGGGTAGTCCGTGGGTAGCAACGGTCGCGACCAATCCGGCCGTCGTCGGCGCTGTTTCCATCCGTGCCGCCGCTTTGCAGGTCGCGGGGCAGGAAGTTCCTCACCAGATCACCGTCAAGCCGACCCTGCTGACGCAGGAAGGGCTTCGCGCAGCCAATGTCCAGACGATCGAGGAGCTGGCCAAGAAGGTTCCGGCCTTCAACGCCAGCGATGCGGTCACCGCCAGCTGGATACCGGACAAGCTTTTCTAGTCAGCCGACCTCGATCTGCCGGCGGGATCTTCCGATCTCGCCGGATCACGTTATTGAACCGGAGTTCACATCATGAGCCAGTCCAACGTCGTCTTTGCGAGTAATCGAAACGCCACGCGGGCGGACCTCTTCGCCAGAGCCGAAGAGATTGCAGTCGATCTTTCCAAGCGCGCTGCAGAGCTTGATCGCGAAGGTCGTCCGCCACTGGGCGAAATCGTCAAGCTGAAGAATGCCGGCTTGCTGAACGCGCTACATGAACCGCAGATCGGTGGCGGCGGGCTCGATTGGGTCGATGGCCTGCGGTTGGTGCGCATTCTTGCGCGCGGTGAGAGCTCCATCGGCCAGCTTCTCGGTTATCATTACGTCAACAGCCAATACATCTACTGGGCCTTCGATGAGGCGCGTGCCCAGGAGCTCGGTGGCAAGACGGTCGCCAACAGCCTTTATTGGGGCGCGGCCGTCAATCCGCGCGATCCCGGCCTCGTGCTGACGCGCCGTGGCAACGGCTATGTCCTGAACGGCCGCAAGTCCTTCTCCACCGCCGCGCATGTGTCTGATTACATCAATGCCAATGCCGCGCTCGACGACCGGATCGTCGGCTTTGCCGTCCCGACCAATCGGGCGGGTTACAAGGCCAATGACGACTGGGACAATTTTGGCCAGCGCCTCTCCGACAGCGGCAGCGTCGAATTCCACGATTTCCCCGTCTATGAAGAGGATCTGGACAAGGCGGCATCGACCGGTGACGAAGCGCCGGTGCTTGCGACCTTCAACACGCCGCTGATCCAGCTTGTTTTCGTGAACTTTTATCTCGGCACGGCAGAGGGCGCATTGCGCGAGGCTGTCGATTATGTCCGCACCACGACGCGGCCCTGGATCACCTCTGGCGTCGAACGGGCATCAGACGATCCCTATATTCTCGAGCGCGTGGGTGAATTCACGGCAGCCCTCAAGGCATCCGCCGCTCTGGCTGATAGTGCTGCTGCGGCGGTTCAGGAAGCTCTTGCCAGAAGACACAAGGCAACGGCGCGCGAACGCGGCGAGGCGGCGGCGGAAGCCTATGCGGCGAAGGTACACGCGACCCACGTTGCCCTCGATATCACCTCACGCGTTTTCGAGTTGACCGGTGCACGCTCGACCGCCGAGAAATACCGCTTCGACCGCTTCTGGCGCAACGTGCGGACCCACACCTTGCACGATCCGGTGTTCTATAAGGCCAAGGAGGTCGGTGAGTTTGTTCTGAACGACCGGATTCCCGAGGTCAGCCTCTACAGCTGAGCGCCTGGGCGAGCGTGTGGCGCGGTGTGGGCCTAGGGTCGGAACGCGCCGCTGCTTCAACCGCGCTCGCTCGATTGTGGCCTTCGCGCAATGCTGGACGATTGATGTTCTAATATCCGGCTCACAAATCTCGTGCCCAACTCATTATTCTGTGGAGGGCTACTGCCACGCGCCGCAATGCGCACATGTTCCTCGCTAGGATCTCGTCACTCACGAATCGCTCCAACGTCCGTTTCCAATAAGGAGAGGCGATTGCGATTGAGAATGAAATTGATCCAATGGAGTCCTTCATGGCTGACACGCGCGCACCACTTTCTGGGGTGATACCGAAGATTTCCGTCGTCGGTGTCGGCGGTGGCGGCGGCAACGCGATCAACAATATGATCGCGCAGCAACTTCAGGGCGTTGAATTCATAGCGGCAAATACGGACGCGCAGGCGCTCGCGACGTCCAAGGCGACCAGGCGCATCCAACTTGGCACACAGGTGACGGAAGGTCTTGGTGCAGGCTCCCTGCCGGACATCGGACGAGCCGCCGCCGAGGAATCCATTGATGAGATCATGGATCATCTCCACGGTACGCATATGTGCTTTGTGACGGCCGGAATGGGTGGCGGCACCGGCACGGGCGCAGCCCCGATCATTGCCCAGGCCGCGCGGCAGGCGGGCATCCTCACAGTTGGGGTCGTCACCAAGCCCTTTACGTTCGAAGGCAACCGGCGCATGCGCACGGCCGACCAGGGCATCGAGCGGCTGCGCGAAAGTGCTGATACCGTCATCGTCATTCCCAATCAGAATTTGTTTCGCATTGCGGATGCCACGACCACCTTCGAAAATGCCTTTGTGACTGCGGATCGGGTCCTGTATGCAGGCGTCAGCTGCATCACGGATCTGATCATCAAGGAAGGTCTCATCAACCTCGACTTCGCCGATGTCAAATCCGTGATGCGGGGAATGGGACGCGCGATGATGGGAACGGGCGAGGCCTCTGGACCGAGCCGTGCGTTGAAAGCGGCAGATGCCGCCGTCTCCAATCCGCTTCTGGACGACATGAGCATGAAGGGCGCGCGTGGCGTGCTGATTTCCATTTCTGGCGGGACGGACATGACGCTGTTCGAGGTCGATGAGGCCGCCAGTCGCATACGCGACGAAGTCTTTGCCGATGCCGATATCGTCGTCGGTGCGATCTTTGACAAGAATCTCGACGGGGTGTTCAGGGTATCGGTCGTTGCAACCGGTCTCGAGAGCCTGGTGGCGCCCGCTGGGCAGCCTATGGAAATCAGTACCGATCGGTACTAACTGGCTTCCGCGTGGCGGTCCTGATTTATTCCTATGATTGTATGAAAGCCCCGGCGCCTGCGACGGGGCTTTTGTCTATCCGTCAGAGTGCGCCGTTCTTCGGCGGGATGACGTCATTCAGATGATAATTGCCGACGACATGATATTTCCAGCGAACGGGGTCGTGCAGCGTATGGGTGCGGGCGTTGCGCCAGTGCCGGTCGAGGTTTAGGTCGAGCTTGACCGAGGCGGTTCCGGCAAGCTCGAACAGCGTGTTCGTCGCCTCGATGGCAATTTCCGTTGTCAGGACTTTCGCCGCCGCGACAGCGAGCGTCGCTTCGACCACTCTCTTCTCCGTGGTCTCCACCTGTGCGGCATCGACCTTTTGGCCGGCTCGCTCGATGGTCGCCGCCGCCGCTTCCAGCCGGATGGCGATCTGGCCGATCTTCGCGATCGTCAGCGGATCGTCGCTGGCGCGCTCGACACCGCTATCCATCCAGGGACGCGATCTGGTCTTCACGAAATCAAGCGTTTCCGCGAAGGCGGCCCGCGCAATGCCGAGATCGACGCCGGCATGGATGATCTGGCCGACGGAACCGATCGTCGTCGGCCGCTCGAAACCTTTGTGATGGAGGACGACATGGTCGGCATTGACATAGACATTGTTGAGAGCCGTGGTGCCGCTGCCCGTCGTGCGCTGGCCGAAACCATCCCAATCGTCGATGATTTCGACGCCTTCCGTACCCTTCGGCACGAAAGCCATGACCAACTTGTCGGCTTCATCCAGTGCGAAGACGGTGATCCAATCGGCAAAGAGAACGCCGGTCGAATAGAACTTGCGGCCATTGATGCGATAGCCGGGGCCATCGCGGGTGATGCGAGTATTATAGTGCCCGACCGTTTTCGTGCCGCGCTCGGACAGGGCATTGCCGAAGCGATCACCGGCCAAGGCGCGGCTGAAGAAGTAGCGTTTCTGATCCTCGGAACCATCGATGCGCAAGGCCTCGAGGATATAGAAATGGTTCTGTGGGATCTGTCCAATCGAGCCATCGGCCTCCGCCAGGATTGCCGTGATCTCCGCCAGCGTCGCATTTGAGACGTCCAGGCCACCATATTCCTCGGGGATCGTAATCGCCAGCAGTCCGGATTGGGCCAGCGCGTCCATCTCGGCAAAGGGGAGTAGCCTCTCGCTGTCGCGCTCAGAGGCGCTGGCGGCAAAGCGTTCGGCAAGCGCCTGCGCGACTGCCAGCGCCTGCTGTTCGGTCTCCAGTACCGTGGCCTCCGGGTGCGTGGCGTTGATATGGTGCAATTGCGCGTTCATGGGCAGGCTCCGATTTTATTCGGCGCCACGATGCCGCATTCAAAGCCACGCTTCGAGAAAAGGCATTTCATTTTTAGGGATGCGGTCGCTTCTTCATTCCTTTCTCTATAGAATTAATGGTCAATTACTGCCCGGAGCTGTGCCGATGCTCATAAATATTGGATTCTACGGACGGTTAGCGGCGCCCGGTTCGCCAATCTTCAAAGCGTGCATGTGCCAGCGCAAGCGAGGCGACCACAGGCGTGAGGCGATGGAACGGCAGGGGACGGCTGGATTGCAGCGGGATCGGCAAAGAATCGACTGGTTCGCCGAGCGCCAATTTCGCCAGTATCCGTCCGAGTTGCGCCGTCATGGCGATGCCGCGGCCGTTGCAGCCGATTCCACCAAAGAAACCGTCGCCGAAACGATAGAGGCGCGGCAGGAAATCCGGCGTCATGATCGCCGTTCCGGTCCAGACGATCTCCACGCCGGGACGGCGCGGCAGGCGGAGTTCGGAGGTCAGCCGGTCGACGACGGCGCGGCCGATACGCTCGAAGGCGCCGATCGGGTTGACCGCCATGCCGCCGCTGATCAGCCTGTTGTCACGATCAAGCCGGTAGGTGAAGAGGTTGGAGCGCGTATCGCCGACGGGCCGGCGATTTGGGGCGATCCGCGCAACGGTTTCGGCGTCGATCGGTTTCGTGGCCACTTGATACACCTTCAACGGCACGCCGGTTCGGCCCATGCGCGCGGCTATGCCGTCGGTGAAGGCGTTGGTGGCGAGGATGACGACATCCGTTTCGATTTCATGGCCCGCGAGACTGACGCGCCACGTGCCACCATGTTGTTTGACGTGCTCGACCGCGCTGTTTTCGCGGATCGTGCCGCCGCGCCGAATGACTGCGCGCGCAAGCCCGTAGAGATAATTCAGCGGGTGGATGGTGCCGCCGGAGTAATCGATCAATCCTCCGGAATAGATTTCCATACCCGTTTCGCTCTGAATGGCATTGGCATCTAGAAATTCGACAGGGCGACCAAGCTCCGTCCAATCCCTTGCCCTTTGGCGTAGGATCTCAGCCATGGCACCGCCATAAGCGGGCTGCAGCCAACCGGTCTGCGCGGCATCGCACGAGATCTGCTCTTCCACGATGGTCCTAAAGACCTCATCGGCACCGGTGCCGACGAGCGACAACAGCGTATCCGCCGTGTCGCGCGGCAGCTTCTGACGAACAGTGGCCGGATCGGCTTTGGCGAAATTCGGGACGACGAAGCCGGCATTCATGCCGCTGGCGCCTGCACCCAATTGTCCAGCTTCCAGGACGGTGACCGAGCGGCCAGCGCGAGCAAGATGAAGGGCTGTCGTCAGTCCGGTGAACCCACCGCCGATCACGACGGCGTCGCAACGGGAAGGAAGGCTGCCGGAAAGCTCGGGGGCGGGGCCGGCTGTCAGCGTCCATAGGGTCGGATTGGTGAGGCGAGCGGCATTGCTGGGCATCAGCGGAGAATCTCTCAATAACTATGCCAGATGGCTGTCACGACAGGTGAGCCGCCGAAGGAATTGCGCCAGGATATCTGTGCGAGGCGCACCGGAAAGTACGCCTCGCTGCTTGTTCAAAGGACGGTCTACTTGATCTTGTCCTTCAGTGCGGCAACGTCTTCCATCGACAGTTCGCCATCCGTTGCAACTTTACCGTCTGCGATTTTCCAGAGACGGAACGGACCGGTGATGTCACCATACTGATCGAAGGAGACCGGGCCGATGACGCCTTCGTAGCGGATCGGCTTGCCTTCCTTGATGAGGCTGAGCGCCTTGGCGAACTCTTCCTTGCCGGCATAGATCGGTGTGCCCTTGGGATCGACGACTTTGAAGATGTCATCCTTCAGCTTGGACGTGTCGTTATCGGCGATTGCCAGCGCGAGGCCGACGATCGCGCCAGCGTCATAGGCGCGGTCGGCAGCCGGATTGGTCGGCTCGATCCCTGAGAAGTCCTTATAGTTCTTATTGAAGTAGTCGGTCGAAGGCGTCGGCGTCGTACCCGAGGAGGTGCCGTAGGCTTCCTTCAAATAATCGGCGCCGACGGAATCGATGAAATCAGGGCTGTTCATGCCGTCATTGAGCAGGAATTTCTGCGGGCCGCCCTGCGAGATCCAGGTGCGGGCGATGGTCGCGCCATCGACCGGCGTGCTGACGAGATAGAGGCCATCCGGATCGCCGCCCATGCCGGCGGTAACTTCCGAAGCGTAGCTCGATTGCTTCTCGTTGTAGGGCGTCGTCGAGACGATCGTGCCGCCGAGCGCTTTATAGGCCTTCGAGAATTCCGCGACCATGTTGACGCCGAAATCGTTGTTGACGTGGATGATCGCGAGCTTCTTGAAGCCCTTGTCGATCGCATATTTGGCAGCGGCAATGCCCTGCAGCGAATCCGAGGTGATGGTGCGGAAGAAGATGCCGTTGGTCTTGCCGTCGCGGCCAAGCGCCGTCAGCGTCGGCGAGGAGGCGGCAGGCGACACCTGCACGATCTTCGCGGGTGCCGTGACCGAGGTCAGGATCGGGATCGTCACGGAGGAAATGATGCCGCCAATGATGGCCGGAACCTTCTTGACCTGCACGAGCTGGGTCGCCGCATCCACCGCGACATTGCCCTGGCTCTGGCTATCGCGCGTATCCGTCACCAGATCGCAGCCATGAGCGCCGCCAGCGGCGTTGATGTCGCGAAAGGCCATCTCGACGGACTTTGCGCCCGCTTGACCATATTCACCGGCCGGGCCGGTCAGTTCCATCACGAGGCCGACCGTGACCTTGCAGTCCGCGGCATTGGCGACGCCAGCCGCGGTCAGAAGGGCGAGGGCCGTGGTGATTTGAAATATCGTCTTCTTCATCTTTGTTCCCCTTGTTCGGTCAACGATTTTCATTTCTGTTTTTTAGGAACCTGTCAGGTCTCCGGCATCTGCAGCCAGGTTTCATGCAGATGCTGCCATTCGACGCCGTTGGGTGCCGATGAACTCGTGGTGAAAAGTGCGCTCGCCTGCCGCCGGCTATATTTGCCGGCTCGCATCTGCGCTTCGACATAGGTGAGAACGATCGTGTCCGCAGTTTCGTAACTCGCGCGGATATCCGAAATCTCGATGGTGAAATTGTCCTGAAACGTCGCCCGGTTTGCACGGATCAGCTCGATGGTTTCCGCGCGGTCGAAGACGCGGCCGGTCGGCGGGATCATGTGGAAAGCTTGACCAAAGGTGCGCTCGCAGCGGCCGAAATCGGTCTTGCCGGCTGTAGCTGCATCATACCAGGCTTCGAAGAAGCGATGGAAGTTGATAACTTCGGCGCTGGCTTTGCGGAAGAGAGGCGATTGCTGGCTCATACCTTCCCCGCATTGAGGTTGTAATGCATGATCGAACCGTGCCTGCCGGTACGGTCGCGCTCCAGTGTATAGACGTCGCCTTCAAGGCCAGGGCTTTGGGCGATGATATCGGCGACCTGTCGGCGGTCGTCGTCCGAGAGTGCAATATCCATGATCCTGGCATTGGCGAGCGCATGCGCCTGATTGCGGGCGCCGACGATGACGGCGGCCACCTGCGGCTGCTCCAGCACCCAGGCGCTGGCGATCGTGGCGATGTCGACGCCATGACGATCGCCGATGGCTTTCAGTGTGCCCAGCAGCGATTGAAACAGCTCCCAGCCGCCAAAGTCATCGATAATCAGCTTGTATTTGACGAGCGAGCGGTTCTCGAGCGGCATTTCCGGTTCCGGCTGCCCCAGCCATTTGTTGCTCAGGAAGCCGCCGGCCACAGAACCGTAGCAGAGGAAATTCACGTCATGGTCGGCAGCCAGCTTGGCGAGGCTGCGCGACGGCCGCTGATCGAGAACGGAATATTGCAGCTGCTGGCTGACCAGCGGAATGCCGGCCCTCAGGATCTCGGTAATGTGCGGCGTGTCGAAATTCGTCGTGCCGACATTGCGCACCTTGCCGTCGCGGCGCATCTCATCCAACCAGCTCAGGGCTTCGAGATAGCCTGATAGCGAGTAATCCCACCAGTGAAACTGCACCAGATCGAGCTGTTCGGTCTTCAGCTTGCGCAGCGACTTGTCGACGATGCCTTGAATATAGTCGCGGTTGATTGTTGCGAGCTTTTCCAGATCGGGCACCAGCTTTGTGTGCACCTTCATCGCGCCTGCGGCTTCCGCGCCTCGCTCGTTTCGGAGCCGTTCGCGCGCCTCGCCGATCAGCTCCTCGACGCCGGTGTAGATATCGGCGCAGTCATAGGTGCGGATGCCGGCATCGAAGGCGGCGATCAGGTCGGTCACGGCCTGGACGCGATCGATGGCGCCGTGCCCGCCGGCAAGCTGCCAGCCACCGCGGATGACGCGGGAGATTTCGTATCCGGGGTTGAGCTCAAAAGTCTTGGCGGTCATGCGGTTCATTCTCCTTCGGGCAACGGCACGGCCGTCGTTTCGGCATGGCTGAACCGCCGCTTGCCCGTTCTGACGATCCGCAGCCTGCTCGCGCAGTTCGGGTCGGGGCAGGCGATTTCCGCGTCCGAGGTCATCCAGTCGTTCTTGTGGGTGGGCCGCTGTTTGGCCGCCAGCAGCGGCAGGACGGCCGAAATGGAGTAGATCGAAAAGCCCTGGCCGGGCGGCAGGGACAGCATTTCGCCCTTGAGCTCGAAATAGTCGCCCTGCTTGGCGCCACAATAGATCGGCTTGCCCTCAGGGACAATAGCCTCGACCCTGAGGTCGAACAGTTCGAAACTGTCGTCGCTTGCAGCGGCCATATCAGATCTCCGCACGCTCGAACGTAACGTCACAGGCACCGTTGCGACGGATGACGCCGCAGGCGGCAGCGAAGTGCTCGCGCTCCTCGGGGCGTACTTGCGCGACAACGCTGCCGGCAAGCCAGCCGATCGGGAAAAGCAGGCGGGCGCCCTGTCCATAGAACAGGCCGATATCGAAGATCGCATCTGGATTGCCGCCCCACATGCGCGGCGGCACATAGCTCAGCACGATATCGCCGGGCTGCGGCGTCAGCGTTGCGTTCTCGGCCGGAAGGGCATTCGCATAGGGCGCGCCCTTCAGATGGGCCGGGGGGATGGGGCAGGAGATTTCAGGCCCGGTCCACATGGCGTGAATGCCGCCGACGACGCGGGCTTCGCTGAGATAGGTCCAGAGAAAAGCAGCATTATCGGGTGCTTTCGCCTCCAGTAGCGGCGCGAGGACGCTGAGGCCGGAGCGGGGTTCGGTGATCTTGATGGCGCGTTGGCTCATGTGGATTGGCCCTTCTTGGCTTCGGCTTCCAGTTTGCTGCGCAGGAAGGTGAACGGCCGGCTGATGTCGGCGATCAACGCATCGCGCGCTTCCTTGGCATCCTGTGCGGCCATCGCCTTGACGATGGTGCGGTGATAGTGGGCGGTGTCGACTTCACCGGCGTCGGAGAAGGCGTAGATGGCCACGCGAATGCAGGGGCCGGACTGCAGCCACAGGCTCTCGATCATCGGGATCAGCACGGCGGAGCCACAGGCGCGATAAATCTCGAAATGAAAGGCCTGGTTGAGGGTGACCTCACGGTCGACATCCTTCTTGTGCTTCAGCGCACGCATTTCGTCCCATTCGCCAAGCATGCTTTCGATGTTGGCGATCTGGCGCGAGGTCATGCGGGCGGCCGCAAGCGCGATCGCTTCGCCCTCGATGAGGATGCGGGCGCGCAGAAGGTCGTCCATGCGCTCCAGCGTGATCGGCGGTACGCGAACGGATCGGTTGGGGAGGGCTTCCAGCGCCTTTTCGGTGATCAGCCGGCCCAGTGCCTCGCGCACCGGCATGGTGCTGGTCATCAATGCGTCGGCGAGACCACGGATCGTCAGCACCTGGCTCGGCTCGAACAGCCCGCCGATCAGCGCGCGACGTAGCTCGGAATAGACCCGATCCTGAACGGTTTCTCGCCCCACTGGCGCAAGCTGTGCGGCAATCGGATCGCTCTTGTCGGCGGTGGCCTTTTGCATTCGAAATCCCTTTTTCGGCTTGCGAAGAGGATTAAAGCTGATTAGCGTGATCAATGCAAGTGTGATCACAAATCAAATAATCAGGGAAGCGGCAATGATCGCTTTCCGGCCAGAGGGATCTCATGAGTACGACAACTGAACGGCATGGGGAGGAAGCCCGGCCTGTTCTGACGGCAAGAAATGTGATGCGGCGTTTCGGCGGCCTTGTGGCCGTCAACGACGTTTCTTTCCATGTGCGCCAGGGCGAGATTCTGGGGCTGATCGGCCCCAATGGCGCCGGCAAGACGACGATGTTCGATCTGCTGGCCGGCAGCGTCGCGCCGAGCAGCGGCGATATCATCTTGAACGGAACGGCGGTTGCAGGCGAGGCTGCTCATCGCCGGATTACTCGCGGCCTCGGCCGTACCTTCCAGATTCCGCGTCCTTTCCCCAACTTGACGCTTCTCGACAATGTCATGCTGGCTGCCCAGGATCAGACCGGTGAGCGGTTGCTATCGAATTTCCTGCGGCCATGGAAAGTCGCCGCTCAGGAGAAGGCCGCCCATGCCAAGGCGATGGACTTGCTCGACCTCGTTCACCTGACACGGCTCGCGCATGAGCCGGCACGCGTGTTGTCAGGCGGGCAGCGCAAGCTCCTGGAGCTTGCCCGCGTCATGATGGCCGACCCGGCTCTCATTCTGCTTGATGAGCCGGCCGCCGGCGTCAACGCCACGCTTTTGGAGACGATCATCGACCGCATCCGCGATATCAATCAGCGCGGCGTCACCTTCCTGCTGATCGAGCACAATATCGATATGGTGACGCGCCTGTGCCACCGCGTGCTTGTGATGGCGAGCGGCCAGCTTCTTTGTGAGGGCACGCCGGAGGAGGTTGCCCGCGATCCGCGCGTCATCGAAGCCTATCTAGGAGGCGCGGCATGAGTGAACCGGTCTTGAGCGTTCGCAACCTCGTTGCCGGTTACGAGCCGGGTGTGCCGATCGTTCGTGGTGCTTCGATCATGGTCGCAGAGAAGGAAATCGTCGTCGTGCTTGGGCCAAACGGCGCTGGCAAATCGAGTTTTATCAAGGCGATCGCCGGTCTCGTTCCGGTCGAAAGCGGAACGGTGGAACTGGGCGGCAGGGATATTACTGCTACGCCCGCACATACCATGGTGCGGCTCGGCCTCGCCTTCGTGCCGCAGACGGAGAATGTCTTTCCGCTAATGTCTGTAGAGGACAATCTGAAGGTTGCCGGCGGCATTTTGAAGCCGAAGGACGTGCCCGGCCGTATCGAAGAAATGTACTCGACCTTTCCGGATCTCGCTCGTCATCGCCGTATTGCCGCAGGCAATCTCTCCGGAGGGCAGAGGCAGATGCTGGCCGTTGCGCGTGCTCTCATTGTCCATCCGAAGCTTCTCGTTCTCGATGAGCCCTCGGCGGGTCTCTCGCCAAAATTCGTCTCGATGGTCTTCGACATGCTGACCAATATCCGCAAGTCCGGCGTCACCATTCTGCTGGTCGAGCAGAATGCCAAAGCGGCGCTGGCGATCGGCGATCGTGCCTATGTTCTCGTCGAGGGCAAGGACAGGCATGAAGGCGTGGCCTCCGAGCTTTGGAACGATCCTGTCGTTGCCGAACTCTATCTGGGACAGCGACCAGCGGCTTCGGCAAAAGGAGGCGCGGCATGAACCTGCAATTCATCGTCGACGGATTGCTGACAGGCTCGATGATCGGCCTTGGCGCCATCGGCGTGACGCTGACCTATTCGATCCTGCGCTTTTCGAACTTTGCCCATGGCGATTTCATGGCCTGGGGTACCTATGCAACGCTTGCCGTCGTCAGCGCCATCGGTGCGATCTTCGGTAAGGTCGCCCCAATCGGCCCGCTTTCCTTCGGCTGGCCGCTGATCGTAGCGGTGATCGTCGCAATGGGCTTTACCGGCATCCTTGCCCTGGCGCTCGACAAGGTGCTGTTTGCCAGGCTGCGGGCCAAGGGCCAGTCGATCATCGTCGTCATGGCGAGTTTCGGTGCTTCCATGGCGCTGCGCAGCCTGCTGGAATTCCTCTTCACTTCGCGCCCGACCTATTTCAGCCGCGCGATCCAGATCGCCATGCCCATCGGCTTCGGCATCCGCATCACGCCCGATCAGATTGCCCTTCTGATCGTCACGGCGCTCCTGGTCTTCGGTGTTCACATGCTGATGACGAGGACGCAGACGGGCCGCTCCATGCAGGCGCTCAGCCAAAACCCAGCGCTTGCCCGCGTCGTCGGTATCGATGTCGCCAAGGTCGTGCGCGTTACCTGGTTGATCGGCGGGGGGCTGGCCTGCGTTGCCGGCGTCATGATCGGCATTCTCGTACAGATCCGCCCGCTGATGGGCTTCGACATGCTGCTGCCGATGTTTGCCGCCGCCATTCTCGGCGGTATCGGCAGCGTGCCGGGCGCGGTTCTCGGCGGGTTGATCATCGGCCTTGCCGAGGCAGCGGCCGTTCAGCTTGTCGGTGCCGAGTGGCGCGCCGCCATCTCGTTCATCATCCTGATGGCGGTGCTGTTCATTCGGCCGATCGGCCTTTTCGGGGTGAGAGAGCGATGATGGACATTATTGGCTACGGCGCTTTCTTCCTGACCACCGCGCTGATCTTCTCCTTCATCACCCTCGGCCTGAACCTGCAATGGGGCCTGACCGGTCTCTTCAATGTCGGTCTTGCCGGTTTCGTAGCGATCGGCGCCTATACTTCGGCCCTGCTGACGACGCCCGATACGGCCGGGCGCTTTGGCGGCTTCGATCTGCCGATTCCGATTGGCTGGCTAGGCGCCATGGTCGTCGCCGGTATTGCCGCCGCCATCATCGGCATTGCGACGTTCAGGTTGAAATCGGATTATCTGGCGATCACCACCTTCGGCGTTGCCGTCGTCGTTCAACTTGTGGCGCTGAACGCGCAGAAGCTGACCGGCGGTCCCTTCGGCATCGGCTTTATCCCGCGGCCGTTTTCAGGTCTTGCCGAAACCCCGCTGCTCTTCAATCTTGCCAATCTCGGTGTCGTTGTCGTCGTGATGCTGATCGTCTATTTCGCTCTGGAGCATCTGGCGAAAAGCCCGTGGGGACGCGTGCTGAAGGCGCTGCGCGAGGATGAGCGCGCGGCTATTTCTCTCGGCAAGAGCGCGCGCTTCTATCGTGTTCAGGCCTTCGCTGTCGGTGGCGCGATCATGGGGCTTGCCGGCGCCATACAGGCGCATTTCATCGGCTTTATCGCGCCGGACAACTACGTTCCGATTTTGACTTTCCAGGTCTGGGTCATGCTGATCGTCGGTGGCTCGGGCAGCAACAAGGGAGCCATTGCGGGCAGCGTTCTGGTCTGGGCGATCTGGGCCGGATCGGGTGCGCTGACGAGCGTTCTCTTTTCGCCCGAGCAGCAGGCTCGCGCAGCCTCGCTGCAGATCGTCGCGATCGGCGTCATGCTCTGCATCATCCTGCTGGTTCGTCCCTGCGGCCTCTTCGGTGATATGCCCCGGCGGCGATCGCCAGTCGCGCCGCAACCGAAACCGGCGGTGGATGAGAGCAACCTTGCCTCATAAGGCAGGGTCGAAAAGAGCTGATGACGTATTGCGCAAGCTCTGGGAGCTTACTGTGGATGGCAAGACCCACAGACGCTAGCCTTTGACCGCTCCTGCGGTCATCGAGCCGGAGAGCTGCCGATACATCACAAGGCCAAGCAAGGCCGGTGGCAGTGCGCCGAGGATCATGACGGCCGATGCCAGCCCCCATTGCACGCCGCCGCCGCTGGCCGCGAAGAAGAACGAGGCGCCGACCGTCATCGGTACGGCACGGTTGGTCGTCAGCATCAGACCGAAGAGGAATTCGTTCCAGGCGGTGATGAAGCCGAAGATGAAGGTGGTGACGAGCGCGGGCCTGATCACCGGCCGGATGACCCTGATCATGATCTGGAAGACGCTCGCTCCATCCACCGTCGCGGCCTCGTCGAGCTCCACCGGTATGTCGGATATGGCATTGACCAGCATGACCAGCGCCAATGGGATATTGACGATCGTCAAAATGAGCCCCAGGCCGATCCGGGTGTCGAGCAGCCCGAGCCACTGATACATCATGTAAAGCGGGATCGCGAAGACGACCAACGGCACGGCCCGCAGGTTGATGACGAGCGGAAGCAGGAGCTTTTGTCCGGTCTCGCTGCGGGCGATCACGTAAGCCGCCGGGAAGGCAAGCACGATCGCCAGCAGCGTGCCGATGAGCGCTGCCGCCGCGCTGTTTGCGAGATAAAGGAAAATATTGAAGCGTTCGGTGTCCGTCAGCACCTTCAGGTAGTTGTCGAGGGTCGGCTGTTCGATCAACAGGCCGGGATTATTGGAGATCTCGCGTGTCGTCTTGAACGAAGTAATGAGGGTGACGAGGATCGGGAAGTTCATCGCTAAGACGACGACAACGTAGACGATCCAGCGCAAGAGTCTCAGCATCTCATTTCTTCCTTCGTGCGCCCAGCCAGTTCAGGCCATAGAGAACCAGCAGCGAGGTGATGAACAGCACGACGGAGGCTGCAACCGCCTTGCCGATGGCGCCTTCCTTGAAAAAGGCCTGGTAGATGTAGATCGACAAAGATGTCGTCGATCCACCGGCCCCGCTGCCGGTCAGGGCGTAGACATTGTCGAACACGCGGAAGCCGTCGATAAAACGAATGAAGAAGGCCACGGTCAGCGTCGGCAGCATCAGGGGCAGTTCGATACGCCACAGCCGCTGCAGGCCGGTTGCGCCATCGAGCGCTGCAGCCTCGCGCACATCTTCGGGAATGGCGATATAGGCGACGTAGAACAGCAGAAAGGCGAAGGGCGTCCATTGCAGCACTTCGACGACGACGAGGGTGCGGAAGGCGTTCTGATAGTCGAGAAAGGCGGGGCTGTCTCCGAACCACTCGAAAAGATAATAGGGCACCGGTCCGGCAAATTCGTGCAGCACGAGGCGGTACATCAGGCCGACCATGGCGGGCGCGACCATCAACGGCAGCATCAGCGGCGCCATCAGCACAGGCCGTGCCGATAGAAGCGGCTTCAGAAAGATCGCCAGGAAAAGGCCGAGCAGGCATTCCGAGATAGCCGTGATGATGCCGAAGCGGAAGGAGAACCAGACGGATTGCCAGAATGCGGCCTCCGTCAGCACCGTGACGTAATTGCCGAGGCCACTGATCCGTGGGCTGCGCAATGTCTCGAACGAAACGGTCGAAACGGAATAGAGAAGATTGAGAAGAGCCGGAAAGCCGAGGAACAGCAGCAGAAACCCGACAAGCGGTGCCAGGTAGAGCCTGCCTTCGGCGCGTTTTATAAGAGCCATGAGTTTCAGCCGCAGTGGCCGGATGCCGCCAGAGCCTTTTCGCTTTTCGTCGAATCGCAAAAAGGCTCTATTCTTCTGTTGTTTTTACGCAATTCCGGACGGAAAACCGCAATACACTTTTCCTGGAATTGCTCCAAAGCCGGCATCCGGCCCTTGTCCTTATTTCTTCAAGAGATCCTGCATGCCTGCCTTGGTATGGGCAAGCGCATCCTCAAGGCTCTGCTGGCCGGACCAGTAGCCGGTGAATTCCTTGGCCTGCAGTTCGTAGACCGAAAGCGCCTTGGCCGAGGTGGCCCCCGTCATGACGTAGCCGTACTTGCTGGCAAACTCGCCGAGCTTCACGAGATCGGGACGCTCCTTGGCCACCTTGGCGACGACGTCAGGCGTCAGCGCCGGTGAGCCGCCGGCGCGTGCATAGGCAAGGGCCGCATCCTCGGAAGACAGCCACTTGAGGAACTTGATCGCGCCTTCCTTGTTCTGAGCGTTCTTGTTCAGCCCGAGGCCGAGGCCGTGAATATGGTCGACGCGACCATTCGGCCCGGCCGGCGGCGCAACGATGCCGGTGACGTCGGCGACGGCAGGCGATTTCTTCGCATCGGTCAGCTCGGCCGCTGCGGCATTCCATTGCAGGGCAGTTGCGGCCTGCCCCGAGCTGAAGGCGGCATTGGTTTCGGCATATTCGTAGCTTAGCGAATCCTTCGGCGATGCGCCGGCGTCGTAGAGCATCTTATAGAGCTTCAGCGCCGTCTTATAGGCATCCGAGTCGATCGTGACATTGCCGCTCGCGTCCATCCAGTCGCCGCCATAGGAGCGCGGCAGGGACTGGAACACCATCATGTTGAAGAGAAGGTTCTTCATCTGCAGCACGGTGCCGTAACGGACCGGACTCTGGCGGTTCACCTGCTTGCTGAAATAGAGCGAAGTCGCCGCCCAATCATCCCAGGTCCAGTCGTCAGGCTGCTTCGGTGCCAGCTCCTTGCCGAGATACTTCTTGGAGATCTCGGCATATTTGGCCTTGGCATCGGGATCGGCGATGAGGGCATCAACAAGATCCTTGCGGTAGTACATGAAATGCAGCGACAGGTCCGTCGGCACGCCATATTGCTTGCCGTCGAACTGCATGGTCTTCAGCACCGTATCGCCGAACACCTTGGAGGCATCGGCACCAAGCTCGATCGGCTCCATGTAAGGTGCATAGCGGCCGATCGAATAGGTCGCGACCAGATTGACGTCGAAGGCGTTCGAGCCGGCTGCCATGTCGGCCTGCAGCTTGTCGAAGAAGCCGTCGCGATTGAAGAACAGCAGCTCGACCTTGTCGGCATCCGATGCCGTCTTGTTGTAGAGCTCGGCGGTAGCGCGCAGCGCCGTTTCCTCTGAGCCGCCGGGCCAACCGAGCACGACAACCTTGGCGTTAGCGAGCCCCGGCAGGGCCGCCACCGACAGCATCAGGGCAAGCAGTGCGGACGATATGTGCTTGAGTTTCATTCTTGTTCCCTTTCCTTATCGTTGTTTGTTGAATTGGGCAGGTCTGCTTATCGATGGCGTCCGGCAAGATCCGCCGCGCCGATGATACCGGCATTGGAGCCGAGGCTTGCGGCGACCAGGCGCGGCGCCAGATGCGGAGCCAACCCCTCGAATTGCGCACCGACAGCGTCGAGATAACCTGGCGCCAGACCGATGCCGCCGCCGATGACGATGCGTTTCGGCGCGAACATCATCTGGATGTCACGGCATAGAAGTGCGACGCGCGCCGCCGACTGCGTGATGATCGCTTCGGCCCAGCCGGCACCTTCGCGCGCCTTTCGAAAGATCTCAGGGGCCTCGGCCGGATACCCGGCGCGGGCGGCTTCCGCTGCCATCCAGCGGCCCGAAACGACATCCTCCAATGGTGACTGGCCGTTCGTCGGCCCGCGAAGCAGGCCGAAATGACCGGCAAGCCCGAGCAGTGGTCGTCCATTGACGACCACACCGCCGCCGATGCCGGTCGATATGGTGAGGAAGACGGTATCCTCGTTGGCGCCGGCGCCGAACCTGTGTTCGCCCCAGGCTGCTGCCTGAGCATCGTTGACGGCGAAAGCCGGTTTGCCAAAGAGCTTGCAGGCTTGTGCCGCCAGCGGGTAGCCATCCGGAATTGCCAGCGTCGCGGGATTGAGGGCCGACCAGCGTCCGTCGCTTATCAAGCCGGTTGCGGCGATGCCGACGCGCTCATATCGACCTGCCCAGGAGTGTGCGTGCTCGGCGATGGCCGCCAGCCAGGCGTCCGGGCCTGCCTGCCGGCTGGTCGCGATGGTCGTCTTGCCAAGCACCTGCGCTCCCCGGACCAAGGCCGCCAGGGTCTTCGTGCCGCCGATATCGATCGCAAGCGTTGCGTCATCGCGCTCGGAGAAGGCAGCGGAAACAGCGTCGTCGAACCAGGATGTCACATGCTCGGTGCGCGTGATCGCCGAACCGACGACGACGGCGCAGGCACCGGCCCTTACGGCATCTGCCGCCTGTTCGGGCGTGCGGATGCGGCCTTCTGCGATCACATGGGGCGTGAGTTCCCGCATGGCGGCAATCAGCTCGATATCCGGCTCGACAGGCTCGGGGCCGCCGACATAGCCGGACATGGTCGTGCCGACGAAATCGACGCCGGCGTCGAGAGCGCGTTTGGCGTCTCCAACACACGAGCAATCCGCCATCGACAGCAGTCCTCGGGCCTTGATAGCGGCAATCAGCGCCTCGATGGTTGCCGGTCGGGGCCGGTCGGTCGCATCGAAGGCGATGATATCGGCGCCGGCATCGGCCAGCGCCTCGACATCAGCGATAAATGGGGTGATGCGCACCGGGCTGTCATCGAGGTCTCGTTTGACGATACCGATGATCGGTGCGTCAACGGCGGCCCTGACGGCTTCGACATAGGCGGCCGACTCGATGCGCAAAGCGCGGGCGCCAGCGGCCAGTGCCGCACGCGCAAAGCCGCTGACGAAAATGGCCTCATCCATCGCCCCGCCCGGTACGGGCTGGCATGAGACGATGAGGCTCAGATTGAGATCTTCCTTGCGCATTCGGCACCCCTTTTGGAGCGCAACGATAGAGAATGATCACCAGAAAGCAACCGGTTTTAAACTGGTATTATCTCTGCAGCTCGAAGACAAAATCATAGACCTCGCCCTTGTAGCGCGTCTCGCAATATTCGACGATCTCTCCATCGGCGAGAAAGCACCGCCGCTCGGTCGTCAGGATTGGCGCGCCGGTTTCACAGCGCAGATGCTGCGCATCCTCGGATGTGGCGGCGCGCGCCCGCATGCGCTGGACGGCACGCTTTGGGAGGAAGCCGCGTTCCGCCAGTGCTTCATAGAGGGAATCGCCGACCAGCGAAGGTGAGGGGAGGAAGCGCACGGGTACGGCGGCATGTTCGACGGCGATCGGCGCGCCATCGGCGGTCCGCACGCGGCGCATCCGTAGGAGCTGCGCATTGGCCGAAATGCCGAGCGCCATCATCTCGGTCGGCGAGGGTCGGGTTAACTGTTTGGAAATCCAGACGCAACCCGGCTCCATTCCACGAGCGCGCAGGTCTTCGGAGAAACTGGTGAGGGTGGAAAGCGATTTTTCCACGCGTGAGCCGATCTCACTGCGCGCACCCTGCCGCCGGCTCAACATGCCTTCCTCCTCCAGCATGGCGAGCGCTTTTCGAACCGTCACGCGCGACAGGGAAAGGGTTTCGGCAAGCGATCGCTCGCCCGGCAATACGGAGCCGGATTTAAAGGCGTGGCTGCGGATGGCGGCTTCGATCGCGCTCTTCAGCTGCTTGTAGAGCGGCATCCCCTTTGTGTCGGACGCAAGCTCTTTCCTGATCAGCTCGATAATATCAGTTACCAAGGCAGACTTCCCGTTGATGGCACGGCGACGAAAATGTCGCCCTGTTCACTACTGGTATTATACTGTACAGGTTTTTGCGATCTGTCGAGGCGGGTAAAGGGCATACCGGTCCGCTGATGCAGGCCGGTATGCAGTTCGTATTAGGAGGCCAGAGCGCGGCGCTCAGTCCGGACTGGCATGGCTTTGCCCGGGACCCGCAAAGGGGCCTTCGCGACGACGGGCGAAATGCGGGCCGTATTGGCCTTGGTGGCTCCCAGCCAGCGAAGAATCGCGTCGAAGCCGGGCTGGGCAGCCCGCTTGAATTCCGGGCTCATCTCCTCGTCCATGCCGCAGAGCGAGGCAATTTCCTGGAAATCGACACGTCCTGCCCGAAGGGGAGGGCGCGACTGGAAAACGATCAGGCCGATCATGAAGCCTTTGATATTCTCGAAGCTGCGCGGCTGAAGCAGCGGCTTGAGCCGCATATCGCAAAAATCCGAAATCTTGCGCTGGAAAACGTCAGAGGCAGAGCTTTTCTTTATGGGCATTATTCATTCCTTGCAGGCGACATCATCCAAAGGTCGGGGTGTGGCCCGCTAAAGCACGCAGGTTAACGAAGCGCAAACAACCGACCGATTGGCCGCTTTCAATTCTACGATACGCCGCCATTTGGCAAGCGAAAGATCGATCACGCTTCGGTCAGCGCCGTCTCAGGCGTGAGGTCGCGAAAACAGACTTGATGTCTTGTCGTCGAGCCATCAAAACCATGAAAAAACTGTAACTTGCCTCCCGTGTCATTGAGAGCGACATTTTCCTTGCGCCGGAATTATGAGGTGAAAGACATGTCAGTCTTGGAAATACTAGTCAGACGCCGGATGCAGGAAGAATATGCCAAGGGTACATCGCCAGAGCGCATCACCCGGCTCCTGCAGGAATTCTTCAATGGGGCAGAGGCCTCCCAAGCCGATGCACTGCGTTCGGCAGAATATGCTAATGAATTCAAGATTGCAGATGGCTAGGTTATGACCTTTAAATGAGACAAGGCGTTGTTTTACAGGAAGTTTTACAGCGTTTTGCTCATTTTTCTTGGCTTTCCGATCTGGCCGACCCGCATCGACGGGCTTCGTTCATCAGGTGAAATGGCTCCGTGTATGGCGGACCCGGGCTTCCATAGCACCGATGATCTCGCCAGCCCGCTCCTTTCCGCCATTCAATCCCCTCGGATGCGAATTGAGAGACCGGCGGTCTAAAATCCGACTTCCGCGGTTCCTCTGAGGCCCGAGAAAATGCAGCTGACGCTCATGGTGCCTGTGACGGCTGCCTTTCCCGTCGAATGATTTGCGTTTCCGGTCCTGCTAGCGCAGTTCAGCTTTTCAGGGAAATTCTGAATCGTTCTAGCTCTTGGTTTTCACGCAATTCCGGACGGAAGCCGCTGTGCACTTTTCCTTGAATTGCTCCAGGCTGACCCATGCAAGGCCGGAGTGCAATTAGAGCACGACGACCTTTGTTCCCACGCCGACCCGGCCATAGAGATCCATGACATCCGGATTTGCCATGCGGATGCAGCCGGACGATACCGCCTTGCCGATCGAGTTCGGCTCATTGGTGCCGTGGATGCGGTAGAGGGTGGAACCGAGATAGAGCGCTCTCGCTCCGAGAGGATTGTTGAGGCCACCTTCCATGTGGTCAGGCAATTCCGGACGGCGGGCGATCATTTCCTTGGGCGGCGTCCAATCGGGCCACTCCGCCTTGCGGCTGATCGTCTCCGTGCCTTTCCAGGAGAAGCCTTGCTTGCCGACACCGATGCCGTATTTGAGGGCAGTTCCGTCGTTGAGCACGAGATAGAGGCGCTTTTCCTTGGTGGAGATCACGATTGTGCCGGGATCGTAACCGGAAAAGCGCACGACACTGCGCGGGATCGGCGACTGCGCCAGACTGGCCCGCTTGTCGTCCTTGAGGCCTGGACTGAATTGAGGAGACACCGCATTCCGATCGATCGACGCCTGGCGCCGTGGACGGGGGGCTGGCGGGAAATCGCCGTCCTCATCGTCATAGTCGTTGTAAGGATCGCCCCGATAGTAATAGCGATCGTCGAGACGCGGATCGTCGCGATAGCGCGGGGGCGCCTCCCGCCAATAGCGCGGAGCAACATAGCCGCCGTCCAGATCGTCGCCATAATCCGGCAGATACCTCCATTCCTGCGCATGCGCGGCGGAGCCTGCCATCAGTAAAGCCAGAGCGGGCACAAGAACAAATTTTTTAGTCTTCACGTGATAACCATACTTCCCGAAGAATGCATCGGATTGCGCCCCGCCTCGACGGGGCATGCGTGCTGCAGACAATTCCGGAAACGGCGGGCGTAATTGTGGCAGCGGCGATTGAAAGTCGTGATTTTCCGACCTGTTTTTGAGGTCCTGGTAGAAATACGCAAAGCGGCGGCCACACGCAGCGTTTCTGTCATCGGCCGGAGAATATCCTCGTCACCGCGTCTACCGAAGACGGCCTGACCGGCTGCTGAGCAGGACACTATTCGTTGGACTAGCCTCCTCGAACAGTTTGCCGAACCCACCTGGCACTCGCCGGATGAAACGGCATCGGATGATTACTTGGCGGATACCGCTAGTTTCGACCAAGCGGGATCACTGGAAGGGTCCGTCGACCAGAACTGGATATCCGCGAAGTCAATTGATTGCACGACATCCGGCAAGGTGTCCCTATAGATCCCGAAGCGCGGTTGAACATCGATGAATGGGCGGCCGTCCTGATGTCGCATACCGTGATCGAGAAAGCCGAGGCGCCCCGTGTAGGAGGAGTCGCAGGCGCGCCCGTTGAGATAGACCTGTATGGAGCTTGCACCGTCCTGCAGGCTCGGCTTCAGCATCACATTCACATCATTCCAGTCACCCAGATTGAGATGCCAGGGACCACAGATTATCTTGGACTGACCGGCGTTGCAGTCGGCGCTTCCCCGCACCTTGGCAACGAAGTTCGCCCCTGTTTCCGATGGTATGGTCTCGATTTTGAACAATGGATTTGCTGCTTGGCAGGTTCCGAGAGGCTTCGTCTCTTCCGTTGGAATATTTTGCTTTACCTGATGAATGACGGTGCGATTGCCGAGCCCGCGCCAAGGGGCTTCGAGCCGGAAGGCAAAATGGTACCATGTCGGCTCATCGAATTTGATAACCTCTTTCTTGATTTGGATTTCCACCCGTTCGGTCGGCGCATCGCCGACACTCTGGTCGGGCGCATCACCCGGATGCACCGAGATACGCAATATCGGCCTGGAAGGGGATGAAAGATCGCAAACGATACGCGATCTCCATGAGGCAGGGTCCAGCCTGCTGCTGATCCGCCAGAGCTTCGACGGATGCTCGCCGTCGACGGCGCATAGGTCGGCAAAGCTGCCCGACAGCGGAGCCGCTGCTTCCTGTGCCATCGCGTGCGATCCGTTCAAAGCAACCAGGCATGATAAAACGAAGGCAAGCTGTGGCGTTCTCGAGGTCATCATCGTCGGTCTTTTCCGCAAGACAGGACAGGGTCTGAGAAGTAGCGGCTCCAGCCGGCTTTCTTGACCAACGATATTGGTTGCAAAGCCTCAATTCATTTCTATCGGCCGAAAATTGCGGGTCAAGAGTGTTTCGATCGGCAATGTTACGCCGGGCACTGCCGGGATGGATGGACGCTAGTCAATCATCCCGTTTGCCATCGGCGGATAGTTCCCAACCTTCTTCGTCGATACGCCGAATATGGAGCCTGTCACCGTTGAACGACAGGACGTATTTGATCCGCGTGCCGTATCCGATATCCTGTGCGTCGATTACGAATGTCTGCCCGTCCGACCATGTCCCTTTGGTGGCCGGGATATGGCCTGGATAGGCGCCCGAGAGCGCGGGCGGACCTTTGCGATAAAGTCCGTCAAGTCCGATGGGTACGTCTTCCCGGAATGAAGAGCCGACCGGATAACGCAAATACTGTTCATATTCGACATGCGGACGAGGACCGGCCAACGATAGGGTAAGTGTTCTTAACTCCAGGTCGTTGTCCGGAAATTTGTAGGTCTTTCCAGAAATGGCGGACGCAATCTCAGGTGTCGGGCCAACGGCTGTCGGCTTCTCGACTGCGCCATCTTTGATCGCATTTGCAAGCTGTTCGGCCGCGTTCGGGTTGGGAGGAAGCGCCGACTCGGACTTGACCGCCGAAGAAACACGGTCTGCCAGACTGCGGAGCGGAACATATTTTCTGGCGGTGGTCACCACCACAATATCCAGATCGGGAAACACCGCTATATTCTGACCATCCTTGCCATTCGCGATGTAAACGTGCCGTTCGGGCAATATCCAGAAAAAGTTCGAGTAACTCAGGCTGGGATCGTATGACGCATGCGCGTTCACGATCCTGTGGTTCAAAACATCCGCCCAGCCGGATGGAAGAAGTTGCCTTCCCTCCCATTCGCCATGGTGCAAATACAGATAGCCGAATTTTGCCATGTCGCGCGGCAGCAAGAAGAGCATCCCGTCTCCGGTTGTCAGTCCTTGCGGATCGCGATCCCAATGCCAATCGGCAATGCCTAACGGAGCAAAAAGCTTTTCTCGCGCGTAATCCTCGAGAGGCTTGCCGGTAAGCCGGGTGATGATCGCGGAAACGAGATCCGGGTTGCCATTGCTATAGTTGAAAACCTCTCCCGGCAGATGCGCCATGGGGCGATCAAGAATGAATTGGGTTAAATTCGAAGCTCGGTACATGTCCTGCAGTGTTTGCTGCGTACCGTCTTCAAACCCTTGATCCCAATCGAACCCGGAGGTCATGTCCAGAAGGTTTTGAATCGTGATTGCCTTCTTTCTTTCATCGAGATTCGCGATGCGGCGGTCGGCGAAAAAATCGAACACGGGGTGATCGAGACGGTCGAGCAGGCCGTCCTTGTAGACCATGCCGAGAAGTGTGCCGGTAACCGCCTTTGTTGCAGAGAATATCTCGTGCGGAATATCGCCGGTGTAAGGGGCGTAGTGGGCCTCCGTGACAATTCGCCCATGACGCACGACGAGGAGGCTGTCAAAGCTGTGGCTTCCGCCATAGGCGACAAGCTTGGCGAGTGCGGCGGAATCCATGCCCTGTTCTTCCGGCGTGGAGGTCAGCCATTCTTTGGTTGGCCACACTGAGTTGTCCGTATCCTGCGCCTGGGCAGGCCCGAGGTAAGCGGACGCAACCAGAGCGCATAGGCTCAACATCGCACTCAAGGTGAAACGGTCTTTGATCGGCACGTTCATGGCGGTCTCCTATTTGCGGAGACTATGCCGCGCAGAACCCACGTATTCTCGCCGAAAATTGGAAAACGACTTGCCGATTTCTCATCGCGGCTTGCCGATTGTAAAATTCCTTGCCGCATCCTGCTGTTTCGCCGTCGGCTGGGTGAGGATCTGTCTGCGAAACTCGGTTGGCGTCAGGCCTGTTTCTGCCTTGAAGGCTCGGTTGAACGGGCCGAGCGACTGGAAACCGGCATCCATGGCGATCGTCAGGATCGACACGTCCTTTTGGTTGGGGTCAGCCAGAGCCGCCTTCGCTTCATCGATCCGATACCGGTTGAGAAAGGCATTGAAATTGCGGTAACCAAGACCTTCGTTGATAATTTGACGCAAGCGATATTCCGGCAGGCTCATGAGCGCGGCGAGAGAGCCGATGGTCAGTCCTTCGCGACGATATATGCGCTCGGCCGTCATCAGGCGCTGCAGGCGATTGAGAAGGGTGGGTTCAATTCCTCGACCGCCTTCCGTTTCGATCGGAGCAGAAGAGAGCCTGTCGACGGAGGCAGCGGTCCACTCAGGGGGAACTGCCTGATCGGGCGAGGCCGTGCGGAACACGCTCCAGCCAGCAAGCGCCGCCAATAGGCAAAGACCGAGCCCGTTGGCGAGGTTTCGCACCGGGGCGGACCATGTCAGGATGGCGACAGAGGAGAGATTGGCGATCGCATTGACCGCGATATAGGCCAGCGTTCCCATCAGCACGGCGACACGCAACCGTCGCCGCCCGGCGACCAAATCCATTCGCCAACTTGCAATCGTCTGCATCACTGCGAGCAGCCCGAAGCTGAGATTGGCGAGCGTAAGAATCCAGCTGATCGCCGAGGCTGCAGAGCCTGCTATGATGCCATAGGAAGCGATCAGCGTCAGGCTGACCAGAGCGATCCAGACGTCGCGATGCCAGGGCCGAAAGACAAAATCGTCGTCGAAAACCAACCGTGCCCAGAGCCAGAAGGCGACCGAGCCGCTCGATGAGAGTGCAATGAGTGGCAGCCTTGCCCAGTGCCACTCCGACGGTAGGCCCGGCGCGTCGATAATCGCGGAGGCGGCGCCCGCTGCAGCCAAGGCGGCTCGAATGAATTCCACCGGGCGCTGGCGCAGAAAGACAGCAGTCATCATCAGCAGCAAACCCGCGGCCGCGCCGCGACAGCCGTTATCGAGAGCGAAGAGGCCCGCGCCGCTCATGCCCCAAGGGTCTCCACGACGACGCAGGCCAACAGGGCTCGGCGGTGGGCGGCCTGAGCATGTTGGCACCGAGCCAGATGCTTGAGGGTCGCGGCGTCGTCAGTCGATAAGGCTGCCAGCTGACGGCGCTTGCCGAATTCATCAGCGAGATCGGCACTTCGGGGCAGGATGGAAGGCATGTGGGAACCGCCTAAACAGTTACAATCCGTCCAAGGAGATGTCCGGCAACCATTTTCTGCCCCAAGGGATAGGATGACGTCGCGCGATCGTCAATTCAGCTTGGCGAGCGATTTTCCCTCATCGTCGAAGAGATGACACATGCCCGGATCGATATGGAGCGATATCGGTGTATGGAGTGGGGTGGTGTCGGCGCCTTCTGTCTGCACGACAAGCGAATGACCTGATGTGGTAGCGACGTGAAAGATCGTCAGGCCTCCCAGCCGCTCCGCAAGGACGACCTGTCCGTTAAACTGATCGCCTTGGCCGATGCGGATATGTTCGGGGCGGATTCCCAGCGTCAGTTTTGAGCCTGCCTTCACTGCTTCGGAGAAGACGGGAATGGTCATGGTGTTTCCGCCGCCCAATGCCACGGATATACCATCCGGGCCGATGGCCTCAGCCGTTGCCGGCAGCAGATTCATCTTCGGCGAACCGATGAAGCCGGCCACGAAGATGTTTGCGGGGTTGTTGTAAAGCGTAAGCGGCGAGCCGACCTGCTCGATGCGGCCGCCGTTCAAGACGACGATCTTGTCGGCCATGGTCATCGCTTCGATCTGGTCGTGGGTGACATAGATCATCGTAGCGGCCAGCTCGTCATGCAGGCGCATCAGCTCCAGCCGCATGTTGACGCGCAGCGCCGCGTCGAGATTGGAAAGCGGTTCGTCGAACAGGAAGATCTTCGGGTTTCGAACGATCGCGCGGCCGATGGCCACGCGCTGGCGCTGGCCGCCGGACAGATCCTTTGGCCGACGGTCGAGCAGATGCGTCAGTTCCAGAATCTTTGCGGCTTCCCTGACCTTCTGATCGCGCTCGCCTGTCGAGACACCAGCAATTCTCAGCGCAAAACCCATGTTGTCGGCAACCGTCATGTGCGGGTAGAGCGCGTAGGATTGGAACACCATCGCGAGACCGCGTTGCGACGGATCGATATCGTTCGAACGCTTGTCATCGATCATCAGATCGCCGCCGGTTATTTTCTCCAGGCCGGCGATCATGCGTAGAAGCGTGGATTTGCCGCAGCCGGAGGGGCCGACGAAAACGACGAATTCACGGTCGTCCACATCCAGATCGATGCCTTTGATCACCTCAAGAGCGCCGTAGGATTTACGGGCGTCGCGGAGCTTGAGATTAGCCATTGCTGGCCTCCTTTTTGCCGGCGGGTATGGCCCTATCAGGGTTGTCCGTGCCTTTGGGACTCATCGGCCCGGGGTCTGATTTTCCGTAGCCGTCGAAGATGAGGCTGGCCGCGCCGATCAGACCGGCATGGCGCCCGAGCTGTGCGGTAACGATCGGCACGTTGCGATAGGCGGGCATGGCGCGCTCGCGAACAGTCGCCGCCATTTGATCGTGCAGAAGATCGAAGCCATGCGAAATTCCTCCGCCCATGACAAGCACGTCGGGCGAATAGAGATGAAGCAGGTTTGTGAAGCCGATCCCCAGCCACCGCGCCTCGGCAGCCAGCAGCTCCAATGCGTCGGCGTCGCCCTTTCGTGCGGCTTCGACGACATGCCGTCCGGTCACGTCGGCATCGGCGGCGAGCTTGCGCAGCGCCGATCCGTCTGATGGCCTAGTGCGGGCCGTCGCTCGCCTGCCGAGCGCCGTGCCGGAGGCGACGGCCTCAAAGCAGCCGACTGCGCCGCAAAAGCAACGTTCGCCCTCGCTCGTGATCGTCATGTGGCCGATCTCGGCGGCCAGACCGCGCCTGCCATGCAGGATCCGGCCATCGGCGATTACGCCGCCGCCAATACCCGTCGATACGGTGACGAACACCATCGATCCTGCCCCGCGGCCGGCGCCATATCGCCATTCCCCGAGCGCTGCCGCATTCGCATCGTTTTCGAGCCGCACGGGCAGCTGGAAGTGATTATGGAGAATGTCCGCCAGCGGAACCTCATGCCATCCGATCAGAGTTGGCGCGGCAATGACGACGCCGGCGTCCGGGTCGAGCGGGCCGGGCGCGCCGATCCCGATCCCGATCGGCGAAAGATCGGGCGTTTCCGCCAGTACGGTTTCCGCCAGCAGTTCGATCTGTCGGATGACGGCGGCAGGACCTCCAGCTGCATCCGTCGAGAGGGACACGAACGACAGAAGAGATCCCATGTCGTCGACAAGCGCGGCGCGAAGCTCAGTTCCACCCAGATCGAATGCAAGAGCGACCTTTTTCACGAAACCCGGCTCTCCAATCCATGCAGCCAGGCAATCCGGTCGCCAAGATTCTTGTCGCCGAATGCCAGCGATCCGAGAACCACGGTCTGAGCTCCGGCTTGGCGCAGGAGTGGCACCGTTTGTTCGCGAATGCCGCCATCGGCCGCCAGGATCACCCGATCCTCACGGCCGGCTTTTTTCAGGAGAGAACGCGCCTCGATCAGCCGGTCGCATGCCTTTTCCGACAGGCTTTGCCCCTTGACGCCGATCAAGGTTCCGAGCAGCGTCACGAAGGCTACGTGATCGATGAAGGGTTCGATCGCAGAAACGGGTGTTTCCAGCCGCAGCACCACGCCGGCTTCGGCACCCAGCTCTTTGGCAACCGCAATTGCACGCAAACCCGCCTCGCCGTTTTCGGCATGGACACTGATCAAATCCGCACCTGCCTCTATGAATTGGCGCGTCTGCTCCTCGACGATTTCAGCCTCGACCATGAGATGCACATGGATCGGCTTGGCGGTCGACTTGGCGATACGCGCGACAAAATCCGGAAAGAACAGGAAACCCGGCGTAAAGCGCGCATCGGCGACATCGATGTGATGCAGATCGACAAAGGCTTCGATGCGCCTGAGGTCGGTCTCCATATTGGCAAGATCGGCCGACCAGAGCGAGAACTCGCCGAGAAGCCTGTTGCGGGGAAGCGCTGCGATAGCCGCCGGGCCGGAAAGGGGTTTGGACGTCATGATGGAACGGAGCTCCGGATTGTTTTGGATGCGAGAAAATGCGCGATGGCGTCTTGGACGTCGGCAAAGTGCCTGTTCTTGTCGACTGCCTTGGCGATGACTTCGACAAAGCTTACGCCGGGAATGACATTGGCGAGCGTTTGTGCGCGGGAGAGCGGATGGATTGCGTCATGCTGGTTGCCGATGATCAGGGTGGGCACGGCGAGAGCGGCGGCAGCGGCCTGCGTCACATCCGGTCCGTCTGCAGCGATATCAGCCAGAACAGAGGCGAAGGCGGTAGCATCCGGCCTGTCGAAGTAGCCAAGCAGGGAGGAGAAGTTGTCTGGCGCCTCGGAGGCGATCCGTCGCCCTATTTCGGAGGAGACAAACCGCTTTTTGGCTTCTTCAATCGGGTGAGAACGGATCAGGGCTGCAACGGCGCGGATCGGCGCGAGATTGTCCGGCGATGCCTCGAAGGTCCAGGCGGGGCGCACGAGAACGAGCCCGGCGATCCGGTGAGGGTGATGATGGGCAAGATGCAGGGCAATGGCCGCGCCCATCGAAATACCGCCGACGATGAAGCGGTCAAAACCGTATGCGGTGGCCGCAGCCAGAACGTCCTCGGCAAACATGCGGATCGAAAAGGGTCGCGCATTGCCGAGCGAGGATGCGCCATGTCCGCGGCACTCCAGCGTCAGCCGGTGAATAGCCGCGGTGGGGGCATTCTGCGCCGCCTGGGCTTCATCTCCGCCCAATCCGTGCTGGAAGACGACAGGAAGTCCCTCACCATCCACATAGACGGCAAGTTCCGTATCGCCGCGCTTGAACGATTTCTTGTCCATCAGATCAGCGCCTTGAGAAAGCCGGCAACGCCGGATGCTTCCGAAGCCGAAAGGCCATGCGTCACGAGCGGGCCGTCGAAATTCACCGAGCGCAGCCGCGCGATGAAGTCGGCGAAATCCACAACGCCTTGCCCCGCGGTCGCAAAACGGCCATCGGCATAGCGATCCTTGGCATGGGCCAGGGCGATGTGACCGGCCGACGTTTCGATCGCCTCTTCGACGATCGCCTGCGCCTTGGCCGGTGTTGCCTGTTCGAAGAGATTGGCCGGATCAAGCACGATGCGCAACCGCCGCGATCCCATCTCGTCGATCAGCCGCCGGGCGTCGCATGCCGACGTGACGATATTGGCTTGCTCCGGCTCGATGCCGAGATCGACGCTGTGCCGTTCCGCCAACTCCAGAGCTTTCGACATTTCAGCCGCCATATCGGCCCAGGCGGAAGGATCGCCATTGTCGGGATGATAGGCCCATTGGTCGTTCGGATCGCGCGTTCCCGTGCAAAGCGTCACCAGCGGAATCGAGAGTGCCGATGCCGTTTCGATGACGACGGCAAGCTGGGCGAGGCCTGATCGGCGAACGGCAATATCGGGATGGGCCATATTGTAGGTGCCTGACAGGGCGGCAAGGGAGACGCCTGTTGTTCCGACAGCCAAGCGAACCGCTGCGATCGTCGCTTCCGAAACAGCATCGGGCATGGACGGGAGGCCGCAGCAGGCGAGATTGAACTGTGCGCAAGCATAGCCGCTGTCGCGTACCGCTGAAAGAACGCCGAGCGGTTCCGTTCCGGGAAAGGTCTTGGTGAAGATCCCGATCTGCATCAGACCGCTCCCGAGACCGATGCGAGTTCGACGCGCTCGCCCTGTTCCACCGATCTGGCGATCGCCACCATCGCGCGGATGGACGCCAGGCCATCCTCGACATTGGCGCCGCGCATCGGCGCGCCATTCAGCGCGGTATCGGCAAGTCCTTCCAGCTGCCGGCGGAAGAAATGGCCGTCCGCGCCAAGCGGCTTTCGGCTCGTCGCATCCTTTTCGTGGAAGATTTCCACTTCGCTCGAGCGGAAGTACCAGGGATTGAAGGTCTTTGCGAGAACCGAGCCGTTCTCGCCATAAAGCTGGAAACCCTCATGCCAATCCATGCGCACGGCAACTGTCAGGTCGAGATGACCGAGGGCACCGTTGGAAAACTCGGTCTCCACGAACCAGCAATAGGCACCGGCGCGTTCCAGAAGCCGGGCACGAACGGCGACGATTTCACCACAGAAGAAGCGCGCGGTGTCGACCAGATGCGAGCCGTGCGCCAGCATGAAATATTGCCTGAGATCGGCCTTGGGATTGCCTGATGGCTTGCGCGCAAGCTTGCTAGTGACGGGCAGGGGCTGGACTGCATCCGTATTGGTATAGCGGTGAGTGGAATCGCAATACCACGCCTTCATCGCAAAGATCTGGCCTATATCGTCGCGCACGAAATTGCGGGCCGCCTCAAGCGCCGGATCGAAGCGCTTCATGTGGCCGACCTGCAGGATCTTGCCGGACCGGCGCACCGCTTCGGCGAGCTGCTGTCCTTCCTCGATCGAGATGCCGATCGGCTTTTCGCACAGCACATGCTTTCCGGCTTCCAGCGCCTTTATGGACATCGGCACATGATAGGCGTCGGATGTCGCGACGATCACGGCCTCCAGCTCGGGATCGTTCAGCATGGCATCATAATCGCCATACATCTTCTGCGGCTCGTAGGTCGCGCCCATGCGGGCCAGAAGATCGGGGGCCGCGTCGCAGATCGCGTAGAGATCGGCATTCCTGGCCTTGACGCAGGATTCCAGATGCGCGAATTGCGCGATCGGCCCGCAGCCGAGTACTCCGACGCGAAGACGGCGACTTTCCTTTTCGATCATGGTTCTCTTCCTTATGCGCCGTAGCCGCGCATGGTTTCACGATTGGCTTTGACCGCAGCCGCAGGATCGGCGCCGGCCGTTTCGGATTCCTCCTCCAGCACCAGCCAGCCATTGAAGCGCGGAGCTGTCGAGACGAGGTCGATCACGGCTGTCGTATCGAGAACGCCCTTGCCGAGCATCGCCCATCGGTCATGTGCATCGACATCCTTCAGATGCAGGTAGCGGATACGGTCCTGATAGGTGCGCATCGTGTCAAGCATGTCGGCGTGACCTCGCAGGATGTGGCCGGTATCCGGCACCCAGCCGACCAGGCTCGGGTCGAGCAATGCGAAGATGCGGTCGTAATCGGCGCGGTCGAACAGCAGCGTATTGTGATGCGAGCTCGGATGCACCGCAACCTCGACGCCGGCGGCCTTGCCCAGTTCGCCTGCGCGATTGTAGAACTCGCCTGCAATGGCGAACTTGTCGTCCCGAAGGCCCTCGGAAACCACGGTCGCCGAGCCGATGGAAACGAGTGCGCCTGGAAAATGCGCGGCATAATCAATCCAGCGCTTCGCCGTCGCCAGGTCGTCCTTCATTGCGCCGGCCAGCGTAAAGCCGCTCTTGGAACCGAAGGCGAAGGAGACGAGCGTCAGGCCGTGGTCCCTCAACGCATTTGCAAAGGCATGCGGGTCCGCGCCATAGTGGCCGATCATGGTGTCGGTGATTTCGATGCCGGAATAGCCGCCTGCGGAAATCGCCGAGAGCAGATCGTCCGCCGTTCCTGTCCAGGCATTGCCGAGCATTTCCCATGTAAACGTCTGGCAGCCGACTTTTATGTCCTTGCGCATTCCTGTTATTCCTTGATTCCGCCTTGGGTCAGGCCTTCGATGATGTGTCGTTGGAAGAAGAGCACCAAAATGATGAGCGGCACGGTGACGATAGCCGATGCGGCGGCGATGTCTCCCCAGGGCACATAATATTGGTTAGTGAAGTTGGCGATGCCGACCGGGATCGTCTGGCTGTCGCTGTCCGAGGTGAAGGCCAGCGCGAACAGGAACTCGTTCCAGGCGGTGATGAAGGCAAGCAGACCCGTCGTGACCAGGCTCGGCAACGACATTGGCAGGATGATGTGCCAGAGCAGGCCGACCGGACCGACGCCGTCCATGCGGGCTGCCTCGTCGATCTCGCGCGGCAGCGTTTCGAAATAGCCGAACAGTACCCAGGTCACCAAAGGCAGTCCGAGGGCAAGATAGGTGATGATCAGCGCGGTGTAGGTATCGAGCAGCCCGAGATCGGAGGCGATGAGATAGAGCGGTCCGACGAGCGCGATCTGCGGAAACATCGACACCGAAAGGATGACCGTCAGGATGCCGAAGCGTCCCTTCACATCGAGGCGCGACAGCGAAAAGGCGGCCAGCGAGCCGACGATCAGGCAAAGTGCGGTGGTCGCCAGTGAAACGACGAGCGAATTCAGCACGTAGTGATGCAGGCCTTTCTCGACGAAGGCGTTGTAGTAGTGCTCCAGCGTGAACGGGTTCGGTATGAGCGAGGGCGTGCCTTCGGTCAGGGCCTTGTCGAGCTGGAGCGACGTCGAAAACTGCCAGATGAACGGACCGGCGGACCAGATGAGGATGAATAGGGCGCCGAGATAGATGAGGATGTTTTGGAAGACTGAGCGGCCTTCGTTCATGTCGTCCTCCTGATCTGGCGCACGAGGAAGACACAGAAGCCGACGGCAATCAGCCCCTCGGTGATGAACATGGCGGTCGAGACTGCCGAGCCGTAGCCGAACTGAAGCGTCGAAAAGAGCACCTTGTAGGAAAGGGTCGAAAGGGTCTCGGTGGAATCGGCCGGACCGCCACCCGTCAACACATAGACCAGGTCGAAGACGCGGAACGCATCGAGCGCACGGAAGAGGCCGGCGATCAGCAGCGTCGGCATCAGGAGCGGCAGGCGGATATGCCAGAAGATCGTCCATGCTCTCGCCCCATCCATGCGGGCGGCCTCGATCAACGACTTCGGAACAGTCTGCAGCCCCGTCAGCAGAAGAAGCGCCATGAATGGCGTGGTCTTCCACACATCGGCAAGGATGATCGTCGTCAGCGCCGTATCGGGGGAGCCGTACCAGTTGACGTTCTGGTCGATCAATCCTGCATGCAGAAGGATGAAATTGATGATGCCGTGCTGGCCATCGAAGAGCCAGCCGAACATTTTCGATGTCACGACGGTCGGCATGGCCCAGGGTACGAGCATGGCGGCGCGGACCATGCCCCGACCGGCGAAGGTCTCGCAAAGGATTAGCGCCATTGCCAGGCCGATGAAGGTCTCGAGTAACGTCGAGATCAGTGTGAACCAGATCGTGTGCCACCAGGCATTCCAGAACGGCGGGTCGGCCAGCAGCTGCACATAATTGGCGATGCCGACGAAATCATTGTCCTGGGTGATCAGCGAGCGGTTGGTAAAGGACAGATAGATGCCGTTGACGATCGGATAGAAGGATACCGATGCCAGCGAGAGAAATGCCGGTAACAGCAGCAGCCAGGGCCAGAGGGCGCTTGACAGCGCCCTCGATTTGCCTGGGGTTTGCTCGGAAACGGCAACCGTCATCGTCATGGCCATTTTAGCCGACGATCTTGTTGATCTGGGCTGCGGCTGCCTGAAGCTCCGCCTTGACGTTGCCGCTGACCAGCGCCTTCGAGATGCTGGACTGCAATGCCAGCGTCACCTTGGCATATTGCGGCGTAATCGGCCGCGGCGTTGCCCCGGTGAAGACGTTCTGAAGGCTCGCCATGAATGGCTGCTCCGCCTTCAGCTTCGCATCCTGGAAGATCGCGGGCCGCGAGGGCGCAAGGCCGAAATTGAGCGCAAGCCGGGTCTGGGTTTCGGGCGAAGACATCCAGGTCAGGAATTCGATCGCCGCTTCCCGCTTCTTGGAATTGGCATTGACGCCCAGCTGGTAGCCGCCAAGGCAAGCCGAGCTCTTGCCGCCGGCAAAATGCGGCAACGGCGCGACGGCGACCTTGTCGACGACATGCGAGGCCTTCGGGTCCTGCGCGATCGGATAGACATAGGACCAGTTGCGCATGAACATCGCCTCGCCAGATGTAAACGGCTGGCGAGAGGGCTCTTCGTCCCAGGAGAGCACGTTCTGAGGACTGATCTTCGTCTTGTTGATGGTGTCATACAGGAACTGGATCGCGGCAACGGCGGCATCGTCGCCGATGACGGAAGATTTCCCGTCGGCGGAAAGGATGGAGCCGCCGTTGGATGCGATGATTTCCACGGCATCACAGACCAGAACCTCGGCCTGCTTGCCTTGCCAGAGATAACCGAATTTGGCGTCGCCGGCCTTTTGCGCCTCTGCCGCCATTGCCGCCATGTCGGCCCAGGTTTCGGGCACCTTGCCGCCGTGCTTTTCCACGAGGTCCTTGCGATAGTAGAACATGCCGGAATCGACGAACCATGGCAGCGCGGTCAGCTTGCCGCCATAGGTGCAGGCAGCAACCGTACCCGGGAAATAATCGGCACGCTTGTCTTTCGGGAAATACTCGTCAAGCGGCAGAGCCCAGCCGGCAGAGGCAAAGCCCGCGATCCAGATCACGTCCTGGCTGAAAACATCGGGCGTTCCGTTGCGGCGAGCGAGCTGCTGGACGAGGCCCTGATAGACTTCCGTCGACGAGCTCGGCGGCGGCAGTTCGATGAACTTGACGGTGATGCGGCTTTGCGACTCGTTGAAAGCCTTGACGAGATCGCCGAGCCCTTCCTTGCCGAAGAAGCTGGCGCTGGCAAAGCTGATTTCCGTCCGATCGGCCGCGCGTGCCGGGCGGATGCCAAGGCCTGAGGCAACGCCAAGCGTTGCTGTACCGATGGCGGCGCCGGCAGCACCCAGCAGCAGCTGACGACGATCAAGCATTATCGATTGTCCGGCAGTCTTGGAACCGGCCGGCGTCTTCTTGATATCTGTCATGTTTCCCTCCCAGGAAGACTGGCGACCTCCAAACCTCCGCGCCAGTATTCGCATATGTTTTATAAAAATTTGTCGCGCGTCAAGAAATAAGATGCTTTAAATCAACCCGGGAGTCATCGTTCGGATGCGCTGAAGCGCGGCGAACAGATGTGGTAGATCAGGGAGGATTGGGTAATATGGCTGGTAATTCAAAAGCTAAACTCGGCATCGGCGTCATCGGCTGTGGTAACATCTCGATGACGTATTTGCGCAATGCAGCGCTGTTTGCAGGTGTCGAATTGCGCGCCTGTGCGGATATATCCGCCGATGCGGCTGTGCTGCGTGCCCGCGAATATGGCATTCGCGCGCTCAGCGTCGACCAATTGCTGGCCGATCCCGAAGTCGATCTCGTACTGAACCTCACCGTTCCCGCCGTCCACTTCGACGTCACGATGTCGGCCTTGTCGACCGGCAAACACGTCTTCACGGAAAAGCCGCTTGCAACATCGGCGGCCGATGGACGGGTTCTCGTGGCGGAGGCCAAGCGGCGCGGATTGCAGTTGGGGTCTGCGCCCGATACGTTTCTCGGCGCTGCAGGCCGCCGGGCGCGGCGCCTGATGGACGAAGGCGCGATCGGGCGACCTGTCAGCGGCACGGCCTTCATGATGGGGCGTGGCATGGAGCACTGGCACCCCAATCCGCAATTCTACTATCAGCCGGGCGGCGGCCCGGTCTTCGACATGGGGCCTTATTATCTGACGATGATGGTGAACCTGCTCGGCCCTGTCGTGCGGGTCATGGCAATGGCGACGAAAGGTCAGGAAGAGCGGCTGATCACCGCCGATGGTCCATTCAAGGATACCAGCTTCAAGGTCGGCACTCCCACAAACATCCTGTCGCTTCTGGAATTCCAATCCGGTGCGACCGTGAATTTCGGGGCATCCTGGGATGTCTTTCGGCACTCCAATCATCCAATCGAGCTGCACGGCACCGAAGGCTCGCTGCGTTTGCCCGACCCGGACACATTCGGCGGAACGGTGTCGCTGTCCGAACGAGGCGCGGATTGGCACGATTTCGAAAGCGACGGTGAACTTTACGGTGCGAGGAACTGGCCTTTCGCCGCACCGGACCGGGCGAATTACCGCATGCTCGGTGTCGCCGACCTTGCGCGAGGGCTTCAGGAGGGTAGGCCGCCCCGCGCATCGGGAGAGCTAGCCCTTCATGTTCTCGAAATCATGGAGGCTATCCTCCAGTCGGGGGAAAGCCGGCAGTCGGTCAGCATCGGCGCGCAATTCAACCCGCCACCGCGCCTCGACGAAGACGAAGCACGCAGCCTTCTCGCCTCATCGCGGTAGAGGAGTAGCAGTCCAATGGAAAATCTGGATGAAAGCGCGCGGCGCGTTCTCGCTCTGAGCAGCGGGTCGAAAGGCCGGCCATTTGAAACCGGTACACCTCAACAGGCGCGTATCGACTATGATGCGAATTGCCCGACCCTCCAGGGTGGAAAGGAGGCTGTGGCTTCGGTGGAAGATCGGCAAATCGCCGGTCCAAATGGCCCGATCACCTTGCGCATCTATCGCGGCATCGGTGCGCTTTCGAAGAATGGTCTGGGTCTCATCTACCTTCACGGCGGCGGCTGGGTGATCGGCAATCTCGAATCGCACGACGAAATCTGCCGATGGTTCGCCAATACTGCCAAATGCATCGTCATCTGCCCCGACTACCGGTTGGCGCCGGAACACAAGTTCCCCGCCGGAGTGATCGATTGCGCTGCGGCTTTGGCATTCGTGGTGAAATCGGCGACAGATCTCGGTATCGATCCTAGCAGGATCGCCGTCGCCGGCGATAGCGCCGGCGGCAATCTTGCTGCCGTGCTGGCATTGATGTCACGCAATGGCGATGCCCCACCTCTTGCGGCACAGCTGCTCATCTATCCCAATACGGACGCCGCCCAGACGGCCGACAGCTATCGCCGCTATGCCGAGGGCTTCGGCTTGACTGCCTCGACGATGAGATGGTTTCGCGATCACTATATTCGCACCGCAGCCGATATAGCAGACTGGAGGGTTTCGCCGCTACGGGCCGAGACCTTGGCCGGAGTGGCACCGGCCTTCGTCGCCACTGCCGGATACGACATTCTGGTCGACGAAGGCATCGCTTACGCCAGGCGGTTGCAGGAAGAAGGGGTACGCATGGTGCATCGCCATTGGCCGGGACAGATCCACGGCTTCGTGTCGATGGGGAGATATGTGGCCGAGGCTCGGCGGGCAGTGGAGGAGGCCGTTGCAGCGTGGCGCGGCTTCGAAGATGCCTTGATTTAGATGAAGAGCAGTCGTCGCTTCAGGCCGATTGCCGCATGACCAGTGTTCCACCCAGGCTAACCTTGCGTGCGATCGGCTGTGTGGGTACGTCCGTGTCTCCCAGCAGCGTCAGCAGCGTGCTGACGCTGCTTGCCGTCATCGCGGCGAAGTCCTGGGCCATCGTCGTCAGCGGCGGGCAGGTATAGCGGCTCAAGGGATGGTCGTCATGGGCTGCGATGCGCAGATTGTCGCCCTTTTTGCGCCCGATTTTCAGCCCGTGCGCGAAGGCGCCTGCCATCACGCCGAAGGCGAGGCGATCATTCGCGCAAAGGATGGTTTTGCGTGGAAGAGACTTTGCGCGGAGCAGGCCATCCATCTGCTCGTATCCGATGCGCTCAAACTCCCACGTGTAGGAGGCATTGGTGCTGATCACCAGCGGCTCGCATCCTGCAGCTTCCATGGTGGCGATATAGCTTGCCAGCCTCTCCGGTGAGTTGTGATTGACATGCGGAATGTCGAGATAGGCCGGCGCCTCTCCGGATCGGCAGAGATATTCCACGATCGTTGCGACGCTCTGGTAATTGTCATTGCCGATGAAGGGTGTGTTTCCTTCGATATAAGTGTCGAAATAGACGATGGGCAGGTTCTGCGTCAGTTTTTCAAAGGTGCGTGGGTCGGATTTCTGCCCCAATGGTGCGACAAGCGCACCGGCTACCTTCAACGACAACATCGTGTTGACGGCTTCGGCTTCCAGCTCCGGCAATCCATGCGACGAGAAGACGATCGGCCAATAGCCCTCGTTGCGCAGGCGCAATTCCAGGCGATTGACCATTTCGGCATAAAAGGGGTCGGTAAGGGCGGGAACCAGGATGCCAATATTGCGTGTTCTCTTGCGATTGAGGTTCCGAGCATAAAGATTCGGCTGATAATCCGACGAGCGAAGCGCCGCCTCGATCAGCGCGCGGGTGGCCGGTTTTACACTGGTCGGATCGTCAAAATACTTGGAAAGGGTGGGGCGGGAGACCCCGCAGGACTTTGCGAAATCCTCCATCGTCTTATGCGTCAATTTTTCCATCGAAAGTCGACCATTTTTCCAGCTACCGTCTCTACTAATGGCCATATGCGCATACATCGAAAGCAGCGCAACCAGAGACGTAAATTCCAGGCAAGTTCTTTCGCGCTTCGCGTCGCGATAAAAAGTAACGCGCGAAAATTTATTATTTAACGCGTTAAAATTCAAGCTGCTGCATGAATGGCCTTTCGTCAACGCTCATGCGAATGGCGACAAGGTGCGCCCATGAGCGGTTACGACGACATTCGAACCATAGCTGCGTACCCGGCATCCCGATATTGCGGAGTGTGAAGCGGGAGCGGGTAAAGCCGAAGGCGCAAGAACGGCCCGGTGGCTGTCGGCATGCGTATTCTCGTGCGAATGGTAACTTCGGGCCGCTCACCACGAACCGAGCCCGAGGCGCGCCGTTTTGCTATTGGCGTCGCCTCGATTGAGGTCACTCGTTTCTGCTGATGCAAATTTGTTATCGAATCCGTGCGACAAGCCGGCGCAAGCTTTCAAATCCCCGACCCGTCGAGTTGCTGGGCATTGTCGCCTTCCCAAGGTGAGGGCATTGAGGTGCGATTGAGATTGGCCGAGGGCATCGGCATCCAGCATTTTAGTTCCGGCTCGGCATATTCGATGATGTGTCCGGGCGAGGAATCGGAGGCGCGCCAGCCCTCTGTGCCGAATTGATCGCCATTCGACCAATATGCGAGGTCAACTTCTGCCGGCCCCTGTTCGGACGGGCGGATGGTGACAAGGATCCGACTGCCGTCTTTCGGAGCGCTTGCCATGTGCCGCCAGCGGTCTGGCTCATCCATCATTTTTCCTCCTGCCTTGCTTTGGGTTGCAAGTGTCGCCTCGCCATCGAAAACGGTCAACTCAAACTTTGCGCGACCCATTCGCCATCGTCTCAGATGTTTGCGGCCGTATATATTTCAAAAGGAAGCATGTACTGCGATACGGTCGGGGTTCTGTGGGTATCCAGCGCTTCCGCCATCGCCCGCACCAGCGTATCGGCGAGCAGCCGCGCCGGGTGTGAAAGAACAACCTTGATCACGCCTTCGGCCAGGCCGGCGCGGGTCTCGTTCGTCAGCTCGTGAGCCACAACCACCAGGCGTTTGGCGGCCGGGCCGCCATCCTCACGAAGCGCACGCATGACGCCGGTGACACCGCCGCCGGCCACATACAGGCCCACCCAGTTCTCTTCTTTCTTCAGCAGATCGCGCGTGAGTTCGTAAGCAATATCAGGCTCTTCCTGAGTGCCCAGGGTTTCCATCATCTGGAACGTGGAAGCGCTTTCCCGGAAATATGACCGAAAACCCATTTCGCAGAGTTCCTGCGACAGATAGCGGTGACTTCCGACGAAAACGGCAACCTTGCCGGGAACCGGATTGACATTGTCGATGAACCAGGCAGCGGTTCGCCCTTTCTTGACGCAGTCGTTTCCGACGTAGCCAGCGCGGCCCGGCGCCGTCAGGTCGGAAATCATCGTGAACACAGGAATTCCTTCGGCCTCGAGTCCGTCAACGGCATGGTTGATCTGTGGATGATCCGACGTGATGACGCTGATGACATCGACCTCCCGACTGAGCGCGAGCATCGCATCCGCCGTATTTTCGGGTGCGCGCTCATCGTCGAATCGGACGATGGCTCTGCCATGCGCATCCGGATAGGTCTCGACCGCCTTCGTCAGGACTTCGCCCCACATCCGGTAGAGCTTCCGATGGGATTGTTTCAGAAGGAAGCCGAACTTGATGACCGGCTTTTCCTTTTCGAGCCGACGCTTGATGGCGGTCACGCCATGAAAGCCGATGCGCTCGGCTGCTTCCAGCACGCGCGCGGCGGTCTGATGGCGAACCGGATCGCGGCCGTTCAAGACCCGATCCACCGTTGAAACTCCTACATTAGCGGCTTTAGCGAGATCGGCGATGGTCGGCCTGGACATGGGAGCCTCTCAGAAAATGAAAGCTATTATGGGAGTATTTGAAAGAATCGTCCAGCCTGAAATTGACAGAAATGGGGGAAGTGTGGTGGTTTTGGCGCCGCTGGAGGAAGCATTCAGTCATCGAAAAGAAACGCCGGAATGGCGGAATTTGGGAGGAGGCAGACATGTCTGCGGCCATGGGATCGACGCGTCTCGGCGACAGCGTCAGCGGACATTCCTTGCAGAGCGGCGATCTCGTTCTCGAGATGCGCGGCATCGTCAAGGCATTTCCCGGCGTGCTCGCTCTCGACGGAATGAATCTCAAGGTTCGGGCCGGTACCGTCCACGTCCTGGTCGGCGAAAACGGCGCTGGCAAATCGACGCTCATGAAGATCCTGAGCGGCACCTATGCGATCGACGGCGGTGAAATCCTCTTCAAGGGAGAGGTGCTGACCGGACAGGACACGTCGGCCGCGCTTGAGCGCGGGATATCGATGATCCATCAGGAGCTCAGCCCCGTCCTCGACATGACGATCGCCGAGAATATCTTCCTCGGCCGCGAACCGGCGATGTCCGAAAAGGGCGTCCTGTCGCGTTTCGTCGATTTCGCCAGAATGAACGCCGATACCAGGACGCTCCTCGACAGGGTCGGTCTTAAATATGACCCCGAGACGAAGATGCGCGATCTTTCGATCGCTGCCATGCAATTGATCGAGATCGTCAAGGCCATCTCCCGACAAGCATCTCTCGTCATCATGGACGAGCCGACCTCCGCGATCAGCGATACCGAGGTCGCCGTGCTGTTCCGACAGATCGTCGACCTGAAGGCAAGCGGCGTCGCGATCATCTACATCACCCACAAGATGGATGAGATCTTTCAGATCGCCGACGACATCACCGTCATGCGCGATGGTCAGTTCATCGCCGCAGCACCCGCCAGCGAATATGATCCTTCCAAGCTGATCTCCCAGATGGTCGGCCGCACGATCTCCAGCATCTTTCCAAAGGAGGAGGTTCCGATCGGCGATGTCGTGCTCTCGGTCGAAAAGCTCACACGAACTGGTGCCTTCGAGGACATTAGTTTCACCGTTCGGGCCGGCGAGATTCTGGGCTTGTCCGGCCTGATCGGTGCCGGCCGCACCGAGGTCGCCCGCGTCATCTTCGGCCTCGATGAGGCCGATTTCGGAACGATCCGGCTGAACGGCGCCGTCTTGAAGCTGAAGTCGCCGAAGGATGCGATCTCCAGAGGCATCGCGATGGTGTCCGAGGATAGAAAGGCGGAAGGCCTCGTGCTGTGCCGATCGGTCGGCGAAAACATCTCGCTTGCCAATCTCAAGAAGTTTGCCGGTGGCCTCTTCATCAGCGAAAGACAGGAAGAAACCGCGGCCCAGCGCATGATCAAGATGCTGCAGATCAAGACGCCGGACACCGCGATGATCGTCGAGAACTTGAGCGGCGGTAACCAGCAGAAGATCGTGCTTGCCAAATGGCTGCTCGGCGATCTCAAGCTCCTGATCCTCGACGAGCCGACGCGCGGCATCGACGTCGGATCGAAATCCGAAATCCATCGGCTGATGACGGAATTCGCTCGGCAGGGCTTGGCGATCATTATGATCTCGTCCGAGCTGCCGGAAATCTTAGGGATGAGCGACCGCGTCGTCGTGATGAGCGAGGGTCGGGTTGCCGGCGAATTGACAAGAAGCGAGGCCAATCAGGAAAGCATCATGCGCCTCGCTACGGGAGGACATTGATGAGTACCGAACCGATGGCTGCGGTCACGAAGGGCGCCACGCCGAAATCCCAGACGAAGTCAGGCGGGATCGATTTCGCCCTGATCTACCGCAAATACGGCACCGTCCTGATCTTCGCCGGCATCTGTATCCTGGCATCGCTGCTGAGCCCGACCTTTCTGACGGAGGCAAACCTTACGAACGTCCTGCGCCAGGTCGTCGTCGTCAGCCTTCTGGCCTGCGGCGTCACCTTCATCATCATCCTTGGCCAGATCGACGTCTCGCTCGGTTCGGTGCTGGCGCTCTGCGGGGTGATCGCGACCAGCGTGATGGCAACGACCGGAAGCATCACGCTTGCCGTGCTGGCGGGTGTCGCGATGGGCATGGTGACGGGCTTCATCAACGGCTTTGTCATCACATTCTTCCGCATCCCGTCCTTCATCATGACGCTGGCGATGACGACGGTCGCAAGAGGCGCCGTGCTGCTTTATACCGGCGGCGCACCGGTTTCGGGTCTTGGCGAGTTCAAGATCATCGGTCAGGGCTCCATCGGACCGATCCCGATCTCGGTCTTGATCCTTGCTATCTTCGTCGTGCTCTCCTGGATCCTGCTCAACAAGACCAAGTTCGGCCGCTACGTCTATGCCGTCGGCGGCAACGACCGCGCCGCGCGGTCATCCGGCATCAATCCCGACAGCATCGTCGTAAAGGCGTTCATCTATAACGGAATCCTGTGCGCGATCGCCGGCATTGTCCTGATGTCCCGCATCAATTCGGGGCAGCCGGCCGGCGGCGTCGGCTACGAGTTCGACGCGATCACTGCCGTCGTCGTCGGCGGTACCAGCCTGATGGGTGGCACGGGAACGATCACCGGCACGATCATCGGCTCGATGATCATCGGCGTCATCAACAACATCCTCAATCTGATGAATGTCAGCTCGTACTGGCAGCAGATCATCAAGGGCCTGATCATCGCGATCGCGGTCATCCTTGATGTTTGGACGAAATCGGCCCGCAGCAAGAAGAAGGCCTGATCGGAAAGTTCCCGCAAAGCAAAAACCGCACATGCGGAGGACCACCTGTGTGTCGGCGCGAAAGGGCGCGCCGGAAACGACCTGAGTTTTGTAACGCCCAATGGGAGGAGAAGAAGCAATGAAACTCGTAACCAAACTCGCGCTGACGGCAGCCGTTTCGATCGCCGCTCTGTCCGCCACCAGTACGTTTGCTGCCGACAAATTCGTCGTCGGCTATGCCAACATGGCAGACACCGACGTCTTCGTCATGGCGCGCAAGACGGCCTTCATCGATGCCGCGAAGACCGATCCGAACGTCGATATCAAGTTTGCGGACGCCAACAACGACGCCAGCAAACAGCTCGACCAGATCGATAATTTCATCGCTCAGAAGGTCAACGCGATTGTCGTCGTCCCGGTCGACTATCAGGGCATCGTTCCTGGCGTCGAGAAGGCCAATACAGCCGGCATCCCTGTCGTGGCACTCGGCATCCAGTCGGCCGGCGGCAAATATACCTTCGTCGGTTCGAAGAACATCGACGCCGGCAAGATGCAGGCCGAATATATGAAGGCCAATCTGCCGAAGGACGCGCAGATCCTCTATCTGGAAGGCACGCCGGGCCTCTATCACTCGCAGGAGCGAAAGAAGGGCTTTGAGGAGTCCCTCGGCCGTCCGGACGTGAAGATCCTTGCAAGCCTGACAGGGAACTACGACCGCGCCGAAGGCATGAAGGTCACCGAAGACTGGATCCAGAGCTTCCCGAAGTTCGACGCCATCGTTGCCGCGAACGATCAGATGGCGCTTGGCGCGCTGGAAGCGTTGAAGGGGTCCGATCGTCTCAAGGGCGTGATGATCGCCGGCGTCGATGGCGTGCCGGACGCTTTGAAGGCGATCAAGGCGGGTGAGATGTCGCAGACGATCTTCCAGAATGCCGGCGGTCAGGCGAAGGCCGCATTCGAAGTGGTCGAAGGTATCAAGAAGGGCGAACAGCCGCCGGCCGAAAAGCTCGTGCCGTTCGAGTCCATCACCAAGGACAATGTCGACCAGTACATGAAGAAGTAATTCCTCCCGAGCAGGCGTGTCGGGGTGACAGGCGTCCCGGCACGCAAATCCAACATGAAATGACATCAGCGGAGCCAATGAAATGATGCGTCTTAGTCTGGTAACCGACATTCTCGGCTACCTCTCATTCGAGGATATGCTCGACACGGTTTCCAAGCTCGGGTTCGAGGCTGTCGAGCTTGGTTGCGGCAATTGGTCGAAGGCTCCGCATCTGAAGCTTGACGAACTCTTGTCGAGCGAGCTGGCGCGGAAGGACTTCCTCAGCGCTCTCGATCGCCATGGTCTATCCATCGCCGCTCTCAATTGCTCCGGCAATCAGCTTCATCCCGGCTCCAGCGGCGAGGAGCATCGCGCTGTCGTCGACAAGACCTTCCGCCTTGCCGAAAAGCTTGGTGTGAAGACCGTCGTTATGATGTCCGGATGCCCCGGCGGCACGCCGACGGATCAACTGCCGAACTGGATCACCCACGTCATCCTGCCCGAACACGAGAAGGCGCTGGATTACCAGTGGAACGACGTTCTGATCCCGTATTTCGAGAAGGCGGGACGGCTTGCCAAGGAGTGTGGCATCCGGGTCGCTATCGAGAATCTCGGTGCAACCATGATCCACAATCCCGCCAACATGCTGCGGTTGCGCGAGCATGTCGATCCCGTGATTGGCATGAATTTCGACCCTAGCCATCACATGTGGATGGGCGGCGATCCGATTGCGGCCGTGCGCATGCTCGGTGACGCGATCCACTACATCCATGCAAAGGACGTGCGCCTCGAGCGGACGCTTGCCGAAGCCAATGGCCTGATCGACACCTACTGGATCAACGACATCGCAAAACGATCCTGGAACTACGTGGCTCTTGGCCATGGCCACGATGTTCAGTGGTGGAAGGAGTTCTTCGCCGTCGCCCGCCTTGTTGGCTATGACGGCCCCGTCAGCCTCGAGATGGAAGACGCCGGGATGGAGCCGCTCACCGGTGTCAAGAAATCGCTAACTACGCTGAAGCTCGCCCTGCCGCGCGACTTCGATTGACCCATTCAAAGGAACAGAAACATGCTCAAGATCGGTGTTATCGGAACCGGCGCGATCGGCCAGGAACATATCGAGCGACTTCATAACAAGCTTGTCGGTTCGACTGTCGTCGCCGTCAACGATATCAACAAGGCACAGGCCGAAGAGGTTGCGAGACGCCTGACGCCCACCGCCCGCGTCTTCGAAAACGGGCATGATCTTGTGGCCGATCAAAATGTCGAGGCCATCGTGGTCACATCCTGGGGGCCGACGCACGAGGAGTTCGTGCTTGCCGCGATCGCGGCCGGCAAGCCGGTCTTCTGCGAGAAGCCGCTTGCAACATCAGCCGCGGCCTGCCTCAATATCGTCAATGCTGAAGTTGCAAGCGGGCGCCACCTCGTCCAGGTCGGCTTCATGCGCCGTTACGACAAGAGCTATCGCCTGCTGAAACAGCAGATTGAGAGCGGCAATCTCGGCGAACCCCTGATGGTTCACTGCGCCCACCGCAACCCGAATGTTCCGGACGTCTACGGCGGCGACATGGCGATTACCGATAGCTTCCCGCACGAGATCGACGTGCTGCGTTGGCTGCTCGACGATGACTATGTCTCCGCGCAGGTCATCATGCCCCGGAAGACGAAGCATGCCCGCAAGGATCTCGACGACCCCCATATGATCCTTCTCGAAACCCGGAAGGGTGTCCGGATCGACGTCGAGGTCTTCGTCAATTGTCCCTATGGCTACGACATCCAGTGCCAGGTGGTGGGCGAGGATGGCGTCGGCTACCTGCCCGAACCGATGAGCGTGCTTCTGCGCAAGGACACCAAGCTCAGCCACGAAATCCTCCAGGACTGGAAGCTTCGCTTCATCGACAGCTACGACGTCGAACTCCAGGAGTGGATCGATTCCGTCAAGATGGGCGTGGTGCGCGGCCCGACAGCCTGGGACGGCTATTTCGCCGCCGTCACGGCCGATGCCTGCGTCGAAGCGAAGCATTCCGGCGGGGTCGTTCCAATCGAGATCGGCGAACGGCCGGCATTTTATGCAGCTTGCGCCTTCAAGCCCGCGGCCTGACGACATCCAAAAGGAGAAGGTAATGAAGATCGCACTCGATCCGCACATGCATCGGCACCTGCCGCTCAACGAACTTTGCCGTAAGGCCGCCGAGCTCGGCTACGATTATATCGAGGTCTCCCCGCGAGACGACCTTCTTCCATGGTGGGTGCGGCCGCGTGCCCACAAGGAGCGCATCAGGGAGTTCAAGAAAGCGCTCAAGGATCACGGTGTGAAAGTCGCTTCGCTATTGCCAATGTATCGTTGGGCAAGTCCGCACGAAGACGAACGCCAGGCAGCGGTTTCCTATTGGAAAGAGGCCATTCATCTCGCCGTCGAGCTCGGCGTCGATACGATGAATTCCGAGTTCGGACGCGGCCCTTCGCCGGATCGCGGCCATCGCTCCAACTGCTGCGGCGGTCATTATACGCACGAACATAGCGAAGCAGCCTGGTGGCGCTCCATTGAGGAGCTTGTGCCGGTCTTCGAGAAGGAGGGCGTGACCCTCAACATGGAACCGCATCCGGAGGACTGGTGCGAGACCTTGCACCCGGCGATCGACATGCTGAAGACGATCGGCTCGGACAATGTCAAGTTCCTCTATTGCGCTCCGCATACCTTCTACTTCGGCGACGACATGGCGAGGATGATCCGCGATGCGGGCTCGCTGATCGCCCACGTGCATGTGGCCGACACTTACAATCACAAGGCGTCGTCGGGCCTTCGTTACATCATCAATCCGCCGGGTGCCAAGGTCACGATCCACCAGCATATGGACATGCATCAGGGCGAGATCAACTGGGACGTTTTCTTCTCTTCGCTGGCCGAAGTCGGCTTTGATGGGATCGTCACGGCCTGCGTCTTTGGCTGGGAGGACCGGGCCGATGCCTCCGGCCGGTTCATGCGGACGGAAATTCAGAAATACGTCGACAAATACTGGAAGAAGTAGGCCGGTGCGATGCGTATTGGACACGGTGCGGACCGGTACGCATGAAGGACGGACGATCAATGTCTGATGGAGCTCGCACGCGAAGCTGAAGCGGCACCAACGATCTGGACGACAAGACCTCGCGCGTACGCGCATGAAAACGATTGACGGTGACAGCCGTTCGAATGGGAGGATAGAATGGCGCAGGACGGCATCTTAGTCGCGCCCAGAGACATTGCTGAGCTGAAGATGTTGGTCGTCTCCAGAACCAGAGAGTTTCCAGAGCCGCTCAAATGCATGTTGGAGCTCAGTTTCAGGCAACCCGATACGGTCGCCTTCAGCAACGCATCATCCCTGGCGGCAAACTGCCAGATTGCGCCGTCTTCCATCTCGCGCATGGTCAAGGTACTTGGCTACAGATCCTTCCGCGACTTCAGGCAGGTCTATCGCGACCATGTTTTGGCGTTGTCGCGCCGATCGCATGGTCTCGGATGATCGGAGAGATTTCCAGCAATCCCGTTTTGTCAAGGCGCAGGCTGCCTATCCCTTTATTCCGGCCGAAAGCATGATGGCGCGCGTGATCTGCTTCTGAAAAACAAGGTATAGAATGGCGACGGGAAGGCCGGCCAGAACAGCGGCGGCCATATCCTTGGCAAAACGCACGCCGAAGACATCCTTCACCTGGGTAATCCCAACGGGAATGGTGATCGTGCTGTCCGATGTTGCGACCAGGAATGGCCACAGGAAATTATTCCATGCCGCGATGAAGGTGGTTATCCCGAGCGCGGTGATCACGCCCCAGTTCATCGGCACATAGATCTTCCAGAGCGTTCTCAAGTGCCCGGCATTGTCGAGCATCGCCGCCTCGCGGAATTCCTTTGGAATCTGGTCGAAGAATTGCTTGAGGATGATGATGACCGATGGCACCACCAGCTGCGGCAGCACGATGCCGCCCCAGCTGTTGATGAGCCCGAACATGTTCATCAGCACGAAATGGTTGATGATGAGCGCTTCCGCCGGCACCATTACCGAGGCGATCAACGCCCCGTAAATCACACGGCGGCCGGGAAACTGGATTTGGCTGAGCGCATAGGCGCAGCCGACGCTCATCACAAGCACCAGAACCGCAATGATCGCCGAGGTGCCGACCGAGTTCATATACCATTGCACGATGCTCGAGCGCTCGATCACGTAGCGATAGGGTTCGAGCGTCGGTGCCTTCGGGAAAAGCCCGGGCGTCCGGCTGACCACCTCCGTGTCGGATTTGAGCGATGTCATGACCGCCCAGTAGAGCGGAAAGAACCAGATAAGAGCGCCGAACGCCGTCAGCGTGGTCAGCGCGCGCCCGCTCCAGCCTCTTGATGCGGCATGACTCTTTGCCGTGGTCAGCTCCGTCTGCGCACTTGTTGTGAGAACGCTCATTTTTCGCCTCGCGCACGCAGGAACTGATATTGCAGGACGGAGGCAATGAGAATGATGGCGAACAGGATGGTCGCGACGGCGGCACCTTCGCCACCCTTGTTCTGCTTGAAGGCCAGATCGTAGATGACGGTCATGACAACGGCCTGCGCATCCGCCGGCGTGTGGGCGAAATAGCCGAGCAGATAAGGCTGCGCGAAGATCTTGAACTGCGCGATCAGCTGCAGTGTCAGAACCAGCGCGGTGACCGGCCAGATCAGCGGCCAGGTTATTCTGGAAAACACCCGCCAACGGTTGGCATTGTCGAGTGCAGCAGCCTCGTAGACGTCAGGCGAGATGCTGCGCAGCGCCGCAAGAAACAGCAGGATGTTGAAGCCGATCGTCCACCAGATGGTGACCACTGCAACTGATGGCATGAAATAGGTTGGCGAACGCAGTACCGGGAGCGGCCGTCCGCCGGTAAACAGACCGATGACATGCTGGATGACGCCGTATTGCATGTTTGCAATCCAGGTCCAGATCTGCGTCACCACCGACACGGGCAGGATCGAGGGCAGGAAAAAGCAGGCGAGAACCAGCATCTGTATGCGCCCGCTCAGGCGATTGATGCCCATGGCAATGAAGAGCGCGAGAAACGTGCCGGGGATGACGGTCAGGACGATGAAGTAGAGCGTGTTCAGAAGTGCCTTCTGAAATTGGGGTGAGGAGAGCTGGCGCGCATAATTGTCGAGGCCAACCCATTCGCCCGGTCCGATCAGCGGCGCATTGGTCAGGCTCATCGCCACCATCCGCCATGTCGGGTAGGCAAATATCACCAGAAACGCGATGACCGCCGGGGCGACCAGCAGCGCGGCAACCACATTATCCTGTTTCCTGTTGCTGACTGCGGCCATCCGTCACCTCTCTCTAATGCAGCCCCGGGGCTGGGAGGGGTCCCGGGGCTGTGGAAGAAAACGTCACTGAGAGTTCATGTGATCGCGAAACTTCTCGAGCGTTTCCTTCACATCGCCGTCGCCGTTGAGCGGCCCGGACGCCATGTTCTGCCAGTCGTCGTCGAATTTCGAAGCCGCACCCGTCAATGGCGTCTTCGGCATGTAGAAGGCGTTGAGTGCCATGGCGGCGTAATCCGCCTGTGGCTTGAGCGCCTTGTAGGCGGCGGAGGTGCTGACCGGCAGATAGGCCGGAATGTGGCCGGCCGCAGCCCATTCCAGCGAGTTCACGTTCATCCATCGGATGACTTCGAGAACCGCGGCGCGTTTTTCCGGGGTCATGGTGACACCGACATTGTTGGGGATCACGAAGGAGTGCGAGTCCGACCAGTTGGCGGGCTTGCCCATCCAGGCCGGGATGTTGACCATGCCGTAATCGAAACCGTTGCCCTTGGCGACTTCGGTTTCCATGGTCGGCAGTTCCCAATTGCCGTTCAGGAAGAACGCGGATTGTCCGGCGAGAAAAGTAGGGGTGATGGTCTCGGTGTCGATATAGGGCTGTGCCCAGCCTTGCTTCACCCAGTCGGCGACTTCATTGTAGGCTTTTTCCATCTTGTCGAAATTGTCGCCCTGCAGGAACTTGCCATCGGCGGTCAGTTGGCCGCCTTGCTGGCCGAACAGGGTGTAGATATCGCGCAGATCGCCGTTGGACGAAGAGATGACGACGCCGTTCTTGCCGGCTTCCTTGGCCTTGGCCAGAACCGCGCGCCAGCCTTCCAGCGTGTCGATGCCGGTCGGCTTGCCATCCTTGTCCAGCGCGCCCAGCTCCTTCAGTACAGTCTTGTTGTAGTAGAGCACTTCACCATGGACGTCGAAGGGGACGGCGTAGCGCAGATTGTCGACCGTCGAGGCGGCGATTGCGTTCGGCGGGTAGTCGCTGTCCTTCAGCCCGACCGCGTCGAGCTCCTTCGGATCGATCGGCGAGACCGTCTTGGCCGCAACTGCGGCTGCCAGACGTGACAAGTGGTATGTGGCGATATCAGGCCCCTGGCCGACGGCGGCGGATGTCTGCAGTTTGGTGTAGTACGGGATACCCCATTCGAGCGTCGTGCCCGTAATCTGGATCTTGTCCTTGTGCTCCTCGTTGAAGCGCTGGATCAGCGCCTTCATTCGCACGCCGTCGCCTCCGGACAGAAAGTCCCACCAGACGACATTTTCGACTGCGAATGCCGGAAAGGCAGTCATGAGGGCTAACGCCGCAATCGATGTTCTCAACAGGTTACGCATTCTCTCTCCTCCAGGCTGTTCTGGTTTCCTCCCGGGCCGCTCTTTGCGGGTGGCCCTTATGCCTTGCGCAGCGGCTAACGAGCCGCGTGATATCCCTTGCATCTGTCTGGACCGCCTCAACTTCCTCCCGGTCATATGCGGCGGTTCGATCTTTTGGCCACCTATCCGGCAGCCGTTTCGATGATGCAATCAAGCAAGGTTGCCGCCACCGGATCGACACCGGCCGCTTCGCGCATCAGGCCGAAGGTCGTGGCGACGATACGGCCGGCGCCAACCTTCCTCTCGGCAATGGTTGCACATGGTTTGTGGATCCAGCCCACCATAGTGCCTGCATGCACCAGGCCATCGAAATGGATCGGCCGAAAGCCGGTGATGACGCGGTTCGGATTGACGCCGATGAAGGAGAGATCGGTCAGCGGGCCGCCTGGCATACGCCCGAATTTTCCCGAACGCTTCACCCAGCTGAAGCCGGTGACCCAATTGCCTTTCCAGATGGTGCCGTTGCGTTCGGTGACGCGCATCTGCGGCATGGATTGCCCGCGATCGCCCCCGGTCGGGTAATTCCAGTTCGGCTGATCGTTGCGCAGATTGCCGAACGGCAGCGGTGCCACATCGGCGAGCGACACATAATGGGCGCCGTGCTCCATGGCGTCGATATCGGCCTGGCTGAGGGAGGATGCAACCCGTACATCCGCCTTGCCGGCCTCGACAACAGCATAGCCAAGCGCAGTCAGATATTGCCCGATCTCAGGCTCGGCCGAGAAGACGGAAAGAGCCGGCTTGGAGCGGCGGTGATAGATGCTGACCTCGAGGCTGTTGCGCGCAATCTCCCTGCCGCCGGCGCTGATCGTAAACAGGATGCTGATCTGTCTGCCAGCCATGGCCGCTGGAAAGGGCAGAGAAAGCGTCGGCAGATGATGTACCGATGTCGCGTTCACAGCCGGGATCGTCATCTTTCCGGCGTCCGTCCCATCGATGCTCCAGCTCAGTTCGGCTACGGGGAGCGCCTTGCCGCCGGTCGAGATTTCGAGCTCTACGTCGGCGGTATCGCCTGCCCACACAGCGTAATGCTGCATGCGCGGGATGATGACGACATCGGTGTTAATCTCGTGGAAGCGATTGTGATAGGCGCGTGTATTGCGCTGCATGTCCATCAGGCCATTGGCTTCCCAGTGCAAGTCAGTCAGCTCGGTGATGACATAGCCCTGGATTGAGGCATGGCGGCGCATCTCTTCGATTTCGAATTTGAGCGCATTGAACTGATGCCACTGCGTGTCCTCGATGAAGGAGCCGAAGGATGGAAAGACCTTATCGAACTGATAGGTGCGGAAGCGCTGTTCGACGCCATGCGGATAGGTCGCGCCGTCGCTGTCCCACTCCAGGCCATTGATGAACCAGAATGGTTCCTTGCCATCCTTTTTGAGCTTTTCGGGATGCGGCAGACCCCAGACGCCGAACTCGGAGACGACGAGCGGCTCGTCGCCGCGCCGCTTCGCATCGCCGTTCGGTGAGTAGGACCACTCAGGCCTCCCTGCGAAAGCCGATACCCAGCCGCTCCATTCGCGTGCCATTTCCGGAACCGAGGCGTAATAGTGATAGTCGTCTATGTCGGAGATGACATGGAAGTTCGGAATACAGGCGGAATTGTCGACGACCAGCCGTGTCGGGTCCTGCTTCTTCAGCCAATGATAGGCGCCTTCCAACCAGGCTCGCTGATCGGCGCTTTCGACGAGGCGCGTTCCCCAATCCTCGTTGATGATGGTCCAGATTACGATGGAAGGGTGGTTGCCGTCGCGGCGCAGGATTCCTTCCATCGTATCGAGCAGGCGCTTCGCCGACTTCTCGGTGAAGGTCTGAATGTTCGGGATTTCCGTCCAGACCAGCAGGCCGAACCGGTCCGCCACATCGTAATAGCGCGGATCGGGAACCTTGATATGGCAGCGCAGGAGGTTGAGGCCGAGCTCCTTCGACTTGCGCGCCTGGTCCTCCAGGAACTCCAGCGAAGGCGGCGTATAGATGCCCTCAGGATAATAATCCTGATCCAGTGCACCGCGCATGTAGAAGGGCTGCCCGTTCAGAAAGAACCTTCCATCCCTTGCCTCGAAGGTGCGAAAACCGAAATTCTGCTCGGCGGCATCGATAACGTTGCCGCCCTCGGATAGCTCGACAACGGCCCGATAGAGCGCGGGATCGTCGAGCGACCATGTTTCGACATTGGCGACTTTGAGTAGAGCCGAACCCCGAGCCTTGTCGTTGAGCGCAAGTTCGCTCGAAGCCGCGACCGCACCGTTGCGATCCAGAAGCGTGATCTTCAAGGCGCCGGTAAAAGCCGCTGCCAGCTCGACATCGATAGCGACATCGCCCGTTGCGAGATCGGCGCGAATGGCCTGGTGGGTGATATGCGCCTCGCAGCGGCATTCCAGCCAGACCGATTGCCAGATGCCGCCCAGCATTCCGTACCAGCTCTGCTTGCCGTGCGGGATCTCGTCGAACGGGAAATCCGGGAAGGCCCGGACATCGGCGCTCGGCAGCGTAACCTTCACATCCAGACGCGACTCGCCGGTAAGTAGACTAGCGGGAATGACGAATTCGAAGGGCAGATAGCCACCTTCATGAGAACCGAGAGCGTGGCCGTTGACCGCGACTTCGGCGAAATAGTTCACGGCACCGAAATGCACGATGACCTGACGGCCAAGCCACTCCTGCGGCACGGTGATGGCGCGGGAATAGGTTGCGACGCCAGCCGCAGCCCGTAGATCCGGAAAATGAGCCTGCCAGGGCGCGGGCACGGCAATCGTCGTCCGCGTCTGCCCTTCCAGCTGAAAATCCCAGGTTCCGTCGAGAGACAGGCGTGCTCGCGGCCCGGAATGAGTATCGGCGAGACGGCGGGAGGCGATGGTCATAGCCGCGAGCTTTCCGGTTGGATTAAGTCACAAAATAAGTTACAGATAAGTTTCGTAACTTATAAACTTAACTTCCGCAAGGGCCGCAGCTTCACATCGTCCGTCAGATTTTCTAACGTGCGTGCAGACTGCCCTTGAGTCCGAGAAAGAAACTGAGTGAACGACAAGACGACGAAACGACCGACCATGTCCGATATCGCCTCGCAGGTCGGCGTTTCGCATGCGACGGTTTCACTGGTGCTGAACGAGGCGCCCGGCAAGAGGGTTTCAGAGAAAGTGCGCGAGCGCGTGCTCGCTGTCGCCGAGGAACTTGGTTACCAGAAGACCGTGCCAGCCAATGACCCGATCAGCGGGATCATCGTTCTCCTGATCGACGATCTCATGGCCTCGCAGCATGCTGCGCCACTGATAGAAGGCGTTCGAAGTGCGGCGGAAGAGCAGGGCCTGGCGGCGCTCACCGTCGTGACCGGCGGACAGGTCGAATTCGCCGAATCCATTCTCGATTATCTCGGACGACGCCAGATCGTCGGTGTGATCTATGCCACGCTCATCACCCAGCTGGCGCCAGTGCTGCCCTCCAAACTTGGCAACTATCCGGCAGTCCTTCTGAATTGCCACCAGCAACGGGCCGAGTTCTCTTCGATCATTCCGGGCGATCATGCCGGCGGTTATGCGGCAACGGAAGTCTTGATCAAGGCCGGCCATCGCCGCATCGCCATGATCGATGCCGGCAGGCAGCGGCTTGAAGCTGCGCGCGATCGTCTGAGCGGCTATCGCCAGGCGCTGACGACCTACGATATCGCCGTCGATCCGGAACTCATCCTTTCGGAAGCCTGGTCGCTCGATCTTGGGCGGGAAAAGATGCTGCAGCTCCTCGATCTGCCGTTGCCGCCGACGGCGGTTTTCTGCTTTTCCGACCGGGTTGCGATGGGCGCTTATGATGCGATCAGGATGCGTGGGTTGAGGATTCCCGACGACATTTCCGTCATCGGTTTCGACGATGAAAGTCTTGCCCGAAAAATCCTGCCGCCGCTCACAACATTGAAGCTGCCGCACGAGGATATGGGCCGTTGGGCAGTTACCGAGCTTTTGGAAAAGGTGATGCAGCCGAAGAAGCCGCCAGTGAGGCTGAAGATGGAATGCCAGCTGATCCTTCGCGCTTCCATCGCGCCGCCGCCTTGAGTGTGATGAAGGGACAGCCTGTCAATTATAAGAAGCGCAGCTCGGACACATCCCTTGGGAAAGACGGGCCTTAGGAAAGACGGGATACGTCTACGATAATTCGTCCGCGATTGTCGGGATCGACCAGGACTGGCAGCATGATTCCCGCTGTGGTGCGCTTGAGGCGGCGTTCGGGACTGCTGAATGACATACGCGTGACTGCATCCCAATCCGGGCCGCCATTCGGGTGAGCCACCCGGACAGTGATGTCCCATGTCCCGCCCGGCGCGCTGCTTGGCGTCACTTCGGCGGCGGTCAATACTTTTGCAATAGCGGGTTCAAGCCCGACCGCAGCACCTGCGCCGGCAAGCGCGAGTTCGGTTTGCTGTGCAGTGAGACCATTGAGCAGCTCCGCCGACGTCATCCCATCCGGCGCCTCGCGCCAAACGCGAGGAAAGGCCGGATGGTCAGTCTCGTCGATCCGCTGCTCGTCCTGTTTCCGGGTGCGCAATCCTGCGGCGAGTTTTTCAGCCGCCTGCTGCCCTGTCGGAACTTTTTCCCATTCGATCCTGTAATGACTGGGGTCGGCAAGATCCACGACGACCGGAAGCATCATGCCTGGATGAGGCCATTTCAGCTTCGGCACATCGCGGCTGGTGAAATGGACCGCGGTCGGCGCCACGCGCTCGGCGATGATCACGCCGTCAATGTCGCATTTCGGAAAGAGCGTCACTTCGCCGGCGATGTCGGGCAGCGGCGAGCACGCCACTACGTTCAGCCAGCCGCTCACCGGATTCGCGATCTCAGTTCGTTTGACTTTGCTGAACAAGCCCATGTGCGCCACCTGCTCAATGCGCTACTGCCACGATGATGTTGATCATGCCGAAGTTGAGTATTCAAGACCTGCCGGCGCGACGGCATGCGTTTTTCCAGACGCAGAAGGTACAGGCAATCATGAGTCAATTTGGTCTACGATGAGCTTTACGTCGTGTTGCACGAAGGAACTGCTGGATATATCGGTACCTCTCACCCAATGCGAACGGTTGAGTAGAGCGGAACAAATTCAGGCGTGTGCCAAAACCCAGGTCTGCTTCCGTATTCCGATAAGCTAGTCCGTGCCAAAGCGGCTTGGTTATCGTTCATTGCGTTGGCGCAATCAACTGCAGGTCCAGTGGCAGGAAACGATATCGTTACTCGCAGTCGTTGCGAAGCCTGATAAGGTCGTCGCGAGGTTTAAGTCTTTTGAGCCAAACCACGGAGCCTCCCTTGACCGCCCAAACCCTTATCCCACGCAAACTGCTGTTCGGTAACGCCAGCGCCTTTGGCGGCAGGCTCTCGCCCGATGGACGCTGGCTCACCTGGATTGCGCCGTTTGAGGGCGTGCTCAACATCTGGATCGCCCCGACGGGCGAGCCTCAAGCGGGGGAGCCTTTGACACGGACAAGAGGTCGGCCGATTACCTGGCAGGATTGGACGCCGGATGGCCGTTTCGTGATGTTCGTCAATGATGAGAACGGGGATGAGAATAACCACGCATTTATTGTTGACCCTCGGACGAAAGAAATTCGCGACCTGACCCCGATTACGGGTGTCAATGCCGAGATAAAGATGTGGTCGAGGCAGGTTCCTGGAAAAATCGTTATCGGGCTCAACGATCGCGATCCGCGCTGGCATGATCTTTATATCGTTGATGCGGAGACCGGCGAACGCGACCTGCTTTGGCTGAACACGCAGGATTTCGGGTATATCGGCGTTGATTGGCAGCTTCGTCCGCGGCACGCACGATCTTCATCACCAGACGGCGGCGCGAAGCTGTGGCGGATCGACGGCGGCAAGGTCACTCCCTGGGTGGATCTCGATCATGTCGACGGTTGGCTCACATGGCCAACGCTCTTCGATGGCGAGAGCAGGCGTTTGTTGATGCGGACCTGCATCGGTCGGGAGACGACGGTTTTTGCCTGGCGCGATTGGGAGAGCGGCGAGGAAACTGTCATGGTCGAGCATCCGCGGTTTGATGTCGGAGGCTGCCTGCTTCATCCGATGACATTCGATCTGGAGGCGGCGAATATCAGTGGAGCGCGTGTGGATTGGGCTTATGTCACGCCTCAGGTCGAGGCTGATTTTGAACTTATTCACGCCACGGTTCCGGGGTTCGAATTCGATATCGTCAGCCAATCGGATGACAACAGCAAGTGGATTATCGAGGCGCATAAGGCTGAGCAGGCCCTAACGACCTTCTTGTATGATCGTGACCAAGGAATAATCACCGAACTGTTTCGGGCGCGTCCTGCTCTCGATGCATATAGGCTGGCGCCGATGAGATCTGTCGAAACCAAGTCGCGCGACGGTCTCGATCTAGTCTCTTATCTGACGCTGCCCGCCGATATCGGGACCGAACGGCCGGATGTTCCCTTGCCAATGGTGCTGGACGTGCATGGCGGACCATGGTCTCGCGACATATACGGCTATCGCGGCGACCATCAATGGCTTGCCAATCGCGGCTATGCCGTGTTGTCGGTCAATTATCGTGGCTCGCGGGGGTTCGGAAAATCGTTCATTGCCGCCAGCGAAAAGCAGCATGCAGCCAAAATGCACGACGATCTCATCAATATGGTCGATTGGGCCGTCCGCGAGGGCATAGCGGACAAGTCGAAGATTGCCATATTTGGCGCGTCATACGGCGGCTACGCATCGTTTGTCGGCGCGACATTCACTCCAGATGTCTTTTGCTGCAGTGTGCCTGTTGTCGGCATCACCAACTTGCTGACATTGCTGGAATCGATACCGCCTTATTGGGCGGGTTTTGCCGATTTTATGTATCGCAGCTATGGTGATCCCAAGACAGAGGATGGACAGGCCCTATTGGCCGAGCGTTCGCCCATCCATAAGGTCGACCGCATCAAAAAGCCGATGCTGATCTTCCATGGGGCGAACGATGTGCGTTGCAAGATCGCTGAAAGCGATACGATCGTGGCAGCCATGCAAGCCAAGGGGATCCCTGTGACCTACGTCGTTTATCCGGATGAGGGCCACGGCTTTGCAAAGCCGGGCAACAGGATCGCCTATCTAGCCTTGGCAGAAGCATTCTTCGCCATGCATCTTGGCGGCAAGTGTGAACCCTTCGGTGACGATCTGGCTGATTCAAGCCATGAAATCAGAGCCGGAGCGGAGATTTTCGACAAGCTCTAGGCAAGAGCCTCCGCTGAATTTCGGGCGCAAGACCTTGATGATGCTTCAACGCCTATGGGCATCATCAAAGATCCCGTGCGCTGGATAGTGGCTGGCGCTCTCGCAAAGCCGCTACACTCTTTCATGCAACAAGTATCAAGTGCCGTATATCGCCCGGGCGATATCTCGCGGATAGGTTCCCAGGCAGCCTTCGACCGCTGTGTTGGACATGATCGCAGCGGAAATGCCTTCCATTGGATCGATGAACCAATTGTGTCCATAAACTCCGCCCCACGTGATTGATCCCTTCGACATCGGAACGTCGGCCAAAATCGGGTCCTGAATCACCGCGCCCAAGAAGGAAAATCCTTGTCCTGGTTCGCCTGGGCGCGGGATGGCACCTATCTGGTTGAGAAGCGCGGCCCTTGCAGTCGCGGTCTTCAAGATGGGAGCGCCACCGAGACGAACGGCTTCGAGAAAGGCAATGAAATCCGGCGCTGTGCCCACCATGCCAGCACCGCCGGACTGAAAAGCCTTGGGGTTAAACAATCGTGACGGTGCAAAAGTCAGTAGATTGCCATCATTGTCCGGAACCAGATGGCGATCGCCCATTCTGACTGCTGCCGGACTGGCATCGGCATAGGGTGTCGCAAGCCGCCCCGGATCACTGACCGAGAAACCGGTGTCGCTCATCCCTAGCGGTCCCGTTAAATGACGACGCACCGCTTCATCCAGGCTGCAAGCCTCGATCTGGGCGACAACAGCTCCAAGAACATCGATGGCGATCGAGTAAGACCAAAGCGTGCCTGGCGCGGCCAGAAGCGGAAAGGTCGACAGCCGGCTGAAGTTCTCCTCGAAATCGAGGTCTGTGTCAGAAAGGCCGGCGTTGAACATCCGCTCCGATGGGGTGGTTTTGGAATCTGCACCATAACTGAGGCCTGCCGTATGCGTCAGCAGGTGCCGGATAGTGATATCGGCTATCTTTCCATCTGGCTGCCTGGGCCGGAAATAAGGAAGATAATCCCGCACGAGGTCGCCAAGCGCCAGCCTGCCTTTGTCGATGAGGGCCAGAGCGGTCGCTGCCACGAGCGGTTTCGTCACGGAAGCGAGCCGGAATATGGTCCGCGTTTCAGTGGATTTTCCGATTTCGCGGTCGGCATAACCGGCAGCGCGACTATAGATGGTTTCTCCGTCCTGAGCGACGATCACGACAGTGCCGACGATCTTGCCGGCCATGATCGCCCTTTCGACAACCGCGTCGATCTGCGCCTTCATCGCAACTATCCTCCTGTGCTTTAGAATGAGCGGCACAGAACGGCATATTCTGCCTTGGTTCGCAAGGCGAAGCAGCGCCGATAGGCGGCGTGTAGAAGTATCAGCCATTGTGGATGTCGTGGCTCACACGATAAATCGAGCCAGCCGCCCGCCCGTTCTTCCGCTCGGCGTTGCTGTTGTACTTCGTCGCCTGCGGCAGCTGCCGGCGCGCCGTGTCGGGCGCATGCGGGGCATCGACGCGCTGCAGGCCCTTGGCGTGCAATTCCATCTCGACGTCCGCCGGCATGCCATGACTGGGATCGCCTGCGTGTTCGACCGGATCCCAGAGATGATGGGCGATGAATTTCAGGAGCTGCCTTTCCGGCGCCCGCCAGGGCGGGGCGGGGCAACGTCGGTGGCGAGCTCGCACCAGGTTTCGAAATAGCCGAGATGGGAGGCGAGCGCCCGAAGCGTATTTGCGCCCATGCTCTCCTTGACCAGATGTTTGAGGGTTGCGTCCTCGTCGGTCAGCAGGGCTGCGGACTGATCGTGGCGGGCAAAGGGCCGAATGTACGGGGATTTGCGGTCAGAGAAATCTGCCGGCACCCTCTTGGAAGGCCGTGAAGGTTCGGCTCGACGGGCCTACCGGCGAAAGCTGAACAAAGGGCGGGACGGTGCCCGCGCAGCACGCCAGCGATACACTCCAGTCGTTAGTCGTTGATAAATATTCAGCAGAACATGTGATGGAGATCGTCCGGAGTGAGGTTTGGACGACCTTGCCGACAAAACCGGGGAAGGCAAGACGCCGAGCAATCGGACGCATGATGCTGCGTGCCCTCAACGACGAATGAGACCAAATCGATGCGCCTCGTCCAGAAGGTGGCGAACGGATGATGGTTGCCACTTGCCGGAAATGAACGCCACGCTCTTCGAGGTCCTCGATGACCTGTAGAAGATGGCTTACCGATCAGGCGAGGCGATCGAGTCGGACGACAATGAGAACATCGCCGGCAGTGAGTTCGCGGAGCAGTCTCGTGAGGATCGGTCTCGCGCGTGTCGCGCCTGAGCCATGCTCCTGGAATAAGCGCTGCGATTTCGCGGGTGTTCAGCTCCATAGGGCTACAGTAATACCCCTGTCACTGAAGTCAAAGTGTGCCGGTCGGAACCCTGTGGAAGTTGTTGGCATCGAAGAATGGGTCCTCATGTCAATTCATTTCGATCGCCGTGATTTCGCGTAGAAGTACTGCCTCCCAGCGTTGCAGGAAGTCGTGCGAAGCGGCGAAGTCAGGCACCAGTATTTCCATTCTAAGACCAACCCTGTCATAGCTCTTCTGCTTTCCGAATGCCATCTGGTTGGAAATGCCAAAGCGGAAGAGATCGATAGCGTGAAACACCTCGATCAGCCTCTCAGTCTGACTTAGGCGGGCGTTCACACGAAACCGGTAACCGGATTGGTCGAGCCAATCCCTGTTATGTATCCAGATGGCCTTCAGGTCATGGGAATGGAGTAGCCTTGTTCCTAGCTTCCCGCTTTTTGACCGACCATGTCGAACAATGCCTTCAGGCGGAGTTCCAGCGTCTCGTCTGATGCACTCGGTGGGCCAGCGGAGCAGTCCAATTCTCCCATCCCGCTCTTTTGATAGGTTTCAATGACTAGGTCGGCGGCCATCTGGAAGTCGCGAGCTAATTCGGCGTAGCTGCATTGGCTGTTGTGGTTCTCGACGTAATATATGCCGTGACTGTATCCGCGCTTTCGGCAGTAGGACCCGTCCATATCTCGTGCTAGAGGCGGGGATCGTCCGCCGGAGGTTTCTGTTTCATCGGATTTCCTAAGCTGATAGTGGCAAAGGGGCGCCGCCCACCGGCCCTGCTCCGGTAATTGGAAACGCGAAGTCGAGCGCTTTGCGCAAAGATTGCTGATGGATTCGGGGAGCCAGCGCCGTCCTCCTAGATGACAGCTATCTTGCACATCACACCCTAAAGCGGAATGACTGCTGCCAGCCCCAAATCAGTCGTCCCAGCAAGTTCAAGTTCTTGAGCTTGCATAATGAAAATATTGCAAAGGGAATTTTGTAATAACGGCGTCGGCGGTTCAGCTTCTTTCAAAAGCGAGGCTAAAGATTGCGTGCGTGAGGTGCGCCTATGCCACTGATATCGTCTACGATCGTTGCGCCCAATTATTGACGTCTGGTACGACATCTCAGATACCGGCATACCATTCGTAGCCACGATCTTCCCAGAACCCGCCGTTACCACCCCAGAGATCATCGAATCGGTCACGGATTTCGATGCGCATGACATATTTGGCGTGTTTGTAGCCGAGATGTCGCTCGACGCGCAGGCGCAAGGGAGCGCCATGTTCGACTTCCAGATCCTTGCCGTTGAGTGAGTAGGCGAGGATCGACTGCGGATGAAAGGCGTCGATCAGGTCAATACTTTCATAGTAGCGGCCGCTGCCATCGAGTGTTTGTTCCAGTTCATCCGCACAATAGAAGACGGCGTAGCGAGCGCCTGGCTTCAATCCGGCAGTCTGCAGGATTAATCCGAGAGGAACGCCCTGCCATTTACCGATGGCGCTCCAGCCTTCGACGCAGTCGTGGCGGGTGATCTGGGTGCGAGAAGGCAGCTTCTTCAGGTCGGCCAACGAAAATTCCATCGGCCGATTGACCATACCGTCGATCTTGAGCCGCCAGTCGGCGAACTTGGTTTCGACCATCTGGACGTATTCGGCGCTGTTGGGCTGAATTGATCCGTTGGGGTGGAAGCTCGGTGAAATGTCCGCATCGGTATATTCTCGGGCAAGCGTTTGCGGAGACACGATGAGCCGCTGTGTGCCCATGGTCAGCCGCTCGGCCAACGCGAGCACCTTCTGCACGTGCTGGTTCTGGGAAATGTCATCGCAGCCGGTCAGGCCTACGGCGCCCAGACTGGCGGCCGAGCCGATGAGAAAGCGCCGGCGGGTGAAGATGGAGCTCATCGATCAGCCTCCTTGTTGGTAATCGCGTAGCGGCCTGTCACCATCGAACGCATGTTGTTCCAAAGGCCGGAGAGAATGACCATCGCGATATGCACGACGACGAAGGCCACCAGGCTCCAGGCGGTAATGAAATGAATGGAGCGGGCTGATTGGCGACCACCGAAAATATCGAGCAGGAAGGGATAGCCGGCGTCTATCGCGGGCGACATGGTCAATCCCGAGCCGATCATCAGCGGCAGCAGGATGAAGATAACGACGAGATAGGTCAGCTTCTGCAACGCATTGTAGCGCCGCGCCTTTTCGCCTTGCGGGAAGCGCAGCCGGGCGTGGTCCTTGATTTCATGCCATATATTTCTGGGCGCGATATCTTGAGCCGTCGGCGCGAGATCGCGGCGGAAATGACCACCGACCAGGCCGTAGGCCATGTAAACGAGCCCATTGACGACGAACAGCCAGGCAAAGAAGAAATGCCAACGTCGGCCGGCCGCAAGATCCTGGAAGCTCGGTATCGTCGCCCAGGCCGGGAATGCGCGCGGCGTCATTTCGCCATCGACCGTGGAAGCACCGAGGACACCGGTTGTGGTGATCGACAAGCTGCCGATGCGCAATATTCCGGTGATGTTGTCGCCATCCTGATTGCTGGCGATTTCGAACCACGATGGATCTTCAACCGCCCCGTAATTTCCCCAATGTAATTGTGGATCGGCATTGAAGATCTGCATGCCGCTCATCAGCAGCAAGGTCAGACACAGCACATTGATCCAATGCGTTATCCGCGTGAGAGCCGAATGACGACGAATGAAGATCTTGGCGGGGGGAGCTGGCGGCGCGGTGCCGATCTGCTCGATGCTTGCCATGGGTAATTCTCCTGACCTGCCGCCGGAAAGCGGTGTCCGCAATCATATGCTGCGACGCTATCGCCGCTCATTGAGCTGCCCGGATGCGATCGGCAACCGGGCAGCCCCGTGATGTCGGCATGGATGCGTCACATTGGCGGGATGACGCCGTTTATGCCGACCACGACACGGTCGGATTCAACCGTGTTGTCTCCATTGGTCGTGCCGTTGATGATGACCCCCGCGCCGGGTTTGATGTCGTCCTTCGTCGCCTTGCCGAAGGTGACGACCGGCGTGCCGGGCGGGATCGAGATCTTCTTCTCGCCGCCCTTGTAGGTGAGCGACAGGGTGGGGCCGTTGACCGAGGTGACGGCGCTGGCAACCGTCGCATTGGTCATCGAGCTCTTCGGCTTCAGATCCCAGCCGTAATCGCCCTCGCCGGTGCCTTTCATCGCGGCCGGGAAGATCAGCACCTCGAGCGCCCCGTTGATGCCGCTGTCGGTCGGAACGGACGCGATGCCGACGAAATCCCCAGGCTTGATGTCTGTCACGGAGGCGTTGACGATGCCGTTGACGGCCCAGCCGGATTTCAGCTTGACCGTCACGTCCTTGCCTTCGCGCGATTTGACCATCAGCGTATCGCCGCTGAGGCTTTCCACGACCCCGCGAACGCGTGCCTTGTCGGCAGCCTGTGCGGATAGTGTGGTCACGGCTCCAAGCGCCAGCACCATACCCATGATCTTCAACTTCGTGAGCGACATTCTGCTCTCCATATCTTTCATCTTTTCGATATGATGCCCATCCGGCTATCTGGAGCTGGTAGGGCGATCGCTTTGGAAATGAGGCAAGGTGGCTATGGCATCCTACCGGCGACAACCGATTGCCCCTCAATTCCGTCCCCTCATTCGGCGCTTGTGCGAATGCGTTACAGAGATCACGCCGTTGTGATCGCAAGAGAGGCGACAAAAAATCCGGTTCAGGATGTAACAAATAGCGCCGATCAACGAATGACTGCACGCGGATGACGAAATCGGTATCGGAACAGGTCCTGAAAGGTTTGATGCTTCTATCGCTTGACGGCGATGAAGCTGCGTACAGGCGCTTGCTCGTTATTTTGCGGGATCTGCTTTTGGCGTTTTATCGGAGGAGGCTTGGGGTTAACGCCGACCGGGATGCCGAGGATCTGGTCCAGGAGGTGCTTTTGGCGGTGCATAGCCGGCGCATTACCTACGATCGGGAACGGCCGTTCACCGCATGGTTTTTCCAAATCGCGAAATACAAGCTGATCGACCACTTCAGGGTAAATGGCAGCAAAAGAGGCGTCGAAATAGCATTAGGAGACGAGATCGCGGCTGAATTTCGAGAGGAGGCACTCTTTGCTCACCTCGACATCGACCGTCTTCTCGATCAATTGCCTGCCAAACAGAGGGAGCTTCTGCGGCAGGTAAAGATCGCCGGAAAAACCACTGCTGAAGCCGCGGCCGAGAGCGGGCAGTCTGAAGCAATGGTTCGCGTCAGCATTCACCGAGGAATGCGCGCGATTGGACGCAAGCTGGGTTTTGCCAATGACGAAAAATGATGAATTCATCGAGGCTCTGGTAAGCGATCTCACTCCGGTTCGCCATCATGCGCTGCGAGTGAGGCTTGCGCTTACGATCATTGTCGGCGTGATCGGTGCGGCCATCGCACTGCTGATATCGCTCAACTTTCGCCCGCATCTGCACCATGTGACGGTGGCGGCGTTTTGGGTGAAGTTTTTATATACCGCCGTACTCATGGGCGCGACGATCGTGGCCCTTGAACGGGTTGCGCGCCCAGAGGGTTCGATTGGGAGTATGGTTCGGGTTCTGGTCGTGGCATTCAGCATCGTCGTGCTTCTGGCCGTCGCTCAACTCGGACTGTCCCCGGCTTCATCCTATCCGGGTTTAATCGTCGGATATTCGGCGTCTTTTTGCCCGTTCCTGATCGTGGCTTTCGGCATTCCCGCTTTCTGCGCCAACATGTGGTTTCTCAGGCGTGCGGCCCCCACGCGTCCGGCGCTGGCCGGCTTCGTCGCGGGTGCTTGCGCCGGGGGAGTCGGCGGCTGGGTCTACTCATGGGCCTGCGTCGAAAACGGTATTCCATTCATCGCGATATGGTACACGCTCGGCATCCTGCTGAGCGGGTTGGTCGGAAGCCTGGTCGGCAAAGTCAGTCTGCGCTGGTAGCTTCATTTTGACCTGTCGAGGTGCTGCAGGCATGCGGCCGATCTGAAGCTTTTTCCGATTTTTTGATGGTGATGATCATCGTGAGGGTGATCGGCGGGAGACGATCGGGCATTTTCACGTTATGAATGGTGGTCATTGATCCTACCAATCAGACGCTGAGGTCCTTCACATGGCTTTGAACGTGCTTTTCATTGGCGGAACCGGCCAAATCTCATATCCCTGCGTCGAGCGTGCGGTTGACCAGGGACATCGCGTCAGTGTCTACAACCGCGGCCTGAGGGGCGATCCATTGCCCGCAGGTGTGACTTCGATCACCGGCGAACTAGGATCGGCTGCCTATGCCGATCTCGCCAGAGCCAACTATGACGTTGTATGCCAGTTCATCGCCTTCACGCCGGATCAGATTGCGCGAGACATCGAGGTATTTGCGGGCAATTGCGGCCAGTACATCTTCATCTCTTCGGCTTCGGTCTACGAGAAGCCGGCTCGCCACTATGTGATCACCGAAAAGACACCGGCGATCAATCCCTACTGGCCCTACAGCCAGGCCAAGATCGCTTGCGAGGAGCTGCTTATGGCGTCAAAGGGGCTCGCCTGGACGATCGTTCGCCCCAGTCACACCGTGCGCACGGGCCTGCCGATCATGATGGGCGACAGCGACATAATGGCGAGGCGCATGTTGGATGGCGAGCCCACGATCGTCGCAGGTGATGGCCACACGCCGTGGACGTTGACGCGCTCTGTCGATTTCGCAGTTCCTTTCGTTGGGCTTTTCGGCAAGCAGGCAGCCCTGAGTGAAATCTTCCACATCACCTCCGATCGCGCCCATATATGGGATGATATTCAGAAGGCGATCGCCGGATTGCTGGGTGTCGAGGCGAAAATCGTCCACGTGCCGACGGATACACTGATCAAGTACAATCCGGATTGGGTGGGACCACTGATCGGCGACAAGGCCTGGACCGCGATCTTCGACAATTCGAAGGTCAAGCAGGTGGCCGGCGACTTCACCTGCGCCGAAAGCCTGGATGAAATCCTCGCCGAACCGATCATGCATCTGAAGCATCGCCTCTCCAAAAAACGTCCCCCAAAGGGTGAGCTCGATACTTTGATCGACAGAATTTGCGCAGCGCAAAGCGCTTTGGGATAGGACAGTCATCTCTCGAGTGCCGCTTGGGGCGCTGTCTGTTGATTACCAGCTGAAAATGACCCGCTTGCACATTTTACGATCACCCGCTGTGCGCTCTCAACTAATTGAAATAGTTGGCTTTGTTTGCTTCTGTAAGATCGGATTGATATCCTCACATCGTGGTAGCAACTCGACCGCCTTCTGGAGCTGCGTCCACATGCCGTGGCGGAATGGTGCAAAGGACATTCTGGGCTGGTGACAACGAACTTGCCGACATTCTGGAGCGCAATGCGGCACGCCCGTGGTGACTCAGCCGGCGGCTCTCAGTCGCAGTGCTTCGGTGCCTTAAGCGTCTTCACCATCCTGTCAACCAGCGGTCCGAACTGCTTCTGTTGCGCGGTGGGGTACTCGAGTGTGAAGTTCCCCATTGCGTCATCGCAGAGCGCGATCTGCCTCATGTAGATGACCCGGTCGCCCTTGGTTCCCGAAAAGCTCGCCCATGATGCACCGCGCTTCTCGTAGGTGAATTTCCAGCCGTCCTCGGTCTCGAACTTCTTCCGAAGGTCACTCTCGCGGTTGAAGCCGCCTTCCGTCAGATAGTTACCCCAGACCGACAGCTTTGCCGTTCCGTCCGCGCTCTCAAGACCGATCCCGTCGCCATTGTCGGGCGTCTGAACCGTTTTGAAGTCTGCTGGAAGGTCGATGACGTAGCCGAAGCGGCCGTTTTCGTACAGTTTGAAGTCCGCGGCGACAACCGATGTGGCAAATACACATGCGGCGAAGATGGTGGAGAAGCGATACATGGCAGTTCTCTGATGTTTCTCGCGTCAGAGGAAGTCACGAACACCGATCGGAGGTCAACAGATATCATGCCATCTCAAGGGCGTCGTTCCGGAATCATACGAGATCTTCGTCGGCACTGACGCAGCAGCCTAGCGTAAATGAGCTTAGCTGATTCGATCCTTCGTCGGTTTCTATCTCTTCAAAGAGCTATTTAATTTAAGTATCAAGCTGCCAGAGCGATTGTTGTATAACCTGCTGCTAAATATTGGACAATTTCCGGCTCTGTGAGCGCTTAGAATGTCATTTGGCGTGGAACCAAGACCTACCCAAGAATGAGATCGAAACCGCTAAGAATGGCATGGCTACTTCAGGTCGCGCGCAAGAAGAATTCGGTTGGAGTCTTGCCATGTTTCCCGGCTGCGGACCGGTGGTGTGGTTCATCCGAATGCCTCTGGTTGTCCGCTATCAGCATGTCGTCGTCATCCAGCCGCTCGACGACTAAGTAAACATGGTCGGGTCCGGGAGGGTCTGGATCCAGATCGTAAGTTACTCCGACGTCACCGGCTTGCTGGGAGCGAACCTCAATGCGCTGCCAGCCTCGCTTTTCGAGCAGTCGCGCCAGATTGCCTGCTCCGACGGTCATCGGAATGTCGATTCCGGACTCTTGAAGGAGTGCGCTTAGGTGCGCGGCGCATCCGTTGTGTGGAAATTCCGGGAGGGCTTTCGAAGCGGTCTTCCATGCTTTTGCAAGTCCCTGCGGCGATTTTCCATTCTCGATCAGTTCTGGGATGTGGACTTTGTCGTTAGAGGGGCTTGCCCCCTCGACCGATGCCGCTTCTTCCGCAATTACGACGTCGTAAGGTTTGAATTCCTTCCGAAAATTCCCAATATGCCGGTCGGCTAGCTTTGATCCCGAATCCGCATAGCTTTTGAGTTTTTGATAGAAGATTTTCGTTACCTTGCGGAAGCCGAGGTATACCGGATGGAGTTCGTTTGCCCACTCGTCTCTGGTAAGTGTCCCTTGTGTATTGATGAGATGATAGTTGTTTCCTTCGACTGCCTCGAGGCTTAGAAGCATTTTTCGGAATCGCTGTAGAGCATCCTTAGCTATACGCTCTCCATCGATTTGCGACCAGTTATTGAGATCGAGAGCGGGTTTCAGCCATGGTCCGGCACACAAGGGATGCACATAGCTTGGAATCGGAAAATCGTAATCGTGACCAAATATCGGGACTCCCGGAGCGTACCTGTCTCTAAGTTCGAAGAGCGACAGGTACGATTCCTTCACAATGCCCAGGGCCTTCGCAAATCGATCATTATTCAGACCGGAATTCTTGCCGTTGTTGAATTCGAGGAACATTCCAAATCTGCCAACGACGTCGTTTCCGCCGGCCGACACTAAGATGCCATGCGGCTTGCCTCCGATCCAGTTGGCCCCGTCCCTAAGTTGAGCAATCATTCTCTCTTGCTTCGGCCCTGACATCATATCGGTGGACGCATCGCCCCAGTGGGCAAGGTTCAACACAGTTATCGGATGTGTCCCATAGGTCTGAAGTTGGAAAATTACGTCGGTTTGTTGGAAGGCGGGACCGTTGTTCAATAGCGGATAGTCGAACCAGGAATCTCCCGCGGACATCATGACGAAGGGCGGTGCTATCGCCTTCGCGGAGAGTCGCGCAGCAGCCTGTCTTCCGGCGGAAATTCGTGCGATTGTCTTTTGGTGCTCCTTGATGCGCTCACGAATGTCCGCATCGATCCGATCTTGCAGATTGTCGATGGGTAACTTATCCATTGGCATCGTCGCTCCTCCGATGCTTAAGGTACAACCTAGCCGGATACTGGGTTCAAACGGTTAACCGATCAATTCCCCCTTAAGTGGTAGATCAGTTGGCATTTCTGCTCCGAGCGGACTGCAAATCGTGCGATGCATGTTGCGTCGGCAAGGAGCCTGCCTCGCATTCTTCGAGCTCAGCAACCTTGAATAGTATCCCTTTTTTTCCGAGTGCTCCGGAAGAGTTGCTGCAGGGAATATTATTGCAATTATTGTATAAATTCTCGTTTGGAAGATATATAAGGAATATATTTGGTGAAATATACGTGTTTTTTGTCGATTTTAATTCTGAAATAGAAAAATATACGTATATATAATCATAGGTTGTAATTTGTATTAAGGAATATATTGTGATAAATTGCCGGTAAGCTCGGGGAGGGTGAGGTGTTTTATCTGCGTCGCGCCGTGACCGTTGTGTTGAGCGCCATGCTGCTCGCACCATTGTCTTCGAAAGCTGCCGAGAAGGTCGGCCAGGCGGTACTGATTAAAACCGAAGTTACGGGTGCTGGCGGTCCGCTCGCGGTCGATGATCCCGTTCATCGGGACGAGCAAATTCGCACCTCGATTTCGGGCCTCGGACAGTTCACATTTCGGGACGGCACGAGACTGGCCGTCGGAGCCGGATCGTCCGTTACCATCGACAAATTCGTGTTTGATGACTCGGGCACGGTGAAAAAGCTGACCATAAATGCGGCAAAGGGCAGCTTTCGCTGGATGAGCGGAAATTCGAACCACTCAGCCTATCAGATCGTGACGCCGGCCGGAACGATCGGCGTGCGCGGAACCGCTTTTGATTTTTATGTCGGAGCCAACGGCACGACGGCGGTCGTTCTGTTGAACGGCGCTGCGCAATTCTGCGGTGCTGGCGGCTGCAGGCAGTTGAAACAGCAATGTGATTGCGTCGTTGCGAAGCGCAACGGTCAGATCAGCGAACCTCGCCGGGTCAATCGCGACGTTCTCAAAACGCTGGGCAACCAGCGGGCTCTGCCGTTTCTGTCTGGGGATCAGCAACTTTCAGGGCGAATGGGTTTTGCCGGTAGCGGTGGTTGCGGTCTGTCGACGGCGATGAGAGATCGGCCTAACGGCATATCTCCGCGCAGCGCTCCGGCGAACAATCCCAGTCCGACACAGCCCGGTACGCCGAGCGCACCCAGCCTCCAGGGATCGCCACACGCTGAGGTGCCAGCCGCACCACACGAAACTCCCGGCACGCCGGATGTCTCAAATCCGCCAAGTGCGCCCGACAAATCCGGCAAACCGCACGAGCACGATGACGACGAAGGCGAGCATCACGACCGTCATGGCAGAGGCGATCACGGATGGGGTGATCATCAGGGAGACGACCAGGACAGCCAAGGCAATCGTGACGATCACGGTGGCGGAGATCGCCATCGGTAGGACGGTGAGTTGCGAAGGATGGCTATCAAATCAGCTAGATATCGGCTGCTTTGTCCGTAGACTCGTCGACGAAGTGTCCGCCTCGTCGTGAAATCTGGCTGTAAAAATCCTGCAATAGTCCTATTGCCGCGGCTTGCGCCTTAAGTTTGGCGGCGCTGATGAGTTTGCGGCTGCCTGTCGAGCGTACCCGAAGGGCATTGACAAGCTGCCTGTGCGTCGCCTGCAGTTCGACAAATCCGGCGGATTTGGCCACACGTTCGTCGCCGACCACCGCAAAGAGTTTGGTTCGCATACTCTTACCCTTCAGCGTCAGCGCTCCCGCTTCGAGCAGAGCGCAATCGGGCAGCAAGCCCGCTGTCGATTCGGATACCAGAATGTCGAAATTGACGTCCTTGCAGGCGGATTCGATACGCGCGGCAATGTTTACGGCATCGCCGACTGCCGTGTAATTGAAACGGGTCTCGGCCCCCATATTGCCGACGCATGCAAGGCCCGTATGGATGCCGATCCCTATTCCGACCCGCCGCGCGTCTCCGAAACCGAAGGCATCGCCGCCATTGAGGCGGGCGAGTGTTTCCCGCATGCCGAGAGCCGCACGCACGGCCTTGCCGGCATGATCGGAGACATCGACGGGGGCATTCCAGAAGGCCATGATCGAGTCCCCGATGAACTTGTCGAGCGTGCCGTCATTGGCGATGACATGGTGGCTGAGCGCATCGAGCAGCGTGTTCAGAAACGCGACGACGGCGCTCGGGCTCATCTCCTCGCTAATCTGGGTAAAGTTTCGCACGTCGACGAACATGACCGTCAGCTCGCGTTCATCTCCCCCGAGGCGTAGTGCGTTGCGTGTATGCTCGATGCGATGGAGCAGCGATGGCGAGAGGTAATGGCCGAAAGCCCGCCGCACATCGCGCCGCTCCCGATCCGTCACGAGAAAGCGGAATGCCGTTGCAGCGAAGTGCGTGATCGATCCCGAGACGATCGGTGCCAGCGGGTCGAAGAGAAGTCCCCCATAAAGAAAGGCAGCCCAGGAGGCCACAAGGGCAAAAAAGGTAATTAGCAGGCCGCAGGCGAGAGCTGCGGCCGGATTGACGAAGGTGGTGACGATCACCAGAAGGCTGCCCAAGACGGCGATGGACAGGATTTCCAGTCCATCTGCCCAATCCGGCCGGGAAAGGAAGCGGCCTGAAAGGATCTGCTCGACGATCTGCGCGTGGATGGAGACACCCGGCACATTCTCGTCAAGGGCCGTCGTGCGGACATCCTGGAGGCCGGAAGCGGAGGTTCCGACGAAAACGATACTGCCTTCGATGGCAGTTCTGATACCGGCGGAGGCGCCTTCGGTCGCGAGTATCTTGCTTGCCGAAATATATCGCTCCGCGGTGTCGCGGCTGACATAGAGCCAAAGCTCGCCCGCTGCCGTGACCGGCACGACGAAATTGCCGATCTTGACCCGGGTGAGTGTATTGGGTGTGTGCGGCGCAGCGTCAAGCACGTAGGTGGAGGCTCCCTGGGCGACGCGAAGCGCCTCAAGCGCGAGATTGGGATAAAGCTGCTTGCCGTCGCTGAGAAAAAGCGGAACGGCGCGCACCACCGCCGAAGATGTGCCCGGATTAAGGCTGATATGGCCGAGCCCCGCTGCATTGGCTTCCAATTGCGGCTGCAACGGAGTCGCGGCCTTGATTGCAGGCGGCGCACCGGAGGGATCTTCGCCGGTATAGGCAAACCCTGCCTTGACCGGCGGCAGATAGTTTCCCTCGTTGGAGAGGCCGAAGCCCAGGACCACCGGCCTTCCCGACAGCGATTGGGAAAAAATCTCATCGTTATCCGGTAGTTTGCCAAGCACTGACGGATCGATGCCAATGACATCGCGAACGACGTTGCGCGGCGACAGACGGTCCGGCTCGGCGAAGAGGATATCGAAAGCGATAGCGGCTGCGCCCAGATCGGAAAGCCTGTCGACAAGCGCGGCAATCCGGTTTCTTGGCCAGGGCCATTGACCGAACTCCCGCAGCGACGACTCGTCTATGTCGACGACCCGGACAGGCTGGTTCTCGAACGTCCGGGGCACCAGGCGCTGATACTGGTCGAATGTCAAATCGCGGGCGAGCCTTAGCAACGGAGGGTCGCTTGCCCGCAGGGTCGTCAATGCCGTGACGAAGGCCAGGCCGATAACGACGCCAATTTGCTGCGCCCGCGTCACCATTATGGTGTCAGCCCCTTTGCCCTGCATCCCGGCAATAAGTAACGGTTCGAAGAAGTACAAAAATCTATTGGTCTGCTGCACCAAGGAAGAATATGCTGCCTTGTTACCGAGCGCGATGCAATGATCAAAATATCGAAGAGATAGAGAACAGTATTTTGCACCGCGATATTTGAGGTAATGCCGTAGGTTAGCGAAGACTTCGCGAAATCCAACGCTTCAGCCCAGGAATGGGTTCATTCCCGGGAATCGAACATGGCTCTTCGGGCTGACGAGGCGTTTGTAACGGTGGCCACATACCCACATAAGTGCCAATCTGGGTTTTCTGAGTTCAGGGAGTATGTTGGATGAGCCGATTGACAATCGGCATCACTGGCCGGCAACATTAGAGCCTAAAGTCGTTGGCGGCATTTGTCGTTTGGCACTTCTGTGGTTGCTGCCCGTTTGGCAGGAAGTTTCTGTCCTTCTTTGACGTGTGATCGAGTGCGGTCTTCTGTCAGGCCTTTCGTTGCGGCGCTTGCAAAGGCCGCTGGCCGGTATGGTGATCTGCGGAGCGGGTCCAATCTTAATGTCGAAAGGCATGACTTTGTATCTGGCCTTTGACGACAAAAGCACGATGACCTGGCGTCGACATCGAAGCAGGCCGGCAAAGCACTCATGACCACCGCTATCAGCCCAGGTTTTGGCCTAACTGGCGGCATCCGGTTCGAGGCGCAGCTTGCGACAGCGCCGACGACTTGCTGACGCGACTCGCCAGCTCGTCAAACTCTATTCTCCGCGCCTCATCGGATGACCTTCGGTCTCCGGACGCGATGCCATTAGCGCTTGCCGAATGCGCGCAGAAAGGTCTTCGTTGCCTCTCTTGCCATACGGTGGACTTCTTCCTCTGGAGTTGGACGACCGATCTGTTGGTTGATCCGCAGATCTGTTGCGAGCAGCGCCATGTACTGGCGCGCGGCAAGTGCCGGATCCTCTATGTCGAGATGGCCAGCCAGCGCGAGCTGTGCCAGGCGAGCCGCGATGGCGGGATATTTCTTGCCCGGTCCGTATTCCTTCCAGGTCTCAAACAGTTCGGGAAATCTGCCGCCTTCGGTCTCGACGAGCTTGCGTAGCCAGCGACCATTCGGATCGCAGACCGCCTTGCGCAGGAGAAGCGCTGAAAATTCGGTCAGTTCCTTTTCGAGATCGATAGGCGCCACGGGAAATGTGTCCAACACCCGAAAGAACTCGGCGCTCGACTTCTCGGTGATCTCCGCAACCACAACCTTGAACAGATTATCCTTGTCGCCGAGTTGATTGTACACCGTCTGACGTGACACCCCGGCTCTTGCTGCGATGGCATCGATGCTCGCCGCCGCAAACCCGTCCTCGGCAAAAACGTCGGCGGCTGCGTTCAGGATCGCCTGACGTTTGCTGGTGGCGGGCGGGCAACTCTCTGTCTCGGAAGAAGCCGCTGCGGGCGAAGTTTTCATGACACCACCATATAGGACTTGACCAATTGGACAATACTGTCCAAAATATTTTACAGGAATGACGGGCTATGCATTGGAACCATCTCCGTCTTTCCGCTGTCCCATCTATAATCGCCCACTCAATCCCCGTCACATGCTTTTTGTATGAGACCTGCTTCGTCCGGGGAATGGTGTGCGGGAAAGGTTTTTTCCGTGCAAAGCAAGGATTCCGTTTCATCCCCCGGGGCCGGCGGCTCCCACCATGCCATCGTTCTTGGCCTTCTTTCAGCCGTCGGTCTCTTTGCCCTCGACATGTATCTACCCGCGTTGCCGACGATCAGTCTGGATCTTCACGCTGACAGCCATGCAGTTCAGGCAAGCCTGATCTCCTTCTTCGCCGCCATGGCTGTGTCGCAGATTATCTATGGTCCACTGTCGGACATGTTTGGCCGCAAGCGGCCTCTGTATGTCGGTCTGGTGCTCTACATCCTCGGCGCGATCGGCTGCGCGCTCTCCACCGACATTAGCTGGCTGGTCGCCTTCCGTTTCATTCAGGGTACCGGCGCCTGTGCCGGCGTCGTGATTGCCCGCGCCATCGTGCGCGACCTGCATACAGGGGCCGCCGCCGCGCAACTGATGTCGCGGCTTATGCTGGTCTTCAGTATCTCACCCATCCTGGCGCCGCTCGCGGGCAGCATCGTGACAGTGTTCGGGAACTGGCGGCTGATCTTTTGGGTCATGGTCTTCGCCGGCGTTGTCGGCTTCGTCGCCGGCCGCTTTTTCCTTGAGGAGACCCGTCCGGTTGCGGCTCGCAGCGAAAGCAGCCTCGGCGGGGCATTGAAAGCCTATGGAACGCTCCTTAAAGACCCGTACTATCTCGGTCTGGTGCTGATGGCCTCCTTCGGCATGTCAAGCTACATGATCTACGTCGCCAACTCTTCCTTCGTGCTAATCGGCCATTACGGGCTCTCTCCGAGCTTTTACAGCGTGGTCTTTTCGGTGAATGCCATCGGCTTCATCGGCATGTCGCAGATGAACGGCTGGCTTGCCCGCCGGATTGGTTTGCGCAAGGTGATTCGCGGTGCGGTTTCTGGTTATGCGCTGACGATGTTGGCGCTGGCCGTCCTGATGGCCGGTGGAGTCGATCGCCTAGACATCATGGCGGCCTTCCTGTTTGCGGGCTACGCTTTCCTTGGAATGATCGTGCCGAATGCGGCGGTACTGGCGCTTGAGCACCATGGCCGCATCGCTGGCACGGCCTCGGCGATGATGGGCACGGTCCAGTTCATGACATCGGCGCTGGTGGTTGGCATCAGCGGTATGTTTATGGATGGCACGGCGAGACCAATGGTGGTCATCATCGCTATCTGCTCGGCCACCGTATTCCTCCTCTCGATCGCAGTGCTCAAGAGCAGGCATGTGGTGGCGGCTGAATAGATCTTGCTAGCACCGGTTGCAGCGGCTTGCGCAAGCCGCTCGCACCGAGGCCTTTTCAGCGCGAGCGAACTGCGCCTTCCAAAAGGTGGTGATGCTTGGAAGAAAAGGACACATTGCCTGGGTGTTGCCGCATGATTGGTCCGAACGCGATGACTGACTCGGCCTGATGAGGCCGGCCGTGGCCGCAGCCGTACTTATTTGAGCGAGGCATCACCGGTTCGCATCCTTTCAAGAGCGGAGATTTGCCACCTTCGCGAAAAGTCCTGTTAGGTTTAGGAACCGAAGAAGCGGCCTTTTGACGACCGGAAGCCGAGCTTTTCAGAGATCTCATGAGCGGCTTTCAAGAGGCTGTCGAGATAGGCGGTGCGGTTGCGCAAGCCGTCTTCGCGCGGGGTGACCAGGCAAAGTGTCGCGATGCAGGCACCGTCGGCCTGATGGATGGGTACGGCGAAGCAATGGGTGAAGTTCTCCACTTCGCTGTTGAAGGTGAAATATCCGTCTTCGGTGGCTTGGCGCACTTGAGCGATGAAATCGGCCGGTTCCAGCCGCCTGCCATTCGGCAGCACGAAATCTTCCGGCGGAATGAAATCGAGGATTTCCCGGTCCGAAAGATGGGCGACAAGCAGGCGCCCCGAGGCGGTCCATGGAATGGCGACGAGCTCGCCGACATTCGAGGAAATGCGAAACGGGCGGATGCCTTCACGCATCATGGCAACCGTATATTTATTGCCTTCCAGCAGGCACATTTGCGCTGTCTCGCGCGTTTCCTCGGCGAGCACGCCCAGCATGCGGCCGCATTCGCGCATCAGGTCGAATTGTTCGGCATAGGCGGTGCCGAGAAAGTAGAGACGGCGGCCGAGAAAGACCCGGCCGTCGCCGCCCTGATAGTCGAGCATGCCATGACCGAGCAGAAGATTGACGAGCTCGTAGATGGAAGAGCGCGGCGCACCGATTTCCGTGGCGATCTCGTTCGGGCGCATGGGCTGGCGTTTTACCCGCAGAAACTCAAGGATCTCGAAGGCGCGATCCAGGCCTCGCATGCGTCGCGATACAATGTCGTTTGCAGTCTCGGCCATGCTTTTCTCCAAATATTCCTAAACCAGCCGCAACCGGCACGCCGCGATGCATCAGCATGTGGTGCCGACTATACGGCGCCGGTGTCGCCAGATCTCAGCGAGATGCTGCGATAGCATCCACGCGTGCGATGACGCAACGCTTGCGCCGCGCTCCTGTTTCCTCTCAATTGAAACTCGAGGTCTTGAGAAATTCGGCAAGCCGCTCCGTCTTCGGACGCACGAACATGTCCTTCGGATCGCCTTCTTCGCAGATGACGCCCTGATTCATGAAGATGACGCGCGACGAGACCTCATAGGCAAAGCGCATCTCGTGGGTGACAAGCAGCATCGTCATGCCGTCGGCGGCGAGCCCTTTGATCACTTGAAGAACTTCGCCGACCAGTTCGGGGTCGAGGGCCGACGTCACCTCGTCGAACAGCATCAGCCTCGGCGCCATGGCGATCGCTCGGGCAATCGCGACACGCTGCTGCTGGCCGCCCGAGAGTTGGCCCGGATAATGGTTGGCGCGGACAGCAAGGCCCACACGGTCGAGCCATTTTTCCGCGACGGCGCGCGCATCCGGCTTCGACATCTTCTTCACCTTGATGAGGCCGAGCATCACGTTTTCAGCGGCGGTCATATGTGGAAAGAGATTGAATTGCTGGAAGGCCATGCCGGTGAGCGCGCGCTGACGGGCGATCTCCTTCTCGCTCTTGCGCCGGCGCGTGCTGCCGTCGACGTGATAGCCGATCTCCTCGCCATCGAGGCTGATCTTGCCGCCCTGGAATTCCTCCAGCATGTTGATGCAGCGCAGCATCGTCGTCTTGCCGGAACCGGAGGAGCCGATGATGGAAATGACCTCGCCTTCCTGCACCGTGCAGTCGACGCCCTTGAGAACCTCGTTCTGGCCATAGGTTTTGCGCAGGCCCTGAATGTCTAGAATTGTCTTGCCCATCGGTCCGATCTCCTCAGGACGGCAGTGCGGTCTTGCGCTCGACATATTTGCCGAAGCGCTCGATACCGAAGTTGACGATGAAATAGAGGCCACCAGCCAGGAAATAGAACTGGAGGCTCATGAAATTGCGAGAGATGATCTCCTGCGTGCGCAGGAGCAGTTCGGCGACGCCGATCACGGAAAGCAGTGTCGATGCCTTGACCATCTCGGCTGCCGTATTCACCCAGGCCGGCAGGCATTGACGCATCGCTTGCGGCCACAGGACCGAAGTGAAGGTCTGGGTGAAGGTGAGGCCGATCGCCTTGGCGGCCTCCGTCTGACCTTTCGGGATGGCTTGAAGGGCGCCGCGCACGATCTCGCCGACATGCGACGAGCAGAAGATTGCCAGGGCAAGAATGCCCGCGGAGAACGGCCCCAAATCAAGGCCCACCGCGGACGAGACGTAGTAGCTTGCCAGCACGAGGACCAGCACGGGCGTGCCGCGAATGATATCGGTATAGGCGCGGATCAAAAGGCGCAGGATGGCTCCGCCGTAGACGAGCGCGAGGCCAACGAAGACACCGACGATGGAACCGGCGAGAATGGCAAGCAGGGAAATCGAAACCGTCACGCCGAGCCCGTTGATGATGACGTAGCGGGCGATCCAGAGTTGTTCGAGAAAACTATGAGACATCCGGTGTTACCTCGGCAAAGCCAGCCTGCGCTCGACGAAACGCATCAGCGCGGCGATGAGGAAGCAGGTTGCGACATAAAGAGCTGATGTGACCATCCAGGTTTCGATGACGCGGAAGCTCTCGACGTTGATCTTGCGCGCGGCGAATGTCAGCTCCGGCACGGCAATGGCGGCTGCAAGCGAAGTATCCTTGAACAGCGAGATGATGGTCGAAGATAGCGACGGAAGCACATTGCGCAGCATCAATGGTGCGATGATCGACCCACGGATCTGCATTGGCGTCAGACCGATCGCAAGACCAGCCTCAGAAAGACCTTTCGGGATCGACAGCAACCCTGCGCGGAACACTTCGGCAAGATAGGCGCCCGAGTAGATGGAAAGGACAAGAACGAAGCTTTTGATCTTGTCCAGGCGGAAGCCCATCTGCGGCAAGGCGAAGAAGGCGAACAGCACCAGCACCAGGATCGGCAGGTTTCGGATCACGGTCACATAGACCTGCGCCGGGATAGCTGCCGTTCGGTTTTTCGACGTCAGCGCAAAGGCGAGCATCAGGCCAATCAAGGCGCCAATCAGGATTGATATGATCGCTAGGCCGAGACTGAGCGCCAGACCGCTCATAAGAAAATCAAAATTGCGCCAGACGGCGGCAAAATTCAGCGTGTAACCCATGTCGGGCCGCCCCTTTCAGACTGGCGGAGCGGGAGGATATCCCGCTCCGCTCGGCCGTTACTTATATTCGACCGGGAAGCCGATCTGCGGCGGGGTCAGGTCCTTGCCGAACCAGGTCTTGTAGGACTTGGCATAGCTGTCGAACTCGACGCCGGTCATGGCTTCATGAAGGGCGGTGTTGACGAAGTTCAGCCAATCCTGGTCGCCGCGCTTGACGGCGCAGGCATAGGTCTGCGGATTCCATCCGTAGCCTGCATCCTTGTAGCGGCCAGGATTCTGCGTCATGTACCAGGCGAGCGACGACTGGTCGGTCGCAACCGCGTCGGCACGGCCGGATTCCAGCGCCTGATAGATCAGATCGACGGATTCGTACTGGTCGACCTTCGCATCCGGAAGGGCGGCATGCACCATGGATTCTGCGTAGACGTTCTGCAGAACCGAAATGGTGACGGAGGAGCCCGCCGCCTTCAGCGCCGCATAGTCGGCATATTGCCCATCGGCCTTCAGCATCAGGCCGACGCCTTCGCGATAATAGGGAATGGTGAAGGCCACCTGCTGGGCGCGCTCGCCCGTGACAGTCATGAACTGGCAGGTGATATCGACCTTGTTGGTGGTGATGTTCGGAATGCGGGCGTCGGACGACTGGTTCACATATTCGATCTTGTCGGGATCGCCGAAGAGTGCCTTGGCGATGATGTGGCCCATGTCGACGTCGAAGCCCTGCAGCTTGTCGTCGGCACTCTTGAAGTGCCACGGCGCGTTCGTGCTGCCGGTTCCAAGAACGAGGTGGCCGCGCGCTAGCACCTCATCGAGCTTGCTGCCGTCGGCGAGAACGGGCGTGGAAGAGAGGAGTGCGGCGGCGGCCAGCGACATCAGGCCGACGCGGAAGGAAATGGTCATGGTTGTTCCCCTTGTTCAATGGCTTTCTAATAATCCAATATTCCGGACATCTGTCTGTTATCTCGGATGGAGCATATCAAGAGATATATGGGGCAACTTGTCAATAGTGACTGCTGTTGCCGGTCGTTGGAGATAGGAAAGGGAAAAGGCGCTTTTCGACACAAATGTCTTGATCGACGATCTCAACGCGACATCGGGAAAAGGCGACCAGCATCATCACGCGGATGGAGGTTCTTGTCGGTGCCGGACCGGAGGTAGTCGTTCGGGCGCGTGGTATCTCTGCGGCAGCTTCGCCGCATCAAGCCACTCCAGCCATCATCCGGGCAACGGACAAGGTTCACTCGACGTCACTGGCCATTCGCAACACGAAGGATTCTCCGAGGGAGTGCCGGACATCCGGGTGCCCCGCGAAATCTGAGCGCCCTATTTGATCTATTGTGAGGCGTTTGCGACTTTGCCTGGAAACTGTCCCTTCAACTGAATGGCGGGCCTGGCGAGCTGAATCCTTGGCCGAGGGAGCGTAGCCATCTCGTATGTTTGCGCTCGCTTGTTGGCCAACAGGAGTGCTTTAAGGAACTTTGAAAACGTGGCGGTGGAGCAGTGGAACAAACCAATTCATTTCGTCTGTACAGTATGCTCTCTTTGAAGGAGATGAGTTGCTTGTTTCTTCCCAATCTCTTGATAGACTTCAATCATGGATACCAATCATAAGTCTCTGCAATCAAAAGGCGCCAAGAAGCAATTGAGGTTGGGATGGGGATTGTAACGCTGGATCATTTCGCCCGTTGTCTCGGAGAGGGGTTCGAAATCGATATGGGGGGAGGGGCCTCTGTCTTCACACTGACCGAGGCGCGCCCTTTGCCTGAACGGGGCTTTGCCGGAATGACACGGGCGCCGTTCGCGCTGCTGTTTCGCAGTGGATCACAGGTTGTGTTCCCACAACAGATCTATAGGCTGAACAACGCCACGCTTGGAATTCTCGACATCTTCCTGGTGCCGGTCGCCAGGGACAAGGATGGGATTATCTATCAGGCGATTTTCAATTGATGCCGGATGGTGAACCCGCGGATCTGACGGGAGCTAACGTCTGCGCCACTCCATGCCTATGTGGGTATCGGTGGCGTCAACAACCTTAAATCCGAAAGCCTGATAAAGCTCGTAGGCGCGTCTGTTGTTTCGATCGACATGCAAGGTGATCCCTGAGCTTTTGCCTGCTGCCGTCGCATCTTGAATGGCTTTCAGCGTCGCCGTGCCCAAGCCCAAACCACGCCATTCCGGCAGAAATCCGATATCGATGATGTGCCAGATGTCCGTGCTGACATTAATGTAAAGGCGGCCGATGGAAATGCCGTCCTTCTCTATGATCAGGAAGTTGGTCTGCGGGAAGGTGGCAATGTAATAGCGATGTTGGAGATTGAATTGCTGATCTAAAAATGCCTGCTTATCCTCCGGCGACCACGGCAACAGCGCCAGTTCAGTCTCGCGAAACGAACGGTAAAGCTGGCGTAGAAACGGAATATCGTCCAGCCGTGCAGGGCGCAGCATGCAGGCGGGAACACGGAGCCGATGATGGTCAGTGCGCGCAGGAAACTCCGGTAGCGGGCCGACCACTGCGCCAGACATCAACCGAAGGATGGAAATGTGCCGCTGAGCGCGATGCTGAAGTTGACCGCGAGATAGGGCTGACGGTTTTCGTGCGGCTGGCTCGCGCCCGCAATGCCGATGACATTCTGCGCGAACTGCGCGTTCGGCTGGGTATTGGGCAGAAACGGACTGCTCGAATTCGGCAGGCTCAAGGCGTTTCCGGTGCTCGGCGTGGCGGCTCGCTTGGAAGTGTCGCCCTGATTAAAGAGGGTCAAGGAATGCGCGTGTGCCGGCATCTGCGCCTGCGTCAGGGTTACGCCGTTGCTGCCGAAGGTCTCGCCCTCGATACGTGGCGTCAGGCCTGGTCCCTGACCCTGATTGCAGCCTGCGCGATTGGCAAAGTTGGGCAATTGGAACGAGGTGGTGCCGTTGCCGCCATACTGGACGCCAAGCAGGGAAAAAAGCGCGGTGTTCTGTTGGATCGGGATCATCGCGCCATTGCAGAATGCCCAATGGAGCGGAGCGAAGTTGAAACCAAACAGTTGGATCTCGCCGATGAAAGGTTGTGTCATAGCAATGTCCTCGATGGAAAAGGCGCGATTCAGCCCTGTGAGGGAAAGATGCCGGCCCATGCAATGCAATACTGCACCGTCAGCGTCGGCATCGTATTGTCATGTGGGGTCGTGGATCCCGTCATCTGCGTTGCCGCCGGTGACGTTGTGATCGGAGTGGCTCCGCTTATGTCCGTCGCATACATCGTATCGCCGCTCACCGCGCCAAGCTCGACCGATGGTCCCACAGATTTGCTGTTCGCGGCGCCCGTGGTGGCGAGGTATGGGTGCGTGTGCGACGGCATTTGCAAAGGTAGAAGTGTGACGTTCTCGCTGCCTGCGGATTGGCCGATCACATAGGTCGACAGACCCAGCCCCGTACCTTGATGCATAGGCACGCGCCCGCATAGATTGGGCGTCGCAAACGTTGTTATACCATCGCCGCCATAGATCGTACCGATCAACGTGTACAGTTCCTGATATATCGAGATGGACTGCAGGGAATTGTTGCACGGCAGCCATCCGTAGGGCACGCGGGAAAAACCAAAAAGCCGGATTTCTCCGACAAAGGGGGCGCTCATCGTTGATCCTCCGAGCAAAAGGTTGACAAGAGATGATCAGCTGCGAGACGGAAAAATTCCCTGCAGCGCAATGCAATAATTGATCACGTCGTAGGGTTGCATATTGGCGTGAGGCTGGGTGTTGCCGGCGGGAGTCACGGTCTGGCTCGACAGTACGACTTGGGCGCCGCTGGAAGGACCGTAGATATTGGCACTGTTGGTCCCGTAAAGCGCATTACTCGGGCTGCGCACAGTGCCATTGCTGGTCGTTCCGGTCGCGATATGAATGTGCTGAGGCAATTGCTGCTGCAGCACGGTCACATTTTCCGTGCCTCCGGTTTCGCCGAGCTCGTATGGATCGGGCTGCCACGCGGGATCGATGGAAGGTCCAAATCCGACCGGCGTGCGGCTCTGCATATTGGGCAGGCCGAAGGTTCGAATGCCATCTCCACCATAGTAAGTGGCCAATAGTGAGAACAAGGCTTGGTTCTGCGCGATGGGGAGAATCTGGCCATTGCACAGCGCAAAACCCCTGGGCGCAAACGAAAATCCTGTGAGCATAATCTGGCCAAGAAACACGTCTGACATCTCATACCCCTGAATATTCTAATTATATTAACTGCCATCATCGCTCAATCAATACGATAGATGCAAGAACAAACTTGACCCTCATAGGTATAAAAATTCAGGGAATTTCTATAATCTTTTTAAAAATCGAAGGTTGTAGATAAAATGTCGAAAAATAGGAAAGTCGATAATTATCATTATGTTATTCGGTTGTATAAATTAAAAATACAGAGCGCGAATACTCAAAATACCGGACTATCCGCTCATGAACAGCTGCGTGCTGTAGAGATGGCCCATTATTCGCTGCATGGCGCAAATTACACCGATCGCGGTCGAGCAAATCGCGCGATTGGCCTCATCAAGGGCCGGGGCATGATCTGCCCAACCGGGCGATTTGAAACCGAACATGGAGCCGCCGCCCATAAGGCGGCCTCACGATTGCCCGACCCTCGCGAAGCCCTGAGGCGCCATCAAAATTTCTTGCTTGCGGCGACCTTGGCGCCGACGGATTTCTGCCCGTCGCCTTCGATGTTGAAGAGCAGGCTGGTGTCGAGCATCCAGAAGTTCATGGTCTGTATGGAGACACCGGCGGTGACTGCACCGAAGGCACCGGCTCCGTCGAGACCAGAGAAGCCAGCGGTCAGCCCGAGCTTCGGCGTTAGCTTGGCACCGCTTTCGAGCGTGAAGGATCTTGCGATCTCGGCGCCAAGACTGATGCGGAACTGGTCCTCGTTGAAGCCTTCGATGGTGATCGCATCGCCGGCACCGTTCTTGACCGTATAGTCGTCGACCTTTTCCGAGAAGTAGATCGCCCTGAGCTTCGGCGACAGTGTCGTGTCCTCATCGAGGTACCATTGACCCTCGATCGACGTATCGGCCATCCACCGCGTGGTCTTGAAATTGCCGTCCCAGAACTGGGTGTCGATGGTGTTGTTCGAACCGCCATAGCGCAGGCTGCCATTCCAGAATACGCCCTTGCCGAGCTCGATCGAGGCATAGGGTCCGGCAAGCCAGCCATTGCCCGTCAGTTCCGCATCCTCATCGGTCGGATCCGTCATGCGGTCATAGTGGAAGGAGAGACCGATCAGCGCATGTTCGGAGATCAGATAGTCCACGCCCATGTTGACCATGGCGAAGCTGCCCCATTTCGAGTTGTTGGTGTCCTTGCTGCCCTTGTCGTTATGGGTCAGGAAGGCGCCGCCGATCCAGACGTTGAACGGGGCGGACGCCGCATCCGGATCGCCGCCTGCCGCCCGCATCTGCGTGAGGCTGGTGGAGAAGCTGAGCGTCATGCCCTCTTCCGACGGTGTCATGCGCGCGCTGATCGGGTCCGTCGCCTTCTCCATCTGCCGGCGCTGGAGAAGTCCCGGCACCTCGATCGTGTTGGCGATCATGTTCTGTCGGGATTGCACGAAGTCATGCACGAGATTGCTGATGTCGTCGGCAACCTTGCCGGCGTCGTAACTGACATTGTAGGTGACGGTGGCTGTATTGGAGGTTCCAAGCGCGCTGACGAGCTTGTAGCCGACACGGACCTGGCCGGAATAGGCCGGGTTCAGCACATAGTGCAGATACCAGCCAACGGGAGTGGTAACCGGGCCTGCCTGCGCCAACTGCCCCTGGATGATCGTCGCCGTGCCGGCATTGGCAGGCTCCACGAAAGCGAGGATCGCGGACGTGAACGGGCCGCCGGTTGCGCCGCGATTAAGGTAAACGTCAGGAGGCGCGGAGCCTGCCGGTACGTTGACGACCATGTCCAGAACGGTAACCGATCGGGTCTTCACTCTCAGGCTATAGGAAGCGCTCCCGGTCGCGCCGTTGCCGTCGCGAACCTGGATGGTGAAATTGTAATCGCCTTCCGTGCCTCCCGCGAGCGGACCGTTGAGCTGGCCGGTGGAGATGTTGAGCACCAGGCCGTTCGGCAGGCTGCCGGAGGCAAGGCTATAGATCTTCGTGCCCGCGCCGCCGGTTGTCGTGATCTGCTGGCTGCAGGCTTCCCCCGCCATTGCATCGGGGAGTGCCCCGCCTGCCGGACTGAACACGAACGTCGTTGGTGGCGGCGAGATGGCGATCGTATAGGCTGCAGAGGTCATGGCGCCGTTGGCATCGATGGCGGTCATGGAGAAGCTGTAATTGCCCGGCGTCGTCGGCGTGCCGGTAATGGCTCCTGTTGCATGGTTGAGCGCCAGCCCGGCCGGCAGCGTGCCGGTGGCGCTATAGTTATAAGGGCTGGTCCCACCCGAAGCCGTGATGGTCTCGCTGTAGGCGGTGGTGACGACGCCGGCCGGCAAGGCACCACTCGGCGGTGAGAATATCAGGTTTGGCGCCGTGATCGTCATGCTCACGGTTGCTGGTGCCGAAGTGCCGGAGGCGTTGGTTGCAGTGTAGGTGAAGCTGTCCGATCCGCTATAGCCTGGTGTGGGCGTATAGGTGATGGATGTCCCCGAGGCGGTTGCGGTTCCATGGCCGGCCCCGGTTGCCACTGCGACTGAGGCGGGCGCGCCGCCTGTGATGGTGAGTGTGATCGGATTGGTCGATGAATTGGCGGCAACGGTCGCCGCGACGTTGCCGGCGATCGGTGGCTGGACGTTGACCGCCAGACTGTAGGCTCTGGAGCCCGTAAAGGGACCGGCTCCGGTCGAACCGTCGGTTGCGGTGATCGTCACGTTGAAAGTGCCCGATGCCGTCGGAGTGCCGGAGAGAACGCCGCCGGACGACAGCGTCAGGCCGGCGGGCAGAGTACCAGCCGTTATCGCATAGTTATAAGGACTGGTGCCGCCTGAAGCCGTGATGGTTTGGTTGTAGGCGGCAGCAACGGTTGCAGCCGGCAACGTGGTCGGCGCGATTGCAATCGTCGGAGCGCCGACAACCAGGCTATAGGCCCTGGAGCCCGTAAACGTAGCGCTGTCCGTCGCCGTGATCGTGATATTGAAGGTGCCGCCGGCTGTCGGCGTGCCGGAGAGTATGCCGCCCGACGACAGGGTGAGACCGGCTGGCAAAGCGCCTGCCGTGAGTGCGTAGCTGTAGGAGCCGATGCCGCCGGAGGCGGTGAAGGTCTGGCTATAGGTGGCCCCGATCCCGGCCGGTGGCAGCGTTGCCGGCGCAACGGTGATCGTTGGAGCACCGATCGTGACGCTATAGGCCTGAGAGCCGGTAAAGTGGTTGCCGTCTGTCGCGGTGATGGTGAAATTGAAAGGCCCGGCGGTTGTCGGTGTACCGGTGAGCGCACCGGCCGACGAAAGCGCCACGCCCGGCGGAAGGTTCCCGCTTGTGAGGTTAAAGGTATAGGAACCGGTCCCACCCGAGGCCGTCAATGTCTGGCTATAGGCGGTTCCGGCCGTGCCCCCCGGCAGCGTTGCCGGTGTGATCGTGATCGTCGGGGCGCCGATCGTGACGGTATAGGCCTGAGAGCCGGTAAAGTGGTTGGCGTCTGTTGCGGTGATCGTGAAATTGAAAGGCCCGGCGGTCGTCGGCGTACCGATGAGAGTACCGGTCGAGGAAAGCGCCACGCCCACCGGAAGGTTCCCGCTCGCGAGGCTGTAGGTATAAGGACTAGTTCCGCCCGAGGCTGTCAGTGTCTGGCTATAGGCGGTTCCGGCCGTGCCTCCTGGCAGGGTTGTCGGGGTGATCGTGATCGTCGGGGCGCCGATCGTGACGCTATAGGCCTGAGAGCCGGTAAAGTGGTTGCCGTCTGTCGCGGTGATGGTGAAGCTGAAAGGCCCGGCGGTTGTCGGTGTGCCGACGAGCGTACCGGTCGAGGCAAGCGCTACGCCCGGCGGAAGGTTCCCGCTTTTGAGGCTAAAGGTATAGGAACCGGTTCCACCCGAGGCCGTCAGTGTCTGGCTATAGGCGGTTCCGGCCGTGCCTCCTGGCAGAGATGCCGGGGTGATCGTGATCGTCGGGGCACCGATCGTGACGCTATAGGCCTGAGAGCCGGTAAAGTGGTTGCCGTCTGTCGCGGTGATGGTGAAATTGAAAGGCCCGGCGGTTGTCGGCGTACCGGTGAGTGCACCGGCCGACGAAAGCGCTACGCCCGGCGGAAGGTTCCCGCTTGTGAGGTTAAAGGTATAGGAACCGGTTCCACCCGAGGCCGTCAATGTCTGGCTATAGGCGGTTCCGGCCGTGCCCCCCGGCAGCGTTGCCGGTGTGATCGTGATCGTCGGGGCGGCAACCGCCAGTGTGTAGGCCTGTGCGCCGGTAAAGGGGCCTGTGCCGGTGGAGCTATCCCTCGCAACGATAGTGAAGCTGAAGTTCCCGGCGTCGATCGGCGTACCGGACAGCAGGCCGGTTGAGGAAAGCACCATCCCTGTCGGAAGCGTGCCTGTCGACAGCGAATAGGTATAGGAACCTGTGCCGCCTGACGCTGTGAGCGTCTGACTAAAGGCTGTTCCCGCCGTTGCGGCAGACAGGGAGGGAGGGTTGATAGTGATCGTCGGCGCTGAAACGCTCAAGCTATAGGCCCTCGAACCGTTGAACGGCCCGGTCCCGGTCGAACTATCGGTCGCGGTAACTGTGAAGTTGAACGTTCCGCCTGCCGTCGGCGTGCCTGTGAGTGCGCCTCCCGATGAGAGCGTCAGGCCTGCTGGAAGAGCGCCCGCTGTGACGGCAAAACTATAGGAACTCGTACCTCCCGACGCTGTAATGGTTTGACTATAGCTGGCAGCAACGGTGGCGGACGGGAGTGTGGTCGGTGCGACTGTAATCGTTGGCGCTGAAACCGTCAGGGTATAGGGTCTTGAGGTATTAAAGGGGCCTGTACCCGTGGAACTGTCCGTTGCCGTGACAGTGAAATTGAAGTTGCCTCCCGCGGTCGGCGTGCCGGTGATTACACCTCCCGATGACAGTGTCAGGCCGTTCGGAAGCGAACCGGCCGTAACGGCAAAACTATAGGAACTGGTGCCGCCGGATGCGGAGATGGTTTGATTGTAGCTGGCACCGATGGCCGCAGCCGTCAACGTCGCCGGCGCGATCGTAATCGTCGGCGCCGCAATGGTCAGGCTGTAAGCCTTCGAACCGGTGAATGGTGCACCCGTGCCGGTGGAACTATCCCGCGCGGTGACCGTGAAGTTGAATGTGCCGCCTGCCGTCGGCGTGCCGGAAAGCGTGCCTGAGGAGGAGAGCGTCAAGCCGGCTGGTAGAGCACCTGATGTGACACTGAAACTATAGGAACTGGTGCCGCCCGATGCCGTGATAGTTTGGCTATAGGCGGTTCCGACCGTGCCTGTCGACAAGGAGGCTGGGTTGACCGAAATCGTCGGCGGGGAAATGGTCAAAGTATAAGATTCCGAACCAGTGAACGGCCCGGTCCCGGTCGAACTATCGGTGGCGGAAATTGTGAAGGTGAAGCTGCCTGCTTGCGTTGGCGTGCCGGAAATCACGCCAGTCGTCGTTGACAGGCTCAGACCGGTGGGAAGGGCACCTGTGACCGCATAAGTGTAAGAGCTGGTGCCACCGGTGGCGCTGACGGTCTGGTTATAAGTCGTTCCGACAGCGCCTGAGGTGAGTGTCGCTGGCCCGAGCGTAATCGTCGGTGGACTGACCGTTATGGTCACCGTCGCGGGCGATGATGTGCCGGCTGCATTGGTCGCGGTGTAGGTGAAACTATCCGGTCCGGAATAGCTCGCTGTCGGCGTATAGGTGATTGAGGTACCACTGGCTGTGGCAGTTCCGTGAGACGCCTGCGTCCCGACGGCCACCGAGGAAGCTGCTCCTCCCGACAGGTTCAGCGTAATCGTATTGGACGTGCTGCCATGGCTTACCGTGGCGCTGACCGGGCCAGCAGTAGGTGGTGTCAATCCCGCCGGCGCGATTGCAATATTCACTGTGAAGGGATGCGCGCTCGCATCGACCAACGTAAAGGTGTCTTGGGTCGCTCCGTCGCCGTTGTTCGTGTAGATGAACGAGCCGGCCGCCGAGTTGTAGCTCGTTATCGTACCATGCTGTGGAAGAACTACGTTTGGATCGCCAATGGGATTGAGACCAACTGGATCGCACAGCGTGCCGATGTTGACATTAAGCGTCCCGCCGGAAGCCATCGGGCTTGTCGACGGCGTCGTATGGGAATCGGGGAAATTGAGGGTAGTACATGCCGCGTAGGCCGCGCCCGGGGTTGCCAGCGATAGACCGGTGCAGAATAAGGCAGCGAGCAGCATTATCCTAAGCAGCAGCGTACAAGCGCGCGCGCTGAAATCTATCGATCGCGTGGTTATTTTAGAGATCTGGCTCGCGTCCCGCATTGCGCGGCGAGCCTGAATTTTAGCGAGAGCATTTTCTGATACGAAACTATTGTCCCCAGGACAGGTTTCTCTTCCTGTAGCTTTGGTCGCCAGCTGTTCGACGCTTGTCATTTGCCCAACCCAAAGACCGAGCAAACCCCGCCACGAAAAGCAGGAAATTGCTCTTGTGCTTGCCCGTCTGCATTGTGGCTGACGCCCCTCTACTCAATCGAAGTACTATATAAAGCAACCTAAAAGGCAATTTCTCATGCTCGAGAATCCCTGAGATTGATTCTTTTGGAATCATTATTCAATCAAATGTTGTAGATTAGCAACAAAGCAGATTGCATATATGTGCCACGTGGCATCCGCTCTTCGACAAGGGGGCAGTCTTCTGCGGTCCCCGCGAAAGCGCGGGGATGGCCTGACATTTGAGCGGCATTGGAAAGCTCGATGGCGCAAACCATCGGGCACCTGAGATAACTCAACCAACTTAGCTCTAGCCATCTTTGTGGTCCGAGCATTGTTCCAGGTCGGGTTCGAAATTAGGTGTCGAAATCGCCCTCGGCTCTGAAACCCCTTCCGATTCGCGCTTGCTGAGTTGTGCGGTCAGCCGCTTCGCTACCAAAGCCCGCCGAAGCGACAAAATTGAAATCCAGATTCCCGGCAAGCGCCTGCAATTTCCCGACCGGCGCCTGGACCTACGCACAGGCTGCGAGGCTATAGGCTCGAAGGCGGGCGGCGGGGGCATTCCATCGAGCATTCGGGACAGCATAGCTAGTCGATGCGACCGCTCGCGGTTAGCCCACCATCGCACAAATATACGCCGCCCGTAACGAAACTCGCCTGCGGCGAGAGTAGGAACGCGATTAACTGTGCGACTTCTTCCACCTTGCCATAGCGCCGAAGGGGCGTGTTGCTCTCATACCAGTCCCTTATGTGGGATGCTCCATCATGCGACAGTTCAAAGGCTGCCATGAGTGGGGTTTCAAGCGGGCCTGGCGCAACGCAATTGACGCGAATGCCTAGCGGGGCGAGATCAACCGCGGCGGCTCGTGTCAGGCCGACAACGGCATGTTTGGAAGCGACGTAGGCGCTGGCGTTGGCGTTTCCCAGCGCACCCGACGTGCTTCCGACCATGACGATCGACCCTCGACCGTTTTGACGAAGCGCTGGAGCGAGATATTTTATACAGAGGAATTGGGCGGTGACATTCACATTCATCACATGCGCGAAAGCGTCATCGTCTATGGAGAGCACCGACCCCGCAGGTCCTTCGATTCCCGCCGCACACACGATACCGCTAAGCGGTTCTCGATCACGAAGTTCTTGGCCAAGCGGTGCGAGTTCTGCGGGATTGGTTATATCTGCCTTAATCCAACGAAACGACGCGTCGGGGTTGGCGGAGACCTTGGACGCGTCATCGGGCTCTCGCTGGTCGACGCCGACAACATCGATCGACGAGGCTAGAAGCAATTCCGTTACGGCTCGTCCAACAGCTCCGTTGGATCCGGTCACCAACACGCGATCACGAATCAAGCTCTTACCCCTCAGGTCAGGTATTTCCTAATGATCATTGCGGGTTACCAAAATTGTTTCAAGAAAGAATTGACCAGTCCATTTGCCGCGAATCTGCGTGATGCTCATGCAGTTCGACCGATCGGCAAACCATCACTGCGAGGATGAGCGCTGTGTCTAGAAAGGTCTTGAGGAGCGCCTACGAGCCCGTAGGGGATATGCTGGCGTGTCAATACAGGGCAATCACAAGCCAGGCTCGGAGCGAACTCGTCGAGGAGGCAAAACGCCCGTCGTGCTGATCGATCAATTTCAGCTGCCGGTGATGAATGAGCTCGATGGGGCGGTGGCCTAAACACCTCTTTCCCTCAAAACCTCGGCGGCGTCTTGCCCGCGGCGCGATGAGCTGCAATGACGGTATTGGCCATCAGCATGGCAATCGTCATCGGCCCGACACCGCCCGGAACCGGCGTGATGGCCTTGGCGACACCGGATGCTTCCGCATAGGCGACATCGCCCACCAGCCGGCTCTTGCCCTCGCCACGCTCGGGTGCCGCAATCCGGTTGATGCCGACATCGATGACGGTCGCACCCGGCTTCACCCAGTCCGCCTTGACCATCTCAGCCCGGCCGACGGCCGCCACCAGAATATCGGCGCCGCGTGCGACCGAGGCCAGATCCTTCGTCCGCGAATGCGCCGTCGTCACCGTCGCATTGGCATTGAGCAGCAATTGTGCCATCGGCTTGCCGAACAGGTTGGAGCGGCCGATGACCACGGCGTTCAGCCCCGACAGCTCCTCGCCATGGATGGAGCGCACCAAAAGCATGGCGCCGGCCGGCGTGCACGAGATCAGCCCGGTATCGAGATCGCCGGTCGCAAGCTTGCCGGCATTGACCACATGCAGCCCATCGACATCCTTCCCCGGCTTGATCGACTGGATGATCGCATCGGAATTGAGATGCTTCGGCAACGGCAGCTGCACCAGAATGCCATGAATGGAGGCATCGTCATTCAGCGAGGCCACCAGGGCGGCGAGCTCTTCCTGCGTTGTTTCCACCGGCAGCGTGTGCTGCACCGACTTGAAGCCGCATTCCTTGGCCATCTTGCTCTTGGAGTTCACATAGGCGTGGCTGGCCGGATCGTCGCCGACGATGACGACCGCAAGGCCGGTCTTCACGCCGGCCTCCTGCTCAAGTCCCGCTGATGCAGCCTTCACAGCCTCGATCACCGAGGCTGCCGCCTGTTTCCCGTCAATCACCGTTGCGAGCGCCATCACTCACCCCATGCGCTCGGAGGCATAGGAGCCTGGGCTTGCCGGGAAGACGATGGTGCGGTTGCCATTGAGGAAGGTGCGATAGTGGATATGCGCATGGATGGCACGGGCGAGAACCTGGCTCTCGACATCGCGGCCGATCGAGACGTAATCCTCGGCCGACTGCGCATGCGTGATGCGCGCCGTGTCCTGCTCGATGATCGGACCCTCGTCGAGATCGGCCGTCACATAATGCGCCGTCGCCCCGATCAGCTTCACCCCGCGCTCATAGGCCTGCTTGTAAGGGTTCGCCCCCTTGAAGGACGGCAGGAAGGAATGGTGGATGTTGATGATCCGGCCCGACATCTTCCGGCACAGCGCATCCGACAGGACCTGCATGTAGCGGGCCAGCACGACGAGCTCGGTTCCGGTCTGCTCGACCAGATCCAGGAGCTGGGCTTCGGCCTGCGGCTTGTTCTCCTTCGTCACCTTGATGTGGTGGAAGGGGATATCGTGATTGACGACGACTTTCTGGTAATCGAAATGGTTGGAGACGACGCCGACGATGTCGATCGGCAGGGCACCGATCTTCCAGCGATAGAGCAGGTCGTTGAGGCAATGGCCGAAGCGCGACACCATCAGCAGCACCTTCATGCGCTTCTTCCCATCATGGATCTCCGCATCCATGGCGAACTTTTCGGCGATCGGCTTGAAGCCTTCGGCAAGCGCTGCCTGGCCGACGCCTTCCTCGGAGATGAAGGAGACGCGCATGAAGAAGCGGCCGGTATCGAGATCGTCGAACTGGCTGGAATCGACGATGTTGCAGCCCTCACCGGCCAGATAGTTCGAGATCGCCGCTACGATCCCACGCGTCGATTGGCAGGATACGGTCAGGACATAGGTTTTCATTCGAAGTAGCCCAATTCGATGTGATAAATGCTTCACCGGAAGCCCAAGGTGCGATTAAAGAGTTTGCTCGGCGAGGATGTGCAGGAATGCCTCAAATTCTTGCCTGTCGATCGCGACCTGATGTCCCTTCTCCGGATAGACGCCGGAACGAACGTCACCGGCAAATTCGGCAAAGGCGGCAACGCGCTCATTCTGCAGCCGGTCGAACTCCGCCGCGAAATCGCGGTAGACCTTCGCATGGCGGGGGCGATGGCCGCGATTGCTGCCAAGGACATCATCGGCAAACAGATATTGCGCGTCACATCCCGTTCCTGCCCCCATCGAAATCATCAGCATCGATGTCCTTTGGCTGATGGCGGCCGCAACGTCGCCGGGGACAACCTCGATTTCGACGGCGAAGGCGCCGGCTTCTTCCAACGCCTTGGTCTGGCGCCAAATCTCAAAAGCGCTGATCGACGTTTTTCCGACGGCACGGAAACCGCCCGTCCATGTCGCCCTCGAAGGAATGAGACCAACGTGGCTACAGACAGGAATTCCCTCGTCCCGCATTCGTCGAATGATCGCGACGCTTGCGGCGCAGTAAACAGCATCGCCTCCGGCTTTCAGTGCCTTGAATGCCTCCCGCATATATTCTTCTGCCGAGACATAATCGCCATATTCCAGGCCCGGTATTGCAAAGGGGCTTGGCGCGGCTTCGCGGAATGAGGGGCCTAAAAGTGCTGGCGGGACGGAAAGCATATCGATGCCGGCTCTCTCGGCGGCTTCCGCTTCCTCAAGCGAGGTGACGCGCAGCATTGTTAGTTGTCGCTTTCCTTTGAACGACAGGAGATCGGCAACCGTCGGACGATCGTGCTTTTGCATTGGATGTTCCTCGATATGGATGGTTACGCCGCAAGCAGCGACTTCAGCTTGACCGTGCTTGCCGCCAGGGCGGCCTGATCCGGATGCGCGCGGGCGGCGATCAGCATCTCGGCAAGGCGGATATCGCGTGCTATGGCATTGCCGCGTCCGATGCCGCTGGCGGCGAGCAGCCTTCCGTCCGCGCCGAGATGGAAGAGGATGAACGCCCCGTCATCGAGGTCGCGCCGCACATGGGCGACCGCTTCATCCGCAAGGCCGGCGATCTGCAATGTCAGGTCATACTGGTCGGACCAGAACCACGGCACGGCGGATATCTCCGTACCTTCTCCCAGCATATTGGCGGCGGCGAGATTTGCCTGCTCCTGCGCGTTGCGCCAGGATTCGAGGCGAACGCGTCTTCCGCCATAGAGCGCCAGCGGAAAGGAGCAGCAATCGCCCGCCGCATAGATATCGGCAATCGAGGTCTCCAGCCGCTCGTTGACGGCGATGCCGTTGTCGATCGCAAGGCCTGCGTCCGCAGCGAGCGCGACATTCGGGAGGGCGCCGATACCGATGAGCAGGAGGTTGGCAGAGATCACTTCACCGGTTGCCATGCGAACAACCACCTTGTCGGCGTCCTCCTGCACCGCTTCGATGACCTGACCGCAGCGTATATCGGCGCCTTCCCGACGATGCCGTTCGGTAATAGCCTCGGCGATTTCTTCCGGCACGCCGCGTTTCAACACCCGCTGCAGACCCTCGATGATAGTGACGTCGGCACCGCGCTTGCGTGCCGTCGCTGCCAGTTCAAGACCAATAAAGCCGCCGCCAATGATGGCAATGTGCTGTCCGGGGTTGAGAGCGGCATGCAATGCCACCGCATCCGCATGGGTCCGCAGCATGCGGATACGGTGAGAGGTGCCATCAGTGCCGGGAAAGCCCCGTGCAGAGGCTCCCGTTGCGAGCAGCAGTTTGTCGTAGCTCAGCGTTTCTCCATCCGCGAGCCTGACCGTCCTTGTGGCAGGAGCGATCGCTGTCACCGTCGTGTTGAGCCTCAGGTCGATCGACAGCTCCTGGTAACGTTCCAACGCTGCGACGAACTTTGGCTTGGGCGCTTCATCCGATCCGCTTTTCGAAAGCGGCGGGCGCTCGTATGGGGCAAGCGGCTCGGTGCCGATGAGGGTGATGTCGCCCGCAAATCCCTTTTCACGAAGTGCGAAGGCAGCGCGGGCACCGCATTCCCCGGCTCCGACAATGACGAAATGCGCCACGATAGTCTCCTCAGAGTTCGATGAAGACGGTGCCATTCTCGACCTTGACCGGATAGGTCTGCAGATTGATGCAGACCGGAGCGCCCTTGGCTTCGCCGGTACGGTAGTCGAAGCGGCCATTATGCTTGGGACATTCGATGATGTTGTCCATGACAAGGCCATCGGCGAGATGGATCTTTTCATGCGTGCACAGGCCGTCCGTCGCGAAGTAGTCGTCCTCGGGGCTGCGATAGATAGCGAAGGTTCGCCCGTCATGATCGAAACGGATGACATCCTCCTCGTTGATTGCATCAGCAGCGCAGACTTCGATCCAGTTGCTCATGTTTTCCTCCCTTGCAATGTCGATGTTATTGTGCGGCGGCCGGCAGTTCGCCATGGAACTCTTCACGATAGGGCCGCGCCGTCGACGGCAGCTCGCGCTTCAGGAAATAGTCCTCGTTGCGCAATTGCCGCAGGAATGCGGGGATCATCTCGCGATAGCCGGACCAGATGGACGGATTGGCGGCCGGCAGATCGTGCTTGATCATCGCGTGCAGCTTCGGCAGCGCATGATAGGGCACCATCGGGAACATGTGATGTTCGACATGGTAGTTCATGTTCCAGTAGATGAAGCGGCTGACCGGGTTCATCATGACGGTGCGGCTGTTCAGGCGATGATCGATAACGTTGTCGGCGAGGCCGCCATGCTGCAGCAGGCCGGTCAGAACGTGATGCCAGGCGCCATAGAGCCGGGGAAGGCCGATCAGCATCAGCGGCAGGATCGAGCCCATGGCGATCGCTGATGCAATGGTGACGAGGTAGATCGCAAGCCAGATACGGGCGATACGGATCGCTTTCGGCTGCTCCATCTCGGGAATGAAGGTCTTTTCCGCAGCGCTGATGAAGCCGGCAGCATTGCGCAGCATGTCGATCAACGCGTACCAGGCATCGAGGATACCGAAGAAATTCAGGACGAGGCGGAGGAGATCCGGTGGCCGCATGACGGCAATCTCCGGATCGCGGCCGACAATGACCGTATCGGTATGGTGGCGAGCATGGCTCCAGCGCCAGGTCACTGGATTGCGCATGATCATGAAGCAGGCGATCTGGTAGACGACATCGTTCATCCAGCGCGTCTTGAAGGCCGTACCATGGCCGCATTCATGCCAGCGGCTGTCGGAGGCCGAGCCGTAGAGCACGCCATAGGCCAGGAAGAAGGGGATGCAGATCCACGATCCCCAGAAGTAGACGCCGAACCCGGCGAAGACCACCATGCTGCCGAGCCAGATGATGGTGTCGCGGATCGCCGGCGCATCCGAGCGCTGCATCAGCGCCTTCATATCCTTGCGTGCAACATCCGTGTGATACCATTCGGCGGCAGCCAGCCCCGTTTCCACCGCCAGCCTGCCGCTTGCGCCGAGCAGATCATAGTCACGCTTGATTATCGTCGTCATCCCTGCCTCCCGCGATGCGCAACAGCGCTTCGCTCTCAATGCTGGAAACGATAGATCGACTTTTCGCTTGCCTCAATGCAGGAATGATGGAATCTATCAAAATCTATCATTATGACAGCGCAGGAATGATAAATTCCATCAGGAGCAACCATGCGTCGCCCCACCATATCGGATCTCGCCAAGGCGTCCGGCGTCAGCGTCGCCACCATCGATCGCGTGCTGAACGGACGCCTTCCGGTTCGTGAACAGACGGCACGGCGCGTCTATGAGGCGGCGCAGGACATCGGCTATCATGCCGTCGGTCTCCTGCGTCAGCGCGTCTTCGAAGACGTACCGCGCTATCAACTGGCATTCCTGTTGCAGAAGCCCACGCAATCATTTTATCAAGCCTTTGCCAAAGAGATCGAAGCGGCTGCGGCGGCAATGACGACAGCGAAGCTGCAGGTTCAAATCGACTATCCAGCTGTCTCGACACCGAGCGCGATCGCGGAGAAAATGCGGGCACTGGCGGCCCGTAATCAGGCCGTGGCCGTCGTCGCCCCTGACTATCCGGCGGTCGAGGCGATCGTCGACGAGCTCAAGGAAAAGGGAATCCCGGTCTTTTCCGTACTTTCCGACTTCGCCGCGGGCATTCGGGAAGGATATCTCGGCCTCGACAACAGAAAGGTCGGGAGATCTGCCGCCTGGACGATCGCGCGCACGGCTCGCAAGCCGGGCAAAGTGGCATGTTTCGTGGGCAGTCACCGCTTTCACGGCCACGAGTTGCGGGAGATGGGTTTTCGCTCCTATTTCCGCGAGAATGCGCCGGAATTCGAAGTCCTGGAAACGCTCATCAATCTCGACGCCGTCGACGTCACGCATGAGGCGACGCTCGATCTTCTGCAGAAACATCCAGACCTTATCGGTCTTTATGTCGCCGGCGGCGGAATGGAGGGGGCGATAGCCGCACTCAGAGAAGAAAACCGCGCAGGCGACGTGACCCTCATCGTCAACGAGCTTGTTCCCGAGAGTAAGGGCGCACTGATGGATGGAACAGTTGCCATGGCCATTTGCACACCACTGCCTCTTTTGTGCCGAGAGCTCATCACACAGATGGTGAGTTCAGTCGAAGGAACCGCGCAAACGACCGCCCGCCAGACCTTTTTCCCGTTCGAGATTTATATCTCCGAGAATATCTGAATGAGGGAGTCCTGACGATGGTAGGGGCCGCGGTCGCTGCGCCACTGGCAATGCGGAAGGGTTAAAACAAGGAGCTCGATCTTATCGACACAAAATTAAGCCGAGCCCGGACGCAGCCAAGCTCGCCAGACTCCTTTCCATTCGCGTCGCCTGTTCGGCGATCACCCGGCCTTCAAGGCCGATTCGATGAAGTCAAATGAGGCTTGGATCGCTTCCCGTGGGTTGGTGAGGTCGTGCACCAAAGGAGAGAAGCACTCGTAGGAAATCGGTCCGACATATCCGGCAGCCTGCAAAGCTTTGATCTGGCTCACATTGTCCAGTCGGTCTGATCTATCCACGAGAACCCGGTGCTCGTCTTCCATCTGGTTCAGCTGCAACGTCGGATCAACGACAGCCGATATGTGGACGATCCCCGTGTGACCGGCGAAGATTGGCCCGCCATCCGCCAGGGCGTGATGGAACGTGTCATGGACGAGTTTATAGCGATGTGCCGCACCGAGTGCGTTGATCGCATCCACGAGCTCAGCCTTGTAACGCAGCGAGGAACGCTGAAACCCAAGCGGCTCGACCAGTGCGACCAGCTCCGCCTCCTCAAGAAGAGGCAAAATGGCGGCAAGGGACGTTTCGAGATTGGCTTTGCGCTCCTGCTCCTCGGTGCCGATCCCCTCGTTTCGCGGGATCAGGCTGATGGTTTCGGCGCCGGCCTCCCTGGCGATTGCAATCAGATCCCGAACCTTTCGCTCGATGTCATCCGACCAGAAATTGAACGGATAGACCTGGGACAAGCCAACGAGCCGCAAACCTCGCTCCCGAACCATTTGACCTGCCTCGGTTGGCGAAAGGCCGTCAAATAGCTGGCGCTTGAGGTCGTTGCGAACCTCCACGCCCTGGCAGCCGAGAGCGACCGATAGGTCGAGGAAATCGGTGTAGCTAAGATTTGGCGCCGTAATCTGATTGAGTGCCCAGAACATGTTTCCTCCCAAAATCCCGATATTGCTGCTCCGACGGAGCGTGCCACGTGGCTCTAGGCAATGCCAAAAGGTTCGGTCGCGCGCAATCGGGCGGGATTTGGATTAGTGCATTGGTGAGGTTTCTCGTACTTTCCGCTTGAGGTGTTTCACCTCATTCTCAGATGGAAGGAGGTAGAAAAAGTTGCGGCTCCAGAAAATGCGCGTCCGGTATTTGAACATGACTCTGGAGTACGCTCCGTGCCATCAGCTCGACGGTGTCCCGGCAAAGCTGTGCCAGAGGCGTGCCGATGACCATTGTCGCATAGCCGTCGGAAAGGGCTGCGCGGCTGACCGAGGTGAGCTCGTTGACGATGAGGGCGACCTCTCCGGGCGCGCGCATTTCCCGCAGCGCCGCTATTGCGCCTTCCATCCCGCCGCCTGCGACGTAAACCCCTCTCAGGTCCGGATGACGCTCAAGCAAGGCGATCGAGGTTTCATGGGTGAGTTTTCTTGTCTCAAGATTGATGACCGGTTCCAAGATATCAAGATCCGGCCGCAATTGGCGCAGGTATGAACGGAATCCGGCTTCCTTCAATTCATGTCCCTGCCAGCGATTACTGCCAAGAAAAATCGCAACTTTTCCGGATTGGCGACTTGCCGTGGCGATCATCCATGCCGCCAGACATCCGGCCTTGTGATTGTCGAGACCGATATAGGTTTGACGCGCGCCGTGGCCGAAATCATTCAGCAAGGCGAAGACAGGAACTCCGTTCCGCCGCAAGCTCTGGGCGGCTTCATTGACGATGCCATGGTTGACCGCAGTGCAAGCTATCGCATCGGTATGCGTGGCAAGTTCCTGCATGATCGCCGCGAAGTCTGCCGGCGACTGAGACGGAGAATATCGAATGGTCACTTCACCGCGAAAATCCTGACGGTCTGCCACCGCGCGGGTCAGCTCTTTGCTGAAAGACTGATAAAACTCCTGCTTTTCTTTTATGAGCAGGAAGCCAAATCTCACTCTTGCAAGCGGTGCGGTCAGCTGCCGATCAATCAGACCGCTGGCGTAATAGGCCAGTTTATGCGCTGCTTCTGCAACCCTGCGGACCGTTTCCTCGCGAACGAAGCCCCTCTTGTGAATGACGCGATCTACAGTCGCCTTGCTTACCTTCGCCTCTTTGGCGATATCCTCAATTCTTGTCCGCCTCATATAATTCCTGATCAGGTCCTGGGGATTGCTGACCTTGCCTTATTCGCCAGATCCAACAGGCTTCGTCATTGACGGGCAATCTAAGCCAAAGTGAAAGGTGCTCCAAGAGGGGTCAACTGCGCCTAGACCTATCAAAATGTTGATAGTCTACTTCAGCCACTGTCGTCTAATGCAACGGTCGAGGTTGTCGTCTGGTGCTAGTCGATCTCGTTTTCCCGGTCGTCCAATCCGTCACGGGAGAAGGGGGCTCCTATGTTTCGGCATGCGCTTCCTGGTTTCTAAATCTGGCAAGCATCGATATCCAGAAAACGCATCATGGCCAGATTGTGCAAAAACTTGAGCGCGCAGCCAGAAAACTGCCACCTCTCCGGGCGCCTAGCTGCGCGCGATCAGATTGAAAGCCGCTCGCGACCAGCTGCGAGATCCGCTGAATTGCGCCGGCAGACTATCTCTGAGAGCTCAATGATCGCGATCCCCCTTGGCAAGTACGAGTTCTGCACCAACGGGCTCGAGCGAGGCTTTTGAGATCTCGAACCGTTCGATCCTGCCGACCAGCACCCAGTAGCTCACAACCGCACCTATGACATGCAGCCCGACATAAAGGAGGGCGCCATGGAAGGAGCCGGTTCCCTCGATAATATAGCCGATTGCGACTGGAGTGATGACTCCGCCGATACTGCCGGCAGCATTGAACAAGCCGCCGGTCAGGCCGATTGCCTCCTTGGGTGCCGTGTCGGCAACGACCGTCCATCCGAGCGCCCCGAAGCCCTTGCCGAAAAAGGCCGCGCACATGATCGCCACGACGATGGCGTTCACATCCGTATAGTTGCACAGGATGATGGTGGCGCTGAGGCCGAGCCCGATGGTGATCGGGATTTTCCTCGCAAGACTGAGGGAGCCGGATTTGCGCAGCAGCCAGTCGGAGAAAAAGCCGGTGGAAACGCCGCCGATGCATCCAAAGATTGCCGGCAGGGATGCCACGAAGCCGGCCTGAAGCATCGAGAAATGTCTTTCCTGAACCAGGTAGCTCGGAAACCAGGAAATGAAGAAGGTCGAAAGCGTCGCGATGCAATATTGGGCAAGGAAAATCCCGAGCAACATGCGATTGGTCAGAATTTGTCGCGCAATCTGTCGGGTGGGAATTTGCGCCTCGCTCGCTTTGGATTTTTCTCCTCCTACATCGGTCAGCGCACCGCCGGCTTTGATATAGGCGATTTCCTCTTTTGTGACCCACGGATGGCGGCTCGGCGCGAAATAGGTTCTCCACCAGACGAGCGCCAAGACCAATCCGATCACCCCCATGACCGAGAAGATATGTTCCCAGCCAAGATAATGGAACAGCGCGCCCATCAGGGGCGTGAAGACTGCGAGGGAAAGATACTGAGCAGAGTTGAAGATTGCGCCGGCGACGCCACGTTCGTCTGATGGAAACCACGCGGCGATGATGCGAGCGGAAGCCGGCGTCACCGGTCCTTCCAGGAGCCCCAGCACAAATCTTAGAACGTAAAGTGCGACTACCGGGTAGGCAAAATATCCGACGCCGCTGACAAGGGTGATCGCGATCGACCATCCGGCCAAAGAAATCAACATGGCAGCCTTTGCGCCTGTCCGATCGACGATATAGCCCGATGGGACCTGTGCAATGAAGTAGCTCCACGAGAATGCGGAAAAGAGCCAGCCCATATTCACGGCATTGATGCCAAGATCTTTTGCAATCCCGGGACCTGCGACGGAAAGGGTTGCTCTATCTCCAGTGCTGACCGCCAAGATCACCGTGATGAGCGCCAGCACGATGAACCGTTGGTAGCCGGCGCGGGGCGTGCCAAGTGGTGCGGAAGCATGTGTCTTCATCTAGGAACCTTTCGGAGCATCGGGGGCTCTCCGGTAGTCGGATGTTTCTTCGGCGGCTGAAGGGCAATCGGGGGGGAGGGCGGCGCCCGAAGCAGGCTTATGACTTGATATCAGCGTCTCAAAGAGCACGGGCTGTCGGCGGCAGAGACTGGCTGTTCAATCCCGCCAGGCGCCGGATCACTTTGCATGGCAGATCCTCCTCAAGGCTCCTCAACCTCTTCTGGCGATTTCGGCTGTCGAATTGCGATGTCGACAAGAATCTGAAATCTGATATACCAGATGTCACGCTATCGAAGTCATGTCAACGAGATTCAAAAATGATCGAAGCAAAGCAGGGTGTGGGTCGCGTGGCGGCCTTTGAGCGAATTGATCCGGCTTTTCAACTTACCGTGCGGGACCATGTCTATCGCGCGATCAGAAGCGCAATCCTGTCAGGCGCCTTTGCTACGGGCGAAAGGCTCAACGAGCGACAGCTGGCAGAGCAGTTCGGCGTCAGCACGACGCCGATCAAGGAGGCACTGCGCCAGATCGAAACGGAAGGCTTGGTCGAAACCTTGCCGCGCCGCGGCATTGCGATCAGGTTCAGCATGCAATGGGCCGAAGAGATGATCCTTGCCCGCGCCGCACTGGAATCGATGATCGCGCGTCTCGCCGCTAAACGCATTGACAAGCCATCGGGAGCCGAGCTTCTTGCCACGGTGGATGTCATGAAAGCGGCGACCAAATCCGGGGATGCCGATCAGCTGATCGCGCTCAACGAGACATTTCACGACCACATCCATCGCAGTTCACGCTGTGGCTATCTCGCGAAGCTCATCGAGCGTCAGCAATTTTACGACGCAAGCATTCGCCGCATCATTCATCTCGATCCGGCGGAGCGGCAGAAGGCCCTGGATGAACACACAAGCATCGCAGATGCGATCGTTGCCGGCGATGCGGACTTGGCCGAGCGCTTGATGCGCAATCACGTTGTCCGCTCGGGCGAGACCTATCTCAGCATCGTCTTTGGAAAGCAAAAGACATCCGAGTAGATCTCGGTACGATTGGGGACTTCCTTGTTGCGCTGGTACTGTGGCGACAACGATCAGCTCGGTGAGCAGTGACTAGGAAGAATGGTATTTTGAGCCGGCCGTGACCAAACCTGCCTGCGGTTTCCGGCCTATGCGAACAGTTTTGGCGTGGGGCGGAATGCGATCAATGTCCAGGTTAAGCAATTGCAAGCGGCCCTCAATCGCCGCAGCAAGCGCCACCTATAGAGACGATCTGCCAAATCTGCTCCTCTACGAGGTGTCTCCTAGCAGTGAGGACACTTGCACATCTGAGGATAACGCCGCACATGCGGTTCTTATGCTTTCAGGTGCGCCATTCTAATTCTCGTCGAGTAGCCGTTTGTAATGCAAGTCGGTCGCAAAGAGCCGATTGTATAGGTCATTTGGTTGCCAGTCGAAGCCTGTGAAGATCGCTTCGCTTTTGCATGCCCAGTATGCGAGAGGCAAATCTGCATCTCGGAATTTGTTTACATGACGATCAAATAAGGATATTCTTTATCCTTGATAGATATATGCCAGCCGCAGGCCTTTGGAATGAATTTATGATTTTGAAAAGCCAAGTCGAATGGGCTCTCCATTGTTGCGCCATTCTTGCAGGTTTGCCTGATGGTCGCTATCTCTCCACCAAAGCGCTCGCCGAATTCCATGGGCTTCCCAAGGAATATCTTTCCAAGGCTCTGCAGAGCCTGTCTCAGGCCGGACTTGTCGACACGACACTCGGCCCCTCCGGCGGTTATAGATTGGCGAAATCGCCCGCGGACCTCACTTTTCTGGAGATCGTGGAGGCCGTCGAGGGGCGGCAGCGAACCTTCGTCTGCACCAATATTCGCGCCAACAATCCCTGCCGCCCGAAGGGTTATTGCGAAAGCAGCCCCTGTGCGGTGGCGCGCATCATGTGGGAGGCCGACGAAGCGTGGCGCGAGAAACTGCGCGGCGTCAAATTGTCCGACCTCGTCGGCATCCTGTCGAAGGAGATCCCGCCGGAACTCTGGAAAAGCTCTTTCGAATGGGCGCTAGAGCGCGCCGGATGATATCGCTCTGAGAGTGGCCTGTTCCTTCTGTTCGCCTATGGGGAGGCAGGCGAAGCTTTGGGTCGGCATCGCCAATGTTATTCCGCTCGTCCTGCAATGTTCGTAGATGAGATCGATGATCTCGTTTTGTGCCGGCATGCGGCTTGCTGCGCTCGCGACACGGAAGAACAGCTCGACCTCGATGGCGATTGCGTCGATCGTCTTGAGCGCGACGACCGGCGGCGGGTTCATGACGATCCTTTCGCAGCCCTGTAGAACGGCAAGCATGACCTCTTCGACGAGCCGCGGCTTGTGAATAGCGGATATTCGTATCGTCAGCGAGATCTGGTGCGATTCATCCGGGCGGCTGCGATTGGTGACGCCCTGTTTCGCCAGCACGCCGTTCGGCAGCACGACGACGTTATGTCCGCTCGAAAGCAGGTTGGTGGAGCGCCAGTTGGTTTCAACGACACGCCCTTCGGTACCGTCGGCGAGCTGGATCCAGTCGCCGATGACGTAGGCGCGACCGAGTGCCAGCGCGATCCCGGAAAAGACATCGGCAAGCGTGTTCTGCAGCGCAAGGCCGATAATGACGACGACGATGCCCGAGGTGGCAATCAGCGGCCCGACCGGTGCGCCGAAGACGAAGCCGATGACGGACAGGGCGACGCCGAGATAGACGATGCCGACGATCAGATCCTGAAGAAGATGTGCCTCCTGCGGCCGGCGGTTGAGGGTGAGATAGATGTGGACAAAGCCGATCATCGTCCAGGCAAGATGCAGCCACCAGAGGATCCTTGCGGACTTGGCAAGCAGGATGCCAGCATCCTGTAGCTCGCCGTCATCGAGGTGATAGGGCGAAATTCCGGCACGCCAGAGCACGAGGCTCATGCAGCAAAAGAACAGGATCTGCACGACGAGGCGCGCGGTGGGGCGACGGCGCCCCTGGATGTGCCAGATGAGAATGCCGGCCAGCCCGAGCAGATTGATCAGGACGAGCGGCAGAAAATGATGTTCGCCAAATATGATAGGGCTCACCGACGATGATTTCCTGAAGTCGGGAAGGGACGGGCGCCTTGGGCACCCGCCCGCATCCAGCTATTTCTTGATCGGGAAGGTCAGTTCCTTCTGGCTGGTGTCGACGACGAAGACGGCCAGGAGCTTTGCCGGCTTGGTCTTGCTGGCATTTGCGCTGACGCCGTGACGATCACCCGGCATCTCGGAGAAGTTTTCGCCGGCCCTGTAGACCTTTACCGGACCGTCATTGACCTGGCTGCGGATTGCCCCTTCCAGAACCGTCGCATAGATGAAGGCCGAACTGGGATGCGTATGACCCGGAGAGAAGCCGCCCGGGCCGTATTCGACCAGAACACCCTTGATGCTCTTGCCAGGGACGTTCGGCAATTCGTGCTCGTAGACAAGGGTGACTTTGGCGTCTTTTTGGTCGGCGGCGAAGGCGGCGCCCGTCGCAGACAAGAGCGCTGTGATGGCAAGAACGAAGACTGGCTTGATCATGTCGAAATTTCCTTTCTCGAGGGTTGGGCGACACGCCGCTTAAGGCGACATGTCGTCATCCGGTCATTTCCGTGCGGAGGTCGCGAACCACTGTTCGAAGGTGATGTGACCGAGGCGGGGATTTTTGTCGGAGACAAGCGAGCCATCTTCCAGCTTCGTCCCGAAATACTGGGCATCAGGGTCGCCCTCGACCTTGCGGGCATCGCCCATGGCCTTCAGGTAGCGGGCTACAAGCTCGTTCATCCGGATACGTTCCGGGCCGGAGATCTCGACTATGCCATTGATGGGCGCTGCGGTCGCGACGGAGGCCATGGCATCTGCGACGTCGTCGGAGGCGATCGGCTGCATATAGCCCACGGGCAGCCGTACTAGGTCCCCGACGGCGCCGGACTGGGCAATGCCGCCGATGAATTCCATGAACTGCGTCGAATGGACGATCGTATAGGGGATGCCGGATTTCCGGATGATTTCTTCCTGGGCGGCCTTGGCGCGCATGTAGCCGCTGTCGGGCAAGCGATCGACGCCGATGATCGAGAGCGCGATATGATGTTTCACGCCGGCGACCTTCGCCGCCGCCGTCAGATTGCGGCCCGCTGTCTCAAAGAATTCGAGCACTGCCTTGTCCTCGAAGGAGGGTGAGTTTGCGAGGTCCATGACGACAGAGGCGCCCGCGAGCGCTTCGGCGAGACCCTCGCCGGTAATCGTATTGACGCCGGTGTTCGGCGCGGCGGCAATGACTTCATGGCCCTGCTTGCGAAGACGGTCGGCCGTCTTTGAACCGATGAGGCCGGTTCCGCCGATGATGACGATTTTCATGAGCTTCTCCAATTCGCGGCCGCGTCATGCGCCGCATTGTTCGTTCGTTTCTGTATGATGGGTTGCGGGTCGGACCGTTTATGATGATGCCTTCATCGGCTCGGCCGAACTGGGCGTTTCCTGACGGCTGCACGCCGACCCGGCACCCGCTCGCTAGGCGTTTAGTAGTCCCAGAACACCGGCACCCAACGGAAGACATCGCCGTCGACTGCCACATGGCCAACCGAGGGGAATGGCATATGGGTGGCCACCAGTAGTCCGCCGGTCTCCGCCAGCTCCCGCAAAAGACGGACGCGCACGCGCGTAGCTTCTTCCGGGTCGTGTTCGAAGCCGTTGTGCCAGTCGGGATGTTCGAAGCCGACCGCGAACACGGCATCGCCGGCAAACATCAGCCGGTCCTTGCCGGAGGCGACGCGGACCACGCTGTGCCCGGGTGTGTGGCCGCCCGTCCGAGAGACGACCACGCCCGGTGCCACCTGGTATTCATCACCGAACAGTTGCAGCTGGTTCTCGTACTCTTTCCTGAACTGCTTGGCGGCAGCGCGAAGCGCGTCCGGGAACCCGGGCGGCATTGATACATGGGAAAAATCGGGCGCCTCCCAGAATTTGATTTCGGCCGCTGCCACATGGATCCGGAGGTCCGGACGCAGCCGCTCCTTCACTCCACCGACGAGCAGCCCGCCAACGTGGTCCATATGCATGTGGGTCAGCACCACGTCGGTGACGGATCCAAGGTCGATGTCGGCGGCCTCCAGCCGCTTGATCAGCTGTCCGGCCCGCGGCAGGTTCAGCTCCGGGTCCAGTCCCAGGCCGGCGTCGATGAGGATGGTCTGCTTGCCGCTGCGCACCACGACCGCGTTCAGCGCCCAGTCGAAAGCATCCGGCGGCAGGAACATGTCGTTCAGCCATGCCGCGCGTTCGGCCGGGTCGGCATTATGTCCCAGCATCTTGGTCGGCAGCGGCAGCACGCCGTCGCTGATCACCAACACCTCGATATCGCCGATCCGCACCGCGTAGCGCGACGGAACCAGCTCGTCAGGGTTTGATTTAGCGGGATGAGAGGTGTCCAGGTCCATGGTTGTCTCCTGTTGATCGAGATCTTGGAACCGATTTGGCCGGCTCCACGGTTGAAACGATTGTCGTGAGATGTCTTGGTCGCGACCGCTTGAACGGCCGCGCATCGTTTGCCGAAGCTTTTGGCGAGAGGCTTAGTTGAGGCCGGCCCTGTCGAGGCCGTAGGCCTTGTCGGCTGACCCCGGCACGGTCTTGAAGGCGATGCTGGCGCGGTTCCAGGCATTGATGACCATGATCGCGAAGGTGAGATCGGAGATTTCCTTCTCGGAAAGCTGGCCGCGCACGCGTTCGTAGAGCTCATCGGGAATGCCGCCTTCATGCAGTTTCGTCACTGCTTCAGTCCAGGCGAGTGCGGCACGTTCGCGGGGTATGAAAAGATTGGATTCCCGCCAGATGGAGATGTGGTAGAGCCGGAGCTCGCTCTCGCCATGGATTTTGGCTTCCTTCACATGCATGTCCAGGCAGAAAGCGCAGCCATTGATCTGCGATGCGCGGATGTGAACGAGATCCTGGATCTTCTGGTCGATAGCACTGTCCTTCAGAGCCATGCTGAGTTCCGAGAGTTTCCTGAAAAGTTCCGGTGATTGCTGGGCATAATTCAAACGCTGGGTCATGGTCGCCTCCGCTATTAAGGATATTTAGTATCCTTGTGGATAAAAGATATCCTTAATAGCTGGACAGTAAAGTCCTTCCAGGCTAAGGTTCGAACATAAGGCCTATGCCGAAAAGTATGGGGTGGGGATGGACATCGTATGCGCATTGCAAACATTCATGCGAGTGGTGGAGACTGGCTCTTTTTCCGCCGCTGCGATTGATCTCAGGCTGACGCAGCCTGCTGTCTCACGCCAGGTTTCGGCACTGGAAGCGTATCTCAACACACGTCTTCTGCATCGCACGACGACCGCGCTGGCGCTGACGGCGGAGGGGGAACAGATCATCCCGATGGCACTCAAGGTCATCGAAGCGGTCGAGGCGCTTAGCGAAACCACATGTCGTGATGGCGGGCGCGTGGCCGGCAAGGTGCGACTGGCTCTGCCGACACCGCTCGGGCTTTACGTCAGCGACCGGCTCGGGATACTGCTCGAACGCCATCGGGGACTTTCCGTCGACTTGCTCTTTCGCGAGGAGCCGTCCGACCTGGTCGAAGAGGGGATCGATCTCGAGGTGCGGCTGGGAATGGTCGCGGACTGCAGTCTGATGTGCCGCAGAATTGGGTGGACGACGGCCTTTCTCGTCGCTGCACCTTCCTATCTACAAGGGCGGGCAGCACCCAAAACACCCGACGACGTCAGTGCTCATGATTGCATCTGTTACAATCGCGTCGGAAACGGCCGGGCATGGTCGTTCTCAAATGGCGCCGAGGACGTTAGCGTGCGTATCGCGCCGCGCCTCGTCGCCAGCAATGCGGTTGCCGTGCACCGTGCCGTGCTGGCTGGCAATGGGATTGCCGTGCTTTCCCACGTTCTTGTCGGGTCCGACATCGAGGAGGGCAGGCTTGTGAACGTCATGCCCGAATTTCCGCCGAGCCGGTTCGCCATCAGCGTCGTCTATCCATCGCGTCGGAACCTGCCATTGCGCATCAGGACGGTTCTCGACTTCCTGATTGAGATAGTCGGTGAGGATCCGCTGATGGCGCCTGTGTCTTCTCATTGATTGCGTCGACGGCGCTCGGATTGTCTGCCAGCTCGATATGCTCTCCTATGGCGATGAGATCGGCATAGGCAGTTGCTTGGAAAGACGGCATTTCCGGCTGCGGGCAAGCATCGTTATCCGATCATGTTTCAACCCTACGGTTACTTCTGGCTTCAGCTGAAGCCCTGATCGAGGTAAGGCTTCCAGCCATCAAAGCACGGCCAGCTTGTCCTTGTTCCTCCATTTGAGAACGGCAGCTCTGGTTGCACGATGACCTTCGTGTCATTCGGCGCCAATCGTTCCTTCGCCATATGATTTTGCCCCTGCGGGCAGGCTCCGTGACTGTTGCTCCGGTTGGGGCCGATATTGGGACGCTCCACCGATTGTTTCCGTTCGCTGCTCGCTTGATCTCAATCCGCATTTCTACTGCGCCGTCTCTTGCAATTTCGAACCCGACAAGCGGCCGGGCGGGCAAAAATTCTCTACAAAAAAGATGAAGAATAGCATATTTGAGACTTCAGTTTTGAAAACTGAGATGTTAGTTTCACAATATGCTCGATCACCAAAGTCCCTTTCTTGCTCAAAGCCCCAGCGATCTCGTTGCGATCGCCGAGGACAGGATTCGCAACGCGATCAAGCTCGGTGAGTTTTCTCCGGGTGAGCGGCTCTCCGAACAGGTTCTTTGCGATACCTATCGGTTCGGGCGCGGGGTCGTTCGATCTGCGCTCAGCCGTCTGGCGCACAAGGGTTTCGTCTCGGCGCAGCCAAGGAGTGGATGGCGGGTTTGCTCCATCACCGCGTTGGGTCTGCGAGAAATTACGCTTGGTCGAACCCGGTTGGAGCCGCTTTTGGTGGATGTCGATCTGTCTGCTGACGATATTGCCCGTCTGGAAACCTTGTGTGACATGCAGGCGGCCTTGCGATTGGGTGGCTCGGCGCACGGATCGCAGCTGTCCCTCATTCGGGAATACGAGCGGCAGATCAGGAGCTTGCTCGCGGCGCGTCTCAAGGCGCCGCTGATTGCCGATTGGCTGGATATCCTGTGGCACAGGGCCGATTATTACCTCAACTTTTTCGAGGCATCCTCCGTCCAGCGTCTCGAAGCGGTCGACTGGACCGATTTCGTTGCGGCGAAGAAGGCGCATCGCAATGGCGATGCGGCAGAGCTGCTCAAGCTCGCTTGTGATGCCTTTGCCGAATTTACCCAGGCAAGTCTGCTGAAGTCGGAGCTTGCTGCGCCCGTGGAGCGCAAGGCCAAGCGTCCTTCGGTATCAAGTCCTTCGATATCAAATGATGAGACCCGCATTTCTCGTCCCGTCCGGGAGCGATCGTTTTTGAAAAAGGATTTTTAGATGCGAGCGATAAGAACTCTTGCGATTGCCGTTTCTGTTGCGGCGATGATGTCCGTTGCGGGCCAAGCCGCCGCAAAAGACAAGGTCGTGATCGACCTTGTGAGCGAGCCGTCGTCGCTCGACCCGCAGAAGCAATGGAATCCGGACAGCTATTTCGTCTATCGCAACATCTTCGACCAGCTGGTCACGCGCGATGACAATGGCAAGATCGTACCTGCGATCGCCACCTCCTGGACATATAAGTCGGATGCTGAAATTGCCTTCACATTGCGCGATGATGCGGTCTTTCACGACGGACAAAAACTGACGCCCGATGACGTGGCTTTCAGCATCAACCGCATCATCGACAAGAAGTTCGCAAGCCCGCAGCTAAGCCAGTTCAACAAGATCCTATCGGCCGCGGTCACTGGCCCACATGAGGTGACCATTCGCACCAATGGACCTTATCCGGTGCTCCTGGCGCAGCTCGTCAAGCTTTCCATCGTGCCGAAGCATGTTGTCGAGGCCGTGGGCGACGATGCCTTCAACCTGTCGCCTGTCGGCTCAGGGCCGTACAAATTCGAAAAGTGGCAGCGCGGTATTGCCGTTTCCCTGGTGCGCAACGATGGCTATTGGGGCAGCAAGGGCTATTTTCAAAGTGCCGAATTCCGCGCTGTGCCGGACGCTGCCACTCGCGTCGCCGATCTGAAGGCCGGAAGTGCTGATCTTGCCGTGACGCTCGATCCGGATCTTGGCGCCCAGCTTCAAGGGGTGGCCGGCACCAAGGTACTGACGGCGGTAACGGAACGCATCGCCTATCTGAAGCTCAATCCGTCCATTCCTCCGTTCGACGATGTCAATTTGCGGCGTGCTGTCGCTTACGCCATCGACAAGCAGTCGATCGTCGACGGTCTGCTCGGCGGCTTTGACAAACCCGTCCCGCAATTGGCTTCGCCGGACTATACGGGTTATGTTTCCGGTATCGAAGGGCTTCCTTTCGATCCGAAACAGGCACATGAGCTCGTCGAAAAGGCCGGCAGCGTCGCGACGCAGCCAATTGCCTTCCTGACGTCGCCCACCTTCGATCAGCGGATCGTGCAGGCAATCGTGCAGCAGCTCAATGATGTCGGCTTCAAGGTCAATGTCGAGACGGTGGATTTCGCCACCTATTTGCAACGGGTCCAGAGCGAGAAAAACAAGCAGCCGGCCATTTCCTTCGGCAGGTGGTCATGTGCCTGCCAGGATGCGGATGGCATATCCTTCCCGCTTCTGCATAGCAGCAGCTCGTTTTCGGCAGTGTCGGACCCGAGCATCGATGCGCTCCTCAACAGTGCGCGCAATACGCTCGACGAGAAGAAGCGGCTTGAAGCCTATAAGGACGTCGCCACGGTCGTTGCGAAGGATGTTCCGATCCTGCCGCTTTATCAGGCAGCCGTTATCTACGGTGCGTCCGACAAGCTCGAATGGAAGCCGACGGCCAATGAGAGCTTCTTCCTCAACAGGGTAAGCTGGCACGACTAGAGCCGTTATGACGAAGTTCGGACGACCTTCAGCCTAGCCGTTTGTCGAGGCCCGGATCATCGGGGAAAGGAAAAGGGGATGGCTGCCTTCATCGCCAGACGCTTGATCCAGGCCTTCATCGCCTTGTTCGGTGTCATAACGCTGGTGTTCTTTCTGCAGCGCCTGACCGGCGATCCGGTGCTGCTGCTGGTGCCGCAGGGCGCTACTCAGGCCGACATCGATGTCATGCGGACCGCTCTTGGCTTCGACAAGCCGCTTTACATCCAGTATTTCCACTTCCTGTCCAGCCTGGCACAATTCGATCTCGGCCGCTCCTATGTGCAGAACCTGCCGGTGGTCGAGATCATCGCTAGCCGTATTCCCTACACGTTGGAGCTGGCCGCCGGCGCCTTGCTGGTCGCGGTCGGCTTTGGCGTGCCGATCGGCGTCGTGCTGGCCGTGCGGCGCAAGCGCTGGGAAGCCCGCTGGCTGATCGGTCTGGTGCTCGTCGGGCAATCCATGCCGACCTTCTGGACTTCGGTCCTGCTCATCATGTTCTTCGGAGTCTTCCTGCGCTGGTTGCCGCCGTCTGGGGCGAACGGGCTCGAAAGCCTGCTGATGCCGTCCTTCGCTCTCGGTCTTCTGTCTATGGCGACCTTCGCCCGCGTCACACGCACCTCCGTCCTCGATGAGTTGAGCAAGGACTATGTTCGCACGGCCCACGCCAAGGGTCTGTCGACGTCTCGTCTGGTCTTCCACCACCTCATGCGCAATGCCGCGGTACCGATCGTGACGATCTCCGCTCTCGAAATCGCCAATCTGCTGACGGGTGCGATCATCATAGAAACGGTCTTCGCCTGGCCAGGCCTCGGTCAATTGACCATGCAGGCTATCAGCGCACGCGATTTCGCGGTGGTCCAGGGCATCGTGCTGATCGGCGCGGCGGTGGCGATCCTGCTCAATCTTGCGGCTGACCTGCTCTACAGCCTCATCGACCCACGCATTCGTCTTGGCGGGAGACCGGCATGATCGCGGCCCTTGCCAAAGCAAACAGATTGGCCGGAAAACCGCCGCTGACGGTCGTCTTCTCGGTCCTGATCCTGATGATCATTGTCCTTGCGGCCATATTCGCTCCTCTGGTCGCCCCTTACGATCCGAATGTACAGAACCTTCTCGGACGCCTGAAGTCGCCGGGCACCCTTATCCGCGCGACGCATTTCCTGTTCGGCTCCGATGAACTGGGACGCGATACGTTGAGCCGTCTGATCTACGGAGCGCGCGTCTCGTTGCTCGTCGCATTCGCTTCGGTCGTGCTGTCCGGCATTGCCGGCTGCATTTTCGGAATGCTCGCCGCTTTTTATCGCGGTTGGGTCGAAACCGTGATCATGCGCCTCGTCGACATCGTGCTTTCCGTGCCTGCCATTCTGCTTGCCATCATCACCGTGGCAACGCTTGGGCCAGGCCTGCAGAATGTCATTCTTGTTCTGGCTCTCACACGATGGCCGCGTTACGCGCGCGTCGCCTATGCCCAGACGCTGATTATCACCAATATGTCCTACCTCCGGCTTTCGCGGGCGATGGGCGCCGGATGGCTGCGGGTGCTGCGCTACCATGTCCTGCCGAATATCGCAGGCGCGCTCGTCGTCGTCGCCACCCTTGAATTCGGTCTGATGGTACTGTTCGAAGCGGGATTGTCTTTCCTCGGTCTTGGAGTGCAGCCGCCCACCGCCAGCTGGGGAGCGATGCTTTCGGTTGGCCGCAATTATGTCGCCAATGCCTGGTGGCTTTCCGTCATGCCGGGACTGGCACTGTTCCTTCTTGTTTTGTCCGTCAACGTTCTGGGCGATTTCCTGAGGGACCGCCTCGACCCAAGGAGTGCATAAAATGGTCGATTTCTCGCGGGATTTCAAAGGTAAGCGTGTGGTCGTGACAGGGGCTGCCGGCATTTTCGGTGGTTGGATTGCCAAGGCTTTCGCCAATGCCGGGGCAGAGCTTCTTTTGACCGACTCCGATGGCCCTCGACTTGCCTCGGCGGCGCAAGAGATCGGCGGGAGGCATCTGCAGCACGTGGCGGATCTGACTTCCGATGCCGATATCAAGTCGCTTCTTTCCGCCATCGCCGCGCATTGGGGCTCAGCCGACGTCCTCGTCAACAATGCGGGTATCTATCCGTCCGGCTTCCTGCTCGACCTGACCGCCGAAGACTGGGACCGGATCTTCGACATCAATCTTCGCGCGCCGTTCCTGTTGTCCCAGGGTGTTGCCCTTCAGATGATCGACAAAGGCGTGAGGGGATCGATCGTCAACATTTCTTCCGGCGCGTCGCGCAAGATGCGTAGCACTGTCGTTCCCTATTGCACCTCGAAGACGGCGCTCGACCGTCTGAACAAGGGCCTGGCCCTCGAACTTGCCGAGTTCGGCATCCGCGTCAACATCGTCGAGCCGGGCTTTGCGCCGGGCAGCGATGTCAGCCACCTCACGCAGGAACACATCGACACCGTCGTCGGCAACATTCCCCTTGGCCGGATTTCGTCGCCGGACGATGCGGCGACCGCCGTTCTCTATCTGGCGTCGGATGCGGCCGCCTATGTCACGGGTGCGACGCTGACCGTCGACGGCGGCAATTCAATCGGCTCGCTTGCCGTCTTCCAGGCCAAGAAGAAGCCGCTCTGAAGCAAGGCAGGAGGATAGGAACATGGTCGAGGATCCAGCCAGGACGGCAAAGGGCTTTTCTCCCTTTCCAGCTTACGAGTGGCCGGACGGCAAGCAAAGCGCCGTCCTGCTGAGTGTCGACGTCGATGCGACCGCTCCCTTCCTGTGGGAGCATCGGGACGGTGTTCCGGATCGCCTTGCGCGGCTTGAGATCCGCCGCTTCGGGTTGCGTTCGGGACTTGGCCGGCTTCTCGATCTCTTTGACCGCTATCGCGTGAAGGCGAGTTTCTATGTGCCGGCAGTGGTCGCGGAATTCGATCCTGAGCTGCTTCCGGCTCTTCTTGCGGCCGGTCACGAGATCGGCTTGCACGGCTACTTCCATGAGCTGGTTCGAGACATTCGTGAGGATGAGTTCGGTGCGGCTCTCGATGCAAGTCTGGAGCTATTTGTCAGGCAGACGGGAAAGGCGCCGACGGGCTTTCGCTCGCCCGCCTGGGAGATGACCCCGCATATGCTGGCTGAGATCAAGGCGCGAGGTCTTGCCTATGACTCCTCGCTGATGGGCTTCGACCACCCCTATGAGATCGATGGACTTGTCGAAATCCCGGTCCAATGGGCACTGGACGACGCGATCTTCTACAAGTTCGAGGGCAGCGGCAACGAGCGCTGGGCGCCGGTCTCCGGCAGTGCCGTGCTGGAGGACTGGCTGGCCGAATGGCGGGCGCTGCACCGCTTCGGAGGCCTGTTCACCCTGACGGTTCATGACTGGATTTCCGGCAGGGCACAGCGCATCGCCATGCTCGAAAAGCTGCTGGAAGCCATGACCGCCGAACCAGGCACCTGGATCGCAACTGCGGTCGAAATTGCCGCCCATCATGCTTCTTCCGCAAATTCCGGCCGGTTTTCCGTTGCCTCGGCCATTCCCACTGCCATAGGCGCGCGGCGTTTCGGGGCAAGGCCATGAATGAGACCTGGTCGATCGGCAAGCAGGAGACGCGCAGCAGGCACGGCCTGGTCGCCTGCCAGAACTGGCTGGCGGCCGAGGCCGGAGCTCGCATCCTTTCGGCAGGCGGCAATGCCGTCGACGCGGCCATTGTCACGGCCCTCGTTCTCAGCGTCGTGGAGCCTTGGCTATCCGGTATCGGCGGCGGTGGCTTCATGCTCAGGGCCGACGGCGGTTCCGGGGCGGTCGACGTCCTCGATTTCAACGTCATTTCTCCGGCTACTCTCCGGCCTGACGACTACCCCTTGGTTGCCGGTCAGGATGGGGACTGGTTCGAATGGCCCTCCGTCCAGGGCGATCGCAATCTGATCGGTTACGGATCGATTTGCGTTCCCGGCGCCGTTGCCGGTTTTGCCGAGGCGCTCGATCGCTTCGGCACCATTTCCTGGGCCGATGCCCTGGCGCCGGCGATCGAGCAAGCCCATCGCGGCTTGCAGGTCGATTGGTATGCGGCCCTCGCGCTCGCCACTGATGGCCATAATCTCGCGCAGTTCAAGGGTGCTGCCGATCTCTTTCTTCGGGATGGCCGTGCGCCGCGCGTACCGGAAGGTGGCCGGTCGCTGTTCCTGCAGATGAAGGCCAAGGCCGCATCGCTGGAAAGGCTGGCGCGCGAGGGAGCGCGCGATTTCTATGAGGGCCAGATTGCCGAGCTGCTGGTTGCGGATCTTTCGCAGGGCGGCTCCGTTCTTTCCAAAGCGGATTTGCGCGCCTATGCGCCGAAGTGGCGGCAGCCCGCCATCGGCTCTTACATGGGGCGCCGTATCCATGCGGTGCCGGGTCTTTCCGGCGGTCCGACCTTGCTTGCCGCGCTCGATGAGCTTGAAGACCTTCCGCTCGATATCGACCCGCATTCGGGAGCGACGGCTCTCGCCTTTGCGCGGGCGTTGCGTCGCGCCAGCGAATATCGCCTCAAGCATATGGGGCATGCGGCCGGCGAAAGCTGTACCAGCCATATCAGCGTGGTCGATGCGCAAGGGACCATGGTTTCCCTCACCAATACGCTCCTGTCCCGCTTCGGCTCCAAGGTCGTGGTGCCGGAACTGGGATTTGCGCTCAACAATGGCCTGATGTGGTTCGATCCAAGGCCGGGGCATCCAAATTCGATCGCTCCGGGTCGGCAGCCGCTTGCCAATATGTGCCCGATCATTGCGACGCGCGATGGCCTGCCGGAGCTGGCCCTGGGCGCAGCGGGAGGAAGGCAGATCGTGCCGGCGGTCGCGCAGATCCTGTCCTACGTCCTGGCTTTCGGCATGTCGCTGGAAAAGGCGCTCTTCAGTCCGCGCATCGATGCCAGCGGCACGACGATCAGAGTGAGCCGAACGGCCGGTGCCGAGGTGGCGGCGTCCATCGCCGCCGACTTCGAGGTTCAGGTGATCGATGACACGCTTTATCCGGTCAATTTTGCCGTGCCGTCCGTCGTGATGCAACGCGATGGCGTCAATAGCGGTATGGTTCATCCGCGCAATCCATGGGCGGCCGTCCGCGAGGCGACTATCTGATGGCGGCACCGGTCTTGAGCGTCGACATGCTGCAGGTGTCCATTGGCCACAAGGCTGTGGTCGATGGCGTCAGCCTGTCGGTCCATGCCGGCGAGATTGTCAGCATCGTCGGCGAATCGGGGTGCGGCAAATCGATGACGGCTTTCGCCGTCATGGGGCTTCTTCCAGCCGCGGCAACCATGGTCGGCGGCTCGGTGCAGCTGAATGGGCACAATCTTTCGCGCCTCGATGGGAAGGCACTGATGCGTCTACGCGGCAGCGAGCTTGCAATGATCTTTCAAGAGCCCGTCGCATCTCTCAACCCGCTGATGCCGGTCGGCCGCCAGATCGCCGAAAGTCTCATCGTTCATCGCAAGCTGGGCCACCGGCAGGCATGGCATCAGGCGATCGATATGCTCGCAGATGTCGGCATCCCCGAGGCGGCAATGCGCGCGCGGCAATATCCGTTCGAACTGTCTGGCGGCATGTGCCAGCGCGTCATGATTGCCATGGCCTTGATCACAAAGCCGCGCCTGTTGATCGCCGACGAGCCGACGACGGCGCTCGATGTCACCATCCAGGCGCAGATCCTCGATTTGATGAAACGGCTGCGCGATGAAACCGGAACCGCGATCCTGATGATTACCCATGACATGGGGGTCGTTGCCGACATCGCCGACCAAGTTGCGGTCATGTATGGCGGCCGAATTGTCGAAGTTGGCGATGTCGATGCGATCTTCAGGGAGCAGAGGCATCCCTATACGAGATTGCTGCTGTCAACCATCCCGCGCCTGGATGGCAGCGATGCCGGGCGGCTTTTGCCGACGATCAAGGGGATGGTGCCTGACGCAGGCGCATGGCCGGCTGGATGCCGGTTCTCGACGCGCTGCCCGCTCGCAGATGAAGACTGTCGCGAAGTGCCGCCGCTCGCGCCGATGGCGTCGAGCCGCCGCGCCGCCTGCTGGCACCAGGATCGCATCGGGAGCCTGGCATGACTGCGCCACTTCTTTCAATTCGCGATCTGCATGTGCATTTTCCGATCCGTCGCGGCTTTTTCGGGCATTCGGCAGGATTACTGAAGGCCGTCGATGGTGTCGATCTGGATATCGAGGCTGGACAGAGTCTCGCGCTTGTCGGTGAATCAGGGTCCGGTAAGTCGACGCTCGGCGCGGCCGTCGTCGGAATGCAGAAGGCAAGCTCGGGGCAGATTTTCTTCGAGGGTAGCAATCTTGCGGCCAAAGGTTCCGATCGTTCCACTGCGCGGCTGCGGGATATTCAGATCGTATTCCAGGACCCGGTCTCAGCACTCAATCCGCGAATGGATATTGGTGACAGCATCGCCGAGCCGCTTGCCATTCATGGTGTCGGGACTGCACAAGAGCGGCGTCGACGGGTGGCGGAACTCCTGGAACTGGTCGGGCTCAATCCGGCACATGCCGATCGCAAGCCGAACGCATTTTCCGGTGGGCAGCGCCAGCGCATCGTCATCGCAAGGGCGATCGCACTTCAGCCGAAACTGCTGATCCTCGATGAACCGGTCTCTGCGCTTGACGTATCGATCCGCTCGCAGATCCTCAATCTGCTCTTCGAGCTGCAGCGCCGGTTTGGTCTTTCCTATTTATTCATCTCTCACGACCTGTCGGTCGTGCGCCATTTCGCCGACCGGATAGCGGTCATGTATCTCGGCCGCATCGCCGAGGTCGGGGCGACGGCCGATGTTTTTGCGCGACCGACACATCCCTACACCGAGGCCTTGCTCAGCGCGGTGCCGTTGCCCGATCCGGTCGCCCAGCGCCAGCGACAACGCATCCTTCTCGAAGGCGACTTGCCGAGCCCGGCGAACCCGCCGGCCGGTTGCCGCTTCTCGACGCGATGTCCGATTGCGGCGGCCATCTGCCGGGAATTGCCGCCGGCGCTGAATCTCTTGGAGCGAGACCATCAAGCCGCCTGTCACCTGCGGGCTCCCGCCGTTGAAATCAACGGCACGACATGATTGCCGCCGGTCTCGCCACGAGGGCAGGGGTCTGACTATCGTCATCAATGATCGATCATTTGAGGAACCGGAAAATGAAGTGGCATAAGCGTCTTGTATTGGGTGCGGGCATCGGCCTATCGATGCTTTCCGTCGCGACTGCGGCCCAGGCCGCCGAAAAGCAGCAGGTCGTTGTGGACCTCGTCAACGAGCCGTCGACCCTCGATCCGCAATTGCAATGGAATCCCGATAGCTACTTCGTCTATCGCAACATCTTCGACAACCTCGTCACCCGCGACAATGCGGGCAAGATCGTCCCGCAGATTGCTACCTCCTGGAAAAACGTCTCGGATACCGAGATCGCGTTTACGCTTCGCGACGACGTTCACTTTCATGATGGAAGCGTTCTGACGGCTGGCGATGTCGCGTTCAGTGTCAACCGCATCATCGATCCGAAATTCGCAAGCCCGCAGCGCGCGCAATTCGGCAAGATCGTCAAGGCGGCCGTGACCGGCGATCACGAGGTGACGTTGACCCTGAAGACGAGTTCTCCTGCTCTTCTGGCCGCACTGACGAACCTTTCCATCGTACCGGAACACGTCGTCGAGAAGGTCGGAAATGCAGCCTTCAACCTTCAGCCGGTCGGCAGTGGTCCCTACAGCTTCGTAAAATGGGACAAGGGCGTTTCGGTGACGCTTGCGCGCAATGACGGCTACTGGGGAGCGAAAGGGCCATTTGCGACGGCCGTCTTCCGTGCGGTGCCGGATGCGCCGACGCGGCTGGCCGACATCCAGTCCGGCACCGTGGATCTGGCAAGGGCGCTGACCTCTGACCAGGCCGCGCAATTGCAGACTTATTCGAATGCCAAGGCGCTGCCCGTTCTCACCGAGCGGCTTGCCTATATTCGCATCAATCCGAACAAGCCGCCGTTCGACAAGCTCGAGCTTCGCCAGGCATTAGCCTCTGCGATCGACAAGGAAGGCATTACGCAGGGTATTCTCGGCGGACTGGACAAGCCGCTCGCCGAGATGGTGACGCCGGCGCATTTCGGCTGGAGCGACGCAATCAAGGGGCTGCCTTTCGATCCCGACAAGGCAAAATCGCTGATCGCGGCCGCCGGCAGACCGGCCAAATTTCAGCTGACGATCGGCGCCTTCTTCGACCAGAGGGTTGCGCAAGCCATTCAGCAGGAGCTGCAGGATGTCGGCTTCGACGTCGAGATCGCCAATGTCGATACGCCAACCTTCCTGCAATTGATCCAGAAGGGGCCGGCAGATGGTCCCACACTTGCCATCAGCACTTCGTCCTGCGCCTGCCAGGATGCAGACGGGGCTCTCTATTCGCTCTTTCATTCCGGCAGCAGCTGGACCATCGTTGCCAAGCCCGAGATCGATGCCCTGCTGGACGAAGCGGCGTCATCGCTGGATGAGAAGAAGCGCCTTGCCGACTACGAAAAGGTGGGCGGCTTCATCGCAAGCGAAATACCGACCGTGCCGCTTTACCAGATGGTGTCGATCTACGGGGCGGCCAAGAATCTCGACTTTCAGCCGACGCCGAATGAGAGCTTCTTCCTCAATCGCCTGCGATGGCAGGACTAGCTTGATGGCTTCGGCACGCCAATCGCCCCTAAAAAAGTCGGGAGAGTTGTCATTGCATGGGTGCAAGGAACGGTTCTGAGCTTGTCCCGTCCACCAATATCCTTGCCGCAAGCGAGAGATCGCTATCCCGTGGCGGATAGCGACATTCGGAAGGGTGGGGCCATGATGCCGCTCTTGTCGTATCATGCGGCCACCTTTCCGATCTGTTCGGCATCCGCGTGGAAGACAGCCGTCGCCGGCCGGCATTGTTCTCGCTGCTAGCCTCCGATGGTATGCGAGCCAATGCATACCTTGGATCAGGCACGCTTGGCCGAATTCAACGCACCGTCCACCGCTACATAGGGCGGGAGCTCCAGATTCGAGCGGAAATCGTCTCCGATATAATCAGTGTCGATGATCGAGCGCCGCCGCAGTTCGGGCAGCAGCCCGTTCACCAGCAGGTCCTCCTGGTCCGGATTGCCGAAGCCGTGCAGGGAGAGAACATCGAGGATTCCGGCCCGAAAGCGCTCCTCGATCGCATCGGCAAGCTGCTCCGGCGTGCCGGCGACCGACCAGTGGCCGGTTTCCTGCGCCTGAATGATGAGCTGCCGCAAGGTCAGTCCCTCGCGCGCATAGCGGCGAAAGATTTCCACGCGGCCGCGCCGCCGGTTGATGCTGGTGACCTCAGGCAGGAGTGCCTCAGGCAACGGCTTGTCGAGCGGCAGTTCGGACAGGTCGAGATCGCCGCCGAGCATATCCGTCAGTTTCAGGCGGCCTTGTTCGTAGTCGATCCGCTCATGTTTTTCCTTCAGGCGTCTTGCGACATCCGCGTCGGAATCGCCGATGACCGAGTGGAAGGAATTCATGATGAAAGGGAGGCCGGCTGCGCGCCCGAAGCTTGCGGCTCGACGGCGCAATTCGCTCGCAAAGGCGACGGCATCCTCGAGCTTGGGCTGTGAGGTATAGACCACCTCGGCATATCGTGCGCCGACGGTGACGCCGGCTTCCGACTGTCCCGCCTGAAACTGGACGGGGCGGCCCTGTGGCAAAGGCGGCACGTTGAGGGGGCCGTCGACCCTGAAGTGCTTGCCGCGATAGTTGATCGGATGGAATTTTGCCGGATCGATACCGATCGCGCCGGACGCCTTCCGTTCCGCGGCATTGCGTTCATTGGCATCATAAAGCGCATTGACGATTTCGATGAATTCCGCAGCCCGTTCGTAGCGCTCCTCCGGGCTTGGCAATGTCTCGCCGAAATTCTCTTCGCCAACCGAGGACGTCACGGCATTCCAGCCGGCGCGCCCGCCGCTCGCATGGTCGAGCGTGCCGATCTGGCGGGCCAGATTGTAGGGATAGTGAAAGGTGGTGGAGACGGTGGCGATCAGGCCGATGTGGGAGGTCACCTGGCTCAAGGCGGCAAGCGCGATGATCGGCTCCTGGATGCCGGCGGTTCCGGCAAGTCCCGCCGGGTCGATATGGAGCAGGTCGGCCGTGAACAGCCCGGTGATCTTTTCTGCTTCGGCCTTGCGGGCGAGCTCGACGGCACGCTTGATGCCGGCGACGGGGCTTGCGTCGTTTCCGGCGGAAATGACGCTGCTTGCTCCGGTCAATGTCTTCAGGCGTCGGGGACGATTATGGGTCATCGCGAATTTCCTTGATCGTTTAAAATTCCGGTCTGAGCCGGTGTTTGAATCGTGCTTTTCAGGGCAAGGCCGGAACCGCCTCGAGGAGCGTGCGCGTGTAGCTGTGATGTGGCTTGGTGAAGACATCCTCCACCGCGCCCGCTTCGACGATGCGTCCCTCCTTCATCACGAGAACACGGTCCGTCAGATGATGGACGACGCCGAGATCGTGGGAGATGAAGAGGAGCGATGTTCCGGATGCGGCCTGAAGTTCCGCCAGAAGATCGAGCACCTGCGCCTGCACCGATACGTCGAGCGCGCTGACCGGCTCGTCGGCCACGAGAAGACGAGGCCGCGGCGCAAAGGCGCGTGCGATCGCGACGCGCTGACGCTGGCCGCCGGAAAGCTCGCGTGGATAGCGCTTCAGGAAGGTCTCGCTCAGACGAACCGCGTCCAGCACCTCAAGCACGCGTTCGCGGCGAGCCGCGCCGAAGATGCCGGCGCTATCGAGGCTTTCGCCGATGATCTTCTCGACCGTATAACGCGGATCGAAGGAACTGAGCGCGTCCTGGGCTATAAGCTGCATGCTGGAGCGCCTGGAGCGGCGTGCGTGTTCGGCGACGTTGCTCCAGCCACCACCGTCAAGACGCACCGACCCATGATCCGGCTCTACCAGGCCGAGAACGATTTTCGCGACCGTCGTCTTGCCAGAACCGGATTCGCCAACGATGCCGAGGGCTTCGCCGGCCGCGAGCTCGAAGGAGACGTCGTTGACGGCAAAGATGCCGCCCGATCCGCCATAGCGTTTGACGAGATTGCGGGCTGACAGAATGTGATTGTGCCGATCGATTGCTTTTGCAGGCAAGGGGACGCGTTGCCGTGCGTTCGGCCTGGGGGCGGCGTGCACCGGCTCGCTCTCCGCTTGCGTGACGGATGCGGGCGATAGCCGGAATCCCTTGGAGGAGGCCGAAGGCACGGCATCAAGCAATTGTCGCGTATAGGGATGGCGAGGGGTCTTCAGTATCTGTTCCGTCGAACCTTCTTCGACAATCTGGCCGTTGTTCATGACGAGCACGCGATCGGCAAGATGGGAGACGACGGCAAGATCATGACTGATCAGGAGAAGCGTATGGCCGACCTTGCGTCGTTCGAGGAGCAGATCGAGGATCTGTTTTTGAACCGTCGCATCCAGTGCCGTCGTCGGCTCGTCGGCGATCAGCAGTGACGGCCCGCGTGCTATTGCCGTGGCGATGAGGGTGCGCTGGCGCAAACCGCCCGAAAGCTGGTGCGGGTATTGCGGCAGCCGCCGATCCGGATCGGGGATGCCGACCGATTGCAGCAGCTGCCGGCTGTCTTCGCGTCGATCGGGCCGGCGAAAGAGACTGCGCCCGCCGAAGGCGTCGGACAGTTGCTGCGAAATCCGTCGCAGCGGGTCGAGGGAGACGAGCGCATCCTGAAGAACGAAGCCGATCTTTTCGCCGCGAAGGCGCTGCCATTGCCTTTCATCGAAGTCGCGAACATCGTTTCCGTCGATATCGAAACGGTCAGCGCCGACAACCGCATCCGGGCCGGCGAGACCGATGATCGAGCGCGCCGTCACCGATTTGCCGGAGCCGGATTCTCCGACAAGCGCGACAGCTTCGCCCTTGTCGATCCTCAGATCGATGCCGTGGACCACCCTGTTATCGCGGCCGTCCCGAGGAAAGCCGATCGTCAGATTGTGGATGTCGAGCACCGGGGTCACGATGGCCTCCTGCCTTCAAATGCAAGCTGCCAGCGTCTTCCAAGCACGCTTATGGAGATGACCGTCAGCGTGATGGCGAGACCTGGCCATACGCCGATCCACCAAGCCACGCGAAGATAATTGCGTGCCTCCGCCAGCATCGCGCCCCATTCCGGGGCGGGTGGCTGCGGACCCATGCCGAGAAAACTGAGGCCCGCGGCCTGTATGATCGTGGTCCCGAGACCGATCGTCGCCAGAATGGGTACCTGGGCGAGCGCATGCGGCAGGATATGGCGAGCCACCAGCACGCTGCGTCTCAGTCCGAATGTTCTTGCCTGCTCCACATAACCGCTTTTAGCGATCACGAAGGTCTGTGCGCGCACGACCCTTGCAAAGCGCGGCACAGAGGCAAGGCCGAGCGCGACGATGAGGTTGACCGTGCCGGGTCCGGTAAAGGAGATCAGCACGAGAGCCAAAAGCAGGTCCGGAAACGATGAAATCACGTCGAGAAAGCGCGAGATGGCCTCATCGACGAGACCACGGGCAAGGCCCGACAGAAGCCCGAGAAAGGCTCCGACGATCGCGGCGATGGCTACGGCGCTGACGCCGATGAGGATGGAGTAACGCGCGCCGTAAACAACTCGCGAGAAGACATCTCTCCCGAGATGATCCGTGCCGAACCAATGTTGTGCCGACGGCGGCAGCTGTGCCTGCAAGGGATCGGCGGCGATCGGATTGGCAGCGGTCAGAACTTGCGGCCAGATGGTTGCGATCGCTACCAGCAGCAGGAAAATCGCCGAAAGGGTAAGCCCAGGATTTGCGACGCGCCAATAAAGTCGTTGTTGGCGCTGATCGGTTTCCTGTTCGGGAGACGAGGAGACGCTCAATGGCCGGCCTCCGCATTCTGATTGCGCAGGCGGGGATCGAGCAGAAGGTACAGCACGTCGACCAATGTGCTGAGGACGACATAGATGAAGGCTGACAGGATGGCGACGGCGAGCACGACAGGCAGGTCATGTGCCAGCACGGCGTCGACTGTAATCCGCCCAAGCCCGGGCCTGCCGAATACTGCTTCGGTGATGACGGCGCCAGAGAGCAGATTGCCGACCAGCCAACCGGCGAGCGTCACGGCGGGAAGTGCGGCGTGCCGCAGGCCGTGACGCAGCCTCAGCACGAGGTCATTGGTGCCCCAGCTCTTGACCGTCAGCATGAAGGGTTCTTCCAGTGCCCGTTCGAGCCCTTGGCGCAGCACCTGTCCGATGACGGCGCCGAGCGACAGGCCAAGCGACAGGGCCGGCAGGACCAGCGCCGAAAACGTCCGGTCGCCGGCGACGGGGAAGAGTTTCAAGGTGAAGGAGAATATGAATAAGAGCACGATGCCGAGCCAGAATGACGGCGTCGAGATGAGGATAAGCTCGAGGCTGCCTGCGATGCTGCGCGGCAGCCGCCTGCCGGCCGTCAGCAGGGCGCTGGCAACGGCAAAGACCACGGCGACGACGAGGGCGGCCGCAGTAAGCTTCAATGTCGGCAGCATCTGCGAGAGCACGAGGCCGGAAACATCCGTCTGCAGGATATAGGAACGTCCGAAATCGCCATGCAGAACGCGCTGAAAATAGGTCAGGTACTGCGCCAGCAACGGCTTGTCCAATCCCCATTCAAGGCGGATGGCCGCCTCCACCTCCGGCGTGCGTAATTGCTCACCGATCAACAGGCTGACGATATCGCCGGGCGCCAGATGAATGCTGATGAAGCTCAGTGTCACCGCGGCCCATAGGACCGCGATGGCGGATCCAATCCGCACCAGGATCTGTGATGTCAGGCTGTTGCGTTTCAGTCGGCGCCTGCGTGAAAACCAAGCCGAAGGGCTTTCGTCGAAGGCCGTCGTATTGTCAGCAGTCATGCTCGATCACTCCTCCACTGTCCCCGACTGCTTGCATTGCCGGAGATGTGTTGACGGTACGGTTCACTCGCTGCGCCAGATGTCGTAGGCGCTCTCCGGCAATTGCTTGAAGGGCCGGAAGCTGATGCCCTTCACATAGCTTGCAGCCGCCACCTGGTCCTCGGGCTCGTAGAGCGGCAGAGCATAGGCCTGATCGAGAATGGCGAAGCGCTGCAGCCTCGAATAGAGATCGAAGCGCTTCTTCTGGTCCAGCGTCGAAGCGGCCTCGTTCAGCCATTGCGACAGCTCGGGCGCGAAGGCGCGGCTGTAGTTGATGCTGCCGCCCTTATCGAGGGGCAGGTAGTGATACTCTATGTCGATCGCATCGGTCGGCGTATTGGAATTGGCGATCGAGCCGAACTGGCCGGTCTTGCGCCGATCGGTATAAGTGCCGGCATCCACGAAGACGATCTTGAGATCGATGCCGGCATTCTGGCGTGCCTGCGCCTGCAGGGCCTGCAGCAGGACGTCGCGCTGATCGCGCACTGTCGCCTGCGCCTGGATGACCTCGATGGTCAGCCGCTTGCCGTTTTTCGTCCTGAAGCCGTCGGCGTCCCGCGCGGTCCACCCAGCCTCGTCAAGAAGCGCATTTGCCGCCTTGGGATCGGGTTTATATGCTGCCTCGATGCTTTTGTCGTAGAATTGCGGATCGATCGGCGATGTGATGCCCCATGCGCGGGTGCGTTCTCCGCGATAGACGGCTTTCAGCACCGCATCGACGTCGATCGCTGATATCAGGGCCTTGCGCACCTTGAGATCCTGGGTCGGCCCCCAGGTGACATTGAGGAACAGCGAATAGGGCGTGCCGGTATTGAGCGCCGTTTGGTAGCTGAAGTCCGAGTTGCCCTTGAAAAGGCTGGCATCGTTGCCGGCGATCCCTTCGATCACGTCGACCTGGCCGGAGGTGAGCGCCCCGGTCCGGACCGAGGATTCGGACAGGAAGCGGTAGGTCACCTCATCCAGATAGGCCGGGCCATTGTGAGCTGATGTCTTGGGCGCCCAATTGTAGGCCGGATTCTTGACGAACTGAATGTCCTGCCCCTTGGCATAGCGCTTCAGGACGAAGGGACCGGTTCCCGCGATCTCCGGTCCGCCGGACTTCAGCTGTGTCGAATTGAAAGCTGCGGGCGAAAGGATTTCCAGGCTCGTGGCATAATCGAGAAAGGGGGCGTAGACCTGGTTCAATGTGAAGGAGACGATGTGGTCGTCCAGTGCCTTCGCTTCCACGATACGGGAGACTGGGCCGGCGCTCACGCTGCCGCTATAGGCCGCGTCCTTGAGCTTGGTGAAATTGGTGATGACAGCCTGCGCATCGAGCTTCTGCCCATCGGTGAAGCTCACATCGTCACGAAGCTTGAACGTGTAGGTCTTGCCGTCGTCGGAGATCTTGTATTCGGTCGCAAGCCAAGGAACGTAGCCGCCATCGGCGCTGCGGGCCAGCAGCGACTCATAGGCGTTGCGCAACAGCAGCTTGGTTTTATCCTGCCCGTTGAGCTGCGGATTGAGCGTGGCCGGCTCCGTCTCAACAGCCCATGTCAACTTGCCGCCGCTGACCGGCGTGCCGTCCGCCGCCATTGCAAGGCCTGATAGCATGGAGGTCGCAAGCATGGTGACAGTCAGGCTGAGAAAATGTCTGCGAATAATCATTTACCGATATCTCCTTTTGAGAAATCTTTGAGAACCCAAACTCAGGCCTGTTGCTGCAGCCAGACGTCGTAGGCGTTTTCGGGCAGGCGCTTGAATGGGCGAAAGCCGATGCCCTTGACCGTGGCCGACGCGGCGATTTGGTCGTCCGGAACATAAAGCGGCAGGCCGAGCGCCTGTTCGCGGAGTGCGAAACGCTGCAATGCCGAATAGATCTCGAAGCGCTTCTTGACGTCGAGCGTAGAGGCGGCCTCGGCAAGCCAGGCGGATATTTCAGGCGCCACAGTGCGGCTGTAATTGATCGATCCACCCTTCTCACGCGGCAGATAGTGAAAATAGAGGGTGAGGCCGTTTTCCTGGGTCGTGGTCGAATTCGGGATGATGCCGTATTGGCCGTCGCTCTGCCTGTTCGCATAGGTTCCGGCATCGACATAACGCAAGGCGATATCGATGCCTGCGTTCTGTCTGGCCTGTGCCTGGACGGCTTCGAGAAGAACGTCGCGCTGATCGCGCAAGGTCGCCTGCGACTGGACGATCTCGATCGTCAGTCGCTTGCCGTCCTTCGTCCGGATGCCATCGCCGTCTTTGCTCGTCCAGCCGGCCTCATCGAGCAATCTGTTGGCCATATCGATGTCGAAGCCGTAGCTGCCCTCGATGTTTTTGTCGTAGAAGTCGGTGTCCGCAGGTGTCAGAACACCCCACGCGCGCTTGCGTTCACCACGGTAGACGGACTGAATGATGCGCTCGACATCGATCGCCGCAAGAAAGGCCTTGCGTATCTTCACGTCGCTCGTCGGCCAGTTGGTGACATTCAGGTAAAGCGTGTAGGGCGTGCCGGTATTCAGCGCGCTTTGATACGTGAAATCGGGATTGTCGCGGAAAAGTGCTGCGTCATTGCCCGAAATGCCTTCGATGACATGCACCTGGCCTGAGCTCAGCGCGCCGGTGCGGACCGCGGATTCAGGCAGGAAGCGATAGCTCACCTCGTCGAGATAGGCCGGCCCCTGGTGGCCGGCATTGCCAGGAGCCCAATTGTAGGCCGCGTTTCGGATGAAACGGATTTCCTGACCTTTGACATAGCGATCGAGGATGAAAGGGCCGGTGCCTGCGATGCCAGGCCCGCCTGCCTTCAATTGCGGTAATGAGAATGATTTTGGCGAGATGATTTCGATGCTGGTCGCACCATCGAGAAACGGCGCATAGACGTCGTTGAGCGTGAGCACGACAGTATGGGCATCGCGGGCGATTGCCTCGGAAATGTGGGAGACGTGACCGGCGCTGATGCTGCCGGAATAGAGCGGTTCCTTTAGCTTCTGGAAATTCGTAACGACGGCTGCAGCGTCGAATTTCTCTCCATCGCTGAAACTTACGTCATCCCGAAGGTTGAAGGTATAGGTCCTGCCATCCTCGGATATCGCATAGTCTTTCGCCAGCCATGGCACATAGCCGCCATCCGCGGAACGGGCGAGAAGGCATTCGTAAGCGTTGCGCAGAACCAGTTTCGCCTTTGCCTGACCGTTCAGATGCGGATTGAGCGTGGTCGGTTCGGTTTCGACGCCCCAAGTCAGGGACCCGCCGCGCGCAGGCTTGTCATCTGCCAGTGTTTCGGTCGCTTGCAGTCCGGTGGACAGAGACAGAGCAGCAATCGTTGAGCTCTTCAGAAAATCTCTTCTGGTTACCATGGCATTCTTTCCCATGTCATTTGGACCGGCTCTCCATCAGGCCGCCGCGGCCTTGCGCGTGCCGGCCAGCAGTTCGATGGTGCTGAGGCGGTGCGCACCTTCGGAAACCGGGCAGTCGATCACAAATTCTTCGATGCCGAATCCCTCGTGCAGGCGCTGCAGCTCCAGATGGACGTCGGCCGGCGTGCCTCGAATGACACGCGGGCTTCTCTCTTCGATCCGATAGTCGGTCGCGTCTGCCTGGCGTACATATTCGAGCGCCTGCTCGCGGCTGCCGACATTGACGCTTTGTCCATCCTTGATTTGCAGATGGAACCGGCGCGTATCGCCGAGGAGACTGTCGGCAAGAGAGGCTGTTTGTGCTGTGACGATGCTGACGGCGAGCAGCGCAGTCTTGCCGCCCGCCTGCCGATAGGCCGACAGCGATTGCGAGATCGCTTCGTCGTCACCATGGATATGACCTGCATAGACAAAGCCCCAGCGGAGACGAGCGGCCAATCTCGCGCTGTCCGGGCTTGCGCCGAGCAGGAAGCGGCCGGGTGGCTCGTCGGGCGCGGGAAAAGCGGCAAGGTCCTCTGCTTTGCCTTCCGTGCCCTGTTCGTGCCGCAGGAAGCCATCCAGTTCGGTCAATTGCGCTTCGAACGATGGTTTGCGCGCGGGATCATATGCTTTCTGGAGAGCAGCAGTCGAAAGCGGAAGGCCACCCGGCGCCTTGCCGACTCCAAGGTCGACGCGTCCTGGCGCCAAGGCCGCCAGCAGATTGAAGTTCTCGGCAACCTTGTAGGCGCTGTAATGCTGCAGCATCACGCCACCGGAACCTATGCGGATGCGCCTCGTATGTGCCAGCAGGTGGCCGATCAATATTTCAGGAGAGGAGCTTGCGAGTTTTGGGGAATTATGGTGCTCGGCGACCCAGAAACGACGATAGCCCAATTCTTCAGCTCGTCTGGCAAGCGCCAGGCTGCGCTGCAAGGCTTGCGACGCGCGCTCGGCGCCATCAATCGGGCTCTTGTCGAGAAAACTCAGGGCGTAAGACATCTGTCCTCATGGGTCGTCAGCAGCATCAATTGTCATAATCTATATTTTTAATAGACTATTATATCGAGCAATGATGTTTTAATCGTCGGCCGCACAATGAAAGATCATGCCGTGCGAAGCCTTGCTGAAATTATACGTCCTGAGCCACCGAAGCATTGGGTGATCGAGAGATGGCAGGGCCGATCGGTGGGTTCCCGATGATAGGCAGCCTCTGGATAGGCTTCAGCTATCGGCAGGAGGCATTCCCTCGGCTGATATGCCGGCCATGGGAATTTTCGTCCTTCGGTAAGGACTGGGCATTAGATCTGGGGCTACGGAGCTGAGTGAGATGGATTTGCCTAAACATCCCGACGATTATCGGAACCAAAAGCGTACGCCCGCGTAGACTTAGACGGCGAGCCTTCGTTCGGTTCTGGCGAAGAGCGGAATGCCCTGAACCGCTTCAATACCCAGGAAGGGTAATTTGCTTTCCTTCTACGGCGACATGCAGAGTAACTTCGAAAGGAGGACCCGATGTCGAGTTACACACCTCTGGTCCTGTTTTTCATCTCCGCGGGCCTGCTGATTTGCATGATCGGCATCGGCTTGGCTTCCCTTACTCAGTAAAAACATCCCGGATGACGCCTCTCGATGAGCGAAATCTGGGGGCGGGCCGAAGCGGTTCGGGAGCAACTGAACGATTGAATCTGGAATTCAGGGTATGCCAGGCGCCACTTGCTGTTAGGCAAATTTCGGCTCTGGCCATCGACATCGGATTTTCCTGAATGTACCGAAAGCGTGTTATGAATATTTACGTCAGTGGTTCTAAGCAGGGTGAGGAAGGCAATCGAATTTTTCCATCAGATATCGGAGCCGCTTTGGAATTGCTGTGCTTCTATTGTTAGCGAGATGCTCTCCATAGAAGTTGCGGTCTCGGACGCGAGACATGGGGCGACATGGGCATATCACGGTTAGGGAATGGCGGTCCGCGCAAAACCAGTCTCTATGAGGAGCTCTTTGGGCGGCTGAAGGCCGAGATTCTCGATGGGACCGTGCCCGAGGGCGCAGTGCTGACCGAGGCCGCCCTTGCCGACCTGATAGACAGCAGCCGGGCGCCAGTACGCCAGGCACTGCAGCTCCTCTTCGAGGATGGATTGATCACACGGTTTGACGGTCGCGGTTTTATTGTCGGCAAGACGGGGACGCTGCCGAAGCGGATCAAACTTGCAGACTATCTCGGCAAATTGTTCGATGGGGATGACGACAGGCCGATCTTCGCATGGCAGGCGCTCTATGAAGATGTCGAGAGCATTGTTGTCTACCGTTCCTTCTTCGGCCGTTATCGCATCAATGAAAACGAGCTGGCGCGGCATTTCGGCGTCGGGCGCGGGGTAGCACGTGATGTGCTGCTGAAGCTGGAAACGCTCGGCATCACGGAGAAGGACGATAATTTCCGCTGGTCTATCGTACCGCTCGACAGCCAGCGCATCCGCGATCTCTACGAGGTGCGTGAGCAGATCGAGCCGGCGGCGCTTGCAAGTGCCCTGGGCGGACTTTCGGAGGAACATGTCGACAGGATGCTTTCACGGCTGTCGCTGGCGCTTGCGGATTACCCCGATGTCTCGGCCTCGACCATGTACGAGCTGGAGCTGGACCTTCATCTGCGCAGCCTGCAGGCCTGCCCGAACAAGCAGTTCCTGAGCATCCTGAAGCGCACGCATTGCATCCTCACGCTCAGCAAGCACATCGTCGGCAGCCGCATCAAGAGGCCGGACTACGAGCCCTTTCTCTCCGAGCATATCGGTGTCTTCAAGATGGTGCAAAAGCGCGATGAGGAGGGGCTGCGGAAAGCGATGCGAGACCATATCCGCAATTCGCAGCCCAATGTACAGGCGCGTGCCGCCTATATCCGCGAGCACTATCAGCCGGACGAGTACAGTTTCATCCTCTAATGCGGAATGGCATCAGGTGATGGCGCCGACCTGCCAGGGAACGAATTCATTGTCGCCGTAATCGAAAGTCTCGCTCAGCGTCTTCTTGCCGGAGGCGACAGCGATGATCTCTTCGAAAATGCGTTCGCCGGCTGCCTCGATCGTGTCGTCGCCACTGACGATGTCGCCGCAATTGATGTCCATATCCTCGCGCATATGGTTGTACATCTCGGTGTTGGTGGCGATCTTGACGCAGGGTGCCGGCTTGAAGCCGGAGACGGAACCTCGACCCGTCGTGAAGCAGATCACATTGCAGCCGCCGGCAACCTGACCGGTGACGGCGACCGGATCATAACCGGGCGTATCCATGAAGACGAAACCGGGCTCATCGACGATCTCCGAATACTCGTAGACGGCCTTCAGCGGCATCGATCCGCCCTTGGCGACGGCTCCGAGCGACTTCTCGAGGATGGTCGTCAACCCGCCGAGCTTATTGCCATAGGAGGGGTTGTTGTTGAGTTCCGCACCGTTGCGGCGGGTATAGTCGCGCCACCAATCGATCCGCGAAAGCAGCTTTTCGGCGACCGCAGGCGTCACCGCCCTGCGGGTCAACAGGTGTTCCGCACCATAGATCTCCGGCGTTTCCGCCAGAACCGAGGTGCCGCCATTGCGCACGAGAAGGTCGGAGGCATAGCCGAGCGCCGGATTGGCGGAAATACCCGAATAGCCGTCGGAACCGCCGCATTCAAGGGCGAGCTTGATCCCTGAGAGCGGCTGGACCGTGCGTTTGGCCGAATTCACCTCCGGCAGCATGTCCTTGATCATTTCGGAAGCGGCCGCGATCGTCTTGCGGGTACCTCCGAGATCCTGGATCGTCATGGTGCGCAGGCGGTTTCCTTCCTCGAGCTTGTAGTGCTCCAGGATGGGCGCGATTTGATTGGTTTCGCAGCCAAGGCCGATCATCAGAATGCCGCCGAAATTCGGATGCCGTGCATAGCCCTGAAGGGTACGGGCCAAATAGCGATAGCCTTCCGACTGGGTGTTGATGGCGCAGCCGCCGCCATGGGTGAGCGCCACGACGCCATCGACATTGTCGAAGCCGTCAAGCCCGCCCGTGCGATTGAAATGCTCGGCGATATATTTGGAGACGGTTGCCGAGCAATTGACCGTCGTGATGATGCCGATGAAATTGCGCGTGCCAACGCCGCCGGCGCCGCGGTCGAAGCCCATGAAGGTCCGACAGTCCTCGCGCGGCAGCATGCCGGCTTCTTCGATATCGACGCTGAACTGGTAGGGATGGTCGGATTCGATCACCGCCAGGTTCTGCAGATGGACATGGCCGCCGGCCGGAATGAACTGCGTGGCAATGCCGATCGGCTGACCGAATTTGCGGATCTCCTGGCCTGCCTGGATGTCGCAGACCGCGACCTTGTGGCCGCGCGGGATTTGATCTGCAGCAGTCAAGCCGTCAATGCCGGTTGGGCTGCCTGCACGGATCATCGCGCGAGCGACGGCGACATCGTCGATGGGATTGAGCAGGATGACAGGGGAAACGGCGGACATGGGAAGTTCCGTATGGTTGGATTAATGTCTATTGCTAGCAATAGACAATTATTCGAGGGAAGACGTCAAGCAGGATCGACATCGATGGCTAGCTTCTCTTTCAATCGTGTGGTTGGCGTGCGAGCCAGACGGAAAGATCGGCTTCGGCACGTTCGAGCGCGTTGTGATTGAGCAGTTTTCTTAAAAAAGCCACGGCAACCGCGCGCGCTCTGAGATTGAAGCGGCCATCATCATCCTGGCCGCCGAGCGGCTGATAGACGCCCAGTTTCACGTATAGCTGCTGCAATCGGTTCTGGACGCTGCGTACCGAGAGATTGCGCCTTTGGGCGATCGCGCGATCGGTCAATCCAAGAGCTATATCGATCAGAATCTCATATTCGGCTTCGGTGAAGCCGTTGACATTGCCGAGGCTTTTTTGCTGCATGCCGCGCACTTCGCGGTCGATCACGCACTGGCTCTCGATGAAGATGCTGCGAAGCGCCAGCTTCAGGCGGTCGTCCGAGGCCGATTTCAGGACGTAGCCATAGACGGCGCCAACGGGGACGATGCGCGAGACGCCACGAACATAGGCCTCATCCGAATAATTCGACCAGAAAAGAATGCGCGTCTCCGGCCGTTCCTTCCATATGGTGCGAGCTGCCTCGATGCCATTGCGCTGGCTCATCTGCAGATCCATGACGATATGGGCGGACTTCAAATCCCGCGCCAGCCGTTCGCCGGTATTGCCGTTTTCCGCTTCGAGCACGCCATCGCATTCGGGAAGTGCGGCCCGGATCGCTTCGTTGAGATAGGAGCGATGAAGCGGATCGTCCTCGATGATCAGAACCTTCATGCCGCAGCTCCTCCCGCCGATTGCGCCTTGGCAGGCAGGCTAACGCTGACGGTCGTTCCACCGGACGCAGCCGCGGCCTTGATCGTAAAGCGCGCCGAGATCAAGCGCGCGCGCGTCCTCATGTTTTCGATACCGCCGCCCGACGATCTGCGAGTGTTTCCAAGTCCAACGCCGTCATCCATGACATCGATGGTGACCGCACTCTCGGCCGCTTTCAGATGAACCGCAATGTTGCTCGCCTGGGCATGGCGAATAGCGTTGTTGATGGCCTCCTGCGCGATGCGGAAAAGGGCAATGGACACCGATTGTTCAAGGCAGTCGATCGCGCCGCCGGTCTCATCGTTCAGGACCCAGGTCAAAGTCGCTTCGCTCTCCTGTATCGACCGTTCAAGATGATTTTCCACCGCCTGCGCGAAGCCGAACAATTGAAGGACGGAGGGCTTGGCTTCCTCGATGATCTGGCGAAGGTCGTGCATGCTGTGCTGCAGACCGCGAAACAGCGGCTCGAGCGCCTCGCCGGTGACATCGGGCTGGCGGGCAAGCCGCTCCAGCCGCCGGGAGAGGCGCGTCAGATCGGCGAGGATCTGGTCGTGCAGGTCCATGCCGATGCGCTGCCGTTCGGCCTCCAGCGCCTCAGTCAGTTTGAGGGCGCCGAGGCGCAAACCCTCTTCGCGAGCACGGGCTTCGGCCTCGACAATGGCCGATCGTTTTGCCTGGTCGGCGGCGCGGATTGCAAAGAAATGGGGTGCTAGCAGATCGGCAATCACGCGGGCACTTTCGATATCCTGCATGGTATAGCGGCCGGTCTCGTGGCTTGAGCAGGACAGAGCGCCGATGACGTGGCCCTGAACTTTAAGGGGTACGTGCAGACGGCTGTGTAGCGATTGATGAAAGATCGGATGCGAGAAAGCACCCTGAAAATGGAATTGCGGATCGCTCCAGGCATCATCGGTCAAGAGGTAATCGGTCTCGCCCCAGAGAAGCGTGCGGATGGGGCTGTTGCTCACGGGTGCGGGAAAGCGGCGACCCCAATCCGTTTCCAGCCCGCTCTCGTAGGCGGTATGAAATTGCTCGTCCATCAGGATGATGCAGACATCCAGATGGTCATGCGGGATGACATGGCTGATTTCGGCGGCAACCGCCTGGATGACCGAATGAAAGTCTAGCTGACCGGCAAGAAGCCTGGATATGTTGAGATAATGGTCGAAGATCGATTGCGGCGCCAGATTGCGCAAGACACGCCCTCCCAGGCAATGCGTCGACCCATGCTCCTCCGGCCGCTCGCAGCATGCAAATTCCCAGCGCTATTAAGCGCCGATCCGAGTGATCCGTCTTGCGGATTTGCGCATCTTTTCTGCGGGATCCCGCAAGGTCTCACCCTTTAAGCGCCTGTACAAGCGTCACAATCTCGGACATCCTGCTTCTACTGACAGGGGAACCTTCAGTGCAAATATTATTTTCGATCGTTCGTTGAGGAGCGCGCTCGAAAATCTTGGCCTGGAAGATGAAGTACAGGCTCTTTGGGAGGAAAAAATGAATATTGCCAAGATGCTTATGGCGTCCGCCGTTATTGCTTGCGTTGTCGCGCCGGGTGCTGCCTTTGCCGATACGGCATCCAAGAAAATTGCATTATCGAACAATTATGCCGGCAATTCCTGGCGCCAGGCCATGCTGACCAGCTGGCAGAAGGTAACGGGCGAAGCGGTCAAGACCGGCGTCGTTGCCGCTGCCGATCCGTTCACAACGGCCGAAAACCAGGCAACCGAACAGGCCGCCCAGATCCAGAATATGATCCTGCAGGGCTATGATGCGATCGTCATCGATGCCGCATCGCCGACGGCACTGAACGGTGCGATCAAGGAAGCCTGCGATGCCAAGATCGTCGTCGTTTCCTTCGACGGTATCGTCACCGAACCCTGCGCCTGGCGTATTGCCGTCGACTTCAAGGGCATGGGCGCGAGCCAGATCGAATATCTTGCCAAGAAGATGCCGAAGGGCGGCAATGTGCTCGAAATCCGCGGGCTTGCAGGTGTCTCGGTCGATGACGAGATCTCGGCCGGCATTCATGAGGCTGCCGCCAAATATCCGCAGTTCAAGATTGTCGGTTCGGTTCATGGCGACTGGGCTCAGGATGTCGCCCAGCGCGCTGTTGCCGGTATTCTTCCGAGCCTTCCCGATATCGCTGCGGTCGTGACCCAGGGCGGTGACGGCTATGGTGCCGCCCAGGCTTTTGCCGCGGCGAAGCGTCCGATGCCGACGATCGTCATGGGCAACCGCCAGGACGAGCTTGCCTGGTGGAAGAAGGAGAAGGATGCCAGCGGCTATGAGACCATGTCGGTCTCGATCGCGCCAGGCGTCTCCACGCTTGCCTTCTGGGTCGCCCAGCAGATCCTCGATGGTCAAGAGGTGAAGAAGGACCTGGTCGTGCCGTTCCTGCGCATCGATCAGGACAATCTCGAAACCAATCTGGCCAACACACAGGCGGGTGGTGTCGCGAATGTCGAGTATACGCTAGACGATGCCAAGAAGGTCATCGCCGCAGCGAAGTAACCGATATCTGCGAGCCGTAGAGACGGGCGCTGCCGATAGAAAGGCGGCGCCTGCCGATCAACGCCCGACCGGACGATCCATGATTGCAGCGAAAGATAATGCTTTGAAGAGACAGGATGCCGGCCCAGAGGCCGTCGTCTCGGCCAGGGGCATCAAGGTGCATTTCGGAGCCGTAAAGGCGCTCGATGGCGCCGACCTGACGGTTCATGCCGGCGAGTGCATAGGGCTCGTCGGTCACAATGGCGCAGGCAAGTCGACGATCGTCAACGTCATAAACGGCGGTCTCAGCCCGCACGAGGGCAGCGTCACCTATGAGGGAGACGACACCGTGCACGGCGTCAACGCGGCTCGCGCGCACGGCATACGCTGCGTCTTTCAGGAATTGTCACTCGCCCCCAATCTCACTGTCGTCGAGAATATGCGGGTCGTCCATCGCGGCCTTACCGGCTGGAACTGGCGGCGGCAGGCGGCGGTCATCGTTCGCGCCAAGCTCGACGAGATTTTTGCCGGCCATAGGATCGATGTCATGCGGACGCTCGGCGAACTCTCGATCGCCGAGCGGCAGATGGTGGAGATCGCGATCACCTTTTGCACCGTCGGCGAGAAGCCGAAGCTGGTCATCCTGGATGAGCCTACCTCTTCGCTCGATGCGGGACTTGCGGCGCAATTGATGGCTTACGTGCGCGGCTTCGTGCAGGCGGGTGGCGCCGTCATGCTGATCTCGCATATTCTCGGTGAGATCCTTTCGACCGCGAGCCGCATCGTCGTCATGAAGGATGGTCGAGTCGTCGCCGATCGCATCGCTCAGGATTTCACTGTTCATAGTCTGGTCCAGGCAATGGGCAGTGTCGTCAAGGAGCAGGACCGCAAGCGCAGGAGCGGGGAGGGCGCAGCATCGCCTTCTCTCCTTGCGTTGCCGGCACGAGGCGGCAAGGGCCTTGGCTTCAACGTCCGCAAGGGCGAGGTGATAGGGCTCGCCGGACTGGCCGGCCACGGTCAGACCGACATGCTGCTCGATCTCCATCGGTCGCTTTCGAGCAACTGGTTGCCGGGCAGGCAGGCAAATATCGCCTTCGTCGCCGGCGACCGGAGCCTGAACGGAACGTTTCCGCTGTGGAGCATCCTGAAAAACCTCAGCATTGCCTCACTGGGCGATTTTTCGCGACTGTCCGTCGTTGACGGTGGGCGGGAGGATCGCCTTGGAGCGGACTGGAAGGGCCGTATCGAAATTCGCACGCCGACGATGGCAAACGGCATTCTATCCTTGTCCGGCGGCAATCAGCAGAAGGTTCTGTTCGCCCGCGCCTTGGCAACGACCGCGCCGATCGTGCTGATGGACGATCCGATGCGCGGCGTCGATATCGGTACCAAGCAGGAGGTCTACAGGATCTTGAACGACGAGGCTTCGTCCGGCCGGACATTCATCTGGTATTCGACGGAGATGGACGAGATTCGTCTTTGCGACCGCGCCTATGTCTTTCGCGATGGTGCCATCGTCGCGGAGCTGGTTGGAGAGGACATCACGGAGGAAAATGTGCTGGCGGCTTCCTTTGCCGGGGAGGGCGCATGAGCCGTCCGTCATCTGCTACCCTGCGCCTGCTCATTCCGGCGCTATCGCTTGCCGTCCTGCTCGTGGCGGTCTTTTATCTGCAGCCGCGCGCCATGAGCTATATCGGCCTCAATCTGCTCTTCAATCTCGCCGTTCCGATCGCTTTGGCGACGATCGCGCAGATGATGATCATGTCGGTCAACGATCTCGACCTGTCGATGGGGACCTTTGTCAGCTTCACGGCCTGTGTCGCGGCGACCTATCTGCAATCCTCTCCGCTCATCGGCATCCTCATTCTGGCGGCCGCAATTGCCGTCTACGCCGCGATCGGCATCGTCATCTATATCAGGGATTTGCCATCAATCGTCGTGACGCTCGGCATGAGCTTCGTCTGGGGCGGCTTGGCGGTTCTGTTGTTGCCAGCACCAGGCGGCACCGCGCCCGATTGGGCGCGCTGGCTGATGACCTCGAAACCGCCGCTTGTTCCCATGGCGATCATAGCGAGCATCGTCATCGCGCTGTTTTCCCACCTGATCGTCATGCGCTCCTCCTTCGGGGTGCTGATCCGCGGCGTCGGCGGTAATCAGCGATCGCTGCAGCGGGCCGGCTGGTCCGTCGTCAGCCTGCGTGCCGCAGCCTATGCGCTGGCCGGCCTCTTCGCAGTGCTCTCCGGTATTGCGCTGGTCGGCCTCACCACCTCGGCAGATGCAAATATCGCACTGCGCTACACGTTGCTGTCGATCGCCGGCGTCATCCTCGGCGGCGGCGAATTTACCGGCGGCCGCGTTTCGCCTGTGGGCGCCGTCATCGGCGCGCTGACACTGACCCTGGCGGGCTCCTTCCTGTCGTTTCTGCGGATATCGCCCGATTGGCAGATCGGCGCACAGGGCGCGATCCTGATCATTGTGCTCGCCCTCAGGCTCTTGCTCAATCGTGTCGAAAAGCGGGAGAAACAATCATGATCCCTCTTCGCGCGCTCAGCCGCAAACCCTGGATCTGGTCGTTCATCGCGGCAATCGCGGTGTGGATCATCACCGTCCTCTTCACCGGCGGCGCCAGTTCTATCGGTCTGTCTCAGGCTGCCCTCACCTTTGCGGCATTCTCGGTCATTGTCGGCATCGGGCAGATGTTCGTCATCACGCTCGGGCCAGGTAATATCGATCTTTCCGTACCGGCCACAATGACGCTTGCCGGTACGATTGCGCTGAAACTCATGAATGTCGAAGATAGCATGATCGTGCCGGGTCTGCTGGTGTCGGTCGTCATCGGCCTTGGCATCGGTCTCGGCAATTACGCGCTGATCAAACTGCTGCGCATTCCGCCGATTATTGCAACGCTTTCCATGAGCTTCATCATTCAGTCGACCGCCATCTGGAGCAATCGCGGCCTGCGCATCAAGCCGCCCGAATATCTGGCCGATTTCACAACGTCGGGTGTGTTCGGCATACCAAATGTCGCCATTGTCGCCTTGCTGCTGTCGGCGCTTGCCTGGATTCTGCTGGAAAAGACGATCTATGGCCGCTGGATATCGGCGATCGGCCAGAGCATGTTTGCGGCGCGCATGGCCGGCATTCCGGTCGATGGAACGCGGCTTGCGACCTATGTGCTCTGCGCCATCCTCGCCTCGATCTGCGGCTATCTGCTCGCGAGCTTCTCCGGCGGCGCAGCCCTCAACATGGGCGCGGAATATCTGTTGATGTCTATTGCCGTCGTCATCATCGGTGGCACGGCGGTTGCCGGCGGCGATTCCAACGTACCGGGCATCTGGGGCGCCTCGCTGTTCATGTTTCTGGTCGTCTCCATGCTGAACACTTATGGCTTCGGTGCGGGGCCGAGGCTCGTTCTCACCGGCCTGATCATTATTGCTGTCATTCTCGTTGCCGGCGGCCGTCCCATTGGCGGGCGCTGAACTTTCTCCCAAAAGACCCCTAGGAAAACTGCGATGCCAAACGACGTCTCGTCCGTCTACGAAATCTACGACACGCGCTTCCGCAATCTGATCGTTCCGAGCGCGGGCTTGGAGGAGCTCTATTCGGATTGCCGTTGGGCGGAGGGGCCGGTCTGGTTTGCCGATGCCGGATGCCTGATCTGGAGCGACATTCCCAACGAGCGCATGCTGCGCTGGGTGCCCGGCGGCAATGTCTCGATCTTCCGCGCGCCGTCGAATTTCGCCAACGGCAATGCGCGCGACCGTCAAGGGCGGCTCATATCGTGCGAACACGGCGGCCGCCGTGTTACGCGCACGGAGATCGACGGCTCCATTACCGTTCTTGCCGATAGCTATAAGGGCAAGCGCCTGAACTCACCCAATGACGTGGTCGTCCGCTCGGATGGAACGGTCTGGTTTACCGACCCCACCTACGGCATTCTCTCGAATTACGAGGGTTACAAGGCAGAGCCGGAGCAGCCGGCCCGCAACGTCTACCGGCTCGATCCGTCCACGGGGGAGTTGGATGTCGTGGCTGATGATTTCCGCCAGCCGAACGGCTTGGCCTTCTCGCCGGACGAGACGAAACTCTATGTTGCTGACTCGGCGGCAAGCCACGACGTCAGCGCCCCGAGGCACATTCGCGTCTTTGACGTTGTGGATGGCAAGAAACTCGCAAACGGCCGGGTCTTCTGCAACATCGACACCGGCATTCCGGACGGTTTCCGGGCAGATGTCGACGGCAACATCTGGACAAGCGCTGGCGACGGCGTTCATTGTTTTGCGGCGGATGGGACTTTGATCGGTAAAATCAAAATACCACAGACGGTCGCTAACCTTACTTTTGGTGGTCCAAAGCGAAACCAGTTGTTCATCACCGCGACGCGATCGTTGTATCGGGTATATACGACTGCGACTGGCGTACAGGTACCCTAGAGCGCGTCAGGAGTTGTTTCCGATGACGACCGGTCCGGCCGGCCCCTCAATAACTCCCCGGCGGCGGATGTAGCGTAAGCTGCAAATCCTTGAGGCCACGGCTGCCATCGCGGCTGCCCGTTGCGGCGACGGCGGTGAAGATGCGCTCCGCATCGTCGTACATTTTGAGATTGAGATAGCAATATCCACGCAGCACCATCAGGTCGACGCGCTCCTGCTGCAGTTGCGCGCGTTGATCGAGATAGAGCAATGTCTCGTGATAGCGCTTGCCCTCGAAGGCAGAGAGTGCGCGGTCGGCCAATATGGCGACCTGCAATTCGGCGGCGCGCTGGTGGTTCATCGGCGCCTTGGTCGCAGCGACGGCCGCATTGTTGGCAAGGCCGGCCCGCAGATAGGCGAGGCTCTGTCCATAGGCTGCTTCTTCGCGCGATTTTGGGTCCGTGTTGTTCAAGGCAATATCAAAGGCTTCAACCGCTTCCATCGGCCGATTGAGGTTCATCAGGCACCAGCCGCGGGAAAGGGCACTGGCAGGCGTCAGCAGCTGCGCATTGACGGTGGTATTGCATCCTGCCGGCTGGCGTGCCGAGCGCGTGGCCACCCGGGCACGGGCCGCCGGTTCAGCATAATTCGGGGAAGGAGCACGGCGGGCAGGAGCCACTGGCTGCACCGGGATCTCAGCGTTGACGTAGGGCTGCGTGACTGGAGGCTGGGGCGCGACCTGAGAGGCCATCGGCTGCGCATTCTGCGACCCGCCTTGCTGCATCGTTGTCTGGGGCAGGGTTTGTGGGGCAGATTGCATAGCCTGATTGGGAGACGGCAGCGGTTCTGACGTCGGCGTGCGCGGCGCCGGCTCGCCGAGCACCGCGATACGCTGGGAGCGACCGGCCCATAATCTTTGGACTTCGGCGACGCCCACACGGTCGTTCAACTGGTTGCGCGTAATGGCAAGGCCGTAGGCGGAAGGCTCGTCGTCGGGTTTCCAGCGCAGGGCCGTCTCGAACCAGCGAGCAGCGGCCTGCGGCTGGTTCATCGAGCGTGCAAACCACCCGAACTGCTGGGCCGTCGGGACATATTTCTGCTTCACGACCTCCGCGGCGATACGGCCGAGAACATCTTCGCTGAGATTGGCCGGCGGTTGCAGCGCCATCAGATTGGCGGTTGCCGCGAGGTAGGTCGCCATCGCGTCCTTGGATTCGTTGCGCCATTTATACATGGCGTCTTCGGCTTCCTGCGGCTTGCGGTCGGCAATCAGCACCAGCGCCAGCCCCTGCGAGATCGTTGCCGAATCTTCCTTCTCATGCGCGGCCTTGAACCATTGCTCGGCGTTAGGATAATCGCTGCGGCGCAGATAGTACCAGCCGAGGAGCGCATCATCGGATGCAAGGCCCTGGCTGCGGGCGACACGCTCGACTTGAGACAGATAGTCCTGCGATACTACCAGCTTGGGATCGTCATTTCCCTGGGCAACGAAGCGGCGAGCCAGATCGGTCCTTATGCTGTCGAATTCCCGCCCGCCATTGCCGTCTGGCTTTTCCAGCGACAAGAGATCCTGCATCGGCTGATAGGGCAGTAGAGCCGCTGCCTTCTGGATGGTCGCAAGTCTTTCCTGCGGATTGGTGCAGGCCTTCAGAATATATTTGTAGGCGTCCTGGCCGCGTGCTGCACGATCGGTGCGGATGAAAGCTTCGGCGACGCGCCAGAGAACGTCGATATCGCTGCAGGTCAGCAGGCTCGGCGTCCTGGCGCCGATGTCGATCACGGTCTGATATTGCTTCAGATCGGAGGCATTGACGAGCCGCGTGCGTGCCTCTGCGATATCCAGACGCTCCAGCAGATCGGCAGGCGGCTGCCATCCGGCTTCGGTAGCCTGGCGGTCGGCAATCGCCTTGCGTACCTCTGCATAACGGCCCTCCGAATAGAGCTGCCACATGGCTTCGAGCTGCTTGTCGCTGTTTTGTGGAATGGCCAGCGGATCGGCTGGCGGCGTCCAGTTCGGGTAGAGCGCCTGCAGGCGGGAGATTTCTGCCTGGAGCCGCGCCTTGTCGCCACGGCTTGCAAAATAGCGCAATGCGCTTTCGTCGACCTTCGGCTGATTATCAGCAGCTTGTGCCGGATTGGCCCGCTGAGGCGATGGCTGTTGCGTTGATTGCGGCTGTGCCTGTTGTGGGGCCGCCTGGGCGATCGAATCCGCAGTCGCCGCATCTGCCGGCTTCGAGGCAGCGTCGGAGAGAACAGCCGACGGCGCAGCCGCCTGTATATGGTCAGCAAGCGCCTGCAAGTCGACGGGCTGTCCGGAGCTGCCGGCCGAGCTGCTATCGGCGGCCAGCATCGTCTGCGGCTCGAGGCGTGCCGACTTTGCCAGCTTGATCTTTTCCTCCGGCGAATCGTGATCCTTCGTCGCGAGCGTAAACCCCGCCACGGCGACGGCCATGAAAGCCATGATCAAGGTGGACTTTATAAACACTCCGGATGTCTCTCCGTGACGAAAGCCAGGCTCAACAGCTGCAAGGTGGCCGGATAGTAAAGCGATGGGGCGAACTGCCGAACCGAAGCAGGCAGTTTCGTTCCGCTCACCACACACGCCACAACATCGTTAACAATTCTATAACCCGGGTCAGGAAGCAGGTCCTTCGGCTTGCCTGTCGCCAGATCGATCGTTGCAGGCTCGTCCTCCTCGACGGTCATGCCCTGCTGCAGACGTGAAAGCAGCACCTTGTCGTTGATACCGGCGCGCGCCAGGTAAAGCGGGATTCTGACGGCATTATAACCGAATTCCGCCTCGAAGCCGGCCGCGGGTTCCGGCTTCGCCTTCAGGCTGACCCAATCGGCCGGAAGCTGGCGCGGACCAAATTGCAGGGAGCGCAACAGGGCAAGCCCATCATCGCTGAGCTTCTGCCAGCGATCGGAAGGCACCAGCAGCGCCATGACGGGAATCGCCTCGAAGACCCAATAGGATGGATTGATGATCGGTCCATCCTTGCGCCCGGGCGGCCGATAGCCCTCGACGCCGGGAATGAGCAGCGTGCGCCCTGCAGAACTGATGACGACATGGGACAGGATCGACTTGGCCATGCTCGCAGCCGCCTGCAGATAATCCTTGTTGTTCCAGGCCGATCCCGCCAGGGCCAGCGCGTAGGCAATCAGGAGATCGCCGTCGGACGCATTGTTCGTGTCCGTCACATGCGGGATGACGGCCGGATCCCATTTCCAGGCGGCAAGGCCGTCGTCGCGCAGCAGCAACTCGGTCCGGGTAAAGTACCAGATCTGTTCGAAATCGGCCGGATTGTTGGCAAGGTAAGCAAGCAGCATACCATAGCCTTGCCCCTCGCTGTGGCTGATTCCGCCATTGCCGTTATCGATGATGCGTCCGTTCACATCGAGGAATTTCGCTTTGTAGGCAGTCCAGGCCTGCGGATCGACCGCCGTGCGTTGAGCGGCTGCCGGCTGCGCTGCCGCCAGGATGGCAGCACTGCAGACTGCAAGAACAAGGCGCCGGAGTTTCATTCGCGCCTGCCGATCTTGGAAAGAACGCTTGCCGTGCTCACGCCGAGCAGGAACGAACCGATCACGAACAGGAAGGCGTAGGACAATATGTTGCTGGAAAGCCAATTTGCGGCAATCAACCGATAATTCGTCAGCGACCAGGGTTGGGAGACGACAAAGGTGAACCGGCTCACGGGCACGGTATCGATTTTTCCCGTCTTGCCGGAATAGACCGTGATGCGGCCGCCGATCTGCGACCAGGTATTTTGCGCGGTCATTGCCTCGGCGCCGGCACGCAGGTCTCCGGCACTTGGCGCAGTGACAACGGTCCAGGTCGCGTCATTGGTAGGATTTGCCTCCTGGGCGATCAGGAAGCTATTGGCATTCGATGGGGTGAATACCTGCTCGGAACTGGGGATGAAGCGGAGCGAGCTCAGGGTGATATCGAAATTGCGATGCATCCATTGCTGGAAGCTCTGCATCTGTCCCTGCAGCAATCCGCCGCTGATGCGGGAGCGCCAATCGGCAATCGTCACGGAAGCCTCCGGTATGCCGGCTTGGCCCGGGGCGGGTGGGCGCCAGGCGACTTGGCTCGAGGCGGAAATATTCATTTGGGTGAGGATCGTCGACGGCAGCTGCGAGACGGAACCGATGAACAGCGCATTGCGGGTCCCGACCGTACTTGGCGAGGCGGTGGGTTCCAGCGCGATGGGGTGGCCGGCGACAAGCGCCATCTGGCCGAGGAGCGTCGCGGTCGCGGACAGCGTATCGGTGTCCGCGCGGTCGATGAAGAGTGCGGTCGGTTCGGTTTGGCGATTGTAGGGATAGCCGGTGCCGGCAAGGGCTGCGAGGTTAGGTCGTTGTGCGACCCTTGCAAAATCCGGGACGGTGAACTGGCTGGTATCGAACAATGCAAAGCGTGGCGTCGTGCTCGAGGTCGCCGCAGGCGCGCAGGCGGCATCCTCCTCTGCCAGCAACATGGCTTCAAGCGTGATCGTGTTCAGGCCGGGCTTGAAATGCCGCATGGTGATGCGGATGGGCAATTGCCGGAAGATGCCGCCGCCGGTCACCGTGATCGGCTTGGTCGTGGCGATACTGCCGTTGACATAGACGTCGATATGGCTGCCCGGACGCACATCCTTGGCATAGGCCGCATCGAGCAGGATGGTGGCCTCGCCATAGGCATTCGCATAGAAATCGGACGGGATTGCCACGTTGAAACTTGTATGGAAACGCCGCCCGGAAAATTCCGTCGTCCTGACACCTAGCTGTTCGAAGGAAAGGCTGGTGCCCGAGTAGATCAGCGGGGCATCGGGTGCCGACCATCGTTGCGTTACCAGCAGATCGCGACGGGTATCGGGGTCGCGGTCGGTCGGCGAAACAACCATGTCGATCGCAGATGCGATCGCCTGCCAGGACGGACCGCTGATAAGGAGAAGCTGCTGGCCGCTGCGTGGGTCCGTCGCAAACGTCGCCAGGGCCCCATTTTGCGCTGCGACCGGAACGGCAAAGACGGGCTGTAGCTCCGCTGGCGTGCCGACGACGACGGTCATCTTGCCTGGGCCTGACGCGGGTAGCGCATCCGTGCCGAACGAAAAGGTTTCGTTCGGCATTCCGCTCAAAAGCGCCAATCCCTGCGCCAGACGCAGGATCGGTTTGGTCGTTCCCGGTTGGGCGAGTGCCGGAACGACCAGATTGAACTGCGTCTTGCCGGTGCCGTCGACACCGATCGCGCGGATTGCGTCGGTTGTCGACAGTTTTTCCGCTTCGCGCCCGGCGAAGCTGAGATAAGTTCTTGCGGGATCGATATCGGACCAGAGCTCGTAGGTCGACGGAATATCGCAGTCGACGCGGTGCCGCTGCGTCGCCTCGAAGGTCAACAGATTGGCGCCGGGCTGCAGGAGCCCGCGCGGGATATCGAAGCTGATATCCGACTCGTTGTCCGATGAGCCGATCTGCTGCTGATGTACGGCGCGGTCATTTACGAAGACGGTAAGCTGCGATGCCTCGGGGGCGACGACGACGGCGTTCTGATAGGCAAAGCTAAGTTTTGCGGGTGCCGCGGCCTGCTCCGGCGTCAGATAGATCGACCAGGACTTGCGATCGGCTTCTCCCTCCAATCGCAGCTTTGCGAAGGGAACAACATAGCGCCGAAATGCCGATGGGTCGGTACTGGCGGCAATCTGTCTCGCCTTCGGCGCCACTTGCGGTGTCGTCTGGGTGGGGGCGACAGGGATTGCGACCTCCGGCACTGCCGTTTGCGGAGTAACGGCCGGCGGCGTCATGACCAGGGGCGGAGTAGCTTGAGGAGCGACGGTCTGTGGCGCAACGGTCTGAGGTGCTGTGACCGGGGGCACCGTCGCCTTCGGCGGCTCTGTCTGCGGCGTTATGATCTGAGGCACCGTCGGCGCTTCGCCTTTCGGCCGCTCGCCGGACATGTCGAAAGGCATCATCTGTGCCTGTGCTGTAACGGCGCCAAGGAGAAGCAGGAGGGCAGGGAGGGCGCGGTTCATCAGCTTCTGGCCTTCGCATCCTGCCGCTGCTGCGTGCGATCGGAGCCAACACCCCGGAACAGGTAGATCAGGCCGCGGCTGGTCTGATAGAGCGACATGCTCAGGAACCAGAAGGTTCCGCGGATGATGCCCGGATTGCGCCGCCGTGCCTGTTGGAACTTCGTCCATTGATCGGAATTGGCAAAGACGAGGTCGGCAATCAGGCGATGGTCGGCAGCACCCCTCGGAACATATTGGCAGCCGATCGCGGTAATATCACCCATCTGCTCGACATTGCGAACGATGACCGACAAAGTCACCATGTCGGCGCCGCTATAGGGCTGGAAGCGGATGATGGCTTCCGAGCCGATCTTGACCGGTTCCATATCCTTGTTGAAGACGTTCAACCTGGCGCCATGGACGGAGACGTCCTCTATGGAGGCGGAATTCCAACGGCCGTCGACACCGAACTCGCTGCGGCGGTCGACCCTGACGCGCCGCGAAGAGGCACGCTCGCCGCGTTCGGAGACGACGCCGAGTGCGCAGCCGGAAAGGACGAGGTTGATGATGTTCCAGCCGCCGACCACAAGGGTGACGTCGGCTTTATAAGGCTCCGCATAGATACGATATATGGTGACCGCCAGCGCGATGATCTGAACGGCGAAGATGACGAAGAACGGACGGCTGATTTCCGAAAGCCGGCTGACGGCGATGGATTCGTCTTTGGCCGTGACCTTGAAGGTCGGTTTGCGGGGATTGAGCATGACTGAGACGACGGCCGGCAACAGGTGCACCGTCTGTACATATTCGTAGAGCTCGGAAATCCATGGCCAGCGGAACGACCCATAAAGATAGTTCTGCATCATCAGGTTCACGAGCATATAGGCAAGCGTATAGGCGAGGAACTCGCTGCCTGATGCCGTGAAGATCTCGAGATCGAAGAAGAGATAGAAGAGCGGCGCAAACAGGAAGATAACGCGCGGAAACGGAAACAGCCAGAACAGCGTCGACGACATGTAGCAGAGGCGCTGCGGCAGCGTCAGCCCGCGCTTCAGAAGCGGGAAGCGGAAGCGAAGGATCTGCATCATGCCTTGCGCCCAGCGGCTGCGCTGGCCGATGAAGCTTGCGAAAGTCGCCGGCTGCAGGCCGGCAATCAGCGGCTTGTCGACATAGATGCTGTTCCAGCCGGCGCCATGAAGCGCAAGCGCGGTTTCGCAGTCTTCCGTGATGCTGATGCCGCTAAAGCCATTTTGCGATTGCAGCGCATTGCGGCTGAGCACGGCGGCCGAACCGCAGAAGAAGGCGGCATTCCATTTGTCGAGGCCGCGCTGGATGATGCCGTAGAACATCTCGTTCTCGCTCGGCATGCTGTCGAAGGTGCGCAGGTTGCGCTCCAACGGATCCGGATTGATGAAAAAATGCGGGGTCTGAACGAGAAAAAGCTTCGGGTCGTCCTCGAAGTAGCCGACGGTTTCGCGAAGGAAATCGCGCGCAGGCGCATGGTCGGCATCGAAAACGGCGATCAGTTCGCCGCTCGAATGCTCCAGCCCGTTGTTGAGGTTGCCTGCCTTGGCATGTTCGTTGCGATCGCGCGTCAGATATTCGACATCCAGATCGACGCAGAGCCGCTTGAGTTCGTCGTGGCGGGCAATTGCGGCCTGCGATTCCAAAATCTTGGTCGAATTGCGCTTCTGCAATGTGCCGCCATCGTCGAGCAGCCACACTTTGAGCTTGTCGGCCGGATAGTCCATCGCCTTGGCGGAGGCAAGCGTGTTGGCAAGAAGGTTGGTGTCTTCATTATAGGACGGCACGAAGACATCGACGCTCGGAAAGTGCTTGGTTTCGGAGGCGCGCCTGGTGCGCGGCGGCAGGGGAGTGGCGACGATGAAGAGGCTGAGCATCAGCATCGCGACGTTGTACATTTCCGCCAGATAGAGCAGCAGGCCGGGAATGAAGTTTTCCAGCTGATTGACGGGCGGTATCGTATAGGACGTGCGCCAATAGACATAGCGCAGAACGATCGCGGTACCGAAGGCAAGCGCCACGAGTCGCCAGGTTCCCTGACGCTTGAGGATCTTGATGATCGCCATCAGGGTGACGACCACGGTGCTGGCAATCAACTGCGTTTGAAGGTTGACCGGTAACGTAATCAGCAGGATCCCGCATAGCGCTATCACGGCCCATATCAAGATGCTGCGTGCAGTATGCATCGGTGTCCCTTCAAAGGTATTGCCAGACGCCATCCTGGCGCCCCCAAGCAGTGCCGCCCGCTAGCGGCACCCCTGAGATATGCCAGTTGCTCCGTTACAGTCCGGTAAAGGCACGATGATATTGCTTGCGGTATTTACAGGCGGCGGCGCAACCATCGAACTTGCACCATTCGCGCCATTCATCTGCGGCTGATCGGTCTGCCCATCCGGCAGCGGTACGCGCGGGCCGATCATCGGCGGCAGAACTGGTGCCGTCTGCGGCTGTGTCATGACCGGTCGGCGCACGGCTGTAGGGCGCGGTGCGACCGGGCGGTTCTGGTAGCCGATGCTGATCGGTGCCGTGCGATAAGGGATGGCGTCGGGATAGACCGGTTCGCCGGGCTTGCCTAAAACGGCATCAGCGCCGCGCGGTGCACCAAAAGGGTTGAGCGCTGCGCCGGTAAAATGGCCGGCGATCGTATAGCCGTAGACGGTGCTCAACAGCTGGCGTTCGCTCGCATGGGCGTCGCAGAGCCGGATGCGCACCTGCACCATGCCGAAATTACGCTGATCCTGCGGCGGCGCAAAGCCGGCCTTCACCTGTTGCCAGGCATAAAGACAGGTATCGCCGGCATGGCTCTGGCCGGAGGCATAACCAAAGGGACCGTAATTGTTCTGAACGAAGGTCGCCGAGCGGGCGAGCCGCACGCCAGGCACTGCGGCTGCCATTTCGCGAGCAATCGCGCCTTCGCTGATCGTATTGTAGGGCCGGCTTCCTAGCGCGGGACTTGAACCCGTTAGCCCAAGAAACTGAACCTTGAGGAAATTCTGGCCTGAGACGGAAGACGAGGTGGAAAGCGCGATCGTCTGCTCGACATCCTTGGCATGCCTGCGCTCGACCACATTGACGATCGCCGGTCCGCCGGGCGGTGGAAAGGCCAGTGCCTTGTCACTCGTAACCGTTTCCACGCCGATCGACTGACGAACCTGGCCGGTCGTCGTGCAGCCGGCGCCGAGGCAGGCCAATATCATCAACGTTATCGTCTTTGAAAAATGCATCTCTTAGATCGCGGCAATCCTGTGTGGTCACATTCATCGCAAATTGCGCGACGGTCTTTGGAATCAAGTCCTTGTATTCACTATAGCAAATAAAGGTGATTATGGTTAACCAAGGGTTAATTTTGACCGATTGGCGTGCCGCAAGAGGCCAGAAATGCACGCCGAATGCGCTCCGTCGCGCCGAATGCACGAAGAGTGATATCTAGTCGGAGATCAAGCTGCAACTTTAGGCCGCAAGCCTATGAATTTCAGATCGATTTCTTTCTTCGAAATGCGATCTGTACGGCCCGGTTCAGCGCGACCGGGAGGACCGACATGTGGTTCTCTCCGGCATATTCCTCAAAGGTGATCGTTCCTGTGGATGACGCCAGTTTGGTCCATCTCTCAGCCATGTCGCGAGCGAGTTCTACCGTGCGCGTTTCCTTTGCCCGTTCCCGTCGTTTTTGCTCTTCGGCTGTGCCTTTATGGAAGGGCGCGAGGATCTCGCCTTCATACTGACCGGCGGAAAGATGCAGTTCCGTACCCAGCGGCTCCTTGTGCCTGTCCAGGAACTCTCTCTCCATCGAAAGAATAGCGGCATCTTCCCAGTAGATCGCTGGGCTTGCGGAAATCCAGCGGCTGAAGGCATTGGGTTTACGAAACAGTGCGTAGAGCGTGAACAGGCCACCGAACGAATGGCCGAAAAGCGTCTGGCGTGAGCGGTCGACCGGTAGCTGCTGCTCTATCCAGGGCTTGAGCTCGTCTTCGATCAGCGTCAGAAAGCGCTCGCCGCCGCCGGTCCTTACATCCGGCGTATCGGGGAAAAATGGCGGATAGACCCGTCCGGGCGGCGGGCTCAAATCCCAGGAGCGGCGAAGCGGATCATAGGGCTCGTCCGTGGGATAGCCGATGGCGACGATCACGCCTTCCGCGACATTGGTCCCGTTCGGATAGCTCGCCTGCACTTTCAGGGCGTCGACAGCGGTCGCAAAACAGGCGTTGCCGTCGGTCAGGTACAGGATCGGCCAACCCTCCGGCGGTGCCGGTTTGTCGGGACGGTAGAGAAGGATCCTGTGAGGATGATCGGCGTTGTCAAACTTCAGGTCAGCGAATGTGCAGCCGGGAAGGGTGACCGGTGCCAGCATGGCAGCGGCATTGTGTGATGAGGTGTGCGACATGGCCTTTCCGGCTGACCGATCATATGGGGCGCTGGAGCAGCAGGCGCCGATATTCGAAAAGATGATGAAATTTCTCATATTATGGGTGGCGCGATTTGGCAAGCGGGCCAAATGCTTTGCTAAGCGCAATTTTCAGGTGTCTTCCGCAATCCCGTGCTCGGCCACCGGGGCCATTCTGCAACATGAGAGTGGAAACCAATAAAAAATATGACTCTTGTACTCATGTATTCTTGACGCCGGCTGCGCCTGCGAACTAATTTGCGCCATCTTTTCAAAACGGGCAGGCGCAAAGGGCTTATGAAGCAGAAATCCCATAATTATATCAGTAATTTGACACGTAAGAGATTCCACCGTGCAAGCGGCGCCACCGCACTTGCGACAGTGTTTGCCTTAAGTGGAAATGCCTTCGCGCAGGACGCTGCGGCCGATGCGAACAATGGAAATGCCACCCAGCTCGCGCCGATCGTCGTCAGCGGCCAATCGAGCGACGCAAGTGATAATACGACCGTAGCGGCGAAGAAGAGCCAGGGCGCCACCAAGATCAATACGCCTCTGGTCGAAACCCCTCGCTCGGTTTCGGTGGTGACCAGGAAGGAATTGGAAGAGCGCGGTGCGCAGGATATTACCGAGGCGGTGCGTTATTCGGCTGGCGTTCAGACCGGCTCTTATGGCTTCGATCCGCGCTTCGACCAGATCTATATTCGCGGCAATGATGTCACGACCGACGGTGATTATCGCGACGGGCTGCGCCAGCCCTACATGAATTATGCGATGTTCCGGACCGATCCTTATGCGCTCGATCGCGTCGAGATCATCAAGGGGCCGGTGTCCGTGCTCTATGGTGCCGGTTCGCCGGGCGGTATCGTCAACAAGATATCGAAACTGCCGACGGATGAGACGATCAGGGAGGTCGGTGTTCTCTATGGAACATCGGATCGTGCCCAGACGATGTTCGATTTCGGCGGTCGGGTCAATCAAGACGATGACAGCATGCTGTATCGCATCGTCGGCCTGGCGCGAAAGGGTGACACCAATTTCGATATCGCCGATGACCGCTATCTGATCCAGCCGTCCTTCACCTGGAAGCCGGATGACACGACGAAAATTACCATCTATGGCTCGGCGCAATCGACGGAAACGGATGCCAATGTCGGCGCAATGATCGGCCCCGACGGCAATGTTCTCGATTATCGCGACAGCGACCCGGATTACGATTATCAGAGGACCAAGCAGCAGCAGGTCGGCTATCAGTTCGAGCACGAGTTCGACGGCGGCTTCACCTTCCGTCAGAACCTTCGTTTTTCGCATCTTGACCTGAAATCGCGCTATCTCAGCACCCTCGATTGGGTAGGAGACGTCGCGCAACGCTATGCGACCGCGATCGGCGACAGGATGAATGTCTTTCAGGTCGACAACCAGCTTGAATCCAAATTCAATACCGGTGCGGCTGCCCATACCATGCTGTTCGGTCTCGACTATACCCGTATGAGCGATTCGTTCGCCTATGGGATGGATGCAACGACCAGTCCCGCCTATGACTTCGATATCGATAATCCGACCTATGGAGTATCGAGTCCGACGCCGGCCTATAATTTCAGCCGGGTCGATGCCAGTCTGCAGCAGTTCGGCGCCTATGCCCTGGATCAGATCGAACTCGACAAATGGCGCTTCACGCTCGGCGGGCGTCAGACCTGGGTGAAGCAGTCGACCGACACCACCATTGTTTCCACCGATACGACCACGAACGACAGCCTCAACAAGAATGCATTTTCCTACCAGCTCGGCGCGCTCTATCTTTTCGACAATGGCATTGCGCCCTTCACAAGCTATTCGACCTCCTTCAATCCGGTCACGCAGCGGTCTGCATCCGGTAGCATCCTCGATCCCACCAAGGGCGAGCAGTATGAGCTTGGCGTGAAATACCAGCCGCCGGGCACCGACATTCTGCTCTCGGCGGTTGCCTATCATCTCGTCGAGAAGAACAAGCCGGTTCTGGTCGACCCGCTGACACTCGTTTACGCTTCGCTTGGCGAGGTGACCAACAAGGGGATCGAGCTCGAGGCCAGGGCGAATATTACTGACGGCTGGGATGTGGTTGCGGCTTATGCCTATAACCATTCCGAAATCACGCGTGGCGACGATGCCGGCAACGCGCCTGCCGTGACGCCAAAGAACATCGCCAGCCTTTGGTCGAACTATACGTTCCAGGATGATTCCGCCGCGAAGGGCCTGACTGTCGGTGCCGGCATTCGTTATACGGGCGAGACCTATACCAGCACGGCAAACACGGCGAAGAATGATGCAAGCGTCTATCTGGATGCGGCTGTCTCTTATGACTTCGGCGCGGTCGACCAGAAATATAAGGGCCTGACGGCATCCGTCGATGTTCGCAACATCGCCAACCGCCGCCTGACGGTCTGCAACGAGGGCTATTGCTACCTCGGACAGGGCCGCAACATCACGGCGTCATTGAAGTATCGCTGGTAAGCTTCCTGCGGGCGCTGCGGCTTGCAGCGCCCATCTTTATTCTGCTGGGTGCCGGTCAAGAGGCGAGCTCTTTTCCCCCAAGGCTTCCTATCCAGCTTTTGCCAAATCAAGTTTGAGTGCTCTTCCCGTAAGTCGGCTTTCGTAAACGCTGCCTGGAAGCGTGAGCACAGGCCCATCAGATACTTACTTCGATCTCATTGGCGCGATGAGCAAGGCAGTCGTAGGCCTCAACGCGTGACGCGTTTCCATCCGTTTGACTTGCCATTTCGGCAGAGCGCTTCGGACAGTGAACGCCCGCCTTTCACGACCACTATGCCGTTCTACGCCGCTTCATCAGCAATATCAGCAGCAGCGGCGCGCCGACGAGGGCAGAAACCAGGCCAGCGGGCATCTGGTAGGGAAAGGCGATCATTCGGCCGAACCAATCCGCGAGCACCATGAGGCCACCGCCGGCGAGCGCCGCGCCGGTAAGCTGGGGGGAGGCACGCCGCAGGCCGAGTTCTCGCGCCAGATGCGGTCCCATGAGGCCGATGAAGCTCAAAGGCCCGACGACGAGGGTGGCGGCTGCGGTCATAGCTGCGGCAAGGGCAAAGAGGCAGGCCCGGGCGAAGTTGACGCGAATGCCGACTGCCTGGGCCGCCTGGGTCCCAAGCGGCAGCAGATCGAGCCAGCGATGGGTCAGAAAGGCAAGCGCAAGGCCTGCGACTGCTGCCATCATCGCAGAGATTACCTTCGGTATATCAATGAGATAAGTCGATCCGCTCATCCATTGCATCACGATCATTGCGCGCGGATCGCCGCTCGCGGCCAGCACGCTGATGAAGGCATCCAGCATGGCTCCGAGCGCGATACCTGTCAGAAGTACCCGTTCCGGTGCGAAACCGGACCGGATGCCGAACAGGAAAATGGCGATGAGGACGGCGAAGGCACCGATGCCACCGAAGCCCAGTTGGGCGGCCATGCCGGGAGCGGGCAGAAGGAAAAGCGCAGCCGTGACGCCAAGGGTAGCGCCTGCCGAAATGCCCAGAACCTCCGGGCTTGCCATCTCATTGCCGCTGAGCCGTTGCAGAATGGCGCCGACGACGCCAAGCATTGCGCCCGCAGCAAAAGCACCGGCGATGCGTGGAAGGCGATAGGGCAGGACTTCGGGCCAATGGGGGTAGGCCAGGAGTGTCCATGTTCCATCCGGTGCGCGCCCGAAGAAGACCGCGCCGGCCAGGAGAAGGACGAGCGCCGGAACTGATGCAAGCAAGAGTACGCGCGGTGTCCGCAAGGCGCGATTCACATTCTGAGAGGGGGACGGCACACTGCGCTGCACGGCCTTCAAGCGCGGCAGCATCAGGAGCAGTAACGGCGCACCCAGCAATGCGGTGATGGCGCCTGTCGGCAGGAAGGTCGAAGAGGCTCCGGAAAGCAGCACCAGGGCCTCATCGGTCAGCAGCAGCAATCCTGCGCCGATGAGGGGCGACCAGATGAGCTGGCTCTTCATCTGTCGGGCGCCGGCGAGCTGGGCGATGCGCGGCGCGATGAGGCCGATGAAGCCGATGACGCCGACGGCGCTGGTGACGATCGCGGCAAGCGCAATTGCAATACAAACGGCAGCAATGCGCGTGCGCTTGACCGACAGGCCAAGTCCGCTCGCGCCACTATCGCCAAGTTCCATGAGTGCCAGCGGCCGCGCCATCAGCAAGGCCGCGCCAGAGAGGATGGCGATTTTCGGGAGAAGGGAAAGCGGAATGGTCCAGCTTTGCTGCGCCAGCGATCCCGCCCCCCAGATGAATAGGCCGGAAAGATAGCGATCGTTCATCAGGACGAGAATGGCGGCCAGCGCGCCGCTCCAGACGCCGACGATCAGGCCGGCAAGCACGAGCGCCAGGGGCGAGAAGCCTCGTCTTGCGCCGATCAGGAAAACGACTGCCGCCGCGGCGGCGCTGCCGAAGAGGGCAACGGCGTCGCGGCTGAGGCCCTGAAGGGCGGGAAAGGCGAGCATGACGGCAACGAGCGCAAGATTGGCGCCTGCGGAAATGCCAAGTGTGGAGGGCGAGGCGAGCGGATTGCGCAGCACCTGCTGTAGCAGGCTTCCCGAGAGCGAAAGTGCGGCACCGGCCAGCAAGGCGGTGACGATCCTCGGCAGGGTCGAGTAGATGAGCAGCAGGCGCTGCGGATCGTAGCCTGCTTCCTGCTCGAACAGGCGTGAAAGGTCAGGTGCCAGTTGATGCCAGGCAAGCAGGCTGGCGAGCACGAACAGCGTCAGAGCAACGGCTGGGGCGCCGAGGACGTTATTTGCTTCGGCGCGGGTCATGCGAATGTTTCCAGATGGTCAAGCAATATGCGCGCGAAGCGCTCTGCTTCCTGCACCATGCCGAACATCAATGTGCCCGGCAGCACGGAGACGCGCCCGTCCCTGACGAAGGGGAGGCCGGTCCACAGCGGACTATCCTGCAGATTGTCGAGGACGTTCGGCGGGAGCAGCGGTTCGAATGCGATGAGGCGCAGGCTTTGATCGAGCGTTGCCAATTGCTCCAGCCCGATCGTCTCGAAGCCCCAGTAGTCGCCCGGCCTAGTCCAGGCGTTTTTGAGCCCGATCCTGCTCATGACATTCTGGTAGAGGCCTGCGCCGCAATAGATGCGGGCATGGCGCGGGTCGACGAAATTGATGAGCGCCAATGGAGGAGGGTTGAGCTTTTTGACGCGGTTTGCGCAGTCGTCGAAGAATTGCTCCGACCGGGCAAGGAACTCTTCCGCCTGTTGCCGCCGGCCGATAAAGTCGGCCAGCCGACGCGTCGCCTCGATGGAGCGTGGCAAAGCTTCGCCGCCTTCGGCATAGATCGTCAGTTCCAGGACGGGCGAAATTGCCTCCAGTTGCGGCTTCAATGGAGCGAGATAGGGCGTCGTCAGGATCAGTGCCGGCTTGATGCTTGCCAGGACCTCGAGATTGATCTCGCTGGTGGTGCCGAGATCGATGACACCACCAGGCATTTTCGGTTCGACGACCCATGTGTCCCAATCGGCAAGCGAGGCGATGGCAGCGGGCGTGACCCCGAGCGCCAGCAGTGTCGACGCCAGGCCATAATCTAGGGAAACGATCGGGCCGGATATGGTTTCTGCAGCCACGCCCACTTGCGGAACGGCAAAAAGTGCTGCGGCGGCAAGCAGCGTGCGGCGGGAGAGCATCAGGTTCTCGAAGCTGCTTTCAAATGACATAAGCTAGCGGCGTTCCATGCACGGGATGGGCGGTGACGCCCATATTGGTGCCGTAGATCGTATTGAGCGTTTCAGCCTTCATGAGGCTCGGCGATGGGCCTGCTGCAATGAGACGGCCCTGCTTCAGCGCATGCAGATGATCGCAGAAGTGCGCTGCGACATTGATATCGTGCAGGACGAGAATGACGCTCAGATCCTTCGTCCGGCAAAGCTCGCGCACGAGCCCGAGGATTTCCATCTGGTGGGCGATGTCAAGTGCCGATGTCGGCTCGTCGAGCAGCAGGCAACGGCTGTCCTGAGCGACCAGCATGGCGATCCAGACGCGCTGACGCTCGCCGCCGGAGAGCGTATCCACCGTGCGGCCTATCAATGTATCGACATGCGTCAGCTTCATTGCTGTATCCACCTTTTCCCGGTCGAGATCGGTGAAGCGCCCGAGCGCGCCATGCCAGGGATAGCGCCCGCAGGCGACAAGCTCCTCGACGGTCATGCCGGCAGCCGAGCTGGTGTCCTGCGGCAGATAAGCGACGGCGCGGGCAAAGGCGCGCATGTCGTAGGAGCTGGCGGCTACGCCATCGAACAGGATGCGCCCGCTGGTCGGCTGAATCTGCCGGGCCAGCAATTTGATCAGCGTGGATTTGCCCGAACCGTTGTGGCCGATCAGGCCGGAAATCTCGCCCGCCTTGAAGCTGATATCGAGCGGGTGAAGAATGGTTTTGCCATCGACCTCGAAACGCAGGCCTTCCGTCGTGAAGACCGTTGCGTGATTCTGATCGTTTCCGGTGATCGTTTCGTCTTTCATGATCATTATCATTCCTGGTGAAGCGCGCTGGCTTCCTGAAATTCCGATGGCCGGCAGGTGGCCGGGTTAGTTTATCGAGGTCAATGGCTTGACGAAGAACAGGCACGGATCGCTTTCACGCCAGAGGGTCGGGAATATTTCGGCGCGGATGAAGCCGTTTCTATCGTAGAAGGCACGAGTCTTTTCATATTGCGGTTCGTCCCTGCCGCGCGGCGCAAGCGTCTTGACGGTCAGGAGCTTGCAATCGGAAGAGCGGGCGAAGGTCTCGGCCGCTGCCAGCAATCGCCTGCCGACGCCGCTACGATGGTGTCGGCGCCTGGTTGCTATCACGAGAATCTCCATGGCGGCCGGCGGATGGGCGCGCAGCGCAACGAAGCCGGCAACCGTATCCGCCTCGACGCAGCCGAACATCGGCAGGGTCTCCACGGCACCCGCGCAGGCTTCGATGACGTCGGGGTCGGTAAACCAGTCGGTCAATTCCGACATGATGTCACGACAGATGGCGCCTTTGGATTCGGTTATCTCGATGGTTTCCTGCATCTATTCTTCCCTTTCCTGGCGATGGAGCGCGGTTCGCAGGCGATGGCGGCGAACCGCCATCAGGCCCGCATCTCCCGCACCCGTGTTGTTCTGTTTCGTCTGTGGTTGCTGCTTGCGGCGCAAGCATGGTCGGCTTCGAGCGAGATGGCGGCGAGGCACCGCGAATGCGCCTCCCGCAGAAGACCGCAGACAAGAGCGCAGGATACCCCGGCCTCCTTGGCAATGATGTTCTGGGGGATATCGTCGAAATAGTGCTCCTCGTAGAACTTCCGGGTTCTGGCGGGCATGGATTCGACCGTGCAGCGGAAGGCCTTGTAGGCCTCGGCTTCATGAAGATATTCCTCGGGGCTTCCATAGGCCGAGGTATTGCCGCCGACTTCCTCTTCGACGAACAGGCCGCGCTCATATTGCCGGCGCCGCATATGATCGGTCGCCAGATTGCGCACCATGCGCATCACATAGGGCGCGGGAGCCGCTATATCCTCCTTCAGCGGCTTGGAGACCAGCTGCAGGAGAACTTCCTGCACGACGTCCTCGGCCAGGCTCATGCAGCCTGTGATCCTGCGTGCGACGGAGAGGAGCTTCGGATAGGCGTGAAGTGCTGTTTGGAGTTGCTCATTGGAAGTCGACTGCAAATGGTTGGCAATCATGTCGGGCTCTCGCTGAAATCCAAAGTTGCATTTCTGTGTGCCCCTCTTTTTGAGAGGGAACCTATAAAACATGACAATGATAGTCAAGATAGCGGAGTCGAAAAGTGAAGCATCTCCTAAATCAAGGTTTATCCACCTGATTTTATTTTAACTTTTTATGGAATCTAGAAGAAAATCCCGCTTTTGTGATGCTGCCATTGCGGCTGTGCCACAGCCCTTGAGGTCGCGATAGCCCATTGAAAATCCCCGGTTTCTCCATTGCCGATCCGGCCGGAATGGATGAATATCGCTTCGCCAGATACCTGGCTTTTGCTTTCTAGGGTTGTATTTCCTGGCGTCAGCATCACGCTTTGCGGGTCGGCCAGAAAACCCTGGCCGAAGCATTTCAGCGCAGCCTCCTTCTGAACCCAGCAGGCGAGAAAAACATCGTGGCGATGTCGCTCATCCAATTGATACACTTGGTTGAGTTCTTGTTCGGAAAGGATCATCGGCATGATCTCGGAGGCTTCCTTCTCCGAAAACGCATCGAGGCGCTCGATATCGATGCCGATGCGGCCGCCGCGACAGATCGCGAGCGCTACGCGGTCTTTCGTATGCGAGAGATTGAAGTCGATGTCGGGGTAATCATGCAGGTAGGGTCTGCCGGAAGGGGTAATCGCAAGACAAAGTGCTTGCGGGGCGCAGCCGAGCAGATTGGCGATGACGCTTCGGCACAAGACCCGTCCGGCAACGAAAAGGCGCCGCGCCGAGCATGATCTGAATGCTGCGGCACGGCTTTTTTCCGCCTCGCTCAAAATCGAGACCGGTACGGCAAGCCCGTCAGACAGGTGCAGGCTATGAAGCTCCACCTGCGCCGTCTCTTCCCCCGGTTGGCCCATCTTCACCTATTCCGCTGCCTGTCCCATGTGAGAGGGTAGGTTCGACGACTGCCCGTGCGTTTCCCACTGTACGATGGGATCGAGCTGATCGAGATCGAAATGCGGACGACCGAGCAATGCATTGGCGATCACGGCGCTGCGCCATGCGGCGAGGCTGAGCTGCGGTTCGGCGATGCCGTGGCTATGGCGTCCGGCATTGAGAACGAAGATGCGGTTCTCGCGCGGCCCGTCCCAAGCCAGCGAGAAGTCGCTTTCCAGCACCGGCTCGCCGATGGAGCTGAGCTCGATGCGGTTTTCGAGCGAATGTAGGAATTCCGGAAGCACAAAGCGATAGCCGGTCGCAAAGACGATCATATCGACCATCAGTGTTTCGATACTGTCATCGAAGCCGTTGCGCATGGTCAGCGTGATTTCGGGACCATCCTGTTCGGCTGCGATGACGTTGCGGAAGGGGCGCAGCGATATGCCGTGATCGGGGTGACCGGCGGCATCGAGCTTTCGCTCGTAGAGGCGGCGATAGAGCTTTTTCAAAGTGGAGGCGGAAACGCCGTCGCTCGCCAGCACCTGCCGGCGTGTGTGAGTGAGCCGCAGTTCCTCGGGAAGTCCGTGGAAGCGCTCCATATAGCTTGGCGTGAAGAGCTCATTGGTGAACGGCGTCGCATCGAGCGGTTCGAAATTCGGCCGGCGGCTGATCCAGTGAATGGACGAAACGGCGTTCAGGTCCAGGAGGGCATCGACGATCTCGGCGCCGCTTTGGCCGCCGCCGATGACGGCAACACGGGGCGCTCTGACATCACCGATACGTTGCGTTGCTTCGCTGCTGTGGAAGGTCATCGATTTTGGCAGCTGTTCGGCCCAGGCCGGACGAGACGCTATCTTGCCGACGCCGACGGAGAGATTGCGAGCGCTGATCGCGCCATTGTCGGTGGCGATGGAGAAAAAGCCGTCATTGGCATGGACCTCTCGGACGCTGGCGCCGAAGCGAAGCGACGTCAGTCCGCGTGCGACCCATCCGAGATAGTCGGCGAATTCCTTGCGAGGTACGGCTTCATACTCCGCATTGAGAAACTGATAAAAGCGTTTATGTGCAACAAGATAGGAGAGGAAGCTCCACGGACTTGTCGGGTTGGTGGCCGTCACCAGATCCTTGAGGATGGATGTCTGCATTTCCGCGCCCGGCAGCATCATTCCCGGATGCCATGCGAAGGATGGGCGCCGTTCGAAGAAACGGACGGAAAGTTGCGGTATGGAATCGAGCTGAGCGGCAAGGCTGAGGTTGAAGGGACCGATACCGGCCCCGGCGAGGTCGAGCACGTGCGATGTCATGATGCAGCTCCAGAATGATGTCGAAGAGGGGTTACTTGACGGTGTCTTTGGACAGTGGCGCCGGCGCAAAGGCATGATCGAGCCGCCGGGCGAAACGCTGATGGAAGGGCGTCTTGCCGATGATCGTCAAATGGTTGGTGCCGGTGACGATCTCCGATGCCGTTGCATTCGGAGAATATCGCCGCCAGTCGATGACGTTGAGGGCGCGCGTGAGAGAATCCTCGGCCGCAAAGGCATGGATGCGGAAATCGGATTGCTCCAGGCGGTAGTTACGGAAGATCATCGCGTTGTCGATGAGAATCCAGAACGTATGCTCTTCCGAGCCGATATCGGGACCATCCGTCGGTAGTTTGACGTTATGCTTGACGACATGGTGGAGGAACTGTTCGTAAACCTCCTCGTTCATGGCGGCGAACAGCCTCTTCCAGTCTTCGCGCATCGGCGTGGTGGCAAGCCAGCTCTGCACGGCGGCATGGGTGCGATCGCGGATGCCGTCTTCGAAGCGCGGCATGATGCCGACGGTGAACTCCTCGTCCATGTCGCAGACATCGACCATACCGATCATGCGCAGATCGATATCGTTGCCGAGCTGCCGGGCGGCCTCATAGGCGAGCAGCCCGCCCCACGACCAGCCGAGGAAGGCGCAAGGCCGGCCATTGGCCTTTTTGCGCACGGCTTCGGCGTAACGCGCAGTAATGTCTTCGACGCGGGTGCTCAGCGTCTTGGTTTCCGTCAGCGAATAGCAGATGAAGCCGGTCGCCGGCTGTTCAGGGCCGAGATAATCGACGAGACGCATATATTCGCGCGTGCTGACGAGCAGGCCCGGGAAGCAATAGAGCGCCGGCCGGTCGCCGTTACGACGAAGATAGACCACATCGACGCCGGCCTCGTCGCGGCTGCCGTCGATCGCCAGTGCTAGGTCGCGAACCGTCGGATGGTTGAACATGTCGGCGATCGACAGCGGCCATTCGGGATGGCGCATCTTCAGGCGCGAGACGATGCGCACGGCCATCAGCGATTGCCCGCCAATATCGAAGAAATTCTCCGTGACGCCGATATCGCCGATGTCGAGGATGTCTTTCCAGACATCCAGGATCGCTTTTTCCCTGTCATTGGCGGGTGCTGCCATTTCGCGTTCGATACGAGGTGCGGGCAGGGCGGCGCGATCCAGCTTGCTGTTCGGCCCCATCGGCAGCCTGTCGATCAGCATGATGGTCTGCGGCACCATGTAATCGGGCAGGGCGGTCATGGCGGTGCGGCGCAGTTCGGTCACGCTCAAGCTCTCGCCCTCGCGCGGCACAACATAGGCGACGAGCGAGCTCCGTCCGCCGTCATTGTGCAGGAGGATAACCGCCTCGGCGACACGCTGATCGGAGCGCAGCACGGCTTCGATCTCGCCAGGCTCGATGCGGAAGCCACGCAATTTGATCTGGTGATCGACGCGGCCGGCGAATTCGACGATGCCGTCCTCGCGCCAGCGGCCGAGATCACCCGACTTGTACAGTCGTCCGCCAGGTGTGAAGGGATCCGGAATGAAGCGATCCGCCGTCAGCTCCGGCTGGCCGAGATAGCCGCGTGCCAGGCCGCTGCCGCCGATATAGATTTCGCCGATCACGCCGACCGGAACCGGCGCAAGGTCGGCATCGAGCACATAGATGCGCCGATCGCCAACGCCGCGGCCAATCGGCGCGACGGTCCCCTCGAAGCGGGTTCCGGCCGGGATCTTCCAGATCATCGGCGTCATGATCGTTTCGGTCGGGCCGTAGCCGTTGATCAGCAGCTGCGCCTTCAGGTTTTCGGTGATCATGTCGAACACCGCCTGCGACAGCGCCTCGCCGCCGAAGGAATAGAGCCGCAGCCGCGGGATTTCGCTGTTCTCGCCCGCATATTCGGCAAGGCCGCGGACATAGCTTGTGGGCAGGCTGGCATTGTTGACGCCGTGCCGCTTCATCATGGCAAAGGCATCTTCCGGTGTCGCAAGCTTGTCTTGCGTCAGCACCACGCCACCACCTGCCATCAGCGGCACCATCCAGCGCTCATGGCCGCCGTCCGAGGTGAAGGGCAGTACGGGATATTCGCAGGATGCCTCGCTCATCTCGTAGATGCGCAGGGTCGCCTTGCAATGGTGGGCGAGCGGGCCGTGCTCGACCGCCACTCCCTTCGGCACGCCTGTCGAGCCGGAGGTGTAGATCACATAGGCAAGTTGCTGCGGGGCAATGGTCGTTGCCGGTGCGTCGACGCTCTCCGCGGACAGGTCGATGGCATCGAGATTGAGATAGGGTGTGGCGATATCGCTCGGCAGGTTGGCGATGTGCTTTGCGCGGGAGATGACGAGCGAGAGGCCCGGGGCCGTCAGGATGTGACGATTGCGCGCCTCGGGATGATCCGGCTCGACCGGCGTGAAGGCGCCGCCCGACTTCAAGACGGCAAGAATGGCGATGATGGCGTCGATCGATTTTTCAAGGGCGATGGCAACGCGTTTTTCTGGGCCGATCCCCATCGCGATCAACCGATGTGCCAGCCGGTTGGCGGCAGCTTCGAGCTCGCCATGTGCGATCGATTTTTCGCCCTGTGCGACGGCAAAGGCGTTCGGCCGTCGTTTCGCCTGCGCGGAGATGACCTCATGGATAGGCGTGCCGTCATCGGGCTCCGGCGCGTCGGGATAGGGCGCAGAAAGCCTGTCCAGCTCTTCCGGCGACACGAAGGGGATATGTTTGACCTGCGCACCAGGATTGGCATGCAACTGCGCAAGCGCAATGGAAAGATCGTCAGCGAAGCGTATGGTCTGCTTTCGATCATGCTTCTGCGGGTCGAAGCCGATGCTGATGCGAAGCTTGCCGACGGATGCCGGGGAAACGGTAACGACCAGATCGGCATCGCGGCGCGCCGACGGTTCGATGGGGCTGCGCAGCCTGACTTCGTTCGAGGTTGCTTCCATGAGGCGCAGGGGCGGACGCACATCAAGGAGCGTCTTGACGAGGCCCGTAGTGTCGAAGAGTTCGTCCCGCCGTATCAGCGCATCGGCAAGAGCCTCGAAGGGCAGGGATTGCCCGGTCGCCGTATCGATTTCCTTGACGAATGCGTCGCGAACCTCCTTGAGCGTCATGGTGCCGTCGAGTTCCGGCATCAGGATCAACACGTCCTCGCTGCGAGCGGCAACTTTCTGCCTTTTCGGACGCGTGACCAGGCCGATCCTTTGAGTGCCGTATCCGGTATGGCGCCGCAGGGCGATCCCGAGGGCGGCAAGCATGTCGCCGGAGGTGTCAGCGGACGACTGTACCGGCACTTCAAGCATATGCTCGAACCATGCCTCGTCGACCGTGTTCTGTCCCGCCGATGTTTGCGGCAGGAGCGATGCAATGTTCTCTTGAGAGGTCAGCCGCTGGAACCAGAAGTCGACCAGCTCCGGTGCCGCGTGGCGTGGTGCGCCATTGGTAATCATCCACGACGCGGCGTCGGACAGCACGGTCTCTGCGATATCCTCTGGGGAATGACCGTCGATATTGCAAAGGAAATCTGTCGCAAGCAGGTCGAGCGCCGCAACGTCGGCAAGGATGGCGTGGAGGGAGAATAAGGTACCCACCGCCCGCCCTTCTTGCGTCAGGAGGATGAAGCGGGCTGGATTGCCATTGGTAAGGTCGATCGGGCGGGCTTGTTCTGCCGTGGCAGTCGTGGTCAGCGCCTCGTCCAGGTTCTCGCCCGCAGCCAACTTCGTCTCGATGATCTCGACGAAACGGTCGTTCCTCAGGATCTGCTGAACGGCGCCGCCTGCCCGTGCCTCGAATTCAGAGGTGATGAGGGGATGTTGCCGAGAAAGTTTTGATAGACCCTCGCGTGCGAGGTTAAGAGAGGTCGAGGGAAAGACGATCGCGAGTATTTGTCGCCCGTAGACGACTTCATTACCCGTCTCCGACAGGAGCCAGATACGTGACTGTGCTGGCGATAGCGAGCATTTGGCGAGGTAATCCGAGTCGTTTGCTGCCTTGGCGTTCCGATCATGGACAGTCATTTCTTCGCCATTCTCCCTGAATGTACTGAAATACATATCTAATCAATCGAAATACAATAACGTATACCTCTCAATATCTGTGGAAGATATTGAGTTTAATCGATTGATATCTCTGACTTATGGCGCCGATAAACTCGGATAATCCGGAAATTACATCGACGCAGCTGCATGACGAACGGTGTTTGGGAAAATTCAGGAGATTTTCAAAAAAAATATTTTCGGAAAATATTTTGAATTCTTGCCGATGCCGTTCGTCACCGCAGAATTAGCGCTGTGCTTGCCCTGCCGATCTCAGCCGGCGTGGTTCTGAAGATATGGAGATGAAATATGGATGCTTCCCTGGCAATCAGGAGCGATAGGGCGGCGGAGAGATCCTTTGATCTGCGCCTGCCGGCTTCGGGCTTTGAGAGCAGTGCGCTTGCCTGCGGTCAACCTCTCATTATATCGGCAGGGCCTGTGCCGGGGAGTTTCCGTGTCGAGCATCACGGAGTGAAAGTGGCCTCAGGTCATCTATCGGGGCCGGCCACCAATCTCCTGGTCTTTGATGCAATCTCGACGGCAGTTTCGCCGCTTTCTAGCGAGGATATCGTCAACGCCGTGTCGGAAGCCGTTTTGGCATGCAATCCGCATCTGATTTGCTTCGAGATCGCGCTTGCGGATGATGATCTTGCAAAGCGACTGCTGGAGACCGGCGCGATCGAACACGGCGGCGAGCGCCTCATCGTGCGGCCGGAATCCTTTTTCCAGCAGGCAAGATCCTGGCTCGGAAGTGCACCCAAAGCCTATCCTGAATTGCCGGCCCTGACGAATGGTGCCCTTCATCCGCAGCGGCCGCCGAAGCCCGCCGGCCGCGTCTATAGCCGCTTCATTCCCTGGCTGAACACGCAGCTTGGCTTTCATGTCGCCGATGTCGAGGCCGATCTTCCGCATTTCCATCGCTGGATGAACGATCCGAGGGTTGCCGCCATATGGGAAGACAGCGGTGATCTTTCCTATCATCGCGATTTCATCGCAGGCCGCCTTGCCGATCCGCGCACTCTGCCGCTGATCGGAACCTTCGGCGGCGTGCCCTTCGGCTACTTCGAACTCTATTGGGCGAAGGAAGACAGGATCGGACCGCATTACGATGCCGATGGCTATGATCGCGGCTGGCATGTGGCAATCGGTGAGGATGATTTCCGCGGGAAAGCCTTCGTCAGCGCTTGGCTGCCATCGCTGATGCATTACATGTTCCTGGCCGATCCACGCACCCGCCGTATCGTCGGCGAACCGATCCATCATCACGTCCAGCAGATCCGCAATCTTGACCGTTCCGGCTTCGCCAAGGTCAAGCATATTCAGTTCCCGCACAAGAAGTCGCTGCTGGTCATGCTCCTGCGCGAGCGCTTCTTCATGGACCGGCTGCTGCTGCCGGATCTCACCGGCTTGCCCACGGAAGATGGGCAGCCTGTCCTTGGCTCGCTGGCGCGAGGCGCCTGATGACAACAGCCGTCGATATGAACGATCCGCGCGTCAAGCGGCTCGTTCTGGCGGTCGCGCTTCCGGCCGTGGCTGGACTGGCCGCCAGTGCGGGCCATCATGCGATCAACGCGATCTTCCTGGGAGCGCTCGGCCCGGATGTGCTGGCAGGCATCAGTCTGGTCATGCCGTTGTTTCTGCTTGTCGCGGCTGCCGGTCAGGGGCTGGGTATCGGGCTCGCCACGCTGCTGGCGCGCTATCTTGGCGAAGGGGATCTCAAAGCCGCGGCGTCGGTCGCCACGACAGCACTCGCGGCGACGATCCCGCTCGGCATCCTCTTATCGATCCTGATCTATCTCGGCCTGCCGGATTTTGTCGGCGCACTTGGCGCCAGTGACAATCTCCTCGCCCCTGGGCTCGATTATGGGCGGCTGCTTGCTTTCGGGGTGACGCTCGGGCTTTTGCAGGCCATCTGCGATTTCATAGCGATCGCCGAGGGCAATTCACGCTTCTCGATGATCGTGCTGATCGCGAGCTTCGCCTTGAACGCGGTTCTCGATCCCGTCTTCATCTTTCTCTTTAAGCTCGGCGCATCCGGCGCGGCACTCGCAACCATTGTTTCGTCCATTGCGGCCCTGGCATGCTATGCCGTCTACTTCTTGCGCCGATGGGGAACTGTGAGCGTGACCGGCGGGGCGATTTGCTGGCAACTGCTTTGGCCGATCGCGCGGATCGGCCTTCCCGCTGCCGCAACAAGCATTGTCACGGGTCTCGGCTTTCTGGTCTTGATGCGGGAGGCCGCAGTGCATGGCGGCGATACCGGTGTCGCCGCAACCGCGATTGCCATCCGCCTGATGACTTTGGGACAGCTTCCATTGTTTGGTTTTTGCCTAGGCGCCCAGAGCGTCGTCAGTCATGCCTTCGGCGCTGGCGATACCGAGCGGCTGAAAGCCGCCATCCGTTTCATGCTGGCCGTGACGATACCGGTCGCATTGCTCTATTCCATCTTGCTGTTCTTGGCTGCCGAGCCGATCGCACGCCTGTTCACGGATAAACAGGACGTCGTCGATGAGGCGGTAGCTTGGCTGCAGGCTCTCTTTCCGATCTTTCCGCTTGCGGCCTTTCAATCCGTCCTGCTCGTCATGCTGCAATCGCGGGGCAGGGCAGGTCTCTCTGCGCTCGTAGGGCTTGCACCGCAGGGCTATCTGCTGATCCCGCTTCTGCTCCTGCTGCCGCTTTGGATGGGCTTTGCCGGCGTCTCCGTTGCCGCCGCTACCGCCGCCATTCTTGCTGCCATCCTCGGCGGCTTTGTCGGATGGAGGGAATGGCTCACCATTCTGCCGGCCGACGCACCGGGCCGCCTTGTTGGCCAATCGACACTTCACTCCTGACCCAAGAGGAACGCCATGAACGAGACGCCAAGATTCGATGCCTACCGCCACGCCATTCCAGATGCGCTGATGCCGCCGCGCGACGATCCGTTCGATGCGGCCGTGCCGCCGATCTACCAGACATCGCTCTTTCTGTTCGATAGCTACAAGGAGCTGGAGGACGTCTTTGCCGGCCGTTCGAAGAAGCCGATCTATTCGCGCGGTGACAATCCGACCGTGCGGCTTCTGGAGCGCAAGATCGCCGAGATGGAGGGCGCGGAAGAGGCGCGTGCCTTTTCGAGCGGCATGGGCGCAATTGCTGCCGCGGTTCTCGCCTTCGTCGGACCCGGCGACCGTATCGTCACCGTGCGGCACGTCTATAGCGACGCCTTCCGCTTCTTCGAAAAGGTGCTGAAGCGCTTCGGCGTTGTCGTCGACTATATCGACGGCACCGATACGCAAGCCATGCTTGCCGCACTTCCCGGTGCCAAGCTCGCTTATCTCGAAAACCCGACCTCGATGGTTTTCGAACTGCAGGATCTGACTGTGATCGCCGAGGCCGCTCGCCGCCATGGCGTCGTAACGATGGTCGACAATTCCTGGGCCACGCCGCTCTATCAGAAGCCTCTCTCCGTCGGTATCGATATCGTCATCCACGCCGCCTCGAAATATCTCGGCGGACAGAGCGACACGGTGGCAGGTCTGGTCACTGGCTCGAAGGCGCATATCGACCGGATCAACAGCGAAATCTATCCCTATACGGGTGCGAAGCTTGCGCCGTTCGAGGCATGGCTCGTGCTGCGTAATCTCGAGACCCTGCCATTCCGCATGCGCCATCACCATGAAGCCGGGCTGGAAGTAGCGTCCTGGCTCGATGCCCATGCGGATGTGACCAACGTCATGCATCCGGCACTCGGCGACCATGCCGGAAAGAGCACCTTCAGCGGCTTCGGTGGGCTGTTTTCATTCGAGGTTTCGGACCGCATCGATGTGGCCGATTTCGTCGATGCGTTGCGCCTCATTCGTATCGGCGTCAGCTGGGGCGGACCGGAAAGCCTCGTCGTACCGGCAAAGGCAGCGCTCAGCATCTCGCCGGAGACCAATGTCTTCGCGCGCTTCGGCGTCAGCGACCGCACGATCCGCCTGAACGTCGGCCTGCACTCGGCCAGGGAAGTCATTGCCGATCTCAAGCAGGCACTTGCCGCCGCCAGGCGCTAGCCAGCCGCAGCATCGTTACATCACGAAAGGGGTGGAGTGACACGGTCGCTCCGCCCGTACTATTATTCATCGTTGATCTATTCCCGCCAGACCGATTGAGACAAGATGACCATTCCTTCCAATGAAACGCTGAGCGCGCTTGCCGCCGAATACGGAACGCCGCTCTGGATCTATGATGCTGCCGCGATCCGCCGACGCATCGCGCAACTCTCCGCCTTCGATGTCATTCGCTATGCGCAGAAGGCCTGTTCGAACATTCACATCCTGAAAGAGATGCGCAGGGCGGGCGTGCGGGTCGATGCCGTTTCGCTCGGCGAGATCGATCGGGCGATGCGGGCGGGTTTTTCTGCCGGTAATGCGTCGGGAGCTGCGGAGATCGTATTCACCGCCGATGTCTTCGACCGGCCGACGTTGGAACGCGTCATTGCCGACAAGGTCGAGGTGAATATCGGTTCCATCGACATGCTGCATCAGCTGGGTGAGCGTTCGCCTGGTCATAGGGTGTGGCTGCGCATCAATCCCGGCTTCGGGCATGGCCATAGCAAAAAGACCAACACCGGCGGCGAAACCAGCAAGCACGGCATCTGGTTCGAGCAATTGCAGGAGGCGGTGGCGCTGACGCGCCAATATTCGCTGAAGCTTGTCGGGCTGCACATGCACATCGGCTCCGGTGTCGACTATGGGCATCTGCAGCGCGTTTGCGGTGCGATGATCGGATTCTGCCGCGCGCTGGATGTCGATATCGAGGCCATCTCGGCCGGCGGCGGTCTCTCCGTGCCCTATAGGGAGGGTGAAGAAGAGATCGATCCGGCGCATTATTTTTCGCTCTGGGATAAGGCGCGGCGCGAGATCGAGGCGCATTTCGGCCATCCAATCCGGCTGGAGATCGAACCGGGCCGCTTCCTGACGGCGGATTCGGGCGTATTGCTAGCTGAAGTCAGAGCCGTCAAGATGATGGGCCGCAACCGCTTCGTACTTGTCGATGCGGGTTTCAGCGATCTCGCCAGACCGGCCATGTATGGCAGCTACCATCACATCTCGGTCATTGCAGGTAAGGCGCCTCGCGATGCCGCCGGAACAATCTTCCCAACAGTCGTCGCAGGCCCGCTCTGCGAATCGGGCGATGTCTTCACGCAGACGGACAATGGCACGGTAGAAACGCGCGATCTGCCCGAAACCCATGTCGGCGACTATCTCGTGTTTCATGGCGCCGGCGCTTACGGCGCAACGATGTCGTCGAACTATAACAGCCGCCTTTACGCACCGGAGATCCTGATCGACGGTGAGACACATCGGCTGATCCGCAGGCGCCAGACACTCGATGAGCTGTTCATGCTGGAAGCCATCTAGGCGCAGCGCTTTCAAAGGCAAGGAAGAGCCTCCACTCTGGTTGAGTGGGGGCTTTTCTGCGGTTGCGAAATGAATATAGTGACCACGACCGTGCGTCGTGGCGTTCGGCCGTTTTCACATCGTTACCGGCCGCAAGGCGCGAAAGTTCTGCACCGCTATGCTGGCCTGGCTTGATCAGAAAACCGAAATCGTCGAATACGCCGATCAGTCGTCGCAATATTTCGAGCCGGCCCACGCCGCCTATTATAGCGGAAAGCCCGGCCAGCCACTGAAGCTCATGCTGCAGGCGCGCAGCGACTTTCTATCGATCTGGCGTCGCGCGGATTATCGCGAGCATGTGGCGGAGTTCAAGCTTCTGGGGCGTCAGCTCATCATCGTCAATTCGCCCGAGGCTATCCGCTATGTGGTTGCCAAGCGCCATGAGAATTTCGAGCGCAAGACGCCGCAGATGCGGCGCGCCTTGGAATATCTGCTGGGTGATGGATTGTTCATTTCCGACAAGGAGACCTGGAAGCAGCGCCGGCCGCTGGTCTCCGATATCGTGCATAAAAACCGCGTGCCGGCCTTCGGCGCGATCATGCAGAGCACGGCAAGCGAGCTTGCCGACCGCTGGCAAAGCCTGGGCGAAAGCGCGGAGGTCAATGCCTTGTTCGAGATGGCCGGGCTGACGGCGGAGATCATCTCCCGCAGCGTCTTCGGCAATGATCTTGGCGAGGAGAGCGCCAATGCCGTCACCGAAGGCTTTGCGAGCTACCAGTCGCTTGTCGATTCTGTCAATTTCGGCTATTTTCTCGGCTTCGATGAGGGGCTGCCGATCATCAAGACGCCGAGCTTGAGCCGATCGGTGAAACGCATTCACCGGATCATCGATCAGGTGATCGAAGATCATCTGGCCGGCAAGGGTGACAACAGTTCGATGGTCGAGCTGCTGATCCGACGGCAGCAGCGCAACCCCGAGCTGAAACTCGATGTCGTGGCGCTTCGCAACGAGGCTGCGACCATCTTCATGGCCGGCCACGAAACCACCGCGGCAACACTGACCTGGGCCTGGTATCTGCTCGCAGGTGCGCCCTGGGTGGAGGATGCGATCCATGCGGAAATCGACGCTGTCTGCGGCGATCGGGTTCCTTCCATCGATGATGTCGCGAACCTCGACTGGTGCCGTGCGGTCATCGAAGAGACGTTACGCCTCTATCCCCCGGTGCCGATCCTGGCACGCCAGGCGGCCGAGCCGGACCAGATCGGCGACGTGAAGGTACGCAAGGCAGCGCTGGTTCTGATCGTGCCATGGATACTGCATCGCACGGATTCGCTCTTCCCTGAACCGCATCGCTTTCATCCGGAGCGTTTCCTCGGCGCGGCGCGGCCGGCGCCCTACAGCTATATTCCCTTCGCCGCCGGCCCGCGCGTATGCCCCGGTCTGCAATTCGGCCTCACCGAGGCGATCCTCTGCCTGGCGATCCTGGCCCAGCGTTTTCGCGTTCGGATCAGGGATGGGCATAAAGTTCAACCGCAATGCCGCCTGACATTGCGTCCGCGTGAGGGCATACCCGTGACACTGCATAGGCGCCGGGGATGACCACCGAGACCGATAAAGAAGTCACCGCCGGCAAGCGCAAGGCGTGGACCTATGAGCCGCCGAAAGCTCCGCCCCTTGCCGATTTCGTAGCTGGCGGCGACCGGCGCAAGGCGTTTCTGCGCTATTGGCTTTATGAGAATATCGACAACGCCGTAGATCTCTTCCTCTATTTTGCCTTCATGCTACTGCCGGCGAGCGTCTGCTCCGATCTCGGCGGCTGGCTCGGGCGCCTGCTGGCGCCACGCTTCCACAAGGGTGCTTACGCGCGTGCTGCAGCCAATCTCAAGATGATAAGGCCCGAGCTTGGCGATGCGGAGCTTGATCGCCTCCTCAACGCCTATGCCGATTCTCAGGGGCGGCAGATGGCGGAATATTCCGTCGTGCCGAGATTGGCACGGCGGCACGTCCGCATGATTGGTACCGAAAGGCTGGTTGAGCGCTGCAGCAAAGGACCGGTGATCTTCATCGCGCCGCATATCAGCAACTGGGAGGTACTCTGGCATTGCCTTCTCGATATGGGACTTGACGTCACCATGAACTACGATCCGCCCAAACGCCGCTCACGCCACTATATCGTCAACCGGCTGCGCAAGGGCGCCGGCCTGGGCATTCTGAAACCCGGCCGTAGCTTCGTGCGCCCGGCCTTGAGAATCCTAGAGAACGGCGGCAATCTGCTGATGTTCTGTGACGAAGGTTTCAACGGATACATCCGCGCGCCGTTCTTCGACAGGCCCGCCCATCTTGAGGGCAATTATGCACTCATCGCGCGAATGGCTCGCAAAACGAATGCATTGATCTATCCGGTTTATATTGTACGGGAGAGGGGCGCGAATTTCACGCTCCGAGTAATGGAGCCGTTCGTATGGCCTGAAGCAGAGGAAACGCAGGGCCAGTTCATCGAGGATGTAAACCGTTTGAACCAGATGATCGAACCGATTGTGCGCAAATATCCGGAGCAATGGTACTTTGTCGACAATCGACCGAGATAGAGTGCTAGGAGATGCTCGATTGACGCGGAATAAGCTGGCGCGAGTTGGTGACGCTTCGCCTCATTTCGGCGAAGGCCTAATTTGTTCCGCTATAGGTTGTGTGTGGCATATTAATAGGTTGAATTTTGGAGATGTCTGGGATAGGTCTCTGCCAGCAAGATTGGGTCGCCGGATTTGAGGGCAAGCTGACTATTCGATTGTGAGTTATCGCTCGCCGATATAAGCACTGCGCTATCTATTTCATTATGATATTATGATTAAGACGAGAAATGGAACTTCGATGACAATGCTGGTTTCCGGTGGTGCCGGCTTTATTGGCGGAAACTTCGTTCTTGATTGGCTTGAACGTCACGATGAGAC